>OW818698.1:4800000-8198536 GCA_942493375.1 Abditibacteriota bacterium | reverse complement strand
ACTATCCATTTTTAGCCAAAGCCATTCGCGCTGCAGTTGGTGAGGATGTTGTAATCGTAGATCCTGCAGTTGAGACTGTAATAGATCTTACCGGTATATTGTCGTCGAGTAACAGACTCTCTGAAAAACTGGTGGGCGATCACGTATATTACACAAGTGGAGAAACAAAGAGTTTCTCTGAACTCGGAGCAATGTTTTTGGACCTGGATTCACTGCCGGTGAAGCAAGCATCCTGGAATGAATCATCCCTGGTAAGAAATCCATAGGAGAGGACATCAACGTCCTCCCTTAATACAAAACTGCATGCTGTTAACAGCTGATGCATAGGTGGGAGAAAGAAACATGTTGAGATTAGATGGTAGAGGTGCGGACCAGCTTCGCCCTATAAAAATAACACGCAATTATATCAAATATGCCGAGGGGAGCTGCCTTATTGAAGTCGGTGATACCAAAGTCATTTGTACGGCATCTGTAGAGGACAAGGTCCCTCCATTTATGAAAGGTCAGGGATCCGGTTGGGTCAGTGCGGAATATGGAATGCTGCCTCGTTCCTGCGATACCAGAAGCCAGAGAGATGCCAGCAAGGGAAAAGTCAATGGACGCAGCCAGGAGATTCAGAGGCTGATCGGCAGATCATTAAGGTCAGTTGCTGATCTTCCTGCACTCGGTGAACGGACGATCTGGCTTGATTGCGATGTGATTCAGGCCGATGGCGGCACCAGGACAGCTTCGATCACAGGGGCTTTCGTTGCATTTGTTGATGCCTGTGCGTGGATGAAAAAGAAGAATATGGTCAAGAAGATGCCGTTCCACGAGATCATCTCGGCGATCAGTGTTGGAATCGTTATGAACGAGGAACTCCTTGACCTTACATATCAGGAAGATTCCAATGCTCAGGTGGATATGAACGTCGTTATGACTGCATCCGGCCGTATAGTTGAAGTCCAGTCAACAGCTGAAGGTCTTCCATTCACCCGGAATAAGTTCAACAATCTTCTCGATCTGGCTCAAAAAGGCATCGGAGAAGTGACCTCTATGGTTAAGACCAATCTGTCCAACGTACTGTGAGAAAATTAGTAGTAGCTACCGCTAACCAGGGGAAAATCCGTGAAGTGATTGCCATGCTGGAGGGTCTGCCTTTCGAGGTAGAGTCTCTAGCAAGCTATCCAGGTGCTCCAGAAGTCGAAGAGACCGGCAGCACTTTCGCCGAAAATGCATGCCTCAAGGCAGTCGCCTATGCTCAGTATACGGGGCAATTGGTGCTGGCTGATGATTCCGGATTGGAAGTCGATGCTCTCGACGGTGCTCCCGGAGTGTTTTCCAGCAGATTCGCTCCGGACGATAAATCCCGCAATTCCAAACTGCTAGGAATGATGCAGGATGTTCCGGAAGCTAAAAGGACAGCCCGTTTCCGCTGTGCCATCGCCCTATGCGAACCAAACAACGTTCCAATAACCGTAGACGGTACAATTGAGGGTGTTATATTTCATGAAAACAGAGGCAGCAACGGTTTCGGATACGACCCAGTTATGTATATACCGGAACTAGGCAAAACAATGGCCGAATTATCCCAGGAACAAAAAAACCAAATCTCCCACCGTGGTCAGGCCCTGAGAAAAGCAATCAAACTGCTGGAGAAAATGTTGTAAGACAGTATTGTCATCCTTCGTGCCTCAGGATGACAATGGTCTGGGATTCTTCACTGTGTTCAGAATGACAAACATACCATTCCTGTTAATCTTGAAAATCTTGTTAATCCTGTCGAAAATTCCCTTCGAACTACGAAACAGCTCCTCGCATCCTCTTGCCGATAATTCCTAAATATATGCAAGCGACTGGTACAACCGCCAAGCCAGTCAGTGCAATTGCAGCTTCTACTCCCAGCACTGTCCCTATCCATCCTGCAACCAGAGGGGCGAAAAATGCTCCCAGGACGCTGGATGATATCTGCATTCCGAAAGCCCTTCCACGGAAGTCCGGAGCGACATCTTCACATGTTGCCGCAGCTGTGCAGACGCTGATTCCTGCCAGGAAGACTCCGCTAATCAGGAATACTGTGCAGAAAGAGATCATTGTTTTGCATAGTGCCAAAATAAAGCAGGACAATATAACTCCAGCCATACCATAGAATGCCATCTTGTAGTAGCCGAACCGTTTGCCTACCGTCCTCCAGGCCTGGGCTGACAACATCAATGCCACAGCAGGAAATGCGAAAACAGTTCCGGACTGCCAGTCTTTAATATGCGGACTAAGAGCTCTCAGATGGAGTGACAAAAACGGCAGAACGCTGTTGATGAAATATCCCGATAAGAATGTTGCAGCCATTAGAGAAGCAACTACCGGATTCTTTATAGAGAATGCGAAGTCTTCAAGTAAGCTTGTCTGCTTAACATCCTCAGGTTTATTGGGTTCTTTGACTACAAGAATGACGATAAATACGCAGGTAAGCACTGCAGTTCCGCTGACCATCATCGATCCGCGATAACCAACCGCCGCTGCCAGAATACCACCTAAAGCAGGCCCGATTATCTGTCCTGCTGCAGAAGCAGTCTGAGCGGTCGTAACATATTTTGCTGCAAAGAGGGCAGGGGTGTTAGTTGATATCAGGGCCATAGATCCAGGAATAAAACCTGTCAGAGCGCCATTCAGGAACCGCATAAGAGCTAATTGCCACGGAGACTGGCACAAGCTCATTCCGTAATAAATACCCGCCAGGCACAAACCCGCCCGAATGATCATCTTTTTGCGCCCGTATTTGTCTCCCATTTTTCCCCAGTAGGGCATGGCTACGATACTTGCCAGGCACTGGATAGAGAACACGATACCGGTCCAGGTCAGAATACCGTTTTCGTGGACACCGAGTTCCTTCAGATAGAGCGGCAGAAATGGTACAATCTGGTTCCAACTCACAGCAGCGAGGAATATAGTGGCGGAAAGCACAATCAAATTTCGGCGATAATAAGGCATAACTCTCTCCGTCGTTATTGTATCACAATAAGTGCTTCATACTGAACTGGGATTCTTTTCCTTTCCAATGAAATTCTCACGCAAAGCCGCAAAGCCGCAAAGAAAATCACCATAATTATTGAGCTACATAGTGTTAAGAGTCTATGATATACACAATTCCGTCTTCGCGTGATTAGCGTAATTGGCGGTGAATCAAATCATTTCCTTCTTAGCGCCTTTGCGGCTTTGCGTGAGAAATTCCCTTCGAGTTTTATGCCCCGTATCAAGGCGTTTTATGCTACAATGGCAAGCGAAGTCGTATTAATCTGTTAGGTGGTTTTTGTAGTGCATTTTGAACTGTGGCAGTGGGCGTTGGCTGTGGCATCCGCCCTTCTTATTGGTCTTTCCAAGACCGGCATCCCCGGACTTGGTATATTAGTTGTTCCTATGTTGGCTTACGCATTCGGTGGCAGAGAATCTGTTGGAATAATGTTGCCGATGTTGATCTGTGCGGACTGTTTTGCGGTGCTTTGGTATCGTCAGCATGCCCAATGGGATAAACTCCTGAAACTGTATCCCTGGGTGTTGACTGGTCTGGCTATTGGATTTATCTTCCTTTGGCGACTCGATACTTCCGGAGCCAAGGATGTCCTTACCCCGATCATTGGTTGGCTGGTGTTGATTATGATCGGCATCCATGTGTTTAAGGGTAGATTGGGTGAGCACTTCGCCCCGACATCCAAAGCTGGAGTCATTGGCACAGGTACCGCCGCAGGTTTCACAACAATGGTCTCCAACGCAGCAGGTCCTATTATGTCCATTTATATGCTGGCTCAGAAAATGGATAAGAACCAGTTTATCGGAACGTTTGCATGGTATTTCTTTACCATTAACCTGTTGAAGTTCCCTTTGTATCTCTGTTTAGGGTTGTTAAAACCTCAGACTCCGATGATAACTGGGCACTCCTTAATTTTAGATGCAATCGTCCTGCCTGCAATCATTCTCGGAGCGTTTGTGGGTAAATGGTTACTCCCAAAAATTCCGCTCAAAACATTTGAAAACATGGTGCTGATTCTAGCGGCTGCGGCTGCTCTGAAACTAGTCTGGCCACAATAGGCTAATAAGTTACAACATCTAGATAGGAGGATCGTATGTCCAGCAAAATATTGTCATCGAAAACAATACCTGAGCTTCAACCGAATACCGAACTGGATGCCATAGCGCAAGAGGGATTCAAATATCCTTTTGTTGCTACAACTTCTGAAGATGCAATTGGGTGGAAGACTCAGTGCCGTGCAGCTCTAGGTGAAGTAATTGGGTTTATGTATACACCAGCTGTCTCTCCCAATCCCGAAATCATCGAAGAGGTCGACAAGGGGGACTACATCCGCCGAAAGGTTGTAATCCGCACCTCCGAATATTCGTTGATGCCTGTCTATTTGCTGATTCCAAAAAATATTAAGGGTTCAGTACCTGTTGCCATTGCATACGCCGGGCATGGATATGGGGTCAAGGATATTGTTGGCCTCTGGGAGAATGGTGATGAAAGAGACACCGCCGATGGTTACCACGATGACTTCGGAATCAAGCTCTGCCGCAGAGGATTCCTGGTAGCTGCACCTGAAATTGCGTGTTTTGGAGAGCGTCAGAACGATTATTCGTATCTGAATGATGGCGTTCCTGGTCCCGTTCCTACAACCTGTCACAATGCATCCACCTACGCCTTTATGCTGGGAACTTCTATACTCGGGATGAGAGTCAGAGACGGAATCAGGCTGATTGACTATCTGCAGACAGTTCCTGAAGCTGATTCCTCGCGTATAGGCGTAATGGGGATATCCGGAGGAGGTATGCTGACATTCTACCATACAGCTATGGACCCAAGAATTGGTGCATGTGTAGTCAGCGGATACTACTCTAGCCTGAGAAGCAGCGTACTGGCAATGAACCACTGTACCTGCAATTTTGCTCCAGGCCTTTTTAAGATCGGTGAGCATGCCGATATCGCCGGTCTAATCCTGCCGAGACCTATGCTGATAGAGGCTGCAACCCACGATGAAATATTCCCCATAGCCGTTGTCAGGAAGAGTGTTGAAAAAGCCCGCGAAATATGCAAGATTCTTGGAGGAAACCCGGATAGCGATGTTGAACTCGATGAGTTTGAAGGCCGCCACCGAATAAGCGGTCGCCGAAGCTATGATTTCCTTTGGGAGAAACTTTCATAACGGGGGATATTAATATGAACTGCGATAACAGCACAAAACTATATGTTGCACTGAATGGTAATGACTGGTGGAGTGGGACACTGGATGCTCCAAATGATTCTGCTTCCGATGGTCCTCTGGCTACAATCGCTGGAGCACAGACCAAAATTCGTGAGCTTGCTCGCACAGGTATGTTAAAATGGCCGGCTAAAGTATTTGTTCGAGGTGGGGTATACAAAGTATCGACACCTATAACATTCAGCCCGGAAGACTACCTCCCTGTGACATATCAGGCATACGAAGGAGAAACTCCTGTTATCAGTGGTGGTAAACAGATAACTGGCTGGGAGAAGACAAAAGTTAATGGCTGTGATGCCTGGGTTGTATATCTCCCGGAAGTTGCATCAGGAAGCTGGTTCTTCAGAAACCTATATGTAAACGGTGCCAGCCGTAAGCGACCGAAGACTCCAAAAGAGGGTTTCCTGCGCCCAGTTGGTATCCCTGGAATGCCTGACAAAATAGATAAGGGCAAGGAAATCTTCAACGGCAGCAATGCATTCTATGCCCGTAAGGGTGATATTGATGCATCCTGGAAAAATCTTTCAGATGTTGAAGCTTTTGTAATGCACTGGTGGGTCGATGAGAGAATGCCGATTGCCTCCTATGACGAGTCCACAGGCCTTCTAACATCCGCAAAAAAGACTCGAATGGTCATGTGTGATGATGTCAAAGAAGACTACGCTCGTTATTGGATAGAGAACGTCTTTGAAGCCCTTAACCAACCTGGCGAATGGTACCTGGACAGGTCTGAAGGGAAGCTCTACTACATCCCAATGCCCGGTGAAACTCCTGAGACTGCTGAAGTATTCGCTCCAGTCTGCCAGCAGCTGTTGAAAATGGTTGGTGATCCAGACACCAATAAGTTTGTTGAGTTTGTCTCATTTAAAGGCATCACTTTTGCGCATACGGACTGGAGATACGCCCGTGATGAATATGCAGGCGATGCACAGGCTGCAGTATCTGTTCACGGCGCCATATATCTTGAAGGCGCTCGTGGATGCCGTTTTGAGGACTGTAACATCGGGCAGATAGGCCAGTATGGAATAGAAATAGCTGATGGATGCTCGGGGATACAGATAGTAGGCTGTGAGATATCAGACCTGGGCGGTGGTGGAGTCCGAATAGGCGGATCCGATGCATCCGGTCCGGTGTGTCGAAGAACTGGATACAACGTCGTAACTGATAACCATATTCACCACGCTGGACAGATATATATGAGTGCAGTCGGAGTCTTTTTGAAGGATACTTTCTGCAATCGAGTCCAGCACAACCATATCCATGATCTATACTACAGCGGAATCTCCTGTGGATGGGTCTGGGGATATACTGAGAGCGTTTCCAGAGAGAACCATCTGGATATGAATCTAATTCATGACCTTGGCTTCGGCCTGCTCAGTGATATGGGCGGTATCTACACCCTCGGAATCCAGCCCGGCACTACAATTCGCGGGAACATAATCTACAACGTAGAGAGAGCCAGCTACGGAGGATGGGGAGTCTATCTGGATGAGGGTTCCAGCCACATAGTTGTGGAGGACAATATCTGCTACCATCTCAGCAGCCAGGGGTTCCATCAGCACTATGGCAGAGAGAATATCCTTCGCAACAATATCTTCGCATACAACCGTGAAGGCCAGGTAGCCATTACCCGCACTGAGCCTCATGTTTCAATAACTCTGGAGAAGAACATCATAGTCACCCAGGAGCAGCCCTATTTTGCTCAGGTGATTCCAACTCCAGCTGGACTGCCCAAACACTACTCTGACTTGAACCTGTTCTGGAGCACAACCGGTAAGGAAGTTCCAATGGGTGGAAATATGGGAAGAGATGAAGAGGGGAATGTAACTGTTACAGATACCTACAGCAAACAGGAGCGTTTGGATGCCGGACGCGACCACCATTCGGTCTTCGCTGATCCTAAGTTCAAATCTCCCGAAACAGGTGACTTCAGCATTCCGGATGACTCACCAGCCATAGCTCTCGGCTTTAGACCTATTGATACGTCCAACGTTGGTATAAGGCCGAATGATAAACGTGATTAATGAATCACCGTAGGGAAGGCCCTCCGCGGCCTCCTGTCGGTTTAAATGCGAAACAATAAAAAAGCAGGACAACCTCACCACTGAGTCTGTCCTGCTTTTTACAATACATATATCTGGATTTGTAGCGTCAGTGTTTAAGGCTGTGGAGCCATATTAGGCCCGCCAGCGCCCTTCATGCCAGGTCCCATACCCATGCCGCCACTCATACCGGGCATCGGTGGACCTGATGCGCCACCACCCATAGGCATACCACCACCAGCTCCAGGCATTCCTCCGCCACTCATGCCAGGCATTCCGCCAGGGCCCATGCCTGCACCAGGTCCCATTCCTGGCATACCGCCCATTGCTCCTGCAGCTCCGCCAGCAGCTGCTGTCGCTGGAGCTTCGGGTTTAGCTAAAAGCACATAACCCACGGTTCCCAGTACTATCACTACCTGGAAAATCACCAGATATGCAGTCAGATTATCCATACCCATCAGACCGCGCTTATTCGTTATCAACTTCTTCAAAAAACTCATAATAGTTCACCCCACTTGGATGTCTCTTTGTGGATGTTACACTACAATAGCCGGAATGTCAAGAGCCACACTCAGAATTAGGATAAAGAAGTGAAGACTTCAGGCTTCAGACTATCATACATCTTTACTAAAGTAGTATGTTGTGTTGTAGTGTTATTAAGTTCTTCCTGTTTGACATTCAAAGCTGTGGATTCTATTATCTGAGCATAGGGTAGTAGTGAGGTGGATAGTGGTTGTTCGGTATTTGAGGATATTTCTGTTTTGTATTGCTGTGGTGTTAGTCTCCGTAAGAGGCAACTCTGTAGTTCTGTTTTCGGAGGATTTCCAGAACGCTCCTAGCGTAGCTCAAAGTGCATTCAACGACCTTTTTCATACTGGGGGAGTTGACCAGAATCTTGTTATTGCTTCTGAGGGTGATCAGGGGAACAAGGTTCTTCGCTGGGCAAGAGAAAACTCCTATTACTATTATGTCCGGACCAGCAAAATACTTGAGTCGTCCACTGGTCGGATTTCCATTTCATTTCGCACTAAGTTTGATAAAACTTATGTCTATCAGTGGCAGTTTGTTTTGGATGATCCGACTCACCAGAAACCTTACCTTACCATACACGTTCCTGGTATTGGAAATGATGCAGACTGGGGTAAGTTGAGATATGACACGGGTGGGGGTGTGCTCTATTCAATGTGTCAGATCAAAACCGGCTGGAAGACAATTCGGATTGATGTCGATTTCGCCAGAAAGACAGCCGATGTATACTACGACAACCTTAAAGTCCCGGTCGGAGTAGATCTTCCTCTGCATAATCTGCCAAAGTCCGGTGCGCTGCGTTTTACACCAACCTTTGCTGGTGTATCAAGCATTAAGGAGGGCTACTTCGAGTTGGATGACTTTGTTATTTCTGACATATCACCTCTGCCCAAAGCAAATATCCTGAATCGCCAAAAGCAGCTGTCGTTGAAAGACAAGATGTGGGATATCCGGATTTCATCTAATACTGGTGCACTACTGGGTGCCCGAAAACAAGGCAAGCCGCTACTGCTGTCTGGAAATGATGTCTATAAACTTGAATCGAGAAATGTCGAGGGTTTTGCCAGGGAAGATACTGATTCGGTAACGAAAACTACTCGCACGTCTGGCAGCATAAAACTGGAATGCAGCAATACTGATTTGCCCGGGATAGTCATCTCGAAAATCTATACCATTCTTCCGGATGAACAGATTTCCAAGACCGTTACATTCAAATCCAGAGCCACAGAAGGGTTCCTTACCTGGGTTATGCGTAACAACGCTCCTGAATCCGTTGTGCAGGCTATTTACCCCAATACTACCATTGCTTTTTACCGTTACCAGGTAAATAATCGTTTCGTGTTACCTGTCCAGGGAATGATGACACGGGTAAATGGCTGGGATCAGATAGTTTTCTGTGACTATATCAAAAAAGGACAAACGTGCAGTTCTCAGGTGAGGTTTTATACATATAACTCCGACCCGGTTGTAAAAGCCAGTTTTATTGCCTCAGTTCCGGATTATAAGAAAATATTTACTGGTCCAAAACCAGCCTGGATCGATACTATGGTCACCGATACCATGTATCTGACTGGTGAAACTCCAGTATTTTTGAATCAGGTTGCACCCCTGACTGCTACAGCTACTATATGGTTCCTCAATCCTCCCTGGGGCAACTGGTGGTCATACAGCGATCCTCCAAAGAGTCTACATCCAAATCCTGCCGGAATATGTGAAGATATACGCACCGCAGCGCCAAATGGACGATTCTCTGCATATGCAAACATGCTCTTTGATATCAATTCGGATGTATACAAGCAGCACCCGGAGATGGCTGTATACGATAGAGAAGGCCAGATGATGGACAGCGGTATCCCCAGTGATTCGGGGGGAGTGACATCCTACTATACAAATATTGGTAGACCTGAAACCAAAGCCTACTGGCTGGATATGTACCTTGAAAAAGTTAAGAATTGGAAAATGGATTTCTTTTATTCCGATGGTCCCGGCACGTTACACGAGGTTCAAGACTGGAAATATAACGACGTGGTTCAGAGCAGTGACTGGCTGGATTACTACAAAGAACTCCACCAAAGACTCCGAAAGCTTTCTCCCGAGACTGCTTTCTTCTCAAATGGTATCCTGCCATATTCAGATCTGGGATATATCGAGTGGCGAGACGCCCAGTGGCAACAACTTGTTAGCCCAACTGACTGGCGCAGCGTAGCTAAGAGTATATTGCTGATAAAAGCCTCCGAGCCTTCTGGATACTTGATGATTCCCACGTATGGTACCGATGGCGCTCAGCCCGGTATCAGCACATATTCTATCGCATATGGGTGGTCTGGCCACGGAAACAGCATCCAAAGAGTTCCATGGATGCTGGCTGCATTGGAATACAGATATATGCGCCTGATACCTCAGGGAGTCTACCCGAACTGGTGGCTGACGGGAGGCAACTGTGAAGCGTATGCATTCTCAAAAGGTGAAGACAGGATTGTCAGTGTGATATCTCATTCCGAAGATAAAACCGTCAAAATACTACTGAGACCGTCAGCCTTGGGGATCAAACCAGGCAGATATTTACTGCGTACACTCGTCATGAACAGCCCTTTGGCAACTTCAACTACAGCTTTTACTGAATCTGACTGCAAATTTATTCAAGTTGCCAAAAATGATATCCCACTAATTGTCCCTGTAAATAACGGATTATTGACTTCAATGGTGATCTCTCCAGTTCTTGCTATTGCAGAGAACTATGGAGTTAAGGCATCGGAAACAGGGATTACATCGTGTTATGCAATGAATATTGCCCTGTCTCCCTCCAAGAGTAAATCTAAAGACTCTAGAAAGTACTTTGTAAAAACATTTTATGCAAACACAAGAATATTTTTTCCGGAAGCAGGCAAGGTGGAGTCCAGAGATTCTGAGACAACAGTCGAATTAGGAAAGCGAGGAAAAATGTTTGGAATAAGAGTAAATATTCCAAAAGCAGGGAATTATACTTATACTGTATCTGCGTTTGATGCAAATAATATTCATTGATAATAGTCTCTGTATCGGGAGTGTTTGAACAAATGTGCTGAAAATGTTCGCTTGTATGGGTTCCAAATTAAAAATTGGTTTGAGCACATTTACTGCAAGTGCTATAATATATGTATAGAGACGTATCAGAATTTACTGTACCATGTCTGTGGGCAGTTAGATGCTGTTTCAGATTGCTTATGTAAGAGCAGATAGTACACCGATCCCTGAGGTTTTAGCGCACTATTTGCCGTATTTGGAGAGAAAACCATTAGTGTATTGCCTGCCCTAAAAATAGGTCACTTGACTATAGACCCGCCATTCATTCTGGGTGGTATGGGTGTAAGAAGTACCGACCATCCCCTTGTTGCAGCTGTAGCGAACTGTGGCATGGCTGGGACCATAGCCAGTGTGGGACTCATACGCCACGAATGCAGAGGCCCTGTTTATGTAGAAGAGAGCAACGCCGGACTTGTCGACGAGATTAGAATGGCCCGTGAACTCTCTAATGGAGTCATTGGTGTCAACATAATGGTCGCTTTGACCAATTATGATGAACTCGTCAAGACTGCCATTCACGAAAAAGTTGATTACATCATCTCTGGAGCCGGACTTCCCCTTGGTCTGCCCGCCCTTGCAAAAGACAGCGGTGTAGCCCTGATCCCCATCGTTTCTTCTGCCAGAACTGCTGACATCATCTGCAAGAGATGGTTAAGCAGAGATAAAGTCCTTCCCGATGCAATTGTTGTAGAAGGCGCTCTTGCTGGAGGACATCTGGGCTTTAGTCTTGATGAAGTACCTGATTGGGATGAAAGAACCCTTGAGAGAGTTTGCCAGGAAGTTATCGAAGTAGCTAAGAAATACGAAGCAGAGACCGGAAAGCATATCCCTGTCATTGGTGCAGGCGGCGTGTTCGACGGCAACGATATTGCACGGTTATTAGCTGTCGGAGTCGAAGGTGTTCAGATCGCCACCAGATTCCTTGCAACTGATGAATGTACGCTTCCTGATAATTGCAAACAAGTAATTGTAGATGCAAAAAAAGAAGACATGATGATCATCAGGAGCCCTGTTGGTCTTCCCGGACGCGGAGTTCGCAACAAGTTGATTGAGGCAGTTACAAGAGGTGAAAAACTACCTATATTCTGTCCTTACCACTGTTTGCGAACATGCAATCCTGCAGAAGCAGCTTTCTGCATTGCAGATGCTCTTCTAAAAGCACACAAGGGCGATGCTGAATGGGGCTTGATTATGGCCGGACACAATGCCTACCGGATCGATAAAGTCGTTCCCGTAAGGCAACTTGTAGACGAATTAGTCGCTGAGACAGCAGCTGCTATGCAAGACAAAGTCCCTGTCTGATCCTGATTTGGAAACATAAGAATAGTGTCATTCTGAACGAAGTGAAGAATCTGCTTTTTTGATTCTCCACTTCGTTTTGTATTTATTACAAGCGGATTGAAATGTGCGTTGTCGGTTTTTATACTACCAATTACTATCCCCCAGGAGATGATTATGACTAGAACTATTTGGTGCATGTGTGCAGTTTTCTTGCTGGCACTTGTCGCGATGCCTTGTGCGGCACTCGACTTGACCAGTGGGAAATATGCCAACACATTCGTTGAGAGCGAAGCAGTTATTATATATGCATCCTCATCGGCAACAGTGTCACTCACGGATGAAACCGGTAAAGTTATCACTACAAAAGAGGGCAATGGCCAGTTGGATTTCGGGAAACTGAGTCCAGGCTATTATGAAGCTATTTCAGGGGATGCCAAACTGCCAATTGTGGTGTTAATTGATCCTGCCAAACGAGTTAAGGGTGATTCTGCAGCAGCAGTCGATAATGCTATGAGCTGGCTTGTACCTGAAGAAGACTTCAACAACATGGCCAATATTCTCAGGCTCAGTGGAATGACCTGGGTCCGTGAGAGACTTACATGGGGTGAAGTTGCTAAGAAAGACGGCACATACGATTTTGGCAGATATATAAGAAGTGCTGATGCATTAACTAAACAGGGGATCAAAGTCTACCAGATATTCCACGATTCACCTGCATGGGCACGCAAAGATGCAGAAACCAAGGCTATACCTGACGATCTGAGAGTTGCATACAAGTTCGGAAAAGCCTTCGCTACTCAGTTCAAGGGTAAAGTATTAGCCTGGGAGTTTTGGAATGAACCTGATATAGGGTTCTTCTATCACACATCCACTGAGTGTGCTGCACTACAGAAAGCAATCTATCTGGGTGCAAAATCTGTAGACCCTTCCCTGCGTTTACTTGGCCCTTCGATGGCTGGAACCGGCCCTTTTGAATCTGATCTGCTGGATAATGACGCCGGATGGTATATGGATGTCTGGAACTATCACTGTTATTCAGCTACAGAGGACTACTATGCACGTGCTGATCATTTCAGAAAGGTCCTGGCTGATCACGGTTTGAGACTGCCTATGTGGACAACTGAAGCCGGGGATCCATTTGCTGAAGGTCTGGATGGAATTCTCTCCGGCAGTGCGCTAAAGCATCAGGCCCGTTTTATCTCCCGAGCTTTCACACAAGGAACAGCAAACGGAGTTGAGCGGTTCTATTATTTTGTGTTCCCGTTTTACCATGAGGGAGCCAGAGGCTGGGGCGTTTTTGGCCCGGGCAACAAATATCCCTATCCCGGACTTGCAGCCATGTCCACCGTTACATATGCACTGGGACAGGCCAAGTATAAAGGGACAATCGATACCGGCAAAACTCCTCAGAGATTGTTAGTATTCAACAGGGGAGATGGCACCGTATGCGTGGCAGCCTGGCAGAACTCCGAAATATCATCCGAAATGACCCTTCCGTTCTCATGGAGTGTAGTTAAGGACGCCAGAGACTATCTGGGAAGAGTTATCCCAAGTTCGGATGGTAAGGTTAAGCTTGAACTAGCAGACGGAGCTTCGTATTTTATAATCAACTCCAAAGACCTGCACGTCAAATACGCAAAACCAACTCCGGCTCCAAAGTTAGCTAAAGCTGTAAAGCCGGGACTGACTCAAATAGTCCCGCGCTTAGTCTATACAATGCCTGTTAGTTACGTCGGAGGAGTCAAGACCAAAGATGCCTATCTGGTTGATCCCAGATCACAGGTAGACATAAACGCACAGGTATACAACTTCGGCACAAAACCAATTGAGGGTGAGATCATCTTCAGAGGCGACAAAAATTGTCAGGTCACACCAAAGTCAGTCAAGTGTTCTGTTGCACCTGGAGGTGTTTTCAACACTCCAGTGACCGTTAAGGCCAAAGGCATGCCGGAGATATTCACTTTATCTATGGTAGTCCGTTCCAAAGGCCTCAGCAGCAGCCGCGCAAGCGTAAGATTCGGTCTGGACCCATTCTTGATCCCACGCCTTGAGGGAATGAAACTGGACTACAGCAAACCCGAACAGTGGAGAACGAATATAACCGGCGGAGGAAAGATCACAATAGATCAGGACCCGGACGGTGGCGTCCGTTTTGCCTCAGTCTTTCCACCAAATGTAGACCGCTGGACCTATCCCGAGACCGTTCCAGGTGCAAAGATAGACCTGACCGGCTACAACGCAATTCAATTCGAATACAAAACCGGTCCTAACGACAAAGGGGATGTCAGGGCTATGTTGGTCGAAGATGGGGCCATCTGGTACATCTCCGGAGGCCTTCCGGTATCCGACAAATGGAAACAGGCAACAGTCCTGTTTAGAGAAATGTGGCCATTCCAGCCCGCAGACAAAAAACTGGACCTGAACAAAATAGTCCAACTCCGAGTAGGCGCCAACAGCCAAACCGACAACTTTACCATAAGTGTGAGAGATATAAGGGCTGTAAAGATGTAAACACCCATGTCATTCCCGCGAAAGCGGGAATCCAATCCGCAAATCATTTCACCCGGTTCATCCCTGAATCGGGTGATCTAGATTTGATCCCAACTAAGTAATAAATAACCTAATTCCTCTTTGCAGTGGTAGGTGGATATGATGCGTGGAGTGATGACACACATTTGCTCTAGAACAAACCTCACTCATTGTCCTTGTTTTTATCAAGACCTTTTAGCAGGGATACTATCGGTGCTAGCAATTGCGTATCAAGTTCAGTGTTTGTATGTTCTGCAATATCCAGATAAATACCTAAAACAAATACTGCCAATGCCGAGTGAACACTTGGAATATCCTGTAATGGTTGCAATATTGCACGAAGTGCTGCTGTAATACTCTCCAAACCCTCAGTATTTTGGTCCAGTTTACAGTAACATTTTGCTTGTATTGCAAGTGACCTCGCAAAATTAGGGAGAAATTTCTCAGGTAGTGCAAAAGCCAGATTGTTATAAACAACTGTAGCCTTTTGGGCTGATTGCAGGGCTTCCGTATTCCTATCTAGATTGTCTAGCATTGTTGCCATATTGCAGAGCGATGCAGCATAGTAAGGTAGGTATGCGTCAGGCTGCATCTGGATCATTTGATAATATATACCTGCAGATTTCTCGGCGCTATTCATTGCTTCGCTGTCTTTGCCTAGAATGCTAAGGGTAGCTGCTAGATTAGTATGTGATCCTGCAATATATGGTAGTAACTCCTTGTGCTGTGTTTGTTCCAGATTATCAAGTATATCTACTGCTTCTTGAGCATTTTCTAGCGCCTCATCTCCTCTTTTTAAGTCATTGAACCTATTCGCCAAATTATTTAGTGACATAATCAGAGATGGTAAGAATAGTTTGGGTTGTATCTGTATTAGCTTGCGCCTTAACCCTACAGTTTCTTGAGCAATCGCTAGTGCTTCCTCTTGCTTTCCCATATCGCTTAACATTGTTGCCAAATTGTTTAGTGATGTAGCTAGTTCTGGTAGGAATGATCCAGGATGTTCATGTTCAAGCTTACTGTAGAGGTTGGTAGCTTCCAGTGCAATATCTAATGCATCCTCTCGCTTTCCTAAATAGCTCAATCTGGTTGCAAGATTGAGTTGCAAACGAGCTCTGGTTGCTGGTTGTCTAGATATACTGGCGCAGTTCAGAAGTTTCATATTTACGTCAACAGACAATTGCCGTAGTAACAATGTCTCAAGGGGTAGAGCGGAATCAATTGCTGTTAATAAACCCGGGTCATCAGTCATTCCCGCATCTACAAGCTCTTCTATCCATTTGATCGGTTTGGACGGATCATCGACGCTGTAGTCCTGGACAGTCCTGATTAAGGTACCGAAAACAGTATCAGCTGCATGTTCCGCGGTTCGCAGTAGCACATCAAGTGCACTTTCTTCGAAAACACCCAGGATAAGTGCTTCACCGACGATATCCGGCTCTACGAAGCCCACATCTCCATTTAGTGAAGGTAGCGCGCTCTTCAGTAATTCAACAAGAACTCCAGCACCACCAAGCCATTCATAACCCAGGTGTTCAAGTTCTTCCTTAACAATTCCCAGAACATTTGCTTTGGCAATCCCTCGGCAAAGAGTTGCATATGCAGCTAAATGGATGATTATCTTGTGGGGTTGGCCATTTGTGGCGAATGCAACCAGTCGCTCACATTCGCGCTTGGCGATACTACGGGCAAGGTCTGTTCTAGAGAGTGATAGCGTTTCGGCAATATCCGTGCCATGATCAAGTGCAGTCAATGCCGCCATCATAAGATAGAGTGGGTCACCCCAGATCTCATTTGTGAGTTGTTCATCGAACCTGGGTGATTGTTCGGGTTCTGGTAGACTGGGAACATGAGACTTTCCGCTATGCCTGGCTGCTTCCTGTGCCATATTATTGAATAGTCTGCGGCGGTCTTCAACCTTACTTAATGGGTGTAATTGGATAGGCGTGATAGGATCGAAATAATTCATCAGCCGTGAACAAGACTGCTTGTAACCAATGCTTGTTAGATCGTCCCACCAGTCAATACCTTCACCAACTGCACGCTCCAGCAGGAGTATTCGAAGTTTGCGGTCCTTAAACATCGAGTGGTCAGCCAGTTCCTGGAACCACTTGCGCAGATGGGTAGATGCAATTGCGGCATAATCTATGACAACCAGTGTATTGTGCTGCCAGCCCCAACTAGCAAGGTTTTGTTGATTGGCAAATCGCTCTAGCTCACTCGGACGCACAAAACCTGTTTGCCATATCCCATCTTTTGACTCGGAAAGAGCACGCATCAGCTCTATAGCCATACGTGTCTTTCCTGCACCCGCACGACCTGTCATCAACCGAATAGTGATAGGTTTCTCTGACTTTGCCCAACTCAGCAAATCACCCAGTTCTTCATCTCGTCCAACAAGTTCCGTAAACAGCCGATAAGGAGTCAGTAGTTGAGCCCCAATTGCATCATCACTGGATTGTACACGTCTCTCCCACGGAACCAACAACAGGTGTGCCTGGTTTGAGACAACCGTATTGTTGCTTCCTTCAATCTGGACTATTATGCAATTATCGCCGATGTTCTCAGCTCTTTGTTTAGCTGTCATATGTTAATTAATAACGGTGTTACCGTCCCCACTTATCTGGGTATTCTTGGAACCTTCACCCGTGTTTTTTATCACCTGCGATTGTGGTGCACGTGCATTTGTTACCATGTCTTTAAGTTCACCAACCAGTTCGGGATTCTCAGATAACAATTCCTCCAGTGCAAGTTTTACGTATCCCCACTTGCTTTCGTTATCAGGATTTGCTTCAACCTGTTCTATTATCTGAGTGTGTATTGGCGCAGTCAGTTTACTCTTCATCCACACCCATATCGCCTTATTCGCATCCCAAGTAGCCGAACCTGCAGCACCGAGGAGGATAGTAAAAGGAATTGACTTTATTGCATCTATTGCGTTTTGAGCTAATACGGCCAACTGAGCATCCATATATCACCTCTGGTTTATTCACCGATAAAACGAGAAATATCTGTAAAATTGTCTGAAGTCTAACACATCTTACGCATTCCGTCAACGAGATTTTCATGAATAGATTGTATCGTATCGGCAAGGTGTTCCATAAATCACTAAACAAAACAAAAGTGATCAAACCCCCTTTATTTTTCAGACAGTTGGGTATTATTAATCAAGAGTGTGATCATCATGCCAACACTATGCATAAGAGATTTTCCAGAGCATTTACACAGTAAAATAAAAGCTTTGGCACGTCAAAGTAGCAGAACCGTAAGCCAGCAGGCAATAGTATTGATAGAAGAGGCTCTGAATGCTGAAAGAACACAAGCAACAGGACTTGAAGCCTTGAACCGGATTGCAGCCAGACGCAGGTCATATGAGGCGCCGTTAGTTGCTGTCGATAGTCTGACACTATTGCGAGAAGATAGAAACAGATGATCACCCGACCCATCTCTGAGCCGGGTGATTTCCTGGGAACGCCAATCTCCGCATTGGCGTTTTTATTCTAAACAATAAACATGCCTCTGATAAGCTTCGAAAGTATCCGTAAACGTTGTTTTCTTAACTTTGATCTTCCGATTTTCGAACAATACGCTTGCTTCCATTTTACTATCTGGAAGCGTGAATGAGACTTTGTTTCGATCTGACCTTAGGTTGACTGCTATTATATAGGTCTTTCCTTGATAGGTCTTGGTTACAAAGTCCACTCCGGCACCGTTTAGGGTGATGGTCGGGGGAGTTTCGGTTGAGTATAAGATTGGTGTCAGTTCTCTGACCTCTCTTGTTAGCATCCTCAGTTCATTCCACATTGCACCGCTGTGGGGTTTGTGGACGAAGTATTTGATTCCTCTGGCTCCGTGGATTAGCGATGAATAGGCCATACACTCGGTTTCAGTATCCCACGGCTCACGGTTGATGTAGTATGCATTTCCGATGGTTTGCAGCCATATCCAACTCGGTTTGCCTGATTTTGATGCAGGCTTTTCGAGTTCATCCGTTGCTATCCCCATAAATCCCGGGGTATTGTCAGGAATAGGATACCAGTCCCGGCTGGCTATATCTCCCAGCATGTCCTGTGGGTAGAAAACGTAATTGATATATGCCGGGCGGGTAGGGTCTATTTGTTTAGCGGAGTCGTATTTTGCTTGCAGTTCAGGTGTTATAGAACTGGGTTCATCAAATATATACCAGGCAATGATAGTGGGATGGTCTTTAAGGTTAGTGATCCAGTCCCTGAACTCAGCCAGTGGGAGGTTGGATGGGAACCAGAAGATGACTTTGAGTCCGTTATCGCGTGCACAGTCCAGAGTAGGACGCAGTCTGGCGAAATCTCCCGATGTAGGAGTGAAACAGATTGAGTTGAATCCGGCTTTAGCTGTTTCTTTGATCGCCACAGGTGATGGAACACTCTCCCATCCCATTGCAAATGGGATGAATGGCTGTCCATCGACCAGGAATCGTCGGTCTTTATCGATTTCTACTTTTACTCCAGCAGGACCGGGAGATATAGGGCAATCAGCTACCTTTGTGGCTGGTCTGGTGATCGGTCGGATCGTCTTAAGTTTTCTATCATTGATAGAGGGGTTATATGGTGTTGCCTCAGATCCTGATTCTAACTGCACATCATCGACCCAGAAGACACCGTCCTGCGTTGAGTTGATAAAGCACTTATAAGCACCGCTGCCGGTTGCTTTCCCGGTCAAGGAAAACCTCTGCCATTCCTTGCCAACTTTGACTTGCTTATCGCCAACAGCATCAAACCGCATATTCACCATTATGTCTGGTTTGTCACTGCGGAGCCACGCGCTGAACGTATAGGTGTGCTCTGCAACAAGGGATGTCCACATACCTGCAAGCATATTGTCTGTCGGATCAGCAGAGCCTGTGATCTTCATTGAGCGTTTTCCTGAATGGCTGACCTTGTCATCGACACCCCATCTTGCGCGCCAGGCATCGGTATCCAGAAGAGTAGCATCGCTGCGCAATCCCCAGTGTTCAGTGCCCCAATAATCCGGCAGTCTTTCAGTTGAACAGTACTCAAAACTGCTGTTAGAGAGCATATTCGCAGTGCCGCCGCACGATAGTGCCTTGAGTTGAGAGACCCAGACATTGCTCGGTACTGTCTTTGCATTGGAGTTGACTGACAGACGTATAGTCCGAATCTCACCCCATCCGTTGCAAGTCCCTTCGGCAGTGAATGCACTCATCGGAATGATAATATCCTGCCACTGATTGGTAGATAGGGAAGCTGTCGAATAAGCCGCCCACCAACCACCACCAGCAGTCTGGAAATAGATCGATACTATCAATAGAGATGATGGATCATCCAGCTTAACCCGGAAACTTATGCTGTCATACTTAGAAAGATCCAGTTTCACTTTCTTATCCCAGAAAGCGCGAGTACTTCCGGGAGAGAACATACATGGCAGTTTCAGCACACTTTTAGGAGCTGCTTCGCTGACTGACACACCCTGCCCAGCGCCAGCTCTAGCCCAAGCCTGCCTGGCGTCTGCATTAGAAAGATAGGCAAACGGGTCTAAAGCCATGCTTTTATCCCGAGCTACAGCTAGCGTGGGGGACAAAGCCAAAGAAACAAGAATTCCAACAATTATTCTGACAACTATCCTTATCAATCAAAACCTCCAATGATATTTATCAACAATTCAAGTTCAAAACTCACATTTACTCCGCTGTAGGACATGGTAAAACTGTGAATTTAGTAACAGTTCCTTTATTCGTAGTACCGGAAACACCGAGTTGTAACGACCATACACCAGGCTGAAGCCCATTGGTTGCAATCCATACTTTCTGGGTGTCTGAGCCCTGCAACTTGCATGCAGGTAACGGGATAATCTGTCCGGCACTTGATTTCAATGTACCCGCTAAACTGCTCTCTTTCAGGCTGATGTCACCTATGTTCAATCTGATTTCTGCCGCCATATTGGTCCCGCCGATAACTTTGGTTGGACACTTAACCATTGTTACACTGCTCTTCTCACTTCTCACCGGAATCGGTGCTGTACCCAGAATTGCACCCGATAAATCCGTTATTTTGAGCTGCCATGTCTGTGCTGTGATATTCTGGGGAACACTGAACGTAATCGAAAACGCCGGGTTAGCCTTCCATTTTTCTAATGAAATATTCTGTGACGCGACCGTTTTGCTGGACGTGTCAGTGACTGAGACAACCATATCCGTTGGTGTCCATGCCGGGGCGGAAACTATTTGCCCGGACACACTGTTTTTACCAGGGAATCCGGGTCCGATCATCAGATTTTCCAGAGATACTTTTCCCTGTTCTCCTTCGAAAACCAGCATTCCCCATCGGTCGGTTTCAGCAAACATGGAGTTAACAGTTCCCCACGACATCAACTGATCCCAGGAGTTAAACTCCCTGGCTATGTTCATTCTCCAGGCAGTACCCTGTTTGGGCATCTCGCTCAGCCCGAGTGATTTCCACGGGACAAAAATCTCCTGTGAATACCCGCCTGAACCATTATTTAAGTTCACCTGAGCAGTCTTGATCCCGGGATCTTGAATTACATCACTGCGGTATACCAGTAAACTGTTTCCCTTTACATTTACAGTTAGGTGGTAGTATTCATTGCTCCCAAACTTCGGTTCAAAGAAGAACTCCATACAGTCGTCCATCCACAGTTCCGGATCGTTGTCTCCATGCTTTATACGGGCATTCTCAAGAGTCGTATGATTGCACTGGGCAAGCAGATAGATACCCTCGGAGTCATATGCAACATAGGCATTTGTGGAACTCGGTTGTGCAATTGTATCCCTTCCCTGAGCTCCAGCAGCTGCCAGCATCTGTGCTTCCGTGTTCCACAGCCATCTCAAAGGTCCGGTCCCGCTTCCTGGATAGGACCAGCACCTCTCTGTTCGGTTCCCATCCAGAGTCATTTTCTCCGATATTCTTGGTGCACCTACTATTTTGTCCGGTTTTTTTACCTCAAGTCGAACTGGCCACGTTCCCAGGATCTTAGGTTTACCGGGAGCGCCTTTTGTGTAGTTCTTCTTGCCGGACAGACCATCTATCGCCAGTGCCATTTCCCATCGTCGCCTCTCGAACTCCGTGTTTGGGATATAGCTCAGCCATGGATGATAGATCATAGAGTTCACAGGCACATCAGATATCAGGCTATCAATAAGTTTCTTCGCATTGGCCAGGTATTTTGGCCCTTTCTTCCCAGAGAGAGCCAGCAGCGTTTGGGTATAGGCAATATCATCGAGGCCTTCATGAGAAGTCTCCGCCGGAACAGATGTCGTTATACCTTTGCTTGAGAGCTGCGTTACCGACCAACTAGCTTCAGCATTACCCCCATACCACATATCTGCCCACTGGTGGTGAGAGTCCGAACCAAGTCTGGTCTGCAGGAATCCCCAGGTGCATCGGCTCCAACCGTAGTTGTAGCTGCGGACCTGTGCTCCCTGCCGCTTAGCCGCTGCCAAGCCTTCCTCAGTCCAGTTGTTATACTGCCTGATCCTTATATTATTGATCTCACCTCTGTCGGTTGACATTCCTGAGTAACCGATAGAATTATCTACTATATATGTAGTATCAGGCGCCAGTTTGCGGAGCACCGGTGTGAATGCTTCCCAAGCTGCCCTTTTAAGCAGATCGCCTGCCAGCTCTTCTTCAGCAAGAAGCAATAATCTTGGCCACTTCTCTTTGTTGGCTTTATCAATCAGCTGCTGAGCAGCCTCCGTAACTAACCGTTTTGATCCTTCACTGTATGTTTCAGCCTGCCAGCCATCTTGACCATGAATCCCAATATCTCCAGCCGTGCTCTTGCCCGCGGCTGTGATTGTATCAAGCACACCCGCAGCGGTGCTGGCCCACCATTCAATCCACCTTAAATCGACACACACATCCCCTTTAAGCCCGGCTTTCTTTACAGCATTGACCATCTTACCAAGATCAGTAAAATCAGTCTGCGCGTGCCCGTCTATGCAACTGAGCCCGGGATACATATGGTAGAAAGTAGGAGAAGTCAGATTTCGTGTCTTCCAGAACTTGAAATAAGTCCCTATATTTGCAGGTATATACTGAGGTTCTGCATAGTTGTGAAATACTCCCTGGGTTACCATATTAAAATGTCCTGGGATATAATAACCATAACTGCCTTTTGGTGGCTGTATATTAAAACCTGGAACTAAAACTTTAACTGGAATAGTCTGCTTGCCGTTTCCTGAACCAGAAACAGTTATTACACCCTTATAAACTCCCGGTTGGGTTTTTGAGTCTGCATGAAATGTAATCCATACCCAGGATGTATACTCCTTTGGCAGCTTCGAAGGCAGTTGTTTACGCAGCCATGTTCCGGTGTAGAGGACCTGCTTGTCTACTGTTCGCGCAATATAAACTACCGAACGGATATCTGTATATTCTTTTGGTATAATCCCGCCTTTGGAATTCTTTAACTCCGAGCAAACAATACGCATGTTATTCAGAGGCTGCAGAGTCCGGATAGCCAGTGGAGCTGGTCTGAATTGCCCTTTGTACACAAACAGATCAATACTTGCAGGAGGCGCCGGTTCAGTCCAGAGCCAGTCCGGTGTCAATACATCCGCTGTATCTACTCCGTAAGCAGCAAACCCACGCTTAATATCAGCCTGGCTTGGTTTCCAGGGAGAAGCCTTTGGGGACGGAGTAAACGTGACCTGATCCAGTGGAATCGGTTCAGCTAGTATCGAATAATACTCCGGCACAGCTCCAAATACAGGAAAAGCAAAAGTCGCAAACAACACCGACAACACAGCAGTAAGAGTCAACTTTGACATACATTACCTCGGATCAATAAATTAGCGCAATGACATAAGTTTGGCTTACAGTGAGATAAATGTCAATAGTAATGCACACTGATATTTCAAAGCGAGTATTAATAACACATTCCTGTTTAATCTCACGTAAAGCCGCAATGAAAAGCCTCGCGATCTCCCACATCACATATCTAGACTTTCATTAGTAGTTGTTAGATCTCCCAATTGCTAATCTATCTATTCAGTATTCATTCAACCCTCCCTTCTTGGCGTCTGTGCGTGAGAATAAAAACCACATCGTGAATGGCAAATCTTAGCAGCCTTTGACAAGCTTCATATAAAGCAATAGAATATCGCAGCAATACCTTTATATCGATAGTTGAAAGGACACTGATAATGTCACATTTTATAGCTCCCAAACCACCATATCTTGGTGCTGCATATTATCCCGAGGACTGGCCGTTAGAACAGATAGATCAGGACATTGCCCTGATGAAAGAAGTTGGCATGAACACCACGCGTATCGCTGAGTTCGCATGGAGCTGTATGGAACCACAGGAAGGACAGTATGACTTCGACTGGCTGCATCTGGTAGTAGATAAACTCGGTGAGGCCGGGATTGCAACTATTATGGGTACTCCTACAGCTACTCCTCCTGCCTGGCTGGTAGAACGTTATCCGGAAACCCTCTTTATTCGTCCTGATGGTAGCCCTACTACCCACGGTATGCGCAGGCATAGTTGCCCCAACAACCAGATTTTCAGAGATTTCTGTAAACGGATCGTTAACAAGATGGCTGAAGAGTTCGGTCAAGATGAACGAGTCATCGGATGGCAGATAGATAATGAGATATTTCCTCCATCGGCTCCTATCAATTCCTGTGCATGCCCGGTCTGTATCAGAGGATTTCAGGATTTTATGAGAGAGCGGTTCGGGACGATTGAGGAACTCAATAAAGCATGGTGCACTAATCTCTGGAGCCAGACCTACCAGTCATTTGGTCAACTTCAGTTCCCAAGGCCGGAAGTCTGGAGCCATCCGTCAATACTAACAGCCTGGAGAGAGTTTGCTGACAAATCATACAGAGATTTTGCGGAAGACCAGGCAGATATCCTGCACGAGAAGACTTCCCAGCCAATCGGCACCGATATGATGATGATCCTTGGTTTGGACCACTACGCAACCAATCGCAAGATGGATATTGTCCAATACAACCACTACCACTTCGGTGAAAATCTATGGGAATCTCTGTTCTGGTTCGATTACCTCCGTCCGATAAAAGACAGGCCTTTCTGGAATACTGAGACTTCTACCAGTTGGGCTGGGAGCATTGCATCCAGCGGATATGCACCTCCTGGATTCTGCAGGTCCAACAGTTGGCTTCCGATAGCATTAGGTGGAGAGGCCAATTTGTACTGGCTATGGCGTACTCACTGGGCTGGTCAGGAGCTTATGTGCGGATCAGTAGTTACTACTGCCGGTAGGCATATGCATGTATTTGATGAGGTTCACGAAATATCTGAAGGTTTCAAAACCGCTGGAGATTTCCTGAATGGCACAACTCCGGATAATTCAGGTCTTGCTCTTCACTTCTCCAACTTTGCCCATCTAATGTTTGTTGACCAGCCTCTTGTTAATGGATTCAATTACCAGAATAAATTCACTGCTGATATATATAAACCGCTGATGCAAGCGCAGTTCCGTATGGATGTCATTAATCCGTCAGTCGATCTTGGTAAATACAGGATGGTTATTACGCCATTCCTTCCAGCTATCGATGAAGCAGATTTGAGCAAGAGAATTGTGGAATGGGTAGAAAATGGCGGGATTTGGATAGTAGGCCCTATGACCGATATTCGGACCCTGAATTGCACCAAGTTCATTCACTCTCCATACGGTTCTTTGGAAGAGTTAGCGGGTATTTATAGTAAATACGAAATCCCAGGGGAAACCACAGAGTTCTCAATCCAGTGGCAGGACGGTAGTGCTTCACAAGGATCTCTCTGGTTCGACAGCTATGAGCTAAGAGGCGCCAAATCACTTGCTGACTATTCAGATGGTCCCTGTAAAGGGCTCTGCGCAGTCAGTGAAATGCAAGTAGGAAAAGGTAAAATAGTGGTTCTTGGGACGCTACTTCCTGCACAGGATTTTACCAGTCTAGTCACATCCCTTGGAGCTGAAGTTGGAATAAGTCCAGTCGCTGAAGCTTCAGAGAACCTTCTGGTAGCCCCCAGGTCAGGTGAATCAGGCAAAGGAATGGTAGTAATTGAACATTCCAACCGCCCAGCCACCCTGACTCTGAATAATCCAGCCAAAGACATCCTGACCGGCGACACAGTCAGCGGTAAAATAGATGTGCCGCCTTATGGAGTAATGGTGCTGGTATAAAAATGTCATCCTGAGGAACAAAGGATCTGCTTTTAATGACTCTTGGGTTGCTCAAAAGCAGATCCTTTGTTCCTCAGGATGACAATATAACTCTAGTTCTGGAGGAAGCCATGGATACATACCTGGGTAACTGTTTGCGAGAGTATTCAACTATAATCGTCTGTCTGTCTCTGTTTGTCCTGCTGATTTGTGCCAATATGGCATCAGGTAAAGATAAAACAGACAAAACAGATACTCCTCAGGCTCCCATTGCGGACTCTAGGACTGGTGCACATGTTTCTTTTGATGTATCCGAATACGGTGCGATCTCTGGAGATGGAAAAGACGATACTAAAGCCGTGCTTGCAGCACTCGAAGGCTACAAAGGCCGATCAGGCAATGGTATCGGCTCTCGAACTCATAATGCTCTGCAGAAATGTAATTGCATTCCGGGTAAGGTGAGTTTTTCGAAAGGAACCTACGATTTCTATGCTGGCAGCAATCCCGCTGATCCTGGCACCTTGTTCTCCATAACCGGGCACGATAAACTGACTATTGATGGAAATGGTTCCACATTCATTATTCACGGTATTACCAGCGTGTTCAGGTTCACCAACTGCCGGAATGTGACAGTTAAGAATATGACTATAACCTGGGACCATCCTGCATTTTCTCAGGGAAAAGTAATAGCTGTCGAAGGCGATCACTTCGATGTAGAGATCCCAAAAGAGTTCCCGGTTACGGACGGTATGCCGGTTGGGGCATTTATGGACTATGACCCTGACACGAAACTGCCAATGCGGCATGGGTTGGACGAGTATGGTTCAGTTACAAAGACCGAACTTCTCAGAGAACAGGTGCTACGGGTTCATCTACGACATAAACTTAATATCAAGCCGGGAGTTTTGGTTGTTCTGCGCCATACAGTCTATGGTCCCGGAGCGATTTCTGCAAGTCTTTGTGAGAACGTCAACGTCGAGGATGTAACTGTTCACACTGTCCCTGGAATGGCGTTTGTGGCGGTTGTTACAAAGAATGTCAGTCTGAAGCGTCTGCATGTTGTCCCCAAACCAGGTTCGGGTTATCTGATGACTGCTACAGCGGATGCTACTCATATGGCCGGCTGTAAAGGTACGATCACAATGGACGGTTGTGTATATGAAGGAATGGGGGATGATGGGGTCAACATCAAGTCCGGATTGTATCTTTCCCTGAAGCAGAAAATTGATGACCACACCGTCCTTGCTGCACACAACCTGAAGATGATCGACATGCCTGATCCTGATGACATAATGGAAATATCCCATGTAGAGGACCTGATAGCCTACAACAAACTCCAGGTCCGCAGAGCTGAATCAATGGGCACTGATGGGCTTATCAAACTTACATTTGTTGATAAGCTGCCCGAAGAGCTACGCGAGGGTGATGTATTCGGAAACGCAAGCAGAGCTCCCAAAGTCCGAATAAAGAACACTGAAGTCCGCAACAACCGGGCAAGAGGGATGCTGATTCAGACCCGTGATGCTATAATCGAAAAATGTAAGTTCACCAACTGCACCGGTCCCGGGCTTATGGTGCTGACCGAAGTCACCTATTTCTTTGAGTCCATAGGCACCAGAGATGTCACTGTCCGTAACAACATCTTCGAACACTGTAACTACGGGGCTGCCATGGGTCCAGCTGCGTTGTGTGCGATGGCCTGGTTGAAAGATATGAAATACCCTCTGAAACCCGGAGTCCACCGTAACGTCACATTCACCGGCAACACAGTCAAAAACACAGACAATTCTGCGATATTCGTTGCAGGTGTGGACGGCATCAATGTATCAGACAACAAGATAGAAGGCGTGTGCGATAATCCAAATACAGATACCGGACGCAACGCAATATACATAATGAGCAGCAAAGGGATAAAGCAAAAGAACAACCAAATCCCGGTTGACAAACAAGGAAAATTCTTCGAAACCCCTATAAAATACGGCGAAAATACTGACCAGTAAAATGAACATGGATATGCAGGATTAACAGGATAGGAGATTAATATTTATATCCTGTGCATCTTGTATATCCATGTTAAATAATCTAGACCGATGTTCCTGAAGCCTAGAGTCTGATTCCCTTCAATGCTTCTACATAGTGTTTATAGCTGCTCAAGGTTACTTCCGGGGGGACCATGTCGTCTATTGCTGGTATGAACCCGCCGTCCTGGATTACCGGCATCATTGCCTCAAGTTCACGGTCTATTGCATCAGGTCCGCCTATTAGAGCTTCTTTGGAGACTCCACCAGCCATTTTCAGATCGTGCCCATACTCTTTGCGCAGTTTCACAGGGTCCATCGCGGCTCCGCGTTCAAGGGGCCATGTGGTGTTGAAACCATGCTCAAGCAGCATTGGCAGCATTACTTCGATGTTACCTGCTGTATACTGGCTGATGACCTTCACGCCGCTGTCCTTAATCTCTTTAATGATGGGATCCTGATAAGGTAACCAGAACTCCTTATATATCGCTGGAGACATATGCGGGTTGGTCTTGTATGCCAGGTCCTCACCAAACGCCGCATAATCAATCTTCATAGTCTTGAGTATCGGCCTGATTGTCCTCAATACAAAATCCGCAAAATACTCGAACATATCGTGTATGAGCGCTGGTTCTTCGTAGAACGCTGTCAGGAACCGCTCCATTCCCATTGCATAGAATCCCAACCTGAAGAAGAATGGGAATATCATCAGCCCTGTAGGCAGTTCAGAGCTATTCATTAGCGCTGCACAGCTGGGCAAGTCATTAGGGATTCTGTGTTCACTCTCGACAAGGAAATGCTGCTTATACTCATCCCAGTCTGCTCTGGTCTTTACTGCATGGTCTACATGCCCATAATACATATCCGGGGCTTCTCTGTGCCTGCGGACGGCACTTCCCATCCAGTCTATCTGCACAAAGTCCTCTTCAGTCTCAGATAGAATAGTCTGCTCAAACGCTGGAATAGGCCCGAATGCAACCGGGATATGATTAAACCTATCCATGCCCAAGAATTGTTCTGGAGTCACGCCTTCCGGAAGGCCCTCCTTGCGCCAGGCATCCAGCCCGAAGCTCTCGTAAGGTTCAAAAGCAAGGACTGGCAACCTGTCGGCATGCTCAAAATTCATAATCTTATTGAATCTATCTCTTGCATTCATGTGCTGGTTCCTCGTGTATGGTCTTGTATTTGGCAGGCTGGAAGCCTGCATCACAATAAATCCGTTCACCCTTCGACTGCGCTCAGGATGAACGGATTTTTCCTGCAGTCTAAAGTCTAAAGCCTTACTTGGCTGCTAGTTCGCAGTATTCCCTTAGCAGCTTCAGATACAATCTGTAGTCCTCAAGTGAGACTTCAGGTGGGGTCTGGTGGTCTACGCCTGGGATATATCCGCCTTGCTTCATAACCGGCAACAGCCTCTCAAACTCTGCTCGCATTGCATCCTCGCCCTGGTTCATGCACAGCTTATCGTAGCCACCCATAAACAGGTAGTCGGGATGTTTGCGGCGGTATTTGTTGAGATCAACGCCGGCTTGCTTCTCCAAGGGGAGGAATCCCTGGCAACCGGCTGCTTTATACCAGTCAAC
Source organism: Abditibacteriota bacterium (assembly GCA_942493375.1). Lineage (GTDB taxonomy): Bacteria > Armatimonadota > UBA5829 > UBA5829 > UBA5829. Next base: position 8,169,130 of record OW818698.1, on the reverse strand, counting down.
CGGGTCGTCAACCAGCCCATCGCTGTCCACAAAAACTTTAATACCTTTGCTCTTGATATAGTCAGATGCCTTCTTGTAAAAAGGAGCCAGCTGTTCTTCGAAGGTTGCTTTGGATATCATCGGTCCATGGTTATAGGACATGTCATCTGCCAATGCCATGAACTGCACGGAAACATAGCCGCTGATCTGGTCCACTACCTTATATAGGTACTCCAGCAGGTCCTCGTTCATCCTCTTCATAAGCTCTGGATGATCGAAGAATGCATACAGGTGCTCCTCTATCCCGAGCAGTGTTCTTGGATGCCAGAAGAATGCTTCAAACCAGTACCACACAGCAGCGCCTTCAGACTGACCTTTCGCAATATCCTCAAGCATTTTGGTATCCATAAGCGGATACAGGCAGGGCAGTATCTCCTCATATTCCTTCATGTTAGAGACTATGGGTTTACCGTGTCCGCTGGGTGCAGGGCAACCTGGTCCTCTGACGCAACCCCAGATATCGAGCATCTTATCCAGTTCAAAGTATTCCCGGATCTCTTCAAAGGTCTGCGCGCTGTCAGGAAGCCCCTCAGTCCTCCACCTCTTTATAGTCAAGTCCCAATAAGGCGCCCACTCAATAACAGGCAGGCGGTCAACCTTCTGGAAATTTAGTAAAGCCTCTATGCGTTCTTTGCTGGTCAATACACTTACCTCATGTCTACATACTGCATAATATCAGTCTCTATTATCCATACATGGTATGCATGGTGTCAATGACAGTGAAACGTATGGATGAAAGATAGTCGAGGCAGTCAATTCAGCCTCGGCTATGTTATACTGTCATGTCATAATTACTCGCAGATATCGAGGTGTAGGAATGCCGACTGATCGTGATAAAAGTGTGCTTCGCAGACTGGCTGCACAGTATATGGAACTTGCTGCTTTGCCTATTCAGGATGAACGCAGGCGTCAGTGGTCTGACCACTTCAGCTTGAAACCTACTCGCCCACCGGTGATGGCGTCTTTTGGGATATGGAACAAGTGGTGCGCCGGGGTCTATGGGGATTCACTGATGGAGTGTGAAGATCCCGAGCTGCGTGTATATGAAAGAACCCTCAAGATGGCGCTCTTTCAGCATGAGATCGGCGATGATACCATCCTGGAACCATGGCTGACTGTAGCTGCATCGACAGGAGACGGGTGGGGCGGCCTCTGGGGGATTCTCAGTAAGCAGATACCTCCGGAGACCCCTGATGGCGCATGGAAATATGATCCGGCACTGGCAGAGTATGAGGATGCTGCCAGGCTGGAAGTCCCTCACCATTTTGTAGATGAAGCAGACACGCAGCGCCGGATTGAGATGCTCAGCGAAGCAGTGGGGGACACTATCCCTATCAACATAAGCCGTGCTCCAAGGTGTCTGGGCTTTGCCAATGACATTATTACGATCCTGTGCTTCCTGCGTGGGCTTGAGCAGGTTATGACTGACATGTATGAGAACCCCGAGTGGCTGCACGGGGTGCTGGCATTTATGAGAGACGGGGTCCTGACCAATCAGTCTGAAGCCGAAGCTGCAGGGGACCTCTCTCTGACTTGTCACAGCAACCAGGCAATGACCTATTGTGATGAACTCGAATGGCCTAAAGCCAACAGCGGACCGAGGAAGCCCAGCCAGCTGTGGGAGTTCTGCGCTGCTCAGGAGATGACATTGGTCTCTCCAGCCCAGCACGATGAATTTGTACTTCAATACCAGTTGCCGATCATGTCACGCTTTGGCCTGGTCCACTATGGCTGCTGTGAAGACCTGACCAGAAAGATAGACATGCTCCGCCAGATCCCAAATCTGCGCTCAATAGCTGTCACCCCCAGTGCTGATGTAGTCAAGTGTGCTGAGCAGATACAGGACAAATATGTCTACTCCTGGAGGCCAAATCCCACTGACATGGTCTGCGCCGCCTTCGAGCCCGACCGCATCGCAGCAACGATCCGCCAGACCATAGAAGCTACAAGAGACTGCCATCTGCACATCCACTTGAAGGACGTAGAAACCCTCTGCGGAGACACCGACAGGTTCAGAAAGTGGACCCAAATAGTAAAAACCGAACTGGACAAAGCCGGATACTAACCAGGCTTACAGTTGTGGAACAATCCCTGCAGGAGGTTATTTGCGGCCTCCTGCAAGCTGCAGAAACAGTTCGTTTTGGGATTCAAAATCAGGTTTCACCGGAACGAATCGAGCTCAGATTTTGAGTTTTTGAGCGTGGGATAGTTCGTTTTAACAATGTAAGTGTGTAATAAAACATTCAGGTCCCCCCTGATATGGTTGGCTGCTGTCTTTTTGTCCCCTCACTTTTCACTTTGACATGGTGTCGTATTGTCACAGTATTCGATGAAATATCACTTTTTGACAGGTAGTTCGTTCGGGAAAATATTTTCATGCAAATATTCCACCCTCAGTTGGAATAAATTGAGCTCAAAAACCTTTTGGAAACAATTGGAAATACCTCTGTTTTCCATTGAAACATGCTTGTTTTTCTCTGAAACTGTCGGATATTTGCAGAAACACACTGGTTTTTAGCTCTTTTGTTTCTACATATATTGGTTGTATGTGTGATAAACAGCGAAAAAATAGAAGATATGTTGACTTCATGTGGAAGCAGGATAAATTCTCACGCAAAGCCGCAAAGACGCTAAGAAGGGATCGGTTGTTTTGTGACCGCAAGGGATTGCCTCTTTTGGCGACTAGATAGCACGTACGTGCGAATGCCTGCATAATAATTAGACACCGGAAAATTGGGAATGTTCCGGGATTTGGTAAAAATTTTTTTAAGCCAGAAGAGCGAAGTCAGAAGAATTATGAGTTATGAGTGATGAAAGGGGAGAGGAATGGTGTATGCCTGTCGTTCTGTTTGTAAAGACATCCAAAAGTCACTGATGGGCTGTATGTATGTCAATTATTGTTTTCTTTTGCACATTACTGAGGTCGTTGAGATATCAATATCGAGAAATTGCTGGACAATTGAGAGAATGTGTGCTACTATTCAACAATTCATTCGCAGACTGGCTCTCTGTTGACGAAGAGATCCATTGTCTGCAAATAGTGTTTCTAGCGATCTCTACTTCCCAATTATAATACTCATCCTACCCATAAAAGGATGATTTCAGGTGATTTCATGCCAATTCATTCGAAGACTACGTACAGATATTTGACCGCTATGTTCGCATTTATTTCTTTACTGCTTATTCTGAGCCAGCTTCAGGTAGTGGCTGCCCAGGATGACTGGTTTATGGTTGGGCACGATCGGCAGCATACAGGATGCAGCCCGTTTACCGGACCAGATACTCCTGCGGTGAAGTGGACTTTTGATTTGGATGGTGGGATTGCAGGTTCTCCGGTGATGGCTGCTGACGGAACGATCTATGCAGGCTCCGACCATGGCATCTTTTATGCGATCAATCCCGATGGAACAAAAAAATGGGAGTTAACTTTATCGGGTGGGGTACGTTCATCTGCTGCTATTGGTCTTGATGGGACGGTATATGTAGGAACTACTGACGGCCATTTTTATGCGATTAATCCTGACGGCACCCAGAAATGGGAATACATTACCGGAGAGATAGAATCTTCACCTGCAGTTGGCACCGATGGGACCATATACATAGGGACATTCGATAATAAGCTATACGCATTCAATCCTGATGGTACAAAAAAGTGGGATTTTACAACAGGAAATGGCATCAATTCTTCTCCTGCAATCAGCTTAGACGGGACAATCTACGTGGGGTCGCAGGATCACAAACTGTATGCCCTAAATCCCGACGGCACAGAAAAATGGGAGTTCCTAACCAATGGTCCAATATCATCTTCACCTGCAATAGACTCCGATGGGACGGTCTTTGTTGGCTCGGACGATAAAAAACTCTACGCAATAAATCCTGATGGGTCTAAAAAATGGACGTTTTCGACTGGGGGGCCAGTGCGTTGTTCTCCTGCCATTGGGAACGATGGAACTGTCTTCATAGAGTCAGGTGATGCTAAACTCACTGCACTGAATTCGGACGGATCTATCAAGCGGTTATGTGTGTCGGGAGTAAGTGTAGCTCCTGCTATTGGTGCAGATGGAACGCTTTATCTGGCAGGGACGAAGCTGTATGCTATGGCTCCCCAAGGTTACTACACATGGGATCCAGTAGAACTGAATGCTGACAGTTGCACCTCGCCGGTGATTGGTTCTGATGGAACAATATACATTGGTGGTTCGAATAAGCTCCATGCGATAGGACCCGGCGTAGGCTCCAATCCAACTATTATCAGCATCACTCCCGTCAGTTCAATTAATACGGGATCTATAAACATTACAGACATATCCGGTACCGGATTCATAGCTGGAGCTGTTGTGAAGCTTTCGAAAAGTGGATCAAGCGATATTGTAGCAACTGATGTTACAGTTATTCACTCTTCGAAAATCAAGTGCACATTCGATGTTAATGGCAAACGAACTGGTAGTTGGAATGTTGTTATAACAAATCCGGACTTGAAATTTGGCGTGCTAAGCAATGGATTCGATATACAGGATCCCAAACCTATAGTGGATAGTATCACACCTGACTATGCACCTAGCGATAGTTCGGTGAACACTACTGAGATCAGTGGCAAAGGATTTATGCCAGGCGCTACAGTGAAGCTAATACGCTCTGGAGCGAATGGGATTACTGCGGGCAATGTTGTCGTTGTAAACTCATCAAAGATCACTTGCAGGCTGGATCTTTCTGCTGCGGAAACGGGATATTGGGATGTAGCGGTAACTAATCCTGATGATCAGCGCTCGGTGCTTTTTAATGGTTTTTACGTTGCTCAGCCATATCCACACGTCAATGCCATTGTTGCAAATAGTGCGCCAAACAGCGGTCCTGTAAATATTACAGAGGTTTCAGGGAAGTATTTTGATGCAAATGCTACTGTGCATTTAAGAAGACCTGGATTGATGGATGTAGTCGCATATAATGTCAGAATTGTAGATTCGTCCAGGATTACGTGCACATTCAATTTAGATAGAAAACCAACTGGCTCCTGGGATGTCGTTGTCACTAATCCCAATGGTATCTCAGGAATCCTGAAAAATGGATTTACAATACTGTCATCCTCAGCTGCAAGTGATTGGTGGATGTCTGGTCATGATGCACAGCATACAGGGCGGAGTCCTCATGTGGGACCTGCCTATTCGAATCCGGCATGGGCATTCGAAGCAGGAGGTGGAGTGTCCTCATCGCCTGCAGTTGCCTCGGACGGTACAATTTACGTTGGATGGGAGAATAACTTCCTATACGCAATCAATCCCGATGGTTCCAAAAAGTGGGAGTTTGAAACTGGAGACACTGTAAAATCCAGCCCTGCAATTGGCACTGATGGCACTATTTATGTGGGATCCAGTGACAATAAACTGTATGCAATTAACAGCAATGGGTCAGAGAAATGGAATTTTGGCACAGACGGTGCTGTTCTATCCTCTCCTGTGATTGCGTCAGATGGTACTGTCTATTTTGGGTCGATGGATGGTAGCGTCTATGCGGCCAATTCCGATGGTACCATGAAGTGGGAGTATGTAACAGATGGTGAAGTGGAGTCCTCACCTGCGCTGGGTGTCGATGGTACAGTTTATGTAGGTTCCAACAATGGTAGTCTCTACGCCATTGCTGTGGATGGTTTGAAGAAGTGGGAGTTCAAAACAGGAACTGGGCAAATCGGTTCTCCCGCCATCGGTTCTGATGGTACGATCTATATTGGATCATATGACAACAATCTATATGCGATCAATCCCGACGGATCAAAGAAATGGGAATTTGCGACTGGAAATCATATAGTCGCCACACCTGCTATCGGTAGTGACGGAATAGTATATGTCGGATCCCGGGATCACGGTTTCTATGCAATCAACCCCGATGGTTCCATCAAGTGGAGATTGGAAACAGGTGATGAGATAGTATCTTCACCTGCGATCAGTTTTGACGGCACAATATATATGAGTTCATGTGATCACTATATGTATGCAGTTGATCGCGATGGTTTGATGATGTGGACGTATGGAGCATGGGATCCGATACGCTCCTCTCCTATAATTGGCTCGAATGGCACGTTATATGTAGGAACCCTTGGTGGCATGCTTGTTGCAATAAACAACGCTCCCGCCCCCTGGGTTTACAGCATAACGCCGAATACAGCATTGAACACAGGTCCAGTTAACATTACACAACTTATCGGCCAAGGGTTTGCACCTGGTGCTATTGTAAGGTTGATAAGAAGCGGTGTGGATTCAATTGAAGCTACGAATGTCATTGTTGTTGATTCTACGAAAATTACCTGTGAATTTGATCTGACTGGCCTGGATACAGGTGAATGGTATGTTGAAGTTACAAATACTGACGACCAGGCAGGTATGCTTTGGGAAGCTTTTATAGTTGATGACCTTTCTCCCAAGGTTACCAGTATCACACCTGATAATGCACTTAATACAGGTCTAGTTGGCATTACTCAACTTTCAGGCTCTGGCTTCTTGCCCGATGCCACTGTGAAACTCACAAAATCCGGGCAGAATGACATTGTTGCTTCTACTGTTTCCATAATTGGTTCGACGGATATAACTTGCGTATTCGATTTAAATGGTAAGGAGTCTGGTGCCTGGACTGTTGTAGTCACAAACCAGGATGGATTATCAGGTGCACTCGAGAATGGGTTTGTTGTAAATTGGGTTCCACCGGTAGGTGAATGGAGAATGTTCCGCCACGATATTCGCCACACAGGCCGTAGTCCGTTCGCTGGTCCTGACTCTCCGACGAAGCTGTGGGAGTTTGAAACATCTATTGCCGTACAGTCTTCTCCAGCAATAGGTTCAGATGGGACAATCTATGTCGGTTCATTCGACAATAAGTTCTACGCCATAAATCCTGATGGTTCCAGGAAGTGGGAGTTTGCTGCTGAGAATGCCGTGTTCTCATCTCCAGCAATTGCTCCCGATGGAACTGTCTATGTTGGTTCATATGATAATAAACTGTATGCTCTAAATCCTGATGGGTCGGAGAAGTGGTCGTTTGTAACTGGCAGTACGGTGCTTTCCTCTCCCACTATCTCCGCTGATGGAACAATATACATCGGATCGGACGACACGAAGCTATATGCTATTAATCCGGATGGTTCAGAGAAATGGGAGTTTGCTACAGGTGGAGGTATACAATCCTCTCCTGCTATCGGATCTGATGGAACTATATATGTGGGATCGGCGGATAACTATCTCTATGCAATTGATGCAAATGGCATACAGAAATGGAGCTTTTCAACAGGGGGTCCAATCACATCATCCCCATCAATCGCTTCTGATGGGATTATTTATGTCGGAGCATATGATGGTCTCTACGCTATTACCCCAGATGGTTGTAGTAAATGGTGGTTTGCAACATATAGTAATATACAGTCCTCTCCAGCAATCAGCAGCAATGGCACTGTATATATCGGTTCGCAAGATGGGGCATTTTATGCGATTAACCTCGATGGCACGATGAAGTGGAAGTATACATTTGATGGCGGTGTTTATTCTTCAGCGGCAATTGATTCAAGCGGGGTAATTTATGTAGGATCGGATGATTGCAGATTGTACGCGATGAATCCCGATGGCTCGAAAAAATGGGAGTTTGTAGCCGGAGACTCTATAGAGTCCTCTCCCACAATAGGTTCCGACGGAGTGATCTATGTTGGTTGCATTGATGGCAAGGTCTATGCAATTGGTGGAACTACGGTTACTGTTGATAAAGACTCTAGCCAGGAAGACCCCACCAGCAGCCCAACCATAAAGTTCACAGCAGTCTTCAGCAAACCAGTGACTGGATTTACTGCTGATGGAGTCGTCCTAAGTGGTACAGCCGGAGCTGCTGATATTCAGATATCGAACCCAAGCAATGGCAACACTACGTTTACTATATCAGTGAGTGGTATGGTGCATGATGGCACTGTGATAGTGGCAATCCCTGCTGGTGCTGCTCACGATGCAAATGGTGCAGGAAATGGGGCATCGATCAATTACGATAATTCAGTATTCTACCACAACGCGACTCCCCCTACCGTGACTATCAACCAGGCATCGGATCAGGCAGATCCTACTAACAGATCTCCTATCAATTTTACGGTCCTGTTCAGTAAACCTGTGTTTGATTTCGATGCTAATGGCATAACCCTGGGCGGCACATCGGGAGCTACTGCTGCATCGATCACGAATCCCAGTGGCGATAAGATGCACTATGCAGTTTCCGTAACCGGGATGAGCAAGTCCGGTACATTGACTGTCTCTATACCTGCCGGAATCGCTCACGATGAGTCCGACAACGGGAATACAGCTTCAACCAGCACTGATAACACTGTTACATATGATGTTGATGGACCTGTGATTGCTCTTAAGTTCCCGACATCGGCTACTAACTTCACCAGAAACGGCAATACTCTGACCTTGAGGGGTACTGCTTCTGATACTGGGGGAGTGGCAGAGGTGAGTTGTTCTGTAATTGATGGTGAAGTTACATCCTGCACCGGAACAACTCTCTGGGAAACTGCTGATCTGACTCTTCCGAATGTGGCTAACATTATTGCAGTAAATGCAACGGACAATGCCGGGAATACTTCAGTATTGTATCTGGCGGTAAATGTTATTGATGCGTCTCCTGGTGAAGCTTGGAACGGACTGGCTATGGTCTCTCTGCCGATAATTCCGGATGATATCGATCCCAAACCTGTTGTCGGATTTGCCGGCAGTGGATGGACGTCCTGGAACCCATCTAAATCGGAATACACTGTCTATGCAACCACTCAAAATGAGTCCTGGTTCGTGCCCAGGGAGTCTACCATCGGTCGAGGATTCTGGGCCAGGTTTGACTCCGAGCCGGTCTCCCCGATTGGTCTAGTGCCACCGCAGAATAAAACAAGAAAAATCCACCTGTATCCCGGTTGGAACCTGATAGGGATTCCTTATATAAATCCGATCACGTGGGATCTAAATAGCATCCAGGTTGAATCAGGTGGACAGACTATGTCTCTGGCTAATGCATCAAATATCGTCAACAGTTGGTGCTGGGGGTGGGACAGTGTAGATGAAAAATACTACCTGGTCTACAACCCCGAACTCATCCCATCTGCCCGTGGTACACTGGAGCCCTGGCTGGGGTACTGGATAAAGGCCAAAGCTGAATGTGATCTGGTGCTGCCGACGCCATGAGTGACAAGTGATGCTGAGAAATGGGACAGGTAAAATCTGTCCCATTTCTCAGTTTTCGTGAAACATTGTCTAGTGTATCCAAGAATCTACAGACTGCGTGGTATGAGTTGTAAATGTGTGCAACAATACATTGTATGTGATTTGTGTGAAGCAAATCATGTGATATTTGCTGATTGTTCGGCGATAAAGGTGTGCTATCGACTATTTGGACAGCTCTATGTCCCGTGCGCATAAATATTAGATCAAACATTTCTCGACTTTTGTGAGGTAGTGTGTTACCATTCTAGAGATTCATTCGTTGACTTAGCTATAGTTGAAATCATATCATTGCCCAATCTCTACCCCTTTACCGCATTTATAAAGAGTGTTTTATCAACAGTATGCGACTAGAGATGGGCATATTTATCAGGTGTTATATTGAAATATCGTTCGAAATCTATTTTGCAAAACCTCATACTTCTTTTTGCATTGGTCGCAGTACTATTCCCTCTTAGCCAATCCCCTGCCAATGCAGGCCGTGGGGACTGGTGGATGTTTGGGCACGACCCACAGCATACGGGGCGGAGCCCGTTTAAAGGACCAGACACAGCTGCAGTTAAGTGGAAATATACAACAGGTGGATATGTTTATTCTTCTCCCGCGATTGGATCTGATGGGACCATTTATGTAGCATCAGATGACGGCAAACTATATGCGATAAATCCCGATGGCTCAAAGCAATGGGGTACTGCAATCGGTGCGTTAGGGCACTCCTCCCCTGCAATTGCTTCTGATGGCACGATATATCTAGCATCCGGCGATGGCAAACTATATGCAATTAATGCTGATGGAAAAAAGCGATGGGACATTGCGATAGGTGCATCATTTGGTTCCTCGCCTGCAATAAGTTCTGACGGAACGATCTATGTAGGATCAGGGGATGCAAAGTTATATGCAATCAATCCGGATGGTTCGAAAAAGTGGGAATATTTAACAAAATATGGTATGCGTTCGTCTCCAGCTATTGGCTTGGACGGTACAATATATGTTGGATCGGATGACAATAAGCTCAATGCGATCAATCCAGATGGCTCTACAAAATGGTCGTATACAGTGGGGAGTTATGGGGTATCTTCTCCTACCGTTGGATCTGACGGAACAGTATATGTGGGGTCAGCGGACACTCGGCTCTATGCAATCAATCCCGACGGTTCCAAAAAGTGGGAGTTTGTTACGGGTGGAGACATTTCACGCTCCCCATCCGTTGGATCTGATGGAACCATATATGTAGGGTCAAATGACTATAAACTTTATGCAGTAAATCCGGATGGTTCAAAGAAGTGGGAGTTTCCAACGAAGAGTTATGTATGGACCAGTCCCGCAATAGACAGCAAAGGCACTGTCTATATAGGATCTGCCGATTGCAGCCTTTATGCAATCAATCCTGATGGTTCGAAAAAGTGGGAGTATGAAACAGGAATGAGTGTGGACTCTTCTCCTGCAATTGGGACTGATGGAACGGTTTACTTTGGATCTTGTGATAAGAACCTTTACGCCATCGGTCCTGGAGAAGATTTGGTGCTTGTTGTTAACAGCATCACACCCAACAATACACTGAACACAGGTTCAGTTAACATTACAGATATATCTGGAATGAGATTTGAAAATGGTGCTTCAGTGAAGTTGACAAAGTCTGGGCAGACCAGTATTAACGCCACCGATATTACAGTTGTGAATTCGACTAAAATTACCTGTAGATTCGATGTTGATGGTAGAGTGAAAGGCGCTTGGGATGTCGTAGTTGAGAATCCCAACTCTAAAACCGGAGTGCTTAAGAAAGGGTTTACTATAAACCCAGTAGTTCTTTCTGACGAATGGTGTATGTTTGGTCATGATGCTAAGCATACGCGTAGGAGTCCGTATGTAGGACCGAGTATACCGGCATTAAAGTGGACTTATACAACATGGACTGAAGTAAGGTCGTCACCATCGATTGGTCGTGATGGTACGATCTACGCACCATCATCTGACGGTAGAATATTTGCACTTGATCCTGATGGCACAAAGAAATGGAAAGCCGTAATAGGTTGTTCTTCATCTTCCCCAGCAATTGCTTCCGATGGTACAGTTTATATAGGTTCGAGCAACAATCGACTTTATGCCCTTAATGCAGATTGCACAAATAAATGGGAGTTTATGACGAATGGCGCAGTCTCTTCCTCACCTGTATTTGGTAATGACGGGACGATATATGTTGGTTGTGAAGACACCAATTTATACGCGATCAATTCTGATGGATCCCAAAAATGGCATTACACAACCGACGGTTATATATATAGTTCCCCTGCGTTAGGATCCGACGGCACTATTTATGTAGGCGCTGACAGCAAGCTATATGCAATAAATGCAGACGGTTCTGAGAAATGGGAGTATAGTACAGTGGGTGGAGTAGCCTCCTCCCCTGCGATTGGAGATGATGGAACGATCTATGTAGGATCAAATGATCATAAGCTTTATGCAGTTAATCCGGATGGTTCCAAGTATTGGGAATTTACAACAGGTGACATTATATCCTCTTCTCCTGCCATTGGTGTTGATGGAACAATATATGTTGGTTCACGCGACAGTAAATTGTATGCTATTAATCCTGATGGTTCGAAAAAATGGGAGTTTACAACAGGAGATATAATATATTCCTCCCCTTCCATTGATTCTAGCGGAACGATTTATGTTGGGTCATACAATAATAGGCTATATGCAATAAATCCTGATGGTTCAATCAAGTGGGTCTTCGTGACTGGAGGGCCGGTGATCTCTACTCCGACCATAAGTTCAGATGGAACTATTTATGTAGGATCGGATGATAACAAGCTCTATGCAATCGGACAAGGCGACACGCCTACGCCTGTAGTTACTCTTACGAGTGTACTACCTGCCAGTGGACACAATGTGGGAACTGTTGGCACTTACATATATGGAACCGGATTTATGTATTCTGCAACAATCAAGCTAACGAAGTCCGGGCAGAACGATATAGTAATGCATGATATCACGTGGTATGACTCAACCAAGATTTGCGGATATTTTGACCTTGTTGGGAAACAAATAGGCGATTGGAATCTGGTTGTTACGAATCTCGACACTACTTCAGCTACACTCATAGATGGTTTCAATATATACACTCCTGCGCCTACTGTAGCTAGCATAAACCCAGTCAAAGCACTGAACACTGGCTCAGTCAGTATTACAAAGCTTGCTGGTACAGGATTCTTGCACGATGCTACCGTTAAGCTCACCAAGTCAGGACAGAGCGATATTGTTGCAAGTGATGTCAGTGTTCTTAGTTCCTCGAAAATCACTTGCACATTCGATTTGACTGGATGCGAGTTAGGTGCATGGAATGTGGTTGTGACAAACCTTGATAATAATTCCGGAACTCTTTCTGGTGGATTTACTATTGAAGCTCCTGCGCCTACAGTTACTGCTATTTCTCCGAATAACTCTCTGGTAATGGAACCGGTGACTATCACTAACCTCTCTGGCACAGGATTCTTGTCTGGTGCTACAGTAAAACTAGCCAAGTCCGGGATGCGCGATATTACTGCAACTGATATCAGTGTGGTCAATTCTACGAAGATCACGTGCAAATTTGCTTTTGATGTCCATGACATAGGTTCCTGGAATGTCGTTGTTACAAACCCAGATATGAAATCCGGGACACTCATCGATGGATTTGGTATTAATTCTTCTGTTAGGGTTACCGGTATCACACCCGATAATGCCCTAAACTCCGGTACAGCAAACATTACAAACATCTCAGGAACAGGATTTGCAGCAGGCGCTGTAGTAAGGTTGAAGAAGTCAGGCAAAGATACCATTGTTGCCTACTATACCACAGTAGTGAGTTCTACGAAGATCACCTGCACATTTGATTTGACTGGCTTGGCAACAGGTGTGTGGGATGTTGAAGTTACAAATCCTGATGGTCAATTTGCAACGCTTGCGAATGCATTTACAATATATAATCCTTTTCCAACGGTCACCGGTATTACCCCAAATACAGGCGTGAACTCAGGCTCACTCAACATCACAGAGCTTACCGGTACAGGGTTCTTGACTGGTGCAACTGTCAAACTTACCAAATCAGGACAGAACGATATAATTGCATTTGATGTCAGAGTTGTTAGTTCTGCAAAAATCACTTGTACGTTCGATTTAAATGGACGAGAGTTAGGCACATGGAACGTAGTTGTAACAAATCCTGACGCTAGATTGGGAACCCTTCCAGCTGGACTTTTTATAGAATCTCCTGCACCCACAGTCACAAACATTATGCCTAATGCTGTATTCGCCACAAACGAAGTGATCAGTTCTCACATTTACGGGACGGGTTTTATCTCAGATGCAACCATAAAGCTGACAAAACTCGGACAGAATGATATTGTAGCAATTGGCGTTGTTGTAGTAAACTCCTCGGAGATTTCTTGCGTGTTTGACCTTAATAATGCTAAAACAGGTCGATGGAATGTTGTTGTTACTAATCCGGATGGAAAATCCGGGATGCTTGCAGATGGGTTCGATATAGTATATCCAACACCTACACTCACCAGCATCACACCCGATAACGGATTAAACTCCGGCACAACTGATATTACGTACCTCTCCGGGAAAGGATTCGTGCCAGGCGCTGTAGTTAGGCTGAGGAAGTCAGGCGAGGATTCTATTGTTGCCTATTATACTACCGTGGTAGGTGATTCGAAGATTACCTGTACATTTGATTTGACTGGTATAGCAACAGGTAATTGGGATGTTGAGGTTACAAATCCTGATGATCAATATGGCACGCTTTATAATGCATTTAAAGTATATAATCCTTACCCCACGGTTACCGGTATTACACCCAATACAGGCATGAACCCAGGATCAGTCAGCATTACGGATCTTGCCGGTACAGGATTCTTGACTGGTGCAACTGTTAAACTCATCAGACCCAGGCAGAATGATATTGTTGCGACTGATGTTACAGTTGTGAGTGCTTCGAAAATTTCGTGTGCATTCGATTTGAATGGTAAAGAACCAGGACCCTGGAGTGTTGTGGTTACAAACCCGGATACGCGATCTGGTAAGCTTGAGAATGGTTTCAATGTCAACTGGACATCAACAATCAGCGAATGGCATATGTTTGGGCATGACATTCATCACACCGGCCGAAGTCCGCATGCAGGTCCTGATTCTCCCACCAAGCGATGGGGGGTTGATACTGGAGGTGGAATTCAATCCTCTCCAGCCATAGGATCGGACGGGACAGTTTATGTTGGTTCAAATGACAATAATATATATGCTATCAATCCTGATGGTTCCATGAAATGGGAGATTATCACAGCGGGTGAAGTGGTTTCTTCGCCAGCGGTTGGACTCAACGGAACGGTTTATGTTGGGTCAAGCGACAAGAAATTGTATGCTATATATCCTGATGGATCAGAGAGGTGGACGTTTGCAACGGGCGGTGAACTCTTCTCTTCACCAGTGATATCTTCAGACGGGACAATATATATAGGTTCGAATGACAAGAAGCTCTATGCCATTAATCCTGATGGTTCAAAGGAATGGGCGTTTGTTACAAATGGCGCCATAAGTTCATCTCCTGCCATTGGATCCGATGGTGCGGTATATGTTGGATCATCCGACTATAATGTCTATGCCATCAATTCGTATGGTTCAAAGAGGTGGGCATTTAGAACGGAGGGTGTTATTGTATCATCTCCTGCAATTGCTTCAGATGGTACTGTCTATGTGGGGTCGGCTGACGGTAAAGTATATGCGATAAATCCTGACGGTTCAAAGAAGTGGGATTATAATATCGGTAATCCGATCAACTCCTCACCCGCAATCGGTATCGATGGAACTGTCTACATCGGTTCCGAAGGTCATAAGCTCTATGCAATTAGTTCCGATGGAACTAAAAAGTGGGAGTATGAAACAGACAGTGGTATTGGTTCTTCACCTGCTATTGATTCCGATGGGACGATTTATATAGGTTCGAAAGATAACAAGATATATGCAATCAATCCGGATGGTCTGTTGAAGTGGAAGTATGATACGGGTGGCGCTGTTATATCATCTCCTGCGATTGGCTCCAATGGAATGATATATGTTGCATCTATGGACGGTAAGCTTTATGCAATTGGGGGGCCTTCGGTTACTGTTGATATGGATGCCAGTCAGCAGAATCCAACCAGTATCTCACCTATCAGATTCCGTGTGACTTTCAGTGAACCGGTAGCCGATTTTACTATCGATGATGTCAGTCTCAGCGGGACGGCAGGTGCAACAACGATTGCGTTATCCAACTCCAATGGAGATCAGAAGACATTTACTGTTTCATTGAGCGGAATGACTTCCAGTGGTAGTGTTATAGTCAGTATCCCCTCTGGTGTTGCTCACAATGCAGATGGCGCAGGAAACACGGCGTCAACCAATTATGACAACGCGGTAAGCTACATAAAACCCGACACTAGCGCTCCGGCTGTGACTATAAACCAAGCCAGCGCTCAGGTTGATCCAACAAGTGTTACTCCTATCAACTTTGTGGTGCAGTTTAGTGAGCCGGTAAGGGATTTTGGGGAAAGCGACATTACACTGGGTGGCACAACTGGAGCTGCATCGACATATATATCCAATCCTACTAATGACAAGATGTATTATGCTGTTTCGGTGGTTGGTATGACTAAGTCCGGGACACTGACTGTGTCTATACCTGCTGAAGCAGCACATGACGCTGCAGGAAATGGCAACACTGCTTCTACCAGCACAGATAACAGTGTGGTATATGATATTGATGGCCCGATACTTGCTCTTACATTCCCGACTTCATCTACAACATTTACCAGGAATGGAACTTCGCTGACTTTGAGGGGCACTGCTACTGATCCAAGCGGTGTCGCTGCGCTGAGTTATTCAGTTAATAGTGCATCACCTACATCCAGCAGCAGCATATATTACTGGGAATTCGCGAATCTGACTCTTGTTGATGGTGTGAACACTATAGACATAACCGCAACGGATAATGCAGGGAATAGGGGATACTTATCTCTGTCGGTGAACGTCGTTGATGCATCACCTGATCAAAGTTGGAATGGGCTGGCTATGGTCTCTCTACCGATCATTCCTGATCTGATCGACCCTAAGGTGGTTGTCGGGTTTGCTGGAAACAGCTGGACTTCCTGGGATCCTGTGAAATCGAAATATGCACAATATGCGTCTACCCAGAACGAGTCATGGTTCGTGCCAAGGGAGTCTACCATCGGACGAGGATTCTGGGCAAGGTTCGAAGCTGAACACGCAATACCGCTTGGCCTGGTGCCTGCGCAGAACAAGCCGATGAAAGTGCACTTGTATCCTGGTTGGAACCTGATAGGGACTCCTTATATAAATCCAGTCATATGGGACCTCAATACTATTCAGGTTGAGACTGGTAGTCTGTCTATGTCCCTTCTGAATGCATCGACTCTTGTCAACAGTTGGTGCTGGGGCTGGGATAGTGTTCAGGGTAAATACTACCTGGTCTATGACACCGATATCATTACAGAAGCACACGGTGCACTTGAACCGTGGTTGGGCTACTGGATAAAGGCCATCACCGAATGCGATCTGGTGCTGCCGACACCATAGTACTATAATAATGTTACAGTTCAGTATTTGAGAGTAAATTTCCATCCATCCTTCGATACGCGCGTTGCGCTACTCAGGACGAACGGAAATTTACTATATTACAC
Organism: Abditibacteriota bacterium; assembly: GCA_942493375.1. Lineage (GTDB taxonomy): Bacteria > Armatimonadota > UBA5829 > UBA5829 > UBA5829. Next base: position 8,152,143 of record OW818698.1, on the reverse strand, counting down.
ATTAACACTGAGCTGTTACATAATAAAATTATGGCATATCATGCCTATTGGAAAATGAAAGGGTGCAATATTATGAGTTATCTCAAATACAAACTATCGATAGGGTTGATAGCAGCCCTGGGGATGTTTTGGGTCACCGGGTGTGGTGGGGGAGGGAAGACGGATATTACTCCTCCGACCATCGCAGGTGTTCACGCCGACCTGCCAGCTGGTTTTGACTTCAATGGAGGTAAAATAGGGCTGCGTGCTACGGTTCAGGACAATGCTGGAGTGTCCCGGGTATTCGCTAACTTGGTAAAGGACGGAACCGCATCCCCAATTGTCTGGCTGACTGCTGCAAGCGGTTCAGAATACGGCGCAACCAATATCACAGTCGCCGGAAACGCTACGGACGAAATTCAGTCATACTCGATACACGTCTGGGCCCAGGACACCGGCGGAAACGTTACCGAAACCACAACTGCCGCATTCAGTGTGCCGGCAGCAGGCGGAGTAAATCCGCCACCTCCACCGGATATCTAGACCGACTTTTGCTCAGCATCCATTTTAAACGTTCCGGATTTCTTAAATCTGACGGATTGGTCGGATCGGACTGATCGGACAGATTTTTAATCATTTCTGCTATATGGCAGATTTTGGAAATAAAAAAAGGGAGCACGATTTGTGCTCCCTTGCTGTTTTTTACGGGCGACCGCTGAGGGACGCCCCTACGGTTTTTATTTGGCCAGGGTTCTGGCTGCTTCTATTATGTCTTCCACTGTTGGGACGCAGGCGTCTTCCAGGGGCTCGCTCATTGGGATGGGGCAGTCTTTGCCGGAGAGCATGATGGGCTGGGCGTCCAGGTAGTCGAAGCCGGATGTGCCATCTTCGAACTTGTATTCCATTATCTGGCGTGTCAGTTCGGAAGCGACTCCACATCTCGGGAAACCTTCGGAGACTGTTATCAGTTTGCCTGTGCGGCGGACTGAATTAGCCATTGTCTTGGTGTCCAGAGGGTTCAGAGTCCTTGGGTCAACGACTTCTACGTCAATCCCTTCCTCAGCCAGTTTCTCTGCTGCAGCCATTGCAAAGTGCAGCATTCGGCAGTAAGCAATTATCGTGACATCCTTACCAGGGCGCTTGATGTCTGCAACTCCCAGAGGAATGATGTAGTCCTCATCCGGAACAGGTCCCATAACGCCGGAATACATAACTTTGTGCTCAATGAAGAGGACAGGGTTTTCATCCCGGATGGAAGCCTTCAACAGTCCCTTTGCATCATATGCTGTGGACGGCATTACTATGTAGAGACCTGGGATGTTCATGAACATTGCTTCAAGGCTCTCGGAGTGGTGGGCAGCGATCGATCTTCCGACTCCACCTTCAGTCCTTACAACTGCCGGGACCTTGGTCTTGCCACCGAACATGTATCGGTTGTAGCTGAGGTTATGGATCAGCTGGTCAGAGGAAATGGTCAGGAAGTCGATATACATAATCTCTGCAATCGGCTTGAGACCTCTCATAGCAGCTCCACCGGCGGCGCCTACGATTGTGGCTTCGCTGATGGCGGTGTCCATGACTCTGGCAGCTCCAAATTCGTCATACAGACCCTTTGTAGCAGCATAAGCTCCGCCGTAGAGTCCTACGTCTTCACCCATGATGACTACGTTCTTGTCGCGGATCATCTCTTCGCGCTGTGCATCAACTAATGCAGCACCGTAGGATTTGATCGGCATACCATATTTCTCTTCCAGGACTTTGACTTCAGAAGCTTTGAGCTTGGGCAGGGAAGCTTTGGAGGTTGCTCTCACTGCAGCTTCGATCTCTTTGACCTTAGGCAGAATAGCATTCTCAGCTTTGATCTCTGCAGCCAGCTCAGCAGGGTTCTTGTCTACGTAAATGTCATTGTAGAGTTCGCTGACATCGGGATATGCGCTTGCAAGAGCAAATGCGATGGAATCTTCGATGGTCTTAGCTGCTTTGGCTTCTACAGCGTCCAGTTCGGCTTCTGTTGCCATCTTTGCTTCCAGTATCCGCTTGCGGATGACAGTGATCGGGTCTCTCTCTTTCCATTCTGCTTCTTCTTCACGTGTTCGATAAACGCGCTGGTCGGAAGAGGAGTGACCATACCATCTGTAGGTCTTGCATTCAACAAATGTAGGGGTGCCTTCTGTCCGGGCGGTATCGATAGCTTTCCTGATTGCTTCGCGGACAGCTACAACATCCATACCATCGCAAATGATTGAAGGCATACCGTAACCGGATGCTCTGTCAGCGATGTCGGTGATGTTGGATGCCTGACCGGCACACATATTTGATCTCTCATGGAAAGGAACGCTCATTCCGTAGAGGTTGTTTTCACAGATGTATACGACAGGTAGACCGCACAGCAGCGTGCTTCCCATATTGAGTGCTTCGTGGAAACTTCCGGTGTTGGTAGCCCCATCTCCAAAGAAGCAGAGGACTACAGCTCCGGAACCTTTGATTTTTTCAGCTAATGCAGCGCCGGTGGCGATGGGAATGTTTCCACCAACGATACCGGTGGAACCAAGGTTGCCCTTTTCTACATCGGCGATGTGCATGGAGCCGCCGCGGCCTTTGCAGTATCCGGTAGCTCTGCCCATAAGCTCGGCCATCATTTTGTTCCAATGGGTTTGTCTGGCTTCTTCGTCCTTAGCATGAAGAACGCCCATAGCTCCGCAGTGGCCGTGTCCGCGGTGCGTGCTGGCGATAACATCCCGCTCTTCCAAAAGCGATATCGATCCGATAGCTACAGCTTCCTGGCCTGCGTACAGGTGGGAGGCGCCTTTAATGGTGCCTTCGCGGAGGAGTCTGTAAACTGAGTCCTCAAAATCGCGGATCTCACGCATCTGGCGCAGGAAGTCCAGAAGCTGTTCCTTTGTTTCTGTAGTAGCTTTGACTGATTTCTTCGGCATTTGTATTCCCCTTTTTGGAAATCCCTAGATTCCCTTTGAAGAGCCGCCAACTGTACATAGCAACTCATAAAAAAACAACGCGGCTGGACGTACATTATCATTTGAATAATGCGTGTTAGCAGGCCCGCGCCGTTGTGGTTAACCTTACTATCATAGAAGCTATAATGCTCCAGTAACATTTTAACTCTGTGGTATATGTGCAGTCAAGTTCAGGTTCAAGACGGACGCATCTTAACGCTAACCAAGGGACATACTGCGGGAATTGAGCATCGATGAGAATCGCAACATCCAGTAAACCGGCATTCCCGCAGTATATCCCTTCCTATTCCCTCGTGTACAAAATTAGATGCGTTCGCTCTGAGTTCAGGTTGGGGTTTGGTGTGGAAGAAAAAATCAATTATTAAATATTAGTATGAACGTCGGCTGAGGACGGGGATGCGGTAGGTGTGTCGTTTGCCAGTTGCGCAGGTTTCACAGATGCGAGCGACCCGGGTAGTCTTGTAGCTTCCACAGACCATACATCGGCCATCTGAGCACGAGGAACAGATTAAACCAGCTGCTGTGGGGTGCGGTCTACCGCATTTTACGCAGATGTCGACAGCACACTTATCGCAAAGCATTGCCCAGCGAGTAGGATGTGTAGAATCGCATTTGGCGCATTTTGTCATTAGAAACAACCTGACAGTAATAGTGCCGTAAATACAACCGGCATGTGAATTATGCCTTTAATAGAATAAAGAATTCAATACTATTACCGGGTTTGTAGAAATATTTGCCCATATCCTTAAGGGTTTGGGTTGCAATGTCTCAAACCTCATAAAGTAGTATGCATTGCGACGGCAAGTGTAGCTAAGGTGTAACACGTAGTGTAAAAGCGATAGTGATACTGGATTGTCACTAATTGTTATATTGTCATTCTGAATTTAGTGAAGATTCTCATTCCTATAGGTTCTTCACTAAATTCAGAATGACATGTAGCTAATGGATTTGCATGCTTGCTTCGAGGACTATTTCATCTATCTCGGCTTCCTGTTCAGGGGTCAGGACTGGTGGCTGTTCCTGCGAAAGTATTGACTCAACTTTTTGTCTTGCCAGTTCTTCGAATCTTTCCTTGTTGAGTGAATTTTCGACTCCCCATGAGGATACATTGAAAAACTGGGAGATCATCAGTTCATCTCTAAAGTGGTCTGCTGTGTGCTGTGTGCCTATGAAACTTCCGTTGATACCTACCTGCTGGATGACATCTGCTGCCAGAGTTTCTTCGTTGACTTCGATCCCTCTGACACATCTGCGGACGTAACGGGCGATTTCATTGTCTATTACAAGCTGCAGAGGGCTGAATGTCAGGGCGTTTTCCAGGTGTCCTACGGTTCCGAACCCGATAGCTCCTGCCAGGACTGCTGCCAGCATTGTGGAAACTTTCTCAACACCGGACTGCACACCAGGTACACAGGAATTGGTCTTTCCACCGTGGACTCCTGACGGGCATCCGTAGTATTCCGATATCAACTGCACCCTGGCTGACATAAGCGAAAAACGTTCAGGCCCGGCATATCCGAAAATCATGGAGTGCATGTCGCAGTAACCAGGGGTGAAGTCCATAGTCATGGTTGCATTCGGGTCAATGGCGTAACCCAGGACCAGTCCTCCCAGAGTCTCCGCCATCCCCAGGGCCATGCCTCCAGCAGCTGTTGCAGGGGCAGTTGCACCTAAATTTGGCATTGTATCCAGACTCTGAGGAAGTCCACGCTCAAGGTGTGCAAGCATGACATCGACCATTACTTCATCGATACAAAGTGGGGTTCGAGCTTCTGCATAACCGACCAGGATGGGGTTCCTGCGATGCTCTTCACGTCCACCGGTTATTACTTCCCCGATTCTGGTGACATATTCGACATCACTTGGTTTGAATGTCTCGATTCCACCGAGTTTGGAAGTGTTTTTAGCAAGCTCTGCAGCCATGACTACAGGACGAATACCGACCGGCACCTCTTGCGCTGCGCAGGGCAAGCCTGTATAACTGATCTGGTCTAGACCGTTGACAAGCTTTATGGATTTTCGAACATCATCCATAGTTGCCCATCTGCGGTTGCCATCCAAATCCCAGATAAAGCAGCAAAAACCACCAGCACTGACGCTGAAGTCCTCATGTATATAAAACGGCTGCTTGTCGAACCTGACTTGAGAATACCGGACAGACATCCGCTTGGGATAACGGTCGGGATCGGCGAAGTTAGCACGCATCCTGGCGACGGCATCCTCAACGACGCTAGCTGGAAACTTAACTACCCGGGTGTCCATATCCACTCTGCATCCGGCAGCTTCAAGGTATTCCAGCGCCTTGATATGGTCTACCTTCATACCGGTCTTTTCCAGTATCTGCAGGGCGGTGTTGTGGATCAGGTCCATCTCTTCCCAGCTCAAAAATCTCAAAGGTTCCATTGCTGATGTCTTCATAATCTACTCCAAAAGTCTCGGATTCTGAATTAGTTCATGGTTAGCCTGCAGCATCTCCCGGACCATCGATCGGCACTCACCCATTTTCAGGCGGGAACAGAGCGGGTCAGTCATTACTAATGCAGATAATTCATCAAATGTACCGTGAAGTGCGATATCAATTATAGCCTCTTGCCTCATAGCATGGCTGGTTGTCAGCATCTGGACAACAGCAGGCATTGGAGAGGATAGGGGATGGACTCCTGCGGAATCGAACCTGCAGCGTGTTTCTACAACTGCTCCCAATGGCAGTTCCGGAGTCTGGCCGACGTTCATATAGTTGGAACCATAGAGGAATGATCTTTGCCCTAACAGGGATTCAATTACTGTCACTATCGGGTCGTCCCCGTGGCCTAAAGTACCAACAGCGTCCTCATCACCAGTTTTTACGTATGTTTCCAACAGTGCCTGGCGTTCATCTCTCCAAGCCTGGCGCTCTTCAACACTTGTCCGCTTGATCCCAAAACCTAGATTATTCGGATCTCCCATCAGGAACCAGGGGAAGTTCTCTACAATGTGTCTGTCGCTGATGCTGGGAAGGTAACCTATTTCTTTCCAGACTGCAAAAGCTGCTCTGAACAGTACCCGCTCAGCCAGTGGATCGTCAGCAGATACTTCAGCCGGCAAATTGTCATCACTCCGCTTGAAACCCATCTCTTCCAGCTTAGCTAATACATCCATCGGTCCAGCTTTGATCTGTGTAAACCAGGAACCATGATCTATTCCTGTTACTACATAATCAACGGGAGTTGTCGGGTCAGCTCCGGCAAGCCTGGCAAGTGATCTGGCAGCATTCTCTACACCCGGGCACATTCCGATTGTCTTGATTCCGAACTCTCTCTGGGGTGTTCTGGTGAGTGGAGTAAGTGGATTGCTTACATTTATAAGCCATGCATCCGGACAGAGCTTTTTCATCCTGCTTCCGAAATCACTAAACACTGGAATATTGCGGACAGCCCTCAGCCATCCACCCGGACCAACAGTGTCTCCAACAGTGTGATAGATCCCATACTTCTCCGGTATCTCCAGGTCGTGCCGCATTGCATCCAGCCCGCCTGTTGAAATAGAGATAACCACAAAGTCTGCACCGTCCATGGCTTCATCCAGCTTATCGGTCTTCTGTAAAACTATCGGATTGCTGCATGAATCGACATATCTGCTGGCTGCTGCTCCGACAAGAGAAAGGGCCTCCGGGTCTATATCCATCAGGCAAACATTACTGCCAGCTAGAAATTCGGATTTCGCAAACTGCCGGACGAACCCAAACCCCCACAACAGGCTTCCACCGCCAATAACTGTTATCTTCAATTATTTGTTACCTCCGCTGGTTGATTCTCTATTCTCATACTTAGCTTCCAGCACAACTCTTTGGACAGGATATTCGTCGTGTTCTATGCGGTTGCGCAGGAAATCTGCTGCCAGCGCACAGGCTTCATCCAGTGGTTGAACAATAGTCGATATCTTTGGGGTTGTGTAAAGGGTGTCTTCTATTCCGTCACATCCGATGATTGAAACATCCTCGGGAACCCTCAATCCGGCTTCTTGAAGTCCTGCCAAAGCACCGATAGCGATTTCGTCGTCTATGCACAGGATTCCATCAGGGACGAAGCCGGAAACCAATAGATTAGCTATGCCTTTGTGTGCATCGGGTCGTGTCGAGTTATCAATATGGACGCAGCGAGGTTGTAATCCTGCTGATCTCATCATTTCAGAATATACAATATGCCTGGTCTGGCTTTGGTCTGATTCTGGGGGACACTCACCGGCGTGCATTAGAACAATTTTCTTTCGTCCGTCGCTGATTAATTGCTGCACGGCATCTTTTACTGCTTGCTCAAGGGAAATCCCTACGCTGTCAAAGTCCCAGCCTGGCAGAGCATAAGCTGATCCGAATGCAACCAGTGCAGTATCTCCAAGCCTTCCGGATCTTACATATTCATCTACCCAGACCGGATTATTGAATGCAACTATTCCATCGACAGGCAGCGTGCGTTCGCAGTTGGCTTTAGCAAATACCATATCAAACCCGTGTTCACCGAACCTGTTTCTGGCAGTCTTCAGCAGTTGGCCATATAGCTGGCTCCCAAGTCCTTCACCACCGAGAAAAGCAACCATATTGGTCCTACCCTTAACCAGAGCCCGTGCAGCAGCATTGGGCCGGTAGCCCAGCTCATCAGCAGTATCGATCACCTTCAAGCGGGTTGCCTCAGAGACTATAAACCCGGGTTTCCTGCTCAGTATCCGGGAGACAGTGGAGACCGAGACACCGCACTTTTTTGCTATATCTGTGATTGTAGGATTACTCATATACACCTTGTTGCCGCAAACGTTTGCCCAATTAATGATAATACAAGGGAAGATTGAATGTCAAACTGATTTGAGGGAGAGACAGGGAGAGTGGGAGAGCGGGGGACGGGAAGAATTATCCGCAGATTACGCAGATTTACGCAGATTTTGTTGAGTGGGTGAAACGGTCCGTATGCGGGTTTCTATTAGGTTTCGTGAACCTTATTTACTGCGAGGATCCACACCATATGGATTCCAATAATCTGCAGGAGATTTCCAATGGGGGGCAGTGCCATAATCCACAAACCAGGACTGACCTTTCATTCCAATAATTCTAATCTCTTTCCGTTTCTTTTGTTTTACAACATACACGATAAACTTCCGGTCCGGTGAAAACTCAGCCCTTTTTGCTTGCAGGTATTTGTTTCTCTTTAAAAGAACCTGCATTGCTGTAGGTTTGCTTTTAGGCGGAATACCTCCTATCTTGCGATAGGTTTTCAGGTCTTTACTAAGATATAACACATCATGGTAAGCGATGTGCTGGGTGAAATATAATCCCTGCTTCTCAACGTAGAACAGGTTTTTTGGTGCTCCGGACATCAGCATCCGATCCTTATGCAGATCAAACTTGCCATCAACGTATTTGAGTTCGCCTATGAACAGTTCTCCTCTATATACCCAGGCTAACTTGTTTGCTTTACCAATCCAGGTGAAAGAATCCAGGGGATCGTAGAATGCTGTGATCCTTTCTCCTGTTTTCAGATCGTTCATCGCGGTACCACCCCAGCTTTCCCAATTAGCACCTGTGAAAACATACCGCTCATCCGGGGAGAGTTGGGAATTATCCGGATCTAACCCCTGAGCAATCAGATTGCTGTCAGTTGTACTTTTACCGTCTCTCGAAACCATTAAATGCGGCTGGGTAGATACGGTAACATAGACCATACAGTTGTCAAGTCCATCTACCAGTGCAACATACCTGTTGCTTTTTGTCCACAATATAGTTCGGAGTTCAACCATTAGTCTTATCGGTTTCGCCCATTTACTGGTTTTGCCCGACTGCCATAACACAACATCACCATCAACCTGCGGGTTCCCGTCCATATCTTTATTTTCAGAGATAATCTTAATTCCAAGTATGGCTTTTTCATCCGGAGACACAGAGAAATAATCAACATTCCAATCGTGAGTCATCTGCACCGGTTTACCGATCGGCTTCCCCTTACCATTAAGCAATATACGGCTGACATTATGAGTCTGATTCAGGTAGTAGAGAGTGTAGTGAGGAGGACTTGCTGCATATATCGGTAAACAAGCAGATATGAGAACTAATATAATTGTTATGCACTTCATACTTTTACCTCTAATTTTCGGAGAGATTACATCTTATATTCAAGGAGTTATAGCACAACGGAAACCGCTGCCAGGATTACGGACAGTTGTAGTCAATCTGCAGCGGAATGAACAGCGACCATAATTGTTACCGTCTAGATCATATCCACCACCACGTTGCATGCGATATTCTCCAAAGACTGGTCCTGTTGGGTTTTTTGTGGGCACAGAATCCGTGTAAGCAAACTGAAACCAATCCGCACACCACTCCCAAACATTGCCTGTCATATCCATACATCCATACGGACTAGCGCCTGCAGGATAGCTTCCCACCGGCTGAGTCATAGTAGACGTTTGATTGCATTTTGAGGCATACCACACATTGCCCCAGGGATATTCGCGCAGATCGGTTCCACGAGCGGCTTTTTCCCACTGAGCTTCGGTGGGTAAGAAAACCCCGGCCCATTTTGCATAATCAGCTGCATCCTGCCAATTCACATTTACAATTGGATGATTGTTTATCCAACCCCAACTTGGAGGTGTTGGCATCTGCGTTCCGGTCTTTATGCAATACATTCTATATTGTGCTACTGTTACTTCGTATTTATACATCCAGTAGCCGTCCAGATATATATTTCGTCTAGGTTCACCAATAGAATTGGGGTTTGTTGAACCCATACTAAAATATCCTGCCGGAACCCACACCATTTGAGCGCCATCTCTTGGATTGATACAAGTTGCACCTATTGCAATACCCGGTTTGAGAACCAATGGCCGACTGGCTTTTATCTTTGCCTTAATCCTGGGCGCAGTGTTATAGTCATTATTTAATATGAATCCCAAATAGGACACGCAAATCACACACAGAATTACCGATATAAAGACTCTTGTCCTTGACATAGGCTGTTATCCTTTGGTTTTGTATCGGGTTTAATTTAATTGTTCGAAATAGGCAATTGGATATACTTTATTAATTACTGTAGTAAGCAACTTATAGTTCCAATGATAGTCTTCTCATTGGGAGATTGGGAGACGGGGGGGCGGGGAGTTTCACCTGAGCGGAGGGATGCACCCGAGTTGGATATGGATGGTGGAGTCTGCGGATAGGCCGGGTATGCCGATCAGGAGATCGGCGGTCCCAGGACTAATCTGCATTGTCAACTATCCACTCTCAACTTTCAACTTTTAACTTTCAACTCTCAACTATCCACTTTCCACACTCCACTGTTCCTGCCTATTTCATCTGCGGGAGGATTATTCCTCTTAGGATTATGTTTTGGCAGAGTAGGAAGACTAGTAGGACTGGGATTGAGGCTACTACGTAGGATGCCATGGCTACCCAGGGTTGGGTGGCGGGCATTGTGCCGAACTGGTATAGCCATACTGAGAGTGTCCAGAGGTCCTTTTTCTGGCAGACCAGCAGGGCCCATTCCCAGGAGCTGTATGTTGCCATGAAGGTGTTTAGTGCCATAACGGCCAGGATTGGTTTTACAAGAGGTAGAGTGATTTTTACGAATACAGTCATCTCCGGAGCGCCGTCTATGGCTGCAGCTTCGTATAACTCGGGCGGCAGGCTGTCGAAGAATCCTTTTAACAGGAATATACTCATACCGTTGGCAATTCCCGGGAGCACCAGGGCAGCATAGGTATTCAACATACCCAGATCACGCATCAGCAGGTATCCTGGAATCATTGATACAGCTGCCGGGAATGCCATTGTGGCGAGTAGATACAGGATAATCGACTGGTTCTGCTTAAGCTGGAACCTTGAAAGGGCATATGCAGCCAGCGGATTGACAGTAAGCGCAGCTATCAGTGTCAGCAGGACAAGTGCAATGGTGTTTGGAATAGCCTTGCTGCCAAGCAGGAAGTCCATTACGATGCGATAGTTCTGCACCAGTGCGTATGTAGATAGTCCCAATTCGTTGTTAATAAATGTGACCGTATATGCGATGTCGAATGGCATCTCAACTGTCGCCAGATTTTGGACATTCCATCCGTATGCAGTGTTGATTTTCTCCAGGCTTCCATATTTTTGCAGCAGGAACTTATGGTAGTCAGCTTCTGCGGACCTTGGGGTTTTTAATTCCATTGGAAGCTGCTGCACGAATCCCATCCAGAGCTTTGCAACTGGTTCGCTGTCTGTCGGCATCTGTTTGGAGAGTTTCAGTTCATCCCAGCTTTTGAACTGCGATCCCAGCATGGTGTTGCACAGATTGATACTGCCCTTGAACCTGTCGAATGCGAATTTGCGGTACTGCTGGGAGAGTGCCGGGGTAACGTTAGGTTCTATAAGCCTGATAGGATATCTTTCCTGGACAAACATCTCCCATGCTTTGCGCAGTTTTGCAGGTTCACTCGGACCAACCGGGAATGGCGTTCGATTGAGGGCCTTGTAGTTTGTGCCGAAGACAGAATTGAATAATTTGATGTCTATGACTGTCCCTTTAGGCAACCCCAGAGCTTGAACTGTCGAGTCTTGTTTCAGGAAACTTAACCAGACCATCCGAAGAGGTATTGGACGAACTTCTGAAGCCGGATAAACGCTTCCTACACCATCCTTATCGATTCTTGCATTTATTGAACCTGGAACAAACCACCTGTCCCGATATGCAGTTTTTAGCTCAATAAAATCCTGAGCCCGCCCATCGGTCTGCGGATAAAAGAACCTTCTGTCCCAGGATTCCGCATTTTCTCGTTGAGGCCATATTTCATAGAAACTCTCAAGAGGAATTTGCCAGTGGTCGGCAAGCAGACTCAGAGCCTTATCGCGCCGTGCAATTCTGGACATGCCCCTGCTGGACTCTTGATCTGCCAGGGTCTCATATTTTCTGATAAAGAAACTCAATGTGTCAGTCTGCTCGAATGCGCACAAGCTCCATTCGATAGGATACTTCGAAGCAAAATCATTGTAATCAACAGCGACGAGTTTTGCCTTGTACCATTTCTCGGAATTCTTTGAAATTGACAGGTACTCATCAGCAAAAGTCTTGATACCTTTGTTGTCTTTGCCTGCTTCCTGCCAGTTGATCCAGGTTGCCGGAGCATTTGGGAATAGCACGGAGAACTGGTCCATTCCTACCCGCAGTTCAGTGGGGAAATACCTTGGCAGGAATCTTACAAATCTGTCCTCCCTTGACCATATCCATCTTGGGACTGGCGAGAATCTGCTGTAGTCCAGCCTGTTAGAGAGGGAAGAGGTCAGCGTTATCAGGAATGGATAGACCATGCCAATACCCAGGATCGCGAGAACTACATACATTATCGCGATAACTAATCGCATCTTAAATGACTTACGTCCAACCAGCGCTATGATTGACATGGCTTACACCTCCTCCACTCTTCTGAATTCCACTTTGCGTAGAATCCTTATCTGCAGGTAAGCAAATCCTATCAACGCGCTGCCCATCACCCAGGCCATACTGGTTGCAACACTAAACCTCAAATTGTTGTAAGCTTCAAGCCAGATAGCCATTCCCAAAACCATGGTTTCTTTGCCGGGGCCTCCGAAAGTCAGCAGGAAGATATTTCCCATACTCTGGAAAGTGCCGATGAAAGCGCCGACAAAGTTGATGATAATGAGCGGGGCTAATTGGGGAATAGTGATCTTTGTGAGCTTACCCCATATACCGGCGCCGTCCAAATCCGCTGCTTCATAGAGGTCCTGAGGGATGCCCTTGAGTGCAGCCAGATAGATCAAACTTGATATACCCATTCCAGCCCAGACAGTCGGTATGATCGTTGCGACCATTGCGGTATTGACATCACCCAGCCAGTCCCTTGCAGTCATACCGACCATTGTCAGAGCCTGGTTGAGAAGTCCGTTTTCACCTGGCTGATAGACCTGTTTCCATAGCAGTGCAATTACCAGACCGCTGGTCAACTGTGGCAGGAAGAAGATCGATCTCCAGAATATCTTGCCTTTGGGTATCTCTGCTAACAGCAAGGAGAGCATGATTGGCGTAGTAAACACCAGTGTCAGGCTCAGAAAGACGTATTTTAACGTTTTTTGAATGTAAAGATAGAAGTCGGGATCCAGGAAGATTCCTATGAAGTTATCCATCCCGGTCCAGTTGCTGACTCCGACTATGCGGTAGTTCTGAAACGCCATCGTCAGACCCCTGGAGAGCGGATAGTACCCCCACATGGCAATCAGCAGCAGCGCAGGTGCCATCATTATCCATGGAAGCGCTTTACTGTGAACACCTGCACGGGCTACTGTTTTGACTGGAGCTGTAAGGTTTGCCTTTACAATCAATACGACAAAGAAACTGACAACACATGCTACTATCGCGAATATCAGCCAGGCTATAGGTCGATATTTGGCGATATCGAGGGAGCTTTTACCGAACATCAAGCCATCGTTTGCAGCTCTTTCGACCTCTTTGAGTGCCGGGGCGTATTTGAAATTCTCTCCGGACTCTGAAATCACAAGGCTGAGGACATTGCGCTGCATCATATCTGCCATTGGAGCGCCATTACCTACAAACGGGGATGTTTTGGTAATGATCTTGCCCTTGTCCATGTCCTCAAACATCTCACGGACGCTCTGGGGGACATCGTTTACATATTCGGACATACCGAGTCTGCGAAGGTCTTTGGGGTTGCAGAACCTGGCTCTTCCGGATAGCACAAGGTTTCTGATTGCCTGGTCTCGAAATGCAGTCGAACCGAAAGCTGTCAAAACATTCCAGGCCTTGTCCCTGTCAGGCTTTGTCCAACGGGACATTGTATGAGCCATGCTTCCATAATAAGTTTCTGACCGCACAACCTGCCTGCCTCCCGGACCTGCAGGTATGGGGAAACTGCTCATAAGTTCGGGGTCGATGCTGACGCCTATCTGCTGCCACCAGGCATCGTTGTTGACGATGGCTACAGCCATTGCAATGTCACCATCTGCGATAGCCTGCCAGTCACCTTTAGTGTCTCCCGGGGTTGCAGCAGTCATTGCTACACCGGTTATTACATCGTCCTTACTGAACCTGACCATCCGACCGGAGTCGGTTTTAATTATGCCTTCTTTGGCCTGTTCTTTGGTCATGTTTATCGGTTCGCCGGTTACGGGGTCTTTTGTCCATCGTTGCCAGCGAAGTTTGTGATAGAACGCAACCGTTCGCACAGTTGCTTCACTTCCGATAGTGCATTTCCAGACTGGTTCAACCTTTGAGAGGTCTTCCCCAGTATCTGGAGCTGTGAACTGCTGTTCATCCATCTTGAACTTGTAAGTCTTACCGGTTTTGGGGCTGGTGCGGAACTGTGCGATAGCTCCTACATCCATACCTCCAGCAGCTGCCCAGAGCACAAATGTGTATGTGAAAGGAGTAAGGCCGAATCCGCGGATTTTATGCTTGGGATCGGTCAGTTTCTGGCACCAGTAGAAGAACTCATCCCAGGTTTTCGGCGGTTTATCCGGATTCAGACCAGCCTTCTTGACCAGGTCTACTCTAAACACTATTCCCATATACTCTGTAAGCACGGGAATGCCGTAGATTTTGCCGTTGACGGTGGCTACATCCTTATATATAGGTGGGACCGATTTCCAACCCGGCCATTTGGCTTCATTATCATCGAGTTTGCCATTGTGGTTGGTATCATCACCAATCCATTCATTCAGTGGATATAGAAATCCCTGCTTGATGTCGTTACGAATTCCGCTGAAGTAGGAGAGAATCAGCTCGGGGGGATCATCTCCGGCCATTGATAACATCAGCGGTGTACGACCTCCAGCCCCCGGAATAGTCAGACCCGACCACTGTTTTACACGTATAGTCGGATCATCGTGCATCAGCTTGACTATGGGATCAGACGGATTGAGACCTGCCTGGGGAGTGTCCCACAATCCGATTGTCCGGATAAGCAGTTTTCCATCGGGTCGGATATCATATCTTGGTTTGCTGCAAACGGGTTGTACGCAGCAGATGAGAAGTGAACAGAAAACAAGCACGGATAAATAACCGGTAAATCTTTGCAAATCCACCACCTCGATATATAATCCAGGATCGTCAACTATAAGACCCGTTTTGTGAACTATATGATAGTATCACATGATTCGCTAAATGTGGATACTTCCGGCAACTTTTCTCTAAACAAGATCTCTCTTTTCCCTTCCCCATTATCAATTGTCAATTATCAATTGTCCATTGTCTTCCCCTCGTGCTAAACTATTGAGGACGTTATCTCACATATATTATGAGGAAAAATTATGCCTGCTAAATCCGGGAGCCAGAAACTGCGTATTGCTTTGGCGCAGATAAATACAATTGTCGGGGACATCTCCGGCAACACTGCAAAGATTATTGAGTATACCGACCGTGCGCGTGAAGCTGGCGCTGATATTGTAGTTTTTCCGGAGCTTACTGTATGCGGGTACCCTCCCGAGGACCTGCTGCTTAAACCCAGTTTTGTGCAGGACAATATAAAGGCGATCCGGCAGATAGCTGAGCATGCTAAAGGGATTACTGCTATCGTGGGGTTTGTTTCGGTCGATGGAGACATACACAACTCTGCGGCTGTTTTGTCTGATGGTCATATTGCAGGTATCACCGATAAGATTTTTCTGCCAAACTATGGTGTTTTTGATGAAGACCGGTACTTTGGAGCAGGGCAGGGGACCAGCGTCTACGAGCTTGGAAATGTGAAGTTCGGGGTCGAGATATGCGAGGACATCTGGTATGCAGATGGTCCGCACGCTGCTCAAAGTATGATAGGCGGGGCGCACTTGATTATCGATATCAACTCCTCCCCTTTCTATGCCGGCAAGTGGAAGTCCAGGGAGCGTATGCTCGGGACCAGGGCAAGTGATAACGCCTGTGCAATTGTCTACCTCAATGCAGTAGGAGGTCAGGACGAACTGGTGTTTGATGGTCATTCGCTGGTCCTGGATGCATCGGGTGAAGTCATTTTTCGGTGCAAGGCCTTTGAAGAGCAGCTGGCAATTGTGGAACTTGATCTTGCAGGAATAGAGCACCAGAGGCTGGTGGACCCCCGCAGGCGCAAAGCTAAACATATGCAGCGGATGGAAATGGAAGTGGATTGCATTCCGCTTGTGCATAAACCAGCTGTAGTTCCGGTTCCGGTAAAGCTGGAGTCAGAGTCTTCCAACCCTCCGGGTGATCTGGAGGAAGTATACAAGGCTCTGGTAGTCGGCACCAGGGATTATGTCCACAAAAACAAGTTCAAAAAAGTAGTTTTGGGACTCAGCGGAGGAATTGACTCTGCAATAGTTGCATGTATAGCCGTAGACGCCCTTGGCCCCGATATGGTAAGAGTTCTGATAATGCCGTCTGAGTTTTCATCCAATGCAACCCAGTCAGATGCGCAGATAATGGCCGAGAACCTGGGGATACGATACGATTATATCCCGATCAGTGAAGTCTTTGGAGCTTACAAGCACAGTCTTGAAGCTGTGTTTGAGGGCAGGGAACCTGACGTTGCAGAGGAGAACCTGCAGGCCAGGATCCGTGGAAACATGCTGATGGCCCTTTCCAACAAGCTTGGCTGCCTGGTCCTTACTACCGGCAACAAGAGCGAGATGGCGTGTGGGTATTCTACATTATATGGAGATATGGCGGGAGGGTTCGCAGTCATTAAGGACGTTCCAAAGACGCTGGTATATAAGTTGTCTCATTATCGAAACGAAAACGGCCATCCTATACCGGACTCCATTATATACAGGGCGCCATCTGCAGAGCTCCGCCTGAACCAGACCGACCAGGACTCCCTGCCTCCATACGATCTACTGGACCAGATACTGGAGCTATACGTGGAAGATGACCGTAGCGTGCAGGATATGATAGGCATGGGATTCGATGAAGCCATTGTCCGCAGAATAGTAAGCCTGGTAGACCGCAACGAATACAAACGCCGCCAAGCCGCCCCCGGGGTAAAGATTACTCACAAAGCCTTCGGAAGAGACCGGCGGTTGCCATTGACTAACGGGTATAGGGAGTCTTAGGTTGCTTTAGGGGATTTCACGCGGAGACGCGGAGGGCGCGGAGAAGGGGAGTTAATTATCCGCAGATTTCGCAGATTTACGCAGATTTTTTGGGAGTGGGTTGGCATGGAGATTTTTGGATTTCTGCTGGATTTTTTATTCTCACGCAAAGCCGCTAAAGCGCAAATAGGCCGACACCTCGGTTTCGGCAGTTCCGTTGCACTCGACTACCGAAGCAACTGGAATGGTCATGGTACGGGGTATATTCGACCACTGATAACGGATATGGTACCTATGGCGATCCAGATGAAATATATAGAACTTACTAAACATCAGACAGTTGTATCTATTGAAAGTTACTGTTCTTACCTTTTAATTTAAAGATGGGGATTGAAATGAATATAGTATTCAACTACATTAAAAAGCTGTCCATTTTATTATTGTTAATTTGCGCAGTGGAGCTATCGTGCATAGGAGCAACGATACCGTTGCAGCCACCTGCTGGAATCGCGGCAAAATTGAACAATTTGAAGTGGAACTTCTACGGAATGGCGGGAGTTGGCGGTAATTTTACACATTCTTCATTTCAAAATGAACTAAAAAAACACAGTGCAGCAATAGAGGAAATACATCAATTTACTACAGCGACGACAGTTAATGAAGGTGCCATGGCTGACTATTTATGTTCTTCGCTGGAATCTTTTGGTGAACGTTTCAAACCAGGTGTGGAAATCGAAGACCGTTTTCTGCAGGAATACTGTTGGCACGGAAAAGAAGCGGATTATGGAGTGAATATCGAAGTATATTTACTAATGGAGATTGCGAAGAACAGAGAATCAGTGGCATTCAATAAAAGAGTATTGACCGCTCTTTACAATGCCAAGCGAGCGTCTTCGTATATAATGGCTAAGTATGCAGACAAATGGTGGCCAACATACACGTATACACTCGAAAAGATTGACTCAGGAGAAACGACTTTAGGAACTGAAATTGCTCTGTGTTGTGAGAAGTTTATGGTGGATGCTTATATGGCAGATGTAGCTCCTGTTTCACAATCAGGTGTACCTGTAATTAATGAATACTGGCAGTGGCGTAAAAAAACTATGATTAGTGATATGTGCACAAAATTTCTGATGTCCCATTATCAGAACAAAACGATGGAATACGTTAAGAGATTAATAGATGTTATTCCTGATAAATGACAATACTACTTTGCAGGAAGACAATCTGCCTCTCAGGATGATGTCTCTTTGAATCGCCTGGGAGGTGTTATTAGGTATATCAGGAATTGCTTCCACAAACAAAATCTGGAATAATGGGACGCGGAATAATAGAACGGAGCCTTTTTCACAAAAGGCTCCGTCTCATTTTTTATCCATTTTTATCCCAGACTACCGAAACAACCCAAAAGCAGAAGCTGAGTTAACTATGAATAATGAAGTCAGGCAGCATCCGTAAGTTTTACATTTTCTAAAACTATCGAGGGTAGTACACCCTTACCGAGAACCTGCTTGGCATCCAGAATTTCGATACCTACCAAGACCTCATCCGGGCCGATGTTCAGTGCGATCTCATCATTCAATCGCATTGTTCGACATTCATATTCGCCCTCTATCAAACGGATATAAAGTGCATCAACCTCTGGGTCATAACTGATTTTCATTTAATATACCATTCTCAGGGAACGGGAGGAATAACAGGGCGGAACTTCTCTAGCCCTTATACAAAAAATGGCTCTACACCTTAGTTTCCATATCACTATGTACTCCTGGCCCCCCCGACCCAAGGTAGTAATAATATTATACTTCATCTTATTACATTGATCGCTAAGCTTTGCTTCCTTATTGTGTTCCATTGCCTGTCCGATGATATAATCGTACCGGTAACCTTTTACGATGTCCGGCGTCATTAAGCTAAAGACATCGGAGGTGGACAAATGTATACGGACGACCATCAGATAGTAACTGCTGTCCTGCATGGGGACAAAGATGGGTATGAGAAACTCGTAGATAAGTACAAGAGGATGGTCTACGGTATCGCATGGAGTCATCTGGGTGATAGTGACCTCACTGAAGACGCTGCCCAGGAAACATTCGTCAAGGCGTATACCTACCTTGGCACGTTGCGCGAACCTGCAAAATTTGCGGGTTGGTTGGCAAGGATTGCTCGAAGTGTCTGCGGTACGCTGGGACGTGGGATAAAGCGCGAGAATGCCTTCCGTAAGAAATGGACTGTTCTTGAATCTGCGGAGACTGAGCCTCAGGGGGAGGACCGCGAGTCCCTGTCAAAGCAACTCTGGGAATCCTTTGCTAAACTCCCGGCCATCCATCGAGAGGTTCTGACTCTCTTCTACGTGGAAAGTAAGAGTATAGCTGAAGCCTCGGTGGTATTGGGGATATCCGAGCAAACTATGCGCACAAGACTGTACCGGGCAAGGACTGCACTGCGCACTCAGCTTGAACAGATGCTTGAGGAATCGTTGTCCGATCTGCAACCGAGTAAGAATTTTACCCAGTCAGTACTCGTACTCCTTCCAATGTCTCCCCAGGGTGTAATCGGCGCTGGTGGCATTCTAGCCGTGTTCGGCAAGTTATTCGCCAGCCTCTCATTCTCGTTTTGGATATCTGTGGCTTCAATACTGCCGGTCTTAGGAATATATACGATGTTTTCCAAGCTGGACGAAGCCAGCCTTGAGGACACTTCAGAGAATCAACCAATCAAAGCGTTAATCAGACGCGGCTATATGAAAGCTGTGGCTGCGATGTTTGTATCTTTCGTGGTTTGCTGGCTGTTGATTGTGCACTTCAAAGGAAGTGGTCTGAGTGCTTTATATCAGATAAGCAGTGTGTTGTGGGCTTATATGACGTGGCGGGCATTCAAGCCTCTTCGAGTAAACACGAGCCCAGCGGTGATTGGAAGCGCACTCATAAGTGCAATCATGTTGGTTGCTGTTGTTGCGATCGCTTTCTTCCATGCGTCGTTCTGGATGTTCTTTATAGGGGTGCTGCTGATCAATATAGTAGCCTACTTCACCAATCAGAAAACGCCCCAAAGAGTTGGCTTCAATCTGTTTATAGCCAAATCACTGGGCGTCTTCGGGGACTTAGATGATGATCAATCGCTGGAACGCAGGCTGACCAGGACGGAATTGCTCTCATTTGCGAAGTTTCTCGGCGGACTTTGGCTGGTGCAGGACTACAGATGGCGTGCTGACGGAATTACGCTCTTTAGTGCCGGTTCCCGGATCACAATTACCTGGGACGGCAGTTGCTCTGCGATTATAAGCGCCAAGGATATGAAGATCGCCCGGCAATTACTCATCGGCCGCAGCGTTGAAGCAGTGGAACTGCAAGACGATGCGTGCCGCGTGGTCCGATATGCGCTGAACTGCTTTCTGCGAGGTGATTCAGAGACTGCGCGCAAAGTCCTCTGTCCTTACGAGACACCATTAGCTCAGAGCTCAACCACCGCCAGACACAACCGAGTTAAATCGCTTGTATTAATCTGGATTTCGATGCTGTGTCTTGTGATGTTGCTTCTTGCGCCATCTGTGAAAGAGAAGGAGCTTAATCACTGGGAGGGTGCGCACTACGGTCTGATCGTTATGGCAGCAGGTTTCCTGGTAGCGATGCTTGCGATGGCGATCACCTTACACATCACCCGCCGCAGAACGACTCACCCTGACGGGAATGAGGAAGTGAAACGCTGAAGATTGAACCTTGGTGGAGAAATTATCCGCAGGAGTATTCGGAATTAGAATTATTTACAGGTTCCGAATACTCTAGATTCCGCAGATTTTTGGTGGTGTTATTATGATCACGCAAAGCCGCAAAGACGCTAAGAAGGGAATGGGTGTGCTGATCTTTTAGGTTTAACGGTTTTGCATGGGGGATGAAGAATTTCACGCGGAGATGCGGAGGGCGCGGGGAATGGTTATAGCATTTCCCTTCTTTGCGTCTTAGCGGCTTTGCGTGAGATTAAAGTGTCTTTCAGATATTTATAAATCCTCTGATTTGCGCACTCACCATTATCAATTGTCAATTATCTATTACTCACCGCGTCTCTGCGTGAAAACTTTCAACTATCAACTATCAACTTTCAACTCTCCACTGACAATCAGCTTCCTGTAGAGCAGTAGTGCCTGACTCCCAGTTTCCATATTTGCAGGGTGAGTAGGAGGAAGATGATTCCTACACAGGGGATTAGGGTGTTTAATGTGTCAGGCAATTGTGATCTGCCTAGTATTGATAGGGATGGGAAGTAGTTTATGAAGGCCAGGGGGACTGCGAGGGTGAAGAATTCTCGGAGCCAGGTTCGGTAGATGGATATTGGGAATTGGGCGGCTTCTACTCCTCCGTAGGTTACTGTGTTGGCTACTTCCAGGCTTTCTATTGTCCAGAAAGCCATTGTTGCCTGCAGGATGAATAACCCGCTGAACAGGCATGCACCGCTGATGATTGATCCGATCAGCATGTATACTTTGAATGGTGTCCAAATAACACCATCCAGCGCGGATATCGCCCAGATTAGTACGATAAGGCCCTGAGCGAACCTGCCTATTCTCATCAACTGCAATTCTTGACCGAGCAGTTGCAGTACTGTGCTTCTGGGTCTCAGGAGCAGGCGGTCGAAGTCTCCGGACTTTACCATTCTGCCGAATATATCGAACCCCCGTGCCCCGGCTTCTGATAGAGCAAACGCTATATGCACCATTCCATAAAGCAGCGCTGCTTCAGGTAGAGTCCAGCCCTGTATGTTTTTGAACCTGTCAAAGAGTGCCCAAACTCCGAAAAATTCCCCGCAGTTTACCAGGAACCCTCCGATAGCCATCATTATGAATGAAGCCTTATACTGCATCTGAGCACGGATCGATACTCCGATATACCTGAAATAGAGTTGTATGCTATTGATTAAATTATCCACCCTGCACCACAATTCTCCGCATGCCCCTTGCCAGCAGCAGCCTTCCGACAATCACAAAAACCGCCGTCCATACAATCTGCTGCAGGAATACACCGCACACTCCGGCAGGTGGAATATGACCCATGTAGAGCCTGGAGGGAGTATCGACAATCCCTCTGAAAGGCAGGAAGTTAATGAATCCCTGCATCCAGTCCGGGAAGAGGGGCAGGGGTATCACTAACCCAGAGAGCACATAGATCATCATAGAAGAGAGCCTGAATATCCCATCCCCGGATATCGTCCAGAGCTGAATTACTGTAAAGAGCGTTGTCAAGGCAGTAGAGAGCAAAATTGCACCGACAATCGAAAGGATCCAGGCTGCAAATGATAGAATTGATGCCGGAGCTGAGAGGCCGAAGAAGAGTCCGGATATGATGAAAATAGGTATTGCACGGACCAGTGTCGGAGCTGTCCGCATGGCCATCGACCTTACGAACCAGAGAGAATATAAATCCACAGGCCTAAGCAGTTCATAGGCAACATTTCCTGAGCGTATCATCTGGGAGATATCCATATCGATATTCCAGGGCTGCAGCACCAGGGTAGCCTGTCCCAGCCAAACATAAGTAATGACTTCAGGGAGGGTCATTGGTTGTGGGCCTTTGGTTGAATGGTAGAACGCGGCAAAGATAGCACTGCGGATCAGTCCCCAGAAGATCTGGGTGACGATCCCCGCAGCTGCAGCGGCGCGGTATTGCAGCAGAGCCCTCAGCCGGGCATTGATTACAGCTATATAGGGTCTCATCATATGCATTTCTTGTACATCTGGGAGATGATGTTCTCGATCGGTGGATTTTCTACAAACAGGTCTTTGATCTGATATTTGCTGGAAATCCTGCTGATAAGGTCTGCCGGGGATATCTGGTCTGGTTCAAAACTCAAATGGAACCGCGAACCCTCCCTGCTGATAACCCTCGCATCCGGGTCTGTTATCTCTACTCCATCCTCCATCAGGTCAACTATCAGCCAGCGTTCGGATGTAACACTTGCCCGGAGCTCATTGAGTGTCCCGTCCATCAGCAGTTTGCCGTTGCCGATCAGGAGAATCCTGGAGCAGAGTGCTTCGATGTCCGCCATATCGTGCGTCGTCAGGATTACTGTCGTGCCCCGTTCTTTGTTACATTTCCGGATAAACTCCCGCACAGCAAGTTTCGAAACAGCATCCAGCCCTATAGTAGGTTCATCCAGAAACAGCAGAGATGGACTGTGGATAAGCGCTGCTGCCAGATCACACCGCATCCTCTGACCGAGGCTGAGCTGCCTTACCGGCACATCCAGCAGAGGTTCAAGGGAAAGCAGGCTGACCAGTTCATCCAGCGCAAGCTTATAAGAAGATGCCGACACCCTGTAAATGTCCCGAAGCAGCTCAAAGGACTCAATGACAGGTAAGTCCCACCAAAGCTGAGTCCTCTGTCCGAAAACTACTCCGATATCAGCAGCATTCTGCTTTCTGGATTTCCAGGGAGTCCTGCCATTGACTGTGCATTTACCTGATGTAGGCACAAGGATTCCGGAGAGGATTTTGACGGTGGTAGATTTGCCGGCTCCATTTGGCCCGATATAGCCGACTAAATCTCCGGCTTCTATGTTGAATGAGACGCGGTCGAGGGCGTGTACGCTGTGGTATTCACGGCTGATAAGACCTTTTACAGCTCCCCATGTTCCTGAGCGCCGCTGAGCTACCTGGAAAGTTTTGGTCAGTTCTTCGACAATTATCAGGCTCAAGATGGACCCCTAGTTTGAATCGCGAATTACGCGAAATTCCTCGGATTTCGCGAAATGGGTTGATTTGTCGTTATTGTCTTTGAGATTAGGGTGAGAGACGGGTTATGTGTTTTAGCTAAGAAAGCCAGGATCGCAGGCTGGAAGCCTGCATCACAATACAACCGCAGGCTGGAAGCCCGCATCACAATACTGCTTTTGAATCGCGGATTACGCGGAATTGCGCGGAATGGGTTGTTTTGTCGCTGTCTTGCTCGGATGTAATTACAAATCACATCCGAGCAGTATTTTCTCCGTATAATCTGCGTAAATCTGTGAAATCTGCGGACAATTACTCTTTTCCCTCAGCTAGTCTGCTGCTCCTAACTGTTGTTTTAGTCCATTATATTGGCCGTCCAGGTCTCCCTGTATTAGCAGTTTTATTCCGTTGGCTTTGAAACGGTCATATAGATCCTTTAGTTCCTTATATGCTGCCATTTTTACGTCTTTGTTGTCAGAAACAAGGGCTTTGTCTACACTTCTCATTACGTCTACATAATCAATACCAAGCTCTGAGTTCTTGACTCTGGCGAGGATTTCCGGGTTGTCGGCTAGTCTTTTAGCTTCATCGAAGTATTTGTGGGCTGTTTTCATTACCTCCGGAGTCAGCAGGTCATTCTCAGACAGTCCCCAAGTCCACTTTGGCAGATTCTTTTTGCGGTTTTCGAGGGATGTCCAAGGCATTACATTGTATGCTCCAATGCCTTGATACTCCATACCATGTATGTTTTCTTTTTTGACCTTATCATCCAGATACTTCAGAAACTCTCCTATTGGTTTGCCTGCTTTGCCATAAAAACCATTCAAAAAGTCAGCTCTGATAGCTTTTGCATCGGCGTTGGCATTCCAGAGGAGCTTTGCACCTAAGTAGGCTTTCAGGTCCATCATCCAGGCGCCTTCACCTGCTTCTGAACCACCACAGTGAATGCACCCCTGCAGAAATACACCCTTGACATTTTGTCTCTTGAGCATCTTCATAGTCAAAGGAATTTGCCCGAGGTCTGGCCAGGGAGCAATATGTCCTCCGCTGAAGTTGGAGAGATAGTGCCAGATGTAGAGATTTGAAGTCTGTTTCTGCCAACCTTTGAGATGCTCTACAAACACTGCGTCTTTCTCGCATTTTTCATAATCGTGATACTGGCATTTACAGGCAGTACACAGTCTGATCATTACATTAGGTCTGGGTTTGCTGATCAGGGTAGGTTTTTCTGTGTATTCATATGCCAGGGTATCGATAATGATCTCCGGATGTTTCTTTGCAACTTCATCTGCTACTGCATTTGCAAACCTGAGCACTGTGCCCATATTGCTGCCTTCTTCTTCATCGACTTTTGCACACTCCGGACACTGGCAATAGCTTCTGTTATCATTCTGAGAAACTGAGAATATTCTGGCTGTGGGGTTTTCTTCGATTTTCTTTAAAACGTTTTCAGTAATTGTTCTGAGCACATCGGGGTTTGTCAGGCAGGGTTGACCTGTGGGGCCTGCAATCCGTTTGCCATCTACCAGGCCATAGTATTCAGGATGGTCTTTGAAGTAAAGGTCGGTATGGAGCAGTGAGTCGAATGTATGCACAAAGAGACCATATTTGATGCTTCCACCGTGTTCATTGTCTATCTCCGCGTGATGTCCATTTACCATATTGCGTGCAGCCCATTTTGAATCTTGTGCAGCGTGAAACCACATATCTCTGAACTCAAAATCCGGCTTTTGTTTGATATTCAGATCATCGATTACTATGGTGGATTTCTTTGGGACGTGACTTACAAAAGGTGTATAGAATTTACATTCGAGTTGATCCTGAAGGAATTTGTAGACACCATACATAGTTCCCCGGAGCCTTCCTCCAGCAATTACCAGGTTCTCTCCAACGGTTTTCGTGCAGAAACCTTCATCGCCAAGAGCCTTGAAATTTATCCTGACCTTGAGCGATTTTAAAGCTTTGCCATCACCGACAACAATAGCTTTCTTCCCTGCAGGAATGTCACCGACAGTGATTGGCAGCTTAACACCGGTCATTTGCTGCAGTATACTGGCCAAATCATCAGCAGCTGTTTTCTCACTTGGAGAAGCTGACTCTGACAGCACAATCACATAGTCAGATTGTCCGTTTTTAATAAGGGTTAAGGCTGAGGACTGGGCTGGAAGCAAAAGAATGCTCAGCAGGACCAATGTGAATATCAATATACCATTGTAAAACATCAACTTTACCTCTAACTTACGAAATCGATCTAGTTATTGAATCGCGGATTTCGCGGAATGGGTTGTATTGTCGTTATTAACTTTACGATTAGAGCGAGAACGGATCATTCGTTTCAGCCTAGAATGTCAGGGACGGCAGGCTAGAAGCCTGCATCACAATTTGGCTACTTTTACAGCTCTATTAAGACTGTATCTCTTAGTCCTCCTGACCAGGTGATTGTGATTCGGGCGTTCAGAGTGACTTCTGCGTTGTTGGCTCCGGTGGTCAGGGGTTCTGCGGTTACTGTTACCCAGTTGTTTGTATTATCGGGGATGGCGGTGATTTTTACACCATCTATTATATTGGCTGCAGGAAGGGAGGTTGCCGGAGTGCCGTTGGTGGTGTTTACTTCGGATGTCTTGATATCTATATTCTGATGAGAGTTGGTTAGGGCGAATGTGGATTGGAATGTGTTGCAGGATGGGTTTCCGATTCCTCCTCCTGTTGCATTGGTCAGAGTTCCGTTCATTGTGACTGATGCAGTGAAGCCTCCCTGGTTGGAGATGCAGGTTGGCATCAGGATTCGATAGAGTTCTGCGGATTTGCCCCGGGTGCCTATTAGTTTGTTTACTGAGGTTGTGATAGTGTGATCACCTGCTTGTAATTTTACTCCATTTCCAAACATCCAGTCGGAGTTTGTGGTGTTGCGAAGGATTCTCTTGTCCGGGAATGTTACGGTGGAGTAGGGGGCACTGGTGTTGAATGTGGTGTTTGATATCTTAAACCGCATTGGTTCGGATTCGTTTCTGTCCATTCGGGTTGATTTGATGAAAGGTCGCGCGACATCCCGGAGGGTCATGTTTATACGAGAGTCGGAGATGGAGTAGTCGCCACCGTCGTCATATAGATAGATCGCAGGTAGGGTTTTCTCTCCATTTCCTGCAACTAATACGTTTATGTCTGCCTGGGTCAGATCTCTGCGGTTGAGCAGGTAACCACCGGAACCTTCAATTGACCCGAAGTGCCTGAACTGGTAACTGTTCCAGCTCTCTATTGCATACTGGTAATTGCCGGGTGTAATGCCTTTGGTGCCTGAAGCTCTCATTTGCATGAATGTATGACCGAAATCCACACTCCCGGCAGCATTGATCAGTGCACAGGGGGATATATAGTCATACGCAATGAGCCTGCCCAGTCCTGATAGAACAAAGACCGTGTCGCTGGCGCCGGTGGCAAGTTTTAGCCCTGATGGAGAGGTGAATGAATAGCTGTCCTGACCGGAGAAATCTGACTTGGTCCGCATGCATCCAGAGCTCCAGCTGATAACCAGGGGTAGGTTAGCCCAGACCTGCAGGTTGTGCCACCTGGTCTCTTCTCCTGCAATGTTCACGACTCCGATGGTACCCAGGCCTCCATTAGAGGATGGATTGGAACCCATATTTACGTACAGATTTTCATGAGACTGATCTCCGGACCAGCCTGTGCCGTTTGCCCGGGCTTGCAATACACCTATAGAGCTCGGGTTGATCTTGCCTCGGATGATGCCTATGTTCTTTAAGCTGATCCCATCGGAATCGCTGGTGTCTACTACGCAGTTGCCTTCTCCGGTGTTGCCTATGAGTATTGTGCCTTTTTCATACTGTGTGCTGCGGATAGCTCCCTCCAGCACCATGTCAGCCTTGTTATTGGGGACACAGGAGAGGTTGACGGTGGAGTTTACGTTATATCTTTTGCACTGCAGCTTAACTTTTAGGCAACCGGTGCTGGCAAGAGATATGGCTTTATTAATTGCCGGAGCCCAGTCTGCTTTTTCATTATTATATAGGCCAGTATAGAACCACTCCGGAGATATTGCCTCAACTTTAACATCACCCTTGATCAAACCAGTGCCGGAGAATATCCGATAGCTGCCAGCTTCGATCCCAGCGTTAATGGTTAATGTAACCCCGGCAGCAATTCTAAGCTCTCCGCCCCTGGAGAATACCAGCGTCACATTCTCCGGCACAGTAGTATTCCTGTTGACATCCATCACAGTAATGATCTTGACTGAAGCAGACTTGTTGCCGGCTGCAGTTACAACTCTGGATAAATCGGCAGCAATCGAAGCTCCAGACATCCAGCACAAACAGAGCACCAATATACAGAAAAATAATCGTTTCATGTATCACATCCTCTAATTAATCCAACCCGAAGTATATCCTCTCGGAATGAGGAAAGTCAATTCTAGAACAATGCATACCGGATGATTAACAGTTGATAGTGGGATGAGATGATCCGCCCCTGCGTTAGTTAATCTCAAATACAAAAACTATCTACAAGGTGGCAGTCCCCATAAACACACATAAACACGCATAAACACATTGGTTGGTCTCGGTTCAGCGTTGCCTATTGCTGCTCTCTGACTCGTCCGGGCGGCTCCGCAAACGGAGATCATAGTTTAGATTAACTAGGGAATTAAGGTGTGGGTGTTGTTATTTGGTATGTAACAACACCCATTTGAATTCTGTAAAGGATGCGAGAAGGAAATGGGGTTTGCGATTGCATCTTAGGTTGAGTGCAACAGAACTGCACATGAACGCCTTAGCTTCTCATTATGTCCCTACTTCGCTCCGTGCTCTTGAAGTGATTGACGTGTTAACATATCTTCAGTGAGAGCAAGCGGTGTTGCTCCGGCTGGGACTGATTCATTTCTGTTAGTGCTATCCAAAGACATGCTGAGTTTTTCCAAGGGTGCTGTGGTTTTGGCGTTAATGTCAGCACCTTTGGATATTAGCAACTCAATAAGCTCCACGTTATCATGAAGTGCAGCCAGATGAAGTGGTGTCAGGCCGCTATTATCCTTAACGTTAACGATGGCTCCTTTGGAAATTAGTAAGGCTGCAATTTTGGTGATTTGGTCGTGCCGTCCGTCTTCGCTGTGATAGGGTAACGAGTTCGCTGCACTGTGCAGCGGTGTGCCTCCCTGCTTGTCCCTGGCGTTAATATCCGCTTTTGCTGCAATGAGTACCTTGGACACCTCTAAAGCATTACCCGAAGCTGCACAGTGCAGCGGCTGTCCCTTGAATTCATTGTTAGCTTTGATATCAGCACCGTTCTCAAGTAGTAGTCGCACGATTCCAAGGCGCTCATCTTTCCGGGCAGCGAAGTGGAGTGGTGTATCGCCTAACGGAGCATCGGAAATAGGTTTATTGTCGACAAGAAATACATACTCTCGGATGAGTTTCGGGTCCTTTTTTAGAAGATTATCAACATTCGTTAGGTTGTTATCGTCTATTGAGTTAAAAAACTCTTGGACATAAGGAGATGGCTTCTCCTCTGGCATAGATTTTGGTGCACAACCGGCACACAACAGCAATAATGCAATAACGCAAATTACAACTGGATATCGGATGGACACATTCATTTTTACTTCGCTCCGTGTTTCTGTAGCAGTGCCTTCGCCTTCGGGTCATCGGCAAAGCTGAGCGGTGTCGATTGTGAGGGGATTGATCTTTCAGTGGATGATCCATCGAGTCTCATATTAACCATGTTGACCGGTGCAGTCGTTCTCGCGTTCACATCGGCACCTTTCTTGATGAAGAGTTCAATAAGCCCGGTGTGATGATGCAGAGCGGCAAGATGTAGTGGTGTCATGCCCATATTGTCTGTAGCGTTGACATCAGCTCCAGCTGAGATGAGGCTTGATGCTGTCTCGGTACGATGGTCTCGTTCACCTGCTGCGTTCTCGAAGGGCTCCATGTCGGAAACGCTGTGTAGCGAGGTTCTGCTCTGGTTGTCTCTGGCATTAATGTCTGCCTTGGTCAAAATGAGCTCCTGAACTGCTCCTGGATTACCTAACAATGCAGCCTTTTGCAATGGCTGTTCACCATCCTCGTTTGCGATGCTGACATCTGCCTTGGCTTTGATGAGCGCCTTCACGATCATCAGTGTGTCAGGACTCTGAGCAGCATAGTGGAGCGGTGTGTCGCCAACGCGCAAGCTGCTGTTGCCAACAGACCGGCAGTGCTTCAAAGACGCAGGCGCATTCAAGGCAGCGGGATCCTTCTTGATCAGTGCTTCGACCTGTGCCACATCCTTCTTCTCTATTGCCTCAAAGACCTGCTGAGAGTATGGTGAGGTGGCAACAGGCGGTTTCTTATTGCTACAACCAAATCCTGTGAGTATCAGGATGGACGCAGTAATAATGATAAGAATTTTTGAGAACAAACGGGACCTCCCATGGTTAGGTATCCAGTTCTATGACTGACCA
This sequence comes from Abditibacteriota bacterium, assembly GCA_942493375.1. Lineage (GTDB taxonomy): Bacteria > Armatimonadota > UBA5829 > UBA5829 > UBA5829. The sequence continues at coordinate 8,122,027 of OW818698.1, read as the reverse complement.
TTCAACCTACCAGACTCATAATACATCTTTTCTCTGGCAAAGTCCTTCTTTGGAGGGGTAGCGCTGTCAATGATTGGGGATGAAATGGTGGCGGTGGAGCTGGTGAAATTCCAACCAATTATCCATTATCAATTAAAAAGGTTGTTGACATCTATTGAGCCCTTGATTATAATATAGGTAATCGATTGCCGTAAACGATTACCTGTTTTGATTTGCAACTTAAACTACGGCGACAGATGAATGAGAGTTGTATCAATGCCGATTACCCTTGGACAGATTGCACAAGAGTGTGGAGTCAGTAACGCTACCGTTTCCAGAATATTAAATAGAAAACCTGGATTCTCTGTTTCAGATGAATTGAGACAGAAGGTTCTAGAGACTGCCAGGAGACTGGGATATCAACCTAACAGGTTTGCCAGGTCATTGATAACCGGGAAGAGCGATATTATCTGCTTTGTCGGAGGCCACGGTATGGGATACCAGCTGTATGGCAGCATACTATATGGTATCCGCAGGGACCTTGAACAGAGTAAATACAGCCTGCTTATAGAAGATAAGCTCAGTCTATCGAGGATTGCTCCGGATGGGTTGATTGTCTGGAATGAAGAGGAGAAGCTGTTTACTGAAAAAGAAAACTTTAGCGAACGCGGCACAAGTGTTGTTGGGTTCGGGGATAGATACACCGATTGCGACTGGCTGCAGGCCTATGTTGCCCTGGATTCAAGGGATGCAATAAGAGAAGCCCTGGAGCATCTGTGGGACAACGGTCACAGGGAGATCGGGTGTGTCCATCTGATGGGATGTGAACACTGGACTAATAGAATGGATCCCAGGCATCTTATGTATGACGATATAGCTGAGGAGTTCGGGTTTCCTACTAGATGTATCGAAGTTCCTTATAGGAATCTCAGAAGAAATGCCAGGAGAATCGTGTATGACCTGGCTATCAAAGGTGAATTGCCGGGCGCACTTTTTTGTTTCAATGATGAAATAGCTATTGGAACTCTTGTCGGGCTTATTGATGCCGGCATCAAAGTCCCGGAACAGGTCTCTGTTTTAGGATTCGACGGAATAGAGGATACCGAATATACACCGGTTCCTGTCAGTACAATCGCGCTACCTATTCAAGAGGGCTGTGCTCAGAGTATAAAAATGATCACCGAAATGGTGGAAGGAGGCTCAGCCGGAGAACAGATCACCCTGCATTCAAAATTGATTAAACGTAAATCCAGTGAATGAACCTAAATAGTATACAAACATCAAAATCTGTTGTGAGAGGACATTAACATGTATAAAAAGAAAGGCTTTACATTAATAGAGCTGTTAGTTGTTATAGCGATTATCGCTATACTTGCTGCCATTTTGTTCCCGGTTTTTGCCAAAGCAAGAGAGAAAGCCAGGCAGACCGGTTGTCTGAGTAACCTAAAACAGCTGGGAAATGCTGTTGAGATGTACAAGCAGGACTATGAAGGCGTTTTCCCACTTGCTTTCTACTATGTAACCAACTGGGGAGATCCTAATGATATCCATTGGTGGATGACTAACCTGCAACCTTACGTTAAGAACAACGGTGTGTTAGTCTGCCCAAGCGCTTCAGGACTCTTAAGCTTCTGCCGACAGCAGGACTGGACTGTATCCGGTGGTATAAGAATCAGCTACACAATCAATGACCGCATAACCCTGTGGCCTAATGTTATGAGTGAAGCTACGTTGGTATCTCCTGCCAGCATGTTGATCCTTTGGGAAGGCGGATGGCCTGAGAGCGATACTCTGGATGCTATGGACTGCAACTGGAACAGCCCCAGCAGCTACAACTATACAGCATACAACCACAACGAAGGCTTCAACGCCCTCTTCTGCGATGGCCACGCCAAATGGACCAAGATGCATACGACGACGGCGAGTCAGTATCAGCCGTAGGTTTTTAGAAGGGGAATCCAGAAGTCAGAATCCAGAAGTCAGAATATTGGTAACCGTAATCTGGGATGCTGCTCTGTTCAGGTGCGATTTATAATCGCACCTGTTTCTTTTTATCAGTCTTATTTGTCCCACTGATCCTATATACTTGTGGGTCCTCAAGCTTTGAGAAATAAACTCTGCTACTTCTGGATTCTATGTTATAATACTACCGTAAAGTTGCTCAAACAATGTCAAGGTTGAGATACGCGGGGGTATTGCGCCATGTCAATACAAGTTGTTTGTCATAAATGTGGGAAAATGTATGATCTTGATGACAGCAGGGCAGGGCAGACTGGTGTCTGCAACTGCGGAGCATCGATGACGGTTCCGACTCCCGAGAGCGTAGTTGAATCAGCTGCTGTGGTAGAGCCATCATTTATGCAGTCAACGGTTCCCACGGCAACGGAGACACCCAAGATTTACGGGCAGCCTATTTCGGAGCGGCCAATCGTTGCGGTCGTGAAAAACCGACCACTGCCTTTGGCATCCATGATTGTAGGAATGTGTATCTGGTATTTGTTTTGGATAGTGAAGACTGTCAAGGATATTATCGATATTCCAGCAGCGCCGGATCTGAAATTTGGTAGCACGAATCTGCATCAGACAATGCTAAATGGCTCTATAATGACTATTCTTTGGTTTATTGGTTTGTATGTTATCTGTTATTTCCTATGGAAAGGGCGATACTGGGCAAGAATAACATTGCTGGTGTTGACGTGTTTGACTGGTGCAGTTACCCTTTGTGTCGCTCTGAGCCCATTCTTCCGCCAATTCGGCAATGAATTGGCATACTTTGATACAGCAGTTCAGATTACCTGCATTGTTATTTTGTGCTTGAAGTCAACAAGGGAGTTTTGCAGGAGATAGTGAGGAGGAGAAGTCAGGAGTCAGGAGACAGGAGTCAGGAGACAGGAGACGGAAGGTGCGTGGCTGCATTTTCCGTCCGCGCTTCGACAAGCTCAGCACGAACGGAAGATGCAACGGTCTATTCGTCATTAACTATCCACTTTCCACTTTCCACTTTCCACTATCAACTATCAACTATCCACTATCAACTTTCAACTTTCCACTATCAACTAGTACTCGTAAACATGCGCTTCCATGATTTTGAAGTGTTCGGTGATTTTGTTGCGCGTTGGGGTTACTATGCGGGATTCGTATTTTACTTCTGCTTGGTTCTTTCCGAATCCGCTTATTTCGCAATCTACGGGTTTGTTGGTTGTGTTTACGGCTACTATGTAGGTTTTACCATTTAGTTTCCAGAGGTTCGTGTGGACGTCCTTTGAAGTGCAAGTTACTGGTCCGATGGATTTTCCTGTCAGGTAGACCGGGGCCATGTCGGATATCTCTGCATTGAGTTTGGGGAAGTAGTCCCACAGCACGGTATCAGGCAGGAACCATCTGTTTCGGCCTTTGGTGTTACCTGACCAGAATTCCGATGTCCAGAATGCATACCAGATGAAGCCCTTAACACCGTGTACCAGACCTATATATGCCTGGCAGCGGAGGTCTTCGGGGGTCGGTTCAACCCAGGATGAACTTCCGATGGTGAACGCCTGGGGCACCAGCCAGACTGCCTTGGTCCCATTGCTGGCTTCATTACCCTTCTTAATCCAGTCAGCAAGCTCGTAGTACATATTCATACCTACGAAATATGGGTCCATCATCACGAAGTCAAACCCCTCTAATGCAGGCTTGAACAATTCGGAGAAGCAGACTGCTGCAGAGACAGGCCTGTGTGGGTCCAGTTTTGATGTCTGTGCAAGAGCGTTTCTGATCCAAACCAACCGTTCTCCAGCAGGCTCATCAGCGCCATACCACATCAGGACATTGTTATATTTGTTTGCAGTTGCAACCTGTTCAGCCGATGGAGCAGCAACTTCAGGGAGCACCCAAAGGCCATCATCGGATGCTTCTTTTAAATATTCTTCGGTGGGCATTCCCCAGGTGTGGTGGACAACGTTGAAGCCGCGGGCCTTGACTTCTTTCATCATTGAGTAGAGTTCAACTTTCGGGAGGCTGAGGTTTTTGGAAGCTTCGTTGATCAATCCCACTGCTGCCGGACTGACGTGATATAGACCAATCGGCAGGAACGGTTTACCATTCACATAGCATGTCTTGTTGCTGTCAAATGTAACTTCAGTCTTTGCCGGTGGCGCAATAACCAGCGGGAAATTCTTTGACGCAATAGTTCCGGATTTGCCGGTGACTTCGAAAGCAAGTTGGTACTGACCAACCGGAAGCTTGCTTAGGTCGGTTTCGATTTTGAGTGTTTTGTGAGTGCTGCCTGATTGGCGCTTTGAGAATACTTCTTTCCCGTCTTCACTCTTAATAGAGCAGACCAGAGTCATTCTCTTGTCCAGTTTGGTTCCTACAATGCATTCAGCTTTGAGCTTCTTTTCCGGGTCTTTGGACTGTATGGTTGTCCGGAAAGCAGGCTGGATTATCTGAACACTCAGGTCCGGAGCAGTAGTTGGAGTGAATATGTCACTGTAAGCAGCGATCTGGGTTGGATTTTTTGAGTCCTTTACAACCAACTTCAACGAGCGGGGCTGGGTTGGATCGAATTGATAATTTACGTTGACTTTGCTTATACCGCTCTTGCCAACTGTGATATCTTTGACCCAGAGTGTCTTACCGGTGCCGGCATCCTGTAGTTCAAGTGAACCGGTGGCTGTCCGTCCTGCAAATCCTGATACAACTGCAGTGAACTGTTTTGTGTCAGGGAACCAAAGCTTCGGCAGCTGGGTTTCTATCCCGGGTCTGAAAGAATAATTCTCCAGATTTGCTGTCATACCGGTTAGAGTCCCAAAACTTCCTGGCTGGCGGAAGAACCCGAAAGTGGGGGACCAGTTGGTGATTTCACGTAAGGGTTCGTTATCGGACCGGACGGTGCGGCAGAAATTTGCTGCCCATGTGCCGGTGGAAGCCAGGGCTGCGTTTCCAAGTGATGCAAACGGAATGCGGATTTCAGCAGTCCATCCATTCTCACCTATGGAGGTTTTAGCTTCCCAGAATGCATTCCACGAGACATCAGTCATCCGGGCATCATACATCGCTCCTGAACAGCCAATTCCAAACTGGAAGTACGTTTTGCGTTCTCCGGATGGATCAAGGAACACCTCAACGCAGTCGTTTAACCAAAAACTGCTGTCGTGTCCGGTTGTCCCTTTCTGCATATTGGCTACATCGTAGTCGGTGCACTCAAACAGCACGTAGAGGTCGTCCTTATAACGACCAACTCGACACTTTGTAGGCTGACTATACCCGTATCCACCGCTTACATCGTAGAACTCAGGTATAAGCTTCGCTCCCTTCCATTCGCTGTCTGAGGAGTTACCATCCAGACTGGGAGCAGAATCCATCAGAGGAACATCCAGTGTCGGATGATTTTGTCCGCGTGCTTTGATCTCAGCATCCCGTTTCGCGACTGCATCCAGTCTTGCAGGATCTTTCACCCATTTAATAAGGTTGGTAAGTAAAGCAACAGATGGCCAACCATGCTGGCGATACATGTTTGATACTATAATGACCCCTTTGCCGAGTTCCATGACTCCGGCAGCCGGCCTGCCATTCGGATATTTAGCGAGAGGGGTAAGCCCTAGTCCCGTGTATTCGCAATATGTCCATGCCAGCTTCGGAGTTTCTACACCAGCCATCAATGGATGATCGGTGTTTACCCAGGATGCCGGTTGAAACTCGAGTTTACTCAGTTTTCCGCTGCCACGCCAGAGCAAACCAGGATCAATAGACCGGAGCCACATAGTCTGGTTGTTGTAGTTGGTATCAGTTACTACCAGGCATCCACCGGAGGCAACAAAGTTCTTGAATTTTGCAGCTACTGTTGACAGGTCCTGCGAGTTTTCAAGATTGTAGAGTGTGTTTAGAATGACCATATCATAATTGCCCAGCTTGCCTGCCAGTTCAATCACCTGGATGTTTTCAAACAGGTCCTGGCTCCAACCTAATGATGAAATAACGCCAGCTTGTTCGTTTTTATACTGCGAACCAGTGCCGGTGCCATACATTATTGCAACTTTCGTCTGGCAAATAGCGGACGAACCAGTCAAACATAAAATCAAACCAATAAATACAAAAACATTCCTCAAGTAACAGACCTCCAGAGTATTCCTTAGAATCAAACACAAAAATGCCTGTGAAGAATGTATCACAATTGACTGCTGGTGTCCAGCAATTCAGTTGACTATGGTTCAATCCGTCCATCCTTCGATACGCGCTTCGCGCTACTCAGCTTCCTATAATATTTGTAGGTCCTTACCTGAAATGTTAATCTTGAATTGTGAGATTCACAAAAACACACCAGGAGGACCTACATGGAAAGTATGAGACTTATCAAAAGTGAATGTCAAGAGGTACCGGATCGCAAGTGGGGATTAGTAGTCGGACTCGATATAAGCAAAGATAGCATAACATTTCGAGCCTGCAGACCGGATGCAGCCAGCAAACCTGTGACCATCACCCAGGATATGGGAGGATTTAGCAAGCTTACAGGTGTTCTAGAGGGTTACAAAAGTGATGGTTGTGATGTGTGGGTAGGATATGAACCCACCGGTCCTTATAGCTGCTGCGTGCTTGAGTATCTTGTGGAAAAGAATTGGAAAGTTGTTCAGGTAAATCCCAAGCACACAAGCAAGTTCAATGATATAAGGGACAACAGTCCTGGCAAAGATGATCCTCGCGATCCTCGTGCAATATCGGATCTTATATGGCAGGGTTGTTACCGTACTCCGTTGCATCTGACTGGGACATATGCAGAACTACGTGCAGCTTCAGCAGAATGGGAGATGCTGAAACGCGAGAGCACAGTGATAAAAAATCAACTACATTCCTTGATGGAGTTATGGTTTCCGGAGTTAAAGATGGTTTTCAAAAGTGGGCTTTGCCTGAGCACATTGGCAATAATGAAGAAGTATGCGACATGTGAATCATTGGCTAAGGCTGGTTTTACAAAAGTTCGAGCTGTTCTGCATAAAGCCAGCAGTGGTCGCACTGCTTCAAGGGCTCGCGAATTGGTAGATGCAGCTTCCAACAGCACGGCTCTAAAGAGTGGGCAAAAATCAAGACACAGGACAATGATGAACCATTTGGCAAGACTTGAGCTCATTGAGACCCAAAAAGCAGATCTTATATTGGAGTTGGAGAAGTTACTTCTTGAGCTTCCAGAATCAAAGAGTCTATTAAGTGTCAATGGTATCGGGATAATAACCACTGCTTTACTTTTGGGTGAGTGCGGTAACATTAGCGACTATAGCATGGGTCAACTGGAGAAGCTGGTCGGTCTGAATCTGTGTCACTTCTCAAGTGGCAGGCACAAAGGAAAAAAGAAGATTAGTAAGTGTGGGCGCTCCAGTGTGCGCTATGCTTTGTGTATGGCTGCAACACAAATGATGCGAAAGAACGGAATCTATTTTGATGTAGTTGAGGTTATGAGATCAAAAGACAAGAAGCCCGGAATTATCAGAATTGCTGTCGCGCGTAAGCTATTAAAGCTTCTGCACGCTTTGGTGTGCAGTGGTGAATGCTTTGATCGACAGCGATTCGTTGCGCGAAGAGGGACTGGAGACGATCTATTCGTCCTTAAAGACAGTCAGCCATTAACGGCTGCCTGATCTTCTAACTCAGCTTTTATCGCTCCAGTCCTCTTCCGTGACGATCAATTAAGGAAGGTTATGGCTCCCTTGGGAGACCATCGAGTAAGTAGGGTTATCGCAGGGAAGAGTGCAGCAGGATATCGTGGCGTAATAATGGCAACTTCAAACCGGTCAGACACAGTCTGGCAAGGAACACTGTATTACGCCTGGCTGCAGCCTGACCCGATCTGATACCATATCAGTATCCTTTTTCTACAAAATATATAAAAAAAGGACTTGACAATATTAGAGTAGGACGAACGGAAATTTATTATATTACACATTAGCAGTGAACTCTTACTATGATAGCTGTTACTTATTGCTTATTCGGTTACAAAAAGAAAATGACCGGACTATATTAGTCCGGCCTTTTCTAATCGATTATGCATTTGTCTCTGTGATTTACGCTTGCGCTGCAGCCGTTGTAAACAAAGCCTTTATGGTATCATCCATGCTCTCGTGCAGCCTGACAAATGCAGACATTTGAGTTATCTGGAGTATGTATTCTATCGCAGGTTTGCAACCCACCAGGTTTACAGTTCCGCTGATATGACTCAAGCGTTTTACTGCAAATGCCAGAATTCCCAAACCGCTGCTGTCCATATAACCAACATTGTGTACATCTACAATCAGGTGTCGTTCAGACATATCCAGAATCTTCTGCACCGCTTGCTTGAACTGCAGCGCCGTATGCACATCTATATCACCAGAGACAAATAATACTTTGTGTCCCTGGATATCCATTATATTCACTCAAGTATTGGTTCGCTAATGCTTGTGCTCATAATATCACCATTTCAACTGGTCGTTTTGGTTCAATAGTGCACTCTTCCGGAGTGTACTATTTGAACGAACCGATCAACGATTTAGTTTCAAAATATGACATGGTGAAACTGATAATGAAATTTAGATTTTTACTCTGTCTTATCTGAGTGAAGCTTCATAGAGCTTTCGGGTCTTCTCTACATAATAAACAAAGTCCTTATAACTCACCTCCGGAGGAACGTGGTGGTCCATTGATGGTAGGTATCCTCCACGCTCAAACATGTAAGGGAGTTTGCTCTCCAGTTCTCTATCAATCGCATCTGTCCCTTTGGCTATCTCGCGTTTATCGATCCCACCAGCTATGATTAAATCCGGAAATTGTTCCCGAATCTTGCAGATATCCATCCTGGCTGCGCATTCGAAGGGCAGTACTCCATCCACGCCAGCATCCATAAACAGAGGGATCAACTGGGTCACATCACCGTCAGAGTCGACAAGGACTTTATAATCGCGAATACCTTTGAAGAAACTGATTAGTTCCCGGTAATACGGCAGCATGAACTCTTTCACCAGCGCCGGAGAAATCAGAGGACCATTTTTATAACTCATATCCTCCCACATAAATATGAAGTCGTAATCCACTTTCTTCATCACTCTGCTGTATAGTTGTTTGAGAAATTCCAAATGATGGCGGCTTATAGCATGAATCAATTCAGGCTGGTCGTAGAATGCTACCAGCAGGTCCTCAACTCCCATCAAATCCCGGTGCCATCCGAAGAAGCTGATCTCCACAGCGCCCATAACAAGTATCCCATCATTCTTGTTGATATCTGCAGCCGCCTTTTCCCAACCATCCGGAAAACGGCCTGGCGAATTAGCATCCAGACGTTCTTTGAGTTCCTCAAAGTCTGCCAGATTACTTACCGGATGCTTAATAAAGCGTGGAAACGATGAATTGTCCTTTGCTATCTCTTTGATAATCCCATCAGCATCCCTTACAATGACATTTGACTCACTTTCAGAGATTACAGCATCCTCGAATGCAGGATAAAACCGGGTTTCTATCTGGACTCTGTGATACGAAGTTATACCGACCGCCTCCCATGGCTGCTGGTCAGCAGGTAGACCCTCTTTCCTCCACCGCTCAAGAGTCTGGCCCCAGTATCCCCACTCAAACTGGCAAACCTCAGCAGGATGTCCAAAATGCAGTATCTCTTTCAATGCATTACGTTGTGTCATGGTATGTTTTATTCCCCTGGATAATTCGATACTTTGCTAATGTGAGTATGCATTCATTTTACAATAGACGCCTTCGATTATGTAACTATGGCTTACAACGTTTCAATATGAGCTTTGCAGTGTTGAATCTGACGGATCTGTCGGATCTGACTTCGGGCTTCAGGATGGGAGGTGGGTGATTGTAAGGTATGAGTTAGAATTGGGTTTGGAGTAAGATCGTTGTTTTCTTTCGGGATTTTTGGAGTGAATGGGCACTGTTTTGCGTTAACATGACCTGTACTCACTCCTCAAATCCCGAAAAACCAAGACTCAGCCAGTCTATTCTATCAACAGTTGGCCGTAGTTTTGGGGGTCTTTTGATTCACCTATACCTTTGGACCAGCGGAGATATCCCTCGCGTGCACCTGTGTCATTTTCGTTTACCAGCAGTGAGAACCCCAGTCTTGAACCGGTTTGAGGTTTGACATTTAGTAGAGAGAATGGGAAAGCCATCTCGTATGCGGTGATATTATCTTTTCTAGTTACGTTTGCTTTTACTTCGTCGACATTTACGTTCATCTGGCGAGAGTTGAACATATATCGTCCATTCTCATCAACTGCGAATCCCATCTCGATCTGATCGTGCTTACCCATCGGGTCAATGTCGAACGCCAATTGGACTGAGTCACCCATCCACGACTCCGCCGGAGCAAATTTCTGGTAATGGATATCGTCCTTTACCTTCACAAGAACATATAATCGTGAAGTGTCGTAGGTGATGCCAAGCTGTGCTGACATATCAGCGGGATCTACCGGTTTTTCACCAGCGTTCTTGTCCCAGTCGACTAGATCAATCATCGGTAATGATGCCCAATCGTCAGTGGTGCCGTCTACTTTTATTCCGTCGTTTTTCTTTACTCCTGCATAGAATAAGGTCCGCGCAAACGACCACTTTCGCTGTCCAACTTCGACATCTGCAACAACATCCAGACCTTCGGATGTTGACTTGGGACGTGCGGACATTGGCTCCTCGACAGTCGCATGGGACGGTACTTTGGCAGTTTTTTTGGTGGAAAATAACCCGTTGCCTGCCGACATGCTGATTTTGGCTTCGACCTCTCTTTTGTCCAGATTAGTCAACCGTATGGCTGGATTGCATTTTGCATCAAAAACCAATTCTGCGGTGGTTTTCTCTGAGACTGGAATGAATACTGGGACTGCAGTGTTACATCCGGCAATTTTGAACTCCAGCTTGCCCGTGGTCCAAAGTCCCGGTGTAGCTTCAACTGTGAAATCTACTATACCTGGCAATCCGGACGTCAACTTTTTAGGTGCATTCGGCTGTGCGACAACATCAAATACACACTTTTCTCCTGCCAGCGCCCAGTGACTCTTCGGGACAAGTGCAACCACTGCTTGGATATCCTTCGTGTTCAGTTTGTTGTCACCAGTCAAATAGAGGACCGAGCCTGCTGGGATCACATAACATGGGGAGTCTTTCACTGGAACTGCGAGAACATCCAGACTGAAAAGGTCTTTAGCGGATTTGATCGGCTTTCTTATTGTTACAATGGCTGGATTCTCAGCTGTCCAGACTGCGAGCACATTGGTGTCTCCAGTCATCGTCAAGGCAAACAAGTCCGGAGTAAGTTGCTCGAATTTGCCAATTAACCGGGCGGCAGCGTGCTCACTCATCGCGCGGAAAGCCCACCATGCCGGTTTGATTGTCAGGTCCTTACGCACAATACCGAATTGTGCAGGGTGTAGATCGCGGAATTCGTATAAGTATGAACGGCGCACACCAAGCCCAGCAAGGGTCAGGGACATCCTGGCGACGGCCTCAGACTTGTATAACGGATTTCCCTGCAGATACGGTAAACCGTCAGGCCCAAGTTCTTCGAAGCCATATTCCGTGATGTATAAAGGCAGGGGTTTTCCATTATTGTATTTGGAAGACATCCTGTCCATCTCTTCGATCACTCGCGGATAACTAGCCCACTGCCCTCTTGGCAGTTCTACACACGGTGGAGTCGGATCGGATACAGGGAGACGATATGGGTGAAATGAGATTGCATCCAGGCTATGGCGACCTGCGGCTTTTATAACGCTTTCGGGCCATCCCGGCGAGTCACTGTTTGTTGAACCTGCAACTACGACAATGGATGGATCTATCTTCTTCACTGTCTCGCATGTTGCTGTGACTAGTTTGCCATAGGTTATGTCCTTTGGATAGCTGTTCCAGAACCCACCATTCGGTTCATTCCAGACTTCAACTTCTTTAAAACCGTGAGTTCGAACATATTGTTCTACAAGGGTTTTCCAAACATCCAGTCTGGGCATTGTCATCCTTCGGTCCCATTCATTGGCAAATGGACCTGCAGTGGATGCCCACGTGGGACTGTAGGCAAGTATGGGCATTACAGTGATATTGCGAGAGTGCAGATCATTCAGGAATCGTGTGAATCTTGAAGGATCGATGGTTTTCTGTGCATCATCGTAACATCGGTCCATCTCGTAACCGCGCAACGAGGTGACTCCCGCTGCGGCCATCAAGTCCAGCAGTCTTGTGTAAGAGTCACCAGATACATAGGCAAAATTGATCTCATCCACGCCCAGACGGTCAGACCCGGCAATTGGCGCCAGGCTTGGTGGTTCTACTGCGAGGAAGTCATTGGCCCAGGACAATATCTTGCCATCTTTATCAACTACCGAGGCTGTCATTAGAGCAACTCTCTGGTCTGCCTTGACCGGTATGAAAATACGTTTCTGTTGCCCTGGAGCTACCTCAACCGGAACACTTTTTTCCTCAATAGGCAACCCGTATGGATCACATAGCCGGTATTGAAGGGTGACCTGCTTAGTTGCCTCAAGCGGGTTGCGCACGAGAAGCAGGAAACCGGTGTCAGTGGACCTGTTATCCATCCTGCGGATGAAGAGCCAGTCGTTATCTTCGGGCATGCTCTCTCCATCTACAATTACACGGACATCATCGATCCAGAGGCTTTGAGTTTTGCCATCTATGCCAAACATCAGAGTGTATTCGGTCTGTTCAGGGGCCAGTTGAATACTTCCATAGACTCGTTGCCAGCCGAAGTCGCCATTTGGTGTGAAGATGCGGTTGTTGAAGTCACCCATCCAGACACGTTCAACACTCTTGCCTTTGATCATCGCACCGATGTGGATCAAAGCTCCCTTTGGCAAGTTTGTGAGTTTCTGTTCAAAGGCTCCATAAATATCACCTTGAACTCCGACATCCTTCCATATTCTGATGGAATAAGCCCCAAGACAGGACTCGTGAGAATCCCGCTGCCACCCAGCTGGAGCATTGCCCTTAGTCCACCAATTCCAACCTAGTAGTTCCCGCTGATAGCCAGATTCCTCGAATGAGCCGTTAAGTAGTGCAGCATACGCAACAGTAGTCGATGTGAATAGTAATGCCCCAATGAGGATCTTTTCCAGGATGCTTTTGAATGTCATCTACCACTCTCCCAAATGCCGGCTATTATACTATCATCAAGTGAGTTATTCAGTATGTGTATATACAGAGTAGTCGTTGAAAACGAATCATACCATCATACAATCCTCATTGTCAATATAAGTAAGTTGGCGTGTTGGAGTTTGTTGGATGAGATTTTCTGGAAGACATTGGAGCAGAAAGCGGGCTAGCAGAATTACCTCGGAGTGGCGATGTCAATGCGGTGGCAGGTACGAAGTATCTCAGGGGGTATGGTTACCAATTGTCCCCTTTTTCCTGTTTCTCAATTAGTCGGACCACCAAGCTGCCAACAGGCATCCTGGTCCAGTGTCGAATATCATCTTTCCGGTGCGGGCATGTGGCACATCGAATGTCCAGAATTTAAACTGGTCGCTTCGATTATCCATTACCGCTTCGCCTCCCCAAGTGATCTGTCCTCGCAGCACAACCTTGGATGGGTTTCTCAGCCAGCCAACCGGCTCCATGAGTATTATTTTACTGCCATCGGGTTGGGCATTAAGATACGAATACTGCCATTTGGCGACACGCCGGAACACTTGACCGCCGGACAAGAATGCATACAAGACCTCATCGTTGTTGATATGCGGCTCACCATGTGAGTATGATGCGAGCGCGGCTATCCACGACCCTTTTGGCTGAGACAGCATAGTGATTTCCCAAGGATCGTTATGCGAGCGGCGAATCGGCAGCCTTTTGATTTTGCCGTTGGTTTTGTATAAAAAGACTCCTGTGCCATCACACAGCGCATAACCGGTGCCATCTCCTACCTCGGCTATGGCATCAATAGTGTCGTGCCACCTGAACAGGACTCTCCGGCGTCCAGTTACAGGCTGAGCATATATGGTGGTACCTTTCTTTGCCGACGATACCGCCAGGATTAATTCATCGCGTTTTGTAGACCATGCTGCGCATATGAGCCTACCATATCCCGAATAGGCTCTCATGCGTCCGAGGGAAGCGTCATAGATACGAATCGGCCCATCGGGATAGGTGTCCACAACTGCGAGATACCGACCGGAGTCCGACCACAGCAACTGCTCATAGGTGTATCCCGGATATATGGTTCTAACCTGCATGGTCTTTCTATCCCACAGCCGAAGACCGTTCGGTGTCCGGGTGATATAAGCACTACTTATCGCTGAGATGGATGGTCTCAGACCGATGGCGATGTAGCGTCCATTACACGAAACTGCTATGCTCGAATCTGTGAAGTCTTGGAATGCTCCGGTGTAGAAGTTGTTTATGAGAGTTGATCGCTTATATGATCGCAGGTCTGATTCCATAATGTCGATGTGCCCTGACATCGGAGCGTAGGATCCGCTATGTCTGTTCTTCGCAAGTTCAGCGGAATACAGATAGACCACTCGTCCATGATCAGCTCGTACAGCCGAGACGGACGTAAGCGTAAACACAAGGCATATTAGCATAAGGTTTCGCACAGTCAGCACGTTCCTCGCAGCGTATTTTAGTTGCATCGCTAGTCGAATAAGAATCAGACTGATCGGACAGAGCGGACAGATCAGTCTGATTGTGTATGGTAAGCAATTTCCCAATTACTTTTCGGAATTATGAATATTTGCTTTATCTGCTTTCCGCGTAGTTGCTGAAGTCGCAGGAGTATTTCCACCAGTTGTTTTGGCGGCCGTCCGGGTTTATGCCGGGGGCTTTCGGGTAGTGATTCAGCCACCATACGTGGTGCAGGCGCATGTCACCGTTTCCCCATTCGGTGCAGTTTACCTGTCTCTTTGTTGATTCACCGATGAGATTTGGCCAGTTGTATAACCAGTCGTCACACATGCTGAATACGAAGCGGGTGTTGCCCCAATCGTAGTCGGACTCACTGTTTGGAGCGAAGTGGCACATGCCAACGGCTGATTCTCCTTCACCTCTCTGGTCGATCATCCTGAACTTGTCCCAGTTGTTTTCTGCTGGATACGTGGGGAACCACCAGTCAGGGGAGGGATAGACCCTGCTCATTACGCATTCACTTCTGTGCAGGAAGTCTTCCAGCATGCAGTCAACATCCCGCTCATAGTTGAAACCCATTAACACAAAATTGCGCTTGGCAGCAGGCAGGCTATATGTCCCTCCATTCACGAAGAACGGACTCGGGCCTGCCATAGCGGCTTCCCAGAATGCAGATCCTCCGGGTGATCCGAAGAGGAATACTTCGTCTATCTCATCATCAGCAATCCGCTGGGCTATAGTTTTAGGCTGGTTGTGTGGATAAGTAGTATCGCTAATCAACCTTATATAGTCAGTTGTACCCTCATGTAATCCTGTCTGATTCTGCCAGGCGTCTACGCATTCATCAGGATCAAACTGGAAACCATCTTCGAAGTACGGATGGTAGTTGGCATCATACCAGTCTACTATCTGATAATTGCACCAGCCTCCACTTGTTGTTGCAAGGTCATTGATATAACCCTCAGCAATATCATGCGGATTGTTCCAGCCAAAGACTTCGTGTACACGTTTGTTACCATGCCCCGGGCAATATGGGTCAAAGTTTATTACTGCTACTCTGAATGTCTTAGGCTCATTGTTGGTGAGTAGCGGATCACTAAAACCGCCAATCTTCATCAAAACTAATGGCCTGTGGATGCCATCTTCATCCTTATACAGGCTTGATATACCAGTTACAACTACATTATGGCCAATAATCAGACTTGGACGCTGCAGGAAAGAGATACCTGCAAGGCTGACTCGCACGCCTTGACTCTCAGTGTTCGGTATTATCGATCCATCTGAAACATATATCCATGATCCATCATCTGCCTTTGCAGTCAATTGTCCGGCGATTTTGACTTGCAGCCCAATATTGTTTGAGCCAAAGGGATTTTCGACTCCAGGTTGCCTGTAGAGAGTTGAACCTCCAAGGCTTTTAGTTGTCATGAACCGGGGCTTTGCATTACCTGTCCCATTCATTGCCCACTCAGAAGCTTGAATGTAGATCTCATCTGTATCCGGATCTGTTTGAACAGTCCCTTTCACGTAAACCGAAGGACCCTCATCTGGTAGAGTAGTTGACCTTACCTGAATACCACAGAAGTTTTCCGGATTCTGAATATAAAATTTACCAAGTGAATTGAAAGATGCACTGACTGCACCCACCAGCTCTATGGAAACACCATTGTTGGTATTCTTGGCATTTGGTATGGTAACCGGGTCACGGACGGAGTCATCCAGCAGTCTGAGATTTCTTATGTGAATGAAGTCATTGCCGGTTCCTGCCCAATCTGTGCCGTAGAATGTCAGGGTCACTATTTTTGAAAGGTCCAGATCAGGGCTGGCTCCTGAAAGGTTATCTGTGACCGTTTTCCATGACGGATAAGTTGGATTGGGTTGGGGGCCATATGACATGCCTATCCAGCAGGAAGTTCCGTCTGCATCAGTCAACTCTATGCATATGGGGGCGTCTCCATATGGGTTGGTGTTTCCGTCCCCCTGGAAGTAGCGTGCAGTATACTCTATACGGGCACCGGGTTTGGAGAGGTCAACATACGGACCATATCCTGCTTTAATGAAGTTGATACTCGGACCAAAGTAATAATTGCCTGCACCATTATCAGTGGTCAGTAGCCTTATCATATAGCCGGTTCCGGAGTCAGTGCCGAATCCATCGTGGCCGGTAATTGCATCGCCTGATCCTGTGTTGATCTGCTTATCGAGTGGTATGTCGACCAAAACTGCAGCTGCCAGGCTGTTACCGGCAACCAATACTACTAGAATGATGAATGCTAATCTCCCGAGTATTGTCTTTTTCATATCATACACCTCAGTGTTCAATGCGGGTTATCGGATAATGAAGTCCAGGTCTGCATCTGTTACAGTCACCGCGGGGACGACTCTTCTCAGCCAATGAGATGGTTTTATGCCCACATCATATGTGCCTGGTTGAACATTGTGTATATAAAATTTACCGGAGGCATCGAGTGTTGTATCAACTGTGCGCACAGTTTCGGCTCCTATACGCAGCTGAATATTCACGGGAATACCGGCCCGCTTGGAGGAATCAAAACTGCCGAGATTAACCGTAGCGCTGAGAGTATGTCCAGGCAGAGGAGCGGTGATGATCATTGCGAGGTTATCGACCTTGCTTTCAACCCAATAGCCCTTGCCGGGTTGAATTACAGTAACTGCGGTTGGGCCATTGCAGTTGATGTAGCTGTAACTGGAATCGGTCCAGTAGGATATGGATGGCCCAACCCAACCTGCGGCATTTGCCTGGGACCATGATAAGATTTCGATGCTGTTTGTAAAGTAGATATTTGATATAGGTACAAAGGTATCATATGGGCAGCCAACCAGGTGACGTCCACCATTGTTGATACCATTATCTTCACCAGGGAGTGGAATCCATGTGTCTGTCAGGGTTTCATCTGTTGGGATCCCGCTCGGAAGAGATTGGTACTGGACACTTTGCCCGGCAGTACCCGTCAACCAGTAACCTTCACCAAGTAGAACACCGCCAAATGTCTCCGGCAAAGCTGAGTTGAATTTGTTCTCAATCTGGTTAACCGGATCCCAAGAAGTCAGGTTGTTATTGATATTGAAGCCGCTGAACACGGACAAGGGATCTGGTATTGATGGAACACACGGCAAACTGATAAGGTTTTTTGTCCCGGTCAGAGTAATTGTCGTCACGACACTCTGGGCTGCATCAACTGTCCTTGAGCCCATCCATGAATAAACAGTAAGAGTTAACGCAAGGAATATTATCTTCGTTATCTTCATCCTATCACCTCGCATAAGACAGACCGATTATATTCAGGAAAATAATACAGATTAATATCACACTATTCCTGTGAGGTCAACTGGTGTAACGGTGAATTTTTGAAAAATATAGTTTGTGGATATGCTAGTGAGAGGGGGAGACTTGGGGAGGGGGAGACGGGGGGACTTGGGGACAGGGGAAGGGAGATGTGAATGTTGAGTTATGTCCCTATGTTTTGGGCTTGTTTCTTTTGTATCAGGGTTTGTGACATGATTTACATAAAAAGACGATTGAAGTGCGATTTGATTCCGGAACTTTGTATAACCACAAAAGTGTCAAAACAACCGGAAGTAAGCTGCAGCTCAAATGACTTCCATAATGCAGAAAATACAGTATGGAGGAATACACAATGAAGAAAACAGTATTAATCACTTTAGTAATGGCGTTGTTACTTTGCCTGGTTCCGATTTTGAGCCAGGCCGGCCCTGGTGGACCCGGGGGTGGGGGAATGTCGGTTCCACCGACACCACCGGCATCCGACATAACCAACATAACTAAATCGCTGACTCTAACTACAGATCAGGCAACCGCGCTCAAGGCGCTTCTGACTACTTTCGACGCAACTATAGAACCCCTCATGGAGACAGCCAATACAGCTGATAAGGTTATCCGTGACAAGATGGCTACTGCTGACTTCACCGCCGCTGCCAACCTTATAGATACAGCAGCAGACGCACATCTGGAGGTTACTTTAGCTAACCTGAACAACTGGGTTAAGCTCAAAGCCAACAATATCCTGACAACAGACCAGCTCACCAAATTGCTGGCAGGTCCTGGCGGTACACCGCCAACCACGACATCGACCGGCACAAAACGCCGCTGATCGATAATTGATCTATATCGCTTTAGGAAAAAAGGGGGAAGGGGACTGCGGAGCTTTCTCAACAACCCACTCTGTCCCCTTTATCCGGACTTTAAGGCCCAGTGCAGACGGCGGTTTCGGGATTTTCGGAGCGGTTAATCAGTTTAGATCAACGACATTACTTTATAGACGCTCCTCAAAATCCGAAACACCAAAAATACTTTATAAACGCTCCGCAAATCCCGAAACACCAGGTTCATATCATATGCAGTTAATTCTTGTTTTACAGTCATAACTGTGCAATAATGGCTTGATATCAGAGCGATTTCTGTATCAGAAGCCCGAAATTTGCTGCGTGTTCACAGAGTCACAGATACAATCTCAAAACGGAGTGCGAAATCCGACATTTTCAACAGCCCCTCCGTCCCCTTTATCCCGCAGTCCCCTCTAACGAAAAACTTCAGGCGGGTTTGTGTTTTGAAGGGTAACCCTCAATAGGGGGACTCAGGATTTCTCCAGAATCCCCCTTTGCGACTTACCGCAAGCCGAATCTGAATATTATCTCTGATCCATCGACCAGTTTGATTGTGCCTTGGTATGTCTGGCCTTTCACAAGACTCTTCGTGCTAAGATTGAATATCCATTGCTGATCTGTTGCAGACCATCGGAATGCTGTATCCGGAGTCGTAGAGACAGTAGGCTCATTGACTTCAGAAACAGTTCCACTACTCCACATGTTCAAGTTGAAACTCGACACCACATCCGGAGGTGCCCCAACAGATGTATTATTATTGTCATACACCTTGAACTTGAGCGGGATCGTGCTTCCTTGTTTGAACACACTTGAGTTGTCCTGGTTTACTGGCTGCAAGATACCGCTGTTGCCTTTGAATGTAATCATTAAGACCCCATCAACGTATGTGATGTTGTAGTTGTTCGACGTCAGTCCACTCGATGTGATTGGATAGGACCCAACCCAGCTCGCTTCAGTTGCTGTCGTCGAGAACGACAGAATGCCTGATAGAGACGACTCAGTCTCGCCATTGACGAAACCGTTGTATGTCGCTGTGAACGACGGGTTTTCCGCCAAATACAGCTTGGTCCTATTCTCAGCTGTGATTGTCAGGTTTGCCTTATTGATTGTGAATGTCTGCGAAACTTCGGAAGCCGCATTGAAGTTGCTGTCACCCGCTTGATGGGCAGTGATGGTGCCGCTGCCCGCGCCCGTGATGTGCACAGTGCCATCGAGCGTGACAGTGCAGTCGCCGCTAGCCGTGAATGTGACCGCAAGGCCTGAGGTGGCTGTTGCACTAACTATAAAATCTGCATCACCAAAAGTCTTCTCATCGATCGCATCGAAGTTGATCGTCTGGTCGGTCTTGCCCAACCTGTATCTGAGCAGCATCATGTCGGATTGCCCGACCAGGTTACCGGAATTCGACGCAAAACTAGTGGAAGCACCTGATACATACAACTCGTTTCCTACAAGGACACAACCTCGAGCCCTGTCATTAAGTGTGTCACCGTAGTAAGTAGAAGAAGTAACGGCACCTGTGGCTGGGTCGAGAGTAATAAGGAAAGCATCCTCTCCGCCGGAACCAAAGCTGGTCGTATGCCCTACCACATATACTCCTTGGGCGTCTGCGGCGATCCCCCAAGCCTGCTCCTCGCCTGCTCCACCCCATTCTGTGTGCCAGATAAGATTGCCAGACTCATCATATTTGAGAATGAGGGCATCATATCCATCATTAGGTCCAGGCGTTATATAACCAGCAACATAGAGTGAATTATCCTGAGCTACAATGCTCTGTCCATACGTCAAAGCAGATGCTACCGAATAAGTAGCGATGTTTGTGCTGACACCAGCGGGGGTACACTTCCATAGTTTTGCATATGAAAAACTGCTTGCCCAGTAATCTACTCCGGCGGCGTAGACGTCATTTCCCAGTATTGCTATGCCATTCACAGAGTTCACATGAAAGTAACTAGTGTCACCAATAGGCTTCCACCAAATCATATTGCCAGCAGTGTCGTATTTGGCAATTAGCGCTGTGAAGTTGGCACCATTGGCCTGTGCATGACCCCCAGTGTAAACTACGTTGATGTTGTCCTCTACAGCATTGGTAACAGCACTAAAACTCTCACCGCCACGATATGGGTAAAAGTTTGGTTTCGCCGCCCATTCATAAGAACCATTCATACCCATCTTTACGAGTACCGACTTGTCCTCTTTATCGCCGACACCATCACTAGTTTGATAGCTGTACCCAGCGAAATATACTCCCTCATCTGTTTCCGTAACTCCTTGAAAAACCTCGTATCCAATCGGTGTTGGGGCAGAACTAGGCCAGTATTGACTCCACAACGGCTGTTGACTAATCGGTAATCCGTAGTGCAAGCCAATTGATGGATAACCAATACCTGACCACGTTCCGTACCCACAGGTGTAGAGACCGTTATCCCCTACAGCGATTGGTGCACCACCCCATCCAGCAGCTTGATCACCCGATCCACCGAAGAACACCGCGTCTACTAAAACGGGAGTTGCACACATCGCTATGCTGGAAGCAAGTGCTGCGAAGGTCAACATCATCACTACTAAAACAAAAGCACTATCACGTTTCATTTCAATTCTCCTTTATGGTAATCGTTGTTCTACTCACCTACAAAGTGAACTCGTGCCCAAAGTAACTGATCCTCAAGCTTATGTGAGATCTGTATGTCGTAGAGTAATTACATAGGTGACCTCCTTCTTCGCAGTAAAAATGCAAGTTTGACCTTAGCATGCATACTTTACCGGTAGTAACCTGGTATTGTTTACTAAAAATTAAGGTTTTATTCAATACGCATTGGCTCCTTCGCAGTAGGCTTTTCTTGGGTAATCCTACTATTCTTGCATTACACCGGTAAAACCTGCTTTTGCAGTCAAATAACCAGATAATTTTGTCCAGATAATTTTCAAGAAAGTTGTAATGTCACATAAGATTAATAATAAATGGCAATAGATGAACAATGAGCTAATAAGTGTTGTGCAATGAACATTTGCGTGACATAATGCCGCATATATGAAGAGTGCATTGACCAATCAGAGGGCGTATGAGTCCTACTGCACTCGACTGCCGAATGACATTGTGCTGGAATTACAAGCCTCGGACTTCATGAGGAATCTCACCCTTTTGCTTCATGCATCCTAGTTTCCTATTCCAGCACGAACGTCTTAAACAGCGATGGATTTTTGCCGGAGCAGATTCCGGGGGTTAGGCCTGTCCAGTATCTTACTGATTCTCCGGGTTTGTCTATGTCGGCGTAGCTGAAGTTGAAGCCGAAGGCTTTGCCTGGTGCTGGCTTTATTGGGGTTAGGTCTTGCCAGGGGATGATCCACTGGTAGGTTGTGGTTTGGGCATCTGGATGCAGGATGACTGGGGAGTTTTTGAGGATAGTCCTTTCCAGTGGTTTATTTGTTGCTGATGCGGTCCAGCAGTAGGATTCGGGGCCGTTTTTGGTTAGGGCTATTCCGTATTCGTAGTCGTCAGAGCCGTATCCCATGATGCCGGTGAGTTGTGAGCTGATGCCGTCGTTCAGGGTGTCGAAAGCCAGCTGGAAGCCGTCACCTGCCCACATGTCCATACCACTCTGCTCCTGAATAAAGGCGTCGTCGGTGACTGATGCAGCTACATGCAAGCCGTCAGTATTCCAGGCCAGCCAGAGCTTGATACTCATGTCAGAGGGACCGGTCCAGAGTTTGTTGCTCATAGCATCTCCTCCGGATGGGAAGATGTAGTTGGGGCCGTCGAATACCATAGGCTTCAGGGAGAAAATGGCGTCAGGCGATGTGTTTTTAAGTTTTGGTACAGTATAGAACGCAAGCTCTTTATCGAGATTGCTGCTCAGGCCATTGATTGTTACTTTTGTATGCAGGATGCCGGATTTGAGCTTTGCGCTTGACGTGAATTTGGCGACGCTTACCTGTTGGGGTGCAATACTCAGAATCTGAGAGGATTTGACCCACTTGTTATCTCCAAGAGGCGCGGTTTCGACACTTGCTTTGAGGGTTTTTCCGCTCTGGTTTGCTACATAAACATTGACCGACGTGCTGCTGCCTATCTTGGCGTCAATCTTGGCAAGAGGCAAAGAGAACCGCGCATTGCGAATTGCTGCAGCCATTGCTTTGGGGGATGCGCTGCTCTGGAGATATATGGGGGACTCAGTCAGGGAGAATTCCTGCCTGCCTTTTTTGATAACAGCTGTCTTATTGCCCATAAGGTCGTAGCAGTCTGCAGGCGCCGGCAGTCCGAATGCAACGGGCAGCGGGTCTTTCAGCACAGTCCAGAGCACTGCCAGAGAGCCTTTGCCTTTCTTGAATACATACACCAATACATCCTTGTGCAGACTGACTTCGACTGGTTCGGAGGTGTCTAGAAGCATCCTTGCAGAGGTTGCATATGCAGCGACTGACGGCCTGGGGGAGCGTGCTTTCCAGAGTCCGTAGTCAGCATCTCCCTCAATGCAGCTCTCGCTGTTTGTAATGAAATACATGTAGTGCTCGAGTTCCTTTACCGATTTTGCAACCACGAATCCACGGGCTATCACTTTGGCCATATCCTTGGCATAAGGGCTATCAACCGGCAGGGCTGTTACTATCTTGCAGCCTTTTTCATCTATCCCGAGGCGGTGCTTACCGTAAGGTTTTATGATATCCCTTGCAGCCAGAATTACCCGTCGCAGCCCACCGCGCTCTTCACCAATAGGTTCATACCCAGGGCCGAACTGCTTTGGATCTATGTAACAGTCCCAGTAGAACCCGTCAAGGCTGTCTGCCAGAGAAGCCCACAGCTTTCGGGAGATTGGGAATCCGGCCTGCCCATCACACCCGCTGACCGAGATTCCAGCCATTACGCATGTGGGATCAGCTTTTTTTGCGGCTGCAGAAGCTGTTTTCACGAGTTTTATATAATGCTCAAGCCCACCCGGCTGGTCTGTTGTAAGGTCAATCTCCTGGCACAGGGTCCAGGTTTTTATGCGATCCTTAAAGTGACTGACTAGCTGGCCGACATATTTAGCCCACGCGTCATAATATTCGGGGGGATAGGCACTGCTGTTGGTCTTGCGCCAGTCCATAACCCATTTATCCGCCCAGTCAGGAGTGACATAGGAGCCTCCGGGGGTGAATCTGGTGTCAATATAACCCAGCGCCTTGAACCCATTGTCCAACCAGGGACCCACAGTTTTGTCCATTTCTGTGAAATCGAAAACGCCTTTCTGAGCTTCAGCATGCCGCCACGAGATCCAGAACGCATACCGACCAGCGCCCATAAGCTTGATTGTCTTAAGGTCACCAGAATCAAAACAGGTCATACCCAGAAATGGGTTGCCTTTAGGGGCAGGGGTTACCACACAGAAGCTGGAAGTTGAGCTGGCGAGTGTAGTTTTATCATCTCTGACACTGACTGTGACTCCATAGAATCCTTGCTTTGCTTGCTTTGGGATTGTGATTGTCTGCTTCAAGTTCGACTCTGCCGAAACTTTGACAGTCTGCGTGCCTTTATAGACAGTTTTATCGCTGAAGTCCTTGACGGTTATATCAAGAGTCAGGTCTTTCGGCTGATCTGAATCATTGGTCAGGTCCATTACCAGTTCAGGCTTTGAAGTTGGCAGAAAAAGTCCACCAGTGCCAAGCGGGGTAAACTTGTTGATGGTGATTTCGGGAAGTTGAGGAGCATCCGATGCTCCAGACTCTTCGAGAGTCACATCGTCAAACCAGACTGTCCCCAGGTTGGCAGGCTCATTATTAGGCATTGGAGCACGCACAATGAGCTCGAAGCGGACAACTTTGGCGCCATCTGGTATGGCGATATCGCCTTCGATCTTCTTCCAGTCAAGGTCTCCGGAGACATCCTGACCCAAGGTTGCAAAGGTGGACATTCCCAGCCATTTGTCCTGTTCACCAATAAACTCAGCAAAGATACCGACTTCCCACCATCTCTCCAACCGGCTGATCTTGACCCAGGCAGAGGCATGGTAGCTCTTAACTCCTGCTCTGGGAGTGATGTCCTGGTAAACATTCCCATATTTACCTTTCTCACCGACTATCCGCATCGACCCCTGACCGGGACCGTGCATGACTGCTGAGTCTGCCTGAGGAGTCAGCATATCTGTCCGCCAGGTAGGCACAGCCCACCTCTCCACACCAGATTCAAATCCGGAGTTCTTGAGAAGGTTTCGGGCTTGGATTGCAGTAGAGAGCAGAGACAGTAGTATCAGGACTATGCAGATTGTTAGCCGGTTGTTAGTTGTCACTTTGGGTACTCCAGATATGTTTTGTTACAGAGGTTTTTGGTCAATCCGAGATCAATCCCCCTAACCCCCCCTCCAAGGGGGAATTAGGTTGGTGCTTCGTCATAGCTGGTGCATCGGCATCGACGCTCCGGGTTTCCCCTCCGCTCTGATACCGATGCATATAGAATATTGCGCAGCTCACACCGGAGCGTAGTTGTCATCCTGAGGAACGAAGGATCTGCTTTTCTGTTCGGAAAAAGCAGATCCTTCGTTCCTCAGGATGACAACTACGCCTATTTCCTTGTCAGTACTATTCTTTCCAGGTAGACTGCGTTTGGTTGGTCGGGTTTGGCGTTGGGGTAGGCGGGGCCTTCGAATTTTACGTTGACCCAGATGTCCCATGAACCCCCAACATCTACTTTGGGCATTACGTGGTCTACCATTGCCTGGACTCCCCAGCTTAGTAGGTAGAGTTTGTCTCCTCGTTTGATCTTCCAGCTGGATGCGATTTTATACCAATTGTAGCCAGAGTTTTTGACATCCGCGCGCTTGACGCTGGTCAGGTCCTGGACATGGATGCCATTGTATTCCCATGAGTGCCATATACCTGCAGGGAAGACGATATCTGCTGCAGGATCAGCGTTGGCAGGCCTGTATTTCAGGACTGATCCGGTTGATGAATCATCATCCTTGACTGGTGATATCTCCGGGAAGAACCAGCCCATTGCCTGCGGTGTAAGTTCAAAGACATGATCTTTGCTCAGTCCGGCAGCAAAATCTGGCAGAGGCCAGGACTGGCGGAAGTTCTGTGCAATAGCGATCACTTCGTGGGAGGTGTTTTTTGCTACATCTCTCTTTGAAGGTATCAGGTAGAAGTCTGCGAACTCAGCTTCTGTTTTACGGACTCTTACAGCAGCTTTTTCTTTGTCAAAAGGGAAGCTGGAAGCTGATTTTCCACTCTGCAGCCATTCTCTAAGCAGGAATGAATAATACCGCAGGATGGTACGGTCATAAGAGAGTCGTGCAATAGCTACCCGTCTGTTTAGTGTTGGATTAGTCCCACAAGCCTTGCTGGCTTTGTCCAGAAGCTTCCCGGATTCACGCATAAACGGCACAGTGACATAACGATATCCCTGCGCGTTCTCATTGCAGAGCTGGGTTGTATACGGAGGCTTTGCCATTGCTGCCTTATAGGTAAGGTAGCGGTATTCTCTGATATACTTGCCAGCTTGACCATAATAGCCTTCTGTGTAGTCATATAGAAGCTGACGGGTGTCTCTGTCAGGATTCTCCATAAGTTTTGCCATGATCCAAGCCCGCATCTGCCAGTTATCGACTGCCAGCATGCCATCGTCTTCCATCTCGGCCATTATCTGCTTGACCCCGGATGCACGGAACAGCTTATAATCAGGCTGCAGACAGAACTCCATTGCCAGCGGAGGTTCTTCTACCCTGTATGATTTGTTGTAGTCCCAGATATGGAGGTGTTTGGTTATCTTGCCCCAGCCTTTTACTTTGGCTTCAAACTTGGCATTGAGAGGGTGAGATATAGGGTGAGTTAGAAGCGCCTCAACATCACAGAGCCGGACTCCCACATTGTCTGCAGGTTTGAGATGTTTGGGAGGAGTGTCCGTGTTCCAATATGCCAAAGTCTCAAAGACTGCCTTTGGATGCTTTACCTTCAGTTTATTTGCAACATCATTCAACAGACCTATAGTTAACCCGGACTCGCTGCCTTCACGGTCACGCACTGCTATACAGTTGGGTTCCCAGCAAGCCAGGCTTGCAGAGTCAGCCTCGGAGATATTATACATAAGAGGACGGGGAGTTCCATTTTTGGCTGCTTTCTCGTCCTCAGTAGTAATCAGATTGTCATACCACTCGGCAGTCATTTTACTGACTTCAGGATTTGACAGGCAGAGCTTGCTGTCCAGGCGTGTTGTGCCATTCCATGCGTAGAGTTCCGGTTGTGTTTTGGCCATTTCGGGGTTGAAAATGTATCCAGTGAGAGTATGAGCAACCCAGGGTTTGGGCCAGTTGAGGAGTCCTCCATCATAGCCATTCTCCTGACTGATTGGCCTGGCTCCGGTTGCGTTTAGTCTGTTTCTGGACGCCCAAAGTCCGTTGTCTCCGGGAGTGTATTCACCGCTGCCTCCGTCCAGGCAGATATCGCGTTTTTCAAACGCCGGGACTGACCTGCGGCTGATGGGGTTGATTTTTAACGTGGGTTTATTGGGGACATACTCTTCAGATACATTCCACCATCTGATCCCAACGTGATCTTCCAGGAAGTGGTATACAGCATAAAGCACCCCCCGTGGATTCCCACCAGTCAGTATAATGTCTTTACCTGTGGTCTTAATCGCCCACTCTTCCGAGGCCATCATCGCGCCATTCAAGTTTCGCAGTTTGGCTTTATCAGTCCTGCCTACATAGATCGCATTGCCAGAGCTGTGTGAACTCTGCGTTACTATCTTGTAATCGGCACCTGTAACCTGCTTTAAATATGCGGCTAACTGTTGTGAGGCAGTTACCTCAGTCAAAGTAGGATTGTCTGATGTGACGATGGCGTAGGATGTCCTTCCCAGTGAGGATAAGACAACCTTGGCATTTTGCGCCTGTACTAATGAAGAGACAATCAGTGTTATTAGTATTGTATATAATAATGTAGTTCTCATTGAGTCGTGCTCCATGCATCTCTAATTTATTTGATCTTCAACTTTAACGCCTTAATAGCGTTTTCTCCCAGAATTTTTAGTTTTTGTTCTATGGTTATGTCTGCAAAGATGATCTTCCCCAACTGGTGGGGAGCATTCATGAATGTAATGTCAGTGCCCCACAGCAGTCTGTCAGAAAGACCGCTTTTCATGAAATACTCAGTCAATCCTCTAGGTCCTGCAGACAGCACGGTATCGACATAAACGTTTCTGCTGGCAAATGCAGCATGAATATAGGCCTCACGGTCTTCTGATCCACCGTGAGCAAGTATCCAGGTGACGCTTGGGTACCGGGTGAATAATGGGGTCAGCTGAGCTATTCCATCGAGTCCCCATGTATGAGCCAGCACCGGCAAAGAATATCTCTCTGCAAATTCCCAGATCATTTTGTATGATGGATCATCGTAAGGAATTCCCATAGAGCTGTGGACTTTGATCCCTCGTATGCCCTGATCGTAACATCGCTTAAGCTCCGTGAAAGCATCCGTAGGAGAAAGAGGATTGACGGACATATAGCCGAAAAATCTGCCCGGCCATTGTTTTACTGCTTTAATGATTTCAGAATTCCATTCCTGATACAGACTCCCAATACATCCAGGGATGGAACTTATGCATGACATCTCCACACCCAGCTTGTCCATTCCCCGTAGTATGCTTTCTGCGGTGTATTCCAGCATACGGAACTCTTTGTATGGTCCGATATGGGCGTGGGCGTCTATTAGTTTGATGTCTGTCAACGGCTGACCGTTGAATACGAGTTCGCGTAGTTCAAGATCGGTCATACCAGCACCTCCGAGATCAGTCGTTCTAAGTTACCCGAGGCAATGGCTGCTTTATCTGCATCTGAAATCTGTGCATACATCAGCATTGTGACAGGCATGCCGCCTTCCGGAACTGGATATCCGGAACCGAACAGCAGTCTTGAACTCCCGAAGTGATTCACCAAATCTTCGATTCCCAGATGAACGCCATAACTCGCTCCTACACATATATTCAGATTGCTGTGTAGTTGCATCAGTCTATATACATGAGGTATACGGCCCATCCTTGGCACTTGCAAAAGTATGACCGGGAGGTTTGGGAAATCCGTCAGTAAATCATGAAGAATCCCCGGCGACATCTGGGATGCATTCAGCAAAAGAGGGACTTTGTGCTGCTGAAGGGCATCCAGCATCTCCCCTGCACACCATGTTTCCAGGATATATGGTATTCCACCGTAAGGGTCCTGCACCCAGGCGGCTTTTGCGCCGGACGAGAGCAGGGAGTCTACCATTGCATCCGGTTTCCACTCACCATGCAGGCCATCATTGGTTACAAAGAACGCCGGGATTAGGTTGTCGTGTCCATCAATCTCTTTCAGAAGGACCTGGTTGCCCAGCTCTGCGGAATCCGACAAACAGACACGGCTGCGGACCAGCGCTTTATCTATATGTAACTTAGCCATTTGATTAAGCAGATCCGGTAAATCCGGGTTTATATCTGTCATAGGAAGCGGTGGCTTTCCCAGAATGCATTCACAGTCAAAGAACAAGAGATGACCTCCCTGTTGAGCACGAATAGTAATAGTGTATATGTAATAAGGTGAATTAGTCCAGAAGAGAGACTTCAGACTTCGGGCTTCAGGCTTCAGGAAGGGATTTCACGCGGAGATGCGGAGGGCGCGGAGAAGGGGAGAGGGGGAGACTTGGGGAGTGGGAGATTGGGGGACGGGGAGACTGAAGGGATTTCACGCGGAGATGCGGAAGGCGCGGAGAAGGGAAGACTTGGGGAGGGGGTGACTGGGTGACTGGGGAGATTGTCATCCTGCATGCAATGAAGGATCTGCTTTTTTAGAACAATACTTGTTATGGTAAAGCAGATCCTTCGTGCCTCAGGATGACAGTGTTAAGAGTCGTATACGTATTTTCTTATTGTCGTATTCTAGTGTTTAGTCCTGCAGGGCGTATTTGGCGGCTGCGTCGGCGGCGGTGGCGCCTTCCTGGACTACTTCACAGAGTGCTTTCTGGAAGTTGACTGGATTGGGGACTTGTATGGCGTTTCTGCCGTATACAACACCCTTGCCTCCATCGGTAACGATTTTTTGTGCGAGTTCCAGGGCTTGCAGTTGTGTCGACATTTTTTCTGCACCAAGGCACAGGATCGGAACCGGGCAGCCTTCGGCTACTTCGGTGAAATTGTGTGTGTGGAAAGTTTTTACCAGGTCAGCGCCCAGTTCAGCGATGATTCTGCATCCGTTCATGATCTGGTGGTGCATTTCCTCTCGGGTTATCTGGTTGCAATGGGTTGGGAAGACTTCTCCGATTACCGGAATCCCCAGGTGATGGGCTTCATTGGCCATTCTGCAGAAGAGTTCTACATTGGCTGCATCCCGCTGTTCGCTGCCGGTTTTTAATGTAAGAGAGACCAGCGCAATATCGGCTCCCTGAGCAACTGCATCGGCTATACTGTATGCCTGCACGGTGTTTGCGTCGTTATAGTTCCACTGAAATGCGTATACGCTGCTCCAGTTGCATCTGACGACGGACATTGGCGCCCCCTTGAAATCCAGAGCTTTATTGCAGTGTCTGAGCATTCCCGGAGAGACGAGAATTCCGGAGACTCCACTATATATGTTTTCAGCAACTTTTGGCAGGTCCACCATACCCTCGATAGGGCCGTCGAATTCTCCATGGTCGATTGCAACAATAACTGCATTCTTTCCAGAGAATAACCTGTTCATTCTCATTGTAGTTCCGTTCATTGCGAAGCTCCTTTAGCTTCTACCGTGGGTTCGGTAGTATTGTAATCCTTCGATAAATGTTGACATGTTTTGTTCCGGGACTCCCGGAGTGATGGAACTGCTCCCACCGAGTGCTAGACCTTGTTTGGGTCCGTATTCGACCAGGAATTCCATTTCTTTTTTGACATCATCCGGGGTGCCGAACGGAAGCGTCCGTGTTACACTGACTCCACCGATAATAAATAGTTCCTCACCCTCACTAGTTTTCATATCGCATATTTGTTTGTAATCCATACCATCTTCATATTGGAAGCCCTGAAAGCCCTTTAATCCGGCATCTAAAAGGCGCGGGACCATTTCCATCAGGTTGCCATCACAGTGCCAGATTGCCAATATATCGGAGTCTGTAAGTGGTTTTACGCATCGGGTAAAGTGAGGGAACCAGATTTTATCCAGAGCTTTTATATTGACCAGAGTCCCACGGGAATCCGCCATATCGTGGTCAAGTCTCCAGACTAACGGCATATCTGCAAGCTTTTGTGCTTTCACACAAGCTGTGTTGGCTTTAGTTGCATAGTCTGCCTGCAGTGAAAAATGTTTCTCCATAACTTCCGGATAGAGTGCAAACGCACAGAAGTAGTGGACATAACCATATGAACCATAATATAGACAAGGGAATGTTGTGAATCCGTATGGGGTTTTCAGGATGTCGGGTCCGAGTTTTTCCTGGACAGTGTTGTGATCATCGATTATAGCCTTAATGTAAGCAGCTTCATCGAAATTTTCGGTGGCGTGGATAATCGATGGAAACACGAATCGTTCCATATGCTCAACGACAGCTTCCGGGGAGTCTATAACGATTCCATCACAGATGATCTCTTCGGCTCCGGTAGTTGAACCGTGCGCAGTTCCTTCATAACCCTGGTCTCCCATGGTTAGGGGGTTGTCAGGAATGTATTGATCAAGCATACACGTGCCGATGTTGCGCTGGAACTGGAGGTAGACATTTTCGTAGTCTTTTTTGTACGCTCCGGGTTCCACTGCTGCATATTTTTCAAGGACAGCGTGTTCCATTGGATTTAGTAACCATGATGGTATACCCCTGGTTTCTTTTCGGAGTATGGTGTCAAGGCCAAGTTGTGCATTCTCACCAAGCATCATTTTGATTACACCTCTGCAAAAAGCAATGCGTATTACCAAGCAGATTATACAATACCTGGCGGAAATTGTCATTATATATGAGTGAAAATGCAGTATATTGAAGAAAATTGATGTCCTGTCATCCTGAGTGAAACGAAGGATCTGCTTTTCGCAGCAAAACAAGCAGATCCTTCGTTTCACTCAGGATGACAACTGCATTTCACTCAGGTGACGAGTGCGTTTCACTCAGGATGACGAGTTATTGGTGTTCAGTTTGACATGAAGCCCTGAATTCGGGTACGCTGGAGGGGTTGTTTTGTGGAATTCCAGAGGTGATTGCTGATGGCAAATGTAGTTGTAATCGGTTTGCAGTGGGGAGATGAGGCCAAGGGTAAAGTGGTCGACTATCTCGCTCAGGAGGCTGACTACGTAGTTAGATATAATGGTGGAAATAACGCCGGTCATACCGTGGTTGTGGGAGAAGAAATATTTAAATTCCACACTGTCCCGGTTGGCGTCCTCAATGAGGGTGTAACGGCTATTGTTACTGATGGGGTAGTTTTGGACCCTGCAGTGTTTACAGGGGAGCTCGAAGGACTCAAGGAACGCGGAATTACTGCTGATAAGATTAAGATCAGCGGCAATGCCCATGTTCTGATGCCCTACCACAAATTGTTGGACGGGCTGGAAGAGAGCTTCAAGGGTGACGGTAAGATAGGGACAACCGGCAGAGGTATAGGACCCTGTTATGCAGACAAGATGTCCAGGACCGGCATACGCATAGCTGAGTTTATTGATCCTGTAAGGTTCCGTAAACGTCTCAGCCAGTGCGTGAAGATGAAAAACGAGATCATTACCAAGGTCTTTGGACAGGAACCCATCGATGAAGATGCTATATATAATGAATATAGTGTTTATGCTGAGAAGATCCGTCCATATGTTGGAGCGACAGAGACGATCCTGTTCGAAGCTTCCAGGGAATGCGCCAATATAGTGTTCGAAGGAGCTCATGGTTCTCTGCTGGATATTGACCATGGCACATATCCGTATGCTACGAGTTCACACTGTGTGGCTGGTGGGGCAACCATCGGGACCGGTGTCGGACCGACGATGATCGATCGGGTTATTGGTGTAGCTAAGGCATACAGCACAAGAGTAGGGGAGGGACCGTTCCCAACCGAGCTCTTTGATGATACTGCTTCCCGCATCCGCGAGAGGGGCAAAGAGTACGGCACTACTACCGGACGACCGCGCAGATGCGGCTGGCTGGACCTTGTTGCTTTGCGATTTGCTACCAGGATCAATGCTGCTTCATGTTTGGCTGTAACTTTATTGGACGTGCTCTCAGGATTTAAGACCCTGAAAGTCTGCACTCAGTATGATATTAATGGTGTACTGACCAAGGACTTCCCTACTGATGTTGAGATCTTGAAGGATGCTAAACCTGTGTTCGAAGAGCTTCCTGGTTGGAGCGAAGAGATTACCGAAGTTATGGCTTTCGATGATCTTCCGCTCAACGCCAGGCAGTATCTGGCACGGATAGCTGAAGTGACTGAGACTCCGATATGTCTGGCTGGAGTCGGACGCAAGCGTTCGCAGACCATTATACTCGACCCCGATATGATGGCTATGTAGTAAACAATCCAGCCCCTTTCACAAGGGGCTGGTATTTTTCCAACACGGAGCCCACATGGGATCTGAAAGTTCCTCATCTCAACTTACCCCAAGAGTCAGCCTGCTCGAATTGGCTAAAGTCTTTATCATCATCGGTACAATAGGTTTCGGTGGTGGTATGGCTATTGTTGCCTTGATACAGGACTATGTTGTTACCAAACGTAAATGGATGGACCTTGATGAGTATACACATGGGGTTGCACTGGGCCAGGTAATGGGTGCGTTTGCGGTAAACATTACCATATTTGTTGGATACAGAATACGTGGACTCAAAGGAGCCATCGTAGCAGCGACTACATTCCTTGCTCCTTCTATTGTGCTGGTGATTGCCCTAACGGCGCTTTATACCAGATTTCATAATGTACAATCGTTCCAGTATGCTCTCAAGGGAATTGCTCCTGTTGTAGTTGCCATAATTCTTTCAGCGGCATATCAGATGGGAAAACCCAAGGTGAAGTCCCCGGAGTCTATTATATTACTGGTTGCAGCTGTCCTGCTGGTCGGTGTTCTGAAAGTCCAGATAGTATTTGTCCTGCTTGGGGCTGCTGCATATGCACTTGTGAAGCTCAGATGGATCAAAAAGGCGGCAAGCAATGAAAACGTATAGCTGGCTTTATACTCCATTGCTTCTACCTGCAACCTGGGTGTTCTTGAAAATAGGACTGGTGTTCTTTGGTGGAGGATACGTTGTTATTCCCGTTATGCACCGGGAACTGGTGACGAACCTGCACTGGCTTACCCAGCAGGAGTTTATCGATGGGACAGCTATAAGCCAACTTACCCCTGGTCCGATTGCGATATTGGCTACATTTGCCGGTTACAAGATTTCCGGTATCCTTGGGGCCTTATCAGCTACAATTGCACTTTTCCTACCCGGGAGCATTGCAATGGTGTTTATTTCCCGGGGTTATGAGACCCTGCGGAATAAGAAAGTTGCACGCAATGTGATGGATTTGCTGGTTCCGGTTGTTGTGGGAGCGTTGATTGCAGCTTCCTGGACGATAGGTAAAGATGCAATTCGATCAATATATGACATTGTGATCTGTGTCATCGCGCTGGTCGCAATAATTCGCTACAAAGTAAACCCCGCTATCCTGATTCTGGCAGCAGCGCTGCTGGGATTACTTCTTCATTACTTCAGTCTATAGTCTCCTCTGTTCGTTTAGTTATCATACAAGCATACTGATTGTGTTTAAATCATGGTGGTTTGTATGCTTGCCTGGATACAGGAAAAACATCCTTAATATTCTAAAAATAGCGAAATATAGGGCTGTTTGGCATAGATTATGCTGTAATAGATTTTTGTAGACGTTCTTATATGTATGTATGCTGGCTATATTTCGTGTGTATAGAGGTTGTAATAGCTTTATACTGCGTGTGTTGAGAGTTTCTTTGTGCTTTTATGTGTGCGTTCTTTGCTTGAAATGTGTTGTAAATCTCTGGTCGATGCAGTGGACAAACGATATTGAAAGGATGAGGATGATGAGCTACAAGTCAAAAACTTCGATTGTGTTTTGTTTGCTTCTGTTGATCTGTTGCTGGGGGATGACTTTTGCAGCAACAGGGATTTCTGATGCTCCGGTTTGGATGGCCACTTCGCCATTGTTGGGTGATCCATATTTTCGAGGTG
Organism: Abditibacteriota bacterium; assembly: GCA_942493375.1. Taxonomy (GTDB): domain Bacteria; phylum Armatimonadota; class UBA5829; order UBA5829; family UBA5829. The sequence continues at coordinate 8,087,203 of OW818698.1, read as the reverse complement.
GTAATGTCTATTATGGCAGCGTATTCGACAACTTGTACTACACTGGCCACAATGAGGCTGGTGCCCTCGAATACGATAAAGCGGGTAACGTGAGGCTATTTGCTTTTCCTGCCTATCCTTCTGTTCCGGTCAATGGTGTAGGTACTGCAATACCTGCATTTGCTGGAGCGAAAGCTGCTGTGCGTGCTGGTGATTTTGTCTATTGCGGTTTCTCTGCTGCTGCCACCGGTAATTACAGCGTTATCAGATTGGATGCAAATTCGTGGCCAACTGATACTGTAGTGAGTTTTGATGCAGGCAGCCTTGAAGCTATGGCAACTGATGGAACATACATCTACTCCAATGATTACAGGGGAACTAGTGCCAAGAATCCGATCCGAAAGTATTCTGTGGATACTATGTCAGCTGTATGGAGTACTCCCGTAACTATACCCGAAGCTTCTCGTATTAGAGGTCTTAGCCATTATTTCGATGGTAGCACTGGTTATCTGTATGTGGCAGATGCCAATGGGAACGTATGGGAAGTGAACGATAATGGAACCGTTGAACCTACCAAAATATTCACCGTAGCGGGTATGAATGTGCCTACTATTAATCTTTATCAAGCTGCCAGATATGGTAACACGATCTATGCGGTTGCTGATAATGGTCATCTCTATATTTACAAGAAATCGGGTTCAACATGGGCATTGCTTCCGGATGGGAAAGGGGACCTGCAACTCAAGGATTCAACCGACACTCCTCTGGGGGCTCTCTATGGCATAGGAATCAATGATGATGGGACAGGACTCTGGGTGTCATCCGTAAGCCAGAAAATATCGTATTGGGATATTGTATATGAAGCAAGCGGAGAGATAACTCTCGGTAACTTCACCGCTGATACTACAGGTATACCGGTAAAACTTACTGTAACCAATGTGGATACCAATGCCGTACGTGTAGTAGATACAACGTTGGTTGGCACGACTGCAGGACAAGGAAAGTTCACTGTGCCTGATGTAGTTCCGGGAAAATACACGGTGGCAATAAAGCCTTCGCATTGGCTGAATTATGTCGTTAAGGATGTGCCTAACCACCCGTATGTGATTACTATGCCCAATGATGATGCGTTTTTAGGGATGGTGAATAAGCCATCCAGCGCAGAGGCATATACTTTCATTAATGGAGACGTTAATGGCAGCAACAAGATTGACTTTACCGACTACAATCTGTTGATGCAGCAGTACAAGAAACCATTAGTTACAACTAACTGTGCTGACTTGAATGGTGACGGTGTAGTGAACTTTACTGACTACAATATTTTGATGGTGAATTACAAGAAGGCTGGAGATTAATACCAGTCATCGATTGGACCAGCATACGCTCTGTAGTACGTGTGTGTTACTTACATGAACAATTTTGCAGAAGAGGAGTAGCAGAATGAAGACCTTTTTATTGTTTCTTGCTATGTTGATAGTACTGTGTGCTATGAGCATAACGGCAAATGCAGCGACGATAGATTTGTGGTTGTCCACTGATACTACCACCTCCACCTTCGCTGTGCATGCTTCCATGGCTCCCGGGGAAGGATATGGTATAGGAGTTCTTGGTTTCTTCGTAACAGGATTCGACACTCTGGAGAATTGGGCACCTACAGCCAGCGCTTTGGTTTATACGGGATCGAATACCAAAGCACGTCGATACACCGGATTCTCAGAAGATTTGTCTGACTTGACGTTAGGTGAGATTGCGGTGTCGTTGTCAGTTTCGCCGGACTACCTTGCTACGGGGTTCGGTCAGACTGCAGGTGATCTATCCACTCTGTTTCCCAATTGGGCCAGCTCATGGGGTGGTTCTACCTATACAAGGAATGGTTCTCTTGAGGAAACACAGTCAGTCTACGATGCGTTTCTACTGGTGGCTCAGGGGACCTATACTCCAGGTGGAGCTGGACCAATGCTAACTGGCCCACTAACTGGTTCGTATTTGACCTCATCGGTTCTTGTTGATGGATCCCCAGTTCTAGACGGGGCCGATGTGGTTGTTCATAATCCTGCTCCACCCACTACCGTTCCTGAGCCTTCGAGTATGATCGTTCTTGGGTCAGGAGTAGTTGGGTTGTTGGGGTTCTTGAGACGCAGGAGGGGATGAACCAACTGGATTTTGGCTAACAGGCAGCTACCACCGAAATAGTGGGAGCTGTCTGTTTGAATCTAGCTTTATAGAGATAAGTAAGGAGGTCAAGTGACGCTAACAGGACCTGTGGATTTGCGTTTACACTGATCCACCAAGTTGTTGTATGTTCCAGGTTTGATGTACAGATTGACTTAAGGCTGATCAATACTAAAGCAAGCGCCAAATGAAAGGATAAAGTGATGAAAACGATAAGTGCAATTCTGTTAATGTTGTTATTGACACTCTCGTGCATAACTAATACCTTGGCTGCACCAGCTGTTACAGACGGCTTGTTAGTTTATTATAGCTTTGATGACTTTGACCCCCTGGTTGACAGCACAAAAGTACTCGATGGTTCCGTAAATCAATACGACGGTGCGGTAACTGGAAATTTGACATCTGTTACAGCGGGAAAGATGGGGAAGTCTGTTCTGTTTGGGAACACAGGAAGTCCCGCTACTTGTTATGTAAATCTTCCCGTCGGTGATATGAGTAATATTCCTACTTCCGCTGTGACTGTCTCTGCCTGGATTAAGTCACTACCAGGGACACAGGAAGTTTTTAGTGCACAGGTTGCTGCAAATATGGCTGTTCATATGGAACTAAGGTCTGACGGTGGGTATCGATTTGTCCTCAGAAATTCTGCTGGACAGACATTCTTCAATACTACATTTTATATTGACGATGGTGCTAATTGGTCTAGCGGTGGGGTTGCTATATGGCAGCATTTCGTCGTTGTTTACGACAGGAATACAGGTGATGGAAAGCCTATCAAGGTGTATCTTAATGGTTCACTACGAGCATATGGAACGCAGACCACAACAACAGGAACACCACCAGTAGAGATTACCGACTTTGACATTGGTTCGGTATGGCTCAAGGCAGGTCTTGGTACAACAATCAATGATCTGGGACGGCCATTTACTGGCGAGATGGATGAGTTCTATCTTTTCAACAAAGCATTGAGCGAGAATGATATTAAGACGCTTGCTGGACAGTTATTTACAGCCAGTGCCAAGATCACCCTTGGAAATGTAGTTGCTGGGTTTAACCCGACGAGTATACCGGTGCAAATCGACATTGCTGATGCAGATGATTCATCCGTTCCAGTACGTATTGTTGATACCTTATTGGACAGCGACAGCAGATTCTCCATTCCGTATGTTGAGCCCGGAAAAAACTACACAGTTGTAATTAAGCCTTCGCATTGGCTAAGATACAAAGTTGGATTCCCATTACACATGCCTGCTGACAATACCTACTTTGGCGTTGTTCCAAACCGTGACAATACCGCTCCATGGACTTTCATTAATGGTGACGTCAATGGCAGCAACAAGATTGACTTTACCGACTACAATCTGTTGATGCAGCAGTACAAGAAACCGTTAGTTACAACTAACTGTGCTGACTTGAATGGTGACGGTGTAGTTAATTTTACTGACTATAATATTTTGATGGTGAATTACAAGAAGACTGGAGATTAATACCAGTCATCGATTGGACCCGCATACGCTCTGTAGTATATGTGTGTTACTTACATGAACAATTTTGCAGAAGAGGAGTAACAGAATGAAGACCTTTTTATTGTTTCTTGCTATGTTGATAGTACTGTGTGCTATGAGCATAACGGCAAATGCAGCGACGATAGATTTGTGGTTGTCCACTGATACTACCACCTCCACCTTCGCAGTGCATGCTTCCATGGCCCCCGGGGAAGGATATGGTATAGGAGTTCTTGGTTTCTTCGTAACAGGATTCGATACTCTGGAGAATTGGGCACCTACAGCCAGCGCTTTGGTTTATACGGGATCGAATACCAAAGCACGTCGATACACCGGATTCTCAGAAGATTTGTCTGACTTGACGTTAGGTGAGATTGCGGTGTCGTTGTCAGTTTCGCCGGACTACCTTGCTACGGGGTTCGGTCAGACTGCAGGTGATCTATCCACTCTGTTTCCTAACTGGAGGAGTTCATGGGGTGGTTCTACCTATACAAGGAATGGTTCTCTTGAGGAAACACAGTCAGTCTACGATGCGTTTCTACTGGTAGCACAGGGGACCTACACTCCGGGTGGAGCTGGACCAATGCTAACTGGCCCATTAACTGGTTCGTATTTGACCTCATCGGTTCTTGTTGATGGATCCCCAGTTCTAGACGGGGCCGATGTGGTTGTTCATAATCCTGCTCCACCCACTACGGTTCCTGAGCCTTCGAGCATGATCGTGCTTGGATCCGGAGTAGTTGGGTTGTTGGGGTTCTTTAAGCGCAGGAGAGGTTGATTCTACTGCTTGTCTCTTGAATGTTGTGCCTCCCATTCTTTGAGTGGGGGGCTTTTTGGTCTGCAGTCTCTGTTGTGCGGGGCTTGCGAGGTGTTGTTTATGCACAGATTGTGTATGGCTTTGCTAGTTGTGGTTTTGTCTGTATCGCCGGTTTTGGGGACACAGATTCAGCTGGGGGCGTCTGTTTCGGGTGATCTTGAATATGTGCCTGGGGAGGTTGTAGTCTGGACTCGTCCTGTCAGGCAAACAAGCACACAGTCTGCTGCAGTCAATCCGCAGAGTAATTTGCTATCTGCAATATCTCGAACTCTTAAACTTGCGGGAGCGAAGATAAGTAAAGTGTTGAACAAGTCCGGTTGCTGTGTGATCAAGTTGCCGGCTGGTGTGGAGGTTTAGACAGCTGTAAGTCTTCTCCAGACAAATCCCGAAGTAGCCTGGGTGGAACCTGTTTATCTTGTGAGACCATTGTCTATCTCTGTCCCAAATGATTATTACTGGGGTCGCACTTATAATGACGATATTCTTGGGTTCCCGGATATTTCTTGGCCGTATATGTGGAATATGCCCAGGATACAGGCATTGGAAGGGTGGAATGTCTGGCCGGGGAAGTATTTTACAGCTGCAACCAAACCCGCCAATTCTATTAAGGTTGGTGTCGTAGATACCGGTGTTGATCCGGATCATCCTGACTTTGTTAATGCCGGGGGAACGAGTTCTGATTCCTCTGCAAGGACACTGTTAACTATCACATAAAATACGGGTCACAGTGTATCGATAGTGGTAGTGATTCGTTTGTCGAATCAGGATGGACTGATTTAGATGGGGATCCTCGAATCGAAAGAGCTCATGTTGATATAGGTGCTGATGAAGTAGCATATACACTCAGCGCTATGGTTAAGCTTGGGAATTACACTGCATCTCCTGCGGGTATACCTGTAAATATCGAACTGCGAACACTGGATGGCAAAACAGTACGTTCAGATGACACAATTTTGGATGCTTCCAGCATGTTCCACATACAAGATGTCTTGCCAGGCACCTACCTTGTTGCAATAAAGCCTTCGCACTGGATTAGGAAGGTAACAGGTCCGGTGACAGTTGAGAATGCGGATTTGGAATTTGTGATTAAATAGACTTTATTACCACAGGCGTTTATGTAAATCTAACTAGATTACAGCCTCCCACTTTTCGAATGGGGGGCTTTTTTCTGATATTGCTTAGTTTCACAAACCGCCTGCCTCATGGTATCATTTCACCGAAGTATTATTTGTATCTGAGGTATTGTAATTGATTACTAGACTTGCTGATCTTTATATAAACTGGGATGAGATGGCTGCGGAGTATCGTCCTAGTGCGTTTTGGTTTTGGAATGGACGGATGGACAATGAGGGGATCCTCCGGACTGTTGAGGAAATGGCTCGGGTGGATGTGCGGGAGTTTTTGATCCATCCTGTTCATGGTATGGAGGTGGAGTATCTGTCTGACGAGTTTTTTGACCAGTATAGATACGCCTTGAGACTTGCTAAAGAACACGGCATGAAAGTATGGGTCTATGATGAGTTCGGCTGGCCCAGCGGCAATGCGGGCGGAATACTGCTGCGGGACCATCCGGAGTATCTTGGGTCTTATCTGGATTTCAGCAAGAATGATGATGGGACAACTAAAGTTGAGATCATTCAGTCTGATCGGGTGCTGGACAATACAATGGGTGCTCCCTGGACCAGGTCCGAACCCGGGTATTTGAATACGATGTCTGTTGAGGCGGTTCGAGGGTTTATTAACTATACCTATGAACGCATTTACTGCGAGTGTCCCGGTCTGTTCCATGATGTAATTGCGGGATTCTTTACTGATGAACCTGTGTGCTGGATGGGACGCAACAATGGTGGAGCAGGCGGGTGGGGGATGGCTGGGCTCCCTTGGACTGAGGAGCTACCGCAGCGTTTTGCTGAGATGTTCGGGTATAGTATTGAGGACAAATATGCATTGCTAGCGGATTCTTCTCAGGTGCAGTTGAAGGCTGACTACTGGAAGATTGCTACCCAGATGCATGTCGAGGCCTATCACCACCAGATCGGCGAGTGGTGCAGGGACCATGGAGTCAAGTATACCGGACACCTGGGTGAGGATTCCCCTCTGATGCAGGTAAGGTTTGCCGGGAGCGCATTCCAGGCTTTGAGCGAGATGGATGAGCCCGGGATCGATTATCTTGGCTGGGGTGGAGTTGAACCAGACCAGCGGTTTACCGATCATGTGCTTGTCCCCAGTATTGCAAAGCATGCAGGCAGAGAGAAAGTCTACTGCGAAGCTTTTGGTATAACCGGGCACGATATACGGCTGGGTGAGATGCTGAAGCGGATGCAGATGTTCGGGATTTACGGCATTAATGATATTGCTCTGATGGGTTTCCAGCAGACTCAGACAGGGATCCGGAAGCTGATGTATTGGCCATCTATCTTTACCGATGCTCCATGGTGGGGATTCTACCCGGAGTTCAGGGATGCATCCGGCAGGTCTATTGCTCTGACCAGTCTGGGTAAGCAGAAGCATAAGTATGCCTTGATGTATCCACAGGATCAGCTTGAACAGGAAAACGTGTTCAATACTGATATTTTTGCATTCACTGACCCTGGCTGCAGGATGATCAAGCAGCTTGGACAGGCAGTTTATGATGCCCAGGAGACCTTTGAGTATGTGTTCCCGGAAGTGCTGGCGGATGCTGTTGTTGAAGATGGTCAGATAGTATTTCCGAATGCGAAATATACGGTATTGATGGCTCCATCCGATGTATTTAACTCCCCTGAAACAATGGCAGAGATAAACAGGTTGAGAGATGCCGGCGCGAGTGTTTTGGATGGGTCAATTGATGAAGTAGCAGATAGTGTTAAATGTATCGATCCTGACTGGGCGGAGAGTATCAAGCTGGATTGTCTGCCGGAGAAGATTTGTATCAGAGTCTACAGGTTTGAATATGAAGATGGAGAGCTGTTTGTTCTGAGAAATATTACAGCAGAAGCAGGTTCGGTGACGGTGGGATTCTCTGATCAACTCTCTGTATGGGACCCTGTAACAGGCAATGTGCGTGGTGTTGCAGCGGGAGAGAAATTCGAAATAGAGTCTCACGGGACACTCTATCTGGCTCTTACTGCGGAGCAGATATCGGAAGTTGAAACTCCAGCTGTTTACAATTCCGTTCCTATTGAGACTGCATGGTCTATAGAGACGATCAATCCCAATACTGCCCGTCCATCGGATATACGATTCAAACATCCGGATATGGGGTGGATGAACGCGTGGGACTGTTCGGTAACAAGAGGCACTGCAGGCAGGAGCCCTATTCAAATGCCGGTGGATTTCCGCGGGTTTACGGATGTTGAGTTTGAGTGCAGCTTCAAGTGTGAAGGAGTGCCTGACAATCTGGGGTTTGCATTTGAGCAGGGGTATATTTCAGCGCTTCAGATAAATGGCAGCAAGGTTGAGATCGAGGATGCCGTATCTCTGCCTTTGTGGGATGGTTCATGTGTTTGTGCAGATATTCAGGAGCTTGCTGTGAATGGTGCGAATTCTGTGACAGGCACGCTTAGCTTTCCTCACTGGGAGGGTGTAGTTGAGAACGATGCTTTCCTGTGGCACGATTTGATGCCTGGGCTGGATGCATGCCTGGCAGGTTCGTTTAAGCTTATTGGGGATACTTTTGTAATGGACGGTAGCAAAGAAGCATTCCAGCTTCCAATAGACCTGGGTGAACAGGGCTGGTCCGAGTATTATGGTGTGCTTGAACTGCGTGGCGAGGTCAATATTCCGGCGGATGTGGCTGGTTCAATTCAGGGGATTGTTTTTGAAAGCGTATCTGAGGACTGTATTGAAGTAGCTATAGATGGTGAGAAGATAGGTCGGAGAATCCTGCGCCCATATGCATTTCCTATTGATTCTCTAGCTCCAGGTGAACATACGATACGTGTGACAATCACCGGGACATCCGCAAGCCTGATGGGCAACCCGAGTGCGTGGGGAGTGGCGGGGGCATGCTGGCAGACGGGGAAATTATGAGTTATGAGTTATGAATTATGAAAAGGGAAGGGACAGTTGATAGTTGAAAGTGGAAAGTGGAAAGTGAAGGGAAGTCTGGAGACTAATAGGACGGATAGGACCAATGGGACTTATAGGACAAGGTGTGATTGTATTTCACACCTGTCGGGTACAGACTTCTGACTCCTGACTCCTGTCTCCTATCTCCTGACTTCTAGAACTGGGGGCTGACTTGAAGACGGTGATTATTTTTTTGTTGGTGCTGCTGGGGTTGGTTGCGGTTATGCATGTTTTTGCTGCGGATGAAGTGGTGGGGAAACGGCCTTATGAGATGGACTGGGCCGGTAGAGTCAATGATGAAGACCCTCCGCTGGTGAATTTTGAGAATCTGGATGGCTGGCAGGCGACTGGTAAGAATGCGGCTGCCAGCTTTATTCAAACCCGTGAGCAGCAAATATGGGGGAAGTATGTTGGCAAGCTTACATACAAGGCTACTGGTGCTAATCTGAGTGTGAGTTTTGGGCCTACTGTTCCAGTGAAGATCGACAAACCGTTTGATGCTGTCAGCGTTTGGATATTTGGCAATAACTGGGGATGGGCTCCTAACCCCAACATACCTCAGGCTAGTGTGACTGCTGTTTTTGCAGACAGTGCGGGTAAAGAGTTCTCCATTGGACTGGCTACAGTTACCTGGGAGGAGTGGTTCCTGTGTCAGAGAAGACTCACTCCGGACCAGATCAAGGCTGTTGCCAATGGAGCTCAGTTCCTGCGTTTTGAGATAGGTAACTGCGGCAATAAAAGCGATCTTAACCTATACTTCGACAACCTGTCTGTATATACTGAGCAGTTCAAGCCTTTGACTTTTGCTCCCAGGAAGAAGAGGGGTATCAGTATGTTCCCCGGGCAGGGGGTTGGTACAAATAATGGAACCGGTAAACTCCCATTCCCCAATACCGTGAAGACAATATTGCCGGATAACCTTGTTAAGGACTTCAAGACGACTACGAAGGCCGATAAGGGTTCATATGTGTTTACATATAATGGGTCAGATGGCATCCTGACTTATAGACTTACTCCAAAGACCGGGACGTTTGGTGATGTTCAAGCTAGATGGATTGGGCGAGGAAAGGCTATTCGGCCTTGCGTGGATGGCGGGGTGTATCTTGCTGTGGGAAATTCTGCAGTGGCTCCCGATAAGATAGTGCCTGTGGGGAAACCGGTTGTCGGAAAAGATTCTGTGACTGTTCGGTATAAGGTGTCCAAAGGTGATGTGTCGGCTACTGTGGCTTATACTTACAGGCTTTGGAATAAGTCTCTGGTTATTGATACTGTATGTAAAGGCGGGAATGTTGCGGAAGTCCGTTATGGACATGCAGAAGGAATAGAAAACCCCAGACTGGTCAAGAATCCATACTATCATTATGGAGCAGGATTTCCGATGGTTGTGGTAAGTGGGCCAGTTGAAAAACCTCTGTTTCTGACCGGGCATACTGACTGGTATCTATCTAATGGATCGGTTCCATTTGCAACCAGTGAGATCAAGAAAGACTATGTTGCCTATCAGGGTGGGGTTCAATACATAACAAAGACTGACGGCACCCGTAACGATGTTTATGAACGGTTCTTTATCTCTATGTCTCCCAGATATGAAGAGATACTTCCGAACATTCCTAACCCTCCCTCTCCCTGGAAGAAAGTTGCCGGAACCGGCGTTTGGAGAGCGCATGGGGCTTCGGATAGGAAAGCGGATGGGGAATACTGGACGAATGTATACCGGTATGGGATGCGGAAGATTATTATTACCGACCATGAGACCGGCTGGCGGGATAATGGGGAGAGTTTTACGTTCCGGACTAAAACGGCACCTGGCAGAGGCGGTGATCAGAGCCAGTATGACTATGCAAGGCTCCTGCAGGATAAACTTGGCTTTGTATATGGCCCTTACAACAACTTCACGGATTTTGCTCCGGTGAATGAGTTCTGGAGCTATGATCTGATCTCCAGGACACCTGATAACCAACTGCTAAATGCATGGATGAGGTGTTATGCTCCTAAGCCTGCAAGGGCTGTTGAATATTGCGAGAAGCTGGTTCCTCAGATAGAAGAGAAGTTCAAGTTCTCTACTGCTTATTGCGATGTGCATACGGCGGTTGCTCCGTGGGACAGGGTTGACTATGATTCACGGGTTCCCGGTGCTGGGACGTTCGCTGCAACTTTCTACAGCTACGGCGAAATAATGATGCTGCAGAAAGCTGCGTGGAAAGGTCCGGTCTATTCTGAAGGCAACAACCATTTCTGGTATTGCGGGCTTACGGATGGCAACTATGGTCAGGACTGGGCTTACAATTTTCCTGACAATCCCTGGCTGGTAGATATTGACCTGCGGAAGATGCATGATTTAGCCTGCAATTTTGGTATGGGTAACCCGGGTATGTTTTATGGCAGCGCTGCTCCGGGATCGACTAAAGAAGAGATCGATGCCTACTACGATAGGTTCTTTGCTGCAACGGTGGCGTTTGGACATCCGGGATTCCTGACATTTGAGGGCGGGTTTAAGAACGCTCTGCGCAGTTATTACATGCTTCAGCAGCTCCACAGTGACTACACTCAGGTATCAGTTGCCGGCATTCAATATGGAGACGGAACAGGGAAACTGCTGGATACATCGGCTGCTGTTGCTTCCGGAGCCTATAAGAGAAGTCAGATAGTTACCAAATACTCCAATGGGACTGTGACTGTAGTTAACGGAAGCAGGACAGATAGATTTAAGGCTTTGGGGTTGGATCTTCCTCCCAATGGCTATGCAGGTTGGACTGCGGATAAGAAAGTCTATGTGATCAGCGGAGATGATCCGATAAAGCATCACAGGACAGACTATGCCGATACACCAGCTTATATATATGCCGATGGGCGGGGAGAGTTCACACGGTTCCCGAAGGCTGCATCTGATGGTATTGGTATCTGCAGGTTTATGGGTGGCGGCAAGTATGAAGTTATACCTTTCGAAGGAGCTGACTGCGGATTCAAGATCGATGTGAACACTGCAGTTGCACTCGATAAAGCTAATAAGGAGATCGGACCGGCGAAGCTGAGAGTTTCCCGTGGGTATGTTTACGTGATTCCAGTTGAGGGAGCTGTCAGCTATGTGCTTTCAAAAACAGGTTCAGGAGCTGCTTCATCCTTAACATCGAGCAGGGATATCGTTGTTCCGGGTGAGATAGTTATTGTGAAAGGCAAAGAGGAGCATTCTGTGACTATTTCCGGAGATGCTCAGCCTGGAAAGAGGCTCTGGTATGAGTTTGAGGGAGGGTGGATAGACTTTACCTGCTCTGCTCAGGCTGATATCAGTGCTGCGCTGGATGGCAATAAGCTCAATGTTACAGTTGTAAGTCATCTGGCGTCTGCAGCTGATTTCTCTGTTGGGTGTCAGCAGATGAAGAAGAATGTGAACTTGAAACCGGGCGTGCTTACTGTTGTTGCATTCGATCTGGGTGCAGGATCGGTCGAGGAACAGTATGTGATTCCGGTTACGGTCTCTTCCGGGGTGGGAGTCCTCAAAGTTGAATATGGGATGAGCATTTCAAGGGAGAATGTTAAGATCTGTGATTTACCGAAGACCTTTTTACCTGGAATGACCGTTAGAGGACAGAAACCTGCTAACTTTGATGCAGCTACCGGAGCAATTGTAAATGAACAAAAGAGGACTTGTGGTGGTGTAGAGAAGCTTGGCGTGTTTATTCATCCTCCTTATATAGGTGGGTCCGGATGCTCATATCTGACTTGTTCGTCCTTGAAGTTGCCCAATGAAAAGGCGTTCTTTAGGGCTATGGTAGGGAAAGCCGATGGGAGCCACCTTGGGGATGGCATCCTGTTCAAAATTGCCATTGTTGGGGATGACGGCAATGAGCAGATCATCGCCGAACAGACTGTCAAAAACCATGAGTGGCTGCCTATTGAGGCTGATCTGTCTGAGTGGGCAGGGAAAGATGTCAGCATCAGGTTGATATCGGACATCGGGAAAGCGGATGATTCGTCCGGTGACTGGTCTATGTGGGCCGATATGCGGATTGAATCTGACAGGTTTGTTTATATAAGGCAGTTGCTCAAAGATACTCAAGGCCTCAAAACCGAACCTCCTGTGTTTCCTGTTGAGGGATTGACTATCGAGGAAATCAAGAATGCAAAGAGTGGGTCCCTGGTCTATGACGGGGTAGCGATGTCGAGTGATGACCCAAGATATCCGACATACGGGGAACTAAACGGTATCAGATTCGGTATTATGACACCAGCGCGTGGTGATGAAGTGATGAATGGATGGGAGACTGGTATCAGAATGCCGATCACATCTGAAGTGATCAAATCCCTGGGCAAGCGGAATGTGCTGACAATCAACAACCCGGGGAATGATGCTTTCAAGCTGCGCAGGTTCTACCTGGAACTTGACCTGGCAGACGGCAGGAAAGCATCCAGCTTGATATCATCGACAACCTATACTCAACCGAGTGGCTGGTTGTATGGAGAAGGAGTAGGAATACCGGAAGGGAAGCCTATTGAGATTAAGATTTGGTTTGATGTTACTCCTTAATTGACAGTTTATAATTGACAATTGACAATGATGGGTTCCGGGTTGGTGGTTGCACAAGGCGGTTTGGGACTTGTGGGTTGGGCTACAGATGATCAGGATGATCAGCAAGTTCTATCCAAACTCGGAAGTCCCGAAACCGCCGTATGTGCATTCTATATTTTCTACTAGACCTTATATTGTTTCCTCAATCTCTAGATTCAGTTCCAAGCATTGGCGAAAGATATGTATGAAAAAATGGGATCTATTGAAGATAATTGAGATAGTCTTTGTAACAACCACTCTATTAACGACAATAGGCCAAATTGTATACTGGCTGCATCGTTAAGACTGTCTTTTGTAGTTGCTTCTCTATGGAATAGTTGCTTCGGTAGTCGAACGCAGTGGAACTGCCGAAGCAAGGTAACTGTTGCATAATCAGTAATAAGTCATAATCCAATGAACCCCGGGTGAGAAATGGATAGATGGCATAATATGTATGAGGATGGGTCTGCATTCTTCTGCACTGCGACTGTGAGTGAATGGCGACCCCTTATGAATCAGGCGGCAATAGAGACCCTGTATGATACCTGGGAACAATGCCGGACGAATAATAATGTCAAGGTGCTTGGGTATTGTGTGATGCCTAACCATGTCCACTTCATGTTATGGTCTGAACTGGGAGCCAATGTGCGGCAGTTCTTGCATACGATGACTGGATTGACGTCCAAGAAACTGCAGCCTGGCGGAGGTTTCTGGAAAGAGCGTCCACGTGCTGTTCCTATAATCAGCAGGCAGGTGTTTTTGACCAAACTGGACTATATACACCGCAATCCGGTCAGGGCTGGTCTGGTAACCGATCCTGCAGATTGGCTACATTCAAGCTTTCGACAGATTGTTTTGGGTCAGGTATGCAGTGGCTTTAAGTGTGATGATCTGAGCGTGTTGCCTATGCGATAGCTTGTTGCGAGGCTAACACCTCGGCTCCGGTAGTTCCGTTGCACTCGACTACCGAAGCAACTTGTGGGTGTGATGATCTGAGCGTGTTGCCTATACGATAGCTTGTTGCGAGGCTAACACCTCGGCTCCGGTAGTTCCGTTGCACTCGACTACCGAAGCAACTTGTGGGTGTGATGATCTGAGCGTGTTGCCTATACGGTAGCTTGTTGCGAGGCTAACGCCTCGGCTTCGGCAGTTCCGTTCCACTCGACTACCGAAGCAACTTAACCCCACCCTGCGGGGTTCCCTTGGAACCACTCCTAGTTATCTTTGGCTTTCCATCATCGTCGGTTTCTATCACGGACACATTCAACCACAGTCGCACTAACCGCAGCACAGATTGATCACTGATTCGCATCCGAAGACACATCATCAGCTTGTTATGGGGGATAGAATCAAAATACTCGCTTAAGTCAGCATCATAGACGGCTACATATCCATTGCTTATATTGCGACGCAAGTTATCCAAAGCATCATGAGCAGACTTACACGGACGAAAACCATAAGAACAGTCCATGAAATCCGATTCAAAGATTGGCTCCAGAATCAAAACCGCCGCAGTCTGAGCAACACGGTCACACACACAAGGAATACCAAGTGGGCGCACTTTACCGTTCGGTTTAGGAATGTAGACTCGCCGTACCGGACTTGGCTTGTACGTTTTAGTGCGAAGTGCATTCTCCAACTCATCAATGAGCTTGCCTGGGCCATCAGGATCACGGACAACATCCGATATACGTACACCGTCAACCCCAGCTGCACCATTATTACGCCGCACCAGCATCCAAGCCGATTCCAGCACATCACGTCGATAAATCCGGTCATACAATGCATAGAACCGGAAATCTGGTTCCTGCTTGGCTTTAAGGCCTAGCTTCTGTCGCAAAGACAAGACTTTCTCAGGCAGACCAGCACGCCAATCATTAGGCAGCAGGTCTTTCTGTTCTTCCGTAGTGGAACTCTTGTTCAAGCGGATCTCCTCTCTTTGACATCAGCATATTACGCTAGGGTCCCTTCGCTCCACGAACATTACTCCGCTTCAACACTACTATGAACCCCTCTGACTCCCGGCCCACGCCGGGTCTCCCAAGTTCCTGTCTCTCCCTTATGTACGTGTCATCCCCTTGCACCCCGAACAGCTCATTGTATGCATATTCTCATTTCTACTACAATGATAAAAGGCTTCACCACTTTCGGAAGGCTGGCCGACTGCCATGGGTTTACGAGGCCGAATCGGGTTCGCTTAACGCTACGACCCGCACATTCGCAATACCAGTCGCTTCATAACGGAAGTTACCCACCGCCACGGACCGCTTGCTAGTTGCCAATGAGCAATTACAACCCGGCTTATTTCACACCGGTGAGATGAGACAAGCTTTGCTTGGCGCACCGAAAGACCAAAATAAAGGTAGCAGTTCCAATTGTCAAGGTGGCAATCCCATTTAACCGCCTTTATCTGTGTCCTGATGGTATTCCGGCTCAACCGGTGAGTCAACATATTTGTCCGATTTGACATCTAAGAGTCGTTTCACACCAATTGGGTCGCTTTCGATTCCATTCCACCATAATAGTTCCGGTGGTTTTTTTGAAACATCCCAATGCTCGACTGATCCTTCCTTGGTTCGAACATGCAGAGTGTTGATATTGATATATTTTGCTAAGTTCACGTGTCTAGGATAGATATCTCCTTGAAAGACAGGTAATGAATTATACAGGAATTGCCTCCATATTCCATCATCACCCTTGGCAAAATTTGTTAATCTAATAAATCTAGTTTGACGATATGCTGCACTTATGGTAGTCATATCCTGATTAATGGACACATCCATCAGTTCAATTCTGTCAGCTTCCACACCAGTTCCATTACTTGTCCACCACACGATAGTATTGGAGTTAGACTTGGTATTTAGTAAGACGACTTGGACAAAATCGCCCATTTTATACGTTTTTTTATCTGCAGATGTTGATTTACTTATGTGAAGATTCAACACAGTGTTCTTATCAATTCTCTTTATTCGGCATACATAGGTGCCAACAATGCTGATCAATCGATTGAACAGTATATCTCGCTTAGTATTGCTGCAGACAACTGAATTAGTATCAGCACAACTGTGCAGACATAAAAATACAAGGAGCAATATACTTGCCAAACATAATCTGCCATTCATATGTCATACCACCTTATAACTTACTCATTTATCTTCTGATATTCGGGTTCAACCAGTGAATCTGCCTGTTTGTCATCCTGTGTTTGTATGTGATATTATTTCGATCTCTTCACTTTTGAACGATATCTGTTTTAGCATCGTGATACGCTTCTTACCATAAAGGTATTGAATAGAATAGGATTGTATTGTACAAATTAGACGTTACAAGAATGTCGTTCCTGCACAGTAATTTGTGCATGTTGCGATCAGAGAGTAAGTTACGTGTTCTTCTGGGCAAAGGACCCGAACAATGGGGGATGAAAATGCAGGCTGGAAGCCTGCCTCACAATTTGGGATCAGTCTCCTTTGGCTTGTTTGAATTCCATTCTTCTTAGCATCCTCATTTGCATGTAGGTGAATCCTAGGAGCAGGCTGCCGAGGATCCAGGCGTAGGAGGTGGCCAGGCTGAATCTCAGGTTTACGTAGGCTTCCTGCCAGATGGCCATGCTCATAACCATTGTTTCCTTTCCCGGGCCTCCGAAGGTCAGCAGGAAGATGCTTCCCATTGACTGGAATGTGCCGATGAAGGTGCCTATGAAGTTGATGATGATCAGCGGGAGAAGGGTGGGGAGGGATATTTTCCATATCTTCTTCAATACCCCGGCACCGTCCAGGCTGGCGGCTTCATACAGCTCCTCCGGGACAGACTTTAAGGCGGCCAGGTAGATAAGACTCCCCATACCTGAACCTGCCCACACGACGGGGATTATGACACACGCCATTACGGTTGCCGGGTTGCCCAGCCAGTCAACTGGTTTAGCGAACCAGTCTCCCATTATGAATGAGAAGAAGCGGTTTATTGTGCCGGAAGATGTCCCTGCGAACATTTCCTTCCACATAAGCGCAACAACGACCCCGCTGGTCATTTGAGGCAGGAAGAACAGAGTCCTGAAGAATATCTTGAGCTTTGGAATCTCTGTTAGAAGCAGTGCGAGAAAAATGGGTGTAAAGAATGCCAGTCCGAAGTTCCACAGCACGAACCTGAATGTTGTCAGCATGTATTTGTAGAAGTTGGGGTCAAGTGCGATGCTTATGAAGTTATCCAGCCCTACCATCGGAGAGTTCCCGACTATCTTGTAGTCCTGGAAAGCCATTACCATGCCCCTTGCCAACGGATAATAACCCCATAAAGCAATAGAAATGACTGCAGGTACCAGCATTGCCCAGGGCAGCCAGCCTTTGTAGACTCCGGCATGACTGGGGAACGCTCTGCGCTGGTCGATGATGATAAGCACTACGAAAACAATTATTACCATCCCAACCAATGCAGCAATCAGTGTTGCGACCGGTCTGTGTTTGTCCAGCGTCGCTTTAGGCTGGGTGAACATTGTGCCGGTGTTGCCATCATATTCCAGCTGTTTTAGTGCTTTTACATAATCGAAGTTCTTACCGCTGGATTTGAGGATCAGGTCCAGAATGTCCATCTGCAGGAACTGGCGGAACTGCAGCCAGCTTCCCATATATGGTTCGACTACCTCCAGAATTTCCCCGTTTTCTATCTGGCCCCAGAGCTTCATGTCCTCCGGTGGAATCTCTTTTATATAGTCATCCAGTCTTAATCTCTGCAGGTCTCTCGGATTCAGGAATCTTGCTCTGCCTGCGGCAACTTTCTTTCTGATATCATCATTTCCTGCTTCCTGGCTGTTGGTTAACCTGAGCAGGTCCCAAACGGTGTTTAGATACTGTTTACGCTCCTCAGGGGTGTCTCCTCCCCGGTTTCTGGCATCTTTTCCTATCATGTTAAATGATGCTGATGTCTGCAGGACCGGTTGGCATTTGGAGTTCATTGGTGGGAATGCAAGAAGTCCAAGGTCTTCCGGGGGGACACCGCTGGCTTCGAGCATAGTCAAATCGCTGAGCCACAGAGGGAACAGCGCCAGCCGCCTGCCAAGGTTGTTCATGGTGTCTGTCAGTCCATTGGGGCTGCACGATATACATCCTTCGATGATATCCTCTTTAGTAAACCCAATCCTACGGCCTTTATATTTTGTGAAGCTGTTTACTATATCTGTTTTGGAGAGTTCAACGGGATCTCCTGTTGCTTTGTCCAGGATCCAGGGGGCCCAGCGCAGTCTGTGATACAACCTTGCTGCTGCTATGCTGCCTTCTCCTCCAACGTTTACCCTCCACTTTGGAACAGCCGTGGAAAGGTCTTCTTTGGTGACGGGTGTGATGAATGATGTTGCCTGCTCATGAAAAACATATACCTTGCCGGTTTTGGGGCTCTTGCGCTCCTGCACAACAACACTGTCTCCTGCAGCAGCTACCCAGGGTGCAAATGCCCAGGACTGTGAGTATATGTCTACACCCGGCGTTTTGGTCTTCTGATCATAGAGCTTGCGGCACCAGAATACAAATGTGTCCCAGTCACCTGGTGGATTCAAAGGATCAAGACCGGCTTTTCTCAGCAGACGTTTGCTATATAAAAGGCCCACATACGATCCGGTGCTGTTAGGCAAAGCGCACGGAACTCCATCGACAGTGACTACCTGCCTGAACAGGGGCTTGAGCTTCATCCATCCGTCCCACTTGGCTTCATCGGCATCTATCTGACCGTTGCGTTCGGGTTTGCCTTCAGCATTGAGCTTGGGTTGGCCGTTTTTTAGGACACCATCACTACCTATCCATTGTGAGAGGGGATAGGCCATTCCCTGTTTGACGGACTGCCTGATGTCCATTTCGAAGATATCCGGTCCGTTGTTGGCTGCCATAGCCATAGCCAGGCTGGCGCTGTCTCCTCCAACGGGCAAGTTTATTCCGGACCAGGGCCTGAGTCGGATTTCGGGATGCTTGCGGAAGTAATCGATCATGACAGGAGGCTGCCTGGACTCCGGATCATATCTGCCGTATAAATACACTGTCTGGGCGGCGAAGGACGATAGTGGCAACACCACGGAAGATATTAAGGCAAAGAGTACTGCAATTGTGTGACGCATTCTCATTATATGCCTCTTGCTGGAGCATTCCGGAGTTTTTAACCACGGAATACACGGAATACACGGAAAGGGAATGGGTTATAGGTTTATGTTTTCTGGTATGTCATCCTGAGGAGCGAAGGATCTGCTTTTAGCAGTACAGCAGATCCTTCGTTCCTCAGGATGACATGTCCTTAATGACAGTACCCTACTTCATCTGTGGGAGTATTATTCCTCTCATTATTATGTTCTGGCATAGGATGAAGACTATCAGGACTGGGATTGATGTTAATACGAATCCTGCCATGGATACCCACTGCTGTGGGAGGACTTGGTACATCTGGTAGGTCCAGACGGCTATTGTCCACATCTTCTGGTCCTGGCAGACTACCAGAGCCCATTCCCAGCCATTGTATGCAGCAATGAACGCATTTAGCATACCAACTGCAAGTATTGGTTTGACCAGGGGCAGGGCGATCATCCGGAAGATCAGATGCTCCGGGGCTCCGTCTACAGTTGCTGCTTCAAAGAGTTCCATTGGCAGGGAGTCGAAGAAGCCTTTGAGGAGGAATATGGTCATGCCGTTGGCTGCACCTGGCAAGACTAGCGCCCAGAATGTATTTAGGAATCCCAGGTCTCTCAAGAGCAGGAATCCTGGGATAGCTGTGACTGCAGCAGGGAATGCCATTGTTGCCAGGCAGAAGAGCAGGATCTTTTCAGCTCCTCTGAGTCTGAATCTACTTAATGCATATCCAGCGAGTGGGTTAACGGTCAGAGATATTACCAGCGCCAGCACAACCAGTATGACTGTGTTGAGGACGGACCTGCCTCTCAGGAAGAGATAGTCAGTAACTACCTGGTAGTTTCCTATTGCCTGACTGATTGTGATAGGCCATTCGCGGTTTGCAAATGTAACCAATACGGCTGACCCGTATGGAACTCCCAGCTGGTTCAGATTGTTGAAACTGGTTCCATAGGCCTTGTTTATACCATCCAAACTACCGTGTCTAGCCAGAGCAAATTTCTGAAAAGCCTGTTCCGGCAAAGTGTCTCTCAGGATCCACTGGTCTGTTGGGATCATTCTGCGTGCGAAATCTATCCAGACTACAGAAAGGGACGAGTACGGGATTGTTGGGGTTAATTTAACCTGCGACCAATCCGAATACTTCAGGCTGAGCATGTTACTCAAGTTCGTAATTGTGTGGAAACGACTTTTCAGGAAAGCTGTCCACTTGCTCTGCCACTCAGGAGAGTCAGGCAACTGCACATGCCTCATCGGAAAATTGATGAGCAGGAATTCTTTCCACTGCTCCTTAATATTTGCCGGAGCGCTGTTTGATACCGGGAACTCAAGTGTTTTAATATCCACATCTGGAAGATTCTTTGTAACGAAATCCTCCCATAGATATCTGACACATGCTGGTCTCAGGAAACCTGCATATACTCCGGAACCTTCAAGGTATGGAGTATAAGTGTTCTTGGCATATTCATCACGGAATGCCAGCAGGTCTTTGTAACGCAGATCAATCAGAGGAACATACTGCGACTGGTCTATTGGTTCTCCGCTCCAGTCCGGTACCGTTACTTTGTAGAAATCGTTTGTTGAAGTATTCCAGGCCTTGTTTAGATTGGAAGTTTTTTTATAACGATACCGCAGGAAGGGGGCCACGTACCTGTTGTCGAAAGCCAGTATAGTCTCCTGATTGTCCCAGGTTTTTGCAAAGTCTGCATAATCTTTAGCTTCATTTTCCAGAAGCTCACGTTTTTGGGGATTATCGATTTCAGCCAGGCGTTTAGATGCCCATTTGTCAGTCTGAGCATATTCATCACCCATCGCATTCCAACTGACCCAGTCTTCCCTCATATCCGGGAAATACATCCGCATGGTCCGCATTGAGTTGCGGATGGACTGCGGGAAATAAAGGCAGAGGGTACGCATCAGTCTGTCCTGGCGGGAATACATATACCTTGGAATGATGCTGCGGCGTTCATAGTCGAACTGACAACTGGTGGAACCAGTCAGCATGACCATGAACGGGTAGACCATTGCAGCGCCACCCAGGATCAAGGTTATATACATCCATGTGATAAGGATGCGGCCTTTTACACTTTTACGTTCTATGAGATCAATAATTGGCATATTAGTCTCCCTTTGCCTGCTTGAATTCCATCCTTCTCAGCATCCTCATTTGAATGTAGGTGAATCCCAGCAGTAAGCTGCCGAGAATCCATGCATAGGATGTTGCCAGGCTGAATCGGAGGTTTACATAAGCTTCCTGCCATATAGCCATACTCATGACCATAGTAGCCTTTCCGGGTCCGCCGAATGTCAGCAGAAATATACTCCCCATCGATTGGAATGTTCCGATGAACGTTCCAATGAAGTTGATGATAATCAGAGGAAGCAGAGTGGGAAGTGATATCTTCCATATCTTTTTAAGGATACCTGCACCGTCCAGACTCGCTGCTTCATAGAGTTCTTCCGGGACGGATTTTAGAGCTGCCAGATAAATCAAGCTGCCAATACCTGAGCCAGCCCAGACGACCGGTATGATTACACAGGCCATAACAGTCGCCGGGTCTCCCAGCCAGTCAATGGGTTTGGGGAACAAGTCCCCCAGCAGGAATGAGAATATTCGGTTGATTGTTCCTGAGGATGTACCACCGAACATTTCCTTCCACATTAAGGCTACGACGATTCCGCTGGTCATCTGCGGTAAGAAGAACAGGGTCCTGAAAAACACTTTGAGCTTGGGGATTTCAGTCAGCAGCAGCGCGAGGATAATTGGAGTAAAGAATGCAAGTCCAAAGTTCCATAGAACAAACCTGCATGTTGTAATCATGTAATGGTAGAAATTGGGGTCCAGTGCGATGCTGATGAAGTTGTCCAGCCCAACCATCTGAGACTTTCCGACTATTTTGTAGTCCTGGAAAGCCATCACCATACCGCGAGCTAAAGGATAATAGCCCCACAATGCTATCGAAATAACAGCCGGTATGAGCATAGCCCAGGGAAGCCAGCCTTTGTAGACTCCGGCATGACTGGGGAAGGCTTTGCGCTGGTCTATGATGATCAGCACGGCAAAAACAATGACTAATAATCCAACAAAAGCAGCTACTACGGTAGCTATCGGCCGGTGTTTGTCCAGAGTGCTTTTGGGTTGAGCGAACATTGTGCCGGCGTTGCCATCGTGCTCTAACTGTTTGAGGGCTTTTGCATAGTCGAAGTTCTTACCACTGGATTTCAGGACAAGGTCCAAAACCTCCATCTGCAGGAACTGGCGGAACTGAAGCCAGCTTCCCATATATGGTTCAACTACTTCCAGGATCTTCCCTCCGGATATCTGGTTCCAGAGTTTCATGTCTTCGGGTGGGATCTCTTTTATGTAGTCAGTGAATCCAAGTCTTTGAAGGTCTCTGGGATTCATGAACCGGGCACGTCCTGCTGCAACTTTCTTGCAGATATCGTCATCAGAGACTTCAACACCGTTAGTATTGCGCAGGATCTCCCAGACGGTATTCAGATACTGTTTTTTCTCTGCAGTAGTTTCTCCGCCACGGAGCTTCGCATCTTTTCCAATCATGTTGAAATATTGTGAAGCCTGAAGGACAGGCCTGTGCTTAGAGTCTATTGGTGGAAATGCGAGGAAACCAAGGTCCTCAGGCGGTATTCCTTTGGTTTCAAACTCGGTCATATCGTTGCACCAGAGAGGAAACATTGCCAGTTGTCTGCCGAACCTGGAGATAGTATCGTCCAATCCGTAAGGGCTGCAGGAAATGCATCCTTCTATAACATCATCTTTGGAAAAAACAATTCTGCGGCCTTTGTAGGATGTAGACTCATTTTCAACGTCTTGTTTGGATAGTTCAACAGGATCTCCTGTGGTTTTATCGACTATCCAGGGAGCCCATCGCAACCGGTGCAGCAATCCTACAGCTGCGATACATCCTTTGCCCCCAACATTGACTTTCCATTTAGGAACTGCAGTTGCAAGGTCTTCCCCGGTATCCGGAGCAACAAATGATGTCGCCTGTTCATGGAATGTGTAGACTTTGCCTGTCTTGGAGCTTTTGCGCTCCTGGACTACTATGCTGTCACCTGCTGCAGCTACCCATGGAGCGAATGCCCAAGAGGCAGAGTATATATCAACACTTGGAGTCTTGGTCTTGTGGTCATACAGCTTACGGCACCAGTAAACAAATTCATCCCAGTTTGCCGGGGGATTCATCGGGTTCAGACCAGCCTTCTTGAACATCCGTTTACTGTAAAGTAATCCAACATAAGTTCCGTTGCTGTGCGGAAGAGCGCTTGGGATTCCATCAACAGTTACAACCTGCCTGAACAGGGGCTTTATCTTCATCCAGCCATCCCATTTGGCTTCATCTGCATCAACCTGGCCGTTTAGATCAGGTTTGCCTTGGGCATTCAGCTTGGGTTTGCCGTTTTTCAGGATTCCATCTCTTCCGATCCATTCAGTTAACGGATAAGCCATTCCCTGCTTGACGGATTGCCGTATATCCAGCTCAAATATGTCAGGTCCGTTGTTTGCAGCCATTGCCATTGCCAGGCTGGCACTGTCTCCACCAACAGGCAAATTTATACCGGTCCACGGTCTAAGCCTGATTTCGGGGTGATTTTTGAAGAAGTCAACCATAATCTGAGGTTGTCTGCCTTCTATATCGTACCTACCATACATATTTATAGTGTGGACTTTGATTTTAGAAGGTGCTGCCAGGGTCTGGAAGGGAATTACTACCAGACCCAGCAAGGCAAGGAACAGTATATTAATGAAACGCATTCTCTAACCTGCCTTAAATAGAACAAATTATGCCGGATTGTAATTGTGATGCAGGCAAGATGCCTGCATCACAATTACAATCCCAATTCATACTTGCTTATTATACGATGGTTTGGCAGACATGCTCAAATAAAACCCCAGACTGGTTCGTTGAGTATGGCTTTATTTATGATACGCCTCCACGAGAGGATGTTTACGTGGCGGAGTTTATCATCTGTGAGGTCGGATGCAGCTGTTCGGATGGTCTCAGCCAGCCATGATATATCAGCCATTCTCTGTGGAATCAGGTTCTGGTCTACTCTGGGGTGTCCGGATGTGGATATTACTTTAATTGCCAGTTTTTCCAGTGATGCGAACTCGGGTTCGAGGGCATCAAGTCTGGCTGCAGCAGCGTTCAGGAGCTCGATTGCTTTGGCAGTGTCCTGGAACTGGATCATTGCTGCAGTGTGGTAGTCTTCATATGCAGCAGATGCGGCTTCTAGCAGAGCAAGAGAGGTCTTGACTATTGAGCAAGTTAGACGCATCCCAGCAAGGCAGCGGTCCTCGAATTTGGATTCGGATGTCCATCGGCTAAGCATGCTTTCAGCCTGCTGTATACCGGTTTTCCACTTGCTTATCAGTCTATCAGCTACAATTGGAGCATTGATCAGGTATTTGACCAGTGCATCCCTGAGGTATAATGCAGTCCTTGGGGTGCTGGGGTAGAACTCGGTGACATCATACAGAGGCGCCTGGCAGTTTTCGCGGAGGATTTTGGTGATACTGCTGTACGGAGTTGTCCTGCCGAAGATTGTGTGCTCCACTATTGCTTCGTCCGGAGTGCCGGGTGTCCATTGACCGGAGATATATAGTCCAGCTCTGGCCATCGGGACTAACTGGGACCAGAAAGAGTTACCGAATCTGTGTTCCCAGGTAGTAAGGCAGGCTCCGGGGGTGCCGAACTCGAAACCGTCTACCAGGAAAGCCTCAACTTCATCCAGACCTATCGGGTCCATAGTGGCTTTTAGATGTCCACTGGTCCGATAACAGGTTATGAATCCTTCCCATGACTGATCGGCAGGGCAGACAAGAACTTTTTCAAAGCCGTGTTCTTTCCAGAATTTAAGGCTGTCGGGGCGGTGACCGTAGTAGTTCCAGTCGAAGATTATGCACTCTCGGGGGATATCCGTTACCAGTTCAGGATGCATCCACAGCATATCGCTCCAGATTGCGGGGATTATTCCCTGGTCCAGTAATCTGCGGCACACGCGTGCGAGGAAAGCTGCGTACAGCGGACGGGAGTTGTCATCCAGTTCTGTTTCATCTGCTCCGATGTGCACTGTGTCTGTCTTGAAGTGCTTGGAGTATTCGGTGGCTATTTGTATAGCGAAATCTTCAGCAACTGAACTGGTGAAATCTACCTGTCCCTTACCCTGATCGCTTAGATAAGCGTAGCTCTCCCGGTCTACAAACTGCTCCATGTGTCCGAAGAGGTTGGTCATCGGCATTACCCGGATACCTTGCTTGCCGGCGACATCGACTAACCATGCGGCGTCCTCAGGGGTCATTACTCCCGGGCGGATGATTCCTTCGATGCTTTCAAAGGCGAACGAGGCTTCCAGGTAGACAGCTAGTCCGTTATATCCCGCTTTCTGCATAAATTGCAGCAAGTCCTGGATTTCACTCTTATCAAACACCCGGCTCCGGGCAAGGTCATACTGAAGATAGCGGTCCTCAAAGCGATTCATTACATCCTCCAACACATATCTCTGAGATAGCAAACTTTATCATTCAGGGAGGGGTTTGTCAATTGAAGGAGGGAAGGGAGTTCTCACGCAAAGCCGCAAAGGCGCTAAGAAGGGATTTATCCGCAGATTTCGCAGATTAACGCAGATTTTCGGGAAGGAGAAGAGCGAATGTTCTAGACACGAAACTCAGAATTTATCTCACGCAAAGACTCAAAGGCGCTAAGTGGGATTAGGTGAGTTGAGTTTGGTTGATATATGATATGTTATAGGTAACTTGAACCTTTTCTTAAGGTGGAGTAAACAGTATGACGAATCGGGCGATGCTATTTGTGGTTTTGCTGGTCTTGTTGAGTAGTGTTAATGTTTCTGCTAAGGTTCTGAAGCCTATTACCGGGGCATTTTTGCAGTTTGATGCGGTGAATCTTGGGTGGAGTGAGAAGCAGTGGGATTCGGAGCTTGCGTCTATGCGGAAGATGGGGATGGATACTCTTATTATAGATGCTATAGCGCGTGATGATTCGGCATTTGGCAAGGTGGATGGTTATCCGCTATTTGCGAAGTGCGGAACAGGTGATCCTCTGCAGACAATACTCGATGCATCACTTAAATACCATATAAAAGTATTTGTTGGGTTGTATGCGTGGAACTGGGATAGTCAAACCTCTGCCGACTTTGAGGAGTTTGGGAAACGGTGCAGGGGTGTTGCTGAGAGTGTATGGCGGCAATATGGCAAACATAAGGCGTTTGGAGGCTGGTATATTTTGGGGTGGGAACTCGGGAATGTGTCGGTTGCCGATAATGTCGGAGTGCTGCTATATTCTCAGGTAGTTTCTCAGCTTCGAACTCTGTCTCCCAAAATGCCTGTTGTTATGGCGCCATATTTCAGTCTTGATGCTACTCCTGAGCAGATGGAAAAGTACTGGGAGAATGCACTTCCTCTGATAAAACCCGATATTTTAGCTCTGCAGGATGGAGTAGGGTGCGATCGAAAATTGACCCCAGAGAATGTGAAACCGTATTTTAAGGCAGTTGCGAATGCCTGCAAGTCCGCTAAGATTAAGTTCTGGGCTGATGTGGAGGTGTTTGATATACCGGCTGGATGGAAACCGGCACCAGCGGACAGAATTGTTGAGCAACTTAGATCAGTAACACCTTATGTTGAGAAAATTGTGATATGGGAGTATAACCACTACCTGAGCCCGGTCCGCGGATTTACTGGTTCAGTTGAAGTAACCGATGCTATCAGGAAAGCTCAGAAAAGTTCAGCAAAGAAAATAGGGAACCGCTAAATACGCGAAACACGCGAAAATGGGAATGTGTAGAATATAGATGCTGGGCGAATACAGCAGGATGCCTTTGTTTAGGTGTTCAATACAATAGATGTTTTACTGTAGCGTTACTATAGATTCCTAGTTCGTCGTGCCACGATTGCGCTATGTCTTGTGGTGATTTTCCGGATTCGATTGCTTCTCTGATGCGGGAAGAACCGGTCAGCAGGTCGAAGAAATGGCGGCCTTCGGAGTTTGGCGGTAGGAATGCGAAGTCATTTGGATGGAGTTTATTGATGGCGCATATTGCTGCGATTCCGGTTACTACCGGGCGGTAGATTTCTCGGTCAGTTACATAGATTTGCAGGCCTGCGCATCTGGTGTTGGTGTGTTTTGACCAGGTTGGGATGAAATAGGCTTCTCTGTATTTTACTCCCGGCAGGTCGTAGTTGATCATGGCTATACGGAGCTTGACGGGATCGATCCAGGGAGCTCCGAATATCTCGAATGGCCGGGTAGTGCCTCTGCCTTCAGAGATATTGATCCCTTCAAACAGGCAGGTGCCGGGGTAGACAGTTGCTGTGTCCAGGGTTGGCATACCGGGAGACGGCATTACCCATGGGAGTCCGGTCTGGTCGAACCACATATTTCGGGACCAGCCCTGCATTTGAACAACTTCCGGTTTAGCTCCTATACCAAACTCAGAATGGAAATACCTGGCAAGCTCTCCAACAGTCATTGCATGCCGCTGGGCAATGGGATACATTCCTACAAACGATGAAAATCTTGGATCCAGCACAGGACCATCGGGATTTAGCCCGGATATCGGGTTCGGTCTATCCAGAATCCAGACTGGAATGCTGCATTTTGCGCATGCATCCATGGCGGCGGACATTGTATACAGGAACGTATAGAAACGTGAACCGACATCCTGCAGATCCACCAGCATTATGTCTATTCCATCCAGCATCTGACTGGTCGGGGCCTTGTGTTTGCCATATAAACTGTAAACCGGCACTCCAAGCCTGGGGTCCGTATAATCTCCTACTTCAAGACCATCTCCCACATCTCCCCGCGCGCCATGCTCAGGTCCGAATAATGCCTTGATATTAACTCCAGCATCAGAGAGGGCATCGGAAATATGCACAAGATCAGGAGTTACAGATGCATGATTGGCTACTATACCTATACGCGCATTTTTGAGTTCACTTAGACGGGTTTCTATTAGGACTGACAGGCCGGTTTTTAGCAAGGAGTGCCTCGGTACGCAATTTGATTAAACAGTATTATAGTAATGTTATAGACACTCATTTGCAAGTTTGGTAATCCATCGCATCAGCAGTCTCGGAATAACTTGCATCCAGGATTCCAGCTTTGATTGCTTCACGTATGGCAGCGGCTGTTGTTGAATCGCCGATTTCACGCATTGCCCTTGCTACTCGTGTAGAATAATCATGATTCAATACCAGCTGATTGAGTATAGGACGAACCTGGGTGCATCCGTAGAGGCCTAATACGATCACTGCATTAATTTGCTGGACAGACAATTCATTCGGCAAGGCATTTACTAATTTCTCTACAGCTTCTTGCGGAATGAAATATCGCAGAAGATAGGCAGCGCGTTTTTGTTCTTCCCAGACTTCGCTGTGGAACATCTCAATGGCTTTTTGTTTCATTACTTCAGTTTCCTGAAGATCGACGAGGGAATCTATGGCTGCACTTATAACCCTGTGGTCTGTGTCCATTATTACATCTGCTAGAAATCGTGCGGCATTGTGCAGTTCGAGTTTGATTATCGATTGTATGGCTGTTCTGCGGACTACTGGATCTGGGTCCTTTAGACGTCTGACCAGCGCTTGCTCCGCGTCTTTGTAACCCAGTTCTGCAATAACACGCGCTGCCGCTATGCGAACATCAGCTGAATCATCGTCAAGGTATATTGCAATTTCAGAAGCTGCATCTGTCCAGTTTAAACGCCCAAGCGCATCTATTGCTGCTGCGCGTATATCCGGAGCATGATCTGAGAGTAGAGTGATGCACTGTGCATGCAGAAGCCCCTCAGTGATAAGGTTAAGGGGACGACGCGGTGTGAGTTCGCGCTTTTCTCCCAATAGGCCACTGGCGATATTGAGTGCCAGATCATCCGACATTATATCTGCAGCCCAGCAAAGAGTTTGATCAAGCTTGCCGATGTTTTCCCCAACTAGAACAGCAAGCTTTAGAATTGGGGGGAAGACATCCGGGTATTTATCAAGAACTGGTCGAAGTGGGCTGTCGGTAGGTTGATTGTCTCCGAGATTTTTCAGAACCTGTATTATCTCTCGGGTTGCCTGTTGCAGTGCTTTGCTATGAGCAATATCTACACCATAGTTTAGCGTGTCTGTAATTGGCACATCGGCAGCCAGCAAAAATCCGAGTGTTCTGCACCAGAATATTAATTCTATTCTGCGCTGAGCATCCTGCACTTCCAGCCAGTCCGCGAGAATACGGCCAGCTACAGTGAGACTGCCGAATTGTTCACCTGCTTTCATCATGGCGGTAGTTTCCGGACTAGCCAGAATTGGTATCTCTGCTAATGCATCTGTCACAGTCCTGCCAGCATTCACAGCATCTATAATCTTTTTGGTAGCGTCAATTATTGCAAGAGAGAAATCGCTCTTACAGATAGCCTGCAAGCCTGTCATCACATCTCCTCCGGAACCGCAGTGATCTGCAATTGTCCGGTACCACCTTGCCAGTTCCAGTTTTTGCTTCAAATTGGCGGTGAAATCGGAATATGTTTCCTTTGGTGTTTGTTTAGCCATATCAACCATCTCCTTCCGGAGGCTTGCGCGTGCTTCACGGATTCTGGCTTTGACTGCTGGTAATGAAATCCCCAGTCTTGCAGCGATTTCAGATTGCTTCAAGCCTTCAACAAAAAACAAGTCTGCTGCTTCGCGGGTCCCCGACGGCAGGACCTTTAGTGTGTCAAGGATCGAATTATCGTTTGCAAGCGACTTGTCAGCGATCTCAATTTGATCCAATGGAACAGTGACCCTCTGCATTCTTCGCCATTTCATTTTGCACAGATTCTCTGCAATAGCTATCAACCAGGGAGCAAATTGCTCGGGATTATTTAGCGTATGAAGCGACATATATGCATGTATAAACGCTTCCTGCGCAATATCCAATGCCTCTTCCCTGATCCCTACCTTTCCCATGACAATATGAATCATACGAGAGCGATGCCGTTCGATAAGGTCATCAAACGCAGTGCTATCTCCCTCCAGAGTCCTCATGACCAGTTGTCCATCACTCTTACCCAAAAACGCAGCCTCCATAGATATAGATGCTTCTGATTGATGAAAGGATAGGTGGGTGTATAAAGTTATTGGACTATTTTATACCCGTTTATATTGATGTGGCTATTTTATATGCTATATTATTGAGATTATTTGGTGTATAACAGCTTTCCAATATTAGCGCTCCTTTAGTTTGTATCAAGGTGTCTATACATCAGGATGAGGATAAATATGAATGATGCAAACATGAACTCTCCATTCTGGGCTGCTCTGGATGAGTTAATGGACAAATGTGAGGTAAGCATTGACCGTCCAAAAGGAAGCAGTCACCCGAACTGGCCGGATTTGGTTTATCCTCTGGATTATGGATATTTGGCAGGGAGTAAGTCCGGGGATGGGAATGAGATTGATGTCTGGCTGGGCAGTATGCCGGAACGCGAACTCGTGGGGATTGCGGTTACAGTGGATGCTTTTAAGTCTGACAGTGAGATTAAGCTTTTGATCGGATGCAATGATGGGGAGATTGCTATGGTATCTGCCTTTCACAACTCGGGGTGCCAGCATGCATTGGTGATTAGACGGGACGAGGTTTCCTGCTAGAAAGTTCATTGGCGATTAAAATAATACTGCGAAAAGATTGTTAATGACTGAATAATGCAGTAAAATATATATGGAAAGAGTTGTTGTATTGCTCAGGAACTGGTGATGAAGATGGTCATTAATGGATATAGCGAAACACAGGGAATCCGTTTTTTGAAAGAGATGGCGGCTCAAGGACGATTCATCTTCTCGGTAGAGGATGCCAATAGGGTTTCAGATCAGATCGGGATTGGCAGCGGTTATATCCGTGAGATGTTGTCTCAACTATACAAGTCTGGTTGGATCCATAGGCTGAGAAGAGGACTGTATGCCTGGAGTGGTACGTTGCCTGGTGATATGAATGTTCATCCATTTGCAATTGCAACCCAATTGGTCCAGCCTTCAGCAATCAGCCATTGGTCTGCAATGAATCATTATGGGTTTACGGATCAAATACCTCAAATTGTCATGGCATCTACACCCAGCAAGGTAGTAACTCCCAGCATGCGGCGGACATCTGGAATCAAGCAACAAGGACGACATTACTGGGAAATTGGTGCTGTCCGATATGAATATATAACCATAAAGTCGGAGTATTTCTTTGGTATTGAAGAAGTATGGATAGATCAGACTTTTAAGGTTGCCATTACCGATCCTGAAAGAACACTGCTTGATTTGTTCGCGCAACCCAGGCTATTTGGTGGTATAGGTGAAGCTTTAGCTGTTTTACAGGAATATGTAATGGATATTGATGTGAATAGACTGATTAACTATGCTGTTCGCTACGCAAAAGGCTCAGTGATAAAGAGACTCGGGTGGTCTCTGGAGCAAGTGGGGGTGAGTAGTGATGTTTTGGTCCCATTAATGAAGATACCTACAGCCGGATACCGAATCCTGGATCCATCCAGACCATATTCAGGACCATATGATAATCGCTGGGGTATTCAGAACAATTTGGATGTGAAGGCAGGTTCTAGTGGGTACATCAGAATATAGTAAAGGTAAAGGGAATCGTAGATTTCCTGGTCGTCCAGGTGGGGCTAGAAAATATAAAGAACCAGTATGGAGATCACGGGCTAGTCATTCTGTTGAGAGCAATGAACTGCTGGGGGTAAATGTGGCAGTCCTTGAGTATCGTGGTGCCTGGGGATTGAATCCGTCTGAGAAAATATACTTACTCGATCAGGAGTACGCTCATCAACGAATAGAATATGCTGTTCAACCTGCCCCTAATGATAGTTATGCTATATTTCTGATCTATGTTCGTGAGTCAGATCGATTAAAAGCTAATGAAATCATTGCCGAGTTGGAACGGTATGATAACAAACCACCCCAACCGCAGCGAGTAAATGAAGAGCCAGAGCCGGAATATACGAAGTCTATTATAAGTATTTGTCCAGAAGCAGTGCCCATCCATCTGAAAAACCAAACTTGGGAATTTGCTCTTTATTCAGAATCATTGCTGTCCAAAATAATTCTATCAAGCCTATTTAGTATAGGTTTTCACACTCAGTTAGTCGATGTTTTGTTGCATTTCTGATATGAGGTCCCCCCTGTGATTGTTCATTTTAAGATTGAGTCAGATGTGCTGTCTAAAACGTGAGTTCAAGCTGTTGGACAGGCTCAAGTGGCGGAACAGCAAAAGGATCACTTAGCCATTTCCAGAGATCACGATATGTGAACAGATTCAATCGTAGAAGTGCAATCAGTCTGCAAGGTGTCAGTATACACTTGGACTTGAACTGCAAAAACTTCAGAAGCAAGATAGCAATAAGTGCTGTCCAAATCTGAATTGCGAGTGCATTAGGAGTAGTTCCCACGAACGTCTTGATCTTAAGGTGCTGTTTAAGAGTCTTGAAGAACAGTTCTATTTCCCATCTATCTCGATATATTTTAGCGATAGTCGTCGCTCCAAAAGTGAGGTGATTGGTAAGAAGAACAACTTCTTTCTTATTCGTTTCGTCCCAAAGCACAATGCGCCGTATATTGTCGGGGCAGTGGCGTTTGGATATTGAGCCTGTATATTGGATGATCTGATCCAATAGCACATTGGAGTTCTTCGGTATCGTTCGATTTTCGATCACTTTGTATGCGGCATTTACTTTTTGTCTGGTAACGAAGTAGACACCTTCGCTTGTCCATTTGTGGAAGAGTTCGTAGTCACAGTAGCCGCGATCACAGGCTATTATACTTCCCTTTGGGAATGTTACGAGCCTTGCAGCGTGGATGTCGTGGACTTTACCATCGGAGATGATAGCAAATGTAGGGATATATCCATCGTGGTCAAGGACCATATGTAATTTGATGGCTCCCTTCGTCTGCCTGAATTCTGCCCATGGGAACAGTGTCAGGCACAATGCGATGGTTGTTGAATCCATCGATAGTATCGGGTTCTTGAAGCGAAACTTAGATTTCTTACCAGGCCTGCAGGCTTTGCAAAAATTGAGCATCTCATTGAACAGCTTTGAATAGACCTCACAGGTTCGATGAGCGTTGGCGTAGGACAAAGTGCTCTTGGGTGGGGCACTTTTCAATCCCAAATGGACGAGTTTACCACAGGTTACAGCTAATCCATCACTGATCTCACGTAGACTTTTCGACTGAGCAAACTGACAAAATAGCATAGAAACCAACTGGTCCCAGCATGTAAAGCCCTTGCTACCACGCTCAGCTTTGCACTCACTAACAATGCGTGCAAACTTACCTTTGGGAATAACTTGAAGGATTTGGGCGAAAAGACTCGTATTTAACATCATGGCAGAGACTCCTTTGTGCGGGTGCGTTTTGGTCAATACACCATAACATAACAGGAGACTCTGCCTCAATTGGCTAACAGAAAATTATTTTGGACAGGTATGATTCAGAATACGAAATTTCTTACAAACTACTCTATCGCGCACTAATATTTCGCAATAAGGTACAGATGGTATATGGGATTAAAGAATGGCACGATCCAGGCGCGTCATTCAAACTGGGCAAGATGGCTGGGCGCATCGTTACCAGTCAGGAGTTCAGACAAACACTCATTTCGGATGATCCACGTATTTCTGAGTTATGGGAGGAATTAGACTGATAGTTACCGTATATCCGGGAGCTCCAGCATCGGCATCGGCGCTTCGGGGGGTATCAGTATGTTCAGAACTGATTGTATGTTCTCCCCTTCGCTCTGATACCGATGCATTGGTAATCCGTTATGTTGAAGTTTGCTGCATACTCGGTTGCGCTATCCCAGCACCTTCTTCGCTAAATCATAGGCTACTGTAAATACCCGATATGCTTCATCCTGGGAGGTTTTGTAGCCGGTGCCTTTGGTGTTTTGGCGGACTACGGCTATTTCTACTTCATTTTCTTTTTTGAGTTCAATAAGAGCGTCATAGTATCTGGCGAATTTGGATTCCTTTTTTTCGTTATCTGTTGCCAGAAGGCCGGTGTTGAATCCACCTCTCGGAGGTGTTTCTACTAATCTCTTTGCTTTTGCCAGCATACCGAACTCGGGTTTGGCTACCAGGACGCAGTAGGTGTAGGGGTAGTTAGTGCCCTGGACGTTGTTCAGGGATGTTTGTATCTGGATGCCCAGGAATCCCTCGGGGGCGTCTTTGATGTTGGCTGTCAGCTTACATTCTATGGGGACATCACCTTTATTTGACTTACTGATAAGAAGATTCGGGATGAAGTCCAGGTCCGGGCCTTTTTTGGACTGTTCGTAGATGAAGTCCAGTTGTGCCATCCTCTTGCGCAGTTCAGGAGGTTCCCAGGTTTTAATGGAACCGAAGAGCCATAGCGGGGCTACAAGGGCGAGTGCATCCAATACAAATAGAACAGAAAGTGCACCTCCACGGGCTATCGGGGCAAAAGCATCTGATTCAGTAACGGCCGGGGCAACGGCAGATAGTATCATCGCTCCAAATCCAACGAAAACGCAGAACAGGAAGCATCCTCCGCAGCCTTTGGATGAAGAGAGTGAGAATGCACCTGAGCGCTGTTTGAAGTTGTCTGCAGCATTAAACAGGTCCACTATTTTCTTGAACTCATCTATTGTGGCTGTTTTCCATTCGGCACTGCCCTGCAGATTTGGTCTGTTGTCCAGGCCTTTGGATAAACAGAGTAGCATCACCGGGATCAGGAACAGGAGCCCCAGGATCATATTGACCAGCATCTGCAGGGTGAACCCGACTATTGCCAGCACTATAATCAGTCCGTAGCGCGTATTCAGGGGCATGTTCGGAGCTATCGCGAATTGCTTGTCAGAATCGTTCATACCGCTGCCGGCCTCCTTGCTTCTTCAATCTCCCCGTGGCCCATTGCATCGAGGTATATAGGGCAGGCTCCGGAGCATAAATCAAAGCTCTCGCAGTTTGTGCACATCGGCTTTGCATAACGCTTTTCCCGCCAGTAGACAGCTTTTTTTGAACTCCAGACTTTTTCAAATGATGAACGCAGCAGGTTGCCTACAGGTTGGTCCAGGCTGGAACACGGGATGACATCACCATTTGGAGTCACCGAGAGAAGGCCATCGCAGGCTGCGCATGATTTTCCGCCCAGCCCTGCAGCGATTGGATTGTAGATGCAATAGGGGGTAGGGGAGTACCACATGAACTGGACCCCGATCTGGCGGGACACTTTGCGGACATCCTCCACGGTGCTGATAACATCCGTATACTTGATAGTGACTCCGCCAGAGTTGGCACTGCCGCATGGGATAGCCATGTTCATTGAGAGCCGATCGATACCGAGGTCTTTGGCCAGCTGTGGCATGTCGGCTGCACATGCGAGGTTCTCGGAGTTCAAGGTTGTGTTTGTATGCACGTGGAGGCCGGTGTCCTGCAGGATTCGAATTCCATTTAGCGTGGATTCGAATGAGCCGTTAACTGTAGTCAATGCATCATGCACTTCGGCATTTGGAGCTTCCAGACTGACCTGCGCACTTCGGAGTCCACTGTCTTTAAGCCGGTTTGCCAGGTCTTTGGTGACCAGTGTGCCATTGGTGATCAGGTTGACGCGCATGCCTATTGATACGGCATAGCTGGTCAGCTCCGGGAGATCATCTCTGAGGAGCGGTTCCCCTCCAGTCCAACTGACACTCGGGACTTCGGCTTCGTACCGGATCTTATCCAGGACCTGCTTTGCCTGGGCTGTAGTCATTTCCTGCTTGTTGGGCTTGCGGGTGCAGTTGCATCCAGCATAGCAGAAACGGCACTTTAGGTTGCAACGGTAGGTAATGGCTATTTCGGAGAGAACAGGATATGTGTTGTGAGGTCTTGAGAATGTCCCGGTTTCAACTGCGCGGCGTCCCTGTCCATCACCCAGGCAGCCCATAACCAGAGCACGCACATCGCAGAAGAACTCATGCACATCCTCCAACGCCCGCTCATCATCTGCCCATGTGTCCATTACGGTGTATATAGGAGTGCCATCTAGAACGTGCTTAAGCAGATGGATACCGCTTGGGTTGAGTTTGTATGCCTGGTTGGGGAGAAGGATAAGCAGACTATCCCGCTCCCGGACGAATACGTGCGGTTTTATGCTCTGCGCGAACTCATCTATCCAGCTGATGTCAGGTTTCATCAGTGTGAACCTCCGCTGACACAGGCTGAGTGGCAAGCTGAATGGCAAGCTGAGTGACATGCAGAATGGCACGCCGAGTGGCAAGCTGAATGGCAGGCATCATGACAAGCGGTATGCACATAGCACGCAGAATGGCAGGCATCTGAGTGTATGAACGATGCATAGCTCATGTTCTGCAGCGTGGTTGTCTGGTAGCTGTGGCTGATATCTACAGCTCTACCGGTATCTGAGTATAGACTGTATGCATAGAATCTAATATAACCACCCTGGTCTATATCTTCACCGTTTTTAACTCTTTCAAACTGCTCCTGGATCATCTTACGGTAATGCGCTTTTGTAGCATCCAAGTCGCAGTCCCAGGCCTTTGCCTGGATTTTATCGGTCATTTCTTCGAAGATGTTCTTGATGTCAGCATCGAACAGGCTGCCATCGGGTTTGATTGCATTGAACAGAATGCTCTCATACATTTCGGTAGGTGCTACTCCTGCCGGATACAGCCTTTCGAGCCGGATGGGATCAAGGGAGACAACTTTGACCATTCCGATGTGTTCAAGATGGGCGATCATAGCGCCAACTATTTTAGCTAAAGGAATCTCAAGTAACAGGGCTGCTTCAACTATTGTAAGGTCTGCAATTTTTCCTGCTTGTCTGAAGCTGGAGACCTTTATCTTCGGAGGGGTCCAATCGCCTTTCTCCCAGCTAACCTGGTCCAGCTGAGTCTGAGCCATGGTGTTGCCGGCAGCTTTTTTACGGGCTATATAGATTGCAATGAAGACTAGAATGATGAGAAATATGTATCCGGTTGCCACTCGTCCTGCGGCGTTTACAGGTGGTTGAGGGCTTTGGTTTGTAAATGGCTGCTCTGCACCAAATGGTGAACCTTGAGGCTCAGGCAATGCAGGTGGATTGATTAATGGTTCATTAAGTCCCTGTTTGGGTTGAGGTTGAGCTTGAGGTTTGGTGATTGTGAAGTTGTCGGCATTGATATAGCACTTGATCGGCATTTTGCCGTAGGCAGGAATGTTGTTCTTATGGAAGCGGACTGTCAGCCAGTATTTGCCATTGTCTTCCTGACCATAGTAACTGATCAGGTAGTCCGCATTGACGAATTTCTCGGTTCGGAAACCGTATTTCGTCAGCAGCTTCTGGTCAACGTTTTTATCAGGTACAAGGATCGGATAGTGCAGATAGATCGTGTAATGCTCAAGTGCCGTGTCCCATTGACATGGAGCCCAGTCAAGATATACAAGTCTGCCGAACTCTTTATTATATGTGAGTCCCAGCATCCCGCTGCCTTTGAGGTCACCTGCAAAAAGGACTATATATGTGATATCTCCGGATGATACGGCTGCTCCATTTGCCAGAACAATATCGAATTTATCGCCTGCATAGGGTTCTATTGACAATCCATACCGGCGTCCGGAGCCTGTCAGTGCCTGGGATTTATCGTAACTGAAGTGCGGGGTCATTCCACCGAATCCACCGAAGTAGAACCCATGTAATGTATTCTGCAGATTAGTGTATCTGATTTTATAGACGAATGTGGCTTTTCCGTCTTTGTGAGGTGATATATCCACCTCTACCCAGGACGGCCCAAACGAAAATGCAGGCGACAGGATAACTGTCAGCAGACAAGCGACTATGCATATTAAGCGAACGAGTTTACACAAAGTTGATTAACTCTTGGAGTTTTCTGTTCTGGCTCTCAACAGGTCGGCCTGTGCCATGATGAAATTGCCAAACTCAGCTTTAGCCTGAGCCCACTCCTGCTCGTTCGGGAATGTCGATATGACGCCTTTCCAAATGAGTAAATATGTTCGTTCCAATGATGGAACAGCATTGCCAGATCCTGTATATTCAAATCTTGTTTCAATATTTGTAGGTCTGAAAACTGGTGTAGGCCCTTCTGCAATTTCAGTCCCAGCACCTATAAACGATACGCAGAGTTCTTCCAGGACATCCAGGTGTTCGCGTATAGCAGCAATAACCGTAGCTATCGAGAAGTCGGCGGTTGAGAACTTAATAACAATGGTGTTTCCTTCTATATCTCCATAGGGCATCTGCATTGTGGACATCCTCCAAGTATGTTGTATGTGTATTGAAGAACAATTCCCCATGTATTACGAATACTCCTGCTTTAACCAGTGATTATGCTTGGACTTGTAATCATGTTGAATCCCAGAGCAGGCAGGCTGGAAGCCTGCACCACAATGTGGCATTGA
This sequence comes from Abditibacteriota bacterium, assembly GCA_942493375.1. Classification (GTDB taxonomy): domain Bacteria; phylum Armatimonadota; class UBA5829; order UBA5829; family UBA5829. The sequence goes on along the minus strand of OW818698.1, from coordinate 8,048,617 downwards.
CGGCAGGCTGGAAGCCCGCATCACAATGTGCGTCATTCGCTTTTTGAGCACGATAATTAAATATAATTAAAAAGTTATTGCTATTTTGTTTAGGACGGGGTATTATTAGGTATAACAATACCATAATACCTAAATGGACGGAACGAATGGCTAAACTCTTTAAAATATCAGATGCGGCATCCCTTGGTTTACATGCAATGGCGGTGCTGGCGTCCAATGATAATCACAGGCAGACTGTGCATGAGATTGCTTCTGAGCTGAATGTATCTGTGAACCACCTTGCCAAAGTTGTCCAGAGACTTGTTAAGACCGGACTTGTAGAGTCTGAAAGAGGACCAGCCGGAGGAATCAGACTGGCACGAACGCCGGATAAGATTAACTTCATGCAGGTGTATGAAGCTGTTGAAGGTCCCATGGATGAGAACTACTGTCTGCTGGGACGGAATACATGCAATCCTACTGACTGTATCCTCGGTGGGTTGATGGAGTCAGTCAATAACGAAGTCAGGGATTTTTTTACAAAGACTACACTAGACAAATTTGTTTCTGAGATTAAGAGCAATACGGACTAGACATCAAAATATGTTTGAATGGCTAGTTTCCAACCTCTGACCTCATACTTCTAATACATGGAGAATAAAATGGCTGTTAGAAACATTATTCAGATCGATGAAGAGAAGTGTATTGGCTGTGGAATCTGTGTGGATTCCTGCCACGAAGGCGCCATACAGATGATTGACGGCAAAGCGAAGCTGGTAAGTGACACTTACTGCGATGGACTTGGAAACTGCCTGGGGACTTGCCCGGTTGACGCTATTACTATTATACAGCGTGAAGCTGCAGAATATGATGAGAGCCAGGCTCCCGGACTTCAGAAGCCTGCGGAACCAGTAAGTGTAAAGAAAGAAGACAAGCTTCCGTGCGGTTGTCCGGGAACTATGGTCAGAGATATGAAACCTGTATCAGCTTGTTGTGCTCAAGAGGATGTTGAAGCTGAGCCATCATTGCTTGCAAACTGGCCCATCCAACTCAAATTAGTTCCGGCAACTGCTCCTTATTTGAAAGGCGCAGACATATTGCTGGCAGCTGATTGCGTAGCATTCTCTATACCGGATTTTCAGAAGAGATTCCTTGCAGGGAGAAAGTTGCTGGTTGGGTGCCCTAAACTGGATGACTCCCAGGCATATGTTACGAAACTTGCGGATATAATAACTACTGCAGGCCCAGCGAGTATTAAAGTTCTGCGCATGGAAGTGCCGTGCTGCAGCGGTTTGGTTAAGATAGCTGAAATGGCAATAGCGCTGTCAGGCGTGAATGTGCCATTCGAACAGGTGATCGTCGGTATCGACGGTACTATACATAACGATTGATTTCTAAATATTACCAGGAGGATCGAAAACTATGTTTTGCTACCAGTGTGAACAGACAGCAAAGGGAACCGGATGCACTCAAATGGGTGTGTGTGGAAAAGACGATGCAACATCGGGGCTACAGGACCTGCTAGTTTACGCAGCTCAGGGAGTTTCCAACTATGCTCATAGAGCAAAGGCTCTTGGAGCATCCGATATAGCCGTGGACATTTTCGTTGTTGAAGCGCTCTTTGCGACGGTCACGAATGTTGACTTTGACACAGCCCGTCTGACTGAGACTCTTTATACAGCAGCAGCAATGCGCGATAAGGCGAAGAAGTTGTATGAAGACGCCTGCGTAAAAGCGGGAAAGACTCCGGAAACTCTTTCCGGACCAGCCCAGTGGGTTCCAGCGACTGATCTGGATGGTCTTCTGAAGCAGGCTGCTGAAGTCGGCATACTCAGCCGCAAGGCCAGTTTCGGAGATGATATCGCTGGTCTTCTTGACCTTATTCTGTTTGGCCTGAAAGGCACAGCAGCTTATGCTGACCATGCTCATGTTCTTGGATTTGATGATGATGCGATTTATGGCAAGTTCCATGAGTATATGGACTATATGACAAATGCCAGCTTCAGTGCAGAGGACCTTACGGGAAAAGCACTGGCAGTTGGTGAACTCAACCTTAAGGTAATGGAGCTTCTGGACAAGGCTAATACAACAGCATACGGCGACCCGACTCCAACAAAAGTCCGTGTAGAGCCAATCAAGGGCAAGGCAATCCTGGTTTCCGGACACGATCTGCTGGACCTGGAGCATCTGCTCAAGCAGACCGAAGGCAAGGGGATCAACATCTATACGCACGGTGAAATGTTGCCAGCGCATGGTTATCCTAAATTGAAAGCCTACAAGCATCTGGTAGGAAACTATGGTGGAGCATGGCAGGACCAGTGGAAAGAGTTTGATGCTTTCCCCGGCGCAATCCTGATGACTACTAACTGCATCCAGAAGCCAAAAGAGAGCTACAAGGCTCGTATCTTTACAACTGGATTGGTTGCATGGCCTGGAGTTGTGCATGTTCCTGATCAGAAGTTCGGACCTGTCATTGAAGCAGCATTGGCTGCCCCTGGATTTACAGAAGACGGCGAAGACAAAGAGATCACAGTTGGATTCGGACACGGAGCAGTTATGGGAGTTGCCGGTGCAGTCATTGATGCTGTCAAATCTGGATCGATCAAGCACTTCTTCCTGATTGGTGGTTGTGATGGAGCCAAGCCCGGCAGAAACTACTTTACCGACTTTGCCCAGGCAGTTCCTGATGATTGTGTTATTCTGACACTGGCATGCGGTAAATACAGGTTCAACAAACTGGACTTCGGCGATATCGGCGGTATCCCCAGATTGCTGGATATTGGTCAGTGCAACGATGCGTATTCAGCGATTCAGATTGCTGTTGCACTTGCTGGAGCCTTCGAATGCGGAGTCAATGATCTACCACTTTCAATGATTTTATCGTGGTATGAACAAAAAGCTTGCGCAATACTGTTGACTCTGTTATATTTGGGTATAAAAAATATAAAGCTGGGGCCAAGCCTGCCGGCGTTTGTTACGCCTCCAGTGCTTCAAGTCCTGGTGGATAACTTCGGTCTTGCACCGGTCACGACTGTCGAAGCAGACATGAAGGCTATCCTGTCACCTGCGTAATTACAAAGAATATATCGACGCAGAATAAAGGAAAAGGTTAACACACGACAAAACGGGTGGCTGGACAACGATCCAGCCACCCGTTTTGCCGTGTGTTTATTATAGTAGTTACCCGCAGATTTCCGCAGATTTTCGGGAGAATGTAACCGCTAAGGACGCGAAACGCGCGAAAAGGGAAGTTATCCGCAGATTTCGCAGATTTCCGCAGATTTTTTAGAGAAAGGAACCGCTAACGACGCGAAATACGCGAAAAGGGAAAGACTATCGCTAAGAGCACATATCACGCTAACGTTTGACACTTGGATTGCATTTGGTCAATATATAGTCTGGGTGTTCAAAGTATTATTGTCTCTGGTAGGAGTATTCATAATCTTGCGGAGGATATGTGGATGTGGTTTGGTTCTGTCTGTCTGGTGATGTTATTGCTGGTTTGTTTGCTGCTGGCTACCACTGAAATGGTTTCGGCTGCGGGATTTTCTCCGAGTGTTGCAGTGATTGATTCTGCTAAGTCGGATGCAGTGTTGCAATATGCTTCCAGTGAATTGAAGCAGGTTCTTGATGCTACTACTGATTTGGCGGTTATTGGCTCTTCAACTGGTCTTAAATCGGATCATTGGCTTTTTCGATTTAAAGTAGATAGTTCAATGAAGCCTATGTCCTTTGCTATTCGAGCTTCTAAGGCTCTGGTAAATGGAGAGCTTGTGGTGGAGCTTGCTGGGCATGATACCAGTTGTGTTTTACATGCAGTCTATACGATGCTGGCTCGATCTGGGGTTGTTTTTAATGTCACCAGCACTATTCTTCCGGATAAACTTGAATTGGACAGAGTCCGAGGCTGGCAGTGTGAGATTACTCCGACTGTTGCTGAGCGCGGGATACGATTGCATATTAATTTCCCTATGGATATTTCCTCATATCCTGTCTGGGAAGCTAAAGATTATATTCGCAACCTGGCGAGACTCCGATTCAACAAGATCGTTTTCCACAGCTATCCGGGTATGTTCTATGAAACACCGAATGGTGCTCCGGCTGGTGGATTCTTCTATGGACAAAATCATCCGATTCCCAACGACCCGGGTATGCATAAAGTTATTCGCAATGAGAAAATGTTCTGCATTCCTGAGATTGAGGCTATTTATAACGATAGCTCTGCTAAGAGCAAGGCAGCAATGCGCTGGCTTACTGCGGTAATCCGGCAGGCAAAAGAGTGTGGGATGATTGTTCAGTTCTCCTGCGAACCAGCGGGAAAGGATGCTGCTGAAACTGCAGAGATCTGCAAGGCTATTCTAAAGCAGTATCCTATGATTGATGCTCTTGAAATGATAACATCGGAGAATTTCGGCAGCCCTGAAGATACGCTTGGTAGGTACTTCGGTGCTGTTGATGTGTTGAGAGCAGATATGGGATCGAAATGTCCGAAATTGACTGTCGGGGTATATGAAACCGGTCCGACCCTCAAAGGTTCACTAGAGTATATGCGAGCACACAGCCCCAAGGACATTGGCTGGACTTTTATGCCTGCGCACGGTGCTCGAGCTGTGGTTGCTGCTCTTAAGACGATGGATGTTACCGGTGATGACTGGAAGCGGATGGGGATACATTCCTGGGTGGAGTTTGATGGGCTTATGTATTGCCAGCAGAACTCTCTGGTTGGTGCTAAACAGCTTGTTGATCTGGCTGAGTCAAAAATGGGTGCTTTACAGATCCCGGCGATAGATTTCAACCACTGGAGGACAGCAGAGAACCGGACATCGATTCAATATGCTGCCGAGTTGTGTGTGAACGGCAAGCTGACTCCTGTTGAGTTTTATAAGCAGTATGCTTCAGAGCTTAAGCTAGGCAAAACAGCAGAATACGCAAAAGCAATGTCTGAACTGGATGATCTGGATACTTTCTGCAGGGATAATCTTTTCAATCTCGGTTTTTGTTACTACGGTTGCTGGATTAATCCTTCGGGTCTTGGATGGACAAGGGGATGGTCTGCGGATAAAATGGAGCAGTCAGCCAAACAATTTAGTGCACTACGGGTGAGGTTGAATGGCTGTCTGAAAGGAACAAAGAGTGTTGAGGGACGGGAATACCTGCGGTTTCTGATGAATAGAATGGAGTGCACGGAGCTTCATTTGCGATCGGTTGAGAATCTGGCTAAGTTGCACAGTATCTGCGATGATGCAAATCCTGATAAACTTGATGCAGCAGGCAGGAAAGCAGTCGATGATCGGTGTACGGATGCTATGACCCTTGCCCGGAAATATATGGACCTACATTCGCAGATGATGCCGGACCGGGGATGCGAAGGGACACTGATCAGTTACTATCATACTATTGTAGAGTATATCAAGCAGATGCGCAGGATATTCTTGAATGAAAAAATTTCGTCAGTTATAACAGATGAAATCTCTACTGGACCTCCTGCGCCTGGGGATAGTTCTAAATCCTAGCCCGCATTATTCATGATTGACGGTCTAATTGCTCTGCATTTACACTCTCAGCTTTTGTCCCTACTGCCGGACAAAAGCGAAGCTTGGTGAATAAAGCGGGCTGAAAATTATATTCTTATTGGAATATGGAGTATATTATGCAATTTACTAACGATTTCAAGACTGACTGGAACGAATGTTACGAGCTGTTTGATAAGTGGTGGAGTGCCCAGAACGAGAAGCCTATGATCTGCGATGTCAGGCTCAATGAAGCCGGCAAGAACTGGCAGCCATTGCTTGCTCCTGAAGATCACCGGGCTATGTGGACTGATATTGAAGCAACTATCGATAGGGCAGAGGACCAGATGGCTCATCTGGTATATGATGGATGTTACTTCCCGCATTATGCTCCGACCCTTGGACCCGGCAGTCTGGCACTCTTCCTGGGATGCAACCCGGTTTTCAGTGAGACTACCATTTGGTATGAACCTTGTTTTGACAATATATCCGAAGCAAAGGCAGTGCTTGATCCTGATAACTACTGGTATATGTGGACCAAACGCGCTATGCGCAGAGCGATTGAACGTAGTGCAGGCAGGTATATGGTCGCGATTCCAGATATGATCGAGGGATTGGACTGTGCAGCTGAGATGATCGGGACTGAGAAGCTGTTGTTCGCGATGGTGGAGCAGCCTGAGCAGGTCCACCGGTTCCTCAGAGAGATAACCGACTGCTATTATGAATCATTCGATGAGCTGTATGATATTATCAGCCCAGAACACGACGGTAACAGCTTTATGGCGTTCCAGATACTTGGAGCAGGCAAGACATCAAAGTTCCAGAGCGATATTTCAGCCATGCTGTCTCCTTCGATGTTTGATGAGTTTGTTGTACCATACCTTACTGAACACACAAAGCACGTCGAATACTCGCTGTACCATCTGGATGGCCCATCCGCAGTCGTTCACGCGGATTCCCTATGTAAGATAGATACCCTGAACGCTATCCAGTGGGTTGCCGGAGACGGCAGTCCGAGTGCCTGGGAAGAGTGCTGGTATGGACTTTACGAGAAAATCCTCGGTGCAGGCAAAGGTCTACAGCTATCAATTGACAGGGCACACCTGGATGGATTCCTGAAACGGTTTGATACAAAGGGGCTTTATGTGATGGTGTGGGGATAATCTAAATGTTGGAGTGTGGCGACAATATCACCACACTCCAGTATCCATGTCTCAGTTTACACTGTTCTTTGCTTTTTCTGCTTCCAGTTGGGCCTGGCGGGCGTAGTTTATGGCGTCTGCCAGGACTCTAGCGGCTTCCTGAGGGCTGTGGAATCCTGTGCCGTTCTCTGACGATACAAAATCCCATCTCAGCGATGCACGTCTGTGCAGGTGGCGGGCTTGTTCAAGTGCCTTGTCACTGGCCCCGGCATTTTTTGCAGCGACTATGCTGTCGATTGCATCCACTAGCGCTGCCTCGGTAGTTCTGAGCAGTTTGGCTGTTCTGTCCTGTATCTGAGCGACACGGGCTTTCAATTCTACTTCATCAGCTTTGTGGCAGGTCTGGCAGCTCTGGTTTATGTTTGCAAGTGGGCTTCTTAACCAGTGGTCTGAGACCTTTACAGCACCATCTCTGATATATGGCATATGACAGTCTGCACATGAAACACCAGCTCTGGCATGAAGTCCGGATGACCACATTTCGAACTCCGGATGCTGGATTTTAATCATGTCTGCTCCGGATTCTTTGTGTTTCCAGTCACTGAATTTATAATCGTCGTAGTGCTTTTCAATGTTGTCGATGTTTAGACCGTTCTTCCACGGGAATGTGAGGACTTTGTTATCACCTTTGAAGTAGTATTCAACGTGGCACTGCGCACAGACATAGGTGCGCATTTCCTGCCTGGTTGCTTTTGACAGATCAATCCCACGCTCTGCCATGGCATTCTTAAACGCCGGTCTGGTTATACGCAGGTCCATTGTCTTCGGATCATGGCAATCGGCGCAGGATGTGCCGGTGTGTAGTTTGCTTTTAAGTGTATCGTATGGAGTGTGGTTGAATTCTTCCCAACCCATTTTAGCGATGAGTCCGGGGGCTTCTGCAGCGTGGCAGTTGGCACATGCTCCGGGTTGTTTCTTGACTACAACTCTCTTCGACTTCATCTGGTCGGTGAGTGCGTAGTAGTGTCCGCGTTCCTCGTTGTGTTCAACTGCAAATGCATATCCAGCCCAAATACGTTTCATTGCTGGAACTCTCTGGAGTTTGCTGTACGGAACCGATCCGCCATAGGGTGTTTCAAATGACGATTGGGCTGTCATCTTGAATGTATTGTATTCCCGCGGGAAATCGTGTCCCCAGACTCTGGGGTCCAGTTCTGTGTCGGAAATATTCAAGACTCTGAGCGGGTATTGTGCTGCCTCATATTTGTGCTGCTTGATATTCAACAACAGTGTACTTATTCCAATAGCAGCTATAGCACCAGCGACGAATATAATGATTACTAGCGCTGCCTTGCGAGGCGTCCAGCAAATATTGGGTTTTTGTTCCATAATTACATCTCCTCAGAATAACATTTACCAGTCATGGCCCACGCGTGAGTGGCAATGCATGCAGTCGGTAGGTTGGTTGCCTTTGACGTGGCTGATCGGGTCCGTCAGATCGCCGTGACATTGAAGGCAATTCTGTTGAAGTACATCTTTGTTGAATTTCTTGATCCGTATGGGTTCGTGAAAATCACCCGTTGTGAATGCGTAACTATGATGGTAGCCGTTTAGTGCTTTGGCAACATACTTTGCCGGGAAGTTGTGTGGAATATGGCAGTCATTGCATGTGGCGACAGACTTGTGGCTGGAGTGGTTCCAGCCTTCATATACATCCCGCATCACATGGCAATTGAGGCAGGCTTTGGGATCGTTGCTCAGATAAGAAAGTCCTTGTGCATATGTAAATGTGTATAAACCCACGCCAGCAACAATTCCAAATAATCCGGCAAAGCACACCCAGACCCATAATGGGTATTTCATTAGAAGCCAATCGAAAAATAAGCCCAGCTTGTTACGCAGCTTGATTGGATGGATATTCACATTGATGATTCCTGAAAACAGAGACCCATTTATGAACTTATCCACAAATACCCATATATATGTGAAATGAAACAAACATTGGATGGATTCTTATGTGCGACCACTCATAAACAATCCATCCAATGTGCTATATCCTTACTTCTTGGTATACAATGTGGAGTGCGGCTGCTGGATTTATATCCTAATTCCTCTTTCGATTGCTGTGCCAAGTTCTTTTCTGACTGATTCCAGTTTTGATGGGTCTTTTTCGTAGTCTGTCAGAGTTCGGGTTATTCGGGTGATGTAGGTCATTGTTGCTTCCGGTCCCAGGACTTTGTCGGCTATGGTTAAGTAGTCGAAGTCCTCCAGGCCTTTGCGGACCATTTCCAGTCTCAGGGACGATACTGGTCCATCGATGCCGACTTTCTTGCCAGGATACATAAGAGATCCATCTCCGAATATGTTTTTGTTGATGTCCGGGACGGTCATCATGTTGCTCCACGGTTCTCCGCACGATTCCCAGTATGTGCTGCTCCAGTAGAGCAGGCCCTGGATACCGAATCTTTTCTGTTGCCACATAAGCAATCTGTGAGACATAGCAGACATTGTTATAAAGTAGTTATTGTAAGGTTCACCTGGTCCGCAGCAGACATACCACCAGGTCTTCTCTCCAGCTTTTCTTCTTTCTGCCAGGTAGGCGTTGGTTTTAGGTTCAATATCGAAGAAGTTGGAGTTTGGGCACCATATATTTACGCTGCCGGTCATCTGCTCGTAAGCATCCTTGTTTCCAAAATCTGGATGTCTGTAGAACGGAGTTGTTATGCGGTAGTCCGGGACGACTCTTTTGAGCCTGTTGATGATCTGGGTGAATTTGGTGAAGGAGTCCTGGGTGAATGGTTCATCTATGGGGTAGTAGTAACCCTTCTTGAACCAACCGCCTGCTCTGAGCTTTGCGGCTGTCTGTTGCATCTGGTTGTCGTCGTCCGGATAAGGAATGCAAAAGGAAGTCATCCGGGGATCATTGAGATATTTATCTGCATCTTTGCTCATCAGGTCCACGGGTATGTTATATGCTGACACTCTGTGATCCAGCAGCATTTCGTAGTATTTGGCAACGAGTCCTGCGAGCTCCGGTGAGTTGTCCTTGACTCCGTGGGTTCGGGCAATGGATGTTGGATATATGCCAAAAGCAGTGTCTGAAGATGGAGTGTCGGGCAGGGCGAAATTCCAGACTCCTATGCTCAACGGATAGTTGGTCTTGACTCCTGCAGCTTCAACAACTGCTTCTCCGGTGTATAGACCTCTGGCAGCATCTTTAGGGACACGGATTGAAATCCAGACTGGCTGGGCCTGATTTGCCTGGAGGTTGATTTTTCCCATCAGTGGAGGGAGTGGATCGGGGTAGGGGATGTTCTTTTCAGTGATGGGGACATATTCAACCTTGAATAGTTTTGCACTGAGAGTTCCCTTACCCTGGGCATGCTCCAGATCGGATACATAGACTCGGATACCATCGACTGGCTTGCTTGATAGCAACACAAGCTGGCAGGCTTCTACTTCGTTTTTAGCTGCATATAGCTTCCATTTTGATGTCCGCTTTGGTTTGGCATCTCTCATCACTTTGAGAGTGCTGGGAGCATACCACGCTTTAACGTTGGCGGATGCCGGCACGCTGATTGAAGCTGCCAGTAGAATGCAGATAAGTGTCAGCAAGGCAAAATATGTGTTCACTACAGTAACCTCCAGGCTTTGTGAATCGTGCGATTAGTGTTTAATCGCCTTCTCGATAGCAATTCCCAGTTCTTTTCGCACTGTTTCCAGTTTCTTCGGGTCTCTTTCGAATGTTGTGAGAGTGTGGGCTATTTGAGTCACATAGCTTTGAGTTACTTCAGGTCCCAGGACCTTATCTGCTATGGTGAAAAAGTCGAAGTCTTCCAGGCCTTCGCGGATCATTTCCAGTCTAAATGATGATACCGGACCATCAATGCCGACTTTTTTGCCGGGGTATAGAAGTGATCCATCCCCAAAAACGGTCGGACTGAGGTCTGCGACAGTCATCATGTTGGTCCACGGGTCTACACATCCGGTGTTGGCGTTCCAGTAGGTTGTGCTCCAGTATAGAAGTCCCTGCATTCCAAGTCTCCTCTGCTGCCAGAGCAGGACTCTGTGGGACATTGCGGACATATCTACCAGGAAGTTGTTATATGGTTCATGAGGAAGCCAGCAGACATACCACCATGTAGTGTCTCCGGCCTTTCTTCTCTCGGCCATATATGGTTCCATTCTGGGTTCGGTGTCGAAGATGTTTGATGTCGGACACCAGATATTTACGCTTCCGGTCATCTGAGTGAATGCATCCTGACCTTCGATTGCCGGGTGCCTGAAGAATGGGGTGACCATCTTATAGTCCGGAACCAATCTCTTTAGCCTGCTGATTATTGCTTTGAACTTTTCATATGCTTCAGGAGTTACAGGTTCATCTATCGGATAGTAATAACCCTTCGAAAGCCATCCTCCAGCTCTGAGTCTGTCAGCAGTCTTTACCAGTTCTTCATCACTATCCGAATAAGGAATGGAGTAGGAAGACATCCGGGGATCATTCAGATATTTATCAGCTTCCTTGCTCATTAGATCGACTGGAATATTGTAAGGAGAGACTTTGTGATCGAGGAGCATTTCATAGTATCGTGATGTTAATCCCGCAAGTTCTGCTGAATTGTCTGCTATTCCGTGTGTTCTAGCGATGAATGAAGGAATTATGCCGAATGCAGTCGCTGAGGATGGGGTATCCGGCAGTGCGAAATTCCATACGGATACGCTCAGCGGATAGCTGGTTTTTACACCGTTGGCTTCTACAATTGCATCCCCTTTATATAAACCACGTGCAGCATCTTTTGGGACTCGAATTGATATCCAGATTGGCTGGGCTAGATTTGGCTGCAGGTCGATTGAACCCATAAGCGGAGGCAGTGGGTCCGGGTAGGGGATTTTTTTGTCAGTGAGGGGGACATATTCCATCTTGAATAGTTTTGCCTTTAAGGTTCCAGTTCCCTGGCTATGCTTTAGGTCTGAGATTTTAACCTTGATACCATTGACTGGTTTGGATGAAAGTAGAACCAGCTGGCAGGCTTCTACTTCGTTTTTTGCAGCATAGAGTTTATATTTGGATGTGCGCTGCGGCTTGGCATCTCTCATTACTTTGAGTGTGCTCGTAGTATACCAGGCTTTTACTTCTGCAGGTGCATGAATAGAGAGGAAGCTTAGTATGATTATGCACAGGAATGCGATCCTGACAATTGTGTAGAAACTCAATTCGGTAGTCTCCTTTGAAATCCGTGATTGCGTTTATGTGGATATTGTTCAACATCGAGGACTTTTTTCCTCTGTTTACTGCAGAATGCTATATGGGGAGCACATGAAATACTCCCCAGGAGCTTTCTATATCTCTATTTTATGGGTTGGATATGGTAGAGTCTTGCATTATAATCGCGAGTTAGCTCTACTTTGAATTGGCGTTGTGTGGCACTGAGCTTTGCGATTTGTTTACCCGTGTCGAGATCCTTTACAGTCACCGGTTGCCTGCCCGGCACAACCACAGTCACTTTGCCGGGGGTGTGTGAGTAGTCGGATACAAGTAAAACTGAATCACTGCCTAGCTTTCTTACCGACAGGTTAACCAGCATTGAATTGCATGTATACCCATCCTGCAGTTTGCCGTCCAGGACAATGTCTTCAACCTGATTGAACATCCGTATTGCGTCAGCTATATCTGCCAGATGACCGGTATCCATTCCCATAAAATAACCCCATGCTATAATCCCCTGTGAACCACCCATCAAGGCCTCCAACACCTGTGATCGTGTGTCTCCTGGAGGACTGTTCTGGTATCCGGGTGAGATAGCTACTACCAGTTTTTTACCAGCAACCGGCGCCAGTTGTGCCACTTCCTTTCGGACTCCTGCACCATCGTCGTAGACCATAGCTGCCAGGTAATCCAACACAGGTGCGAGTGATTTGCACAGGTGTAATCCAACAAGCGGGCTTTCAGCCACATATGCGCCAAGCATTGGACGCTTGGTAGTCTTTATACCGGATACCTTGACTGCCTTATACCACTCATCCTTTAGGATAGCATACATCTCTGCGACCAAATCTCCACGGAATTGCAGCCAGGCATCGTAGTGTTTTCGGTATTTATGAGGCTGTTTGGAGAATACCTTAGGGTCTATGCCAGCCAGGTCAGGAGCGTTTTTAGTTACCCACTCGTTCCAGCGTTCGATGGTTCTGGGATGGAAACAAATAGTCGGGCTTCCTGCGGAGCATCCATAGTTTTCATCATCAAGAGTCAATGCGGACGAGTATGGGGCATAGCTCTTCACTCTATCAATCTGGGCTTGAAGTCCTGGGCCACGGTATGAAGGAGATATAAGTTCTTCATCGACCGGATTCCCATCCAGTGAAACAGCCAGCGCTTCAGGATACTTTTCCTTTACGTAGAAACCGCCGCCAAAAACTGTTACTCCATCTACACCGTTCTTATGGACCCCGCGTGGGTCACCTCCCCATATTTCCAGTGTATTGAACCCGAAACGTTTGAAATCTCTAACCATTGTAGTTTCATTGTCATTCCAAAAACCTTTTGTAGCACCGGATATATCGAGCATTACCATCGCCCGTTTTGGAGCAGTTATTTTCGGGAAATTAATTCCTCTGAAATGCACGGGCGTTGGGACTTGCATACCGCCGTTCCACTCCAACTGCACATATCCCACAGCTTCTTCACCTGGCTTCAAATCAGAGCTGACAACCAACTCAGCGGGGGCAGGCGGCAACTCAACACGTTGAAAACCTTTTGGCATGTCTGATACAATCGGCACAATGGCCTTGTTCTGGTGTTTTAACAGACGTATTCCAGGGGGAAGCACCACGGATACCCGACCCTCCTGAGCATCTTTGTTAACCTGTCCAATGATGAACAAGGAATTTGGAAAACCGGGAGCAACGCGACAGACATCACCTCTCTGGAATACATATCCCTGTTGATTATTGGCAGGATTGGGTGGGAGTGCATATGAACGAGGATCCCGCTCAGATACCGATGGGTAGCGTTTCGCGGCTTCCACTATGCTGCATTCACGGATGATTGGTTCGGAGAACAGTATTTCACCGCTCCATCCACCACCTCTTCCGGAGACTCCTCCTCCGCCCATCTTAAATGTCAGGACGTTCTTGTCAGCTGAGTGGGCAATTACACTGAGACAGCGCCAGCCTTTTTTAGGCCGTTCAAATGCGTCGTTGTGAAAGTTACCGCCGCTGACTGTCCTTCCACCTGTCAGACTGATAGATGGTGCAAAATCAAAGGCAGCCATGCCCTCACTATTGACCCAGACATCGGCAACATACCATCGCCAGGGCTGAACTTTTACATCCTGGATGAGAAAGGAAGCACCCAATTCATCATTGTAGATGCGGACAGCTGTCACACCGGCTCTATGGCCCTGGACAACGCTGCATTCACTCTTTTGATCTTGCGCCAGGTCCATTTTCCATGCAAAATCCGTATCACCTGGTTTTCCTAGTTTGAAGTCACTATTGCTTAGTAGGTTGCTTGCTGATACTGTTGAACATATAAGTGTTGCCAATAGAACCAACAAGGAGAAGAATATGTGGTAGAACTGGTTGGAAGCAAGAGGTAAGTTGTATGCCGGCATTCCTGTTCCCTCGCTCTGTGGTATTAAGAAATGGGAGCACGTTGAAGTGCTCCCTTCCGTTGTTGTTATTTAACGGCTGTGAAGTATATTCTATCTACTGATACCGTATCAACCGAATCGCCATTTTTTGGTGGGGCTATGTAAACGAACATACCGGGTTTGATTTCAACCTTACCGAGGCTGTATTCGTGGTATTGGTCATCGGTGATCTTATCTAGTGTCACACCTATACCAGCAACATCGTGTCCTGCAACTGTGTTATATACTCCAAACGTGAATGCCAGTCCTGTATGCGCTTTGGCTTTTACTTTAATTGATGCTTTCACCTCAACAGTAGGAGTAATTGCATCACTGGTCTGCAATGGAACTTGAACAGCCCACTGATTTGTGCTTCCGGGCATTACTGCCGCCAGGCCATTGGATGATAGAGCGTCTCCAGTAACATTTACCCACTCACCTTCTCCGGCCAGAGAGAATCTGTCTTCCTGAACATCAATCCAGTCGTTTGCTGCAAGATTAGCGCAGCTTGCTGGTGCTGCAGGCTCATGGAACACGACTGTTGAAGCAGCTTGTGCTATCAATGATGACCTATAACTGTCATCCATCTTCGATCCTTCTCCAATAAAGACATTTCCAGTCTCATCAGAGAGCTTTAGATAATCATTTGCAATGTTCTGCCAGTCTATTCCGGGAACGTTGGTTTTTTTCATGGCGAATGACCGTTTGGTGACTATCAGTAGATGCTGCAGGGCCAGGTTCTGTGTACGGACTCTTTTAAGTAATGCAGGATTGTCTTTTACCGAATCCAAAGCTTTTTGCATTGCTGTATTTGCTTCTGTTAGGTAAGATGCATTGTAGAATGCAGGCTTTCTGATAAAACAGCCCATGTAGGCTTTCTGCTCAGTAACAGCCTTCTCCATAACATCCATATACTCAGCCAAATATGGAGCAGCCTTGCCATAGTAACCTTCAAGGAACTCTTTGATCAATTTCTTCTCATCCAGCTGAGGGTTCCACATTAGCCTGCTGATTACCCAGGTCTTGAGTGAGGCGAATGCTGCATCGGGGTTATATCCATCACCCTGTTCAAACATCCCGATTGCATTGTTCGAAACAAATGTGCGCAGGTTGTCTCCCAGCACCTGGAAGTTGGGATGAGGGATTAGAAGGTTAGAGAAGTTGACTGTGTAATCCCAAACATACATGAGTTTGGATATCTTTTTCCAGTCCTGCATGTCTTTATAGAATAGTTCATTGGTCTTTGCTGTCATCGGCTGTGCGAAATCGCATTCGATTGAGCAGAGTCTGATCAGGACATTGTCTCTGGGTCTGGCGTTTGTCGGTGCCTTGCGGGTATACTGATAAGCCAGTGTTTCGATAAGGAAGTTGGGATATTGCTTCTCAATTTCTTCGGCGACGGAGTTCACGAATGTGACAAGTGCACCAGACTCCGAGCCTGTCCTTGCAACCAAAGCTTTACAATTATCACAAGTGCAGGCGCCAGCCCAGTCATTTTGGGCAATGGATATTATCCCTGCTTCGGGATTTTTCTTGATCCATAATAAAGCCTGAGCTACCAGTTCCTTTTTCATCTCTTCGTTGGTCAGACAAAGCTGAGCATTAGCGTTGGATGGATATTGATCTGATGCTACACGCTTTCCGTCTATTTCACTATACCATTCGGGATGAGCGCTGAAGTATTTCTCAGGAGGGAGAAGCTGGTAGAAAGTATGGCAGAAACCCAGAATAGTGTAATGGCCTCCCTTTTCCGGGGGGACTTTCTGGAAGTGTCCGTTGAGTTTCAAATGCGTGGGGAACTCAGCATTCTCCTGCATAACTCTGGCAAAGTATGTCTCTCTGCATCGTAGTTTTGGAGTGTAGACCGAATTTAGTTTGCTTACGTTGAGTTCGCGTTTAGCCGGTACCATCTCCGTATCCGGAGTCCACCAGCGTATACCCAGTTGGTCTTCAAGGAAAGTGAAAACAGCATACATACTGCCTCTGGGTCTGTCTCCTGATAATATGAGGTCATTCCCGACAGTCTTTATAATGATGCCGTCCTTGCCAACTGAAGACCATTTAAAAGCACCTAAACGTTTTTTTGCAACGGCAGTCTGTCCTACAAATATACGACTACCCTTGGCTGGGGAATTATTTGCTATTTTGAACTGAGCGCCTGTAGATTTCTTTAGGTACTCAGCTAGTTGGTTTGCAGCATACCGTTCTGTCTTGGTGGCGTCCGAGCCTAAAACGATTACTGCTTTGGCCTTTCCTTTTGATGCTAGAGTAATTGTCGATGCTGGTGTTGTTAGGAATATAACAGCCGAACATATTAAGACAACAATCACCAGGAAAGCGGGGATTTTAAACTTCATTTGGTACTCCTTGGGTTGACAACGTATTGTTCAATCTCTACTATAAGCATATTGCATGCGTACGCCTGCGTCAACAATCTGAGCTCCAGAGCGAACGCATCGAAAGATTATCCGCAGGAGTATTCGGAATTGGAATTGGTTATGGGTTCCGAATACTCTAGATTTCGCAGATTTACGCAGATTTTAGAGAAAGAGAACTGCAAACTGCGTAAAAATGCAGAATATGTCCCATTCGTCCAGCATAGCAAAATGATCTGTGGATAGCCTAAGATGCATTTGTCCTGACCCGAGTTCTTTTGGTCCGCCTTTATCACAGTTCTTTATATATACAGAGCGGTGGTTGCTGATGCCTTGATTGGTGCGTGTTGTAAACTCTTGAAAGGACTGGAATTGGATACTCGTGACGGTCTGGCGCACTTTAGCGCAGTCTTAATGTACCATAGATTTGGATTTCCGAAGCCTTTTTCGCTGGTTGCAGGCCAGTATGTTGCTCCTCCGCTTCTTGTTTCACAGATTAATTGCCTCAAGGCTAATTCCTGGAGATCAATTGATTTAGATGATATGATCAGTAACCGTGCGAGTATACCGGAGAATCATAAGTTTGCAGTAACCTTTGATGATGGGTATTTGAGCGTTTATGACAAGGCATTCCCTATCCTTGCAGCTAGAGGAATCACTGGGACTGTTTATGTTGTAGCAGATCAGGTTGGTGGGATTAACCAGTGGGATCACAGTGCCGGAGATTATCTTGAGCATATGATGAATGCGGATCAGATAAGAGAAATGCACAAGGCAGGATTTGAAATAGGTTCCCACACACTTTCACACCCGCATCTATCGCAACTTTCTGATGATGCACTCAGAGCTGAAGTGTTTGATTCCAAGAAATCTCTGGAGGATGTTATCGGCGAAGAGGTTACGAGTTTCTCATACCCATATGGAGATTATGACGACCGGGTCAGAAATGTTGTTATTGAAGCTGGATATACAAACGCTGTCTCGACCAGGCTGGGTATCGTTCTCCCGACAGATGGAGCTTACGATATTCCCAGGCTCAACGTGCGCTGGAATACATTCGGATTCGCGCTTATGCAGAAAATCCGCAGAGCAGTGAGGAGAAGCCTTGAATCCGGAAAATAGTGTTCGCGTTTTGGAAGCCATTACTCCTTCTCGTATTGGCGGGGCTGAGGTTTACGTATCCGAACTGTGCAATAGACTCCCCAATTGTGGTATCGAGACTCTGTTATTCTGTCCATCTGGCAGGACTTTTGTAGACTACGCTAAAAAATCCAATTTGCACCCGATTACGTGGAATACTTACGGTAAGCTGGACCCTCTTACAGTAATACGGCTGACTCGCTTGATCAAATCCAGCAATTGCCTGGCAGTTCATACGCATTTGTCTACTGCCTCATTGCTTGGAGCATTTGCTGCCAAACTCGCGAAAGTTCCGAGTGTAGCCCATGTACACGGAATGAATTCAGCCTTTAGTTTCAAATATGCAGACCGAATTATTGCTGTTTCTGAGGCTGTAAAAGCTAATTTAGCTGCTCAGGGCTTGGAGAAAAACGTTCACGTGGTTTACAATGGAGTAGATATGGAGCGTTTTGCTCCGATGGATGTCGGAGATGCCAGAAGCAGGACAGGACTCGAGCAGGCTGGTCCGGTATTTGGAGTTTTTGGACGGTTGTCTGTAGAAAAGGGGCAGCTTTTAGCTATCGAGGCGTTTGCGAAAGCATTTCCTGACCGGCAGGACGCAGTCTTATTGGTTGTTGGAGATGGCAGGGACGAACAGGTGCTGAGGAATAGGGCATCCGAACTTGGTGTCTCGGATAATGTTCGTTTTATTGCTTTTACCCGCGAAATCGGCGATCTGATTGCTTCCTGCGATGCTGTTCTTGTTCCTTCACTCAAAGAGGGATTCGGATTAACTGCTGTCAATGCAATGGCGATGAGCAGACCGGTAATAGCCAGTAGAGTGGGGGGCTTGCCTGAGGTTGTTGTAGACGATGAGACCGGGCTATTAACTGAACCGGGGAATGCGGAATCACTGGCTGATGCAATGCGTAAAATTGCCGTAGATGCAGAACTGGCGCAGCAAATGGGGCAGGCAGGCCGATTGAGAGCCGTTGAGAAATTTGAGATCAATAAGCAGATTGCACAGGTGGCAGCGATATTGATTGAGAAAGAGAACCGCTGAATACGCTAAATGCGCAAAAAATAGCATATAAATCATCCGCAGATTACGCAGATTTACGCAGATTTTCAGTAAAGAGAACCGCTAAATGCGCTAAATACGCGAAAAAGGGCATATAAATCATCCGCGAAATACGCAGATTTTCGCAGATTTTCGGAAAAGAGAACCGCTAAAATGCGCTAAATACGCGAAAAAGGGCATTTACATCATATTCCGTCCTGTGTGAAAAGTATAATGCGAAAAATATATACACCGCGAGGTTATCGTGAGTATCGAACTGGTTGAAAAAATAAATGAACTCAGAAAGCAGCGAAATGCTGTTATATTGGCCCACAACTATATGATGGGTGAAATCCAGGACATTGCAGATTTTACAGGGGATTCGTTAGAACTCTCTCGAAAAGCTGCAAGCGTGGAGAATCCGGTCATTGTGTTTTGCGGCGTCCATTTTATGGCTGAGACTGCTAAGATACTCTCCCCTGAGAAAACAGTTTTGATCCCTGACCCGAATGCCGGATGTCCTATGGCTGATATGATCACTGCAGAAGGGCTTAGAGATTTCAAGAGAGCTCATCCCGGAGTCCCGGTTGTTGCTTATGTGAACACCAGCGCAGAGGTTAAGGCCGAAAGCGACATCTGCTGCACATCTGCTAATGCGGTCAAAGTTGTGGAGTCGATGGAATCGGATACTGTCCTGTTTGTTCCGGATAAGTCACTGGCTGCGCATGTTGCATCGAAGACCGGTAAGAAAGTTATAGCGTACAGCGGGTTCTGTCCTACACATCACCGGATTATTTCACAGGATGTCATCAAAGCCAGGCGTGAGCATCCTGAAGCTATGGTCGTTGCTCATCCTGAATGTATGATGGAAGTTTTGAAGCTGGCGGATGCAATCGAGAGCACTTCCGGTATGTTGAGATATGTAAAAGAGAGTTCGGCGAAAGAGTTTATAATGTGCACTGAACGCGGTCTTTTGCACAGTCTGAAGAAGGCTAATCCTGATAAAGTGTTCTACAATCCAAGTCCATTGAATATCTGCCCGAATATGAAGAAGATAACTCTGGAAAAGGTCTTGTGGAGCTTGCAGGATATGGTTCATGAGATAACCATGCCAGTCAAGATGATGGACCGTGCCAGAGCCGCCATTGAAGGTATGGTGCGGATATGATCGGTCTGGATAAAGCCTATATGGTGTCGGTTGCACGGATGGCGCTGGATGAAGACCTTGGCAGCGGGGACATTACCAGTCTCCTGACGATTCCTGAAAACTCAGTTTCTAAAGCCAGGATTATTTCCAAGGCGGAAGGAGTCATCGCTGGAGTGGATCTTGCAGCTGTTGTTTTTTCTGAAGTAGACCCTAGCGTTAGCTTCAGAAAGACTGTTGCTGATGGGGACAAAGTGGCTGTTGGGTCTGTTGTAGTTGAAATATCCGGTTCTACACGGAGCATTTTAGCTGCTGAACGTGTTGCTCTAAACTATATGCAGCGGATGTCAGGAACAGCTACTATGGCTAATAAATACGTAGAGCTGGTATCAGGGACCAACGCCAGGATTGTAGACACCCGTAAGACCACACCTGGACTGCGCAGGCTTGAGAAGTATGCTGTTTGTATGGGTGGAGCATCGAACCACAGGTTTGGGCTTTCTGATGGAATCCTTATAAAAGATAACCACATAGCTGCCTGCGGAGGTGTCGGGAAAGCAGTTAAAGCTGCCAAAGCAGGAGCTCCACACACTCTCAAGGTGGAAGTTGAAGTTACAAATCTCGATCAGCTCAAAGAAGCACTAGATGCTGGTGCAGATGCTGCTTTGCTGGATAATATGGATTTGGAAACTATGAGGAAATGCGTTGACTTTACAGCTGGCCGGATCGTTCTGGAAGCTTCCGGGAATATAAATGAGAGCACGGTTGCTCAAGTTGCAGAAACCGGAGTTGATATCATATCTTCTGGTGCTTTGACACATTCCGTTACTGCCCTCGACCTCAGTTTGAAGATTGTTGAGTAGTGTTCCTTGAGTAACCTTGATTTCAGATATGTAGAAGAGACTGGCTCCACAAATGATGATCTGCTGGCGCTGGCTGATCAGGGTGCTGCTGAGGGGACTGCAATCGCTACCGGGCACCAGTCGAAGGGTAAAGGTCGGCGTGGACGCTGTTGGCAGGATGAAGCAGGCCAAAATGCATTGGTCAGCGTGCTGCTCAGGCCTGTCCCAGGTTTTACCGAAATTGGGCTGCTTGCGGCGATTGCTGCTGTGGCAGTTATGAATGTTTTACTTAGAGATTGCCACCTCCAAACGAAAATCAAATGGCCGAATGATTTATTGGTTGGAGACTATAAGATAGCGGGAATACTAATCGAGGGCAGGCAGGCTGTTGATGGGCTGGCGGTGGCTGTCGGAATCGGTGTGAATGTCTGTCAGACCAGTTTTCCTGAGGAGCTTTCCGGGATTGCTACTTCAGTGGCTCTAAACAACGGGATTGCATGTCCTGCTAATGTGTTGAGCGAATCCATCGCATGCGAGGTTATCACTGTTTGGGAGAAGTGGAATTCCGGAGGACGCGACGGCATCTTCAATCTGTGGATTAACAACCTGTGGGGAATCGGACGCAAAGTGGTTGTTGAATCACTGGGAGATACATTTGAATGCACTATTGATGGAGCAGAACCGGGTGGGGCTTTGAGAGTAATTACTGGCGATGGAGTGATTCAAACTCTTGTAGCGGCTGATTCAATATCTGTTTTACGAAAGATTTGATTGTTTGTCTGGTATTCTATATACATAAATCTCTGGAGGAAATCTAATGGCATCTAATAAAGCAATTCTGCTGATTTGTGACGGTTTGGGAGACAGACCAATTAAGAGTCTGGGTGGGAAGACACCGCTTGAGTGCGCTACCAAACCCAACTTAAATAAGCTTGCATCTGAAGGCGAATGCGGTCTGATGGACCCGATTGCTGTTGGTGTGCGCGCAGGCAGCGACACTGCTCATTTATCTCTGCTTGGATATGACCCTTACAAATACTACACTGGCCGGGGGCCTTTCGAGGCTGCGGGTATTGGTATGGATGTCCGCAAAGGCGATGTAGCATTCCGCTGCAACTTCTCAACTGTCGATGACAATCTTGTCATTACCGACAGAAGAGCGGGCAGAATCAACAGTGGGACCGAACAGTTGGCAGCTGCAGTTGACGGTATGATGATCGGCGATATCCAGGTGCTGTTCAAAGAGTCAGTCGCACACCGTGGAGCACTCATTCTGAGAGGTCCAAATCTAGGCGCCGAGATCACCGATACTGACCCGCATCACGAGAACGCAGCAGTGCTGACAAGCAAGGCAGTTGAAGCAGATGATGTTGCCAGCGCCAGAACGGCCCATGCAGTAAATGAATTTGTAAAACGTTCCTATGAGCTCTTGAAAGACCATCCTGTCAACAAAGAGAGAATCGCTAATGGCTTGAACCCGGCTAATATTATTCTGCCCAGAGGCGGAGGAATTGGCCCGAACATCGAGAGTTTTGAGTGTGAATATGGCCTCAAGGCTGCATGTGTTGCTGAGACTGGGCTTATTAATGGTGTTGCTCGTTATGTAGGAATGACAGTAGCAACTGCTCCTGGAGCCACCGGAGGCACCGATTCCGATCTGATCAGTATGGCTAAAACAATCATAGAGCAGTTTGTTGAGCACGATTTTGTGCTGTGCAATGTGAAAGGCGCCGATGTAGCAGGGCACGACAACAAACCTCAGGTCAAAATGGACATGGTCGTCAAACTGGATGAGATGATCGAATACCTTATGAAGAATTCTCCTGAGGGCACATATATTGCGCTCACAGCAGACCATTCGACCCCCTGTGAGTTGCTTGACCACTCCGGAGATCCTGTGCCGATTGTTTTCTGGGGCAAGGATGTCCGAATCGACGACTGCAAAGCGTTCGATGAGCGCTCAGTAACCAAAGGTGGATTAGGCCGAATCCGTGGGACAGATATTGTCCGAATCCTGACTCAGTTGATGAATGTTCAGGAAAAGTTCGGCGCGTAATAACAAGCAGGTTTCCTTGTAAATGCCAACACGGCGGAGGAGTATTCCTTCGCCGTGTTGGCATTTATGGTTGTCGGCTATGCAGATTATAAATTAGCTAAAAATTTCCACATTATGAACGCAGGTTTACAAGCATTTAGTGGAGAAATGAAGAGTGGATGTGCGTCAAGCACATATGATCGATTACAATCGTGGATTGGAGATTATGTGTGATGGGTATTCCTCTTTTAGACACAAGGCCTGAAGTAGATTCGATCTGGGCTGAACTTAATGAAGCCTTGCAGCGGGTGATGAAATCCGGGCAGTTTGTTATGGGACCGGATGTTAAGGAGCTTGAAAAAGAGATCGCTGCCTATATGGGTGCAAAGCATGCTGTTGGTTGCAACAGCGGCACTGATGCTCTGGTTATGGGGATTGCGGCGCTTGGAGTTGGGGCAGGGGATGAAGTTATAACGTCTCCATTTACTTTCTTTGCAACATCTGAGGCTATTACACATGCAGGGGCTGTTCCTGTGTTTGTGGATATTGACCCTTACACCTACAACCTTGATGTTTCACAGATAGAGCGTGCAATTACGTCGCGCACTAAAGTCATCATCCCGGTGCATCTGTATGGCCATTCAGTGGATATGGATCCTATCCTGGAATTAGCTGCCAAGTGTGGAATCAGGGTGCTTGAGGATGTTGCTCAGGCCTTCGGAAGCGAGTATAAAGGTAAGAAGGTATCAACTATTGGAGATGCCGGAGCGCTGTCCTTCTTCCCTTCAAAGAACCTTGGAGCGTTTGGGGATGGGGGTATGCTGATCACCAACGATGACAATATCGCTGACACAGTCCGCATGCTGCGTGTCCATGGCGCCAGGAAGAAGTATTTTAATGAGGTAGCTGGTTACAACAGCCGCCTGGATACATTGCAGGCGGCTATACTCAGGGTCAAACTACCGCATATAGATGATTGGAACCGTGGACGCAGGGAAGCTGCTGATCGATATAATGAGCTGTTAGCTGATGTAGATGGCGTGGAGACTCCAGTCGAAGCAGATTACACAAGACATGTCTATCACCAGTATACAATTCGTTTGACCGGTTCAGAGAGAGACCAGGTGCAAGGAAAGCTGCAGGACTTGCAGGTAGGATCTATGGTCTACTATCCAGTGCCGCTGCACAAATTGCCGGTATATGCGGACTTGTCATATAAACTGCCGGAATCTGAAAAGGCTGCCGATCAGGTGATAAGTCTCCCTATCTGGCCTACCATAGATATTGATACACAGAAACAGGTAGTGGAAGCAATCAAGACTGCTGTATCTGCCTGTTGAGGTAAAGTCCAACAAATTGCGCGTTCCGTTCGTACTTCGACAAGCTCAGCACGAACGGAATGCGTGACATTTGACTGATATCACAGTGTATATGGCGCATTCTGACGTGGTTACTATTACGAAATCCTGCGTTTTTTTGAGCAATAGCCACAAACTCCTTGACACTGCAAGCCTCATTGACTAAAATATGATTGGCACTCTCGCGTTGAGAGTGCTAATATGCAAATCTTTCTCGGGAGGTATGAGTAGATATGATAAAGCCTCTGGGTGACAAGGTGGTCGTTGAGCCGCTTGAAAGCGAAGAAAAGAGCGCCGGTGGGATTATTCTTCCGGACTCCGCTAAAAAGAAACCCCAGGAAGGAACTGTAGTCGCGGTTGGTCCCGGCAAGGTTCTTGAGAATGGTACACGTGGTGAAATGTCCGTCAAGGTCGGAGATATCGTTGTCTATGCTAAGTATGGTGGCACTGAAGTTACCGTCGAAGGCAAAGACGTGATGATCCTTGACCAGGATTCCATTTTCGCCGTTAAAGAGTAGTCACACACGTCTTTTGTGATTTTCTCTTCAGTTTGCAATAGAAAGGCATAATTGCTTTGCAATTATGCTCTGTATCAGGAGGTTTTGGTTGCTATGGCAGCAAAAATTATTAAGTTTGATGAAGAAGCGCGTCGCGCACTAGAGCGCGGTGCCTCTATGGTCGCCGCCGCTGTTAAAGTTACTCTTGGCCCTAAGGGTCGCAACGTAGTCTTGGACAAGAAGTGGGGCAGCCCCACCATCACCAAAGACGGCGTTACAGTTGCTAAAGAAGTAGAACTCGAAGATCCGTATGAGAATATGGGTGCTCAGCTTGTCCGCGAAGTTGCTTCAAAGACAAATGATGTTGCTGGAGACGGCACCACCACAGCTACAGTTTTAGCCGAGTGCATAGTCCGCGAGGGCCTGCGCTATGTGGCAGCGGGTGGAAACCCGATTGCTGTTAAGCGTGGAATTGAAATGGCTGTTGACAAGGCTGTCGAGACCATCAAAGCGATGGCTATTCCTGTTCAGGGCAAAGAAGAAGTTGAGCAGGTTGCTTCCATCGCTGGAAACGACACCGAAATCGGTAAAGTCATTGCTGACGCTATCGACAAAGTTGGCCGCGACGGCGTCATAACCGTTGAAGAGTCCAAAGGCACTGAGACTGCACTTGACGTTGTTGAGGGTATGCAGTTCGACAAGGGTTACATCTCTCCTTACATGGTTACCGATGGTGAGAGAATGGAAGCCAGCCTTGATAGTCCTCTGATCTTCATCCATGAGAAGAAGATCTCTGCAGCAGCTGACCTTGTTCCCCTGCTGGAGAAGGTTGTCGCGACTCGCAGAGCTTTAGTTATTATTGCTGAAGATATCGATGGCGATGCATTGGCAACTCTGGTTGTTAACAGACTTCGTGGTACACTGCAGGTTGTAGCTGTTAAGGCTCCTGGCTTCGGCGATAGACGCAAAGCTATGATGGAAGACCTTGCAGTTCTCACCGGCGGCCGCTTCATATCTGAAGATCTCGGAATCAAGATTGAGAACGTTCAGATCACAGACCTTGGCGAAGCCAATAAAGTTGTTGTGACCAAAGACGAAACCACAATTATTGAGGGCAAAGGTGCAACCGAGCAGGTTCAGGCTAGAGTCTCCCAGATCAAGAAGCAGATTGAGAATACTGACTCCAACTACGATCGCGAAAAGCTGCAGGAGAGGCTTGCTAAGCTCTCTGGTGGTGTTGCTGTGATCAAAGTCGGAGCTGCCACAGAGACCGAGCTCAAAGAGAAGAAGCATCGTTTCGAAGATGCTCTTTCCGCGACTCGTGCTGCTGTCGAAGAGGGTATTGTTCCTGGTGGTGGAGTAACACTGGTTAACGTTATTCCTTCACTTGATGGTATTGAGGGAACTGCTGATGAGATGGTCGGCGTTGCTATCGTTCGTCGTGCTCTTCAGGAGCCACTGCGGCAGATCGCTGAGAATGCCGGCCAGGAAGGCAGCGTTGTTGTAGAGAGAGTCAAGAATGAGAAGCCGGGAATCGGCTACGATGCTCAGAACGACATCTACACAGACATGGTCAAAGCCGGTATCGTTGATCCAGTCAAAGTTACCCGGAGTGCCCTACAGAATGCCAGCAGTATCGGCAGTCTGATTCTGACCACCGAAAGCCTGATTGCTGAAAAGCCAAAGGCTGACGGACCTGCTCCTGCAGGTGGCGGCGGATACGATATGTAGTTATCCAGTTTCATAACTGGTATCTGCATTATAAACGGGGACTGATCTTAATTGGTCGGTCCCCGTTTTGCATGGTATTGGTTGATATATGCAGGATTTCTTTCCTCTTTCGTTGAAACTAGATTCGTAAGAGTTCAGTAACAAAGGAACTTGTCATTCTGAGGAACGGTGGTCATTGTTTCGGGACTTCCGGGTTGGATGTTAGGTTTGTTGGTTACTCCAACACTGCATGTCCAACCCTCAAGTCCCGAAACACCTGGGTGAGTTTCTTTATGGAATTACCGCGCTAACAGTGCGGTCGGATACTCTGGATGACAAATTCTGGCAACTTTGAATTGTTACCTGGATTCAATACTCTGTCCGGGTTGCATCTTTCAATGGAGAAGGTTAGCCTCTATGAAGAAACTCTGTTTGCTATTGGTTTGTTTTTCTGTGTGTTTGTTGGCGGCGAATGCCTCATGGGCAGTTGATGAAACAGGGAAGAACATAGCTTCTGGCTGTTCTGTATCATTTGATCCGGGTACCAGCTATCCTCTCTGCACTGATCCGGATGATGCCAAACAGGTTACTGATGGAAAGTATACAACAGGTGGGTTCTGGACGGAAAAAGAAGCCATTGGTTGGGCTGTAGCATCCCCTTACCATATAAAGGTTGACCTGGGGCAGGTTAAGCCGATCTCAGGATTGATGTACAGCACTGCTGCACGGGGAACTGCCGGGGTATTCTGGCCCATAGCTCTTGTAGTTCAAGTCAGTGATGATGATGTTGACTATCACTACGTCGGCGATCTGGTCAGTATGGATAGACCCAATGGTGAATTGCCGAAACTTGCTGAAAAAGATGTCAGGCACCAGTTTAAAACCAACAAACTCCGCACCCACGGACGATATGTTACCATTTCCATTATTACTGGTGGTGGGTCTTATGCTTTCTGCGATGAAGTTGAGGTGTACGTCGGCGATGATTCATTCCTCAACGAAAAACTTCCGGGTGATGGCATAAAGGACTACCGCACATGCGCCGTTACGCTTATGCACGGACTTGCAATTAACGAACGAATGGCTAAGGATATCACAGCTGTCCGGACGAATGTTAAGAACGCAAAAGTATCTGATGCTGTTAAGAATAATCTAAATGCGATGCTTGATATCCTGCAGTCTCGCAGTGAATCATACCTAACTATGCCTGATGCCAGTTTTAAGACCATATTGCCCCTAAATGAGATAGAGGCATCAATACTTGCTGTCAATGGTTCTTTACTGCATGAATTGAAACTGCAGCCGATTACTGTGTGGAAAAAGCACCGCTTTGATCGTTTAGATCTTGTAGAGATACCTGCGAAGACCAAAGCATCCATAAATATTGATGCCATGCGAAATGAGTTCAGAGCTGATTCGTTTTTGATTACCAATGCAACGGACAAACCTGTTGTATTAACACTAAAGATCAGCGGTATTCCTGGATCACCTCAGCCCAAATGGTTGCAGGTCTCCAGTGTTCCCTGGACTGATACAGTGATGCGTGAACCGGTTGCAGCAGCTCTTCCTCTGGCTAAATATTCAAAAGGCGGCTATGAAATATCGCTGCCTGCCGGCATGACACGGGTGGTGTGGATTACTGCGGATACTTCAACTGTAGCTAATGGTAATTATGGTGGAATGCTGGCATTAAGCACCAATGGAAAAATGGTCAAAGTTCCTATACGGATTCGGGTTTCAAAAATCGCAATGAATAGGCCGCGGTTGTCTTTGCAGATGTGGGATTATACTCACAGGATGGGGGACAGAGCTATTGGTGCTGGGAACAGAGATAGTGCAATTAAAATGATGCAGACCCACTTTGTTGATACCCCATGGGCGCAATCCGACATATTTTCCTATGATGAGAACATGAATCCTGATTCGTTTGCAGCTCTTGATGATTGGATGAAACTATGGCCGGATGCAAGGCTATTCATGGTGAATATCAACATCGGTGATAAGAATGAGTTTCAAGGCGCTAAGATCGGCACTCCTGAATATCATGACAGACTGGGTGCCTGGGCAAAAGCGCTTGATGCCCATATGGTGAGTTTGGGAATGGACCCCAAGAGACTGGGCCTTTCGATGCTTGATGAACCGCATACGGATGCACAGGACGAAATTGTAGCAACCATGGCCAAGGCTATCAAGGATTCAGGATCTAGAATCACTATCCAACAGGACCCGACATGGGAGCATCCGGAAAAGACACGAATACAGGAAGCAATGACTCTACCGGATATCCTGTGTCCAAATCTGAATGTGTATTTTCAGGGTGGTCCTGATGCTCAGCGTTATTGGGATGAGATAAGGAAGTCCGGGCACAGTTTGTGGTTCTACCAGTGTAGTGGACCTGTTAGAACGTTTGATCCTACCGAATACTATCGCCTGATGGCCTGGCATGCATTCAAGGCAGGGGCTGTGGGCTTAGGTTTCTGGTCATTTGGTGATCTTGGGGGTGGTAGAAGCTCATGGGATGAATACACAATGTCTACCAATTCCTACGCTCCAGCATTTATTGCCCCAGATGGCGTGACTGACAGTGTGCACTGGCAGGCGGTGAGAGAAGGGATTGAAGATTATGAATATCTCAGTATGCTGCGTGATGCTGCACAGAAATGCAGTAATCCAAAGTTGAAATCCCAGGCTCTTAATCTGATTCGTGAGATTGTTGATCCTCTTACTGCCAATCAAAAGCCCACGTTTGTCTGGAGATCAGATCCGATGCATACAGCAGTCGATAATGGCCGCATACGAGCGCTTCGGATGCTGGAAAAGATAAAAAAGTGATATGTATAGTCTGAAAAAAGTGGTGGTTCGTCATATGAAAATGCTATCTGTGTTTTTGGTGTGCCTGGCAGTCTGCCTGGCGAGTAAATGTAGTGTTTATGCAGAGGATGGTGCGATGCAGAATATAGCTCTCGGTTGCCCGGCAACTTTTGACCCTCCTCCGAATGACGGTGGCTGCACTGATCCTGATGATTCCAGACAACTTACAGATGGTAAGTTTGCTGGTGAAGGATTTTGGATCGATAAACAATGTGTCGGCTGGGTGAGTCGATCCCCTGTCTACATCATTATTGATTTAGGTTCAATTAAACCCATATCAGGATTGATGTTCAGTACAGCAGCTCGAGCTAACGCAGATGTCTTGTGGCCTATGTCAATAATGGTGATGGTGAGTGATGACGGGATTAATAACCATTATATCTGTGACCTGGTAGCTAAGGACCGATTAAATGGTGTTCCTCCTACTCCCGCAGATGTGGATATCAGGCATCAATTCAAGACTGCTGACTTGCGCACACATGGTCGATATATTTGCCTGTCAGTTATTTCGAAGTGCCCATATATCTTTACGGATGAAATTGAGGTTTATGCAGGCGACAAGTCTTACTTGAACGAAAAACTGCCGGGTGAACCTACTCTGGATATCCATCATTTTGCTCGTGTTTCAGCCCATAAGATGGCCGTCGCTGAACGTGTTTCAATAGATATCGCCTCAGTGAAAACAAAGATCAAGGATACCAAATTAGCTGAAGCAACAAAGAAGAGTCTCCTTGATGAATTAAGTGAACTTGGGAAACGCATAGAAGACCTTCCTGCAGCCCCGCCACCGGGGTTTAAGACCATATTGCCTATCAATGACCTTGAAGCTTCTGTGATGGCTGTCAATGGGTCATTGCTGCATGAAATGGGACTGCAACCGATTACTGTCTGGAAGAAGCATAAATATGATCGATTGGAACTTTTTGAACTGCCGAATAAGAATAAAGCAGTTGTTTCAATAGATGCGTTAAGAAATGAGTTTCGATCAGACTCATTTTTCGTAACAAATGCTTCGAATAAACCTACTGTTTGCAATTTGAAAATATCAGGCTTACCTGGGGCGCCTAAACCTGGTTGGCTGGAAGTGTCCAGTGTGCCGTGGACTGATACTACAGGGCGTGTTCCAGTCGCATCAGCATTGCCTCCAGCCAGATTCATCAATGGCGGATACGAGATCATAATACCCGCTGGTATGACTCGCGTGGTGTGGTTTACGGCTGATACTTCGTCCATAAAAGCAGGTAAATATAAAGGCTCGTTGTTATTGAATACAGGTGTGAATAACCAAAAGATACCAATTCAAGTCCAGATTTCGAAGATAGCCATGTCCAAACCTCGTTTACACCTGGGTATGTGGGACCATACAAACGGCAATAGTAACCGTGGTTTAGGACCTGGTAATATCCCTTCCGCTATTAAAATGATGCGCAGTCATTTTACTGACACCCCTTGGACAGAGACAGATGGGCTGCCAATAGAAGAGAACTTAACACCGGCGTCTTTCAGCATCTTTGACCAATGGATTAAACGCTGGCCGGATGCCAGGCATTACATGGTATTCATGAATGTTAAGGCAGAATTCCAGGGTGCCAAGATGGGCACTCCTGAGTTCGAATCCAATGTTGGTAACTGGGCTAAAGCAGTAGAAAACCATGTAAAAGATCTGAACATGGACCCAAAGAAACTGAGTCTGCTACTTATAGACGAACCGAGATCGGATGCGCAGGATGAGATTATTGTTGCATGGATAAAAGCAATCAGGGCTGCCGGTGTGAAGATCACGTTCTTCCAGGACCCAATTTGGGAGAATCCTGAAAAGAACAAAATACAGGAGGCAATTACTCTTCCTGAGATCGTATGTCCGAATTTGACGATCTATTTTAGAGGTGGTTCAGAGGCGCAGCGTTATTATGAGGGAATCAGGAAGTCCGGAAATAGTTTGTGGTTTTACTTATGCAGCGGACCAGTTCGTACATTTGATCCTACGGATTATTACCGCCTGACAGCCTGGCATGCTTTCAAAGCCGGGGCACAAGGTATAGGTTTCTGGGCATTTGGTGACCTTGGGGGAGGCACTAGCTCCTGGAATGAGTATTCAATACCAGGAAATGCGTATGCTCCCGCATTCATAGATCCCGAGGGAGTAACAGACAGCATTCACTGGCAGTCAGTCCTGGAGGGTGTTGAGGATTATGAATATCTGAGTATGCTGCGAGATGCTGCTGCGAAATGTACTAATCCCACACTGAAATCTGAAGCGCTCAAGTTAATATCTGATGTCGTGAATAAGATGACAGCTAATCAGAAACCGGAATATACCTGGAAATCAGACATCATGCATGCAAAAGTTGATGAAAGTCGTATTCGGGTAATGCGGATGTTGGAAAAGATTAGTAAATAATTGGGAGGTAGTTTTTATGAAGGCAATCGTGATTATATTATGCTTTGTTGCAATGATTTTATTTGCAGGCAATGTCCTGGCCGAGGGCAAGAATATTGCCCTTGGGTGTCGGACGACATTTGATCCTGGTCCGAATTACGGTCTTTGCACTGATCCTGATGATTCTATGCAGCTGACAGATGGTAAGTTCGCGGGACCCGGGTTCTGGACAGATAAACTGGCTGTTGGATGGTCTGCAGCCTCGCCATATCATATATCGGTTGATCTGGGGAAAGTTCAACCTATATCCGGCGTAATGTTCAGCACTGCATGCAGGGGGAATGCTGGAGTTTTATGGCCTACTGCACTTATGATTCAAGTGAGCGATGACGGAGTTACTTATCACTATATAGGTGATCTGGCTGCTCTGGACCGTGTCAATGGTGACCTGCCTACTCCTGATTCAAATGAATACAGGCGGAAATTCACAACCAATTCTCTGCGAACACACGGCAGGTATGTCGTCATATCTGCTGTAACCAAAGGACCATATCAGTTCGTTGATGAAATTGAAGTCTATGCCGGTGATGATTCATTCTTGAATGAAAAGTTGCCTGGAGAAGCTCTGACTGACTTCAAGTCATATTCCCGTTTGGCAGCACACAAGCTTGCTGTCGGGGAGAGGATTGCATTAGACATAGCTGCAATCAGGTCAAAAATAAAGAAGGCAAATGTGAAACCTGCAGTCAAAACTCGTCTTCTGGACAGACTTGCTGGCCTTGAGAAGAGTGTTGATTCGCTACCCGTAGTGCCTGCTCCCGGATTTAAGGCAATACTCCCACTCAACGATCTTGAAGCTTCAATAATGGCAGTAAACGGAACTCTGATGCAGGAAATGGGATTCAAACCGATTACTGTTTGGAAGAAGCACCGTTATGATCGGTTGAATATTCTTGAAATACCAACAAAAACAAAAGCAAATATAACTATTGAAGCTCTAAAAAATGAGTTCAGGTCGGATTCATTCCTGATCACTAACTCGACTGACAAAGCAATGGTTTCTACTCTGAAGATAAGTGGAATCCCCGGAACACCTCGTCCAAAATGGCTGGAAGTATCATCTGTTCCGTGGACTGATACTGCTGGGCGTGAACCGGTGGCTGCCGCACTTCCTCCAGCAAAAATTGTCGGAGATGGATATGAAGTTACACTGCCCGCAGGCATGACTCGTGAAGTCTGGTTTACCGCTGATACTTCATCAGTTCCCAGCGGTGACTACAAAGGCCTTGTGACATTTAGCGCGGATTCAAAGAACTACAAGGTTCCACTTCGCGTTAGAGTGTCAAAAATTGCGATGCCAAGACCACGGATGTCTCTTGGAATGTGGGACTATTCCCACAATACCGGATACGGGGGACTGGTTCCGAGCAACATCGATAGTGCAATCCAGATGATGCAATCTCACTTTGTGGATGCTCCCTGGGCGACCCCTGATACTATTCCTCTGACTGAAAACCTGACATCAGATTCCTTTGCGATATTCGATAAATGGGTGAAACGCTGGCCGGATGCAAGGCACTTTATGATCTTTGCCAATGTGCCTGCGGAGTTTTCTGGATCAAAAATCGGGACAATAGAGTTCAATGCAAAGGTTGGAGTATGGGCCAATGCACTTGATTCCCACATGAGGAGTTTGAATCGGAATCCTGAAAGTCTGGCGTTATTGTTGTTGGACGAACCTTACACTGATGCTCAAGACGAAATAATTGCTGCCTGGGCAAAAGCCATAAAGGCATCAGGTTCAAAAATCAGATTGTTCGAGGACCCAATGGTCGAACAACCCGAGAAGAATAACATCCAGGAAGCATTGACTCTGCCAGACATACTTTGCCCAAACATGGCGACTTACTGTATGGCCGATGCGGATACATTGCAGTTCTGGGAGAATAGAAAGCAATCCGGACAGACCTTGTGGTTCTACCAGTGCACTGGTCCAGTCCGTACATTTGACCCTTCAGAATACTATCGAATGATGGCCTGGCACGGGTTCAAAGCAGATGTGGTCGGAATGGGGTTCTGGTCATTTGGTGACATAGGCAGCGGCACCAGTTCCTGGAATGAATACACAATGGGCGGAACTGGATTCGCTCCGGCGTTTATAGACCCAGAGGGTATTACTGACAGCGTCCATTGGCAGGCTGTGCGGGAAGGTATAGAAGACTACGAATACCTCAGTATGTTGCGCGATGGGGCGCAGGCATGCAGCAATGCAAGCCTGAAGAGCAAGGCTCTTAAGCTGTTACAGGAATCTGTAAACAATGTAACAGCCAACTACAAACCGGACTATACATGGAAATCAAGTCCAAAGCATACGATGATAGACGATTACCGAGTCCGTGTGCTGCATATGCTGGAGAGCTTGCAGAAGTAATACAGGTGGGTTTTACTATGTCATTCTGATGTATTTGCCATTCTGAGGAACGAAGAATCTGCTTTTTCGATTACTCGATCATAAAAGCAGATTCTTCGTTCCTCAGAATGACAGATTCTTCACTGCGTTCAGAATGACATAAATTAGCGCATGTCGTAGCAGGCTATGGCTTTGGTGTTGCGTATCAGCAGCATTCCATTGGAATAGACCGGAGCTGTCCAGTTCTGACCACCAAGTCCAGGCATTCTGCATATTTCCTGGTATTTCTCCGGATTTGGTTTGGACAGGACTATGTCTCCTGTGTTTCCTACAAGAGTTATCAAGTATACCCCTATAGCAATTGATGGACCTTTCTCAAAACCGTCGACAGCCCACTTCTGAGTGCCATCGCTTGGGTTTATGCACATCAACTTGCCGGGATCACCAACTCCATAGATATAGCCGTTCATCAGAATCGGGGTGCTGAAGTGAGCCAGCATATTTTTGTTACGCCACTTTTGAGTAGCAGTTGTGCTTGAGGTTACATCAACAAGTGCACAACCCATACCATAACTTGCTGTAATAAAGACTGAGTTGCCTATAACGATTGGCATTGGTATGTTGATTCCACCGCTTGTTTTAAACTCTGACTGCCAGAGAAGTTTACCATCACGGGTGTCGACACCTTTTACTACATTGGCCGACAATACAACATACTGCCAGACTCCTTGTATCTGAGCCTTTACAGGAGTTGAGAATGAAGCAGGATCACTTCCGCTACCTTGCCATATGGTTGCGCCTGTCTTAAGATCAAGGGCTGCAACAGAGGCATCTTTACCTCCAGGACAGACGATAACTTTTGTCCCGTCGATTAGAGGTGATGCTGAATGTCCCCAACCAGGCATTGAACCTCCGAAATCTTTCATTAAGTCCCGTGTCCATATCTGTTTGCCTGTTTTTGCATCCAGACAAAGAACCAGACCCTGGCGACTGAGGGTAACTAGATATCCTTTGTAAACTGAAGGAGTTGCTCTTGTAAATCCGAAGTTTGATGCTCCCGGATCAGCATATGAGAAATCCCATATTGTCTTACCTGTTTTAATGTCAATGCATTTAACGATATCATTGTCGCCGACATGCCCAACAACGAAGACTTTTCCACCAACCACGCTTGGGCCGGAATAGCTCTCGTCATTAAGGTCGACTTTCCAGATCTGTTTTGGCGCTTTTTGCTGCCAGTTAATATTGACAAGCTTTTCTTTAGAAATTCCATCAGCCAGAGGACCGCGGAACTGTGGCCAGTCTGCTGAGCACACAGGGAGAGTCAATACTGCAACCAGTAAGCTGCATAGCACAAATAGACTTCGTTTCAAAATACTACTACCTCATAAAATCAACGTTGCGACAATAGATTGATCAGCTAAAGTGATCAACGCATGTCGAAGCAGGCCAGTGATTTTGGGTTCCTCACCAGCAGATATCCATCGGAAAAAGCCGGTGAAGTCCAGCTTGTTCCGCCTAATGGAGTAAATCTTCCTAATTCATTATACCTGTTTGAGTCTGGTTTGATAAGTGCCAGCTGGCCTGTATCCCCAGCCAGAGCAAGCAAGTAGCCTCCGATAGCCATAACTGGTCCTCTTTCAAAGCCTGGTTGTGTCCATTTTACACTGCCATCTGCTGGGTCTACACACACAAGATTCTGAGGATCACTTATGCCATAGATGTAACCATCCACAAATACAGGTGTGGTGAAATATCCTTGAATAGCCTTGTTGCGCCAGAGTGGGACCACGGTGTTATCAGGATTTAAACTGACCATTGCACAGCCCATGTTGTAGCTGGCAGTAACAAATATATTGTTACCAACTAAAAGTGGGGATGCCATGTTGGCTTTGAGTGGTGTTTTATATTCAAACTGCCAAAGTACTTTACCATCCCTGGTGTCTACTCCTGAAAGGGAGGAAGAGGTAAAACTGATATACTGACGTTTTCCGTTGATAGTTGTCAATATGGGAGTTGACCAACCGGCAGGATCACTGCCTCCGCCAGCCCAGATAGTCTTGCCGGTCTTCGTGTCAAGGGCCACCATTGACGCATCCTTACCGCCGGGGACGACAATGGCTTGTTTGCCATCTACAAGGACTGATGCGCCATGGCCCCACTGGCTTATGAAGCCTGGGAAGTCAGCATATGTATCCCGTGTCCATATTTGTTTGCCGGTCTTTGCATCCGTGCAGACTACCAGTCCCCATCGGTTCAAAGTGAACACAAGTCCGTTCTTCACTGTTGGTGTGGATCTTGTATAGCCATAGTCCGGGGCTTTGGGATTCGGGTATTCCGATTTCCATATGTCCTTACCGGTTTTGAGATCAATGCAGCGAAGAATATCGTTCTCACCTGAGTGGTCCACGATATACACTTTGCCTTTAGCAACACTAGGCCCGGAGTAACCATCATCGGTGAGTCCTGTTTTCCAGACCAGCCGGGGTGGGGTGGTGTTCCATGTTGTGTTCTTTAGCTTCTCTTTGGATATATTGTCTGATTGGGGACCATGGAACTGCGGCCAGTCTGCTGACCACGAAGCTGAAGCAAGAATTGAGGTGACTAAACAGCAGAAAACGAACTGATGTGTTTTCAAATTTACTACTCCAAACAACATTCGTTTAGTAAAACCAGGCTTAACAGAGTAACAACTGTCATCCTTCGTTCATTCTAAGAAACAGTGATCTTTGTTTCGGGACTTCCGGGTTGGATGTTAGGTTTGTAGGTTACTCCAACACTAGCATGTCCAACCCTCAAGTCCCGAAACACCTGGGTGAGTTTCTCTATGAAATTACCGCGCTAACAGCGTGGTCGGATACTCAGGATGACAAGTGACCTAATACTACTTCATATCAAAGCAGGCAAGAGTTGTCAGGTTTCGGATTACCATAAACCCTTTGGAATAGACCGGCGCTGCCCAGCTCTGACCACCAAGTGGTGTAAAGCGTCCGATTTCAAGGTATTTTCTGGGGTCAGGTTTGACCAGAGCAAGCTGTCCACTGTCACCTGCCAGAACCATTAGATAACCACCAACAGCCAATACAGGACCTTTTTCGAAACCAGGGGCAGTCCATTTTGTACTTCCATCAGCTGCATCCTGGCAGACGAGAGTTCCCCCCGCATCACTGGTGCCATATATGAAACCATTCAGATAGATAGGAGTGTTAAAATGGGCAAGAATAGCCTTGTTCTCCCATCTGAGTTTCACACTGAAGTCAGGAGCGATGTCAACCATTACTCCACCTTTGTTGTATTGAGCAGTGACAAATACAGAGTTGCCAACAACAATCGGCGAGGCAATATTGGCATTAGTTGCAAAATCATACTTCCAAAGCAGCTTGCCGTTTTTTACATCAACACCTTTGAAACAAGATGCACTGACTACAACGTACTGCCAGACTCCCTGTATCTGGGCTTTTACAGGTGTTGTATACCCTGTAGGGTCACTACCGCCGCCTGCCCAGATGGTCTTGCCTGTTGCAAGATCGAGAGCTATGACAGAACTATCCTTGCCACCTGGGATTATTATAACTTTATTACCGTCGATCAGTGCAGAACCGCCGTGCCCCCAGCCGGATAAAGGCCCGGGATAGTCTTTCAATGTATCGCGAGTCCAAATCTGTTTGCCAGTCTTTGCATCCATGCATACGACTAATCCACGCCAACTGATTGTTACTACTTTGCCTTTGGACACAGTGGGAGTAGCCCTGGTATGTCCAAATGTAGGATCGCCAGGATTCGGATAGGAAGTCTTCCATATTTCTTTGCCGGTTGTAAAGTCGAAGCACCTGACTACATCCTCTTCTCCAAGGTGGTCCAGAATGAAGACTTTGTTTCCAACGACACTGGGACCTGAATAACTAGAGTCCGTCAGTTCAGTCTTCCAGACCAGTTTTGGTGGATTAGTATTCCAGGAGGTATTGCCGAGTTTTTCAGCGGATATACCATCTGTTGCCAGCCCACGGAATCCGGGCCAGTCTGCAGCAGAACACGCTGAAACAAGAATCGATAACAAGAAAACAAAAGCAAACAGTTTAGTTTTCAAAAATATCTCCTTAATGTGTAATTGATGAATTGCAAAAACATACCATATGTAGAGTTCGAAATATTAAGGGCAAATACTGCGGAAACCGACGTGTCATCGACTCGTAGGCGCCCGCAGTATGATTATAACTTATTTTAGACTGTAGCAAGCAAGTGTGGTTTTGTTGCGGACGATCAGCTTACCATCTGCAAAGATTGGATTGGTCCAACTCTGCCCACCGAGTGGAGTGAATCGACCGAGTTCCTTGTATTCAGATGGATCACAGGCAACCATTGCAACGGCACCATTTGCACCGTCCTGCGCAATCAAAACACCGTCAACCACAATCACTGAACCTTTTTCAAACCCATCTTTGCTCCATGCTACCTTGCCGGTTCCAGGTTCAAGGCAAACAAGATTTCCGGGGTCACCAATGCCGTATATATATCCGCCAACAGTTACAGAACTGTTGAAGTGGGCCTGGATTGCTTTGTTTTCCCAGCGAATTTTAGCGGACATATCTGCAGCTACGTCAATCAGTGCACACCCTCTTCCATATCCGGAAGAGATGAATACCGAATTGCCCATCACAATGGGTTGCGCTGAATTTACGTTATACTGTGTCTTCCAGGGCACAAACCAGTATGGAGTTCCAGCTGCTGCGTCGTATCCACCAACACCAGTTGCTGAGAACACCACATATTGCAGTTTTCCCTGGATTTTAGCTTTTACTGGAGTGGAATAACTGGCCTTGTCGTCTCCACCTTTCCAGACTAAATTCCCATTTGTCTTGTCCAGGGCAACAACACAACCATCCTGTGCTCCGGGGATAACTATGATTTTGGTACCATCAATCAATGGAGATGCTGAGAAATCCCACTGCGGTTTTCTGCCGTTAAGGTCCTTCTCCAGGTATCCACCCCATTTTCCATTGCCGGTCTTGAGGTCGATGCATCCAACGAGTCCGAGTCTGCTTGTTATATATATACTATCTTCATTAATTGCCGGAGTTGACCTGGTGAAACCGTAGTTGGACTTATCGGCATCTTTATATATATAGGACCACACATCCTTGCCGGTGTTGATATCAATACCTCGAACAACGTCATTTGCTTCTTTGTGGTCAATTATATATACTTTGCCTTTGAACGCTGCAGGACCGGCATAGCCATCATCACTCATCTGTGTCTTCCACAGAAGCTTTGGAGGTGTCTGCTGCCAGTTCTTATTGATCCCTTTTTCAAGAGATATACCATCACCAGTTAGTCCACGATACTGTGGCCAGTCAGCAGCCATTGCAGATCCTACGGATATCACAAACAGAGCAATTACAGTAAAGACTACTTTGCGCACTATATTACCTCCATTACTTTTTCTATGTCATTCTGAAGACAGAGAAGAATCATACTACAGTGTCATTCTGGGGAACGAAGAATCTGTTTTATATACACATTAGGTGATACGCAAAAGCAGATTCTTCGTTCCTCAGAATGACAAGGTTGCATTCCTCATAATGTCATGTTATTTCAATAAAAAACAGGCTAGAGTGGTTTTGTTCCTTATTATTAGTTTGCCATCGGCGACGATTGGAGCTGTCCAACTCTGTCCGCCTAGTGGTTTCATCCTGCCGAGTTCCTGGTACTTTGAGGGTGACATAGACACCATTACTACATCTCCGTCTGCTCCGTTAATGGCGATGATTGTTCCATCTACCCCGCAGACACCACCCTTTTCAAACCCAGACTGCCGCCATCGCGTCCGGCCAGTAGCTGCGTCAATGCAAACAAGGTCACCGGGATCAGTTGTTCCATATATATATCCTTTAGACGCCACCGGAGTGTTAAAATGGGACTGCATTTCTTTATTTTTCCAAATAAAATTTGCACGCCCACTTTTTGAGATGCCGACCCTGGCGCAGCCTACTCCATATCCACTTGTAATGAATACTGAATTGCCGATTACAATAGGTGTTGCAGCGTTTACATCATAGTTGGTTTTCCAGGCACCGCCCCATAATATTCGACCGTTGTTGGCATCTACTCCTATGAGATTTGAAGCAGTAAACACAACGTATTGAGCCTTGCCATTGATGGTTGCTTTGACGGGCGTTGCATATCCACTCTTGTCATTACCCCCGCCCTGCCATAATATTTTTCCAGTTGATGCATCAAGAGCGACTACTCCGGCATTTGGTCCACCCGGTTGCACTATGACCTTATTGCCGTCCACAAGAGGGGACCAGGCATAGTCCCATCCGGGTTTGCCAGCGCTATAGCTTGCCAGATCGCGTGCCCAGAGCTTTTTGCCATTAGAAAGACTAAGGCAGAATATTTTTCCGAAGCGGCTGGCAATATATACTTTGCCGGCTTTTACTGCTGGTGTAGATCGGGAAAAGCCGTAATTCGATCCCCCTGGCTCAGAATATTTAAACTGCCATACACCTTTACCATTCGACAAGTTGACAGCTCGAACACTGTCATCATTGCCTCTGTGGTCAATGATGATCAGCATGCCATTGGCTACGCACGGGCCAGCGAACCCGTCATCACGCATATTTATTTTCCACAGCATTTTAGGAGGATTTTGTTTCCATGCTTTGTTTATGCCTGTTTCAGGGGAAATGCCACTGGCATGTGGTCCACGAAAAGCAGGCCAGTCTGCGGCGAAAGTGGTGGAGTAAAGTAATACAGAGAGAGTAGCAAAGAGAATCAGCAGGTATTTACGCATTTATATACTCCTTGATATTCACGTGCGCTTATTAATCTTGCTTATGAAAGTCAAGAACAACATACGCTAGTAATTATACTTGATAGTATATCAAGAACGGCGCGAAAATACGCAATTCTGGCAACAGTTCAATATCGTAGGGACTGATCATTGTGGACCAGAAGTACTCGCCGCGCAATCCATTCCTCGACTCACCTAACACGAATGGAAGTAGATAAGCAGAAGAATATATAGCATTCCGTATTCGTGGCGGACATGGAGAGAGTGTCTATTAATGCCTCTCTTTTTCACCCGAGCCA
The DNA here is from genome assembly GCA_942493375.1 of Abditibacteriota bacterium. Lineage (GTDB taxonomy): Bacteria > Armatimonadota > UBA5829 > UBA5829 > UBA5829. The sequence goes on along the minus strand of OW818698.1, from coordinate 8,007,462 downwards.
TTCTTTCTCTTTTTTTTGAAGTATAAGCTTGGCGAAATGTATTTTTTGCTATTCAAATGCATAAACTCGGAACCTCTTAAGCCTATATGATCTCGTGTAGCGTTCATATAGGCATGTTGTTTGTACTAAAGTTATGTTGTCTGAGGTAACTGTCCATATTTTAAGTATTTCTCCAGATTCATAACCATAAGCGAGATTGCTGTTTGAATTTTGGTCATAGGTTGGCTGCGATAAATGCATTTTCCCAGATTGTGATAGGTCTTTGCATGGCCAAAAATTGGTTCGATAGTAGCCATTCGAGCCTTCATCGCACTCACATATTCAGGTGTCTTGCGCACCAACCATTGTCTTTCCTGGTATACACGAGTTTCAGGTTTAAAACTGAATGAACGTATTCCTGTTTTGTTCTGAGTGCAACGTTCACGTAAACTGCACTCAGAGCATCCAATCCCTTTGTATTGTAAATAACCATCTTTGAATGATGATCTTAGTTGCATTAGGCGCTTTGCAGGACACTCTACACAATAGCATTCATCATTCTTCGTTACTTTGAACCTTTCGGAACCAAGCACATTTGTCTTGGTACCTGGCTTCATCATAGATATATAACCGATAACTCCATCGGCATCTAGTCGCTTTCTAATGTTCAGATTATCAAATCCGCTGTCTGCTGCCAATTCGATAGGTTTTCCAGCTATCAGCATTGCTTTATTGTATGGATCAATAAATGTCCTGGACTGATCGACATTGCCAGCATAAGTCTCATAACCAAGAGCTATACCGTATTTCTCATCCACAACCAATGTAGAGATATAACCACAAAAACTATCCACAGAAGTGTGGCCTATTCGCGCATCCTTATCACCCGCACAGGGAGAAAGGGTTTTATATATCTCATTTGCCATATCTTTCAAACCTGATAAGCGTTCATCCGGCTCCGTTTCAACTTGATCGCATTCGGATTCTTTCTCACATTCAGGAATATATTCTTTTTCTTCTGCCTTTGCCAACATACGATCTATGTTGGGGACTTTCAAACCAGATACTTCACAAGCTGCTTGCGTAACCAGCTTCTTCATATCATCATCCATCTCAACAGGCGGAGCGCCGTTGTCCACTTCTGAACCGCCAGCGCTCTCCTGGATACGAGCTATCATTGCACGAGTTAAAATGGCTGCCACATCACACTTATTGTATATAGTTGCAGCCACATCCTGTTTTGTAGCGTCTACATGCCAGCGCTTATTATCAACCAAACCTGAATCAATACAGCGATTCAGGATCTCAGTGAAGATTGAGTCGAACACATCAGGCCCCAAACGCTTTCGGAATAACCACATTGTTTTATGAGATGCTACGGGTTCATCGGGAGCATATCCACAATACCAACGCCACGATATCGTATCGTTTGTCATACGTTCCATCGCACGTTCGAACTTCACTTGGTAGAGAAACATCAGTAAAAGCAATTTGAACAGTCTAACGGGAGGTTCAGGGGGGCGACCGGGGCCACCATCCACCACATGATATTTCTCTCGACATAGATCCTCAACAAAGCTGAAGTCTATAGCCTTATCCAACTTGCGCAGAAAGTGATTTTTAGGAACCAGTATTTCATAACAATCGGACATCACCAAATGGCACTGTTCTCCACGCTTGCGCATTAAAAAAGCCCTCCATTGCAAGATAGCACTATATTTAAATTCTACAAATGGAGGGCAATCTCCTTTAAAATGATATAAGTATATTATTATCGATTGGTGCTATATTTAATAGACACTCTCTGGATGTCCGGGGAATCTGGCCAAGGTCATGGATGACCTTGGCCAACAGTAACTTCACCTTATTTAGAATCTGGTTTGTCAATTTTTAGAGTTACTACTTTACAGTCTTTTCCAAGGCATATTGGTTCTATTCTACCTGCGAACATATTCATCCATGCGCTGGTGTTTTCATTTCTTCGATCCACAGGAACGCTGTAATGGGTTAATTTTGCCTGCCAGCCCAGTTTCTTTGAACGGGTATAAATGAGCATCCATATGCAGTTTCTTTCCGGATAGACTTCGCAGTGTCCGTCTGCCCGTGTTCCACCGCATGGCCCATTGCGCATTTGTTTTGGGCAACGCATCGGGCAGGTAAATGCATTCTGGCTCAAGACACACTGGCCGCAATCCTGGCATCCAAAGATCGGTTTCTTTACAATGTTCTCTGCACCTGTTGCTAGCCTGTGCAACCATCGGCGCTTTTGGACGATACAAGCCATATTCTCGCTAAACTTGCTCATTGGATTCTCCTGAAACAGCAGTTACTTCCGGCTTGGGTCTTGGCAGTAGACCAGCTCGTTCAACTATTGAAGCGGTTATGGATTCCCACATGACAGGCATTATATGCACACCATGTACACCTTGAATCTCCTTCAACCGTTGAATAGTCTCAACACAGATAGCTACTCCCTCTTCTTTGGGATCACTGGCTTCTGCCATTCTCTTGATATACTCAGGAGCTATGCTCATTCCAGGTACACTGTCTGCCATATACTGCAGGGCCTTGACGCCTTTAACCGGCATTACACCTGCCAGTATGTGAACCTGTTTATCAAGACTTTCCTTGCGTACCATATCCATCCATTTTTCGAATCTTGGAAGATCAAAGACTGGTTGCGTTTGGATGAACTTCGCACCGGCGCTGATTTTTTTTGCCAGGTTGATTATTCGCATTTCAATGGGTTCTGCAAATGGATTGGCAGCACCACCGATGAACATATTCAATGCCGGTTTTAATTCATCTCCAGACAAAAATCTACCCTGGTTGAGTTCGTTGGCGGTGTGGATGAGCTGTATTGCGTCCAGGTCGAATACACCCTTTGCGTCGGGATGGTTGCCAAATGACTGATAGTCTCCAGTCAGACACAATACATTTCTGATTCCGGCTGAGTAGGCGGAGATCAGTTCAGATTGTTGGGCGAGTCGATTGCGATCACGACAGGTTAGTTGCATGATCGGTTCGCAGCCACCCTCCAGAGCGTATATGCTGCTCATCATCGAACTCATCCGCACTATTGCTGTCTGGTTGTCAGTCAAGTTAACAGCATCAACTACATCGCGGAAATATGAGCATTTTCTGGTAATCGTTGACTTGTCAGGGCCTTGAGGAGGGCTCATCTCACCACAAACAACGAAAACGCCATCATCAAGGAGTTGCTGAAGGTTACTGTTTTCAGACATGTTGTCACCTTGGAAATCGAGATTCGCAATTGTCTTGCCATCCTGAAAACAATGAATATATCGATATCTGGAAACGATCATTCATTATGTTCAGGATAACAAGAAACTCGCCGTAGTTCATTTCGGTTGAATTGTATGGATCAAAGTATGCTGTTAAAGGCACCTTCTCTGGATTTTGTGATGTAGTCCATGCAGAACTCATCATTCCCTAACAGCGCTTCAGAAGCAGCAATCAAGCCCATAAGGTAAGTATCATTGGGGTCGATTATTCCTGCGTCCATTCCAGCGCCCATCGCCAGAATTGTTGTTGCCTGGTTTAATAGCTTCCGTGCAGGGAGTCCATGGGATACATTGGAAATACCTGCGATTACGTGAATTTCAGGGAAGTCAGCTTTTATGCTTCGTATTATTTCCAGCATAGTCAGGACAAAGCTTCCATCATTGGCTATTGGGAATGTTAACGGATCAACGAATATGTCTTCCAGCGCAATGCCTGCTTTGGTCAGGTCCATTACCAGCTTTCGAGCAACCCCCAGCCTGAGCTGCGGATCTGTCTGTATGCCACGCTCATCCATAGACAAGGCTATGACTTTGGCGTTATATTTCAATACAAATGGAAGAACGTTCTCGTAGCGATCAGTTTCAGCTGTTATTGAGTTAATGATCGGTCTACCATTTTTGGTGTCATAAATAGCCAGAGATCGCTCCAGGGCCAGGGGATTTGGTGTGTCGATCGATAAAGGAGCATCAACTGAAGCTTGTACCACCTGTGTCAGCCATTCTAGCGCTTCCGGTTCTCCGGAAGTCAGAGTCCCGCAGTTGATATCAATGTAAGTTGCGCCTGCTTTGAGTTGAGTTGCAGCCATATTCGTGATAAATTCGGCATCCCTTGAGACTACAGCTTTCTCAATCAACGCTTCGCCTTTATTCTTCCTGCTAGTATTGATTCTCTCGCCAATGATAATCATTAATGTATCCTCCCGCAGGTTGCAATGTTTGGTGCGTACACACCTGTCTGTCTGTGCTAGATACCATATAGCAACAGTATACCAGCCCACATTATTCACCAAACTTCAGTCATGAATAATGCAGGCCAAGATATGGAGAAATTATACCACATTCGAAAAGCAAATAAAGAAATCCTGCCTGATTAGTAATGATTTCTCTCATGTCATACTATTCTAACTCCTGGTATGATACTAAGTCGAGTCTGAAACTCAGAAATATACGGCGTGTATATCATACTGACATACTGTTATGAAAAGTTTTTTTACTAACTGTGTTTGCATTTATTGTAAAATGTGGGTATACTATGATTAATCGAAAATCAACGTAGTACGCCCGGTGTATTCGTCTCCCGTGGATTGCTTCTACCTTCTGCGACTGATCGAGCCCCGTTTGCGGCTTTTTTGCTTCGCGTTGCTACGTTGTGCGATCAGGGGTAACCCCAGAAGGATGGCAATCTAATGGCCAACGTATCACTATATGTAGGGAACATGTCCTACAGCACAACCGAGAGCGAGATCCGCTCCTTATTTGAGCCCTACGGGCCCATCGCAGAAGTCAGAATCATTGGAGACAAGGGATTCGGCTTCGTAGAGATCCCGTCTGAGAATATGCAGGCTGCTATCGATGCTACAAACGGCAAAGAAGTTGGCGGCAGAACTCTGACAGTTAATGAAGCACGTCCTCGCACCGAGCGTTCCGGTGGCGGCGGTCGTTCCGGCGGCGGCGGTGGTCGCTCCGGTGGCGGCGGCGGCTACGGCGGCGGCGGTGGCGGCGGCAGACGCTGGTAATTCGCTTTAGCGAATTGAAAAAGATCCCGGGTAACACCGGGATCTTTTTTTGTGCCTGTTTTTTAATAATTAACCACGGAATACACGGAATACACGGAAAAGGGGAAAGAAACAACAATATACTTGGCTTTGTTCGTTTACAGTATCGTATGAGAGATTTATTCTGTACGCAATTAAGAATCTGCTGTATCTGGGATTCTTCACTGCGTTCGAAATGACAATAGATGCAACATCAAGCGCCTACTGTGCTTTTTTACCTACTGCCGGACAAAATCGATGCTTCGATAATCAAGCGGGTTAGGTTGTTATTGTAATCCAGACTTGTCTGTTCCTGGGACCGTCAAACTCTGTGAAATAGATAGATTGCCAAGTGCCCAGCTGCAGCCTTCCATTTTCCAGTATCACATTTAATGAGCATCCCATCATAGAGGATTTTACATGGGCATCCGAATTGCCTTCCATGTGTCGATAGTCAGATCTGTTTGGGACTAAGTCTCCCAGAGTCAGCAGCATATCATGGACAACATCGGGATCGGCATTCTCATTTATTGTGACCCCGGCTGTGGTGTGAGGGATAAATACGCAGACTATGCCATCTTTAGCGCCGGATTTGGATACTGCTTCCTGCACTTTAGCTGTTATGTCTACGAATTGTTCTCGCTTGGTTGTGTTTACGGATATCTTAATCATTGCTCTCCTGCATTATGCTTTTTTGCCTTGTAAATCTGTAGCGCAAATGGCTTTTAATACCTAAAGATAGTTCCTTTACACTCTTTGCACCAATCTCCGGAATACGGGCGGCTATTAGCAAGCTTGAAAACGTAAAGACCATTGTTGCGTAAAATGTGCATCTGATATCTGTGTGGAGTCCCATCGCTTTTATCCAGCCCGGCATCAATCCACCCAATGCAGGCATCGGCGCAGCGAGTAAAGTTACAACTATCGAATATACGGCAAACTGGACACTTCGTCCTGCAGTTGGCGTGACATTGTATATTAGAGTGCTAAGCGCGACAGAAATACCAGCAGAAGCAAACCCTACGATTACATTGACCAGAGGCAGGATTATATATGCGGACAAGGTGTCGTTTACCCATATCCAGGTAAAAGGCAAGGGGACAATCACTGCTGTTCCAAGTATTAAGATTGGTTTGCACCCGTAGCGGTCTACCATTTTTCCCCAGAAAGATGAGGAAGCAAGCACGCAGACAGTTGTCACAGCAGTCATTAAGCCTATTGCAAGGTAACTGAGTTTTAGGTCTCTGAGCATATAAGTAACAACAAACGGACCTGCAATCGCCTGCATCGACCATACAACAGCGTATGAGGTGACTACCATAAATGGTTTGTTTCGCAGTGTTTCTATCACCATTTTTTTGAAGTCAGTACCGGCATCATGTTTGAGTGTAGGAACATCAGCCTGGGGGAAATATAGGATAGCGACTACCAATCCAAATATCATTCCGATCAGGAACAGTAGACTAAATGCACCTGTGCCTGCTTTTTTTGCATAGTCCAGGAATGAACCACCAGCTACCCCCATTATTGCAGATATGATTCCACTGAAGGTGAGCATCTTCCCGAAAAATTCACCTCGTTGTTGCGCAGGAATAAGGTCGCCGACCCAGCTTGATCTTACGTTTCCGGCAAACATCCCGAATACATTCATTATGGTAATAAGGGCAATAAATAACCACAGTTTAGTGGAGTAGGATAAGCCTTGCTGGAAATACGGCAATGCTGCAATAAATGGCCAGCCGATTACACCGAGTATGGAAGTCCATATGGTCAGTTTTCGTCTGCTCCAACCACGCTCAACTAAAACAGATGAGAGTAACTGTGAGACCACACAGAACATAGGGATCGTGGTGATCAACCCGATAGTGCGGTCATCAGCCTTCATTTTCAATGCAAAACCGATTATGAACATACCGCCGCACATGGCGCCGTACATCGCTGCGAGCATAGACTGTATACAGCTAAGCTTGACTGCGCGGTCGACCACAGTTAGTGGTAATGCCTGTATTGTGTTATCTGTTTGTTCGCTCATTGTTACTCCCAGTACCAGCGTCAAGTATATCACAGGTTCATTGTATAAGTAAGAGAGTAATATTACGTAACAGTTGGTTTTGGAATTACCAGTTAATCCTGCTGATCCTGAAAGCTTTACACATTATGCGGTGTCTCTGTATAAAGCAAAAACTTAAGAAATTCTCACGCAAAGCCGCAAAGGCGCAAAGAAGGGAGTTTGGGATATGTAAACCATTTGTTTGTATGTCGGTATGGGTCGATTTTGTGCACCGTTTTGCGTATGCATTTGTGTCGGTGGAAAATGCATTTCCCTTCTTAGCGTCTTTGCGGCTTTGCGTGATATATAGACAGACAGGAAGATCATCCACCAGGTTAGAAATGAAAATTGCTATGTGTTAATCAAGTAATTCTTTCGCAGTCTTCTCTGTTACAGTATAATGTTTGGAGAAATGATTTGGAGGTGGTTTATTGAGACCGCAAGTTATGGACCTTACACTGGATGAGAAAATTGGACAATTGCTGTTGGTTGCCAACTGGCCAACGATTCAGCGTGCGATAGATGGAGTTGAAAAGCTTGGATGCGGAGGTGTGTGGCCTGGCGCAGGACCTAAAGACGATTCTGGACGTTTCCGGGAGATGATTAAGGACCTCCAGAGCCGTGCTAAGATACCATTGTTTATCTGCACAGATCTTGAGCTGGGTGCCGGGCAGTTCATGACTGATGGGACATGCGTGGAGTTTCCGGCACTCATGGCATATGGCGCTATTGCTGATGAAGACGACGCGGAGCGATTGGCTCATCTCACAGGTGTGATCTGTGCGCAGGAAGCTGAGTATTTGGGTATCAATATCACTCCCAGCCCTGTCTTTGACGTCAACACCGTGCCGACCAACCCGATCTGCAATACACGAAGTGTAGGCAGCGATTATCGTAAAGTATCCCGTATTGCTACGGCTTATGCATTAGGTATGCAGACCGGTAGATTGCTTGGAATGGCTAAACATTTTGCCGGAGAAGGTATGCATGAAGCTGACCCTCACTTTGCGTTGGAAGAGATGAATGTTACCGAAGAGGAAATGGAAGCCATTCACCTGAAGCCGTTCTATAAAGCCACAGAAGCCGGAGTCGCATCCATGATGACCAACCACGCCATCTATAAATGCTATGACCCCGATTATCCTGTTACACTATCCCGCAAGATAATTACAGGCATTCTGCGTGAGAAAATTGGTTTTGATGGTCTTGTAGTGACCGATGCGATGGCGATGGCGGGTATAGTTTCAAGATATGGCCCTGAAGATGCGGTTATTCTCGCTATTAATGCAGGAAATGACTTGATACTTGACCCCTCTGGTCTTGAGAACGTCCACGAATGGGTCCACAAGGCCCTTGAGGACGGTAGAATGACTATGGAGACAATTGATACTGCTGTTGACCGCATACTCCGCTACAAAGACAAACTGCGGTTGTTTGATGAACCCCATCCAACAGACAATAAGCCTGCAATGCCTCTTGCCGACCGCTGGGCTGTTGCACGTGAAGTTGCTGACAAGTCAGTGACTATAATAAGAGATGATGAGAAACTGCTGCCTCTTACTGTTGATCCTGCTGCAAAGGTACTACTACTGGAGCCTTCACATCCATATCACGAACCTGAGTGGGGATTGAAATACAACCTGTTCAGTATCTGTGATGCACTGAAGCAGGATTATCCGAACTCCGATATCCGTTATTTCTCATCGAAAGCCGATGCACCGGAGAATGACGAGATACTTGAACTTGCAGAGAAGGCTGATATGGTATTTATCAGCACATCCTTCAAGAGCCAGGCTGGCCAGGTTGGACTGCTGAACTCAGTTCAAGTCGATCTGCTGAAGGGTGTCGCTGAGAAATGCAGCAAGTGCCTGTATGTTGCAAGCAATCCATATGTGGCATCGGAACTGCCGTTTGCGGGCACTATTGTCGCCAACTATGGACCTTATAGAATAAGCGTCGAGGCTGTTAGGGATGCGATGCTGGGGAAGATCGAGTTCAGAGGCATACTGCCTGTAGAGCTTCCGGAAAGTATCGACCCTACAGGAATAGAAGTCATCTGCCACGACTGAAGCGAAAATCCGGGGGAGCGCAGGCTAGAAGCCTGCATCACAATTCAGATTACCTTCTGCTTCGGGTGCAATTGAAAATTGCACCCGAGCGGTCTTTACCAAGTATGAAAAGCAGATCCTTCATTGCATTCAGGATGACACTCTGTTATCTTGGCCAGCGGAGGTGGTGGGGGAGCATCTCCGGAAATTTGTTGTGTGGTTCAGATTGATACCAGAAGGCTGTGGATGCTATGTCATCCTGCAGCGGTTGGTATTTGCCATTCGGCCACCAGCCGAGAGCCTGGATTGTTACATCCAAATTTGTCTCAAACCTTATGGGATCCGGGATGTGCCAGCGGTACAGTCCAAACTTCGGGACTTGGCCTTCAGCGCGGACAACCAGCGGCATTCCGGAGAATGGGGATGAGAAGCGCTCTTCGTGTCCATCCGGTCCATAGAATCCCCAGGCCCCGCAGAAGTAGTCTTCAGTACCTGTCCCGCAGATTGTTGGGTACTCCTTGTCTGAGTCCATAAAGAACTTGATCTCACCTTCACCCCACCAGCCGTTGGCTAACTGTGTCCATGCCAGGTAGGTGCCAACATACTGCCCCTTACCTTTGACATCAGCCAGTATTACGTGTTCCGGACAGTCTATTTTGCAGACAGCTCTTCTCCACTGTGCATGCAGGTATCCGATATCGTCCGGTATTTCATCCAGTTCGTATGTGATCTGATAGAAGAAACCACCGATCTCTTCGTGCCAGTCATTCTGAATCTCTATTCTTGCAGTCTTTCTGAACGGCATCGGCCAGTAGCAGTTGAATGCACCGCTTGGGTTAACAGCCACCGGGACTGAGGTCACATTTGCACGCAAGGCATGTCCGTTGGCGAAGAAGTCACCCAACGGGACTTCAATTGAAGGTGTAGCTTCATCGTCCCAGTACATCCGCAAAATGCAGTTTCTATAGGCATTATCGACTACAGTGATCCAGATGTGCCTGATGGTTGCAGGCCCTTCAATGTTGGCAATTGTGGTTGTGGACTGAGGGGGAAGGGTAATGCAGGGACGAACCTTCCAACCTTTACCTAACCAACCTCCAGCTTCCTCCGGTTTAGGATCAGCCATAGCGCCTTTCCCAACTTCACCATTGGGATTCTCTGCGCAGATGCTTCGAGTCTTGCCATTAGTGATTTTTGCCAGGTTCGATAAAACTCCAGTATCGAAGTAGGACATAACAAACCTCCAAATCATATGCTGCCAATTGTGGCAGGTTGAGTATATTGTAGAGTTAGCTGTTGAGTTATGCAATAGGAAATGCATGGAAATGATTATCCGCAGATTTCGCAGATTTACGCAGATTTTCGGAAAAGAGAACTCCAAAATGTGAAAAACACATATGATTCACAATATGTCGCATCCAGTATGTTATTGTGATCTGGAGATAGAATAAGATACGTTCGTCCTAAATAGGTGATGCATTGTATGAGCAATCAGCAAAGGTTTCTGGTAGAATATAGGGGTTTGAGGAGCACAAGATGAACCTTATTATTCTCCTACAGATTGGCACTGTTGGTTTGTTGTTTATTGGTCTGGGTATACCGCTCATCCTTCGTAAAATTCCACCGAATCACTGGTATGGGTTCCGGTTGTCAAAACGTGTCTATCAACCTGACATTTGGTATCCTCTGAACGAATATGGTGGGAAGCTTATGGTGCTTATCGGGGCGGCAATGGCTGGACTAGGTGTTGGTATGTCTGTTGTGCCTGAAGTGCAGGAATCAGTCTATATGATTGCAGGTCCAGTGATATTGCTTCTCGGAGTTGTTGTGATGACGATCCTGGCATATCGCAAGTTGAGTAGATTATAGATGATTAGCCATCTGGAAATACTATCACCGGCAAAGATCAACCTGACTCTGGAGATTCTGGGACGCAGGCCTGATGGTTACCACGACATCGACAGCGTAGTCCAGACAATAAGCCTTTATGATGGGATGACTATTCGGAGGTGCAGTTCAGATGGGATTGCATTGAAATGCAGTAATGCAGATGTCCCGACTGGTCAGGACAACCTTATAGTTCGTGCCTGTGAATTGCTTTTTAGAGAAACCGGACTAAGCGTCGGGTTGGAAATCTATCTGGAAAAGCATATTCCTATGCAGGCAGGTCTGGGTGGTGGAAGCTCTAATGCAGCGATGGCGCTTGTTGGACTGAATCGATTGCTTGACCTGGGAATGTCTCAAGATGAGCTTGCAGCAATCGGCTCCCGGATAGGTTCGGATGTTGCTTTGTTTGTGTATGGCGGTACGGTGCGAATGACCGGTCGGGGCGATGTTGTGAGACCTCTTGGGGATGCTCTACGTTTATATTATGTGGTTATAAAGCCTGGCTGCGGGGTATCTACACCCTGGGCATATTCGCAACTCGATTTGCGATCCGGTCAGCCTATAGAACGGGTGGGGGATGCGGCTAATGATGCCTGGATTACAGGGGAACGGGAACGTCTTCTTAAATTACTTCGTAATGATTTTCAGGACGTTGTAAAAGAAGCGTGTATAGAAATTGCCGATGTTGAGAGTTCACTCATAAATGCTGGTGCGCGCAGAGTGCTGTTGGCAGGTTCGGGATCGGCAGTTGTTGGAGTGTTCTTGGATAGTTCAGAGCATGACGCAGCGTATAAGATAATAAGTGAACAGTATGAGAATGTATGGGCCTGTGAGAATTTGGACAGGAACAGTTTATTGATTACGGAGAGTGATGATTGAGTCTGGTTAAAGTAGGTGCGATTGTGCTAGCGGGAGCTCCGGCTTCTGTTGAAATGGATCCCGAGGGAAAATTGAGCTCCAGAGCCATGGTTGAGATCAATGGCAAGACGATGCTTCAATATGTAGTTGATGCTCTTCGCGGTGCAGAAAGCGTGGCTGACATCGTGGCTATCGGAAATGTTAGTGCAGATGGTCTGGACAAGGTGCTTGAACCGGCAGGTAGTATGGTTGATAATATAAACCGTGCAATGCCTTATGTTGCAGGCGGTGACAGTGTTTTGGTTGTTTGTGCAGATATACCCCTGTTAACCAGTCAGGCAGTGGACGATTTCGTTCAACGTGCAATAGAACTCAAGGCTGATCTTGTTTACCCGATTGTTGATAAATCCTGTTGTCAAGGCGAATATGCAAATATGAAGCGTACCTATGTGAAAACCGGTGATGGATGCTTTACAGGGGGTAACATTACACTGGTGAAACGTGATTTCTATACGAATCATGCTGATGCCATTGCCCGGGCCTTTGCTGCCCGAAAGCATCCGGTTGCACTGGCTGGTATGATTGGGTATGGCGTTTTGCTCAGATTTATTGTCGGTCAATTGATTCCAAGTGTGCTCAGAGTTAGTATGCTTGAAGATGCAGTTGGTCGTATGCTTGGTGCTAGGCCCAAAGCACTTATTACACATTATGCTGAAATCGGTGAAGATGTGGATAAGGAAAAGGATATTGAGGCAGTGCGCAATATTATTGATAAACGCAAGGCTCTCTTAGGAAGTTAACCATGAAAAGCTCGGATTCCATACTCAATCGCATAGATTCCCCAACGGACTTGAAGACTCTTAATGAGTCTGATAGAAAAAAACTAGCCGAAGAACTTCGGCATGAGATAATCGATACTGTATCTCGCACAGGAGGTCATCTGGCATCTAATCTTGGTGTAGTTGAGCTTACAATTGCACTTCATACAGTATTTGAAAGCCCCAAGGATAAAGTCGTATGGGATGTTGCCCACCAGAGCTATTCGCATAAATTACTTACCGGTCGCAGGAAGGACTTTGCTAAACTCAGGCAGGATGGTGGATTGTCCGGTTTTACCAGGATGGATGAGAGCCCTCACGATCCATTCGGCGCCGGTCACGCCAGCACGTCAGTCTCTGCTGCTCTCGGGTTAGCCAAAGCCAGAGACCTATTAGGCACCGGAGGAGCAGTGATAGCTGTCCTTGGCGATGGTTCTTTGACAGGTGGACTAGCCCTGGAAGGCCTCAATAACGCAGAACAACTTAAAACAGATGTTATTGTTGTTTTGAACGACAACCAGATGTCGATTTCAGAGAATGTTACTGCGGTTAGTTTGCACCTGGCTAAACTGCGAACAGCGCCTTTATACCAAAGAGTAGAAAACCGTGCCAAGCAAATGGTAGGGAGAATGCCCGCAGGCCGCAGCATCTCCCATGCTGCTGAAGGCCTCAGCCACGGATTCGTACGGTTACTATCCAAGACCGGTGTGATGTTTGAAGAACTGGGTTTTACCTATCTGGGACCTATTGACGGACATAACACTGAGACTATGATTTCGGTCCTGCAGAGTGCCCGGCAGCTCAAAGGGCCAGTTTTACTTCATGTGGTCACTGAAAAGGGCAAGGGTTACGAATACGCCGAAAACAATGCACGGGCATTTCACGGGATTCCCGGATTCGACGTCAATGATGGAACTATAGAGCACACAGTCGGCAACTGTAGTTACACCAAAGCATTTTCTGAGACTATATGTGAGCTTGCAGAAAAAGATCAACGAATAGTAGGAATCACTGCTGCAATGCCCGATGGCACCGGCCTCAGCCGAATGGCCGAAAAGTTTCCTGAAAGGTTCTACGATGTCGGTATTGCAGAGGAGCATTCAGTTACATTTGCAGCCGGTCTGGCAGCAGGTGGGCTGCGTCCTGTGGTAGCACTTTATTCCACGTTCCTGCAGCGTGCTTATGATCAAGTATTGCACGATGTCTGCTTACAGAACCTACCGGTGGTGTTTGCAGTTGACAGGGCTGGATTGGTAGGCGAAGACGGACCCACTCATCACGGCGTATATGATATGTCTTTCCTCAGGCAGATGCCTCGAATGGTTGTGTCAGCGCCGAAGGATACTATTGAGCTGCGTCATCTTCTTGCGACTGCATTAACGCACGATGGACCTTTCGCTATCAGATATCCGAGGGGTGGGGGGCCATGTGAGTATATGGCAATTGAACCTCAGATACTGGCTATTGGTAAAGGTGAGGTTTTGCGAGAGGGCACGGATGCAGCAATACTGGCTGTAGGGTCTACTGTTTATCCGGCAATGAATGCTGCATTAATACTTGAACAGATGGGTATCAGTGTGCGGGTAGTCAATGCTAGATACATAAAACCTTTGGACGAGAAGTTAATTATATCGACACTTAACATTGATGGCCCAATAATGGTTGTTGAAGAGAACTCGGTAGTAGGTGGATTTGGATCCGCTGTGCTGGAGCTGGCATCTTCAGCCGGTTGTGATATTGGACGGATATCTCTGCTGGGTGTGCCTGATGCATTCCTTGAACATGGTGAAACTTCACGCTTGAAAGAAAGCATAGGGTTGGCTGCGGAGACTATGGCAGATAGAATGGCCAGGATTATGAGTAAATATACCGCCGGTGTTTCCCGTTAAATTCCTGTAACTCTACTTTTTGGATGATATATATATGTTTGTGTGGCGCTAAAGCACGGTATAATTACCGGGTTTTTGTCTAAGAAAAAAATATTTTGATATTTTTCAAAAAAACATGAGGAATTCCATGCAAAATGCCGAATAATATAATAGCACACACAACATCTCCTTTTCTCCTTTCGTTGGCTCCGTCAATTTAGACGGGGCCAATTTTTTATGTGTAGCATATTTAGCTGACTGGAGGCCGCTGAGGGCCTCCACTACGGTAAGCTACTAGGGGAGGATGGTTAGTGTGATTCTGATGGTCTGCCTTTGGGGAGAAGGACTACTACTGCATACTTATCCAAATATGTCTGTACTACTCTCAAAACATCAGCGGCTGTGACTTTCTCGATCTCATCCGGGAAACGTTGATACATATCATATCCAACCCCAATAGTCTCAAACCATGCAAGGTCATTGGCTCGTTCTGCCAGGTGCTGATGGGTCATGGCAAACTGACCTATGGTGTATCCTTTTGCACGTTGAATGTCCTGGTTTGTAAGGGGTGTTGTCTTGAGTTCGTCTACCATTTTGAGCAGGTTTGTTTTTACTTCATCAATAATAACAGACGGACCACCATATTGTGGATCAAACTTGAATGGGTCAGTTGCAACATACGCCATCAGGTGACTCTGATTACGCAAACGTGGATAAGCGGTCCCTATTTCATAGCCCATGCCCATTTCCTGTCTGAGCCTGCGGAACATCAGTGAACCCTTACCACCTCCAAGAGCATTTCCTGCAACTGATACAGCCGCAAAATCTGCACTCTTCACACTTGGAGCCAGCCAACCCATCATAAGGTATGCAACGTCTGTGTCAGCCTCAGCAACAGAACTGCGGAACATGTCGGCAGACTCATCGGGAACAGGTAAACGCTTAGGGAGAGGCTTTGCTACCCATCCAGCAAATGCCAGTTTCACTCTCTCAACAGCCAATTCCGGGGTCACATCGCCAACGACAGCTACTACTGTGTTGTTGGGTATATAATACGTCGAGTGAAATTTACGCAGGTCTTCCGGTGAGACCGTTCGGATTACTCTTTCTGAACCATAAGGCGGTCGTCGGTAACCGTTGTCCTGATAGAGCAGTTCTCTCAGTTTTCCATATGCCTTTTCGAATGGTGGAGCGGTGTCATTTCTTAAATCTCTTATCAGATCAGCCCTTGTTCGTTCTACCCAACTCTTGTCGAAATCTGCCTGCATCAGACATTCAGCCATCAAAGACATGGTCTCATTAAACATTGTTGATGTAGTAACTGCCTTCAGTTCAGTATAGTCAGAATTCCAGCGTGAGCTTAAGTTTCCGCCAACTGAATCTGCGATGGTAGCTACCTTATCGGCTGAACTCACAACGGTGCTTGCTAACAATAATTGGGTCACAAAATACCCGATTCCAGCGTTCATGATAGTTTCTTCAGAGGTTCCAGCTCGGACCATTGTGGATATTGCTACCAGTTTGCTCCCTGGTTCGGGTCTGACCAATATGGTCAGTCCGTTGTCCAGAACGATTTTCTTTATAGAGTCGAACTGGGGAGGAGCCGGCGCCTCGGTCTGGGCGAGTGCAGCCACCGAGAGCGTGAGCAGGATGAGAATAAACGCGGACTTGAGTATTCTTGGCATGGCAACCCTAATCTTTCGACTTGATGATCATTATGTTGGCTTTTTCTACTGCCATATATTTCATGGCAACTCTTTTTATATCATCATTGGTTATCGCTTGGATTCGTTCAATGTATGTATCACCGAAATCGGCACTTGATATGCGGTCGTAGAAACCATAAGTATTTGCACGTCCGTTGAATGTCTCATTTTGGAATGCAAACTGGCCCAGCAGTGACCTTTTAGCTTTGATAAGTTCCGAATCTGGTATTCCGTCTTTTATGACTTCGGAGATTCCGGCAATAATCCTGTTTTTTATCTCCGTAAGTTCAGCATTTTTTCCTGTGGCTGACAAAGAGAGCAACCCGGGATATCTGTGGGTAAGGAAGTCGGAGTATGCATCAGTCGCCAGCCTGCTTTTGTTAACGAGATTTTCTTCCATCCAGCTCCTGTAACCATAGCCCATATATGCCAGCAAAACATCGATAGCACAGACATCCACATATTCAGAGGCAGGCGGTCCGGCAAATCCAATTCCTATACACCCCTGTTTTCCGGTCAGGCTGATGGTTCTTTCTGAACCGGTTTCCGGATATACGAATGCCGGAATCACGGGAGGTTTCGAGGTTTTAGGCATATCCTGAAAAAGTTTTCCTATAGTCTGGACCGTACTCTGACCATTTACATCCCCAACAACTACAACGGTCGTATTGTCAGCAGTATAAAGAGATTTATAATAATCCAGAATTTGCTGGCGAGTAATTTTTTGGATGGTTTCGGGGGTTCCTTCAATCGGTAGAGCATACGGGTGTGATTTGGCTGCAGATGCCCACAAGGCATCATCACAGACTTTCCTGGCCATAGACTGCTTACGTGCGATCTCGTCTAGAATAACTAATTTTTCGCGTTGCAGTGTGGTGTCAGGAAATGTGGGGTGTTGTACGGTTTCAGCAAGCAAGCCCAGGGCTTTCGGAAAAAACCTGGTAGCTACAGATGTGCTGAACCTGGCCCAGTCACGGGAAGTATGGGCGTCCAGACTTGCGCCCAGGCTCTCTGCTTCGATATCCACAGCCCCCGGTTGGTATTTAGTGCTACCGGCAAACAGAAGATGCTCAATTATATGCGAAACCCCGTTGTTTGCCTGGGTTTCATTGACACTACCAGCACTGACCCATACATCGATACCTACCAGGTCAGTCGAATGGTCTTCAATAACAATTACTGTCAGTCCATTCCCCAACTTCGCTCGCGCAAAACCGGCGCCAATGGAAGCAATAGATAATAGCAGCAACGCCAGTATTACTAGAGCGCAAACAATATATTTACATTTCATCCAGAAAGACCTCATTCCGGTCTCAACCGGTTTATAGTCAGAGCTTTTCCTCTTTATAACTGCGGTCCATCAACTCGATGAGACCCTGCGTGGGAGACTTGCCCTCAAACAGTATACCGTAAAGTTGTGCAGTTATGGGCATATCTATATCATGTTTTTTGCTGAGTATGTAAGCAGCTTTGCATGTATGGACACCTTCAGCGACCTGGCCCAGGGTTGCCATACTCTCAGACACGCTCTTTCCTATCCCCAGCATCAGTCCCATTCGCAGGTTCCTGGAGAGTTTACTTGAGCATGTTGCCATCAAATCGCCAATGCCGGAGAGCCCGGTGAATGTCGCGGGATCAGCTCCCATTACGGTCCCCAACCTCACCATCTCTTTAAGACCTCGGGTGACAAGGGCTGCTTTGGTGTTGTCGCCGAATCCCATTCCATCGCAAATCCCGGCACCGATAGCCATTACATTTTTCAACGCACCACCGAGTTCGACGCCTATGACATCTGAAGCTCTATATACTCTCAGCGATCCCGAGTGAAATAGCTCCTGTGCTCTTGTGGCTGATTCTATTGTCTGTGATGCTACTACGGTTGCACTGGGAACGTCTCTGACGAGTTCATTGGAAAGATTAGGCCCGGATAAGATAACACATTCCTTTGCAATGCTCTCTCCGAGTTCCTCGGCGATCACTTCAGAACCGCGCATTCCGGTTTCGCTCTCCAGTCCCTTACCTGCATGCACCAGCAGTGTACCGGTAGATAATTGACCAATAAGTTCGTGTGCGACATCACGGACTGCGGTGCTTGGTACTGCGATTACTACTGCGCTGCTTCCAGTCAGGGTTTCATTGAGATCACCTGTGCAGGCTACAGAATCCGGTAGAGGAAAACCGGGAAGGTACTGGGTGTTCTCTCTAGTCGACTGCATTTGGGCAGCCTGCTGAGTTCTTCGACTCCAAAGGACTACCTCGTAGCCTTTGCGCCCAAGAAGAATGGCAAGTGCAGTTCCCCAGCTACCTGATCCTAATACTGATATTCTCATTAACCAATGTCCATAGGAAAGTAATGTGGGACAGGCTGTAAATATGATGAGACATATACGCGTTATGTGCACGTTATTGTCTTTCTTATTACAGCCTATCTATTCGAACTTGATTATTTGTGTATTGCTCTATGCATGACATCCATTGCAGCTTCCGGCATAACTTCGCCCATTGTAGGGTGAGGATGGATTGTGGCAATGACTTCATCAAGAGTGAGTTCATTCTTAATAGCCAGGGCAGCTTCTGAGATCATATCTGTTGTGTGAGGTCCAATCATATGGACGCCTAGAATCCTGTTATATTTTGTATCCGATATGAACTTTACGAAACCCTCGGTCTCGCCAATTCCCATAGCCTTGCCATTGTGCTGGAATGTGAAACGTCCTACACGGATATCGCCGAAACGTTCGCGTGCCTGCTCTTCAGTCATTCCAACAGATGCACACTCAGGTGTGGTGTATACACAAGCTGGAACGCATTTATAGTCCATTTTAGATGGTTGGCCCATAGCGTGTTCGACTGCAACGATAGCTTCAGCCCAGCCTACGTGCGCCAGCATCGGTTCACCGACCACGTCTCCGGCAGCGTATATGTTAGGTATGCTGGTCTGCATGTTTTCATTGACCAGGATCTTGCGCTTATCCAGCTTGATACCGACTTCTTCAAGCCCCATATCTTCTCTAACAGTCCTGCGTCCGACAGACATGAGGACTTTGTCACAATCGAATGTCTGTTCTCCGGAATCAGTCTTAATGAAGACCTTCTTGCCATCTGGTATATTCTCAGCACGGACAACAGTTGAACCGAGCATAAACTTCATTCCGGCTTCTTCCAGATACTTCTGGAGAGCGTTGGCTGTTTCGGTATCTGCCGCCGGTAAAATCTGGCCCATAAGCTCCACTACGAGCACTTCAGTGCCTAGTCTAGCGAAAACATACCCAAACTCCAGTCCAATGGCCCCAGCGCCGATTATAAGCATCTTTTTGGGGACAGCAGAGAACTCCAGAGCTTCATTGCTGGTCCATACAGTATCGCCAATCTCCAGACCGGGGAAAGGGATCACTGCAGGAACGGAGCCACTTGCAACCAGGATTTTGTCTGCGGTTATATTTTGAACACCTGAGTCGGTGGTTACCGAAACGGTATGGGCATCGACGATGCGTCCCATGCCTTTGACCAGCTTGATTTTATTCTTGCGGAACAGGCCTTCGACACCGGAGGTCAACTGCTTAACAATGCCCTGCTTGCGAGTCATCATCGTGGGGATGTCGATTCCACAGCCCTCTGTTTTGATTCCGAACTCTGCACTGCGCTTCACGTGCTCAAGAACAGCTATCGAGGAAAGTAGAGTTTTTGTGGGGATGCATCCAACGTTCAAACACACTCCACCAGTCACACCTTTTTCAACGACCACTGTGCGTGCACCGAGTTGAGCAGCACGGATTGCCCCGTAATAACCAGCGGGACCGGAACCTATAACTAGAATATCGGCATCGTAACTATTGCTTGCCATATCGCAGACCTCCATCTAAAAAAGCATCCGGCAGAAAGCTGCCAAACGGTTTTATCTTAGCACTCTGAACCTTGATATGTCAATTGTGAACAAATTGAACACAGTGGTCGTTTTGTGTGCAAAATGAGGCTTTTAGCCTTGCAAATAGATCAGGATTCACTAGAAACGGCTAGCTCGCTTTATTCACCAAGCTTTGCTTTTGACCGGTAGTAGGGGCAAAAGCTTAGTCAGTCATGAATAATGCGGGCTAGGACGAAAGTAACTCGGTCGCGTAACGGGCTGCCGCTGCTGCGCTTTGGAAGAATTCAGCATCTTGTGAGTAGCTTCGGCCCATTGTTGTGACATTTATGTTTCGCTCTGCCATCTCAGTAATGCCTGGAGTCGGGTCGATTACTCTGATTTTGTGTTTCTGAGGGATTTCGGTGCGCGCGATTTGCTCCTGGATTATCATCAGTCTGACTTGGTCAATCATTGGGAGGACCAGTGTGCATCTGCATAGGGCTACTGTTTCGAGGGCTGTGATGGTATGATGGCTGATTCCCTGGTGCCTGGTTCTGGTGTCTGCGAAGCTGATCCTGGCGATGGCGACCGGACGACCGCCGAGAACGCTGACTGCATTGACGATCTCCCCCTGTTCAATAGATGAGAACCCAAAGCGTGTTCCGGTGCCGGTGTTACCTGGACCGGGGCAAACTACAGCTATGTCAGCGCCGACAACTTCTCTTGCGGCAATTAATCCAGTGTAGATGTTGACTGCTTCAATTCCACCACCAAACGCCTGCCCGACGGTAATTGTCTGGTCTATCAGTTTTTTCTCTCTGAGTTCGGCGACCAGTCTGCTGAATCCAAGTGACAATGCAGCGGAATCAGTCATTATATAGGCTATCCTGGCGGTTCTTTGTGAACGTTTGATAGCTGCAAGGGCAGGGGCTATCTGGCTGTGCAATTGGCCGATAACTACCGGCATACCTTTGAGACCAGAAAAGCCTTCGATGGACTGCCTGGAAGGGGAAGCATTCTCTTCTACTGAAAGGACGGTATGCTGAAGGGGAGTGTATCTGAGTTTTACTATGTGACCGAGAGGGTTTTGTTCCTCACCACTGGTTGGGCTGGATAAATTCGCCATAACAAAATGGTATCCACCGGTGCCCAGTGATTTATGAACAGCTGTTACGTTGAGCAGGACTCTGTCTCCAACCTGGACTTCACCCACAAGGTCCGGATAAGCAATAGCCTTCCCGACCCCGCTGGGGCACTCAACAGATATTTCAATGCATCCTCCACAGGAAGCATCGATTGAAAGAACGTTTCCTTCTTCTCTGGTCAGCATATTATGTCCTTGTCTTGGTAACTGGGGTGGAGATTTGTCATTCTGAATGGAATGAAGAATCTGCTGTTTTAGATTACAAATTCACGTTGTAAAAGCAGATCCTTCGTTCCTCAGGATGACAATGTTCTCGTATTACTGAGCTGTTACATCGTACCTGAACAAATGTGAAACCCGGGGATCGCAGGCTGGAAGCCTGCACCACAATTCGTACTAGTCTGGGTCACATGTAGCTAGAGCCTTTACGCATTCGGCTGCTTTCATCAGATCTGTCAGGCTTACATGCTCCGAACGGCTATGAGCGCCTTCGTATCCTACTCCTATGACAACTGCTGGGAGTCCGATTGTGTTGAACACATTGGCATCGCTGCCTCCGCCGCCCTGCTGCAGAACCACTGGCAACCCGATTTTATTGCAGGCTTTGGAAGCCATTTTTACAACCGTATCTTCGGCAGTCCACTGGAAAGCTCTGAACTCTTTGTTCACTTCCACTGTAGCTTTGGCACCGATGGCTTTGGCTTCGGATTCAAACAAGTCTTTCATGTGTGCAATCTGGGCTTCCAGTTTATCTTCATTCCGGCTTCTGGCTTCAGCTTTGATTTTGACTGAGTCCGGGATAATGTTGCCTGCGCGTCCACCGTTTATGATTCCGATATTGGCAGTTGTCTCATCATCAAGCCTGCCTAACTTCATTTTGGCAATGGCGTTGCTTGCTGCAATGATGGCGCTGATGCCTTTTTCAGGAGCGAGTCCTGCATGAGTAGCAAGGCCTTCGATGGTGACGTGGATATTAGCCTGGGTCGGTGCGCTCAGTGTGATTCCACCGACTGGCTTTTCGGTGTCAAATACATAGGCAACATCGGCTTTGATAGCTGATCTATCCAGTTCTCTGCAGCCAAGCAGCCCAATCTCTTCGGCAACGTCAAAGATCACCTGGATATTCGGCAATTCTTCACCGGATTCAACAGCGAGCCTGAGTCCTTCGAGGACTGCAGCAACTCCAGCTTTGTCATCTGCCCCCAGGATTGTTGTGCCGTCGGATCGGAATTCGTCTCCGTCACGGACAATTGTAAGTGTCTCTGTGGGTTCAACTGTGTCGATATGACAGGAGAAGAGCAGGGCTGGACCGGCTTTGGTCCCTTTGCGGAATCCAATGATGTTTCCTGCTTCACCGGAAATCTTAGCGGCTGCATCATCTTCGTAAACATCGAATCCAATGCACTTCAGGAAATTTGACGTATAATCAGCCATACCCCTCTCTTTTTTTGAAGGGCTGTTGATTTTTAGCATATCCGTGAATAGTGTTTCCATTCTAACTGTGTCGGCCAAAATATATCACCTCGTAATTGTAACTTTACAGAGTCCTTTAGGATTGTCAGGGTCGTTACCCTTTGCGGTAGAGAGATGGAATGCGAATAGCTGCCCTGGGAGAATATAGACCAGTGGGCTGAGTTCCTCATCAACCTTGGCTTTCATTTTCATCGGAACAGTAGCCAGCGAGAGCATATCATCATTGCTTGCAAATATGATTGTTTCAGCATTTCTATCATTGAGTTTAGCAGCGGCCTCGTGCATGCCTGGTTCGGTTTTGCCTGGTGGGGCTATGATTATACAAGGGTCGAACTCGTGGACTGCGGCGATTGGCCCGTGCATCAGGTCGGCTGCAGAGTATCCACGGGTCTTCATATAGCAGGTCTCTGCCAGTTTCAAAGCAACTTCCATAGCTGTGCAGTAGTTTAGTCCACGGGAGATAGCGATTGTTGATTCTGCATATACGTACCGCTCAGCACGTTCCTTGATCATCGAATCCATATCAAGCGTTGTGCGCATTGCTTCGGCACAGGCCAGCAGATTGTCGGGGCCAGCAAGGTTTTCTGCTATTGCCTGGCTCAGTAGGTAGAAAGCCGCCAGAGATGTTGTATATGTTTTGGTTGCAGCAACTGATTTCTCTTTGCCGGCATCGCAGAATATAGCATGATCGGTTATATGAGTGATTGCGGAATCTGGTTCATTGGTGATTCCGATCGTCATGGCACCGCTTGATTTAGCGCGCGCCAGATACTCATTTATATCAACGGATCCGCCGGACTGGGAAACTCCAATTACCAGACAGTTGCTCATGTCCATATTGGCGTCATATATGGTCACAACCGATGGGTCAGCAAGTCCTACCGGATATTTGTTGTTGATTTCGAAGAGGTATTTTCCGTACACTGCGCTGTGATCGGATGTGCCTCTGGCAGCCAGCATTATGAACTGGATGTTCCGTTCGCGTATCTCTTTTGCAATCTCAAAGACACGATCCTTTTCTTTCAGGACCATACTTTCTACGGCATCCGGCTGGTGTGCGATTTCTGTGAACATGTAAGACATAGTAATTCTCCTGATTGACGTCGATTTCCCTTGATGGATGTGGTCTTCCTCATTGAAGTACCTTCGACGTTACTACAAACGCAAGTATACCACTCTTGAGCTTAAATCGGTAGTCGAAGCGCATGGAAAGCATCGTAATGTATGAGACTAATAGGAATTATAGGACGAATATGACGGATTTACTCGCTGGACGAATGCAGGTTAATTTTTGTAGGCTTTATAAGGTATAATTTCTATTGTGCAGTAAATCGGATTGTTGGGAGGCAGATTGTTGAATATAAGACACCGTATAGTGCTTGTGATATTGATGGCTTTTGTGCTGTCCGGGATTGGGCTAATGGCGAAAGTATTGGGGGATAATCTACGCACACCAGGCACTCGAGTTACACAATTAGCAACTGACAAAGACGTTGTGTATACGATGGGCACCGGTTCCAAATACCATAAGGCTGGTTGCAGATATCTGAAAAAGAAGAAAGTAAAAATGACCAGAGCTGCTGCAAAAAAGGCCGGATTCACGGCGTGCAAAGTCTGTAAACCTTGAATAGGCTTTAGGCTTTAGACTTTAGACTTCAGGGAACACCCGAAAACTACATTTCCTGAAGTCTGAAGTAATACCATAATCGATGTAACAGTTCAGAGTTGCCGGAATTTGTCATCCTGAGGAACGAAGGATCTGCTTTCCAACCAGAAAAAGCAGATCCTTCGTTCCTCAGGATGACAATGTTCCCATGTTATTGAACTGTAACTAATTGATGTGTGCTATTCTTCCTCAATCATCTGATCGTAGAAGCTAACACAGTCATCGCGGTTATCGCCCTCTCTCATCTTAATTGCTGACCTTGGGTGTTGGTTCAGCATTCCGGTGATCATGTATGGAATCCGGTAGCCCCATTCCATCTCATTCTTCTGCTCCATCGGAACAAAAACATCCCTGATGCATTCAAGCACCGGTCTGAGGTTGAACTTTGGATTCTTAAGGAATCCGAGTAGAAGTTCCAGGGGGCAGTTTCCAGCTCCCCGGCCTATGCCGTTTATGGTTGCATCCAACCTGTTTGCACCGCATATGAGAGCTTCAACAGTATTTGCATATGCCAGCATCTGATTGTTATGGGCATGGATGCCAATCTCGATATTAGTTCCCTCTGTAGCTTTCAGGAATGTAGACGCAAGATCTCTGATCTGTTCGGAGTAGTATGCTCCAAAGCTGTCTACAATGAATATTGCACACACCTCGCTGCGTGCGAATATATCGAGGGCTTCCCAGAGTTCACGCTCTTGAATTGCCGATATGGCCATAAGGTTTACGGTGACGCGGTAACCTTTGTCGTGTGCATCTTTAATCATATCCAGCGCTGTAGGAATCTGGTGGATGTAGGTTGCAACGCGGATTATATCGATCACACTGTCAGATTTAGGCAGGATGTCGGTATGGTAGTTTGTCCGTTCTGCATCGGCCATTACAGCAATCTTCAGATCAGTCTCATTGTCACCAACAATGCGGCGGAGCGTATCTTCATCACAGAACTTCCAGTCACCATGCTGTGTGGGCGAAAAGACTTTTTTATCGGCTTTGTAACCAAACTCCATTGCATCAATGCCAGCTGCAACGCATGTTTTATAGACAGCTTTTACGAACCCATCATCAAAGCCGTGACTATTGATCAGGCCTCCATCACGGACCGTGCAATCCATTATTTTAATCTCAGGCCTATAAGTAACCCAGGAATCCTTTATCAGCGGTTTCTTGTTTTCAGTCATTAGTTCGCTTTTCTCCAAAGAAGTATTTCCTTATTATATCCGGTATTGGGTAAAAACCGCCAGAATGGATATCAAGATATCAGCAAAGTAGCAGATTGTACCAACATATTCCATCCTATAGTTAGTGCACTTTGCGGCGTTCCCATTCAGTAGTAAGAGCGAATAAGAACTGCAGAGGATCTCTGATTCCGGATGGATCATATTGCATTTTTTCGCACAGGACTGTCACCATTTTCCACGCAGCAGCATTGACGACATATGTGTCGAGTTCCATGCTTCTGTCCAGCAAATGTCTGACAGCGCGATAATCATCTTTTGTAATAGCTCCGATCTGTGAAAGGACCTGTTCCGGAAGTGCAGGCATTACAGGAACTTCAGCGCGGGCTACAGTCTGGTAGAGCTCAGGCGAAGCTTCTTTCTCGTTCCTGGACATTTTATGTGGTTCGCGGACGACCAATGTCCCACCCACATAGTCTCCTATTCTCCGGCTCTGAGCACTAAAAAATACAACTATACTGCCGACTGCATACAGTGGAGGTAATGGAATTTGATCTACCATACGTAACAGGTTGCGCAGTAACGCTCCCCTCACATCCAGCGCATGTCCTGTGTCTCTAATTACTCTGAGTCCAAGTAAGTGTTTTCCAGGTGTTTTACCACTCATATAAGTTTCAAAGAGGAAATAATACAATGTCCGTAGAAACATCAACAATACCAGGGTAATTCCAACTACTGAGTTGGACATAGCTTCAGTGCTGGTAGGCAAGATAGAAAATGCTATTAACAGAAGCACGATGACCACTGTTAATATTAAAAGTGCCAGTTCATCTACCAGCATTGCTAACAGCCGTGAACCCGGTCCGGCGATTTCAAAGCGAAGCTCAACATGCTCCGGGGTTATGATAGTGATCTCATTTGACAAGGCAGGCTCCTATTATTATGAGTGAGAATGGTAATACAGATAACAGACTTGAACAATATTCCGAACTGGAGGATCTGCTTGCACAAGCTGGCAAGCTTGGTATCAAAGCACTTCCAGGCCGGGATCTGATGCGGCTGGGACAATTATACCGCAGAGCAGCAGCAGAACTTTCAATTGCCAGGACACAGGGGATCGATGGGAAACGAATCGAATATTTGAACTCGATAGTAGGTAGATCATATGAATATGTCTACCATGTAATCCGAAAACCTTATCCATCCCTTAAAAACTTCTACTTGAATGAATTTCCACAAGTCTTTAGAAAAAACCTGCAATTCATTGGATCAGCCTTTCTGTTGTTTATTTTGGCGGCATTATTTTCTGGGATGATGGTTGTTCGTGATCCCGGTAAAGCTGACATTATACTTGGTCCAACTGCTACTGCAGCCATTGAGAATGTGGCTCAAAGGCATGTAGGGACGAAAGACTGGATGCCGAAGGAGACGAGACCACTTGTTTCTGCACAGATAATCGGCAACAATGTCAGAGTCTCGATAATGGCATTTTCTATGGGCATACTTGCGTGTCTCCCAACGCTTATAGTTTTGTTCTACAATGGACTGTTTCTGGGTGTGATTGGGGGAGCGGTTGTTGCAAAGGGCCCGCATATTGCATTGGGATTCTACTCTTTTGTTGCACCGCATGGAGTCATTGAGTTGACTGCTATATTCATTGCTGCTGGGGCAGGCCTTCTTCTGGGCTGGAATCTCCTCTGCCCAGGCATATACAGCCGCAAGAACGCTCTGAGATTAGCAGGCAGGGATGCATTTGTGCTGGTAGTAGGAGTCACATCAATGCTGCTGATCGCTGGCCTGATAGAAGCCTTCTTCTCTCCCACAATGCTCCCAAACCCATTCAAACTGTCTGTCGCACTTGTTTTGGGGGTTATGCTATACACTTACCTGTTTACCTGCGGACGAGAGGTTGTTGTGGATAAGCAGGGGTGAGATTGGTTATTGGTATTACTAAGATTGGAAGTTATATAGCTTTCGGTTTCTAGTCTGTTAAAATGGTATAATCAGCACAATTGAATGATAGTTATTACTGCCGGGGAGACAGTTTCCATGCTTGATAAACTGAAAATTCAGAATTTCCGTGTTTTTGGAGACACAACAATAGAACGGTTTGCGGATGTAAACCTGATTGTTGGCAGGAATAACTCGGGTAAAAGTTGTCTCCTTGAAGCATTGAGAGTCTATGCCGGTAAAGCTTCATATGACGTATTGCTGGATCTTATTAAGGAACGTGATGAATACAGGGATCTGCATACGCAAAAAGGTGAAATCGATCGATATTCGGCTGTTGATAATCCACTTAGGTATCTTTTTAATGGATATCATTTTCCCATGCCTGGTAAAGATGGGGTATGCATAAGTTCGTCAGAACCGGAAAAGGATACTTTGCGTCTATACACAAAATGGTATCAGCGTCTCAAAGATGGAACCGGGAATTTACTGGATGCTACTGAACCTACTCAAGAAAACATAGAGGATCTAGAATTGAGACTAGTAGCGGATTACGCAGGACAGCGTAATTCCTCGTACTCATTGGGTGATATCAGGGAAAACTTGAATCGTCGGGTCCTTATACACAATGTTGTTGAAGCAAACAATGTGCAGTTTGTAGCAGCACAGTCTGCAGCCGATGAAAGCATCCCTGTGTTGTGGGATATGATTAATCTGACGGATTTGGAATCTGAGGTTACTGAGTGCTTGAAAATCATCGATCCACGCACCATTGGTGTTGCGGTGATTGGTAATGGACACCCCAAAGGTACATCGGTGTCTGGTAGATTCCCGATTGTGCGGCTTGAAGGTTCAGATGAGCGGATCCCGTTAAGGAGTATGGGAGATGGCATGTTACGGTTGTTTCATATCATACTTGCACTGGTCAATGCTAAAAACGGTATGCTGCTTATAGATGAGTTTGAAAATGGTGTGCATTGGTCCGTTCAACCAAAAATATGGGATGTTATATTCCGTTTGGCAAAGCAGCTTAATGTGCAGGTGTTTGCTACAACCCACAGCAAAGACTGCGTTAGTGCATTCGTTGACATATGGAATATGAATCGTGAATCGGGTGGTTTTCTGCGTTTGGAAGTTGATGATGAAAGAGGTGTAGTAAGTACGTGTTACGGATATGAAGACCTGTTCGATGCCATCGATACCGACGTTGAGGTGCGCTAAGATGGGGACTGATATTTATAAGCACGATGGCCCAAGAGTATTATTGGTAGAGGGGAAGACAGATTGCCACGTTGTAATGGCATTGTGTTTGGCTAAAACAGTTCCTGATACGTTCGGAATATATGTTTGTGATAGCGACGACCAAGTTTTGCGCCGAATGACTCAGTTGATCAACGGAGCCGTTAGGCCCGAAGTTATTGGAGTGTTACTGGATTCTGACAAACCTGAAGGCTGTAAGGATATCTCATCACGCTGGGATAGTATCAAAAGTGCTTTGAGTAGATATGACTACGATTTTCCAATCATTCCAAATGAAGCGGGTACTATTCTGACTGCAAAGAGTGTTAAAACAAAACTGGGTGTTTGGCTGATGCCCAATAATCGTGACCCCGGTATGCTGGAAGATTTCCTGCTGGGTATGATATCAGAGTCGGAAAAGACTACAGTCAAGAAATGCATCAGTATTGCAGAGGCTGAAAATGCAATATCATTCAAACCGGTGCATTACAGTAAAGCATGCATACACACATATTTAGCCTGGCAGGATGAACCGGGAAGACCATTGGGTCAGAGTATTACCTGCAAGACTCTTGCACCTGAAACAGAAACTGCAGAAGCTTTTGTGGATTGGTTGAGATTACTGTTTTGTGATGAATGATTGCTTCTCCAACAAATAATTAGCGCAGTCTGTCTACACCCGTCCTTCCCGCTTGATCTGCAGATACTTATTCACTGTAGCAATGTTCAGGTCGGCGGGGGCGGCGTCTACTGTGATTACTCCTCTGGCTGTTAGGGCTGTTAAGGCGTTTTTGCGGTCGCTCATAATACTCAGGGCTACTGCCTGGTTGAATACCTGGTCGGACTTGACTGGTTCTTCCTCTACAATATCCCTTAGTTCGTAATCCGAGAGAGCAACGCATACGGTGAGATGGTGCCTGGATATCAGGTTTATCGACGATATCAACCTTGCCGACGAATCGACATCAATAAGGTCAGTCAAAAGGAACACAAGGCATCGTTTGCGCTGCTTGCTGTTCAGATACATCAGGGCATCATAGTAGTTGGATTCTTCCATCCTGGGTTGATGCATATATAGATCATCCAATATACGTGCTGACTGTGTCTTGCCTTTTCCAGGTGGGACGTACGATATTACTTTTTCAGCAAAACAGCAGAGTCCAACGCGGTCATCCCACTGTGAAGCTACATAACTGAGCAGCACTGCAGCGTTAATTGCCAGATCGGCTTTTGTCGGACCTTCATTTCCTGATGCATCCATTGTTCGGGACGCCATCGTTCTGCCGATATCCAGCAGTATCATTATCTGCTGGTTACGTTCTATATCAAACTCACGGGTAGTGAGTTTAGCTCTGCGGGCAGTAGCGTTCCAATCGACAAGCCTCATCTCATCGTCCGGTTGGTAATCCCGCAGCCGCTCGAATTCTCTCCCCTGTCCCAGCAATCTACTTACACGTAGTCCCATCTCCCTGGTCCTCTGGACTTTTGAGAGCAGTGCATGTCTGTGAGTCTGGGATATATCCGGATATACCTTTACAGCACATTCCGATTCAACAGCTGCCTGCAGCGCTGCAAGTCCCAAGCTGGTGAATGCCCGGAAATAGAGTGGTCCAAACCGGTAGTCACCCCTTTTCGGAGGAGTGACAGTATACTCTGCTGCAGATCTGGATAGTGCAGGAAAATTCACAACAGTTTCTGCTGGAATTGCTTCGAATTCTATTGGATAGTCATCGCGGATTTTTAGTGTTACAGGGAATGAAGCCTTATTATCTACCACTACTCGAACGGGATTCTTAATTCCGACCGATAGTATTGGTTCGACTTCTCTAGCGACATGAGAACCACGGAAAGTAAGTAATCTCGCAATATCAAATAACAGTAAAGCCAGAATGATGATGATATGGGCATATCCGAGCGTGATCAGCTTGTCCCCATACAGAGGCACAAACAAGAACCAGACACCGGCTAATCCGGCGCCTAAACAAAACCTGCGAGACGGATACACCCTTAGGCGAGTCATCTGGGCACCTGTATTGCTGCCAGCACTCCAGCAATAACCTGGTCCGGAGTAACACCCTCAACAAGGGTTTCCGGTGACAGGATGAGTCTGTGTCTCAATACTGCCGGCGCTATCTGCTTGATATCATCAGGAGTCACAAAATCACGTCCAACAAGTGCAGCTACAACCTTGGAGCACTTTATCAGTGCAAGGGATGCGCGTGGACTGCCTCCCAGGAGTATATTGTGCATTTCTCTTGTCCGACGGACGATACTGACAGCATATTCCAATACCGGATCTTCTACTCTCACTCCCAGGATTTCTACCTTTGCAGCGTCTATCTCATCGGGTGAACCGAGTTTTTGCAAGCCAACAGCATCAAGTGAGTGAGGATCAAAACCCATATGAGATCGCTTGACTACCTCGTGTTCCTCGGAGAGGGTGGGGTAGTTGACAAGAGCCTTGAGCAGAAATCTGTCCAGTTGTGCCTCAGGTAATGGATATGTGCCTTCATACTCGACCGGGTTCTGAGTCGCGATGACGAAGAACTTGTTCCCGAGGTCGTGGTCTACTCCATCAAACGTGACCTGTCTCTCTTCCATAGCCTGCAATAGAGCTGACTGTGTCTTGGGAGGTGTGCGGTTGATTTCGTCTGCCAGTAAGAACTCTGTGAAGACAGGACCTTTCTTAAGCTTGAACTCAGATGAACGCATATCATAAACATATGTCCCTGTGATGTCGCTTGGCATCAGGTCCGGGGTAAACTGGATTCGATTGAAGCTCAGATTCAGGATATGCGAAACTGTTCTAGCCATCAGTGTTTTGGCGATTCCAGGAACACCCTCAAGCAACACGTGCCCTCCGGCGAGGAAACTCACCAGTATGCTCTCCAGAATATCCTCCTGGCCGGATATGACTTTTCCCGCTTCGCGGTTTACAAACTCACCGAGATCTTTTGTTTTCATCGCAGTGTGCTCAGTTCCTTTCTCATTTTGTGCCATTGACGGGCGACCATAAACGCATTTTCGTTTGACACCTGTACGTGCGTTCTGGCAGCCTCCTGAAGAAGCTCATGTAGCAGAGCCGGTTTTTCCAGTCCTCTGTTTTTTGCAGTATCTACAATCAAGGCAATGTCTGCCTTGCTGTTTAATCCAAGTTGTTTGGTTACATCCTCTGTGAACTTACGACCCAGTTCATCCAGGACAATATCAGTTCCTCCACCACGGTTTAACAGATCGGCAAGTGCACTTAGATATTCGCTCCTGAACCTGGTTTTTTCAATAAGCAGCTTTACTGGTCCAAATCGCTGAGCTTCAAGCAAGACCAGCAACAGAAATGCAACTATGAAAATGATAATGGCAGTCCTGACTGGTTTGTCGATAAGCCTTATCAATCCGGCTCCAGGGACCAAGCGTTCATATCCATTTCCATATTCATAGAATATAGCCCTGCGATTTCCTGTTTTGGATGATGATAGCAGGATGTTGGTCAGGAATATTGCGTTATCGTCTTTATCGACGAGTGCGTTTGAAAAACACTGAGGTGTGCCCACACAGATCACTCTGCCCTTTCCCCAGGCAGCAATACCTGCAACAGGATTTCTTCCAATTGCAAACAAGGGGAGTACTGGTATTTTATCAGTGTATTCAATCTTTTTCTTTGAATCTTTGTTGAATCTGCTGCCGATGCCGGTTTCCTTTACAGAAGCCCATTCTTCAAATCCAAAAGTGTCGGGAATATTATTCATGGAAATACCGACACGCAGCGAACGAACTCCATCCGTCAATGAGCAGTCATTGACAGGCTCGGATTTTAATCCTTTTTGTTGCTGAGGTAATCCAAATGATTCCATCTGGGCCGCGGTGCTATCCTGTGTAGCACATACCAAAGTATTTCCCCGTGCAACCCATTTTTTTAGAGCTGCTATTTCACCAGATCCGGGAGGAGCTGCCGGAGATAGTATGAACAGAGTCCCATCGGGCAGCGAATTATCCAGCGGATCAAGAGCAAGCTGAACATCAAATCCAACTTCCTTCAATGTGTCATAGATAGCCATCAGCCCGTTACGGGATCTGGAATAGACAGTATAACGGGTATCCGAATCCTGATCGGAACCAATAGAAAACAGTAAAACCAGCAATACAAAGGCTATTACAGCAGCCAGTATTTTATAAATCAACGCCTTGGAGTTTTTTTTCACAATGATTCTCCCAGGCTTACTGCGTATTTTCGTGCTGTTTCATAATCCATGCCGGCAATATCTCTACCGCCATAAACAACGCCGTCGAATATTTCGGTGATTCCTCTGAACGCATCCATAGCAGGTGGATTTTGAGCCTTTGCGAGATTGCGCAGATAGTCACGGTTTGTTTTGTCTTTTGAGTAGACAACAATTTTAGCGTTGGACAATAATGAAATCGATGCC
This sequence comes from Abditibacteriota bacterium, assembly GCA_942493375.1. Lineage (GTDB taxonomy): Bacteria > Armatimonadota > UBA5829 > UBA5829 > UBA5829. Next base: position 7,974,274 of record OW818698.1, on the reverse strand, counting down.
AGGTAAAGGTGTCGCAGGGCTTCTCGATAATTACCTTGTTTATAAAGCTTATCCGCAGTAGAGAGTAACTCATCCACCAGCCCAAGTTTGGGTGCGTCAGGCTCCAAAACAGCTGATATAGTCACATTTGCAGAGGGTCTTCTGCTCCGCCATGCGTTTGAAATTAATAAATATAGCAAGTAGAGGAGTCCGCCTGCGGCTGCGATGACAAATAGATATGCTGCTATCTTTAGGACCCATTCGATTATAGTAAGAGCAGTTCCACCTATTCCGCCTACTTTAGGAGCGTGGCTGAAAAGCCTTTTAAACCAGTTCTCTACTCTCTGTGCGAAACGCTGAATAGCGAGGATCATTTTCTCGTATGGGCTCAATCCAAGATGCATTTTCTTGACATTAGCTGCAAGAGAACTGCGATAACGTGCTTTTTGAGCGTCAGTAAATGTGGCTTTGGGGAGGTTTGCTGCCTTTTGAGCTGCCTGGATTTGCTGCTGCTTTTGCGTTTCATTGGCTGCGGACGTAACTCTGGCTGCACTGTTGGTTAATGAAGCTGGTTTATCTTTTGGTGGCACACCCGTGCAGAGCGTAGACTGAAGCATTACCAAAGTAATAATTACAGCCAATAAGCCGGGGATACGTTTTAATGAATCCGAAAGCATAGAATAATATCCAATGATCCTAAACCTGCACTGCCACGGACACGTTAAAGCCAGTGGCAGCCAGGATAAATAGTCAGACTATATAGTTTGCTGAGGAGGTGAACTGCGCTCGATTTCCTTAGCCAGCAATTCCAGGTCGAAGCCTTCTTTTCGGACCCTCAAATCATAATAAAGCAATACGGAAATGATGAGCTGCATGACCATTGCTAGTGCCGTAGTAAATCCTGTATATAGTCCTACTATAGCCCACATTGGACCGGTTTCGCCGAATCTAGTAGCCAAAAAAGGTGCTGCTGCAATAGGCAAAGATAATATTTGTTGAGCAAAACCTTGAATGAGTCCAAACAGCAAAGTGACAACCAATATTCGCCACCATTGCCCTTCGGTGATTTGTCTACTGCGGGTGCGTGCATCCTTATAGCTGAGTCCTTCAAGGACAAATACCTGAGTTACAAATGCATACCAATAGAATAAAATTATGCCAGGGAATATTAGTGCATATGTTCCCAGAATGATATATAGATTTGCTACGATTATTGTCCACAAGAACGGGAAAAAGCGTCGAAATACCGCTTTATAGGCTTCCATGACTGTGCATGGTTCTCCAAGATAGCGCTTTGAGATAGCATAGGTTCCTGCACCGATTATCAGCGGCTGCAGAATAATAATAACAAACTGGCCGATGTTCATACCCGCCAATCCCCATATTAGGGAAATAATAGTTAGAATCGGAATATATGCAAATCCTGCAATTCCTGTGAACAGCCAGAAGTTATTCCGGAACAGGAAAAACAGTTCATCAAAAAAATTACTGAGTTCAAGCGGACGCAGCAGCCTTCTCTCTTCCATGTGCCAATCTCCTCTCACATATGGCTCTAACATTAGACACGCAATACCGATAAACCTTCTTTACAGGTGTGATTTTTGCACCAATTTTGATTAAATGTATTCTTTATGCTTTTAATATACGAATGATATAGCAGCCTGAATCATTTGCTTTGTTACATATATTGTTTACAGACCAGGCAAGTCGTGATATAACTTATCCGTTGGTGCAATTGTGGATGGCAGGTAGAGTTGTTTATTTCACCAAGCGAGGTTTATGTATGCAAGCAGGATTTGGCAGGGTAAATATCAGTCCTCCGATTGGGACAAGGATGTTTGGTTGGGGTGACCGTGATGCAGACCACGGGTGTGAAGGTGTCCGTGACAACCTGTTCGTCAGAGCACTATGGGTCTTGCAGGATGGACACGAAATGATCATTCTGGGATTCGATCTACTCTTCTTCAACAGGGACATAGCAGATCGGTTAAGGGGAGCAATCGGACGGAAGTTCGGTCTGGCGCCACGGCAAATTCTACTTAATACCTCTCATACGCATAATGGTCCTACCACAGGGACATGGTCCTATGCGCAGTTCTCAAGCATTGATAGTATTTATCTGGATTCAATTGAGCAAGCTATTATGGATGCCTGCTGCATTGCCAGGGATTGTGTCCGTCCGGTTACTGTTCTTGCAGGTGAGACATGCTGTGACATAGCAGTGAACCGTCGAAATATTAGCGAGTCCGGTAATGCTGATTTTAAGCCCAATCCCACCGGTGCTGTTCGCCGCAATTTACCTGTTTGTCTACTTAAGGACAGTGATGATCAGGCTGTATGTCTTCTGTTTTCGGTCTCGTGCCACCCCTCTACTGTAGGTTCGTTTATGATCTCTGCGGATTATCCAGGTGCTGCAATGGCATTGCTAGACACACATTTGGGTTCTGAATGCAGTATGTTCCTGCAGGGTGTTGGAGGCGACACGAAGCTTAAGAGCTTCGCCGGGAAAGATGAATTTGGATCGACCTGGGAAGATGCAGATGAGGCCGGAAAGAGTGTTGCAGAAGCAGTCACAACGCTACTGAAATCAGGACTGAGGCCTGTAGAGTCTGATCTGTATTCCAATGAATTTGAAATATGTTTTGCAATGACACCAGTTCCGGATCAGAATTATTTTGAGGAACTTGTGGGGAATCCGGGTACCAACGAATTAGTACGGTTGTGGGCGCAGAGAATGATAGACCTGCTTGACAGAGGGATAGCACTTCCACAGTCTATTCCAGTCACACTGCATGGAGTGAGATTTGGGAAGGATCTGAGGTTTGTTGGACTGGAGGGCGAGGCAGTTGCTGAGCTTGGGGATCTGATCAATGATTTCTTCGGGTCCGGGGTAACTTTTCCGATGGGCTATACCGATGGATGCCAGCTCTACATCCCTACAACGAAAATGCTGGATGAAGGTGGCTACGAAGTTGATAGCTTCTACGAATACGGCTGGCCAGCTCAACTTGCCCCGGGGATCGATGATACGATAATTAGAGGACTCCAGCGTCTCAATATTTAACTTGCCATCTGAATTGTTACTAAAAAAGGATGTAAATGATTTTGGTCTGAAAGGATACATTCACATGAATCCAGGTATAACTTTGACTATAATCATTCTACTGTTTGTTCTGATCGCTGCATCAACCGAAGGTGAGCAGAAACCCGACAGCAATTGGAACGCTCCTGATCGTGCACAAAGAGTGCTTGATCTCAGGCCAGGCAAGCGCGTGCCTAATCTAACCCCTGATACACTGTTTGCAGACTGGACCAAACAGCAGGTTGAACGCTGGCAGAAAGACCATCCCACGGAGACCATTGCTGATGTCTGTGAACGTGCAGCTGTATCCACTGATGGAAGGTTTCCAAGCGATTCTGAGATAACCACTGATTTCCCCGTGCAGATCTCACCATATGGCCGTGTGCGTTCGGGTAAGCCTGATGATCCCCTGAAGGCAGAGCGGGTGCTGGCAGCCGGCCCTCTCGCTTGCCAGAGAGGATATTGCCCTTTCTGCGGGTCTCTGGATATGTCTTTTAATTTTGATCCTGCGAACCGTCATCATGCCAGCACAACATGTTGCCGGAAAGATATATATGATGCAGATTATCCAACAAGCTATGACCTCAAACCAACCGAAACGACTGGTTTTCCCGATCTTGATGGGAATATCCACCAGGTGCCGACTGTTGTCTACAAAGACCGGGATGGAATAGTATGGGAGTTATATGTCGCCAATGTATTCGCAAATAAGCGCTGGGATGATTGGGCGAACCTGTGTACGTCGTATAATCAAGCATTTATAAGCATCGCTGATCCGGCTTATGCCTATAAACTGGCTGTTATATTGGATAAAACAGCAGATACCTATTATGGACTGTTGCCTTCTGGCATCAATGAGTTGTGCCCGGGGAAAGATGGCAAGCCCCTGACTCGTGCAGAATGGGAGGCTGTTCCGCGGCCATGCATGTTTGGTCCATCTTATCTCCGTGAATGGAGCCGCCGGGGGCCACTATTTAGCCGGGGTTGGCTGCGGCAGGTGAATGAGGCAATCTGGGGTGAGCCTTTCGCGCGGATGCGGCATCATCCGGCATTTAAATACTACTCCCAAAAAGTCTACGGGGACCCTGATGCACTGGACAGAAAAGTCCGTCAGAAACTTATGCGTGAGATAGCTATGACTTGGGAGAGCATAGGCGGTGGTTTAATAACGGACTATCAGGATGCAATCTACACCAATGAACTGCTTGTGGGAGCTCTGGCTGAGAGACCAGCTATGCTGGATTTTACAGCGCCTGGCAACGAACTTACACTCTATAACCATTATTTCAACGATGGACTATGTGGCGAAGGGGCAGCTAATTATATGGCGATGCCGGGTGGATACTACTTCGCACCGCTTATGGAACCCCAGGGCACCTGGTTATCTCTATATCCTGATTTCCTCAAGGAAAATCCATTCCTGAATACTGCTAATACCGAATGGCAGAAATTGCGGACGCTGCGTGGACTCGAACTCGAGTTTGGAGATGAGCACCTTTATGCGTTCAATGGTGATATCCTGACTGATAAAGCCAAGGTTAACGAACTGGAAAAAGCTCCGAGTGTGAACTGGCCGGGGTGGGGGTTGGGTCTACTGCGAGTCGGTGGATCCGGTCACCGGATGGAAATGACAATGGACTATACCCGTGTAGCCCAGCACACCAGTTCGGACCCACTTGGGATTGCCTGCTGGGTTGATGGTATCCCTGTTATGAGACCCGGCGGATATGGTTCCGGTGACCCGTGTTTACCTTTCCAAAAGGACCGTCCCGAGATCAAGGAACTACAGCAGATTGGATATCCAAAGGAAATAGTGGAGGCGAAAACTGAGGAGTTGGCATTTGGCGGCTGGACACATAGCCCAATGGCCCAGAATACCATCACAGTCAATGAGACATTCCCAAGCATGGGTTGGCAGGACAACCGGGGCTATGGAGAGGTAATAGCGTATAAAGGGGGAGAAAAACCGGGTGATCCTGGAGCACGATTCCAGGCGCTTGAAATCCGTGACCGGTACATTTGAACGCGTTGGCCAACCGCTCAGTGAGTATCGCAGAGCTCTGCTTGGGGTGGAGGGGGCTGATGGACGCCCATATATAGTAGACATTATGACTGTTCGCGGTGGTCAGCGTCATGCATTGTATAATAGCGCCTGGGCGGAGCGTGGTGAAGCTAAACTTCCATCTGTGAAGAAACGTGTGGGAGATTTGTCGGAAGCTCTACGGGAACTGCGTCGATCCCCTGAAAAGAGTTTGTATGACAAGATATCGGCTTACGTCCGTAACTGTGAGGTGTTGGACAAACCGAAAGACATGTGGAGTTTGACCTGGAAAACGGATTATGCTGCCTATGCCACGCGGGATCCTAAGAAGACGCCATTTGTTAGGCCGCTGCCAGATGATGTCGGCAAAGTGCGTCTGCGCTTCCTTGGTCTACCATTACCGGGACAAGACAACACTCTGATAAGGGCGAAGGGTCCCTGGGTGTCAATTATAAACCAGCCAACCAGTAGTGGCACAAACCTTTATGGTAATGTTGGTTTCCTAGATGCAACTGATATGCTGATTGAAACGCACAATGTTGATAAGGGTAAAGCATCAAGCCGGTTTGTCCACATAATGGAAGGATACCGTGAGGGTGAAGAGTCGGTAATTAAAGCTGTGGAAATGCTTCCACTAAAGTCTGGTTCAGCTTCAAAGACGCTTGCCCTCAAGGTGACACGCACGGATGGGCTGGTAGATATCATTACCTACCAGGAAGCACCAAAAATGATCAAACTGGCTAACGGTATTACAACCGATGCCAGGTATGCACTGGTGCGTTTGGGAACAGACGGAAACTGGACTGAGGCACACATGGTAGAAGGAACAGTGCTCAAAGGACTGGGCATGAACTTCACCGGCGGTGCACGGTTTACAGGTGTTATTACTGACCTTGCAGGGGATCTTATTGGTACCCGCCATGAGAGCGCGTTGATAATCAAACCGGATAAACCATGGTCAACTTCGCTTGTTCCTGGATGTAAGCAGTTGATAGTCGAAGGTCCAAACGCATTGCGTGCACCCATTTGCGAGGCTTATTCGTTGGATAAAATCACAAAAATGGAGAATGGCAGTCTGCGTCTGGATATTGCAGGAACACCTCCTCTGGCAAATGGTTGGCACCAGGTATCTGAACTTGATCCGAAGCGTCCGAATTTCTTCCGGACCACCCGGCCAATGATGTTCGGCAGTGAGACACAATGGTATGCCGGCATGGAAATCTGGTTCCCGCGTTTGAACAAGACATTCCGGTTCAAAGACCTGACGGGCGGTTTCCACATGTGCACCGAAGGAACACTGGACAATGCAGACCTTGCAGCTGAAGGAGTCAAGCCTGGTGACTGGTTTGTGGTTCATTTCCTGAAACCTGGACTGAAAGTGAGTCTGGTAAACTCAATAAATTGGACCAGGTCAGAATTAAGCCAATAATTACCAGCAGCATTGCAGTAATTTGGGTGTTGCAAAATTTTAGGATGACAGATATTCCCAAATGCGGTATAATTTCAGTGAAGTTCTGAGCTGAAACCAAATCGAGCTCAGATCCCCCTGCGGAGGGGTGCCAGAGCGGTTTATCGGAGCGGTCTTGAAAACCGTCGTGGGTCAAACCACCGAGAGTTCGAATCTCTCCTCCTCCGCCAGTTAATGTAAGTCCTCGTCAGTACTTCATTTTTGTTTTGGTATCTATATCCATCCAATTCTCAACTCTCACATTCCTCACCTTGTATTAGGCAAGCTCAATATGTTAGAATGTGAACAATATAGAGAGGTATGAGCAATGGATAATTGGGTATTTATCAACGACAAGTTTGTCCCTTCACAGGAAGCCTGCGTTTCCATTTATGACCATGGTTTTCTTTACGGAGACGGCGCTTTTGAGGGTATCAGAGCATATCACGGAAAGGTCTTCAGGCTGAAAGAGCATGTTGATCGATTATATCGTTCAATGAAGTCACTCTGGATCGATCTCCCATACGATATGGACGTTTTTTGCAATAATGTAAAAGAACTCGTTAAGAAGAACGAAGTGATTGATGGGTATATCCGCGTAACTGTTACCCGAGGCGTATCTCTGGGACTGGATCCAAAGAATATAAAGACACCTCCAACAGTTGTACTCTCATCCGACAAGCTAGCGTTATATCCGCAGTCGATGTATGACGAGGGGCTCGAAGTCGTGACAGTTGCTACACGCGTGGCTAATCCGCAGGTTCTTGAGCCTCGTATAAAATCTCTCGGCAAGTATGTTGCCAACATACAGGCGAAGCTCGAAGCTAATCAAGTAGGCGCCGGAGAAGGTCTTATGTTGACCGAGGATGGTTATGTAGCTGAATGCACTGGTGACAACATATACTTCATCCGTGATTCTGTTGTCTACACTCCTGCAGCTCACCTGGGTATCCTTGAGGGAATAACCAGAATGACAGTCATCGAGTTACTCACCGAAATGGGAGTCAAGGTTGTCGAGGGGACATTTACCCGCTTCGATCTTTATGCTGCAGATGAATGCTTCCTGACCGGAACCGCTGCAGAAGTTATCCCGATGGTCAAACTAGACGGACGCAAGATTGCTGATGGTCTTCCTGGCAAGCTTACAAAAGGCCTGATGGCCCGATTCAGACAGTATGTAGCGGACTACAGGGAGAACTGATAGACTATTGGCCAACGATCTTCCGATATGTGATATTTGCGGAAAGAACCATGCGAAGATATTTGTCGTTCGCCGCAAAAATGGTGTATTGGCAAGAAGACTGGTCTGTTTGGAATGTGCACCGGGTGCGGCTGATGAGCTTGCACCCGGTACTACTGAACCGCAACGGTTGTACCAAGCCATACTGGATAGAGCTACACACAGTAATGATTCATCATTTAAGTGCAATCTGTGCGGTACGCAACTAGCTGATATTATCTCCGAAGGTAGACCTGGCTGTTGTTTGTGTTACACCAGGTTTGACAACGAACTAACACAAGTTATCGAGTCTGTTCAGCCCGGAAGATACCACACGGGCAAAACACCTCCTCAGTGACCTATGGCAAATTATAATCCCCCTGAATGGATAAATGGGCAAGGCCCTGATGCGGATATTGTCATCTCTTCCAGGGCCAGATTAGCGCGCTGCCTTGTAGGTTTCCCGTTTCCATCAATGGCATCACCTGCTGAATTAGCGCGTGTATCTGAGATTGTGTGTGAGGCTGCAAATAATCTGCGTCATGATTTCCCGAACCTCAGGCAAATCCAGGTAGACAATTTGTCCACTGAAGATAAAAACATCCTGGTTGAAACCCATGCTGTAAGCCCGGAATATGTAATTGCTGGCCCTGGGCGAACAGTTTTACTTGATTCCGGCGGAAATCTGTCGATAATGATTAATGAGGAAGATCACTTGAGGATTCAAGTTATGGCCTCAGGTCTTTCCGTTGGCAGTATTTGGGGAACAATCGACAGAGTAGATGATGTGTTGGCCAGCAGCCTCCCATATGGCTTTTCCAGCAAGCTTGGTTTTCTTACATGCAGCGTTTCTAATATTGGCACCGGTCTGCGGCTGTCTGTAATGATGCATCTGGCAGGCCTGAAAAGATTGGGTTTGCTCTCACGGCATATCAAGGCAGCTAATGCACTTGGGGTATCTGTCCGAGGAATGCACGGAGAAGGCAGTAGGCCTCTCGGTGACCTTTTTCAGGTTTCTAATGAACACACTTTGGGTATGGCAGAAGTAGAATTAGTTGATAAAGTCAAGGCCGCTGCTGAGTATTTATTGACAGAGGAACGCACAGCACGGAAGGAAATATTAGGGGATTCACCGAATACACTAGTAGATATACTTGGTGTTGCTTTGGGTAAACTAAAGTATTCGCAGCATCTTTCAGCGGATAATGCATTAGAGATGTTGTCAACTGTTCGGTTTGCTTACGAATCAGGGCTTGTGGAAAATTGCTCCAGAAGTCTTCTTAATTTTACCATGACGAAGATGATGAGCATGTATGGAAACAGCTTCTCGGCGGGAACAATGAGAGCAGCGGTTCTTAGAGAATCTCTAAAAAACGCATGCATCACAAATTCATCCAGATGATGGTTATTAATTGGATGAACTATGTAGCAGGTTAAGTCGTCTAAATAGCAGTATCCGGAGTATCAGATTATATGCCGACGACTTATTGATACGGTTTTGGAGACCCTCTTCCAAAGCATGAATTATGTTTGTAAATTCAACGTTTTGAGGGAGGGTTCCTCGAAATAGCCAGTTTACCAGACAGCTATTAATTGATTGTCAGGTTATGGTTGCCTGTTGGCGAGTAAAGGGGTGGTTTATATGTGGCAAAGATTTACGGAGCGCGCAAGACGGGTTGTCTTTTTTGCTCAGGAAGAAGCAGCAAAGTTTGGTGAGAATTATGTCTCAACCGAACATCTATTGCTGGGCCTGGTCAGAGAACCGGATAGTGTAGCCGCAAGAATATTGGACAGAATGGGCGTTAGCCTTGCAAAAATACGCTCTGAAATAGAGCGCCAGGTTACCCGTGGTGACGGGCGTCTGGGACAGGATATGCAACTCACCCCTCGTGCCAAACGTGTTATTGATCTGGCTTATGACGAAGCCAGAAATCTAAGTAACAACTACATCGGAACTGAGCATCTGCTCCTGGGACTTATTCGCGAGGGCGAAGGGGTTGCAGGCAAGGTTCTGATGAAGCTTGGGGTAGATTTGGACAAAACCCGCAAGGAAGTCCTTAACCTGCAGGATGGAGACACGACTACGGCTGCTCCAACTAAGTCCAGATCTAAGACTCCGACTTTGGATGAGTTCGGAAGAGATCTGACTGAACTCGCCAGGCAGGATAAACTAGACCCGTGCATTGGTCGTGAAAAAGAGATCGAACGGGTCATGCAGATACTGTCTCGAAGAACAAAGAACAATCCCTGTCTCATTGGGGAACCCGGAGTTGGTAAGACTGCAATTGCTGAAGGTCTTGCTCAGAGGATCATTAACGGTGATACTCCCGATATGCTCAAGGACAAACGTATCGTCTCGCTGGACCTGGCAGGACTTGTTGCCGGAACCAAGTATAGAGGCGAGTTCGAAGAGAGAATGAAGAGGGTCATGGAAGAGGTCCGCAAGGCAGCGGGCGAAGTGATCATGTTCATCGACGAACTTCACACGCTTGTTGGAGCTGGAGCTGCTGAAGGCGCTATTGACGCATCTAATATACTCAAGCCGGCACTTGCTCGTGGTGAGTTGCAATGTATCGGTGCAACTACCATGGATGAGTTTCGCAAGTATATTGAGCGTGACGCTGCTCTTGAGCGAAGATTCCAGCCTATTAAGGTATTGCAACCCAGTGTTGAGGATACTGTTGAGATTCTCAAAGGTCTGAAGGACCGTTACGAGACTCACCACAGCGTAACGATAGATACCCTTGCTCTGCAGGCAGCAGCTGGTCTGTCTGAGAGATATATTACTGATAGATCACTGCCGGATAAGGCTATCGACCTGATTGATGAAGCTGCTTCCCGGGTCAGATTGCGCAGAGCTATGCCTCCTTTGGATTTGAGACATGCAAAGCAGGAACTGAATAAGATCCAGAGTGAACTTGTTCAGATGACTGGCGTCTCAAATTATGATAAGGCACACGATTTGAGGATTTCTGAACAGAGCCTGCTTGAGAAAATAGTGGACCTGGAAAAGAAATGGGACATTGAGAGGGAGGCTTTGCCTTCCGAAGTAACTGAAGATGATATCGCCCAGATTGTGTATAGCTGGACAGGAATTCCCGCCAGCCGTTTGGTGGAGGGAGAGTCTGCTAAACTGTTGAAGATGGAAGATCATCTGCACGGCAGAGTTATCGGACAGCATGAATCAATTGTTGCTATATCTAAGGCCATACGCAGAGCCAGATCCGGTATGAAAGATCCTAAGAGACCTACCGGAAGCTTCGTATTCCTTGGACCTACCGGTGTAGGTAAAACCGAACTTGCAAGAGCGCTGGCTGAGTTCCTGTTTGAGACTGAAGATGCGTTGATCCGCATTGATATGTCCGAATATATGGAGCGGTTTGCAGTGTCCAGATTGCTGGGAGCACCTCCCGGATATGTAGGATATGATGAGGGCGGACAACTTACAGAGCAGGTTAGGCGAAGACCGTATTCTGTGGTACTACTGGATGAGATCGAAAAAGCCAATCCGGAGGTTTTCAATATCCTCCTGCAGGTGATGGAAGATGGAAGACTGACCGACTCTCAGGGTCGGATAGTAGACTTCAAGAACACCATCATTATTATGACTAGTAACGTAGGCGCTCAGTCGATAGTTGGTGGACCGGTTATCGGTTTTGTCGATAGAGGCAAAACAAACGATACCGAAAAAGGCTACGAGAGCATGAAGAACCGCATCATGGACGAGATGAAGCGGACGTTCAGGCCTGAGTTCATTAACCGTGTTGACGAAGTAATTGTGTTCCATCAGTTGACTAAAGAAGAGATAGTCAAGATAGTTGATCTTATGATCAACCGGGTTAGATTGCAGATGGGCACCCAGGGTATGGAACTGGAAGTTACACAGGAAGTTAAAGAGCTCCTGGCTGCAGACGGATTTGATCCTCAATTCGGAGCCAGGCCTCTGCGTCGGGCTGTTCAGAGGATGATTGAAGACCCAATGGCTGAAGAGATCCTGTTGGGAAGATTCCGTGAAGGTGATACGATCAGAGCGGAGTTGGAAGACGGCCGTATATTCTTCACCAAGGGCGCGGATTTGAGCGCTCTGCAGGTAGAATCACAGTCTCAATAAAGAGGCTTCAGAGGGGAAGACTTCAGGCTTCAGGAACGGGGGTGTTAGCATTAACTGTTTCTTGAACTCATTGGCTTCCCCTTTTTGATATTTGTGTAGTGTAGGTGATTGTACTGTGTGCCTTGTGGAAGAATCCGATTATGATGACAAGCAGTTTTGTGATGATTTGAACAAAGCCAATAAGCAGCTGGATTTGTTAGTCAAACAAGCACTGGATGAACATACACAACATAAGACACAGGAATTTCCGGTGCTATGCAATCGGTGACCATGATTATTTCGACAGTCTATAAATGAAAAAAATGGGCTTCTGCAAGTTAATGCAGAAGCCCATTTTTTCGTGACATTTGTCGGGTGACAAGGCCTAAAGCCTAAAGTCTTCCCGACTAAAGCCTATTTCTATCTCTCTTGTCTAGCCTTCATGACTTGCGACTTAACAAAAGACTTTTTCTGTTTTCTGGGTTCCCAGTTAGGGGTTTCAGACCGCTGTTTGGGAGGAGAAGTAATAATAGCCTTCGGTTTTGTTGGGTTAGGTCTGGTTCCAGTTGGCGCGCTAGTTCCCGGCTTTGCATTGAATGCCGGAGGTGCGGCGTTGTAATCGAAGCCTTCCAATTCCCTGCGCTCAATAGGACCACCCAACGCATTCTCGATATCCCATACAATCCCACGGTCTTCACGGGTGATGAATGTGATGGCGTCCCCTTCGCGTTCCGCTCTGCCGGTTCTACCGATTCTGTGTATGTAAGTATCTGCTGTATCCGGAATATCGTAGTTAATAACATGCGATATCGTCTCTACATCGAGTCCACGGGCAGCAATGTCGGTTGCTACCAGTATGCGGCACCTACCGGACCTGAAACCATCCAGTGCATGCTGTCTCTGGTTCTGAGTCTTGTTAGAATGCAACTCTGTTACACTGTAACCGGCCTTCTCAATATGCTCGGACAATCGGTTTGCGCGATGTTTTGTGCGAGTAAATATAAGCACGGAGTTTGATTCGATCTTTTCAAGCAGTGACAACAGCATAGAAGTCTTCAGATGCTGCGGGCAAGGATAAAGAGCATGAGCAATAGTCTGTGCAGGTGCTCGTAAGCCAATATCAATTCTAGCGGGATCTATCAGAGCATTAGCTGCCAGGTCAGTCAACTCAGGTGCAAACGTGGCAGAGAACAGCATTGTCTGACGCTGCGCTGGCATGCAGGAGATGATACGCTTGATTGAGGGCAGGAAGCCCATATCAAGCATTCTATCTGCTTCATCGAGGACCAGTCTGTCTACAAATCTAAAATCCGTGTTCCCACGGTCTATATGGTCAAGCAGTCTGCCAGGGCAAGCTACTATTATCTGACATCCTCTGCGCAGTGCGTCTTCCTGAGGGTTCATACCGACTCCGCCATATACCGTCATCGTCCGAATCTTGGTATACTTTGCCAGTGTCTTGAATGCTGAACCGACCTGCTCTGCAAGCTCACGGGTAGGTGTCAGAACAATGGTGCGGGTACAGGGTTTCTTGGACGGGTGATCCAGTATATTCTGCAGGATCGGCAGTACAAATGCTGCTGTCTTTCCTGTTCCTGTCTGCGCTGTACCTATTATATCCTGTCCTGCTAAAGCGACGGGAATAGCAGAGGCTTGAACTTCAGTGGGAGTATCATAACCGGATTCAATTATAGCTTTTTCAAGTCTGGGGTCGAATCCGAAATCACCAAATGATCCTGGGGTAGCTATATCCTTGTCGGACACATCAATATCTGTCTTATGTCCTGTTAGGATTGCTTCTTTCTTCGCAGCAGCTTTTGTTTTGGATGCAGCAAGACGATCACCGTGGCATTTTGGACATTCCACCGGTGCATCTGCATCTCTTTTTCTTAAAATTTCCTGTAATCGAGCCGTATAAAGGAACTCGGAGGAACACTCCGTGCATACGCACGTTTTATCCTGATAACTCAAATTTTTCTCCTGGCCTGGTTAAGGCGTGTATACTCGAAGCTCGAATCGGATGAGCTAGCCGAACAGAATATACGATTCTACGAACAACCAGGTCAGTACCAAAGCGATGCAACAATTTCATCTATTATAGCACGATTCGACTTTCTTCGTGATTTCGGCTATTTTGTGTAACAATTCAATATAGTGGGAGTTTTGTCATTCTGAACGCAGTGAAGAATCTCAAAGCAGATTCTTCACTGCGTTCAGAATGACAAAACCGACGAATGACTGAAGTCTTGCTGTTTTATTATCCTGTAAGAAGCCTTAGGTTCAGGTATTACCATCCACTTTTCCCCGTACTATTACCGGTTTTCTCTCTCTGCACTGATAATGCTGTTAAAACTATGTACACCAGGAATGACAGTGTGGAAGAAACGTATTGAAGGTGAATTGGACGCGACGATCAACGGGCTGTATCGATCACCCACATTGATAGTTGACTAAATGTCAATTGGACTAGTGAGAACGATATCTGTCAGGGGAGTTGACTCAAGCTTCAATTTGCTACTCGAACACTCTAACCACAAATCGGTCGCTGGAGGTAGATAAAAGATAATGAGAAAGAATAGTAGAAAGAGCGGTTTCACCCTTGTAGAAATCATGATCGTGGTTTTGATCATCGGCATCCTGCTCGCAATCGCCATCCCGAACTTTATGAAAGCCAGGGAGACATCCCGGACCAATTCCTGCATTGCTAACCTCAAGCAGGTTGACGCAGCTGTTCAGCAGTATGCAATGGATATGAAGCTTACAAGTGCTGGAGCAGTCAGCGTAGCTGACCTTACAGGTGGAGCCGATCCATATCTGAGATCAACTCCTACATGTCCATCTGGTGGAACCTACACATTAGCCACCGTTGGCGCTCCCATTACCTGTGGCATTGCTGGTCACGTTCTTCCGTAACTAAGCTGTAGATACAATAATATATTGATCGAGTGGTTTTGGCCCGGCATACCCCTATGTCGGGCTTTCTTACGTTTAAAGCGTTATAGTTCAGAGTTGCGGGAATTTGTCATCCTGAGGAACGAAGGATCTGCTTTCCATCCGCAAAAAGCAGATCCTTCGTTCCTCAGGATGACAATGTTCCCATATTACTGAGTAGTTACCTGTCTTACGTTTAAAGCAACTGGTCTGCAGATGGTGGTATAATAGTCTCCGAACATAGAAGCATTTTAGCTCGCTCGAATTATTCTGAATAATACGGGCCTGGACGCAAGGAGGATGTTATGTCATCGGAAATAGAACGAATCAGTGCTGAAGTTGTTGAGAAGTATCGTAAATACGTCAGTCCTGGAATAGCTGGGATTTTGAGTTTTAGTGGATTTGATGTCCCGGAGGACAAAGCCTCTGGTTGTTATATATATGATATATCCGGCAGAAAGTTTCTAGACTGTGTTGGTGGATACGGTGCATTCAGTCTTGGACACTTGAATCCGGCAGTAGTAGAAGCTGTCAGTCAGCAGTTGAGCAAAGAAGCACTAAAGAGCCATTTCTTCATGTGTTCCGAGCTGGCTGATGCATGTGAATTGCTGGCTGAGGTTTTACCGGGTAACTTGCAGTATTCGTTCCTTTGCAATTCAGGGACTGAAGCTGTTGAAGGAGCATTAAAGGCTGCACGTATCCATACCGGCAGACCAGGATTTGTAGGCGCAGTAAATGGTTTCCACGGCAAAAGTTTCGGCAGTCTATCTGTTTCAGGACGCGATATTTACAAGCAGGGATTCTATCCTTTACTTCCCGGAACAAGCCATGTTCCTTTTGGCGATGTAGATGCTATGGCTGAGGCTGTTACAGATCAGACAGCAGCTGTTATTCTGGAGATCGTTCAGGGCGAGGGTGGAGTGATCTTAGCCCCTGACGGATATTTCCAGGCAGTTCGGGAAATATGCAATGCCAAAGGCGCAATGCTGATAGCTGATGAAGTGAGGACCGGATTTGGACGAACTGGACGAATGTTTGCCTGCGAACATTACGATATCGTTCCGGATATTATTACAATGGCAAAGGCGCTTGGCGGAGGAGTAATGCCGGTCGGAGCATTCTCTGCTGGTCCTGAGATATGGCATTCGATGTTCGGCAAGAATCCTTATCTTCACTCTACTACCTTTGGAGGCAATCCACTCGCCTGCGTCGCAGTTATAGCAGCTATCAATGCTACACGTGAGCAGAACCTGGTAGAGAGATCAGCAAGGCTGGGAGCTAAGCTGCTTTCAGAACTCAAGGATTTGCAGACCAAATATCCTGATATGATAAAAGAAGTCCGGGGCATTGGTTTATTAGCTGGAGTTGAGTTTGCAGAGGAAGACATAGGGGCTTTGGTGATTGCTGCTTGCGGACACAGGGACCTACTGGTAGCTTACAGCTTAAACAACCCGAAAGTTATCAGGATAGAGCCACCGCTGATTATCGAAGAAGCAGAACTTGACCGTGCTGTCAGTATAATCGGTGAAGCAATAGCCGAGACCGCTGAGATGCTGTCAGGTATTTAGAAAAGGTAAAGTGTTCGTTTAGTAGTACAAATGTCATTCTGAGGAACGAAGAATCTGCTTTTCCTATTTTGTGGATCAAAAAAACAGATTCTTCGTTCCTCAGAATGACAAGGTGCAGAATCCTCGCTTTTATTTGTAAACCTGGGACGGCAGGCTAGAAGCCCGCACCACAATTCACCCCCATTACAGTGTGTAGATTCTTCACTCCGTTCAGGATGACAATTGGTTATGCCTCAATGCAGGTGGGAGCTTCTTCTCCTACGCTTGCTGGTGGCAACCATTTACGGCCATCATTTGTAATTAACTCATCTGCAGTTTCCGGACCCCATGAACCGGCGGTGTAATTCGGAAAGTCCATTTTTTCTGATTCCCAGGCTTTTAGAATGGGCATGACAATCGACCAAGCATTTTCTACCTGGTCAGCCCGCATTGAGAGCGTCGCATCTCCAAGCATAACATCCAGCAACAAGGTTTCATATGCTTCAGGTGGACATATTTCAAATGTTCGCCTATACGAAAAACTCATATCGACAGGAACCAGCGTCATCTGGATTCCAGGACGTTTAGCCAGTAGGCGAAGCATAATCCTCTCATCCGGTTGTATTCTCATAACAAGAGAGTTTGGCTGCCACTGCTCCTGAAAAGCTGACGCTGGGAAAGGAAGATGGGGGGCTTCTTTGAATTGTATTGTTATCTCAGATACAGTCTCCGGAAGGCATTTACCTGTGCGTAGGTAGAACGGAACTCCCTGCCATCGCCAGTTGTCTACAAACAATTTGACGGCAGCATAGGTCTCTGCCTGGGAATCCGGAGCTACATCTGGTTCGTCGCGATAACCATCAACCTTCTGCCCGTATATTTCTCCAGGTCCATATTGTCCGCGTACAGCGTATTGATTTACCTGATCGAGAGGAATAGGACGTATCGCTCTGAGAACATCGACTTTTCTATTCCTGATTTCGTCTGCATCGAATGTTACCGGAGGTTCCATAGCTATAAATGTCATTACCTGGAGTAGATGGCTCTGTAACATATCGCGGAGTGCACCGGCACGATCATAATAACCGCCTCTGTGCCCAATACCCAATGATTCTGCTACTGTAATCTGCACGTTATCCACATATCGCCTGTTCCATATCGGCTCGAATAGCGCGTTGGCAAATCGAAATGCGAGGACATTCTGCACAGTTTCTTTTCCGAGATAGTGGTCTATCCTGAATATCTGAGATTCCTGAAAGACGGAGGTAAGTTCCTGGTTCAGCGCACGTGCTGTAGTCAAATCTCGTCCAAATGGCTTTTCAGCCACCAGCCTGTATCTTGCCTGATCATTCGCGAGTTGTGCCCTTCCGAGTTGCTGGACTATTGTGCCAATCATGGTCGGTGGTATTGCCAGGTAGAAAATGTGATTGGCTTTGCATCCCCATTCTTTATCCAGAGCGTCGAGTTGCATGGATAGTGCATCATAAACCGAAGCATCATCGAAGTCCGCTGCCACATAATCCATTAGATGTGAAGTGAAAGCCTCCCATTCTTCCGGATTGGCTTTACCACGCCGTGAAAACCGGTTTATTCCATCCAGCAACCGGTCGTTAAACTCTACTGTTGTCATTTCCTTGCGGTCTATACTGATAACGGCAAATTGGTCAGGCAGCCATTTACCGAGGTGCAAGTTGTATATTGCCGGTATGAGTTTACGCCAGGTAAGATCCCCTCCACCTCCAAATATAACCACTACCGAAGGATCGGGACAAATTGTACGCTCAGGCATTTGATGTCTCCTTAGTTGTATTGATCATTCAGCATGAGTACGGTAGTAATTGAGTCATCCATGACGATTTTTAGTCAAGAGTTCCTCTGCGCATTTGTTAACATTTTCCATACTAAAACCGAATTCAGCCATCAAAGCATTACCAGGCGCTGAAGCACCGAAATGATCCAATCCGATGACATCTCCATCTGTACCTACATAGCGGCTCCACCCCTGCGAGGAACCTGCTTCAACAGCAAGTCTGCTCCGTATCTTCGGTGGAAAAACAGATTCACGATATTCCTGTGGTTGAGCATCAAAAAGCTCCCAACTCGGCATTGAGACCGTGCGAGTCTTGATACCTTTCTCCAGCAGTGTTTGTTGTGCCGACAAGATTAAACTGACTTCAGAACCCGTGGAGATAAGGATTAATTCAGGATCGCCTTCAGGAGGATCCAATAGGACATAAGCCCCCCGGCGAAGTCCATCATCAGATGCATATGTGTTGCGTTCAATTACCGGCAAATTCTGGCGAGAGAGAATCAGGACAATCGGTCTGTTTGGTGTTTCAACTGCAACACGCCATGCATCAGCGGTTTCATTTGCATCACACGGGCGGATAACGATCATTCCTGGAATTGAACGGAAGTTAGCAAGCTGTTCGATCGGTTGATGGGTGGGTCCGTCTTCACCGACTCCAATGCTATCGTGAGTTAGAACATAAATCGTATGTAATTCCATTATTGCAGCTAACCGCATCGGTGGTCGCATATAGTCTGCGAAAATCATAAATGTAGAACAGAACGGCAGCATGCCTCCGTGAGCAGAAATTCCATTTGTAATGCTGCCCATTCCGTGTTCACGGACACCGTATGCTATATTGCGTCCGGCATAACTCCACACACCTCCGACTGCTCCCTGAACACCATCCTGCGAATTGTCTGATGGTTGAAAATCTCCCATGCCTGTTAGTGCAGTCATTGTTGAGGGATTTAAGTCTGCAGAGCCTCCGAACAATTGGGGGAGTTTTGGAGCGATTGCATTCATTATTTTGCCTGATGCTACCCTGGTAGAGACTCCTTTGGTATCAGCAGGAAAAACTGGTATGTCCGTATCCCAACCATTTGGTAGTTTTCCATTGATCATTTGCTGAAGTTCATTAGCTTTATCGGGGGATTCCATAGCGTAGGATATTAATTCCGAGTTCCATTCGGATTCAGATACCTGCCCTTTTTCAAGTGCCATTCTGAAATGCTTATACACTTCATCCGGGACGTAAAATGGAGGATCAATCGGCCATCCCAGGTTTTGTTTGGCTAACTTGACTTCCTCCACACCGAGAGGTGATCCATGCGCTTCATAGGTATCCTGCTTGTGTGGAGCCCCGTATCCTATATGGGTGCGAACCAGTATTAATGACGGTCGCTGGGTCTCATTTTGTGCTTCACGAATGGCTGTTTCGATTGAATCGATATCATTGCCATCCTCGACCGTGATAGTCTGCCATCCGTAGGCATCAAATCGTTTCGCACGGTCTTCTGTGAAGTTGAGTTTTGTTGAGGCTGACAGAGTTATCCGGTTATCATCATATAAATAGATCAGTTTGCCCAGCTTCAATTCACCGGCAAGTGAAGCAGCCTCCGATGCAACTCCCTCCATCAGATCTCCATCACTGACAATCGCATATGTGTAGTGATCGATGACTTTGTGCTTGGGCTGGTTGAACTTCGAAGCCAGATGGGCTTCAGCGATTGCCATACCTACACCATTTGCGAACCCCTGACCAAGAGGCCCAGTTGTCACTTCCACGCCAGGTGTAAGTCCATACTCCGGGTGACCGGGTGCAAGGCTGCCCATTTGACGGAATTGCTTTATCTGCTCTAGAGGCAAATCATATCCGGTCAAATATAGCATACTGTAGAGAAGCATAGAACCATGCCCGGCAGATAAAATAAATCTATCCCGGTCAAACCACTTCGGGTTAGAGGGATTGTGTTTAAGAAACCTGGTCCATAATACATAAGCCATTGGCGCTGCACCCATCGGCATTCCCGGATGTCCGCTGTTTGCCTTCTGGACAGCATCGACGGACAGGAAGCGGATGGTGTTTATACAGAGGTTGTCAAGATCATCTGGTAGACTGGTAGACATTGAGTTGATACTCCCTCAAGCTTGATAACATTATATGAATGTAATGTTCTTACCCAACTTCCAACCACTCTTATCTTTATATTCGAGTTATCTGTAAATTATGTCTGATTCCCAGGTGATGTTTGCATATTTGTCCGACGCAGATTCGGTTGACATTGTTTACATACGGGTATTACTTTCAGTGAGAATCAGCAGGGAGATTTATCTTCCGGACAACGGGTGAAGAAATGATTTACCTGATGTTTGTTGCTGAGATAAGGAGCTTGAGAATGTCTACATCGGTTATACAAGAGAGTGGTGTAATTGCTACTTTGATGCACAACATGGCCTTGAAAGATTTTCAAGTGCCCAATGGTTTGAAATTCGAGAGCCAGGAGAAATACATCTGGCTGAGGCATGCTGGCAGTATGGTATGGTTGGACACAGGGGATGCATCAGCGGCTGAAAAGGTCTGGGCAGCAGAGGCTACGGCATTAACAACCAATAACGCCTTAGTGAATCAGATGGTCCAAAAAGGTGTTATGGATGATCTGATTGCTGAAGGTGTAAAGGAAATACGTAAAGTCAAGCCTGATATCTCGGTTCAGGAAATGGTTTACGAGATTGGATTCCTTGTGAATGCAAAGCTGGCGTTGGGTCTTGTGCAGAAATTCCATACCCATGTTAGTGTTGAGCTCCATCCGGATGTGGCCTTCGATATAGAGGGCACATTAGCATTGGCCCGACGCTATTATGCTATTAATCCTGAGTGGTTTTATGTCAAGGTTCCTCTGACACAGGAAGGCTTGCTGGCTGTTAAAATATTGTCCAAAGAGAATATACCGGTTAACCTGACTATCGGATTCTCTGCCCGTCAGAATTATCTTGCTGCCAGACTTGCAAATCCGAGCTTTGTAAATGTGTTCCTGGGACGGTTGAACTCACTGGTAGAAGAGAACTCCCTTGGAAGTCCTGTAAATGTTGGGGAAAAGGCAACCCTTGCCTCTGATGAAATGATGAAGAACCTCAGGTCTTCGGGAGCTGCAAGAACTAATCAGATTGCTGCCAGCATCCGGAGTGGAAGTCAGATCCCTACACTTGCAGGGGTAGATGTTTACACAATCCCACCGAAGAGTGCCGCTGAGTACCTCGCTCTAGATGTATCGCAGGATGATATTCAATATCGTAATTGGCGAGATCTTCCGGTTGAGTTACAGGCCAGTGGAGTCATTCATCCCAGTGCCTTCAACGTGTTATGGGAGATTGATAAGGAATATATCTCATTTGTCGATGAAGTTGTTAAGAACGTAGACTCCATCAATGTTGGGAGTGATCTTGACCGGATTGCAAGAAAACATGGTGTAAACGTATTTCATGATTGGACAGCTGAAGAGCGCAACAGGATACGCGAGCAGGGCAAAATACCCCAGGTCCATGACTGGCCCGGTATCTCTCTGGACACTCTGATGACAATGGCTGCTCTTGAGTGTTTTGCAAAAGATCAGATAGAAGTAGATGACCGCATCCGGCATATGATTTCCTGATACAGGTAAGACGATGCGTATTGGAATTTCTGCAGATCATGGTGGATATGAGCTGAAAACCTATTTGGTTGCAAACCTTAAGGGTGCTGGTTATGAAGTTGTAGACTTCGGAGCCGATGAAATGGTCAATGGGGATGACTATCCGGATTTTGTATTACCAATGGCTGAAGCAGTATCTAGAGGCGTGATTGATCGTGGTTTAGCTATTTGTGGAAGTGGCGTGGGGGCCAATGTTGCAGCAAACAAAGTGTTCGGTGTGCGTGCATCCCTTATTACCGATGCATTCTCAGCTCACCAGGGTGTAGAAGATGATGATATGAACGTCATGTGCCTTGGTGGGCGTGTTACCGGGAAATCTCTCGCCTGGGATCTGGTTCAGACATTCCTGAATGCCCAATTCAAGGAGTCTGAACGGTTTGTGCGTCGCTTGAACAAAGTAAAGGCACTGGAAAGCAGGCAGAATATTTGATGATTAAACGCGGCTAATCTCGTTCGTTAAGCTCTCGCCTTGGGGATTAGGGGCCAATTGTAGTATAATTAAATGAAGTAATCGAAGCAATGGGAGGCGTGCAGGTATGGAATTTGACGCAAGGAAGATAGCTGATCGTGCGTTTGAGGTTAAGGATGGTCTGAGCGCCGAGGAGCTGTTCTCCAGCGGGAACGGTCTCACATACGATGACTTCATAGTCCTTCCTGGATATATAGACTTTCAGGCCAGCGAAGCTGATCTTGAGAGTAATGTAACTCGTAACATCAGGATCAAGCGACCAATTGTCAGTTCGCCGATGGACACCGTAACCGAATGGGAGATGGCTGCTTATTTGGCATTGTTGGGTGGAATAGGTATTATCCATTACAACAACACTATTGAAGCCCAGATTGAACATGTCCGCAAAGTAAAACGATTTGAGAATGGATTTATTGCTGATCCTGTTGTTTTAAGTCCCAACCATACTGTGGGTGATGTTGACCGTATCAAGAAGGAACATGGCTTCAGCGGGATACCGATCACGCAGGATGGAACACTGGGTTCTAAGCTTGTAGGCATTGTAACCAACAGGGACATTGATTTTGAAAAGAACCGATCCCGTCCTCTCAGCGAAGTTATGACCACCGATCTGACAGTAGCAGATGAGGGCGTAACTCTTCATGATGCCAACCAGATATTGAAACAGAGTAAAAGAGGCAAGCTTCCAGTTGTTGATAAAGACTACAGGCTGGTAGCACTTCTATCCAGAAGCGATCTGGTAAAGAATAAAGACTTCCCCAATTCATCGAAAAGTGCCGGCAAACAGCTTCTGGTTGGAGCCGCCATTTCCACGAAACCGGAAGACAGGGAAAGAGTTGAAGCATTAGTGGACTCCGGAGTGGATGTCCTCCTGATTGACTCAGCACAGGGTTTCTCGGTTTACCAGATGGATATGCTTCGCTTCATCAAAGACAATTTCCCACAAATCGATGTCATCGCCGGTAATGTTGTAACCAAATACCAGGCTGTGGCATTGATTGAAGCTGGTGCTGATGCGCTGCGGATTGGCATGGGGCCTGGTTCTATATGTATTACGCAGAATATGATGGCTGTGGGTAGACCTCAAGCATCGGCTGTATACAGTTGCGCTCAAGCCGCCAAAGAGTATGGAGTTCCCGTAATTGCTGATGGAGGCATAGCAGGGATCGGACATATTGCAAAGGCCTTGTCAATCGGCGCTGGCGCTGTTATGGCAGGATATCTGTTAGCAGGAACCTCCGAAGCTCCAGGTCACTATTTCTATGAGAATGGAATGCGTGTTAAACGCTATCGAGGTATGGCCAGCGTTGAAGCTATGGCTGTCGGCGGAGGCAAACGGTATCTGAATGAGAATGATAACGTTACAGTTCCTCAGGGTGTCTCCGGCACAGTATTAGACCGGGGCTCGATGGTTGATTATATGCCATATCTCATGAAAGGTCTGCAGCAGAGCTTCCAGGATATGGGTTTCCAGAGCGTTGATGCTCTGCGGGAGAGTTTATATTCAGGCAAGATGCGGTTTGAACACCGCACGGCAGCAGCTCAGGCAGAGGGCAGCGTGCATAGTCTTTACAGCTACAGAGAACCTAAATTTGGTATCAAGTAGCATATAGAAATATTGTGTGGTCAGTTGTCAGACTGGCCACCAATTACTAACCCCCAGTCCAGGGAGGATAAATAAGTTTTGACAGACACATCTACACCAGCCGGGAAGAAATCCGGTTATATCGAAATCATTAACAATGACGCCGACTTCCACAATTTCAAATTTGCTCTGTTTGACTTCGATGGGACAATATCACTGCTTCGCGAAGGCTGGCAGTATGTTATGGCACCATTAATTGTGGGCTACCTCAAAGATACACCAAACCACGAGGATGATGACACCCTGAATGCACTGGCCTGGGACTATATCGGACAGTCTACAGGTATTGACACTATCTATCAGATGATGTTCATCGCTCAGGAAGTTACCAAGCGCGGTGGTGTTGCTCTGGAACCCATGGAATACAAGAAAGAATATATACGCAGACTCTGGGACAGAATTCAACATAGAGTTCATGATCTTGAAGCCGGACATATGCATCCTAAGGACGTCACAGTGCTGGGTTCAGTGAAGTTCCTCACAGAACTCGCTGCCCGTGATATAAAGATGTATGTAGCCAGTGGAACCGACCATGATAATGTTGTTCATGAAGCTGGTGCAGTAGGTGTTGCCCATTTCTTTGGAGAACACATTTATGGAGCTTTGGACAACTACTGGGAACGGTCGAAAGCTAAAGTTATCAATGATATCCTGGTAAAATACAACCTCAGTGGAGATAGTCTGGTTGTGTTTGGTGATGGATTTGTGGAGATTGAAAACTGCAAACAGGCAGGTGGGCTGGCTGTTGGTGTGGCTTCAGATGAGATCACAGGCGCTGGACTAAATGAATGGAAGCGCGAAAGACTTATCAAAGCAGGCGCTGACGTTATTATTTCAGATTTCGGCAACCTGGCCGGTTTGAAAAAGTTACTCTTTCCTAAATAGTGTTTTGTAAAGACCATGGTAACATTTCAGAGTTGCTGAACAATGTCATCCTGAGGAACGAAGGATCTGCTTTCTATCCATAAAAGCAGATCCTTCGTTCCTCAGGATGACATTGTTCCAATACATGGATGCGGTTGTCATCAGGATTGCCGCATCCATTCTACTCAACTTCCTCCGACTTAAAACTGGACTCCCATACCCAATTCTATATCCTTGTGCTGGTGAATGAATATGATAGGTGTTGGTCTGATCGGACTTGGTGCACATGGCAGATGCACTCTTGGCATCAATGCTATGCAAAATGTTGGAATAAGCATCGTGGCTGCCTGTGACATTGACCCCTCAAAGAAAGCTGTGGCTGAAGAACACGGCATACCATTCTTTACCACCGATATAAGCGCATTATTACAACGTGAAGATGTTGATGTGGTTGGTGTATTTGTTGGTGAACATTATGAATATATCACCGCTGCATTGAAAGCTCATAAGCACGTCATCACAACCAAACCCCTGGTAGAATCAATTGATCAGGCACGAGATATAGCGGTCCTGAGGAAAGAAGTCGACCGGCAGGTGATGGTGGTGGAGACTTATCGCTCCGAGCGAATGGGTCGGATGGTCAGGCAGATATATGATGATGGTTTGCTTGGCAATATGATTACTGCTGAGGCCTCATATGTTCACGACTACCGCCCCGTGGTTGCTACACGTCCCTGGGCCAGAGAAGTCAAGATGCTGCTGCACGGAATGGTTCATCCTCTGAGCTTTGTGCGCTGGTTTATGGGTGATCCTGTCCGGGTTGCCTGCCTTGCGAGTAGATCTCCACTGGCAGGCACACAAATGGTGTCTCCTGACAACTACCAGGCTATCATGGAATTTGAAGACGGACGGATTGCCAGAACTACTATGCTTTTAGGTGTAGTAGATCCTCCACAGCGGATGTTTACCTACGGTTTGTATGGTGACAAAGGATCGCTTGTGGATGATGTGCTGGTAAGGGATAATCTATACTCATATCATCGCAAGCCTGCAGGGCTGGATAAATCTATGGACAAAGCCAGATTGCCGATTGATGCTGAGCTGGACCGTGGCATGCACGGCAATACACTCCCGGAAGTGTTTGTTCATTTCAGCGAAGTCCTCGCCGGCAATGAAGAACCGATCTGCACATTTGAAGATTCGCTAAAGGACCTGCTGATTTTGTTTGCGATGGAAAAATCATATCTTGAAAGGCAGTTTGTTGAGGTTGACTATTCCGCCCTACCTGTATGAACTTCGCTCTTAAAATGTGCGAAACGGCAACTTTTTTTATTCTCACGCAAAGCCGCAAAGGCGCTAAGAATGGCTTGCATGTTTGTTAAATGCTTTACAGGCTCTTCTAGATAAGGTATAAAACTACAATGTAACTGGTGAGTAGACGTTTTTCCTTTTTAGCGCCTTTGCGGCTTTGCGTGAGAATTCCAAATCTCTAATAAAATTGTGGATAGTTAAAACATGGATACTCTAAGAATACTTGGTATAGACCCTGGAACTGCTACGACTGGTTTTGGAGTGGTGGATAGGGTTGGTTCTACCCCTAAGATGCTCGATTATGGAGTAATTACAACTCCTCCACGTCTGCCGATTGCTGAGAGATTGTTGATGATTTATAACGATCTAAACCAACTTCTGGAAGCGTTTAAACCCAATGTTGTGGTTATGGAGAGACTCTTCTTTGCAAAGAACCAGACAACTTTTATCGCTGTAGGCAAGTCCACTGGAGTTATGCAGCTGGCTGCCGCTCAAAAAGGCATTGAAGTAGTGGAATACACCCCACCGGAAATAAAACAGGCTGTGACCGGAGAAGGAAATGCCGAGAAGCATCAGGTGCAATATATGATCCAGAGGATCCTATCAATCAAAGAAATCCCCAAACCAGACGACGCAGCCGACGCCCTGGCCATCTGCATCTGCCACGCCCACTCCGAAAGACTAAAAAACGCGAAATAGTGGATAGTTGAAAGTTGAAAGTGGAAAGTGGAAAGTGGATAGTAGATAGTGAAAAGTGGATAGTGAAAAGTGGATCGTGCCTAACTCTCACCTCTCACCTCTCAACTCTCACCTCTCACCTCTCAACTCTCACCTCTCACCTCTCAACTCTCAACTTTCAACTCTCAACTATCAACTCTCAACTATCAACTTTCCACTACTGGTATTGCCTCTCATTGCGCTGAAGAATATTCCTGCTGAGGCTAGTATTGCTACTACCAGCAGGCTCATGTGCATTGCTTTGGATATAGCTTCGGGGTGGGGGATGTTGGTCAGGGAATGCAGTTGAGATACATATATTGCGCCTGCTAATGCTACTCCGGATGCAAATCCAACAGTGCGCGCAGTTGACAACATTGCTCCGGCTACCCCCTTCATATCAGGAGGAGCAGCTCCCATTATTGCGCTGTTGTTAGGGGAAGTGAATAATCCAGCTCCTATGCCAAGAATCGCAAGAAATGGAACTATCTGAAATGGAGTGGCGTCTGGGCCCAATCCCCGCAGCATTATCATTCCCAGGACTGTAAGTATCATCCCTATAGTAGCAGGCAGTTTTACCCCTATCTTGTCCGAAGCATGACCACTCGGGCCAGTCAGCAGAACCATCGTTATAGGTGCTGTCATCATTAACATTCCTGCTTTGGATTCGGAGTATCTGCAAGCCTGTATCAGAAAAAAAGGCAGTAGGAAATTTACTGCTGCAATTGCAACATAGTTCAGATATGCAGCCATAACTGAGGCAGCAAATGTGCGGTTTGCGAACAATTTCAAATTCAGAACGGGATTTTTAACACTGCGTTCTGTAATAATGAACGTTACGAAAGCAGCGAGAGACAATAGCGCCAGAGAAACAACCGACAAACTATGCCAGCCGTTCTCGCTGCCTATAGTCAGGGCTAGAAGCAGAGTCGCCACGCCAACAGCCAGTGTAGCTGAACCGACAGGATCGAGTGCTTGAGTTGATCTTTCGGAATCCTTCTGCATTACTCGAAATGCTGCAAACGCCATCAGGAGCACGATGGGGATATTTATAAAAAATATAAATGGCCAACCCAGATGCTCAGTAATGAATCCACCCAATACCGGGCCGGTAGTAAGCCCCAGGTAGGTCATCGTAGCTTGAAGACCAAGAGCTTTTCCGCGTTCGTTAGCTGGAAAAGCAGAAGTAACGATTGCAGGACTGAGTGATATAATCATCGCAGCGCCAATACCCTGGACTATCCTGAAAGCAATCAGAAAACCTACATCACCTGAAATACCGCAAAGTCCGGATCCAACGCCGAACAGGCCTATACCCAGTGTGAAAATGCGCCGTTTTCCATAAATATCTCCCAAACGGCCGAATAGTAACAGAGTTGAACTCAATGTCACTAGATAAGCCAGCACCACCCATTCCACTACTGATACTGTTGTTTTAGTTTGATGGGAGATAACTGGTAGTGCGATGTTCACTATGCTGGAATCCAGAGCTGACATGTATGAGCCCATACCCACTACAGCAAGTACCCACCACTTGCGGTCAATGCCTCGGAGGGTTGGATTGAATGTGTTTGCTTTATGATCCTGCGGTTTCATGTGTCATCCAGTTCCAGGTGATATTTTTACGAGGTTGAACTTAGTATTTGAGGTAATCATTTCAATCGAATATTTCTCAGTGCTTCCAGGTTCTCCTGGTCGAATGAGATATCATCTCCCGGTGTTTCTATAATACCGGGGCAGTTTACTGCGTATGGGTGGTTGACAATCGCGCGAAATCCTTCAATGCCTACATTTCCTTTACCTATATGGAAATGACGGTCTTTAGCGCTTGCGAGTTCCTGGACTGTATCGTTGAGATGGACTACGCGGAGTTTTTCGTGTCCTACATATCTTTCCATCTCATCAAACATAGCAATGACACCCTCAGCAGTAGAGATATCATATCCTGCACCATAAAGATGTGCAGAATCTATGCAGATACCTACCCTTGGTTCGTTGCCTATTTCTTCCAGTATCATGGCGATTTCGCTGAATTTGGAACCAATGGACCGGCCTGATCCGGCTCCCAGTTCCAGAGCAATACCTGCAGAGCTACCACAGTCCAGGGCCTTGTGAACAGCCTCTGCGATTCGCTTGACTCCATATTCAAGTCCAGCGCCTTTATGGCTGCCGATATGTGTCACTATATGATCAGCATTCAGAAAACCGGCCTTGTTTACAGCAAAGCACAGAGCTTCAACGCTTTTCTGCCAGATCTCATCTTCTGGCGATGCCATGTTGAGGAGATAGGGGGTATGCAGCACTATTGGGGTGATTTCCAGTGAAGAGCACCTGTTACAAAACAGTCCCGATTCACTTGGATCGGGAGGTTTTGTGACCCATGAGTTAGGATTGCCTGAAAAGAGCTGAACTGTCTCACAACCCAGATATTCAGCTCTTTCAAGCGCCTTAACCAGGCCACCGGCTGTTCTTATATGGACTCCAAATTTCAACGGTCGTCTTCTTCATCATCTTCATCATCGAAATCGTCCATGTCAGTTGAGGCATAGCTGAATGAGCTGGTCTCTTCTGCACGATATATGGTGATGAAAAAATCCTCTCGTTCGAAACTTGGCATATAGCTTGAAACGATATCTTCATCGATCATTTCCAGGAGAGCTTCTTCGTCCTGTACGTTGAACTCGATCTCCAGCAAAATCGCTGCATGAATCACATCATGTGCAAAGTGCAGGTGCACCATACCAGCTCTTGTTTCCTGGTCCCACACAACATATACTTCTGAAGTTGATGTGCGGACAAGACGCGAAAGACGGAACCTGTCGGGGTTTCTCATAATACACCTCCGGAGATTTTATGGATAAACAAACCACAGAATATAGTAGTCGCTGGTCCATTAATCGGACATCCAAATATAATTGCTTGTGCTGATAGTATGACATCACCTGCCGCATCAGGTCAAGCCATATTTGCAATCCGAGAACTCTCTGAAACGAAGCTGTGATTCTGATAGTTAAGCTCGAAACCTTGACATGGGGCTTGTTCAGCTATATAATAAACTTCGAGTTGAATACGTGCTACACGAGGTTGGGCGCACTTGCGTTTAGTGTGTACCGGCCTGAAACGTGTTATTGGAGGAGAGTTTTGTCTAAATACCGGCTATTTCTTCTTGGTGTTGTTATCCTGGCCATTTTAGCTTCGGCAGTAGTTATTAAAATGCAAATGAGGCTTGGACTGGATATCGAGGGTGGAACCAGGGTTCTTTTTGAAGTTGATCCACAAAGGCCGGAAGACTGGCCAACAGATGCCCAAGAGCAACAGAACAAGCTCAATTCCATACGAGACACCATTAATAAGCGTGTCAAAACATCCGCTGAACTTGCTGAGTCAACGGTTGTCCCACAGTCCGGGAACCGTATAAGAGTTGAGATTCCTGGTGTTAAGGACCCAAAGAAAGCTATCGAGTACATCGGTGCTGCTGCTTCGCTGGAGTTCTACCATCTTAAAAATGTTCAGACTGCAAATAACCCTCTGGCTGCCTGGAAAATGAGCAAGGGCGGAGACTTGGACAGCAGTTATGTGTTTTCCGGTGATATGGGACAGTCGATTGATTCAATCAAGGATCCAAAGGGAGTTCTTGAGAAAGTCGTAGATGTTCAAAACAATAAACCGATAGTTACTGGTAAAGATTTACTGCCAAATGCAAAGGCGAACCTTGATCCTCAAGAAGGAAATGTTATTGAGATTCAATTCAATAAAGAGGGTTCCGACAAATTTGCAGAGTTCACTAAAAAGAATGTTGATGAATATCTAGCTGTTTTCTTTGATGGCAAGCTACTGACTGCTCCTACTATCAAAACTGCTATCACAGGTGGTCAGGCCCAGATATCCGGGTTTAAGAGCCTGGAAGAAGCAAAAAAGGCTGCAGACATTCTTACATCTGGTGCACTTCCGGTTCCTCTGAAGATTATGGGGCAGGATGTTGTAGAACCTACACTGGGTAAAGATACAGTTCAGAAGGTTCTTCTTGCTGGTATTATTGGCCTTGTTATAGTTATTTTCTTTATGCTTGTTTACTACAGACTTCCTGGACTTCTGGCAAGTATTTCATTGTGTCTGTATGCTCTGTTTGTCATAGCAGCGTTTATCCTGATGAAATATCCAATGTCTCTGTCAGGAATTGCAGCGTTGATCATATCTATTGGTATGGCTGTTGACGCTAACATACTGATATTTGAGAGATTAAAAGAAGAGCTTAAGTCCGGAAAGACTCTGAGAGCTGCAGTTGATGCTGGTTTCAGCAGAGCATTTTCTGCCATTCTTGACTCAAACGTCTGCACAGCAATCACTTGTGCCATTCTGATGTGGTATGGTGGGCCGGCTGTATACAGTTTCGCTCTGACTTTGATCGTCGGTGTTGCTATCAGTATGTTCACCGCTATCACAGTTACACGCACAATGATGCACTTGCTTGTTGGTTGGGAGAAAGTCCAGGATCCACATCTGTATGGTTTGACCAGTGGATGGATGACAAAAGCCAGCCCGAGTTGGGACATTGTTGGCAGACGTAACTACTACTTCATATTCAGTGGAATATTGATTGTTCCTGGTCTAATCTTCCTCGCAATGTTTGGTTTGAAACCGGGTATTGAGTTCAAGGCTGGAACCGAATTGCAGGTGCAGTTTGAGAGCCCTGTTGATAGGAATGCTCTTAGATCGACCGTTAACGGCCTTGCAGAAGGCAGTGAAGTGCAGATGGCTTCCGGTGGAACCATGGCCTTCATAAAAACAGACTGGGTGCGAGAGAATCAAAGTGGACAGAAAGATGAAAAAATAGACTACGTCAAAATATACAATGCTAAGGTTGATGGATTAAAGAGCGCTCTGGTTGATGCATATCCAATCGTGAAAGACGCGGATACTGGCAATCCCTCAATTTCAACAACCAGCGTTGAACCAACCATAAGTAAGGAACTTACTCAAAACGCATTCATATG
Organism: Abditibacteriota bacterium; assembly: GCA_942493375.1. Taxonomy (GTDB): domain Bacteria; phylum Armatimonadota; class UBA5829; order UBA5829; family UBA5829. The sequence continues at coordinate 7,942,457 of OW818698.1, read as the reverse complement.
TGTCTTGTTGGCTTCGTTGGGTATTATTCTATACCTGACAATACGATTTGCCATTGGTGGACTGGCAGCTGGACTTAAGTTTGGTGTGTGCGCTGTTATTGCGTTAATACACGATGCTGCTTTTATCCTTGGCATGTTTGCGATACTAGGTAAGGTGGTAGGTTGGGAAGTTGACAGTGTATTTGTCACTGCAGTCCTGACAATCATCGGGTTCAGCGTTCACGATACCATCGTTGTATACGATAGAATCCGAGAGAATCTCAAGCACAGACAAAGAGGAGAGGCTTTTGACCAGGTATGTAACAAGAGCATACTACAGACTTTGTCCCGGTCAATTAACACCTCAATGACGGTTGTTATTACTTTGCTTGCTTTGGTTCTACTCGGTGGACCTATGCTCCGGCATTTCTACATTGCGATGCTTGCGGGTATTATTATAGGAACCTACTCCTCGATCTTCAATGCTACACCGCTCATTATAGTGTGGGAAAAGCTGGCAAACGGAAGTAAGGGAACCAAAAAGATAGATGAGAAGCCGATGGTTGAAAAGCCTATGGTAAAAACAGCGTCTCTACCGACCGATGGAGAAGCTGCCGGTGACGAAGCATCGACGACCACTGATACTCAGTCAGGACGTGTGAAAAGAAAGCCCGCTGGCAAGAAGAGACGATTCTAAGAATGGTTCCTGCCAGTTCTGGTAAATAAATATAATATACACAACCCGGGGTCATGCTCCGGGTTGTGTTGCTTTTAGGAATCGTAGCATGAGTCCTCTCGATTTTCGCCTGCAGCGAAAACCTGCCGGACTCGCTACGAAGGGACGAAAATATTCTATTTTCGAGGGAGATACTTGTATGGAACGCGAATACTACCTGGAATATGGATGGTTCCTGGCTGAACCGGATCAGATTGAGGTAGATCGCTTATCTCGGGAAGTAGGAGTATCGGGTTTGGTTGCCAGAATCCTGGCTAATCGCGGGGTATTGGATACCAATGAAGCAGGGAAGTTTATGTCCCCTTCCCTCGACCACCTGCACGATCCGTTGGTCCTGCCAGACATGGAAAAAGGTGCCCGGCGTATAGTTGCTGCGATCCGCAGCAAGGAAAAAATCCTGATCCATGGTGACTACGACATTGATGGTGTGACAAGTACCGCTTTACTCGTCCGTACACTTGAACGCCTGGATGCAAATGTAGACTACAAAGTCCCTCATCGCCGTAAAGATGGCTATGATATCAAACCTGCTGCGGTTGAGAATGCTCATCAGCAGGGGACTAAGGTTATAGTCACCTGTGATTGCGGCACTACAGCCCTCAGCAGCGCTGACACAGCCCATAAACTGGGTGTGGACCTTATTGTAACCGATCACCACGAACCAGGCCCCATTCTACCCAAAGCATACGCTCTGATTAATCCTAAGCGCAAAGACACATCATATCCATTTCCTGAGCTGGCTGGGGTAGGGGTAGCGTTAAAGACAGCCCAAGCTATCGCAGGATTTATGGATCTTAATCCAGCGACGGTTCTCAAAGCATACCTTGACCTCGCCGCATTGGGCACTGTGGGCGATGTAGCGCCACTGTTGGGTGAAAACCGGGCCCTCGTCCGGCATGGCCTCGTTTCGATGTCCAACAGCAAGAAAACCGGCATGCAGGCTGCCATTAAGTCCACCGGATATTCCGGCAAAGTACTTAGTCCGTATTTTATAGGATTTGTTCTTGGCCCCAGGCTGAATGCTGTAGGCAGGCTTGAAGACGCTGCTACCTCTGTTCGTTTATTACTCACTACCGATGAAAACGAAGCCGGCGGAATAATGAGCCGTCTTGAAGAAATGAATAACGAACGGAGAGTTGTTCAGGATACCATAATGCGCGAAGCTATGGAGTTGATCGCTGCAAAGAATATGGATTCGATGCGGGTTCTGATTCTAGCTAAAGCAGGATGGAACAGTGGAGTTGTGGGTATTGTAGCAGGCAGGTTGTGCGAACAGTTCGGTATGCCGACAATTCTGCTCTCCGAAGATCCCCGCACTGGACACTGCCATGGATCAGGTAGAAGTGTTCCGGGTTTCCATATGAAAGAAGCGCTTGAAATGTGTGCTGATCTTCTCTTACGAAGTGGTGGACACGCGGGAGCTGTCGGCCTTGCACTATTAAGGGAGCATTTGGACGAGTTTGAGGACAGGCTTAACAAGATTGCGCTGGAGATAATACCTGAGGAAGAGGTTGGGCCTCGAATTGACGTTGATGCAGAACTTGACGTCTCCAGTGTTTCTATGGAGATTGCTGCAGTTATACAAAGCATGGAACCATTCGGTTGTGGGAATCCTGAACCGGTGTTTGTTTCATCCGGCTTGCTTGTGAGTCATACTCAGACGATGGGGGCAGATGGTGGGCATCTGAAACTGTTCTTTGAGGGTGATGATGCAAAACCGCTGGAGTGCATTGCATTCAAATGGGGACAGCACAGGAACCTGTTTCCACCTGGAGCAGTGGTTGATGTTTGTTATAATCTGCGAATCAATGAATACAATGGCAACCGCAACACGCAGATGGTTGCTATTGATATAAGAAAGACCGGTTAATCGGTAACTTTAAATTGCCTCATATGCTGGTACATAAAAAAACGGCAGTTCAACAAAGAACTGCCGTTCCAATTATGTGTTATTAGTTGCCTGCAGGAGGAGCAGGTGCAGGAACTGCAGGGGCAGCGCCAGGAGCACCAGGTGCGCCAGGCATACCAGGCATGCCAGGCATACCCTTCATACCAGGTCCGCCCATCATACCCTTCATGCCGGGACCCTTCATACCAGGTCCGCCCATCATTCCAGGACCCTCAGCTGCGGGTTTCTTGCTGGTTACATAATAGATGCCAAGAACGGCAACTATAACAACCAGGATCACAACGATAACAACAGGGATCGGTACACTTTGCTTCATAAATGTCTCCTCTCACAATATGCCTCTATGGAATGACTGAAAAGCATGGCTATCAGTAATACCTGAATGCGAGGCCGCGTCTAATTTCCAGGATTTCCCTTGGACTATGTGATATATTAGACTCTGCTGTCAGCTATTCCTGCTTTTTTTGGATAAATTCAAAAAAAATATCATGCTAGTGGATTATATCGATGTAATACCATGGAACTACTCATACATACTCACAGTTTATGTGTCGCAGTGAGTGCAATACCTATGTGTTATTACAGGAGGAAGTAGATGAATCCTCGTTGGCTGCAAGGATTCATCTACTTATAGTGGGAATTTAGAACAGCCCAAAAACTTCATGGTCGGCATTCATGCCGATTCCGGCAGCTGCAGGTACTTTGGGCAATCCGGGCATAGTCATTATGTTGCCGGCATAAACCACAACAAATCCTGCGCCTGCACAAAGTTTTGCCTCACGGACCATTATGTTGAATCCTTTTGGTCTGCCTATAAGTTTGGTATCGTCAGATAGTGAGTTTTGAGTCTTGGCAATGCAGACAGGAAGTTCAGAAAACCCTAGATTCTCAATGTCTTTGATTTGCTTGAGAGCAGCAGGCGCAAACTCGGCACCATCGGCTCCATAGAATTTCTTTGCGATGATTTGGACCTTCTCTGTGATGGGCAGGTTGCTCTCGTAGGCAGTATGGAAGTTGGATGGCGATTTGCACGCTGAAACAACCATTTCCGCTAGCTCAAGTCCACCTTCTCCGCCTTTGCAGAAGACATCTGAGAGTGAGAATACTACGCCCATAGATTTACATGCATCGGCCAATACAATTATCTCTTCATCAGAGTCAGTCTCAAATCGATTTATTGCAACTATCGGTTCCAGTCCGACTTCTCTAACATTTTCGCAGTGCTTGTGAAGATTCTCAATCCCTTTGGCGACTGCTTCCGGATCAGAGACTGTAAGGTTGGTTTTAGCCACTCCGCCATGCATCTTCAACGCTCGAATGGTTGCAACTACCACTACTGCTGCTGGTTTTAGGTCTGCTACACGGCATTTTATATCAAAGAACTTTTCAGCTCCAAGATCACTTCCGAACCCGGCTTCTGTGACAACATAATCTGACAGCTTCAAGGCCGTTCGGGTTGCTACAATAGAATTGCATCCGTGTGCAATATTACCAAATGGCCCGGCGTGAACAAATGCAGGAGTGCCTTCCAGCGTCTGAACCAGGTTTGGTAACAAGGCATCCTTAAGGACTACAAGCATTGCTCCGGCTGCCTGTAGATCACTTGCTGTAATCGGTTTACCTGTGCGACTGAAACCTACTACCACCCTTTCGAGACGTTCTCTCAAGTTGTCAAAGTCTGTGGAAAGAGCTAACAGAGCCATAATCTCAGATGCTGTGGTGATATCAAAACCACTCTCTCTGGGTATCCCGTTAGTTTTGCCCCCCAGGCCTATGACTATATTGCGCAAGGCTCTCTCATTCATATCCATCACCCGTTTCCATGTAATGGACTGCGGATCGATGTCGAGAGTGTTTCCCTGATGCAGATGGTTATCCAGCATAGCTGACAGCAGGTTGTGCGCTGTTGTTATGGCGTGGAAATCTCCGGTGAAGTGCAGGTTTATGTCTGTCATTGGGATAACCTGAGCATATCCTCCGCCTGCTGCACCTCCCTTTACACCAAAACAAGGCCCAAGCGATGGTTCCCTGATCGCAACGCATGTAGACTTACCCAAACGGCGCAATGCATCCGCCAGACCTATGGTTGTAGTTGTCTTGCCTTCGCCTGCAGGAGTGGGAGTAATTGCGGTGACAAGTATGAGTTTGCCGTCAGGTCGGTCTACACGTGACTTTGCCACGTCCAGCGAAACTTTAGCTTTATCGTGCCCATATGGTATAAGATCGTCCTGGTCAATTCCCAGTTCTGCCGCGACTTCCGTGATTTTTTTCGGTTTTGCCTGTTGAGCTATTTGAACATCCGATAGCATTCTGTAGATCTCCTTAGCGCGCATTATTTGTGATTGACTCACTTTCGCCCCTACTGCCGGTCGAAAACGGGGTCCGGTGAATAATGCGCGTTATGTAGTGGCGGTTGTATTATGCAGGAAGTAGGATTTCCGACACGTAATAAATCATGTTATCCTGTCGTCGCTTGAATTCCTGCATTTGTGGCTGTAAAAGAGGAGGGAGAAGTACGTAAATAATGAAACCCGTGGTCGCGCAAAACAGACGACTTACATTAATCCCAGGATTGGACTATGTTATTGCCTATTACCAGCAAATCATCGATTGCCTGTTTATATGCGGTTAGGGTCATCATCCATTTACAAAGACAGTCTTTTCCATGTTCTGTAAGTTGATAGACCTTTTTTGCGGGACCTGAAGTCGAGATTTCCCAATTAGACGTAACAACGCCTTCCTCTTCCATAGAGTTGAGGGCTCTATATACGCCCGCTGCATTCGGTTTTTTACCGTCCTGCACAGGCATTTCAGAAAGACGCGAAACAATGGAATACCCGGATGCATCGCTTTCAGCAAGCACAATAAGGATTGCTGGCCTTATGAACTTTTCCAGTGTCTTGCCTTCGCACGGGCATTGAGGTTCGTTTTTTGGCATAAGAAAAATACCTGACATGCATTTAAGTTAATTAGATTACAAGTTACAAGTCTGCATGCAGCATCATTTTAACAGTATTTCATACTCAAATGCAATGTAAGCAGTAAATCTCCAATAGCAGAATTTACAATGCTCAACCCGGCTGTTATAATCCAGAGATCAGACTGACTGACTTTGTGGTGGGAGAATTATGGATTGCAGAATTGGTGTAATTGGAGCTTCAGGACATTATGCTTATGCTTTGGAATGTATACGTGAGATAGAAGGCGCAGTGCTGTGTGCAGTTGCTCCGGGACGGGAAGATGAGGATACTGCACCCCTTACCAGTTCAGAGCTGTTTGTGGAGCATTCTGCATCTAGTTACGGCGATTACAGGCATATGCTGGATGACACGCCACTGGATGTTGTAGTTGTAAACCCATACTACTTTCTACATGCTGAAGTTACTGCTGAATGTCTATCCAGGGGAATTTCTGTTTTCTGTGAGAAGCCACTGGCTCTTGATATGGAATCTCTGGCTTTGGTGGTAAAGTCATGGAAAGAATCAAAGGCACGTTTGGGAGCAATTTTTGATTTCAGATATGATCCTGGATTTTACACAGCAAAGAAACTGGTTGAGAGTGGTGCAATCGGTCGGCCTCTGATGGGCTTTTCCCAGAAATCATACAAACTCGGGCAAAGACCATGGTTTTATGAGTCGCGTGAGACATTTGGCGGGATAATTCCATGGGTAGGCATCCACGCTGTAGACTGGTTCACATATGTAAGTGGATTGAAATATACTGCCGTTACTGCATATCATAATAATCTTTGTGCTTTGCAATGGCCCGGGATGGAAGATTCAGCCGGGTGTCTTTTTGAACTGGACAGTGGAGGGGTTGCGGTGATGAGTTTCGATTACCTGCGGCCAACCGGAGCTGATTCACACGCGGATGACCGGTTGAGGCTGGTTGGCAGTGAAGGAGTGCTTGAGATATCATCTCGCACCGGGCTCCTGCTAACTGATTCAAAAGGGGAATCTCAGGTGGAACCGCAATATCCGAAATATGGAATGCTGCACGATTTCGTAGAGTCAGTTATGAATGATAAGCATAAGCCGTTGCAGGTAGCTGCAGATGCAATGCGTGCTACAGCAGTCTGCCTTATAGCTAGAGATTCTGCGGACCAACATACCCGCAAAACTATGGACAAAGGGGAACTTGATTGGTTAGAGTAGGAATAATCGGCATGGGCGGATTCGCTGCAGCCCATCAGGAATCTATTATTACACTTGAGTCTGAGGGTATATGCAAACTCGTCTGTTCGTGTGATCCGGAACTATCCCGTTGTGATTCGGATATGCTCAAGTGGGAATATTCAGCCAGGGGAGTGAGGGTTTTCGATGATTATCTGAAAATGCTGGATGCCTGTAAAGAAGAGTTGGATTTTGTTATCATCCCGACCCCTATAAATCTGCATGCCAGGATGCATCGTGCAGCTATTGAGCGTGGCATTTCTGTCTATCTTGAGAAACCACCGACACTAGATTGTTCCGAGCTGGAAGAGATGCTTGCGGTGGATAATAGTGCGCCAAAAACCACCAATGTCGGTTTCAATTTTATAATCGAATCTACACGGCAGAATCTGAAGCAAAGGCTTTTGGATGGAGCTTTTGGAAAACTTCGACGTGTTGAGTTATTTGGCAACTGGCCCCGTCCTGATACCTATTTTGAACGAAATAATTGGGCTGGGAAACTCATGCTTGGAGATAGCCTGGTCCTGGATTCCATAATGGGCAATGCAATGGCTCACTATGTCCACAATGTGCTGTTCTGGGCGGGTAAAGGCGAGTTGTATTCGTGGCCTGGTGTGGAAACAGTCAGCGCAGAATTATATCGTGCAAATAATATCCAGGGGACTGACACTGTTTTCCTTGCTGTTCAGACAGATACTGACATCGAAATCAGAATTGCACTCTCTCATGCCTGCGGTGGAGAGTCATATCAGTATGAACGCTTGCGCTGCGATGATGCCATAATCGATTATGTTACATATGACAAATACACAATAAAATACAATGATGGCAGGATCGAAACTGCTCCTGCTGACCACAAAAACTTGCTTGTAGAAAATCTGAGGCACTATTGCAGCTATATCTCTGGAAAAGAAGACAGGCCCATAACCAGACTGATCGATTCTATCCCGTTTGTTTATGTAAATGATCTGGCATATATTGCTGCAGGTAAAATCACTACAATTCCTGAGCAATATATAAGTCAGAAACAGGCAGACGCTCAGAATGGCATCGCATCAGAGATTAATGATATAGAGACAGTCTGCAGGATATTTGTGGAAACAGGACAATTTCCCACTGACCAAAGCGCTCCCTGGTCTGTTTCTGGTGGAACGGCCAATAGATCCGAAATAACCAGGCTGTCCGATGTTGTAAAGAGCATGATATAGCGGATCCCAGTTTGGTCATCCTGAACGAAGTGAAGGATCTTGGAGCGTAATGAATGAAAATTGCCGCAGTGAAAGACTTTTGTAACCGTTAGTCCTGAGTAGCCGCAGGCGTATCGAAGGGCGGCTGCGGAGCGCCTGTCCTGAAAGATCGTAGATAACTAACTAACCGCCCTTCGATACGCTGCGCTACTCAGGACTAACGGGGTAAACAGCCGTTTTGACTTTTTTGCATGTATGGTTTCCTGATTCTGCGTGGTATAATATCCGCTGATCGTTTTATATAAATACTGTGAGGGTAACCAATGGGATCTCGTATTAAACTAGGCGTTATTACTTCCCTTAACCTTGAAATCGGCCATGAACTAAAAAAAATGGCTGATATAGGATTGGAAAGTTGTCAGGTAAACTGCTGGGATGAAACCCTGTATACCGATGAAATGGCCCAAGTCCTGGACAAAGCCCGGAAAGAATATTCAATCGAAGTAACGGCTATGTGGACTGGTTATTCCGGCCCATCGGTCTGGAATTTTATTGATGGACCAGCAACCATCGGCATAGTGCCTCCTGAATATCGTGATATGAGGGTAGGGGAACTGATCGCAGGTGCCAACTTTGCAGCCAAACTGGATATTCCGGCAACAATCACACATGCGGGTTTCATACCGGAAAATCCAAAAGACCCAAACTATGCTCCAACTGTAGAAGCACTTGCAAAGGTAGCTAAGCGTTGCAAGGAACTTGGATTGGATTTCTGCTTTGAAACCGGACAGGAAACCCCCGTTACAATCTTCCGCGTGATCACTGACATCGGTACCGGGAACCTTGGTGTAAACCTTGACCCGGCCAACCTGTTGATGTATGGTAAAGCCAATCCTGTTGATGCACTCGATATCCTTGGCCCGTTTGTAAAGGGAGTCCACGGTAAGGACGGAGACTATCCGAGCACACCAAATGACCTGGGGCCCGAGAAACCGCTGGGAGAGGGCAAGGTGAATTATCCAGTCTTTGTGCCGAAGCTGAAGAGTTTTGGTTTCGCCGGATCAATCACTATTGAGCGTGAAATCAGTGGAGATCAGCAGATAGTTGATATCAAGCGCGCAATGGAGTTGCTCAAACCGCTTCTTTAGCCTTGTATGATATACAGCTCAGAGTAAAAATCATTCACTTTGGGCTGTTTTCTTTTTTGTGTTAGGCAGGGACATCGCTGCTAGTATTGCTAGCACAGCAACACTTGCAGTTGTGATTAGCATTGGTCCATATCCCCAGCGGCTTACAATTGCCCCTGCACCTATCGGCCCCAATAGTTTGAACGGGACTGCTGAGACATTGATACTTGCATAGACTCTGGATGTTTCCATTCCACCTGAGTAATCAAGTCCCATATTGATAGCTGTCACAACCCACACCGATCCTGCTGCGCCTACCATCAGATATCCAGCTTGCAGTGCAATCGCATTATGAGTCAACATAACAACCATTAATCCACAGGTATATATCAGCATTCCAACTATGAACGCTGTCTTGTGGCCCATTTTGTCCCCGGTCTTACCCAGGATAACTGCAAATACCATTGCACTGAGGGCGTCTATTGATCCCAGTCTTCCCAGCACACTGTCACCAATCCCAAGCCTGTCTCTTATAGACAATGCAACGAATGCTGCGCAGCCTTGAATAGCAACGACTATAAACAGGACAAACAAGAAGCGAGGGAACGCTTTATTGCCCTTTACAAGCCTCTTTACATCCCCAAGGTAATCCCCGAGTTTTTTGCGCGTTTCTGTGGTCTCAGTTATGGTCGGTTTGAACATACCAAACCAGATAGTGGATACGATAATTATCAGACTGCCGATGAGTATGCTGATACCGAAGTTTGTCGGAGGGGGAAATGCTTTCAGCAGGCGTCTGACGATCTCACCGCCGAGAAGACCACCCATACCTATTGCCATCATCCTGTATCCGAAAAAGATCCCACGCTGCTCCGGTGGAGTTGATTCGATAACGGCCTTAACATAGTGAGGATCACCTGCACCGGCTACCAGCACGAAGAATATATAACAGGCGAAGAAAGTCGTAATCCTGGGCAGATATGCATTTGGAGGCAAGCATATCGCCAGAATGGCCATTACTGTGTAGCCAAGTGCACCAAATCGGTATGCCCACAACATGCGGGTGTATCGTTTTGGTCCAGGAGGTATAAGGGCTAGTGACAACGGCTGCACAATGGCGATACCGCCAAAAAATACTGCCGGCACTGCACCAACCAAGACTTTTGGGGCACCCAGTGAATCCAGGTACCCCGCCATTACAGTGGTTGCCAGTAGAAATGGGACAGCTATTCCCCACAGGAACTCAAAACCAAGTATGAGAAACTGATTGCGACGGTTTGAACTTTCTGCGGTAGCGAATGGTTTCAGTATCACCTAATGCTTTTCTTTCGGTGCTGCTGAACCTTGCGGTGCTGCTGGACCTTTTGGTGGCGAAGTCATTTCCTTCGCTCCATATTTGAGGAGCAGATTAACCATCTTGGTATTCTTAGAATTTTTTGCATTTGCCAGAGGTGAGGATGCGTGTCCGAATATATTCGGATCTGCGCCGGCATCCAGCAGTACTTTAACTACTGTCAGATCACCACCACCGGTCGCCAGGATAATTGGCGCCATTCCACATCCTGCGGCTCCGTTGGGACTCCCGCCAAGCTTGAGAAGAAGCTTAATCATTTTGATGTCTTTCATGCTTGTTGCACAGTTCATATATGTGCCACCCTGAGCATGTCTTCGCTTCAATACGCCTGGTTCCTTATTCACCAGCGCTTCAACCGCGGTGTAGTCTCTATTGTGAACCGCGTCAAAAAGTGGATCAGGCGTCCCCATTGCGGTTTTATTTGCTTCCTGATACTGCCTGGATTCAAAATATACAACCGCAATGCCACCCAGTATTAGCAGGCAGAGGGCCAAAATTGTCAGGTTATTTCTACTCATGAATAGTAATCCTCCTCAGATTTCTGAAGTATAGGGACAGGTTTACTTATTTATTATACACGACCAGATGAATGAGTGCTAAAATCGAAAATTGGTGTGTCAATCATAACGTCTCTCTTGCACCGTGTTTGATGAGTAGTTTTATCATTTCCTTGTTATGGTGTTGGATTGCGTTAGTCAATGGGGAGGTGTTGGTAGCAAATACATTAGGATTGGCACCGGCATCAAGTAGAACCCGGACCATTGCTATATCATCCTGTTTGGAAGCCATCAATATGGGAGTTGTCCCACAGTCCGAAGCCTGGTTTATATTGCCCCCAAGTTTAATAATAAGCTTCATCATCTTTACGTCTTTGGAGCTTGCGGTGCAGTTCATGTAAGTTCCGCCCTGGAGATTTTTCTCTTTCAGGATGTGTGGTTTCTGTTTTATTATTGCCTCTACAGTTGTGTAGTCAGCGGAATGTATTGCTTTGAAAAGAGGGTCATTGTTGGCTAAATTCACAGGAGCTGCTTCTTGTTGCTTTTTCACTTCCGGGGGAGAAAAGACTCCGGAGAATACAACAAATACCAGGAGTAAAATGACCAGAACAGCCCAGGTGACTTTATTCATACATGAACCGACCTTAAAGTATAAAGAGTGGTTGATTAAAGATATTATACACAGCAATTCCAGCGAACGCATGTGTGCCTGGAGGAGTGTTATATTATTGTCATTCTGAGTGCAACGAAGAATCTCGTCTGCAAAAGCAGATTCTTCGTTTCACTCAGAATGACAGGTTACGAGATTCTTCGTTGCACTCAGAATGACAATATCTGCGAATATTTACTTAACAGTTACCCGGAATGTTGTCTCTCCGGTTGGTTTGTTCCAGCTTATTCCTAGTCCATCTCCAAATATCGCGGCGCCAGATGAGTTATCTACTGATTCTACCTTGAGACCTTTTGGCAGCCTTATGTGTAGTTTTACCTCATCCAGATTCGGCCTGTCCGGGAATTGGATACTACCAACTACTTCGTTTGCGTCTGCTTTGTAGACCATCTTATATGATACTGTTCCAAAGTGAGTAGGCGCTCCGGTAATTCCTACTTCTTCTCCCGATCCAAGCCAGGCTCTGGATGCTCCTTTTGCCAGCTCCAGGACACTGTGGTCTTCAATGACCATAAAGTCACGAATAGCTCTTACTACAGAGACAGGTGTCCACAGATGCTGCCTGTCACCCGAACACTTCTCAGTTCCGGCATCATGCTGCCGTTCTTCACACCAGGTGTATAGCGGTGTGGCATGGTTCAGAGTAGCATACAGATACTCTGCAGCAGCATCACCATTGTCCCTGAGCAGATGAACAGCTGCAAGGTTATCAAGGGCAATTGCTACCCACAAACCGTCAGCCATCCATCCCATATTCAACGGAATCCCTCCCGGACCCATGTTGGATTCGAGATGGTGCAGAGTGCCTTCGATCAATTCATGGTCTTTTGGCAGCAGTTCACAGGGAGCCAGAGCATTCAGAGCACCCCAGCGGCTTCCGGAAGTTTTGTGAGCAATACCAGGAATCCATCTGTAACTCTCCTCCTGAATCGCACCTTTATCCAATCCAGCAAGTAAATCTGCAAGTCCAGTTTCATAGATGCTGGTCAGTTCCTGGATGTCTTCAGCTTTATTCAATATCTGCGCTGCTTCAAGAGAAAGCTTGTCTCCATATACAGCCCAAATATTATGCGGCAAGAACACGCCATAGAAGTCATCATCATTCATTAGTCCACAGTCACCCTGACCGCGGGGCATAAGCCCATATTCTGCAGATTTTTCGCCATCTACCAGGACGCGAGTCCGTTTTCTTTGACTCTCCTGGAATCTGGAACTGGCCAGCATCCTTGGATACAAATTTTCCAGGTATGCTCTGTCTTGTGTCAGTTTATAGTGTTGTATTATGACCCAGGACTTAAACCCGGATGTAGACCAGAACAGGTGTGCCCAGCCTTTAGGATCGGCCCAGTTGCCATTGTCCCCCTGCTGAGCTAACGGCATCCGGAACCCAATCTCTGATTCTTCGTGGAGCCCAGCTTGATCAATTGCTAAAGCTGTAATCCCTGCTTCGATCGGGTTTGGCGCTCTGTAGCATTCAGTCCCTGGAGTCGCAGCAATATATCCGTCGGCAACCGGTTCACGCATTATAAACTGGTCTGCCAGACATGCTTTGTAAGCATTCAAAACGCCGGGATCAGGTATTTGCAGTTTGAAAGTGCGGTCGAAAATATCATTCCAGGCTGACATGAACCCATCGCATTCTGCAGACCAGTCGATTTTACGTATAGCATCTAAATCGCTATTATATGCCCTGTATGGACGCACCAGCTGGCCATCTGCACTCTCTCCCGGATTCAGTGTCCATTCCATGGAGAGTATGTTGCCGCGCAGAACTGGATATCTCTGAGCTCCGAGAGCTAACACTAGCAGCCGGTCTGCCCGGTCTGTCCAGCCGGTCTGCAGATTGTCTCCAATCAGATCCCTATCGACCCAGGCAGGATTATATCCGTGACCAAGAGGCGCCAGCAGGGAGCATTTTAGCCCAATCACATGCGGCTTATCTCCCGTGTTTTCAACGTGTATATTGATCACAGCACCGGATTTACATCCCTTAACTGTCAGATTTACACAGCCTCTTGCATCCTGATAGGAGTTCTCAAGCGCTGGAAGGAATCCGTCCACTCTACCCCATGAACTATCCGGATAGGTTTGCCCATCAATTGTGGGCTCCAGGATGACATTCCATGTTGTTACTGGAGTTGCAAATGTTGCCAGCGGGAAACGGATCAGGTTATCGTAAGTCCACGACATATCCAGTTTACCTTGGTACAAATCGAGTAACGTTTTATCTGAGCTGTCAGGCAACGCTGTCGTGATGCGATGCGGAGTAGCGAATGAATAATTGAAGTTTACACCGGATTGTTTGCATCCGGGTTTATCTGACTTATTTGACATGTTTACCACCTTTGTCTGCTAAGTGTACTGAGCTTATGAAGTGCAATACTATACTCCGTCAACACAGCCCCATATTCCTCCAGCTAATAACATATCAAGGTGAAAAAATACAGGGAGCACTACTGAGTGCTCCCGAATCGCTCTCAACGATTATCGATTGTCAGATAGCCATACATAGTTACCAGCATTAGTCTGTTCAGGGAATCTTAGCCGCAAGATGCCGTCAGAGTCAGGTTTTACATCAATAGCAATTCCGGCACCGGTTGTGACTGTCAGTTTGGACGATTCAAGTCTTAATGCTTTCAGGTTCACAGTAACAACTCCGGTCGGTTTGGAGCGTTTGTTGGTTGCAGATGCCAGCAGAATGTTGTGTATTTTTCTATAACTGGAGACTACAATATCCGGGTTGGAGCTTGCGATGCCGGGATCATTTTTCCAGTAAGGTACCCACTGCGCTCTTTCAACTCCAAACTTCTCCCAGATTTGCCAGATGGGAGTTTTGAATTGTGCAACCCAATTGCTCGCAGATGACCACATGCCTATGCCGTGAACGAGAGCTAATGGCAGCGCATAGTCCTGAGTCATTATCGGACCGGGATAGAACTCCATCGGCATTCCCCATTGCCGACCATACATGATTCTTAGGTAGTCCAGGGACAGTTCGGTGTCAGCAGGCACAAACCAGTATCCTTCTCCAGTCATTCCGTAGTTGGAATAACAACTGGTGAACGGATATATCCCGTGGTTCAGGAAAAAGAAGTTGGGGTCAACAGCCCTTACCGATCTTACCATTCGCTGCATATAAGTTCTGGCTGCTCTGATTGGATATGTCAGCTTGCGTTTGCCATCAGGATTTATATATGAGTGATCGTGGTAAGGATTGCGGCAGCCGGTAGGAGCGTAAGCACCGTCCAGATACATCCCGTTGACTCCCCAGTTCTTAACCATCCAGGTCCATTTCCACACATAGAAATCTGTAAATGAGGAGCCTTTACAGGCACCGTATATGTTCTGTGGAGGAGTGCGTGTCAAGCCGGGGAGCATTGGTATATCTGTTGAGAACTCATTGCCCCATTCTTCGAACTCAGGAGCAATAGAAGATATGTTGGACTGAGAATACAGGCAGACAATGAGTCCCAGTTGATTTGCTTTTTGCATACCCTTTTTGACTTCGGCGACATTGGTCAGTGTGCCGGGATAACTCATTATCTCTGTCCACGGCTCATGGCTGTGCCCCTGTCGAACACCGAGTGCATGGTTGTTTTCCAGCACAGATGGGGGAGTGCCTGGATACCACAGGTCTCCACACGTCCGGCTGGAATACCAGTTCTTTACTGGTTTAATTGGAGTTGCCATCCAGCAGAATGCGAACGTGACAGGTTTAGAAATCGAAAGCTTCGAATCAGCGAAGTGTGATCTCCAAACAACCTTATCAGGTGTCGGAATGAGCTCGAACTCGTTATCCGTGTCTGCGGGTTTCCAGTTACGGTCGTCTTCGGCAGATAACGCAAGGCCTCTGTCTTCATCACCTGCCCAGTAAAGTCCGTGCGGGTTTTTAGTGTCTTTGTTGGAAAACGGGATTACAGGGGCATTGTAACCTGAAATCGGTATGGCGGTGCTCGGACCTGGTTTGCCTGCACCAGCGACTTCATTGACCGGCAAATAGTTCTGAGCTACTTTCTTATTCAATGGAATATCCAGCAATAAGCCATCGATAGATGTTGCTTGTTTTCCGGAAATAGTTATCTCCGTCCAAACGAACCCGTCGAATTCAATAGTGTTTACTATTTTTACTAAGGTTCCGGGTATGCCGGATATTCTTGATACCCCTGACACAGTGGTCTTTGTGTCTGTTCGTTTGACCTGCAATGCTCTAGTAGGAATGAGTGTTAATACCTTGCCTGTTGCAGGAGAAGTAAATACTGTTTTTGAAGCCAGTAGATCCTTCCCCGCAGCGATGATTTTGACCGGTAAACCGGTATCGTCAAATGTATACGAACGGTTCCATACACTAACAGTCTTTCCGGAGACCTTGATCGGTGTCCAGGGGGCAATGACCTTGTCATCTTTGCCCAGCTTTGAATTGTACCATGCAGGCTTAGGAGCCTTGGTTAACTTGAATGTCTCGCTGGTCAATGCCTTTCCATTTTTATCCAGAGTCTGGATTTTCAGGTTGTGCGTTCCGACCGGCAGAAGGTCATACTCATCAAAAGTCAGGACTCTGTCCTTGATACTGTTCTCAAGCCAATACAACTTGCCGTTTGCACCTGTGAGCGTGCTTCGGACTGTATCTATTTGAGTGTACTTACCACTCGGTTTGGCATCAACTTCAACTTCCAGAACCCCTGCCGTTGGAAAACGCCTGATATCGACATTCATTGTCCTGACGATATCCAGCGGTATCCTTTGGATCAGAACAGGATCATTTCCTTCAGTCACACGCAGTTCAAGGGTGTAGCTGCCAGGCTTTGTCGGCATTTTCGGAAGTATTACAGGTTTATACTGTCCAGCTGACAAGGCTAGATCATACTTTTCTTTAGAGAGCACAATACCTTTAGGGTCATTGAACAATTCTACCGGAGCTTGTGTGTCGAGTGATCCTGTCTTGACTACTTCCCGCAGTTCATATTGGACATTCAGAGAGCAATTTCTATCTATCGGTGCCAGTGCCTCTGCAGCAATGCCAATCCTTAATCCTCTTGCCTGAATAGTCTTGATATTAACTCTTGGAGTCGATGCTTTGAAGAAAAGACTGCCGAAGTTTGGGCCATCGTGCCAGTAACTGGGTAGGTAGCCCCACTGGGAATATTCATTAGCAGGTTCCCATACGGATCGACCCAGCAGTGCTCCCCAGATATCTCCATCCTTTGGAGTCGTTGAACTCACTGTTGAAAACGGTAGAGCGAACTCACACTCCCAGCCGAAGTCGGTCTTGCGTGCGGCATAGTTCCATACTCCATTCCACGCACTGGACATGCTCTGGGCATCAAACTGGGTGCCGATAGCGTTCCCACCAAACTGCCACTCACCCTGCCTGTTTGGTGACAGCAGGACTTCGAATGCATCATCCAGATATACGGATCCATCTCTGTCCTTGATATCCGAACGAGGTTTGTAACCGGGACGCATATAGCACTGTATGGCAATGTATAGATTCTGGTTGTCATAGCCGAGATATGCACGGGTACGGTCGGGAGGTGAGTTTCGGAGCATGAGAAACTCAAAACCGTCAATGACAGCACTGCTTTTCCATTCGACACTATCGATTTTTCCGTCAATTGTTGGAGCAGTGTCGATTTTTGGGATAGCAACTACTGGCTCCTTTATCTGTGAATACAGATTCAAAGACAGGCTGAACACCAGAATACAAGTAACAGATAGAGCAGTCCATAATGTTCTCAAACAGCACCTCTCGACTTATGTCATAAGTTCAGATAATATTATAGCAGGAGTATACTGGATAACGCGAGCAGGTATTGTTTCTGCATAATCAGCATGATTTCGAGTTGACAACTCTCCAAATGGCAGCTTATACTCCTACTACATGCCAAGGTTGTATAACGTCGGTTATATGCCTCTAAACCAAAGGTGCAGGGTGATTCATATGCGTATACTACTTATTAACGGACCCAATTTGAACCTCTTAGGGACCCGGGAGACCAGTGTTTACGGAACGGTTTCGCTGGAGAAAATTGTTCGATTGTGCCAGACACTCGCCAAAGAACTTGATTGCCAGCTGGAGCATGTCCAGTCCAATTCTGAAGGGGATATAATTGACTCCATTCATGCTGCATTTGAGAACTTTGACGGTATAGTAATCAATCCTGGAGCATATACTCACTACAGCTATGCTATAAGGGATGCTGTAGCCGCGGTCAGACTCCCGGTAGTTGAGGTGCACCTGTCGAACATTTACACCAGGGAAGAGTTCAGGCATCATTCTGTGATTTCCCCGGTTGCTGTGGGTCAGATATGTGGATTTGGGGTAGATAGTTATCTGTTGGGTATACGCGCATTAATCAGACATTTGGAGAGTTTAAATGTTCCAGGCAAGGCTTAACAATCTAAGGCGGTTACTGGAGAAGCAGCGACTCGATTCTCTAGTCATTACTGATCTTTCTAATATTTTCTACTTGAGTGGCTTTACAGGTTCGACTGCAGTGCTGGTAGTAGCCGCTTCGGATGTTGTTATCCTGGTAGACCCCCGTTACACTATTCAAGCAGGCAATCAATGCCCAGACACCAGAGTTGTTGAATTCCGTGGCAAATCTCAAATGGAGGCGGTCGGGGAACTTCTAAATAGTTTTAAGGCGGGTAAAACTGGTTTTGAAGCAGACAATATTTCTGTTGCATCATTCCGGACACTC
Organism: Abditibacteriota bacterium; assembly: GCA_942493375.1. GTDB lineage: Bacteria > Armatimonadota > UBA5829 > UBA5829 > UBA5829. The sequence continues at coordinate 7,924,125 of OW818698.1, read as the reverse complement.
CGTCACCACACAGAAGCTGAAATCACTTTTAGAGGAGTTTCCGGGTTAGTCAGGCAGCTCAGAAGAATCAAGGATGATACAGAGATTGCCTTAAGTCGTGAAGCCGCAAATATTACAGACAAAGCAATGGAATATATTGTGCCGAAGATTGTGCCTGGTATTACGGAGCGGGAGATTGAGATCGAACTGATGGTTGGCATGCGTAGACTCGGAGCTGACCACGAAGGATTCGATTCAATCATCGCTGCCGGTGCAAATGCAGCCTGCCCACACGCCTCTCCGACCGATACTGTAATCCAAAACAACAGTTTTATTAAGCTGGATTTTGGAGCTTGTTATAAACACTACAACGGAGATATAACCCGCACGATTTCTATAGGTGATCCCGGAGATAAGTTCCGTGAGATATATGCTATAGTCCTTGGGGCGCAGATGGCGGCAATCGAGGCTGTAAAGCCGGGATGCACTGGTAAAGAGATCGACCAGGTTGCACGCCAATATATAACATCAGCTGGATATGGTGAGAACTTCGGGCACGGTCTCGGGCATGCTCTCGGGATTGAAGTGCACGATGGCCCCGGATTTTCGGTCTCTAGTGATCTGATTGTAGAACCAGGAATGATTATTACAGTTGAGCCGGGCATATATATCGAAGGATGGGGTGGGATAAGAATTGAGGACGATATCCTGGTGACCGACACCGGATGTGAGATACTAACCCACTATCCCAAATAATTCATTCACATGGCTAGAAATTAATCCGGTGTTTGCGCATTGCTACGCCTTCTAGTAGTCCAATAGCCACCAGATTTGTCATTAAACTACTGCCTCCGTAACTAAACAGAGGCAGAGGTACCCCTGTAACAGGCATAATGCCCATAGTCATTCCTAGATTCACAAAGACATGAAACAAAAACATTCCCGCAATACCCGCAGCTATGGCTCTGCCCGTAAAGTCTTCTGCAATGGAGGATGTATGGAGTGCTTTTAGGATAAGAAATGCATACAGAAAGATCAGTACAGCTCCGCCGACGAAACCAAACTCCTCTGCGACAACCGTAAAAACAAAATCAGTATGCTGCTCCGGAATGAATGCCAGTTTGCGCTGGGTGCCACTCATATAACCTTTACCGGTTATCTGCCCGGAACCAATGGCAATACGTGCCTGAGTGACGTGATAGCCGCTTTTTAAGGGGTCTGAGTTCGGGTCCAGCAACGTAATGACACGCTGTTTTTGATAAGCTTTTAAAACTCCAGGGGTAAACCAGGCTACCGAGACCATTAACAGGCCAACTGCACAAAATATCAGAATATTTTTGATCTCAGTTCCGGTAACAAATGCCATGATAATCCATATTGAAATAATGACCAGAGAAGTGCCCAGATCAGGTTGGATGAATATTAACAACATCGGAAATAGTAGATATCCGAATGAACGCAGAAATGTTTTGAATGTGCGGATATCTTCTCTATGCTGTGTGAAGAAAGCTGCCAGACACACGATCATAACGATCTTTGCCAGTTCTGATGGTTGGACCCTAATCGGTCCATATTCGATCCATCGTTGTGCTCCCTTGGCTGAATGTCCCAATACTAGAACAGCTATTAGGGTAACAATCATCCAGAAATACAACCTTTTGGTGTTCCTGACATAGAATTGCTGATCAATAGTGGCTACTGCGATAGCAACTACAATGCCGATAATAGCCGAAACAATCTGTTTCCCGACTAATGCAAATCCGGATCTGGCTTCGCTGGCGCTATATATGGCCACGCAACCGTATGTCATCAACAGTAGTGTGACCAGTATAATGCTCCAATCCAGATTTTTTAGCAGTCTTCTGTCCAAAAGTGGTGTAATCTCCGTTTTTATTGCGCTTTGGGTTGGCGCAGAGTTTCGCAAACTATTATAATATACGCACGAGTCCCGTTACCAGCTCACATTTTTTTGTGTGGGTAGATTTCGGACGAACGGGGTTGTATATTTTAATGACCCTGGATATCATATCACGCTTTGTGCCTATGGAGGAAAATACTGTGCCAAAAGTTTATGGTAAAGAATACACCAAGAAGGAATTGCTTGATAGAGTGGGGGATATGTCGCAGATCGCCGGCGTCAAGAGAATGACACTCTCTGAAGGACGCGAAGCCGGTGTTGATGTAGTAGAATTCCGAGTTGGAGAGGGCTTCAGTTTCTATGTTCTCCCTGGAAGAGGAATGGATATTACATCCGCAGAACATAACGGACGCTCGCTGGCCTGGCGTGCAGCGGCAGGAGAATCTTCTGCCAATTTCTTTGAGCCTGAAGGATTAGGCTGGCTGCGCAATTTCCCTGGCGGACTAGTTGCTACCTGCGGAATGACATATGCCGGTGCTCCCTGTGAAGACCTCGGAGAACCTCTTGGACTCCACGGCCGTATGGGTAATACTCCGGCAACAAATGTCTGGGTAGATGCAGAATGGGTCGGCGACGACTATGTTATGTGGGCTCAGGGAAAGATCCGCGAAGCCAGACTCTTCGGTGAGAACATAGTGCTTACCCGGAAAGTGTCAGCCGTAATGGGAAGCAACAAAATTATGATCGATGATGTTGTAGAAAACGTTGGAGCCCGCAAAGTCCCACATATGATGCTCTACCACATCAACGGCGGATTCCCGGCAGTCGATGAAGGATCTCTGCTGGTGTCTCCTACGAAAAGTGCTACCCCAAGAGACGCTGAAGCTGAGAAAGGTAAAGAAACCTACAATATTATGGACGCACCGACATTCGGTTATGCGGAAAAGTGCTACTACCATGATCTTGGCAGCGAACCGGACGGAACAGTCTTGACTGCTCTGATCAACAAGAATCTGCCTGGTGGCGAAAACTTCGGATTCTATGTGAAGTACAATATCAATGAGCTTCCAAAGTTCACCGAATGGAAGATGATGGGCAATCAGGAATATGTTGTAGGTATGGAACCAGCAAATTGTTGGGTTGAAGGTCGCGGCAAGGAACGTGAGCGAGGAACCCTCAAATTCCTGAAACCTGGAGAAAAGGCCGAGTATCATCTTGAGATAGGTGTTCTCACCACTCCCGAAGAAGTCGTTCAGTTCGAAAAACGTGTAGAACTGATGCGTGCAAACGGATAACTTAATCTCTTGAAATTATTCAAAACACAGCGAAGAATCCACAGGATACTTCGCTGTGTTTTGAATGGCAAATAATCCTCTCAAAGGTTCAATCGAAAACCAAATATGCTACCTTTTTGCATTATTCAATGTAAACAGGAGGTTTTTATCCATTGCTGGGCTAACTCATATACCAAATGCTAACCCGTTTTATTAACCAAGTAGTTTGGTATATATGAATAGTGCGGGCTAGTTTGGACGTCAATCTTTATGGAGGCATATTATGGCAGATGGATCAGAATTATCCCCAAAAATACGTGCTCTTGAATTAATGAAGTCCGGCAATATGGATGAGGCTATTGCAATACTCACCCCCCTGGTTGATGCTGACCCCGATGATTCGGAAATCCACTCATATCTGGGAATGGCATACCACAAGAAAGGTGACAAGCTTCATTCCATTCATCATTTCGAGGAAGCCTTGCGAGTCGATGAATCGGCAAGGTCCTACTACAATCTTGGCATGGTCTATGAATACGCTCGCCGTATAGATGAAGCCGTCCGCGAGTATCAGGTTGCTTTGAGCCTGGAACCGGGATATAAAAAAGCTGAAGAAGCTTTAGCCAGGCTTAAGTCCCAATATGAGTCCGTACATCAGACAGGTTCAGTCCCAGTAGATCAATAAAGAAGTCTTGATTGACCACTTCTCATAATTTCTATCACACTAATCTCCACTTATGTGTTCAGGTTCTCTGCTGGAAATCCATGTCTTACAGCAGAGAACCGCAAGCCCCAAATCCTGTAATCATCCGGTGTTAGGGATAAAAAGCTGAGTCAATAGTAAAAGATTCAGTTAGATCTCCTCGGCTTTACCGGTAAAATTACCAGGTATGATAACCCGCCCAATAATGGCATAAGAATAGCGGAGATACCACCGCGTACCGGCACATTATCTTTATCGATCGCATTAAAACAGGTGGTATATATGCACACGGATGAGCCAAACGAATACTTCAAAAGTGGCAATTGACTCTCAGAATCAGTTGGTTATGGTATCCAGTGAGTCGAATGCCATTGTACAGACTGGAATAATTAGCGACGAACTTGCATTGTCCAATGCATATCGCGATACCGCGGTTGTGTTAGCATCTGCAATTGCATCAACTGATTCTTATGAGCAGTTCCATGTGCGAAGAGTACAGACTGTCTGTGAAATTGTCGGCAAAGCTATGGGTTTGTCGACGAGTGAACTCGATGGTATAAAGATGGGGGCACTGCTCCACGACATTGGCAAACTCGGAGTCTCCGATCACATTTTGCTTAAGCCTGGAGCTTTAACTGAGCAGGAGTTTGAGCAGGTGCGTGCACATGCGGCTATTGGCGCCAGTATCATTGAGAGTGTGAATTACTCGTGGGATATTGCGGGTATGATTAGACACCACCACGAGTGTTGGGATGGGAGTGGTTATCCTGATCACATCTCCGGAGAACAGATTCCGCTGGGTGCCAGAATTATTTCTGTTGCGGAAGTATATGATGCTCTCATATCAGATAGATGCTACAGGCGTAAATGGACACACGCACAGGTTGTAATGACTGTGTCAGCTGATTCAGGTACAAAATTTGATCCTGCAGTAGCGGATGCGTTTATTAGAAGTGAACGTGAGATCAGAAAGACACTGGCACAACTTGCGGAGGAATCCAGGAATCAGTGCAGCAGTACTGATTCACCGCACGTTGCAGTCGACGCAATTGGTCGTGTAAACCGTGAAATGGTAACCATGTTCGATATCGTCCAGTCCATCCAGTCCAGGATGCATACCAGTGAGATACTGGATGTCCTTGTGGAAAGGATACTAAAAATCATTGGAGCTGATAACTGCACTGTATTTTTAGCAGATACAGAAAAATCCAATGTTTTTGATGTCAGAGAGTCTGTTGGGTTGTTCTCGAATTTATTAATTGGTCAGGAGATTGCTGCTGGACCAAGTTTGATCGGGAATAATACTGAGATATTGGAAATGTTTGTTAATGGTCCTGGCTGGACCAAAATGTTCCCGGCAGACCTTGCACAGGATCTTGAGGATCTGCGCTGCTGTATGGCCGTACCGATGATGGATTCAAACAGGTTGCTGGGGGTTATTGCAGTATATACCCGTCGCGAGAATGCTTTTGATGTGGAAGTTGAGCGTGTGTTGTCATTTATCGCCCATCACGCAGCAACAGCAATTAAATGTGCATTGGAGTATGAAGCCACCAAAGAGACTGCCACAAGAGATCAGTTGACCGGATTGTATAATGCAGGTTTCCTGGTTGAACAACTCGATGTAGAAATCAGCAGAGCATCCCGGCTTGGTGACTCTGTGTATGTGCTTGGACTGGACCTTGATAATTTCAAGGCAATTAACGACAACTTGGGTCATAATGTTGGGGATGAAGTGTTGTGCAGAGCTGCTGAGATTTTATCAGAGAATGTACGTGAATATGATACAGTAGCTAGAATGGGCGGTGATGAGTTTGCGGTTGTTCTTCCTCAGTCGACTCTGCAGGGTACGATTGATATTGCGGAGCGACTCAGAAAATTGTTCGTTCAATATGCTCGGAACCTCAATGTCCCCAGTCCTGGTAGTATTGATATGAGCATTGGAGTTGCAGCATTTCCTGCAGATGGACTAGATTCTAAAACGCTGTTAAATGCTGCAGATGTGTCCATGTACGCAAAAAAACGATCACACAAGACAACCCGTGCAGCATAAATTACAACGGGAGCACTTCAAAAGTGCTCCCGAACATCCTTACCTCACAACCGCCGAATATCAAACACCAAAGCCTGCTGACCATTTACAGATAATTGCTCCAATCCAGCTTCCAACAATTTCTTGCCAGTCACAGTGCAAATAGTCTCATCATCAATGTTCTTAACAGAGTATTCTGAATCAAATTCCAGCATAACAGGATGGATATCCATATTGGCTGGTTGAAGATCAATGTTGTATACAAATATCAAAGACCGACTGTGGTCAGGGTTAATCAGCTGCATCGCACGTATAGACGTGTTGTCCTGAGGAACCGCACCAGTCAGGGGTATACCGACTGCAGTCTGTATAAAGTCTCTGTTTAATTTATAGAAGTCCACGTGATCAGCCAGCTTCTGTTTCAATCCCGGGTTGAGATCTGCGATATTGCCCCCCAGGCCTATTGTCCCCGGCATCGATGCCCTCATAACAAAAGACAAGTCGAATGTAGAGAGTTTACTGCTTGTTGCCAGAGTTGGACTCAGCACCAGATCTCCGGTATCCAGAGGTTCGCTCTCATAAGGGGTGAATCCGGACGTCGGATACATTACAGCCCATTTAGACTCCATTCCAGGTTTTAACCTGGTCAGAGCAGCCAGCCCGAAATTAATCGTATCGATCGGGTCTACGGTATCAGACTGGAAATGTGTATGGTAGTGGGCCAACGTATTCAGGTCAGCTCTCAGACCTCCACTGGCACACGCTTCAAAGACTGTCTCAGGGAAGTCTGCTATCAGTTTGTCCATAAGCTCATAGAAGCGTTCCATACGGATGCGGTGGCCGGTTTTATATGGGTCGTCAGAAAAACCGCCGTTGCAGTCGATTTTTATCCATCTTACATCATATTCAGCCAATACCCGACTGACTTCGCTGTAAACCCATTCATATGCTTCAGCTATAGCCAGGTCCGGATAATAGTAATCTGATCCTGGAGTCTGAATAAACCATTCAGGGTTGGCAAGACGGGCAGGGCAGTCTGCATGTATTCTCTCCGGCTCCATCCAGATACCGAATTGCATACCCATCTCACGTATCTTGTCGGAAAACTCCTTCAGAGAGACTTCGCCGAATACACTCGGGTTAACTCGCCAGTCTCCAACGTATGTCCAGTGGCGGACTCCGGGACCGAACCAGCCAGCATCAATCACAAAGACTTCGCAGCCAACCTCTTTTGCTGCCTCAGCCTGTTTAAGCATTCCATCTACGCTTATCTTGTGGAAGTGGTCAAACCATGTGTTGTAGATAACGGGCAAGGGTTTGTTCAGTTCGTCCGAACGCATCTGCTCTGCTGCATATTCCTGGATTTTATCCCCTGATTGATAAGGAGTGGCAAGTTCATCACCTGATACAAGATATTCAGGTGCAAAGTTAAATTCTTCACCAGGTTCCAGTGTCAGGCTGAACTGGTCGTCATTGAAATCTATGGCTGCAGTGTATGTGCCACCTGCTTCTTCCAGACGGACCCGCCAGTCTCCAATGGGTAGGAGATTGACCACAGTAGCTGGTGAGTTATTGTCTGTCAGCACAAAGTAAGGCTGCGCACCGTTGCATGTCCTGTTCTTTGCACTGAGCTCGGTTACAGATACCGGAGTGAATTCGTGGCACCACTCACTCTTGAAACCGTAAAGCAAGCCGTCTGAAGGAGCACTTATGGTAGAAGCTGGTTCGCTTATTACTACTGTCTTATCGCCCCTGTTAACTATGCAGTCACTGCGTTTTACAAGCTCGTAGTCTGTTTCGCAGTAGATTTGGGAGACGATTTGTATTCCATCTCCAACATTACACGTTATGGTGCACTCCTTGAGATCATTGCTGCTGCACCGTGTATCGAACCGGCACTCGTGCATCTGTCCATCAACTCGAATTTTGAATCCGAGTGCTATTTTATCTCCAAGTTTCAAGTTGTCATCCCCTATATACAAACATTAAATGCAAAAAAGTGTGAGCGAGCCTGTAAGCCGGGTTCTGTCTAGCCCACTTTATTCACGAAACTTCGCTTTTGCCCGGTATTAGGGGCAAAAGCTTGTTATATCATGAATAATGTGGGCCTTGGTGACCATCTATCTACGCGCACACGTTGCCGTGACGCTCTAGCAGCACTACCCGGGAGGTCAGCGGGCAGCTTCATCCCTCCCCTATTTGGCCTTGCTCCAGGTGGGGTTTACCAAGCCTTCGCCTCACGACGAAGCTGGTGGTCTATTACACCACCGTTTCAGCTCTCCTCCGCAATTAAGCGGGGGGATTTCTTTTCTGTGGCACTTTCCTTATCCGGATAAACCGGACAGTTGCCGTTGGCAACCACCTTGCCCTGTGGAGCCCGGACTTTCCTCGCCGATTACTCGGCGCGGCCACCCAACTCGCTCACCCTGTATTCTACCACTTTACAGGGGGGGTGTTAAACTTCGATATGTAGAAAAGTATGTAAACTACCTGCATGAGGGTGTATAATATGCACGTTTGTTGTGTTGGTTAGCAGGATATCAGAATGTAAATCCAGCTTCCTTCCTCAAACTTTTTGTCTTCTGGAGGAAAATCATGCGATTCGAAATAGTTTCAAGTTCAATAGATATGAATCTATCAGTACCAACAGTTATATTTGTTACAAAAGGATATGAAACATCCGAGTATCTAAAAAAATCTTTGACACCATCAATACTGGATACTGTGATAAAGTTTTCTGAAACACGCAATTTTAAGGCTGAACCCAAAACCTCGTTGGTTGTGGATGCTTTTATAGAAGGTAAGCAACTTACAGTAATCCTTATCGGTTTGGGAGAAGCAGGGAAAGTAGATTTCCACGAACTGATGTATTCTGCTGGAACAGCTTCCAGAAAATGCACTGAATTGCGGCTTTCTGAGTGTTCAGTCGTATTACCCGAATTGACCTCATTGACTACCAAAAAAATCGCCAGAGCGATATCAACCGGCTTTGTGCTTGCCGGCTATGAATTCGCACGCTACAAGACCCCGAAAGAGGAGAAGATCGAGCTTGGGACTGTTAAGATCCTCTTGCTTGATCCAGCTGTTACTGCAGAAGTTACATCTGGGGTGGAGTTGGGGGAACAGGTATCCAGAGCCATCTGCTTTGCCCGTGATCTGGCCAACGAACCCTCAAATGTAGTTACTCCAACCTACCTTGCAGATATAGCCAGACAGATAGCCGAACGAAACGGATTAGAACTGGAGATATGGGATCGTGCACGCATAGAATCAGAAAAGTTTGGATTGCTTGCAGCTGTAGCCAGAGGCAGCAAGCAGGAACCAAGGTTTATACGGCTTTCATACAAGCACCCTGAGGCTACAAAAACAATCGCTCTCGTAGGTAAAGGTATCACATTTGATACCGGTGGTTACAACCTCAAGGGTGGAGGTGGGATGGATACTATGAAGGACGATATGTCTGGAGCTGCTGATGTTTTGGCAGCAATAGACTGCATAAGTGCAATGGGGATTGCGGTCAATGTCCATGCTCTAGTGCCATCTACAGAGAACTGTATCGGAGGCAATGCAATCCATCCGGGAGACATATTCAAAGCATTCTCAGGAAAAATGGTAGAAATCAACAATACCGATGCGGAGGGCAGGCTTATCCTTTCAGATGCCGTTGCGTATGCATGCAAACTTGGAGTTGATGAGATTGTAGACCTTGCCACTTTAACAGGAGCTTGTGTTACCGCTCTTGGAACACATATCTCGGGAATGGTGTCCAATGATGATACCCTTGCCAATGACTTGCTCTCTGCATCAACTGAGTGTGGTGAGAAACTCTACAGATTACCGTTGGACAAGGTCTATATGGATGAACTGAAGAGCACTGTTGCCGACCTGAAAAATTGCGGAGGCAGGCAGGCTGGAGTTATTGTTGGTGGACTGTTTATAGGCGAGTTTGTTGGTGAAACGCACTGGGCTCACATAGACCTCAGTGCGGCTACTCTTGAGGGAGATACAGCTATCGCACGCAAAGGGAGTTCCGGAGCAGGTGTAGGCACATTAGTTGAATATGTGCTGAGAAATGAGAAAATATCCTGAGTTCCTGACAGGGGTATTATTATTGGCTTTTACGAGTGGCATTCTGCTGGCGGAATTCTTCGGCCTGCTGAGTGCCATTTTGTTTTGTATGATTCTCGCCGTCTGTAGTTTCAAATACAGAACTGCAAGAGTATTTCTGTTGATTGGCAGTATTGCCTGCATACTGGGTTGTTTTCGATATATCACATATACACAAATCTCTCCAGATGATATATCCTCGTTTTCAGGTAGAACTACCGAGTTCTCAGGCTGGATATCTCAAGAGCCTGAGATGAAAAATGGCACGCTGCGTTTTGTACTCCGGTGTAAAAATGCTCAGACAGGAGGGCATACAGTTCCGGTTACTGGCAGTGTCGCTGTATATATTCACACAGATGCATTGCCTGCTGTTAAGGATTCGCAGTACGGTGACCAGTTGACCATTCGGGAAGATACCTACATCCCTTCAGATGCCACAAATCCCGGCCAGTTCTCATATCAAAAATACCTCTCCCGCCAGGGTATATACTCCGCTTGCTCAGTTTGGCAATCCCAAAACGTAAAAAGAACCGGGACAGGAATTGGAAACCCGTTTCTGTCAGCAGGGATTTCTATTCGCAGATATATGATCTCAGGCATAGAGAAAGCCTTTCCGGAAAGAGAAGCAGGGGTTGTTGCTGGAATGGTGCTCGGAACATATGCATACCTGCCGGATGATGTTTATGATGCCTTTTCCAGGACAGGCACTCTGCACTTGCTGGCTGCATCCGGGTTCAATTGTTTTGTGTTGATATTCTTCTCCGCTCCTATACTGAGACTGAAGAAAATGAAACCCGCCAGCCGTAATCTTATTATGGTCATATTGGTGTTCACTTACCTTCTTGTAGTTGGAATGAAACCTAGTATGGAACGCGCTGCTGTGATGGCTTGCCTGGGACTGCTTGCGTTGCCATTTCATCGGATACCAAAGCATTCCAATCTCCTGTTTGCTGCTGGTCTATTGATCTTATTAATCAGACCGACTGAGTTATTCGATGTAGGTTTTCAACTGTCATTCTCTGCCGTTGTTGCGTTAGTCTGCCTGATGCCTGTAATTGAACGATTGTTTCCGTTGTATACTCGGGTCAAAAAAACACATAGAGAGTCAATTGGATGGATGCGAAAAATTGTGCTGAAAATAGCCATTAAGTCCATGGAAACAGTATCTGCAACTGTGGCTGTGACCATTTTAACCAGCCCAATCATTGCATACTACTTCAACTACATCTCAACAGTTTCGATTGTCTGCAATCTGATAATGGCCGGCACTGTTGTCTTTATATTCGGGGCAGGGGCTGTCGCCGGTCTTTTTTCATTCGTTCCATTCGTAGCAGCAGTAGCGGGTTTTGTTGGCGTTTGTTTTACCAGGTTCTCATTATATGTAATCGCATTTTTCGGAAACCAGGAATGGTGCGCGATACCTGTTGCTTCACCGGAACCTGCTATGATTCTCTGCTACTACCTTGTTTTAGGATTTGGACTATATTTGCTAAGGTCGTACAGTGAATAGAAATAATCACCTTTTCCATGTGTTAATAACTTTAATCGTAGTTATCGGATTGCTACTACTCAGTGGCACGTCTGATGATACATTGACACTTGCAGTAATGGATGTAGGTCAGGGGCAGTCTATTGTGATTTGCACTCCGAATGGCAAAGTAATCGTGGTAGACTGCGGCAGCACCAGCGGTAGGAATGGAGGGAGAAACGCAGCAAGTGTTGTAAGAAACTATTTGAAATCAATGGGAAAGAGCAGAATTGATATGGTAATTCTAAGCCACCCTCACGATGACCATATTAATGGCTTCCCTTATCTATTGCAGAAAGTAAAAGCCAGTCAAGTTCTGGATACAGGAATACAGATAGCAACCCCTGACTATCGGCAATTTATGAGAATTATTAATGCAACACATCCCAAATACCGTATCGCTGATAAAGGCACAATAGCTGTCCTTGATGAAGGAGTTCGATTGACTGTGCTGCATCCTGTGCGCGGTATGACTTGTCCTGATTTGAACGAAAGCTCAATGGTCATGCGCATAGAATATGGAAACGTATCGTTCTTGATTGCTTCAGATGCAGGTTTTCTTGCAGAATGTGAGATGTTGTATGAAAAACAGCCGGTCCATTCTACAGTGCTTGTAGTTGGACATCATGGCTCTGAACTGGCTAGTTCTCCTGAATGGCTTAGGGCTGTGAATCCGGATGTTGCTGCAATTTCTGTCGGAAATAGAAATTCTTATGGACATCCTTCAAAGGAAGTATTGTTGAGGTTGCACTCGTTAAAGGTAAAAGTCTATAGGACTGACAGCAACGGCGCTGTAGTGTTCAACACAAATGGGTCCTCATTAGGGGTAAAAACATATCGTAGCAAGTGATATTTTGCCACAAAACAGCTTCCTGTCATTATGTAGATAATAGCGTTTTACCCTGAGAATAGTGTATGAATCAGCCATAATATATGATTGTATGCATTGGATATCAATGCGATTTAGATTTGTGGCTTATATTTATATAAGTATGTGTTTATCGGTGCTACCCACGGGAGATTTACTGTAAATGGAAAATGTTGACATATCGAAGATTCATCCGGCAGCAGATCAGCCCAGGAAAATATTTGACCAGGGCAAACTGTTGGAGCTGGCTGTGTCGATAATGGAGCGTGGCGTTCTAGAGCCTATCGTTGTGCGTATTGTCGGACCGGACGAATACGAGATAATAATGGGTGAACGCCGTTGGAGAGCTTCACAGATGGCTGGACTTACGACCATTCCTGCCATTATCAAAGAACAGTCAGTCGAAGAGGCGTCTGCTGATGCTCTTGTTGAGAACTTCCAGAGAGAAGACTTGAATGCTGTTGAACGTGCGAGGGCTATAAAGAAACTCCTGGGATTCATGACGTGGGAAAAAGTTCTTAAGACACTTGGATGTGCAGATTCGACGATGCGAAGGTACCTTGATTTACTTGAGCTTCCGGATGGTATCCTTAATGAGCTTACTACCAAGACCCAGCCAGGAGAAGGCGATTTCATCGAAGGGCACGCGTATGCTTTGAAGCCTCTCAATGGAAACCTGAAACTTCAGCTGAGACTTGCAAAAAAGACTCGTGCAGAGCGGATGTCGGTTGACGATCTGAAAAAGTTGATCGCATCGATAACCGAAGTTCCTGATAAGACTGAAGCTTTCCTGCGGGTTCCTCTAAATGTGACTGAAGAAATACTCAGAGGAATTCATCGACAGGTTCAAAAGCGCAAACCTTATCAGCCTAAAAATGCAGAATCTCACTTGAAGGTAATGCAGAAAGCCTGCTTGAGTGTTCTTGACCTGCTGGATGAGCGGGTTGCCATGCATTTGCCTGCAAAAGAACTGAACCAGATGCTGAGCGCCACTGCTGACCTTGCTGAGCAAATTTCGAAGTTCAACCGTGGCATGAGAGATGCCTTAAAGAAAACGGATATGGATTTCAAGGAAGTATACATCCATTGCCCACTGTGTGGCAGGATGGAACTGATAGGTAGTATGCGGTGCAGCGTCTGCTGGAGTGTTCTCAGAAGGTGTCTGGATTGCAACAACTACGACCAGTCCTATCAGCGATGCAACAAAACCCATAGTGCCGTATTTATGTCCGATGCCGAGAGTCCAAGTGAAACCTCTCCGTCATATAAATGCACAAACTACGATCCAGTCCTGGAAGTACAGGCAGCAGCATAAATCTCTGTCATTCTGAACGCAGTGAAGAATCTGCTTCTGTGATGCAGGTTTCCAACCTGCTGTCATTCTGAATGAAATGAAGAATCTCAATTACAGCAGATTCTTCATTGCATTCAGAATGACACATAAATCCCCGTATTCCACAAACTTCACTAAAGTTACCACGATTTTTTGTCGATATGGTATGATTGACCTAATGAGAACACCTTGGAGCCCCCGATAATCAGTATTAGTCTCCTGCTATACTTATCGATCCAGAAAGTCTCTTTTTATTAACGAAGAAGCAAGGCAGGTCCGGAGTTAGTTCGCAATGCGTAGTCAGTCACATGTTCAGTCGCAGACTTACCGCACAATACCTGTCCAAATCCAGGCAAACTCTATTCTCAATATGAGTGTAGTTGAACTGCAGCAGTTCATCGAGACAGAAGCTGCAGAAAATCCGGCAATGACTCTGAAAGAATCATGCCGTTGCCCGGTCTGTGGTTTTCTGACAGCCGGAAAGTCGTGTCCGATATGCAAGTCCTCGCTCCGTCGAACAGCCACCTCATCCGATCTCGGTAACGAACGTGATTACCTGCGCAGAGCATTTACTGCAGCTGGGGCAGACGGGTTTTTTGATCCATTTCGCACGGTAGCTACCACTTTTGATATCAAAGACTACCTGCGTCAACAGGTTGGGATGACACTGGCTGGACGTAAACTTCGCATTGCACAATACATCATTGATTCTCTGGATGATGATGGTTACTTCCGCGAATCACTCTTTGAAACTTCTGAGGAACTAGCGAGCCACGTTTTGGAAATAGAGGAAGTTCTGGCTGTCCTTCAGAAATGTGATCCTCCGGGAATAGCAGCCCGGGATTTACAGCAATGCTTGATACTGCAGATTGACCTGATAGGTCAAGATGACGGTGAACTTGCGTTAATATCTCGCCGTATTGTTGACGAATGCTGGGATGATTTCTCCAAAATGAAGATTAAGGCAATCGCAGCTGCCCTGGGACTGGATATCTCCGAAATAGCAGATGCAGTTGAATACATACGAGAACGATTGAATCCTTATCCTGCATCCGTATACCGTGACCCAAACGCCAATATGTCTCCATCAAATTCCGATGCATTGATCCCCGACGTTCTTATAAGAGAACATGAGGGAGTGATGATTGCTGACGTCGCGGACACTTATGAGTCGGTTATCGGAACCGATGAAACATACCAGAACATATATGCCGAAATAAAAGACCAGGACAATGTGCTATGCGAAGACGACCGCAAGCATGTCCGTGAACACGTAGAGCGTGTGAAGTTTATTATGGAAGCCATTCAACTGCGGAAGAAGACACTGGTGCGTATTGCTCAGTATCTTGTCGATTTCCAGGAAGAATATGTGAGACTGGGTCCTGCTCACTTGAAACCAATCAGACAAAAAGATGTTGCAGAGGAGATGGAAGTCCACGAGTCCACAGTCTCCAGGGCCCTCGCAGGCAAGTTCTGCAGGTTACCTTCCGGAGAAGTCATCTCCTTTGAAGTCTTCTTCGACTCTGCTCTCCCTGCAAGAGACATGATCAGTAGAATAGTATCCGAATCCAAAGAACCCCTCTCAGACAGCGACATAGCCCGCAAACTGGCTGAAAAAGGCATAAACATAGCCCGCAGAACAGTAGCCAAATACCGCGAGCAAATGAAAATGCTCCCAGTCCAACTAAGAAGCCTCTGATAATATCTAGCCTGGTAGTAAGAAAAATAATCCCGCTACCCATAAGCATCCACAAATACCAGTAAAAATATTCCGTTAGTCCTGAGTAGCGCGAAGCGCGTATCGAAGGGCGGCTACGGAGAGCCAATCCCGATAAATCCTGCATGACCGACCGCCCTTCGATACGCTGCGCTACTCAGGACTAGCGGGGTGTGGAACTTAAGGGGTCACTGTTAGGCCTAAATACCCATGGTTGCCAAAAACGCTAATCCTGGCAAAAGGTAGATGTCGTTTAAACCCCTCCGCTCATTTTAACTATGAACTCGAAAGATCCCTTTTCGCGTGCTTTAGCGTGTTTAGCGGTTCATTAACAAACCTTCGCATGAGGAAAAGAACAAATGGTATAATCTTTGCATGTCCACAGAATTGTCTGCCGGGTTTCATCCTGTTATAACTGAATGGTTTCGTGGTGTTTTCGGAGAGCCTACCTTACCCCAGAAGCTTGGGTGGCCACTTATCACCAAAGGGTCAAACACCCTTATACTGGCGCCTACCGGTTCCGGAAAGACCCTGGCTGCATTTCTTGCAGGTATTAACAGAGTATTGTGTGACCTGGAGAACGGTACCGGCCCGGGGAAAGGCGTGGAAATCCTCTATATCTCTCCTTTGAAAGCCCTGAACTACGACATAGAGCGCAACCTGGAAGGTCCTCTGAAAGGCATTCAGGAGACTGCGGTGAAAATGGGCAGACCGTTACCGGAGATTACCACAGCAGTCCGTACCGGTGATACACCCCAGGCCCAGCGCAGGAAAATGCTGACAAGGCCTCCTCACATATTAATCACGACTCCGGAATCTCTGCATATTATGCTGACATCCTCAGCTCGGAAAGTGCTAGAGACAGTCAGATATGTAATTGTCGATGAAATCCATGCACTCAGTCCAAACAAGCGAGGTGTATTTCTGTCTGTAGTCCTTGAAAGGCTTGAGGAAGTCTGTCAGGCATCGCCGGTAAGAATTGGCCTCTCAGCTACCCAGAAACCTCTTTCAGAGGTTGCATCATACCTTGGAGGATTCGATAACTCCGGCAAACCCCGTCCTGTTGAGATCGTAGACACCGGGGTCCGCAGGCAGATGGACTTGAAAGTTGTCTGTACATGCGATGACTTGAGAAATCCCCGCGACGGCTCTGTGTGGCCGTCGATATTCACAAGGCTTCTGCAATTAGTAAAAGCTCATAAATCGACGATTATCTTCGCCAACACCAGGCGTATTGTTGAAAAACTCACAATGGGGATCAATGACCTCGCTGGTGAAGAGATCGTCCGACCTCACCATGGCAGCGTTTCCGCCCCGATACGTCGTTCAACTGAAGCTGCTCTGAAGAATGGCACCGTGAAGGGTGTGGTCGCGACCGGAACCCTTGAACTTGGTATTGATATGGGATCAGTTGAGCTGGTCTGTCAGGTTGAGTCTCCCAAAGGTGTCTCTCGCGGTCTTCAGAGGGTTGGTAGGGCTGGGCACGCGCTCAAGGCCATCAGCAAGGGGCGGATCATAGCTAAGACCAAACCAGACCTCGCAGAAGCCGTCAGCATCGCGCAGGGGATGATTGAGGGGGACGTGGAGTGGATAACCGTCCCCAAGAACTGCCTGGATGTATTAGCTCAGCAGATAGTAGCTATGGCAGCGTTGGAGGGAATCGCAGCCACAGACGTTTACAATGTCATCAGGCGATCATACCCGTTCTATCAGCTTTCAGAAGAAGCATTTAATCTAACTCTACAACTCGTTTCAGGCAGATACCCATCTAAGGCATTCAAAGACTTAAAAGCCAGGGTCTCTTTAGATAGAGTTACCGGACGCATATCCCCTCTGCCGGGTTCTCAGAGGCTGGTTATCTCCAATGGTGGAGCCATTCCCGATACCGGTGAATATGGAGTCTATCTTACGGAAGCTAACCTGAAAATCGGCGAACTGGACGAAGAGTTCGTATATGAAGCCAGGGAGGGTGATACATTCTCTCTGGGAACCAACAGTTGGCGGATAATCAAGATCGAGACTGACCGGGTCATGGTTTCCCATGGATCTGCTCAACAGTCTCAAGTGCCTTTTTGGAATGGAGAGAGCGTGCCCCGTTCTGCGCGGACCGGCAGACGAATGGGAGCGTTACTGGGAGATGTCGCCGAAAAAGGTGATGATGCATTTGACTGGGTGATGAAGAACCTTCCAGTGGATCAATATGCAGCTGATAATCTCTGTTCATTCGTAAAGACTCAGACTGGAGTAACTGGTGATTCGGGGTTACCTACTGACAAGCGTATAGTCCTTGAATGCTTTACTGACGAAGTAGGCAACAGAGCGATGGCGCTGGTCAGCACGTTCGGGGGTAGAATTCACCACGCCTTGAGAATCGCTCTATCAGCTCTGATGAAAAGAGAAATGGGATTTATTGCCGAATCGGTCATGAGTGACAACGGGGTCTTGTTCCGTTTACCGGAGGGTGATGCTCCCCCGCCGTTTGGGTTGATGCGCCTGCTGACCCCTGAATTGGCTTATGAATTGATTAACATCGACCTTCCGGATACTGCATTATTTGGATTGCGGTTCAGGCAGAATGCTGCCCGTGCACTGCTGCTGCCGGGTGCAGGACCGGGTAAACGGACACCTCTCTGGCTTCAGAGGCTGAAAGCCAAGGATCTTTTGCAAATCGCCAAGTCATTTGATGGATTCCCAATTGTTGTTGAGACATACCGTGAGTGCCTGCAGGACTATCTGGACCTGGACGCTCTGAGGGAGATACTCGCGCAGGTGCAGTCCGGGGAAATAGCTGTCAGTGAAGTTGAACGTTTGACTCCATCTCCACTCGTTTCCACAATGCTGATGGAATTCCAAATGGTCTTCCAGTATGAATGGGACGATCCCAAGACTTCTGGCAAAGAGCGTTCAGCTCCCAGAGAACGCAGATTGGTTGATGAACTGATTGACGGAAAAGTTGGCAGGCAGCTGGATGAACAGGCTATATCTGACCTGGATAATATGCTGCAGGGCAGAAGTGAACGTTATGTAGCCAGAACGGCGGAGGAGTTATATGAACGCGTCCGAAGGCTTGGTGACATCCCCGAAGCCGACGCAGCAAGCCAGACAACCGATGCTGAGTTTATAAGAGCATTATTGGAAGAGGGCAGGCTGGTGAAAATTACACTACCAAACGCCCGCATAGACGCAAGACTCATAGCCTGCGACCATCTTGATGAATATCTATTACTGACATCGGATGTCGAGGAAGACCGCCTGGAAGCGATCCAAGGCATTCTTGACCGGCATATTTCCTCAAGAGCAGTAGTCACACCTAATGAGATCGCGCTGGATTATGGTTTTCCTGCCGATACAGTTGAAGCATATGTTGTGAACCTGGCAACCAATGGGGAGTTGGTTGAGATACCCATTGCACCAGATACCCAGTTTCGAAGATGGACAAGCCCGAACAATCTGGAGAAGATCTACCGTCGCACACTGGCTGCTCAGAAAAGCGTTGCCCGGTTGGCATCTCCAGCTCAGTATTCCGCGTTTCTGCTTCGCTATCAGCACATTCATCCTGATCACAGGCTGCAGGGGCAGGATGGTGTCAGGCAGATCCTGCGGCAGCTTGAAGGGATGTGGCTACCTTACTCAGTCTGGGAATCCGAGATACTGGCAAGAAGAGTAGGGGACTACAGAACAGATCAGATAGACAACCTTGGCCTGTCTGCAGAGTTTATGTGGATAGGACAGTCCCCATCTCCGGACAAACCCGGGAACATCGCGTTTCTAGCTAGAGAGGGTCTCCCTGCGCTTTACAGAATGCTTGTTGATCATGATTCCATAAATGAAGATTCCCCCCAGCATGCTGCTGTCCGTCAGGCGCTGCAGAGGCGGGGAGCTTCTTTTGTAATTGATCTTGTTCTGGATACCGGTCTGGATTCCCGCATAGTGCAGCGCGTTCTGTGGGAGATGATCTGGACAGGAGAAGTTACACATGATTTCTACAAGCTTATCCGTGCTGGAAAGCCTGCGGAATTATCAGCAGTTAAGTCAGAATACAATCCCACCCGTCCAGCAGATAGGAAGCAGTTCTACCGCACTCGCAGCCGTATCGCAAAGACCTTCACTCAGCCTCCAAACAGTAATCCCGGACGCTGGGCGCTGCTAACTTCATTGGCTGGACACGATGTGGATGAACATGAGTCGCTGGAAATCTACGCCAGGGTTATGCTTGAACGTTATGGGGTAGTTGCAAAGGACCTTGTTATCCGTACCGGTGAACCGGATGTCATCTGGGGCAAAATGTATGAAGTCTACCAGAGAATGGAACTCTCCGGTGAAATAGAGCGAGGCTATTATGTAGAAGGCCTCGCTGGAGCACAGTTCGGCACTCCTGAGGCAGTCGATGACCTTATGGGCAGGACTGGAGCCGGATTGTTACGGGCACAGTCGGATGAACGTCCTGTGCTGGTCAATGCCTGCGACCCAGCCTATCTTTACTACTCATCAGGACCATTCCAGAATGATATCTCATTGTTCAACCGTCTGCAATCTAATTATGCGGTGATAATAAGCGGCGCTCCTGCTGTGACACTGGAAATGGGTTCCAAAGCATTGAATATCCGCGAGGATCTCAGCGAACAGCAGATAGAATCCTCCATCAAAGAGCTGGAGCACCTCACGGACACCCCCTGGCCCATCCGTCCGTATCGAAAAATAGAGATAGCCACTCTCAACAATGCACCGATAACCTCCGTCCAAATTGCCACGAATCTCGAATCCATTGGCTTCGAAGAGGAAAATGGGAAGTTTATAAAGAGGGGATAAGTAATAGAACACGCGAGTTCTTTGAAAGGAATAAATAATGAATCTGAAGAATTTCATGATTTTATGCGGAGTATTTATTCTGTGGATTGCGATCGCAGCCGGTACCAGATTTATGGATCGTAATGACCGAGAACCACCAGCGCCTTCAGAGCTTGCCCCGCCTATCTTTGGGCTTCCTGGACTCGGATTGCCACATATGGTTGAACCGTCACCCCATGTTATCTCCTGTGCAAACGGTGTTTTCATATTTGCAGATGCTAAACTGATCAAGATGGACAAAACGTCACTGAAGCATGTTGGCGAAATCAAACTTCCACAGGGATATATACCGATAGGTGAAGTAAAAAGTTATAAAGTAGCAAAAAATGCAAATGGGGTTGAGAGAATCCTGGTATTCAAATTGAGCAAGATGCTGGTTATTGATACTGCCTCCTGCAAAGTATTGCGAACTATTGCGTTGCCTGTGGTTCCGTCTCCAGCAATGGGTGCACCACAGGGTGGTAATATTGCAGTTGGTCCCTCACCATATTCATTTGTGGATGAACCTGTTGTTAAAAACAGCGATGTGGTATATCTGGTCTGTGGGCCAAGTATAGCAGCAGTAAACTTTGAGAGTGGAAAAATGACTGTAACCCGGAATGCTCTTATTCCTGGCAGGCCTTAAACAATTCCAGGCGCTACAATTGCTAGCGCCTGGAAAAGAAATATCTATGTGGATGTATGTGGCTTCTAGAAAAGTCCACCAATACCTTTGACTTTGTCTTTTACATTGTCTTTTATATTCTGCAGCTTATCAATATCTTCCAGACTGGGAGCTGGTGGAGGAGAATCACCATCTGAATCGGAGCCGCCACTCTCATCTACAGCCGGAGTCTCCTCATCAGGAGTATCTCCATCTGCATTGTCTTTCTCCCTCTCTTCTTTAGAAGGCATGCCCTCCATCTTACCAAGCATTATGCTCAGAGATGTTTTGGTCTGGATACGTGGCAGGGGTTGACCCTTATCCAGTGCTGCTCCGGGTCCGTAACCAGTCATCACAAACATTGGCATCTTGCATTTTTCGAAGATACCAATGGGGACTGTTACAGAAGTACGATCACCTTTCATGAAGAGAAGTTTCTCTACGTTCTTCCTTACATCGGCCATCTGCATAAAGCCCTGGTCACCCATCATGGTCTCACTGTAGACTTCTGCAGAGGTCCAGATTATCATTGTATCCTCGCCTTCCATTCCGAAGATGGACGCGTGCAGACCTAATGCATTTGGTATTAGTTTCCATTTGAAAGGAATCGCTTTATCCAGCGGGACATTGTCTTCAAGGTCAGGACTACTCATATCAATAGGGTCCATGAACTCAACGTTGCTGGGAGCTTCAATCGATACATTTCCTGTATAGCTTGTGTTGAGTGTATAGTTACCAACAAGCGAAGCGTCCTTGGCAATCTTACCTGGCTGCTTTTTTGTAGGCCAGTAACCGGTGGTCCAGTTGGGTTTGTAGAAATAGGAAGAGTATTCCTTTGCCTGCATTTCCCTGCTGCGCTTACGCATGGCTTCCTTCTGTTCGCCGCCAACCTCTCCCCATTTAATGATCTTAGGCTGTCCTTCTTTTACCGTTGGAGAAGAACCCCAGTAGATCTTAATAGTGAAGCTCTTCATCTTGTCCGGATCAAACTCTTTGACTCCTTTTGGAAGAGGAGTATCGTCTTTCTCTGCTGTCGGACGATACAGTTCCAGGTTGAGCTTCTTTCCCTGCTTCAGAGCTTCCTGAGGAGTTATGGTTGCTGTAGCATTCGCAGGAGCTATTCCAGGTGACCATAGTCTAATATTCAATATACGCTCAGGTTTCCCGGGCATGTTTGGCATATCAGGCATTTTCATACCAGCCGGCATTTCGGGCATTGCGGGCATACCTGGGATTTTCATTAATTTAGTCTCTGCAAGCAGAGCAAGAAAAGCCTGATCCGATTGTTTTTCATCAGCAGCATACACATTTGTAGCTAATGCCAAAAGACTCAATGTCAATAGTAAAGCTTTCATTAATTACCTCCAACGAAAATGGAATATTTTCGCCCCTTCCACCGAAACACAGTAAGACTACTGCTATATATAGATAGACGGCATTGTTGACTCGTGATTCATCTTTATCTCCCTTTCAGGAATTATACCATGATTCCGTCTAAACAAATCAGTTTAGTTGACTAGCTTAGAAATATTCGGTCTGAACTCATCACTTGTCAGTTTTTTCATAGAATACTCTAACGGCTTTTCCTTCTTGTCTTGGAAGCTCACCCGGTTTATACACATCCCCTTTAGGGCTAAAACCGAGGGCTTCCTTGAGTTTCTTCTCAACCATATATCCGGTGACGCCTTCTTCAGCTTCCACATTAATCCGGACGTCTTTTACACCATGGTTTTCTTCAATAATGATTTGATAGTGGCTGCAGACTCCGGGGATCTCCATCAGGGCTTGTTCTACCTGTTTGGGGAAGAAGTTGACACCTTTAATTATCAGCATGTCGTCTTTGCGTCCGGTTATGCGGTCGAGTCTCAGCCCGGTTCGTCCGCAGGCACATTTCTCACGGCTTTTGATTCTGGTCAGATCACCCGTTTTAAAGCGGATAACAGGAATGCACTGCCGGTTAAGCGATGTAAACACCACCTCGCCCTGTTCTCCATCAGCCACAGGCTTACCGGTCACAGGATGAACAATTTCACAGATATACTGGTCTTCCCACACGTGTATACCATCGTGGGCCTTACAGTCCATACCGGTTGTGCTGACCCCTCCGGTCTCCGTCATTCCATAGATATCGAATGCTTCAATGCCAAGGCCAGTTTGGATCTTCTCACGCATCATATCGCTGAATGTCTCAGCGCCGAATATGCCCACTTTCAGGTCAGGCAATTCTCCGCCGATTTCATTCATAACTTCCATTATGCGGATTCCATAACTCACAACTCCGGTAAGGCATTTCACATTGAAGTCCTGGAGGAGTTTTACCTGCCGGGGAGTGTTGCCGGCACCGGTCGGAATAATAAAAAGCCCGTGCTTTCTAGCGCCGTGATAGAACCCGAATCCTCCGTTGAACAACCCGAACGAGGGTGTGATCTGAATCGTGTCCCCTGTGTTCAATCCGGCCATCGTGTAGCATCGTGCCATACACTCAGCCCACTGGTCGAGGTCGTGATCGTTGTATGCCATTACCACTGGAGTGCCTGTGGACCCAGAGCTCATATGCATCTCTCTAAGCTCACTCTTGTCCATACAAAGCATACCCAGCGGATACTGCTCTCTGAAGTCTTCCTTATCAATTGTGGGGACAGAAGATATATCAGCCAGTGATTTCAAATCCCCGGGCTTAAATCCAACTGTATCCATTTTTGCCTTATAAAAAACGTTGTTATTGTAAACGTGATTCAGGACTTGTTTCAGCTGAGAAAGCTGACACGATTCGATCTCGTCCTGCGACATCGTTTCAGCCTTAATGTTCCAGTATTCGCTCATTCCAATTCTCCTTAAATAAAAACACACCTGAAGATAATCTACGGGTGATGATATCGAACAAAACAATTATTCTGTTTTCTACGTTTGCTCCCCTCATCCCTTCTTTGACCGTCATGCAGCGTAAAAGCTCAGTAATATGGGACCATTGTCATCCTTCGTTCCTCATGATGACAAATTACCGCAACACTGAATTGTTATCATGCTGCTGCCATTGTTGACCCACAAACTGCACTGGGCTATACTGACATAATCTGGAGGTTGTTCATGAAGAAGTGGATTGCTGTTATTGCCGCACTTGCCCTGCTTATCGGGTTTAATGCATTTATGGAATATAAAGGCTCCGGAGGTGGTAGTTCAAGCCATGAAGAGCATGAGGAGTCACCCAAACCCAAGCCACCAGCTAAGCTTGGAGAGGCAACAATGGAGCCAGGCCGGGTGGTTGAACTAAAGACGAACAAAGGGCTGATCGCTTTTGTACTCTTTGAAAGAGACTGCCCCAAAACTACTGCCAGAATAGTTAGTCTGGTTCAAAAAGGTGTATATAGTGAGGTTTCATTTCCTCGAGTGGAAGACTGGATCATCCAGACCGACAACGCCAAAGCTGATGTTCCCGGGATAGGAATAGAGACCCTTGATGGTCTTACACACGCTAAAGGGGCTGTCGGAATGGCCCGTAAAGGTATGGATTATAATTCCAATACCAGCATTTTCTATATCCTTAAAGAACCTCAATATACTCTGGATGGCGAATACACTGTGTTTGGCAGGTTGATATTGGGTATGGATGTAGTAATGAAGATAACCAGCAGGGATTATATTATTTCTGCAAGGGTTCGCCCATTCACAAAATCTGATAAGTCGGCTTACGATGAAATCTTAAAGATCGAAGCCGAGAGAAATGTGCAGTAACTGCACTGGAGGTCCATCATGAATGCAATAGATTGTCTTAAGACTCGGCGCAGTGTAAGGCAGTATCTGCCTGATCCCATTGATGCAGCTGTTCTTGAAGATATTGCCGAATGTGGTAGACTGGCTGCGACAGCAAGAAACATACAACCAGTACACATTGTTATCGTCACCAATCCGGAGCTAAAAGCTGAAATAGCTGGAACTACTGACCACGGTAAGTTTATGGCCAATGCCCCTGTATGTATAGTTGTGCTTGGAGAAGACACCAAATACTATCTGGAGGACGGTTGTGCAGCTACCCAGAATATTCTGCTGGCTGCCACTGCTCACGGGCTTGGATCCTGCTGGACTGCAGGTGACAAGAAACCATATGCCGACAATATACGTAAAATGGTTGGAGCGCCTGATGGATTTAAACTGGTGAGCATTGTTGCCATAGGAAAGACTGCGGCAGAGCCAACGCCGGCTAAAAAATCCCTGGCTGAAGTCTTGCACTGGGAGAAATATTGATATCTGATTTCGCGATTTTACACCAGTGAGTAACCTACGGATGTGTGCGTATTTGCATCTTTTTCTGAGTGAATCGGCCTGTGGTATAATTAGGGTGTATACTCGGTTATATATGCTGAATCTGAGTCTGGTTTATTGCCGACAGGATGTTCTGTAAACTTGTTTTACCAATAAATGACGCGAATAACAAAAGACCGCCGCATGTCGGACGGTCTGACCAGGAGGATACACTATGATTGATTCCTTTAGAAGGGTCGGTAGTACATTTGGTATTATCGTGCTGCTTGCAATTGTATGCTGCAGTGCCGCTCATTCATCCGAACGTGTTAACTTATTAGTCAGCAGTGAGTTGAAAACCCAGTTCAGGGCTATAGATACTGCATTTTCAAAGAAATACCGCAAAACTTCTCTCGATCCCACTATCTTGCCACTAAAACAGTTGCAGAAACAGGTAAATGCTGGCAAGCAGGGCGGTATTATACTGACCCTTGGCCCAAAAGACATTACACCGATAGACAGAGCCGGCAAACTGGCAGCGGGTAGTCAGGTAATCCTGGGGGATGTTCCCCTTGTTGTAATCGTTCCCAATAAGAGTTGCCAGGTAACAAAAGGCGGAGTTTGTAATTTTAACGCCCTTACAATGAAGCATGTTTCAAGCATTGCAATAGGGGACAACGATTCAGGATCAGTCGGCACAGAGACCATGAATGCTCTTGGTAAAGCCAAACTGTGGGCAAAGGTCAAAGGCAAAACACAGAAGATGCCCTTGGAAAAACTTGTTGATGCTGTTGGATCATGCAAAGTCAGTGCTGCAATTGTTACCTTGAACCAGGTTACCAGCCGCGTCAAAGTCGCATGTTTTGTGGACCAAAAGCTATATGAGCCAATCCAGCTGCTTGCAGTCAGGACTTCCGGAATGAAAGTTACCCCCGGGGTTGACAGGACTATTAGATTTCTCAGCAGCAAAGCCGCCCGTGATCCGCTGTTTGATATGGGTGTGCGAGAGCATAAAGCTATCAAGATGTCCCGCAATTCTCTGTTTATGTTCTGTGGGGCAGGGCTGAGAGAACCTGCAACGAAACTGATAAATACATTCCGAAAGAAGACTGGGATTTCTATTCAAGCCACATATACCGGTTCAGGTTGTTTGCTGGCTCAGATTACCATCGGCCAGTCCGGCGATCTGTATATGCCTGGAGAGGATTGGTATATGCAGCAGGCAAGGGGGAGAGGTTATGTGACTGAATCCAAAATAGTTACGTACTTCATCCCTGTTATAATGGTCGAAAAAGGCAATCCCTTGAAAATCCATTCATTGAAAGACCTACTCAAACCAGGAGTCAGAGTTGGGATAGGTGAACCGAAAGCCGCAGCGATAGGAGACTTTACTCCCAAGTTCCTGAAAGCGAACAATGTTTCTATGGCCGCTCTCAAGAAGAATGTTGTTGCTACTTTTGGTACTGCTCCTGAACTCGGTAACTCCATCAAGCTGGGAGCCGTTGATGCCACAATACAGTGGGATGCAGTCGCTTCCTGGTATCTTGACGATGTGGATGTAGTAGCTGTCCCGATAACCAAAAAAACTATAAGCCCTGTACCGTTGGGAATATTAAAGTTCACCAAACATAAAGCCGAAGCCCAGAAGTTTCTGGAGTTTGTGGCTGGACCTGAGGGCAAGGCTATATTCAAAGCTTCTGGACACACAATTGATCTGGCTCATCCCAGATTTCCGGTTAAAAAATAAGGGTTAAAAATGCGAGAACCTAAAGAGAAAAACAGGAGGTCGCGTGGCGCCGTACGCGACCTCAACTTAAGGCTGATATTGTCCACTTTCCTGTTTTTGTATGTCGGCTTTGTCCTCATGGTATTTATATCTAATGCCTTGTGGTTGGGCCGGGAAAACCAGGTAACCCACACCCGATATATAACTCAGGTCATACAGGACCAGGAGATGAGGGATGGACTCTGGTTCTCGATAAAACTCAGCCTGACAACATCTCTGATCACATCGGTGATTGCTATCCTGATAGCAATTCCATCAGCTTATGCGCTATCTCGCTATAAATTCAAACTATTCTCGTTCCTGGATACTGTAATCGATCTTCCTATTGTCGTTCCTCCGCTGATCGGTGGGCTAGCACTGCTGATCTTCTTCAAGCAATCACCGATAGGTAATGCCATCAACAATGTCGTACCGATTGTTTTTACCAAGACCGGTATCATTGTTGCACAGTTCTTCGTAGCATCTGCATTTTCTATTCGTGCATTAAAGGCGACATTCGACCAGATCAACCCGCGATTCGAAGCTGTTGCCCGAAGTTTGGGATGTACATCCTGGCAGGCTATGTGGAGGATCGCACTCCCTCTGGCTAAAAATGGGATCATTGCAGGCCTGGTAATGACCTGGGCCAGGGCACTTGGGGAGTTTGGACCTATTATGATGCTGGCTGGCGCTACGCCTGGAAAAACTGATGTTCTTTCAGTTGCTGCATTCCTGAGTATGTCCAGCGGTCGCGTAGAAGTATCCATCGCAATCGTCGTTCTGATGGTTTTAGTGGCGACGGTTACGCTGATAACATTCAAAAAACTCGGTGGACAGGGGTATATCTGGTGATTGAAGTTAAAGGACTGGGCATAACCCTTGGCGAGTTTAATCTCAAAGATATCAACTTTACGGTTTTAGAGCAGGAATACGCGGTTGTTCTTGGGCCTACAGGTTCAGGGAAAACTGTTCTGGTAGAGTGCATCGTTGGACTGCATAAGCCTTCTCACGGGAGCATTCATCTGGATGGAATCGATGTCACAAACCTTAAACCAGAGGAAAGACATGTAGCATATGTCCCTCAGGACTATTGTCTGTTCCCGCATATGACCGTTAGACAGAATATAGAGTTCGGTATGCGTCGACAGAGACTTCCTGAGAATGAGATCAAAGACACTGTTAAGAAACTGACAGAAATGATGCACATAGAAGGGCTTCTTGCCCGGCATCCATTGACATTGAGTGGTGGGGAGAAGCAGAGGGCTGCATTATGCAGAGCTCTAGCTGTTAAACCAAGATTGCTTCTTCTGGATGAACCCCTGGCAGCTGTAGACGAACGTACCCGCGAGCTTATGTGTCGTGAATTGAAAACTGTCCAGCGTGAACTCGGGACCACGACTATACATGTCTCTCACAGCTTTGAAGAGACTCTGGCTGTAGCAGATAAAATTGGCGTCTTCGAAAGAGGTCAGATAGTCCAGGTTGGAACTCCGCATGATATATTCAGGCGTCCCAACAACGATTTTGTGGCTGCATTTACCGGAAGCGAAAATCTCTTCCCCTGCAGGATTGATCAGAATGAGTGCAACATCCTCAATGTCACCACACAGATAAAACTGCGCGTGGATACGTGCTCAAGTGGAGATGCAAGGATAGTAATCAGACCGGAAGATATCAGGCTTCATCCTGCCGGGACTTCCATTGCCGATAACGCTTTTACAGGGACAGTCAGCAATGTAATCAACAAAGGTGCCCTCTACAAGATTCTTATACAAACCGAAGCCCTGGAATGGTCAGCCCTGATCTCCAGAAGAGAATGCCTGGACATGAATATCAAAGAAGGCATGCCGATAACAGTGGAAGCTCCCATACAGAGCCTCCACGTAATCGGTTTATAATCCCCCTGGGCACGCCACACTCCGTGTGGCCTCCCTTCCGGGAATGCCGAACCCCAGTTCGGCATTCCCGGAAGGTAAATGCCGAACTGGGGTTCGGCGTTCCCTGGTTATCTCCAGATCACTGAGCTTTCGTAAAGAATATCCTGTCCACAGAAACCGTATCGACCCAGTCTCCATTGCCGGGTGGTGCGAAGTATAGGAACATCCCTGGAGTCAGCTTAACATTCCTCAAAATATATTCCTGGTATTCTCCATTGGGAAGCTGGTCAATGGTCACGTTAATAACAGTCCCTTTGCTCCTGCCAGTTTGGTCATATACACCAAATATGAATGCCAGTCCGGAGTTAGATTTGGCCTTTACCTTAACAGATGCGTGAATATTCACAACCGGAGCAATAATGTCGTTGCTCTGGATAGGCAGTTGGACTGACCACTCGTTGATATTACCTGGCATCACTGCCGCGGAGCCGTCTGAAGCTGCCGGATCAGCAACCACTTGCACCCATGGCCCTTCCCCTATAAGCATGAATCTGTCATCGTTGAAATCTATCCATTCACTTTTCGGCAGTGTTGCATATCCGGATGGCGGAGTGGGTTTAGGAATGGTCAAAGGTGCTGCTGCTTTAGCTACAAGGGATGCTCTGTATTTTTCACTCATTTTGGAGTTTTCACCGATGAAGACATTTCCTGTCTCATCGGACAGAGTCAGGAAATCTGAAGCAATATTCTGCCAGTCAACCCCGGGAACGCTGGTGTCGTCCAATGCAAACTGGCGTTTGGTGAGAATGAGCAGATGCTGCAGAGTCAGATACTGAATACGGACCCGTTTGAGAAGCTCCGGATTGTCCTTCACTGCTGCCAAAGCTTTTTGCATTGCTTCGTTGGCTTTGGTCAGATTCGCAGCAGTGTAGTATGTTGGAATGCTGATTGAGCAACTCAGATACATGTTCAGATCAATCGTGACCTTTTCCATCACATTCAGATACTCAGTCAGATATGGAGCAGCTTTGCCGTAGTAACCCTCCAGGAATTCTTTCATCAGCTTCCGTTCATCCAGGTCAGGGTTCCACATAAGCTTACAGAGAACCCATGTCTTCAATGCTGCGAATCCAATATCCTGATTGTAGCCGTCACCCTGTTCAAATACA
This sequence comes from Abditibacteriota bacterium, assembly GCA_942493375.1. Classification (GTDB taxonomy): domain Bacteria; phylum Armatimonadota; class UBA5829; order UBA5829; family UBA5829. The sequence continues at coordinate 7,894,185 of OW818698.1, read as the reverse complement.
CCGACTACATTGTTTTTTCTGAATATGCGCAGATTTTCTCCGAACACCTGGAAGTTTGAGTGTGGGATCAGGAGGTCCAGGAAGTTGGCTGTATAATCCCAGATATATAAGCGTTTGGTGATTTTCTTCCAGTCCTGCAATTCGTTATAGAATATGGTGTTGGATTCTGATGTCAGGGGATGTGCAAAGTCGCATTCGATAGAGCATAACCTGATCACAACATTTTCTCGTGGTTTTATGTTCTTAGGTGCTGTGCGAGTATATGTGTATGCCAGTGTCTCAACCAGGAAATCCGGATATTGCTTCTCTATCTCTTCAGCTACGGAGTTCACAAATGTTATAAGCGCTCCGGACTGGGTTCCAGTTTTCTTAACAAGGGCCGTGCAGTTGGGACAAGTGCACGCTCCTCCGCAGTCGTTCTGGGATATGGAGATAATCCCGGCTTGCGGGGCTTGTTTTATCCATACCAATGCCTGAGCTATCAGTTCTTTTTTCATCTCCTCATTGGTCAGACATAGCTGTGCACTCTGAGTTGTTCTCTTGCCATTTATTTCGCTGTACCATTCAGGATGGGTGGCAAAGTATTTACTTGGGGGAAGAAGTTCGTAGAATGTATGGACTTGTCCGAGTATGCTGTAATGTCCACCCTTATCTGCAGGTATGCTCTGCCAGGTCCCATTGGTTTTCATATGGGAAGGGAAATAACCGTCAGCCCAGAATATGCCCTTAGCAAACATGTCCCTGTACATAAATGGGGGTTTATATTTTACATTAAGTTTATTTATGCTTAGTTCAGGTTTGTTTGGAACAGTCTCCGTGAACAATGTCCACCATCGCACCCCAAGCTGATCTTCCAGAAAGGTGAATACAGCATACATACTCCCTCTGGGCCTGTCTCCGGCTAAAACCAAGTCATTGCCTACAGTTTTGATGAGAATTCCATCGACACGGAGCGATTTCCAGGCAAAATTGCCAACAACCTGTTTTGTTACATTAGTTTGCCCAACAAATATCCGACTGCCTTTTACTGCAGCAGTCTCAGAGACAACAAAATCCGCACCGGTTGCCTTCTTGAGATACATAACCAGCTGGGACGCAGCATACTTCTCAGGATCAGTTGCATCACTACCAAGGACAATGGTAGCAAATGCTTTTCCTTTAGAAGCCAAAGTAATCGCGGATGCCGGACATACGCTGACAAGCAGAGCAATAGTGACCATAACATTCAACAAAAACACCAGTCTCATCAAAACCACCTCAACAGGACGGACTCTAAACTAAACATATTGTAAGCTATTCGAGAATAATCTCCAAATCAATGTCATGTAGTGTGCGAATCAAATTTTACCTGCAAGTGCACAAACCGATCTACCCATTCCCTTCCTGAAGCCTGAAGCCCGAAGTCCGAAGCCTCCCTTCCCATTGACTGAGAAATAGATAAGTGGTAGTATCGTGAAATCTAGACGTGTTTATGCTGTTATTCCGGGAGGCTCAATTGGGGAAGTATTTGTGTTGGATTTCTTGTATGTGTTTACTGGTCATTGCCAGTTCAAGCTACGCCGTTTCTCAGGGAGGACTTGTGCTGGCATCTAAAGGGATAGCCAAATATACAATAGTTAAACCGGCTTCTTCTATACCATCAGAGTTAACAGCCGTTGCTGAGCTGGTCGATTATCTTGGCAAAGCAACCGGCGCAACCTTCAAAGTAGTTTCTGAACTGGAAAAAGTGAAAGGCCTACGGATAATAGTAGGCCCCAGTGCTCTGTCGAAGTCCATTCTGGGTTCCTCCGCAGTAAATAAACTCGGACCAGAGGAATTTATTGTTCGCAGCATTGGAAATGATATCCTGATCGTCGGGGGCAGGCCCAGAGGATCGCTGTATGGTGTCTATTCATTCCTGGAAAAAGAGATAGGCTGCCGCTGGCTGACTGTTTACGGTGATGAGAGTGTGCCACAGAAGCCAATTCTCAAACTGGGTGCGATCAATCGCCACGAATCTCCATCATTCACTGCAAGAGATCTGTGCGTGCAGACTGCTCCAATGGTCATCAGACCCGAAGTAATGAAATACCTGGCACGGAACCGAAACCAGGGACCGGACTTTAACTTCCTGGGCAACAACACCGCATATGGTGGAACCTCTCACCGCTATGGAATGCCTCCAGGTATATGGATGGTGCACACATTCTTCGGTTGGCTGCCTCCTGATAAGAATTTCGAGGAGCATCCCGATTTTTACTCCCTTATTGGTGGCAAGAGGGTTCAGTCCCAGCTCTGTTTCTCTAACCCGGTTCTTCGTAAGACTTTGACCGAAAAAATAGTCAGCCAGATCGGAGTTACAGACGTAGCTGGCACTTATTCTATATCTGCTCAGGATGCAGCAGGCGTGTTCTGCGAGTGCGCTGATTGCATGGCAATTGTCAAGAGGGAAGGCACTCCTGCAGCGCCTTTGTTTGACTATATGGCTGAACTCGGTCCGATAGTCAAAGCAAAATACCCGAAAGCATTCATATCAACCCTGGCATATCGTAAAGGCCAATCAGAGATCCCTCCGACGAAACTAAAGATGCCGGACAATGTAATCATAGTGTTCGCTCCAATTGATGATAACTTCGCACACGCCATCGACCATCCCAGCAACGCAGGCACAAAGGTCAATCTCAAGAAATGGTCGATTGCCACAAAGCATCTGTGGATATGGTACTACCCAAATCCCTACGATACAGTCCTTCCCGAAGGCAACTTCAACCGGATGGCATCAGATTTCCGGCTGTTCAAGAAAGTTGGAGTTGAGGGAGTGTTCTCTGAGCACGATGCAGGTGGAATATATGAGTCCATTGGCCTGGTAGATATGCAGACCTGGGTAATGACCAAATTGCTCTGGAACCCGGATCAGAAACTCGAATCACTTGTCCGAGATTACTCAGACAGGTTCTACGGTCCCGCTGCCCCTGAGATCAGAAAATACTATTCGCTCCTCGAAAAAGCCAGCAGCACGATGACGACCAGAATGAGCTGGGATGCTTCCCTCGCGCAGCATAGATACCTTAACAGGGATCTCATAACTGCAGGTCAGAAGATATTCGATGCTGCTGAGAAGAAAGTTGCTGGAAACGAGGACCTCCTCCTTCGCGTAAGGCAGGCAAGGTTGAGTCTGGATAATGCCGGTATTCTGCTCTATGACCAGATGAATGTGTCAGGCAGCCTGCCGTTTACAAGAAATGAACTCATAGACCGCTACAGGTCAACATACACTGCTACCAAGATAAAGTATATTGACAAGAATTATAATGGTGCTGATAGTCTATATAAGTGGCATGAGGCACTAAAACCTATCAAACCCATGCCGATTTCACTGGCAGGCATACCCGAATCCCGCATAAAGCAGATAACCACAGTGAATGCCATCACATATCCCGGCTGCTATATGACCATAGATCCAGAAGCCGCAGCAGGTGTAGCAGCAGTGACAAACGAATGCGGTGGCGACATCTTCGAGACCGGCTTCTACGATAGTCTGACGACTATCCAGACAAATCTGAAGTTGAAGAAAGATCAGATCCAACCAGTAGGTTATAACCTCTACAAAATCGGTCGTTCACGCTTAAATGAACAGTGCTACGTGTGGATGGGTGTATCATGGTTTGTTCAGATAAGAGACATCCCAATGTTCTACGACCCTAAGAATGAGAAAAAAGAATACGACATATACGTCTCCTTGAAATTCGAAGGCAAAGCCTACGGAACAACAGACCCAACCAAACAGGATAACCGAGTATACATGGACAGAATAATCCTGGTAGCAGCAGAGTAAAAATCCTAAAGAAGATCACAACCTATATCATACTCGACATAGTGCGGGAATTGTCATCCTGAGGAACGAAGGATCTGCTTTTCTATTCGGAAAAAGCAGATCCTTCGTTCCTCAGGATGACAGATATCTTACCTTTGCATTTAACCGACCAGCAGGAGACCAACCATGAGCAACCTGGACACACTAAAAAACGGAGCATTCCCAATCGCAAACCATACCGTTGACTTTTGCGTAGTAGGTGGAGGCATGGCTGGAGTCTGCGCAGCCTTGGCAGCAGCCCGTCACGGAGCCCAGGTATTGCTTATGCACGAGCGCCCGGTTCTTGGAGGTAACGCGTCCAGTGAAATGCGGATGCATATCTGCGGAGCTGATCGTCACGGTGGAATCCCCAATATGCGCGAGACCGGGATCCTTGAGGAACTTCGCCTGGAGAATCTCCGCCGCAACCCGCACCAGAACGCATACATTTGGGACCTGCTCCTGTATGAAAAACTACAGTTCCAACCGGGTCTGACAATGCTGCTGAACTGCTCCTGCCTGGATGCTGAGATGGACGGAGACCGCATCGTCTCTGTTACCGGTTGGCAGCAGACCACTCAGATAGTCCACACCGTAAAAGCAAGCATATTTGCAGACTGCTCAGGGGATGCAATCCTTGCTCCGCTTTCCGGTGCAGAGTTTCGAATGGGCAGAGAGGGTCGATCGGAGTATGGAGAGTCCATAGCTCCTGTCGAACCTGACAGCTGCACTATGGGCATGACCTGCCTCTTCGGTTCCCGCAAATACGATACTCCTCAGCCTTATACAGCGCCAGACTGGGCATATACATTCAAGGACGATTCCGAACTCCCATACGGACCATCGCAGCACGAGTCCTGGTGGGAACTCGGTTACTGGTGGGTCGAATATGGAGGAATGGGGAACAGCATCGATGACACTGAAACCAATAGAGATGAACTCCTCAAAATATCCCTCGGAGTCTGGGACCATATCAAGAACCACGGAGATCACGGTGCTGACAACTACGCTCTCGACTGGCTCCAGTTCCTGCCAGCAAAAAGGGAAAGCAGGCGGTACATCGGCGGTCATGTGCTGAAGCAGAGTGATATAGCATCCGGTGGAAAGTTTGATGATATTGTGGCTTATGGAGGCTGGTCAATGGACGACCACGACCCCGCAGGTTTCTGGGCAGTGAAAATCGGCGCTCCGGCTACCATATTCCACGAAGCCCCATCACCTTTCGGCATTCCCTATGGGTCTCTATATTCCAGGAATATCGAAAACCTTATGTTCGCCGGTCGAAACGCCAGTTGCACCCACGCTGCAATGAGTTCTACCCGGGTAATGGGCACCGCATGCAGCATGGGCCAGGCCGCAGGCACCGCAGCAGCAATTGCTGTTCACAATGGACTAACACCCAGTGAAGTCAGCATCAAACATATACCTCAGCTTCAGCAGACTCTGTTGCAGGATGATGCATACCTGCCATGGCTGCCAATGACACTCCCAACAGCAGGGCTATCAGCAAAATTGACTGCATCCATTGGTGACCCAGAACCACTTCGTGATGGAATCAACAGGCCGGTAGAGGACAATCTGCACGCATGGAAATGCTCACCTGGTGACTGCGTTGAATACAATTTCACCAATCCCCAAATGGTCAAGAGTGTATCGCTGGTTGTTAACAGCGCACTGGATAAGACCATAGCAATGAGCCTGCACGAAGCTCCCAGTGGGCACCAGACATCTTTACCTGCTGAGCTACCCCGCAGTATTCGACTGGATGGTCTAATGGATGGCCAATGGACTGCTCTCCAAACAGTCACAGAAAACGCCAGTCGACTGATCCGGATTCCGGTGAACCAGCAGGTGTCCGGTTTACGAGTCACTCTCGAATCAACCTGGGGAGCGAAATCTACGTGGTTCCATCTGTTTGCGTTTGATGTAGCAGAGTAGGCGGATGAATGGAGTGTTCGTCGATGCTGATTTTCCCGGCGGTAACATTATCGTCGATGAAATATCTGATGATAATGTCCGCCTCCACCAGGATCTGCGAGACACGACAATATGGTGGTTCTACTGGGCATTTCATGTCTATAATGCAGTAGGCCGGACACTCCGGTTCGAGTTCACCGACGGCAATGTCTTCAGCCCGGCAGGTCCCTGCTTCAGCCAAAACTGTGTAGACTGGCAATGGCTTGGTCTGGACTGCACTGATGGAGACTCGTTCACCTACACATTCGGAACCGATCAGCATGAGGCCTTTTTCGCATTTTGTCCGACATACACCGAATCCAATCTTCGGTGCTTTTTGCAGGATCATTCCTATGTAAATGCAGGCATTCTCACGACAAGCGAACAACAGCGGCCAGTTGAACTCATGAGCATTCCTGCAGCGAATCCGAAAATAAGTCTCTTGATTACCGCCAGGCATCACGCTTGCGAAAGCGTTGCCAACTACTTTCTGGAAGGCATTCTGGATGAGTGGGGGAAGGATAATGCTGATTCCACCTGGTTGCGTAAAAATGTCGACCTCTACGCAGTCCCATTTGTAGACAAAGATGGAGTAGAGAACGGCGACCAGGGCAAGATGCGCGCTCCTCACGACCACTGGCAGGACTACACACAATCTCCTGAATATTCATCCGTCCGCGCCATACAGTCGCTCTGCAATAACCTGCGTGCACCTCTGATACTAGCAATCGACCTGCACTGTCCCTGGATCAGGGGAGAGCACGCAGAATCCATCCTCCTCCTCGAACCCGAATCGAAATGGCTGCAGGCATTCGATTCATTCTGGTCATCAGTGATTAACCAGGCTCAAAGCTCCATCTCCAAGACTCCAGTGACCCGCATACCACACGGGTCTAGCTTCAACGTCGATTCAGATGACTTCGCAACCTATATCCGTCAACATCATAACGCACTGGCAGTGACGCTTGAGTTCCCATACGCAATCGCCGGGGATATACTAGTTTCTCCGAAGGAATCTCGTTCATTCGGTAGATATCTTGTGCGTGGGACGGCCCGATTTTTGAAGGAACAATCGGTGTTGTTGGGTAAGTAGGTTTCTGCAAGCAGATTTGTTTATATTAAGTTTCTGGCACATCCATAATGTATAGGCTATTCCCAATATCAATCTAGCAGAGGTTACTTGTGAAAATCAAAACAACCGATATCATGCCTTTTGCAATCATATTCTGGATATTCTATGCCGTGGTATATATTTATACGAGCACCCTAATGACAGGTACTCCTCCATATCTTCCCGCAGGATACATAAGATTCGCATTCTTTGCTGGAATGTTAGGCGTATTGACATTAACAGTCAGGCATTTTCAGCTTCCTGTAAAGAAGCGTTCGTTGACGAGATTGTCGGTTCAACTTATCAAAGTGATCATATTATCCCAGATACCCGCCTGCTTGATGGCTGTGTGGATGTATTTTGAACCCCGGCCTGAGATAAGACCGTTTTTTCTACCTTTATTATTTGCCACTTATTTCATCATGATTTTTATAATTGCCTCAGTCTATATACCGGAGGGACTGCGCTCAGCCGTATTGCGCACTCGTAAGACGATTCTGCCGACCCCTTGGCTTCTGGCACTACTGTTGGCATGTATTTTACCACTTCATCTTGCCACTGGTTTTACCCATAAGTTTCTCCTAAATATGCATCTATTACTTGCTGCTCTGATAATGCCTGCGTCATTCGTCCTCTCAGGTTACCTGATGACACTATGCATATTCATAGTAACACGCAAGATTGAAGTTAATGATTCAAGCATGATTATCTATCGGACGACGCTGAATATGCACCGGACCAATGCCTGGTGTGTCCTGGGTGCCGTATATATAGCCTATATAGCTGCGCTAGTCATCCCAAGGTATTTCCCGGGTTATCCTTTGTATATCGAACAGAGCAATGTCTGGTGCAATTGTTGGGTAGGATCAATACCGGAGCTTGTTGCATATTCATCTATTGCTCTGGCGTTGCTATTAGTCATAAGAGGAGCCTGGTGGCGATCTCTGGGTGCTGTGCTCCTGTTTTGGATCCTTGTCACGTTATTGAGAGTAGGCCCGCTTTGTCTCCTTGAGGTGCCTGACGCATTCGGGATAGGAATCGCATATTTTGCATTGTTGTCCGTAGTAACATTGTTAATCCGTAGTGGAGTAAGGTTACTTGATAAGCAGCCGACTCAACCAGCCAATCATGTGGAGGAACCCGTGCGCGAACTTATTCATGAAACACTTAACCAGGGAAAGATGCCGGATACCTGGTATTCAGATTCGCTCTGTTGCAATTTTGTCGAAGCAGGTATGCTAAGCGGTCCAATGACTGAGGTTCAAATGCTGCTCCCTGGCAATGGCTGGCGCAGAGTCCGGATTGAGGTTGAACTGGACGCCCCGGATGGTTCCCACGTGTTCTGCGACCACGACAATGCAATGCGCATCGACGTCGATATCAAATCGAAGTACGCAAGGCACTCAGCTTTCAGGCATCAATATGAACTGGAACACTCAACCATTGCCATACAGACAGGTAAACCCTCTCATATCGTAGCTTTCGAGTTTGATTACGATACTCTATCAGCATCGGTGGATGATCAGGAGGTTGTCAAAGCAACTGATCCCTATCCCAGACCTACTGCAAGGAGACTTATAGTCGGGTTTATGAATGACTGCCTGGTTAAGAGCGTGCGGGTATTAGGTGAGGGTGAGTTAATAGCCCCGCTTTACGATATCCAGCCGAAAGCCAATGACGATTTCTTCCTGGAAGTCTGTGTGGACCCGTTCGATGATCTCATCCCTGCTGCATTCACCCGCAACACCTTCGATGAGCTCTTCGCTGAACTCAAAAGCTGGGGCACGCGTTGTGTTCAGTGGATCTACTACGGTAAAAGAGAGGACGGCTGGTGGGACCATTCCACGTGGGGAGTTCCGAAGAACGCAGCACAGACTTATGACAACGTAGGAGATATATTCAAGGTTGCAGTAGAATCAGCACACGCTCATGGACTGGAGATTTACGGACTGTTGAAACCTTTCGATATGGGACTGCGGGCATCATACGGTGAAGGAACCCCCGAAGCGCTTGAGTGCGGACGTGTTCCGATGGTTGGGGGACCGGTCGGTTGGGTCACTAAGTTCGTCGCTGAGCACAGGGAACTGATTATGTCCCGCAAACCCGATGTATATGGTGATGCCGAGAACGAAGTTTTTACTCGAATAGATCTGGTTAAAGATGACGATGGCCCCTGCGCATTCTCAGTTAACGACATCGAGATCCTGGTCAGCGATGACAACGCCACTTACACCACTTATACAGGTCCAATTACAAGGCACGAGGCAGTCGAGGATTATCCTGTCTATATCCACACAGCTTCCGGTGCCAAGAAGACCGATAAAACCATCTCCGCGCGTGTATTCAGGTTCGATGGTCTGGAGATTCGCAGTAAATATTTTGCCCTGGCAGTCTCAAGCAGGGAGGGTTCGTTCAATAACAATCCTGCAAATATGATCCATGTGTTCGGTGAGTTGGGAGAAGAATCCAAGTTAACTTATGGTTATATGGAACGCCTTGGACCGAGCGGTGAAGCCTTGCCATTCAGAGAGCATGGAGTTGAGTTCGATTCCAATCCGATGGTAACCGCCATCTGCGCCGGAGGATATGATGCCATCCGTGCATACTTCCCGTTCGATTCCGGCCTTGGCTTCTTCGCTGTGGGAAGAGGTAAAGAACCCGGTCCTCTCGCTGCGCTATCTCCATCCTTCCCGGAAACTAGGGAGTGGTGGCTATCATGGGTCAAGGATATGCTGGACGCAGGAGCCGATGGGGTCGAGATGAGAGTGCGGAACCATCACTCAATTCTAGCCTGGGGAGAACTTGGTTTCGAACAGCCTGTAGTCGATGAATTCCAGACCAGGTACGGCGTTGATCTGCTTGCAACTGATGACTTCGACCGTGCTGCGTTCCGCAAGCTCCGTGGAGAAGCCTACACTCAGTTCTACAGGGAAGCCCGGGAATTGGTGAAGTCCTATGGCAAGAAGCTTGGCTTGCACGTGAGCACAACAATGGATACCGAACCGGAACAAGGCGCTGCAATGGAGATCCAGTGGGACTGGCAGACCTGGCTCAAAGAAGGTCTTGCTGACGGTGTTACAATGAAAGAAGTCTGGCCCGAATCCCGGCTTGGCCTGGGTATCTTCTCCTACACCCGCGCTCAGGGAATCCCGGCAGTATTCTGTCCATATGCCAATCACTACTGGAACTTCCCTCCATACTCCAACCTGCCGGGAGGAGAGCGCGTGATCGAGAGCATGATCAACGTCGCGAAAGAGGGCGGCTGTGACGGTTACCAATTCTACGAGTGCGCAGCAGTTGTCCGTGCTACCCCCGATGGCCATATCGAGATGCGAACACCGGAGTTGAGAGAGGTATTCCGGAAGCATTTCGTGAAATAATACTTACTGAATTATTTAAGAGGAAATACGATGAAATCAATACTATTATTTGTTCTAGCTGCGTTTATGCTTACTTCAGAAGCGTATGCAATAAATATCTGTAAGAACGGCAAACCGCAGGCAGTGATAGTCCTGGGAAGCCAGTGCATTCCTTCTGAGCGCACTGCAGCAAAAGAGCTTGCCAAGTATTTGAAACAGATAACAGGGGCTGATTATCCTGTAATGGTTGAGTCAGGAGCGTTGAAGGCCAAGCAAACCAGGATATACGTCGGACAAAGCAAGCAGGCAGACAAATTGTTGAATAGTCTGGACTGGCAAAAGCTGGGAAAAGACGGCATCGTGATAAAAACAACAGCAAATGCTCTCGTTTTGACCGGGAGCAGGCCAAGGGGAGCGCTATACGCTGTCTACTCATTTTTGGAGGATACGCTGGGATGCCGGTGGTGGACTAGTGTAGTTTCGGACATACCCAAAAAGAAGAATATCAATGTCACCGGGCTAAACCGTGTGTATGTCCCGAGGATGATCTACCGGGAATCTCACTACAGACAAACATACAATATGCAGCATCCCGACTTTGCGGTCAAACAAAAATGTAACGGCGTAATGCAGCAGACTCCGGATGAGTGGGGTGGACACCTCTCCTTTATCAATGGCGGGCACTCTTTTGGCAAGTTGATTGCCGCTGACACATATTTTAAGGACCATCCTGAATGGTTTTCGTTAGTAGGAAACGTTAGGATACCTAATGGCCAACTGTGCCTTTCTAATAAGGAAATGAGAAAAGAAATAACGAAAAACACCCTCGCTAGCATCGCTGAATACCCTAACTGCAACATTGTCGATGTCAGCCAGAATGATAACTATGGCTACTGCCAGTGTCCTGAATGTACCGCTTTGGCTGACAAATATGGTGGACAGAGCGGTCTGGTGGTAGATTTTATAAATGAAATTGCTGCAGAAGTGGCAAAACAATATCCGGACCAGTTGGTTCAGACTTTTGCATATCAATATACCCGATTTGCTCCCAAGAACATAAAGCCTGCAAAGAATGTGATAATAAGGCTTTGCAGTATAGAGAATGACAATTCCAAACCTCTTACTTCACCGACCAACGCTGATTTTTACAATGCCTTAAAAGAATGGCGTAAGCTCACGGACAGATTGTTCATTTGGGACTATGCAGCCAACTTCTCCAACTACCATATACCCCATCCGAATACCCAGGTGCTGGAACGGAATATCAAGCTCTATGTAGACGCGGGAGCCATAGGGATGTTTGAGCAGGGGGATATGTATAACAACAGCGTTTGCTTCTCCGAGATGCGCAACTGGGTTGTTTCAAAGCTTCTGTGGGACCAGACTTTGGATGGAGAGAAGCTGATAGACGCTTTTATGACCGGTTATTATGGAAAAGCAGCAAATACCTTGAAAGAGATTCTGGCAGTCTACACGGATTCCGTGCTGAAGGCCAACTACAGGCTGACCTGCTACAACGATAAAAATCCATATTTTACCGCGCAAGACTATATCACCGCTTTCGGACTTTTTGATAAGGCTGAGTCGCTGGTAGATTCCCAACAGATAAAGGACAGGATTCTTGTTCAGAGGAGGGGACTGGAGCTTGCGCTATTGCTCTCGGATAGGAGTATTCAGGCCGAAGTCAAAAAGAAAGGGTCACCGAGGATAGGCGATGTTGGGGACTGGTGCAAAGAATATCTGAACTGGACGGCAAAGTCTGATAATACATTCATAAGTGAAGGTCGACCTATTTCCATGCACTATTTTATAGCCTGGGGCATTTATTCGGGCGATCGAGGTAAAACACCAGAGAACCTTAAAGGAATAGGTGATAAAGATTGGTTCGGATTTCAGGATAATGGGTTTATACTGGCGGGAGAGGGCACTTGGGCTTTCAGGGAAGCCGACGCTAAAGCTTCAGATGGATCAGCAGCACGCATGCCGTGCGACCATAAAGAATGGGCGACCGCTATGCCTTTGACGTCGCTTATAGACAATGGATTAAATAGGGGAGAAATTTTCATACGTCTGCGAAAATCAGATGCAGGATCTCCCGCGGGATTTTCATCAGGCATTTATGACGTTGTCGAACGCAAGGAAATTATGTCGGCCAGCTTTGAGGACAGCCAGATATCTACGGAACACAAGGATTTCAGCCTGGGAGTCCAAGCGTTCTCAGGCAATGGTATGCAACTGTGGATTGCTCCTAAAAATCTGGGCAACAAGAATTCCATTTATATTGACAGGGTCTATGTAGTGAAAGAAGGCGCAGTGCCTGCAACAAATTGAGCATTTATCGGTTTATAGTGGAGATGTTGAATGACTCGAACTGAAAGAACATCGATTATCACTCGAATAGTAATCTTGGTGCTTATTGCATTGGCGTGTCTAACTGCATTCGCAGATGCATCCGGAAAAAGGATTATCCTTGCAGGGAAAGGTGTCAGTCCGGCAGCGATTGTTGTTCCGGCTGAGCCTTTGACCCTGTCTGAGTTCATGGCAGCAAGGGACCTTGAGCGTTATCTGGCGAGAGTTACCGGCCAGAAGTTTCCCCGGGTAACCGAAGGGCAGGAATCAGGTCAGCGCTGCTGTATCTATATAGGAAGTGCAGCTGCCCGCAAGCTTGGAGTGGACATGAAGAGCTTCGCTGATGAGGACTGGATCATTCGCACAGTAGGTGGTAACATATTCCTCACCGGGGGCGTTTTCCACGGTCCCGAGTATGCGGCATACCACCTGTTGGAGGATTATGTCGGCGTTCACTGGTGGAATGCCTATGAAGACTTCGTTCCCAATAAACCCGAACTCTCCATACCCGAGTTAAATATCAAGGGCAAACCTGTTTTTGGTAACAGGCAGGAACCAGGCAATGGTAGAGTAGGTTCAGGGGATTTCCTTGGACGAAACAGAGTTTATCGGCTCTACCACGAAGGCCCGAATGGCCGCATGGCGTATTATCCGGAAGCTTATGGTTCTCCTTTCACAGGTGGGCATTCAATGCAGTATCTAGTGCCCCAGACCGATTATGACTCACATCCCGAATGGTTCGCGTTGATCGATGGCAAGAGGAGCCGTGAGAGTGCGGGGCTTTGCCTGTCAAATCAGGAACTGCGTAAAACCGTGGTTGAAAGAATCAAAGGTATTCACATGCCTGAGACCCTTCGCCTGACAAACCTGGTGGGTGCTCCTCTTCTTCCTCGTATATATGATCTATCGCAGAATGACGGTGCTTCCTGGTGCCAGTGTCCTGATTGCACTGCGATTTACAAATCCGAGGGATCCCAGGCCGGAAATGTGATAGATTTTGCAAACAGTATTGCTGGAGCACTTCATACAGAATATCCTGAGCTGACGTTTACTACCTTTGCCTATCAGGACAGCCGTATTCCTCCAAAGTCTATCCGTCCGGTTGATTATTTGACTATCCGATGGTGCAGTGAACCCCTGAACATGGCCAGGCCTATTACTGACCCGTCCAATGAGACAGGTATGAAGCAGTTCCTCACGTGGACGAAACTCGCAAAGAGCACAGGTGTTTGGCTATACGCGAGCGCATTCAGTTACATGGAGCCATACGGCGGATACGGGGTGGCGTGGGATTTCCCAGTTCCCAACGAACGCAACTTCCCGGCGGACTATCGCTTTTATGTCAGAAATGGCGCAAAGAGTATTCTGCAGGAAACAATGGAATATGACTTGGTTGGTAACGATATGCAGGACATGAAAGTCTGGCTTGCTGCCAAGCTTATGGAGGACCCATATCAAGACTACAACAAGCTTGTTAAGACATTCACCGATGGCTTCTACGGTCCAGCTGGTAAGTATATCAGAGACTACCGAACAGCTCTAGCGGCTGCCGAAGCAAGAAAGCCATCAGTTGTTGGTATGTCGGCATCACTTCCGGAGTTCAAATATCTCGATCTCGAGTTTTTGATGAAAGCCTATTCGATTTTGGACAAAGCAGAAAAAGCTGCGGCGAAGAATCCTGTGTATCTAAGTCGGGTCCACCGCGCTCGAAATGGAGTAGATCGTTCGATCCTATTCTTGTGGCCGGGACTTGTCCGAGAGTGGGTTCTTGCCGGTCGCACTCCTGAGACGATGCCGTTCAAGCGGGAAGTCTGCATTGACAGATACAAGAAGATGGCAGAGGCCAGATACATACAGTGCAGCGTTGGGCCGGAAGAAAATGCAGATGGCCTGGACGTTAAACCCGCCAGGCTTCTATTGGCTAAGCAGTTGAAGTTCTGGGAATCCAATGTATATATCCCTGCACCTCTACCCACACAATTTGCAGGTGTACCTAAAGATCTCATCTATGACTATCCCGCAGGTAATTCTTCTTTCAGGCTATCGGAGAATGCTCCTGCGCAGCTGGTTAAAGACTCCGAGGCTGCTGGAGGATGGGCAGTGAAAGTGACGCTTAAGGATTCCGATTTACCCCTTGCCTGCGGTATACGGACACCATATGGAAATAGCGCACCATTTGAGAGTATCAAGCTTGTTGGATCAGAATATCAGTGGTACGACATCGGAAAGACGAGTCTGGGAGGCAGTTCATATCTGCATTTCCTTGAGGGCAACGATATCAGAATGGTTTTCCGGGAGATCGGCGCCTGCGAGGTTTGGGCAAGTATTAAGCTCAACAGCGACAGTTCAATAAGCATTGAGAGAGTAACGTTGATCAAACCGGACAACCGAATTTACGGTGAACTGAAGATCCCAAAGCAGTGGGTCGTTTTCACAGGTATGCAGAAGACCGATCCCGTTCTGCCTGTTGAAGTTCTGAAGACGATTCCGTCCGAGATCGAAATAGCCGGCAAGAAGATCAAACCCGTCACTGTTAATGCAGTCGATGGCAAGTTCAATTTCGCGGACATAGCCGGGGCACCGTCGGAGGGCAGACCATCGTATGCGTTTCTGAAGCTGTCGGTAGTAAAAGATATGGACGTGACCCTGGGATTCGGAGCTGACTGGTGGCTGCAGGCCTGGTTGGACGGCAAGACAATCTGTGATACCACCAACTTCGGCAACGGTTCCTGGCCACCGACATTTAAGGACTACACTGCCACAGTCAAACTGACCAAAGGCTCTCACGTCCTCGCGGTCAGGCACCTGAGCGGAATGGGGTCCTCAGCCCTCGTAATAGGGGGCCCCGACGATCTGCGAAAATGATTTATATGAGTATCACGCGGAGAATGAGTTATGTTTCACGCGGAGATGCGGAGAACGCGGAGAACGGAGAGACTTGATGCAACTTGACGGTTGCAGAACTGAATGGCTGTGGAAAGTGGTTAATAGTATATTATCACGCAAAGACGCAAAGTCGCTAAGAAGGGAATGGATTCGTCAGAATACGTAGTAAGGGAACACGGCCTAGAGCCTGAAGCCAAAAGTCCAAAGCCTCTTCCCTTCTCCGCGCCCTCCGCGTGAAATTTTAGAAGATGACTTGCCAAGGTGATGATATGACAATACTTAGAATATGGGTTCTACTAGGTTGTTTGATAGTTTTGACAGCTGGTTCTGTTTCAGCGGAGCCGCCTTCGGTGCAGTGTCCTGTCATCAAGCCTGCAGATGCTCCAAAGATTGATGGAAAGCTTAAAGATGCTGCGTGGAAATCCGCTCCTGTTAGCCCTAACTTTACCGACAACACCGGTACGATTCCCGGTAAACCTGCCTCAAAGTATCGTGCGATGACTGATGGAAAGTTCCTCTACATAGCCATTGAGTTAGCAGATCCCGATGTCTCCAAACTCCCCAAAAAGAACCTCGGCAGGGATCAGCTGGGTTGGAGCGAATGTGTGGAGGTTTTCTTCGCGCCATTTGCCGACAAACCTGAGTATTATCATTTTGGCGTTGATCCTGCAGGCAATGATGCCGACTGTAAAGGACTGGGCAACGCGCCGGACTTCAACACCAGTTGGAAGCATAAGGAATTGGTTGGCCCTAAGGGATGGATTACTGAGATAGCGTTGCCTCTTACCGAGCTTGGCAGGGTGCAGAGCGTGAAACAGGGCGACATGCTGGGATTCAACGTCTGCCGGTCGACTAGAGGTGTTGTGCCCCTGCAGTGCTGGTCTCCCACATTCGGAGGATTCAACAACCGCGCTGCGTTCGGAACACTGGTTGTCGGAGGCTACACCGCTGCCGCTGCCCTGCGAGTTAAGACACTGAGTGGTCGCATTCAGGAGCTTAAGTCACGTTCTGCATCTATGCCCGCTATCAAGGATCGACTTGATGGAGTCCTCGCAAGTTTCACGGAGCTTCAAAGGAAATCCAAGAAAATACTCAGCCTGCGTGACTGGAATGCATTCACAACCGGCTGTGTGAAACTTGACCGGGTGATGAGCATTACCAGCCTTGCAGGCAGAGACCTGATGATCTGGTCGATCAATCCGTGGGATCTTCCATGGAGCGATACCCTTCCCTCATCGGACACGAAGTCAGTAGATACTATCACTATCAATGCGTTCCAGGGGGAGTATATCACCAGGGCCGTAGCTATAACCAACGCCACCGATGATACCGTTGTATTTCGCTGTATACCGACTGATCTGGTGACTCCGACATGGACAAAGAAAGCGCCTGCTGCGAAACACTTGAGGTTGTTCGAGGCTCAGGAGGCCGGGCTGCGAGGCGGTGCAAAACAGAGAGATCCACTCCCCGAGCTTCCTATAGATCGGGTGGTGAACCTATCCCCCGGTAGAAACTCTGTTGTTTGGATGACAATCGACGCCACTGACCTGGAACCAGGCCAGTGGGCCAGCACAATAACAATCAAACCCAACTACCAGGTGAGTCTTCTGAAGAGACTGAGAGTAGTGGTAAATGTCCTCCCAGCAGCATTCCCCAAAGGCCCTGAGCCGTATTCCTGCAACTGGGCAATGTACACTTCACCTCCCTGCAGCAGCTACCCTGAAGCCTGCTTTGAAGATCAGAAGCAGCACATGACCAGCGTGCACACTGTTCCCTGGGGCTCCACAGGTTTCACGACAGTCAAACTCGGTCCTGATGGCAAACCAGCCAATGAACCGGACTTTACCGAGTTGGACAAGTTCATTTCCACGTTTGGGACAAATGGTCAGGTTTATATCTTGTCCTCAGAATACAGCTACTGGCCGTATGAGTGGGGTGGGGGCGGTTCCTGGACCCAGGCGACTTATGACAACTTCGCTTGGTGGGTCAAGAAAGCCCGCAAGCACCTTGAGGAAAAAGGCGTGCCTGTCAGCAACTTCGCGTGGTATCCGCACGATGAACCGTGCACGGAGACCGATGCCATGCTGGTCAGCAATTTCGGAAAGCTCTTGCGCCTGGCAGACCCCGAGCAGAAGATATTCACTACAGTATACAGCGCTGTTACTATGAAAGCTCTGGAGATAATGGCACCATATGTCGACATCTGGGTACCTTCGATGTGGTTGACCGTTGAGCAGCGCGATTTTGTCAAGAAACAGAATGCCAGGTTCTTCTCCTACTCAGTGCTCGGGCGGGAATCCAGCCCTTACTGGAGCTACAGAATGGACGGCTGGCGGGCAATACAATATGGCTATGAAGGCATCGGCTTCTGGGACTACAACGACTGCGGGACGACTCCGGGTTCCAGTGTCTGGGATGACAATGATGGTGACAGGTCAGACTATGCGGTCATCTATGAGGGCGCAGACAAGCCGGTTACCAGTGTCCGCTGGGAGGCCTGGAGGCAGGGCATTCAGGACTACCGGATGATCAAGTGGCTGGAATCCCTCGCTGCAGCTTCCCCCGATGGAGCCAAAGCCAAAGCCCTGCTCTCTGAAGCCTTGACATCAGCGACCAAGGGGAACAACACCGGGGCTGATATCTATTTCGAGAAGATGCGTGATGAAGCCGTGAAGCTGATGGTCGCCAGCGGCAAGGTCCCTGCTTCTGCAACGTCCATCTCAGGACCATTGGTCTGCCTGACCGGCAACGGAGGGGACAGCGTTGAGAACATCGACACCGGCGGTTACTATACCTACTCCATCTATCCGGATATCAAGTGGTATGGTGAGCACTGCGGACTTATGGAGGGTTCAGTCTACTTCAAAGGCAAGAACGCCAAAACCGGTCTGCAGTCAGAGAACCACTTTGATGGTCTCCTGACCGACGGCCTGCTCGGATACCCAATCAACTACGTCATATTCAACTATCCACCTGCCGTCATATCCACAACGTTCGATCTCCATCGCAGCTATAAGCTCAGCCATCTGCTGGCGTATGTGGACTCAATAGGAGCAAGTGTCAGTATTAGCAGCACCGGCAAGGACGGTTCCTGGCAGCAGGTATCCAGCGTCCCAACCATCACAACCGGACCAAAGAGCTACGACGGCGCCGCTCTTCTGGACCTGGGAGGCCGAAGAGCCAGATACATCAAGCTGGAACTCCAAACCGACAAAAACACCGTCCGCTTCGGAGAATGCAGAATCTTCGGCTGGAAATGACGGGGAAGGGATAGGCTTCAGACTTCGGACTTCAGGCTTCAGGCAATGTACCCTGATCACATTGCCTGAAGCCACACTCCCTTCTTTGCGCCTTTGCGTCTTCGCGTGATACTCCCTTCATGTTGGCACCACCTCCAGCCGAAGATACGAAACTCCAGGGACAACTTCCTGAAGCCTGAAGCCCGAAGACTGAAGCCTATCCCTTCCCCAGAAACAATGTGTAAATATCCAGCAAAACGGGAATAAATATATTGGCAATCGAACAGATGTTCTGGTATAATATCAGGGCAGGTTTGGACTGCCGGGGTGTTGGAAGTTGGAGACTGTTACTGTTGATGAGAACATACGTGTGGGTGTGGCGTTCGACAAACGCAAGGTAGTGCCGATGTGGTTTATGTGGCGTGACCGGTACTACCGCGTGAAGTCCGTCGCCTATGCCTGGGACACCAGCCAGGGAGTCTCAACCCTACACCATTACTCAGTCACCGATGGCCTCAACATGTACGAACTCCAGTTCAATGCAACAACTCTGGACTGGACTCTGGGACAGGTCTGCGCGGGATAGGGGATATGAACAAGAATCGTACCATATTGCTTCTGGATATGAACTCGTTCTTTGCCAGTGTGGAGCAGCAGTGCAACCCCAACCTGGTGGGGAAGCCCATTGCTGTCGGAGGCCCCGCAGGCACCCGTTCAGTCGTCTCCACAGCCAGCTATGAGGCCCGCAAGTTTGGCGTCCACTCTGCTATGCCGGTCAACGAAGCCCTGCAGCGCTGTCCGGAGCTTGTAATGGTCCACGGAGATATGAGAAAATACATCGATGTTTCTCGCAGGGTCTTCCGGATCTGCAGCGACTACACGGACTTGCTTGAGATATACTCCATAGACGAGTGCTTCATGGACGTTACTCCGACGATGAACCTGTTCGGAGGCCCGTGGCACATGGCTCTGGACATCAAGCGCCGGATACGAGAGGAGCTCGGGCTAACCTGTTCGATAGGCATAGGCCCAAACAAAGTCCTTGCCAAGCTGGCAGCCGGGATGAAGAAGCCTGACGGTCTGACTGAGATTCCTCCGGAGGACGTAGCGAAAGTCCTGGAGAACCTGCCGGTTGAGAAGCTGCACGGGATTGGGGACAAAGTAGCCGCCCGGCTCAAGGAGATGGCGATCCCTACGGCAGGAATCCTCGGCAGGACTCCCAGGGAGCGTCTGAAGAAGCATTTTGGGGTCTTCGGGGAGATACTGCAGGCGATGGGGCAGGGGGTCAGTGACAGTCACGTGGTCCCTTACTATGACTCGCCCGATATGAAGTCTGTCGGGCATTCCCATACGCTGGGCAGAAATACATGCGACTGGGAAGTCCTCAGCCACACTCTGCTGAGGCTGTCGGAAATGGTGGGGCGGAGGCTCAGGGAGCAGGGGTATTCAGGCAGGACGGTTGCGCTGTCGGTGCGGTATTCGGACATGCACACGTTCAGCCGCCGCCGCAGCCTGCCGGAGCACATAGATGATGGATATTCGATATACAGTGTTGCGCTGTCGATCCTTAAAGACCAGGTAGGCAACGCCCGTCCCATCCGTCTGATAGGGGTATGTGTATCCAATCTGGTAAGGGGTTCCCACCAGCTCAGCCTGTTTGCTGATCAGAGGCAGGAGAAGCTGTTGGAGGCGCTGGACGCGATCAACAACAGGTATGGAGAGTTCACCATCCGCCGCGCCAGCCTGCTGGAGGTGACCCCAGGAGCCAAACCCCCACCAGCCTTCGCCGGCTCAAGAAGGCAGTCATAGGGGAAGTGTTTTTTTGACAGGATTAACAAGATTAACAGGTTTTGAGATATGCTCAGCGTGCGGAACCAACAGGCATTGCTCTGGATGGACTGGTTCTAGTTATCAACTAACCACAGCATTGAAAGTTATCAGCTGAGCTACTGCAATCCTCTTATGTTAATCTTGTGAATCCTGTCAATCCTGTCAAAAACTCCCTTCCGAGCAAGCAAAAGGAGGAAACCAATTGGGTGAGATACGTCTGGGGACCAGCGGGTATAGTTTTGAGCACTGGAAAGGCACTGTCTATCCGAGCGGTATCAAGAACTCGGAGATGTTCGCCTACTACATAGACCAGTTCCGGTTGAACTCTGTGGAGATTAACTACACCTACTACAAAATGCCCAGCTCAAGTGTCTTCACCAGCCATGTCCAGCGCTCTCCAAAGGACTTTCTGTTCACAGTCAAGCTATTCTCCGGCATCACCCACGAGCCCTGGATGGGCAGTGCAGACGGTCAGCTGGACCACGAGATGTGTTTCGAGTTCATAGAGGGCATAAGACCATTGATCGAGTCCGGCAAGCTGGGCTGCCTGCTTGCCCAGTTCCCTCCACAAATGAAGCCATCAGATCAGGCCTGGGAATACCTGGAGGGGCTTTACAATGCATTCAACAGATACCCCCTGGTGTATGAGTTCCGCAACAAGAGATGGATCTCCGACGATACTTTCAAAGCTCTCAGGCAGAGGGGAATAGGCTTCTGCGCAGTAGACGAACCCCATATAGACCCTCTTATGCCTCTGGTCCCTGAGGTCACATCCAGCATAGCCTACCTCCGCCTCCACGGTAGAAGCGAAAAATGGTTCTCAGACAGTGCCCTGAGGTACGACTACCTCTACTCCGAAGACGAACTAAAATCATTCCTCCCAACAATCCAGCAAATGCAGTCCAAAAGCGACACCCTGTACATCCAGTTCAACAACTGCCACGCCGGCTCCGCCGTCCGCAACGTCAAAATGATGCAATACCTGCTGGACCTGGACGTTCCACCGCTGCAGGGGGTGTTGTTTTAGGTCTAATGAGTTTCACAGGGATTATGATACGTGGAGAGGAATAAAATGACGTTAGAGTTCTAGTATGGTTACTACGGTTGTCGAGTGAAACGCAAGCAGCCGGAGTCAAGCACGCATGAATCTTCAATGTTGCTATACTTCGGCAGTTCAACATCTTTCGACTACCGATGCGACAGAGATAACGTTACTGGCAGGAGCTACAATGCGTCTTGCCAGTAATGTGTTCCATGCAACAGCGTAACTTACGGTTTTGTAGACAAAATCATTCTTGATTTAAATGTTCGAGGTTTGGAAGTACTCACTTTTGCAGTTCTCATCCTTTTTTCAAAGTCGATTTTGGACAATGAAAACAGCACACTGTGCCCATCTGACCACCAACCTGGTATGGAATACCATTCAACAGCTCCTGTAACAGGTGACCGTCCAAAATCCAATTGTCCTGCTCTTGAGTCGCCAATGTCTGTTGCTATCATTCCTATTCGCGGATTTACTCTCATTTGCTCATCAGCTGAAGAAACATCCAGTACCTCGGTAGCAAGATCAACCACATACTGTTTAACGTCATCCAGTTTGCACGATAGCCCAGTCGTTATTTTGATGTTGATATTGAAACCATCCTCGACATAGATTATCATACCTGACTTTGTTTTGTATGACAGCACCAGGTAATCGGTCCCATCTTCCCACAAGTTTACGCAGGGTACTATCTGGGCTAGATCATCCTCAGTTGGTAGGTATTCAGCTTTGATCGCCCTTTTTAATCCCTTCATTAGATCAGCGATCTCTGTACTGACATCCCCTTCATATCTTGTGTCTATGCAAGTCTGATTTTTGGGAATGTTTGCGTGTTTGATAAAGCTAAACGACTTGTTATCCAGCATGTTCCTTGTGCTTAATGTTGGTACAAGATCAAACTTTGAAAGCAGGTTGTCGACATTTGTAACTGCATAGCAAGCATGTGACACCAAAACTGCAATACACGCTATAACTACCGAATGCATGAACCGCCGGCGGGTTATGGAAATAGAGTTTGTGAAGACGTGTTTTATGTGCAATTTTCTGATCATCATATACTCCTAGGTTTAACTAGAGTTTAATTGGGACAGACACCTTCTGATAAGCGATGTAGAACATTAGGTAATACAAATGTGATTTATGTTAATCCGCGTATGCATTCAAGGGACGTAATGAAATATACCATGTTATTAGACAACAGTCAATGGGAAAAGTACCGCACTGCTGGTAATAAATAGTCAAAATATATTTGCAAAATTGCAAGATTGTCAAATACTATTCTCGGATTAGGAATGTGCTGGTAAATTACCTTCCTGAAGCCTGAGGTGTTTTTCTCCAGTATCCAAAGAAAATGCGGTATAATTGCAGTAGCATCTTCTTGTGGATATCAACAATGGAAAACACCCTAAAAATCAAAGCCCATCATCTTCTCTGTGCCATCTGTGCATCGGTGGGGTGTGGAGTCACGCCTGCCGGAGAGGACATCGTCAGAAATATCACCAGCGCTCTCAAATCCGACCCGTTCCTTACAGTGAGAGTTACCGCGGACATTGATATCGTTCGGTCCCATTATGATGATATCTACTCAGGATCTCTGACAGATACGGATATTACCCGGCGTCAGGGTGATTATGCCGACCGCATGAAAGATCTTGAGCTTTTACGTATACTGGGAATACGACCGAATACTGAGTTACCAGCCATCGAACTACTCAGATTGCTGTTTGAGAAAGTTCACTCCCTTGAGGGCATATGTTACCACAAGGATAATATACAGCCCGACTGGCCGGAATGTCCTCATGCTCGGAAAGATATGTTTCAACAAGTCCGTGATGATGGGATTGATGATTATTTCTCTCTGGACCGCTGCAATATCCTGGCTGAGAAACTCCTGGGCAAAGGTCCACACAGTCTTCTGCCGATCAGGACCAGGGCTGAGATGGTGGAAGCTAAGAGAGTATCGTGCGAACGTATAGCAGGAGCAGACAGGCTTTTTATCCGGCCTCATCATTTGATGTGCATTCTGTGCTGCTACGGCCTTGGAGCTTTGGATTCTCCTCTGGAGGTAGATAATCTTCAGGAACTGATGGTCAAAATGCAGAGGAACCCTGATATACCTGTTACTCTGGTTGAGGGATGCTGTATGGTCTGCGATCCGTGTCCTGCCTATCATCCTGAGAAGAATATCTGCCTCTGGATGTACACCAAAGACCAACTAAAAGATCTCCGCATCCTGCACAAACTGGGATTGAAACCCGGCAGCACACTGAAAGCCAGAGATTTGATAGACCGCCTGCTTACAACCATTGATTCGCCAAAGCTGATCTGTGGTACGGATGCAATGAACGATTCATCTCCAACATGGAAGTCCTGCTGCTCATCAACCTCCGGCGGCTATGAAAAAGTCAGATCCGACAGTTTTTTCAACCCTGACAAGTAAGAACAAACCAATTCCCTTCCTAAAGCCTAACGTCTAAAGTCTATTTCTCCACTTTCTTCACAGCCTCGCTGTCGTTATTCCCAAGCTCAGTTGTCTGGAAGTCTCCGCCTTTCGGCAATTCCATCGCAAATCCTGGCGTCATATCCAACGCGATAGATATATCTCCGGTCTGCAGGCCCAATACATGCCCGCCCCAGGACTTATCTTCTGAGATAAAATGCAGATGATATCCCGGCACATTGACTCCCTGAACATATGGAGGGCATTTGAAACCGACAACTGTTCCTCTGATATCTCTTTTTTCAAAAGTTGGTTGATTCGCCACCACTTCGGTCAACTTCCTGTAAGGTTTCACTTGAGCAGGAACGCTTCTGGTCTTAACATACGCAAATGTTCCGGTGATACGTATAGCATAGAAATAATTCACAGAAGTTATCCTGCCGTCTATAAGCCTTGTAAGCGCAGCCATATCCATCTTCGTGCTGGATACTATGCTGATATCCTTATCAAAGTAAGTGACGCAAGCAAACGGACTGAGAGATGCCCCAGGGAGCTTGTGTACTGAAGCATCCGACCGCACCTGGTAGATTGCTCCATCCAACACCACCATCTCTCCATCCAACTTATCAAACGTCCCGAGCCCGATATCTCCGTGTCTGGATAGCTCTTTCAGAGTGATCCCGCCATCATACACGCCTGCCATAAGTGATCCCAGGGTAGAAAACTGAAATACAGTCTCCCTGTCCCTGCAAAAAGCCTGACTGGAAATGATCACTCCCAGAACCGCTGCAAGTAAAATGTTATGTGATTTGAAAAATCTGAGCACTAGATAATCCGCCTTTGAGTTACTGCTTTCTACGTAACAGTTCAGTAATATTGGAACAATGTCATCCTGAGGAACGAAGGATCTGCTTTATCTCCTGAAAAAGCAGATCCTTCATTCCTCAGGATGACAAATTCCGGCAACTCTGAGCTATTACGCAAATATTGTAATGTTACTTTTCTACCTGTGTTATTCCTTATTGAACTCCACAACTACAAGGTTTACGCTTTTTGATGGCAGCGTTATTGAGGTTTTGACTGTTTCACCGGCGTCACTTTTGCCAGTATAGGTAGCTGCAGGCTTCAATTTGTAATCCTGGTCTGCGGTCGTTTGGTCCTCAGTGTATACTGTGACAGTGTATTTACCATATAGCTGGGTAAACCAAGTCTGGAACTGCAGCTCAACAGCAAGAGGAGAGGAACTATCAGAAGCTCTTGAGATGAAAGCTGCCATCTTTGAACCGTCTGCAGAACCAAGTATGACTGTGTCTCTGGGAGTCATACTTACATTAACCCGATTCATAGGCAGCATAGAAAACATTTTCATCACTCTGCCGGAATACCGCCAGGTGCCGTCGTGTGTGGTCAAAGAGCTGTTGACCCCTGCATAGGGCTCGATCCTGAAGAATGTAGTCATTTCTACATTGCTCTCCTGCAGCCAATACATGGACTGACCCAGGTATGCAGCGCGGTCCCAGGTATTGAACTTTCCAGCCCCGGAATCACCATTCCACTCGGTAACGAATATAGGGAGTTTCTTGCCAAGAGCAGTCTGCATCATTGACTGTATGTTGTTAGTCATTACAAAGAAATTGTCAGGCTTATAGCTGGCATCTTTTTCCCAGTCCGAATACCAGTGGACTGTAACAAAATCGTACGGGATACTCTTGTTCTTTTTCAGGTATGCAGCCAGATTCAAGTAGTGCTCAGGGTAGTCCATATTGTCACCAATACCACCAACAAGAGCGTGCTTGTCTGCTTGTTTGATAGCCTTAGCTGTCACCCGGTATAGTTCATGAAAAGATACGCCATCACGCCATGAGGTAAAAAAGCTGACTCCGGACGGCTCATTCCATATCTCCCAGTATTTGATCTTGAATCCACTCTCCTTGCAGTGTTTTACAATGTCATATACATATTTCTGCCACTTGTTCCAGTCAGCAGGTTTTGCAAAACAAGGATCTCCCAGCTTACCCTCCGGATCGCTGGAGAGCCACTCAGGCACATAGAAAATATTGGCAATTATCTCAGCCTTGCTATTCCTGATGGCATTTATTTCAGCATCCAATCTTGTGAAATCATACTTCTTACTTACTGGATCATACAGCTTAAAGAAATGAGACCCGGTCATCGATTCCAGTCTGACGCACGATATTCCCATATCACTCAGTGCACTCACGATATGTGGACGAGAGTAGCTGTGCGAGTCCCCTCCCTGTGCCGCACCCACAAGGCCATGCTTAATAACTCCCACAGGTTGGTTACACATCACCCTGACAGTGAAATCCTGTGCAGAAGCAACCGTCGAGATGAATACAGATAGAGCAAGCGTGGCGACAAGACCTTTTAGAAACTTCAATATATTACTCCTGTTTTGTATAGACAATTGGTTTGTGGCTGATTTCCGGATTAGGTTCCACGAACTTTGGCGAGTCTATGGTGCTTATATTCTTTCCGTTTGCAACGAAGATATATTTACACAGATCTCCCTTCACTACGGACGTCCCATAGGGTATGAGCTTTCCATTAACCATGTACTTCCCAGTTATTATATCTTTTGTTTTGCCATTCCACCAGTTCAATGATCTCTTTGCAGCTTCCATCTGATTTTGATCCAGAGTTGAAAGGTCCAGCCCACCTGTCGTAAAAATAGCTGCCTGCTGGTTTTGTGTAAGCATCGCCAAGAACTGTAATAAAGACATATTATGCTGTAAGGTTGTCACTAAGGCAGAAATGTTGAGAATGTCGTCATCCGGGATGTTCATCTTGTGTCGGCTATCATCTCCAACCAGATATGCCATCTCCGCCAGGCTACAAATATCCAGCGTGCCGGTAGTTTTGAATGTACTGCGCCACTTCTCCAGCCACGCTTCAGGGATCTCCAAGGAGCGTTTATAAGCCCAGTGCCTGTCTTGTAACTCAATAGTGGGACCTTTATCCCACCAATTGTATGAGTATAGAGTCTCCATACTACCGAGAAACACCATAGCAGGTTCCCTCTCGGAATGTACAACATGAATGCTGGATGCAAAACTGTCTGAGACAACATTATACTTCGTAGCATTAGCGAATATTACAAGTTTATCCTCCAGTCGCAACTGTTTAGCTTTATTCTTGCCATCTTCTGTGAAGTCTATCTCGATTGGAATATTAAAACTCTTCCCATGCTCCACTGCTTTCTCACCAAAGTCGAACTGCTTTATCTCTTTCAAATCCATTGAAATTGCAGCTCTACCTATGTCATAAGCTTGACTGCTTCCAAGTGCAGCAGTGAAATGATCCCCGAATGATCTGCCGAGACTGCTGTAAGGGTCTAATATCTGAAATCCGAACTCACTACCGTTTTTGTCAGGTCCATTGGAATATGAAACATCCACTTGACTCATTACAAAACGTGATGTTATATCGTCCAGCTTATCAGCTTCATCCTTATATGGAGATCTGATTGTAATACCCTCCAGCAAACCTGGATCGTCTGCGAGTTCCTCAGCCGATGGTCTTCCAGCATCCGGACACATTCTGAATATACTCTGAGCTACTCCCAGCATAGCTTTCCTTACACTCTCATGCTTGTCATTCAGATCGAAATATATCGTTTCCCCACTGACAAACTTATCACGCAAACCTGGAACTGAACTGAAAAGCTCTTTTAACGATTGCGCCATCCCGGAAGCAGAGACTGCGTAAAGCATGGAGTTATCAGCCCTAAGCTTTCTCAGGTCATCAGCAGTTGGTTCTGCCAAATCAGCCAAAGCATTTGCAAAAGACTCCCGCATCTGCAACATCTCATTGTCGAAACGGTCCTGTTCACGCTTTGCAGATGCTGAGTTATTCGTTGATGTGTTTTGGTCCAAATACAACATGTAGTTATAAGCATCATCCGTTTTGGACCGGAGCCAATTGAATTTCATCACCCGAGATATAGATCTCATCAAATCTACTAGCTGAATGTCTTTGGCAGCAATAACCATCTTCCGATCCCGGACCTGCCAGTCCAGAACACTCAGACCAGCCTGAATATTGATACCGGTCTGTTTGCTCAAATCAGATATGATAGCTGATAGGGTCCTGTATTTGGCGATGATACTCACTTTCTGTTCCAGGCGTTTATCAGCCCTCCAAAACTCATCATCAGCTGAAGAAGATATCTGTTTTTGAGAAGGGGAATCTGTAGAGGGAATGCTCGTAGCAAGGGAATGAACTCCACACAGCATGAAGACTGTGTATAACACCAATAAAAAGACTTTAGTCATTATATACCTCGTTTGCCATTATATGTATTATATGATGACAGACGTTAGCCTGGTTCTGATATAACCGCAGAAAGACATCCGGATGACAGGCTATTCCTTGTGTTGTTTTGGAAGTCTAAGTGATCTATATGCATCGGATTGATGGATCGCTTTATTGGACTCAGCCAAGTCGTAAGCTGTTTCACCTTCTGACGACTTTAAGGAGGGATCAGCTCCAGCATTCAACAAAACTGTGATTACACTGGGATTACCAGAGGTCAACGCAGCCCGCATTAGTGCTGTGAATCCTTCATTATCCTTGGCGTCCACTATTGCTCCTGCCTTGACCAGGACTAGAACGGCTTCCGGATTTCTAGCCTCTTGCGCAGCCAGCATTAAAGGCGTGGTGTAATCGTTAGTCCGATCATTAACCTTTGCTCCAGCAGCTATTAATGCAGCGATGATGTCAGATTTTTTGGACCCTTCTGCAGCATACATCAGGGGTGTCATACCATTATTATCACGGTCATCAATTTTCGCTCCATTTTTTATCAGCGTATTCAATACCGGGATGACATTTTGAAACGCAGCCATCATCAGCACAGTTGATCCATCATTGGATTTATCGTCTATTTTGCTACCAGCCTTCAAGAGTGTAGTGATGATTTCTGGGTTAGTTGTATTCAAAGCTGCGTACATCAGAGGTGTCAAACCATTATTATCGCTGTCAGCTATCCTGGCTCCAGCATTAATAAGATCCAATAACACTTCGGTGATACCCCTGTTTGCTGCAAACATCAATGGTGTTTTACCATTCTTATCTCGGTCATTGACATTTGCGCCATTACTGATAAGAATTCTAACAATTTCGGGAGTGTTTTTATATACTCCGCACATCAAGGGTGTCATTGAATTATTATCCCGATCATTGACTTTTGCCCCGTTTTTTATGAGTGACAATAATATTTCCGGGTTCCTGTTGAATGATGCAGCACAGAAAAGTGGCGTCCAGCCATCACTATTTCGAGCATGGATGTTAGCCTTTGCGTTAATGAGCGTTGTGACAATTTCCGGGGTATTGCTTGCTCCTGCTGCACAAATCAATGGTGTGTTACCACCTCTTTCACGATTGTTTATATTAGCTCCAGCATTGAGTAAAGCAGTGATAACTGTAGGATTATGCGATCTCATCGCGGCGAGAGTGAGTGGAGTAATTCCGGTCTTAGTTCGCTGGTCAGGCCTCGCACCAGCCTTGATAAGTAAGGTAACGATTTCAAGGGAGTTGTTATTAACAACAGCCAGCATCAAAGGAGTAAGTCCTTCACTATTCGTCTTGTTGATGTCTGCTTTAGTCTTTATCAGTTTGCTAATAAACGCTGATGACTTGTTTTGTTTTATAGCCAGCATTAATGGTGTCATACCATTTTTGCTCTGAACTATTGAGGCTGCAGAGACTGGGACAGAGTAAACCAGCACTAACAAGACTACAGCAGAAATAATAATTTTGTTGAAATGTATTATGACGTTTGTCATTGCTCTTCCTTCCATGAAAACGTGTTAATAAATGAATGTGAAGCTGTCATCTTGAGTGAATGATGCAGAGTCTCATTTCTTGCGCACTTTCGCAACTTTCAAGGCTTGATGTACGCTCGTTGCCTTGATTTTTGGATTACTCCGGGCATAATCATATGCCGTCTTTCCTTCGTTTGATTTTAGACTGGTATTAGCTCCAGCTTTCAATAGTGTTGTTACAATTGCTGGATTTTGTGTGTTCAGTGCGGCAATCATTAACGGTGTTAAATTGAGTTCGTCATGTTCATTTACTTTGGCCCCGGATTTAATGAGTGTACTAATTATTTCCGGATTATCATTGCTTCGTGCAGCCCACATCAAGGGTGTCCATCCATTGTTGTCTCTGTCACTTATCTTTGCTGCAGCATTCACAAGCATTGTGATTATTGCAGGGTTCTTGTTGCGTTTTGCTGCTTGTATGAGAGGTGTCATGCCATCAAGATCGTCTCTATCAGTAACGTTTGCACCGGCTTTTATGAGCGCCTGTAAAACCTCAGCATTATAATTGTACATAGAAGCGATTATGAGTGCTGTCGCGCCATATTTGGCCTTGATGTCTGTCTTTGCTCCGGCATTAATAAGGGTTGTAATGATTTTGGGATTATTATTGAACTGTGCAGCCCACATCAATGGTGAAAAACCGTCATTGTCTACATCATCGACTTTTGCACCTGCTTTTATCAATGTAGTTAATACTTCAGGATTCTTATTATCTGCTGCTGCACCAAAAAGGGGGGTTGATTGGTCTTTAACTCTTTCTTCGACTTTCGCCCCTGCTTTGATGAGAATCGAAATGATTTCAGGATTCAATGAACATTCGGCTGCAATATACAGTGGTGAGTAACTGTCGTTACGTTTGGTGTTAGGATTGGCTCCTGCGTTGATAAGGGTCGTAATGACCGCCGGGTCTACAGAGTATTCTGCAGCACATATCAGAGCCGTACATCCGTCATTGTCTATATCATCAATTTTGGCTCCAGCATTGAGAAGAGTTGTGACGGCTTCGGAAGTATTGTTTGCGGCTGCAATCATCAGTAGAGTAAATCCATCGGGATCTCGAACATCACGTTTTGCCCCGGCATTGATTAAAGCGTCAATAATTCCTGGTTCGCTAACTGCCGCTGCACACATTAGTGGTGTGTAACCTTGATCATCACGGACCTCAATGTTGGCACCAGCCAAAATTAGTTTGTTGATATCCGCAAGAGGTTTTCTCTCGTTCAGAGCCTTTATCAATGGGGGAACAGACTTTTTGGCTTTGCTTTTGGTTGCTGAAAAGCTGGTTGAGCACGCAGCCAAAATGAAGATCAATACTGCTGTACGGAAAACGATTCTACTGCGTTGATAATCAATGTGCATCAGTGTTTTCCTCTCGTATAGTTGTCAGGGGTAAATTCTATTCAAATCTTGGATAAACCGCTGGGAGCATTGCAGGTTCAATATACTGGTATCCTATCGATTCTGCTGTGCGCTGCATTGCGGTATTGTATGATCCTGTGCTGCAAGTAGCTATTTGATCTGCGTCCAGAATTGCAGAGGTGACAAATGAACACACAGATTTTCCAAAGCTGCGCAGCATGTTGTTCTCGTTCATAACTCCAACAGATGCTAAATCCCAGGCTGGTTCGGAGTAGCGCCAGATAGCTGCTTTCGCAATAATAATATCATGTTCTACTACGGCGCAGAACTGGTATCCCCATTTCTCAACATCAGACCAGATCCGTTGCAATGGTTCCGAGTCCTGTTCTGCTATTTCGAATAATTGTCTCCCCAATTCAAAATCATTTACGCTATCCAGCCACCTGACAGGATATTGAATGGATGGGTGAAAGGTCTCTTTTGAACAGATATAGTGTAACATCGAAGTTTCGCTCATTTCCATCTCCCTGGCCAAACACAATTATCGTGACCGCCAGAATCCAATCACACCTGCAGACCTGTTTTCTTTGATATCTTTCTTTGATTGGCTGTGGGCTGCCAGCAGAAATGAACCGTCTGGTTCAACGATAACTGAGGGAGAAACAACTCTTGCATCATTCCAGGAACCTTCCGGTCCGGGTTTTATAACTGGATTGTTGGGATGTTTTTTCCAATGAACTCCGTCATCAGAAGTAGCCAGACCGATGCAGATTACTGTTTTTTCAGATAACGGACTATCGAGTCCCGAATACCAAAGCCAGTATTTTCCGTGAGCATAAAGAACTGCTTGTTCAAGAATCTGGCTGTCCCATTTCCCGGGAGCAACGTCCATTACCGGGGCACTTTCGTGTGGAGTCCAGATCACGCCGTCCTTGGAAGTCAGCAGGCCAACTCCTCCGGTCGTTCCCATTCCTGTGTAATACAGCCGCCAAATCTTGTCCGGTCCCCGCACTACTGTAGGGCCAGAGACAAGCACTCCGTCCCATTCCCCAGCTTTAGGGCGGTAGATCGGTGCAGGAGGCCGCGCCCATTTTGTGCCCGCTTTATCGAGGGAATACATCTGCCCGATTGCCATATCAACAAATCCCGTTGGTCCTCCGCGTTCACGATATCCGGCATACCAGGCAATATAGCGGTCAGCATTGTCATCGTGCAAGACAGAAAGCGTTTCAACATACCGGTCCCATGAACCTTCGAGACCATCAGTAATAACTGGTTTTTCAGGAGTGAATTTGAATTTTAGTGATGTTGAATCCTTACCCACAGACCGACCGATCCATGGCCCATCAGCTGCAAACTTGCCATCTGCATCCTTCCGTATGCCCATCGTTGTAAACCAAACAGTAAGAGTGCCATCTTCAGCCCTTGCAAGTGCAGGATCAGTGCATCCCGCAGCCCGCCATGACAAAGCCTGCACGCCGGCTAGTTTCGGATTCCCTTTGACTTCCTGCCAAACAACCCCAAGGGTATCGGTTAATGCAAGCGCAATGGCAGGATGCGATGGTTTAGCGGTAACTGATTGAGCCAGACAAAAGACAATCAAGATCGACAATACAGTATATTGAACTCGGAATCTGAGAGCTTTCATAATCTGCACCACCAACCTAAATATGCATCGGTATCAGAACGAAGGGGCAGTTCTATAAAACGGTTATTCACTGTCATTGATCCCCGAAGTGCCGATGCCGATGCACAGCCAGACTACGAAGATTCTTGGACAACATAACTGAGAGCTAGTGCATCGGCATCGCCGCTCCGGGTTTCACCCTTCGCTCTGATACCGATGCAGCATTTATCTTATTTCTTCCCCCAGCTAATCGATCCTACATCCGGGATCCCCAGTTTCTTGTAGAATGAAGACAAGAACCTTCCTAGTTTGCCTGGCCAGGTTACCCGTTTGATATCCATCCAGGTCAACTGGTCTCCTACTGCATAATATAATAGTGTCTTGCCGTTCCACTCGATAAGGTCAGGATCGGAGGCGTTAACACCCTCATCAAGTCCTTCCGGTGTAATAACCGGATTTGCACTGCTGAGTTCCCAGTGTTTCAGATCCTTTGATCTCGTGATATAGGTCTCAAGGAACCAGCGGGGAGATCTCATTTCCAGATACAATACATAGTAATAGCCCCCGGAGTATCGCACACAAGGGCAGGCTGTGTACCGGTTTGTCCCAAATGTTGCTTCAGGTAGTTTCTTCCAGTTCAACAGATCCTTCGACTGAGCAAACTTCGTAGTGAATCCAGGATAAGCCGGATCGCTGGTCTCATATGCCATAACGAACTTATTTCTACCCTTACATACCGAAGAATTAAAAACCCCTTCGTTATCTCCTTCAACAACCTGCTTAGATTCCCACTTCTTCAAATCAGATGAATAAAACACAGTCACATTAGTCCAACCGGACGGATCCCATTTTGAAGCAAATACATACAACTTGCCATCGTGCACAAATGCCGAAGCCAGACCATATCCCTTACCGCATCTTGCCAGCTCTTCTCCGGTTTCTGCATTCTTAAACGACAGGTAGTAGTCATTCACCGTTCCACCAGAACCAGGTCGGATGGATTCCAGATAGCACAGCTTACCTTTCCACTCAACTGGGGAAACCTCACAACTGTCCTTCTTTACAAGCTGACGTTCGGTGTATATGGATGGACGCTCAATCGACGGAGGTGCAATATGCTCGAAAACATCCTTCGGCCAGGAACCCAGGACCGTCATACCCTTGGGGATTTCCTGTTGGTACTGCACATAGGCTTTGACATCGCCTTTGACTGTATATTGAATATCCCCAATAGTTTCCGGGTGGACTTTGCATCCGAAGACCTTATAACCCATCAATGCAGAGTTTTCAATCTCCAAGTGCAGCAGCTTTCCATCTTCCATACTCTGAATGATCCCGTCAGATGGAGTTCCAACCGGCTGAGAGAAGTTCATGACAATCAGTCTGCACCTGTTGACCTTTACCCGGGTATAGGATTGAAACCCGTAGTTGCTGACCTTAAGAGCACACTGAGGAGAGACCATCGTGCAGTCTTCCAATACCACATCAGGCAGCGCAGGCATTGCAGTGTTCTCGCATCTCAGGTAAGCAGCCGATGTATCTCCCCACCAGTCCAGCGCACCCAGGTAGCAGTGTCTAAATGTAATAGGCTCATCCGGTCTCGCCAGACAACTCGCAACCCCACCGCCAAATGCTCTGCCAATGCTCACGCAGTTCTCTACAACCACGCTGAAAGGCTTCACTTCGTTCGTGCAGTCGAAGAATATCCCTGCATCGCTGCCGGTTGCATAAAGACCACTCAGCTTCCAACGGTCCCAGCAGATTGAAGAAAATGTTGGAGCAGTGTGTTCAGGTGACCACTCATGGGAATATGCCCGTATCGTGCTCCACCAGTCATAGCTCTTGAAACCCTTCTGTTCAGGATCACCGGAGTCAATCACAACCCAACCAACAGTTCCTGAACCCAGTTTACCATCCGTATCCCCGATCAGTTCGTTATACCGACCAGGCGCACCTTTCTGTGAAGCAGCCAGGTTAGCTTCCATATAAGTGTCAGGCCGGATGACAATTTTATGTCCCCCGGTATCATCCGGAAGCTTATCCAGTGCTGTCTGAATATTATTATAAGCATGAGCCCAGGAGGACCCGTCGGTATTATCTCCTAGTTTTGAAACAAAAAGCGTAACACCCTTTGTTTCAGCAGTTGATGATATGCTAGTAAATGCAGCCATAATAAGTAAAAGTCCCAAACACACCGATTTCATTCGATGTTCCCTTCCAGATGATAAAAATGCTCAAGTTGCCCCGCTTGGGTGCGAAGTCACGCTCGTGTGTGATTTGCAATCACACACGAAATAGAAAAACCGCGAACCCAATTCCCCCTTGGAGGAGGGGGTTAGGGGGATTGATTCCCTTCAGAATCCACCCCTCAAACCAACCTCGAATAATCCATCCCTGTAGCCGCGCTGATCATAGCGAAGTAATTGGCATCCGGTATATACTCAGGCACACTGTTACCAGTCCCAAGCGCATACCCACCGCGAGTCGCAGCCCTTTCCAGCATCGCCAGCGAACGCGCATGCACTTCCTCAGCAGATGACCGGCAGATGTAGTCAAGATCAATCCCGCCAAGTATCGCAATTCGTCCGCCCCAGCGTTCGTATGAATCCTCAACGGTCAGGATGCCATCCTCATAGGAATGCTTTCCGTCATATTTCATATCTTCAATGACGTCTTCCATCACTTCATCAAAGTTTCCACATGAGTGCAGGATGGCAGGCTTACCTGCATCATGGATTGCCTCTGCAATCTTCTTGTGCCAGGGGAACACAAACCGGCGCATATCGTCCGGTGCCAGCATTGTCTGAGTCTTGAATCCCCAGTCATCGTTGGAAATACAAGCTCCAACAGCCTCAAAAGGTGCAGCTATTTCATAATGACGGACCAGTCTGGAACCGACTGCATCGAATATTTCCTGAGCAAGATCAGGTTCATCCAGAATCATAAAGCAGAGTGACTCATATCCGACCAGTCCAATAACGTTCTCCAGCACTCCACCAGGTCCGTAGACAACCAGTTTCATACCATCAGGCACTTCACTGGCGATCCCTTCAAGCCCTGAATAGTCGCATTCGTCCGGATTCATCCATTTATAAGCTTCAAAGCTTGCCTTGTCACTGATAACCGCGCCGTCATTTATGGATTTAGTTGACTTGCTTTCAACTTCACCCGCCGGAAATGCAAACTCAGACCCGTGAACGGTGGCATAATCATAACCTGCATTCTTGAATGCATGAACCAGCCGGCGATAGGTCGCCAACTTGTCTGTCATGTTACTGATCTCTGGACCAGCCAGTTTATTATACAGAGGACCATTCAGGAAGAACTCAAAGAGAGTAGGGCGCTCCGGAACTTCACAGCGGAGTACTTTTAACAAATTATCGAAATTTGGTTGTCGCATCAAAAATGTATCCTTTCAAACTGCAAATACATTAGTAAATATTAGCGCAAGACGCTCTTAATGTCGATTTATAGCACTTGATTCGTCGGAACAGGAGCGATGAGCACTCGCAAAACAATCTTAATCAGGTCCACATATCGGACATGCACTTTCTCCGGCGAATGCTGACCCCATAATGACAGCAATCAATATGATGCTGAAAACCACACCCATAACAATAGCAAATATTGCCCGGCCCTTGCCGTGAGGACGTGGATTCTTCTTCAGGTCCTTGAGAGCAAGGATTCCCATTATCAAAGCAATAGGAGCAGGAAATAGAAGTATAGAAAACAGTCCAACATATCCTGCAGCTATTGAGAGTCCCGATGTACCGACCGGTACTATGTATCCCAGAGACTTATCCGAAGAAGTATCTCGAGAAACGCTTCGTTCACCCACTACTGTGGTCCCACAACCGGGACAATAAGCAGCTGCGTCAGCTATCTCCTTACCGCACTTTCTACAGAACATTTTCCGTCCTCCACCGAAAATAGAATATTTTCGTCCCTTCGTAGCGAGTCCGACAGGTTTTCGCTGCAAGCGAAAATCGAGAGGACTCATGCTACGATTCCAACGAAAATAGAATGTTTACATCCCTTCGTGACGACTCATGCAACTATGTCTAATTGATCTTAGCATTAATACCACATAAACATGGTGTTTTCCTCGCTGGAAACCACAAATTCGTATACATACACGTTTCAGAATATAATCTGCGTTCATTCGTCGAATAATGCGGTTCTACCAAAGGAGTATTGGATTGTCCGACACAACGCTTCACGATCAAACCCGCAGATTTTGAACAGTGGATAATAAGGTGCTCTATCAGATACCTTGTGATGACCTGTATGCAAGACAACGGCAATTGCTGATTGATCTGATCAATGAGACCGAATCGCTGGTTTCTGCGAACCGACCGATTTGACCCGCATTACAATCATCATATGATACTTGAACGGGGGAACTGCGATTTTAGCCTGTCTATTCACTAGTTTCGATGCCGCTTTTACCTGTACCGGCTGCTGGGCCTCTTCGTAGTAGTAAGGACGCATAGCCTGCACATCCTGCAGATATCCCTTCCCAATATTCACATTGAGAACAACTCCTGATAGGGGTTTTGGTTCGACTGTATATGTAAGGTCCCACATTTTTGTTGGTGGAATACGCACAAGATGGATGATAAGGTCATATCCGTCCGGTCGCTTACGCTTGTATGCTAACCTCTTCCACCAGATATTCTCGGGTGATGTTACACTTGCGATACCGGCAGGAATGACCTTGATATCAGGTGCCCAGATAAACCTGGAATACCTGGTCAAGAATTGCAAGGTAGGTCTCCAACTTGGCATAAACCACGATGCAAAGTGATTTTGAGTAGCTATTAACTGTGCGCCGAAGTAATTGTGCGTCGCCCAACCCCATCTGTCCGGTCCGGGTGCATCCGCAGAGACAGTGGCATTGCTTAAATATCCGATTATGATATTTGAACCATAACGCTGGACCAGAAAATCGCGGTTATCGCACAAATTGTTGAGCATCTTACGCGGATACCGCATATCGTCATCTCCACTCGTTAAGGCAGACTGGATCTCCATTAGAAACATCACATTTTTCCAGCCTGCAGCCGCACGAACGGAGTCATCCAGCCTGTCCTCTTTTCCAACCCCACTTCCAAGATAAGACTTTAACCCCATCGAAATATAATACTCAATGCTCCCTCTTGCCCAGTTATACCACGTGCCAAAATTGAGGTTGTCCTTCTTCAGAATGCTGGAATACAATCTGTGATTGCGGGCATTGAGTGCTACATAGTCTTCGTATTTCCCAGATGGAACTGCAGGTTTGCCATCATAACCGTATCCGGAGTATAGCCCCAGGTTTCCATCCCAGTATATACCGCTGCAGTTCATGTAGTCGGCATACTCTTTGATTCGCTCTGCTCCATAACGCACCGCGTCCTCACGCGCCAGATTCGTCAGGCTGTGATGCCACGCGCTGAGTTTTCGATTCAGGTATGGCTTAATCACTTGGCGTGTAGACCCGGTTTCAATCGGTGATGCCAGTTCCATGGGATTCGGATAACCACCATAGACCGGGTCCACCGCAAGCTGCCCGTTCTGATCATATAGAGCGAACTCAGGATGTTCGCGTATTACCTCGTATCCCATCTGACCGCTGTAAGCAACGTTCTGATAGAATGTCCCCATAATGCCGATGCCTTTGTAGTGTTCATACACTGCGCGCCGGGCCTGAATGTTGAGTGGATAGAGAGCCTGTGCAGACAGATAATCCCCGATACCTTTTATCTCTTCTACCTGCACCCCCCAGTCAGTAGGTTCACAGGCGAAGTTGTGGATCTGGTTAAAATAGGTCACCCATGGATCAGTCTTATAATTCTTCATCGCCGATGCAAGTATATGCTGCTGCACCCTGAACCATTCAGCAGCTACTGCATAATACTCCTGCCAGGTGTCAACCAGCTTATCTGAATCATCGAATAGTCGTACCTCAAGCGCACGTCCGTATGTCTCCGGTCCAACACTGTAGTTCAAAGCCAACGATGTCTGCTGGTTTGCCTGAAGAATATATGGCTTTCGATCGACTTCGCGACGCGTATCCAGCTCAGTGATCAGCGTCGCTACTAATGTGCCTTTTTGCTCTGCAGCGGATGTATTTACAAGAGTTATTTTAGTTGTTGCAGCTTCGTTCTCATCATACCGGACCTTGTTTGATCGTATGTCTACTATTGTAACAGTTCCAGGACGCGCTGAACGTTCGCCGGGTTTGTAATTAATGCTGTTTGAGAACGATGTAGCAGTCACAGGACCCGCGGTTGTATCCAGCCCTGATAATCTCTTGAGCAGGTGTGTGAGGACCAACATGTCATTGTAGTGTTCAACTAATACGGATTTAGCATCCGGAGCAAGCACATAGATATTGAGGTCTGCGAGCAATGCCTCAATATCTTTTGACAGGCCAGCATCTACCTTTGTTGATTGCTTCCGAAAAGCTTTGACGCTGTTCTGATATTCAATCACACGCTTCTGATACTGATCATCAACTGCCGCCCAGCTCATGTTTTCAATCAGTGAACCTGTGCCATACATTTTCGCCGCTTCTTCAGCCACAAGCATCTGTGCCTCATTGGCTGGAACTACATCCACTTCATCTATGTCAATTGAGCCTTCCGGAACAGAGAATGCTACATGGATGTTCCATAGCTCCGGACTCTTGCGCAGTGGCACCCGGTACTGAACCCACTCCGATGTATCAACTTTGATCTCCAGAGAAGGGGTAGGGGCTCCGCCCTGAACCTGTCCATCGACCTGTTTGTATCCTAGAAAACCCGCTCGCAGAATGCCCTTGCCGCGCAGCCACAACACTTCTATGTTACAGGGCTCAAGTGGAAGACCGTGATAACCAGTGACCAGCCCGTTCTTTCCACCTATCCGAATAAAAGCATCATCGTTCTTGCCACCGGTAGGGAACCACTGCAGTGTCATGTCATTCGCCAGGCCGCTCCACCAGGCTGGCCATCCATTAGCGTCAGGGCAAGTCCATCCATTCTTTCGCAGGTTGTCAACGGTCTCCTGTGTGAAATAGGGTTTGACGCCACCCTTTGTATTAAAACTCCCATTCCGAACAAATCGACTCTCAGCACACAGTGGAGAAACCAGTATTGAAAACACCAGCAAAAACAGCACCGGGATAACCGCACAGAGGACTTTACCGTCCAGCCAGTTCCTGTCATCCAGCCAGTTCTTGTCATCCTGCCAGTTCTTGTCATCCTGAGGCACGAAGGATCTGCTTTTTCCAAACAATTGACGCAATATTAATAACGGCATATCCCACCTCCTTACTCATCCATCCATGTGAAGACATTTTTAAGTAATCCAGGCCATCCGTCCCAAGTCCACCAGGCAGTCTTATCATTAACAGCTGCTCCGGTAGGACTGAGCGTGAGAAGTGCAACTTTTCCGTTACCATACTTCCCCAAGATCAAACTCGGTTTCCCTCCAGCAGTAAATATCACCTTTGCATCCTGTTTTGGAGTAACAAAATGCTGCCAGAAAACCCTTGGAGCCGGATTGAATGAAATACCGTTTAGGAATGGTTTTCCTTCCGGTGTCGGAGTGAGTTCCCACGATTTCCCCTTACCTGCCCACTTAAGGTCGAATGGCCCAGATAACGTTGCTGGCAGCATGTCCAGAAACCGTGTATCCTCAAACTCTCCATTTCCAAGTGCATAGGGACCACCGGTTACCAGCAATCTCCCTCCCTGAGCCACATAGTCGCACAGCATCTCCATCCGTATATCACCAAGCGACCGGAAATTGACATCACTCAATATCACTGAATTATATGCAAACAGTTCCGGATATCCGCCAGGGAATGTTTCTATGCCATTCGGAGGGCAGTTAATGAAATCAAACTCAGCAGATGAACCATCCCTGCTTTTCCAACCGATCAATCCATCATCGAAGTTGAAAATCTGCGTATACAGTCCAAACGCCACCATACATCTGAACTTGCCTGGTTGTGGTCCCGGAATAGTGGAGAAGTCAGGTTTGTCGAACTTCTTGATCTTACGCGGGGCTTTCTGATGATAAGCCTCTCCTTGTGAACCAGCCAGCGCACCACCGCCAGTAGCAAAGAAGTTGTAGTGCCGGTCTTGCTCGTATTTGTCTCCAGCGTAGAAGACTTCATAACGCTCATTAACACTATCACCTTTTACAGTGACAGCGATCACAGTCCCGCCTTTCAGGTTCTTTGGAGCAAATGTGAACTCCTGACGGATTCTGGCAGTGGTGAGTTTGGATATAGTGTAGATTTTCGCTAGAAAAGATTGCTTGCTCTTCCAGTCCTTCAATGTGATATTTACACTTATAGGTCCAATTGGTCCCGACACAGCAGCCAGGTCGTGCCAGACTCTCACTTTCTTGCCTTGCTCGTGTGCTTCGATATCCGCCATAATCCGCTCTGACCCGTATACGAACCCGCCAAATCTCTTCACAGGCTTGATCGTATAGTGGGTAGTAAAGCTTTTCCCGGCTGCAACAGGTATCGATTCCATAAACCATTCAGCAGTAAGCCCACAGGTATAAATACGCTCAATATAGTTGTAGTCGAATGCAAACATCAACCCACGATTGGTCTTGCGGTCACGGACACCGATCCATCCTCCAACCGGATCCAGCACCCAGTTGGGACCATAGACTTTCCCGTTAGCCTTATCA
The DNA here is from genome assembly GCA_942493375.1 of Abditibacteriota bacterium. Taxonomy (GTDB): domain Bacteria; phylum Armatimonadota; class UBA5829; order UBA5829; family UBA5829. The sequence continues at coordinate 7,852,633 of OW818698.1, read as the reverse complement.
GGCTGGACATTCCACTGAACACCCTGAGCAGATGGAAGATACCATGTATCCGATAACAAACTGCCTGCCATGTTAAAGTTGTGCTGGATGTATGGAGCAACCGATCGTGCCTGGTCGGTAGGGTTCTCAATCGACTGCTCAACATCTATTCGGTCGGCATCGTCATACAGCCATATCGTCTTGCTGACAACAAGTCCCACAAGCTCTGGAGAAGTGTCTATCAATGCCGAAGCCGCTGCGTCCGCAGATCCCTTACCTCCGCCTTTAGCAGGCACAGTTACCCACATATGTATACCGACTTTACCATTTTCGCTTTTCAGCAATGAATATTGATAGGGCAGATGAATCAGACCACTTGGCCACACAAATTTAGCCCAGTGATCCAGAAACATACCGGCCTGGGGTTCTTTGCTGATAATCTGTTCATTATTATCGAGGAACTTGAAGCTGATACATCTCCCACCACGTGCAGGATCAAAGACCAGTTCCAAATACGGATTCCGTAACCTGACCAGCGTTCTACCGTCAGTATTACTCTCGGTCACGCTGACAGCCCCATGTCCCGAAAGCGTTCCCGCAACCAATACCAGGTATATTAATACGACCAGAAGCATTACACGTCTGAAGGCAACCATAATCAACTCCGAATGATCAGTTGAGGCAATACTACACTTCCAAAGTTCAGTAGTCAACAAATATTATGATTTTGAACTCCATCCTGGACATTTGACTGGAATCGTAGTCTGCTCTATAATCCGATTAAGTCATCTATGAGGTGGTCGATATGGGATTAGACTATGTGGACATAATTATACAAATAGAGGAAAAGTTTAACATCGAAATCTCAGATAAAGAAGCAATCACAGTAAAAACAGTAGGCGACTTGCATACGCTTGTATTACGCAAGATATCCTCATATAATCCTGATGCTTGTCCTACCAGCATAGCATTCTATCAATTTCGCCGGACATTGTGCGAAACTCATGGTTATGCAAGGGAAACAATTACACCATCTTCCCGACTGAACGATTTGTTTCCTGCAGTTAATCGCAAAACCATATGGGCTAATTTGAAATCAGAACTGTCACTTCGCTTACCGACTCTTTCTCCCAGCATATCCGCACAAATCGCCACTACTGTGTGCATGATGGTCATCCTCTTCTCGGCTATTGTGTTATTAATGACGAACTACTTTCTTTGGTGGTTCATCCCGGTTGCCCTTCTGCTTTATATCATAATTACCAGTGTAATTTATAGACTTGACTACGGAGAGCTGCCAGGGTCGATTGTTACCGTCGGTGATTTGATCCATTGTATACCGTACAGAATCCCACGCAGGGATCTATGTCAGGAACAAACATCATATAGAGTAATAAAAAATGTAGTGAGTGAATGCCTCAGTATAGACGAAGCGGAGGTTACCCCAGAAAAAAGATTCATAGAGGATTTAGGTGTTGGATAAACTACCTCCCAGCATTAAACCTCTTTTCTGAAATAGAAATATTATATTGCTGATGATCAGTGCAAAAGATAACTGTCCAGGCAAATTTATTCATGACTGACTCAGCTTTTGTCCTTACTGCCAACCAAAAGTGAAGTTTGGTGAATAAGGCGGGTTAGTTGAATCCTCTCATCCTCACAGCCTCCCTGCAGACTTCAACACATACAAAGCGTCCGACGTAACCCACTCATTCATCTTAGTTTTACTCACTACTCCCCATTTCACCCTTTCCGATCCGCTGGCATCTTTATTGATTGAACGATAGAATTTTGCGTCAGCTGCCCATCCACCATCTGGTAGTCTCTTCGATTCCAAAACATCCAAAGCTTCTTCGCAGCGTGGATCGTTTATGAATCCACATTCAGCCATAACCTTTAGTCCAAAAAGAATGTCATAATACCAATAGCAGGGGTAATGCAGAGTCAAGAATTCCGGATGCATTACTTCGCCGTTCGATATACGGCGGAATAGTTTGCGCTTCAGAAATAGTTCAGCAGTGCATTCTACAACCTTACTCACTTTGGCATCTCCGGTCCTTTTGGAATACTCAGCCAGACCGCGTAGAGGGGTCAATGATTCCCAGAAAGATGATTTACAGGCTTCGGGTTTGCGGTCGCAGTTCCAGCCTCCGTCTTCCCACTGCCAACCCATAAGTAACTCAGCAAGCTGAACGCTTCTATCATCCACAAATCCCAGACGTGATGTTGCGAACAGAGCATTTCCTTGTTGTGAAGCACATCTTCTGGCGCGACCATTGATATATGGCACTCCACGATACTTCTTTGGTGGCAATCCTGATCCACAGTCTACATTAATGGCATAATCCGGGTTTAACCAGCACTCAAATACCTGCTCCACCACAGGTGACAGCTCATTGTCTCTCTCCGGATAACCAATATCCGCAAGTGAAGCCAGCACCCAGTGTGCACCCTTCCACTTCATATAGACATGGTTTACTGGACGGATACGGCTTTCCTCGTCCCTGTCACCAAGTAGTGTTCGCACCCGTGGAGATTGCTTAATATTCTCCCGCAAATCTATAATAGCTTGAGAGTCTTCAGACTGGCTACACAAGTGCACTTGAGCCTTGTATCTGATAGAAGGCTCTACAGAGGAAAGAAGCCGATCTATAATATCCATAGTAACCTACCTGGTAAATGAAATTGGTAGTAGCATACAACACTGAGTGCTGAGAGTCAAATGGATACACTTAATTGTCATCCGGAATCTTTTGTCATCCTACTCTTTTGTCATCCTGAAGAATGAAGGATCTGCTTTTCAAACCAGGTGACTCCCGAAAAGCAGATTCTTCATTTCATTCAGAATGACACATTACTACGATACGTGCAAGGTAAACGATTACCATGCTATAATCATAAAATAATCGTTTAAAAACGTCCTTGTGTCTACTCTGAGAGGAGATGAATATATTGCCAGTTACCAGTGTAGTTGATAATGTTACCGGACAGAAAAGAGCTTATGCACTGGATGCGCTTAGGGGGATTGCCATACTAATGATGGTCCTTTCCAGCGTAGAGCCAATGAGTATAGCAAACCATCTGCCATCATTTATGTATCACGGCCAGGTCCCACCGCCTGACTTTGTGTTCAACCCAAATCTTCCTGGTGTTACATGGGTGGATATGGTATTTCCATTCTTCCTGTTTTCAATGGGTGCAGCTATTCCGCTGGCAATGAGCAGACGAATAGAGCAAGGGGTTCCCTGGCAGAAACTGGTCGGTTCCACTCTTCTACGGGGCCTGATTTTGAGTCTATTCGCAATATATGTAGAGCATATCCGCACGGGATGCATAGACCCGATATACACAGCAGGGATGGTTGGCAAATCAATCGAGATATTCCTGATAGGCACCGGTGGATTCCTGCTTCTATTTCCTGTGTTGGGCAGGATGCCATCTAAATGGACGCCGAGTACCAGGATAATCGTCAAAACTGCTGGCTGGCTTGCTGCTATTGCTCTGATGTTTATAGTCCGCTATGATCCCAAAATCAGTGCAGCCCACAGCGCAACATTTACATTAGCCAGGTTCGATATCATCATAATGATACTGGCCAATGTGGCGGTATATACTACTTTCGCATACATGCTGACTCGGAAAAACATACTCCTCAGGCTGGGGATTCTGGGCTGCATTATGGCTATGAGGCTATCAGCCGGGGCACCTGACAGTTGGGTAGGTGTGTTGCAAGCCAACTTCCCAATCCCCTGTATCGACCAGCTGAACTTCCTTGGACCCATTGGTGTATCGATCCTCAAAACAGTCAATAACTTCTTCAATATGGGATGTATGTCTTACCTGTTCATTACCATACCTGGAACAATTGTAGGAGATAGAATCCTGAACTGGATAAACGCATCCGAGACTGCTGTTGAAGATAAGCAGGAATGGTCCCCGAAAAGATATATCGCGCTTGCAGGTCTTTTATTTGGAACAGTAATCTTGACCATCGTCATGCTCAAAGGCCGCCACGTCTGGCAGCTTGTCCTGTGCTTGATACCGCTGCTTTATATAGGAAATAGACTGGTCAGGAATGCATGCACCAGCATAGAAACCCTGCTGCATGATCTCTATAAATGGGGAGTATATCTGCTTGCAGTAGGTATTATCTTCGAACCTTACGAAAACGGTATCAAAAAAGATTCTGCCACGATGAGCTACTACTTCGTGTCCGCAGGTCTGGCGATCTTCATGCTATCAGTCTTTACCATAATAATAGACGTTTTCAAAAAGAAGAAGATATTTCAGTTGCTGATAGACAACGGTCAGAACCCGATGATCGCCTACACTGCTGGAGGAAACCTTATAGGCACAACTCTGGCTGTCCTGGGAATAGATGCCTACGTAGGCCGGACAATAACAACACCCTGGCCATACTTCTCCTTCTCCCTGCTGTTTACCCTGCTGGTAACCCTGGTCGTCAGTTTCTGCACAAAGAAGAAATGGTTCTGGAGGACGTAGTGTTTTTGAATCGCGGATTTCGCGGATGGATACGGATCACGCGGAAATGTGGCTGGCTTTGAATCGCGAATGGCGCGAAATATCCGGATTACGCGAAATATGCAACCATTAAGTTGAGCAGTGCATATGCAGGATACGTACTGCCTTGTTACAGCTTAGAAAAAATTTCCGTGTATTCCATGGTTAATATTTCCGCGAAATCCAAATTCTCCGCGCCATCCGCGATTCAGTAACAATTTGCCAGTGCCACAAATATAGCGTCCTGGATTTCGTAAGCTTGTTCCAGGTTGCATCTGTGGTGGTTCAGGATAATTGACACTGCCAGGTTCTCTCCGGAGAGTGTTTTCACATAACCCGATAACGAACAGACATACCGTATATATCCGGTCTTGGCTTTGACGTTGTTTACTGCAGGGGTGTTCAGCATCCTGCCTTTTAAATGCGAATCAACCCCGGCGATGGGAAACGAATTTGAGTATGCATTATAGGCTTTTGTCTTATACATGTGTGTCAGAATACTTACCAGCAGTTGAGGAGCCAGCAGATTACGCCTGGAAAGGCCGGATGAATCCGCAATAGCTACCAGATCAGTGTCTGCCCCGAAGCTCTTCAGCCATTTATACACCACTTCAGCCCCGGCATCAGTTGATCCTGCAGTTCCCAGCTTCTTACCTATAGTCTTCAATAGACACTCAGCCATAAAGTTATCGCTTGGCTTGTTGAGCAATTTCACAAGCTCCGATAGAGGAGGGGACTCGTGCGAAACAATCAACTCCGCATCTGCAGGTTTTGTCCCACGTAACGCTTTCCCCCTCACTTTTATACCGTTTTGAATTAGCATCGCCCTGAAGAGAGTGCTGACATATAGTGTAGGTTCATCGACAGTAAGCTTCTCAATAGGTGAGTCCGATTTATAATCCAACGGTATGTTGCCGAATGATTGGATGATATTTGTTTTTAGTTCCCTGGTTACACCTGCAGTAGACTCACTCCCCACTGCTCCGGTTACGCATTCGTTCTTGAATGTCATAAACTTAACGTCGGGTCTGACCCCAATCACCGCCGGACTGCCAACTTTGGCTCCAGGCTTCAGGTAGACATCCACAACGTTTCTATTAACACTCAATCCGCTGATCTGAGCTGCATAATACCAGGGATCATCATCTATAGTCCAGGAATCCCCCCGCCTCTGGTCATCAAAATATGTGTCATTCCCTACAATATTGCCCCTGATGCTTTTAACACCTTTAGACTTCAGATCATCGATCATCTTTTGCAGGTCGTCAATTGTCAGAGCAGAATCCCCACCGCCGACAATAACCAAATCCCCGCGAATTACTCCATCTTTGCCGGGTTTAACGGCAAATATTGAAGTTGTCATTCTATAGTTAGTTCCCAGCAAGTCCAGAGCTGCTGCAGTAGCTATCATCTTCATATTAGAAGCCGGAGTCAGCAGCAGATCTCCATTATGGTTATATATTACCTTTCCGGAATCCATGGACTGAACATACACCCCCTGGACACCGTGCGCCATAGATGGTGAAGCTAGTATCTTTTCAATGCTCTCACCAACCTGAGCAATTGGAACCGCAAACACAGGCAGGGAAAAATTTAGAAGAATTGCAATGAGAAGGAGACAACCAGAAATGTATTTAGAATTAAGATGCATGAAAAGTGTCCTTTGCTTCTTCTATGAACCGCGAATTACGCGAAACCACGCGAATGTGGGAAAATCGAAGTTCAACAACCGATAGCCAATCTTAACACACAGGGAGTAAGACCTTCAATCAAATGAGAGTTGGAAGTGTAAACCTGAACGGAATCTCAAAAGTCTAAAACTCAACCGCATAATTCACATGCACGCTGTGACTGGTCAACCCACCATCCAGTTCCCTGGCATAGTCATAACCCAGACTCAGTGTCCGACCTGCTCCATATTCTCCGGAAATAGCATAGCTGGCTTGAATCATATCCCCTGGAACCGCGCGATCAATTCCATTGACCAGTGCCGAAGGCGCACTTGAAAATACTCCTGATACGCTGGCGTTCCGGTCAGTGAGTGGACACAGCCAATGCAGTTTCAGAGATTGAGTTGCTGTGTGGTTATCTGCACCTACAAATTTGTTTTCGAAAGATATCCCGACATCACTCCGAAGTAAATTTAGAGCCTGAGAATTTATATGCATTGCCAGAGCACTGCCGGTCTCAGTGTATGAGTCCTGTTCAAGCCTGGTGTAAAGCAGCCCTGCAGACGGAGTCAGTGTCCAGTTGTTTTTCGCAATAGGCCGACTGGCACTGATACCAGCAATAAACCCCGTAGCTGAATTATCTCCGGAGAGTTTTTGGTTCAGAGTAGGTATCTGCCGGTGGGTATTGATATCAATCAACCCCACTCCAATCTCAGCACCCAATCTCCATCTCCCAAGCTTACGTCCATAATAACCAGTAAGGAACGTCATACCTGCATCAGCATTCCCGGTAGAACCATTCCATGTAAGGTCATTGCTGTTATAGCTCAAGTCAAGTCCCGATAGTGATTTGTCGCTGCGTTTCTCCCATCCGAGGACAAATGTGTCGGATGTACCATTGCTTGGGAATCCACCTGTGCTGCTGTTACCTTTGCTCCATGAAATCCCACTGGATGTCCAAATAGAACCGCCCCTGGGTTCATCTGATATTTCACTATCCAATAAGCCGAATCTGTTATTAACTCTCTCAGCCACACCATCTATACCGCTGACAATCTGGCGTGTGAGCAGGTTCAACCGGGCGGGGGATGTCTCTTCAAAAGTATTCGCAATAGCCCCGCCGTCATCCAGAGCCACCATGCTATCCAGCGTAGTCCGCATATCACCAGTCGCCGAATCATAAATCCCATCCAGTGCATTGGCAACAGAAGCCTGGTTAGCATTCTGTGCAATGACAGGGAACAGATACCCAAGCGTAGGTCTGAGGCTTTTGAAATAGAAGTCAGCATTTCCATTTATAATAAACTCACTCAGAGCAAAGCCCGTAAGGTTAGGATCAATGTTCCAGTTCCATGTCCACCCCAGACCCGTATATGGAAACTCCCGTCCGGCTCCGATGTCATATGAAGATGTGCTCCAGGCATTCAACCAGTTCTGATATTCATCGCTTCCCACAAAGGCATCATAAGGACGAGTATACCAGCCTGAAGTTTTGCTGACCGGTGCAATCCCCAGGAAATTGGGCAGCGTAGTTGCATTCACATTGGTAAAGTCATACCTTCCGGTTGTTGCGTTCCAGGTCGGAGTTTCGTTTGAAGTGATGTCAGGGTTATATGATGGCCGGGTAACATATTTAGCCTCTACCCACATGGAGAGTACCTTATATCCGTTCCAGTCTCCCATACCCAGAGATTCCAGCATAGCGTTTGTCGTATTTATATCGTCGGTGATTGGAATGCCCTTCTTCTGCAGATAGGCCTTTGCATCACCTTCAACTGTCGTCCAGATATTTGACCGGTATTTAGAGGTAGCATCTACAGTGTATCTCTGCAGGTTTGTAGCATTGGTGTATGGAGCTGTATAGCTGGTCAGTGTTATCATATTTACTGCCTGAATGGTCTTCGTCCCACCGGCTCCATCACTCACAGTTATTGTTTGTGTTTTAGTTGGATCAATCACCGTTAAAGACTGAAATGCCGAATCATTACGGATATTCCTCGTAGCCGCAGCGTCTGCTATTCCAGCACTATAAGGGTCACCCGCCGCCAAAGCAACCCGACATCCAGCAAGCAAACAAACATATAGAACAGCCAGAGCAAATATTCGTAATCTCAATATACATAACTCCCTTGAAAATCATCAGTATTATTGCCGTACGTTATACATATTATGGCTGTAGTTACAAGTACACATCAGGGATAGTAAAGGATGTTTCTTGACGGACAAAGCTACCCCGTGTTACGCTAACGCATCACAGCATAATATTAAGGGAGTAAAGGATGCCGACTGCAACCAAACAATTACTAAGGACCGCAATAGTTTTATGTCTCATACTCGTTGCTGCTGTCAATTCGAACTCCGCTACTGTCAATGATCATCTGGTCTGGAGCCATTATGTAGCATGGCATGACTGGAACCAGACTCCTACCGCCATAACCAATTACTACGATTTCCCACTCGCTCATCCTACAGGAGATCAGCAAAAAGATTATCGACAGGAGATAGACTCTGCAATTCGTATGGGTATTAACGGTTTCCTGGTAGATATGGTCAATGGTTCTGCATTTGCAGAGCAGACTCTCAAATTGCTTGAAGCATCTCGCGGCACCAAGTTTATGGTATCAGTCTGTCTGGACGGTTTCGAAGACTCCGCTCCGGTGCTCGCGGAAAAGGTAGCGTCATTCCTTCAGCAGGCAAAAGAGTATTCTAACCTGGCGTGTATCGATGGTAAACCGCTGCTGACTACATATGCCGGTGATCGTGGATCTGCCGATTACTGGAAATTGTTCAGACAGGAGTTGGCAACTAAAGGGTTTGAAGTATTCCTTGTAGTTGATGCCAATTCTCCTGAAAAATACCCGAACAGTTTTGATATGTTATACAGCTTCGCTGCACTCGATCACACTCAATTCGCAGCCTCAACACTCTATCCCACGTTGCATAAAGGCGCTGCTTTGACATCATCCGGCAAGTGGATGGCTGGTATCGGACCCGGTTATATAGGCCCATGGCCGTTTTCCGGACGCAACGAATACTACAGCGGTTTCAAAGGTTTCGATCAGTTCTGGAACAACTTCGAAGCCGCGGTAAAAGAGCAGACTGCCTGGATTCATCTGACCACGTGGAACGATCTGGATGAGACTCCACTGCAGCCGATGGTTTTTCAGTTCCATTCCTATCCTGAACTGATCAGATACTGGGTCTCACGTTTGCAGGGAAATGACAAACCTGCACCCAAACCGCGGATATATCTTGCGTATCAACGAGAACAGATAATAGGCACTGTGCAGCGCATTGAACTGATCTCTCTCCCCACTGTTCAAAAAACAATCACCGCATCGATAGAACTGCGTGATATGAACAATAAAACACTCGTTAAGCTGCCAGCCAGGACATTCAAAGGATCTACTGCCACCAGACTCGATTGGGCCGTACCGACCATTACATTCGCGAACACCCCGGTCGTTGAACCGATATTGTATGTAAAATCAGGTAAGATTAACTACACACGCCGACTCCCAATTTTTGTTATGAGAACAGGATGGATCGCCAACAAGTCCAACGTCCGCGTCCCGGTGCATGAAATATCTGATGGTCGTGCATACCTGACTGTGAAAAAAGACTCCGACGGTAATATTCAGGCTACCGTCAATTTGCAATCTACCGAAAAAGTTCGATCTGTCACCTTATGGCGCAACGATCGTCCGTTTGGATCATTCACCAAAACAATCCCCAGCGGTGTCAAATATCACCTTGGATTTACCTACATACAGGATACTCAGCTGAATATAAAAGCATCAGGTGGAACAATTACCAATGCTTACTACACACTGGATTCAGCCAGAAAGCCCGATCTCAGCTGGTCGCAGGCATCGCTATCAGTGCTTTTTGGCCGTTATAGGTATCTTGCAGCGGAATTATCGGATAACTCCAACCTGTCGCTGACTGCTTCAGTAGATAATGCCACACCGCAGACTGTCACTCTTGCACAATTGAAACAGGGAGCCGTCGATCTTCTTTCTGACTCAGGCCAACCGGTCTGCCGTCTTTTTCTGGCAGAGACTGACAGCACATCTGTCGTTACTCCAAGCCTGAACATCACCAAAGCCACCCTTACCGGACGCTATTATACCAAACAAACATGCACAAGTGACCTGTTTTACGTTCGTTGCGAAACCATTGACGGGCGTTTCTTCTTCTCCAACGCTGTAGCTCCATTCAGCGCAGGTCTTGCTCGCGTGCCCACAACTGTATTACAGACTGCAGAGACTCTGGATGGTGGAGGAGTAGGGGGTGGAGGTTATGAAGCATACTTTACTAAACCACCATTCATTACCCCGGTGGTGTCCAAGGCAAAGGTGCATCCGGCTATGGTTCAGCAGATGCAGTGGTCATTCGATTCTACCGATCCCTGGACTGACACAAAAGGCTGGAACCCTCTGCATCCCGGTAGCCCATTATATTCGTTATATTACGTCCAGGATACCAACCGAACCCCAGCAGTCATCTCACGCCAGGACTCAGCAGGCAAATGCATAGAGTTCGATGGAACAGATGACATCATAGAAATCCCAATCCGCCAAATGCCGGTCGGAGCATTCACCATAAGCATGGATATCTGTCCAACTGGTGAATATGTGAATGAGCAATCAATAATAGGCCATGCAGGTTGGCAGTCATGCCCGGTATTGCGTATCCTACCGGATGGCCGTTTGCAAGGCGGGCGCGAGATGTCCAAATCAGAAAATACCTCCCAGCACAACATCCTCGCCACCAGCACAGACCCACTACCCGCAGGAGTATGGTCGCACATAGAAATGACTTTCAATGAACAATCAGCGCATTTATCAATTAATGGTCGACCAATCGGTAATGCATCAGGCATCCCAGGAAGGGCCTACGGAAACTTAAGGATCTACCTGGGAGGCGACGGAGCAGGGCATATGTTTAAGGGGAAACTGGATAATGTGTTAGTCAATTCAATAGCGGATTAGACAAAACGGAGACCTCGGGTAATTAATCCCATCTAAAGGTGATTATCGAACCAATTCTCTATGAGAAGTGGTAAGTGGATTGAAGAGATCAAACACTACTTACGAACCCACTTAATATGCCCATCAGCAAATCCACAGTTATAACCTCCGGAATGCCTCGGTACGGCATCGGAAATGGAGAGAATGGAATTCCATCCTCCAGTGGAGTCGAATAGCATTGGGATTGACGCAGGCTTGGCAATGCTTTTCAAACTTGCTTTATCCAGCTTGTTGTGAAATGAAAACGAGCTGGATTGATGATGGTCTCCATAATATCTAATTCTATCTGCAGGGCACAGGAATGTTCCTCGTGACTGTTTTACAAGTGGATAAATTGCATCCGACCATTTTTCAGCAGGAGGCAATTTCTGGTCATAGTCCTTGGAATACATTTCAATACCACTGCACAGCTGCATAATATTGCTGGCACAATTAGACTCACGAGATTTATCTCTGATATGCTTAAACTGGTTGCCCACATATGCTGCCAGACCAACGATAATAATGATTACTATTGCTAGGTCCCTGATAAAATGATTCTTTTTATGTAGATCCAAGGCATTTTCCACGACTAAATCTCACTAATCTCCGCTTCTCAGAACTACTCCCCTGACATCCACGAACAAACAAAAGCCCTCTGGGCATCAGTCTGTGGAGATGAAATGCACGCTGTAATGTCATCACGCCTTAACTCGCATATTTTCTCTAGCGCATCCTTACCCAAGGCTATACCATGGCGTGCTAACCAGCACCCTACCACTGTTCCAGTCCGTCCATATCCACCCCAGCAGTGCACATATACTGGTAATCCCTTAACAATTGAAGTATCAATCAAATCCAGAATCCGGGCCATATACTCCCTTGTAGGTACCTCATTGTCTTCGATGGGCATATTGATGCACTCCACTGATATCCCACGTTCCTCTGCAAGTCTGCTGACTACCCCACAATAGCCTTGCTCAGTTTCCAGTTCTTGTATCAGGTTGATTATGGTTCTGATGCCAACATCAAGCAAAGCAGAGAGTTTGCACTCTGCTATTTCGGGATTCATGTCACCAGGATAATGTCCAGCAAGAAGCAATCCCTCATCGACCCAATATGATCTTTTAAAAGGTACAGGATTATTGCACATATCATACTCCTTATTATAGCTTGCACGATCGCTGCTACTTCTTCACCCACTTAACATGTCCATCCACAAAACCGCAGTTATACCCTTCTGAATGCCGTGGAACAGCTCCGGTTATCGGTAGAGTAGAATTCCAACCGCCGTTTGAGTCGAATAACATAGGAGCTCCTGCAGGATTCCTTATCTTCTCCATGCTTACATGATTCAACTTATTATGGTATGAATAGTCGCAGGATGGGGAATCTTTTACCAAACCCAGTTTATTTAACAGGGAGTCTCTGTGGGGAGCCTGATTACAATGGAATACCTTCTTTTCATATTTTACGTATGGACGAACAGCATCACACCATTTTGCTGCAGGAGGAAGTTTTTGGTCGTAATCCAGAGAATATGCAATGATTCCCGAGCACAACCGACGTAAATGAGAACTGCATGAATCGTGCGGTGGTCTATACTCATTCCTATTGGGTTTCGGGTATAAAAAAGCTGTTAAACACGCAACAATAAGAGCCATGATCAGCAAGTCCCGTACCGAAATTCTCCTTTTGTAGAAATCCATATTCACCCCTCGCATGAGGTTTCTTCCTGAAGTCTGAAGCCTAAATCCTACCCATTCACCCACTTAATATGCCCATCCAGAAACCCGCAGTTATAACCTGCGGAATGCCGTGGAACTGCATCGGTTATTGGTAGGGCAGAATTCCAACCTCCGCTGGAATCGAAGAACATTGGTGTTAACTCAGGTTTGGCTATATTCTTCATATCTACTCTATCCAACTTGTAATAAAGCGAAAAGGCGCTGGATGCTGGATGCTCATGAGAGCGTTTCTGCGAAGCCCAATGGCAATAATATGCATCTGTGTTATATCTAACATACCGAAAAATGGCATCCGACCATTTTGATGATGGTGGTGTTTTGTGGTCATAGTCCTGCGAATATGCTTCAATCCCCATACACAATTGTCTGATACTATACCCACAATCTGCTACTGCCCATTTTGCAATTGTTTTATTGTACACAGGGACTATATAGGCAACCAAGCCAGTAATAATTCCAAGAATTATTATCAAATCTCTGGTTCTGGTATTCTTTTTCTGTAAGTCCACGGATCTTTCACTTACTCCTCAACCGCACCAGAGCTCCTTCACCTGGCAACATGTTCAGCTTTACCTGTTTGCCAGCGCGTGCTTGCCAAAGGCCGGTTGACGAATTGAATAATTCCATCTCACCCGGTCCAACTAAAACCGTATCCACTGCATTCTTATAATCCAGATTCACCACCAAAACATAAGTTGGGTGATTGGCGTTCTTCCCGAAGTAGCCCAGCAGAACATTCTGTGATGTATTCTCTAGCGTAAATACACCGCGTTCGGGTAAAGGCAGTCCGCCCTTGGGAACTACCCCGCAGTGATAGGCTCCGATTGATTTCAGGGGTTTAAGTTGTTTGGCGATAGCGAAGAAGTCACGATTAATTCGCGATACCGGCCAATAGAGAGGAGTAGGGGTAGCTGGATCTTTCCAAAATCCCATGTCATACCTGAAATGGCTGATCCCCTGGCCTCCGTATGCCAGAGTCGTATATGCAAGCCAGCGCAGTTGGTGCTCATCGGTTGGACGATATCCTGGCCAGCCGATTGCCTGGACTATGTTCATGAAAGGTATTTTTGCCTTGAGAGCTGCATCGCGGATAATAGAGAGGTTCAGGAAGTAGTTATCGTTATCTCCACCTTCAAGGAAATTGTAGAAATCATAGCTCAGCAGTTCCGGTTTTACAAGCTTAACAAACTGATCAACATGCTCCTTGTAAGCTGTAGCAGTGTCCCCCTGCGTTCCCAGCATACTGACCGGAGCATCTACAGGCAGGAGGTTGATGTAAGAGAAGTGCGCTGGGTCGCGCTTTTTGATATATGCAACCAGTTTGCCCAGCATTGCGAATGCAGAGGCATTGGGTTCGTCAGTGATATGATAGGTATACATAGCCGGATGGTTCTTGACCTGCTTGATCTTCTCATCCAGAGCCTTAGCCTGTGCTGGATCATTGAGATCGGGCACATTTACTACAAGCATCCCGCGAATACCGTGCCGGTAATAAGTATCCAGGTCCTCAACATTTCGAGCCCAGCCCAGGTTCCATCCGCCAGCAACAATCTGCTCAGCTGCCCGGTCATCCAGTTCCATAAACGTAGCTGGCCCAGCCCAGTAAGTGACAATAGGCTCCCCGATCTTCCACTTTACATCCTTAGCAACTCCAGGTGAAACAGCACACCCAAGGATAATAAAAGCAGCAACAGCAACTAAAGCAGCATTAATAGACATAACAACCTCCACATCCGAATATGCCCTATTATACGCGGAAATGGAAGCAGGTGGGAAGCAGAGGAAGCAGCATCGCATAAGCTTCCCACAAACTTGTAGATCCTGTCATCCTGAGCCCCCAAGTTGGGGGTGCCAACTTATTTCGATTAGAAATTCAGACTGGTTTTGACAGCTTAAAATGCCATCCTAACCTCATGGTTTCTTAGGAGGGATGAAGGATCTGCTGTTCCTTCTGACTCCGTAAACAAGATCTCACAAGAAATTAACTCTCAAGAACCAATCATATCCGCACTACCAATATTTTCGCGAAATCCTTGTGTTTTCGCGCCATTCGCGATTCAACCCTCTACAGTTTAGGCACCAGACTCTCCAGCTTGCTCCATTCACTGTCAGACAACTGGATGGACGCAGCACCTGTGTTTTCTTCCAGATGGGCAATAGAGGATGTCCCCGGTATCGGCAGCATAACTGGTGATCTATGCAATAGCCATGCCAGGGCCAGTTGGGCGACGGTTGCATTGTGGGTTTTTGCCATTTCGTCCATCTTACCGCCGGGTTTTACAAGGTCGCCAGCTGCAATCGGGAACCACGGAATGAACCCCAGGTTGTTTTTCTCACAGTAGTCCAGTGTGTTTTCAGATTGCCGATTTCCCAGGTTGTATTCATTCTGGACACTTACAATCTTGACCACTTTCTGCACAGCTTCGATCTGAGCTGCCGATACTTCGGACAGGCCTATATGCCGGATTTTTCCAGCCTTCTGCATCTGCTTCAGAACTCCCAGCGTTTCCTCCGCAGGCACCTTGGGGTCGATCCTATGGAGTTGATAGAGATCAATGCAGTCCACGCGCAGCCGTCTGAGGCTCATCTCTACGCACTGTTGAATATACTCCGGTCGTCCGACAGGCGCCCACATATTCGGTCCCTGCCTGGTCAGTCCACCTTTTGTAGCTATAATGAGCCCGGATGGATAAGGATACAGTGCCTGAGCAATCAGATTTTCACTGACCTCAGGTCCATATGAGTCTGCTGTGTCGATGAAATTGATACCAAGATCAGGCAGTCGCTGCAGTAGTTTGATAGCCTCAGTCGGATCTTTTGGTTCACCCCAAATACCTTTTCCTGTTATGCGCATTGCACCAAAGCCCATACGGTTTACAGGCATATCCCCGGCAATAGAAAACGTCCCGCTCAGGGCCGCGTCAGGTTTATTCACATTATCAGACATAAGTTTATCCCTCAATTTAGAAGATTAATGAATCCACTACACTTTGGACATGCATACCCGGATGAGGTAAAACGCAAACCATTCTCACGGCAGAGGGATAGTTGCAAAAACACCTGCATAATTATTTCGACAATGTATTCGAGAAAAATAGATTAAAAACAATTAGGAATGGGTATGGTTGGTCGGTAGGTATCAGAGTGCTTGAGTCATGGCATGATACAAGGGAGTATTATACGATGGAAAATGAGAAACTACTGCACGAGATTATAAAGAACTGTCCGCTAAAAAGAGGCGATGACAGAGCCTGCGACAAAGAACACTGCCAGTGGTATGAGGACCAGCATCGCCAGTGCATGGTAGTCTTATATCTTCGCAGTGCTACAAGAAAAGGCGCTTAGAATTCAGAGTATCAAAAGTGTCGATTGAAACAGGCATGTAACGGCTGAGGATCTCGTTCAACGGTGACTGACCAGACTACCTCAGCCTAAAGTTATGTCTCGCCAACTTGAAAGTCGTATAAAAACAGTCGTTAATATGCATAATCATTTCACATTCCAGCACTCCCGGGTCCTTCCTGAAGTCTTAAGTCTGAAGCCTATTCCCTGTCAGCCATGCCAGCGGGTTATCTCTCAGCAGCTTGTCTATGTCTGCCTGATTGATATCTTCATCCTGCATCATAGGGACTATATTGGTCAGCAGGTGGTCATAACCCCAGCCTCCATAGGCATGCAGCATGGTCTTTATGCAGATGTCGTTGGTCAGTAGGAGTTGGTTGGTATAACCCTTTTCTATGAGCACTTTGAGGGCTTTAACTCTCTCGATGTCAAAGGCAAATGATCCGCCTGCAAACCCCCGGTCGGCTCTTGGGATGTAGAACTCCTTGCCGAAGTTGTCGAACTCTATATAGACACCCATCTGCAGGAGCTTGATGATGTATTTCATATCAAGAGAGACGTCTGTATGGCAGATCACTATCCGGCCGGGTTCAGCTCCGTTCTCCAGTAGGATCTTGACCGCATCCAGTCCACAACGGCCCCACATATAGGTATGGACCTGGATCGGAGCATTGGTCTTTTTGGATGCCATTGCTGATGCTGCCAGGTTCTTAGCTTCCCTGGGGTGTACAGGATTGCTGACGCCTATCTCACCGATAACACCTGCGCATATGCCGGTATCGCCGATGCCTTCCGTCAGATCACGTATCATCTCAGCCGCGATATCTTCAGCGCTGCGCTTTTCCATATCCGTCGGGTGGGTGTCCTGGGTATAGTACCCGCAGCCAGCCACTATATGCAAACCAGTCCGCCTGGAGATTTCTTGCAGTCTGAGTACATCCCGGCCTATGCCTATTGATGTGCAGTCAACTACAGTTGATCCACCGGCGTTCTTGAAATACATGATCTCATCGACCGCAACATCAAGGTCTTCCAACAGGAGATTTTCCTTCAGAGCATAGGGGTTGCGCTTAAGCAACCCCAGATTCGCCATGTTGATCTTCTGCTGACCTTCTGCCCGTTTCTCAGGGTCGGTCGGTTCTGTATACTGATTTCGCAGGTCCAGCAGCAGGTGCTCGTGGGGCAGAATCATCCCCAGGTCGGCATCTTCTACCCGTCCCAGCACAGTCATCACGGACATTTATACGCCCTTTTCGCACATAGCACGGATCAGAGGAGTGATAGAAGCCACACCGGTGTCTGTGATAAGCAGACCTTCTTCAACACGGTTCCCACCAATTCCGGGGATTCCGAAGAGGCTGATGTCGGTATTGACTGTCATTCCAGGAGCGAAGATCGCTTTGGAGTTCTCATCAGGGTAGGGGGCCTCAGCTTCAGCAAGTCCTATTCCGTGCATTGGAGGATAGACATCATACTTGTCCAGTCCGCGTGCCCGGAAGTAGTTGCGCACCGACTGCACCAGTTCGCACATTGGCTTACCGGGACCCATATGCTCAAGGGCAATAGCAGTAGCTTCCATCAATGAGTTCAGGAAGTCCCTCTTCTCTGTTGAAACGTTGCCGGCTGCAAATGGGAACTCAGCGGTAGCAACATAACCTTCATACTGCACAGCCATGGAGGCCATTATCATGTCCCCGTCTTCGATGATCTTGCTTGTAGGCCGTCCGATGATAGTATTGGTGCGCTCTCCGGAACCGTAGACTGTGAAGATAATCGCTTCAGCTCCGGCCATACGTGCAGCGCCTTCAGCAGCGCCGACTGCGTACAGTTCGGTGTTACCAGGCACTGACTTTTCGATGATCTGCTCATATGCGATACAGGCCAGTCTGCCGGCTTCCTTGAGACACTCGATCTCCATGGGAGACTTGGTCAGTCTGAGTTTGTTCAGGATGTCGGATGCATCTGTCATCTGCAGGTTAGCAGCACTGTTTTTAATACGGTCCAGGATGATACCAGGCATGTCGTTGATCCCGACAACACCAAGATTCTTTCCTGAACCCAGAGCCTGACCGATGACATCATTCATAGAGTCTATCTTAGCTAATGGGTAGTCTATCTCATCAACAACTGTAACGCAGAGGAATTCCTTGAGGTTGCGGACATCACCCCAGGGGCACATCTCCCGTGCAAACATCTCACCCTCAGGCGCTCCGGCATAGATAGGTTCACCCTTGGCAGGGATAAAGAGTGCCCCGCGCTCAAATATGGGCCAGAAGTTGGATACATACCGGAGGTTCTCTTTACGGTACTCATCACCATACACCAGGACAGCATCAAGCCCCTTAGTGCCCATTTCTTCACGGATGAGCTCTATTCGACTGGACAGTTCCTCTTTGGATATTCTTGGCTTACAAGACATTCTGCATTGCTCCTTTTAGTATATATTGGAGGCTATAAGCGGTTGCTCTAACCTCAACTTGTTATGAGTTGTTTTACGTCAAACCTATTATACAGAATTTTGCGATTTTTTGCTGCCAGACTTTGTCATCCTGAGGAACGAAGGATCTGCTTTTGAGATGATACAGCAGATCCTTCGTTCCTCAGGATGACAAGCACAGGATGATAGTATTTATTTACTCTTTATCACAAAACCTCTATCCACCAGCACTTCATCTACCAGATTACTGTCACCGGGTGGCGCTGTATACACGAAGCAGCCAGGTTCGATGGAGCACTTACCAAGGTAGTAGTCATGATATTTGGAATCCGATATATCCTCAATCTTGAATGAACGATCCAGGATATATTTGCCCTTTATATTATCATAAATCCCAGCAGTAAATGCTAATCCGGATTTAGCTTTGAGCTTTGCTTTCACAGTTATGTAAACATCAACATTTGTGCCGGTCTTGAGTCCGCTTCTGTCCAGGAAAAGCTGTGAAGCCCAGTCCAGTTCACCTCCTGGCATTCGGATAGCTGCGCCATCGGATGCATCCGGGTCACTGGTTAAGAAACCTCTGACTCCGGGCATATAAATGGTTATCTTGCTGTCTTGCATTTCTACCCACTGGTCAGTTTTAAGTCCTTTGACTGCTGCAGGATACCTGGAAGCACGTATTGCGGGTGATATATAGGGTAATGCTGCATAGTTTCTGAGACCGTTATTGTATTCATCACCCATAGGGATGCCTTCGCCAATATAGAAATTGTTGGTTGCCTTGGATCTGCTGATAAAGTCTTCACAGAGGGATTTCATATCCATTCCTCTGGCAGCACCGGCCCTTGACCTGTCGAGGGACGTATTAAGTATCCACGCGTGGTCCAATGCCAGTCTTTCTATTTTGATTCTTTCTAGTCGAGTCGGATTGTTTACAACTAAATGCTCAGCTTTGTCGAACAACACAGTAGCCCTGTCCATCTCTTTCTGACTCAGGTAATCTATGTTGTTTCCACCAGTAATGCAGTTGAGTTGGGTATCTGTCTTGTTTAGCGCCTTGCAGCACATATCAAGAAAATAATACATATACTTACCTGCAGGACCATAATACCCATCTGCATACTCTCGCATCAGTTTGCGGGTCTCCAGTTTCGGATTCCACAAAAGTTTGCTGAGCACCCAGGTCTTCATATTGCCGAATGCAGCGCCGTTGTTCCATCCATCCCCCTGTTCAAACGGGCCAATAACGTTGTTTGCTGCGAAGAGGCGTATATTTGGTGCATAGACATCCCAGTTGGGGTGTTCGATGGTCATGTTGCCGTAGTTTACGGTGTAATCCCAGATATACATGCGCTTGCATATCTTCTTCCAGTCTTGCAAGTCCTTATAAAAAGCAGCGTTGCTGGGAGAGCTTAATGGCTTGGAAACATCGCATTCTATAGAGCAGAGCCTGATAATAACATTATCTCTGGGTCTCGCGAGTTTAGGAACATGTCGGGTATATTTGTAAGCCAACGTCTCTACAAGGAAATCCGGGTATTTCTTTCGGATGGCATCCGCAACATCATTTACGAACCTGATATGCAGACCAGACTGTCCGCCTTCTTCCTTTGCAACTGCATTACACTTGTCGCATTCACATATGCCTTCGCCATCATTCTGGCTTATGGATATCATACCTGCACCGGGCTCTTTGTCGATAGCTAACAAAGCCTGCTTGATAAACTCAGCTTTCATCTCGTTATTAGTCAGACACAACCCACCATACCCTTCACCACCGATTCTCTGACCGTGGCGCAGGCTGAACCACTCCGGATGGTCCTTGAAATACACTTTGGCAGGCAGGAAAACATCAAATGTATGCACAAAGCCCAGGAGTTTATAGTGTCCACCGTACTCTTCAGGTATCAACTGCACGGTACCGTTGATTTTGAGTTTGGATGCAAAATCGCCATTTTGGTAGTCAACTGAAGTGTAGTAGAGTTCTCTGTACATAAATGGGGGAGAATACTTCAGGTCAGCTTTCTTTACAGACAGGCTGGGTTTGGAGGGTATATAAGTAGCTTTAGGAGTCCACCATTTGCACCCAACATAGTCTTCAAGAAATGTGTAGACAGCATAGAGAGTTCCACGGGGCCTGTCACCGGCGAGAATCAGATCTTTGCCGACGAACTTTATGATTATCCCATCGTATTTCAGCGTTTTCCAGTCAATGTTCCCCAGAAGTCGCTTGGTTTCTTTAGATTGACCCAACAGGATCCTTGGCATACCTGCAGGTGAAGAGCCGGGAGTATATATTTGGAATTCAGCCCCGGTGACCTGCTTCAGATAACTGGACAACTCCCTGGCAGCTGTCCGTTCAGCCAGAGTCGCATCAGATGGCAATACCACAGCAGCCCTGGCCTTACCTGATTCAGAAACTGTGAACAGCTTCTGTTGGGCAAAGCAGGGCAGGGCACATATTAGCAGGATCAGGATACATACTTCTATACGAAACATTGCTTTATTCCTTACTGACTTTGACTACAAATCCTCTATCGACAAAGACATTCTCTGCAAGTGCACTGTCACCTGGCGGAGCCACATACACAAACCAGCCTGGTTCCATTGTATATGTGCCCAGATGATAATCGTGATATTTGGAGTCTTTGACGTCTTCTATTCTAATATCTTTATCAAGTATACGCTTCAGTTTATTATCATCGTAGATACCGATAGAAAATGCTACTCCTGATGTAGCCTTGAGATCAACTTTCACACTCATGTAAATATCGACTTTGGTGCCGGGAGCATAATTGGTCCTGTCCAGGAACATCTGAGAAGCCCAGTCACGCATGTTTCCGGGCATTCTTATGGCAATCCCATCAGAAGCGTCAGAATCTTTAGTAATAAAGCTCTTCAGTCCAGGTCTGTACATATTAATGCGGTTCTCCTGCAACTCCATCCACTGATCTGGATTCAAGTCCTTAAGGAACTCAGGGTATTTGGCTGCACGTTCTGTTGGAGGTATATATGCTATACCTGCATATATTCTTAGCCCGTTATTGTATTCATCAGACATCGGTATGTTCTCACTGATAAACCGGTTGGCATTTGACTGAGATTTGTTTATGAAGTTCTCAGCTATAGCATTCATATCCATACTTCTGGCTTTGCCTGCTATTGATCTGTCCAGTTTAGTCTGAAGCACCCAGGTATGTTCGAGGGCTAGCCTTTCAAGTCTCATCCTCTCCAGAAGTTTCGTATTGTTAACCACCGATTCCTCTGCTTTGTCGAACAATACAGTGGATTCATCCATAGTGTTTTGATCCAGATAATCCACATTGCTGGCATTTGAACAGGTGAGTCTGCTCCCTGATTTTTCCACAGCAGCGCAGGTTATATCGATATACTTCAACAGATATGGTGCAGCAGGACCATAATATCTGGTTGCAAAGTCCTTCATCAGCTTATTCTGGTCTTGAGCAGGATCCCACATTAGATGAGCGAGGATCCACATTTTCATATTAGCAAATGCGGCATCATGATTGAACCCGTCACCCTGCTCGAAAAGACCCACTACGTTGTTCTTAGCGAATATCCTGATGTTTGGAGCAAGCACTCTCCAGTTCGGATGGGCAATAGTAAGGTTACTAAAATTCACCACATAATCCCAAACATAAAGACGTTTGGAGAGCTTCTTCCAGTCCTGAATGTCCTTATAAAACTCAGAATTGCTGGGAGTATCGAGCGGTTTAGCAAAATCACATTCAATAGAACAGAGTCTGACAATTACGTTGTTTCTGGGTTTGGTCAATTTGGGAGCGTGACGGGTGTACTGATATGCCAGTGTTTCAATAAGAAAATCCGGGTATTTCTTCACGATCTCATCAGCAACAGAGTTTACAAATCTGAGTAATAGTCCGGACTGGTTCCCTTCTTCTTTGGCAACAGCCATGCATTTTTCGCATTGGCAATAGCTGATGTTGTCATTCTGACTGATAGAGATCATTCCGGCATTTGGATCTTTTTCGACAGCAACCAGAGCCTGTTTTACAAATTCCGCTTTCATGTCTTCGTTAGTCAAGCAGAGCTGCCCTGCGCTCTGACCGCCGATTCTTGTTCCGTCTACCAAGCTATACCATTCCGGATGCTCCTTGAGGTATTTTGAAGCAGGCAATAATTCGTCGAAAGTATGCACAAAACCGATAAGCTTATAATGTCCCCCATACTCCGGCGGCACTGATTGATAGGTGCCATTAAGTTTGAGTTTTGAAGCAAAGACCAGGTTCTGATGGTTTACGTGGAAGAAATAGGTCTCCCTATACATAAAAGGAGGTATGTGGGTCTTGTTGATCCTTTTTACCGACAGAGATGCCTTTGCAGGTATGTAGTTTGCGGTAGGTGTCAACCATCTGCAACCGAGATAGTCTTCTAGAAACGTATAGACTGCATACAGCGAGCCACGAGGCCTGTCACCAGCCAGTATTAGGTCTTTTCCCACGAACCTGATAATTATGCCATCGTATTTTAATGTTTTCCAATCAATATTTCCAAGCAGTTTTTTTGCTTTCGATGATTGGCCGACAAAGATTCTGGGCATCCCTTTAGGAGCGTTGGTAAGGGAATATACAGGGAAACTGGCGCCTGTGATTTTATTTAAGTGCTCTGAGAGTTCCTTCGCAGCGGTCTTCTCAGCGCTTACTGCATCTGAGGACAGTATAATCGCAGCCTTGGGTTTGCCGGATATTGAAAGCGTAAAAGGTTTCTGCTGAGCAAAGGAGGGAATTGCACAGACCAGGGCCACCAGCGTGGCTATTGCGTATTGAAACATAGTCATGATAGTCTCCTAGTATGGTCTTTCAATCATTTATGTATTATCAAGAAGACTCTATCGACTAGAATCTCTTCAACGAGTTTAGCATCTCCCGGAGGAGCCACATATACATACCACCCCGGTTCAAGAGTGTATGTTCCGAGTTTATATTCGTGGTATTTGGAATCAGGTATGTCCTGTATCATTATTTTGCTGTCAAGAATCCGTTTTTGATTTTTATCATCATAGATTCCGGTGCTAAATGCTAATCCACTGTTGGATTTCAATGCAGCTTTTACAGTCACATACACATCCACTTTAGTGCCAGGTTTTAGACCACTTCTGTCCAGAAAAGCCTGCGTTGCCCAGTCCAGCTGGTTCCCGGGCATCCGTACTGCTCTTTGGTCAGAAGCATCCTTATCTCCAACTATCAGGCTCAGGACTCCCGGCATATATAGAGTTATCTTTGAGTCCTGTATATCAGCCCATTCATCGGGTTTGAGTCCTTTTGTTGCAATTGGAGGTGTTACCTGGCGCTTAGATGCAGGGACATAGGGCAGTGCAGCATAATTTCTGAGACTGGCATAGTATGCCTCTGTCATCAGTCCGCCTTCTCCGATGTAGTTGTTACCGGAGGACTCTGAGAGTTTGATATATCTCTCGGCGACTTCCTTAATATCCAAGCCTCTGGCTTTACCTGCGTTGGTCTTGTCCAGCTGAGGCTGCAATAGCCACATGTGGTCGAGAGATAGCCTGGCGACTTGAACTCTTTTCAGCATTACAGGATCGTTGCTTACGGCTTGTTCAGCTTTATCAAATAGACCGTTGGCTGTATCCATCTCTTTCTGTTTCATATACTCAAGATTGGAGCCAAAGACATAAGTCAGGCGGATTCCGGATTTTTCAATTGCCTTACATACCAGGTCGAGATATTTGATGACATAAGGAGACGCTGCACCATAATAACCGTCAGCAAATTGCTTGATTAGCTTACGGGAGTCAAGTGTTGGATCCCACATCAGGTGGCTTATAACCCACATTTTCATTTTGCCAAAAGCCGGATCACTGTTAAATCCATCACCCTGTTCGAAAAGACCAATAACATTATTTGCAGCAAAGATTCGAATATTAGGAGCGAGTGTATTCCAGTTAGGATGTCCCAAAGTCAGATTAACAAAATTAGCAATGTAATCCCATACATACAAGCGTTTGGATATACTCTTCCATCCTTTTATATCTTTATAAAACTCAGTGTTATTTCTAGAGTCCATTGGTGTAGCAAAATCACACTCAGCTGTGCACAGCCTGATTATGACATTATCTCTGGGCTTAATATTCCTTGGAGCATGACGAGTGTAATGGTATGCCAGTGTTTCAACTAAAAAATCCGGGTATACTTTTGCTATTTCATCTGCTACGGAGTTGACAAAGTGAACCAGTAATCCCGATTGGCCGCCATATTTGTTAGCAACCGATGTGCAGTTTTCACATTGGCAGAAGCTGGAATTGTCATTCTGACTGACGGAGATCATACCAGCGGAAACATCCTGCTCTATTTGTTTGAGAGTCTGCTTTACAAACTCGTTTTTCATCTCCTGATTGGTCAGGCACAACTGGCCTTCTACCTGGCCACCGACCCTATTTCCATTGACAAGACTGAACCATTCTGGATGTGCTGTAAAGTAATCCTTTGCCGGAAGAAATGTATCAAAGGTATGTACGAATCCCAGCAGGTTATAGTATCCTCCATATTCCTTGGGAACTGGATGATGTGTGCCATTGAGTTTCAGTCTGGACGCAAACTCAAGATTCTTATTCTTAACCTGAGCAAAGTATGTCTCACGATACATAAACGGAGGAATGTGGGTCTTGTCTATCCTTTTTACGGAAAGATCAGGCATAGCAGGGATATAGGAATCCTCAGTAGTCCACCACCGGCAACCTAAATAATCCTCAAGAAATGTATATACGGCATACAAGGACCCGCGGGGTCTATCACCGGCAAGCACCAGGTCATTGCCTACGAATTTGATGACTATGCCATCGTATTTTAATGTTTTCCAGTCAATATTGCCGAGGAGCTTTTGGGTTTCCTGGGACTGTCCAATAAGAATTCTCGGCATCCCGGATGGTGTATTCGCAGGTGAATAGATGTCAAATTTAGCTCCGGTGATCTGCTGCAGGTATCGTGATAACTCTTTGGCTGCAGTCTGTTCGGCAACAGGTGCATCGCCGGAAATGACAATTGATACTTTTGTACGTCCAGATTCTGCAAGCTTGAATAATGGTTCTGCAGCAGAACTCTGAACTGTACAAGCAATGAGGATTGTTGCCAGTAGAATACAGTGGAAGATAGTCACATTTACCCCTCTTCTAACAGTTGACTTGGTCATTTACTCAACACAATAAAGCTTCTATCGACCAGGACATCCTCAACCTGTCTATCATCTGCCGGTGCAGCGACGTAGGCATACCAGCCAGGCTGGAGGGTGAATGTGCCCAGACAGTAGTCGTGGTATTTGGAATCCTTCACTTCTTCTATCGTGAACCGGCGATCTATGATGCTTTTACCGTTAATGGTGTCATATATACCTGCGGAGAATGCAATGCCTGATTTAGCCTTTAGTTTGGCTCTTACACTGACATACACAGTAACTTTGGTGCCAACCGGGATTCCTGTGAAGTCCAGATGCGTCTGTACTGCCCAGTCTCCCAGGTTTCCCGGCAGACGGGCAGCTTTGGAGTCAGATGCATATTCATCAGCTACCTGGAAACTCTTAGTCCCCTGCATATAGAGGAACATTCTACTGTCCTGGACATCAACCCATTGTTCTGGTTTCAATCCCTTGACTGCTTTTGGGACCAATGGGTTTCGTTGGGATGCCGGGATACTCGGCAGGACAGCCATACTTCTAAGATAGTTGTAGTAATCTGCAGTCATGACTCCTGCTTCATGAATGTAGTTGTTGCCGGTTGAATTTGATCTGCTGATAAAATCTTCGCAGATGGTCTTCATGTCCATACCCCTGGCGGTACCGACTTTGGTCCTGTTCAACTGCGTATGGAGTATCCAGGTATGATCGAGAGCAAGTCTGGCAACCCGCACTCTTTTTAGCAGTTCGGGATTGTTGCGTACGGACAGCTCAGCCTTGTCGAACAGATCGTTAGCTCTATCCATATCTTTTTGTTTTAGATATGTCAGGTTCTCTCCTATTCCGCAGGTCAGTTGGATTTTAGATTTCTCAATTGCATCCGATGTGAGGTCAAGATAACTGATCAGATACGGAGCCGCTGCACCATAGTAACCGTTAGCATACTCCTGCATCAGCTTACGTTGATCCAAACTTGGGTTCCACATCAAATGACTCAATACCCATGTCTTCATGCAACCGAAAGTAGCATCGCTATTGAACCCATCGCCCTGTTCAAATACTCCTACAACGTGGTTAGCTGCGAATATTCGAATGTTAGGGGCTAGCACTCTCCAGTTGGGATGGCTGATGGATAAGTTTGCGAAATCTACCACATAGTCCCAGATATACAGGCGTTTAGCCATGTTCTTCCAGTCCTGTATGTCCTTGTAGAATGATGCGTTGTTACTCGAACTCATTGGAGAAGCGAAATCGCACTCTCCGGAGCAGAGCCTGACTATGACATTGTCCCTGGGTCTGGCAAGCTTTGGGGCGTTGCGGGTGTATTGATATGCCAGTGTCTCTACCAGGAAGTCCGGGTAGCTCTTGACTATCTCATCAGCTACGGAGTTGACGAACCGGATCAACACACCGGACTGTCCGCCTTCTTCTTTAGCTACAGCACTGCACTTATCGCACTGGCAGTAGTTCATGTTGTCATTCTGATCGATGGCGATCATCCCGGCTGACGGATCCAGTTCGATCTGTTTGAGAGCTTGCTTTACAAACTCAGCCTTCATATCTTCATTGGTCAAGCAAAGCTGGCCCTCTCCCTGTCCACCGACTCTTTTCCCATTGACCAGGCTGTACCATTCAGGATGATCTTTAAAATATGTAGCAGCAGGCAGGAACCTGTCAGCAGTGTGGACGAAACCTATCAGATTGTAGTGTCCCCCGTATGCTTCAGGAACTGACTGATGGGTGCCATTTAACTTGAGTCTGGATGCAAATTCAAGGTTTCTATGTATAACAGGAGCGAAATAAGTCTCCCGATACATAAATGGAGGGATATACATCTTATTGATTCTCTTTACTGAGAGGTTAGGGCTAGATGGGATATAGCTGCTTTCTGCAGTCCACCACCTGCATCCCAAATATTCCTCGAGGAAAGTATATACTGCATAGAGCGTCCCGCGCGGTTTATCCCCTGCGAGAATGAGATCATTGCCAACAAATTTGATGAGTATCCCATCGAATCTGAGCTCGTTCCAGTCGATATTGCCCAGGAGCTTTTTAGATTCTTCAGACTGCCCTATGAGAATTCTTGGTATTCCAGCTGGCGTTGTAGTGGGTGAATAAACCGGATAATCAGATCCGGTGATCTGTTTTAAATACGCAGCAAGTTCATTTGCAGCGGTTTTGTCGGCTATGGGTGCATTGGTAGGAATGACAATTGCAACCCTTGGGGTTCCGGATTGTGCAATGGTGAATGTTTTCTGCTGGGCAACGCATTGAATAGAAAACAAGATGAAAATTGCTGCGATTAATATGGATCGGGAAACTGTCACGTCATTCTCCTGTTGTTCGAACCGCGGTACGCTCCAATGATTTGGGTCATATACTCGATGTATAAATATTCCCTTATACAGTCCTGAGAATCAGATACACACTAAAATGTTTGTGTTAGTTACTTACTATTCTCCTTTTCCAAGGGTTACTCATCAAATCTAGAAAGATCATATTGACCGAAAACACAGGAGTTTTCAGTGTTTTTCAACAACGTTAACGGGAATCTTGCATTTGCAGGACTCACCTCGATATAGACTATACGGCCATCTTTGTCGAAACTAAGCTTGATTGTTGCCTTTCCGATTTCATCTGTGCATTCAAGAGTCCTGGGTATACCAACCGATGGAATATTTGATAGATTGAGCCTGGCTATATCGGCATCCTTCTTTATGGTCACACTTACATTACATTCATTAGAATTATATGGCGAAATGAAGGGTTCAATGAACAATGGCGTTGAAATATCCTGCAATTCATCCAGCCCGCCTTCAAAACCAGCGTACATATAATAATCATAGCCAAAATGGACGTAAAAATCGCGAGGTCCCGTCAGATAACAGGCTATCACTTCTCGCAAATTCAATCTTATAGCTTTTGATACAAGATCAAAATCTAGTTCGTTAGCATTTCTAATCAGTTTCAGATCAGATTTGGATTCCTCTTGTAATGCAGTTGGTAAGTTAATACAAGAAGTATCAATTATATTGAGTTTTCTTATATGGAGTTCGCTAATACCCGCGGCTTGCATCAGTTGCATAATTACGGATACATATTCATTTTCAACAATCAAGTAATCCTCTAGTGTAACGACACTGTTGCCGAATCTCTTTCCTACATCTGATACACTAGTCCACTCATCTTTGAGATATCTTCCATACGAATCTCGTAAAGCGGGGGAATACTTAGTGATCCGCAATTCAACAGTTTCCATATTTACTTATCCTTTTTCCAAACCTACTGCTATAGGTCAATGTAGATGTGTCTCTATTTGTCCTTGATCACGAACCCTCTGTCTACTAAAACCTCATCCACGAGTTTATCATCTCCTGGAGCAGCGACGTAGACATACCACTTTGGTTCAAGTTTGAATGTGCCCACTTTGTAGTCGTGGTATTTAGAGTCTTTGATATCCTCGATCATAACGTTGCGGGTCATTATGCCTCTGTTTCCGAGGACATCGATGATACCGATCTGGAACGCTACACCGGAAGCTGCTTTGAGTTCAGCTTTCACGCTGACATATATAGTTACAGTTTTACCTGGCTTGATACCTGTTTTGTCCAGGTGCACTTGTGCTGCCCAGTCATACTGGCTTCCAGGTAATCTTATAGCTCTACCATCCGATGCCTCTTCATCTGCTAATATAAAACTCTTGACACCTGGCTGATACAAGAACATTTTACTGTCCTGCATTTCTACCCATTGGTTAGCTTTGAGCCCCAATACTGCAGCGGGTTTAGCTGCGTTTTTCCTGGCGGGTGGAATTGGAAGCTTGGGAAGTTGGGGAATAACTGCCTGGTTTCTCAGCGTATTGTAATAGTCAGCAGACATTTTGATACCTTCGCTGATATAGTTATTACCTGTAGCTTCTGACATACTGATGAAGTTCTCAGTTACAGCTTTCATATCCATATTTCTGGCTTTGCCGACCTTGCTCCTGTCCAGCATTGTCTGTAGTATCCATGTGTGGTCCAGTGCAAGCCTTTCAATACGGACTCTATTCAATAGAGTAGGGTTATTCGCAACCGAACGCTCTGCTCTATCAAACAGTTCATTTGCCTTATCCATTTCTTTCTGATGCAGATAGTCGAAATAGGACCCGGCAAAACAAGTAAGTGCCAGAGTGTAGGAGTTTTCTATTGCCTCACAGGTAAGGTCCAGATAATCGATCATATACCGCGAAGCTGGACCGTAATAACCTGCAGCAAATTCTTGCATCAGTTTATGTGCATCCAAAGTCGGATCCCACATCAGACGGCTCAATACCCACGTCTTCATATTGCCGAAGGCAGCGTCGTTGTTGTAGGTGTCTCCCTGTGAAAACATTCCTACTACATTGTTATCGGCAAAGATCCGCATATTTGGCCCGAGAACTCTCCAGTTCGGGTGTGTGACAGACAGATTTTGGAAGTTTACTACATAGTCCCAAATGTAAAGGTGTTTGCTTATTTTCTTCCAGGCCTGTAAATCTTTATAAAAAGAAGCATTTTTCTTGGAGTTCAGAGGAGAAGCAAAATCACACTCGATTGAACACAGCCGAACTATGACATTGTCCCTGGGTTTCGTGAGTTTTGGAGCGTGGCGCGTATATTGATATGCCAGGGTCTCCACCAGGAAATCAGGATATTTTTTTGCAATCTCGTCTGCGATTGAGTTGACGAATCTTAGCATTACACCGGATTGCCCGCCTTCTTCATTCGCTACAGCAGTGCATTTATCACACTGGCAGTAGTTGAGGTTGTCGTTCTGGTCAATCGCTACCATTCCCGTTAATGGGTCGGCATCGATATTAACCATTACGTTTTTCAGGAATTCGGCTTTCATATCCTCATTGGTCAAGCATATCTGCCCGCCTGCTTGTCCACCAACTCGTTTCCCGTTTACCAGGCTGAACCATTCCGGATGAGTGTCAAAGTAAGCAGCGGCTGGCATGAAATTGTTTGCAGTGTGGACAAACCCCATCAGAGTGTAATGGCTTCCGTATTCAACAGGAATCGACTGGCCGGTGCCGTTTTGCTTGAGTCTGGCTGCAAACTCCGGATTTTTGCTTGTTACCTGAGTAAAATACGCCTCACGGTACATAAACGGAGGGATGTGAGTTTTGTCTCTTCTCTTAACAGACAGGTTGCGTTTTTGTGGAATGAAACTAGACTTTGGAGTCCACCATCTGCATCCTATGTATTCTTCAAGGAAAGTATAAACAGCATAAAGAGATCCACGGGGCCTATCACCGGCAAGAACCAGGTCATTTCCGATGAACTTAATTGCAATGCCATCGAACTTTAGAGACTTCCAGTCTATATTTCCAAGAAGCCTTTTAGTTTCCTCAGATTGTCCAATGAGAATTCTGGACATTCCTGCTGGCACAGTTGCAGGAGAATAGATAGGGTAATCAAAACCGGTTATTTGCTTCAGATATCCGGATAATTCCTTTGCAGCTGTTTGTTCGGCTATTGGTGCATTTGCTGAGAGGACAATTGCCGCTGCAGGTTTACCTGATTTGGCAATCGTAAATGGCTCTTTTTGAGAGAAGCAGGGGGATACACAAATAGTGAGAAATATTGCCAGAATTATAGATCGGTAAACTATCACATCATTCTCCTGTTGCGCAAGCTGCGGAAATTTGATGAAACGGTGGATCACTCATCTTGCTTTGCACTATGCACCAAACTTCGCTTTTACAGGCATTGAGAGTAAAAGCGAAGTTTGGTAAAATGGCTTCTATTTGCTCTTGATTACGAACCCTCTGTCTACCAGGACTTCCTCAACAAGATTCTCATCTCCTGGAGGAGCCACATATGTATACCATCCTGGTTCCAGTTTATATGTGCCCAGGTTGTATTCATGGTAGTTGGAATCTTTTACATCTTCGATCCTGACTGTTTTGTCAATGATTCGCTTGCCGTTGATTGTATCGTATATACCCGTTGTAAATGCAACACCGGAGGTTGCTTTGAGTTTAGCCTTCACACTGACATATACGGTTATCTTTTCGCCGGCTTTGGTTCCTGTTCTGTCCAGATGCATCTGAGTTGACCAGTCCAGGTCTTTACCAAGCATTTTGACAGCTCTGCCATCCGATGCTTCCTCATCTGCTACGATGAAGCTTCTTACTCCGGCCATATACAGGTTCATCTTACCATCCTGCATTTCGACCCACTGCTTGGCTTTGAGTCCTTTTACTGCTGCAGGCTGGATAGCATTCTTTTTGGCAGCAGGGAGTGGAGGGAGAACTGCGAAGGATCTGAGGGTGTTGTAGTAGTCTTCGGTCATTGGGCTGGATTCACCGATATAGTTATTGCCAGTCGATTCGGACATGCTGATAAAATTCTCAGCGACCGCTTTCATATCCATATTTCTGGCCTTGCCAACTTTGCTTCTGTTCAACAGTGTCTGCAGAATCCAGGTGTGGTCTAATGCAAGCCTCTCAATGCGGACTCTTTTTAACAACTCAGCATTGTTGGAGACAGCAAGTTCAGCCTTATCAAACAGGGCATTCGCCTTGTCCATTTCTGGCTGCTTCAGGTAGTCGAAGTTTGCTCCGACAAAACAACCAAGAAGCATTTTAGATTTCTCAACAGCGTCGCATGTCAGATCAAGATAATTGATCATATATGGAGCTGCCGGGCCATAGTAGCCTGTTGCAAACTCTTTCATCAGTTTATGAGCGTCCAGGGATTTATCCCACATCAACTGGCTCATCACCCATATCTTCATATTGCCGAATGCGGCATCACTATTGAATCCGTCACCCTGCTCGAACATTCCGACGACGTTGTTATCAGCAAAGATGCGTATGTTAGGAGCAAGTGTTCTCCAGTTCGGATGCCCAATGGATAAATTGGCAAAGTCTACTACATAATCCCAAATGTACAAATGCTTCGCCATCTTCTTCCAGTCCTGAAGATCCTTGTAGAAAGAAGCATTGTTCTTTGAGTCAAGAGGAGATGCAAAATCACACTCGATTGAACATAGACGAACTATGACATTATCCCGTGGTCTTGCGAGCTTTGGTGCGTGACGGGTATATTGATATGCCAGAGTCTCAACCAGGAAGTCAGGGTATTTCTTTGCAACTTCATCAGCTATTGCGTTGACGAATCTAATCAACACACCTGTCTGACCGCCCTCTTCTTTGGCTACAGCGTTGCAGTTATCACACTGGCAATAGCTGAAGTTGTCATTCTGGTCGATTGCGATCATACCAGCTGAAGGATCCGTTGCAATTACATTCAAAGTCTGCTTAACAAACTCAGCCTTCATCTCTTCGTTAGTCAAACACAACTGACCGCCAGCCTGCCCTCCGATTCTTTTGCCATTGACCAGGCTGTACCATTCGGGATGTTTGTCAAAGTAAACAGAAGCAGGCAGAAATCTATCTGCTGTGTGGACAAAACCCAGTAGATTGTAATGTCCGCCATACTCAACCGGCACCGACTGATGCGTGCCGTTTAGTTTGAGCTTGGATGCAAACTCCAGGTTTTTGTGGATTACCGGTTGATAGTAAGTTTCACGGTACATAAATGGAGGAATGTGGGTCTTGTTTACCTTCTTAACAGAAAGATTTACATTATAAGGAACTCGACTTGCTTTTGCTGTCCACCATCTGCATCCCAGATATTCTTCCAGGAATGTATAGACCGCATATAAAGAGCCCCGGGGTCTGTCACCAGCCAGGACGAGGTCGTTACCAACGAACTTGATAGATATACCATCGAATTTGAGTGTTTTCCAATCGATGTTTCCAAGCAATTTTCTTGCTTCTTCTGATTGACCGACTAGAATTCGAGGCATACCAGAGGGCGAAGAACCAATCTGATATGTCAGAAAGTCTCCCCCAGTGATCTTTTTCAAGTAAATAGATAGCTCTTTTGCAGCAGTTTGTTCTGCAATAGTTGCATCCGGATCGATTACGATAGCCACCGTTGGCTTGCTCTCATTGGCAATGAGAAAAGATTTCTGCTGAGCAAAAGAAGGCGCTGCACAGATTAATGCAAGCACCATACAGATGATGAAACGAAAAACCGTCATTTTTTACTCCTGTTACACTTCATTGTGTTGTTGTGTGTCATTCTGAACGCAGTGAAGAATCTGCTTTTCCTACTAATATTTCTGCAAATACTGAGATTCTTCACTGCGTTCAGAATGACATGGTTTGTAAATCCGATACTTTACACTACCATCAGATAGTCTTTGTCAGGTAATTCCGGGAACGGTGCTGTTGGCAGGGTTTGATACCAGAATGCTACTGAAGCAATGTCATCCTGCAGCGGCAAATACCTGCCGTCCGGCATCCAACCAAGAGCCTGGATCGTGACTTTCATATCCTGTTTGAACCTGATAGGGTCCATGATATGCCATCGGTAAAGACTGAAACGCGTCTGTGATGAATAGAGCCCGTCAGGCCTGACCACTTGCGCTAGTCCTGCATAAGGGGTCGTAAACTCCCGATATCCACCGTTTTCTTTGCCGACATCGAAGTTATAGGAACCGCAGAAGTAGTCCTCAGTGCCTGTGCCGCAGATCGTAGGGAATTCAGAGTCACCGTCCATAAAGAACTTAATCTCGCCTTCACCCCACCAGCCTGTGTTGTTAACTCCCCAAGCCATATACGTGCCGATATATTGCCCCTGGCCTTTGATGCCATCGACTATTGTATACACATCTTTATAGGGTAGGGGATTTGTTCTGCGGAACTGTGCATGGAAGTAGGCTGCGTCTTCTGGGACATCAGTCAGGGTGTAGTCTACTTGATAATAAAGTACCATTGCCTCGTGAGAAAGGTTCTCAAGAGTCATCAATGCTGATTTTTTGAATGGCATCTCCCAGTAGCTATTGAATGCACTTCCAGGATTAACGCAGACTGGGATAGAGGATATCTGCGAATACCTGGTCCATCCACACGCGAAGAAATCACCAACAGGAGACTCAACGGAGGGCTGTTCCTGTCCATCCCAGTACATTCTGAGGATATAGAATCGGTTACTGCCCGATGTAGTCAGCCAGATGTGCTGTATAGCGCCCATCCCCTGGATATCCGCCATAACAAAAGTCTCTCCCGGCTGAATAACAACCGATGGGGATACCTTCCAGCCCTGACCAAGCGCTCTAGCGCACCTTTCGCCAGTTCCGGTAGTAGCCATACCGGCTTTACCCTTCTCACCGGTGAAGTTTTCAGGGCATATTGATCTGGTTTCAGCTTTGGAAACTCTCGATAAATTGCCCAGATTCATTCCAAGTCCGTTGAAATCGCTCATCGCATTATTCTCCATATAGCAATATTTATTTAAGAATGGAATCAATCCACCTTGCCCCCTTCTCCAAGAGGAATGGGTTGGATCAAATATATGGCCTAATTGAGACCTGATTTATAGTGTTTCTACTGTGTTGTTCAGGCGTGATTTCTCAGCTGCAAAGACTATCAGGTGGCTGTCCAAAGTTACATCCGGGCCTGTGCTGACTTTTGACTGGTCGTTTTCACGGACTGCGGTCAAATAGCTGCGCATAAGGCCATAGTCGCCGCCGCCGTGTCCGCTCTGAGCCAGTTCATCACCTTCGCTGGGAGATATTATTGTCTTTTTATTTGTCAGGAAGTCGAAGTGCGTTATGTCGCCGTCGGCACACTGCAGTGTGCCTCTGTCTCCCATAATGTTGATTTGTCGTCCACCGGCCTCGTTGAATGCGCACATGGTGAATCCGGCAGTTGTGCCGCCTTCAAACTCCATGTTGACTACCTGGTGATCGACTACATCGTTATCACATGCAAATGCGCATCGTCCAAATGAACCTTTGCGCAGAGCTTCAACTACGGCTTCACGGGTTTCTGCATGGGTAAGACTATATACTGGCCAGGTGTTTAGGTTTTGTCCGAAATCTCTCAGATAAATCTTAATAGCCGAGTAGGGACAGTCCGTTTCTATTTCTAATGGGCAGTCTACACATCTGTCCGCTGCGCCTTTAGGTTGATTGGCCTTGTTGAAATATGAAAGTGATCCAAAACTGGATACTTTCTTGCATTTACCAGGGATCAGGAAGTTGAGAAGGTCCAGGTCGTGGCAGGACTTTGCCAGCAGCATAAAGGAAGACTCTTCCTGGTTTCGCCAGGGGCCTCGTACGAATGAGTGTGCCTGATGCCAATAGCCTACTGGTTCCAGCAACTGGACATTGTGAATCTTACCAATCAGTCCGGAGTCTATGAGGCTCTTAAGTTTGCGGTTAAAATCTGTATAGCGCAATACATGGCAGACGGCGAAGATAATATTGTTCTTGACTGCTGCTTTTACGATCTCCTTGCAGTGTTCAGGAGTGGGGGCCATTGGTTTTTCTAGCAGAATATTGTAACCCATTGCTGAGAGTGCAACGGTTGGATCTCTGTGCATTGCATCTTGAGTGCAGATAAGTATTGCATCGGCCATTTTAGGCTTATCAAGCAGGTCTTTCCAGTCTTTGAATCTGCGATCTTCCGGAATATCGTGCCGATCTCCGAAGCGGTTTCTGGATTCATCATTTGGGTCACAGACAGCAACACATACTCCCTCCTGGGGATAGAGCTTTGCATACTCTGCATATCCATAACCGCGTCCGCCTGCACCAGCGATGATAAATGATACTTGCTTCATATATTCTTACAACTCCTGAAACGTTTAACTATGATTGGTTAATTATACATCCCAATACTAAGTGCAGTCCAACGAATCGCCAAAGACTCCGTAGGAATAGAATTGCGTAAGTACGGGCGATTCTAGATGCATTCTATTTGAATGAAGACTTCTTGATGAACGAGGAGTTTATGGATTTGAATAAGAGTATGGAGGAGAAAGTGGCGTGGAAGTTGTCGAGGACGGATTGGCATCGGGAATTATGACCAGTCTGCCTGATTCCACTCTGAGAGAATTGATTCCTTTTGGCAACTGGAGTTGACCACCAGGGGCAGCAGAGTTAACTGCATCAGTTAGTTTTTTTCGTAGTTCGGTTCCAACAGGCATTCTACCAATATTCGCAGACAGAACGGCTAATCTCATTGTGTTTGGCAGTCCCTGAACAACCGCCATATCAATAGTTACAGGCACGGTTATTCCGCTGTAACTTACCCTTGCGTTTAATTCAACTGAACTGTTCTTAAGTCGTACAGTGGGGTTTTTAACTCCCAATTCATTCATTTTTGCATAGATTTTGGGGTCTGATTCTACGAAAGTCTGGACAATGGCGTTGGTCTCTTTTTCGGACAGCACTATCTCTCTGGGTTGCGGTGTGTAAGTCGTATTTGGCGCTGCTGGAACAGTCAGGTTTCTGATTTCATTGAACTTTGTCTGGGCAACTGCCTGACGCTCCTGGACTGACTGGAACATATAAACCGGTTGGGGTTCAGGACTGGTGAAGAACATCACATATACACTAATAATCAGCAGCATTATTACGCTGCCAATTACGATTGCAATATTGCGCCGCTTATTAGAGGTCTTCTTCGCGGAAGTCTTTATAGTGCTGCTTGGTCCCCGTAGTACTGTTCGCATACCATATTATAATATATACAAGAGAAAAATGGTAATCCTTATATTGAAGAAACCAATTTTCGATATGTGGAGGTATTTGGGTCACAGCCGACTAAGCATATAGGATACCTTGACTTTCTAATGATGGTTAAAGATTGTTTGTTTATGGATATATGTCTGTTAAATAACCCACGGTTTATGTAACCTTTTTGTAAGGACGATAGTGTATAATGTTCGTTACCTGGCGGTATACCCAGGCCTATTAAGATAGATGAGAGGACGTGAAACTTGGAACCTGCTGGATTTAGAAAACACGGAGAACGTGGCCTCTTGATTGTTGTAGAAGGCATTGATGGATCCGGGAAGAGCACTCAGATTCACCTTTTGCACAAGTGGTTACTTAGTGAAGGATACAAGGTGTTCTTCAGTGAATGGAACTCCTCTACTCTTGTAAAGGGAACAACCAAACTCGGTAAGAAACGCAAAGTCCTCACCCCTACGACTTTCAGTCTGATTCACGCCACAGATTTTGCCGACCGTACTGAGAACGACATCGTCCCGGCACTGAAAGCAGGAGCCATAGTGTTGGCAGACAGATACGTATATACTGCATTCGCCAGGGATGTAGCTCGAGGAGTCCACCGCAACTGGGTCCGCAACCTCTACGATTTCAGTGTCGTCCCTGATATAGCATTTTACTTCAGAGTGCCACTGGACATTTCGCTGGATAGAATATTAACAGGAAGAGCACAGCTAAAATATTATGAAGCTGGACAGGATATTGGCCTTTCCAAGGATGCGGAGGAGAGTTTTAAGCTCTTCCAGGCCCGTATAGTTCAGGAATATGAATCCATGCTGGAAGAGTCCAATCTGACAGTGATAGATGGCACACTCACAATTGAGGAACAGCAGTCCCAGGTCCGCGGTATAGTAACTGAACTGCTCAATGATTATCTGGGAGTTCGTGGAGACAAGCAGGAGGCAACCAATGGGACAGTTTAACTGGTATGGAGAGGGTTTGCCGGGGATTGATATTTCAAGTCTTACCGGGAAACTGATTGTCCTGGAAGGTCCGGATTCTGTTGGACGAACTACACAGATCAATATGTTGAGGACCTGGCTGGAAAGCCGCGGACATGCAGTGGCAGATACGGGGCTTACCAGGTCCGAACTCACAGGTGAAGGATTAGAACAGGCAAAAAGCGGACATACTCTGGGTAGACGGACAATGAGCCTCTTTTATGCTACGGATGTTGCTGACAGGATGGAAAACCAGATAATCCCCGCACTAAGAGCCGGATATTATGTGCTTTCCGACAGATACTATTTTTCAGTATGTGCAAGGGATATCGTTCGCGGTGCCAATCCTGATTGGTTGGAGAAGATTTACGGGTTTGCTCTGGTACCCGATCTGATAATGTATATGCGGGTGAACGCAGAGGATTTGATACCAAGAGCACTCGATGGCAAAGGGTTCAACTATTGGGAATCCGGGATGGATATGGCTCTTGCTGACAATATGTTTGATAGCTATATAAATTACCAGAATAAACTAATCACTGAGCTGGATGTAATGTCCAAAAAATACGGCTTTACCGAAGTTGATGGTTCACGGACGCCGGATGAGATATTCGAAACTCTGAAGGGTGTTATTGAGGAACGAATAGAGTCTGTAGTGGAGGCTTAGGATGGTCAGATCGGACAACTGTTCCATTTATCGCAGTGCATTTGGCGCTGCAGCAAGAGAGACAATTTCGAAGTTGTTCGACCAGTTGATGAAGAATCTCCCTGGGACACGTGATGGATCAGATATCGAGGCGCTTCACGACATGCGGGTTGCTTCTCGGCGAATGCGGGCTTCTCTGAAAGTATTTAGATCGTGTTTTCCTAAAGAGTACAGAGAGCCTGTTGAAGCAGAGATTAGTGGGGTGACACGAGCGCTGGGGCAGGTAAGAGATCAAGATGTCTTCATAGACCATCTCCGTTCATACACACGGGGCACTGATAAACTAAGCATCCGCTGGCTGATTGACCGTGAGATCAAGATCAGAGATAGCGCCAGGATCTCTATGCTTAGCGCGCTGGATGAGCTTGAGCAGTCGGATTTACCAGACAGATTGAGTATCCTGCTGGAAAATGCTCGAAAGACCAAAGCGGACAGTGGCAAACTATATAAGAACCTTTTTGGTGAGCAAGCGTATTCCCTCATAACTCCGCGTCTTTCGGATGTATGTGCATATGATACTGTAATTGTTGACCCTGAGAATGTTGCAGGACTGCACGCTATGCGTATAGCAGCGAAGAAACTCAGATACACGCTGGAGGCATTTGCGCCGTGTTTTGGAGAACCGATCCAGGATGCAATACTGCATCTCAAAACAATGCAAGACTTTCTGGGACTGGTACACGACTGTGATGTGTGGATGGAGAAGCTCACTGCATATTCGCAAGATCCCGGACAAAACGAGAAGCGACTTTCAACTCTGCAAACAATGATCTCCAGACTGACCGAAATACGCAGCAATACATATACACAGGCAGTTGAATATTGGGGCAATCTACGTGCTGATGGTTATGCTGAAGAGCTAACTGCGTTGGTGATGTAAACAGCTGGGCAGGTTTTTGCCTGCCCAGACGATATGGCTTATTAACTTCCGTTCTTGAACTGCTCGTGCTGTTTTTTTAGAGTTTTAAACAAATCCACGAGATCCCGGTAACCATATACCATGATCATGAGTGAAAGGACAGTGAACACACCCAGCCCGCCGAACCATATTACCGACCAAAGTATTCGCCAGAATGTCATTGTGGTAACTCCTTTTTATTTGGGAAGAGCAGCGAAAATATAACCATTGCCAGCATCGCTGCAGCTGCTACGCTCAACCCAACGTATTCACTGGGCCAGTCTACTTTAAATAAACCCTGTACCGGTTTTAGTCCCATTATCATGAAGAAACCGCACACGAAGGCTGCATATGCTCCGGCAGTACTGGCGCGTTTCCAGTATATTCCACCCACAAGTGTTGCAAATGCTCCGGTGAAATAGATAGCGCCGGTAACGGCCATATAGTCCCACAGCTTCTCACCTAGTGGATACCAGAGCCCCCATACCAGCAGGAATACTGCAATGAAACACATAATGATTCTGGCAATCAGAATACGTGTGTTTGAAGAAAGTCGATTCCCAGTAAGCGGGTTAATGACATCCTGGGTGATGACTGCGCTCCAGGTATGCAGATAAGTGTTGTAGGTAGACATTGCAGCAGCCAGCATGCCTGCAGTAAGCAATCCGATTGCGCCTGCCGGTACAAGTCTGCTGAGTGCCACTGGCATCGCTCTAAGCTGCACGCTGCTCTCTGCAACGCCACTAGTTGGAAAGAAAATCGCTTTCAGTGCCGGATCGTTGTAGACAAATACCAGTGCGCAGATACCCCAGAAGTAGGGAATCAGGAATCTGATCAGGAATCCTACAGCACCCCAGGAATATGTCCTTCTAACTACTTTGGTGTCCGCAGCTGACGTTGCCCGCATGACTGATGTCTGCCACACGCAAGCTCCGATAAACCCCAGGAACAGCATCCAGATAAGATATGATGCTCCCAGACCATCGGGTGCGAATGGGTTCAATCCTTTGGGGCCGTTGATCTGCTGGACTGAATCCATAAGATTGCTCCAGCCGAAGTGCCCCCACAACATTACAGATACCGCTACCAAACTTATAGCCATGACTACATACTGCATATAGTCAGTAAGCACCACCGACATCATCCCGCCCAGCATTGTATATAACAGAACCAGACCCAGGATTACGCTCATTGTGACTTTGAGCTGCCAATCGGAGTTCATTCCCATTATGCTGGTCACAAACATGGAGTCTACCTTAAGGAACATCCCCATGTTTAGGATACCGGAACCAGCCAGGATAATTCCACCCCAGAGCCTTACGCCGCGGCTGAAGCGCTGTTCGTAGTACTCTGGAATTGTCATAACGCAGAGTTTGCGCAATGGGACAACAATGAATCCTGTGTAGCCAACAATGAATCCTGCTATAGCAGAGAGCAGCGCTATAGCGAATGCAGAGAAACCATTGGCAAAACCCATCTGTGCAGAATACATGACTGTAACCAGTCCCATCTCTGCTGCTATCATTGAGGCAATGCCGATATATGTCTGCACTCCACGTCCCGCTACCACGTAGTCATCCATGTTTTTGATATATCGGGTAGCATATATACCCAGAGCAGTCGACACAACCAGGAAGACCGCAACTATCGCATAGTCGAAAAACCCAAAGTTCGTGTGAATGGCAATTTTAGCTAGTGCTTCCATCATACCTCCGATAAACTAACAGTCTGCCATATTGTATGGAAAGTTTAGCGAATGATACAGCGTAGAAACGGGTTTTGTCAATCGTGGGGAGTAAGTGATATTGATAGACGAATTATTCGCTTCTGAGTCCGTCTATGAGGTTTTGTGATGTTGTCCTCATTGCGGTTAATGAGCAAGTTGCCAGGCTTACAATTGCCATTGCAGGCAGGACGACAGCAGGCCAGAGCCAGTTGAGGGTGAATGATCCGGATATCCAACCTGGGAGCATTACTAATATGCAGCACACAGCAGAAACGATTACTGTGATTCCCGGGACTATGGCGTGTTCTATTACTAGTATCTTCGCAATGTCCATGCGGTTGAAACCTACTGAGGCCATCAGAGCGTATTCATTTTTATGCTGGGATACGCTTCGTAGGACTCCAATAACCTGGCCGCCTGCCCCAAGGAGAAGAGCAAGTCCTCCGAGGGCCATCAGCACTGCAATATAAGTGTTTTGAACTCCAAGGAACGAGTTGACTATCTCAGTAGTGGATCTTACTTCCAGGCCTGCACTGCCCAGAGTTTGTCGAAGCAGTCCTGCCAGTTCTTTTGTCTGCTTTACCGGGCATTCGATCAGGTAGTATCTCGGCTGGTTTTTGTTGGGGAATAGT
Source organism: Abditibacteriota bacterium (assembly GCA_942493375.1). Lineage (GTDB taxonomy): Bacteria > Armatimonadota > UBA5829 > UBA5829 > UBA5829. The sequence goes on along the minus strand of OW818698.1, from coordinate 7,810,235 downwards.
CGAACGAAATCCTTTTCCGGAACCAAAAGCTCACCGGCGAATATACTCTGTTTGATAACTCCTGAAATCTTTAAGGCAGCCTTATTGCCGTTCTCAGATGTGATATCAATACCATCACCAATTTTCTTTTTCAGGTTCCATTCGACGCTGTCAGCGTCACCGAATGCGGGGATTTCTTTGCTCGTGTTCTTGAGGGCGTTCCAGTCAGCGTTGCTTAATCCGAAACCACCCCGCTTGACCAGACTATCTGGTAATCCCAGGATTCTAGGCTGACCGGGTTTTGCAAGGTTCAAACAGCTGATATCATCTCCATCTGCAGCAGGCATAGCGTATATACTGACGCCTTTAAACAACTTCTCATCATCAGGCTGGAACCCAAGCTTGGAGCGTCCTTGTGGAGTGTTAAGATCATAACCAAGCGGCATAGAACAAATTGCGCGGAGAGAAAAACCACCGGTGCCGGTATTCTTGTCTACTGTAGAAATTGTCCTGATCTGGCTGGATACAACTATCAAGATAACTGCTGCTGCTGCAAGTTGGACTGAAGCATCATGCCTGATCCATTTCTGCTGCCTTTGAGTAGCCAGACTGAACTTGTTAAGTTTTCCTTTTTTATGGGCAAAACGGGTCAATACAACGGATGCCAGTACAGTTCCGACAGGCAGTGAGATAGGCACAGCCAGTGCAAGTCCATAGGTTGGATTAATTACGGATGCAATGATTCCAACGATAACCAATGCTGCACAAATCAATATGCTCTTTATGTCCCCACTTGATATGCGGTTGGAATTCTCAGAAAGACTTGCCGATCGATCATGCAACATATCAACTACAGGTCGTTTTGTTATCCCTTTTAGTGAAGCTAGTAGAGTGATTATTCCGACCGCAAGTGCAGCTATGAACCCGGATATGAGACTTTCGCCCGTTACATGTAGCCAGAGGACGCTCTGACCGACCGCTCCCTGCCACCAGGAATTGAGCCCGATCGTTATTGCCCATGCATAGAGAACACCTAAAGGCACTGCTGCTATTGAACCAGCCAGAATCCAGATCATCCACTCCCAAAACACGACAGATCCAGCCTGCCTGGCAGTGAACCCTTCTGCAAGCATTATTCCGATATTCTTCACACGGCTAAGTGCAGATATCCTTATAAATGATCCTGCAAGCACAGCACACGCATATATGAGCAGCATCCCAAGCCCGAAGAACACACCTGCAAGGTCAGTGCTTCCCTGTGCAGATCTGAATGCCATTTGCCGTAGGGGCAAAACCAATCCGGGAGGATCTGTTTGACTGCGGGCTATTGAGTTCTGAAGATTCTCCGAGAGAGTAACGAGATTAGTTTTTGCAGGTGGGTTTATGTATACTCCAGTTACCCACGGAGACTTCATTTCTGTGCCTGCGCTCCACATCGTCTGAAGATCATCCGGGTGCAGGAATGCCTTCGGGATAGCCTTATACTTATCCCAATATGCTTCATCGCGTGGGGTGACTTTTTTCAAGTCCACAGGGAAGGGAGGCTGCCAGTCTCCAATTCTTTCTGCATCGGTTATACCTTCAAATGTCGGCACCAATCCGGAATCTGCAGCAGGACCATCGATATTGACTATTCCATGCACAGTTACGTTCAGTTGGTGCTCAACAAATTTCCCGCCAGGCTGTGCAACTAAATAGCTGACCGCTAGTTTATCACCGAGTTTGGCTCCCAAATCCTGCGCTGCCCAGGAGTTTATGATAATCTGGCTTTTTGTAGTGATCGGCCCTCCCTGTATGAAATCAAATCCCAGCTGCGGGTCCACAGCAGCGACAACACAATAGTGTAGAGTCTTTGCAGGCTGAGCAAGTGGTACGAGACTGTTTGCCAGATAGACTGAAGCGATGGACTGAGGTTGATTTATCTGCTTTGCTGCTTGTGATACACCCGCAAGAGTAGGCATGGGAAATGCGACTGAATCGGACTGTATTATTAGTCTGTGAGCTTTGGCATCAACTTTTATGTTGACCCCATAATCCTGCGCTATAGATATTTCTTTTATTGTTTCCAATATCTTGCTGGATGAATTCGATGAATGCAGGAATATGGTGTTAGCTTTATTTGGTTTCTCCATTGCCTTGGATAGTTCAGAGAGTGAAACAAGGACATTTCTGGGAACCTGTGTAGAGGCGTCCATACGGAATCCTCCGGGGCCTGTGTCCGAAAGAATTGACTTCACTTCAAGTCTCAGAGACCGCTGGTTTTGGACTGGATCGATATGGGCAAACAGACTACCTGTCGGAATTGCACTCTGTTTGTCTGTGGTGACCAGAATACTGTCACCGACCTTTACTGACAGATCTTTAGCCAGGGCAGCGTTTAATGTAGCTTTACCATCTTCGAGTTTTAATGCATTTTTACTGCCATAAAAAGAAGCAAATCGGGCATCTATTCCTATAATATTGACAATAGGCGCTGCTTCACCGGAGTCCTGGTTTTCTACGACTCCTTTGGTTAATATTGCCGGGCAGGCTGATTGATTTGCCTCATTCAATCGTTTAGAAATATCATCAGCCAGTTCCGCTCGTGCATATCCGTTGATTTTGATCGAATGCGTAATACCGCCAAGTCTGGCAAGGGCTACGTGACGGATACTGCCTTTTACACAATCACCGATAATTAAAGAGCCAGTAGTCACAGCACCAGCCAGCGCCAGGCCTAAAGCTACCAGTATTCCAGTTTTTCTATAATATGATGCGCTTTTGAGAGCTATATTCAAGTTTGCTGAGATTTTCATGTTGTCAGGTATGGATCTCCCAAGTTGGGTTTATATGCAATATACAATACCAGCTAATTCGCACTTGGTAAACTATAAGTTTTTTAGGAACCTGTGAACTGAGAGAGAGGGGTATTATATTGGTGTGAATGTGGCGTCTAGGTTCCTGTTCTTACGGAAATGATGTAAGATTTGGATAGTCAGAATCGGGGATAGAGGGAATGTTTTATTCCTCTATCCCTTGCATATTTTGATCCTTTGGTGATGATGTCCTCACGGCCTGAAGATCGTTGCTGCTATTTGGTGGTTTAATCTATCTTTCGTCGCCCAGTAGTACATCGTCACCAGTTCGCCCTTATCGTTCTGAACGAGGCGAGGGTAACCGAAGTCTTTATCGTCAAACTTGTCGGGTTGGAAATCGTCGCGCACAACAATCTCATTAGCCCAGGTCTTGCCGCCATCGGAACTCAGACGGGCATATAGCTTCACGCGAGTGCGGTCACCATAAGCGCAGGCAAGGCGTCCATCTTTGAGAGTGGTTAGTGCCGGGGGATTGCCGTTATGGGATCCAGTTTCGCCAACCCGGCTGATAAATGACCACGCACGGCCTTTGTCACGGGAAGCGTAACAATCTACCCAGTTAATGTCATTGTCCATAGAACGTCGACGGAGAGCAGCAATGATTGTACCGTCACTTTTCTTCACCACAGACGGCATCACCGCACGGTGAGGGTCGTTAAGAGGTACTATCCAGGAAACAAAGTGGAACGTCTTACCACCGTCTGTGGTCTCAGTCACGAACGACTTGTCGCGACCACCACCATTCACCTTAGGTCTTGCAGACATGAAGATCAGGCAAGATTTCCGGCCTGTCACCAGGTAACTCGTGCGTGACGTGAACTCCATATCCTTGAGGTTAGGATCTTCCATAAGTGTGCCGAATTGGAATCGACCGCTCCAGGTTTTACCACGGTCACTAGAAACAAGGAAGCTACCGTTCGGATCACTTGATTCGAGATAGCCATTGCCAACAATGCGCATGGCGAAACCGGGAGCATCAAATGCAATGCCACCTGGTGAGGGCTTGGCTTCGCTACCTTCACCCACAAAGTTAGCCGGAGCTTCGAACTTCCAGGTCCGTCCACCATCGTTACTACGAGCCAGGCGGCTCAGTATCCCGCCCCCGCTGTCGATGTTATGGCCGGACTGCTCGATGAACTTGCCGAACGAGAACCCCACCAATATCTCCTTGCCACCGCCCCAGGTCCACACTCCATTGTTGGCGGGCCAACCGCAGAACATGCCGGCTTCGCCTGCGGCAATCATGTGCACCATCTTCGTCTTCTCCTTTTCTCTGACAGTCACTCCACATACTGCTTCGTCGCAAGCAGGAGGCAGCATAAGCAGCACAAACACCACTAGGGTAGTTGATTGCAGCATCCAGTGTTTTATCATTGGTCATTCCTCTCCCTTGAAATCAGGTTATGCTCTCCGCTAGCGAAGATAATATCATTCCTAACCCCTGGGTTGGGGTTAAGGATGACAAAACACATAACTTTTTCCTGAACTCATACAATGATTAAACCGTATTGCAGGTGACTCTCTTCCTCAATGGAACTATGGTACTTTTGTTGCCAATTTAGCTATTTCTGCTTCATTCAGGGCTTTGTTGTAGACTCTGACATCATCAACTGCTCCTGCGAAGCGCCAGTTGTTGGTGGGTGCATGATTACCGATGTACATTGGTGTTGCATCCATCTTTGGCGGGAGGAATACACTAGTATTCTCTACCGCTATTTTACCATCCACAAACAGCCGCCTGATGCCTTTATCCCATGTCATAGCCAGATGTGTCCACTGGTCTTTGCGCAAGGGGGAGGGGATAGCTGCAAACTGGCAGACTTCAACTCCACCACACCGGGCCAAGAGTAGGTTGCCGTGTTCAAGTATACCTGCTTCGTAATATCCGTCTGGCAGACCGTTTTTGTTGTTCGGCATAGAATAGAAGATTACAGAATAACCTTCCCATACTCCACCAGGTAGCTTGTCTATATCCGTATCCGGTCTGACCCAGAGAGCATATGTTCCTGATTCCGGATTGGAGCCAAGAATTGATGTTCCAGCAGGCAGCTTTACAAAGCCTTTTTCCTTAATACCGAGTGCTTTACCTTTAATACCAGGAACAATCTGAGCGCCGGTAACGATTCCGTGCAGTGACTGCCCAGCGGTATCTGCTGCATATGGTGTATCGGTATCAAATTCATATTTAGCAACAAGATTGGGTTCGGGTTCCGGCTTAACAACAGTATTGAACTGAAGAGTAGGGAGTTCACTCTTTACGGCTTGAATCTCTTTGGCTTTGGAAGCAGCGATATCTGCTTGCGTCAGACCAGTCCTCAGAGTAGGTCTGCCTTTGATGACAGGGTTGTGTCCGAGGACAGCAACGATCTGCTCCAGCACAGCACTCATTTTGTCACGTTCAGCCAGTAGATCTCTGGGATTCTCGCTGAACTCCTTGTATGACTTGAGCACATTGTCATTGATGGCACAGAGGGCTCTGGCTTTTGCTGCAAGGTCAGGACGCTTGCCCGCAGTTTTCAGTTCATTTGCTCCGGCTTCAAGCATGCAGAATACTTCGTAGTCCTGCATACCGTCCCGCAGGCATTCCCATCTCAGAGAGTCAACAACTTCGCCATTCTTGCCTGGATACAGCATTGAGCCGTCACCATTGGCACCATCGTATCCCATTGCACTTTCCCAGGGATTTGCTTTAGCCCAGTAGGTTATTGACCAGTACAGCATTCCGTCCAGATTGTGTTTCCATGTCATCCAGGGCCATATTCGGCAGTCCAATGCGGGATAGTCTGTCCAGACATTGATGAGCGGTCTTCTGGTGCTGAATGCTGTATACCACCAGCATGTCCTGCCTCTGGCCTGTTCGGCTTTTGCACCCTCAGGATCGAATGAGTAAATCTCCGGGCACCATATATCTACATAATACAGCTCTGGTGGATATCCACGAGAGGTCATCATATTCCGAATGCCGGGAGCCACCTTCTTAACTGCCTCAAGTGCAGCATTAACAGCGGGGTATGCAACTGGTTCGGGTTCGTCCCAGAGGTAGGTGTATCCCATACTCAGCCAGCCATGTTCAGATAGATGCTTCTGCCATTCACCATAACCGCCATAGAAAGCAGTGCCTACGGTGAAAGCTGTCAACCCCATTGGTAACCGCTTCGCCATGTTCGTATCGAACTCGTTCCAGTCCCACACTGCAAGCTTATCCGGCTTTTCCCATGCATTTCCGGAGACAACAGGCCAGTCTCCAATCCAGCTGCCATTTGGTTTGGCTGAGAAGACTTCAGAATCAGATATGACTTTCTCTCCGCCAGGATAGACCAGGGATATCTTGACTTTGGCACTGCTGACACCCAGCAGCGTGCATCTCCAATCAGACACATTGATGATTGTGGATTTGTCCAGCTCCAGAGTCATTTCAGAATCGCCGGCTTTGAATTCTCTGCTGAAATAGGTCATTTTGTCGGCATTTAAAGTAAAGCTTATAGTTCCGGGACTCGGTGCATTTATATTGACTTTGACCTTGCTGAATGAAGTCCAGTCCATTGATGGTTCGGAGATGAGTTTAGGTCCTCCGACGCAGTTGTATGGGGATATCCTGTGTTCCAGCATGTTGTCCCAAACAGCTTCGTTGGATACTCCCAGGCCTTCATTGCCGCCAAACGCCGTATAGAGATGGTTCTGTTTTGGCAGATCGAACCCCCAGATATGCACTTTTAGAGGGATCGACAGAGCATTTTTGCCATCAGCAGATACTTGAATGCTTCCGGTGTAGTCTCCGGATCTAGCATTGTCAGGAGTCTTTAGATCCACCCAGACCAGTTCTCTAGAGTCGGGTTTCATATCAAAAGATGGATCAGTTAGAAGGGGATCGGGCCAATAGCCAACGTAACGGACAGAGTAAACTGGTTTCTTCGTGAGAACATAACCAAGCTGCCTGGCACGGAGTCTGTCGGCTGTGATGGAAGCTCCATTCGGGCCTTTAAGGTCGCTGAATTTAATAGTGACTTTCGACGCAGGTGAATCATATGTAAACAAAGCCAGTTGAGCAGCGGTGACTTCACCTCGTCCTGCCTTAAGTGTCACAACTCCTGCAGGTTGTCCTTCGAATGGATCAATCTTCAGGATCTTCAGCAGTGGTATTTCAACTCCATAAGCAATTACCGGAGCGGATTTCCTGGACTTTTGGACAATGACCAGTGACTGTAAAGATGAGGATAATAGGTCCAGGTCATTCGATCTCTTTTCAAGAGCGATCATAGCATCTTTATCAGCTGTTTTTGACTCTCTGGATATTGCCTTCATTTCCTGACGGATTCGGGCAATAGTTTTAATGATATTAGGGCTCTTGTCCTTGATGTTATTGAGCCTGCGTTGGACACGGGTAAGGATCTGATCAAGTGGACTCGTTTGAACACCATAAATAAACCTTGTAAGCGCTTCTTTCCCCTTTACAACGGCAATAGCATTTCTATACCCTTCTCGGCCAGGCTGTTCGAGTAGTGTTATTGGTTGGCTGGGAACGATGGGACTTGCTTTACCGTTATCCATAGCCGCAGTCATTTTTGAAGCAGCGCCACTAACGATCAGTTCAACTGTCGCAGGTTTTGAACCAGGTTCTCTTGGTCCCCACTTTACTGATGATACCCAGTTGGTTGCACCGATTCGTATATAACCGAATCTGCTGGGCATGTGGAAACCACTGCCTACCGGAGACCAGCAAGTAGTAAGTGACATATTATCGAGTTTGCTCGACCTGCCTATATTGAAACGCCAGGTAGTACCGTCTTTGGGCCTTCCTCCAAGAGCTTTCCAGGGAACCAGCATTTCTAAATCCCAGCCATTAGCTCGTTTTACAGCCACTCCCTGCCAGTCGGCATTCCAAGAGCTGTCTTTTTCAAGCTCATCGAACAGAGTTGAAGCAGGATTAACTACAAAATGACGATATTTGCTGTTCGTCGGATGGATAAAGACTTCGATGCATTCGTCCATCCAGACTTCAGAGTCCCGCTGCGTATGTGTCGCAACAAGTCTGTTTGGATCGGGATAATCGCAGGATACAAATATCAGAAGTCCGTTCTCAGATACTGCCATTCTGGTAGTTGTCTCGTATTGAGGCGTTGCCATAGCATCGATTATCCCCATCGGCCCTAAATCTGCAGACTGTGCCCAGAAAGGTTCATCAGCCTTTCCATCAATGTTTACAGAACCATTAATTGTTGGAATAGATGCCAACGGGAAGACATTAAGAGCGGCATTACATACAGAACAAGCACAAAGTGTTGCCAGGCACACTATAAAACAAAAGAATCTCATCTTCACCATCCTCTAAAATGATTGCTGAGGTTAGTATAGCCCGATTAAGACTTGTCAGTCAAAGTCTTTTGGAGTAATTGCACACACCATTTTCCCAATTGGAGAAGGGGGCATGGGGGATTGATGATAACCAATATCTATTTACGAGGAAAATCAAGCCCCCTAACCCCCCCCTCCAAGGGGGAATAGTGGGTGCTATTGTTGACAATTCCGACAAGCCCTCGCAATCCCGTTTTTCACTATTTGGGACTTGACGGTACTTTACCCCGTTAGTCCTGAGTAGCGCAGCGTATCGAAGGGCGGTCGGTTATCCACGATATATCAGGACAGGCTCTCCGCAGCCGCCCTTCGATACGCCTGCGGCTACTCAGGACTATCGGAGTTTGGAAGGGAATCAATCGCCCTAACCCCCTCTTACAAGGGAGAATTGAGTGTGTGCATCCTTGCCAATCCTGGTATGGTGTGATACCTTCTAATTATATTATTGATGCGGTGGTTGATTATTGATGCGGTTTGCGGAGTATACAACAATACCTTTTGTTCCATCAGATTCCGAGCGTGACATGGTTGTCCTGATGAGCGGTGGGGTAGATAGCAGCGTTACTGCTTTGATATTGCGGGATCAGGGGTATAATGTCGTCGGTGTCACGATGAAGATACCAACAGCCGAAAACTGTGATGTCCGCAGGTCGTGTTGCGGGATGGAAGCCGGATATGTCTGCCGGGATCTGGGTATCCCGCACTACTATCTGGATGTTCGCGAATACTTCAATGAGCACGTTATTGCCCCGTTTCGTGAGGCTTATCTCAGAGGAGCAACCCCCAGCCCATGCGTGGATTGCAATACACTGGTCAAGTTTACTGCAGTGTGGGATGTAGTAAAGGAACGCTTTGGGACAAGTAAGCTGGCAACCGGACATTATGCAAGAGTGATCAGGACAGGGGACGGAACCTACCTTGCCCGTGGGTCTGATCATGGACGTGACCAGAGTTATTTCCTTTACGGTATTCCCCAGCGTAACCTGCCCGGATTGCATTTACCACTGGCTGATCTTTCAAAGGACGAAGTCAGAGCGATAGCAGCCAGCGCAGGTCTTCCTGTAGCCCGTAAAGATGACAGCATGGAACTGTGTTTCGCCGGTGAGGGAGACTATAGGAATGCACTAGGGGATGTCTCTGAGGAACCGGGTGACATTGTTGATATTAATGGAACAGTTCTCGGAATTCACAACGGAATTCACAATTATACGATTGGTCAGCGCAAAGGTTTGGGTATAGCTGCTAAGGAGCCACTCTTTGTAATACGGCTGGAACCTGCTGAAAACAGGGTCGTCGTCGGAAGCAGAGACATATTGTATACCCGGAATGTTGCGGCAAAAGAAGTAAATGTGTTGATTCCCAAACTCTATGCTGCGGGCAGTAGATTGTTCGGTAAGATAAGATCGCAGGGGGAACCGTCTCCATGCGAAGTTGCCGAAGCAGATTCAAGCTATATGAGCGTGACCTTTGATGAATCACATTATGCTCCTGCACCCGGTCAAAGGCTTGTAATCTACGATGCCGATGACAGGATTGTAGCTGGTGGCGAAATAGTGTTTGCACATTAAAATGTAAGAGTTCAATAATATGGGTATTTGTCATCCTGAGGAACGAAGGATCTGCTTTTTTCGGATGGAAAGCAGATCCTTCGTTCCTCAGGATGACAAATACCGGCAACTCTGAACTGTTACTTGAAAAGGACTAGCTTTTGAGTGTGATCCTGTGATGTAGATCAGAATAATCTGCTATCGCAGAAATTGGTGATAGTACAAGGAGACAATAATGAGTGACGTGAAACCTGGCATTGAGACCATCGCTCTGCACGGTGGACAGCATCCTGATTCCGAGACGAATTCTCGGGCGCTGCCGATATACCAGACTACTTCCTACACATTCAATAATGCTGAGCATGCAGCGAATTTGTTCGGGCTGAAAGAGTTTGGGAACATCTATACAAGAATAATGAACCCGACAACAGATGTGCTGGAGCAGAGACTGGCTATGCTTAACGGGGGCACTGGAGCGCTGGCTGTATCTTCAGGTATGGCGGCTATCACTCTTGCTGTCTTGAATATCACCAAATGCGGGCAGAATATTGTCTCAACAAGCTATCTGTATGGTGGAACATACACACTATTCCATTATACTCTTGCAAAATTCGGGATCGAATGCAGGTTTGTTGACTCGTCCGACCCTGCAAATATAGATGCCGCGATTGATGACAATACCAGATTAGTGTTCTCAGAGTCCATTGGCAACCCCAGGAACAATGTAGACGATTTTTCTGCAATAGCTGAAATCGCTCATAAGCACGGCATACCGTTCATCGTAGACAATACTGTTGCGCCAGTGATATTCGATCCGTTCAAACACGGCGTGGATATTGCTGTTTATTCACTTACTAAGTTCATTGGCGGGCATGGGACAAGCATAGGTGGAGCGATTGTTGATTCCGGTAAGTTCAACTGGGCAAACGGCAAGTTCCCCGAGATATGTGAACCGGATCCTTCTTATCACGGTGTGAATTACTGGGCTGCATTTGGAGACCACGATGAAGCAGTCGTCCGTGGAATAGCATATATTCTGAAAGCCAGATTGCAGTTACTCAGAGATATCGGACCTTGTATTAGCCCCTTCAACTCATTTCTGTTTACTCAAGGGCTGGAAACACTTCCATTGCGTATGAAAGAACACTGCAGCAGTGCCCTAAAAGTTGCCCAGTTCCTTGAAAAGCATCCTAACGTGTCGTGGGTGAATTACCCGGGGCTTGATAGTCATCCGGATCATGCCAGAGCAGTGAAATATCTTAATGGTGGTTTTGGGGCCATAATGGGCTTCGGCGTCAAAGGTGGCCTGGAAGCAGGCGTCAAGTTTATCAACTCGGTCAAACTGCTTTCTCACCTGGCAAACATAGGTGACGCAAAGAGCCTGGTGATACATCCGGCATCTACAACACACCAGCAGCTCAGTGTAGAAGAGCAGGAAGCATCCGGCGTCACCCAGGACTTTGTCCGGCTTTCAGTAGGTCTTGAGACTCTGGAAGACATTCTCAGTGACCTTGACCAGGCATTAAAGGCCAGCCAGAGCTAATATTGAATATCACTACCGGTTTCAGTGCAACCCACTGTGCTGAAGCCGGTAGTGATTGAATATACATCCTCGAATTACCGATCTCCATACATTCATTCCCACAAATACTCCTTAATGTGATTTATCGAGTGCTTTTCGTATGAAGGAAACACATTGTTCAACGTCGAAATAGCTGATCAAGTACCGATAAATCGATGGCGGTAGTGAATAGTTGTATTGATGGAGGCAACAGAATGTATAGGAATGTTTTGCTGGTGCTTGTTGTTTTTGCGATATTTATACTGGCGCTGCCAGCGATCGCGGATGTAGACTTTGGTGGGTATGCGAGATCCAGTGCAATGGGCGGAGCTGGCTTGGCGGTTCTGGATGATCCATTGGCAACTGCCATGATAAATCCTGCGGCTATGGCTTTAGTCCCTAGAACATTAGCTTTCCAATTCCCAAGCCTTGATTTACGTGTTAGAGGTGCGAGTGTAAGCGATCTCTGGGACAGTAGAGACGATGTATCAGATACCGATACACAAGGAGCCATCTCACTGGCACGTAAATTCTCCAGGCAAACAACCCAGCTCGATATAGACCTTCACACTGGAATTTCAATGGGTACAGGCGCTATTGCATATGGCGGACAGGCGATAGCTCAGATTGCGCCAAACCAACAGTTCATCAACTGGGCGAAAGGTGATAATACTTCAGCCAATGCACTAGCCGCACGTGCAACAGTCTCTGGTAATGCAATTGCATTCCTGCCAAGTATCTCCATGGGTTGTGGTGTTCCTCGACCAAGTGGAAAAATGTATATCGGTGCTCGGGGCAGAGTGATTAGCAGTACTCACTACGAACAGGGCCTCAGGTTGACTGATCCCAACGACGGTGCTATCGATATTGTTCAAGATGGCGAAGAGACAAAAGTCGATGACAATGGTTTCGGGATGGATGTCGGTATGATAATGTGCCCGGAAAGTCTAAAACAGGCAAGCTATGGGCTTGTTGTAACCAACTTCATAAAACCATCGTTGAGTGGAATTGAGCAGGAACGTATTATTAGTGCTGGATTTGCTATGAAACCATCAGACAAGGTTCTGTTTGCAGCGGATATAATCAATATTACTAAGGCTTACAGTGAATCTCCCAAGCTGAGGATGGGTATTGAATTCAAACCAATCAGCAAGATTGCACTGCGAGCAGGTTACACAGGCGATGACATAACCTATGGATTTGGCCTGTTCGGCGTAAACGTAGCGTTTTCTTCGCAAACTCCGATGAGTATAGCTAATACTCTGAGATTCTAAAAAAATATTTTAATTATACGGTGAACAAGGGCTGGTTTGATGTATTTTAGCATTCAACTGGCCCTTTTTCTATTGTGGTTAGAAATTTAACTTGCTACTTAGCAAGTGTCTATACTATCATCTTTACTAAGCACGCTTTATTCACGAAGCTTTGCTTTTGTCCGGTAGTAGGGGCAAAAGCTGAGAGTATAAATACAGGGTATTTATACCGTCAATCATGAATAATGCGGGCAAAGCGGTCAATCCGCTATTCACAGATGCAGGAGTTATGCAGTTATGTCATTTCAGGACGGATGGGCAGCTATTAACCTTGATATGCCCAAGAGAGTTCCACGGACCGAATATTCCGCTGATTTTCATTGGGATCTGATAGAAGCAGTCACTGGTATGCGCGTAGACTGGAACAGCCCCCCGGATGAATTACGCAAAGCACAGAATGCATTCTACAAAGCCTGGCAATATGACTTTATGTTCGATACACCTATCTCCACTCAGATATTCGGTGACTTGCAGACAAGCATGGGGCATGCAGAATATCAAAAAGACGGAGTAGACTTCAATACCAATATCGGTAGCCCGTTTAGTTCCTTTGAAGATGTTTTGAATTTTGACCCATGGGAAAGACTTGGGCAGCGCAATAAGAAAGAGATCGTTACCTACCTGGAAGGCCTTTACAACAATAAGTGCAAGGCAATGCCGGATATGGTGCATATGACCGGCATCTATGTGACAATGGTCTCAGGTATGCTCGGTATGTTTGGTTGGGATTTGTTGTTGGAAGCAGCTGGAGAAGATCCGGAAGCTTTCGGGGCGTTTGCGAACAGGTATTCGTCCTGGATTCAACAGTATTTCGATGCAGTAGCTGAAACTGATGTCCCTGTTGTTATGATACACGATGATATGGTCTGGACCGAAGGCGCAATATTCCGGCCCGAATGGTACCGAAAATTCGTATTCCCCAATTTCAAGAAACAGTTTGCTCCAATAGTGGAGAGTGGAAAGAAGCTGATTTTCTGCTCTGACGGAACCTATAACGAGTTCATAGACGACCTGGTAGACTGCGGTGCTCAGGGGTTTGTCATGGAGCCGACAGTGGATATGGCGTATATCGCCGAAAAATACGGCAAGACCCACGTATTTATCGGAAATGCTGATACACGAATCCTGCTCTTCGGAACAAAACCTCAGATCCGTGCAGAAGTTGAGCGGTGTATGGCAATAGGCAAGAACTGCCCGGGATTCTTTATGGCAATAGGCAACCACATCCCTCCGAACACTCCAGTTGATAACTGTCTTTACTACAACCAGGTTTACGAAGAGTTGTCTGTAAGAGATTAGTGCAGGAACTCAATGCTTTGGACGCCTTCTGGGATATTCAAACCGGAGGGCGTTACTTTCTAATATCCACCCACACCAAACTCCAGCCACAGCCGCTTGCCTTGTTTTAGTCCATAATCTTGTCCGGTGGGGGACCAGGCAAGGCCTATTTCGTAGGGGCCGATTGGGCGATAGATTCCGGTCTTTATGTAGGATGTTTCGTATTTATGGGAAATGCCATTGTATTTGTTCGTATAGCGGTAGAGGTTGTAGTTCATACGCATCTGCAATTTTCCGCCAAGATTGTAGTTGAGTGAGGAATACAGGTTTAACCGACCGGTATCAAGTCCATATCCAAAAAATGTGTTGGTATTCCATCTGCCACCCCTACTAAACGAAATATTGCCGCCGACCAGGTGTTTAGAAAGCAGAGAGACTGAGTCAGTAGATCCGGCCTGGAAGTTGAGGGTATATGTCAGAGACATACTCCCGCCGTTCCAACGGCTTCTTAACGTTGGCCCCATGCGCAGGTTCATACCCTTGTCGCCTTTTGCAGTCATCGTGAACGCTGATGCCCCGTCGAAACTCAGGCTGTTTTTGCGGTTATTCATTCGAGCCAGGCTGTATCCCATTCCTATTGATTGATACAGGCAGGACGGATTGTTTCCGGTAGGTGAATACCCCATGCGGCCATAACCAATTGTATAACTGGGTGACATCCGTAAAGCTCCACGTGTTGCCAGAGGCGCTTTAGGACGAAAAACAGTCCTGATAGAACAGTCAGACTGATCGATGTAGCTGGGGCTTTCCGGGTCAAGGTAGTTCCACTGCTGAATTCTGCTGCCACCTAAATAACCAAAAACTGAGTAATCGTAGTTGCCAAGTCCGCCTGTTGCATTTAGAGAAGTGTTGTAAATGCTTTTTGCGTAACTTGATGTAGGTTGGTAACGCAAGGCAAGGTCAGCGCGTCCATTTTTCTCTCCTGAACCATATTCCAGGTGATGAGTGAGTTCAAGTGCCTGGCTTGAGTTACCAATACCATCCAGAAATAACCGTCCCTGGTTTCTGTCGTTCAAGGTATATGCTTGTTCAAGGCCAAGGCTCATTCCTTTGCGGGGCCTGTAGTAACCACCTGATTCATCGCCACGTTCAGCATATCTGAGTTTTATTGCACCGGTTCCGGAATCAGCCATTCTATAATAGAAAGGCAGGTCAACCAGAGTTCCTGCAGTAGATGAGTATTGGACTTGTTGAAGAATGGATTCCCTCTTCTGGTAGTTGTAAGAGTAATAGGGCATTTTAATGATTTTGGATTCTCCCACGTAAATGGAAGCCTTGAAGAAGAGTATCTTTTCTCCTGGGTATACTACCAATCTCTGGGAAATAATCCAGTTGTTCGTTCCTGTGCTGTCCAGAGGAGCGAAATCCTGGGAATCTGCCTGGGTTGTCTGGCTGTTAAGGAGTCTTAGTCTCGCGACATCGAAAGTCCGGCTGGAACACTTGTCGCCTGAATCCAGGACACGAATGCGGTCAGTGCGGAGGTCACAGGTGAGTGCATCAGCGCTTACGATTTGATCTCCGCGTTTGATAATAACTTCGCCCTGGGCACGAATTATCCCCATCATCTGGCACACCTGAGCACTGGATGCCTGAATGGTAAGGCCTTTGTAGTCAATGGTGACATTGCTGCTGGCCATTACGATATCACGGTCAGTAGAGTAGGCTACAGTGCCTCCGGATACCCGGATTGTACGGGCACCAGTAGGAACATCCTCCGTAGATGAGAACTCAACCTGAATTGTGTTAGTTGCGCCAGGAACTGTAGCATTTACGATTGCTACTTGAGGAGATGCAGACGATGTCAGAATGCCGGTCCCACGGCCACCGTAGGTGTAGATAATGGGAGTGATTTCCCCAGCGGATGTAGTAAGTCGTGCCTCTGTGCCGTCCGGAACAGGAGTGCCGCTTTGATCTATAACTGTAACTAATATTTGGGAATAACTCTTGCCATCTGCAGGAATGCAGGACGGGCCGGCATCCATAGAGATGGAATATCCAGCAACAGCCTTGACCGGGGTCACCAGTATAAGGCAAGTCAGGACAAATATTATTACAAGTATTGAGGACAAACGCATCTTAAAAAATGTATAAGGGAGACCCTCGATTAAGGATCTCCCGTTATCTCCTTGTTTCAGTAGATTATGGACCTGTTTTTGTAACAGTGAAGTCTACATATAATACAACCGGTTGACCACCTGTTTCAGGATTTCTGCCTCCTGAATCAATATTGATAGTCACTAGACCAGCACCGGGCTGAGTGGGTGATCCGGGATCAGTGCTTGTTGCCAACGTAAACGATACACTGCCTCCCACTGTCTTACCAGTTCCACTTGCAGTAATTGTTCCTTTGCTGGTAACTGCAGTGACATCAGTACCGTCTACAATTGGATTGCCATTGATGTCAAGAGCAATGATACTAATAGTTGTCTGTCCACCGATATCCAGCAGATCATTATTAGGGCAAATTGCGCTACAGCGTGACGGTGAAGGCCAACCTGAGAAGATAACTAATCCGTGTTCTTGCAGAGTGATAGCTCCGCAGGTAGCTGTCACATCAACGAGACCGTCCCATGAGGAGTTGCCCGATGCATCTGACACCAGTGTTGCCTCAGCTCTTCCCAATGAAGTAGTGCTCATTGCCACGTTGTTTGCTATACCAGTGTTTCCGTATATCATTCCCTTTGAAGTTGTGAAATACACAGCAGTGCCATCGGGAACCGGATTGTGATTGGCATCATACACAACAGCTCCAATTTTCGTGCTGTTGTTTACGACATCCCAACCTCTGATGTTAGGAGTAACAGCACCCATGTGGATCTCTGCAACATCCAGAGAAGTAAACTGAACCTGGGTAGCGTGATTGTTGATTGTTGCTACGGGAACAGGAATACCACCTGGTTGGTTAGCAGCAATTATCTGTGCAACAACAGTTGCAGTACCAGCCTTGCTGGTGGCGTTAGCTGCAGTCTTAGTGAAAATCAGAGCATTGGCGATTCCATCTGATGTTCTGGCTTCAGAAGTAATTGTGCCGTTTCCACCGCCGTTGACGTCACTTTGGACTGAGAAGTTTACAACAGTACCATCAGTAACCTGATTGTTTGCTACATCACGGACAGTCGCCTTGACTGTAGCAAATGAGTTACCATCGCACTGAACTGAGCTGGGAGTGCATTCTACGGTCACTGAATATGGTGGTCCTGCCGTCACATTAACTGTGGTTGTTCCCTGAACACCTGACCATGATGCTGTGATGGTAGCTGTGCCTGTAGCATTGCTGCTGAATGTTGTTGTAGCAACACCATTGGCGTTTATAGCTGCTGTGCCGATCACACTTCCAATGCTGGATGTGAAAGTAACATTTCCACCGGTTGCCAGATTGCCAAGTGCATCCCGGCAGGTTGCAGAAATTGTTGATTGAGTCTGTGTGCCTCCGCTACCGACTACCTGGATGTCAGTAGGACCTGCTGCTACGACTATACTGGATGTTCCACCGCTGCCGGCAGGAACGAAAGAAACGGTAGTATTTGCTGTTTTACCGCCTGATACTGCGCTGACAGTTGCATTTCCGGCAGTAGTGGAAGATGTGAGTGTAGCGGTTGCCCTACCGTTTACCGTTGTAGCTTGAGCCGGCACAAGAGATCCAGCGGTTGTAGAGAACGTTACTGCAGTTCCATCAGCAACAGAAGCATTGTTTGAATCGGTAACATTGGCAGTAATAACAGTGTTACTTGAGCCATCTGCCGTTATACTTGATTTCTGGCTTGAGATAGTTACATTGGTAGTTGTGTTTGCAGGTGTACTACGTCCGCCACCCTTCTTGCCGGCAAGGGCAACCAGGGCGCCAGCTGCCAATAGAATCCAGATAACATTAGACTTCTTTTTGCCGATCTTTTTCTGTCCGTTGTTGTCCGGTAGGGTTGTGATTTTGGCTGAATCACCAACTTGCACACTCATTCCCTGCGTGAGATCAGATACCGAGATGATCGAATATCCCCATTCGACCTGCTTAACTTCGAATTTGGCAATATCCTTGCCATCTCTAGTGATGATACCCTTGGTACCAACCTCAATTCCTTCACCCTTACCGTCGCTGATTTTGCAGCCGGCGGAACTGCTGGAAATAACGACCGGGGTGCCGGCTGTTTTCTCAGCAGCAATGACGGGAATTAAGAATGTCAGGCACATTGCGAAAACAAGCAAAATTGATAGCCTGCCTGCAAATTTGTTCTTTGTAACTATTCTCATTTAGATTCCTCTCTCACTGATATATCAATCATGTAAGTGTAATAATGCATAATTGCCTCGTTGTCAGCTATTATTATTGGCACATGCTAACAAAAAACCTAGTACAATTACCAGGATTTTGGAGGCAATGACACAAGAATGCAATTGTGTTGTTATATTCTCAAGATTTCATACTGGCCCATATAGTATATCGGACAATGGACAGTTATACTTAAATCGTTCGCCGCCGATCATCCGATTCCTCCATATCAAAAAAATCAAATATGTATGTTGCTTTGTAGAAGAACAGTACCCGATGACTTTCAGTTCTTGTCGTAAGTTGTCGATACATATTTTGAACGCTATTTTTCGAGGAGTCATTACTATGGCTGGCATATCCGGAATCAACAATAATAATTCACTCTACTCACTCACACAGCTGCTCAATAATCAGTCCTCCACAAGTTCATCCGAGGTGGACAGTCTGACCTCATTGGTAGGCTCCGATGTCACTGCTTCTGAAAAATCCGCTAATTCGGTGATTTTTTCGACTCAGGGACAGGTGTATAACAGACTTCAACAACTGCAGAAATCCGATCCGGAGAAATTCAAGAAAGTATGTGCAGAGATTGCAGCGGAATTGACTGCTGCTTCCAAGAAGAATGCAGGAACAGGAGCTGCGGAGCTTGCAGCAAAATTCGTGAGTGCAGCTGAGAGCGGAAAAATGACCGACCTGACTGCTACGACAACGACAGATACAACTTCAACAACATCAACATCAGAATCCAACAAAACCACAAAAGCGAAGAATGCATTATCCCAGTATTATCAACAATACACAGCAACCAAGTCCAGTGGAAACAGCGATATAGCAACAGTAATTCAGAGCCTGTTGGATAGCTTGGGGTCAAGTATCTGAGATGTTTGCAGCAAAGCGAGTGTTATCAATCGTTAACTATGCGTAATTGAGTAGAAGCATCATTGTCTTTAAGGAGTCTCAATAGACACCCTTAAAATAGAGCATTTCAGAGTCTGCGCAGTCGGGGTCAAACCAGGTCTTGTTTCCACTCGATAAGTGCCCGGTTTTGTCAAAATACAGCACGACTTGTTTACCGCTATTCATCCAGAATCCCGGCGGCCACGAGCCTATTACCTCAACTTCCGACTCGCCAGTCAAATGCCAGGTTTGACATAGACACATTGTATACCATGGGAGTTTCAACGCTTTCTTTACCTGGCTTTTTGTCATTCCCTTCTTAAGTCCGGATAAAGCGATATTCTGATCCCTTGGAATCCCGCGGATAAATATACAACCTACAATGTAAACAACCATGAAAACTAGTGATATTAATATAAATCTACATAGTTTTACAATCCTGTGCACTTTTATAACCTCGCTTTGATATGGCAGTTGTAGTAGAATAACGTTTGTAGATGAGCAGAAGTTACTGTTGTATTCTCACAAAATGCATTATTTTGGAATAGTTAGACAAAATCCATCTTTTCAAGCGTCTTTGCATATAGATTAGATGGATACGGAGGTCTACTAGTGAACGATCTTGGCAGCAATAATATCCCAGCACTATCACGTGTGGCAAGATTCATATTCATCAAACCATGGCTATGGATGTGGAAAAAACGGCTGACGATATTGTCAGTTGTGATAATTATAGTAGCAGTGCATGGAATCGCCACGGTTATTATGGGACGAAAAGTTCAGGCTAAACTTCAGGAGATCAGAGCAGCTGGGGATCCTGTGTATCCGATTGATCTGCAGCAGAAACCAGTGCCGGATTCTGAAAATGGTGCTGTTGATCTGGAGAAGATTTTCGAACCTATTATGCCGGTCGCTGGATTTATGGAAATGGGACAGTCCACAATGCGTTCCAGAATTTGGGATCGTGATTCTAAATGGTGGAGTACCGTTAAAGCGATGCTGAATAGGATAGATGGGCCTTTGTCACGTGTATCCCCGGCTCTCGTAAAACCTCATATACAGTTCAAAACAGATTGGGAAGTTTATCCTCTGACCTTGGTTCCTCATTACTATAAAATCAGGAAGCTGAGTCGTGTGCTTTGCGTTAAGGCAAGATGTGAAGCTAAGTCCGGAAATACACAACAGGCTATCAACTGGGTGATGTTGGCAGTTGGTCTTTCAGATGCTTTTCAACAAGAAAAATCATTGCCATCACAGTTGACGCGTATAGCGGTTATCAAAATAGCATTATCTGCTTTAGAAGATATCGCCAGGCATTGCAGGATCACACCGGAAACGCAGAAACAAATAGATGCTGGATTGTCAAAATTGGAAATCCAGCAGAGTTTTACAAATGCAGTCAAGGGTGATAGAGCTCTGTTCATGCCGGCTTTTATATCGGTGGAATGCATCAATATAGACGGCGTGATGCCGACGTTTCCATATTCTCTTCCACTAAGACCATTTCTGTATGCGGATGAATTGTGTTATCTCAACGAGACGGAAAGAAGAATTAAGCTTCTAGAGAAACCATATCGCACTACAGCCAATCAGTTTAAACAGATGGAGGCAGAGATATCATCATTGCCAAAATATTGTTGGATATCCAGTTTTCTTCTGTCTGGAATAAATTCATCAGTATCGCGACGTGACATGGCCGTTTCCTCAATCAACGGGACGAAGATTATTTATAGATTAGCTTCATACCACAGTATTCATGGTGTGTATCCGGACAAACTGTCGGATTTAGGAGAATGCATACCGAAAGATATTATGACAGGTAAACCTTATATCTACAAAAAGCAGGGCAGGGGATTCCTGCTCTATGGATTAGGTCCCAGCCTTGTTGATCACGGTGGTAAGGACTACAGAGCTACGCAACCGGCAAATCCTGAGCAGGGGGACATTACCTGGAAGTTTGATGACTGAGTATGCCCTGGTAGCACTATCCCTGATCAAGCCAACTGTCTCTGGTATATTTCCACTTGATATACAATGTCACGACCGTGATAGTCAGTCCGATTAATACGCCTGCGAATAATCCCTTCCCAAAAATCTGCGTAAATCGGCGAAATCTGCGGATATTCTATTCAAACTCTACACCGCCATTGCACACACAGTAACTCACAGGTATACTTATAGAGGTTGCAATTAATATATATCATATACGATATCTTGCTCCAATTTCCAACATCAAACTACCAACCTCAAAAAACCAGGAGTGCTTATACGCGCCTTATGAATGTTCTTATCACAAACGATGACGGAGTCCATGCTGAGGGTCTGCTGGAGCTTAAGAAAGCGTTGCAGGCAGAAGCCAATGTTTATGTCGTTGCTCCGGATAGACCAAGAAGTGCGTGTGGGCACTCGATTACTCTGCATAAACCTCTGAGAGTTGAGACCGTGCAGCTGGCAGATGGCACTGAAGCCCTCTCTTGCAGTGGAACACCTTCGGACTGTGTGAGTTTGGGATTGCTTGGACTCGTCGAGAAACCTATCGATCTTGTAGTCTCTGGTATAAACAAAGGACCGAATCTCGGGTGGGACCTTACATACTCCGGCACGGTATCTGCAGCAATGGAAGGGGTCATATCAGGCGTACCTTCAATCGCAATATCCGTTGCTGGATATGATAAGCACATGGAGTTTGCTACAGCTGGTAAAGTTGCATTGATGCTTATGCGGCAGTTACAGAACCATACTCTGCCGGAGTCCACTCTCTTGAATGTCAACATACCCAACATTCCGATAGAGCAAATAACAGGCATAGAGATCACCAGGCAAGGTAAGAGAACCTATGAAGGTGAACTGCAGAAGCGCACAGACCCATTCGGACGCGATTACTACTGGCTTGGCGGAGAGCTTCCTGTCGATCATCTGGAACCAGGGACAGACGTAAGCGCAGTGCACAATAATCGTATATCAGTTACCCCTATTCACATGGACCTGACCGATCACAGTGCTCTGGATACTCTTAAGGACTGGCAATTGCAGAGTCTGAACATAGACGAGGAATAGCCTCAGTGTTACTCCAGCGCGCTTTATTCACCAAGCTCTGCTTTCGACCGGCAGTAGGGGCGAAAGCGAGTCAATCATGAATAATGCGAGCCAGCAGTTTTAGTCAGCTAATAGATCCGCTCTATTCACGAAGCCCTGCGTTTGTGGGCAATAGCCTTAGCTAATCATGATTAGAGCGGATTAACTGCTGCTACCTTGTTGCTTCCGATATAATATTTCCATCTCACAGACTGGGTGGAAGCTCCGGCTGGAATACTACACGTCCTGCATACTGGGTTTTAGTATTTCCTGCTGCATCAGTTACCAGAACATTGAAAGTATATGTCTGTTCTGCAGGAGCCACGCCTGTGTAAGAGACTATTACACTTGCTTCGTAGATATTGCCGGTTGTCTTGGTAAGTGTATGCGGAACTACAGCGCCGGTGAGTGAGTTGGCGACATTCAACACGACAGAAGATATGGCGTTGTTATCGGTTGCAACCGTTCTCACTGTTACACTGCCGCTTGGAAAGCTGACCTCCGGGGGGACCATCTCCGCGCTGGTTATGGTCGGAGCTGTGGTATCTACTGTGCTACCACCTCCACCGCCACATCCGATCAACAGACATGACAGCAATAGAGCTGTCATAAAAAACATCGTTTTTGCAAGTCTCATATGCCTACTCCATTAGAATTCGATAAACTACATTATTGCACATAAATATGTGATTTAGTGTTTTAGGCAAAATTATTTGCAGAAATATTATTGAATGCTTGAATGCTAACCTCGTAATCAATGATTGATCCCCCCCTCTCCCTATCGCCCCCAGGGCGAAAGCATCTAAACAGTAACCAAGGGATATACTTGTATGATTTTAATAGTGGTATCTTGATGGGTTAAAATAAAGATACCCGGGTGGAGGGGCTAGAATATGCTTCTGCATTCTATGAATGACAGACTCCCGCAGATAGCCCCCACCTTCACCATTAACGTGAATAAGAATCTATCGGCTTTTGACCGCCCATTCTCGCAAGTAAACGTTGGTGAAGTTCCACTCAAGCATGTAAAGGACTTTAATTATAACATGAACGACAAGTATTACGGTGTAGATGTAAGCAAAGACAAACTCGATATTTATTGTGATGGTAAGAGCTATGTGATAGAAAATACCAAGAAAGCGATAAAGGCTTTTGTAAAGGGTATGCCTGATGGTAGTTACATAGCAATGGAGTCTACAAATACCTATCATTATGTTATTGCTGACTGGTGCTATTGCTGCGGGATGAGAACTTATGTTATCAATCCCCGCATAACCAGCCACTATCGGGAAGTGCATGCAATACGTGGTCACAATGACCGCTTGGACGCCCTGAATATGTGCAAGTTTATAAAGTCTGAGCATACTGACTTACGTGAATACGTTCCAAAGTCGGATGATCAGCGGAAGCTGGAGACCTTGATTCGCCGTCGTCATAAAGCTACTAGTGTCAAGGGAGATCTAACCCAGAGCATTGGAAATATCTCCTATTTGAAGAAAGAGTTTAAGGAAGTAACAGCAAAGATTGATGCATTAGTAGCCCGGATAGATGAACTGATTGAAAAAATACTTGATGGTAACGAGGATCGCAAGCGCCTTATGAAGATTAATGGTGTCGGTCCTGTTGTGAGTGCAGTTCTCGTCAGTGATCTGCGATGCTACACTTTCGTCAATGCTGATGCATATGTGGCTTTCTGTGGCCTTGATCCCAAGCCCAATCAGTCAGGTAAGTTTTTTGGACGGTGTAAGATTAGTAAACAAGGATCCAAATTGACGAGGTGTCTGCTATATACCGCAGCAATGTCTGGGACAAAGACTAAAGTATGGAAACCGATATATGAAAAACTTTTGGCACGTGGTCTGAGTAAGGTGCAAGCGATTGTATGTATTGCTCGAAAGATTTTACGCACAGCTTGGTCAATATATACCTACAAGACAGAATTCGATCCGGCCAGGATATTGTCCGTTGGTAAAAACTAATATGTAACGAGGAGATTCTTTCCAGTCCGCTCGATACAACCTTTATATATTGCTGTATGAGAGATGAGTCAAGGCTGCGATAGCACTTGGCATGGCCTTGACACATCTATTATACGGCAATACCATACACCCGATTGAGCGGACGGCTGGATAAAAATAATTAGATAGTTGCCGGAAAAGGCTTGACAAAAACCATAGAATCTGCGGGAATTTGTCATCCTGAGGAACGAAGGATCTGCTTTTTCTGGATGGAAAGCAGATCCTTCGTTCCTCAGGATGGCAATGTTCCCATATTACTGAGCTGTTACAACTCGAGGTTCAACTTGACCCGGACTCCTAAAAACGCTAAAATGTTAGACAAGTGGTGTGCCAGAACAATGGTTCACCCGATACTAGTTTATTTGTTCAGAACACGCCGGGTACTTTTGCGCTATGTTGCATTGAGTATTCGGCGTTTTTGGCAAAACAGAATATAGAAATGAGGATACACAATGGTCAGGCACCGCGAAGCGAAAGAATGGATTGAACAGATGGCGGCGCTCTGTCGCCCGGACAGTGTGGTCTGGATCGATGGCTCGATAGAAGAGAAAGAGCGCCTGGAAAAACAGACACTCAGCACCGGAGAGCTGATCCAGCTGAATCAAGATAAACTGCCCGGCTGCTTCCTCCACAGGACAGCAGAAAACGACGTAGCGAGAACCGAGCACTTGACATTCATTTGCTCTCAAAAAGAAGAGGATGCCGGCCCTACCAATAACTGGATGGACCCAAAAGAAGCCTACGCAAAAGTAGGGGACATGTTCGACGGATGTATGGTCGGACGGACCATGTATGTAGTTCCGTTTATTATGGGACCTCCAGGTTCACCATTCAGCAAGGTTGGAGTAGAGCTTACAGACAGCATGTACGTTGTCCTCAATATGCGTATAATGACTCGTATCGGTAAGGTTGCATGGGATGAATTGGGAGAAGATAAAACTTTCACCAAGTGCCTTCACAGTAAAGGTGAACTGGATATCGACCGCAGGTTCATCCTGCACTTCCCGGAAGATAACACAATCTGGAGCTACGGTTCCGGCTACGGTGGAAACGTCCTGCTTGGTAAAAAGTGCTTGAGCCTGCGTATTGCAAGTTATCTTGGTTTGACTGAAGGTTGGATGGCAGAGCATATGCTTATCCTTGGGCTTGAGAGCCCGGATGGTGAAGTTACATATATCTGCGGCGCTTTCCCGAGTGCGTGTGGCAAAACGAACCTTGCTATGCTTATCCCACCGGAGATTCTGTCCCATTATAAAGTTTGGACAGTAGGGGATGATATATCCTGGTTGAGAATTGGTGATGATGGCAGGCTTTGGGCTGTAAATCCTGAAGCTGGATTCTTTGGAGTTGCTCCTGGTACGAGCATGAAGAGCAATCCCAATGCTATGATAACTGCCAAAGAGAACACGATCTTTACCAACGTTCTGCATACATCCGATAACACCGTTTGGTGGGAAGGCATGGGCGTTGAGCCTCCGGCAGAAGGAATCGATTGGCGTGGAAACCCCTGGACTCCGGACAGTGGAGAAAAGGGAGCGAATCCTAACTCTCGATTTACTGCTCCTGCTGCTCAGTGTCCTGTTATATCCAAACACTGGGAAGATCCTCAGGGAGTTCCGATTTCCGCTATTCTGTTCGGTGGACGAAGAGCTAGACTTGCTCCGCTTGTGTATGAAGCATTCAACTGGCAGCATGGAACATTTGTCGGTGCTACAATGGCCAGTGAGACAACCGCTGCAGCAACCGGTGCAGTAGGTGTCGTTCGCAGAGACCCGATGGCCATGAGACCCTTCTGCGGCTACCATATGGGCCGATATTTTGGACACTGGCTGAACATGGGTAAAAAAGCTGCGAATCCACCCAAAATATTCAATGTCAACTGGTTCAGGCAGGACGAAGATGGCAAGTTCCTGTGGCCGGGATATGGAGACAACTTGAGAGTCCTGGAGTGGGTCCTTGGCAGATGCAAAGGAACAGCCGAAGCTACCGAGACTCCAATAGGCTACGTTCCGACGACAGACTCAATCAACATTGAAGGACTTGACATTACATCGGAAACGATGAAAAAACTACTCTCAGTTAACCGTGAAGACTGGATTGAAGAGATTGAAGGAATGCAGAAATTCTTCGACCAGTTCGGCTTTGAACTGCCTGAGGAGTTAGTTGAAGAGCAACAAGCCCTAAAAACCAGGCTGGGGCATTGGAAGTAAGGTAGTTCAATTACTGTGGGAACTAAAGTCTGCAAAACGACTGCAGTTCCCACAGGAAATACCCCACATAAAATACAATGTTCAGGAACGCCAATTTCCGCCATGGTGTATTTTTCCAAGTAAATGTCTAATAATACTTCAGACCCAATAATGCTGGATTCTGTTGATTCTGATAAACCTTGTATTGACGGATCAAATGGACTGCAGCATCTGCAGTATTGCGGTTATTTACTCCTATACTGCGGCAATGCCATTCCTTTCCATTATTGAATACTATCCTGGTTATATGAGTATGAGTACTCCTTCTACCTGTTGAACGCGTCCAATTGCCATCTACGGATCTTATGTCATCAAAACTATGGTATTGCTCTCCAGTTACCCAGTAATTATTTATATAGATACCTGAGTTAGTTATTCTTGCATATGTGCCTAAACTCACTATGAATAATAAAAGAGCAGCAGCCATTATGTAGTAAAATCTTCGATTATACGTAGCAGGATCAAATGATTGAACTGTCTGTTTGGCCTTGTCACGAAACAATATTTGAGGTTCTTCTCCAGCAGCAATACACTTCGCTACTTGATACCTGCCAATTATGTAATGGAGCAAAGCATATATAAGAGCTGCCTCGGTTATTTGGTCAACAAGAGATGCTCCTGGTAGAAAATATACTGTTGTATCACTGGGATGGGCATAGATGCTCTGAATCAAAGAATTTATGAATCCAGTCTGTCTATGGACTATAAAAGGAATAATTATAACCATTCCCCATATTAGATCCCATATTATGGGGTTCCCTTTGGCTACTTTGGTTATGTCTTTAGCAATAGGCTTCGGAGTTTGTTCTACTGCTGGTGTGAAACGACTAGCAGCCATATTATGTTGTTTAGAATGCAGGATTGAGAGGCTATCCTTTGCTTTCTGATTATTCTGTTCTATCTCGAGTGCTTTCTTATATGCAAATTCAGCCTGCATATCGTTTTCGCTACGCTCGTATTCCTTTCCAAGACTGTAGAAATAATGAGCATTTGTAGGTTCCAGATGGGTTAAGGTCAGTAACTCTGCAATGGCCTCTTTAAATCTTTGTAGTTTATCATAATTTATTGCTAAATATAAATGAGCGTTTATATTCGTAGGTTCATATTTCACTATCGACAGAAGTATTTCTATCGATTCTGCATATTTACATTCTTTAGAAAGTCTTATACCTTCATTCAAATCTTTACTTGTCGTCATTTGTCCCCTCATTTTCATTATGCTCAGTAGCATATAAAACACTTATTCTACTTGCCAAGATCAATATCCTCTTTGTAACAGAACTGGTGTTATTCCAATATTCTTCGAGTTATTAAGGAAATTGTTTTAGAAGCGTAGTTCTGTACCGATATCGAACATAGAATGCTTTTCATTGCAGAACCCACTGAGAGCAAACCGGCTTCGGTAGTTTCTTCTACTCGACTCCCGAAGAAACCCAAGTAGTCTGAACAATATTGGAATGATCAAAAGATTTATAGGGCTATTTCGCCTTTCGCTTGTTATGAAATGTCAATTGAAAATTCTCTGGCATTTCGTCATAGAAGGTTTTCCCTCACCACCTGAACAATTATAGATTGTAGGATCGTGATTAAGCCAGGTGATTAACATGAACATATCTATTGCAATTCTCTGCATCCTCTTAGCCCTTTCAGTCAGTGCTGGCGCCGGCACGTTTTACGTTTCTCCAAAAGGAAGTGACCAGTTTGATGGTTCAAAAAGCAAACCATTTGCTTCAATCGGTAAAGCCGTAGAAAAAGCACGTGAAGAACCAGGATCGCATATCGTCGTGGGCAGAGGTCGTTATTTCCTGGACGCGCCAATTACGCTGGATTCCCGTGATGCAGGACTTATTATTGAAGCCGCTAAAGGAGCTCATCCGGAATTGATTGGCGGTCGAATAATAAATGGCTGGAAGAGAGACGGAGATATTTTCTGGTCTGCTCCTGTCCCCAAAGCCATCAACCGCGACTGGGATTTTCGCATGCTTGTTGTCAATGGAACCCCTCGTAAACGCGCGAGACTGCCTGAGACAGGCTACTTCGAGCATGTGTCTGTATTTGATGTTCTTTGGATGTCTACGTCAGCCGGTGGATGGAAGCGTAAACCTACGGATGTTGAGTTGACCACCCTAAAATACAAACCTGCCGATCTCGGCCCCTGGTTGGATGTTAATAATGCTGAACTCACCGTCTATCATATGTGGGATGAATCAGTCGTAGGTCTGATAAAGAACGACGCAGCGACACAGACACTTACCTTTTCCAATGCAGCCGGACATCCGGCGGGTGCGTTTGATGTGCATAAATACCTCGTGTGGAATATCCGCGAAGGAATGAAGAAACCCGGGCAGTGGTATCTTGACCGCACAATTGGGAAAGTTGTGTATTGGCCTTTACCAGGCGAAGATATGACTAAATCAGAGGTGCTGGCGCCTACGATGGAGAGCATCATCCGCATTAACGGGACCAATGAAGCTCCGGCGAACAATATCACACTCAGTGGATTATCGCTGTCAATTACTAATACGCCACTCAAAACAGGTGGATTCGGTGCTGGTGAGTTCGATGGTGCAGTATCGATGGTTTATGCTCATGACTGCACACTATCCAATCTTACAATAACCAATGTTGCAGGGCAGGGGGTCCGCACATGGGAGACTAACCGTCTGCGTGTAGAGCGATGTAAAATCTACAATGCTGGAGCTTGCGGTATTAGAGTTTATGGAATAGATGTGAATGTGGCTGACAATTATATACACGATATTGGAATAATATATCCAAGTGCTATCGGTGTCTCCGGTGGTGGTCCAAACTCTGTTGCCCAGCACAATGAAGTGTATAATACTCCATATAGTGCATTTGCATGGGGTGGAGAGAGTAGCCGGGTAGAATCGAATCTGATATATCATGCAATGCAGGAACTCCACGACGGAGCCGGTATCTATATAAGCGGCTGCAAGAATGCAGTTATGCGCGGGAACCTGATCCGCGATATAGATGACACCGGAGGATACGGGGCATCAGCCTATTATTTGGACGAACAGTCAGAAAATTGCATAGTAGAGAACAACCTTGCGCTTCGTGTAGCTAAACCGACTCAGAACCATATGGCACGCAAAAATATTATCCGCAACAATGTGTTCGTAATGACCGGGGACTCAATGACTTCATTCGCACGATGTTCGGATTATATCTATGAGCATAATGTTCTATATGCCGGCGGTGCGATTAAATTGCAGGCTCCTGAAGGTGGCTTCAAGTCCATGGCGAACAATATTATCTACAGTGCTATAGGTAAAGTGGAGTTCGAATTACTGAATGATTACGCCGGACTCGGTGCAAAACCACTTGAACCAAAAGATGGCACACTTTTAACTGACCCGCTGTTTGTGGACCCAAAGCACAATAACTTTGCCTTCAAACCAAAATCACCGGCAGCTGCGCTAGGAATCAAACCGCTGGATTTACGTGATGTTGGCGTGCGGAAAAAATGAGATAGCAGGCTATATGAACGGGCGACCGCAGAGGGATCGCCCCTACGATGTTTATTACGAGGTGCGACATGGATGAAGTCAGATATCAGTATTTGAGACCTGCGCAGATTGTAAAACGGCGTAATGAGTGTTCGGTTGCTTATCTGCCTATTGGCACCCTTGAGTGGCACGGAGTCCATAATCCACTGGGATCAGACACTCTTCAGGCTGAGGGTATTGCAATAAGCTGTGCTCAGAAAGCCGGAGGGCTTGTATTGCCTCCTCTCTATTATGGAGAAAACAGGCTGGAAGCTCTGATGGAAGCTAATGCTGGTGATAGAGCCGATATTGCTAGTTTAATGGATCTGCCCACGGAGAATTTCAATCCCGAACGCTTCCCATTTACCGTATCTGAGCAGACAACAGCTTACCAGCATCTACTTTTACACATGCTGGCTGAGATGGATACGCTGGGTTTCAAAGTTGGAGTTCTGGTTCCTGGTCACTATCCATTAATCGACCACGCAAGAGCAGCCTGTCTGATTCACAACCAGCGCTGCAATCGGTTCAATGGGATGCTTGCCTGGGCGTTTGTTGATTATCTGCTTGTAAGAGATCAATATCCGAACTCCGGAGACCACGCAGGAATCTGGGAGACATCTCATATGATGGCTCTGCACCCGGACACAGTTGATTTGGGAACCCTTGGTGATAGTGATGAGACCCCAGTAGGTGTAGGCAGCCGCGTTCATCCGAAGCATTCGACTGCTGAATTTGGAGTGGAGATAATTCAGGCTGCAGTCGATGTTGCAGTAAAAGAAGTAATGCACAGATTGCACAATCCCGGTTGCTATGCTGCACATGGGATGTCAATGCAAGAAGGTGTCTGGAAAACAGAAAAAGGAACAAAATGATAGTTGCAATGAAGAGTGGGGCTACACGTGAGAATGTTGCCTCTGTAATTGATTTAGTTAATGGATACGGACTCAACGCCCTCGATTTACCGGGAGGTGAACGCACAGCTATCGGAATCGCCAGTTCAATCCCACCAGACCTCAGAGAACCGTTAGCTCGGATGCTGGAATCTCTGGACGGGGTCGATCATATTGTCCACGTCAGCCGGACTTATAAGCTGGCTTCACGTGAATTCCAGTCAGCTGATTCTCTTGTCCAGGTAAAAGACGTCATATTTGGCGGTAAGGAAGTAATCGTCGCTGCCGGTCCCTGCACTATTGAGAGTTATGATCAACTGCTGCTTGCTGCAGAGACAGTGAAAGCTGCCGGTGGTAGAGTGCTGAGGGGTGGGGCGTTCAAACCCAGAACCTCGCCTTATTCTTTCCAGGGATTAGGTCTAGACGGCCTTAAAATGCTCAAACGGGCTGGCGAAGAAGTAGGCCTGGTAACCGTGACCGAAGTAATTGATCAACACGACCTGGCAGATGTAGTAGACCACGCGGACATCCTGCAAATAGGCGCCAGAAACATGCAGAACTACCCGCTGCTGATAGCAATCGGGCAATCGAAGCATCCGGTACTTCTTAAAAGAGGCCCAAGCGCGACTATCGACGAATGGCTCCTTGCAGCGGAATATATAATGTCCCACGGCAACCCCAATGTCATACTCTGTGAACGAGGTATACATCCTCTAGACAAAGAGCATGTAAGATACACTCTGGACCTTTCGGCCGTCCCTGTAGCCAAACTTCTATCACATCTGCCGGTTATAGTAGACCCATCGCACGCCAGCGGATATTCCAGATACGTCCCGGCAATGAGTAGAGCAGCCATAGCTGCAGGAGCAGACGGGCTAATAGTAGAAATCCATCCCAACCCACCAAAAGCAGTCTGCGACGGAGCAGGGAGCCTTAACCTGGAAACATTCACAAACATGATGGACAGTGTTAGAGCCGTCGCTAATGCAGTCGGACGCAGCATTAGCAATATGTAATACGGCCGTATTATATAACCTGGAAGGATCCCTCATTGAATAAAACAATCATAATTGCTCTCGTAGCCGTAACAAATCTGCTCTTGACGAATTCTGTCTACTCAGATAATGCTCTCCCCGTCTCAGAAAATATCGTGCAAGGTATTAAGGCGCAATTTAAACCGGTTCCCAATTTTCCGGGTTGTTCGGATATTGACGACTCTTTACAACTTACTGACGGTTCCCGTGTTACAGGGCAGTTATGGTCTCAAAAGGGCTCTATTGGATGGGGCGCACTCAACTCGATGGTTACGATAACATTTGATTTCAACAAAGTGATGCCCATTAGTGGGATGTCCTACAGCACCGCCGCCGGAGAATCTGGTGTAAAATGGCCTTCCTCAATACTGATATTTGTAAGTGACAATGGCAGCACCTGGAAAAAAGTGGGCGATCTTGTACAACTGGCACAAGTAAATCCTTACTTAGCGGCTGACAAATATGGTGTTTATCAATACAAGACCGAAAACCTGAAGTGTCATGGACAATACGTTCGTCTTGTAATCGCATCTCAAGGGAAGAATTATATATTATGTGATGAGATAGAAATATATAAAGGACCAGATTCTCTGCTATCAAGTGATATCACAAGTGAGACCGTCTCTGATTTCGAACACTATATGAGTATAATCTCCACAAATAACCGGATATCAAACCGCATCTCAAGCGACATTGAAACTGCGATCACTGACGTGCAATCTTCAAAAATATCGGACGATAACAAGAATAGTCTGTTTGCCAAACTGAATGACATACAGATTAAGCACAGTAATCCAGTCGATCCTGACAGATTCGAAGCAATATTTCCGCTCAATGATGCACATTCACAGGTGCTTTCCGTGTATGCTCCGATAATGCGTTCAAACGGCATTCAGAACTTATTTGTCTGGAAAAAGCACCGGTTCGATTACCAGACACTGACAGAAACCCCTCAGGTCAATCAAGCTATCTCAAATATCAAGATAAGAATGATGCGCAACGAACGCAGGTCTGATGCGTTCCTGGTTTCAAATGCTACAGACAATCAGATCAATGCCGGTTTGCATGTAGTGGGACTGCCTGGAGGTTCAAAGCCAGCATGGCTACGTGTGTATTCAATCCCGTGGACAGATACAGCATCGGGTATGGCTATTGCTTCTGCTCTTGTTGATGCACATTTCACCAATGACGCATTCCAGATATCGCTGCCTTCGGGTATGACACGCAAAATATGGATTACCGTCGATTCCTCAAAACTGAAGTCCGGTGATTACAGTGGTGCGTTTGTCATCAAAGGAGCAGGAAAGACCATAAAGGTTCCTGTTAATATACATATATCACCTGTAGCTATGATCAGGCCTCGGTTATCATTTTATGCATGGGAGTATACAGGTGGAGATGGCAGTTTTGGCGTTACAAACAAAAATAAAGAATCAGTGCGGAAATTGGCTGTAGATAGTTTGTTGGACAGTCCGTGGGCACATCCTTTACTTCTGCCTGTTCCTTCGCAAAATGATTTTGACGATAATAACAAACTGAAAACATCTCTGGATTTCAGGCTGTTTGATGAATGGGTCAAGCAATGGCCAAATGCCAGGCGTTATATGGTCTATGCACATTTGCAGGACACATTCGCAGGAAAAAGTATTGGAACTCCTGGCTTTGATGCCAGAGCCGGTGAATGGATTAAAGCGTTATCTTCTCATCTCAAGCTTCTAAAAATTGATTCTAAACGATTCACTCTTACAATTCTGGATGAACCGCGTGACGACAATGCAGATCGAATAGTTATTAGTTGGATCAAGACAATAAAGAAAGCTGCTCCTGAAATTCTAATCTGGGAGGATCCAATAAGGACTAAGACTGAGGAAAGCCCTGAGATATTCTCATCCCCTGATATTGTATGTCCCAATTTGTTGTGGTACTACAGCGGTGGAGATGCTTCGATGGCACAACTGCAGGATATTATCAAGAAAACCGGACACAAGTTGCATTTTTACCAGTGTGATGGCGGTGGGGTAAAGACATATGATCCTCACCAGTATTACAGAATGATGTCCTGGTATGCATTCAAGCACGGCGCTGAAGGAATAGGGTTCTGGTCTTTGGGAGATAATGGTGGTGCAAGTAGTTCGTGGAATGAATATGACTGGAAATCATATGCAGGCGGTTTCACCCCGGAGTTCTTGTCACCTACAGCTGCTACTGATTCCGTTCATATGCAGGGCATTCGTGAGGGAATTGAAGACTACGAATATTTGTCAATGCTAAAAGACCGAATCAAAACAACCACCAATCCCAAATGGAAATCATCCGCACAATCATTGCTGGAAGAAATCTATCAGGTAGTAACCACTAAATACATCGCCAACTATACTTGGAACGCAACCGTTGATAGAAATCTTGTTGATAATTACAGATTAAAAGTGCTGGCGTTACTTGAGAAGAAAAACTAGAATGTGTCCTAAACACTTCAGCCTCAGACGCATAAAGTCCGTTCGTGCTGAGTAGCGCAAAGCGCGTATCGATGAATGGACTTTAAATTCTCGCAAAACTAAAACAGTATCCGTAATGGGGAAATTATGCATAATCGAAGCGACAATCTTTTAGTCATTCTGTTATCCCTTGTGTGTGTCTTTGTATCGCATTCCTTTATATATGCTGCACAAAAGCACGAGTCATTCAATCTTGCAACTTCTGAATATGGGGCGATATTATTGCCATCTTCACAGTCCGGTGATGTAAATCTCCAGGTTGAACGGAGTATCGATCGCGACAATAAAACAAACTGGGTTTCTGACCTTGGAACATATCCGAACTGGATCGAAGTCAGATGGCAGCAACCTGTCTATCTTAATAGGATCGTAGCTGATTTTGCCGAAATTAACAAGATAGACAACTACAAAGTGCTGGCTTTGGTCAATGGCAAGTGGGTGCAAGTCCTGGATGGTAAGCTGACCGACGGTAGAATGTTTGACCGCAGTTTCAAGGATATAGAAACCTTACGAGTCAGATTATATATGTATAATTCCGGTAAGGATGTTCGGCAAGCCGTCTCATCAATTAACGAACTGAAAATATTCGGTTATGCTGACTGGGCAGAGGCATGCAAGCAGATGGCCAAACCATGGTGGAAATCTGCCTGGATATGGTATCCGGAAGGCGAAATCAACGAAGTAGACAGATTTTTCAGGAAACATTTCAAGATCGACAATCTAAACGGCATTAATCAAGCTCTATTGCAGATTGGCGCTGATGATTCATACGATCTTTATGTTAACGAGCATCACATAGCAAAAGGCGGCTGGGTGACTACCCAATATGATGTCAAGAAGTATTTGAAATCTGGTGACAATCTGATAGCTGTTAAATGCCATGAAGACGTTTCATTTGAGGGCCTGATTGTTGAATTGACTCTAAACAAGAGTGATGGATCTATCGACCGTATCCTCACAGACAAAACCTGGCAATCCTGCAACAAGGAAAACACTGATTGGTATAAGGCTAATATCGATGAAAGTGAATGGAAGCCTGCTAAAGAACAGGGGATCCCACCAAACTGCACCATACGCACAGACCAGCCATATATTGACGTCGCAGCCAAAGAAAACTTCTATGTTAAGTCGTTCAGAATCATATCAAAAGCTATTCCCGGAAAGAGAGTTGATCTGGAATTTATGGCTCAGGTGAAATCTTCCGTCCATGAAGACTACGGCTTTGTGGTGCGGATTGGTGATAAATCTCTGAGCCCAGCAGCAGATTATTCAGTGGCAAAAAAAGAGTTCTTACCATCAATCAGAACAAGCAAATGGGTTCCGGGAAAGACTTACAGATTATCGACCTCTGTATATATCCCTGACTGGGCTCCACATGGCAATGTTTCCGTATCATTGATACCTACAGGTAAAGGCGCAGAAGGCTGCATAGGCAACAGGAAAGACAATACTATTGGTAGTATCAATATTCGTAAATTTGCATCTGATCCCAAACCATGGCCTGTTATAACACCTAAGACTGAAGTAAAGCTCAGAAATGGAAATCCCACACTCTTTGTAAACGGCAGAGTGGTCAATCCTTATATTATGTCTCATCCTGATTATGCAACATATGAGGCTTTTGGTGAGCAGGCTAAGCCGGGATGCCGTATATGGCGTATATTGGGTTTGAAAACAGTAAATTACTCATATGAGACTGAACAGGGCAAGAAAGAAAATATCGAGTATTTCAAAATTATAGACCAACTCATCAATAATGTTCTGAAAGTGAATCCTGAGGCGTATATACTTGCTGGATCGATTGTTCAGGCAGCACCGGAATGGACTGACAGATATCCGGACGATGCCACACTGCTCTCAAATGGTCGCCGTCTTCAATATTCTCTTTCCTCACGTCGATGGGCCGGGCAGCTTGACTATGATTATCGTGCATTGGTTAAGCATATGATGAAGCAGAAATATAGCGGTCACATCATAGGAGTTCACTATGAAATGGCTCAAGAGACTAATTACTGGGGGTATGGAGTCAACGATTCAGCCACACCAAGGAATCAAATCATACTCGGTGACTATAGCTCTGAACACATTCGTGCTTTTAGGGAATGGCTAAAAGAGCGATACAGAGGCGATGTCGCTTCCTTGAGAACCGCGTGGAAAGACCAAAGTGTTGACTTTGATACTGCTCATCCGAAGATCGATATACTCTGCGCTGAAGATACTCTTATGTTTAAAGATCCTGCAAAAACTCAAATGCCAATGGACTACTGGGAGTTCCATTCTGAAGAAATGGTAAATATGTCCAATGTAGTCGCAAGAGCTGTAAAGGAAGCCAGCGGTGGAAAATACATAACAGGTTTATGGGGTTTTTACAGTGATGGGGTTTATGACGGTCCCAATGTGCCTGGTAAAATGCAATATATGGGACATACTGCACTTCAGAAAGCACTTGATTCACCATATATCGATTATCTTGCGATGATCCAATCCTATACACACAGGCGCTGGGGCAGACCAATGTATGCGGGAAACCTTGTGGAAAGCATTCGAAGACACGGCAAAATGCCTCTGGTGGAGTTCGACGTCAGGACATTCTTCACTCCGGTAGAGTACGACATGAGGACATACAGCAAACCTGAATCTATTTCCGTCATGCAGTCATATATCTGGGGAGCTGCAATCAGAGGCGATGCTATGTGGTGGGTTGGATTCTCACGTGGCACCACAGGCAGGCCAAGTGTCCCCTGGTATGCTGAAAAGAGTATGACTGACGTCATAGGGCAGGGGAAGCGTCTATATGATGTTGTCTACAACACCGTGTCCCCATCAAAC
Organism: Abditibacteriota bacterium; assembly: GCA_942493375.1. Lineage (GTDB taxonomy): Bacteria > Armatimonadota > UBA5829 > UBA5829 > UBA5829. Next base: position 7,773,027 of record OW818698.1, on the reverse strand, counting down.
TCCGAAGTTGCTGTGTTTATGAGTAATGATGACATGCGCGCAATGGACGTTTACGATGGTTACAAGCCGTTAATCAGCGCTCAATATCAAACGTCATTTTTTGAGACAACCAGGCTTGGCGCTCCGGTAGACTACTATGAGCTCAACGATATTTCTCTGAAATGCATGGATCAATATAAAGTCTATGTGTTCTTGAATGCCTATAACCTGACCCAGTCTCAGAGAGATGCAATCAAGGCTAAAGTACAACGAGCCGGTAAAACCGCTGTCTGGTTGTATGGAGCGGGATATAATAATGGCTCAACTATCTCTGAATCCAATATTCAAGATCTGACAGGGATTAGCACCGGATGCACCATTGAGAGAAGACTACCCACTGTAAAATTCGAACAGGGGCACATTTTAACCGCAAACCTGCCCACCGGCTATACACTGCAACCTCAACGCTGGGAATATGATTCAAGACCTTACGAGATAGGTCCAATATTCTACGTGAATGATCCATCTGCAGAGGTGTTGGGTAAATATGAACACAATGGACAAACGGCTTATGCTACTAAGATAGTGGGTGGAGGTAGGTCAATCTTCCTGGCAATTCCGTATATATCTTCATCAGTTCTGAGGGATATATGCCGGGTTGCCGGTGTTGGTTTATACACACAAAATGATACTTATCTGGATACAACCAGACATTTCATCCTGATAACAAATACTGAAAACGACTTCAACCAAACCGTAACGCTGCCTCAAAAAGCTACTGTATACGACATAAACAACAATATAATTGTGGCCAACAATGTGAAGTCATTTACACCCAAAATAGCTCCATTCACATCAAGTGTATACTATATCGGCACAGATTCCGAAGTCGCTGCATTTATAAAAATGAAAATGAATGATGAAAAGGGCTTAGAGAGGAGCGATAAAACTGAATGGTAAAGCTCCCTTTTTCATCATTCATAACTCATAATTCATAACTCTTTGCGGTATTCCTTGAACTCCTCCTCATACGCCATCAGTGCAGGAGAGCCTCCGGTGTGCAGGAATACTACCGGGCGATTCCTATCTATCTGACCGGTTTTAGCAAGGTCAATAAGGCCTGACATTGCTTTACCTGTATAGACCGGGTCCAGGACCAGCCCTTCAGTTCGTCCGGCTAGCAATATTGCAGCATTGCCCGCTTCACTTGGGACAGCGTATTTAGTTCCAAAGTATTGGTCGTTGACATCTATATCGTCTGCCGTAAAAGTTATATCTTCCTCAAGCAGCTTGGCTGTTCCTGTAGCCACTTCAGCTGAGTGCTTTTTGAAAAATCCCGACATCCCTGCAACGCTGATTCCCAGAACCTGGGCATTAGGCATGAATAGTTTTGCACCCAGCACACATCCGGCAATTGTCCCCCCAGAGCCTACTGCAGTAATAATCAGAGGATTGGAATCCTTACCCATTTGAGAGGCAAGTTCACGGATTGCAGAAACATACCCCAGAGCGCCTATAGGAGTAGAACCGCCCATCGGTATCAGATATGGCTTACGGCCCTCTTGTTGGAGCTGTGAGACTATTCTGTCGGCCTCTGCTTCAGTCTGCTTTACTCCCGCATCAGGCAGGACACGCACTGTGGCACCGAAAACGATATCCAGCAGCATATTCCCCTGCCATTTGCCATCCCATGCACCGCTCAAAACAAGAATGCACTCAGGTATCCCAACCTTACGCACAGCAGCAGCAGTAAGTCTCGCGTGATTGGACTGAATCCCTCCAAGCGTAATCACTACATCCGCCTGCTTAGCAAGCGCATCCGCCATCAGATATTCCAGCTTACGGACTTTATTCCCACCAAGCCCCAGATTGGTGCAATCATCCCTCTTAATAAATAGCTCCTTCAATCCAAGCTCTTTAGCCAGCCTCGGAGCTTCATCAAGTGGAGTAGGGAACTGAGACAAACTTATACGGGGTATTGAATCAAGGTTCATTTTTAATTATGAAGTATGAATTATGAATGATGAAGAACAGGCTGTAGGCTTTAGACTTTAGGTCTCAATTACCGAAATACCTGTTTCATAATTCATAACTCATACTTCATCCTTTCCCTTCACGGTGTGGAAATGAAATCCTCTGGCACCAGGCCTTTCAGAATTCTTTGAGCGTTTCGATACAGTATGTTTCGAATGTCATCGTCACAGAGTCCCGCGCCAAGCAATGCTCCCGTGTAGTAGTGTTCGCTGAACCAAGGGTAGTCGGTTCCATAGACAATCTTGTCTGAACCTGCCTTTTCAACGAACTGCTCAACAACTCCGCGCTCATCGAGTATAGCGCATAGTTCAAGGTAAACGTTGGAATATTCTGTTGCCAAGGTTATCGCAGCATTCGCATCACTGTGGATGCTGTGCCCCAGGAGTTTCTGTGCATTCGGGTAGCGTTCGCAGACAGCCTTCACATTCTCGAATCCGTCATAAATACTTCCGGCCCAGGTGTGCATTAATACCGGCAGCTTGTTGGCATCAGCAAACTCCCACACTGCTTTGAACCTGTCATCCTCGACTGCTACCTGGTGGTAGTCTGCAAGCATTTTAAACCCAACAAAACTATTCCTGCGGCTGTCGAATGTAGCAAGATCATGCTCTATACGGTCCTGGTAGTGAGGGTTAATGCCACAATACGCTCTCATTCTCTCAGGCCATAGAGCTACAGCCTCTTCATTTATCTGGTTAGTTATATCTCCGGACATCAGTGCATCGTGATGGCAGAATACCAGTAGCCGAACTCCGGACGCATTAAAATGCATCTTGGCATTGTCTATGCTTGCGTAAGGTAAGGTTCCACCATAGAACTCACCCCAGTGGCCGTGCATATCGAATATCGGGCAGTCGTCAACTTTGCCATCTGCAAAAAATCTTTCTTTGAGGTTCATAGCTTTGCCTCCGACTGTAGTCTCAGGAAGTTGCCGGAAGCAATCAGTTCTCTGTCGCTTTCGGTTATGTCTGCGTGAAGCAGGTCAAGGAGAGGGGCTTCAATATATTTGCTCGGATATCCGCTGCCAAACAAGAACCTTTTAGCTCCAAACTTCTTTACTCCGCAAGCCAGTCCTCCAGCTTCCAGGGAAAGTAAACTTGTTTCAAGATAAACATTTTTATATGCCTCAAGTAGAGGCCAGGTATATCTGTCAACACTCCACACACCAATATCCGTCAGAATAACAGTAAGGTTTGGACAGTCCTTGAGTAGCTGATAAACATCAGGCCACGTAACATCCCGCTCAAGGCTGAGTATAATCGGCACTTTGTGCTCGAACAGTTTCTGAGCCAGCGCGCCCAGAGTGACTCCATTGAGCAGGTAATGGTGATGTGCAGGGAAGAGTCTGAGTGTGAAAACACCGGCAGCCTTCATCCGGGTAAACAGAGTATCCAGTGGGATTTCATTGGTAATCGACGGCAGTCCTGTCCAGCAGGGAATCAACCGGTCATAACCTTTGACAAATTCATCGGCTAGTTTGTTGCCGTTTTCAGAGAACATGTCGTGTTGGGCGATATGCCAAATAAGTGCCTGGTCCACTCCAGCAGAATCCATTGCAGTCAAAAGCTCTACTGGGCTTTCGATAACCTTGGCGCCTGGGACAATGGAACGGCCGACCACTACGTTGCAGTCTATGATCCGCATTCTTGGCTCCTAAACGAGTTAATGAGCGGACAGGTAGTCCGCTACGAATATTCTAACGCCGAGTGTAATCGTTTAGCAAGCAAAATGAATTGATTCAAAGCAATAATGAATAGTGATAGCAAGTGTTAGACACAAAAATAAGTGCCCAACACTGCTGAAAGTTGAGCACTTATGTATACACACTTTACGTTGGAGGCGATCAGGTGTAGCTCTGAATGGTGACCAGAACATCCCTCATACAACTGAAACGTTTTTTTTCTGGGAGGTTCTCTATGGCATCGAGGATCAAGTCGGGCGCGTCATTTTCTTCTGCGCAACTGAGAAGGTCGTCGCGAGAACACGGGAATATGATGTCCTCGATGTATGCGCCGAGTTTCATTACACTTCGGCCGGTATCATAAACAAGCATGGTCTAAACCTCCTTGGGATATCAAGAGCGATTACAACTTAGCTTCATTAAGGTATTATATCACTATTTACGTACTCATGTATACATGTATGTATAAATATATAGGAAATAGTTGGACATATTCGTTCGATTTTGACTATCACGTACATCCATCAGTAAATCAGCTTACATTCTTTTTGTCGGACGAAAGCGATGTTTGCGGAATAATACGGGTTAGAAGTCTCATACTGTTGAGTATTACAAGCAATGCACTTCCTTCATGGCCAAGGACACCCGCAGCAAGACCTACTTTGCCGACAAAAGCACCTGTTATAAGAATACCCACAGTTGCCAGTGCAATCACAGTATTTTGGAAAATAATTTTACGAGTTTTTCTGCTAAGCATTATCGCATATGGTAATGCTTTCAGGTTGTCTCCCATTAACACCACATCCGCAGCCTGGACAGCTGCCTCATTTCCCAAGCCTCGTAATGCAATTCCCACATGTGATGCAGCGAGTGCAGGAGCATCGTTGATCCCGTCGCCAACAACAGCCGTCTTGTTGCTCTCACACATGCTCCTGACGATCTCTAGTTTCTGTTCAGGAAGCAATGCACTGTAGATCTCCTCTATACCAGTGACCTGTGCAGTATGTAACGCTGCATCCCTTGAATCACCGGTAATCAAAACCATCCGTTGTATACCGTTTGCTCGCAGTATGGCCAAAGATTCAGCAGCTTCTGGTCTGATACTATCACCCAGTGCGATCATTCCTATCAACTCATGTTCACTGGAGACGAATATCTTGCTCTTTCCAGTATCTGGTGAATTGAAGACAGTTGTGTCAAAACCTCGTTCCTGCATGAAACGATCACTGCCTACCGCGAACTCACCTTCGTTTGTTACGGCAATTGCTCCTTTGCCGGCAATCGCCTTAAAGTATGCGATTTCAGGTATAACCAAAGCGCTTTCACGTGCTGCTGTCAGAATTGCATCTGAAATGGGGTGTTCTGACCTGCTTTCAACTGCTGCAGCTATACTCAGCACTTGATCAGATGTGTTGCCGTTGACGGGGAGCACATCCTCAACCCGCAACTTACCGGTAGTGAGTGTTCCAGTCTTGTCAAAACCGATCTCGGTTACCATGCCGAGTGTCTCAAGATGGATTCCACCTTTGACCAACACACCTTTAGAAGCCAGATGACCAATGGCTGCAACAATTGCTACCGGGGTTGAGATAACAAGAGCGCAGGGGCAGGCGACTACCAGCAACACAAGTGATCGATGGAGCCAGAGAGTAATTCCTCCGCCCAGTAGAACGGGTCCGAGTAACGCCACCAGTATTGCAGCAGCTATAACACAGGGAGTATATACTGCACCGAATTTTTCACTAAAACTCTGACTCTTTGCTTTCTGCGATTGTGCGTCTTCGACCAGCTTTACTACTTTGGAAACAGTAGATTCGCTGAAAATACTGCTTACAACAATTTCCAGTGATCCGAATCCGTTAATTGAACCCGCATATGCTCTGCTTCCTGGTTCTTTATCTACAGGCATCGATTCACCGGATATCGGTGATTCATTGACATCGGATTGTCCGGTACGAACTACTCCATCAAGCGGGATCCTTTCACCTGGCTTAACCACAATAATCTGACCGACTTGAATATCATCCAGATTTATCTCGGTAATATCCTTGCCGTTTTTTACATGAGCTGTCTTTGGGAATGAGTCTATCAGAGAATAAATAGAACGTCTTGTCTTGTCAGCAGTGAAAGACTCCAATGCCGATCCCAGTGAATAGAGGAACATCACAGCTGCAGCTTCTGCATACTCTCCTAATGCAACTCCTCCGACAGCGGCCAGAGTCATGAGAAAATTTGTGTCCAGAGAGCGGCCAATCAGCGCCAGCATCCCGTATCTTGCAGCGTGAATACCACCAATAACTGCCGACAACAAAAATAGAATACTGGAAGCAAGCGGGGCGTTGAAAACATATTTCGTCAGTATACCAGCGGCTAATAATAATCCTGATCCGGCTGTAATAAGAATACGTGAATTATATTTTGCTGCAGGTTGTGAAGTTCCCTTAGGTTGATCCTCAGCAACATCATATCCAAGACTTCTTACCCGTGCAATTACGTTCTTAAGGACATCCCGGGTCGTTTTGTATTCAACCAGCAGAATGGAACTTGCAAAGTTTAACGTTGCCCACACAACACCGTCTACTCGTTTTACACTGTTTTCAAGTTTCAATGCACAGTCGGGACAATCCAATCCTGTCACATGCAGCTTTGCATGTCCGTAATCGTTATCCAACGCTGCTCCTACCAGTTTGGCGCGTTCGACTATTTCCTGAAGAGAAGTTCTCTCGGGATCGTAAAGCAGTGTTACCTGCTGGCCGGATTGATCCACAATAACTTCATCCAAGCCCCTGACCGTTTTTAGCTCATCTATGAGTCGGCGAGAGCAGACTTCGCATTCTTCATACATGCCGGGCCACAGGACTCGAATATTTACTTGTCTGGTCTCCATAACGGAACCACCACCTCATATGAAAGCAGCATGGATACAAAGGGGATCTTATATATCCACTACTATTGCATCAACGTCTGAATCGGGCGATTTACTGCCTGAAGCTTCCAATGACTTCAGGTGAGCAGTAACTACAGAAGCAGCAAACTGAAGCGCCTGTTCTCTGGTGCTTGCTTCAGCGTGGACACCTGGAATAGCTGGCACTGTCACAGAGACCCTGCCAGTGTTATCTGTAGTGACTACTACTTTATATCTTCTAACCAAAATTCAATCCTCCGAAGTGTTATTACATACATTTTATATTGCAAATAAATGCAATTAGTCCGGTTCTGCACTATCATTGTCTATCTAGATATTATCGCGCATCATTCGGGATATGCAAACTTCCTGGCGTTATTTATTATCGTGATAGCGATATTACACTAAGATTTATATAATCCCACTAACGTTTGTTATCTGAATCTGTTATAATATCGGTGCGAACACGATGTGCATAGCCATAAATTATATATAGGAGCTGACTGTTGATGAACGCACGATTCTTTAAGTACGCCGCTATAGCGGTAGTCATACCCATTATTGCAGGGTGTGGCGGCAAACAAGTTAAGGATGTACCAAAGACTGTTGCTGAGGTTAATGGGAAATCTATTTCCTCATCGGCACTGTTAGAAGAAACCTACCGCAAAGCCGGTAAGCAGATTCTGACAAGTATGATCGAACGTGAGGTCCTGCTTCAGTGGGCCAAAGATGATGGTGTTCCTGTCGAAGACAAGCAAGTCACGAGTATGATCGAGACAAGCAAAAGAGATGGCAGTTACGACCAACAGGTTGAGTTGCTGGGTGAAAAACTTGTCAAGGACGAGATGACAGGTATCCAGGCACGGGTAAATATTGTCAAAAAGGCTGGCAAGGTTACCGATGAACAGTTGAAAGCCGCTTACCAGCAGGTCAAAACTGTGTTCTCGCATGGTCCTCAGAAGCAGATAGAAGCTGTCGTCAGTCCTGACAAGGCTAAAATTGAGGCAATCATTGCCGATGTTGCAAAAGGTATGACCATGCAGGAAGCCGCATACAAAAACGGTGCGGTTATGCCTGGAACTACAGGACCACGCAAAATGTGGATGGATACAGAGCGAAAGGGTGAATCTCCGGAGATACTCGACGCAATGAAGTCTACTGCTGTCAATTCTCTGACAAAAGTCCTGACACTCAAATCCCCAAATATGCCCAGCCAGTATCTTGTTTTCAAGGTCCTTGCTGAGAGACCCAAGGAAGATCGAACTTTTGATCAGGCCAAGGGTGATATCGAGAACATGGTTTGCCAGCAGGCATTCCAGATGGACCCGGATATCCAGAAGCAGTTCAATGAAAAGAAAAAAGCTGCCAAGATTTCCGTCACGGATCCTAATCTGAAGGATGTAATGTTTACATTCCAATATCCACAAGAGCAGTCTCCGATGATGATGCCTGGCATGGGTGGCCCACCACCAACCAGGTAAACTGAAAAATTAAAAACAGAAGGCGGATTATCGAGCGTTATTAAATATAACCGCCCGTTATCCGCCTTTTTTTCATTACAGATTGGAGATGTCAGTGATGAAGAGTGTTTACAATGTGCAAAAAGGTGAATGGAACATATCCTGGCCAGAGAGAGTTTCCCGACACGACCTTGTATACAAAAATCCTCCAGTAGATCCAACCCAGGGCCTGCCGATTGGCAATGGAGAGATCGGCGCTTTAGTATGGTGTGAACCTACCCGGGTTGTTATCGCTATAAACAAGAGCGACTTGTGGGATGATTCCCCCAAAGAGCGATTTGGCAACTGGAAAAGTGATGAAGAGGAATATGCTACCACTTTAAGGCATGCATGCCGTCTTAATATCGATTTCACTCTCCCCGTTTTTGACCCATTCTATTTAAAATCATTCGATGCAAGACTGTCGATAGCGGATGGATTTTTCCATTTAAGTGCTGAATCTGTTTTTGGCAAAGTGTTTCTGGATGGATTTGTAGACTGGCATTCAGGAGCGCTTATTGTTAATGTCTTGAGTGACCTTAATGAGACAGTCGATATCCGCACTACACTGGAAAGATTTGGTTCACGCACATTCTCACATTGGTATGCCCTGGTCCGGAGAGACCCAACAGTGGGACTTCAGGGCACAAAATCGGCTGTATCTGATACGACTCTTTACATCACTCATCCGTTGACCAGTGGTGAATTTACAGTAGCCTGCGATGTGGATTCAGAAGAATTTCCAAATCAATCCACTTTACACTCCCGTGCGGCACAAGCATCTGTTCACGCATCAGGCACAACCAGCTTCTCATTGCGGACCATAGTTACATCACCAATGGAATCCGGCAGCAAGGAAAGTGCCAATACTGCATTGGCTTCTTCATATGAACTAGAATATGGCAACCTGCTAAATACACACAAAGCTGCCTGGAAAGAGTTCTGGATGCGATCTTTGGTTGAATGTGGAAACGATTATCAGGACAACCTCTGGCATATGTCACTCTTCTACATGGCCTGCTCTCAGAGAGGGAAATATCCTGGCAGATTTATTAATGGCTTGTGGACATGGAACCGGGATGTTCAGAACTGGAATTTCTATTTCCACTGGAACCAGCAGCAATTATACTGGCCGCTCAATGCTGCAGGCCAGCACGAACTGGTGGAATCGTATCTGGATTACCGCTTCAATTCACTGGGATATGCTCAAAAAGATGCGAAAGAAATGTTTGGTGTCGATGGAGCGTTTGTATCTGATGTCTGTGACCGTTTGGGGCGCAATTCCGAGTGCGAAGCTGAAAATCATACCCCAGTTGCACAGATTGCCATGGAGTTCTGGAGGCAGTATCAATACACTGGAGATATCGATTTTCTCAGAGATAAAGCATGGCCATATATCCGGTCCGCTGCAATATTCTTTGAGAGTCGATTCTTCTTGCATGACGATGGATACTACCATGCAAAAGAAGGCACTGGATATGAAGGCTGGATTGTGCTCAAAGACAGCATTACTGAACTGGTCTGCGGCGAAGTCCTGTTTAAAGCTGCTTGTGCTACAGTTGAAATCCTGAATATAGAAGAACCTCAACTGGAGGTCTGGAAAGAGATTGCGTCACGTATAGTAACTCTCCCGCTTTCTGATGTACACACCGGCAATGGCATCATCCCTATGGGTCCTTACAAGGGCGAACCTGCTGAGGGCGATTTAAGCCTGGCAGCAGGGTGGGGGGTAGAGAAGCAGACGATAGTCCACTCATGCTACCCGGCTGATGTGGAAGTGCTCACAGGCGGCGTATTCGATGTGATACAGAGGACGCAGATAGCTGATAAGTGCGTCTACCCCAGCAGCAGAGACTTGAGATGTTATGACGGTATATTTCCATGTTCTGAATATTCTGCAATCTTCCCATGCGGGACAATCGGAATGAAGGACAAAGACTCTGAAGTTTTCAAAGCTGCCAGAAATGTTGCTCGCACATACACACCCAGCCTGATGGGTTGGGATGTGGTACCCATTGTTATGGCACGGCTTGGTCTAGTGCGTGAAACATGGGATGCAATAGGAAAGATGCCGGCAGACTGGCAGTTCTACTGCAATGGATTTACTCACTACGGTCCAAAAGAGATCATGAAGTCAGAGTCCTCACTTCCGTTCAAGCAGTTCAAGGTTGTCGATGCAGATCATTTTAGCGAAGATCCAAAGGACAAGATCCTTTCCCCCGCATGGCCATTCAGGCATGCAGGACTCGAGGCTATGGGCGTTTTTGCCTGTGCAGTAAATGAAGCTTTGATGCAGAGTTGGGACGGAGTCATAAGAGTCGCTCCGGCTATGCCGATAGACCGCAATGCCAGGTTTACTTTGCACGCAGTCGGTGGTTTTATTGTTTCCTGCGAAATCGAGAACGGTAGACCAATGTGGATAGATATCTGCAGCACTAGAGGTGAAGAGCTAAACATAGAGCAGCCATGGCCTGAATGTTCAGTATACAAAAACTTGAACTACGACTGCGATTCCGATGCCGGAATATTAAACTGTCAGACCACAGAAAATGAACGCATCCTGCTGCTGCCAAAAGGTGTAGAGCTTAACGACTGGGAGATGATTGAGGAGCCATGCAAATCCAATACAGCCCCCAAAATCGATTCATCCGGTCTTGCAACTTTAGGGCTTGAGCAGGCGTTCTAGCAAAACCAATGTTGAAGCACCAATCTATTCCCCCTTGGAGAAGGGGGCCAGGGGGATTGATTCCCTTCCCTTTCATAATTCATAACTCATAACTCCGGAGTATCAAATGACATCAGTATCAGGTCAAAAAGACCCGCTTGTAAAACTTATACGTGAGACACAGACTGCTGAGGGGCGTGCACTGCACTCTTGTTATTTTGCAGAGGGTGAAGAGCTTGTACGCAGGGCCTGCAGTTATGGTGGCAAAGTAAGATCATTATTGCTGACAGACAAGTTTGCTTCATCAGCTTCCGGGATCGAGATAGCTGAGCTTGCTTCAGAGCGTGGAGCTGAATGTTTTGTCTGTAGTTCAGGACTGTTGTCAAAAATACTGGATGCCAAACCTGTGCCGGAGTGCCTGATTGTTGTTGACAGAGTGCTTGCCAGTCTGCAGACAGTGTTCTCCGGGACCGGGTTCGTATTTATGATCGAATCATGCGAAAACTCCGACAATCTGGGGATGCTTTTGAGATGTGCCGATGCTGCAGGCGTGGATTCTGTGATTTTAGCAGGCAATAGTGTAGAACCATTCAACCGTAAGACCGTTAGAGGCTCCAGGGGAGCAGTATACACGGTGCCAATATGTATTGAGCCCGATGTGCAGGCAGTCCTGGACGCAGCGCACAATGCGAACTACCGCGTGATTGCAAGTTCAGCAAACTGTGACACTCTGCACACAGGAGTCAGCATGGTCGGCCCTACAGTGATTATTGTAGGAAACGAGCATACAGGCATCTCAGAGACCGTAAGAGCAAGCAGTGAGGCAGTTGTCAGGATACCTATGTTCGGTAAAATCAATTCGCTGAATATAGCAACCGCTGCCAGTGTGCTCTTATATGAATACATAAGGCAGCGGGATGCGGTATAGGGTTAAGGCGTGGCGTCAACCATACCTTTCCATATAACATCGCGTATGTTATTTGCTGCATGCTCTGCAATTTGTGCCTGGCTCTTTTTCATGTTTATAGCGTCTGCTTCGGTCACTGAAAATATGCAGTCTTTCTTTATATAGAGAGCTCCACTTGCGTCTGCTGTAATATCATAAGGATGCAATTCGGATTTAAATGCTTCCTCAAGTTTGTCAGCCAACTTACGAACTCTCTGTAGAGCAGACTGATCTCCAGAAGCTGTAGCTTTAAACAACAGGGCTCCATTGATCGCGATATAAGCCAATGGTGGATCAACTTTTGGAGCTTCTCTGATCTCTATCTTTGCCAGGTTTGTTGTTTTCCAGCGTTCTATGGGGATGTGCAAATTATTCAGTAGAAGTTTGACATTGCACTGGCGTTCAGGGCTCTGTGGGTAACGGTGCATGTCTTGACCACATTGCTTTTGGAATTGAGAAAACCTCTCAATATACGTTAACAAACCTACTGGATTGTAGCCAGCCTCAATAAGGTACTGCACAGCGCCGCTGTCTGCATCACATTCGACATCTCTGGCATAGCGATCAATTCGGGCTACTGTATATAATTGATGTGCCAGCATCGGATTGTATACACCTTTGGCTTCACCTTCGATGAGCATATCCCACAACCAGAAACCACCACAGACTCTCTCTGGTATCACGGTTGGCTTTTGCATTAGATAAATAATATGGTGGTGAGATGCGTGGGTGATTGCATGCGCAATGACTGCGGCTAGTTCATCATCGGATTGCACAAACTTGATGAGCCCGCTGCTGATATATACAAAACCACCAGGCAGACTATACGCGGAGATTTCTTCATCTTCGATAACGTCGAATGTATACGTAAATGGGGTGATGCGAGAGTTTCCATATACAGCCTTGATCTCATCTTTATTGGCTGTGTCTGCTATTTTGTTGCCAATTGCCTGAACTCTAGCTAGATCAATTGCATTAGTAGAAAACTTACATTCTTTTAGAAGTTCAATTTTCGCTAACTGGCCAAGTGTTAATTCACTTTTTCCCAGGTACGTCTCGATATCCGCACACGATCCAACCGATGGTAATGCTACAGCAAGCATAATTATAACAGCATACCAAATCCTGACTATCTTGCATTTCAAGCAGTGCAACATTTTGTATCCTCCATATACTTAGAGCAGAAGCAAGGCATATGCATTATGAGACATCAAGATTAGTGTATCGTAGTCAGCGCCAGATTCCAGATGATTGTGCGCACAACGTTAGCTGCTTCATCTGCCACCTGGGCAGGAGTCTTTCCCATTCGTTTTGCATCTGCATCAGTTACTGACACAACAGCTTGCTTTCTGATTTTGAGGACTCCATTTGCAGAACTCACTTCGTAGTACATAAGATTGGTCTGAAGAGCTTTCTCAAGTCTATCAGCTGCCTCATATGCTCTCTGTTCTGCAGACATTTCTCCATAAGGTGCAGGTTTTAGTATCACAGTGTCATTCAGGACTACCTGAATGATCGGTACGCCAGCCTGTTCAACTGAGTTGACACCTATTTTGGCAAACTTGGTCGTACGCCATCTTTCAATGGGGACGCCAAGCTCATTGATCAGTCCCCGGACATTAGATATACGTTCAACATTTTCGGGGTGAGATCTATATATGCCCTGGTCTACCAGTTCCGGTTTTTGAGCAAGTCTCTCAAGGAATGTCAGCATACCTACGGGATTGTATCCTGTCTTTGTGAGATAATGAACAGCGCCATTATCAGCATCTCGCTCAGCTTCTCTGCCATAATTATTGATTCTGGCTATAGTATATAGCTGAGTTCCCAGCATAAGGTTGGAGATATTATCTCCACCGCCTCCACCAAGCAATCCCGCCAGCAGTATCCACGCACTTTTTGTGGTTATGGCTGATTGTTCTCTCAGTAGATAGACCATGTGGTGATGAGAAGCGTGAGTGATTTCGTGTGCGAGGACAGCGGCAAGTTCATCGTCAGATTGAACAAAATCCAGAAGACCTCTGCAGACATATACAAATCCACCAGGGACGCAGAATGCGTTGATTTCATCGTCTTCTACTATGTTAAAAGTGTATTTAAATGGGGTTATGCGGGAGTTGCCGTAATACGCCTTGAACTCCGTTTTGTTTGCTGCGTCTGCTATTTTATTACCGATAGCTCTGAGTTTTGCCAGGTCCGCTTCATTTGTAGAGAGTTTCGATTCTTTAGCCAACTGGTCGGCAGCTTCCTGTCCCAGTTTGACTTCATTCTCTCCCAGGTCATTTTCTATACCTGCCCACAAGTGTGTTGGCGATACTGTGAGCATAGCTACGATGGCAAATACTATGTATAATCCGGATAATCTATGTTTTAAGGTATGATACATTTTGTTTTCTCTCCGATAATATTATACCATCCAATGCCGCCAGGCACGAAATTTAATGCTCTCCGACTTTCTTGGAGGATATACGGCACCTATAAATACTCTATATTACTGTTAGACGTTCATGAAACCCCATACTGGTCATTTTTTCGGATATATATCTGAAATATTTTCAAAAAAGTAATATTCAGCTCTGCAATATGCAGGACAGATCATTGCTGGCAAATTTACCAGTCCTAATCACAAAGATAATTATGGAAAAATGGAAACAGATATGGAGCCTGCTGTGCAGAAAATTGCGCATAAAATCAGGGAATCATGTTCCAGATTTTTATATTTATTGGTGAGTGATTATCATGACGTCTTTGGCCATTTGTTTAACTGCAATGCTGTTTGGCAATAACCTTGCTCCAGCAAAAAATCCGGTAACAGTCTCTGCAGCTACTGTTGTATATGCAGACGCACAAAAGTCGGTGCTGGCTGAACAACAACTCATAGACATGGTAAATACAGAAAGATGGGGCAGAAAGCTCGGTGTGCTTAGACCCAATCCCATGCTGGCCGAAGTCGCCAGAGCCCATAGCAGGGAAATGGCTATGCTGAACTATTTTGATCACTTTTCCCCCAACACCGATTTTCGATCTCCAATGAAACGCTACCTCAGGACATTGGGTTATACTCCCAGTTATGCATGTGTTAGTGAGAATCTATATTATTGTACTAAATATAATGTTAAACGAGGCCATACGGCTCTAATGAACAGCCCTTCGCATAGAGCAAACATACTGAGTGACAAATTCGATGAAGTTGGCGTAGGCTGTTACATTGCCCCTGATGGCAGACTTTGGGTCACTGAAATGTTCCTGAAGCAGGTAGACCATCCCTCTACCTATACAACAGCCAAAATCCAGCAACCAGAAACAAAGAGCTAATCTTCTTCCTAAAGCCTAAAGTCTAAAGACTAAATCCTGGATTGATTTGATTCTATTTCCCTGTTCGCGTTATGCTATATAGGTATTAGCGTTTAAACGGGAGAGAAAATCTTTGCTGCTGGCGATTGATGTTGGGAATACAAATGTAACCTTTGCTGTCTTTGACGGATCAAATCCGGTTGCCGATTGGAGAGTCAGCACTCAAGCTGATAGGACCGCTGATGAGTATGCAGGGTTGCTCCTGACTCTTTTTGAAGTAAAAGGCATCCACTTCTCACAGATAGACTGCGTTGGGATTTCCAGCGTAGTTCCTTCCACGATTGATGCACTAGTTAGATTTTCCCGCAAACATCTTTTTGTTGCAGACCCCGTTGTTATAAATGCAAACATAGATTTTGGGATACGTGTCAACTACCATCCTGTCTCCGATGTAGGCGCAGACCGTATCGTTAACGCTATCGCCGCCCATTCAAAGTATCCCGGCCCGGTAATCGTAGTCGATTTTGGTACAGCGACAACCCTTGATGCCGTATCCGCTGATGGAACATACCTCGGAGGGGCAATAGCTCCAGGTATCAGGATTTCAATTGATGCTCTCTTCTCACGTGCTGCA
This sequence comes from Abditibacteriota bacterium, assembly GCA_942493375.1. Classification (GTDB taxonomy): domain Bacteria; phylum Armatimonadota; class UBA5829; order UBA5829; family UBA5829. Next base: position 7,757,390 of record OW818698.1, on the reverse strand, counting down.
CGCTTAACTGGGGTCTCGCTGGAAGCTCCTCGAAATGCTATCGGGACCACCACGACAACCAGCCTGCAGTCCGGTATTGTGTTTGGTTATGCCGGGCAGGTGGACTCATTAGTTGACCGGTTCGTTGAAGAAATGGGTGGAAACGTAACTGTAGTTGCTACCGGCGGTCAGGCGGAATTGATAACAAAATACAGCCGGACAATCCAGCATGTTGATGAATTGCTGACACTGGAAGGCATCCGATTGGCTTGTTCGAAGCTTTGCAATAATAGGAACCAAACCTCTTGATAACCTCTCAGAATATTTATCCAGGTCCCTGCCAGATTGGCAACCTTACAATAGATCCTCCGCTTGTGCTCGCACCCATGGCAGGCGTGACAAACCATGCATTTCGTGTTATGTGCAAGCGTGCAGGCGGATGTGGTCTGGTCTGCACAGAGATGTTCAGCGCTTATGCAATCAAATTCCGGGACCCCGGTACTGACACCATGATCGACTGGACAGACGATGAATCTCCTGTAGCTGTGCAGGTCTTCGCGTCTATTCCGAGTGTTGTTGCTATCGGAGCCAAAGCAATGCAGGATGCCGGAGCAGATATAATTGACATTAACTTCGGTTGTCCCGCCCCTAAGATCACGCGAAGTGGTTCAGGAGCAGCACTGCTTAAGGATCTTGGTCTAGCCAGAGAAATACTGATAGCTGTTCGAGAAGTCGTTAGCGTCCCCCTTACCATCAAAACCAGGCTTGGGTGGGATATCGGTGAGAAGCCAGTTCTGGAGCTTGCTAAAACTGCAAAGGTCTGCGGAGTCGATGCAATGACTGTGCATGGCCGCTATGCAGTGCAAGGCTATTCAGGAAGTGCCGATTGGGATATAATAGGTGAGGTAAAAAAGGTAGCCGGTATTCCAGTTATTGCCAATGGTGATGTAAAAGGCCCTGAAGACGCTGCAAGACTTATTCAGCACACTGGCTGTGATGCTGTTATGATCGGTAGAGCAGCGCTTGGTGACCCCTGGATTTTTAGTCGGACTGAAACCTATTTGAAGACCGGAATAATTCCTGAGGGTCCATCGAGCGAGGAACGTCTGGCTGGTGCGATGGAACATGCGGCGATGTTGCGGGCGATACTTGGCGAGAAAAGAGCCGCCAAGGAGATGCGCGGGCATCTGGTTCATTATATAAAGGGAATGCACGGTGCACCGAGGTTGAGGGGCAAATTGATGACCACTACTTCGGTTGATGAGATTTTAGAGGTATTACATGAAGCGCGTAGTCAGTGTGAGTCTGGGATCTTCGAAGCGGGACAAGAAGTCGCAAGTCCGGATACTGAATGAGGATTTTGAAGTTTCCCGGATAGGCACAGATGGTGACATGAAACGCTACGCTGAGCTTATGCATGAACTCGACGGTAATGTTGATGCAATAGGGCTGGGCGGACTCGACCGTTACTTCTGGGTTGACGATGTAAGATACACTATTTCAGATGCAGACAAGTTGGCGCGTGTTGCAGTAAAGACTCCGGTTGTAGATGGCAGTGGTGTCAAAAACACAGTTGAACGCAAAACTGTTGAGTATATGCAGGAACACAACCTTGTGGATTTTCATCAGAGCAATGTATTTGTAGTAAGCGCAGTTGACCGCTTTGGCATGGCCCAATCAATAGCTGAGCTTGCAAAAGCAGTAATATTTGGCGACCTGATGTTCGGTATTGGTGTTCCTATCCCATTACATTCATATGGCCAACTCCGTATATTAGCAAAACTTTTACTTCCTATAGTCACTCGATTACCATTCAAGTGGATATATCCAACCGGAGCATCGCAGGATGTTATAATCCCTAGATATGGCCACTTATATAAATGGGCTGATATCATCGCAGGGGACTATCTGATCATCAAACGTTCCATGCCTACAGTTGAATCCGGATTTTTGGCAGGCAAAACGATTCTTACCAATACCGTAACTGAAGAAGATACCGTTTTGTTCCGTGAGAGAGGTGTAAAACTCCTCGTTACCGGGACACCTAAATACGACGGACGCTATTATGCGACAAATGTTTTTGAAGCGATGATGGTCGCAATTCTAGGAAAACGTCCTGAAGACATAACAAAATCCGACTACGAGGAACTAATGGTCCGCTTGAAATGGGAACCAACAGTAACCTGGTTGAACAACTAAACCATTGCGTATCTACTCAGTGTCAGATACTTTGTAATCAGAGTGATTAGTAATTGCTCCACCTTGGAGAAGGGGGGCAGGGGGATTGAAATCCCAAAAACTGATTTGAATGCATCGGTATCAGAGCGAAGGGGGAATCCCCGAAGCGCCGATGCCGATGCACCAGCTATGTCGAAGCATCTACCTATTCCCCCTTTGAAGGGGTTAGGGGGATGTGAGAATCGAGAAATTGGAAAATGAATGCTAGACACAGAACAACAGTAAGGTTTACTATCTAACTTCTAAAATCCAACTTCCAACATCAAATAAAGGAAGGGTCTCATTTGGAAAAGTTTGCTTTCGTAATGCACCCGTTATCGGCCAAGCGTGATATTGCCCGGAAGTATCCGTTTGTTAAGCATATACCAGAACCCTGGTTGGAGTTTGCGCTCCGATACAAGAGTCCTATGATGGTCTCGCATGTAGATGGCATCAAGAGTATCACCGGTGTTGAAGCTGAAGGCTGGTTTGTGGGCTGCCCACTGACTCCCCATCAGCTCTTGAACCTCCCCCGTGAAGAAGTCTACCGGAAGCTCATCAAGACAATTAAGATAGCCGAAGATGCCGGCGCTAAAATTGTTGGACTTGGAGCGTTTACTTCAGTCGTCGGTGACGGTGGAATTACAATCCGCAAAGGCGTGAATATTGCCGTAACCACCGGTAACAGTTACACAGTTGCAACCGCCATCGAAGGCTCCGTCAAGGCCGCAGAGCTTATGGGGATCTCAGTTGCTGATGCCCACGTTGCAATAGTTGGAGCTACAGGTTCCATAGGTAAGACCTGCGCCCAGGCATTCAGCAGGCTTTCATCCCACGTAAACCTCGTAGGCCGCAACCGTGAGAAACTTCAGGTCCTGGCTGATGATTTAGCAGAAAATGGGGCAGGGGTAGGCATTGAGACCGATGTAGAAGCCGGAATCCGGGACGCCGATATTGTTGTCACTGTATCAAGTGCAGTCGATGCCATCATTGAGCCTCACTATATTAAGAAGGGCGCAGTAGTCTGCGATGTTGCCAGGCCCAGAGATGTATCAGCAAGAGTCACCAAAGAGCGCGATGATGTGCTGGTAATCGAAGGTGGGGTTGTAAAAGTCCCAGGCAAACCAGACTTCCACTTCAGCTTCGGTTTCCCTCCGGAGACAGCCTATGCCTGCATGAGTGAAACCATAATGCTTGCGCTGGATCAGAGATACGAAGACTTCACCCTGGGTAAAGACGTAACCCTGGAGCAGGTAGACACCATATCAGCCATAGCCCTAAAACACGGATTCAAGCTGGCAGGTTTCCGAAGCTTCGAAAAAGCCGTAACAGACGAAAAAATAGCAGATATTCGAAAGAAAGCGGGAAGATAAGGCTTCAGACGTCAGGCTTCAGGCTTTGGGAAGAGAATTAGCCACCGCAAAATAGAAAATGATGCATCGGTATCAGAGCGCAGGGGAGCACATTCACATGGTTGAGTAGACCATGTATAATCCCCGAAGCGCCGATGCCGATGCACTACCTCTCAGATAAACCACTTACCCAATCTCTCCCGTCGCATTCTTGTACACCCGTAAAATCAAGCATCGAACATTCTCGGGTTGTGAGAGTTCTTTCAATTGCACAGACTTAACCTGAGTGTTTTTGCGTGTGTGGACATTCCCTGGCAATAAGCATGCAATTATTCAGTCTTGTATAGTGTAAAACATCTCTATGTACAAGAATATTCTCGAGCAGGTGAACATTATGGGGTATAGTTGCGTCTTACTCGTGAGATAGTTATTCCAATCTGCTGTAGAAAGACAATTACTCGTTTCTGGAGGAAGATATGCGTGCTGGACAAGCAATAATACTGCCATTATGTTTATTAGCTGTATCTATCTGTTCATTTGCTTCCGCTGCCCAGGAGGCAACTGGGTATTGGAATAAGCTTCCGCTTCCCACGGTAGAGGATAAGCAGCAGACTAATATTGAATACGCCGCAGTAGAGAAGGGTGGAACTGTCTGGATATGCATAAGAAATATTGTCTACTACTGGGATGGGACTAAGTTCGTGCAGCCCAGCACAGATCAGAAAGAAAACAGTGGCCGTGTCATTGGTTTTGTGGGCGGATATGACCGTGATTTATATGCTGTAGTCGTCAACAGTGAAAAAATGAAAGCAAGGTTATTGAAGCTTTCTGATGGTAGTGCCAAATATTCACTGGAATGTTATGCAGACCAGAATTATTCTGCCATCCAGGTATATGTTTCAAGATCCGGAAAACTATACAATTGGGGAGGCAAATTTCTTGCGGTTTATACATCAGGCGCATGGAATCGCATCGAAACCAACCTAAGTACCAACAAGACTCTTATATTCGAGACCGATGGCAATGTGTATTTCTATTACAGTGGGACGCTGTGTGCAGCTGACAAAAACGACAAGCTTACTTCCAAAGATATAATCGTGCCATTTGTAAAAAAGACAGATTTTGAGCAGATTTCAGGTAGCATTCTCGGAGCAGACAGCGCAATAATAGTATCACAAAACGAAAAAGGTATACATGCTTTCAAACTGAGCACAGGGGAAAAAGTCACGCTTACGGATGCAATTTCCTCGAAACTAGCAAACATGATGTTCAGTAACATATTTCCATTAAATGATGGTTCTGTTGTGCTTTCAGATGGCGTATATGCATCTCTTACAAAGAATCTATATGTTATAAAGCCCGATGGAACCTTGACTGAGATTGACGTTACCAAAACAGCTCCCGATCTCCCGACTGCAATGCGAAACAAAAAGAACATCCTCTCCTCCAAAGATGATTCTATCTGGATAGGTATGAATATAGGGGGTATTGCTCAAGTTAAAAATGGGGAAGTCATTTTGCATAACTGGAAGAATGGAGCCCCCCAGGATGGCGTATATGCTTTAATGTCTGCATCAGATGGATCTTTGTATGCACGTACCGGAAACAACCTGTTTAAATATGATCCGGATTCAAAGACGCCGCGATCCGATGAATGGACGGAATATAGTGCAATAGACGAAAGATATTTCCGGGATTTTAGCGGTAATATGTGGATGATGTTGGTAGATCATCCAAAGGAAATATCACGCTGGGATGGGCATAAATGGGATCGTTTTTTACTGCCAATGAATGCCCAACAGATCAGCTATATTATATATGACAACCGTGGGCACTTATTGTTCGTCCCTGAAACTCCTGAACGTCCCTGCTACGATTTGTTTGGAGACACGAAAACAGAGTTTGCCACAGTTGAGGATGCCTTGATAGCTGCGGTTGCAGATGGAGCTAAAAACTTTGGTACAACTCTTAAAAATGGTGTATGTGTTGCAAAGGACAACCGGATCATTTTCAGAAATGGGAATCGTAATGAAGTGAAGATATGGGACGGAAAACACTGGGGTATGCTTCCACTATCTCAATGGGAAACCGTCGTAATGGAGACCACCAAGAGTCTGTTTCTAACCCGAGACTCGAATAGTGATAATTCTTTTCTTAGATACGATCGTGGCCAATTGGTTGATATAGAGCCTGCTGAAAAAGAATCACCAATAATGCTTCTGGGTATCAATGGCATGCAACCATATGAAGAGGAGTTGCTTCGATCTAAACCCAATCAATATATTCGAGTAAGAAAAGCTCCGGACAATGTGATATGGACACAAAAGCAGAGAAATTGGAGCAAAAGACCAGTCGATCGTAATATGATACCTATCCGAAATGGTATAATCCCCTTAACTGAAGGCATTTGGGGTGGACTTTGGCTGGGTAGTCGAAATGGTGGCCCTCCTGTTTTCTGTATGAGTGGTGAAGTAATTGGGTGCGATTTGGCTGGTACACCAGTAGAGAACCTGCAAAGTGGGTATTTGAAATTCTATGATGACTACCAGGGGAACTTGTTCATAGATGCAGGATTTTATCGAGGATATAGACATATCTTCATGCGGAAAGCCCATAAAAACCAATTAGTCTTCGTGGACCCGCCAAAACGGGTAGGAAACACTGTTCAACTAAAAACAGCGCCGAATTCCTTAGTGCCTTCGGGTGCAAAAATCTTCTGGAAAGTCGATAATGGCGAATGGAATCTGGCAGAAAAAGACAGGATAGAAGTCCGATTTTCATCAAGTGGAAAGCACGAAGTGAATGTTATTGCAATCGACCCAACCGGCTGTGCAGTTTGTGCTGCCACACCGTTGACAATCACATCTGAAATTGGATATCCAAAGACAAAAATGGCAGGGCAGGGGCCATTTGTTATAGACCAGCCACAATGGAAACTGCCTGTTACAGGTGCAGCCTCTGCTGAAGGTGGTTCAGTTGAGTTAGTTTACAGGATCGATGGTGGTGATTGGGATAAAGCAACAGAATCCGGAGACGCGAATGTTTCCGGAATAAAACCGGGTTTGCATAAGATGGAAATATCTGCCATGGAAGGTGATCTGGTTGACCCAAATCCTGTATCCCTGGAATTTACATATAAGCCTGATCTCGAACAGATTGCCAGGCGTATCATTGCGTTACTATCTGAGCAGGGTGTTCAGTCAAGGGCAGAAGCTGTAGCAGAAATAAAGGCAGCCAGCCCGGAGGTTCTGCCAATACTGCGGAAACAGATTGATAGTATTAGAACACAAGCAAATAGCCTTTTCATTATTGAAAATATAATCAGTCAGATGGAAAGACAATGATTTGAATCGCAGCCGACAATTAGAGCACTATTATCTGTTTTGAAAGTGAGAACCAATATGAAAACACGAACTATAATCTTGATTATGCTAGTTTTTATATTATCAGCCAGTGTGTTGAGCGCAAGTGGAACCTGGAAACGCCTGCCGTTAGGCGGTAGTAGTTGGGACAATATAAGTTGGGTCAACGATATCGCGGTTGAGAAAAATGGTAACTTATGGATTGTAGGTAATCTGGAGATATTATATTGGGATGGCACCGGATTTACAAAGCCAAAAACAAATCTGCCAAGAGGAGGTTTTTTTGTTGGCGGTAAAGATCGGGACTTATTTGTTTATAATATTGTTGATGGTAAAAAGCAGGGTAAAATATACAAACTTTCAGACAACGAAGCGACCTATACCACCGATATCTACTATGACAGAAGTATAGGAAAACCAGGATTATATGTAACGCGACAGAATCTGCTGGTCAACTGGGCGAGTATGTTCCTGGGTGTTTATTCAAAAAACGAGTGGACAAGGATTGAGACCCCGTTAAATGCTGAATATGCAAGACTTTTTGAGACCAAAGACGGTCTATTTGTATACTACAATCAAAACCTGGTGAGCGTTGATAAAAATGGTGAGATATCCTCCAAAGAGATCAATCTCCCCATTTCATCAATACCTGGACAAAGGAGAATACATGCAGCTCTCTGGCGAGACAAGACCGCGGTATTGCTGGACTACGGATATAAACCAATATGCTATATCAACTTGCTGGGGAAATCGCAGAGTTTTATTACTAACGCTGTAAACCTGGACTTCGAGAATGGTTACCCATACGATATCCTGGGAACACCCGATGGTTCTGTCTGGATTTATGCGAACGATGGAATCAATTACAAATATCATTTCTACAGGCTCAAACCGGATGGAACAGTATCAAAACTGACTGAACTCGATTCAATGGCATGGGACAATACCCGCATCTGGCAGTATCCTGGAACAGTTTTGGCTCGAAAAGATGGTTCTGTATGGTTCGGTCGATCTGATGGCAGGATCACAGTCTGGAAATCCGGGAAAGTAATGACAATGGACGTAGAAACAGAACCCGGAGAACATGTTCTGCGGTTACTGGAATCCAGCAAAGGCAAAATCTACGCAGCATCGGCACAAGCAGTATATGAATATATACCGTGAATGAGATATATATCTTGCAGTCAGAATAATTAGAGCGAATGCCTGAGTTCGTCCATTGCATTCTCATATGCCGCTAATGTAAGTCTATCGAACAACACAAAGCGGACCATTTCCGGCTGCGTGTGATTCCCTAGAAATTCAACCACAGTCGCCAATGCAATCCTTGCAGCTCCAAGCATAGGATATCTATATGCTCCGGTGCTGATAGATGGAAACGAGATACTCTTCACCCCGTTTTCAGATGCCACTTCCAGGCTCCGTCTATATGCGCTCTCAAGCAGTGTATCCTCACCACTGGCACCATCACGATACACCGGCCCAACTGTGTGTATTACATATATAGATTTCAAATTTCCTGCAGTCGTAATCTTAGCGTCACCGGTCTTACACCCATGCAGCGTGCGGCATTCCTCAAGAATAGCTGGCCCGCCACGCCTGTGAATTGCCCCATCCACACCACCACCGCCAAGCAAACTAGTATTAGCAGCATTCACAATAGCATCAGTCTGCTCATCCGTGATATCACCCATAACTAATTCGATTATCTTGCCAGCTATTTCTATCTTCATACTAGTGCCTCAAGTGCGACTTGTTTTGTAAATTATAGCATTTGTCTATTATTCTGTTTTGGGTGTTCTTCGCATCACATGTATGTATATTAGAAACATAATATGTCCATAGCTATGTTGTTTAGCAATATGGTATACTTCATTCGTCTCAAAGTATATGAATATATCTGACAAACTGCGTTAATCGCTTGATTAGGTTGCTGAATAATACGCAATGTCTGGATATTTACCAATTTTACTGGATTATGGAGGCATTCAATGAAGACCGAGCACGAACTGAAAGGCATAACATGGTTTGTCGTCAGCCTTATATGCACACCGCTGTTCGTTTATATTTACAGGATTTGGATGCAGGATCTGGTGGAATACTGCCCGGACTATGTCATGAGAGTTAGATTCATTACATGTGCAATTGCATTTACAATAGTATTTAGATTAGTTGCGTGGTTTTTGACTAAACGGTTGAATGATAACGGTAGATTCAATATGGAGTGTGGCCTCCCGGTAGCATGGTACGGGGTGGTTGTTTTGCTGCTTATAATGCATATTCCTCTTGTGTTGGAAACACAGGCAAGGCGTGAAAGTATTATGAAGCATGCGATTTACCTTAAGAATCCGGATATGGTTCATAATATGTTGGATAAGGGTGTTGATCCGAACTCCAAAATTAATGGTGATCCCCTACTAGTAAGAGCAGCGGGCTCTGGAGCAGTCGAGATCGTCAATTTGCTATTGGAACATGGTGCCAGGGCCAATGTAAAGTCGAGTGAAGGTCATTTTATTCTATATGGACCATTAATCGATGGTAATGACCGGATTACCAGGATATTAGTGAAAGCTGGAGCTGAAACTGACTTTGAAACTAACGTTTCGGATTATTCGCGTTTGAATGGCTTATATAACGAATATCTGTATCGCCAGCAGAGATACAAGGACCTGAAATAACATACGGGAGAGTTTCTATGTTTAAACATATTAATATGGAATGGCGAGTAACTATTAGTTGTTTATTCCTAATCAGTTTACTGCTAACGCCTATCTATGATTACCCACGGTATCATAAAGTTCCCATACTAGATATGAAGATTCAAGACGGATCTCATGTTTTCATAGTATTACCCTTTATCTTAATGATATTGCCTGCAGTGATGAAATTCTGGGCATGGAAGATGAATGACTACGAACTATATAATTCCAGGTTTGGGAAATTTACAAAATGGCATTGGTATGCAATTGCTGTCGTTTGTATTGGGTTAATATCAATGTTCATAATGGATCTGCCGCGTCTCCGCAATCAATCACTATATATGGCAGTGCACGAAAATGACTTTGTTACAATCCGCGAAATGCTGGACAGAGGAGCAGACCCCCATTATAAGGATTCATTTGGACGGTTTGTTGAATCTAATGATCTCAAACCCGGAAGTGCCAATATATTTAGGACATTTCTAGAACACGGTGCCAAGTGGAATACGGTAGGCGAATTTCGATACACGACTACACTGACTTATACACTCCAGTCTGGTAGACCCTACGATGCATATACAAGCATCCTGCTAAAACACGGAGCAAAACCCGATTTTCTCGAACGCCCAGATGTCGAGGAAGCCTACAATATGTACCTGAAAAGGCAGTCAAGTACACCACAACATATCCGGGACAAGTGAGTATAGATATCATTCCGAAAATAAAACAGGAGAGCTATATCAAGTAACTTCAGTATATAGTATTACATATTTGGGTTGATTTTGGTATCAAACAATCGTGTTTGGAGGATCAGAATGAAACGACTTTATATAGTTTGTTTAATTACACTAACATTGGTTTCTCCAGTAGTAGTGACAGCGCTATCCAAATACACTGTCACTATACTACCGCTAAATCCAACCGCGCTCAATAACAAAGGGCATGTAGTAGGTAGAACAAAGACTTCTTGCGCGTTATGGAAAGGTAGACTTATTCCTCTTGGGATCAATGACAAGACCGAATATCAAGGCGGAATATCACCATCAGCATTAAACGATGCGGATAAGATAACTATAAACGCAATTGGATTCGGAGCGGTGACATCGGTACATCCATTCTATTGGTCAAATGGCAAAATTACAGAAATGGATGGGAATTACGGATATCATGGATCACAGGTTAATGATATAAATAACAGAGGTAGGATAGTTGGAAGCACGGAAGGTGGCTGGTCTGAGGACTTGGGTCCCGACGCTGCATACTGGAAAACTTCAAAAGCTAAAGCCTTTAATCTTGGAAAGCAATATAAATGGAGACATAGTAGTGCTGATGCAATCAATATCAAAGGGGATGTAGCTGGCGAATGGACAGATGAAAAGAATACTATGCATCCATATCTCATTTCAAAAGGCAAGCTTATTGATCTGGGCAGCATTGGTTCGCAATATACTACTTATAAAGTAACCGATTTGAATAACAACTGCCAAGTGGTTGGATATGCTAGAAATGATAGAAGCAAATATGGCAATTCGTCGCACGCATTTCTATGGGATAAAGGAAAGCTACTTGACATAGGGTTAATGAATGGGTATTCAACAATAGCGACAGGAATAAACAAACATGGGCAAATAGTAGGATTCTCGCAGGCTAAAGACCATGACATCCCATTCCTATGGATGAACGGTAAGTATTATGATCTCAATACACTACTAATAAAAGCCGTGAAACCAAAAATGGTTCGTGCAACAGGAATTAATGACCGTGGTGAAATAATAGGTTATTGTGAAGAAAAGAACAAAATTGTTGGCGTCTTGCTGAAACCCGTAAAATAATCAGTTGATGAATTGTAATTCATATATGCAAAGGGAGCACGTTGAAGTGCTCCCTTTGTGATTTTCAGTTACTTCGACTCCTCTTTCGGCTTCTCTTCTTTAGGTGCAGCAGGAGGAGCGTCTGCATACATCGGGGTGAATGACTCTGTCCCCGGTGTTTCCTTTGGTGTGTCAGTCGGCATAGGAGCTTCCTTCACCGGAGCGCCGCCGAGGTTGCCCTTAAGCCAGCCCATCAATGAGCCTGCAAGGCCTTCCATTGCACCGCCACCGCCTGTAACCAATATATCAGGCACTATTTTTACTTGCTTCTCTGCAAGTGCGTTTATAGCGTTGACTAGAGCTGTCGGTGTCTGCCCGAGGGCTTTGACCTGTGCTTCGTAAGCCGTAGCCCTTGCAAGACCGACGGCCTCGACTTCCGCGCCTTTGGCTCTACCAGTCTCACGGATGAATGTAGCTTCACCGTCAGCTTGAGCTTTTCTTGCATCTGCCTGGTTAGTAAAGATGCTGACATTGACTTGCGATTTAGCCAGATCAGATTGCATATCGGCGGTTCCCTTGGACTGCTCCATAGAGATTCTTTCTTCCTGCGCCGATCTCTGCTTCTTGATAGTCTCTATCTGCTGGTTGGCGATTTCCCTCTCTGTCAAAACCTCTACTAGAGTCGGAGGCAAAGTGACATCCTGGATAAAGACACCCTTTGTCTCTACCTGGTATTGTTCGATTTGATCGCTGATCAGATCATAGGCTTCCTGTTGAACAATGTCCCTGGTCTGAATGAAATCAACAGCCGGCATCGACTGCAGTTTATTCCGGAAGTAGTTACCTACTACTGCTTGCAGGACATCATCTACCAGATTCTGCATCGTTCCTACACTCGATATGACCTTTGGCGCCTTGGCATCCGGAACGTGTATCTGTACTTGAAGATCAATAGTAAAGACGAAACCTTCACGGCTCTTTGCTGTAACTGATTCCAGCCTCGAATCCAGATGATGAGCTTCAGAGATAGCCTGAGCCCAGTTCAGGGTCAGAATGAGCGTTGGAACGATTTCCGCCTGGTAGCAGCGCGGGTTTATTGGATACTTGCCGGTCCTCAATGGTTCCTGCCATATTCCACGATGTCCCGGACGAACCAGGCTGCCGAACTTAAACTCAGGACCTGAGATATCAACTGTAGCAAGGCCAACATATGCCTTAACAACAGCAACCTGCCCCTGTTCCACCACCAGCATCGGAACCAGTTCTACACTGACCAGGAACGGATTCAGAGCGAATGCACCATATAGCAGTGGGTCGTGCTGAAGTCCGATTTTGCCTCCATGATCCAGGAAAGCCTGATAGTCCTGATAGTTGTTGTGGAGAGCGTTTTTACTGCCCAGCATACTCTCAATCAGGGTTGTGTCTGTGATATTGCCTTCTTTTTCTTGAATCTCAATATCGCTGAATCCACCGAGTCTGCATGCAATATCACCTTCTGGCAGTGGATCACCTTCATATGTTGTTACAATACCCACAGTGTCTACTATCTTGCGCTCTGTACCAACACTCATTGGCTGAATACGAACAAGATCAAGCCTGGATGGATCCAACCCAAAATTGACCGGACTCAGTACTCCATTAAAATTGCGCAGTTCCGGAATAACCGGCAGACCATAAATATTGCGTTTGGTTATAACCAGAAAACCAACCGGGTGTATAGGCATAATGGTGCCTGGAGGCAGAACCGGACGCTGAACACCCTTCTGTCCGCCATTCTCTACGAAGTTCCGCAGATCGGTAAAATTGCCAAAAGCTGGATTGTAAACAGCCGATTTAGCGCCGATAGGCAGCGGACGACCAACTTGGGCAACTACGACTCCGATTTCACCTGCTGGAACCTCGATCCACGGGAACTTGTCAACTTTGTAAACCATCCAAAATTTAAAGTGCCAGCCAGGCATCAGAAGATCAGCTTGATAACCGGCCTCACCCTCGAATGCAATCGGGTTATCACCCGGTAGACTCCTAAAACCAAAGCGTTTAGTTATAAGCCCAACTTCGGTCGGACCTACTATCCGGATCGATGGCAGGATCAAGGCCAATGCGATAATCGCAACCAACCACCATATCAACGGCATGAGCGAAAGCACTATGAAAGGCATATGCGTATCCCCCTGGAAATAAATGTAGCGAGTATTGCAGCATTATAGTCAAAAACCATACATTATGCTACTTTCTCAACTTACGGAAATAGTATAGCAGGTTTCTCATGAGAACGCATTATGAATTATAGGGTATGAATTAATTAAATAGTCAGCACATGCAAAACAGCCCCCGAAACAATTGTTCCGGGGGCTGTTTTGCATGTGCAGTAACTCAGTCGGATTATTTCTCGACCGGGATGACGATACCTTTCATGATGGTATTCTGTGCGAACACGAATACTAACAATGTAGGCAGTGCAGCAAGCACCAGAGCAGCATATATAACCGGCTGCGCAGAACCGATCTGCATCTGGTAAAGCCAGACCATCAATGTCCACATCCTCTCATCAGGGCAGATGATAAGGGCAAACATAAATGCCGTATACGCTCCAGTGAATGCAGTCAATGTAATCAGTGCAAGGATAGGCGTCGATAGCGCCATAGTAAAGCGCCAGAACATTGTCCACTCACCGGCACCGTCAATCAGTGCTGACTCGTAAACTTCCTTCGGGATACTGTCAAAGAACCCCTTAAGGATGAAGATCGAGTACCCGTTTGCAACACCTGGCAGAATCAGAGCCCAGAATGTATTCAACAGATGCAAGTTCTTGAGCAACAGGAAGTTCGGGATCATTGTGACAGCGCCAGGGAAAGCCATGGTCGTCAGGAAGAACATTAGAATTGTATACGTCTGTTTAAGGTTGAAACGGCTCAAAGCATATGCCGCCAACGGGTTTACCAACAGAGCAGCAGCAATGCTCAACCCGATGAATATAATCGTATTCCAGATAGCTCTACCGTAGATTACGATATATTCAATAACGTTCCGGTAGTTTCTGGTTGAAATCTCCCAAAGGTAGGACTTCTCAACCTGTTTGAATACAACATAGTCCTGGGCAATAGCAGGCATAACTGCCGTTGGGTCGCCAATAAACTTCCGATATCGTGTATTCGGAGTGTCCACAATAAGTCTCTGAGGTGGACACTCATTGGTTACAAACTGAGTGTAGAGAGTGAACACAGCAGGATTCCGCATCTGTTCTTCAGAACCGGTAAAATCTGTAAAAGCGGCATACTTAGAATCATTGATCTTGTTGAACTCAGCAACTCCACCGGGATATTTTGTTGCTAGATATGCTCTGAACAATGCCATTCCCTGGGGATCGAGTTTCACATAGTTGCAGTTGAGATTGTGCTGAACAAATTCAGCCCACATCTCACCATCAGTTCCGGCAGGCATTTTCTCTACCAGAATCGGGTTAGGAGCCCAGACCTTGCTTCTGTATTTAGGATAGTTCTTCTGCATATATACATAGTAGCCATCCACATTCATAATTGCCCGTTCAGTGAGAGGCAGGCTTCGTTTATACTCTAGATAGCGGTCTATGTATGGGTTCTTTTCATAACAGAACTCTTTTATGGTTACAGGTGAGTCCAAAGGCATCGGGAACTCATTCCAGTTGGATATCGAGTTCAAGAACCGGGTATTGAACCCCTCGATAGTCTTGCATTCTTCTTTCACAGCATCACGGAAGCCACGATAGTTTCTCCCGAGAATCCTGTTAAGAGCAGTGAACTCCTGCAGAGTGTAAAAATGATCAGGGAATGCCTTTAAGCTCTGATCCATGAATTGCTGATATTTTCCAGCCAGTTCTTTATCTACAGGAACCAGTTGACGGTCTGCATAACCTTTAAGTCTGTCTTCCGATTTCCTCAAGTCCGCCATATTCAGACTTGTATTACTCTTTTTTGGCTTCATCGATCTGAGCTTTGAAATAGGTTTCGACTGCTTTGGAATCGGTAAGAGGTATCTCTCCGACTATCGCCTTTTTCAGCCAAATGTCATCCGCATTTTCGGGAAGGGACATATCAACCATAACCGGCAGTAATGCATTCTTCCCTTCCAGGATTTCTTTTGAGTATGCAGTAGAGAGCAGGGTCATATTACCCTGATATCTATCCTCTTCATACCTTGCAAATTTCATCTGCTCGGAATACATCCACTGCGGTACCGGGTCCATAGCCTGCATATCAGCCAGGCCTTTGGTGCTACCCGAAAGCATGATCAGGAATGGATATACCATTGTTATACAACCAAGTATCAGCACTAGATATATAAAGAATATCAATGTTCTGATCTTGGGGCTTCTTCTGCCAATGACAGGAATAATGGGCATCTTGTCTTACCTTCCTCCCTTGAATTCCACCCGGCTTAAGGTTCTTAACTGAATCATGGTAAAACCGATCAGCATGAAGCCCAATACCCAGGCCATTGCGTTAGCTACGCCAAACTTAAGGTATACAAACGCTGTGTAGAAGAGCTGCAATCCGACAACTTCGGTAGCTCCATAAGGAGTATAAGGTCCTCCACCAGTCATAGCGAAGATCGTTTCACTGGACATGAACGCTCCGATGAAAGCTCCGACAGCGTTGATCATAACAAGCATCTTAATCGACGGCAATGTTATCCCGAATATCTTGCGGATAACACCAGCTCCGTCAACATCAGCTGCTTCGTAGAACTCTTCAGGGATTGTTTTTAGAGCGGCCAGATATATAAGACACCCCGGTCCCATACCTGCCCATACGACAGGCAACAGAACAGCCGCCATAGCCAACATCGGTGTACTCAACCAGTCTACGGACATTGGAGCTATATGAAGCAACTCCAGTATCGGATTGAGGACATTGTTCATCAGTCCTGCAGGTTTGTAGAAACTCTTCCACAGGAATATAACAACCAGTCCTGAAAGCACAGCTGGCAGATAGAAGATCGTTCGGAAGAATATCTTTCCTCTTGGGACTTCGGTCAGCAGCAATGCCAGGACGATCGGTGAAATGAACGCAAATATCATATACAGGGCTGTATACAGGAGGGTTATGTAGAGTGAATGCCAGAATCCCGGATCAAAGAGGATGTCAGTAAAGTTAGAAAGACCGACAAACTCAGAACCTCCCATGACATTGTAGTCTTGGAATGCCATTATCGTTCCACGCATCAACGGGTAATACTGCCATATCAGAACAGTGAGTGCTGCAGGCAATATTAATATCGCTGCCAAGTAAGTCTTCTTCTGGCCAGGTGTAGGTGTTGGAGCACTCTGTCTGAATACTTTCAATAGATAAGCAGTAGCAATTGTGAAAGCAACAGCAGCAGCAATCAGGAATATAATTGTCCATACATGCCTTGTTGCAGCAACTTTTACAGGTACAATCCCATACATCCGCTTTTCAGTGTCAACCTGTGCACTGTTAGCTATTTCCTTTATTCGGGCTCGAGCAGCTGCTTCGTCGTTATCTTCAATAGCTTTGACAACTACCTTGTCGTTGATAACTTGTTCCAGCGGTCTGGAAAGCTCTCTGTAGACAACTGCGCAGTTTTTACCGTAAGGTTCAGGAATACCATTGATCATCGCGTCTTTGTAGACACGAATCCAGTCCTTATCGACTGATTTCAGATAGTCCGTGTAGCCATATTTCTCAAGCAGAATCGGACTAAC
The DNA here is from genome assembly GCA_942493375.1 of Abditibacteriota bacterium. Lineage (GTDB taxonomy): Bacteria > Armatimonadota > UBA5829 > UBA5829 > UBA5829. Next base: position 7,740,266 of record OW818698.1, on the reverse strand, counting down.
AAACCGTCCATATCCGTTCTGAATGAAGATCTTTACTCGGATTTGGTTAGCTTCATCGCTGTCCTGGAATGACATATAATCCCAGGCTGCCTGTATCATCTCAGGATCTTTGATGCCCGCATACAAACCAAGCATAGTGCAGTTGATTTCAGAAGCGCTCTTGCGGCCTTCCATGTGCGGGACCGGAGCATATCCAAGCAGTTCAGGCTGGTAAATATTCAAACGGTCATCCAGGTAACTGAATACCATAGCAAACGGGTCGCCTGGTCCCTGGATCTGAACGTTTGTATCTCGTCCTGCTACGCCGTGGTACTTCTGTCCATCAGGACCGGTCCAGGGCATTGTATTCATCTTTGCATAAAAATACATAGCATCAATGACTGGAGGTGCATTGAACATAGGTGTCCATTTACCTTTATCGTCTACATCGACAAACTTACCGCCGGCAGACCATACAAGGTTTGCAAAGTCCCAACTTGATACGTCACCCTTGTAGAAACCCATACCATACTGATTTGATTTAGGTTTGCAGAGTTTTTTTGAATAATCGAGGAACTCTGTCCACGTTTTTGGAGGCCTGTCAGGATCAAGTCCTGCTTTGGCAAAAAGGTCTCGTCTCCATGTCAATACACGGACGAGTCTTCCGGTTGGGATGGCATACCAGTGCTTTTTGCCATCAGGTCCGAGTCGATAAATAACCGGGCGCACAGCCGGTGGAACTCTTCTGTCCAACTCATCCTTTGGAATCTTCTTTACGAAGTCGTCCAGAGGTTTCAGGAATCCCTTTTGGATGTAGGTGTCAGACATTCTGAAGTTGACGTAGATAACAGCCGGAGAAATGTCTCCAGCGATCTGCATCATTGGCACCATGTCCATGGTGTTAGCGCCGCCTGCGATCTGGAGGCCAGTGCCTCTTACCAGTTTCACATTTGGGTGTAGCGCCATAAATCTGCGCAACACTGCCACATCAGCTTTCGTTCTTGCATCCTGTGAAGAGAATTCGGGGAGTTGGTTAACTTTGAGTTCAATGATCCTCTGACTTTTGGGAGCAGCCATTATGCTGCATGAAACGGCCAAAATAGCGAGGATCAGGATGAATAGACGCAACTTTGCGTCCCTAAGCGAGTTTTTACAAAGGTTTTGCATCCCAATCATAACTCCGATTTTAAGGTGTCACCATGATAGTAGGGAAATAGGTTACTTGTCAAAGTTGAAAACCGGTTTTTTGCAATTACATGGCTGCTTGCTTTTTATGCGGATATATGCGTATTGACAAAGGACGCCGGGTAACATAGCATTTAGCGGTATCACGACCCGTAATTTATTTCTGTAGATGAGTTTGGTGGAGGAAATATGCCTAGTATAAAATGCTCAGTATCATCACCTGATGAAAATACAATAATACTTGAATCTCCTGGCTTCAAATTTCAACTGGATTCTACGTCAGGATTGAAAGCTGCCTCCTGGTATAATACCTCTTCTGATTCAGAAATATTACTGTCCGGATATGAACTGGACATTGACCTGGACTGCGCAGAAAAACGTATCTGGATCAGCGGATGGCGGTTCAAATGTGCTCAAGAGTTTCAATCAGATCCGGATATGGAAGCCGGTTACCAGGATGGATTCTATCGGCAGCATTTTGATGACACCAAATGGGAAGAGATGATCGCCACATCCCCCGATCATGCAGCTGGAATACCAAATTTTGATAAATGGTATACCTGGAGTAGAACGCATGCATTTTTACCTGTAGATATAAATGGAAAAAATATTACTCTCACACTTGGTGGATATGGCCTGTTCGACTATGGCTACATAAGAATATTTGTTAATGGGAATCACATAGGAACGAGAATAGCAGAAAAACGATGGAATGAGCCCGGAGAATTTGAATTTATACCTGGGACTGAGTTATATAATAGCCTGCGTTTCGGACAGGACAATATTATTGCTGTTCAATGCACCGGCTATCGTAACCGAACAAAAGAACTGAACGAACTCGACCCGGAATCAGCTCGATCATTAGGACTAAAAGGCCAGCGTCCCGGTCACTGCGAGCAATATTTCACAATCGGAAAACCTTTATATAATCCGGACTTCAATGTTGACAGCATGCAGGTCTTGAGTGAAGGCGAACAGGCAGAAGTTGTTTTCAATCTCAAATTTGATTCCAACCTATCAGCAAATATATCTTATAAATGGAACTCAACTGAACCAGTCCTGCATAAATTTGTCAGCATTTCAAATACAGGACCAGTTGATATCAGATTAATGAACATTCGCCTTGGCAACTACAAAACCAATGTGGCGATGACAGATGGAGAACAGGGATTTCCAGTTTACGTCGATGATCGGTTCTATATAGGCATAGCACACCCGTCCGGATGGGTAATCGGGCAGGATGGAGTTATTCTTTTAAAGCAATATCCTGGTAAGATTTTGAATCCGGGAAATACATTCGAATGCATGGAGTCGGTTTATGGGGTTGCACAGCCTGAAAAAGCCCGTGCCGGTTTCTTGTCATATGTAAAAAGTCGATCTAGAAGAGTCCTCAGGGGGCACGATAAACCATATGCTATCCTTGAAGCATTTGGCGCAAGATCGGACGGTGAGGAGTTCTGGGGATTAGGGAACTTTGACGAATCTGAAGGTTTTCTACTGGACAATATCTCAAAAGTAGCTGAAGGTCAGAGAGAGTCTGGTTGCCATTTTGATCTATACTCCATTGATTTCTGGGTTGATACTAACGGTGACCTCCAACAGGCAGATCCAATTCGTTTCCCAAATGGACTTACACCAGTTTTGGACGAGATCAAAAAACTTGGGACGAGTCCCGGGCTCTGGATAGATTCCTCAATGCCTGAATGGACAATCGGGGGAAATCCCGTTGTCCGTCCTACATATACTTTTGATCCAGCACATGCCACTGACAGGCCAACCCTGTGCAGAGCCTCAGATCCTATCAAGACCATCTATTCAACGGCTTTCCGACATCACATCCGCGAAAACGGAGTTCGGATGATCAAGTTCGACAACCTGCAGTCCATTTGCTACAACACAAATCACGAGCATCTGCCGGGTATTTATTCGACTGAGGCAATCCAGAGTAGTGTGATCGAGACTTTGCGTGACTTGGATAATGAATGCCCGGATGTTTTTCTAATGCTATATTGGGGCTATCGGTCTCCGTGGTGGTTGTTACACGGCGATACTCTTTTTGAACCGGGAATAGCTGTTGAAGCAGCACATCCTGCAGACAAACCCACTCTATATGTTCGAGACAGCGTAACTGTCGGTCTTGATCAGGCCCAGTGGTTCTGTAAGGATGTACCAACTCTTGGGAAAGACTCACTTGGAGTCTGGCTTTCTAGTTGGAAGTGGAACAGTTCAATCGGCAAAGAACGCTGGCAGGAAGCTTTTGTGATGGACATAAGTAGAGGCAGTCTGTTAGCTCAGCCCTGGAGTGATAACAACTGGTTGACGCCACCCGAACGCAATCAGATGGCAGAGTTTATCGCGCTATTAAAAGCCAACCCCGGGTGTTTTTCGAATCCGAAATTCGTTATAGGCAATCCATGGAAAAACGAACCATACGGCTATTGCTGCACTGACGGAAATAGGGCTTTCGTGGCTGTCAACAACTGCGTGTGGTCGGACACTGATATAAAATTGGAATTGAATGAAAACTGGGGATTAGATGCAAACAAACAGTGGGAAATCTACCGGTGGTATCCGAACAAGACAAAAATGACAGGAGAGTCAGACAGTTTCCAGGGCAGTATTTCAATTTCTATGCGTCCATTTGATGTTGTTCTACTCGAGCTAGTCCCGGTAGGTAATAAGCATTCCCTCACACACGAATTTATCACTTCGCCTGTTCCATCTGCATTCTCTGAGTCTACTTGTAATGTTCCGATTGAAGTAGGCCCTTCGTCAAATGGAGTAACACTCAGAGTTCCCAGGGAAAATCAACCGTCCGATATTCCTGCCACTGGGCCAAGAATGTTCAACATATCAGGCTTTATACCCAAATGTGAGTCTGATGGCTGTCTGGTAGTCACAGTTGAAGTGTCGTCAGGAAAAAGAGCAGCAATGCAATTTGAAGGCAAAGATTTTGCTGCTCAAGTTGATATCAATGGGAGAAGAGTCCACCCTGATCCTGTCGTAAGGAATGAGTCCTATAGTGTGTGTTGGCAAGCCTGGCGGATTCCTGTTTCCAAAAGTGATTCACAGGACTTGTTCAATGTCGATATAGCGGTGCTTGCATTGGCAGAATATGATGTTTCCTTCAACGCCTGGTTCGTACCGGGATCTTGAGTAACAATAAGTCAGGAGATTTGATGAATGGTTAGAGTAACACCAATTAATTGTGCTGAAGCGATAATTGAGCCTTTCTGGGATCTTCATCTTAGTGGCTTGTCCGACTGGGCTAAAACCGAAAATAGCGATATCGGTTTCAGGATTGAACAAAACTGGTGCTGGGTGGATTTTTCCTGGCAGGAGTGTCCTGAAACAGGTCCGGCATTATCGATGTCCAGACGCTTTGAAGTTTCCTGTTTAGGTTATGACAAGCTTGTGGTATCGATAGTAGCGCCACCAGATTCCGTCGTAAGGATAGCAGCAGATACGGATATCGGCCCACTGCTAATGGTTGCTGATCCTGCGCCGAAAAACAAGCGTGAATTGGCTTTGGATTTGAAATGCGCTAATACGATAGAGAAAATCACTATCGAAATATATGCTGCAAATAAAGGAGCAGCGGCTGGCTGGATTAACTGGATAGGTTTGCAGGATTCGCCAGCACTGGACAAATATCTGCGCCAATGGGACTACTCAGAGGAGAATTGGGAGCCATATCTTAAATCTACCGAGTTTGAACCGTCTTTTTCACCACAGCGTGGGATATTCATCGATCCAACCGAGTTAAATGCTCTGAGAGAAAAACTGACTTCAGACAATGCTGTTCTCCCTGAACTTGAGAGTCTTGGAATATATGAATTGCGATCATTTAATCCTGAAGCCTGTATAGGTGAGTATGTAAACCTCGGCGCAGATGAGCGATACAACCGGGAACGTGACCACGGTAAACTCCTTATGGGAAAAGGGAAATCGGCAGCTTTGGCAGGGACAATCCTGAAAGATGCCGAACTGCTCAGATTAGCTGCTCGTTGTGCCTTATCGATTGCTTTGTGTGATCACTGGGATGATGGTTTCATTTGCCGGTTCCCAGGTAGCACATTTGAACACCGGGCTTTTACACAGTGTATGATCGCTCAGGATGTAGCAGTTGCGCTTGATCTTGCAGGGGATTTGTTCACTGATCTTGGAAAGGATCTTTTATATAGAAGATTATCTGAACAGGCCATAAACGCAGTAATGTACAATACCTGGAAGCATGAGTATATTTTTGAATGTAACCAGCTGATGTTGTTTTCAGCGGGACGTTTGTTAGCATATCTGGTAATGGAACACGATAGACCCAGAGTCAGCAAATATACTGATATAGCCTATCAAGAGGTCATCGAAAGCTTAAATAAGGCTATTTCATCAGACGGAAGTTTTCTGGAGGGCCCGGGATATTTTGGTGGGACTATAGATCAGGCGTTTATATCAATAACGTTCTATCGCAGGTCACGAGGAATTGGGATATTTGATTCGTTGCCTGAATGTCTCACCAAAATGTCGGATTTTGGTGAGGTTATTGCATCCACCGACAATTCCCGTGATGTTATGCGGATTTGTGATGCTGGAAAAGATATTGGTCTGAGTGCAGTTGAGTGGTTGGCAGCCGCAGCGCCGGATTCGTATTGGACAAGCATATACAGGCGGATGATAGCACGTGGAAAGAAACCGACAGGTATATTGACAGGTAATCATGCAGAGAGAATTCCCTTAGAAGGACCACAAGCCAAGAATTTGGTCATTATGCCTGAAATGGGTGTCGTATCCAGTTTACGTGTCTTAGATGATAAACAGGTCAAGATCCTGATTATGGGCAACAAGTCAAATGCAGGCCATTGCCACGAGGATAAAGGTAGTTTCATTCTTGAATATGACGGAGAAACTTTTGCCGATGATCCCGGAACATTCGATTATTCAGACCCGCGAGCGGAAATGGCTTGTGAGTGTGAGTGGCATAATATGCTGGTTCCTTATGCTTCCGGACTCTTTCCTCATCCTGACAATCCTCTATTGCACGATATTAAGCCAGAGGCGTCAGGTGACGAAGTTAAGTTCCACGCTCACGCCAATGTAGGTGTCGGTTGGAATAATGTGTATGACTATTGGAAGAGGACCTGGGACTCCCCACAACCGAACGAGTTGATTATTACGGATGACTACAAGTTGAACCAGGGTGATGGCGTAAGATTTTACTGGATGACCATGCTTGATGTAGTGATAAATGGAAGCAAAGTTATCATAAATGGTGCAAACGGTCACGTAGTGTTGTATGTTCCCGATGATTGTGAAGTGGGCCTTGAAAAGTCACCGGACTTCGGTGGTAATGTATACAATCGTATTAGCATCCTCAAAAACCAACATAAGGGGGAATTAGTAGTTAAAATAGAACTGTGTTAAAGGTGCATCATATGGGTATGAACCAACAATAATAGATCGTTATTTGTGCTTGTTGATTTTGCTGAGTGATTATGGAACAATAGTTATCATGCATACGTAACTAAAGCAATAAGATTACTAGCAAAAGGTTGCTCTTCGTAAGAGTAACTACTTTGAATAGAGCCGGAGTACCCATATGATTGGCCTTTTCAAGCTTATCTGGTCCCATAAGTGGGCTATTCTTCTACTGGTAGGTATGGTCCTGATATCCAGCTATCTGATCCGCAGATGGAAAGCAGGACATCCGGGTTCAATGACTGTGATTGAATCGCAGGCTATGGACATGTCCGTAATGAAACCACCGGAAGGATCGATCCCTGTAGCTGTTGAGCGAGTCGGAACTGCCAATCTTTCTCCTCAGGTGCACTATGTTGGGTCTGTCGCAGCGCTAGAAGAACAGCAGGTGTTTTCCCGTGTCGAGGGTTATCTTAAAACACTCTCAGTATATGATGGAGACAGTGTTTCTACAGGTCAAATACTGGCAACAGTTGATTCTCCAGAGCTTGCTTCCAGGGTAAATGAATCCAAACGTGTCAGGGAAACAGCATCGTCGGAGGTACCAGTTGCCGAAGCTGGCCTGGATAAAATGTCAGCCGATAAGCAGGCTGCAGAAGCTGAAGTAGATGCAGCAATAGCCGAAGTAGAACGCACCAAAGCTATGTTTGAAGCTGCCAAAAACATAGTTCAGCAACGGGAAAGTGATGTTATTGCAGCAAAAGCAAACGTAGAATACTGGAGAGTTGAGATCGCCCGTGAGGAAAAACTCCTGAACTCTGGTGCTGTTTCTGTTCAGGAGTTCCAGTCTGAGAAAGCTGATGCAGCTAAAATGGAAGCAGAGCTGCAGCAGCGAAATGGCATGCTTGCTGAAGCCAAACAAAACGTATCTGCCGCTGCTGCCGATGTTAAAAGCAAGGAGAAAATGGTCTCCGCCGCACGAAAGAGGGTTCTCTCCTCCTCGGCAGGTGTTGCTCAAGCTAAAGCAGAAATCAGGCAGAAGCATACTGCAGTTTCACAAATGCATTCAATGGAACAGACTGCAAAGGTGCTTGAATCTTTCCGAAGTGTTAAATCCAGCATCTCGGGAGTCGTAACCCGCAGGTATGTTAGTCCAGGGCAGTATGTCAATTCCTCCACTCCCATTTTGGGTGTTGCACGGTTGGATAAAATAAGGCTGCAGGCAAAAATCTCCGAAGTAGATGCCGGCAATGTCCGCGTTGGTACTCCCATACATGCCACCTTTACAAATCACCCGGATATAGAAATAAATGCACGCATCACATCCATTTCTCCTTCTGCCGATCAAACAAGCCGATCACTAATGGTAGAAGCCATTGTCTCCAATCCGGGACACAAGCTGCTGCCCGGTGAGTCTGTGGATATGACAATAAACCTGGAATCGCGTATGCACGGCCTCAGTGTACCCAGCAGCGCAATTATACTCCGCAGTGACAGCAGTTATGTCTGGACAGTTCGCAAGTCAGTTCCAAAGGGAAATCAGGAATACTACTGCACTATGCACCCGCAGATCGTAGAAGATCATCCAGGTACATGTCCGATATGTCTGATGGCCCTGGTACCAAGGACCTCTGGCGGATCTGAAACTGCTCATCTGGTGCTGGTCACAACAGGAGGCAGTACAGGTGATCGCACGTTAATAACTTCAGGATTATCTCCACAGGATGAAGTCATATATCAGGGGCACACGTATCTGGAAGAAGGAAACGCAATCTTCCGCACAAAATGGTCTTCAGATGGACCAACCGAACTGCCTCCCGCAGCCGGCACTGGTGATATGAGCGGGATGGATATGGGATCGGATATGAAGATGCCATCATCAACTCCCAAAGCAGCTAGTTCACCCAGTCAGGCAAAGCCGAGTGTTACGGTTACAAAAACGCAGCCAAAAGTAAAAACCTATGTATGTCCCATGCATCCCGAAGTCACCAGCCACGATCCAAAGGCAACATGTCCAAAGTGTCTCATGGCACTAGTGGAGAAACACTGACTTATGGAAAACAATGTCAGTGGAAAAATAGGGCACGGCAAGCAGCATGCAATGAACGCGCTGCATATGATACATAAGTGGTCAATCGAACATCCATATACCGTTATCGCATTTTATGTTGGTGTTTTGATTGCAGCATTTATCATAGTCGGATACCGCATGCCTCGCAGGTTCATGCCATATGTAGAGAGTCCGATGATCGGTGTCGTCACTATGATGCCTGGTCTTTCCTCACAGGAGATGGAGAGACTGGTTGCCAAACCGATTGAAGAGCAACTCGTCAACATCAAAAACCTCCGCTATATCCGTTCAACTTCTCAGGATGGCTATGCAATGGTCAGCCTGGAGTTTGCGTATGGGTCGGATATGCAGAAAGCCTTGTTCGATGTCCAGAGCCTGATGAACATTGTGCAGGCCAACTTACCCGCAACCGGCGCCAACCTGAAACCGTCCTGGGTTTTAGCCATAGACCCGCTCAATCTTCCAATTCTTTCGCTCTCAGTGACAGGTGACAAGAACTGGGACAAAGCCAAGCTCCGCGAATTTGTGGATAACGACGTTGTTAATCGTCTGAAAACTGTCCCCGATGTATACTCGGTCGTTCCGTTTGGAGGCTATAAAAGGCAGCTCCAGGTAATAATAGATAGAGACAAACTGGCACGGTATGGGATTTCCATACCTGATGTGCGCAGAGCTATTGATGGTTACAACGTTGGTCGCTCCGCAGGACTAGTCACAAACACGCAAAACGAGTCCATCGTTCGCGTAGACAGCAAAGTTTTGAGTCCCACGGATCTGCTTGCAATACCGATCACCTCTTCAGTCTCATCCGGACCAGCCACGCTTGCAAAAGCAAGCTCCGGGTCGGGTGGGGGAATGTCGGGTATGGGAGGAGGATCCTCCGGTCCTGCTGCTGCATCTGCACAGCCAACATCCTCGGTCACAGGAGCCGCGGGATTGCCTGCAGTTGTTTATGTGAGAGATGTCGCAAGGGTTGTCGATGGCTTCTGGGAGAAGCGCAGTTCGTATCATTTTTACAACAAGGGCAAAGTTCAGGAATCAATCGAAGCTGCTGTTATTCAGAACCCGAGTGCAAGCTCCGCAAGAATCGTTCCGGCCATACAGAAGCAACTCCGGCAACTCGAGAGTGAGCACCCTGGCGTCAAGTTCCAAGTAGCTTATGACAATGCACACTTCATAAATATCCTCTTCAAGAATATGTTCGAGGAACTCGGTCTCGCAGTATTACTTGCAGGTATCGCTGTGTTGCTTTTCTTGGGTGAATGGAGAGGAACACTTATAACGCTGATTTCCATACCTATGTCACTGGCAATTGCAATTTTGGGTCTGGCTCCATTGGGAATGAGTCTCAACTCAGGGACTTTAATTGGATTGTTGCTTGCCATTGGACGTTTAGTTGATGACTCTATCATAGATATCCATGCTGTCGAACGTCACATGCGTATGGGAAAAGACGCAAAGACAGCTACTATCGATGGCATCGCCGAGGTCCGGCTGGCAGTCATCGCATCTACTGTCGTCCTGGTTCTGGCTCTTTTGCCTCTTCTGTTTAGTGGCGGTATTGTTCAATTGATGTTTGTTGAGCTGGTATGGCCGATTATACTGGCTCTTGCAGCATCTATGCTGGTTTCATTCACCCTTACAGCTTTGCTATGTGCCAATCTGCTCAAACCTCACTCAGAGCTTGAGAATGAGAGAAAACGCTGGCTGTACAGGAAAGTATTGGGACCGATTCAAGATTCACTGGCCCGTATGGAGGGTGGATACGCCAATATAATCCGCTGGATGCTCAAGCACCGGTTCATGAATATGGCTAGAATCCTGGTGACTGTAATTATAGGATTCACGTTCTATCCGATGATCGGTTCTGAAATGATGCCGCTGGCGGATGTCGGGCAGGCTTACGGTGTATTAGAGATGGCTCCGGGAACTAATTTTGCCCAGACTGAGAAAGCCGTCCGCACCATTGAGAAGATAATGGCTAAATATCCGGAGATTGAGAAAGTCTCTACTGAAATCGGCGCTGAGACTATGTTTGAATCATTCTCCCCTGTCTACACTGGTTATGCGATGCCTCAGGTAAACGGTGCGATGATGATGATGACTCTTTCCGATAAAGATGAGCGCAAGAGAGACATTTGGAAAGTTATGGATGGTGTCAGGAAAGAAGCTCTAGCCACGATCCCCGGAATTCGCAGGTTGCAAATCAAGGAAATGGGATCGGACGTCATGGCCAGCAGTTTGGCGCCTATAGCAGTATTGATATCAGGCAAAGACCTGCAGGTCCTCAACAAGATGGGTCAGGATACGATGAGGGTTGCAAAGGATGTCAAGGGTCTGTATCAGGTATCAACAAGCTGGGATATGTCTCAACCATCTTACCGTTTGGACATAATGCCTGAAAAGGCACAGGCTTTGGGACTTACTCCTGACAGCATTGCCGAACAAGCGTATTACGCATTAAAAGGTGGACTTGCCAGCGAGTGGTATCGGCTGCCCAATGTTCGTCAGAATACCGTGCAACTCCGCTATGAAGAAAGCCAGCGCAGCAATGTTTCTGACATTGGACAGGTGTATATCGTCTCTCCATCAGGCGTCCAAGTGCCTCTGAAGAGTGTGGCGAAAGTAGTCAGAGAAAACGCACCGACTTTAATCGAGCACGATGGTCTGAGGAGAGTAGTCTCGTTGAACGGCTATTATCGCAAAGGTCCGGGTGATAAACCCTCAATGGACGTCACCATGGATGTTATGATGCAGGCCATGAGCAAAGTCAATTTCCCGCCGGGCTACACAATGGAAGCTCGTGGTGATATGACTCAGATGATGGACAGCTTCCAGAGACTGCTTACGGGACTGCTGATTGCGTTGTTCTTTATCTTCTTGGTGTTGGTTGCTCAATTCAAGGGTTTTGTGCAGCCCATGCAGATGATATTCTCGCTGCCTCTGGAACTCTCAGGCGTCTTTATTGCCCTTTTCCTGGCCCACCAGGCGTTTTCAACCGTATCTATAATGGCTGTAATCGTTTTGACAGGAATGGACATCACCACGGCGATCCTGTTGATAGATATGATTGCCAGATATCGTGATACCGGCATGCCGCGGGATGAAGCCGTAGTCAGGGCCTGCCCGCAGAGACTCAGGCCTATCCTCATGACTTCGATTATAACCATACTGGTCATGCTGCCAGTGGCATTCGCGCCAAGAACTGGAATGGATGCATACCAGCCTCTGGGAACGGTCATCCTTGGAGGACTGATAATGGGGACAATCCTTTCTCTGTTCGACATCCCAATTATGCACACATATATCGATGATCTCATTGGAATGATGCACAGAAGATTCCTGCACAAGGAATGGGTCTGGCCGGTAACAAGAGATATTGATGAAATACCCGTGGAGAAAGATATAAAATGATACGTTATGGATTGATATTAGGGCTGGTGCTTCTGACCGGCATTGCATACGCACAGACTCCCACCGAACTGACTGTGGTTAATGGACCATTATCTATCTCTCAGGCAGTTGACGCAGCTCTAAAGTATTCACCTGCGATATCAGCACACAGAGCTCTTGCTGGCGCTGCGTCTGCGCGTCTTTCATCTGCTAAATCTATGAAACAGGTATCTGCTATATTGTCAGGTACGCTGGATAATTCAAATATGCAGATGATAATGCCTGGAGTGGAAGGACTGGGGCCGGCATCCGGTACAATGGTTCCGGATAGGTCCCGTGCAGGACTGACTCTCATGCTGATGTATCCCCTGACAACCGGAGGGAAGCTGGAAAGCATGATCCGTTCCAGTTCTGCTAACAGGGCTTCCAGCGAACTCGATATTAGGTCAGCGGAATTGGACGCTGCTCTGGCTGCAAAGACTGCTTACAGGCAGGCTGCTCTTGCATATTTGATGCAGGATGCCGCACAACGATGGGTAGATGAGTCTACAGAGCGGGTTCGAATAGCGGAGAATTCATTTACTCAGGGTAGAATTGCCAAGTTCGACTTATTGCGCAACAAAACAGAATTGTCCGATGCGTCTGCAAAGCTCAATACAGCCAAACGTGATATCACGGTATCGCTAATACGCCTGAAAAGCGCTATGGGTGTATCGCAGGATTTATCACTTGAAATCTCAGACTCACTGTCGGATTCCATTCCTGATCTGCAGAGTGCCGGCTTGACTGAGAAAGCCCTTAACGATCGACCGGATATTCAGTCCGCAAAGAAAATGGTTGAAGGCAGGAAAGAGATGGTCAGGGCTGCAAAAGCTGCAAGTGCCCCTCAACTGTATGCGATAGCAATGGGGCAGGCCGAAACTGTTCAAGGAATGCCGTTTGATAAAGGCTATCTACTTGGTCTGACAGCTGCTATGCCCCTCTCCGATGGTGGTTTGCGCAAATCCGGAGTAGATGAAGCAGTTGCAATGGTCAAAGAAGCACAGGCAAGTCTGGCAGCTATGGAGCTTGAAGTCCGGGCTGAAGTTGCTTCAGGTATTGCAGATGTAGATACAGCAGCAAAAAATCTGGCTTTGGCTTCAGATGCAATAATTCAGGCCGAAGAAGACTACAAAGTAATACGTCTGCGATATGAGGCTGGTAAGTCCACCAATGTTGAAGTCCTCGATGCCCTTGCTGCGCTTACCAGCGCCCGCACAATGCGTGCTCAGGCACTGTTTGAACTGAATGTAGCCCAGGATATGCTTCTCAGGACAACCGGCGGTAAATAATACAGGGATCAATATGCGCCGGTGCGTCTTATTACTGCAGGTATTGTTTGGATCAACAGTTTTAGGTCTGTGGCAAGTCCTCTTTCCTGCAGATATTTTGTGTCGAGTCTTACACGTTCTTCAAAGGATAAATCCCAGCGGCCGCTGACTTGCCAGAGTCCGGTCATTCCAGGCGTGACAGCCATATAGAGTTCTATGGCGTGTCCATAATCATATGCTTCATCCGGATGTATCGGTCTTGGACCTACCAGGCTCATATTGCCTGCCAGCACATTCAGGAGCTGAGGCAATTCGTCCAGACTGTAGATCCTCAGCCATTTACCCACACGGTCTATCCTCGGGTCTTCTTTGAGTTTGTGTTGATCTCGTATACTTGCACTAAGTTCCGGGTTCTGGAGCAGTATCTGATCGGCATCAACTACCATACTCCTGAACTTCAACATCTCGAATATCTTTCCGTTTCTGCCGATTGCCTTGCGTCTATAAATCACAGGTCCCTGACCACCAATACGCACAGCAATACAGATAATCGCAAAGACTGGTGTCAGGAGCAGGAGAAGCATAAATGAAAACACAATATCGATTATTCTTTTAATAACGAAGTATCCAGCATGGCACGGGGAATACGGACTGACATCGAATTTGTTTTTAGGAAATACCTGGATAACACGCGGACCTACTGCTGCATAGAGAAGTAGTGCAGAGATTGCCAGGAAAATATGCGAGCGAACAGGATTGTCCAGACGACCAACTAAGTACAAACTACCCACAGTAGCAAGTATATACAAGCCATTTACGAGTCTGTTCTTCCACACCATGGCAAGACCAACCAAACCTAGGCGCAAAGTGGCGTTTCTGCACCCACGACAACAATATAGTGAAGTTATTCCATATATAGGTGCAAGTTTTGTGGAATAAGTCTGGCTAGTACCCACTAGACTCGCAGGGGCGATCCCTCTGCGGTCGCCCGGAATCCGAACTAACGCTGTTTTCTGCAAACAACTACTAATACATTTCCCCGATTCCTGTATCGAGCGCCTGCCCATATTGTCCGCTGCCGAATGCAGGATAGAATGGGAGTGCTTTCAAGCGAAAATTGAGCATGATTCCGGTTGTGTTGATGAAACCTTTTTGCTGAGTATAAGTGAGTGATGCTTCCCAGCAGTGAAGATCGCGGGTGACCCTTACTGCAGAATAGTCGAACTCCTTGGTAGCTCCATTGTAACTTTGTATCATCTGCAGCCGCGTGAGAACATCGACTTTGGCGTCTACGACAGTTCGCAAGAGTGCCCATCGCTGGTTGACTGTATCATATCTGCTACCGACCCCCAGGCTGTATTCATCAGACGGGCGAACATTCAACTGGTTGACGACTGTTCTCCACTGGGATCTGTTTAGATCGAATCCTGTAGAAGTGTAGAATGAGAATTTCTTCGATGGAGCATACTTGGACCGCATGATTATATCCTGCCAACCGGAAGATGTATCTTCAAAATCAAACCCGGATGAAAAGCTGACAGTATGGACACTGCTGTCTTTCATGTTGAGGCTGGCATACAGTGAGTTATATCGCCCCGTATAGTCGAGTCTGAGAGGAGTATAACCTGCTGGTCGTTGGATTCGATGAGTAATAGAGAATGTGGATTTAGTCCCTAGTTTTCTTTCTACTTGCAACATATGGTCCAGGCTGTATTGAGCTGTGTTGTCGCTGTACAGATACTGTTCAAATCCACCTGAATCAGAAATGGTCCATCCGGCGCCTATTGGTTTCATTGAATTTCTTAGTTTAAGTGAAAAGAATGCCCTGTCCACCGGTGTGACTGAAGGCAGTTCCAGATACTTCCCATATGCGAACAGCAGCTGTGTGTTTCTGCCTGGAATACCAAGTCTCTTGTTGTCGGACGTAATTGACAGTTCAGGGAGTTTTTCAGTCCCGTAAAACCCGCTCAAACTGGATGATGTCTCGCTGAAGTCGGAGAATCTGGTTGTCGACAGGGACATGTCCATTTCAGGCAGGTTGTAATTTAGTCCGATATCCGAAGTCAATTTACTCTCGTTATAACTCCCAGTTCTATATCCGGAATAATCGAAGTTACCGGTTACGGACGCTCTTTCGTTCAGTGTTTGTGAATGTTCAAGGGAGCCGGATAACCGCGTTGTCCTTGACAGAGTCTCGTTCACGCTCCTGCTGATTGAAAGGCTTGTATTATAAGAGCTGGCCATTTTAGAGATCGCCAAACGTTCGGTAAATGTCTTACTGGTCGATGCATACAGATAACTGTTTGACCGAAAATCCGCAGAGGCATTCATTTTGAATTCCCCAAGGTTGCCGGAGTGCGAGATAGATCCATCAAAGGTGTCCTGGTTAATACTTTTATCGAAAATATGGTATAGCCGCACCTTACCCGATGAAGTCTTGTAGCGATATGAGTGGTCAATCCCCTTACCTACACCCTTTTTACTCATCAAGTCCAGCAGAATCATACCGGTCTGGCTGTCTTTCACAGGATAATTGTATGCTGTTTTGACATAATATCCCTCTTCATCCGATTGTCCAACGACTGGTGTTATCCTGAGATCATTCTCGTCTGTTAGAGGTATTACAAGCCTCGGTATTGTGTACAACTTTCTGCCTTTGAAATAAATGGATGTATGTTCAAGCTTTATGCTATCTCCAAGCTTTATGGTTGTTTTTCTGCTGCTGAAGTCGTAGTGAGGGTGTGGTAGATCGCAGGTCGTAAGGTCTGATTCTACAGCGACTATAGTCCCGGATTGACTCCGGTCAATAAGCGTGCCTTTGAGGAAAATTGGCAGTAAAATCTGGTCTGGAGCAATTAATGGCTGCAGTATGACATCGAATCCATCCAGAGTCCAAATCTTAGTTCGGGCGCTTATCTGCATCCTGTCCCCGTGGACTGTCTGCTTGGGAGAGACATATGTTACATTACCATTGAGTTCCAGATCGTAGGTCTTGTGGTTATAAATAGCATTGTCTGCCGTTATGGTTCCATCTGTCAAAGCTACATTGACATGTCCTGAAGCAGTGGTAAGTGCGGGAGCGCCATTGTCATAAGTGGTAATTAAATGCTCCGAAACAATTGTTACATATTCAAGCTTCTGTGCGTTGACTGTGGTTATTATAACTAAGACCAATGCCATGCAGCAGAGCAAGACGCGTAACATCACAGTTTCTCCATTCGAGAAGACAATAGCAGACCCAATACTCCAAATATTGCAATCGCAAGCCATGCAGCATACATCGGGTTGAGACCGCCGGCTTCACCAATGACCTTTGAATATATAACTACCTGCCAGAAGAAGAAGAAAATAAATATTCCTACAAGTGTTCCTGTAAACCCTCCTGATTTGCCAAAACGCAGGGCAAGCGGAGTAACACAAAACACTAAGACCAGTGGACCAAGAGGCAAGGCCAGCTTAAAATAATACTCAAGCAGAGAGCTTCTGGGATCAGCTCCTGTGCGAACCAATTCTTTGATTCTTTTCTGCAACTCTGGTATTGTCAGCGTTTTTGGAAGCTGCTGAGCTGATGCCAGATAGCTGCCGATAGGTTTCTGCAGGTCCAGTTTCAAGCTCTTGAATTTCCCCGTCAACAGAGCTTCACCTTCAGAACCCATCTTATATATTCTGCCATCCTCAAGTTTCCAGACCTGATTTGTCTCCACTGCCTGTTTTGCAGTAGTCAGTGTTGGAAAACCTGTAGGAGACGGCTCATATATCATCACATCCGACAAGACCATTCCCTGGGGAGTTCGAGCAACATTACTCACATAGAAGTAAAGCTGATCAACTCTGAAGAACACATTGGCTTGAACGGGTGTAGGCCCTGGAGCTCGCATTATTCGATTGTATGTTTCAATAGTCTGCTTCTCAGCCCAGACTATTACCCTTTCCTGATAAACATATCCAATTGCTGATGCAATAACGCCAGCCATAAAAATAGCCAAAAAGATCCTTCGAAGACTTGCCCCGGCTACTCTCATTGCAGTGAGTTCTGAATCACGGGATAATCTGCTGACTGTTACCGCTGCCCCGAAAATAACACCCGACGGCAGTGCCATCAAAACATATTTCTGCGTTTGAAGGAAAATCATATAAAACATATCAGGCCATTGCCTGAGGCGGCTGACAATTAACTGGATGTTGTCATATATAACAGTGCCGAAAAAGAAGACGAGGATGATGGCAAAACCAGCGATAAATGGAACTGCTAACTCTCGAAAAACGTATTTGTCCAGTGTCTTCATTTTCAACAGGCTCTCATTATAATAGGCATAAGGTGCTTCGATTATATCACCTAAGCTTGCGTCAAGCTACAAGTGGTCGTATAATTTCTATGGTAATGCACGCATTTATACAAATTAATAGACCATCCGGATGGAGAATAGTGTGTTTTATGTTACTTAATATCCGGGTGTTGGTGATTTAAATTGATGGTTCATCTCGATGCAGTGTCGGTTGAATATGCCAGTGGAGTTAAGGCTCTGACTGACGTAACTATGTCCGTGGGTAAGGGTGATTTTGTATTTGTCGTAGGGGCAACCGGCAGTGGTAAATCCACTATGCTCAAACTCCTCTATCGCGAATCTACACCCAATGTCGGGGCTGTCATTGTGGACGGTGAAGATGTCTCTCTAATGAGCCGCAGCGCTGTTCCGTATCTTCGCCGCAAACTTGGTATTGTTTTTCAAGACTTCAAATTACTTCCTCAGAAAAATGTTTGGGAGAATCTGGCTTTTGCCATGAGAGCAGTCGGTCACTCTCCAAGGGAAATCCGCCGTCGAATTGGTGAAGTCCTGGAATTAGTCGGGCTTACACACCGGTGCGATGCATTTCCGAATCAAATGTCCGGTGGTGAACAACAGAGAGCAGCTATAGCAAGAGCACTTATAAATCATCCTACACTACTCATAGCTGATGAACCGACCGGAAATCTGGATCCCGATACGTCCTGGGAAATCATGCAGCTACTTGACCAGATAAACCTTCGAGGAACAACGATGCTGGTTGCAACGCACGATTCCCAAGTAGTCGACAAAATGAAAAAGAGGGTTGTTCAGCTCGAAGGGGGCTACCTCATTCGAGATCAACATAAGGGTGGCTATCAGAACATTGAACCTGAATAGCATTGAATACGTAATACAAGAAGCATTTGCTGGAATTCGCCGAAATGGTGTTATGGCATTTGCTTCCATAACCACAGTGGCGCTAAGTCTTACAGTTCTTGGAGCATTTGTCCTCGCTGCGATGGGTGCACGCAATTTTGCTGCAATCCAGCTCAGAGAATTTGAGATTGCAGTGTTTATGAACAAAGGCATAACTGAAGCTGACACGGCAAAAATTGCAGATGACGTTCGCAAAATTTCCGGCGTCAAGAGTGTAAGCATCAGGTCCAGAGAAGAAGAATGGCGACGCTTTAAGCTGGAGACACCGGAGTTTGAAAGTGCCGGCACCAGTGCGTCAGTCCTGCCTAATGCTATGGACGTGAGAGTAGGGGAACCATCTCAAACTGTCTGGATCTCATCAAAAATCAGGGCTATGAAGTCCGTACACGAAGTTAACTTTGCCGACGAAGACTTCGATAGAGTCATGTCCGTAATCCGTGTCATACGCGGCACCGGTACTTTTGGTGCCATTGTCTTGTTGATAGTCACAGCTATGATAATCAGCAATGCTATCAGGCTAACATTATATGCCAGGCGTGCTGAGATACGGACGATGCAGTTGGTCGGCGCTACCAATGAATTTATTCGCATTCCTCTAGTGATAGAAGGCATTCTGTTTGGTGCAATTGGCGCTGCTGCTGCCTGGGCGCTCCTCAGGCTTATGTCTACATACATAAGCAAAGCATCCCTGACTATCCCCTCCTTACGTGATCTCTCTGCAGGTATCGGGGATATACAACTCTTATCTGGCCTGATGCTGGTTGGAGCAGTCATCGGAGCAGTTGGGAGTTGGATGTCAATTAGAAGGTTCCTCCATGACTAGGGTATTTGCAATTACAATATGCTTGTTGTGTGTTTTGTCTTTGCATTGCTACTCTGAAAATACCGCCGCGCAAAAGAAGTCATCGGTGGTAATTCAAAAACAAAAAAAGCGTGCCGTTTTGCGGGGCAAATTGAGCACTGTGCAGGATAAAATCCATAAAGTCAGAGAGAAAATACACGAAAAAGAAAAGGAAAAACATACGGTCATCGGCCAGTTAACCGAGACTGAGCAGAAGCTTGAAAAGACCCAGACAGTACTTCAGGCTAATACAATCAAGCTTTCCAATGCAAAATCCGATCTTTCGAGAACGATCAAAAGACTTGATCGTACCAAACGCCAGCTCAAGCGCCGAAAAAATCTTCTGGAGCGCCGGATTGTTGATATGTATGAGGGAGATGATCTCGGATATATCAATGTTATCCTGGGTTCAAAAGATATGTGGAGTTTTCTTACCCGGGCCTACTATTTGAAACAAATCCTTCGTAACGACTCCGAACTGATAAGCCAAATCGATAGCGACAAAAAACTTATAGAAAAAGATCAGCTCAGACAAAAACGAAGAGTAGCTGAAGTGCAAACCATCCAGGTTGATCTGGTAGAACAGACAAACGAAGTAGCTAGTCTTGTAACTGACAAGAAAATGCAGCTTGAGCGTATAGAACACAGCAAAGACCTCTATGAAAAAGCCGAAGATGAACTCCTGGCGACATCCCGCGAGATAGAAGCAAGCATACGCAGAATACAAAACAGTGCATCAGGAAAACGAAACTCCTCTATGGTATTCAAGGGTGGATTATCTTTGCCTGTCTCCGGCCCCATGCGCTCCAGGTTCGGATATCGTGTCCATCCAATCACCCGCGTATACAAACTGCACACGGGTGTAGACATTAGTGCACGACGCGGAACGCCTATTCATGCTGCAGCTGATGGAGTAGTTATTCTCTCCGGTTGGTATGGTGCATATGGCAATGCAGTAGTAATAGACCATGGGAGCAGAATATCTACTCTATATGGACACTGTTCGAGGCTGGCAGTGAGAAATGGGCAAAGTGTTAAGCGAGGTCAGGTAGTCGGTTATGTAGGCAGTACAGGACTATCCACCGGCCCTCACTGCCACTTTGAAAAACGAGTTAATGGAACCCCTGTAAATCCTCGTTAGCTGCCCTCATTCGGGGTATAATCACAATACGCTTTTGTTGATTTTCTACCATTGTGGTTCAATCACCAATTAACATTGTTCTGTTGGAGGCATTTATGCACGAGTCTTTTGTCATTTCCCGCGAAGTTAAAGCTGCAATTAACCATAACGAATCCCTGGTAGCTCTTGAGTCTTCCGTTATTGCTCAGGGTCTACCCGAGGGTGCCAACATCAAAGCTGCAAAACAGATGCAGGAAGCTGTCAGGGAAAACGGAGCAGTCCCGGCTGTAATAGGCATTATTGACGGGATAGTAAAGGTCGGACTCTCAGACGAAGAAATCGAAAAACTGGCTTCAGGAACCGCTGCTAAAGTGGGTGTAGGCAATCTGCCGTATGCGATGATGAAAAAACTGTGTGGTGGGACAACCGTATCTGCTACAGTGCGAATTGCATCCGCAGTAGGGATAACAGTTGTTGCTACTGGAGGCATCGGAGGCGTTCACAGAGGCTATGCCGAAGTGCCCGATATCTCCGAGGATCTTTGGGAATTACTCAAAACACCGGTGACTCTGGTTTCCTCCGGTATTAAATCAGTCCTGGATATTGCAGCTACAGTGGAATGGATGGAAACACACAGCCTGCCTGTTTATGGCTATCAAACAAGCGATCTACCTGCATTTTACTCCGCTGTGAGTGGAATACCAATTCCGTCGATTGAATCTGAAGAGGAATACACTGCTCTATCTACTCTGTATAGATCCGAACTCGGGCTAAATACCGCGATTTTGATTGCAGTTCCAGTTCCTAAAGAATATTCGCTGGATGTCGAAGCCCAGGTTAAACAGGCTATAGATGAAGCGCTTATGCAGAACATCACCGGAAAAGCACTGACACCTTATTTACTCAAGAGAGTATCCGAACAAACCGAAGGCAAAACTATAGAGACAAATCTTGCATTGCTGAGGAACAACTGTGCAGTTGCTGCCGTTTTGTCAAAAGCAGCAAGCAGGCATACCGGTCGCAAATGTGGATTCAGTGTGTAATCTGCAAAAAGTCTACTAGGTCTCCGCGTCGAACTGGCGTAGAATCCTCAGGTAATACTATATAGCCATCAACGTGCTCCGATGGAGAAGTCCACGGAGCACGATTACTCATCGGACGAACCCAGATACTACCTTCGACATACTCAACGGACGCACGCAATACTGATGTACTGCCTGATGACACCTTTAAAGTAGAAGCCGATCTTGCCGCAATTAACTTGCGTCCAGTATCAATACTACCCGTTGTTTCATATAAAGCCGGATGCACCAGCGATTCTACTATTGCATCAAGGTTACTCATCCCACACAGTAGCACTGGATGTCCGGACTTGGTGCCAAAAGCAACAGGCCCGGATGGAGTCATCAATATACGTTCAAATAACAGTTTTGATTTATACCGCATCGCATTAATCACGGGATCAGATGGTTGCCCATTGTCCAGGACAATTAGTGTGATGTCAACCTCCGAATTGTCTTTTGAAAGCATTTCAACAACAGGTAATCTTCCAGGGCTGATAGATTGAATGTCTGCCAATACTCCACCCGATCTATCCAGCATCGCACCCAGCCACAAAGTGACTGAGTCTATCATATTGCTGTTTTTTGAAGCAGTAGAGAATACAACCTTGATTCGTGGTTTACTCGCAACTCTGATGGATTTAATACCCCACAGTCCCAATACTCCTAAATGCCTGGGGGCTATTCGAGTGCCATTTGGAATAAGTATATCACCTGCCGCTGCAATCCATCCCGCACTACGGATTCCATCACCCTTTTCAATTTGATTAAGAACCAGGACTGTTGGTGATTCATGTTCGCGGAAAGTGGATGTTTTGGGTACTACAGCATCTGCACCAGGTGGTAACAGATCGCCGGATTGTACATACAAGGCAGTTCCTGGCAAGAGGGTTGATTTTGATGTTGATGTGCTGTCATTTAGAATTCCGAAATGAACCGGTGAGTCGTGGTTGGCCGAAATGGTATCAAATGATACCACTGCATAACCATCTCTGGTAGCCTCAGGCAGGTTCGGCATGTCTTCATCGGCTCTGATGTCCTCTGCCAGAATCCTGTTGAGTGCGTACATGGTTGGAACGCACTCAATAGGAGTTCTTATAAAGGAAGAGACAACCATCTGCCTTGCGTGATGCAGGCTGACAATACGTCTTTCAGACATTCTTACATCCCCGGCAGCTCAAGAGCGCAAGCGCCCCGGCTGAAAGTAATCACACGCCTTTGAGTTTCACTGTTAGCCAGGGCTGATTCCAGTATCTGCAATCGTTCTTCTGCAGAGTCATACTCAGCCGTCCCTGGTTGGCATACCCGGCACTCATCTTCAAGGACTTGTTTGTACATCTCGAAGAGTTCCGGTTTGCCATAGTAATTATCGTCCAGATACTGGCACATCTGGGCAGAGTACTCGGCTCGGACAAGAATTGATACACATCCGCCTTTGCCTGCTCCGGTCAATTTGCCTCCAAGATACCCTGGCCCACGTCGCGCAACGGTCAGAAGGACATCCAATTGAGGAATTGAGACCCTGAAATCAAAGCAAAGGGCGTCCTGAAGATCGTCAACGAGTCTGCCTACTTGCACCCGGTATGCATCATATTCCGGAGAATCTATACTTAGTTCACCCGAAGCAACTCTCTGTTCGGCTTCCAGGAATATCTTCTCAAGCGTACGCCCAATGATATTTTCCTTCAAGAAGAACCGTGCAGTAGTCCGTATGTGATATCCGCCGATATCTCTCTTGGGAGCCGTATACGTGCGCTTAATGCTGAAACTGTCTTTCCCTAGAATCTTACCTGCGTCTTCAGGTGTGATTTTGACCGGCATCAGCATGACCAACTCAGTTATTGCTTCATTTGGTATACCCATTATATCTTCGCAGAGGCTGCCGAAGCGCTTGTAGTTTTGTTCAATCTTGTCCCAATAATCCGGTCTACTCTCAAGGAGAACTGGTTTAATTCCAGCTGAGAATCCAAACTTGGCCTTGATCAATTTAGTCAGCCAGCCCTCACCCTCGGCAAGTCCTTCTTTCTGGGCTTTTCTGACTTCAGCAATGACCAGCTTCATCAGCTCATCCCCCATCTGCATCCAGCCTTTTCGCATGTTGAAGCTCTGGTTGCCTTCACGGGTCTTGTTTACTTCCCACAGAGAATTGGCCAGAACGACGTGCACGCCTTTGAGGAAGGGCAGGGGAGTTGAGTCCAGTTCGGCTTTGGAGTGCCGGTTGTACAGGACACAGTTGGCCGGGTTGCTAAGGATAGTGGTCTGATCATTTGCTCCGCCGTGGGTGCCCACATACCATTCAGCTTCTCCCAGTAACTTGCAGACATCCTTCATACGCCAGACAGGCAGTTTGTCGCTGTTACAGAGATAAAGAGCCAGGAATGAGAGCACAACTATTGCAGATGACGAACTAGTGCCAGCTCTGAAAGGAGCAGTTGCCTGTCCAAATGTCATGTCAGCGCCAACCAACTGAGTATCTCTCAAGTCCCACATAACCCGCATATAAGGACTCAGCACATAGTTTAACCAGTGTCCCTGAGGTCTTCCGGCATATGGATATATAAGACTTCTGTTGTCCCAGTTATCTTCAAGTTCCTCAGCGTGTTTCCCCCATGGTGCTTTTGAGAAACGGCCAAATTCAGTGGCAAGGGAGAGAGTATCCGCCGGGAACAGAGGATTAAAGTTCGCGACATTTAGTAAATCGTCTTCACGCGGAGAGACAGCAACCGGAATGTCGCCATCGATTGTGGTGGACATATGGTCCCCGGTGCACATATCAAGATACTCCAGAAACGCATTAAGTCTGCCTGGAGCACGGAGTATATATGTCGGTTTGTTGCCCACACGCTCTGCATGCATCCTCAGAGTCTGAGCAAGCCTGGCTCTCTGTTTTGCCAGATGCTCCGGATCGTGGCTGACATATATCTGTTCACCAAGATACTGGTCAACCTCCGGGTTGCCGGATTCCAGCATCTCAGCCAGCACCAGGGGCATCATAGGTTTAGGGGCAGGATTAAATCGATCACTCATAGTAGTAAAATCCTCCGTGAATATAGAAGTGGAAGATTGGATGCCGGAGATTATAAATCACTCCTTATCCAATACCTTTTCTCGTTTTTCGTCGTCCATGAAAAATAAAATTAGTGCAACACATCTAGTCGTGCGTTCCCTGATAGCGTAACATAAAAAATCTCACCCGTAAATAGTTCCACGACTCGGACGAAGGTATCTTATTGTATTTATAGATCACTTTTCCATACAAGACAGATGGAACATATTCTGAATTTCGCGTGGTTTGCGTATTTTGCGGTTTTCCTTTCTGAAAATCTGCGTAAATCTGCGAAATCTAGAGTATTCGGAAGCGTAAACTAATTCCAATTCCGAATACTCCTGCGGATAATTATTTTTGATGCGTCCACTCTTGTTCCATGTATGAATAGTTATATGCTAGAATACCGTAATAACGTTAAGCACAGGAAAGGTATAAAAAAATGACACCAAGAGCAAGAATAAACAGCCTCTTCAACAGGACGCCTGCAGACCGGACTGGCTACTGGAGCGGTAATCCTCATACTGATACTTTCGATATATACCTTTCCACACTTGGGCTCAATACCAGGGAAGAGTTCTTTACTCATATGCAGGATGATTGCCGATGGTTCCCTGCAGATGCTGCATACAAGCATCCTGAAAACATGCCTATGTGGGATCCAATCCCCGAAATCTGTGGCGCTTTTGATTGTACCAGAATGGCAGCAGTCCCCGGAAGATTTGCTGACTGTACAAGTGTAGACGAAATCCACGCGCACACATGGCCGGATCCTGATCATCTGGATTTTACCGATGTAATAGCTGACATCCGAAAGCACAGCGATCAATGCGTCCTTACAGGGATGTGGACCTGTTTCTTCCATGTCGTTGCCGATTATTTTGGAATGGAAAACTATTTTATCAAGATGTATACCGACCCCGATGTCGTAGATGCAGTAACCGGTCATGTAGTGGATTTCTATCTCGAAGCCAATGACAGATTCTTTAAGGCATTAGGAGATGATGCAGACACATACTTCTTCGGCAATGACTTTGGAACGCAGCTTGAACTGATAATCTCCCCCGAGACATTCAAACGCTTCGTATTGCCTGGCTTCAAAAAGAATATAGACCTTGCCAAGAGTTATGGCAAAAAAGTCCTGCTGCACTCATGCGGTGCTATCCACGAAGTAATTCCCACTCTTATAGATGCCGGCATAGATGGTCTCCATCCACTGCAAGCTAAAGCAAAAGGAATGGATGCACAGTCGCTTGCAAAAGACTTCAAGGACAAGATAGTTTTCGTTGGAGGAGTAGACACTCAAGACTTATTAATGCATGCCACTCCAGGCCAGATAAAAGACGAAGTCCGCAGGCTAAAAGATATCCTCGGCCCACTCTACATAGTAAGCCCAAGCCACGAAGCAATCCTGCCCAACGTCCCCTTGGCCAACGTAATAGCAATGTCCGAAGCCGCAAGAGAGATGTAGCAGTAAATTGTGATGCAGGCTTCTAGCCTGCCTTCCCTAGCTCGGATGTGATTTGCAGTCACATCCGAGCTAGAACGAAGGATCTGCTTTTATTTTCAAAAAAGTGTTATCGCCGACAAAACAATCCATTCCGCGTAATCCGAATAATTCCGCGAAATCCGCGATTCAAACAATCTGCTCAAGCTTAGCCGCACTGTCTGGGTCTAGGTCCGCTATGCATATCTGATATCTGTTTCCGTCCACATCCGATACCAGATACCATTCCGGTTTTACTTCCTGCATAGTATCACCCAACCCCCAGGTCACAAAATCCCTCTCGCCATAGTCAGTGTTGACTTTCCATTCCACCGCACCACGTTTTGTCCGGACAGATACAATGGATGTTATCCTGGGCAGGAAGTACCGCAGCTCCAGCATCTCCTCAATCCACTTCCTGTATTCTTTTCCCAGAGATGACATCTCCCTTATAACACCAATCTCTTCATTCTCAGCATCCCGCAGTGAAACATATTTTTCCGGGAGTGTAAATGGAAAACACCGCTTCGCACTTACCCGAGTATAGCTCCGGTCATTGTGAAGAGTCAGGCGATACGATCCCTTCTCCATCCGTTCCATAGTGAAATCCTCTGGCTCCAGATATCTGACCTTTCCACCGGACTTTATCTGCTCCTCAAGCTCCTGCCTAAGCAGTGCATTAGCTTCAGGCTTTGTAATATCCATCAGGTTACCCCCATTATCCCAGCCATCTCCTGCTGGGTCTGGATCATGCGGGCATAGACTCCACCACGTTCGAGCAATTCTTTGTGGGTCCCGACCTCTGCCACCTTGCCTTTATCCAGCACAACCAGCCTGTTTGCCCTGTCCAGCGTCGAAAGCCTGTGGGCTATAGCAAATGTCGTTCGGTTGCTTACCAGTCTGTTAAGGGCCTCCTGGATCTGTTTCTCAGTTACCGTATCAACTGAACTCGTTGCCTCATCCAGAATAAGAATCCGTGGGTTGTGAAGAATTGCCCGGGCAATGGATATCCTCTGCCTCTCACCTCCGGAAAGCGACAGTCCCCGTTCCCCGCACTGGGACTCATACCCATCAGGTGAATTGACAATAAAATCGTGAGCATTAGCAGCCTTTGCAGCCTCGATTATCTCTTCAATCGAAGCTTTAGGCTGACCATAGCCTATGTTTTCAGCAATCGTCCCTGCAAACAGATAAGATTCCTGAGGCACTATCCCTATCTGTCTGCGCAGGTCCTCCAGCGGCAAATCTCGCAAGTCAATTCCATCCACCTTAATTGATCCCTGCTGAGGCAGATAAAACCGCTCCAGCAGAGTCATCATTGTAGATTTCCCAGCTCCCGATCTTCCCACCAGTCCAATCATCTCCCCAGGTTCGACTTCAAGGTTAACATCGTTCAGTACAGGATGGTTGGGGTCATATCCGAAAGTAACGTGTTCAAAGGTCACCGATCCGATCATATTCGGCAGGTGTATACTCTTCTGAGTGTCAGACTCTTCCCGCTGGGAGTCAATCATCTCAAAGACTCTTTCAGAAGCAGCCAGACACCGTCCCAGCCAGTCCCATATCCTGGTAACTACCTGAATAGGACCATACAGCATACCGATATAGCCGATGAACATTATCAACGTGCCGGTTGTAACAGTCCCACCGATAACCATCCGTCCACCAGCATACCAGACAATAAACTGCCCAGCTGTCAGCATGAAAATAAGAATCGGTATTAATGTCCCATACACCTGCGTCGCTTCACGGCTGGCCTGCCTCAGGCCTTCGCTTCGTCTGCGGAACCGGTCCTCTTCACGCTCTTCCTGGGCAAAGACCTTGACCACTTTCAAACCGCTTAATGCATCACTAATAACCGCATACATGCGCGCCCATCTGCGATATTGCCGGGAATACATCCACCTTATCCGTTTTATGATTATAGTCGTAGCAAAGGAGACAAATGGAGCAGGCAGGATAGTCAATGCAGCCAGACGCCAGTTCTGAGTAAACATAATAGTTAACACCAGGACCAGCATCAGAATATTAGTAACCATATACTGGATATCATCTGATAGGAACTGCTGGAGCGAACTGGTATCCTGGCTGACACGGGATATAACCGTCCCAGTGTGGCGTTTGTCGTAGAACCCCATCGTCAGCCTCTGCAGGGCTCCGTAGACCTCCATACGGATGTCGTGGACAACCGATGTTCCGAGCCGTGCAATCAACCGGGTTACAATGATTCCTATACCACTGGATATTGCATTAGCAAGCAATAATTGGAATACAATCCATCCCAGCTTGTGCATTAACACTGCTCGGGCAAATGTAGGGTCAGCGAAGTGTGTTGTTGTCTCACCTAACTTCAGAACATCATCAACCAGAATCTTCGTAAGGTATGGAGGAGCCAGCATGAGCGTCTGAGATAACATCACCAGGACGGTGGACATTATCGAGAGTAAAGCATAGGGTCTGACATAATTTAGCAGTCTTCGAATTGCCTGCCCCCGGTCAACGCAGTTGGGGCAGACCTTGGAACCGTGCATAAGTGGAAATGTGCAGGTAGGGCAGCGTTGAGTAGTATCTGAATCGGTTTTAGTAGGTTCCGGTTCCCCGGTGCATGCAGCATGGATTACCCTGGTAGCAAATCCCAGTTCTCGCGACAGCGCATTGCTGTATCTGACAATAGGGATGAAGACACCATTCACATTCGCAGTAATACAATTGTTGCCGACCAGGCTTTCAGCAGTAACAGAGACAACATCAGAAAGCAGGAAGTTGTGCGAAAGCCTGGAGGATGAGTCACTCTCAGTAACGACAATAAGCCGGTCTGATGTAAGAATGATCCATTCCCTATCCGTTAAATCTCTAAGTCCCAGGTCCGATTTCAGTGCAAGCTTTATCTCTTCATCTTTAACTTCATTTCGAACTAAAGCAAGCACCTCATCCGACAACTCATTTTCCGGCAACCCCGGCATAATAGCACCTACCCTTATTGCACACATAATTCCTTACACAACAACAGTATAATCACCTTCTACCACCATAAATCTAAGCACATCACCACCACCAATACGGCTAGCATAAAGATCTGTCAGATCGGTCATATCCGACAGATCCGTCAGATTCCCTTCTTCAACATTTTACTGGCAAAGCAGTATGCAGTCCCCTTACTCGCATTTGACAGGATATAGTTTTGGAACAAGTTCAGTGTGTCGCAAGTCATAAAGAACTGTTCTAATTAATACAAATAGCACAGTATTGCTATATGCTGAAATATATCTGGATATGCTTTTTCTAGAAGCCCGTTGTAGTATTGGGCTGCCGCAGTGCAGTTATGCAGTACAACGGGTTGTTTGTGTTTTGTAACAATCCTGATTCCCGCTGTATTAAATGGAGAACAGTTCGATGAATAAATATATTCTGCGTAATACATTGGCCAACATGTGCAGCCGGGCAATCTCTGTCCGCATTTTTTTGTTCTTTACGCTCGCAATTGCCTGCATGATGGGGGTGACAATCAGAAGCTTAGCAGATAAAGGCCCTTTGATCGCAGGCGCTTCATCCTCGGATATTATAGCAGCCGGTGATATATCTCTGAAGTTGATTCTGCTTGCAGGCAATAAGATTACTGCCAATGAGCCTGTTCTTGCCAGGCTAGAGATCTTTAATCTTACTGGGCAAAAAAAAGAGCTGAATCAAAACTCATTTACTTATTACGAGATCCTTGATGGAAAAGGCAAAACTGTAGCCGCTCTACCAAAGCCCAGATGGCCTCTGGGAGATCGTCTCTATGGCCCATGCTATATTGAGCCAGGGAAGAGCTATACGGGTTTGAGAATCATAAGTGGATTGTACATGTTCGAAAATCCTGGAAAATATACGATAAAAGTGCAGCAACTGGAGCTATCAGAGGGTTTTCCGGTTATCGCTGAAAATGCAGTCACGATTCTGGTAAAACCGCGCAATGCTGCGCAACTGGACGCGTGCTGTGAAAAAATCTTTCATCCGG
Organism: Abditibacteriota bacterium; assembly: GCA_942493375.1. Taxonomy (GTDB): domain Bacteria; phylum Armatimonadota; class UBA5829; order UBA5829; family UBA5829. Next base: position 7,710,161 of record OW818698.1, on the reverse strand, counting down.
TGAGAACACACTCTTCGCATGAGACTGGTATACCAATGGATATCCGCATCAAGGCATTATATTCTGTGCATGATGATGTAGTATTGCCTTATCTGGAATGGATAGCTCTCGAATACACGGACTCATCTGTTTGTAATGTTCTGCGCCAGTTTGGAACTAAACAGGCAGATAAATTGCTTAATACCCTGGCAGCTCGGACGGATAAAGTTGGTGAGATTTTCCGTAAATACCTCAGCAAACCTCCATTTAAGGATGTCCGCTGGAATATGGGCCCGTACTGATGTTTAATGCAAGGCTGGAAGGAGACGGAATAATGATTATAAATAAGTGGGTTATTTCTATCCTGGTTGTTTGCGCATTGCTTGTCATCAGGGTTTCTGTGTTTGCATTCGGTAGATATGATGGCGTTGCAGTGGTGTCCAATGTCGAGGGAAATACAGGTTTGAACCTCCCAGCAATCAAAGACTTATATCGAAATCCAGACAGGATTACCCAGGTTTATCGCGCCAGGGGATATCGTGTGGCTGCAGATCCCAGCGGGCAGTGCATCTCAGTTACACTGACCCCGCATGTTTCCGATGCAGCACTCAGTAGCGAAGCTGCATCTGAATATTTACTGGCAGCAGGTATAGTCGAAGATGTAACTACTAGCCAGCTCAGCAACCGGAGTATGGGATACATTTCTATAGATGTGCTGACTAAAGAGCAGCAGGAACTGGTTTACCGGATTGCCCAAAGGCATAACCTGATTGATGAGAAAGGTCAACCAACCACAGTCGGAGGGCGTCTGAAAGTCGGACTCTGGCCATTCTGGGTTGTTCATGTAACTTTGAACGGAAAGGAACAGACGATCTGCTGCAAGACCAATGCACAATTCAGAGCTCCCAGTGAGGTAGTTGTAACAAAAAAACCGCTATCAGGTTCCTTGCTCTGGTATTCCTGGCGATATGCTGCATCTAGCTGGGGCAATGAAAGGATAAGTGTAAAGGCAGGGACATACACCATTAATGAGCTGCTGAAACAGATATCTGCAGCTGGCAAGTGCGGGATCAGTGCAGCTGAAAGTGCAGGAAAACTAAAACTCAACGTTGTTGCAGAGAATATACAGATCAGAAAACTTATTTGGGCTATTGGGGTTGCTACCGGTCTGCAGGCTGCGAAAGCCAGTGGTTCAAAAAATCCTTCGGTTATGATGTCATTTGTGGAGTCTGCGCAACCTCATATACAGAGCAATTTGTTACATCCTTTGAACGGTCATGGGTATTACCTGCTTCCGGATACGGAAGTAGTCCGCAAGTTGATGAATGAGCATTCAGGAGGATCACTGCCGTACGGCAAATGGCTGGGATGGAATCTTTCCGATCTTCCCGCTCTATATCGACAAGCAGCGATTGACGAATGGCCGAATGCTTACAAAGCCTGGACCAGGGAAGCATGTTGGAAAGAGTATGCACCGATTCCGAAAGTATCCGATCTCCACCCTGAATCCGCCAGGATGCTCTGGACAAGAGCCATACTGGTTTCTATAAAGCTGGAAAGTCCCCAAGGCGGAGGAACCCTGGTGGAGTTCCCTTTGATCTCACTATAATATGGGGACGTAGGGCTGTTGAAAGAGACCGATTTAGTCTAGTTGCTTCGGCAGTCAAGTGAAACGCAACTGCCGAAGCCAGAAACCCCAGCCAAATCGGCCAGATCAGTCAGATCGGTCAGATCCGACATATCCGTCAGATTCCCCTCTTCGCCATTCATTCCTGAAATTAACCGTTGCATAAAAATAATTACAATTCGTTCGGTCCAAAACTGATACAAATTCGCGTTCCTGGCGTCTTATAATCATGGGGAATCTTTTTCTGACCATGTGTCGGTGGGCACTGCGCCAGTTTATATTCTCCAGCCGCCTATCAAATGCCGATATTTCCAGAGTCACCAAATATTCCAACAAGTCACAACACGTCGCAATAATGACTACCGCAGTTAGTAAACAATCGGCAAATAATCGACGTGTTTCTGCATGTTTCAGCGAAAAACAGAAAAAAACACGCATGTTTCAGTAAAAAACAGATGTGTTTCAAGCCGTTACAAACAAAAATCTGAGCTCAAATAATCCATTGTGTGCTTGGAAATATTAAGTTAAAAATAATTCCCGAACGAACTACCTGTCAAATAGTGAAATAACCTGGTCAGCTGTGAATATACAAGGCGCACAGCAACTCTGGGGGAGATACAACGGGCCATCGAAAAAATGATAACTAAAAGAATGCAAAAACGAATTGCCTGCACGCTCAACAGACCGCAAATCTGAGCTCGATTCGTTTTAGCTAAATAGCTATAATTGCACATCCGAAATTCCAAAACGAATCGCATCATTCAAAGGTCTCAGGTTAATGTCTTTGTGATTTAATGCGTTTACCCCGCGAATTCTGGACTGGTTAACCTTGTTATGCTAACATGGGTGCAGAAAGACTGACCCTGCGGGTTAATCGTACGCAGGCTTTGAATGGTTTTGTTGGTATGAAGTTAGCAGTTATAGCGTGTGGTGTTTTTGAGCCATATGCCAGGCAGTTGTCTGAGCAATCTCCTCATCAAGTTGATTTTATAGTTCTAGATGCAGGACTGCATGAAAGACCCAATGATCTCCGGATCCTTACTCAAGAGGAGATCGACAAAGCTTCCCGTGCTGGTTACGATGCAATAGTGCTCTACTATGGGTTATGTGGACGAGGTACAGCTGGGCTGGAATCCAGAGATGTCCCTGTGGTAATTCCACGTGTTCACGACTGTATAAGTCTGTTCCTTGGTTCTCAGGAAGCCTACAAGCGCCAGTTTGCTGCCCATCCAGGCACTTTCTACCATACGCTTGGCTGGTTGGAGAAGAAGATCAACCCCAAGCACAAAGAAGCAGTAGAGCTGTATCGCAACTATGACATAGAGGGATATGAGAGCCACCCGGACTACGCAGAGATGCAAAAGCGTTTCGGTGGAGATAATGCTAACTTCGTGCTTGCTTTCATGGACCGCTGGAAGAAAAACTACACCAGGGCTGCATATATAGACATGGGCTTTGACGGTGATAAGTCAGGCCTGGTCTATACAACTGCTATGGCTGATACACTGGGCTGGAAGCATGAGACGATACAGGGTGACTCTGAATATCTGTCATGTCTGGTGTCCGGTGACTGGGACGATGAGAGAGTCTTTGTCCTTCCCCCTCACAGCAGGTCGATTCACACCGGGGATGACAAAGTCTTCGGATATGCGAGTCTGGATGCTGATGATGAAGAGTCCGACTATCTAGGGGACGAGATGCTGCTGGAGTGCATCGAGACCACTCAGACGCCATGTGGAATTGGACTTGGCATAGATGCCGGTGGCACTTACACGGACGCAGTAATATTTGACCTCGGTGAGCGTAAACTTTTAGCCAAAGCTAAGTCGCTGACCACTTACCACAATCTTATAGAGGGCATCAGTGGAGCTCTGGCCCAACTTCCGCCTGAACTGCTGTCTCAGGTAGGTATTACCAGCCTGTCTACGACACTGGCTACGAACTCAATCGTAGAGGGTAGGGGATATAAAGTAGGGGCCATTGCACTCTGTCCGTGGGACTGGACAGAAGAGCAGATCGGCCACTCTCCTCTGATTAATGTTCCAGGCGCTGTCTCGATATCAGGTGAAGTTATTGAGCCGCTGGACGAGGATGAAGCCAGAGAGGCCATCAAGCGGCTTGTAGAGACTGATCACTGTGTTGCACTTGCCATCGGAGGTTACGCCACCATCCGCAACCCTGAGCACGCCAACAGAGTCAGAGATATAGCTTCAGAGATGTATGACATCCCGATAGTCTGCTCTCACGAGATGAGCCGCAGGCTGAACGCCATACACGGTCTGCAGACAGCCATAGCCAACGCGAAACTCATACCGATTATCAGCGACCTTATAGCATCGGTCCACAATTCACTCGCACAGTTCGGCGTCAATGGCAAGCTGATGGTCGTAAAAGGTGATGGTTCTCCAATAGACGAGAAGCTCGCGCGCAAGACCCCGGTAGAGACTATTCTTTCCGGGCCTGCAGCCAGTGTCTGCGGTGCAAAAGTCCTGACTGGCCTGGATGATGCACTGGTTCTGGATATAGGCGGTACCACGACTGACTGCGCTGTCATCGAGCATGGCCACGTTGCAGTCTCACCCGATGGCGCCAGAGTTGGATCATGGACTATGGCTGTAGATGCTGTAGAGATATCCACAGTGGGACTCGGAGGGGATAGTCGTATCGACTTTGACAGAGACCGCAAGATCGTTGTCGGTCCACGCCGAAATATCCCATTCGCCTATGCAGCTGAGTGTTACCCGCAAGTGATGGAGCATCTCAAGAATTTCGACATTCGCAGATACAGCAAGACTGAAGACGCTTCACTACTCGATGTTTTAGTATTGGACAGTAGCCGAATGCCGGAGCTAACTGCCAGAGAGAGCAGGCTGATTGACTTACTTCGCACCGGTCCGGTATCAGTGCAGACAGCGACATGGAAACTGGGGCTGCCGTCACATCTGCTGTTGCCATTGTCCAGGCTGGAGACATGGGGTACAATCAAGAGGGTAGGGCTGACACCGACTGATCTTCTTCATGTGAGGGGTGTATTTAGACGCTGGCAGACAGAAGCCTCAGAACTGGCGCTGACTGCGTTTGCGGCAATGCATGGCAGCAGTCGCGATCAGATCCTGGAAATGACTGAAGATGCCGTCACCCGGGAACTCTTCGAGGAGATCCTGCGTCGTGAAGTGAGCTTCGAAAATCCCAGGTTGCCGGAGATTCCTGAACAATGGAAATTCCTGCTTGATAAGGCATACAAGGACGATGACGGAGCTCTGAAAGTTAAGATGTCTCTGCGCAGGCCTGTCGTTGCCATAGGAGCTCCTGCAGGGGCTCTGGTGCCTGCTGTAAAGAAGCATCTGGATGTAGAAGTGTTGGTTCCCGAGGATGCCGATGTTGCTAATGCCATTGGCGCCATTTGCAGCGAGACCAGTGTCCGGGAAGAGATACTCATTAAGCCTGGACATATGTCAAACTACGTGCTGCATGGCTCAGAGGAACGCCTGGAGTTCAGTGAACTAAACAAGGCAACATATAAAGCTGCAGAAATCGCAAGAGACAGGGCTTTGAAAGGAGCCATAGAAGCTGGTGCATTGTCCCCACGTGTTATTGTGACACGCAAAGACAGTGGTGGCTCAATAGCGGATGGTGGACGAATTTTCCTCGAGCGTAAGATCATAGCAGTAGCATCAGGCGCTGCGCTTGGGAAGATCGATTAATAATATTACAGAACGAGAAAGGGGATTCTAATATGGCGGAGCTTACAAAAGGGGCACCTGTAAGTATAAAAGAGAGACTGATTACACCTGAAGATACCAGGTCAGGGCTCTATTATCTTTATTTTGGGGGACTCAGAGGGAAAGTAGATCGTGCATACGATGATGGCAGCGTGTGTGTAGAGATTGATCTCGAATCCTTGCCGAAAGAAGCAAGGGAGAGACACCTCGCCATCCAGGAAGCCGAACGCAAGAAATGGCTGAATGGCCTGTCAGATGAAATGCGCAATCGACTAAATGCAGAGCAGAAGCAGCTGAGGATTAGTTACAAAATCCTCGTCCACAAGAATGATCTAGAGGTCAGTTAATACCTCTCAGATAAGAATTCAGAATTTCGAGAATTTGTCATCCTGAGGAACGAAGGATCTGCTTTTTCCGGATAGAAAGCAGATCCTTCGTTCCTCAGGATGACAGTGTTCCCATATTACTAAGCCGTTACCGTCCTGCATACAATAGACACAAAAAATCCCGAAGCATCGTTATGTTGCTTCGGGATTTTCTGTATGTGGTAGCGGAGGTCAGATTTGAACTGACGACCTACCGGGTATGAGCCGGGCGCTCTAACCACTGGGCTACTCCGCCGCAGTGAAGATATAATACCAGAAATCCACGCATTCAGTCAAGGATAATTTTATGAATGGCAGGTTCAAAGGGGGCGATATTGTTTCATATCGAGCTTATATAGGTTGCTTACGGTCGGTTTGAAGGTCTTCGCGATTTGCGATAATCCCCCGGGGTGCTGCCGGTATACTTCTGAAAGACTTTAGTGAAATAGCTCTGGTCGTTGAAGCCACAATCAAGTGATATCTGCAACAGGCTGCGGTCTGTAGCCACCAGCATCTCCTTTGCTTTGTCCACCCGGATTTGTGCAAACAGGTCTGTGAATGAGTATCCGAATGTCTGCTTGATAACACGGCTGAAATGTGATGGCGACAGGCACGCTACCTCCGCAACATCGTCTCTTGATACTTCTTCCATGAGATGGTCTTGCATATACTTCAATGCTGCGCCCAGGAGGACACTATTAGGGTAGTCCTTGTTGGAACCGATAGCATCCAGCATCCTCTCCAGCATAGATACCAGCCAGGCACATAAAGCTTCCTCAGTGTCGATTCCTGCCAGCTCAGATACCGAGGAGTAGTTAGCGCCCAACAGGACCGATGGGTCCCCACCAGCCTCAACTGCACTGCGGGACATGGTAACAACCAGTTCCAGTATGAAACTCTTTAGCAGGTTAGGTCGATTGCGGCCCAGGTGATATATTGCAACCAGCACACGATTGAGGATCTCTCTGGCTTTGGGCCTGTCTCCTTTTTTGATAGCGGCAATAAGGTCGGGTTCTTCTGAGAGGTATATATCTCGTATGGACTGATAATTCACGCCTTTAAGTTCGTGTATGGCCTCTGCTCTTTGTGACTCTCGCTTGGCCTGTGTGCGATGCATTTCCAGCAACGAGGAGTTTGTCAGATTTACTTCCTCGGCCATCGTGAGGAGGTCCAGGGCGGCTAATCTGATGTGTTGTGGAGAATGACCAGTCTGGGTGTCGGATTCTGTGGAAACATGAGCACCCTCAACAACAAGTCCTCCAATGACTTCCGAGTTGAATGTAACGGGGACAGCCCAGACGACATCACCTCGACTATCCAGCAACAAAGATGGCTCACCCCAACGCAGGGACTCATCAATTGCACGTCTGCGCAGGTGTATCCTATCCTCAGTATGTGAGGCAGGCGGAATTAGAGTGTTGGACTCAATTATCTGCCCCTGAGTATCGGTCAGAATGCAGTCTAGTGACCACTTATCTTTATACAACAAGGCTAGATCGTTGTATATGCTGAGAATGCAGTTCAGGTGGCACCTGGAAGAGATATCTGGTTGTTGGTCTCTGTGAGTGATAATCTTAACCTCTTGCGCGATTACGCTATTTTACCTCTATTATTTGTATGCCTGCAAATGTGGTGTGACAAGACAACAGATTAAAAAAGCACAGGCCTTTGTCAAAAGATTTATAGTGACAAAGGCCTGTGTGTTACTCAGTGGTATTTATTTGATTATTCGGGATCATCACCGGAGTTGACTCTGCATCTTTCGATAAGGTCATTTACATCCGCAAATCCAAGGCATATGCAGGAGTCAGCTGCGCCATAGTAAATCTTAAGCTTGCCGTCATCTTCCAGTATTGCACCACATGAGAAGACTACGTTGCCGACGTCTCCGACTCTCTCGTAGTATTCACGTGGGTTCAATATAGGAACTGCACTTCTGCATAGAACCTTTGATGGATCCTCGAGATCAAGAAGAACTGCGCCCATTCTGTAGAGAGGTCCAGCGGCAGTATTCTTCACACCGTGATAGATCTCCAGCCAGCCAAATTCTGTCTCAATGGGAGGAGCGCAAGCACCGATTCTGTCAGAATCCCAGAATCCTCCACGGGTAGTCATAACGACACTGGAATTTCCCCAGTCAAGAAGATTATCGGAATAAGACAGCCATATGTTGCCTACTCCTCCAGCCAGTGGTCGGTCCAATCGGACATACCTACCACCGATTTTCTTTGGGAAGAGGCAGCCATCTTTATTCTCAGGTTGAGAGATCAAGCCTATTCTATCGTAGGTCTTGAAGTCCAGAGTCTTAGCAAGAGCCAAACGTGCTCCATACCTGGAATAGGCTGTGTACATTATGTAGTAAACACCATCCAGTAGAGTGATGCGGGGGTCTTCAATACCTCTGCGCTCATATGATCTGAACGGTTCTTCTTTACAGGGTTCCATAACAGGGTGGGGGTCCACTGTGAAATGGTAACCGTCATCGCTTCTTCCCAGTGCGAAGACGGACCGTCCCGCCAGGTCCTCAACGCGCATTAGAACAATATACTCGTCTCCAAGTTTTGTTGCAGCTGCATTGAAAACAGTATTGCATGGAAATGGGACATGCTCCGGGGTGATAATTGGGTTTTTATACCATCTCTCAACAACATCCCGTGGTAGTTTCCTTGGCATTCCGTTGCCTCCAATTTGTGGTTAGGTGAATTTGGACATCAATTAATATTTACAATTAGTATTTCCAACTTATAGTCCATATTTAAGCTGATATTTTCTTATTCAACTATGCTTTTTATTTTTATGCACAGTTCTGAGGGCACTGGTGATTATCCTGGCAGTAATACTGCCAGGATATTAGCGTGCATTATTCGTGATTGACTCACTTTTGCCCCTACTGCTGGTCGAAAGTAGAGTCTGGTGAATAATGCGCGTTCGTAGAAATATCTATTTTACGTTACTGACATCCAGAGTAAGTGTACGACTTTCTTCTCCACAACATAGTATTAATGTCTTTGCATTTGAATCATTTGAGATTTGGAAGCAGAATCGGACAGTTCGTTCCTTGTCTGGCTGCAATTCCATATAATCTGATGTTCTTCCAGCTTTTGGAAGCAGATACTCATAGCTTGTTACTTCTTCGTCCTGGTCAGTAATTACTTTGGTTCCATTATGTTCACCCCAACCTACGCTCCACGGATTCACACCGATATTCTTGAGGGTTACAGTAGCTACAAAATAGCGTTTATTCTCTTCTGGATCAGTGTCATCCTTTACTTTTGGAGAATACGCTAAAGAGTCTACGCGATAAGCCAGATATTTCAGGGTGTAGAATGTTCCGATTTGAGCCGGGATCACATCAAGGGCAGTTGCGCCAGTAGGGTCCTTAGGGTCCGCATACGGAGCTTGCATGGGGGAGATCTTAAACTTTTCTTTGTAGTAGCGTAGAACACCCGTTTCCGGTTGGCTTCCCTTTACGATAATTTTCGCTGTAATTGCATCATTTGGTAGCAATACGGCACCGAAGCACTCAACTTTTTGGCCTGGTTTGAGAATCATGTTGAGCTTAGATTTATCTTTTTCATTTCCAATGTATTGGTTGCTTTCGTTATTTACATCTTTATCATCAACTACAGTAAAGGAAACCGTTGCCCAGTTGACACTCCATTCATCCGGCAATGGGTTGTGGAGAGTAAAATGAAGAATTAGATATTTTTTGTTTGGTCCGGATGGAACAGTTGTGTCATCACCAACACAAAACGGTCCAGGTGAGTATTCCAGACTCTTAAGGGTAAAATTAATCCGGTTATCCAGAGTGAACGTTTCATTCAATCCTGCGTTTTCTCCGGTCCACTGCTTTGTCCCTTTTACAACATGCGGTTTTGTTGTCGTTTTCGGAGTGACTTTCTTTGTGATCTTTGCCTTGGGCTTTACTACGGGTTTCTTCGCCTTAGCTGCAAAAGCACCCACACATAAAACACTTATTAGCGCTATAGATAAGCAGAGCGCAATCAAAGCACGCATATTCATATCCGGACTTCCTTTCTATACAAGAAGAAATTAGCGTGATTGGTATCTAAACAGAGAGTCCAATACACAGATAGTATCGTATATCACATGAACAAGAGTGTCAAATAGCTACCCTGATATGTCGATCAGATCATTTAGCAATACAAACTCTATGCAATATGTAAAACTCTATAAAGTGTAAAAATACATGTGCAATAATCATTAAGTACGTCTGCCATATTTGAGTCCGAAAAAGTTTGTTGCATGCAAATCAGATTAATTCTAAAAGTGGTATATTTGAATGTGATCACGCTCACAATTGGTGCATACAGGGTGTGTGTATGCTTGCAGATTTTGCACGAATTATTCACGCAGCAAAAGAAACACTTGACACAATGAGCGTAGAACAATATAATTAATGCTGTTGCTAAGATGCGTTAGAGACCCCAATCAAGCTGACGTAGCTCAATTGGCAGAGCAGGGGTTTTGTAAACCTCAGGTTGCGGGTTCGAGTCCCATCGTCAGCTCCATATGTATATGTGGGGTACCCAAACCCCCTTGTTTCAGGGGACGCTCTTAGTGATATGGTATGGGGAGATGCCCGAGTGGTTAAAGGGGGCAGACTGTAAATCTGTTGCGAAACGCTACATAGGTTCAAATCCTATTCTCCCCACCAACTTCTACTTTTTGCTCAGACCACCGGATGCCGGTCGGCTACAGCCACGGATATCTGATGCAACGTGCCCAGGTAGCGCAGGGGTAGCGCACCTCTTTGGTAAAGAGGAGGTCATGGGTCCGAATCCCATCCTGGGCTCCACTAGGTGGTCGAATTAATCTGTTACGCCAATTGTGTGTTGGCGTGATTTTACGCGGGAGGCGATACCAAATGGCTAAACAGAAGTTCGAGAGGAATAAGCCGCACGTTAATATAGGAACCATTGGTCACGTTGACCATGGTAAAACAACGTTGACAGCAGCAATAACTGCGGCACTTGCTACAAAGGGTTTTGCGAAGTATACTCCGTATGACCAGATCGACTGTGCTCCTGAAGAGAGGGAGCGTGGTGTAACGATCAACATTTACCATGCAGAGTATGAGACCGATACGCGCCACTATGCTCACGTTGACTGTCCTGGTCACGCTGACTATATCAAGAACATGATTACCGGCGCTGCTCAGATGGACGGTGCTGTGCTTGTTGTGAGTGCTGCTGACGGTCCTATGCCGCAGACTCGAGAGCACATTCTGCTTGCTCGTCAGGTTAACGTTCCCTGGATCGTTGTTTACCTGAACAAGTCAGATATGGTTGACGATCCTGAACTGCTTGAGCTTGTAGAGCTTGAAGTGCGGGAACTATTGACCAAATACGGTTTCCCCGGCGACGATCTTCCTGTTATAACTGGAAGCTCTCTGCTGGCTTTGCAGGCTATGAATGCCGGCAATATGGATGAGCCGAATGTAAAGAGCATATGGGATCTGCTGACTGCAATCGACACTTATATTCCGACTCCGGACCGTGCGGTTGACAAGCCTTTCCTGATGCCTGTTGAAGACGTATTCACAATCACCGGTCGCGGCACTGTTGCTACCGGAAGAGCGGAACGCGGCAAATTGAAGTTGAGCACTGAAGTTGAAATCGTCGGTGTAAAGGCAACTCGAAAGACAGTTTGTACCGGTATCGAGATGTTCCGCAAGATGATGGATGAGTGCCAGGCTGGAGACAATGTTGGTCTGCTGCTTCGCGGCGTTGACCGCAAGGACATTGAGCGTGGTCAGGTTATTGCCCAGCCGGGTAGTATCAAACCTCACACCAAGTTCAAAGCTGAGATCTATGTTTTGACCAAAGAAGAGGGTGGAAGACATACTCCGTTCTTCACGGGATATCGTCCTCAGTTCTACTTCCGCACTACTGACGTTACCGGCAAGCTTGATCTTCCGGAAGGCGTTGAGATGATCATGCCTGGAGACAACGTTACGATCTCTGGCGAATTGATTTACCCAATTGCTCTTGAGCAGGGATTGAACTTCGCTATTCGTGAGGGTGGCCACACTGTTGGCGCCGGCGTTATATCCGAGGTTGTTGAGTAAGAATGTTCTTTTAGCCGGGGAACTGCAAGGTTCTCCGGCTTTGATTTTGTCTGTGTGATATTTGCAGGCGAAAAATATATATGTAAATGGGCGGCAAGAGCTGCTGGAGAGAGTAATGGCAAAGAAGGGCGCTGGGGAAGTTAGAGTTGTTGTGAATATGGCTTGCGAAGCTTGCAAGCACAAGAACTACTCTACTACCAAGAATAAACGAAACACTCAGGAGAGACTGCAGCTCAAAAAATACTGCAGATGGTGCCGAATTCACACCGCACACAAGGAAACGAAGTAATAGTGTTGCCGGTGTTTGGCAAGGCGTCGGCAATGTGGTATAATCTGAGAGCAATGATGTCGCTCTTTTGTCGCGCAGGGGCTTAGCTCAGTTGGCAGAGCGCCGGTCTCCAAAACCGGATGTCGTCGGTTCGACCCCGGCAGCCCCTGCCATTCTATTACAATTGTGAGGAAAGTTTACCATAGATGGCCGAAACTAATGTAGCTAAAATACCCGCAAAGACCGGTAAAGCACCCGGTAAGTTAAATATCAAGCAAGCATTTGCGTCATTGTGGCAATTTCTCAAAGAGGCCAAAAACGAAACTCTTCATAAGTGTTCGTGGCCTACCTGGGTGGAATTGAAGCAATTTACCATTGTTGTGATTTTCGCGTTGGTTGTTGTTGCCCTGTGGATGGGTGGCATCAACTTTCTGATGCGAGAACTTACTAATGCGTTGCTAGGAGGAAGACCTTAAGCTGATGGCTTGGTTCGTTCAGTGTGTGAATCTATGCATGCTGATTCGTAGAAGGTGTATTGGGAGAGGTTTTGGCTAGCTAAGATATGGCAAAAATACAATGGTTTGCGGTTCATACATATTCGGGGCATGAGAACAAGGTTAAGACTAATATTGAACGTCGTTCGACGTCGATGGGTCTTGCTGAACAGATTAAAAGAGTAGTTGTGCCCACTGAAACCGAGTTTCGAACTCGTAATGGGAAACGCCAGGAGATACAGCGCAAGGTTTTCCCGGGCTATGTACTCGTAGAGATGGAACTCAACGATATTACATGGCATTTGATACGCAGTACTACCGGTGTAACTGGTTTTGTGAGTTCCGGAAACAAACCAGATCCATTACAGGATGACGAAATTCGCAAGATTCTTGATGCCTTGGAGTCGCCGGATCGCAAGCCCAAGGTTAAGTGGTCCAAAGAAGAGATTGTTAGAGTCACGATGGGACCATTCTCAGATTTTACTGGAAAGGTAGAGGAAGTAAATGCAGCGAAAGAAAAACTCAAGGTTCTAATCTCGATCTTCGGTCGTGATACTCCTGTAGAGTTGGACTTTGGTCAAGTTGAGAGACTGACCTAGCTGATGCTTTCTTATCAATAACGTGATCCGTTTTAGGAAAGCGTGATTATAGATCGTTTCCTGCGCGTCGGGTTTTCTAACCGGGCGCGCTTTAATGTGGAGGATATTTCAGATGGCGAAAAAAATCAAGGGAATTGTAAAGCTGCAGGTTCCAGCTGGAAAGTGCACACCAGCACCTCCAGTCGGTCCTTCCCTGAGTCAGTACGGGATTAATATTGGTGAGTTCGTAAAGACATACAATGAACGAACTGCTGCACAGATTGGCAGTATCATTCCTGTCGAAATCACCATATATGAAGACCGTTCATTTACGTTCGTTCTTAAGACTCCACCAGCGGTGGAACTGCTTAAGAAGGCTGCTGGCATAACCAGCGCATCCGGCAGGCCCAATACTGAAAAGAAGGGTAAAGTCACAAGAGTTCAGCTTCGTGAGATTGCTGAGCAAAAGATGTCTGACTTGACCGCTAAGAGTGTTGAAGCTGCCATGCGGACTATTGAAGGTAGTGCTCGTTCAGCAGGAATTGAAATAGTAGATTAGTAACTGATTTGTAATATGAAAGCAGTGAATGGACTAATGCACGGCTTTTGATATGACATAATCATAGTATTAATTGCGGGCGGCAGGCGAAAGCCGATATCCTATGTTGGACCCGTATATCTAAGAAAGAGGAATCTAAATGCCAGTAAAAGGAAAAAGATATGTCGAAGCTGCTAAGACCGTTAGCGCAGTCGGCGTAGTAACTCCTGCAGAAGCTCTCGATTGGGTAAAAAAGAGCGCAACTGCAAAATTTGACGAGACGGTTGATGTCGCTATTAAGCTTGGAGTCGATCCAAGACATGGCGATCAGATGGTCAGAGGTAATACTACTCTGCCTTTTGGCACCGGAAAAGTTCGCAAGGTTGCTGTTATCACTCAGGGTGATGGCATTGCTGAAGCTGAAGCTGCTGGTGCAGACAGAGTTGGTGGAGAAGATCTAGTCAAGGATATTCAGGGCGGCTGGATGGATTTTGATGTTCTACTTGCTACTCCTGATGTTATGGCACTGGTCGGAAGACTGGGAAGCATTTTGCGTGCAAAAATGCCTAGTAAAAAAGCCGGCACAGTTGCTGCAGACATCGGTCGAGTAGTTACAGAGATCAAGACCGCAACCAGAGTTGAGTTCAGAGTTGAAAAAGCCGGTATAGTTCATGCTCCTATAGGGAAAGTCTCTTTTACAGAAGAGCAGTTGTGCAAGAATCTTAATGCACTTTTAGTTGCATTGATGAAAGCTAAACCGTCTTCAGCTAAAGGGAAATATCTTCAGAGAATAACTGTTAGCTCAACAATGGGACCTGGCGTTGATATCGATGCGGCAGAAGCTCAGCGTGGACTTGATAAAGTTAAATAAATAGTGTATCATTGTTATGGTCGGTTTTCTGATCATATAAAACATGGATAGACCGTAGACAGTGGGTTCCAAATAGGAATAATGTCTTTCGAGACGCCCGCCGAGGTGCAGTTAGCGATTTCGCTTTCTCATTGAATGTTTACGGGCTGTCCTTTATGGACAGCCTTTTTGCTGTCCCGGTTGGAGTAAACATCCAAAAGGGAAGGAGGTGAACGATTTGACCATTGGTACCAAGGAACCCAGACCTGAGAAAGTTCAGGCTGTTGAGGAACTCAAGAGCTCAGTAGCACAAGCATCACTTGTTATGCTTGTTGACTATCAGGGACTTGATGTTAAGACGCTGTCAGGGATCCGTAACAAGCTTCAGACAGCGGGTGCCGAGTTCCAGGTTATCAAGAACACGATCTTCCAGCGTGCTGTTGCGGGATCTCCTATAGCTATATTAGCTGATGATCTTAAGGGTGCAACTGCAGTAGCTTTTGCTACAGATGATGTTGTCGCAGCTGCAAAGACGATACTGGAGTTCACAAAGGGACCTAAGGCTATTTCTGTTAAGCATGCAGTTCTTGATGGCGTAGTGATGAACGCTTCTCAGATTGAGGCGTTATCCAAAGTTCCGTCAAGACCTGAACTCTATGCTATGGTCGTTGGCGGCCTGCAGAGCCCGATTACTAATCTTGTCGGAACACTGCAATCGCTGTATGGCCAGTTCGTTATGACGCTACAGGCGGTGAGCGATCAGAAATCTGCCCAGGCCTGATTTTACGAATAGTCCTTATGGACTCAATTGTATATAACACTTTAATGAGGTGAGATAAAGAAAATGGCGAATATTCAGGAGCTTATTGAGACAGTAAAGAACATGTCCGTCCTCGAGCTTAACGAACTGGTTAAGGCTCTCCAGGAGGAGTTTGGTGTATCTGCGATGGCAATGTCAGCTGGTCCCGCTGTTGGTGGCGGAGCTGCTGCAGCAGCAGAACCGGAAGAAGAGCAGACAAGCTTTGACGTTGTTTTGACCGGCGTCGGCGAGAAAAAGGTCCAGGTTATCAAGGCTGTTCGTGAGTTAGTCGCAGGACTCGGACTCAAAGAAGCTAAAGACCTTGTAGAAGCTGCTCCTAAAGCAATCAAAGAAGGCGTCTCCAAAGCAGAAGCTGAAGAAATGAAGACTAAGCTCGAAGCCGAAGGCGCAACT
Organism: Abditibacteriota bacterium; assembly: GCA_942493375.1. Taxonomy (GTDB): domain Bacteria; phylum Armatimonadota; class UBA5829; order UBA5829; family UBA5829. The sequence goes on along the minus strand of OW818698.1, from coordinate 7,694,436 downwards.
GTCGAAATCAAGTAGTTTTACTATTTCGAAGAAATGTTTGGTTCTCCCGCCAATGTGTTATACTTATTGTAGGGAGAACCATTTTTGCCTGTGGCATTGAGTCTATGAAACTTTCTAGCCTGCAATGTCGTTATTACTAATGTTGCATCTGTTTAACTGTGGCTGTTCCGGTTAGAGCGGGACAGAATGCTGGGTAATCTTATCACTACCACCACTATGATGTATAATACCTGCTTCGGCGGACCTTTTAGACCGTCGAACCGTTTCGCTGTACCTGCCCAAGGTACCCTCGATATTGACCAATCAGCGATTATGTGCTAAAATGTCAGTTCGTGTCTTAGCTCTCAGGAGGGTCAGATGAAGGAAATACAGCACAAGACCAAGCGAACCCCGGAAGCCATTGAAATTCCAAACTTGGTCGAGATCCAGCTCGACTCCTATAATTGGTTTCTACGGGAGGGGCTGAAAGAGCTGTTCGATAGTTTCTCTCCTATCCATGATTTCACGGGGAACTTTTCCCTTGAGTTCCTGGACTATTCCCTTGGCGAACCCAAGTACACCCTTGAGGAATGCCGATACAGGGATATGACCACATTCGAAGCTCCTATCAAGGCTAGAGTCAGATTGACTCCCGCCAATAAGGAAGTTATCGAATCGGAAGTTTATCTTGGCGATTTGCCGGCAATGACAGACAAAGGAACATTTGTCATCAATGGTGCCGAAAGAGTCGTCGTCAGCCAGCTTGCAAGAAGTCCAGGAGTTTACTTCAAGGAGAACATGGACCTTTCCGGTCGTGTTTTGTATTTTGCTACAATTATTCCCAACTCCGGTGCATGGATTGATGTAGAGACTGATTCTAATGATGTCATTACTGTTCATGTTGCTCAAAGCAAAAAGTTTCCACTTACCACATTGTTGCGTGCTCTCTGCGCGTTCCCTCAGTCCTGTCCGGACGTAGAAACCGTTCCGCTGACAGAGGCTATTGGACGCACATTGGCTGAAAATGTCATTAACCAGAAAACTGGTGAAGTGATCGTAGAGACTGGCACCGTTATTGATGCTAGAGTAATACGTAGATTACAGTCAAACAGAGTCCGAAAGACTGCGTGGAGAAGTGAAGACACTCATGCGCAAACCCGTAAAGTATCGACCAAAGATGACTCCATATTAGGTAGTCATTTTGGCAAGGATACAATTGATGTTGCTACTGGTGAACTGCTTTTCGAAAATGGTTCACTGATTGATACTGTTGTTCTTGAGAAACTTCGAGAGCGTGGTGTCGAAGAAGTTATGGTAGCTGTTGAGCGTGGTATGGGACATTCCCACACCGATAAGGTAGTGGTTGAATACTCCGGCCCAACTTTCGCCTCCACAAAGGATATTCTGGATTATTTCGGTAAAGTACGGACCATCAAGAATCCTGAAGCTACTCAAATTACGGGTAGAAGAGCTGCTCAAGACATTAATGAAGAAAAAAGCGGTAAGCCGCTGGTTAAAGCTACGCAGCGTATCACCGATGACTTCGCCAAAAAGATCGAAAAGATGGGTCTTGATTCCATTCAGGTCTATGAACTGCATCAGTATATTGATGCAACTATAGAAGAAGATGGAACTCACAATCCTGAAGAAGCGATGGTTGACATCTTCAAGAAGATTAGGCCTGGCGATCCTGCAACTCATGACAGCACATTAAGTCTTATTAACTCATATTTCTTCGATACTCGAAGATATGATATGGCAAGGGTAGGGCGCTATAAGGTCAACAAGAAACTGGGACTGAGTCTTCCTGAAGAGATCAAATGGATTACTCGTGATGACATTGTAAAGATCATGGAGTATCTGGTTGGTCTGTCAGATGCGGGTTCATTAGTTGCTCAGTTTAATAAGAATAACCTGAACAAGAGATTGCCTGAACTTGAAGAAGCTGTAAAGGCTTATGAAGCAAAGGCTAAATCGGATGAAGATATAGCGCAAGCCCAGGTATACACAGACAGTCTAGAATTCCTGCAGAACCTTCGCTTTGGTGGAATGATGACTGAACTTAGAATACAACAGGTCAAGGATACTCTGGAATTGATTCCAAACGGGACAAGACTTGTTGCTGAGTCACCTGCAGAGCTCTTTGCAGAAACAGCAATCAGGTTGTCACCTTGCACTGTTGACGATATCGACCACCTTGAGAACAAGCGTGTCAGATCGGTTGGAGAACTTCTTCAAGACCAGCTCAGAATGGGCTTCTTGAGGATGGAAAAAGTGGCTAAAGAGAGAATGACCTCTCTTGACTCCGACAATGTTATACCAAACGTTGTTCTGTCCGTGAAGCCAATTTCAGCCAGCATCAAGAGTTTCTTTGGAAGCAGTCAGTTGTCACAGTTTATGGACCAGACAAACCCATTGGCAGAACTGACGCATAAGCGTCGTCTATCTGCTTTGGGACCTGGAGGTCTGAGCAGACAGAGCGCTAAACTTGAAGTCCGAGACGTCCATAGATCACACTACGGCAGAATATGTCCTATCGAGACTCCTGAAGGCCCGAACATCGGTCTTATCGGTTCGATGGCTATTCATGCCAGAATCGATGATTATGGATTCCTGCGGACACCCTACCGTATCGTCAAGGGCGGTAAAGTTACTGAAGAGATTATCTATCTGTCAGCTGATGAAGAAGCACAGGAATATGTTGCACCAGCCAATACTCCATATGATGAAGTGACTGGTGAAGTCCTGCTGCCTTTAGTTACTGTAAGACACGAGGAGAAATATCCTCAGGTGCCTTCAAGCAAGCTGACTTATATTGAAGTTTCACCTAAACAGATCATGTCCGTCGCTGCAGCGTTGATTCCATTCCTTGAGAATGACGACGCAAACCGAGCCCTTATGGGATCGAACATGCAGAGACAGGCTGTTCCGCTGCTTAGAGCCGATGCTCCGATTGTTCGGACCGGTATCGAGGGTAGGGCTGCCAAGGACTCAGGGGCTGTTATTCTGGCAAAACGCGCTGGAGTAGTCAAACTATCTACTGCAGACAGAATATCTGTTGAAGCTGAAGACGGGACCGTTGATTCGTATCGACTTATCAACCTGCTTCGCAGCAACCAGGGAACTTGTATAACTCAGAAACCTATCGTCAATGCCGGTGATAGAGTGAAGAGGGGAGCTGTCCTGGCGGATGGTCCTTGCACAGAAAACGGCGAGTTGGCATTGGGACAGAATATTCTGGTCGCCTTTATGCCTTGGAACGGTTACAACTATGAAGATGCTATTCTGCTCAGTGAGAGACTGGTTAAGGATGATGTCTTCTCTTCTATACATATAGAGAAGTTCGAAACTGAAGCCCGGGACACCAAACTCGGACCTGAAGAAATAACCAGAGATATTCCTAACGTTGGTGAGGATGTTCTTAAGGATCTGGATGAGCATGGAGTGATTCGCTCTGGAGCTGAAGTCAGGCCTGAAGACGTTCTGGTTGGAAAAGTGGCGCCAAAGGGTCAGGGAGAACTGACTGCTGAGGAAAGGCTGATTATAGCCATCTTCGGTAAGAAAGCTGAAGAGACCCGCGACGTATCCCTTCGAGTCCCGCACGGTGAGAGTGGAACAGTAGTTGACGTCAAAGTCTTCTCTAGGTTCAAATATAAGTGCAGCAGACCTGAATGTGGTAGAGTCCACGACTTCAGCAAGAAGCCTGATAGATTGAACTGCGAAGTTTGCGATGCCGATCTTGAAAGGATCGCTGGCGATGAACTGAACGCCGGTGTTAACCAGCTTGTCAGAGTTTACATAGCCCAGAAACGTAAGGTTATGGAAGGTGACAAGATGGCAGGACGTCACGGAAACAAAGGAGTTATCTCTAAGATACTTCCTGAAGCCGATATGCCGCATCTACCGGACGGAACTCCGGTTGATATAGTCCTTAACCCACTCGGGGTTCCTTCCCGAATGAACATCGGACAGATTCTGGAGACCCATCAGGGACTGGCTGGTAAGCATCTTGGATGCTTCTATCGCAACCCGATTTTCATGGGTTCGACTGAGAAAGAGATACTTGCTGACCTTGATATGGTCGCATGGAAACTGAGAATCGGTTTCCTGAGACAGTATGTCAAGGAATTGGGCCTGGATGTCCAGGTTCCAAACGAGCGTGAAGTTGATCGACTTATCAAGAAATTGCTTGGTCGAGTTTCAACCACAGCTAAAGAGCAGCTTGACGATCTGTCTAAGCCGCTCAGAGACATATATAACACAGTGCTTGATGGTATTCGAAACCTTATGAAGGCTATGGATGCTGCTGCACTGGAAATAATGAGTCTCAAGCTCGGGGGGAGTCCGGCAGTTGAAGATCCTGAGGCCTTGCGCGTTGGCTTAGCTGCTAACATTGATGCGGCAAACGAACTGTTGCAGGATTCGGATAATGAAATCAATCCTGAATACTATTCATGGGAACGCAATTTGCCATTTGAGGGCGTGCCTGCACCCGCAGACTATGACTATGAGGATCTTGTACGCAGAATAGATACTAACGTGCATAAACGGTGTGGTTTGAATGCCGATACTGGTAAGTGTACTCTTTATGATGGAAGAACGGGTGAAAAATTCCAGCAGCCGGTGACCATTGGTTTCATATATATGTTGAAACTGGCCCACCTTGTTGAGGATAAAATACATGCTCGTTCTACTGGACCTTACTCTTTGGTTACCCAACAGCCGTTGGGTGGTAAAGCTCAGTTCGGAGGCCAGCGATTCGGTGAGATGGAGGTCTGGGCGCTTGAAGCTTATGGAGCAGCGTTTACCCTTCAGGAAATACTGACTATCAAGTCCGACGACGTTCAAGGTCGTGTTAAGACCTATGAGTCTATCGTGAAGGGCGAAAACATAATGGAGCCGGGAGTTCCGGAGTCATTCAAGATACTCATTAACGAACTGCAGAGCCTTTGTTTGAGGGTTACTGTTGAAGATAACAATGGAAAGACCATTGACCTTAAGGACAATGATGATGAAACGTCCGACAGGGGTGATGGTGGTGTTATCAGCGGCAGAAGACGCAAAAAGGCTGAAGAATTCAGGGGTGGATTTTAATGGCTGATTCCAGCACCTTCGATAGAATACGCATTAGCATCGCTTCTCCGGAAGATATTCGGTCGTGGTCTCGGGGCGAGGTAAAAAAGCCCGAGACCATTAACTACCGAACATTTAAACCGGAACGTGATGGTCTCTTCTGCGAACGCATTTTCGGACCAGTTAAAGACTGGGAATGTCACTGCGGTCGTTATAAGAAGGTCAAGTTCAAAGGTGTCATATGCGACCGATGTGGAGTCGAAGTTACTCGAAGTAAAGTTCGACGTGAGCGCATGGGCCACATTGAACTCGCCGCACCGGTTTCACATATATGGTATCTCAAGGGCGTTCCAAGTCCGATGAGTCTGCTGTTGGATATGTCTCCAAAGCAGCTTGAGCGGGTCTTGTATTTCGCTTCATATATAATTACGCATGTTGACAGGCAGCGCATTAATGATCTCATGGCAGAGATCAAGAGTGCTGTAAATGCTGTTTGCCTGGAAGTAAACGAGCAGCGTGATGATGCTATAGCTGACTTCAGGAAAGATCATGATCGTGAGGTAGCAGAAAATCCTGAATGGGATGACCGCAAAATCAAGGATCAGGAAAAACGCCTGGCTGATCGTATAAAGCAGGAAGAGCGCGATTGCGCTGAGCATATTGAAGAACTGCAGAATACTGTTACACTGCTCGAGACCTGTAAGAAATATGAGCTGGTTACTGAAGATCAACATCGCTCAATGCAGAGACTTCTGCACAGAGTTAATGGTATGGTTGACAGCGACCTTTCAGATTTGGTCAAAGCTGGGATGGGCGGAGCTTCTGTCAGAGAATTGCTTGCAGAGGTTGACCTTGAAAAGCAGAAGAGAGAACTGCAGAAAGACATTTCACAGACTCAGGGAGCTAAGAGACTGCGGTCAATTAAGCGTCTTGAGATTGTTGAATCATTCCTGGCTTCAAAGAGTCGTCCTGAATGGATGATTCTAGATGTTGTTCCTGTTATTTCACCTGAATTGCGTCCTATGGTTCAGTTAGACGGCGGCAGGTTCGCCACTTCTGACCTTAACGACCTCTACAGGCGTATTATTAACCGCAACAACAGGCTGAAGAAGATTACAGAGATTAGAGCTCCTGAGTCTATTATCAACCATGAAAAACGTCTTTTACAGGAAGCTGTAGATGCGTTGATTGATAATAACCGAAGAGCCAGGCCAGTTGTAGGATCAAACAACCGACCGCTCAAGTCTCTTTCGGATATGCTTAAGGGTAAAGAAGGCCGGTTCCGAAAGAACCTGCTCGGAAAACGTGTTGACTATTCCGGAAGATCGGTTATCGTTGTTGGACCATCTTTGAAGCTGCATCAGTGTGGTCTTCCAAAGGAAATGGCTCTGGAACTGTTCAAACCATTCGTTATGAAGACATTGGTGGAGAGAAGATATACTTCCAACATCAAGACAGCAAAACGAATGATCGACAGAATGAAACCTGAAGTCTGGGATGCTCTGGAAGAAGTAATTAATGAGCATCCGGTTATGCTAAACCGGGCGCCTACATTGCATAGACTCGGTATCCAGGCTTTTGAGCCTAAACTAGTCGATGGTAAAGCAATTCAGCTGCACCCGCTGGTCTGTCATGCGTTCAACGCGGACTTTGACGGCGACCAGATGGCGGTTCACGTGCCTTTGTCTGCTTCTGCGCAATCTGAAGCCAGGTGTCTTATGTTGGCGACTCATAACCTGTTCTCACCTGCAGACGGAAGACCTGTTGTAGCACCTATCCAGGACATCGTTCTGGGATCGTTCTATCTGACAATGATGCGTGGGAAAGTGACTCCTGATGAGGAGATACATCGCTTTGCAAGTGAAGGTGATGCATTGCTGGCATACCGCGCAGGTCACTTGGACATTCATGACCCGATAAAGGTCAGACTTCCAGTTGAGGCAGGCAGCGCAGTTCGTGCTATGATGCAGATCACAGTTGGACAGCTCATCTTCAACAATATTCTTCCTGAGAGTATGCGTTACAAGGTTAATCCGATTGATAAAAAACTAATGGCCAGCCTTGTTAATGAGTGTCGAGAGAAAGAGGGCAAGGAGCGAACCATACAGCTACTTGACGATCTGAAAGAACTTGGTTTCAGATACTCTACATTCTCCGGAGCTACGATCTCAATGACTGATATGGATATTCCATCTCAGAGAGATGAGATTATCCAGCACACTCAGGATGAAGTCGCTAAAAAGAACAGGGCCTACGCTAAGGGTCTAATCACCCCTGATGAAAGAAAGCAGCAGGTTCTTGAACTGTGGACAAAAGCATCAGACGATGTTGCCACATCTCTTCTGGATGGTATCGATGAGTTCAACCCGATCTCTATCGTAACAACCTCAGGAGCTAGAGGTAGCAAGCGTCAGATCACTCAGTTATCCGGTATGCGCGGACTCATGGCTGACCCGTTCGGTAATCTTATTGAAGACCTACCGATTAAGTCGAACTTCCACGAAGGATTGAGTGTTCTTGAATACTTCATCTCTACGCACGGAGCTCGTAAAGGATTGGCCGATACCGCTCTGAGAACTGCAGACGCTGGATATCTGACCAGAAGACTGGTTGATGTTGCACAGGATGTTATCGTAAGAGGTGACGACTGTGGAACTGCAAAGGGCATCGAAGTCAGCAGGATCATGGAGGGTGGAGAGACAATTGAAACTCTTGGTGAACGTGTTCGTGGCAGAAGTGCTTTGGAAGATATCTTCATTGAGGGCCAAAAAGAGCCAGTAGCTGTTGCTGGTGAGATCATTACTGAAGCAGTTTCAAAAGTAATTGAACAAGCTGATAGAGATCATAAAGCAAAGTTCGGTGACAAAGCCAGGCTTAAGATCAGGCTGAGATCTCCGCTTACTTGTGAGCTCAGACAGGGTATATGTGCCAGGTGCTATGGACTTGACTTGGCTGTTCGTGCTGAAGTTGAAGTCGGAACCGCTGTAGGTATCATTGCAGCGCAGTCCATTGGAGAACCGGGAACACAGCTTACCATGAGAACATTCCACACTGGTGGAGTTGCAGGTAAGTATCTTACTGGAGTTGCTGAAGTCAAAAAGAAGAGACAGGAATCATTGAGAGACCTTCACGATGATATTCGAAGAGGTCTGGTTTCTTTTGACGGAGAAGCAGTTGAGAGCACAACCAGTATGGACCGTGAAAAACAGAGAGCTGTCCAGAGCGTTCTTAAGGTTCTGGAAGACCAGGTTAGAGGTCTGCTCCGAGTTGTTGAGTTGTTCGAAGCCCGTAAACCGAAAGGTCAGGCCATTATCACCGAAGTCGATGGAACTATTAACGACATCGATACTCGTGGTCTGCGACGGGTTGTTATACATAGTCAAAAGACGATTGATGAAAATACACTGGCACCGATTATTGGTGAGCACTGTGCAACTGAGATAGTCAATCCTGAAGATGGAACCGTAATGTTGGAGCCAGGCGCTCAGATCACTGACAAGCTGGCAAAGAAGATATGTGCTGCGGGCGTTACCAAGGTACTGCTCAGACGTACATACCTGGTTCCTTATAGAGGTAACCTTGAAGTGGAAGTTGATCAGGAAGTTGCAGCTGGTGACAGACTGACTGAAGGTCCACTCGATCCGCATAAGGTTCTGGAACTCAATGGAGTCCAGGGTGTTATGCAGTATCTTGTCAAGGAAATCCAGAGCGTTTATAAATCTCAGGGTGTTGACATCAACGATAAACACGTTGAAGTTATCGTGAGACAGATGCTGAAGAAACGACGTATTTCCGAGTCCGGAGATACAAGGTTCCTTCCTGGTCAGGTTGTCGACAAGTTCGACTTCGAAGATGAGAATGCACGCGTTCTCAAGACTAATGGAACAGAAGCTACAGCAGACTGGGTATTACTTGGTATTACTGAAGCTTCACTCGCTACAGACAGTTTCTTGTCTGCAGCATCGTTCCAGAAGACTACCAGGGTGCTTACTGACGCTGCTGTCAGAGGTAAACGGGACAACCTGGTTGGACTCAAAGAGAACGTCATTATTGGCCGCCTGATTCCAGCTGGAACTGGTTTGCCGAGATACCGTGGTGTGGATGTCCTTGATGAAAACGGGGAACCACTGACGGTTGCCAGGCAGCTCTTCGATACTGGAGACCGTGATGATGAGGATGATGAGTTGATTACTGATGGTCTGCATGAGCTTCTAGCAGAAGTTGGAAGCGGTACAGATCCCATCGATATATTGGACCCGATCCTCGATGATGATGAAGATGAAGACGATCTCGTCGATGATGACAGTGCTGATGATTTGGCTGACATCGATATAGATGATGAAACGGAAGTTGTCATCGATACGGACGAAGACGAGGTATAGTCTCAATCCAGGATTGAATGTTAGTGCGCTGAATATAGCGCACTAACTCTGTTATTGTCTTTCGGAATACAGCGAAGAATCCCTTGACAATATTCTTTACTGTATTCCGATGACTATAAGAAATACCCCGACAGGCGCTGAGACCCTATGGAGATTACATTACTCGGTACGGGCACGTCGCACGGTGTCCCCGTAATCGGATGCGATTGTGACGTCTGCCTTTCTAAACACCCCAAAAATCAACGGACCCGTAGTTCTTCTTATATAAATGTCGGGAATGCGCGAATACTTATTGATACTCCTCCGGATTTACGCACACAGGTATTGAGAGAAGGTATTAATCGTATCGATGCTGTGCTGTTTACACACGCTCATGCAGATCACCTGTTTGGGTTGGATGACGTCAGGACATTCAACAAGCTTTCCGGCAGACCTATGCGCTGCTATGGAACCCCACATACTCTCAGTGTAATTCGCAGGGTTTTTGACTATGCGTTTGGCAGTTTGCAAATCGGTGGAGGTATACCACAACTTGATCTAATAGAAGTCCAGGTCAAGACGCCGTTGAACATTCCCGGCACTGAGATAGAAGGCGGGATACCTCAGCTAAATTTGATGGAAGTGCAGGATACCTTTGATATTGACGGGGTTACAGTGATGCCTGTGCCAGTTGATCACGGCAGATTGGGTGTTCTTGGTTATCGCATCGGCAATTTCGCATATGTTACGGACTGTAATCACATATCGGATGATTCTGCTAAGCTGCTCAGGAATCTTGATGTGCTGGTGTTGGGAGTATTGAGGCCAAAAAAACTTACCACACATTTTTCGTTGGAGCAGGGGATAGAAGTCGTAGATTGGTTGAAACCCCGCAGAGCTGTCTTTACACATACATCACATAGAATGGATTACGAGGCTATTTCCAAAACACTACCACCCAATGTAGAGTTTGGATATGATGGAATGAAAATCACCTGCTGATATATTTTATAGGGTCAGGAATACCTGCTTCTTCGAAGCCTTTTAATCGCAGAACACAAGCGTCACACTCACCGCAAGCACTGCCATCCTCAGATGGTGAATAACAAGTGCTGGTTAGAGAATAATCTACACCCAGCTTTATTCCTCTTTCTACTATTTGTGCCTTGGTCAAGTTGATTAGTGGAGTGTGGATGTGAATATGTTGCTTGCCTTCTACCGCTGCCTTAGTAGCCAGGTTTGCCATTGTCTGATAAGCTTGAATAAACTCAGGTCTACAATCTGGATAACCACTGTAATCTACTGCATTTACTCCAATAAAGATATCCTGGCATTCCAATACTTCTGCCCAGGCCAGTGCGAAGGATAGAAATATCGTGTTTCTTGCTGGAACATAAGTAACCGGTATGCATCCCTGCATTTCATCAGCAGAACGACCTTTGGGGACTTCAAGGTCTGAGGTTAATGCTGAAGCTCCGAAAATGCGTAAATCGATATCTGCGATTATATGCTGTACAATTCCCATTCTCTCTGCAACTCTGCGTGCGCATTCGATTTCGTATTGATGCCTTTGCCCGTAACGAAATGTCATTGCGTTTATGCTAAAACCTTCAGATACAGCAATAGCTGCAGTGGTGGAAGAATCAAGCCCTCCGCTTAAAAGGACAACTGCTTTGCGGGTCGAATTGGATTCACACATATTAATAAGCCTGTATGCTTTCAATAAAATCGTTTACATTAAATACAAAACCAAATGCCAGAGCAACACGCCAGAGTCCAAGTTCCTTTGCCCACTCTTGTTCAGCACTCTCTTTGTTTTCTACTGCAGTTACTGCTTGCCTTATGGCGGAACACATTATCCCATGTTTGCTCATGTCGGCCATTCCACCAGGAGATAGCAGTAGGCACCAGTTAATAGCAAAACCAGTGTAGATTAGATGGTTTATACCGTCAGCTTTACATAATGCATAAAGCTGTTTGGAATCTGTTGCTATACTTTCGTCTCCCAATGGCTTTGCTTCTGGTAAGAAATCCAGTTTCTCAAATCCTCTATGAACATCTGCTTCATTATGTCTCCCAACAAATACGTTGGTTGCCCTAAATGCATGCAATTCTTCCAGAATGGGATCAGAATCAACTGATGGCAGAGAAGCGTCCTCTGTAGGTGCCAGTTGGAGTGTTTTCGCATATCCGGGATACGCATTAAGATCCTGAGCGAAACTGGCTACATGGTAAAGATTGAAGGCGTTCTCACGTACAGCTGATAAAAGTGGTGGGAAAATCTCCTGAGATATCCGTTTTGCGCGGGACATATACTCGACACACCGCCACCATCCTGGATATTCTTCAGGAGTTCCAGTATCCCAGGCGTGCATTACTACCAGGGCTGTGTGTTCAGGTGATATCTGTATGTCCTGGCGTTTCCAACCGCCATATCCCTTTGCAGGAATATCAAGCGTTAGATCTGTGTCAAACTGCTGATAATAGTTTGCGGGAATAGTAATGCTCAATTTACACCCATTAAATGATCTGTAATCAACCAGGAGGCCAGTTGAGTTTGCGTCCACCAAGCACATGGCAGTGAATATGCCACACGGACTGACCGGCGCCTTCATTGCAGTTGATGACAGTTCTGTATCCCTCTTCAGAAATGCCTTTATCTTTAGCGATCTTATTAGCCACTACCATCATATGTCCAAGCAGGTCCGCATCAGCGCCGTCTGAGACATCAGATAGTTTTGTAATATGCTTCTTAGGGATAACCAGAAAATGGACAGGGGCTTGGGGACTCAGATCGTCAAACGCAGCGGTTGTTTCATCTTCATATATCAGCTTACCGATTTCACCGGCAGCTATCTTACAGAAAATGCAATCGGACATAGTTTTGCCTCCGTGAATCAGGAAACTAGAGGTTGGATTAAAATAACTGTGCAGGGTGGATGTAGATCCTGCCCTGCACAGTTTTACTTTAATCTTAGTAGATCGCGTTTTCGGTATCTTTGTCGAAGACGTGAGCTTTTTCCATGTCGATGATCAAGTCGAGTGGTTTATCCTCAATAGCCTGAGTTTCAGCATCAATGGTAGCAACGATGGTGTGCGGGCCACATGTCAGATACAGAGTAACGATAGCGCCCATAGGCTCAATTACGTCAACTGTAGCTGTTGCTACATTGGTCTCTGTTGCTTCGACGATGCTCTTGAGGTTACGGTCAAAGATGTCTTCCGGTCTAATTCCAAAAACAACATCCTTGCCTTCATATGGGACAAAACGCTCTGCTTTGCTGTCAGGCAGCTTAACTTTAATGCATCCGCCATCAATGAAGAAGCTGTTGCCTTCTTTTACAACTTTGCATTCCAGGAAATTCATTGAAGGTGTTCCAATGAATCCGGCTACAAACTTGTTTGCAGGGAAGTTATAAAGATGCAGAGGAGTATCCAACTGCTGCAGGAGACCGTCTTTCATAACAGCAATTCTGTCGCCCATAGTCATAGCTTCGACCTGGTCATGGGTGACGTATACTGTGGTGATTCCAAGTCTTCTGTGGAGCTTGGTCAACTCGGCACGGGTCTGAACTCTGAGTTTTGCGTCCAGGTTGGAGAGAGGTTCGTCCATAAGGAAGACCTTAGGCTCTCGGACAATAGCTCGTCCAAGGGCGACTCTCTGTCGCTGTCCACCTGAAAGCTGTTTCGGTCTACGCTGCAGGTATTCTTTGAGGCCAAGCAGGTCGGCTGCCTCATTAACCCTTCGCTGAATTTCCTGTTTAGGAACTTTGCGAAGTTTTAGGCCAAAAGCCATGTTGTCATACACGGTCATGTGTGGATAAAGAGCGTAGTTCTGGAAAACCATGGCGATGTCTCTATCTTTAGGGGAGACATCGTTTACAACGCGGTCACCAATAAGGATCTGACCGGAAGTAGCTTCTTCAAGTCCGGCGATCATACGCAGAACTGTGGTCTTTCCGCACCCGGACGGTCCAACCAAAACCAGGAACTCTTTGTCTTTGATTTCAATGTTTACTTTGTTGACCGCGGTGACGTTCTTGAACATCTTGGTCAATTCGTTCAGCACTACCTGTGCCATATCGACATGTCCTCCGTTAATTGCTCCGAGCTAGTCCCCATTTTATCGAAGCGCTAATTTAGATTTCCCCGGGACTGGGGGCGTGCAATTATACACACGCATTACCCAATTATATGAGCCCAAGTGACTGCTGTCAATTAAAGAATATTGCAAATAGATTCTGTTGGACAGATATTTCAATTCAGTCAGTTGATTTGCACAACATCTCGATCCATTACAAGAATCGTGTAAACAACCATTAACGACTACGAAACCTCACGGAAACAATATGACGCGATAATAAGTGTATGCAAAAGGCGCTTACTGTTTCAGATTAGTCAAACAGTTTCTTGGAGGTTCTACACTTGAAAAGGTATTCCGATCAAATATGGCAAAAAATTTCTGGATGTTTACTTGCAATATGCGGTTTATTGGCAATTTCTGCCGTTTCAGCATACGCTGAGGGGACATCAAATATAGACTCAGGTGACACTGCCTGGGTTCTGGCCAGTGCAGCTATGGTTATGATCATGACCCCCGGTCTTGGTATGTTTTATGCTGGTATGGTCCGCAGAAAGAATGCTCTCTCCACTATTATGCAGAGTTTTGCAATGTGCGCATTAGTAGGAGTACTTTGGGTGCTGTTTGGTTTCAGCCTGGCATTCGGCAAAGACCATGGTGGTTTGATTGGTTCGCTGCAGTGGGTGGGGCTTTCAGGTGTTAGTATTACCGAAGCCTGGCCAGGAACCAGAATACCTGCGCAAGCGTTTATGATCTATCAGGCAATGTTTGCCATCATAACACCTGCTTTGATAACTGGCGCGTTTGCGGAGAGAATTAAGTTCAAAGCCTTCTTTATATTTATGATTGCATGGACGACACTGGTATATGCACCAGTTGCTCACTGGGTGTGGCAGTCTGACGGATGGCTATTCAAACTCGGTGCTCTGGACTTTGCCGGTGGAACTGTTGTTCATATCTCTTCCGGTATCGCTGCGCTGTGTTGTGCACTTGTGCTTGGCAGACGTAAAGGATTCGGAAGAGAAGAGTTTAAACCTCACAACCTGACAATGACGCTTTTAGGAACGGCGTTGCTCTGGTTCGGGTGGTTTGGTTTCAATGGCGGGAGTGCCCTTGGCGCTAACGGACTCGCAGTAAATGCTTTTGTAGTTACCAATACATGTGCCGCTGCTGCAGCTATCTCCTGGATGTTCATTGAATGGTGGCACCGTGGCAAGCCAACTGCATTAGGTATGGCTTCTGGAGCAGTAGCTGGACTTGTCGCAATTACACCAGCCAGTGGCTATGTAAGTGCATCTTCAGCTATTATTATTGGATTAGTGGTTAGTGTTTTATGTTATCTGGCTATACTTGCAAAGAGTAAGCTGGGATATGATGATTCCTTGGACGTTTTTGGTGTTCATGGAGTTGGAGGAACATGGGGAGCGTTAGCTACTGGACTCTTTGCCAGTAAGGCAATAAATTCGGCAGGAGCTGACGGTCTATTCTTTGGCAATCCTGCTCTACTAGGAAAGCAAGCCATTGCGGTAGTAGTTGTAGGAGCGTTTTCATTTATCATGACATTTGTGATATTAAAGGTAATTGGTAAGTTCACACCTCTAAGAGTTGAGAAGGACGATGAAGACACTGGTCTCGACCTGAGTCAACACGGAGAAGTCGGATACAGTCTATAACGGAATAAATATAACAGGGAGGATGCAATATTGGTAAAAGTTGAAGCGGTTATACGTCCTGGTAAGTTGGACGATGTTAAAGAAGCACTGGACGAAATGGGAATCAAAGGCATAACGGTATTCAGTGTTCAAGGCGCTGGAAAACAGCGAGGTAGAACCCAATACTACAGAGGTCAGGAGTATGTAGTAAATCTTGTTGATAAGATTATGATTGCTACAGTGGTTGCTGATGATATAGTCGAGGGTGTAATTCAAGCTATCACCAAGACTGCAGGAACTGGTGAGATTGGCGATGGTAAGATATTCTTGAGCAGAGTTGACGATGTGATCAGGATTCGTACAGGAGAACGCGGAGACGCTGCACTGTAAGATTTCTAACATCTTCCCCGAATCCCCCTTCTTTAGTAAAGGGGGATTTGTTTTAAATACGGCCTGACCCTATTTTTGGAGCAATAATGCCGACATCATCACCCAACAAACCTTATCGGGGTTGTTTCCTGAATGCACGAAGTAGTTCTGAGATTGCTGAGATCTTAAGACATGAACGTGAGGTATTGGCGCATATAGTGCTACACAGGAATGCTAATGATGCAATGTGCGCATATTCCGACCTTACAGATGCTGCTGTTAAGCGTGTCTTTGAGCTCGCATTGGAGGATGTCCGGTCAACAATTCCCGATACTGGAACAGTTCGAGGTGTAGCTGTAGCAGCGGTTGGCGGTTACGGACGCCGGGAGATGTGCCCGTTCTCGGACGTAGATGTGGCGTTTATCTCTGAGTCGGAGGATGATGAACGCATTGATCTATTGGTAAAACGCGCTTTTCGCATGTTAATGGATATGGTTGATGCGGCTCAGCTAAAAGTCGGGTACTCATTTAGAAGAGTTGATGATGTTGACAATCTTCCCCTCGAAACCCATACTGCTCTTCTCGACGCACGAATTATAGCAGGGGATAACTATCTGATGAGCGTGTTCCTTGCTGATTTGCGCAAAGCCATTGCTCCCTGCGCATTTGTTACCGGTCATCTGAGTTCTCGAGGAGTCATGGGTTCAGGTCGCCGGACCCCATATGTTGTCAGTCCTAATATCAAAGAGGGCACCGGGGCACTGCGAGATATTCAGACTACTCGCTGGATATCACAGGTTGCATTTTCACTGTATGACATAAATATTTGGAAGAGTCTTCGTGCACGAGGCATAATATCGGACGCGGATATTGTGTCGATTGAAAAAGCATCCGAGTTCATGTTTGGCTTGCGGATCGCGATGCACCTGCTTGCAAACAAGGAGGCAGATTCACTTGGTCCGAATATGGCGTTTCAGCTCTCACAGTCCCTTGACTATCCATCCCTGAACGATATGATGTTTGCATACTACAGGCACGCTCAGGTGGTCCGTGAGTTGCTTCTGAGGGTATCTGAAGCATCAGTTGATGAACAACTGGAAATAGAACCTGGTGTAATTTCGATCCAAGGTTATCTTAAAGTGGTGGATTCCGACTTATTGATAAGAGACAATGCAGCAATTGTTCGTATTTTCAGCCACTGTCAGCAGTATTCATTGAAACTGCATCGCGAAACCCGGGTAATGGTGAGTAGGAGTGCTGTAGATTGGAAAATGGATCGAAAGGCTTCTAAGGTCTTCCTGGATATATTATCTGCTCCAGGTGCATCTGTCTGCGTTCGGGGGATGGCAGAGTGTGGGTTATTGCAGTCGATAGTGCCGCAATTCGGAAAACTTATGTTGTTGATATCCGGAGATTCAGCTCATAAATATACCATAGGCGAACATACTCTTCGAGTCATGGAGGAACTGGAGAATCTTATGTCCTCAGATAGCGATCAGTATGGAGACATACTTTCTCGACTCCAGAACATGGAAGTATTGACTCTCGCTACTCTTATGCACGATGTTGGGAAAATTGATTCACATAAGGACCATGCCAAGACAGGCGCATTCAGCGCATCAAAATTTGCCAGACAACTCGGTATGGATGAAGAATCATCCAAACGAGTGGAATTTCTTGTAAGACATCATTTAAGGATGAACGAAGTTGCCAGACTTCGTGATCTGAACCAGATTAAGACCATTAAGGATTTTGCATCCGTGATAAAGGATCAGAGCCTTTTGGACATGTTGTTGCTATTGAGTATTGCAGACATTAATGGCGTCGGTTCCCGCAACTGGAATCCTGTGCAGATGAGATTTTTGATGGAACTTCATGAAAGGGCATCTGTAGTTATCAGGTCGCCTGACAGACCACCTGCGGATATCGAAAAACACAGAAATCGTGTTCGACGGGAGTTGCGATTGGCTAATCTTCCAGTAGAAGAAGTAGATGAGCACTGCGATTCGATGCCGGCCGGGTATCTGCTGAATACCAGTCCGGAGGAATTAGCTCTGCATATCGGATATGTGATGTCTGCAAAAGCCGATTATCCAGCCATTGATATTCGAGAGGATAGGGGAGTCGAATACACTCAGGTTACGGTATTCACTCCGGATAAACCAGGATTGCTCTGCGAGATAGCAGGAACTCTTGCAGCTTTAGGGGTGGGGATTCATGCGGCTCAGGTGTATACACGCGAATCCCCTGACCATATTGCTATCGACAAACTGCTGATTGATTTTGAGGGAAGGCAGTTGACTCAAATGAAAAAATGGCAGGTCGAGAGTGAATTAGCTGGCGTTTTAAAAGGTGAGCAGACTGTTGATGATGTCTGGGCCAGGCTTGGTAAAAATCGCAAAAGAGATATCACCGGAGTATCCGTATCCTGGACAGATAATGTTTCTGATCATCATACAGTGCTTGAAATCCGTGCAGACGATGCTCCAGGGTTGCTTCACCACCTTACGGGAAAAATTGCTGAGCATGGTATGAACATCCACAGTGCACGGGTAGCTACATGGGGACACCAGGCCCGGGATGTGTTTTATGTAACTGATGCCGATGGCAAACTAATGACCTCAGAGTCTCTGCAACAATTCGCGGATAAATTTTAATACTGAATAGAAAAGTAGATTCTTCACTTCTTTCAGAATGACATTAAATGCTTGCGAGATACCGTTTTTATAATGATTCTGGCAGGATTGTGCGTTAACTAGTGCTTTTTTGGTATAATTCATTCTAAGTAATTGATAAGGAGAACAGCGCATGATTATACGCGACCCACAGACCGGACTTCTGAGAGACATACCGGAATACCCGATACGCCAAGTCGAAGAGCCCGAACTGTTAAGGGATATCTACCCTTACAGTGAGGTGCCGCGATTGGTTTTTGACGGTCAGAGTGTACCGATGAACCCGGCGCCGGATTTCTTTATAACGGATACCACATTCCGTGACGGCCAACAGTCGAGACCACCCTATAAAGTTGACCAGATAGTCCGCATATTCGATATGTTGAGCAGACTTGGTGGACCAAGGGGGGTTGTAAGGGTCTCAGAGTTCTTCCTTTACACTGACAAGGACAAAGAAGCTGTCGTCAAGTGTCAGGAATTGGGGCATAGATTCCCTGAAGTAACTGGATGGATAAGAGCAAACAAGAAAGATTTCGAACTGGTCAAGAATATGGGTCTCAAAGAGACTGGTATTCTCACATCGGCATCCGACTATCATATTTTCTTGAAGTTCAATAAAACCAGGGAACAGATTGCAGATACATACTGTGATCTAGTTTCTACCGCATTGGATTCGGGACTGGAGTCTGTAAGATGCCATCTTGAGGATATAACAAGAGCAGATTTCTACGGCTTCATAGTGCCATTAGTACAGCGTTTTATGGCTATTGCCCAGGATGCTCGGAAGGCAGTCAAAATAAGGCTATGTGACACTATGGGTTACGGAGTGCCTTACGCAGAAGCAAGTCTGCCCAGGAGCATTCCTAAGATGATTCACATATTGAGGACAGAGTGTGGTGTTCCAAGCGAGTGGCTTGAGTGGCACGGTCACAATGATTTCCATAAAGTGCTCGTAAATGCCACAACTGCCTGGTTGTACGGTTGTGCTGCAGCTAACTGTGCTATCCTTGGTTTTGGCGAGAGAACAGGTAATCCACCGCTTGAAGGCGCCATAATGGATTACATCTCGCTAAAAGGGAGCAATGATGACATTGATACAACTGTTATCACTGAGCTAGCGGAATATTTCCGTTCAGATTTGGGAGTTGAGCTTAGTCCAGGATATCCATTTGTTGGCGCTAACTTCAATACAACCAGCGCAGGTATCCATGCAGATGGTATGCTCAAAAATGAAGAGATTTATAACATCTTCGATACCGGCAAGATTCTAAACAGGCCCCCGCGCGTCAATGTTACGGACAAGTCCGGGTTGGCAGGAATTGCGCACTGGGTCAATGCATATCTCGGTCTGCGTCCGGAGGTTGCTGTTGACAAGAGGCATGCCGGATTAGAAACAATCAACGACTGGGTTCGCGAACAGTATGTATCAGGTCGAGTCACTTCGATCTCCGATCAGGAAATGCTGATGCGAGCTAGAATGAGTCTGCCCGAGTACTTCAAGAGCGATTATGACAAACTCAGAGAGCATGCATTCACTCTTTGTGAGAAGCTTGTAGAACAATTGGCAGAGAGTCATGAGCTGAGAACTATGGATCATGAAGTGATTGAACATGTGCTCTCAGAAGAGCTTCACAAGCATCGCTTCATAAAGTTCATGTATGTTGTGGATCCGAACGGATTCAGAATAACAAAGAATGTCTGTCAGGCTCAGGATGAGGAAAAATATGGCAGAATCAAGCCTGATGAAATATACACGGATCGCGATTGGTTCAAACGAGCGGTCGAAACTCAGCAAGTGTATATCACACGCTTCTACGAATCAAAGATCACAGGTATATTGTGCGTAACAGTATCAGCTCCGATATTCGATGCAGAGGGAGAACTGCTTGGAATACTTGGAGTGGACCTTGCATTCGAAGAATTAGTTCGTATGCATGAGGAGTTATTGTCCTAAGAATATCCATATATAAAACTCGTATCAGATGCCCCGGGATTACCACAATTCCGGGGCATTTTGGTGTTTGCTAGTCGGATTCGAGTTTTTTACAGGAGGTCACTAACACTGCTTGATAGAAAATGTGTAAGTATTCGAGCAATATTTCTACATAACCCGTTGTTTTTTTAAAATATCTGGGATATACTACGATTGTAGTAGGACTCAAGAATTAGTTGCTATTTGGGTAATTGTTTATGTGCTGTTCTTGTGAATGGCGTTTCTTGGGATTGAAAATAGTCCTGCTGATATGTGGTGGGATAATAGAAGATATCAGTTGACCGGAGAACTGCCGAAATGGAATCTTGTGTGCTCAATAGACTTGAAAACTGCAGTGGATCTTCTGATGCATCGCTCGTTGCGGATGCGCAATGCGGTAATAACCATGCTATGGAGTATTTATTATACAAATACCGTAATGTTGTTCGTAATAAAGTGAGGCATTTCTTTGTGCGGGGTGCTGATCAGGAAGACCTTCTGCAGGTTGGTATGATCGGACTTTGGCAGGCGGTTATAGACTATTCTCCACATAGAAGTATTTCATTTTTGTCTTTTGCCAAGATATGCATTGAAAGACATGTTATAACTGCGATAAAGAGTTCCACCAGAAAAAAACAATGTTTTCTCAATGAGGCACTTTCGCTTGATCAGTGCGCAGAAACATCAGATATGGAAGTAAGCCTTGGTGATATACTGGCTGCTCCTAAAGAAATGGACCCTGAAGAGCAACTGTTGCAGAAGGAACGGCTAAATCTGATGAACAGTTCTTTGCAGACACTTCTTTCTTCATTCGAATGGGAAGTATTGAAGCTTCACAACAAAGGTAAGTCATACTGCGAAATTGCTGAATATCTGGGATGCAAAGCCAAATCAGTTGACAATGCACTTGGTAGAATCAGGCGCAAACTTGAGTGTTCCACTGCTGTGTTTGCTTCTTAACCGAACACCAGTGGGATATTAAGGCCTCTTTCTAAACACCAGAATATACTGGTGATGTATGTTTGAGACGAATGCGTATGGCATACCGTAAGGGTAGAGTCCTTTGCTGTCCTGAGCCAATATTGTTATCCCCTCCAGGCTGAAACCAGACTTTTCCACAACTCCACATATATGCTGGTGGTAGGGCACGAAATCTGATTTATGCCTGAAATCGGAGACTACTATGCACATATATCGTCTTGGAGCCAGCAGTCTACCGCATTCACAAAAGATAACCTGCATCTGCTCAAGAAACTCATCATAAGACTTCACATTGCCGAGGTCATTTTCTGAGTCGCTGTATTTTGTGTCCAGTCCTTTTCCCGTGCGTTCCTTTGTTGCTTTGTGATCTTTGTCTTTATTCAGAATCATCCAATAGGGTGGACTTGTTACAACAAACTCAAACGATTCGTCTGGCAGCTCAGGCAACATCTGACGAGTATCTCCCTCAATAACTGTCTGTATTACTCCTTCAGGAAGATCCAATAACCTTGAGCGAGAAACATTAGCCCACTCATTAATCAATTCGATTCCGGTTCCGATTCTCCCTGATTGGGCACAGGCTATCAATGTCGAACCTGTTCCCAGGAAAGGATCCAGAACTCTTTCGCCATCCTTTGTGAAAAATCTGATGAGTCTCTCGATATCGGTTTCAGCGAAAGTGGCAGGATGTTTGATTTTACGTCGATCTCTTCGTGGTGGACGGGAATACCAGACGCTTTTTGTTTCAACAATCCATTCGGTGTTGGTTAAGTCATTTAGTTTATTGCGGGGGTCGGTCATTGTGAGATGGAACTCCTGAATGATAATTGCGCAACCTATAGATATCATTCAATCCGCACCTAAGTCAAGTTTGATTTCGATATCTGTTATACTATTACAGGCTTTGTAAAATGAATGCAGGATAATTTCAGGTAAGTCAGTGCGAAAACGTAAGTTTAAAAATGTGTCGCGTAATACTAATGACTCCAGAGACGGTGCAAGCGATTACAGCCAATCGAACTCGAATTTTAACGATCAATTCGCTAAATGTCCGGATAAACGCACTTATGACTCCATTCAGGAAGCTGAATTAATTGCTGCCCGTAATACAAATAAGTCAGGACGCCGGATAGGTGTCTATCAGTGTAATATATGCGGATTTTATCATCTTACCAGTGTTAAAATTGACTGATTGCAGGACAATTCAAAGTTTGGATCTACTCAATTCTGGTATTAATGAGGAAATGTGCAGGAAATTGCTTTGTTCTTGCATAATGCTTTATATTGTTATCGTAAAAAATACTGAGCACGAGACCCTACCGTGGGCTATTTTAGTACTCTCAAGGAGACTGCGCTAGTATGAATATGCTTGATCTAATGGAATTTGTTGTAACAGAGGATGCATCTGACCTCCACCTTGTTGTTGGTGAACCGCCGACAGTCAGACTTCACGGGAGACTGGTTAATGTTCCTGGTTATGATGTCTTGACACCTGAGATCACTATGGACCTCTGTAAGCAGATCATCCCGGAACGAAGCTGGAATGAGCTTCAACAGGAAATGGGCGCTGACTTCGGTTTTGCATACGGAACTAAGGCGCGCTTCAGAGTTGCTACCTACTACCAGAAACATAGTATTGCTCTTGTTCTGAGACAGATACCTAACAGACTTCTTTCTTTTGAACAGATTGGACTCAGCGACCACATCAAACAGCTCTGCTATGAACCGCGAGGACTGATTCTTGTTGTAGGGCCTACTGGTAGTGGAAAGACCACGACCCTGGCTACAATGATCGACTTCATCAACGTAAACAGAGACTGCAACATTGTTACTGTTGAGGACCCAATCGAATATTATCACGATCACAAAAAGTCGAGTGTCAGCCAGAGAGAAGTTGGCGTAGACGTTCATACTTTTGATACCGGTGTTATTAAGGCTATGCGCCAGGACCCTGATATTATTCTTGTTGGAGAAATGAGAGACTTGAGCACCATTGAAGCTGCTGTCCGTGCAGCTGAAACTGGTCACCTTGTTTTCTCCACATTGCATACTACAGGTGCTGCGAGAACTGTTGACCGAATTGTCGACGTTTTCCCGGTTAACCAGCAGGAGCAGATCAGGACACAGTTGGCAGGTAACCTTAAAGCTGTTGTCTCTCAGATCCTTGTCCCTAAAAAAGGTGGTAAGGGTAGAGTTGCTGCTTTCGAGATTATGATGAATACTACAGCTATTGCCGCCAATATTCGTGATAGAAAAACTGCCAGTATAACCTCATCAATCCAGACCGGCACACAGATCGGTATGAGAACACTCGATATGTCGCTCGTTGACCTGTATAAGAGAGATCTTATCGAGAGATCTGAGCTGTTCAGGCTTGCACAGGATATCGAAGATGTAAAAGAGAAAATTGGAGAGCGCACCGTTGGAGAAGAACCTGGATCAGGACGTGGTCAAAATGCACACCACCAGCAGCAACAGCAGCAGAGAGGCGCACATCCGCCGCGAAGATAAATCACTATTGTCAGCATATGACAGTGATTGTATATAACTTTTCTACTGCACCTGCCCTTGTTTGGGAGATGGAGTAGGGTATGCATAGACACGGTATGTTATAATACCGTGTCTTTAACTCATGAATTACAAGGAGAGAGCTATGTCCAGAGTCCACAACTTTAATGCCGGTCCAGCAGCGCTGCCGTTGCCTGTGCTAGAAAAAGCCCAAGCTGAAATGCTGGAGTTCGGGAGTTCAGGCATGTCCGTTATGGAGCTTTCACATCGCTCCAAGGATTTCGCCTCAGTAATAGACGCAGCCGAGTCTAATATTCGCAATCTAATGGGTATTCCGGATGATTATTCCGTGATGTTTCTTCAGGGAGGCGCCAGCCTGCAGTTTGCTATGATTCCGATGAACCTCCGACGCGAAGGTAAAGTCGCTGACTTTGTAAACACTGGCAGCTGGGCATCCAAAGCTTTGAAAGAAGCCAAGATATCAGGTGCAACCAATGTATCGTGGGACGGAAAAGCTGAATCGTTTATTCGTGCTCCAAAGCCATCTGAACTTGTCCTATCTCCGGATGCAGAATATGTGCATATTTGTTCCAATGAAACGATTGGTGGAATACGCTTTGCCGAGTTCCCCAAAACAGCAGCACCGTTGATTGCAGATATGTCCAGCGAATACATGTCCAGAGTTGTTAACGTCAGTGATTTTGGAATGATTTATGGTGGAGCGCAGAAAAACCTGGGACCAAGCGGACTTGCGTTGGTTATTATGCGTAAGGAGCTTATTGAGAGGACACCCGACTCAGTGCCGGTATTCCTGCGATATAAGACTCACGCAGATGAAGGCAGTTTGTATAATACTCCAAATACATGGGGAATTTATGTCCTGAAGCTGGTAACTGACTGGTTGATGTCACTCGGTGGTATTCCTGCTATCCAGAAGATCAACGAAGCTAAAGCAGCGCTTATTTATGACACGCTGGATTCAAGTGATTTCTATACAAAAGTCGCTGAAAAAGACAGCAGATCGATTATGAATATCGTATGGCGCTTGCCCAACGAAGCTCTTGAAGAACAGTTTGTAGCTGAAGGCAAGAAAGCTGGCTTTATTGGGCTCAAGGGGCATAGATCAGTCGGTGGAATCCGTGCCAGCATATACAATGCAGTACCCACCGAATCCGTGCAGGCGCTAGTCGACTTCATGAAAGCATTTGAAGCCGCTAACGGCTAATAGATGCTTTCATTCTGAACGGGTATTGTCATTCTGAACGCAGTGAAGAATCTGTTTTTCACTGCGTTCAGATGATTTCTATAATCCTCTTATGCTATCCTCAATCGTCCACGTGCAGGGGGCAACACAGTGTTTCGTTATACATTTTGGGCAATAATATGTTTCTTGATGATCTCGGGTGTTTTGGTCACCGGTTTCGCCGCTACTAAACCGGCCAATCAGTTTACTCTAGTGAATAAGGGCAAACCTAATGCAACTATTGTAATCTCTCGTCATCAGAGTAAATCTGCAGCATTTGCGGTTGAGGAACTTCAATATCACATCCGCAAGATAACAGGTATTGTGCTGCCGGTTATATTCGACAATCAGAAAGTAGCGGGTAATAGAATACTTGTCGGCGACAGTGCAGCAACAAAGAAACTGAAATTAGGCAAACCATTAGCTTCCCAGGAATATACAGTCAGGTTCTTGCCCAAGACGATTGTATTGTTAGGAAAAGATGATACATCCGGCACGAAAATGGACGATTTGATACCGAGGGTCAAAGGTAAGTTCGGTCGTGCTATTAAATTCGACGGTGTTACCAGTTATCTAGGAGTAAGTGATCCGGGATTCACAGATGATGAAGGCACACTCGAAGCCTGGATATGGATGCCTGCAAAACAATCGGAAAAAGATGGGACAATACTGCGAATGGATGGTGGGAGTCCATGGACATATCATATAGTTCAAAGACAAATGAACACCAATGTCATTGATTACAGAATTTACGATGGAACAAATGGCTCCGGGATAAGTTCTTCACCATTGACAGAGGGTTGGCACCATATTATGGCCACCCATAGCCAATCATCCGGCAAGCTAGAACTTTTTGTGGACGGCGTTAGCCAGGGCACATCTCCAATGAAGAAAACAGCGTGTGCCGGTGCAACGCTCTACATTGGTGGTTTACCTGGGAATGGACAGGGAGCTGTGAATACTGCTGGAAATGCATTTGCCGGCATCATAGATGAAGTTCGTGTATCGACCGTTGTCCGAACTGTAACACCCGGTGGACCGACTGCCACATATAAGATGGACTCCAATACTGCGTTATTATTTCACCTGGACGAAGACAGCGGAAGACCCGCCAAATTTACAGGAACTCCGGATTCAGCCATGGCCCCGGACTACTTCACGGAGAAGGGAACTATGGATGCTGTCTATGAGTTCCTTGAGAGGTTTTGTGGTGTAGATTGGTGCGCACCGGGTGAGATTGGTCTCATCTGCCCAAAGACTTCTACATTGGTTGTAAAAGGCTCGGATATCCGTCGCAAGCCTGCATTTAGATACCGGTGGATGACTCCTTCGGGGTTATATACAATATCAGGTAAAGACAGATTTCCTGATAACGAAGCTACTTTATGGAAATACAGAATGCGCATAGGCGGTGAGCCGTTTTGGGCTTGCCATTCTTATGGAGGATACTACGACAGGTTTTTGAAGACCAATCCTGACTGGTTCGCACAAGGATACAGCGGTGAACCACCTCAGATGTGCTACACAAACCAGGGATTCATTGACCAGACAATCAAGGACGCAAGAGAATACTTCGATACAGGTAAAAGTTATCCTGGCGCGTCAATATCCGGTCCTAATTTTGGGTTGGTTCCACAAGACAACGGTTCATGGTGTCAGTGTCCCTCTTGCCAGGCAAAGATGACTGAGTCCGATAAGGATAACCCGCAGTTCTCCAATGGGAAACGCAGCAACTATTTGTTCGAATACGTCAATAAAGTAGCAGTTGAGACTCGCAAGACAAACCCGAAACAGTGGATTTCAGCGCTTGCATATGCAGATTATGCATATTACCCGGATAAGGTGAAGCTGGAACCGAATGTTTCAGTCATGATGTGTCTGCACACTCGCAACTGGTGGTGTCCTTCGATGGAAAAGAACGACATGAAGGTATTCAACCAGTGGACCAGTAATGAAGCTGGGAAACGACCTCTGTATGTGTGGCTATACTATTGTTTCCCTGCGCTTAATGCAAATGGTGACGGGTATGCATTATTCCCCGGGTTCTTTGTGCATCAAATGGCAAAACAAACCCGAATGTACCACAAAGCCGGGATCCGTGGTATATTCCTTGAACATTCCAGTGAGTTTAATCAATCCTATCTCGGAGATCAGCTTGAGCTGTATGTCCAGTGGAGACTGGCTGACAATCCTAATCAAGACTTGGAGAAATTGATAGATAAGTTCTTCAACGGCTATTATGGTAAAGCTGCCAAGCCAATGAAAGAGATGTATTTAAATATAGAAAAGACTTTTACCAGTCCATCTACATATCCGGAATCTATACAGACATCACCCGCTCATCAGCACCAGACAAGGCAGTTGACCTATGAGTGTGAAGCAACTCCTGAACGCATCGCAAAATATCAGAAGCTTATCGAACAAGCTAAAGAACTGGCGGGTAATGAGAAAGAGATAGAAAGAATAGACCTGTTCGATAAAGCTCTGATTCAGCCCATTGTTGACGGTATAGAAAAATACAAGTTATACAAGCTTCAGCTGAAAGCATCGCTGCCCAAAGTCGTGGTGCCCAAAATATCTGTCGAAACACCCGGGGATATCAAAGTCGTAGACTGGTCTAAAGCTCTTGATTTAGGAAAATGGAGTACCGTTGGCGGAGACCAGTCAGATCGACAGATTTCTTCCCGTATTGCCCACGATGGACGGTTTCTTTATGTCGAATTACAGGAGAAACTGGATACCAGCAAACTGGTCGTTTCCGGTCAAGTATGGGGTGGGGATGATTGGGAACTTTTTTTTGCCCAGAAGAGAGAGTCGCCATATCGCCAGTTTGTCGTAGATCCTAATGGAAAGTTTGAAACTATTGCATATGGCGAGGGCACAGCTGAGTGGATATCAGGAGCAACCGTGGTCTCGGATACTTCAACGGGAAATGTATGGTCGGTCAGAACTGCAATCCCACTGGTATCACTATTGCCAAGGACTCTGGCAGTGGGTGACACCTTTTATGCCAATCTTTACAGGGCGACTTCGGGGTCTTCAGGACTTATGGCCTGGAGCCCCAATATGAAAGGTAGTTTCCACGAACTCAGCAGGATGGGGGAGTTTACGCTGGGAGAGTAATCGGGCACTTGTTATATAATTAACCATGGTGTGTTGGCGTACACATAACGTTTGAGCTTTATTCTTCTTTATTTGACTGCAAAGCGATTGAGTAAACTTGTTTTCTAGGGACCCTCATCTCCACTGCACATTGACGCACAGCATCACGGTCCGAGAGGCCTTCAGTGCGTAGCACGTTCAGTCGTGCTTTGATAAGTTCAGTTATATCCTCTGCAGCAAGCCCAACTGCCGGGGCAGCACCCTCAATGATGATGACTATTTCGCCTCGAGGCTTCTCTGCTTCGAATCTGGCTGATGCTTCTTCGACTGTTCCGCGGAACACTTCTTCAAAAAGCTTGGTTATTTCCCTTGCGATAACGATGCGCCGGTTACCCATCTGCTGTTTAATGGCCTTTAGCGTGTCCAGCAGGCGCTGTGGAGCCTCGTAAAGGCATATTGTCCTGCCTTCGCTTGATAGCCCCGAGAAAAAGGCTTTAGATTCGCTGTTTTTGCGCGGGGGGAAACCTTCAAAGATAAACTGGGTGGTAGAGAGACCGGAGACTATCAAACCCGCAATTGCTGCACAAGCACCTGGAATAGGTTCAACACGGATATTATGACTAATAGCTAATAATACCAGTTCATGTCCGGGATCGGATATGCCTGGAGTTCCTGCATCAGAGACCACTGCAATGTTCTTGCCTTCAACCAGGGTGTCCAGTAACTCTTTAACCCTTTGTCCCTTGCTATGCTGATTATACGCAGTCATATGGGTGTGAATATCGTAGTGTGAGAGGAGTTTGCGTGTGACGCGCGTATCTTCAGCCGCGATAATGTCCACTTCACGTAAAATCCGCAGGGCACGCAGTGTGACATCTTCGAGGTTGCCGATGGGGGTTGCTACGAGATAAAGTATGCCTGGTGTAATCATAATAAAAAAGGGTGCCGGAGCACCCTTTGTCATGTCCTGTCTTAAGGCATCTGTCCGGGAGCTGGACTCGGATTTTGTCCGGGGAGAGCAGGTGCTGCTCCCTTGTTCTTCTTTTCCCAGATCTTGATATCACTTTCTTTCTTTGCTATCAGTGTTGTTTCAGCTGCCGCGAGATCATTGCGACCGATTTGCTTGTAACTTGCCACTAGACTCTTGCGTAAATTGATGTCGAATCGTGCCATATCACTGGCATCCTGATAACACTTCACTGCTTTGTCTATTTCTTTGTTCTGGACAAACAGATCACCCAGCATTTTACTCATATCAGCGCTTGGAGCAGTAGCTCCATTACCCATTACCATCTGAGAGAGTACAGCGATTGCCTTTTTGGTCTGGCCGGTCTGTGCGAGTACTTGAGCATATTTTGCCCGAGCAAAATCAGACAGGTTTTGTTTCACTTCCTGTTTTGCTTCTGGGCTCTTATCTGCCACTGTTTCATTGAGATTAAAGGCATTCTCGAAATCTTCACATGACTTTTTGAGCTTTGCAGTTGCATCTTCCATACTTGTGGCTTTGCGAGTTGCATTGTAAACATCATATAAAAATTTGAGTTCGTTATCTGTGATTTCTATCTTCTCTACAGTGTCCATTTGTTTTTGGACTTCACTAATCCGGGCCATCTGCAAGCTTTGAGAAACCATTTTTTTACGAGCATCTTCGGCCTTTTTGTCCTGTTTAGCAGGAGTTGTATCCTTAACACTTACGAGTTGTACTATGAAATAACCGTAGTCAGTCTTTATTGCCTCACTGATCTTCTGTTGTGCATTAAGAAGCTTAACAGCATCTCCTACTTCCGGTGGCAACATGTAATTAGTTTCCAAAGAGTAGTTAGCTGGACTCCCTTTAGCTTTGTCCGGAAGGCCAGAGTTTGCAACTGCAAGACTGATGAAATCTGTGCCTTCTCTTGCTTTCTGAACTATTCCCTGTGCTTTGAGTAGCAGTTGCTCATCAGACACTTTACCTTTTGGTAGGAATATCTGTCTTATACTATAGACTTTATAACTATCTTTGACTTCATTTATTATCTTATCATCAATCTTTTTCTTGATACTGTCTATGATTCCTTGTTGAGCCATATCTGCCATGACTTGCTGTTCAGGAATCCTGCTTCTAATTTGATCTTCCTGCATTTTGACTGAACTGCCGACATCTGCCAGTGTTTTGCTATATTCCTTGTCATCGCGCGGATCAAGCTTTTCATTCGCTTTAGATCCCATTGCCATTCGTCGGTTGGCTTTTAATGAATCAACAACAAGCTTGTCTACCTGCGCATTAATGGCATTTTGATCCAGCTTAACACCATATTCATCGGACTTAGCTATTGTTATAAGCTGGTTTTCCTGGATGAGACCTACAATAGCACTTGTTCTTACATCAGCAAATGCCAGAAGAGAAATAACGCCCTGTCGTTTAGCGTTTTCCATAGCAGTTTCCCACTTGGCATTGAAAGCAGATCTGGGTATTTTTACGTCATTGACAATTGCGATGGTATCATCATTGCCAGGAATACCACTATTGTTCTGACTGCCTGGTCCACCGAACTGGTAGAAAGCGCCAAACACGAAAACCAATGCTATAATAAACAGTATGATCCTAAGTCCAGCTCCAAATTTCGTTCTCATTGTATATATACTCATAAGATCGATCATCCTCCATATTGTTAATCGCGGGAACTATGTCCCACAGTTTGAATGTAACCGCGAATAAGGTTAACTGCGTCTGAGCATTTGTTTTAATTCAGTCTCGTTACCTGCGTTTGCAAGACCTTCTTCAGCAGAAACGATACCAGCTTTGACGAATCTGTCCAGGCACTGGTTCATTGTCTGCATACCCCAGAAACCGCCCTCTGTTATCGCCTGATATATTTGCCCTGATTTGCCTTCTTCAAGCATCTTAGAAACAGTGGGGTTAGCTACCAATACTTCAATGGCAGCGATACGCCCCGGTTTATCAATCCTTGGGAGCAGTTTTTGTGAAATGATACCCTTCAGGGAGATTGACATACGCATACAGATCATCGGTTTATCGTGAGGTGGGAACATGTTGACTATACGGTCCAATGTCTCAGCAGCGCTTGTTGTGTGGACCGTTGAGAAAACAAGGTGACCAGTTTCTGCTGCAGCAAGTGCTACATTCATGGTCTCCACGTCTCTCATTTCCCCGATAAGTATGATGTCAGGACTTTGCCTGAGAACATACTTCAGAGCGTCTGTGAAAGAATCAGTATCGATACCGATCTCTCTCTGGTTAATAATGGCTTTTTTATCCGGATGAACAAATTCAATAGGGTCTTCGACAGTTACTATATTGCAGCGCCTGACTTTGTTTATACTGTCGACCATTGCTGCAAGTGTTGTGGACTTTCCACTTCCCGTAGGTCCTGTAACAAGGACTAGTCCCTGGCGCTGTGTGGCGATATCTCCGACAACAGCCGGCATTCCCAATTCTTCCAGCGAGTAAATATCAAGAGGTATCAGTCTCAATACCAAGCCGATGGAGTTTCGCTGCTGATATATGTTTACACGGAATCTAGCCAACCCATCAATCTGGAAAGCCAGATCTAATTCATGCCTGCGTTCAAACCTTGATATTTGCTCGTGGCTCATTATGCTATAAGCTAATTCTTGAGTGTCTTCAGCGGTCAAAATGGGAAAATCACCCATTCCTGCAACCTTGCCATGCACTCTCATCATAGGCGGTGCGCCGGATTTGACGAAAATATCTGATGCTTTTGCGGCAGCCGCTATCTCGGCGAAGTCTCTTAGACTGTGTTCCATGGTCTCAGCTCCTATTTTTGCTTCTGACAATGTATAATGTGCAATTCATAATATAGCACGCAAGACAAAAGTGCAACAGTATGTCAGGGACACATTATATATGTGTAGAATGACATTGGTGTTACTTGCGGGTTAGTTTCCGTGTTGTAAAATATGCGATTATGGCTCCAATACTCGCTAACAAAATAATGATAAGAAAATTTCTTCCAGTGTGCCTAATAGTCTTGCCTGTTGCTTGATTAGCTTGAGGAATCGGCCAGTCAAGTTGAGCAATATTATGGTCGATGATCTTTACGACATATTGTATGTTTCCGGGATTATAAACGCCAGTGATGCTGATTTTGTCATCTGTAAACCCATTAGGAGCATTGATGCTCGTCGTCTTGCCTACCAGGATACTTATTTGTAAGCGATCCATTCTCTTGAACGCAAGTACTATTGGGTCTATATAAACTGTTGCAGAGCCAGATGCAAGGCTTGTGTTTGTTTCAAAAGTTGCACTGGTACTGAGGTTTGCTCCGGGCACTGGTATCTTTTTAGTGGATATGTGTAGATTATTGACTGCCCAGCCAGTTCCCTTTGAGATTGCATCTATGTCTTCTCTTACGTTCTTCTCTGAAACTGTGCCATCATAGTTTACACTCACCAAATCTGTCCAACCAGCACCGGCCCATACTAAAACAAGGACTTGAGGTGGGGACATGTTTGATGTGTTTGCAGAAGTACTGGGGGACGTGTAAAACAAAGATATGGCACATGTGAGTGCGAACGTAACAGCCAATACTGCCATTCGCACGCAACTATGCTGGAATATTCTGCGGATGAGTAATGATAGGTGAATCAACAGGCTGCCTGCGGTTGGATGATGATAAATGCTGGTGGAGCTGAGGGGACTCGAACCCCTGACGTCCACACTGCCAGTGTGGTGTTCTCCCAGCTGAACTACAGCCCCATGGTTTTTATATTTTAGCACAACAGCCGATCCTTGGCAACCGAATCAGCGCGATCCCGACAGTCCAGCTCTGCATCAGGCGTTACCGCCCTGCAAGTGTGAATGGATTGCCCATCAGTGCCGGGATAAGTATACCAGAGCCGGGCACAGTAGTCAACAGTTACAGGTCAAGATGACGAAAGTTGTTGAGTGTGTTTTACAGGTATATAAGTTGACAGTAGAGGCTGGGTTGCTTAGAATGAGTACTCATGGAGTTGTGAGTAAGCCTTGCAAACGGCTGCTGACTACCTCACCCCTATGCCGCATGGAGAATGTACCCTAACAATGGATTCCCAGACCAAACGCTACATCGTGTTCACTTGGGGCTGTCAAATGAACGAAGATGATTCCGAACAAATATCCAGCATGTTGATGCGTATGGGTATGTCTCCTACACAAGATCCTGAAAATGCCGATGTAGCTATTCTTGTTACATGCAGTGTTAGGGAAAAGCCCGAAAACAAAGCACTTTCGAAGCTTGGCGAACTCAATATGATCAAAGAGCATCGTCCCTGGATGGTCATCGGTGTCTGCGGGTGTATGGCTCAGCGCAAAGGCAGATCTCTCCGCAAGGCCAAGACATATATAGATTTTATTGTAGGTACACATAATGTGAGTCAGATTCCCGAGTTAATTTACAACGCTCAAAAAGGCCGCAAGTTTGCATCAGCACTTGATATGCCCAGGGAACAATCTGATGAAAAATTATTACCCGGTCGTGTATCCAGAGAAGATGTCGGGCTCAAGTGCTTTGTGCCTATTATGTATGGATGCGACAATTTCTGTTCTTACTGCGTGGTACCTCATGTTCGAGGTCGTGAACGCAGCAGAAAAGTAGATGATGTGATTACGGAAGTAGTAGAGCTTGCTGCCAGAGGCTGTAAGGAAATCACGCTACTGGGGCAGAATGTTAACTCTTACAGTGACCTGGACATCGATTTCCCGAAGCTTTTAGGATTAGTGAATGATATTGATGGTATTCAAAGAATTCGATTTATAACATCACACCCTAAAGACCTTTCAAATGATTTAATTCAGGCTATTGCAGTAAATAACAAAGTCTGCGAGCATGTTCATCTGGCTGTTCAGTCCGGTGATGACCGTATTTTACATGCAATGAACCGCAAATATACAGTGGAGCATTTGAAGAATCGAATATCCGTTCTCAGAACAGTAATTCCGAATATTGCCATTTCTACTGACTTTATTGCAGGCTTTCCGGGTGAAACTCAGGAAGAATTCGAAAACACGTTACGTTTGGTAGAGGAAGTCAGGTTTGATTCCGCTTTTATGTTCGCATTCAATGCTATCCCGGGGACTAAAGCTGCAGAATTACCCGATCAACTCCCGGTTGGTGTGAAAAACGAACGTTTGAATCGCTTAATCAAGCTGCAGAATGAGATTAGCTGCAGTGTGAACGAAGAGATGGTCGGTCAAACATATGAAGTGTTGGTCGAAGGCCGAAGTCCTAAAGATAACACCAAGGCGACGGGTCTTACGCGTCAGGCAAAGACTATGAATTTTACTACAGATAAAGACTTTACAGGCCAAATGGTTGCTGTCAAAGCGACCGAAGGCCATTTATATGGGTGCGTTGGAGAAATCCTGTAACCCCCCGAAGACGAGGAAACACTGTGGATGTCAAGAAAATAACCCCATTAGTTGCTCAGTATCAGGAGATAAAAGCGCAGTATCCGGACATTATTCTGATGTTCCGTATGGGGGACTTCTATGAAATGTTTGGAGATGATGCAGTTACTGCGGCCAGAGAACTGGAGATCGTTCTGACGTCTCGTTCACAGGGGTATGCCACAGATGCACCAATGTGTGGTTTTCCTCATCACGCAGTTGAAAAATACGTTGCTAGATTAATTGCAAAAGGTTTCAGAGTTGCCATCTGTGACCAACTTGAAGATCCCAAGAAGACCAAGAAGATCGTCAAAAGAGGGGTGACTCGTGTTGTTACTCCCGGAACATTGCTTGAAGATGGCATGCTGGATGCCAAGGCAAACAACTTCCTGCTGGCTATCGCCAATGAACCGGACCTGTATGGAATTGCTGCAGTAGACATTTCTACAGGTGAATTTACGATTACGGAAATACCAGGCAAGGATTCCTCTCGTAAGCTTATGGAGGAGATCGGTCGTATCGCTCCTGCGGAAGTCCTCTTGCAGGAGATGAATATCGATCTTACAGACCCTATAAAGCATTGTTGCGAAGCGGTTGTCACAGCATACGAGTATGGGTCAATATATGGCCGCAGCGCCAAGGCTATTTTGACTGAGCATTTCGCTACAGATTCCCTGAGGGGATTTGGAGCTGAGGATATGACAGCAGGCCTGGAAGCCGCTGCGATGCTGATTGAGTATCTACGCAGGACCAACGAAAATGCTCTGATGTCTGTTACATCAATGTCTGTATATTCAACCAGCGGTTTCATGGTCCTTGATGCTGCCGCAAGGCGCAATCTTGAGATTACTCATTCCATGTCAACAGACAATAAGGCCGCCAGCCTGCTTGGAGTCATGGACAAAACCAAGACTTCAATGGGTGGCAGGCTGCTTAGACGCTGGATTGATTGTCCTCTGTTGGATGTGCAGCAGATAAATCAGCGCCTCGATGCTGTTGAGGAGTTCCTGGGTAATTCTCTTATGTGCGGTGATATAAGAGAGATCCTAGGATCAGTGCAAGACATTGAAAGGTTGATGTCAAGAATTATGGCTGAGAGTGCCAATGCCAGGGATCTTGTTGGACTCTCTAGTTCGCTCAAAAAAATCCCAGGTCTGGCATTATCCCTGTCTGAGGCAAAGTCAGCAAGACTTACCGCGCTTTCTGAATCCATCGAAACTCTGGAAGAAGTCACTAACATTATCGACCAGGCTATATCGGATGAACCTCCAATTGTAATCAAAGATGGAAACCTCATTAGAGATGGATATAATACAGACCTTGACGAACTGAGAATGGCATCCCGCAGCGGCAAGACCTGGATTGCTTCTCTTGAGGCTCAGGAAAAAGAGCGCACCGGGATCAAGAACCTGAAAATTGGTTACAACTCAGTTTTTGGATACTATATCGAAGTTACCAATTCCAATCTTGCAATGGTGCCCGACGAGTATGTTCGAAAGCAGACAACCACTAACTCTGAACGGTTTATTACCCAAGGCTTGAAAGAGATGGAATCCAAGGTGCTTGGGGCTGATGAAAAGTCTGCAGATATGGAATATCAACTCTTCTGCGAAGTCAGGTCCAGAGTAGCTGATCACGCATTAAGGGTAGTATCAGTCGCCCGCGCCATTGCTGAGATTGATGTGCTTGCCGGACTAGCGGAACTGGCAGCTACCAATGACTATGTTAAACCCATTGTTGATGATGGGGACAAGCTTATTATCAAAGCAGGACGGCATCCTGTTGTAGAGCAGTTCCTGAAAGAACGCTTTATACCGAATGATACTAATGTGGACTGTGAGACCGATCAGCTTCTGATTATCACCGGTCCAAATATGGCTGGAAAGTCAACATATTTGCGTCAGGTGGCTCTTATTGCGCTAATAGCCCAGATGGGTAGCTTTGTCCCTGCTGATTATGCTCTTGTTGGGGTTGTTGACCGGATATTTACCCGTGTAGGCGCTCATGATGAGTTAGCAAGCGGGCAGAGCACATTTATGGTAGAGATGAATGAGACTGCAAACATCCTGAACAATGCAACAGAGCGCAGCTTGATTGTTCTGGATGAGATAGGGCGTGGAACTTCTACTTATGACGGTCTTTCTATTGCATGGGCAGTGGCTGAGCAGATTAATACTCTGGGTGCAAAGACGCTGTTTGCAACCCATTACCATCATTTAAATGAGCTCGAAAAACAACTCAAGAGAGTCAAGAACTACCGGGTTGCTGTCCGTGAAGAAAAAGACCGTATTGTGTGGCTGCGCAAGATTGTCCCTGGTGGAACTGACCGTAGTTATGGTATTGAGGTTGCTCGTTTGGCCGGTCTGCCATCGAATGTAATTGACCGGGCTCAGGAGATCCTCAAAGACCTTGAAAATGGTGCTCAGGGCGGGAAGTCTACAGGCAAAGGAGCAAAAGTGGCTGAAAAACGACAGACTATGCAGCTTAGTATGTTTGAAGCAGAGACTCATCCGGCTGTTGAAAAGCTCAGGCAACTGGATGTCAGCACTATGACTCCAGTAGAGGCTATAACAGTGCTCTACGATCTTCACAAGTCCGCAAATAGCAGGTAACCGTGCCAGAGGATGTTTCTCAGAATAAAATATTCCAACTCGACGACCATATCGCAAACCTAATTGCGGCTGGTGAGGTTGTCGAACGTCCGGCTTCCGTAGTAAAGGAACTTGTAGAAAACTCCATTGATGCCGGGTCAGATAATATCACGGTTTATTTGGAAGACGGCGGCAAGGAACTGATAAAAGTCGTCGACAACGGCTGCGGCATGACCAGAGATGATGCAGTAACCTGTCTTCAAAGACATGCAACCTCGAAAATCAGCAGTGCAGAAGACCTGGAAGCCATAGCAACTCTCGGTTTTCGAGGTGAAGCGCTTCCCAGTATCGCTTCTGTAAGCTATTTCAATCTGACTACCAAGACTGGATGGACACATGAAGGTACTGAGCTTATTGTAGAAGGCGGGACAATAACTGACCTGCGCATGGTTGGTGCTCCGCAAGGCACTACTATATCAGTTGCCAGGATATTTTTCAACACGCCTGCCAGGTTGAAATTCCTCAAGTCCAGCCAGACTGAGCTTTCACATATCAGCGATATTATCGGTCAGTTCGCCATTGCTTATCCTCACATATCGTTTAAGCTGATCCATAATGATAAGGATGTAATTAATTCTCCTGGGACAAAACAACGGATTAACAGTATTGTGCAGGTGTTAGGTAAGGATACAGCGAAAAGTTTGGTGCCCATAAGCTATTCGCAAGGGTTGGTTGCTGTCGAGGGATTTATCGGAAACCCGACTCTGACTCGTAACCATCGCCGCGATCAGGTGTTTTTTGTTAATGGACGTCCAGTCAGAAGCAGGACAATTACACACGCGCTTGATATGGCTTACAGAGGACTGCTGCAGCCGGCCAGATTCCCTGTGGCAGTTGTTTTGATCAATATTGCCCCCGAACTTGTTGACGTGAATGTTCACCCAACTAAGGCTGAAGTGAAGTTTTCCAGTGAACACGAAATACACTCCGCAGTCCACCGTGCAGCTAATCAGGCACTTATGGCAGGCGCTGCTGCTCCAACTATAGGAGCTGTTGATCAGCCTCCTGTCCAGATTCTGAGCACTCAACCAGGCAATCCATATCCAACTCAACAAAGGCTCGAAATACCCGATGATGAGTCTCTGAAGCAGTTTTCTGAAGCTCTGGCACAGAGACGTGCGCAGGTGATTACCAGCGAACCAGGTCCTGATCCGTTTGTGTGGGGGCAGGGGACCGGTGTTCCGATGGAGGAGTCTCCAGTTACCGAAGCTAATTTTGACACAGCGAGGACAGTTGCATTAACTGGAGTCCGGGTTATCGGCCAGGCCAAGAATATGTATATCGTGGCTGTATGTGATGACGGAATTCTAATTCTAGATCAGCATGTTGCACATGAGCGGGTTATATACGATTCTTTGGTCAAGAGATCATCCGATCAGTCTGCTGATATCCAGGGCATGCTTCTGCCGGCAACTATATCGTTCTCTGCAAGAGAAAGCGCGATTCTCAGCCAGAGACTTGATGATGTCCGAAAGATTGGTTATGACCTGGAAGAGTTTGGTCAAAACACATATCTGCTCAGAGGTTCGCCTGCAGGCCTGAAACCGGAAGTTGCTGAGAGTGTGTTAAAAGAGATCGTCACGGAACTGCTGGAGACATCAATCGCAAAGCATCTTGTGGTAAGGCGCGATCAGGTGTTGATTACAGCATCCTGCAAAATGGCAGTAAAAGCCGGAGAGCCAATGGCTATGCCAGAGATGAGTAAATTGGTAGAAGATTTACTCAAATGCGAGAATCCGTTTGTATGTCCACACGGCAGGCCGATAGTAGTAAGCCTCTCCAACTGGGAACTGGCCCGTAAGTTCCATAGGGCATAGTAGTAAATCGGTCTGTACTTCGACTGTGCTCAGCACGAACGGTTGATCAGCCCTTGATTCCCGAAGTTACAACACCCTGCACAAAATAACGTTGAGCGAGGGCGAAGATTATTATTAAGGGTAGTAGCACTGCTGTGGATGCTGCCATCAATGAGACCACATCGACTCCCCAAACATCTGAGAATGTAGCTAAACCTAAAGCCAGCGTTCGCTTGTCTACTGAACGCAAGTAGATAAGTGGCCCCATAAAGTCGTTCCAGTGGGCAACAAATGAAAACACTGCTACCGACACCAGCACAGGTTTTGAGAGGGGCATGATTATTTGCCAGAAAACTCTGAAATATCCGCACCCATCGATTCTGGCGGCTTCTTCCAGTTCCACAGGGATAGTCAGAAAGAACTGCCTCATCAGGAATATGTAGAATGCATTTCCAAAGAACGCAGGGACAATCAGAGGCATTATGCTGTCATACCAGCCCATGCTCTTGAAGATGATGAACAGAGGTATCATAGTTACCATCGAAGGCAACATAACAGTGCTCAACATGAAAATAAACAGAGCGTTCTTGCCTGGAGCATTTAACCTGGCGAATGCGAAAGCTACTAGAGCGCTGGAGAATAACCCTCCTATGACGGCAAAAAATGTGATAATCAGCGTGTTTATCGTATATTTAGCGAATGGCATCAACGTAAGAGCGTATGAATAGTTAGAAAGCCTGAGAGCAGATGGGATCAGGCGAATGCCTGGCTGTGCGATCTCTTCAGGAGTGCTCAGCGAGATGGTTACCATCCATACCAGCGGCAGAATGAATGCGATGCCCAGGACGACCAATATGATGTATGTCAGGATCTTCTTTATCATTTCGTTTTGCTTCCTTCGTAGTAGACCCAGCGAGAAGAGTTCCAGAAATGCAGCACGGTTATCAGCATCACCGCCAGGCACAATACCCACGCCATTGCAGACCCATATCCCAGTTTCATGAACTCAAATGAGCTCTTGAATAGATATAGGGCGTAGAAAAGGGTGGAGTTTTCCGGACCGCCGTCGGTCATCATATAAGCCTGAGTAAACATTTGCACAGAATACATAGTGCCTACGACAAGTTGATAGAAGATAGCAGGGGATATAAGTGGGAGCGTCACATTCATGAAACTTTTCCAGGGGCCAGCGCCGTCTATTTTAGCAGCTTCATATAATTCCTCGGGTATTCCCTGAAGAGCAGCCAGATATACTACCATAGCTCCGCCAACACCCCATACACTCATCAGTATAAACGCTGGCATTGCATATACCGGGTCCTGGAGCCATGCAATAGGTTTGTCGACCAGTGGCATCCAATGGAATCCAGCGGCTGTGATCTGAGGAATTATGCTTAATGAGAGTAACTTATTGATTAGACCGGTAGTAGGATTGAAGAGATACAACCAGACCATTGATGTAGCGACACCGGAAATGATAGCAGGTAGATAGTATACGGTGCGGAAAAAGCGTATTCCGAATAGTTTCTGGTTCAACAGGATGGAGATACCAAGTCCACCAACAATTGCCAGCGGTATGCTGAATACCGCGTAGTATAGGGTCACTCCAACTGCTTTGTAGAATAAGGCGTCATTTTGGAACATCTCGATATAGTTGCGCATTCCGATGTATCTGGCAGGAGATATTGCATCCCATTTACTGAGGCTGATAACCAGCGAAGCCAGCAGTGCCCCAAAGGTCAGCACTACGAAACCAATTATCCATGGTGACGCAAATGAATAGAATGCAACGGCTTCTGCACGTTTAGCTCTACTGTCACGAGTATGGAAACGAACATAAAGAAAGATAGCAATTCCAACAAGTCCCAGGAAACTGAATGCCCAGATTCCAATCTTCAGCCAATCGATTATAGGAAAGCCTGATACGTTTTCATTGGCACGCTTCAGGATAAGATCGGTTGTCTTTGCAGCATTAGAAAGCGCTTCTTTACTTGAGGCTTTACCTTTTAGTGCTCCTTCAATCTGGGTAGCGAGAGCTTGGCTTGCTTCCTGCCATCCGGAAACGATAGGAATACTTCGTCCCGTTTCGGCTATATCGACAAACACCTTTGTTTTAGAATCAGAGTAGAACAACGATGATCGGGCTGCTGACCTGCGGGCGGGTATTCTTCCTGCTACTTTGCAGATGGCGCTGACTTGGTCGTAGCTGGTGGCAAATTGAATGAATCTCCAGGCTGCCTCTTTGTGTTTGCTACCTCTCGGTATGACCAGAGAGTTACCAATAACCTCTACAGCAGGAGTTTTGGAGTATGGGACTGAGGCAAGTCCATAATCCAGGTTCGGGAAATACTTTTTCAGATCTGGTATACGGAAAGGGCTATCAATCCGCATAGCTAGTTTACCCTGCCCGAACGGGTCCTGTGCGGCGCCTTTGAAATTAGCAGAGAACACCTGCAGGTTTGGGACTCCGCCTACTTCATAATCCACAAAGCTCTTCATCCAGTCCAATGCCTTAACACACTGTGGAGAGTTGAAATCTGCTTTGAATGTATTGGGCTTAAGCATATCTCCGCCTAGTTGCCAGGAATACATCATGAAGTTGTTCGGGTTATACAGGAAATCAGCAAATCCAACCTGTGTGGGGATACCGTTTTTGTCCAGTTTTGTAAGTTTCTTAGCATAACTACGGAGTTCTTCCCAATCGCGTGGCGGACGGTTCGGGTCCAGTCCGGCTTTACGGAATAGAGATCGGTTGTAGAACAATGCGTTCGGACTCATTATCCATGGAATCCCATAGAGCTTGTCTTTGTATGTATTCTGAGCAAGTCCAACAGGATAGAAGTCTTTGGTGTCGAATTTATCGCGGGAAACCATGGAGTCGAGTGGCTCAAGCCCTCCTCGGCTCATCAGTTCTCCTCCAAGATGGGCATAGAACCTGACAACATCCGGAGGGACTTCCCCAGCGATCGAGAGCATTAGCATTCTCTCAATATATTTCATAGGAACAAGCATTGGCTTAACTGTGATATCCGGATTGGCTTTCTCGAAGTCGGATATCATCTTGTCGTAAGCAGACTTTTCGTCCTGGGTTGCTCCATACCAGAAGACAACAGTCTCCTTGCTAAATGCACTGGCTGGAATCAACAGGACAAGAGCACACAGTATTAGGTTGGTAAGCAAAATATGAAGTGGTTTCATTTCGATTCCAATATATACCAATCGTGCTTGTCTGTAAACCTTTGGGGATTTCGGGGATTAATTATCCGCAGATTTCGCAGATTTACGCAGATTATTAAATTAAGAATTGTAGGTAGAAAAGGATGCGTTCGCTTTAATGGGAATACGAGAAAATGGGTGGTTATTATTATACTGCTTCAAGATGAGGCTGATAAGTAGGTGTATTCCGTTCGTGCTTTGACAAGCACGAACGGAATATGAAGTCTCTAGAATTTCATTCTACTTGCTCTTCATTGCCTTTTCTATTTTGGCCCAGGAATCTCTGAGGGTTACTGTGCGGTTGAAGCAGAGTTTTCCAGGGGTTGAATCACGGTCTACACAGAAATAGCCCTGTCTTTCAAACTGGTATCTGGTTCCTGGTTCTGAACCGAGTACACTTGGCTCTACATAGCAAGTAGATACTTGCAATGATTCCGGGTTCAGGTTAGATAGGTAATCCTGTCCTTCTTCTACATCATCCGGGTTGGGTTTGGAGAAGAGGGATCCATACAGCCTGGCTTCCGAGGGAATTGCCTGGTTTGCAGATACCCAGTGAAGAGTCGCCTTGACTTTACGTCCATCGGGGGAATCTCCACCTCTTGTTGCTGGATCATATGTGCAATGCAGTTCTGTTATATTGCCAGCTTCATCTTTTACAACGCTCTCACATTTGATGAAATATGCATTGCGGAGCCTGACTTCTCGGCCCGGTGCCAGCCTGAAATATTTCGGTGGCGGATCCTCGCGGAAGTCTTCCTGTTCTATATAAAGCTCACGTGCAAATGGAACTTTCCTGGTACCCATTTCAGGATTCTCAGGATTATTGACTATGTCAAGTTCTTCTATTTGGTCCTCAGGATAATTCGTTATTACAACCTTAACTGGATTCATAACAGCCATTACACGCTGGGTCTGTTTGTTGAGATCTTCCCGGATGCAATCCTCAAGCACGGCTACATCAACAGTGCTGTCGGTCTTTGCGACTCCAATCCTCTTACAGAACTCATGAATCGCTTCGCTTGTATATCCACGTCTTCGAAGTCCGGCGAGGGTAGGGAGCCTCGGGTCGTCATATCCCTGCACATATCCGCCATTGACCAGATCGATAAATCTGCGCTTACTCATAACTGTGTATGTAAGATTAAGCCTGGCGAACTCTATCTGTCTTGGATGGTAAATACCCAATTGATCCAGGAACCAGTCATACAACGGACGGTGGTTTTCATATTCTAGAGAACACAACGAATGTGATACACCCTCTATGGAATCTTCAAGACCGTGTGCCCAGTCATACGATGGGTAGATGCACCACTTGCTGCCTTGCCGGTGGTGCTCAGCGTGGCGAATGCGATACATAATAGGATCGCGAAGATTCAGGTTTCCTGATGCCATATCGATTTTTGCACGCAGTGTGCGGATACCATCCGGAAACTCGCCGGATCGCATACGATGGAATAAATCCAGGTTTTCATCCGGAGTTCGATCACGATACGGACTATTTGTTCCTGGTTCTGTTAAGGTGCCGCGTGATTTGCTTACTTCCTCAGGAGTAAGGTCGCAGACATATGCGCAACCTTTTTTTATTAGTTCAATGGCCCATTCATACATCTGCTCAAAGTAGTCAGAGGCAAAGAAAAGCCTGTCCCCCCAGTCTGCGCCAAGCCAGCGGACATCATCAATAATTGCATCCACATACTCCTGCTCCTCTTTGAGAGGGTTGGTGTCATCAAAACGCAGATTGAACAAGCCATCGAAGTCCTGAGCTGTGCCATAATCAATCCAGACAGCCTTTGCATGGCCAATATGGAGATAGGCATTGGGTTCGGGAGGGAAACGTGTGACTACTTTACTGAAGCGTCCATCACTCAAGTCTTGCTTAACAGCTTCTCGAATAAAGTCAGCCGAAGATTCAGCGCGAACCTCATTGTTTTCTGTGGTCTCATTAGTTGGCTTGTTCATTAGTAGGGTAACCTTTCTGTAGCAGGAACTCTCGTCAATATACCAATTAAAGAGGGGGTTAGTCAATCCTAACGAGCTCAAAATGGTGAACGTTGATTTCGAGAACACCTTATTTTCTTAGTGAATTATTCGCGTGCGAATTCCTTAATACCTGGCAAATAATAG
Organism: Abditibacteriota bacterium; assembly: GCA_942493375.1. Taxonomy (GTDB): domain Bacteria; phylum Armatimonadota; class UBA5829; order UBA5829; family UBA5829. The sequence goes on along the minus strand of OW818698.1, from coordinate 7,650,265 downwards.
AGGAATAGAGCTTTTGTTCTCTCGTGAAAGTTGACCGTGCAGGAGTGGCTGTGCTAACATGACAAGACCTTTTGGTGTCCGCAAGGTTTGCGATGTATAAAGGGCAGCGCGGGTTTTTAGTGCGTGTTGTTTTGAAATATTGTATTTATCTGCGGACCCTCTCTTCCGGTTGGACGAGGGGGATTTTTGTCAATATGGGGGTGTTTCCAGGTGAGAAGCGATGTAGTCAGAACCGGCGTTGAAAGAGCCGCCCACCGTTCGCTATTAAAGGCGATGGGTTATACCGACGAGGAGATGTACAGGCCTCTAATCGGGATTGCTAATTCCTGGAATGAAGTAGTCCCTGGTCATATACATTTGGATAAGATTGCTCAGGCAGCTAAGACAGGTGTAAGGATTGCCGGCGGGACACCGATGGAGTTTGGTGTTATCGGAGTATGTGATGGTCTGGCAATGGGTCATGAGGGAATGAAATATTCTCTGGCAACCCGTGAGATCATAGCAGATTCAATTGAATGTATGGCTAAGGCACATGCATTTGACGGCCTTGTGCTTATACCGAACTGCGATAAGATTGTCCCTGCGATGCTTATGGCTGCAGCGCGTATTAATGTGCCGACCATAATCATCAGTGGTGGACCAATGCTGGCGGGACGCTACAAAGGCAAAGATATTTCAGTTACTCAGATGTTTGAAGGAGCCGGTTCTGTGCGAAGCGGTAAGATCACAGAAGAAGAGCTTTGTGAAATGGAAGAAGTCGCCTGTCCGAGCTGTGGGAGCTGCGCTGGTATGTTCACAGCCAACTCGATGAACTGCTTGACCGAAGCTCTGGGAATGGCATTACCTGGCAATGGCACAATCCCTGCAGTCTATTCTGAGCGTATCAGACTGGCTAAGAAATCCGGGATGAAGATAATGGAACTGGTCGAGAAAGATATACGACCGGCAGACATTATGACTCCCGCTGCTTTCCAGAATGCTCTTGCGATGGATATGGCTCTGGGGTGTTCAACCAACACCGCACTTCACGTCCCGGCCATTGCACACGAAGCTGGAGTAGATTTTGAGCTGTTCTCACTGAATGATGTCAGCGCAAGGACACCTCACGTTGTTACACTGAGCCCGGCTATTGCTCATCCATCTCCGGATCCTGCTCAGCAGGTAATCCATCATATGCAGGACTTCCACGAGGCTGGTGGAGTTGCAGCAGTAATGCAGGAACTGGGTAAGCACGGTCTGGTCGATCTATCAGTTCAGACTGTAAGTGCAAAGACAATGGGTGAAGCAACTGCAAATGCACGTATAAAGGATTCTGATGTTATACACACTGTTGATGATCCGTATCACAAAGTTGGCGGATTAGCTGTGCTGAGAGGCAATCTGTGTCCAGATGGTGCGGTAGTCAAGCAGGCAGCAGTCGAACCGGAAGCGTGGCATTTTGAAGGCACTGCTAAAGTGTATGAGTGCGAAGACGATGCTGTAGCTGCTCTTTTGACCGGTAAGGTAGTCAAAGGCAATGTTATCATTGTCCGCAATGAAGGCCCTAAGGGCGGACCCGGTATGCGTGAGATGTTGACTGCAACTGCTACCGTTTCCGGAATGGGAATGGGCAAAGATATCGCCTTGATAACCGATGGGCGTTTCTCCGGAGCGACTAGAGGGGCTGCCATAGGGCATGTTTCTCCGGAAGCCGCATCCGGTGGTGTAATCGGCCTGTTAAAAGATGGTGATAAGATCATTATTGATATTGCCGGACGGACTATGAATGTTGAATTATCCGATGAAGAAATAGCGGCTCGCAGAGCAGAGTGGACAGCTCCGGAGCCCAGGGTGAAAAAAGGATATTTATCTCGCTATGCAAAGATGGTATCATCGGCTGCAAGAGGCGCGATAATTGAGTAATAAACCAGGAGCTAGAAATATGAACGGCGCCAACGCTCTGATACAGGCATTAGTTGACCAGGGGACCGAAGTTGTATTCGGTATACCCGGTGGGGTAATGATCCCAATATATGATGCACTGTATGGACGAACGGATATCAAAAGTTACCTGATGCGCCACGAACAGGGAGCTGCCCATGCTGCCGATGGCTATGCAAGGGCTACCGGTAAAGTTGGCGTCTGTTTTGGAACATCCGGGCCAGGCGCAACCAATTTGGTTACTGGCATAGCAACAGCACATATGGACTCCATACCTATGCTTGCTGTGACTGGACAGGTTAAGACAATGGCTCTTGGTAAGGATTCTTTCCAGGAAGCAGATATAGCCGGTATCACAATGCCGATAACAAAGCACAACTATCTGGTCAAGGATGTAGCCGATCTACCACGGATAATCGCCGAAGCAATGCATGTTGCCGGAACCGGAAGGCCTGGCCCTGTCCTGGTTGATATCCCAATGGATATTTCGTTGGCAAAAACTGACTATACCCCTGTTACCGATGTGCATATCCGGGGATATGATCCTAACGTAGAGATAGACGACAGCTCAATAAATGATGCTGTTGACTTAATAAATAGATCCAAGCGACCGGTACTCTATGTTGGTGGGGGAATTATAGCCAGTGGTGCATCTCAGGAGTTAATAAGACTCTCTGAGAAGACCCATATACTGGTTACTACGACTCTGCTTGGCAAAGGGTCTATTCCGGAGACGCATCCGCACTCTCTGGGAATGCTGGGAATGCACGGCACAGCTTATGCCAATCACGCTGTCCACAACTGCGACCTGCTGATAGCTGTTGGTGCAAGATTTGATGATAGAGTGACTGGAAAGCTGGATGCATTTGCAAGCGGCGCTAAGGTCATACACGTGGATATTGACCCGGCTGAACATGGAAAGACTGTGACACCGGATGTATCTGTCGTTGGGGATTGCAAAGAAGCGCTGAGGCGTTTAGCTGATCGCGTAGATGCTAGAATCGAAACCGATTGGAACAGGCAAATATCGCTGTGGAAGAGCGAATACGCCTTGGAGTGTCCTGTAGACGAAAGCAGATTATCACCTCAGTGTGTGATTGACACTCTCTGCCGTATGACTAACGGTGATGCCATTGTAGTAACCGATGTTGGGCAGCATCAAATGTGGACTGCTCTTTATTACAAGACCAATTCACCCAGGCATTTTCTGAGCTCTGGTGGTTTGGGAACAATGGGATACGGGTTTCCTGCAGCGTTTGGTGCTCAGGTTGGATGTCCAGACCAGACCGTATTGGCGATCTGTGGTGATGGTGGTTTTCAGATGACTCTGCAGGAGTTGTCACCAGCAGTTGAACACAAGCTACCGATCAAAATTGCCTTGATGAACAATCGTTACCTGGGTATGGTAAGGCAATGGCAGGAACTGTTCTGGAACGGCAGATATTCAGGAGTAGATATCTCGCATCAGCCAGATTTTGTTAAACTGGCAGATGCTTACGGAGCTGTTGGGATAAGAGTTGAGACTATGGATCAGGTTGAACCAGCTATAGCAAAATCTCTGGAGATAGATGACAGACCTACTATTATGGATTTCCGGATCCATCGGGAAGAAAATGTATTCCCGATGATTCCGGCAGGCCAGAGTATTGAAGAGATGATGGTCAACAGACCTAAACAAGAGGACTGACCTTGACAAACGATAGATTACAGCATACTATAACCGTTCTTGTAGAGAACAAATCAGGTGTTTTGGCAAGAGTTGCCGGATTATTTGCCCGGAGAGGATTCAATATCGAATCCCTTGCGGTAAGTATAACCGATGACCCTACTATGAGCCGTATGACCATTGTTGTTACCGGTGATGATTCGGTTCTTGAGCAGATCGAAAAGCAGACCAATAAACTTGTCGATGTGATCAGGCTGATCGACTACTCCGATATTCCCATATTGGAGAGAGAACTGGCAATGATCAAGGTTCGAGCCCAGCAGACTCAACGCATGGAGATCATGCAGATAGTCGATATTTTCAGAGCCAAGATAATTGATATCAGCGATACCACGTTTACCATAGAAGTAACGGGGAATGTTGATAAGGTCGATGCTTTGGAGAAATTGTTGTCTCCATACGGTATTTGTGAAGTAGTGCGGACTGGTAAAATAGCCATGGCGCGCGGGGACCATACAGCATTTGGTGGCTAAATGGATTCATTAGTTTCAGCTGCCAGTTTTGATATGGCGCTGAGGATACTTGCTATAGTGGGCCCGATTATTGGGGTTACGCTATGGCTGGTAGGTCGAAGAAACAGCACCGATAGAAATAAGATCATTTGGGGTATTTCGATCGGGGTAGTACCGGTCACAGTGTATACACTATGGCTTGTAGAATGTAAATGTATAAGAGTATTCGGCTTGGATTCGGTTCTGGGCTTGGGTATAATGGTGGTGGTATTTTTGGCGGTTGGTGTTGTATCGGCGGCTTTGATCACTACAATTTCGAGACGCGGTAACTAATTACTGCAAACTCACATTTCGGAGGAAGAATATGTCAGCAAGAGTGTATTACGATGCAGACGCAGATCTTGGTGTGCTTAAAGGCAAAAAGGTCGCGATTATTGGCTATGGTAGTCAGGGTCATGCGCAGGCCCAGAATTTGCGAGACAGTGGTGTCGAAGTAATTGTCTCCGATCTTCAGGGATCAGATAACTGGAAGCTTGCTATTGAACACGGTTTCAAGCCGATGTCAGCAGCAGAAGCAGCAAAAGCAGCAGACATCATTCAGATTCTGACTGAAGATGAATCTCAGTCAGCTGTTTATAAGAATGAAGTAGAAGCTAATCTTGTTGCAGGAAACACTCTGCTGTTTTCCCATGGCTTCAATATTCACTTTGGACAGATAATTCCGCCAAAGGATATCGATGTCATAATGGTTGCACCTAAGGGCCCCGGTCACCTGGTGCGCAGAGTTTATACCGAAGGCGCAGGCGTTCCTGCTCTGATTGCCATCTATCAAGATGCCAGCGGCAAGGCAAAAGATACTGCTCTTGCTTATGCTAAAGGCCTGGGAGCAACCAAAGTAGGTGTGCTGGAAACCACATTCGAAGAAGAGACTGAGACCGACTTGTTCGGTGAGCAGGCTGTTCTTTGCGGCGGTTGCACTGCTCTGGTTCAGGCTGGTTTTGAGACCCTGGTCGAAGCTGGTTATCAGCCGGAGATCGCTTATTTCGAGTGTCTGCATGAACTCAAACTCATCGTCGACCTTATGTATGAAGGTGGAATGAGCAAGATGCGCTATTCAATCAGCAATACTGCTGAATTTGGTGACTATACTCGCGGACCAAGAATTGTCAACGAGGACACCAAAGAAGAAATGCGCTACATTCTGGATGAAATTCAGTCTGGTGAATTTGCAAAAGAATGGATCCTTGAGAACAAGGCTGGGAGACCTACTTTCCTGGCGTCCCGACGCCACGGTGAGCAGCACTTGATCGAGGAAGTCGGCTCAAAGCTGCGCGAAATGATGCCCTGGATTAAAGAAAAATAGTCTGGAAATAATGTCATTCAGAACGCAGTGAAGAATCTGCTTTTGAAGTTGGATTCTCAATATAATAATAGAATGGCACTGTATACGTTCAGAATGACGATAAACTGGGCATATAGTTATAAACGATGATGTGGTCGGGGGCAATCTGCTTCCGACCACACATCGTTATGTAACTGTTCGCAATTATTTGCATTTTATTTATCTCGATTCTACCCTTCGACAAGCACAGGGTGAACGGAATCTATGCAAAAGCGTATAGGGTTGTAGTAATCAATTGTTATTTCAGAAAGGGGATTCGACAGGTGCAAAGAAGAATAAGAGTTTTTGATACCACATTGCGGGATGGCGAACAATCTCCGGGCGCCAGCATGAATATTGGGGAGAAATTGGAAGTCGCCAAGCAATTAGCAAGGTTGAAAGTTGACGTCATCGAAGCCGGTTTCCCTATCTCCTCTATTGGAGACTTTGAAGCAGTCAAGGCTGTTGCGGAGACTGTAAAAGGCCCTGCTGTTGCTGGACTATGCAGAGCAAATTTTGGGGATATTGACCGTGCATGGGAAGCTCTAAAAAACGCCAAACGACCTGTGATTCACACTTTTATTGCTACATCGGATTTGCACCTGGAGAAGAAGCTTAACAAGACCAGAGATGAAGTCATTGATCTTGCGGTTGCCGCGGTAAAAAGAGCTAAAGGGTACTGCGAGGACGTAGAGTTCTCTGCAGAGGATGCTTCCAGATCTGACTTAGGTTATCTGTGCCAGGTAGTCGAAGCTGTTATCTCTGCCGGAGCTACTGTGGTCAATATTCCGGACACTGTTGGGTATGCCATACCGTTTGAATATGGCAACCTTATTTCCAGCCTTTTTGAGCGTGTGCCAAATATTAAGGATGCTATAATCAGTGTCCATTGTCACAATGATCTGGGTCTTGCCGTTGCTAATACTCTTGCCGCAGTACAGGCTGGAGCTGGACAGGTCGAATGTACTATCAATGGTATTGGAGAGAGGGCAGGGAATGCTGCTCTTGAAGAGATCGTTATGGCCCTGCATATCCGACAGGATATCTTGAATGCCAGAACTACCATTCACACACCTGAAATCATTGCATCAAGCAGACTGGTTTCAAGTGTTACAGGTCTGACTGTCCAGGCAAATAAGGCAGTTGTAGGAGATAATGCATTTGCTCATGAAGCAGGCATACATCAGCACGGAGTAATGAAGGAAAGACGCACATATGAGATTATGGATGCGGAATCCGTAGGACTTCGTGAGAGTAAACTGGTGTTGGGTAAGCACTCCGGACGGCATGCGTTTGATGATAAGCTCAAAGCTATGGGATATCATCTGGGCAAAGCCGAACTCGAGAAGGCTTTCGAGAGATTTAAGGACCTTGCTGACAAGAAGAAGGAATTGTTTGATGAGGATATCGACGCCATAGTTGCCGATACAGCCAGAACAATTCCTGCTAAGTATCAACTGGACTATATGAGTGTTGTAACTAGTCTTGATGGTATACCCACAGCAACTCTTCGATTGAAAGTCGACGATGTTCTTGAAATCGAAACCGGTATAGGTGTGGGTTCTGTGGATGCTGTTTACAAGACTATTGATAAAATGGTCAGCGTGGAATATTCACTGAATGACTACATTGTCAAAGCAGTTACTGGTGGAACTGATGCGCTGGGTGAGGTGACTGTTAAACTCGCCGGCAATAATGGCGAGGTTTACACTGGACGCGGAGCTAGCCTCGATATAGTTGAAGCCAGCGCTAAAGCGTACCTGAATGCGATAAACAAATTAGTATACTTCGAACAAATGCGAGGCGCGGCAGGAACTGTAGTGGACAAACCAACACTGTAGATTTCGTAGCAGTAAATTGTAAAGGAAAGACAAATGGGACAGACTATAACTCAAAAGATACTGGCTGCTCACTGCGGTCGTGAACAGGTTGAAGCCGGGGAACTGATCAGCGCAAAGCTGGATCTGGTTCTGGGTAATGACATTACCGCTCCGATAGCCATTCAAGAGTTTGAGAAGACCGGAGCCAAGACTGTATTTGATCCTACACGGGTTGCATTGGTCCCTGATCACTCTACCCCTAATAAGGATATTAAAACGGCTCAGTTGGTGAAAATGCTGCGTGAGTTCAGTAGGAAGCACGGCATTGTAAACTTCTTTGAAATCGGTAGAATGGGTATAGAGCATACGCTGCTGCCTGACCTCGGCTTAGTGGGTCCGGGAGATGCAGTGATCGGTGCCGACTCTCACACCTGCACCTACGGGGCTCTCGGAGCCTTTTCTACCGGTGTCGGCAGCACAGACCTTGCCAGTGCAATGGCATTGGGCGAAACATGGTTTAAAGTGCCTGAGGCTATTAAATTCGTCTATCACGGTAAACCTAACAAATGGGTAGGTGGTAAAGACTATATTCTGCATACCATCGGAATTATCGGCGTTGATGGTGCACTGTATACAAGCATGGAATTTACCGGTGAGGCAATTGAGTCATTAGAGATGGCCGGCCGGTTCACTATGTGCAATATGGCGATTGAAGCGGGAGCTAAGAACGGGATTATAGCACCGGACGACATCACACTGGAATATGTTAAGGGTAGAGCTCAACGCCCATATACGATGTATAAGAGCGACTCTGATGCTATCTACAAGCAGGTTATTGATATCGATGTCTCCAAACTGGAGCCACAGGTCAGTTTCCCGCATCTGCCTGAGAATACAAGACCTGTCAGCCAGGCCACACATATCCGGATAGATCAGTCTGTGATAGGTTCATGCACTAATGGACGTATCGAAGACCTGCGGGTAGCTGCCGGGATCCTGAAAGGTCGCAAAGTCCATCCTGATGTCCGGTTGGTAGTATTCCCGGCGACTCAGGAAATCTATCTTCAGGCAATTAATGAGGGACTGACACAGATAATGGTCGAAGCCGGAGCTGCAGTCAGCACTCCTACTTGCGGCCCTTGCCTCGGTGGCCATATGGGCGTTTTAGCAGATGGTGAGCGTGCAATAGCCACGACCAATCGGAACTTTGTTGGCAGAATGGGGCATGTAAAATCCGAAGTATATCTGTCCGGTCCTGCAGTTGCTGCTGCATCTGCTGTTTTAGGTCGAATCGGGAGTCCTGAAGAACTGGACTGATTTGATGGAAAGTGAGTAAACAATGATTAAGGGAAAAGTACATAAATACGGGAGCAACGTAGATACCGACGTTATTATCCCGGCTAGATATCTGAATACAACAGATCCTGCAGAACTGGCTACGCATTGTATGGAAGATATTGATGCTGATTTTGCTGCGAATGTCCGTGAGGGTGATATTCTTGTGGCTGAGGACAACTTCGGATGTGGGTCATCGAGGGAACATGCACCGATATCCATAAAGGCATCTGGAGTTTCCATCGTGATTGCAAACACTTTTGCCAGAATTTTCTATCGGAACTCGATCAATACCGGACTGCCTATCCTTGAGTGTCCTGAAGCAGTCGCAGGAATCTCAAATGGCGATGAGGTCAGTGTAGATATAGTGACTGGTGTCATAACCAATGAAACCACTGGCAAGACGTTTACAGCCAAGGCATTTCCTCCATTTATGCAGGGACTGATTGAAGCTGGTGGGTTGATCAACTACGCTAGAAAAAAATTGAGTGAACAATAAAGAGTTCATAGGGCAGGGGATGATTCTCCTGCCCAGTTTATATTCTCTCAGCTTGCTTGTTGAATGGTCTCTTCTTGTTTCTCATTCCACTTAACAACACAATTTTTGCCAGCTCGTTTGGCCTGATAAAGAGCCTGGTCTGCTTTACTGATCAATTCACTTGGAGAAACACCGTCTTCGGAGTATGTTGATATACCCATGCTCAGCGTAACTTGTGTCTTTCCACAGGTAGATGTAGCAATCACTTCTCGAATTCTATCTGCTACCTCATATGCCTCATCTTTGCCAGTACCCCGCAGAATAATCCCGAACTCCTCACCGCCATAACGCGCGACCAGGTCAACCTGCCTGATTTCCGAAGACAGTATCAGGGCGACTTTACGTAATACTGCATCACCTTCCAGGTGTCCATATGTGTCATTATAACGTTTGAAGAAATCAACATCAGCCATTATAAAACTGAAAACATTATTGGAGCGTCGATTCTGGCACATTTGAGCTAATGCCTGCTGCAGAAATCTGTGATTGTTAAGACCTGTTAATGCATCTTCGCTAGCCTGAGTAAATAGCTCAAGGTTTGTTCCTGCAAGATCGTCAAGCAGCCAGTGTGATTGTTCTATGGTGAATGCAAATGACATTGCAACTGATGCAGTATCTGCAATTGATTCGGAAATCTGTGCTATGACATCAAAATCTACCAATTCCCATTCAAAGAATGCGATTAACGCTCCGCTTATTCCGACTTCACTGCGAATTGGTGCAGCAGCTATCGTACGTATGCTGCGTTCCTGGAGTGGCCTTTGGGCACTATATCGGCTGGGGGAATGCCTGACAGGTATTGTGTGAATCAAGGCATCTCGTTGTTCGCGGTTTGATATTATCTGTCCATATACTTCTTCGAAACAGTTGGTGATTTCTTCTGTGCAGTCAATACTTCGAACGCAATTGATGGCTCCCACTCGAGGATCAATAGTATATAAAGCGACCAATTTTGTTCCCAATATACCAGGTGCGTGCGCTACAATTTCTGATGCTATGTCCGTTACTCTGGCCTGAGGTCCCATCAGGCAGATAGACTTATTCATTGCACGCAATGCAGAAAACATTCGCTCCGATTTCAACTGGTTTTCAAGTCGTGTATATGATATTGCCGCTACGCGACAGATCACAGCGATTACACTTTTATCGTGTTCTGATATGATCTTAGTGCTTTGATGGTAGCAACACATCAGCATTCTGAGGGTTCCGAGGTCGACTAGTGGAAATACTGTGCACGCTTCACTACCCAGATCTAGTGCGCGAGTTCTGATCGTACCCGGCATTTGATCTACCCCAGGAATATGCAAATGGTCTGCCCATGCCCCTGTAATGCCAACACATGCTCTGGAGATTAATTGGACTTCATGTGTTGTAAGAAATAGCCGGTTTTCCTCATCACACACAATACTACCATTGTCAGGATGAATCCATGCTAATTCGCTAGTGATTTCAGACCCAACTATATTGGATATGCAATCACATAGAGCGTCGGTTAGGCTGGAGATATCTGAGAATTCGTCGAACAAACTCGCTGGTTTCTGCAGGTGGCAAATATGCTGCATATTTAGAAGTATTCCTCCAGGTATGTCTTATGTCTTGTTGTTGTCGCAAATCGATAGGACGGGTATACTATGCATTGTGAGCAATTCTAACCTGCTTTATTTCTGAAGTATTGCTATTACCCGGTAGTAGGGGCAAAAGCTGATTAAATCATGAATAATGCAGGCCTGTGATTGCTTTGGTTTGTTAATTACAAACTCACAGGTATATTCTCGGTATTATTACCTACAGACTGGAGGTCTCTTGCACAAAAATGGACAATATCTTAGGAACAACTCGCAAGAGCAATATAACACTATATCCATTGAGTTTGTTGGAAGAGACGGAGACAACGAATACGATTTGCCTGCAGTGCCAGCGCAGGTGTAACATAGCAGCCGGACATGCAGGGTACTGTCGAACTGTTCGGAATGAGAACGGTAAGCTCTATACTATGATTTATGGGCTGGTATCTTCTGCTGCGGTAGATCCCATTGAGAAGAAACCTCTCTACCACTTCCATCCAGGATCACGCTGCTTTTCAGTCGGAAGCCTTGGGTGTAATTTTCGATGTGTTTTCTGCCAAAACTGGCAGATAGCGTATGCAGATCCCGAATCCAACGAGAACGACAGATCTTCATTTATGAGTCCGGAGAATCTAGTCGATTACGCCATTTCATCAGGATGCCAGGGAGTGGCGTGGACCTATAATGAACCCTCCATTTGGTATGAATATACACTCGATTGCGCTAAACTATGCAAGGAACGCGGGTTATATACGGTGTATGTTACCAATGGATACGCAACAGAAGAGCACCTGGACGGTATTGGTCCATATCTGGATGCTTACCGGGTAGATATTAAGTCTATGAATGCTGCGTTTTATAAAAAGATGGCGGGAGTCCCATCTGTCGATGGTATATTGGAAATTGCTTCAAGAGCCAGGCACAAATGGGGGATGCACATAGAATGCGTTACTAATATTGTGCCTGGTGAAAATGATTCAGAAGATGAACTGGCTAAACTTGCCGGATGGATTGTTAACCATCTGGGCAAACAGACCCCGTGGCATGTAACTCGTTTCTTTCCACATTCACAGATGATCGATACACCACCAACCCCAATATCAACTCTTCAGAATGCCATCGATATAGGTCGGCGCGAAGGACTCCAGTTTGTTTATCCGGGAAATGTTGACCTGCCTGGAACATCAAATACCGAATGTCCGGAATGTGGTTCAATTCTGGTTGAACGTCGGGGTTATAATACCCGGGTTATGGGGTTGGATGCCCAGGGATGCTGTGCTAAGGATGGACAATCAGCGAATCTGCGATTATCTCCAAAATGACTGTAACAAAATCCATTCTCACAACGTCCTATTTCTGACTATGAATAAAACAGATGCTGTCGGTTATGTATACGGGCTTCAGCTTACGCCGAGGTGGACTCAAAATGACCTGGGAACAGGGCATGAGCTCGTTCGCAAGTTTATATCCGGTGACAAATCGGCATTTGATGAGATCTATAAGATATATGAGGAGTTTGTATACCATACCTGCCTTGGTGTTATGGGTAATCCTGAAGATGCCAGAGATGCTATGCAGGAGACCTTTGTTTCGATCTACCATGGACTTCGTAAATTCAGGTATGACAGTAAACTATCTACTTGGGTCTACAGAACTGCAGTAAATCGGTGTCTGGATGCTCTACGGTCACGTAAGGGGCGTTTGAGAAACAGTTCGGTGGATTTCCTTGAGAGCCCTGGTGTTATGGAAAATGAAATCGTTCAGGAACAAATTGTACGTTCTACACTTATGAAGATTAAAGCTGAATATAGAGCAGTATTGGTGTTGTTTTACTTTCAGGGATTGTCTTATGAGGATATTGGAGAAGCGATGGGTTGGAATTTAAACAATGTCAGGATGACTCTTCACAGAGCCCGGAATGCATTTAGAGAAAAGTATGAAGACCGGAGGTGCCGGGATGAAATGTAGTGAATTTAACAGACAAATTCAGGACCATGTTGATGGCTGCCTTGAATATAACTTGTCCCTGGCGATGGATGAGCATGCAAAATCCTGCACTTGCTGCCGTCAGGAACTTAACTGTGAAATCAAGGCGGTTGAGGCATTGTCTTCTGTACGTACCGATCACACTCCACCGTATGTTCTGCGTGAAGTGCTGGACAGGGTGCATGCACGTCCCGCAGGCAATATCTGGCTTAAATGGAGTGCAGTTGGAGTGACAGTCCTGGTTGTAGCTACTTTACTTTCAGCAAATATGCTGCGTATACAGAATGACTCACCCGTGGTAACCACTGGTACAGCGGTTGTTGCCAAAAACCTGATTAATGAGGCTGATAAGGTTGTAATACCAACCGAAAAATTGCATGTAAAACAAGCAGGAAATCCACTCAGAATTAAAAACACCCGATTTAATAATACACACAAGAAACAGATAGCTGGAATTAATAAAGAATTTCATGTTATACCGGCACAACAGGTAAAGAAGATCAATAGAATACCGTCTGCCCGTTATTTTGTTGTGATGACACCGATCATTGATCCTGAGGTTCCGGTATATTCAGGAAACTCTATGCTAGATGAGAACCAGGTGGATTCGTCATATTCCATTCAGGTTGAAGACAAGGATGCTGCGACAGTGACAAATTTGAGTGTCACTAATGAGATCACACCTGAAATGCAGCCCAAGAACACAGTGGAGTATTCTATTACAAATACTGCACCGCCGGTTGATAATATAGAACCGGAGAGGAGTTTTAATTATGAGGACAATCGTAGTATTAATTGTCTTGATACTGTTGATGGCATCGGTTAGCTGCCTTTGGTCGCAGCAATTTGCAGCTAATACGCAGGCAATCCAAAGTACAGAAGAAAAACCGGTTACTCTAGTATTGACAAACACCCCTTTACCTGCAGCCATGGCTGCATTGTTCAAGGGCACAGAACTAACCTATGCTTTCATGCGGCTTGCTGAAGATAAACAAGGTGATGAATGGTGGAATAAGGTGACGGTCAGCGTGAACATCACCAATGTTCCGTTTCGTGATGCTATCAGGATTGTAGCCAGGGCAGCTGGATTGAATATTAAAATACGGACTCCAGAAATTCGAGATGTGAATCCGAAAGGACCAAAATCGGGAGGACAGTTGGTTATCGGTACAAGTGTGTCAAAAGAAGACCAATCAAAACTAGTAGATTATTTTTTCAGTCCTTCGATGCAGAGTTCTAATCAAATGATCAACCAGTCACAGATACAGCAAACCAATGCATACAATCAAAAGTTGCCAGATGGACGTCAACAAGATGCTAACAATCAGAGAATGCAAGGGAGCTTTCAAAACAACTCGTCGAACACAAATCCAATAAAGATGACCACAAAGGATGTGAAGAGCGGAAAAGTACTGAATATTCAGTTGGAGCAGGCCAATGTATTTGATGTAATATCACAGCTGATGAGTCTATACAACAAAAACTATATTTTGGATTTAGGGCCCTCTGCCGATTTGTCATTTTATGCACCGAGAGTGACTGCACGTATGTCTGGTGTGACTCTGGATGAGTTTTTAGGTTTGCTGAAAACATCTTCGGGTGTTCAAGTCGAGGAAAAGGATGGACAGATTGTATTTCGATGGCGGCCGGATCCCAGATCAACGATGTTTGCGACATCACTATCAAGAGCGTGTACTGTTTATTACCTGTATCTATTATTGGATAGCAATGTTGATTCTATCCCGAAAAACGTATTGAACTCACTTGAAGATGGTCCTTCACTTGCACTTGGAAACACAGAATACGTAAATTGGCTCAAAGAAAAGACTGGGCTGGAATCCGCACAGATATTAATTGCAGGTAGTGTCTCTAACGACAACACTCTATACAAATCACCTGTTTCGACTCCACAAAACAATCTCGCAGTGGCAGGCAATATGTCCGTCAGAGTTGGACCTGTTTCGGTTGATGGTATGGAATTTAAGGCAAGTCTTTTTACACAAATTACCACTCGCAATGGCACTGACAAGAAAGTGCGTATGGCTTTGACCGACCGATTGTATTGGAGGAGAATCGGCACAATCGGCGATACCAGGAGTTTTGCTGACAGGATTGTTGAGTGGCCGATGGACCGGACCCGGCTGGTTCGAACTGAAAGCATTGCATGGCCAAATGGATCCAAACGAATGTTTATACTGGTAGCATCGGTCAGTCCATTGAAATCTCAGGATTTATGGCCAGGGCCCAATAAATAGTAATGGGGTCGGATTTGAACCATCCGACCCCATACACTCTTGCATGCAGGCAGGATGCCTGCATCACAATGACAATTGGCTCAATCTACGTGGAATACTTCTTCCAGGTCAGTCCACCAGCCGTCTTCAGGGGTGCCTTCCAGGGGTTGCTGCATCGGTTTGCATATCTTCCACCAGTCCTGGGTTAGCGGGTCATCTGCCATTTTTTGCATATCAGCTTCATAGTCTTCACCGATGTATTCGAAATAGCTGAACAGATATCCGTTCCAATAGTAGATCGAATAGTTGCGCATATTGCAGTCCCAGATGGTCTTTAATACTCCTGGCCAGACTTCTTTATGCACTTCTTTGTATTCTTCAAGTCTTTCTGGGCGTACCTGTACAATGCTTCCATAGCGTTTCATAGTACCATTCACCTCGCTTATATATGGTTTCCTTTTAGAAAAGTATCCACCCCAAAATGGGTAAGAAGTCGGGAGAGTCGATATACCGGCAGCCCGACTACGTTAAAGTAGCAGCCATTAATTCGCTCGATAAGTGCACATCCTACACCTTGAATTCCATATGCACCGGCCTTGTCAAGTGGTTCGCCAGTAGCCACATATCGCTCGATCACCTGCTCGGACAGCTTAGAAAACACTACATCGGTACACTCAAAGGCTGAAATCTTAACACCATCGGCCATAACTGCAAGACCAGTGTATACCTGGTGTGTCCTGCCGGAGAGTGATGAAAGCATAAGTTTGGCATCTTCCGTATCTGTTGGTTTGCCCATAATCCTATCATCCAGCACTACAATTGTGTCTGCGCCTAAAACTACAGCATCTGAATGTATCGTTGCGACTGACTCAGCTTTCATTCTGGCTGAGTAGACAACATGTTCAGATGGACAAAGCGTATCTGGTACGGTGGATTCATCAAAACTGCCTTCTATAACTCTGAATTGTTCCAGTAAAAGAGATAGCAATTCCCTGCGCCTGGGTGACTGTGATGCGAGTATTATTTCCTTTGTCATTTCTATCTGGCCAACCTCAAAATTGCTTGTCCCAGCTTTGTGGAATCGTGACGGACCACGTCGGTTTCACTGATGAAGTCTCCAAGTATTGGTCTGAATCCCAGGCTTCTGATGGCGTTTGAGTCCGGTTCTACAAATTTCTGCCCGACCTTCTCATATCTTGCAAGAAGGTCCTGGTTTGGTCTTATTATATTGACAAGCACATAATGGAAAACTCTTCGGTCGGTATGTCTTAGAATTGCACGCACGTGGTCGGAGGCTGTGAATCCATCCGTTTCACCTGGTTGTGTCATGACATTGCACACGTATATTTTGGCGGCATTGGATTCCTCGATAGCTTTAGCTATCCCATCAACTAATAAGTTAGGGATTATACTTGTGTAAACACTTCCAGGTCCAAGGACAATACAGTCAGCAAGTTCAATAGATCTAAGGGTTTCTTCCAAAGGTTCGACGTTGGATGGGTGGAGCATTATATGCTTGATTGGTGATGGATATTTAACTATATCTGTTTCACCTTCTGCCAGTTGTCCATCGTCCATCTCTGCTTGCAACCTGACAGGGGTGTTCGTAGATGGCAGGACTAGTCCACGAATAGCCAAAATATTGCTGGTCTGGCGTATAGCAGACTCGAAATCACCAGTGATGCGTGTCATTGCAGCGATCAGTAAATTTCCGAACGAGTGACCCTCCAGTCCCTGTCCATCATCCTGGAACCGGTACTGGAAGAGTTCTGTCATGGCTGGTTCAGCGTCCGCCAACGCAACTAGACAGTTTCGGATATCACCCGGAGGTAATACGCCCATCTCTCTCTGGAGCCGTCCGGAACTACCTCCATCATCTGTGACTGTGACAACGGCAACTATATTGCTTGAATACTGTTTCAAACCTCTTAGCATCGTGGAGAGCCCTGTGCCTCCGCCGATTACTACAATTCGTCTGCCCTGTGCAAGTGATCTTCGCTGGAACATGACATCAGCAAGTTTTCCTGCAGCTTCAGGGCTAACAACACTCGTGATCGAACGAACAACCTGCCGTAGACCCGTAAACATCAAAACCATTCCAATAAATATTAACACCAGGCTCAGTGGGATTAATAGTGCAGGTTTAGTGATGTTTATTCCTGACACAGAATAGGTGCCTTTCACAAGATCATTCAACAGCGGTTCAATACGCCAGTTGAATAACAATGCAATACCCAGGACGATGATAACCATTCCGATGGGCACAAGAATTAGCCATCGCTTAACCTGCATTCCAGGATAAAGCCATTTCAAGAAATTTAGCCTAGACCTTATTCGCAATATTATTGACCTCTACGCTTCAGGTCTCTATGTTCCAGTCTGACCATATATTCTTTTGAAGCGAGAAATCTGTACAATTCCTCAGCGACAACGACACTCCTATGCCTGCCTCCAGTACATCCGATGGCGATGGTCAGGTAAGCTTTACCTTCTCTGATATATTGGGGTATGCTGAACTCTACAAGATCGAAAAGCTTGTCTGTTAGTGGCTCAGTAAGTGGATCAGCAAGAACAAACTGTCTCACTCCCTCCAGTGTTCCGTCCTGATGCCTGAGGTCTGGAATCCAGTATGGGTTGGCCAGGAATCTTACATCGAAGACGACATCAGCATCTAGAGGAACACCATGTTTGAATCCGAACGACATCACGGCGATCATCAACCTGTCCTGGATAGGGCCTGAGCCAAAGAATTCTCTTACAAGTCTCCTGAGTTCTTCAGGTTCCAGATTTGTTGTGTCAATGACCTTGTCGGCCTGTTCACACATGTCTGCCAGCATCTCGCGCTCTTTTTGAATCGCTTCTGTGATGCCGCAGGTGTTTGTGACCAGTGGATGCTTGCGTCTGGTCTCTTTGAAACGCTTCACAAGTTCACCGTCACTGGTGTTAAGGAATAAAATGAGAGGTTTGTAAAAATCAGGCCCTGGATTCTCACGCAGTGACATGCATACCGGCAGTAAATCGCCGTAGAATTGACCAGATCTGGCATCCATCACAACTGCAACATCCTCAGGAATACTCGGAGGAGCCCATTGGCGGATGACATCCGGCATAAGCCTTGGAGGAACATTGTCTATACAGAAGAAATTCAGATCCTCAAACGTATTGGCAGCCAGCGATTTGCCTGAGCCTGACATTCCGGTGATGATGACAAGCTGTTTGCGTTGTCTCTCACGCTGTGGAGCGGAGACCAGTTCTTCCAGGGCTTTTAAAGACGTATCCATAAGTGTTTGGGTTTGACCTTCCAAGCGCCTTAATCCTCCTTGTTTATACCAAGTATCAAGTTAATAAGACCTGAAATCAGTGACATACAAATTGCACCAAATATAGCAGCAGGCAGATCCATTTTTGCATCGGTCAGTACGCCGGCAGTATAAAACACGACACCGTTGACTACCAATCCAAAAAGACCGAGTGTCATGCAGGTAATGGGTGCCGCAAAAATTCTCAGTAAAGTCCCTATAAATGCGTTTACCAGTCCCAGAATTGGGATGAACAATATAATCTTCCATTGTTGGGGCCAATATAGCTCTAGTCCTAATAGTTTTGCGATGGAAATAGTGGCCAAAACTGCTAACACACCACCCAGCCAACCAAAAATAATTTTCTTCATATCTGTATGCCTTCAATATCTAGCAGTCTATATTTCCAATCAAGCCCTGCAGAGAAGCCACCAATTTTATGACCTGCTGCAATGACTCTGTGACACGGGAGTATCACCGGAGTCCTGTTATGCCCAACGACAGTCCCTACCGCTCTGGCTGCACGTGGACTTCCGACTATCTCCGCCAGTTCACCATAACCGACAACACACCCGTAAGGGATTATTTGCAGTTCCTTAAGAACAGAGCGACCGAAATCAGTTGTGCAGCTCACGTCTACTGGAACACTACTGAAATCAACGAGTTTGCCGTTAAAATAGTCTTTCAGTAGATTCCCCAGACCTGCAAAATTGCATTCATGTTCTACAGAAATATCGCCACATTCGGACTTAATGATACTTTGTGCTGCTTCTTCATTTTGAACAGGTAAATAGAGCCAAAGCAACTCTTTTCCACTAGTTGCCAGCGGCACAAATCCTGCTTGAGTTTCGATAGTATAACATATGTGTTTATCCATTGGCCTAATCCGAGATATCTTCAGTGTGGAAATAGGTGAAAATAGACTCCGCTGCAGAAGCAGATATCCCGCTAACACCTCTCAGTTCCTCGATAGATGCAGACTTTATCTTCTCGACAGTTCCGAAATATCGTATCAGAAACTGTTTGCGCTTTGGACCAACCCCCGGGACATTGTTTAGAACGCTGGCTTTTATCGCTTTGTCTCTTAAACTACGATGATAGGTGATAGCGAATCTGTGGGCTTCATCCCGGATTCTTTGCAGCAACTGAAGAGATTTGGAAGTGCGTGGCAAGAGGACTGGAGTTGATTTGTTGACCAGTATAATCTCCTCATTGCGCTTTGCCAGTCCAATGGCACAAACACTCTCACCGGATGCATTTATGGATTCCATTGCAGCGCTCAGTTGTCCACGGCCTCCATCTATAAGCATCAAGTCAGGAAGCGTCTCAAAAGGACCGGATTTCCGCAACGAGCCAATCAATCTCCTCAAAACTACTTCCCGCATAGAACCAA
The DNA here is from genome assembly GCA_942493375.1 of Abditibacteriota bacterium. Lineage (GTDB taxonomy): Bacteria > Armatimonadota > UBA5829 > UBA5829 > UBA5829. Next base: position 7,630,616 of record OW818698.1, on the reverse strand, counting down.
AATCGTCAGGTGAACCTTCGGTAGTTTTCATCTTGAATCTACGGTATAACTGTTTGGCAGGACGTCCATTTTCGAACACAACGAGCGATGCTACTGTCTGTTTACCCTGGATATTGCTGATGTCATAGGCTTCGATGCGAGAGGGCAGGGTGGGGCATCCGATGGCGTTCTGCAGGTCTGTCAACTCAGATTCCACATTGCGGTCATCCTCTTCCATTTTTACGCGCAGTTGTGCAAGGTAGAGCCCAACATTCTTGCAGGCCATATCTATCAATTGCTTCTTTTCACCGCGTTGAGGAGTGACGATCTCAACCTTGCTGCCTTTTTTCTGCCTGAGCCAGCTTTCGAGTATCTCAGGTTCATCCAAGGTGATATTTATAATCACTTGCTTAGGGATAAACGGGGCGTTCTCGTAGTACTGCAGTAGGAACTCTTCCATACACTCTGCCATACTTTCTTCGACCACATTTTCTAAAAGAAGGTGTTCCTGACCAATAAGTTTGCCCTCGCGGATGAAGAACATCTCAGCGCAAGTATTGGCGTTATCAGTGACTAAAGCAATTACATCCTGGTCATCGAGTGTTGTTGCAACAACTTTCTGTCGAGAGACCAACTTTTGAATTGCCAGAATCTGATCTCTGATGGTGGCTGCTTTCTCAAACAACAGTTCTTCAGCCGCATTTTCCATCTGTACAAGGAGCTTTTCAGCCAATTGGTCTCTGCGTCCCTGTAGGAACTCCATCACAGCCTCGATGGTGGTCATGTATTCCTCTTCGGTGACTTTACCGACGCACACGCCGGTACACTGTCCGATATGATAATACATGCATGCCTTGCCGCGTGACTGATCCGGATTCTTGTATCCGCATGGAACATGAAAAATACGCCTGATTAGTTTGAGGGTTTCTCTTACAGCCAGTGTGTCAGTATAGGGGCCAAAGTAGCGGTCTTTCTCGTTGGATTTGAACCTGATCTTTCTTATTGAAAGCACCCGGGGCCAGCGTTCACTCAGTGTTACGGTTATGTATGGATAGCTTTTATCGTCCCGAAGCCGGACATTATACATCGGGTGGTGCTGTTTGATGAGGTTGCTTTCCAGTATAAGTGCTTCAAGTTCGGAATCGGTTACTATCCATTCCAGATCAGCTATCTCGTAAACCATCCTCTGTTTACGTGCAGTGTGGTCTGTTCCTTTTTGAAAATACTGCCGGACGCGGTTGCGGAGAATTTTTGCTTTACCTATATATATGATCTGTCCGCCGGCGTTCTTATAGATATAACAACCTGGCATTATTGGAATGTTGGCGAGTTTATCCTTAAGAGTAGGTTCAAGGCTATCCTTCAGTTGCGGGTCCGGAACATCGATCTGATCATTCATTTATATAAATCCTTGGCACTCTGGCGCTGATATTGCAGAAGAGTTCATAGGAAATTGTATTCAATTCATTGGCTATAACACCCGCATCGAGACATTCATACCCCCCACCGTATAAAATTACTTCATCTCCTACCTGAGCATTCGGAATACTTGTCGTGTCGATCATCAATTGGTCCATGCATATCCTGCCAGTAACAGGTACACATTTTCCTCTGACGACAACTCTACCTTTGTTTGATAGAGCCCGCGGGTATCCATCTCCATAACCAATAGGAACCGTTGCTATGACCGATTCTGACCTGGTGATGTGGGTTCTGCCATAACTTACACTGGTGCCCGGAGGCACACGCTTGATAAATGCAATCCGGCTTTTCAATGTAAATGTCGATTTCAAAGGGACAGTCCTGGGAGTGTTATTTGATGGGTATTGCCCGTATATCATGATGCCCGGCCTGACACCATCCAGATACCCCTCGGGGTATGCTAGAATCCCAGCGCTGTTAGCTGCATGAACCATTGGGATTGTGATTCCGGATTCATACAGATGATTTGCTGTGGCTTTTAGCATTTGAATCTGGTTGAGTGTAAATACCCGCTCCTCCTCATCTGCCGTAGGAAAATGAGTAAAGAGCCCTTCAATAACCAGTTCCGGTAACATAGAGACTTTTTCGGCAAACTCATGAATATCATTAGAATGCAGCCCGATCCTACCCATACCGGTATCCATTTTTATATGTACCCGGGCAGTAGTGTCTTGCATGCAAGCAATATGAGATATTTCCCGCGCCAGTTCCATGTTACAAAGCGTTACTTGAATACCTAGTCGTACAGCTTCAGCAGCTTCACAGGTTGTTATGCAGCCAAGTATAAGGATAGGAACATTGAAACCGGCATGTTTGAGTTCAATTGCCTCTTCGAGTGTCGCAACACATAAACCATCTGCACCAGCTTCTATGCAAGCTTTGCTAACAGGGATTGCTCCATGTCCATATGCATTAGCTTTGACAGCCGGCCAAACATGGCGCTGATTCCCTACAAGCCATCGGACAGAACAAATATTCCGCCTGATAGCCTCTAAATCTACTTCAACTACAGCTCTGCTCCACATATAACTATTATACACTAGAGCATTGTTTGATACTAAAATTGGTTTTGATTATTTATATCTACGCATTAGCAATATGGCGGTTATAAGATAATAGAAATGTCGAAAACAGTATCGGGATTACAACAATTAACAGCAACAACACAATAACCGTAAGGTATGTTTGCAATGTGACTGTTTCAGCCTCGTATAGGCCGGTGATTCAGTTGCTCATTTCCTTTGTTAATCAATATTTACAATAAATGATGTCGATATGATTGACATTGTCTAATTCTTGGGCTACAATCTGAATATTACAAGTTTCGAAAGGAGCAAAAAACAATGCTAAAAAGAGGTCGTTCCGGATTCACCTTGATTGAGTTGCTAGTAGTTATAGCAATTATTGCCATTCTTGCCGCGATACTGTTCCCTGTATTTGCAAAAGCGAGGGAAAAGGCCAGGCAAACTACATGCCTTAATAATATGAAACAGATATCTAATGCCTGGATGATGTATTCGCAGGATTATGATGAAACTTGCCCTTTACTTGTTCACCATGATGCTTCGCAGAGAACTTGGGAAGGGGAACTTGAGCCTTATGTAAAAAGCTGGGGCATATTTAACTGCCCTTCAGGTAACAACGCACGAGGTACAGGACCCTACATGGCTTCAGGTCTTACGAGTATGATCGGGCGAGATACGCTGGGTTGGAATGCAAGTGTTTTTAATTATGACACATTCCTTATTAAAATGGCCGATCTGGACATGCCTGCGGAAACGGCGTTTGTCTGCGATTCCGGTGGAGTAAACTGGATTGCTCTGCCTCCAGGAGGAGTGGCAGGAAACACCGGTACAGGTAGCAGTGGAAGTTGGGACTGGGTAAATACGTATGAAAACCCGATGAATGGTGAGAATCCACGACCATCTGACAGGCACAGTGGAGTTGTAAACACGGCATTTGCTGATGGTCATGCTAAGGCTGTTCCTTACAAGGAATTATTGAAAGTTGTTGTCAACACGGCAGGTAGGAAAGTTGTTGCTAATTGTAACACTTGGACTACGGATACAACTATTCGTGTTTTCCCGTATTTTGCGGTTTCAGCAGATCACTATCACCTATAATTTTCCATTAAACAATACAATCCAGAAGTCATTGCACATTAAGGATTGATATGTCGCATTAAGAGAGGAGGGCATTATATGTTCCTCCTTTCTTGCGCTTTGAGAATTTAATGTTCATGCCAATGATTAATGAATCCCTATAAATCCGGCGAATTGCGTGTGTTACTTCTACCATCAACAAACTATTTCTTGCCTACGCTATATGGGACTGGTAGAATTATAATGTGAATGCGGACTTTTCCGGAAAGCTGGATTTGGATGAAAGTAGTTGTAGCTGAACGTGCTGGGATGTGTTTTGGTGTCAGTCGGGCACTGGAAATGGTGGAGTCGGTTTCACGGGATTCCACTACTGTTGCTACACTCGGGCCATTAATCCACAACCCGCAAGTAGTAAAGCAGCTTGAGGAGAGTGGGGTAGGCATGGTTAGTGATGTAACGGAACTACACTCCGGCACACTGGTTATACCCTCTCATGGAACCGCACATGAAACCATTAACAAGGCTTCGGAAGCTGGTCTTGATGTGCTCAATGCTACCTGTCCATTTGTAGCCAATGTACACGAAAAGGCCGCTAACCTTACTGCCGAAGGGTATGAGGTGGTTGTTGTTGGCGATCCTGGCCATACCGAGGTTAAGGGAATTGTCAGCGCTGCAGGGGATTCTGCATTGATTGTCCGCAACCTTGAAGATGCCCAGGAGATTGACTGGTCCGGGAAACGGGTGGGGCTGGTCAGTCAGACTACACAAAAGCCTGAAAGTTTCGGTGCAGTAGCAGGATATATTGCTTCCCAAGCAAGGGAACTGCTCGCATACAATACTATATGTTATTCTACCCAGGAGAGACAGCGTGCTGCCCGGGCACTAGCCCCGGAAGTTGATGTTATGATCGTCGTCGGCGGCCGCAACAGTGCAAACACGAATAGACTGACAGAGATATGCAGCGAAGCTCAGGTTCCGACATACCATGTTGAAGTTGCATCAGATATATCGCCGGAATGGTTGATTGGTGCGGAAGTAGTCGGGCTTACTGCAGGGGCATCTACTCCGGAATGGGTTATACAGGAAGTTAAAACTCGATTGGAGGCTTTGTGAAATCCGCAGCAATTATTTCCGGGATTGATCCCGATAGTATAGCATGTGAACTCGAATGGCAGCCTGGTGATGAAATAATCACTATCAATGGAAAGAAACTGCACGATGTATTGGATTATCGGTATTACAGTGTAGATGAAGAACTTGAAATTGTCCTGAAACGTGGCAGTGAAACTTTAGAATTTGATATTGAAAAAGATTTTGGTGATCCGCTCGGTGCGCAGTTCTCGAATCCACTGTTTGATGGAATGCATTCCTGCGGCGCTAACTGCATGTTCTGTTTTGTTGAACAGCTTCCAAACGGACTGCGGGAGTCTCTGTATGTAAAGGATGACGATTACCGGCTCTCCTTCCTGGACGGCTGCTTCGTTACCCTTGCCAATGTTACACAAAGTGATCTGAAACGGATTGTCCAGCAGCGTTTGAGCCCATTGTATGTTTCTGTGCATGCTACAAATCATGAACTGCGACAGAAAATGCTTGGGCGTAAATCCGCTGATATATTGCAACAGATAAAGACTCTAGTAGATGGTCACATATCTATGCACACCCAGATAGTGCTCTGTCCCGGTGTCAATGATAGAGCGATCCTTGAAAAATCACTTTCGGATCTAGCAAGTTTCTATCCAGGGGTTGAGTCTATCGCCGTAGTTCCTGTTGGCCTTACCGGACACAGGGACAAATTGCAGACTCTGGATCCAGTTAACAAAGATACAGCAATCGAAGTTGTTGAAAAGGTGGAATCCTGCCAACGCAGATATATGGATGACTTTGGCACCAGATTAGTCTGGGCTGCTGATGAATTTTATTTATTAGCTGGTCGCATAATACCAGGCAATTCCACTTACGAGGGCTATCCGCAGTTGGAGAATGGCGTAGGTCTAGTCAGACAGTTCATAAACGGTATTCCGTCATCCCGTAAAATGCTGGCAAATCGTTTTAACGGCAGCTTGAATGTCGGTTTACTGACCGGATCCAGTGCAAGTGGAGTGCTTAATGACTGGGTTGATTCTCTGAGCATCAACGGGCTGAATATAAACGTCCAGTCGATTGTGAATACCACTTTTGGAAGCAGCGTGACTGTAGCCGGTCTTATGTGCGGTAAGGATATCTTGAAACAGGTTAAACTTGATAAACCATTTGATCTACTGTTGATTCCGGATGTTGCTGTTCGTTCAGGTGTGTTCCTGGATGATGTTACGATAGATGATTTAAAGTCAGCCTTTGGTTGTCGTGTGGTCGTTGTAGAACCATCTCCTCAGTCCGCTGCGAGAGCCATATTGGAGGCAGCTGGATGTTAAGAAGAAAGAAACGACGCAAGATCGGTATGGCGCCTGTATATATCATTCTGTTCCTGTTGGCTGTCGCTGTCGCATTGACTGCAAAACCTACAGATATTCTACGCACATATGATGTAAGCTATGTAGTCCTTGATTTGAAGAGAGATAATCTGAAAGTTGTGCCGGTTCGCGCCAATTGTTCAGGTGGAGAGAGTGTGGAGTCGCTTATAGCACGCACTAATCCTGTTGCAGCAGTAGCAGGCACGTATTTCGATGAAGACTACAAACCGTTAGGAGATTTGGTTTGTGATGGGAAAGTTATGTACCGGGGTTGCCAGAAACCTGCAATGGGGTTTAAGAATAATGGAACCATCGTTTTTCTTCGTAAGGCAAGCGGGCGGAAGATCCGTTGGGCTGGTGTAGAGAGTGGAGTTGCCTGTGGTCCACGGCTTTTGACAGACGGTCAGATAGACATTAACTGCAAACAGGACGGCTTTGGTAAAGCTGCAGATAAACTGATGGCTACGCGCTGTGCGATTGGGAGAGATGGTAAAGGAAGATTAGTGATGTGTGCGGTGCCATCCAGAATAACTCTCAAGACACTCGCTGAGATTATGCTGAGACTCGGGGCTGAAGACGCTATCAATCTGGACGGGGGACGGTCGTGTTTCCTGTATGCCCACGGTAAAATCCAGGAACAGACTGGTTGCACTATGAGCAATATTATTACTGTTCAAAAACGATTATAGAATGTCAAAACCATCAGGTGTAACAGTTCAGTAATATGGGAACATTGTCATCCTGAGGAACGAAGGATCTGCTTTCCATTCAGAAAAAGCAGATCCTTCGTTCCTCAGGATGACAAATGTCGGTAACTCTGAACTGTTACACCCAGACGCAGAAAAGGGCGGACTTTTAACGGTCCGCCCTTTATCTTTTAACTAGAAGCGTCCACGGGAGCTATTTCCGAAACCGGATCCACCATCACGCTCTTGCTTCTGGGACTTGCGGATGTCTCTGCAAGCCTTGCACCTTACTGGCTCACTAAACCCACGAGACTGATAGAATTCCTGCTCGCCGGCGGTGAAACTGTAGGTCTGACCACAGTCTTTGCAGACCAGATCTTTATCTTGTGACATATGCCGAACCCCTCCTTGCTGTAACTTTTATAGAACTTCTGAAATATTGACGGAGCTTACTCGGGGGATTCGATCAGCCTATGCCAATCAGCCTCGCGTAACTGCGTTCCGATCTGTCTTAGCCAGATCACCCATCGACCAAGGTGTACAGGCCCCAGAAGTGCATATTCATTATACCCCAAAAGACTCAGGAAAGGTCAATGGCATTTGAGAAATAATGTCAAAAAGAACGTTTAGATGGTAAATATATTCATTTACTACAAGAAATAGCCTTGTAAGTGCGAATGTTTACTTGAGTAAATATGCAATCTTGTTGGCGTTTATCAATACTTAGGCGATCGTTAAGCAGTTGAATATACCATTTATAATTAAAAACTCAGGCAATAAAGCCTAATTCAAATAAGTAATCATGAAATATTGATTGTATTATTCCGCGAGGACAGGCCGGGGCGAATGAATATTATTAACTGACTCAGTTCAATAGAGTATACCCGAAATACTCAGAAGGATAATATGTTACAGGTGTTGTATAATAACTTAGTATGTATCTGATACACATCTGGATGGTATACCTAACATGACCGAAAACGTGGATATTATACAGAAGGGCAAAACAGCCCTTGATGGCGGCGACCTCAAGGCAGCCGTCGAAGCATTTGAAGAGGCAACAAGGCTTGATACCGAAAGCTATGACGCTTTTGTCTATCTGGCAGTCGCCTATTCGAAACAGAGCCGCTACAATCGGGCTATTGGAGCTTTGAAGAAGGCTTCTGATATTAAACCCAACTCCCCGCATGTGCATTACAATCTAGGCCAGGCCTATGAAGCAGCCGGAGTTCCTAAAGAAGCATGGACAGAGTATAAAAACGCTCTGAATATTGATGCTTTTTATACAAAGGCTCGTGAAGCAATGTCAGATTTATCAGACCGGCTTCCCGAATTAGCGTCTGGCGGTATTCAGGTTGAGGGTGATAAGTAGGATAAGCCTGCTTGATATCTGCTGTGCAGAATGCATTTTTCTCACATTGTAGAGAAATATGTCCTCGAATACTTGTGCTTATGTAACTGGAACCTATATTATTAATATGTAAGGTTTCAGTTACAAATGCACAGTTACCGTATTTTATATTCGAACAGACGGACTGACTGGTTTGAGGACTGAGCATCCTAACCCGCATTATTCACAAAGCTTCGCTTTTGTCCGGCAGTTGGGGCAAAAGCAGTATTTAAACATAAATACTGCGGGCTAATAAAATATCGCAGCAGATTATATTGCTGTTGATCTAGTGGAGTTGACGGCTATGTCTGAAAAACTGCAGGTTAAAGTCTGCGTTGGCAGTTCTTGTCATGTCCGAGGCGGTACAGGCACCTTAAAAGCCCTTGAAAGTCTGATACAGAGTTCCGGTAAATCCGACAATGTAGATTTGAGCGCCGATTTATGCCTGGACAACTGTATGGAAGCACCCAATGTTGTTGTGAATGGAACAGTATATGGTGGTGTTACTCCTGACAAGGCAGAAACTTTCTTCCGTGATACCATTCTTCCTCTGGTGAAAACATGGCCGGCTCAATAATTTCGACCGATAATGCCAAGTGCAGAGACTGTTATCGCTGCGTTCGAGTTTGCCCGGTTAAAGCCATTAGAATATCCGATGGCCAGGCCAGGGTAGAGTCTGAACGATGTATCCTGTGCGGCACATGTGTACGCGAATGTCCTCAACGTGCAAAACATGTCAGAGATGACCTGGGTGCATTACGCAATATCCTCTCAGACAATGAACTTGTAATTGCTTCTGTTGCTCCATCATTCCCAGCTGCATTCCCTGAATATGGGGGAGGCTTGCTGACTGCCGCGCTAAAAAGTCTTGGATTCTCAAAAGTAACTGAAACTGCAGTTGGTGCTGAATTTGTTGCTTCTGCTACAGCTAAACTACTGAATGAAAACCGTGGTTTCGGGTGGATAACTTCAGCTTGTCCGGTTGTTGTAAATATTATAGAAAAATACCATACCAATGCCACAACCAAGATCACTCCCATAGTGAGTCCAATGGTCGCACACGCAAAGTACCTCAAAAGGAAATATGGCAAGGCAGCCAAAGTGGTTTTTATCGGACCATGTTCAGCAAAAAAGGGAGAGGCCGAAGATGAACCAACAAAGTCTGTTGATGTGGTCCTGACATTTGAAGAACTTAGAGAATATTTTGTACAGGAGAATGTCAATCGGGCAGCGTTGAAGCCGATGGTTTTTGATGATGTCCGTCCTCCGAAAGCACAGTTATTTCCCCTGGAAGGCGGATTGGCTGAGACAGCCTCAATATCTTCTGAACTCATTTCAGAATCTTTTGCTGCATTATCCGGACCCGATCATGTGCTGCAAATGATCGAGAATGCTCTGGGAGAGAGTCCAGTAAGGTTGTTTGAGGCTTTATTCTGTTCTGGTGGATGTGTAAATGGTGCTTGCGTAGGCAATCATTCTGATTTCTTTACACGCAAAAATAGAATATTGCAACACCACAAGCGAGCAGCGTTCGAGCCGGAAGAGATTCTTGACCCTCAGGCTGCCGATGGGTTGGATCTGACCAAAGCCATTGAAAAACAGAAAGTTACCATGCCTGAGTTTTCTGAAGAAGAAATACAGAAAGTGTTGCTGGAGATCGGAAAACGTGGGCCGGACGACGAACTCAACTGCGGAGCTTGTGGATATGGATCGTGCCGTGAGAATGCCATCGCTGTCTTGTCAGGTATGGCTGAGAGCAGTATGTGTCTTCCATGGATGAGACAACTGGCCGAACGCAAGGCTGATCAGATTATTGATAATAGCCCCAATGGAATAGTTGTAGTAGACGGTGATTTCAGCATACTATCGTTCAATCCGGCTTTTGCAGATATGTTTTCCTGTTCGGAGAGTATTATTGGACGACCTATAGGGGTTTTGATGGATCCGGGTGACTTCGAATCTGTTGCTGCAGGTGTTATCGCAAGGATATCCGGTAAGACAGTCGTATTTCCACAATATGATCTCACGGCTACTGCCAGCATATACAGGCTCCACAATGAGAATACTTTTATTGGACTATATGCAAAAGCAGCTACGACTAAGGAAGAAGAGAACCGGATCAAACGTATGAGATCTGAGACTCTTGAAAACGCAGAACAAGTTATCGCCAAACAGATGAGGATGGCACAGGAAATTGCCGGTATTTTAGGCGAAACCACCAGTGAAACCCGTGTACTTCTGAGGAAGCTAACCGAATTGGCACAGGAACAAGATAAACCGGAAGGCTCAAAATAATATTATGCGAGAGTTTACGGTTGATGTCTTTGGCAGAAGTTTCTGCAAGAGTGGTGAAGATACGTGCGGTGACTCTTATAAGGTTTTCCGAGGCAACGATTCGACTGTTGTTGTTTTATCGGATGGTCTGGGAAGCGGCGTAAAAGCTAATGTGCTCTCCACTTTAACCGTAGAAATTGCCGGTGGGTTGGCCAGTGGGAATCTTACTACTCACGAAGTTGTTGAGACCCTGATATCCACACTCCCTGTTTGCAAGATTAGAAATATTGCTTACTCCACATTTTCCATTCTCCGTGTGTATGAGTCCGGTCAGGCTACCCTTGTTGAATATGACTCCCCAACATCAGTCCGCTTGCGCGATGGTGAACATGTCTCTCCTGTCCATGGCTCTGAGATGGAGATATTAGGCAGAAGCATCAGGGAAAGCCATTTTAGGATGAAACCTGGCGATATGGTAATGCAGATGTCTGATGGGATTATCCACGCAGGTATTGGCGCCACACTCAGAATGGGTTGGCAGGAAGAAGGAGTACAAAGCTATCTCAAACGGGTTGCTCCTTTGGCTGAAGGCGATCCGGAGAAACTGGCTGGTTATGTTACAAAACAGGCAGCTGAGTTCTGGCTTTCATCCCCCGGAGACGATGGCACAGTTGTTGCGACCCGTTTCCGAAAGGCCATGAATGCCACAGTGTTGACCGGTCCAGCCGGCGATAGAAACGATACCCCCAGACTTGTTGAAGAGTTCGTAAACTCAACCGGGTTGAAAATTGTCTGTGGAGGCACAACAAGCCACCTTGTAGCACAAAGACTGGGTGGTGAGATCGAAATGGACCTCAAGTATCTTGACTCTGGGTTACCGCCAATGGCAAAACTCAAGGGAGTAGATATGGTCACGGAAGGCATTCTTACACTCAACAGAGTTGTCGACTATTTAAAAGCCGGTGTGCCTGCAGATATTGAAAATGCCGCAACGCGACTGCTTGAAGCATTTGACTATTGTGACGGCATTAGGTTCCTGGTAGGAACTGCACGCAACTCTGCACATCAAAACGCCGCCTTGCCCTCGGAGATGCTGTTGCGGAGGACTGTCGTGGAGACCATAGCATCCATGTTACGGGCAAAAGGCAAGATCATCGAAGTCCGATACTATTGATCTGCATATATGACCCACATCTGTCAGCATTAATCCTACACAAATCCATCGCCACCTCTTGACATTCGCGTTTTCTGCGTATATTATTCAATGACTAAAGAATACAAGGAGGTATTGCTATGCGTCTACGCATGCTTTTCTTAATTATTATTATGGTATTTTGCTTCACAATGAATGCAAGTGCTAGAAAGGACAGTAGAATGGAGTACACCAAAGACAGAGTTTCGGCAAAAGATTTTGTTATATTTCCCTGGGGAGGGATGCCGGAGTTGAATAAACCTGGCTATTTCTGGGGTGATACAAAAAGTCTGGACGATACTATGCTGGACTTATGGGAGTGTGGTTTCAATACAACAGGATTTCTCAGTGCAGAAAAAGTAAAATACGCTGCAAAATATGGGCTTTCTGCTGTATTGTCCATTGGAGGGTTACCTGCTAATCTGACTGAGGCTCAGCAGGTTGAACTAATAAAAAAAGCACTGGAAAAATCAAAAGACAGCTCTTCAGTGCTTGCAATTGAATTGCGGGATGAACCATCAACTGGTGACTTCCCTTTTCTTGCAAAATGGGCTAAGTCTGTCGTTACAGCTGATTCTAACCTATTGCCATATATCAACCTGCTCCCGAATTATGCATCCCCAGGGCAGTTAGGAGCAAAAGATTATGATGAGTATCTGGAAAGATTCGTCAAGGAATGTAATCCGAAGTTTTTGAGCTATGACAACTATTCATTGTTTGAGGGTTCAATCATCAATGCAGACAGGTTCTATTCAAACCTTGAAGCAATGAGAGCCAAAGCCCTTAAGTATAACCTGCCATTCTGGAATATTGTTCTTGGGAACTGTCACTTCCAGTATGCAGAACCGACTCAGGCAACTGTAAGTTTGCAGGTATTCTCCAGTCTTGCGTATGGAGTCCGTGGAATCAGTTATTTTACTTACTATACTCCAATAGTAGGCAACTACAGATTAGCACCCATTGACCAGTTTGGACACCGGACGAAAACTTGGGATTACATAAGGTTCGCCAATCTACAGATACACAAATTGGCACCTACCTATCTGAAACTGAAGAGTGTAAATGTGTTCCATCACCCAAATATCCCAGCAGATTGTAGAGGACTAGCTGACAGCAAATATCTGGCAAATGTTACCGGAGCAGACCTCCTGGTGGGAGAATTCGAGGGTCCCGGCAATACCCCTTACGTAATGGTTGTAAACAAGAGCTTGCTTAACTCAACCTGGTATGGAGTTGAATTCAAAGAGAAAGGTAACATAATGATTACCAGCTCCTACACCGGTAAAGAAGAGAAATTTGCCGGGGAAAACGGCTGGCTGGCGCCAGGGCAGGGGATGTTACTGCATCTGAAGAAATAATCGATTATGGATATTTATGATACTAAACAATAAAACAATCCGTTCGTCTGAGCTTGTTGAAGGGCGAACGGGTAGGGGAGAGTATCACACTTGTAGCGCTTTTAGATATTCAATTGCATTTTGAAAGAGTTTCAAAAGCCTGGGTTTTGGGGCTCAGGCTTTTCTATGTGGAACTCTCTGATCTTGTTTCTCAGGGTCTTGCGGTCTATACCCAGAACTACTGATGCCGCTGATTGATTCCACGCTGACGCTTCCAGCACTCTGCGTATGTGCCAGTTTTCAAGATCTCTGAGTGGAGCATTGGCAGCTAATCCGGATGTATCCATTGCAGCAGAAGCAACTGATACAGGTGGAGTTTGACTGGGTGATAACATAAGGTGCTCTCTGCGAATTATCTCTCCATTGCACAGTATGACTGATCTTTCGATAGCATTCTGTAGTTCTCTTATATTTCCAGGCCAGTCATGTGAATATAGAGCGTCCAGGGCATCATCGGCGAATCTATTGGCTTTACGTCCCATTTCATGTGCAAAGAAATTGAGGAAATGATTTGCAAACAGGTCAAGATCTTCTTTTCTATGCCTTAATGGAGGTAAATTAAGAGCCATCACGTTCAATCGGTAGAACAGGTCCTCACGGAACTCTTTTTCCTTCATCGCTTTTTGGAGATCTTTGTTAGTTGCTGCGATGACTCTGACATCGATATTGAGTGTTTCACTGCCACCGACTCTTTCGAACTGCTTCTCCTGAAGCACTCTAAGAAGCTTGGTCTGAACCGTCAATGGCACCTCGCCAATCTCATCGAGGAAAATCGTACCTCTATGTGCCGATTCGAATCGTCCTATATGCCTTGCTACAGCGTGAGTGAATGCACCTTTTTCGTGACCGAACAATTCGCTTTCCAGAAGGCTCTCCGGCAGTGCCGCACAGTTAACCTTAATAAAAGGGCCGGATGCCCGAGGGCTTTGATAATGGATCGTCCGTGCCAGGTATTCTTTGCCGGTCCCGGTTTCACCCATAATCAACACAGTCGCATTTGTGTTAGCTACCTGTGCAGCTAGAACGTAGGCTTTTTGAACCTCAGGAGTTGCTCCGATAATATTGTCGAAGCCATATTTGTGTTTCAGTTCTTCGCGGAGAAAGCGGTTCTCATCTATAACGCGACGTTGTTCAAGGGCTCTTTCTGCAGTCAACTGGAGTTCATCGAGATCAAATGGTTTTGCGATGAAATCGTATGCACCGAGTCTTAGCGCTTCGATCGCAGTCTGAGTGCTGCCATAAGCAGTCACCATAATTACAGCAAGATCAGGAATGTCTTCTTTGATGCCGGCCAAAACCTCAAGTCCACTCATTTTCGGGAGGCTCATGTCTAGAACAACAAGATCGTAGCTGCCTTCACGAGCCATTCGAAGTCCGGTAGCGCCATCCGGGGCAGACGCGGTCAAATATCCTGCGTCCTGAAAGAGCCTGGTCATCAGATCCCGCAATCCAGCTTCATCATCGATTATTAGTATAGATTTAGATTCGGACATAAATACCTTAACTTCCCCCGTATCTCGGGAGTCTAATAGTCACTGTAGTTCCCTGGCCAAGATTAGATTTCACCAACACTTTTCCTCTGTGCCTAAGACTTATGGCATCAACCATACTCATACCCAATCCTGTGCCGTCTGCGCCTCGAGTGGTGTAGAATGGATCAAACAGTCTACGCTGAGTCTCTTCATCCATACCAGCACCTGTATCAGTGACTTTCATGAAGACATATTTGTCATCACATTCCGTAATAATATCGATCCGTCCATTGTCATCGATTGATTGGACGGCATTAAGAAACAGATTCGTAAGCGCTTCACGTAATTCAGTTGCATTCCCAAGAACAATACAGGAATCGGCAAGGTGAGTATCAACATTGATCGATGTTTCTGATTGCAATTGGGCTGCCTGCATAGCTGGAAAGGCTGCTCCGACTACATCCCTTACAATGTCGTTCATATCGATGCTTGTATATGTTGAAGTATCTACCGGTCTGCCTATTTCTCTGAGCCTGTGTACGGTGTTTGCAGCGTCCCTGGCGGCCAGTTCAATGCCTTTCAGGCAAACATACACTGGATCATTGGGATCGGTCTTGCGCAGGCCCATCTGTGCGTTGCCCAGGATTATGCCGAGTACATTGTTTATGTCGTGAGCTACCCCTGCAGCCATCTCTCCGAGTGTTCGCAATCGTTCTGACTGAATAAGCTGTTCCTGTGCTTCTTCGAGCTGCCTGTTTAGAGCGGAAAGCTGGTGATTGCGTTCAAATATCTCTGTTTCCAGTTCTCGACGGACAGTGATGTCGCTGTATATCTCTATACGTCCGCAGTAGAACCCGTCGTGGTCATAAATCGGGGTAGAATATCTGTGATATGTGATACCGGCGACGAGAGACCCTTCCAGAACTTCTTCGATGACTGAATCTCTGTTTGTGATGCGGTGTTTTATCGCTGAAGGCAGTTCGCATCCAATCAGCTGCGATACCGGTACACCGAATACTTCGACAGCCCGGTGGTTGGCATTGCGAACCACACCAGTCTCATCCAGGAACAGCACTCCACGACCGGGAGAACCCATTGAGCGTACGGTTTCAACCGAGTTGACTTCGTCCACACCGCCTCCTGCAAAACAACATTACCATTAGCATTATATTCATCTCAAGTTGGATTGTAAAGGGAAAGTAAAGGATGATATATGAGTTATGAATACTGAATACTCTCATATTCGTATGTTTTTGCTTGACTCTTGGGCATAAGGGGCATAGTATATATGGAATAGTATGATGGTTTTATAGAATCATCGGAAGGACGGTATCAATATGGGAGATAAATCCCCTAAAAAAGAAGACAAGGCACCAAAAAAGGACATAAAGGAGAAGCGTCGAGAGAAGAATGAGAAGAAATCCGGCGGTTCTACGCTCAAGGCCTAGTTTAGACGGTGTGCTGCGACCCCACACAAGCCTTGCTGTCTTTTTAAAAACCACTCTGGTGTCGCCAAATTGAATGCAGCAGGAAATTTTTGAAAGATTTCTCGCTGCATTCTCGTGTACGATCCTCTATTCAGATATCCACATGTCCTGTTTTATATAGATACTCTTTCATTCGTATTGCTGATTCGTAATCCGACGCATATGCAATCCTCGACATACCTGTGCGGATCAATTCTTTTGATTCAGCATCCAGCGGTACTGTCCACTGGACAATAGCAACTCTTGCCTCTTTACACTTTTCATACATTTCAGGAAGCTTATAGAATTCACCCTGGTACGGGTTGATACCTTTTAATCCTGGAATATCGAGCAGGTCCTCCCACCACTGATGTGCTTTACCGCAGAAATGTATCCAACCACCTATCCAGGACAGTAATGAACTGTCATACGGTTTTACAAGTTCTTTATACTGGTTGCCACTCAGGTTGATTGAGGAGTCATTCCGGACACATAGACCTCCCAGCCAGTTCCAGTCACCAGTGTGTTCAGTCAAACTCATGCCATCGATTTTGCGGTGTTCTGTGACAAGCAATTTTATGGTTTGCGTAACTATATCGAGAAGTCGGTCCACTTTATCAGGTTCATCCAGCACTGCCAAGTAGAGTTCTGACCCCCAGATAATCGTTGCATTGTCGAAAGGCCCTTGGATATCAAGTATCTGTGATCCGATGTGTTTAGAAAGCTTTGGATATTGTTTGAGTGCGTCGCGATAAAAAGCAACTGTTTGCAGAGCTCTCCCACATAATCCTCTATGGACATTAGGGACTCCTGCTTCCAGAATAGCTTCCAGTTTATCTTCAGATAGATGCAGACCTATGGGGAGTGTATCATCAAACGTCCTTGTATCACAGCCGAATAGAGATGAAACTATTCCTGTTCCATAGTTAGCGCGTATACCGTATAGCCTGTCGTCTTGGAGTTTAGCGCCGGCGTAAACACCTGCAAGTTCATTAAGCAGCATCTTGCCTGGATCGTCAAAGATCTCCTGGTGTGTATATACAGGCCATTCATCAGGACTGATTGGATAGTTGATGTGTGTAGGTATATGATCAATCGATTCGAACGTAAATGTGCGTCTTTGCAGTTCTGATGTACGCTTGATGTGCTCCGGGTCGATTACCTGCTCAAGTTTATCAAGATATGGGGCAATCTCGACTTTAGTATTCATTGCTTACTCCAGACCCAGTCTTTCATATTTGCGGAAGGCTTCACACATTGCGGCAATCTTTTCGGGCATATGACCAACCGCATCAGGACTGCTGTATGCCATACTTACCAATCCACCTTTATGCCCACCGAGGGTCTCTATCATTCGCTTCACATATACGTCAATGTCGCCTATAGTGCCCTCTACCATTGTTTTCTGCACATCAACCGGGCACCAGTATGCCAGTTTACCTCCGGCAGCAGCGTCGATGGTCTCCAGCCCCATATTCTCCTGTTGGTCCATCTGAATGACATCAAGACCTGTATCTGCAAACAGTGAATGCAAGCCGACGGTATAGCCGCAGGAATGCATCCATACATCCAACCCAAGCTCGTGCGCATAGGACCAGTTAGCCTTATATAGAGGTATAAAGAACTCCTCGATCAGGCTGGTGCTTACCATCTGTCTATCTTGCAGACCCCAGTCATCATATCCCATTACACCATCACAACCAGCATCTGCAAGTATCTTTATTGACTCCTTTTGCTTATCTGCCAACCGCTCAAGGAATGCTTTAAGATCATCGGGACATTCATAATATGCAGCAAACATATTTTCCAAACCCATCACATTGTGAGTTCCTTCATTCAATGAATTGAAAGGCATCACTCCCAGGCAGTATTTTGGATTGTCACTGCGATTGTTTTCGATTATCTGACTAACTGTTGTTTCAAAGTAGACTGGGTTGTTTTGATCAGGAAAGGCGTAGTTGGTATGGGTGGCAATATCAGCTAACGGCCATGAAATAGCCTCACCGTAGCTGCCTCCGCCTTTTGTTTCCCAGACAACACCCCAGCAATCAGTGCGCAACATATGTCCATCTTCATCGTGCCAATCCTGAATGTCTGATGGACCACCTTGCCACAGCCACAAAATGTCATTCTCTTTACCATCCGGCAGAAAATGAGGCATACGGTCAGGATTTTTGAAATGTATTGCTGCTTTTACCCTATCTCGACTTGTCATTTGTTCTCTCATATTTATCTACTCAGCACACGTTTCAAAGAAAGCCAGGACATTCTCTACCGGTACTTCTGGTTCGAGGACATGGGTTGGTGAAATGATCAAGGCACCATCGTATCCATATTCTTTTTTAGCTTCCCGAACTCTGTTGCTTACATCATCGGGTGAACCAAATGGCATGGTAGTCTGTGTGCCAATGGTGCCATCAAACACCAGGTCTTTGCCATATTCACGTTTAAGTTTGGCGAGGTCCATACACTCAGGTTGCACCGGGTTTAGAATAGTTACGCCGATTTCTATTAGATCCGGGATGATTTCGGTTATGTCACCATCACTGTGGTACCATATCTGGATGTCCGGTTTAATACTGCGAGCTCTTTCGTAGACTTTCGCCCAGCGGGACTTCAGAAAGTGTTTCCACTGATCTTTGCTGAACATTAATGCACGCTGGTTGGCAACATCATCACCCGTCGTAATGAAATCGACACCGGCTCTAGCTGCAGCTTCTGCATTAAGGATGTTCCTGTTCATTTTTACGTCCAGGATATACTCCGGTATCTCAGGACAAGCCAGCATATCCATGAGGAATTCTTCGTATCCCCGTATCTGCCAGGCTTCCTCATACATGTGTCCGACCCAGGATGTAGCCACCTTGCTTTCTGAGTGTGCCTTTGCAACGGTCTCGGCCATACCGTCTTCTGACCAGCCATCAGTAGTCCCAAATGGAAAGTCCTGGATTTCTTTCAAGGTTGTAGCATTTCGGAGTGGGCTTATGTAGCGGGTAAAGTGGAACACACTTCCCGGGATCTCAAGCACACCTAACCCGCTTATAAATGCATTGTCAGGTATTTCAACGTCTGCAAAATAGCAGGAAAAATCCGGTTGTTGAATGTTTGTCGGAGGTGTGAGACCAACTCCGACCGGACAAAAAGCTCCATATCGCTCTGAAATTTGTAATGAATCGGCAAGGCCGGTAGCTATCTGCATTTTAGTCAGCATACTGCCGATATAATCAGCTTTATATAGGAATTTACCTGTGTGCTGGTGTTTCATGGTCGAATTAAATAGTTCAAGGTCAGTCATAGCTATTGTTAGCCTCCATATGGGGGAATAATCCTCGAAGTGACAAATAACTGATTAGTGATTCAAAGTAAAATATCCTTCTGATCAACAAAGTGTTGACTAAAGGAAACAGCATGTGCAACAATGACTAAAATCGCGGTATGTGGAGGATCAGTATGCTTTACATATGGAAAACAACTATCTTAATCCTTGTGTTTGCTTCACTAAGTTCAACACTTTTCGCATCTCCAGTGAAATTATTCATCTCAACAGAGGGGAATGATGCATGGAATGGCAAAAGTCCTTCATACAAATCTGGTAGCAACGGACCATTAAGGACTCCTGAAGCTGCAAGAGACAAACTGCGTATACTGAAGAACGGTGGTTTGCTTAAGTCTGGTGCAATTGTATATTTTCGTAAAGGAACGTACCTACTCGATCGCACTCTGGAGTTTGACTGGCGTGACACAGCTTCAGAGGCTAATCCAGTCATCTATACTGCATATCCAGGCGAGCAGGTCACAATTGGTGGAGGACGTAGAATCACTGGCTGGAAACCAGTAAATAATGGCAGGTGGGAAGCACCATTACCGGACTTTGGCGTAAAGATCAAACGTGTTGACACGACTGGACAAATTGGAGCAGCAAGTGGTGGTCCGGTCTCAGTGCTGCCTTTCCGGGAACTCTTTGTGAATGGTGAACCGCAGATACGCTCCAGATATCCGAATTCGGATGATTGGCGAACATGGCCGTTAACCATGAAAGGTTACTTACACGATGATAGACACGATCCTGCTAAAAAGGTTGATGTCTGGTATCCTGAAGACTCGATTATAAAGAATTGGCCTAATGTTACGGATGTTGAAATCAATATCCTGGCTTCATGGAGATGGGTGAATGCAGTCCGTCCTTTGAGATCAGTAGACGAATCTGGCAGGCATGCAATTATACAGAGTCCGGCAGCGTATCATATCAATAAAAACGATCCGTTTAGAGTTGAAAATGTAATTGATGCCATTGATGAACCTGGTGAATGGTGTGTAAATACTCTTGCAAAGACCGTAACAATCCTGCCACCAGTAGGTGTTGATATGAGCAAAGCTGAAGTAATAGCCCCTGCTCTTGGCGATCTGATTACAGTGACTGGCTCCAATGAATCCTCAGGACTGGTTCGCGGTCTGATATTTAGAGGGTTGACACTTTCCCAAGCAAAAAATGGCGTTTTGATGTCTAATGTTCAAGCATGCCGGATAGAGAATTGCCGCATTATCGGTCTGGGTGGACAGGCTATAGATATTAAGAATTACGCTCAAAGGAATGTGTTTTCCGGCAATGTGATTTCGATGTGCGGAAGCAGCGGAATATCTATAAATGGTTACCCCTCCGGAACAAAAGATGTCAGCCACCATAACGTGATAGTCAATAATGAAATATTTAATTGTGGCAGAAGTCAATGGAACTCTCCAGGCATTTCCCTTGGTCAGTCCGGACTGAATATTGTCAGCCGCAACTATGTTCACGACATGCCCTATGTGTGTATAACGGGTGGGGGAATGTCTATTGTCTATTTTAATATGTATAAAGCTGAAAAAGGCCCTGGATTCCGTTGGAATGAGATAGGCGATGATCCCCTAACTCGTGCCAGCGTAAAGAAATTCCTGCATTGCAGATATAACTTGTTTTCAGAGAACGTTGTTCAGCGCTATATGAATTTACTGGATGATGGTGGCGGAATCTATCTGTGGTGTCCCGGGCTTGGAAATACTATCAGAAAGAATGTAGTATGCGAAACTGCAAGAAGATCAGGCGGACTCTGGATAGGGTTATATATGGACGATGAGGTAGATGGTGCATTATTAGAAGACAATCTTGTCTACCAGGTCGGATTGCTCAGCATAAATAAAGGGGAAAATATCTGGCGAAACAACGATATGTATGCTGTGGGCACAGAACCTGCGAATGTCAAAGAACGCACAGAAGCAGCCATCAAATTGACGAAAACCCCATATATAACAAATGGATTCGATAGCCTGTATAACAAAAAGACCGGATTGCCTATCGGAATAGAGAAAAGTATACCAAAGCCAAGGTCAGTTGCTTACGCAGATCTTAAACCAGCTAAGGGTGGGGCATATCTGACTGATAAATCACAAATATCAAGTCATGCCCACGGAGCAGTCCGTGTAGATAGTGCTTACGGATGGTTTGATGGCATAAGACTCGGAGACAAACGATATCGAAAGGGCCTGGTCACGCACGCGATGGGTTCTCTAGATGTAGAACCTAACACGCACGATGCTGAAGCAATCTATGACCTGGGCTCATCGAAATACAAACGATTTCGGACTCTTATCGGACTTGAACCTGATTCCATAATAACTGGACCTCCAGTTGGCAGTGTGACTTTTGAGATATATACACGAAGTAGTGCCGTAACCGAATGGAACCTTGTGTATGATTCCGGTGTAATCAAAAACGGAGACACTCCGAAGCTTGTAGATATTGATATATCGGGAGCTACGCAGATAAGGCTGCGAGCAACGGATGCTGGAGACGACCAGTATGGAGATGCTGGAGTCTGGGCCTGTCCGATTGTTGAATGATTCTGAAAGGAAAGTGTATTGAAGAAACTATTAATAGAGATATGTGCCGGATCTGTTGAGGATGTGATTGCAGCTGAAGCGGGTGGGGCAGATAGAGCAGAATTAAACTCGGCATTGATGCTGGGTGGCTTAACACCCTCCCTGGGTGCTTTGGTTGAGGCAAAAAGACTGGTAAATATGCCAGTTATGGCAATGGTGCGTCCGAGAGCTGGAGGCTTCTGCTATTCATCGGAAGAATTCAATCAAATGCAGTTGGATGTGCAGTATTCTGTAGATAACAATGCAGATGGAGTTGTTTTTGGCATTCTACATCCGACTGGCGAAATAGACATCGATCGCACAAAGAAACTAGTCAAACTTTGTGGAGATAAACAAGCCGTCTTTCACAGGGCATTTGATGTAGTTCCGGATCCTTTCAGAGCACTCGAACAATTGGTCGATATTGGTGTAACTAGAATATTAACATCTGGCCAGGAGTGTTCTTGTTACAACGGAGCGGAGATGCTGCGCCAACTTATTGAAAAGGCTGCTGGCAGGATACAGATTTTACCAGGCGGTGGAATTGATGCCTTTAATCTGAAAGACGTTGTTGAGAGAACTGGCACTGATCAAGTACATATGGCGTTGCTTTCCGCAAAGAGTGACACATCGACGTTATTGCGACCACAGGTTTATTTTGGCGGGGAGCTTAGGCCGTCTGAAACGGAAATTCTGTGTACAAAATCAAGTGACGTAAGCTCTGCGGTTGGTATTGCTCAAAAACTGGCTCTATAAAATGAATGCCATTCAAGTATCAGTGAGGGAGGCAAAGGAGCCGGCCCTTTATTTGCTGGTTAACATAACTATTATTATGGTGCGTAACATCCGGATAAAAAGCAGAACCCGGCGTATAATACCGCCGGGCACTACTGGAGAGCATTTTCACATTCCTTACGGATTGTGTACTGCCGATGCTTTTATGGATTCTACTGCTTCATTAAGACTGCTCAATGTATGTTTGGCATGGGCTATGACGTCATTTACGTCTTCAACTGTTTGTGAATGCTCACGCCTTTTGGAAAGCAACCCGACAGCGACTCCCACTAAAGCAACACCAATGATAACACCAAAAACCGTAATACAACATTTCTGGTCTGACACTAAATATCCTCCGAGATACTCGCTGACAGCAAGAGGTCAATAGACACTATATCAGGTAGGAATCTCGTATCTCTTGCCACCGCCGTCCCCGCGGTCGTTATCCAACGCATCGAAGATCCTCTTTACAAAAGACAGAAGCTCCATCGGGTTGAATGGTTTAGTCAAATAGGCATCAACACCTGACTGCCAGCCTTTGAATACATCGGTATCCTGAGCTTTTGCAGTTAACATAATAACTGGAATGTCTCTGAAAGCTGGATTACGCCGCATATTCTGCAGAACTTCAAAACCATCCATGTACGGCATCATGACGTCCAGCACAACAAGATCGGGATTCTCTTCCTCGACCTTCTGTAGAGCTTCCTTACCATCGTTGGCGGTTACTACTTCGTAGCCGGCCCTTTCCAAGTTTACTTGAACAAGGCGGACTATATGCTTCTCGTCGTCACACGCCAGTATCTTTTTTGGCACCTTAATACCTCCGGTTGTCGCGAGTTGAGTTTACTCGATACAGTATAGCACTGGTAAAAGCCCTAGTCAACGTCTAGTCTGCTTTATTCATGCATGAATGATGCAGACTGTTGCTATTCTGAATAAATAATAGCACAAACGTCGTCAGAAATTACATATTCTCAAACTTATCTACATAGGGCAAAGCAAATAATTGTGTCAATAAACAACACACAGTTGATTCTGAACCCTGGTTGAAATTGGCACCATTCGGTGCAAGTGCGTCATAACACCCGCCGGTCACCGGGTCATGCAGGGCTTCTCCAACTGAATTGTGGCCAAAGAACCAGTCAAAGCTAATCTTAGCCAGTTTTAGATATGATTCATCTCCTGTGGCTTCATGAGCCGATATATAGGACAGAGTATGGGCCATCGGATCAACCGGCTGTTGATCGTACATTGCTCTCTCGAATCCTTTGAAATACCAGCCATCGCAACCAATCGGATGCAATATATCATCTAATACACATGTCTTAGTCAGAAAGGCGAGAGATTCCTCCCCTACCCTGCGATATCGTTCATCACCTATAAGTTTATATGCTATAAACAGAGCCGCAGGCATAATACCATTTGAATATGTGAGGAAGTTCTCAAACCAGGCCCAATCAGAAGTAGCATTGCGTTCAAAATCATCACACATAGTGTCTGATATACGCTTAACGAGTCCACGTACTGTCTGATTTTCAGGTTCACCTTTTAGATAATTACAGCAACCAAGAGTCATATACCCCCTGGCACGCAAGCTTCCAGTGATCGGGATCCACCTGATCGCACGATCAAATATTTGTTTGGCTACTTGTTTTATATTTGGATGAATTTTTGCCGCTATAGCTGATCCACATCCCCACATAACCCTGCCAAGACAGTCTTCACTACCTTGATCATCGAGCCAAACCTGGTCATAGGACATAAAGTTATGAAAATGTCCGGAAGGCGACTGTGCATAATGGAGAAAGCTGAGATAAGTGCTTACCAGACGCAATACATGCCTGGAACCAGTTCTCTCAAACTCGTTGACAGCCGCTATTAATGCTCTGGCATTGTCATCAGTCGTATATCCAGTTCTCCTGTTAGGTATGGAGAATATGGCGTGCTGAATGACACCAGTAGAGTCCGTCAGGGTCTCCAAGTGCTCAAATACTACAGGTGGGTATATAATGATGATCCTCCAAAAATGCCTATCCCTTTGCGAGGGATTCCGTCAACCTTCGTTTTACTACTCTGTAGAAAACATCCAGGTAATCAACAGCAACATTGAACCATGCGGCTCTTCTTCCATACTGGTATGCGGATTTCTCCATTCCATCTTTCAGGGTCTTATCTTCAAGGACTCTGCACACTTGCTGTGCTATTTCGGCAGGATTCCTGAAATCTACAAGTAGTCCCCTGCCCCCTCCAAGAACCTCTTCTGCATACAGGTATGGTGTACTAACTATCGATTTGCCACATCCCAGCGCATAAGCTAAAGTGCCACTTGTGATCTGATCTTTGCTCAGATATGGAGTTATATACACATCAGTAGCGCACAAATAGCGGACAAGTTGGTTTATTGTGAGGAATCTGTTATTGAACCTGACATTGTTCTCTATACCTAGATTATGAACAGTCTCTATCAGCATATTACGGTAAGATTCACCTTCGTGGTTTCTGACACCAGGATGTGTTTCCCCCAGCACGAGATATACGGTGTTAGGATGTCTTTCCAGGATAGCAGGCATAGCCTGTATGGCGTATTCGATGCCCTTCCCACGACTTATCAGTCCGAATGTAGACAGAACGTTAGAATCTGCAAAGCCTAGCGATTTCTTTACCGGGCCTGCAGATACTTTATGCACATTAGGAACACCATGGGGAATGACGGTGACTTTCTTGGGATCAAGTCCATATACGTCGATAAGTATACGTCTTCCAGTTTTGACCATAACAACCATCGCGTCGCACAGTTCGCCCATTCTTTGAATAATGCGTTTTTGGTTTGGACTGGGTTGCTCCAGGACGGTGTGCAGCGTCGCTACTGAGGGTATATCCAGAGCTTCCAGTAGGTCAAGGAGATATTCACCATCCGGACCTCCGTATATCCCAAATTCGTGTTGTACACTTAGAACATCAACAGGAGATTGATTCAATGCCTTCGCAACGTCCAGGTAGGATTGTTTTTGCTCTTTTACGAGCTGAATTCTTACTGAACGGTCGTATGTTTCAATTTCCTGCTCGCGTTTGACCGCGATCACATATGGTTTGGAGAAAGGAGTGTATTTAGCAACTGAGGTTACTACATCACGCGTGAAAGTTGCAATCCCACATTCGGTGGGAGGATAAGTAGCAATGTAAGCAGGAGTGATTTTGTTCATTGACTCCTGCAGATTCTCGAAAAGTGATTGATCTTCACTCTTGAGCCATCTCACCTCATCCTTCAGAGCAAACTCTTCGGGTAGTGACAGATCAACTTTAAATGTTACGTCGGATTTATCCTTGGGCATTTGGTACGAATATCTCCATTCCTGGCAGTAGTAATTATTATTATTAGACTACAAGCACAGTAGTCAGGATACGGCAGTTATTGCATCATGTTCTTCAGCGAATATCTGAAATACTTTCTCCAGTCCGGTTATTTCGAATACTTTTTTGACCTGCTGGTTATTGCAGACAATTACTATCTTGCCGTTTTTCTCGCTTACTCTCTTTAAACCGCCAACTAAAGCACCTAATCCCGAGCTGTCAATATACTCAACTTTCTGCATACTGACAATGACATCCTTGTGGCCTTCTTCAATAACACTCAGCATTATTTCTCGGAACCTGCCGGCTGTATAAGCATCCACTTCACCTACGAGATCAAGAATCGCATACTCACCATTCCGCCTAATTTCAATCTGTAGATCCATCTCCATATTGCTACATATGCTCCTTACTAAAAATGTAATAGGCTCTTAGCCTAGATTAATGCCTGTGGATACACAATGTGATATTATACATTGTCAGGCGAAATACCTTCAATTACCGTCGAAATCGGATATTCATACATATAACTTATCACTTACCCATATTATGACTAATAATATCACAAAGGATATTCCATACTTGGGAGATAAGTATCTTCTTTTACGTGGAGGGCCAATAATGATAGCGATTATCGCTGGTACCGGGATCGAAAAAATGGGATCCTGGGTGAATGGTAATCAGCGTGTTGTTTTAACAAAACATGGACATGCTACTCTCTATGAAACAAAAATCAATGGAACTCCTGTATGTTTCTTACCCCGCCACAGCGGTGATCACAGCATCGCACCACATCTGATTAACCATAAAGCAAATATCGCCGCACTAAAGAAATTGGGTGTAAATCATATTATAGCCACCTGTTCAGTCGGTTCATTGAGAGTTGATTTACCTCCCCGGTCCATTGTTTTGGTTAGTGATTTCATAAGTGCGGCTGGAGGACACATAGACTCATTCTTCGCGGACCCAGGATCTCCTGTTGTCCATACTGACCTCAGCACACCTTATTGTCCTAATATGCGTCTTATTATCGAGAGCAACTGCAGGAAACTGGGTGTTGAGCTGATTAATTCGGGAACTTATGTTGGGGTAATGGGACCAAGATATGAGACTCCCGCAGAGGTTAGAGCATTCAGAATATGGGGCGGTGATGTTGTAGGAATGACTAGCGTACCTGAATGCATATTGGCTCGAGAGGCTGGTATATGCTATGCTGCCCTGGCCATAGTTACTAATCTTGGAACTGGATTGGATGATCGTGGACTTGAACATGGTGACGTAACTAGAGCCGCGCAAGACGTGTTGCCAACAATCGAGCAAATCATTCAAGCAGTTATACCCGATATGAGTAATACATCCAGTTGTAGTTGTCATACCAGTGTCCAGGATATTTTATGAGGTTGATGTTTTGAATAATGCGATAGCTAGAACGCTGGTTACACGTAGACCTGATGAACTGATGCGAGAGCTTCACAGTTCTGTGTCGCCAGACACAGTAAGTGTGTTCATCAACTCATCATCCGCAATTATATTGGCAATTACAGGCGTTAATAACGATATTAAGGATATAATCACGCGTCATCCAGGGATTGTCTCGCTTGTCGGTGAGGATTCAAGAATCCTGATCAGTGCCTCATACAATTTGCTGCACAATCTAGCTGAGTACCTGCCTGATCCTGAAGTTACTCGACTTATTCGTTCGGCTTTGAAAAATCAGCAACCTTTGATTTACACAAATTCCAAAATGCCAAAAGGACTTGGTAAACGGACGCTGATAATGGGAATCCTCAATGCTACTCCTGACTCGTTTTCAGATGGTGGTGAGTATAACAGCCTGGATAATGCAGTTGAACACGCTCTGCAAATGCTGGAAGATGGTGCAGATATTATTGACATTGGCGGTGAATCAACCAGGCCCGGAGCTATTCCTGTAGACGCGCAAGAGGAAATACAACGAGTTGTTCCAGTGATTAAGGCCCTGAGAAAAACTACAGAGGCCTGTATATCAATTGATACACATAAAGCCATTGTAGCTGAAGCTGCCTGTGATGCTGGCGCCAATATGATAAACGATGTCAGCAGTGGGACTCTTGATGCGGAAATGCCGGATGTTGCATCAAGATCAGGTTGTCCTGTTATTCTGATGCATATGCGCGGAACTCCTCAGACGATGCAGGCAATGACCGACTATGCGAATATTATGGAAGATATATACATGTTCCTGAACGAAAGAATTGATTGTTTTATTGAAGCCGGTTGCAACAGGGACTCAATGATAGTCGATCCTGGATTTGGTTTCGGTAAAACCCCTGAGCAAAATCTTGAGATACTGAGACGGTTGGCAGAATTGAAAAACCTGGGTTGCCCGTTGCTCATTGGAACTTCACGAAAGTCTACAATCGGCAAAATACTGGGTGATGTATCTGTTAATAACAGGCTCGAGGGGACCGCCGCTACAGTTGCAATAGCAATAGCTAATGGCGCAGATATTGTAAGAGTTCACGATGTGCAACAAATGGCCAGGGTGGCGAAAATGAGTGATGCAATAGCGAGGAATAAATAGGTGCCATTGAAAACCTTGTCATTCTGAGCATTGTTTTGTCATTCTGAACGCAGTGAAGAATCTGCTTTTAGATTCTTCACTGCGTTCAGAATGACAAATACAATCTACTCGATTTGCATTGGCATGAGGACGTGACGGAAGTTGTCCTGTCCCTGCGGTGTGATCAATGCTGGGCTTACTTCTCCAGCCGTCTCAATTACCACTGCTTCAGAATCGATAACATTTAACACTTCAACCAGGTACCGGGCATTGAACGCCATTTTAATGTCGATACCTTCTCTGATGACTTCAACTTCTTCCCTTGCCCGTCCAACTGAACCACTCTCAGCAGTGATAAGAAGTTTGCCGTTCTCGCTCTTCAAGATGGTCCTGTGAGAGTTTTCGCGGGCTACGATCTCGATACGCTTCACACTCTGTAACAGGTGAGCGGTTGGGACAATAAGCTTATTGGGAGCTGATTCCGGAAGTACACGCTGATAGTTGGGGTACTGTCCTTCTATGAGTCTGCAGAGCAGTGTTACTTTACCGCATCCGAATTTTGCCTGATTTGCACAGATCATCAGCTCTACCTGGTCAGTTGCAGAGAGCAGCCTGGCCAGTTCATTCATTGCTCTGCCTGGTACGATTGCTGTGTAGGGAGTCTCCACTGCTGCGGTTGAACAATCGTATACGGAAAGCCTGTGAGTGTCGGTAGAGACGAACCTGAGGCCATTCTCGGACCCATCTATCAACACACCGGTGAGGACAGCTCTAGCTTCATCGGAGCTGATCGCAAATGCCGTTCTCTTAATACCCTCTGCAAGAATATCGCTGTCAAGCATTGTCCGCACTTCTTCCTCAAGCTCAGGAAGAACAGGGAACTCATCAGGAGCGAGTCCGGGCATATTATATTCAGAACTGCCGCACTGCAGTGTAACTGCATTATTTTCATCAGAAGACAATACGATGTCTGCATCCGGTAGAGAAGCCAGTATCTCACTCAACACTTTTGCTTTAGCCGTGAGCGCTCCGGCGTCCTCTACTTCGGCTTCAACAATGCATTCAATACCGATCTCAAAATCTGTTGCTGCAATTTTAACTTTGTCTTCGTCTGTCTTTATGAGGAGGTGCTCCAGTATGGGCAATGAAGTCCTCGAACTAACAGCACGCGCAGCCGCCTGCACACCTTCATAGAGGTCTTTTCGCGAACAGATAACCTTCAACTGAGTTCCTCCATCAATCACGCCCTCGAATAAGGCGCAGTCATAATACTACCGCGCTAGT
This sequence comes from Abditibacteriota bacterium, assembly GCA_942493375.1. Classification (GTDB taxonomy): domain Bacteria; phylum Armatimonadota; class UBA5829; order UBA5829; family UBA5829. Next base: position 7,600,871 of record OW818698.1, on the reverse strand, counting down.
ATATCACAGCAAGGCTTTGTGTGCAATATGTTGTCAAATCCGCAATCGATACATTTTCTTTACTGCCGATCAGCAAAAAAGTGCTATTTGACAATTAGGTCTCCTGATATTAGGATGACAATACCGAGGAAATCTCTGCGGTATGGAAGGTGTTTGATGCTTAAATTTGTTTTCAATGTACTAATCATCTGTATTGCATTGATTTGTACATCCGAGGACATTGTAAATGGTGATATCTGGGTCAAGGGCAATACTCATATGCATACAACGCTAAGCGATGGTGATGTAAGCCCGGGGGATGCCGTTAAGTGGTATAAGAATCACGGATACCAGTTCCTTGTCCTCACTGACCATTATGCAGTTGCCCCGGACGATTTCTTTATGTCTACTTCTGACTCTAGTTTTGTGGCTATTCCAGGCACAGAAATGCATTTGATGGTTAATCTTGGTAAATTTGCAGTTCACTGCAATTCTATAGGAATGGGAATAACGACTCCCCCACAGGAATATAAGGATATTTCGAAATCTCTTGCATCTCTTCAAAAAAATACACAAAAAGCAGGAGCCATTTTTCAGGTGAATCATCCATCTTTCCATGTACTGGACACTACAGCTATTACTAATGTCACTGGACCAGCTCTGGTGGAAATCTACAACCACGGGACAATCAACAGCCAGTTTGGAATGCTTGCAACGTCAGCCTTTGAACAATGCTACGATGAGGGACTTTCTGCCGGTAGAAAACTTTTTTGCGTGGCATCCGATGATACTCATCACTACAAAGCTTCATCTGATCACCCACCCGGAGGCGGATTTATATTTGTGCGGGTGAAAAAGCTGGCAAGGCAGGACATACTGGATTCAATTCGCGCTGGCAGGTTTTATGCTTCGACAGGTGTCGAGTTTGCTCAGTGTTCAAATACCGGCAAAAATATAACTGTGAAAGTGAAACAATCTGCAGGACAGAAATACACTATCAAGTTCATCGGCTATGAAGGCAAGCTGCTAGATGAGTGCAAAGGAGCATCAGCAACCTATAGAATGAAAGGTGGAAAATCCGAGACTTATGTTCGAGTCAAGGTAGTTTCCAGTTCAGGTAAGTTTGCATGGAGCCAACCATTCTGGCGCAAATAATACGAGGTGAAGAAAACAAATGGCCTGAACAACAATCGCTGTTCAGGCCATTTAATGCTAACCCGCTTTATTCACCAAACTTCGCTTTTGACCGCAGTAGGGGTAAAAGCTGAGTCAATTATGAATAATGCGGGTTAAGCTATGCATCTGGCAATGTTTACAAAATACTGGTGGACACGGGTGTCAGCAGTCAGTTCCGGATGGAAAGCTGCAGCTAATAGTTTGTTCTGTCGGATGAAAATGATTCTTTCATCGTCCAGTTTATAGAGTATGCGTGCATCACCCCGGACTTGGGTGACAAATGGCGCCCTGATAAACACGGCCTTGATCGGATCAGAGCCTATCTCCGGGATATTAATATCCGTTTCAAAGCTGTCAACCTGCCTACCGAATGCATTCCGACGGACTGTAATGTCCATCAATCCCAGGCGCTGCTGGTCGCTGTTTTCGATCTCTTTTGCAAGCAGGATCATACCTGTGCATGTCCCGAAAACAGCCATTCCCTCTGATACACGATGACGAATTGCGACATCAATGCCGTAGCGCTCCATCAGTTTACCAACAGTAGTGCTTTCACCACCCGGGAGTATCAGTCCACTGCATTCTTCGAGGTCGCGTGGCTGTTTGATGATCCGTGGATTCACACCATCAATCTGTGCAATCATCTTGATGTGCGCGTCAAAATCTCCCTGAAGTCCAAGCACGCCTATTGTAACCTGAGATGGGCACTCTATCGTCATATGTATACGTTCATCAATTTCTGATTCACAAACGGACATTCCGAATTACCAGCCCCTTGTGGAGAGCATTTCGCTCTCATCCAGTTTGCGGACGTCTATACCGTCCATCGCACTACCAAGTCCCTTGGAAAGCTCTACGATGAGTTTAAAGTCCATATAGTGTGTGGTTGCATCAACTATCGCTTTAGCCCTTGCAGCCGGATTGCTGGATTTGAAGATACCAGAACCTACAAACACTGCTTCAGCGCCAAGCTGCATCATCAGTGAAGCATCAGCAGGAGTAGCAATTCCTCCAGCAGAGAAATTAGGAACAGGCAGTTTGCCCCATTTGTGTATTTCAACGATCAGATCATATGGAGCGCCAAGGTTTTTGGCTTCAGCCATCAACTCATCTTCGCGCATATTTTCGATTTTCTTGATGTTTCCCATAACAGTGCGCATGTGCCGGACTGCTTCAACGATGTTACCTGAACCAGCTTCACCTTTTGTGCGGATCATGGCAGCACCTTCACCTATGCGGCGCAGCGCTTCACCAAGATCGCGGCAGCCGCAGACAAACGGAACTTTGAACTGGTGTTTGTCTACATGAAAGCTGTCATCAGCCGGGGTAAGAACTTCGCTCTCATCAATAAAGTCAACTCCAAGAGCTTGTAGAACCTGGGCTTCAGCAAGATGGCCGATTCTACATTTTGCCATTACCGGAATAGTGACTACGTCCATGATCGCAGATATAATCTCCGGATCAGACATTCTGGCGACTCCACCATCCCTGCGGATATCTGAAGGGACTCTTTCCAGAGCCATAACGGCAACCGCGCCGGCATCTTCAGCTATTTTTGCCTGTTCGGCATTGGTAACATCCATAATAACGCCGCCCTTGAGCATCTCTGCCAAGCCGACTTTAGTTCGCCAAGTTGAAACCTGCTGTTCACCCATAATAAATTCACCCCTTGAAACAGTTAAAGCCGCCAGTAGAGCGGCATCATTGCTAATCTTACTCATAAATACCGGAGGCGATATCGCCAACCGGACTAGTAACATTATAACACCGGGACGATGAATTGTTAAATTCGGACTGGTTGTGGGGAGAGAAAGCGAATAGGACTAATATGCTTATAGGACCAATAGGACATGGCAGTGCATGTCTTATTGGTCCTATTTGTCATATTAGTCCTATCTAGTAACTATTTCTATCCCTGTCTTGGCGCCTCTGTCAAGAAACCAAAACTATAACTTAACTGGACACTTTCACCGGCTGGAATCTCAATTGATTCAGAGTGTAGCTCAAGATTTACACATCCAACGTACGGATACCAGAAGAACCTGCGTTTTTCTACCCAATCAGGATCGAAATACATGCAGACTCCAAATTTGGATTCTTTGTTGAAGAATGCTAGTTTATCGCCTTTGGCTTGCTCTAATACGGAAAGCTCCGGACCGTGGTCTTTATTCCACCCTTTATTGAACTGTTTCCATTCACCGGAATCAAAGACATATCCCCCAAGGATATCGCTGTCTCCTCCACCCCAGTCGTTAGTATTTATGCCAGTGCCAAATTCGGGAACAACACTAAGCTTGATTGTCTTTGTCTCATTCGAGTTATTTTTGATACCAGTGGTAAAAGTGATTTCATTATCGAGTTTGATTTTTCTGTAGATATATATATTGTCTTTGGTAAAGCCTGCAAACAGTGCTTCGCTGTTACATTCAGGACTATCCTTTTCTGAATCAGAGAGTGTTGCCCCGGCAAACTTTTTGTCCCATTCACAAAAACCCTTTATCAGCTTCTCCTCGCAAACTGACCAGGAGTATTTCATATAGTCATTGTCCATACCCCAGTATATCCAGCGTTTACGGAGTAAATCGCGCCCGGACGGCTTGTGCAGTATGCGAACAAGTTCTGTGTTATTGTCAGGAAGTGCAATCAATTCCCAAGTATCATTTTCTATCTTTACGGCCTGGAAACCATTTGCGGCTGCCAGGAGTTGCTCGTTGTATTCCTCTGATTTCAAAGATTCCGCTGCTCGCACGACACCGAAGCGTTTGCCAAGTTCCAGGTAGTCATCAACTACACCTGAGAAATATGCTGGTAGATCCATCCTATATCGAGCATGTTCATATACCATATCGCATGATTCTATAGCAGCACGGTTTGCACAGTTGGAGACTCTTAATACTCGCTCAAGCACATCAGGAGATTCTGCATTAGCTTTTGCTCTGGCAAATATCTCAAGGCCTTTCTTTGCACTTTCCTGAGTGATACCCAGACCTTTAGGTGTAGAGTAGTAACCTGGATGACAATCAGCCTTTTCGGCATCATCGTGAATCATCGACAGGTGTTCCATCACATCAGTTGCTGCATTTCCATAATGAAGCTTGCAGAACTCCTCAGCAAGACTCCAACTGTCCAGGCCAGGGTCCCAGAGACAACGGCTGATCACATAGTTGCGCAGATCGCTGTAGTCTCCGCCATCGGATACGCAGTTTGCCTGCATAAACACACCTTTGGCGCCCCATTTCTGATACCAACTGACCCTATCGCCGATTGAACGGATGTTGGGATATGGTAAATCCAGAGCTCCAAAGTTAGTGTAGTAGTCCCAAATGTAAAGATTGTCAGTTACCTTCCCCCACTCTTCTACTAGAGAACCCATAAACTGGTTCTCGTGGCATGGAGGGTTGTGGTATCCGTGGACACAACATCCCTGGATTATTGCAAGCTGAATCTGTACATTATGACGCACTATCAAGGTCTTCGGAGGGCATTGGGTATGCCAATATGCCAGTGTGCCAATAAACTTGTTTGGATATTTCTGTTCAACCAGTTCAGCTACAGCATTAACGAAAGCAATATGCGAACCAGTTGGCCCGCCTTCACGGACATTAATTGCCTGGCATTCATCACAGTGGCACCAGTAGTCATTATCGTTTGCACTGACAGAAGTGGTCATTTCATCAGGGTTGTCATCGAAGTGCTTGATGACCGAATCTGCAACTATGCGAATGACATCCGGGTTGCTCAAACATGGTTGAGCATCTAGTCTTGTTCCATCAGCCTGACGTTTTCCACCAACCATGGCGAAATATTCCGGGTGGTCTTTACCATATTTGGCTACAGGGAGTTGCTCTCCAAAACTGTGCCCGATAAGCCGCTGGGCAATATTTCCACCAAGCTTTTCATCAGGAGTGACTGTGTTATTGAACATCCTTGAAGCAAATTCCGGATTGTCGGAGTTTGCAAAGTAATAACTCCAACGGAAACGAAATTCAGGTGAGTGGGCATAACGTTCACAGGGAATTGTCTCGGGAAGGGTAGACGGGATGTATGTATGGTCTCTGGTCAGATATCGGACTCCCAGGTAATGCTGTGCGAATTCGTATACTGCGTAAAGAATACCTCTTGGGCCACCACCTGTCAGGAGAATGTGATCGGGCCGTATATCAATAAGAAGGTCTTCTTCGTGCTCAGGAAAATCAACCCCTTCTACCGAGGGGCCAATCAGTATAGAAAGTGCCCCCCTTTTCACTATATGTTTGATCCCAGGCTTTTTACCAAAACAAGAATATAAGAGTCCAGCCAGATGCTCAGCAGCATATTGCTCAGTCGGTGTAGCGTTTTGTTGTATGACTATTACCGAGCCGGCAAGCGCAGAAGTCAGCAGCGTATTTGATGAAGTCATTATAGGCCTCCTGTAGTTTGAGCATTCGGATGGTGTGTATGCAATCAGAAAATCAACTGCAAACTAGCCCGCATTATTCATGATTGGCTCGCTTTCGCCCCTACTGCCGGTCGAAAGCAGAGCTTGGTGAATAAAGCGGGTTAGACCCATCGTTCAAAAATTTCAGAATTGCCATCACGGAAATCATCTCGTACTGGCGAGAATGTAATAATAGTAACAATCTCAAGAGGGGTAACAACATGGTCGTATATACGTGAGAGAAGCATCATAACATCCTCGGGGCTGCGAAACTCAAGATTTTCCTTCTCAACTTCACGCATATCGAGGGCATCAACCCGTTTTACTACAACGTCGTCAATTACAGCAGTAAATAGTTTCTGTCTCACCTGGTATTTACGGCCAGTAGTGATCCAGACAATTTGTCCACTCCGGTATTTGTCGGACTTATCTCCCAGCCGGATAGTAGCGCTCTTACGGCCTTTGAGTAGAGCATCCATATACAATTCAGGATAAAAATTTAAAGCAAACATCCAGATATTCTCCGACATTATGTCATCCTGGTGTCTGATGACACCATATGACTTATTGTGCTTTATGCGTAATTAACCTCTATACCAGTATATATTAACACTGATACATGGGAAATAGGAGACTAAACTTTCTACTCGACACTCGTTAAATGATGAAGTGGTAAGCTGATGAGAGTAAATAAACAAGTATTTGCACTCATTTACTCATAATATTTCTTTGTTATTAATGGCAAGTATGCTGCATTATATGAACTCACCAACACGCTGTCAAGTTCAGCACATGGCAACAATAAGAATACTTGCTATATCATTTCATTAATATATATTCGTTTTGCCGATACATTGCGTTTTATTGAAGCATTCTACTTGACCACAGCTTGCATACATATTCAGTGCATTGTACAATTGCAGGTGATAATACACATAAGTATCGCTATATTTTTAGTTGCAAAGGGGCATTTGTGGCATGGAACAGATTATTTTTAACTATGACGATTTAAGAGATAAGATATATGGTTGCTGGACCGGTAAGAATATAGGAGGCACACTGGGTGCTCCCTTCGAAGGCCAGAATAAAATTCTTGAAGTGACAGGCTATACTAATGCAACCGGTGAACCGCTGCCTAATGATGACCTGGACTTACAGCTTGTTTGGTTGAAAGCAGCTCAAGAACAGGGCCCCAAGGCATTAAATGCCCGGGTTCTGGGCGAATACTGGTTGAATTATGTGCCTCCTTACTGGAATGAATATGGCATAGGTAAAGTAAATATGAGAGCAGGCATGCAACCTCCTATTTCCGGCATGTATGCAAATGAAGTCTGGCGCAATTCAAATGGTGCCTGGATCCGCACTGAAATATGGGCATGTCTTGCGCCTGGGTGCCCTGACCTTGCTGTTAAATATGCATATGAAGATGCCTGCGTTGACCACGGTAACGGAGAAGGAACCTTTGCGGCTATGTTTGTTGCTGCTGTTGAGAGTGCGGCGTTTGTGATCAGTGATAGGGACGAACTTATAAAGATAGGACTCTCCAAGATACCAGTTGATTGCCGGGTAGCTAAAAGCATAAAGATGGCACTTGATTGCTATGATAAAGGTATAGACTGGAAAGAAGCCAGAACCATGATCGCTAAAGACAGCGAAGATATCGGGTATTTCCAGGCACCGGCAAATGTTGCATATGCGATGCTGGGTTGGGTCTATGGCGAAGGTGATTTCGGGAAATCCATGCTTACTGCGGTTAATTGCGGCGATGATACGGATTGCAGTGCTGCGACCCTTGGTTCTATCCTGGGAATAATCCGAGGACGTAAAGCTATTCCTGTGGAATGGATTGAGCCAATTGGAGACAGGATTATTACTATGGCATTGGATAAAGGTTCAATGCAGCCTCCTCCGACGTGTGATAACTTAACAGATCAGGTTATGGATCTGCTTCCGACATGGCTGGCATCCGCTCCGACAAATGTGAAAGTATCTTGCGCTACGACAGATGTTTCCTGCGCTTCGGAGTTCAATTACACGGATAACTCTGCTGCAAAAATTTTATGGGCACGCTCTGGTTACGATGTGGTATACGAATTTACCCACACCAAGGTTGTTCTGGATTACGGGAAAGATCCTGTCTTGAAGATTGGTGAGCCATTCGAGTTAACCTTGACGCTCACAAATCTGATGCCTGATTCGCGCCATCTAGAACTCATCTGGCATTTGCCTGATGAAATCAAGGCACTACCGGGCAATCGACATCATACTTATATCGCTCATGCTGATCTGTATGGTCCCGGTAAACCGAGTGTTATGAAAATCCAAATATTGGCAGATGATATATCTTCAGCCAGGATACGGGGAACGCTGGAAATTCTCGCAGAAGGCCGACCGACAGTCGGGTATGTGCCGCTCTTATTTATGGCCGGGTAATTCAAGTTCTAACCCGCGTATTTGCACTCTCGATCGTAAATGATACGGGTGAGTGTTCTCGAGCCTTTGTAATATGCAGACCCGTAAAATGCGGGTCTGCTGAGGTTTGTGTGGAGTTATAATATTATGTTTGGTAATCGAACAGTAAGATTGGTAGTTGGCAGCATCCTAGGCGCACTTGTAGCTTGTGTGTTGTGCTGGATATCTTGTTATTTGTTAACGAAAGCTGATGTAGGATTCTTTGCTGGTAGAGATGATGTAACAAATACACGTAATGACTTAAGCCGTGCAGCATTGAATGTTTATACAATACAACATGTCACATTATCAGGTTCAGGCAATATATTAGATATGACCGGAACCAAACAGAATGTCTCTGCTCGAATAGTTCTTCCCTACTCTATCTGGACAATAATACCGGTTATTGCGCTCTTTATTGCTTTTGCAATCATGCTGAAAATTTATGTCGCTGAGAATCGCAAACAAGCCCTTATTGCAACTCTCGTCACAAGTATATTATATGCATTAATCCTGGCTGTTTTTGCAGAAATAATACATGCCCCGATAGATTCAGTTCCAATCCCGGAGATTAGTGGAACCAGTATCAGTTTACCTGCAATAGACTTTACTCCTTCTGCTTCTGCTGCATTTGTATATGGCCTGCTTCTTGGGTGTGCTTGTTCCCTGGTCTGGTGGTTATTGACTACCAGGAAGTCAGCAACGGAGCGTGTCGGCTTTTGGCTTCCATGTGCAGCATCAGTTTTCTCTGCTACAATAAGTGTAATCGTTGTATTATCACTCGGCACCTGGTTTATGACGCGCAATACAGCAACAAATTCGCCTATGGGCTTTATAGAGTTGGTTCCAGCTACTGCAAACGCTGTGTATTCCGTCTTGTTTGGAGCCTCAATATCAGCTAAAGCCGACACTGAGATGTCGATTGGTGGAGGGAAAACCACACTATTTGCGTTGAATGGCAACTTATACGGTAGTTCCATCGTAAATGATGGTAAGAAAATTGAGTCAAAACCTATTCCTGGGCCTGTCAAATACGGGGCAGGAGCATTATTGCTTTTCATGGGCTTCATTGTTGGTCTTTTTGCAGTAAAAAAAGGTTCCAGGGATGGTTTCGTGATGACTACCGCCCGTGTTATTCTATTTCAGATAGTCGTATTACTCTTTCTAGTGTTGACCACCAAACTCGAATTAGTATCTATCATGAAGACTGGGGAATCCAGTTCCACTACGTCTATTATTGCTGCCGCAGCCTGGTCACTGCAAATGTTGTTACCATTGCTGGTCTTTGCGGTGGGCTCTTTGCTTGGTGCACAACTTGCACGGAAGAGTTTTAAGTTGAATTTTGACTCCTAAAAGAATATATGAAGATACTGAATTATACTCATTTTGATTTTGAAAACGCTCTGAAAGAATCAGTTACCGACTATCCTGTTGATGGGCTTGTGGTAGAGATCAGATACTGCCCAAGTACATCCCGAAGGTATGCTTCAGGAACCTATTACCGTCAGTGTAAAGGTTATATGGACGGTCGTTTTATAAAGCTCAGGTTGAATAAACTCAATAAATATCCCATCCAGACCACTTTCAAAACTTCAGACTATGATCGAAAGACTGATCTTAAAGGCAATGTGACTATATATCAGAAACTCAGGAAAGTATGTCTAGCTGATCCTAAAGCATTAGCTGTAGCATTGTTTTTACACGAGTTCAGCCACTACCTGGATCATATGCAGGGGCTTAATGGCAAATATAAACAGACCAAAGCTGATAAATTTGCCATGGACGGACTGGAGCGAATGGGGTTGTTGCAGGAAATACTTCCGTCTAAAAAATAGAAGGTGAACCATGGGTTTTGATAGTAATTTGATCAAATCGATGCGCAGTGCCAGGAAAGTGTTAGTCTTCACCGGTGCCGGTATCAGTAAGGAATCGGGACTACCCACATTTCGAGATCTTGACGGCATTTGGACAAAATATGACCCGATGACCTTTGCCACGCTTGAAGGATTTGTCTCAGAGCCCGTTCTTGTCTGGAACAACTATCGAATGAGGCAGATACAGATTACTGAAACCCTTCCAAATCTTGGCCACTTTACCATTGCAGCAATGGAAGGCTACTATCCTGAGTTTTTATTGGTCACCCAGAATGTTGATGATCTACACGAGCGTTCAGGAAGCACAAAAATGGTCAAAATCCACGGTGATGCATTTGGTGTCAGGTGTGTCGACTGCTCAACCAAATACCGCTCAAAAAGCCTTGATCTACCCAATACCTTTACGACTGAGACTCTCCCGCGTTGCAGTGCTTGTAACGGACTCTGTCGACCTGATATCGTCTGGTTTGGTGAATACGTGAATGAAGACGACATCAACAAAGCTTACGATTACGCCAACACCTGCGATATGGTCATTGTGGTAGGTACAAGCGGGGAAGTCAGTAGAGGTTATGGTCTCGTTCAGTCAACCGCCAGGCGTAGAAAGACTGTAGTAGAAATCAATCCCAATGACACTGCGCTGACAGATTATGCTTCCTTTGTTGTCCGTGAAGCTTCAGGAACTGCATTGCCGAGATTATGGGCACAAGTCATCGAAACGCAATCCAACGTATAATATGCGCAATCCTCAGCAAATATCGAATCTGCAGAAGGTTCTCCCAATGCAAATGGCGAAATCCATCATTGTCCATTGATTAATTAATGCATTCAAGTGGACATGCAATCAACATTCAGTATAAACAGCGAGGTAATAATAATGGGCTGCTGTAATTGTGGTTCTAAAATCACTATCACAACCGATAAAACTAATACTACACTGGATTTTGCAGCATCAGAGCTTGCAAGGTGCCTGGAGGAAGTAACTGGCGGTAAAATTGGAGTTGGTGAGTGCGGGGAAGGCATCCGAGTATGTTTGATCTCTGATTTACCTGACGTCAAAGCTCCGGAAGTCTCCAACCCTGAACTGGATGATGCCGTGCACATTAATGTCACTGGAACAATGGGTGTCATCGCCGGGATCAATCCCAGAAGTGCTCTGCTGGGAGTCTATCGCTACTTGACTGAGATCGGCTGCCGCTGGGTCCGACCGGGCAAGGACGGAGAGTATTTCCCCAAGGTGTGCTGTCTACCTGATGTCCAGGTGGATGAGGTTGCATCTTACCGACACCGTGCTGTGTGCATTGAAGGCGCTGTGAGTTATGAGCATGTGCGGGATATGGTAGACTGGATCCCTAAAGTAGGGTTCAGTGGATATTTCATCCAGTTCAGAGAAGCCCATACGTTCTTTGACCGCTGGTACCAGCATATGGGTAACCCAGTAAAGACTGGCGATAAACTCTCAGTTGAAGATGCTCGAAAGTATACCCAGGACATAGCTGCTGAGCTCAAAAAACGCGATATGCTGTTTCACAAGGTTGGACATGGATGGACATGCGAACCTTTCGGGTTAAGTGGACTTGGATGGGAACAGCAGGAGAATGAGATTGCTCCTGAGATCTCCCAGTATTTTGCCATGCTCAATGGTGAGAGAAAACTCTTCGGCGGAGTGGCCATAAATACTAACCTCTGCTACTCAAATCCTGAAGTCCGCAACATTATCAATAATGAGATAGCGAACTACTCCACCGACCATCCTGAGATTGACTATCTGCACTTCTGGCTGGCAGACGGTTCTAATAACAACTGTGAGTGTGAGTGCTGCAAGAAACTGAGACCATCCGATTGGTATGTCCGGATGCTCAATGAACTGGACAAACTTCTGACCGAGCGCGGAATCAAGACAAGAATAGTATTCCTGATTTATGTTGACCTGCTCTGGCCACCAGTTCAGGAAGCGATCAAGAACCGCGACAGGTTTGTCCTTATGTTTGCTCCTATCACCAGGACCTACAGCCAGGCATTCAAAGATGAGGGATCTCTGCCGGAAATCCCAGCATTTGATCTCAATAAGCTGGAGATGCCTAGAAATGTTGACATCAACATTGCTCTGCTCAAGGGTTGGCAGAAAATGTTCCCTGGAGACAGCTTTGACTTTGACTACCACCTGATGTGGGACCATTTAAATGACCCGGGACACATCGATATCTCAAGGCTCATCGCTGAGGATATGGTTGGACTCAAGAAGATCGGCATCAATGGATATGTGAGCTGCCAGATACAGCGTATATTCCTGCCGACTGCCCTCGCTATGACAGCTATGGGCAAGACTCTGTGGGATGACACTACGGACTTCGAAGATCTCTCTGCTGACTACTTCAACGCAGCTTTCGGAGCCGATGGCGCAGCCTGTGAAGAATATCTGCAGAAAATGTCCAATATCTTCGATCCTGTCTATATGCGGGGCGAGAAACCAGGGACCGAAGCCGAAGCAGCAAAACGTTTCGCATCTGTCCAGGCACATGTAGATTCATTCGCACCGGTTATTGAAAAGAATCTGACACTGGAAAATGCCTGCCAGGCAAGATCCTGGTTCTATCTCAAACATCATGCGGAATTGACCGCATCCTTGGCTAAAGCACTGCAGGCTAAAGCTGAAGGCGATATGGAAAAGGCCAAGGAACTCTGGCTTGAGACCAGGCTTATGGCATTCCAGAAGGAAGAAGAAATTCATCCAGTCTTTGATGCTTGTCTGTTTGCAGGCATCCTGGATGGCCAGTTCGGCAACGTGCCGGCTATCTAAGAATATATAGACAAAATAATATGTATTGCCCAGATTTCGGGACTGAGTAACAGTATCGAAATCTGGGCAATATTTTTGAATTCTAGAATATCAGGATTATTAGGAGGATTGCGTATTATGAAGACTATTATCTATAACGATGACGGATGGTCCAGTTATATGCGCTATCCAGCTCCTATGTCTGTTGACGACATACTAGCTGTCACCCTTCAGCCCATAACTAATACCAATGTTAGTGTATACCAGTTTTGCTCACTTGGTGGGCATGCTGTCAATTACAACTCTGCATTTCTTCCCAGAGTTGGCGAGACTCTTGACAATGTAGCTACAATGCATGTCTGGCGTATGCGCGAGACACTCCGTTATCTGGATAGTATTGGCACAGATCCCCTTGAAATAATCACTAATGCCTGCCACGAGAGAAATATTGCCTGCCAGTTCTCTCTGAGAATGAACGACGCCCACCATACATACATCAAGCCTGATGGTTCTCTCTATTTTCCGGAACTCTATTCCCCCTGGTTCGATGCACATCCGGATGCTCTTCTCGAAAACGGCCAACTAGATTATGCCCACCAGGATGTTCACGAATATCGAATCAAGCAGATATCCGAAATTCTCGAAAAATATGAAGTGGATGGTATTGACCTGGATTTCACCCGTTTCAAGCCGTTTTTCAAATCTGATGAGATCGAATCTGGAATGCCGAAAATGACGGAACTAGTCGATCAGCTTCGAAACCTGACCAGCAAGTATGGGAAAGCATTGAGCGCCCGATTTGAATATGAACCAGAGTCTTGCATAGCATCCGGATTGGATGTCGAAAAATGGCTGGCAAGCGGTTACTTCGACCAGATTACACTGGGTGGTGTAGGTGATCATACACCTGATGCATCGTGTAAATGGTGGGTTGAGCATGCACATCCTGCCGGATGCAGAGTATTTCCCGGCATTGAAGGGCAACTACATTGGCTTGCGAATTCCGGAGGAGGCGGTAGCGGGACACATGCAGGAAATGGAGTCGAAGATGGTTACGGACCGCCATCAATGGAATATATGAGGGCAGTTGCGTCTGTTCACTACATGAATGATGCTGATGGAATAAGTCTTTTCAATTTCTCATGCGCAGATGGTCCGTTTCCACTGGCAGCTTTCACCGAACTGGCTGATCCTATATCGATAAAGCTCAAAAACAAGCAGTATGTAGGGGCAATGTGGGCATCAGACGCTCAAATATATTGTGCTAGTTCGTGGAATAGCAGATTCAAACTCGATAATAGTGCGGATTCGGCTCACTACAATATGGAAATATCCGATGACATTGATGAAGCAGTCAATAAAGGAATCAAACCAGCAGGATTGCTCACAATGGATTTTATGGGACTGAACAGACTAGATGATATAACGATAACTATAAATGAGACATCTGTTGACTGGAATGGTTATCGATATAATCACTATGATTGTGGATGCTGGAATGATACCATTCAATATGCTGTTCCCTGTCATGCGCTGCACAAGGGAAATAACATAATTCGAATTGTGCGAAATAGGGTGTATGAAGGATTCACTGGTCCTATTGAAGTTCGAAAGCTAATACTGAACATTACCTATCCAGATTCATTCGCACCAGGAATTGGAGTCGTTTAAGAACAATTAATCAGGAAAATGTATGACGCTATAATATTGTGACTACCGACTACTTGGAGGATAATTATGAACCCCAAAAGACTCACTATGGATGTAGATTTCAGCGACGAGGCATATTTTGGCCGCACAAAACCTGAACAGTTGGATGAGCTTTTCGTGCAGATGCAAATCGCTGGTTTTGATGCTGCTATATGGGATACATTCTGGTGTGGATCGTCGCTTTATCATAGTGATAGGCTGCCACTATTTAATAATCCGATGCGTTGGGAGTCTCCTAAAAATATGGCCGCTCTCCTCAAGGAATGGGATCCGTTTGCGCGTGCCCTGGAACGAAGCAAAGAAACCGGCATCCAGATACTCCCCTACTTCAGGATGCTGGAAGAGGCATATGCGCCATTTGACGGTGACAAGTTCTTCCGCGACAATCCCGAGTTTTGGTGGCAGACACGGTGCGGTGCATACAGAATGGTCGGTTGGCCTTGCTACAGCTATCCGGAAGTGCGTGAACATATGCTGCAGCGTGTGGATGACCTGGTGGATCACGGTGCAACCGGAGCTTTCTTCGATATCGCCCGCACTCACATCCCCTACTTCTGCGTTTACAGTCTTGGAAAGAATCTTGATGTATTCGGTTATAACAAGCCAGTTGTTGATGAGTTCAAACGAAGATACGGTGTTGACCTTTCAGAGTTCGATCACACTGAAGAAATATCAACAGTAGATCGTGGTCCGGGCATGCCATTTGTGTATGAATATGAATGGGTTGGCACTCAACCGCATGATGTATGGGCATTCAAAAAACTGCTTGGTGAAGGCTTTGAGCTTTTCCTGAGAGAAGTCCGCAGACACTATCCGGATTTCTACATAGCATTACAGACAGGACCAATGGAATCCGGAGGAAGACCTGATGAGCCGGCACTGGCAACGTTTAGAATCGACCTCGAAGGGCTCTGTAATGATGGCGTTGTGGATGAATACAGCGTGCCAGCGAATTACCGGGGTACAGCGCCGGACATAGACAGCTATCTGCTGCCAAGATTCGATAGTGTAAAAGCTTCTGGGAAGCAGCTCACTGCCTGGCTTAACGATATTCTGGTCTCAGATGGAGGCGGTGGTGGAAGTATTACCCGCGAAGAAATAGATAGTTACATAGACAGATTCATTGCATCCAGTATAGATGGGGCTTTCATACATGAAGCCGCCTTCATCCGCAACCATCCGGACGCGGATTACATCTGGCAGCAAATACGAAGGCTCAAGGGTTAACAGTTCAACCAATCGCACTAATGTCATTCTGAACGCAGTGAAGAATCTCGCTGTGTAGAGTTTTGCATATAAAAGCAGATTCTTCACTGCGTTCAGAATGACAAATGTTAGCAAGCATTATTCGTGATTTCCTCGCTTTTGCCCCTACTGCCGGTCGAAAGCAGAGTCTGGTGAATAATGCGCGTTAGCGAATTTTACTGAATGACTTCAATCGCTTTTTCGCATACTCGTAAAGCTCCATATTGGTGCATTCGCCGTGGCCCAGGTCCATTTCAGAGTATGGCGCATCCTGTGTGAATGCTATGTGACTTTCAAGGGCACACTGGTCGATTTCACGGTCAATTTCCAGTAAGTGGCGCATAGAACTGTCCGGCAACCTGTTCTTCATGTCATCAGGAATAGCACACAGATAAGCTAAGTCGGCGGCATCATCAATAGTTACACCCAGATTTGGAATTGTGCGTTGAATGTATGCGCTGATCTCAGAATCTTGATCTGTATGTACGCCTGCATATTTCTCAAGAGTATCAACAGCGTCTGCAAGATAACAACCTACCGCAGCCGAATATCCAAACATCATTCCGGCAAATATAATTGCCAGATCATCTGATGCACCCATGCCTGTTCTTAATCGGATATACTGATATGCAGTATCTGGTCCATTTTTGTCTGCAAACAGCCCTTCTCGTCGATAACGTTCAATATCCTGGGCGTGTGGTCTGGTCGCAAGATTGTATCCGTCTAAACCCAGGTTAGTCATGACGCTTCGATTTATGAAATAGCTTTCCCCGTATCCCATATTGCAGCCATAACGTTGATTGGCCAGTTCGCGTATACCGTGTTCATCCCGGAGTCCGCCTATATAAAGGCCTTGAATCAGTCCTACTGGATCGACTTCTACGTGTCTGAGGAATCCACATCGAGTAAGGGGTTCCCCTTCTCCATTTGATGCCCAAGTAACATGTTCTCCCCTCGCCACACGATCTACCAGGATGCTAATCTCATCGATGATATCTTGTCTATCTTCTTTCACTAGTTCAGGATCAAGTCTAAGGGCACTGGCAATGTCGTTCATGTTGGTGTTTGGATATGTTTTACCGTGGAATGCTCCATAACCAGCGTGGCAGTGGCCTTCGACAGATTGAATCATCAGTAGTTGTTCTACATCATTGGCACATCGAAGAACACAATTAGTGTGTAAAGACTCGTAATCACTGCGGATAGCCTCAGCTGGGGCAACACCCTGTATTGCATTATGCGGTTTATGACTGGTAGACAAATATGGCCTCCTGGTCCACTTCTGGACAAAAAAATAGCGTCCTGCATTTTAATTATATGCAGGACACTATTATCATCTATAGTGGGACCGTATGGCAATCCACAGATAAGTCAGGACTTGGCTTTTGTATAACGGTCCAACACATCGTCCCAATTGACCAGATTCTCCATGAAGGCTTTAGTCCAATCAGGTCGTTTATTCTGATATTTCAAGTAATATGCGTGCTCCCATACGTCCAGGACGAGAATAGGATCTACACCCCATTGGGTAAGGTTTTCATGTTTTTCTGCCTGCAATACTACCAACCGGTCATTGGATTTGTTGTAGGCTAGTATTGCCCATCCGGAGCCTTCTACTGCATTAGCTGTAGCCATAAACAGGGCTTTAAAAGCGTCATAGGAGCCAAAATCCTTCTTTATTGCATCAGCAAGAGCACCAGCAGGTTCCCCACCGCCATTGGGTTTCATGTTAGTCCACAAAATACTGTGTAGTATATGACCGGAACCGTGAAACGCTAGTTCTTTAGCAACAACTTTTGCTCCAGCATAGTCGCCGCTTTTCAGCATAGCATCTAATTTCTCTTCAGCTGCATTTAGTCCTTTGACATAAGCAGCATGGTGCATGTCGTGGTGGAGCTTGATAGTGGCCTCATCATAATAAGGCTCCAGTGCATTGTATGCGTAAGGTAGTGCAGGCAATTCGTGTGGCATTCTCTTTACTTTTCCTCCGTTTGTATCGTCTTCGGCTGCATTGCAAGGTAACAGAGTTACACTTAGGACTATGCCCAGAAGACCCAGTCCTATAAACAAAATATTCAGGTATTTCACTGCAATTCCTCCTTTGGGATTGGTTGTGCAAGTATGTGCCAGTAAATATGCTACCCCTTCAATATTGAACAAAAACACACAGACCTTATCCGCGACAAATGTATTGAGAAACATTTTTGAAAAATACATTTGAAAAGTATTGACAATAAGCTTACACGGTTGTAGCATTACATTGTTTCTTATTCTCCTTACATTACCTCTACTTGGCTCGATGGCATATTTGCCGTCGGGCCGTTTTCTTTGCTATGCTTAGCTTAACAAATAGACCAAAGGTAACTAAGCGTTGATATTTGCCATTACTCCGAATATAAGTATAGACAAGACGTATGCAGTCGACGGTTTTCATATAGACAGCATCCATAGACCTCAAGAACAAAATACTGTCGCGGGAGGCAAAGGCATTAATGTTGCTCGGGTTTACAGGACTCTGGGAGGCGAAGCCATTGCCGGAGGTTTTATTGGTGGAAAATCAGGTGCTGCGATCCTCTCAATGCTTGATGAAGAAGGGATTCCACACCAGTTTGTTAACGTCAAAGAAGAATCCAGGTATTGTATAAAAGTAATGGACAAACAGACCGGGACTCAGACAGAGATAAATGAGCCAGGACCGGTAATATCCCCTATTGAATTAAGATCGATGCTGGATGCAGTTGAAATCCAGTGTGGTCTATGTGAGACCGTTGCCATGTGTGGAAGTTGTCCGCCGGGTGTGCCCTACTCTTTCTACGGTGATATTATAGATATCGTGAGAAGAAACGGCCGAATGAGTTTACTTGATGCCAGCGGAGAACATCTTGTGCAGGCAGTCAAACACTCACCTGATATTGTTAAACCTAATCAGTACGAGCTCTCTCACATACTCGGAAGACCAGTTAATAACTTTAATGAAGTTGTAGCAGGTGCTTTGGAAGTCGTTCATAGCTTCGGTATAAGCATAGTAGTTGTCACAATGGGTAAGGATGGCTGCATAGCAACAGATGGTAATGCAGTTTGGAAAGCGATTCCACCTGTTATCAAGTTTGCCAGTGCTGTAGGGTCGGGTGACTCATTTGCAGCGGGTCTATTGTATTCGCTTAATACTGGCGAATCCTTGAAAGATGCTGTAAAACTGGCGACTGCTGCAGGATCTGCGAATGCTGCGACATATGGAGCAGGTTTTTGTTCGCATAGTAGTATAATGGAACTGGTTGATTCGGTCGTTATATCTGAAATGAGTTGAGTTGCCTGTTTTTGTTATCGATGTTATTAATCGAGGTTTTCAATTGTTTGGTATTGGCAGCAGTGAAATAATCCTTGTTTTAGTAATCGCGTTACTGGTTTTTGGACCCGCGCGGTTGCCTGAAATCGCTAAAAAACTGGGAGAAGCTTCCAGAGAGTTTCGCAAAATGATCGACCATGTAGCCAATCCTGATCCTGCTGAAGATACGAAAGAGAGGGATGAATATGCTACCAATAGCATTCGTCGGGACGACTGAATTACTCATAGTCGCTCTGATATTAATCCTATTGTTTGGAGCACGCAAGCTTCCGGAAATTGCAAAAGGTCTGGCGGAAAGCATAACTGCATTTCGTAAGGGTATAGACTCTGATAAAGAAAAAGTGACTGAAGAAAAACCGGAATCACCCAACGAAAAGAAGTAAATAATCCATTTTAGGTTTGCTTAGGTTTTCTGTGTCGGTATCATTCGATATATTATTCAATATATCTTGAATTCCCCTACCCGTTACATAACCGAATTATGTACTTCTGCCGATAATCCTATGTAGGTGTCGATTTTTATTGACTCTACCCATACAGTCAGGATGGCCCAATGAGTAAAGAAGATACATCAAAACACAATTCCCATAGCAAGCCTCAGGTGAAGTGGATACCTGCGAAAATCTATGAACGCGAGATGGAGAACCTGTATACGGAACTCGTGAAGATGCAGTATTGGGTCAAGCAGGAAGGCAGTCGTGTGGTCCTGCTGTTTGAAGGCAGAGATGCTGCAGGCAAAGGTGGAGTTATTAAACGAATAGCAGAGCCTCTAAACCCCAGAGGTATCAGGCTGGTAGCCCTTCCCAAACCATCCGACGTTCAACAGACTCAGTGGTATTTTCAGCGTTATGTAGAGCATCTCCCGGCTGCTGGTGAGATCGTCATATTCGACAGGAGCTGGTACAACCGCGCCGTTGTCGAAAGAGTAATGGGTTTTTGCACCGATGCACAATATTGGGAATTTCTGGCCTCTTGTCCGGATTTCGAAAGAATGCTGGTCCGTTCAGGCATCACACTACTCAAATATTGGCTGTCAGTAAGTGATGTTGAGCAAGAGAGGCGGTTTCAGGAACGTGCCAATAATCCTCTGAAACGTTGGAAACTGAGCGATATGGACCTGGAATCCAGGCTGAAGTGGGTAGAGTTTTCTAAAGCCAAAGACATGATGTTTGAGCACACCGACATTCCAGAGGCCAGATGGCACCAGGTTGAAGCTGACGATAAACGCAAAGCCAGGCTGAACTGCATAAGGCACATTCTGAATCTGATTCCATACAAGGATGCTGTTCCGGGACCGATCAAACTGCAGGCAAGGCCTGCACAGGACGATGCCTATCTGCGCCCACCGCGCCAGGCCCACACATGGGTTGAGGATCATTACGCAGTGAAATGATAAGTGACTAATGGAGTCTAGTTTATGTCATTCTGAACACAGCGAAGAATCTGCTTTTTAATCTCCAAAATTCACCTGGACCGAGATTCTTCACTTCGTTCAGAATGACATTATTATCCGGATCAGATATTTATCCTTACAATGTGTGTGTCGAATGGTTCATAGGTCAGTGTAAAACTCTTTGAGTCTGCACTGAGCTTTTCTGGCTGGCGACTTTCAAACATTGTCTCTGCTGATTTTATTTCCTTTGGCATAGTGTAAGTAACTTTAAGCACCGCATCATCCAGATTAACTGATAACAGCACATATCCACCATTGGGATCTGGTTTCAACAGGCAGCGAATCGGTGTTTCGGTTGGCGCTGTGCCTACAATATCAAGAGAATATTTGAAGTCATTGCCTACTGTAGGCAAGAGTATGTTTGGAGTTAATGTCTTTAGTTCGGAATTGACCTGAGTCATTGTCTCCCAGAGAGCCTTTGACTTTATCATCTGGATCGGACTTGCAGGAGTCGGCTTTGTGTATCCTTCTTTTTGAGGATTCGGCACATAAGCTACCTTTGGATTTGGAGACATACCAATCACTGCTCCATCCCTTGGCACATAATTATCCCATATAAAGTACGCTATTCCAGTTGCCCCGTGTATGATTCCAGCGTAGACACAGGCTCTTAACTGCTCAGGAGTAGGATATCTGAATGGGAACGATTGCCCATATTCCCCAGGTTGATCGAATCCGCCTACAATCAGCCAGACCGGCTTCTCTTCTTTGTTTACAGCCACTGCGAGTCCCACAGATTGCGGTATACCATTTGGGTTAGCGCCAATTGATTTCGCCCTGGCGGTGCTGTTCATAACTGGATAGTTATCGTGACAGGATATTTCAGCGCTGCTGTTCCATTTTACCCATGTGCTTTTGGCTGGTTCCATAATCCAGGGGGCGTCATTAATGAACACGGGCAAGCCGGGTATCGTTTTGTGTACCAGTTTACGGTAGGCTTGGAATTCATTAAATAATTTATTCATGTCGCGACTACCGTAGCCGCCAATCGGTTCGTCCATCCATACATTAGCGAAAAGTGCAGGATCGTCCTTGAATATTTTCAATTCCTCAGGCTTGATCTCTCCCATGAGAACGATCTTCATGCCATATTCATTGCCTGATTTAAGACTTGTAGCAGCACCGCCAGCCCATGGCCATACAGTGTTGAGACCGGCGTCTTGAAGCACTTTCCAGTCAATTTTCTCTCCCCAGACTTCACCGGGATTGGGAGCACCCCACATAGCGATAGGCAGAAAGGACTTTCCAGCCACATAATTATCCATTGGAACAGCCTTTCCATCAGTATGTGGAACCCCTTTTTGATAAACATGCTGGATTGCGTTGAAGTTGCGCTGATTTTCCAGATTCTTTTGAATCTCGTCTGCGTCAGCACTGATACACATCGCTGCAAATACCCCCGTTGAAATAATTGTAAATATAACTCCTTTTGCAAATCGTCTGAACATCTATGTGTTCCTCCTGAAATTATAAACGCAATGTTTTGTCTATGTTTCCACAGAACTTGCACATATTCCTTCATATAGTCTTGTTATTGCGATAATTTCAGTTGTAAGCAGCCTATTGGGTTCTCTGTAACAGTAAATATTGCTCTAATCGCAATTCCATTTATATCAATGGACTCCACTGTGTGCTTTTGCCCGAGTGTATAGCATTCGGATATAATGTATACGGAAAAGAAAAAAATAGAGGCATTTTGTGAACAAGGTAATGAGACACGCGCTCTCCACTAGTGCGTTTATATATGTGATGAGCAAAGAATTGGTGGAAAAAGTCTTCGTTGCTCCCGGTAAATCCACTTTTGTCGAGTTTGATGACAGAATAAACAGCTTAATGGAAGAATTTCTATGGGATCTTGTCCGTGCAATCAACAAATATCCCATAGAAGCAGTCGAGTGTTATTTCTCTGTGGCACTCGATCGTCACCGTATGGTGGATGTTCTTTCGGCAATCACAAAGGAGATTTGGTCTGTGCATGGACCATACGGGAAATTCTACGATACATCCTCCCCAGAGATTGAAAGTCGTGCAGGAGCGATAAAGGGGTGTTGTGAGGCTGTATTGCTTGCTGAGAGCCTCGGGGCTAAGATTGTAGTAATTCATCCTGGGCACAGCACGGCATATGATGTACCCAGAGAGCTCAGAATAGATCATTCGATTGATTCTATCCGGAAAATAGCAGACTTTGCGGGTGAACATGGGGTAAAGCTGGCCGTCGAACCATTGCCTAACAATGAAATCGGGTGTTTTATTGAGGAAGTTATAGAGATAATCGAGAAAGTGAACCGGCCGAATGTCGGTGTTAATTTCGATACAAACCATCTGTACCCAGCAGCGGCTATTCCCTCGTTGATCCGTAAGGTAAAAGGAATGATAACCAGCGTACATATATCAGATCAGGACGATATTGAGCGACACTGGCTGCCGTTCCAGGGGAAACTCGATTGGAAAGAAGTATTACAAGCTTTCATTGATGCTGGATATAATGGGCCATTAGTCTACGAAACCCATATACGTGATGCTAAAGATCCCGATGAGGTAGCAAGTATTGTGTCAGCCAATTATATAGAGCTTGCCAAATTGATACCGGAAAGTGTCTATAAAAACTGATGAAAAACAACACAGTCTCTCACTTTGGCCCTGATGCTCTACTGACGGCACGTAGGATATTGTTTGTCGGAGCGCATCCGGATGACATAGAATTCTATTGC
Source organism: Abditibacteriota bacterium (assembly GCA_942493375.1). Taxonomy (GTDB): domain Bacteria; phylum Armatimonadota; class UBA5829; order UBA5829; family UBA5829. Next base: position 7,577,730 of record OW818698.1, on the reverse strand, counting down.
GGAGCAACCATTCGTTTAATGGATCAGAAGAGAATTTCAGTGTCATACTTGATAGCTACTAAAGGTGACCATAATCTGCCCGGATTTCTCGGGAGATTAATGAAAAAAATTCGGACCGGAGATCAGCACAAGGCCGCCCTTGCTCTCGGAGTCAGCGATGTTACTATATTGGACTATCCTGACGGACGCTTATCAGACCATATTCAAGATTTTCAACGTGATCTTAGAGCCGTTGCAAATGCTAAACGCCCGGATATCGTCGTGAGTTGGGACCCGAGTCATATTTACAATCCGCATCCTGATCATGAAGCTGTAGGGCAAGCTGTTCGAGCTGCAAACCTGAGATGTAAGCTGGCATATTTTGGTACTACTGAGCCTGACTTACTCGTCCCGGTGGACAATATTATGCTTAAGGCAAAGTTGAAATCCATTAGATGCCACACGACCGAAGCACCTTGGTTTTATTATTTTATACAGCGAATTAGTATTCTGCGCAGGCTCAGACGGGCCGGAGCAATGGCAGGACTCAGCATGGCAGAATGCTATCGGCTGAATACTCATAGCGATGTGGACAATAAGCTCAAATGATTTCCCAAATTTCGAAGTTATTGGGTTACGGTGGGCGTTTTTCCGAATTATGCGACGGATACGAGTTTCGGCGTCAGCAGATTAAGATGGCCGAAGTAGTTGCCGAGACACTGCTGGCTCGTAAGAACCTGCTTGTAGAGGCTGGAACAGGTGTCGGAAAGAGCGTGGGATATCTTGTTCCTGCTGTCCTCTATGCATCCGGGGGGAATCCTGTTGTCATATCTACTCACACCATCAATCTTCAAGAGCAGTTGCTTAATAAAGACATACCGATGCTTCAGCAGGTAATGGAGGACCATCCGTTTACTGCAGTCCTAATGAAAGGACGCTCCAACTACTTATGCTGGCAGGAACTCGACCATGCCGGGTCCTTGATTATATACCAAAATGACCCTATATTTGAGAAACTCAAAGAATGGGCCAATCAGACTACAACCGGTGACATCCAGGAACTGGACTTTCCTTTTCCTGACTGGCACGAAGTATGCTCCAATCCTGATACCTGCCGCAAGAAAGAATGCCCGTTCCAGGCTGAACACTGCTTCTATTATGCTATGCAGAAAAAAGCTGCAAAATCTGATATTATCATCGTAAACCACTCCTTATTCTTCGCTGATCTCGGAATCCGTGCAGTCGATATGACTAAGGCAATACTTCCCAGTTATGGTCCGGTAATATTTGATGAAGCCCACCACCTTGAGGACGTTGCAACAAAGGCCTTTGGTGTAGAATTCTCGGACTATCGTGTGCCGGTAATTGTCAGCAGGCTTCGAAAACGCAAGGAACTGGCTGTAACTGAAGGCGAATATGGAATGTTGCTACGCTCTGCTGAACGATTATTTGATGAGTTTAAATCTATCAGCAGGCAGGAGTTCTTTTTTCAGGACATATACAGAGGTGACCGTCGGACTGCTATTGAAGAGGCTGCCGGAGAACTGGTAAGAGATCTTGATAGTCTCAGCGTGCAACTTCACCAACAAGAAACTGGCGATGACAAAGACCTCAAGGAGCGTATCGATGGTTATCGCAAGATGATTGCACATGCTTCAGATGACGTGAACGCCCTGTTCTTTTCGAAAGACGACAATTTTTTCAAGTGGTGCGAGAAAGTCAGCGGTGGCAGATTTGTCAATTGTAACCTGCACCTGACTCCTACCAAAGTGGCTGAATTCCTGAATGAAACACTGTGGAACCGTGGACAGTCTACAGTGCTGACATCTGCAACGCTATCTAACTCTGGCACATTCTGCTATATAAGCAACCGACTCGGTCTGCAGGATACATCCGAGACTATTGTCGGATCTCCATTTGATTATGTCCACCAGTCGATGATATATGTGCCAGCCGATCTGGACATACCAAGTGACAGCGAAACCTATGTGGAGCAGGTCGCAGGTCGTATGGAGACTCTCATAAACCTTTCCGGCGGCAGAGCATTTCTGCTCTTCACTTCTTATAGAATGCTAAACAAAGTCTTTGATGCACTGGTAGACAGGATTCCGTACAGGCTAATCAAGCAGGGAGAAATGTCCAATGAAAGGTTGATCAAGGAGTTCCGAGAGGGTGATAACACATGTCTGATGGGCGTTCACAGTTTCTGGGAAGGTGTGGATGTCAAGGGAGAAAGATTGTCCCTGGTATGCATAGACAAACTCCCATTCGCTGTTCCGGACAGTCCGATCAACAAAGCCAGGTGCGAGAAAATAGAAACCGAAGGAGGAGACTGGTTCCGCGAATATGCCATGCCCCAGGCACAAATTCGCCTTAAACAAGGTTTTGGTAGATTGATCAGAACTAAGAGCGACCGTGGCATAGTGGCAATCCTGGACTCCAGAATCCACAAAAAGTTCTACGGAAGAGAATTCCTCCGCTACCTCCCAAGATGCCGCGTAACGGGAGAGATAGAGGATATTGCAAAGTTTTATGAGAGAATCCGACGAGAAGAATAGGTCCTAAGTATTGAGTAATCCATTCACTTCATGCAGTTTCATGAGCTTCACAAACTCAAACAACACTTGACTCCCCACCCTCAATTATTGTATAATTACGCCTGTCGGGGAGTAGCGCAGTTTGGTAGCGCACCTGAATGGGGTTCAGGGGGTCGCAGGTTCGAATCCTGTCTCCCCGACCATTGTATGCTTTAAGATCAAAACCCCACTCCTGATTAAAAATCAGGTGACCCTTTTAAATGTCCACTTTTTGTTAAACAGGTGCGGTTAATGGACTAGCCAAGCGCATCTGATTAGCCTGTTTTAGTGCTACCGGATTATACCACATATCATTGCGTATTATTTAGTAACTGTAGACTTGATTTTGTCGTATTTAGTATCCCAGTTGCTTCATAGATTTCTGCATCTCGCGTTCAGCTTCTCGTTGTGCTTTTTCCATTTCAGCCTGTACGCCTGCACGTATTCTAGCATCAAACTTTTCGTCAGTTTCAAGAACACCCTTACGCTGCAATGCTTTTACCGCTAGAGGATATTTACTTTTTGCTGATATGAATGGCATTCCGGTTATTTCATCAACACTGACGAATGTTTCATTAAAACTAAACACCACTTTCGGAACAATCATGGTTCCTGCAGCTGAAGATGATACTATGTGATAACTACCAAAAAACCATACAGTAGTGCTTAACAATACAATAATAAAGCCAATCAACATCATGCGTTTAGTGCTCTGTTGATTGCCAGATTTCACTTCGAATAGAGACTCATGGACACCCGCCCCAAGATTCATATTGGCAATCAAAGATGATTTGCACTCTGGACAATATCCGCTACTGTTGCAATTAGGACACAGTAAGACACCGCAAGTTGGGCATTCTCTTAGTATAGTAGGGAGTCGTTTGGATTCCTCTTGACCGCAGATATAACAATTAGACATGTAATGTTTCTCCTTGATTGTTCGAATCACAGCACAGACAGAATGCGTTGAAATACATCAGGCTCAGACTCAAGTAAAATCTTCTTGCCATTACGAAAATAAGCCATCCAGCGTACTTTCACATTCTTCCCAGCAGTTGCTGCTCCTGCAATCATCCCAACAGGTCCAAGAACTGCGCTTCCAATAACTCCACGCCCTAATGCGCTACTTAGACTTGTTTTACTCTCTTTATCCAACAATTCAACCCTATCCAGAGCAGCATCTAAAGGAAGTAATTGTATGCGAGAAAATATTGACTTGGACAGAGCCAAATACAGATGCCCCTTAATCATCATAAGCGGACTACCCTCTTTATATGCACCTGCTCGTACTGATGCACCCGTCCATCCAGTATGTCCAATTATTCCCATTTGACCATCGAATGGTTTGTTGCTCAGATAAAAGACCGAATTACACTTGAAACAAGATTTACTATCTTCAAGATTAGGATAATCACAATCTGGACAAATAACTTTTCTCATGGTTCTACCTCCTTACTGCGAAAAGTATACTCTTTTGTTTTTCAAAATACTACAAAATCAATTCGTTTCATATGATTTGCGATTTACTCCAATTTCGCGAAATTTCGTGTGATTCTACTCACATACGGTGCTTGCTCTCTCTATAGAGTTTACAAGGGCTATACCCCCCTTATAAAGGTATAGCCTGTTATTCGCAAGATATTCTATAGCCCCATAGCCTCTTTCATTCTCTGCTCTTCAGGATCCAGTATCTGTACCTCAGCTTCACCTGAGCCGGTCAATGTCTTGAGCAGGTCTTCATCCAGGTCTTCACCCGATGAAAATTCACTCACTGTGACCATTCGTTTCTGCCATAGCGCAGCAATAGCCGATGTGTCATTAGTTCCGCCGTGTGGGGTCTGGACAATAGCAGACTTCAGTAATGGGCTTGCGTGTTCTCCAAGTATTGACGCTAGTGTTTCCGTAAATATACTCTTGCCAGTTCCCGCTTTACCGAATAGGATAAAACAGTTCCATAAGTTTGCCATGCCCGTTGACAGATATCCGGCGAACCGTTGAGTGTATATCCGGGTGTCAGTATCATCGGGTTGGCAGCGATTAATAGAATGCTAATGGTAGAGGCAGGAAGCGAGGTATCGAAATGACAAATATAATTCATAGGGGACTGGAATACCATACACTTAAAAACAAATTCCCCCGGAATTTTATTCCCAGGGGCTGTCGAATTCCGACTACAAGAAAAACAGGAGAAAAATGTTAGGCCGGACTACAGGCGCCAACAAAGAGACATGTTGCATAATTCATGCCAAACAGTCAGTTTGCAGCCATTTTTACAGGTATATTTAACAGGTGTTCAGCAGTTATAATATATGCAGACAACAAAGCCCCCAGGAATCACTTCCCAGGGGCTATTCTGTCGATGTCTGATACAGTTGATTACTTTATCTTCGTTCGTGTTCCGCCGCTTTTGATTCCTGTCATATTGTCCATAGGTGAACACCTCTGGTGCATGTTCTTTATATCGGATTCTACCAGGTTGCAGTATCGTTTGGTCATGTCCAGTGTGGAATGCCCTAAGAACGATTGCACGCTGAATGCGTCTGCTCCGTTTCTCAGCAGTTGGATAGCCGATGTATGCCGGAATGTGTGAGCACTCAGCCGGACACCCTCTATACCCAGCTTCTTACAGCGTTTCTCCAATAGGTCACCCAGGGTATAGCGTGTAAGTGGTCTGCCATAACTGCTTACAAGCAAAGTCGAAGTATCCAGGACACCCCGCCTGTTTATATAATCAGACAGAGACTTCCGGCAAGTCTGCCCGAATGGTACTGCACGGTCTTTGTTACCCTTACCACTACGGACAAGCAGCATGCAATCATTCCAGTTGATGTCATCCAAAGTCAATGAAAACGCTTCGGATGCTCTCAGACCACAATCCATCAAGACCATAATCATAGCCCTATCCCTGCATCCAACAAAGTCATTCCCGCAGGAGTTTATCAGGTTTTCTATCTGCTGGTTACTGAATGTAGTTATGATCTTGTTTGGTGCTTTGGGTTTCTCGATACGTGCGGTTGGGTCGGTTTCGATATATTCTTCTGTGAACAACCATCTCAGCAACACACTGACAGACACAAACGCATGTCGATTAAGAGATGCACCCTTGCGGTCGGATTCATAGGATAAATACAATCTGACATCATTGGGGGTTGTCTGTTCCGGAGTAAGTCCGGGTCTGCATTCATCAATCCACTTCAGAAATGCATTGTGTCTCTGAGTGTAGTATTCCAGAGTCCGGGGTGAGAGGTTCTTTGCTTTACAACGTCCCAGGAAAGCGTTTACAGCCGTCCTGTAGTCCGTTGCAGGTGTCAGCAGTTGTTTGATTCGAATAGTGTTTGATGTAGCCATTTCGTGCAATTCTCCATAATCTGTATTGCACAAAACTACTAATCAGGTGCGCCAATTGAGCGTGGACATTTTTACTAATCAGGTGCGCCTAACCCCGTTTTTACCGCACCTGAATCTTAAACAGGTGTGTAAATTGAGCTCAAAATGTCGGGGAGTAGCGCAGTTTGGTAGCGCACCTGAATGGGGTTCAGGGGGTCGCAGGTTCGAATCCTGTCTCCCCGACCATTGTATACCTGAGCCCAACCGGTCTACTTCTGAAATTCTTCATTGGTATCCACCCAGTTGAGTATCACCGGAAACCTGGGTTTCACCTGATATCAGCGAATCACCAGCTATCTGACAGTTGCCGAATACACGCCCTTCTTCGAATATTTGTGCCCCGCCGTATACGTGGGCGTTACCATATACTTGTGCGCTGCCGAATACCTGTGCATTACCGGTTACCTCTGCAGTTCCATATATAAGTGCGTTTCCTGATATCTGCGAGTATCCGCAGACCCGTGCATCTTCAAACACCTGGGCATTGTTATATATCTGAGCGTTGTCGAACACCAGTGCATTGCCGAATACAAGCGTGCTGCCTGTTACCAGAGCATTGCCGGAAACAAGGGCATTACCAAACACCTGTGCAGTGCCGGATACCATAGAGTTACCGGATACTTCTGCATTTCCATACACTAGTGCATCCTCACCAATATAGACACCACTAGTAACTGTGGCAGTGTTTTGCACCCATCCTCCACCGTTTCTATGCCTATGCCAGGTTTGATCCGATGCTTCCCAGAAGATCTCTTGTAACTGTTCAAGCGTTCTCATTTTTTTTCCTTGTGTAACTGGGAACACTTATACTACCAGTTCATACTTGTGTCATGAGTTCATAGAGGAGCAACTGTTTAGTTGACCGGGTCGGTTGCGTGAGGTGTCACTACATACAATTACTTCATGTACTTTTTCCCTCTTACTTGTAGTAAACAACCTGGTGATTGTACTGTGTATTATCTTTGTCAGAATGTGCTGTAGATGGATTCAGCAATTATGTTAACTCTGATCAAAAGACAAACTAAAGAAGAAAAGATATTTGCTGGTTTGACTTATAAAATATCGTTTTTGGCAATGAATAGAGGGAAGCGACATTTGGCGAACAGGATCGTTTAATGCCCCTTTTCGGCACGATCTACCAGTGCCTGCTGCCATTTTTTGTCTAGTGTTACAAACTTCGCGCTGAAACCACTTATCCTGACCATTACATCCTGGTGTTCTTCAGGGCAGACCATACTTTCTCGCAGCGTGTTAGTATCTGCAATGTTTATATGAAGGTGGAATCCGCCAACTTCGAAATATGCCTGCACTAGTTCACCGATGATATCCGGATCAGCTTCAGACTCAGACAAAGTCAGTGCAAATGGAGATCCACAGGCTGCCAGACGTTGTGCTGCAAAAGAAGCAGACTGAAGCGCAGCAGTAGAGGATATGAACGAAGATAAGGGTGGTGCGATCCCATAGCTGATCAGTTCCCCTACCCTTCTGCCATCCACTGATGGGAAATCAGTGTCGTAAATGTCACCAGAGAATCCGAAAAATGCCGGATACGGTTGAACATCTACCGATGGACCGCAATCACTGGATTCTATGTATAACCGACTATCAAGGACCATTCGAGCAAGACTTGAAGAAACTCCTGAAATTAATTCCTGGCTTTGTATGTCATCTATACCATATCTTTGTGGATGCTTTCTGAGCTTTATCCTAATAATATCATCGGCAAAGTTGGATGCCAGTCCGTCTCTTATCTCAGCAAGAGACAAGCAGTCTGTTTCATATATCGAATGCTTAATAGCTAACAACCCATCTATCAAGCTCCCTAGTCCCAGCATGTTGACGCCTACTAAGTTATACTGGGTGCCTCCGGATTCAACAGGAACCAGCCTTTCTCGACTACCACGCATCAGTACACTGCCAAATGGTGATGGGGCTTTATCTCGAAAAACCATCCATTGATTCTGCACGTCTTCAAGATGGCTCTCATATGCTGAACAAGTATACGTTTCAAAGCCCTTAACAAACTGTTCAAAATCTGTGGGAGTGGAATCGAGTTGATTCACATACCCGGAAAGCAAACGGGGCAGATTTAATCTACCAAGAACTGTGTTTGGATAACACTTGCCTGATATAGTAGCTTCATAACACCCAACAACAGACCAGTCTCTGGCATCATTCTTGCGGATACCTGTATTTACTAGACTCCGTATTACCAGATCTTCATTCATAAATCCAGGATTGCCAGTTCCCTGGATAGATAAGTCCGTACAAGCCTGCATAAACTCTTCGGAAGTATCTTTTCCGATTCTCACACTGATGCTTGGTTGAAAAGCTCGCATGCTCTTCATTGCTGAAAGCATTAGATAACTGACAAGATTCTCATCACCAGCGCCGCCAAGAACCACATTTTGGCTCTCTTCGCCTTCGCAACATTTGAGCATTAGTGCGCAGATCAAATCAAATGCTTCCAGGATTGATATTGCACCGACAGCCAAGTCACGGTCGAGAAATGGATAAAGATACTGGTCAATGCGTCCGAACGATATTGCTACCGATGGATTTTCTATGTGTAGTAAAATATGTGCAAACCACAGTAGTTGAATGGCTCCGAAAAAAGTGGTTGGAGGACCAATCGAGAGACTTTGCAATTCATCAATGTGCCTGGATGCCAGCATTGACCCATCAGGAATAGAATCCACATGGCGTTGAATAAAGGTCTCAAAAGCTTGAAGACTTAGTAAATAGGCCTTTCTCGCATTTTCCTGATAGGTGAACTCTGCGGTAGCACTGCTGACTATTTCTTTAAGGCCTGAAATCCCATATTTTAATAGAGATTCGTAATCGTGAACAATATGTCCGGTTGTGCAGGCATATTCTGGAACTGAGTTGCCATTTACAAAGCAGGGGCCATTATATGCAAGTGTACCAAGAAGATAGTCTTCTGGTCGGGTAACAATGCTACATTGTTTGCAAAAAACCTCCAGAACTCTGGCTCTGCGAAATATTGTTGAGCTGCCTTCACTTTGGCTGTATGCAATACGAATTGCTTCATCCCGTTCTTGTGATAATTCTGGGGAATAACACAACCGCATCCCATTTGAGGAATATCTGTGATTGAAATCATCTCTCAGATATTTAATAGCTTCAGATGGTTGGAGTCTAGCGATTTCCGATACTTCAAATAGCATAGTTACTACCTTACATAATGCTGACTAAGTATAGTATACCATCATTCACTATACTTTCTGACGTTGCAGTGCAAGCGTATACGCGGTATCATTGTCACTATAATCCGGCGCTGCTTACATATATGCTTGCACTACGCCGGCAGAGAGTATTGGAGTGAGCTTTTTTATGAGTAGATTTACACGCAACATCCTGGTTTCGATGATCCTGGCAGTCTTGTTTTCTACAAGTGCAGGTGCGAAAGCAAAGAATGTAATCATTATGATAGCTGATGGCTGGGATTTCAATCAGACAGCTGCATTGCAGTATTATACTGGGAAGAAACCTGTCTATCTAGATTTCAAAGTTAAATTCCCCGTCTCAACATTTTCTGCTTCGGGTTACAAGAATCCATATCCAAATGCTAAACCCGGATATGACCCGGCTGTTGCCTGGGTCTCCGATGGTAATGGTGGACTCAAACCCAATGCAGCATATTTTCTGGGACCTGCGACTGACTCAGCTGCAGCTGCAACAGCTCTGGCAACCGGAACGAAAACAACCGATGGTTTTGTGAATATGTCGACTGACAAGAAACCGCTGGTCACTATTGGCAGGTTAGCAAAGCTAGCTGGTAAATCCGCAGGGGCCATATCATCGGTTGAGTGGAGCCATGCAACTCCTGCGGTATTCGGAGATGCTCATAACGCATCCCGAGGTGGTTACGCAGAGATTGCAAGGGAAATGATTAACTCGGATATAGATGTAATCATGGGTGCAGGCAGTCCTATGTTTGATGACAATGGAGCCCCTGCAACTAAAACCTATGAATTTGTTGGAGGACAGGATACATGGAGAAAGCTGGTAGATGGCGGTTTTCCCAATATTCGTATGATACAAACCGTTAAGGAGTTCCAGAAACTCGCAAATGCAAAGAATCCTAAAGGCAAATACATCGGCACAGTCCAGGCAGCCTCTACTCTCCAGCAAGCCAGATCCGCTGGAAATCCACAGAACGTTCATCTTGAAACACAAAATAAGAACGTCCCCACGCTTGCTCTGATGAGTAAAGCTGCTATTAACGTGCTTTCACAGAACCCAAAGGGCTTCTTCCTGATGATTGAAGGTGGAGCTGTTGACTGGGGAAACCATGCAAATCAAAAAGGACGCGTTATTGAAGAAATGATAGGTTTCAATGATGCGGTTAAAACTGTCACAGAATGGATTAAAGCCAATGGTGGATGGGATGACAATTTACTCATCGTAACCGGAGACCATGACAGCGGATTCCTGCTTGGTCCAAATGGGGAGACCAACATAGTAGATATGGGTAAAGGTAAAATACCGGGAATGAAGTTCTTCTCGACTGGTCATACCAATATGATTTTACCTTTGTTCGCTCAGGGCACAGGCTCTGAATTATTCCAACACTATCTAAGTAATGAAACAGATCCGGTGCGTGGTAAATGGTTAGACAATACATCTGTATTCAGAGTCATGAAACAACAGATTGCAGAATGAGCACTTAATGCTGATAAGCCAATGTTAGTTACGATTCAGAGGGATTGAAAAAACTCACTTCCTCTGAATCATTTATTCAATTAAGAAAGGTAAAAACATGAGAGCAATTTTCATTGTAATTCTTGCGATTGCAGGATTACTAGCAACGATTACAGCTCAAGCATTAACTATCGCTTCGGGCGGTAAATCGACAGCTGTAATAGTAATTGGACAAGATGCAACCGCACCAGAAAAGACAGCAGCAAATGAACTGGCTGACTATCTCAATCGGATCACCGGAGGAGATTTCACAGTTACGTCAGATATAAGCGCAACTGCACAAACCAGGATATTTGTTGGCCAGACTGCTGTGGTTAAGTCCATGCTTCCTGAGGTGAAGTGGAGCGATCTTGCCGGCGATGGCATCATTATCAAAACAAAAGGCAATACTCTGATTCTGGCAGGTGACAGGCCCAGAGGCACGCTATATGCTGTCTATACGTTTCTTGAGGACTATGTTGGTGTACGCTGGTGGACATATGACTCAACATTTGTCCCCAGGAAATCTACGCTCCGCATCAAGGATATAGACCTCACATACAAGCCTCCATTCAGATATAGAGAGACATTCTACAACTCCACCCAGCGTGCCGAAAATGCCGACTTTGCCGCTCATCGAAAATTGAACGGACACTATCAGGGAATAGGTAAAGACAAAGGTGGACACTACTCATTCCTTGGGTTCTGCCACACATTCAACCAGCTCATTCCTCCCGCAGCATATGCACAATACCATCCTGATTGGTTTGCAATGGTCAATGGTAAACGGACATTCGAGACTGCCCAGCTCTGTCTGACCAATGATGAGATGAAGAAAGAGTTTACCAGGAGAGCGCTTGAGTGGATAAAGGCAGATCCATCTGCTGGTATTATCTCACTGGCTCAGAATGACTGTGCTGGCGCTTGCGAATGCGACAACTGCAAAGCTCTGGTGGCCAAAACTGGGTCGCAGTCAGGCGCGCTTATCACATTTGTTAATTCCGTTGCTGAAGAGATAGAAAAACAATATCCAACGTTCCTGGTTGAGACATTAGCTTACCAATACACGCGAAGCGCACCAACCAACGTCAAGCCAAGAAAGAATGTATTAGTCAGACTGTGCACTATTGAGTGTGATTTCAGCAAACCTCTTGATGGTCCGACGAACACTGACTTCTGGAAAGATATGCAGAACTGGAAGAAGATATCTCCCCAGTTGTTTGTCTGGGACTATGTTGTCAATTTCAACAATCTTCTGATTCCTCATCCTAACTATCAGGTTCTGGCAAAGAATATTAGACTCTTTGAGAAAAACCATGTAATTGGTCTTTTTGAACAGGGTGATGGCTACAATCCCGATGCAACATTCGCCGGGCTCAAAGTATATGTGCTATCCAAACTTATGTGGAACCCTAAGCTTAATCAGGACAAACTGACCAGCGAGTTCCTTCGGGGATACTATGGAGAAGCAGGACCATATCTGGACAAATACCTCAAAGTTGTCTCAGATGCCATCATCAAAGATGGTTCATTTTATGGTTGCGGTGGAACAAGGATGTTCTATATGACTGCTGCAGACTTCGCTAAAGCCTACAAGCTGTTTGATCAGGCTGAACCCGCAGTCAAGAGTGATCCAGTGCTGGCAAAGAGAGTCATGATGCAGAGAGTTGTTCTGGATCATGGTTATCTGACTCAGAGGCCGTTTATTAGAGGAGTTGAACTGGAAACCATCACTCCCAGTCCTGTAGAAATGGCAAAGAGATTCCTGAAAGTGACTGCTGAAACAGGCAATGTGGCAATTGGAGAAGCATCACCAATGCCTGAGACCTATAAGCAGAGAGTCCTGGACATGGGCAACAGAGAAGTTGCCAATACTGACTACAGAAAACCGGGCAAGTCTCCAGATTCAAATTATCCAAATCAGACAATAATCCAGGAGAAACAGTTCCAACTCGCTGCATTGCCGCAGTGGGTTGGATATGCGTCAGACTCAGAGGCATCAGATGGCAGTGCAGCAAGGATGCCTGGAGACCACGTGCAATGGGCTGTGCAGGTTATGTTAAAAGACCTTGCCGGCAAAAAAGGCGAACTATTTGTGTCTGTTAAAGTTCTTGGCAAAGCTCCCAAAGGAAAAGCATTCACTACCGGCATTTACAGTCCGGACCTTAGATATGAAGTCGTTGACAGGCTTATTAAGCTGGAAGATATTCCAGGTAAGGGATACTATGACTACAGTTTCGGAGAAATAACAGTGACTCCGGATATGTATATTTATGTGGCCCCATGCAAAAATATAACAGGCACCGAAGCTGTATATGTGGATAAGGTTGTATTTGTACCGAGTAAATAAGTGGCTGTCACCATAATTGAATGTCATCCTGAGGAACGAAGGATCTGCTGTTCCGGGAGAAAGCAGATCCTTCGTTCCTCAGGATGACAACTAAAAAGCACTCACTATAGGAGGATAGGAAATATGCCGGGTAAGAAGATTCGTTTCAGTTACAACCCGTTTGAGATTACTGAGCAAATCAGTGATGCTCTCCAACTTATAGAACAGGATTTTCCAATAGAACCTGGTTCCAAAGGAATTAATCTTTCAATAGAAATTGGAACAACCGGTCCGTCATTTACATATTCAAAGGGTGAAGCCAGCATCACGGGTGGAAGTATTCCCCAGATATTGCGTGCCCTGAGTATGCTGCGCGGGTTTGCGATGGCTGGGGATATTCCCCCATCCTACTCCGAAACCGCTCAGTTTGATACTCTCGGATTGATGCTGGACTGCTCCAGGAACGCCGTTTCTCGGGTGGAGACTGTCAAGTTCCTGTTACGCCGTATGGCTCTGATGGGAATGAACGTCCTGATGCTCTATACCGAGGAGACCTACGAAGTCCCCGGCCGACCGATGATCGGGTATATGCGAGGAAAGTTGACCCAGAAAGAGCTGAAAGAACTGGATGACTATGCCTATAAGCTTGGAATAGAGATGTTCCCATGCATACAGGCGCTTGCACACCTTGGGATGATGCTTCGCTGGCCGGAGTTTGCTAAAGTCGTCGATACCACCGAGATTCTACTGGTGGATGAACCTGAAACATACAAATTGGTAGAAGATATGCTCCGCGAAGCATCTAAACCATATCGCTCCAAACGGATCCACATCGGTATGGATGAAGCCCATGGACTGGGTACAGGCAGATTCAAGACACTAAACGGTGAGCAGAGGATCTTTGATATCATCAATCGGCATTTGGATAAAGTCGTTAAGATTTCTGAGAAACTCGACCTGAAGCCGATGATCTGGAGTGATATGTACTTCCGTATCGGTTCCAAAACTGATGACTACTACGATATGGAATCCAACATACCGGCTGATGTTGCAGAGAACATTCCGGAGAATGTCCAGCTTGTTTACTGGGACTACTATCATGACAACAAGGAGTTCTACCTGGAGTGGATCGACCGCCACCGAGCAATGGGTAAAGAACCTATCTTCGCTCCCGGAGTCTGGAGTTGGGGTGTTTTCTGGCCATCTATGCATATAGCCAGAAAAACGATCACTCCGGGCATGATAGCCTGCAAGCAAAAAGGTGTAAAGGAAGCTATTACAACTGCGTGGGGAGACAACGGCAATGAAGTTGATCTGATGGCGATTATTCCTCAGTTGCAGTATTTCTCCGAACACGGCTATAACATGGAAGTCACTGACGAAATGATGGTGAGAGGTTTTGCAGGCAACTGTGGGGAAGACATTGCCCCCTGGATTGAAGCGTGCGAACTGAACTACTTCGACCTCGCTCCGGACTTCGGCAACCCCAGCACCTATCTGATGTGGCAGGACCCGCTACTTGGTATCCTGGACATCCAGCTGATGGATCTTCCGATAGCGGAGCACTACGGCAAACTGGCTGCCCATCTGAAATCTGAAATCAAATCGGCTGGAATGGGTAAAAAGCACCTTAAACAGGCTTTCAATATTGCTCACACACTTGAGCTAAAAGGCGAAATCGGAATCAAACTCCTTGACGCTTATAAACGCGGTGATCTGGACGATCTGAGACAGATAGCCCACAAAGACCTACCAGAGGTTATTAGACGGGTAAAAGCCACCCACGAATACCACGCAGCACTCTGGCTTGATCTCTATAAAGCCAATGGCTGGGAAACCATAGACCGCAGATACTCAGGTCTCATCGGTCGTTTGAAAACCACACAGAAGAGACTGGACGACTATCTGAAAGGTAAAATCAAGAAGATCGAAGAGCTTGAGGGTAAACGAATCCCCTGCATGCCAGGCGAAAAGGGAAAACTCCCCGATCTCTACGTAGGCCACGCCGCCGTAGCCAGCCCAAGCATAATCGTGTAAGTTTATGAAACCAGCTTTATACCTCAATTGAGTGTGGCATAAAGCTGGTTCTCTTCCACATATCATCCAATAATGATAGTCTATCAACATAACTCTTTCATTTCAGAGCCCAAAACATGAATATAAGTAACAATCCAAGTGATAGAATGCCATTTTTCGTCTATGCAACTGATGGACCAGTCTACCATCATTTCGATGGTAACTATGGAAAGCACAGAGACGCCTCATTTAGTGGCACCTTTATCATTTTGAGTGGGGGGCTATTACAATATAAGACCAAAAATCAATGCAGCGTTGTGGTCGAAGGTTGCCTGTGCTCAGTTGATAGAGTTGGTGGAAAGTTTGTTGAACAGGCAATTCCAGAAATGGTATCACAGGACTCACGGTTAGTATTGTTGTATTCTACAATACGTGATGAAGCCAAATACTGGCTATCTGAGATGATAAATGCAGGATTTGAAGTTATCTGCAACATGAATAATTCTGGTAAATATGATGGAGATTATGCTATCTGCACAGGATCGGCTTGGATGTTGGGCAGCATTAAGTGGATGTCACAAGTGCACGGTTTTGAACCGTTTCTAATTCTGGTTAATAAAGGTGCTGAATCCAATCTGGAAAAAATGATGATCAAAGCCATACATGATAATACGAGCCCGGTAACTACTGCATCTAGTGTCATTTCTGATATCAGCTCGAATTCTAACCTTATCCAGGATATGTTGGGTGAATACGAACTCATCTCATGGATCGCAGACTCTCACATGACAAGTCTTTTCATTAATTCTCGAAGTCATACACCTGAGGATGTCGCCAGATTATTCGGCGCTATATCCAGGAAATTGAATGTGATGCTGTTTCACGCTCCAATTCTTGATATAAAAAACAACAACAAAAGCTATTTTGCCAGCTTCAATGAATATGAAAAGCAGCAACCTCTACCAATGAAATGGCGACAAGAAAACAAACAGGAATAGTATAGGTATTCATCTACCGGGAGCATTGTTAGTTGAATATCCATCCTATTGAGTTTCGCTGTTAATTCCTTCTATCTACACTTTCTCCCTGCAAACTCTGTTCTGAAGGTTTCTATCTGCCCGTGTCTTCCATCGTTGGTAACACATGTCACATAGGCCGTCTTGCCATCCTTACCTCCAAAACAGATATTGGTAGGAGTCTTGTTTATCAGTTTTATCTCTCGCAGTAATTTACCCTGTGGAGATATCATCGCAATACAGCCCCTGCCTTGACGGGTGAGGTACAGATTTCCCTTGATATCACATTTCATACCATCAGAACTGTCCGCACTAAAATTGATCAGTAGCCGTTTATTGCTGATATCTCCTTTTGAGTTTATATCATAAGCCCAGATGTTTCTCTGTACAGATTCTGCAACGTAAAGTACCTTTTCATCAGGACTTACTTCGATACCATTGGTTGTTCCCATATTGGTTTCCAGGCAGGTGGTTTTACCATCAGGTGATATCCTCCACAAATTACCGCTGCTGTTGCCCCAGTTTGGATCAGAGGTGTAAGCATAACCTTTGGAAGTAAAAGCAATATCATTTGGCTGATTCATGTTCTTGTCTTCGGCCATTACAGAGAACATCCTGGTCGACATATTCATCTTCCAGATTTTGTGATTAGTGTAATCTACAAAATACATATAGCCTTTTTTATCTATATATAGAGCATTAGGAGTTCCAGCATCCGGTAAATTGACATATAGCTTAACTCTGCCCGTTTTATCAACAACCCCTACTCTGTTACTGGATTCAAACCCGACAGCGTATACGTTTTGATTTCTATCTACTACGGGCCCTTCAATCAAGGGGGTGAAAACTTCGCCAGTCAACGGAACAGAACAATATAAAAGTGATTTATCTCCAAATGCTTGAGATCCGGAAACAAGCAATAGTGTCAGAGCACAGTAAACAGATATATTGGAAATCTTCATATCGACGATCCTCTGCATCAACTTTCTGTATACACCCATCTTGTTATCATTAATGCCATATTATGCTGATCATGATAATCCAGAACAAACAGTTCCTATATCAACGCTTGACTGGTTTCTTTTGAACGTCATTTATAGTTGTGATCGTTGCTTTATCGAGTTTCGTAGTCAAGCCACTTACTCTTGACCGTTTCATAGATACCTTTGCATTACCTGCAGCGCTCAATGAACCGGTGATGTTGGAGTCTGTGATTGATAAAACCGAGTCGCCATCAGCTACTACGTTGCATGTTGTCTTACTCTTCACCATATGCATGACACTGTGCCCACTTGCCTTAACGTAACCGCCTGTTCCGTCGACCAGGCAGGAGTCAAGGAGCATCTTGCTGGTCTCTACAGTGAACGCTTCTCCAACAGTACAGTTTTTCAAAGTGATATTGGAGCTGCCGTAAGCATAGAAGTTCCACGCACCAACGGTGCAGCCTTCAAACTCAAGCAAACGGTCAGAGGCTGGAAAGTGGAGATTACCAACTGGTTGTTTGTTCTTAATTCCGGTCACAGCTTGCTGAGTATTTCCTGAAAAAAGAAGCCCTACTGCCAGCAGATTGCTGTTTAGAACTTTTGCCTTGGTCCCTGGCGTTGATATCAGTCCCCACATAACTCCTGAACAGTTTTGAATATTTATCTTAAAGCCATCCTGTTCAGGCAGCTGCCATTGAGATATTTTCGGATCATTTGGCAGGCTGAAATCTATCTGTTTTTCTCCTGATGGAACAAGCCAGATCAAGAAAGAATCAGAATCCGTCACGTTGAATTGCGCACCAGCGTTTACTATAAACTCGCCGAACTTCTTCATCCTGTTTATTTCTACCATTGCGCCTTTGTCAATACCCACAGTCCATCCGGCAGCTGCACAATCCGACTGTTCCACTTGAAGTACGGCTCCATTGGTTACCTGAATACCAATAGCCTGGTCAGAAATGACAGAGCATTTATTGAAACGAACTACAGATCCTGCTCCTGCAGCAATCGCTCTCTCATGGGCAAACCTGGACTTGATGGTTAAAACAGTGTTGCTAAACTCAACACTGCTCTTATCAAGAAATATGTTGCCATTTAGAATCACATGTGGAGCAGAGACTTTGATAGCGCTATTGTTTCTGATAACCGTATTTCCATTTAGTATGCTGTTTTTTGAAATCTCAAGAGTTTTACCATCCAGAACAGCAGGCAGATTCACAACATCGAGTGGTTGATATTTGATCTCCATGTCAGCGATCCGAATAGCGTTTGGGCCACTCTGTCCCATCATTGCGCCTATGTCTGAGATTAACATTCCCAAATGCAGCTTTAAGGGTTCCACCGATGGCTTCTTTATTGGTGCGTCATCATTGACCTTGAAATCCTTGTTTTCCAGATGAATATTCTGCCAGACACCTGCTTTCAGAGTTATAACAGCATGGAATGAACATTTATCGATGTCCTGGAATAGTACCGCTATGGATGTATCTTTTTCAGACCATACCTCGAAAGATATAGAGCTAAAATCCGTCATAGATGACATCGTGGCCAAAGACGGAGCACTTCCTGCTATTCGAGAGTTATGAAACTCAAGCACAGGCAGTTTACCGGTGCTGTCACCAGCTTTGATCACTGACAATTTTAATGTCTGGTCTTTTCCAGCAAGGTCAACTGGTGTAAAAGCTCCCAATCTGTCACATGGGACTTTTGTAATTTCTACATATTTGCCTGTTTCTGAAGTATCCAAAGTCTCAGCATAGCAACAGTTTGTTGCAGCTATAAGGATGATAGTAGCAACAATAACAAACACGTATTCGATGATACATGGGCCGATAGTATGTTCCCGAATATTATCATTCATAGAGATACCTCTGCGAGATAAAAATGTTCACCAGACAAGTCGATATATCCCAGTGCTGTAAGCATCCATTTTAACTGAGAAACTGGTTGATTTGTTGGAAATTGTCTTACCTGTGAAACAGTCAATTACCTTTGCCGGATGTGGCAAGGTGATATTTCTGGTTCCTGCGTCTTTAGCATGTATGCCGATGTATTCATTGCCAATATAAACCGGATCGTTGCCGGTTGCATACACCTGTATACCGGCCATTCCGGCTATAGTCCTGATAACTTCAGGACTCAGCCTGGGGGCTGCACTGTATATTGATGTCCAGCCTGAAATTTTCTTTACAGACAGTCCAGGTTTACCAATAAGTGACGCTGGAGACTGCAGGATTCCTATAGTCTCTGCATTCGGATCATCCGGGTAGACCATCGGAGAGAATGCTGCTTCGCTGCCATAGACCGGGCCATATCCTTCACTCGGTTTTATGGTAGCTACACCTGCAGAATCGTTAAGAGCAAGATTGATTCCGCACAGTGAGGAAGCATTTACAATTGATAGAGTATCACCGACAATCCCCTGTGCCCAGGCAAAGGCCAACACTCGTCCATCCTTCTTGAGAGTATCGATACTCTTTCTTGTCTTGTCTGTAAGGTGTATTGAGTCAAGGAAGAGATAGGCCTTGTACTTAGGCATATCCGGATTGCCTATATCACTGTCCAGATATATATCGAATGGCACTCCTGACCTGAACAGGTTTTCCCTCTGCAGATATACCAGCGAACGAGCAGGTTCAGCAGGCAGGCCAAGATAAGCAGCTGGACTGTCGCTGACTATAACAGCCAGTTTGTTGCCATTCAGGCTGCGGTCACGTTCGTTTGCCTGCTTATCTATCTTTGCCATTGTCTGGATATTAGTCATTAACGGCTTACTCGGTCCAAACCACGGTATACTGAACGAATACCAATAGACCGGTATGCCTGCAGTCAAGTCCATAGCAAACTCACGGCGAATGACTCCCACACTCTGTTCTTCTGTATCGCACCTGCCGTACCCTGAAGCCTTGTCTGATAAAAATGTCCGTAGGTCCGCCTGAGCTATCCAGAGCTTCCTGTGGAGCCTTACAGAGGCCATTGCAGTCATATGACCGCCCGATCCGCCAGGTTGCCTTTCCCAATAGGACGTTGGAGACATCAGAAAATCAACATTCTTGCTCTTTAGCAATTTACCAAATGCAAAATGTCCTGTATGCTGCGTGCAAAATCCACCATACATCTGCTCCATCACATAACCGTAGAACACACCGGCAATTTTTCTGCCTTTAGTGGCACGCTTAATTACGGCGCAGTAGTGATCAATGGTGTCGACTGTCAATTCAGAAAGAAAAGTATAGTAATCAATAACTGAAGCTTCCAGGGCTGGGTCTCTAAGGTTGCCCACTGATGAGCGTTCCCGCTTAGCCTGCGGAGGAATCATTGCTGTCTCAAAAGTAACAGAATTATCTTTCCAAGCTGATTGTAGTTTCTGTTCATCACCGGCATATTTCTCTTTGAGCCAGATGCGAAACGCTTTTACTGTAGGTTTGCTGTAGTCTAAAAACACAGAGTCCTGACCGCCGTGGTACATCCATTCGTAACTTCCGCCAGCGCTTGGCTGATAACCCACTATACGATCAGCATAGGGGGAGTTTTCCATATGCTGTATGAACTTCTCTAGAGTCTTGTCGGTATCGCGACGCCAGGCTTCAGAGGCGAAGCTTACGGTCTCATGTCCATATCTACTGAATACCTTACCATTCTCATCTATGCACAAGTCTTCCCGATGCTCATTCTGCCACCAGTCGATATCCGGGCTAACCATTGGCGCAGCCAGGTCTACATAGAAAAATGGGATAACTCGAGCCTGCGGGTCGCACACAAAGAGTTCAGCCATTAAGTCATCGATAAGCTTGTAATCATACTTATCATTTCCAATCCAGCCCATCTGTCTGCATTCAAGAAAATACAAGTGCACTCCAGCTTTCGCAAATTGGATGACCTGTTCCGGATTTGGGTTCTCATACATAAATCCGGTTGAATTAATAGGCTTATTCCCTTCAAAAAGCTGCGGGGTGCCATTCAACATACGAACTGAATAGGAGGGTTTTAGAATCTTTGGAGCGGGGATTTGGACAGTGCCAATCACTCCATCTTCATGATTAGTAATGCGAACGCCATTCATTCGAAATACTACCTCACTCTTTCCGGGCCATGGACGTTGAGGAACTGAGAATATCGCAGGGCCCAATACAACCACCTTACCTACAGTCCAGCTCTTTGGCGTCACATCCGCTCTCGCTTGAACTGTTCCATTGCGCATGAGCAGCAACTCGCACTTTGCGTTTTTTACTGGTTCTGTTGGGACAACTGACGCTGATACTCGCGTCTTGCTTCCGGAAACCGCAGTCTTTGGAGCGGTTAACTTTACAAGTTTTAAACGCGCAGGCGCACTACGAGTTACCGAAAGCTCATCCATACGCAAAACAACCGGTTCACCTGGAGGCATACCTGATATTGCCGGAACTATTCTGGTTACAGGATAATCGAATTGCCCGTTGGTATCAGGTCCCCAGGGTGCAGAAGTAAAAGAATCAAAGGGAAAGTTCAGGTGATGCCATTCACCATCCAATGCCAGTTGAACAGACTTGCTGACATACAAGACCCTCTCTTTTTCACTGAGAGTAAGGGAGAATGTTACCGGTCGTTTGGTGACGTTCTGGATCCATATGCCGACAGAATCTATGGGTTCTTCAATGTTGAATGTTCCCCATATATCAGCAGAAGACGCTATGAGAGTGAAACCAAGGCGCAGGCACGATCCATTATGTCCGTTTGGGTCGATTACCATCTCCCACTGGCTGTATTCAGCCTTCATACGGGCACTGTCACGCAGGGTTGTCCACGCCGCAGTTGAGTCAAAATCATCGAGTGTAACAGATACTATCTTCTTCTCCTGAGCTGCAAGAACATTGCATAATGCACACCCAAGAAAAATGAGAAGTAGTAGCATTCTAAAACGTTGAAGATGATTTCCTCTAAACACAGCTTACCCCCGATGAAAAAAAGGCTTCGGTGGATAATACTCACCGAAGCAGATTGTTAGATATTCTATCTGTTTTCCCGCATTACTCTGAATGGCTCAACGAATGCAGCTAACATCGCATCCATCTGTTCAGGTGCCAGAGAGTTGTCCTTATAGAATCTCAGTCTGAATGTATGTTCTCCCTGGTCAGTGTGAGATACCGGTCCATTGCGGTCGATTTTCCACCCTTGATCGTATCCAAACAAACTTGAACGGACCAGCGTCAGCCTTAGTACATCCCCTATCCTGTCGTATGCAAATGCACCATCCTGCACGATTCCCAGATTTCCAGCTAACAGCCAGCCATGCAGGGGTTCTTCACAGCCGATGGTCTTCTTCTCAACATACGTCCCGGGGCACTGGACAAACAGTTTTCCTATGCCGCCCTCAGAAGCGATTTCCAGTTTAAGGATGCTCTGCTCCTCTGTCCAGTGTATCTTTATGTCCAAATCAATATAAGGCAGACCCTTATAGAGAGAGAACTTGAGCTCTGCAGTTGAGCTGCCGAATGATTGTCTGGAAAGCAGATATGAAGCAACAGGGCCTTCTTTTACTGTGAAAGAAGATGGAGTAAAAGTACTCTCCGGATTCAGCATAGCCTTTGACTCCATGGCTCCATGTATCACTGGTGTCTCTGACCACTGAGAATACAACCGGAGCGCTTACAAAATCTCCTGATGTTTTACTGCCAAAGATCCCGGGAGCGTCTATTTTCAAATCATCCAGAGCTATGTTGTTGCCAGCCGAATATTCGAACCCGGTTCCAATTTCGACTTTAGGGTCGCCTTCAGCATCGAAATAGTACCTGTTCATAGTTTTTGCAGGAATGGTATCAATGAATATCCATCTTCTGTTTGCACAATATACGGATGGAGTTATCTCCTGGATCGCAAGTTCCTTACCATCCTGGTTTCTAAATGGAGAACCCGGACGATAGTACATAAAGCTTTCCATCTCAAATGGTCCGGTAACTGCGTGGTCAAGACTGTTAAGTATTCTGAATTCTCCCTGCACACAATTACTCTTGATACCTGATGATATCTGCTTCATTGCACTGTAGGAGATTCCGGAACACTCGTCATTGACTCCTCCGAGTTCCTCGATAGCTTCTTTATAGGGTTCGGGCGCACTGGAACCAGGCATAATGTCGTGGAACTGGTTGAATACAGTTTTCTCCCAGAGAGATTCCAAAGCGGAATCATCCTGAGCCGCAATATCCAATATGCGCTTAGTGCTGCAAATCTTTCGCTCTGCATTTCTTACTGCATTCTTAAGATTGCGGTTAACTGAATAACAGCCGACTGCATGGAAGTGCAGGTCTCCTGAGTATGTAGGGATATCAGGGAGCTTCTCTGCTTCATGGAAGTAATCAAGGCAGGTCGAGAACTGCAGCACCGGTCCATCGGATTCCATTTTTCGTTTGTTCAGGAAATCTACCTCAGCCTTGGTTGGTCCTCCGCCGTGGTCTCCCACTCCAAAGAAATAGCAGGCCAATCCTTGATGGTATAACCCTTCATCGGCGAATACATTGTTTATACTTTCAGGCGTCCAACCTGAACCCTGAGAATAGTGATATTTAAGTCTCTGGCACAGTATGCGTTTTCCATGATGCTCCCAATAGAAGAGATTGCTGGGGAGATCAGGCTTTTCCTGCATACTTGGCCGGCTGAAAATGTAGTATTTATACCCTGTATCTGTGAGCATAGTAGGCATTGAAGCAGGATGTCCAAAAGTATCGGGAGAATAAGCAACTTCTGATTGGATACCGAACCGGTCCAGAGTGAATTCACGCGAGATCTTCGCACTATTGATAAAGCTCTCAGTTATTGGCAGGTTGCAGTCAGCTTCAACGAGCCATCCACCTACTATCTCCCATCGCCCGGAAGCCACGTGCTTTTTGATCCGTTCGAATACTTCAGGTGCATATATCTCAACCCATTTATAAAAACTGATTGAGCTGGCAGTGAACTTAAGATCGGGATATTCGTCCAGACGGTCACAGGCAGATTTAAATGTGTTAATTACTTCATCTATACCTTCATATTTATCCCACAACCAGACAGGGTCAATGTGTGAGTTAGCAATCATGTGGATACGTTTAGCAGACATTCAGAAGATCCTCCGACATAAGTGGAAATATTGTTTTTGAATTGCATCGTCTATTTATACATAAGGGAGTAAAAAACCTTTACTTATTTAAGGAGATCAGCTTTCTACAGGCTCAACTGGATGGTGATCGGGATGGTTTTATCTATTTACTGCGTTATTTCAATCTCTCTCCAGCTTGAAGCAGGCACTTGCACATGCATTGAATAGTCAACAAATGGTATCTCTGCACCTGTGTGCAAGTCAGATACTTTGACTTTACCTGATATCCCAAGAGCATTAAGGTCGGGTTCAACAAGCGCATCGACATCTTTTCCAGTAGCATTTGAAAGCACAAGCAGAGCTTTTCCAGGTCTCGACCATACAGAACAGACAAGGTTTGGGTCTGCAGGCGCCATTATCACCGGTATATCCTGCTTCCAGTATCCGGTAAACTTGCAGTCATTCTCACGTATACCCCATTTGTCTTGTTTATCCAATACAGAGAGAATGTATTCGTAATTGTTACCACCGCCAAGATTCGCTGCCATTGTGAGGTCACCTATACCGTGAACTAGTGAAAACAATAGGACTGTGTCTATCTCCTTCTTCCCAATTGGCTCTACACCTTTGCCATCCAGGAACTCAACCAGCCACTGTGTCGGTAGTCCATATTGCTGCCCAAGGAATTGTGCACGAAAATAACCCAGTGTCATTACTTTGCTGTAATCCCTTGCAGGGGTAGCGCTTCCGGAAAACTGTTCACCATTCCAGAGCATGTCAACAAATGATAAAGTCGGCAGCTCCGGGCTGTTGCTCATGTGCGCCCAGATCATTGATGGTCTGCCGCGTTTTTGGAACTCCAAAGCCAGGCGTTTATAGAACTCTCGATAAGCCAGGATCGGATAAGTTGTGCCAATCTCACCAGTCTCAGTTATCCAACCGTGTCCGTGATTGGTGTTCTTGCATCGCGTAGGTAGAGCACCATCAAAATAATAACCATCCATACCAAGTTTATCATAAGCTTTTACTGCGTAATGGAGCATAAAATCAGCCCATCTGCTGCCTAAACAGACTGACAAATGCCGTTGAGAAGAACCGTCATCGCTGCCAGATATAGCCGTTGGAACTGCTTGCCATTCTTCTTTGTAGTAATCACATTCAGGTTCGTGGGTATTTATCCAGTCTGGACGTTGATAAGGGACATGAATAGGTGTATTCTTAGTCTTCATTACTTTTGCGAAATCAGGATTTGGTTTGGTTATATAGTTGTTGGAAGCAGTGAAGCCCATAAACCACTGGTAACTCCAGTCCCGCTTACACCTGTAGAATCTCCAATTGTCCGGGAGCGGTTTAACAGGAGTCGGAATGAAACCAAACGTGATGCTGTCACCGGCTGGATCGGCGTCTTTGGCAGAAAATCTCAATATGAGATTAGTTTTATCCCCCGATACTGAAATACTAATAGGTTTTTGATTACCCTTGAATCTCCACCCCTCAGGATTTTCTGCGAACCATTCGAGGCCCTTATCCTCATTTCCTAACCAGAGTGTATTCATAAACCCAAGTTGAACACTTCCCGATGCCCCAACAAGTTTTGATATCTCATCTCCGGATGCCCAATATTGATATAGACTTGTCTGTTGGGTTTTCAATGGAGTAATTAAAGCCATACCCAACGGTTTTTCGGTTATCTTGAGATTAGTAAGCAGCATACCATCCTGTTCGATTGTATGTGTTGCAATAATCTTAGCATCACCCAGGCTGGATTCACTTCGCAGAATAATCCTGGTCTTGCTGGAATATGTGATGTTCACTTTGGCAAAATTGGGCATACCCGTGGGGGTATCCCCGCAATATAGTTCCATCGGTCCAGACAACAGCTCCTGACCAGCGCTTGTAATGCTTGTCGGGAATAGCGAATTATTCCAGGTATAGGTTCTACCCCAGACACTAATGCTCTGACCAGCAACCTTGATTTCTGTAAATGGTCGAATAACATCATCCTGTGCAAGTTTATGTTTCGACCATTCCCTGGGTGCTATTTTCGTGAATCCTGTAGAAAACGATGAAACCTGTTTGGCGCCACCCAGAAGCAGTGCTTCTACTCGGATTTTACCCAATGGGAGTTTGTTCAATTGGAAAGATATAGTCTGAAGTGCATTAGCGATATTCAGTTTACTGGAAGCTATCACCTTGCCCGTTTTATCTACCAAGGTGATCTTTGCCGCAAGTGCGCTTCGATTTCCACGATATCTGCTGGTATCAACAACTACATCCAATCGGTTATGATCGGGCAGTGTTTTTGCAGATACCATAAGTGGAGGTGATGCGATAAAAGAACGCTGGCTCTGATAAATAGTGCTGCCTTTATTATCCTTCACCTGCAGTATAAAACTGTTGATATCGGTATCTACAAAATCAGCCTTGACTTGCAGAAGCATCGGAGATTTTCTGGCCTTTAGCTTGCGATCAAGCGTTATCCGCAATCCGGAATCAGAGCGTGTAAAAGTCACAGGATCTATTAGTTCATGAAAATCGCCTGGCTGTAGACGTGCCTGGACATCCAGTAGTCTACCTGATGCATTCATTATCATTGCCTGAGCATTGAGTTGAGCCCAGTTGAGTCTACCGAGTCCTGACAGGTTTATATATGGACTCCTATCAACAAGAATCAGTTTACCTATATCATCAGGTCTGTGTCCTGCCCACCGGACATAATCACCAATTCCAGTTCCGTATCGTACTTTCAAGTCAAAGCCGATTCCAATAGGTCTTTGTGAATATCCAAGATCAGTCCATTTGACCGCGATACTTCCAGTGGCCGGAAGATCGAAATTGTGAACTGTTCCAGATGCGTCAGTAAGTGATAATTCTGACTTAAATGGCTTTGAAGGCTTTTTCAAAGCATCTGTTAATGATACATAGAGAGAATTAGCATCCCATTTAATACTTGCCCGATATCTCTCTGAAAGATTGCCGAACAAGCCATCCACAAAATCAGTCAATACGACAACCGGTGTTTTTGAGGCCTTAATTGACGCTTTAGGAACAGATGCGGTTGGTTGAAGTAATTTAGCTGCACCTCTGCAATACAAGCTCTTTATTTCAGCTGAATCGAGAGGCCGGTTGAATATCATCAGTTCATCCAGTGCCGTTCTATTTGTTTTATCGTTAGTCCAGTTTGGATCAGCCAAAATCAATCTGTTAGAATCGTTCCACCGGGGGAATTCGGTTGGCATATCAATGGCTTCGCTGACCTGTGCTCCATCGACATACATTGTGGCTTTACGGTCTCCCCAGGTAACCGTAAGCTGGTGCCACTTGTCGGGTTCGATTCCACCGTAAACACCGCCACAACCCCAAATGATTGTGGAACCAGTCATCCAGTAGAAACCACTAGTTCCCGATTGCCAGTAGTTATAGAATGCCATGCGACCGGGAATTTGCATATATACATGCTGTTTGGAGTCACCGAGTTTCCAGTCGATTGGTTTTATCCAAAAAGATATAGTTCCTCTTGTATCATCCAGATTACCAATAACTTGATATGCCAGGTCCCGGTCTTTAGAACCAGCAATAACTGCTTTGCCCAGAATTCCATCAGTGAACTCAAAACCGGATGCCTGAACATTATCGAGAGGTTTTCCATCACCTTTTGACATATCAGCATTGGTTGAAGAGTCAAAGGATGCATAAAACGTAAGGTCATCAATAGATAGAGGCATTACGGGTGAACTGATGACACACAGGAAAAGAACCAGGAGAGGCAAATAGTATTTCATGCTGGAATAGGCCCTTTCAGATTGCAGCAACACTCCAAATATTTATGGCGACGATGGTATCTTAGTATGCATCGTCGCCATAGAAGAAAATCAGGCTTTGAATTTCTGTCTTTCAATAATCTCGGTTTGTGTTGCACGCGACAGAGTATTGAATCTGGCCGAATACCCACCAACCCGAACCATCAAGTCACCGTGTTTTTCAGGATGTTCAACAGCATCCAATAATACATCTATGTCTACCACATTCCCCTGGAAAATGTGGCCACCTTGTTCAATATATGCTTCCAGAACAGGCACAAGCACGCTGTTATCTGCCCACTCCTTGTCCAGGTCCCACATCATAGATGCTCCACCGGCCAGTGTGTTGAGAGAAAGGCTGGTTGCATCACAGATCGCAGAGGTTATGCCATCAATCGCAGAGCCACACTGGGGAGTTAACCCATGGGCCAGTGGTTCCCCTGCTCTTCTACCGTCTGGAGTAGCGCCTGTTTGGAGTCCAAAATCAACCACCCATACGAAACCGAGTACCACAGGTACACCGTGTCCTCCACTTGGGGTAGTGCACTTTTTTAGCGAGTCCTTATATATTCCCAGTGTCCAGTCTACAAGGGCTGTTGCTTCCTCACATCCGCTGCCATACCTGAGGATGCGTGAGAGGTATGCCTGCATCTCTTCGTAACCTGCGAAGTTTGCCCGTAATGCATCCAGTATTTCCTGACCTGAGTAGCGCTTTTCATCAAACACAGCTTTTTTGATTGCATGCAAGCTGTCGGCGACATTGGGGATTCCTACGCAAGACCCACCAAAATTCGGATAGCGCGCACCTCCATCAAGCATACTTCTGCCCTTCTCCAGGCAGTCGTGGATCATTGTGGAGATAAGGAAAGCAGGTCTATACTTGGCAAACTGCTGTTCGTATATGCCAATTCTTCGTCCCATAATTCCCAACTCTTTGCGGAACTCCTGTTCGAATGCAGTCGTGAGTTCCTCAAAGCTCTGGTATTCACTCAGATCTTTGAGTTCAGGATAGAGCACATCATCAGTCTGCAGTAATCTACCTCCGTTAAGCACTAACTCGAGTGTTCTGGAAGTATTGTGGGCAAATGTAAAGAGAAGATCGCTGGCTGCTCCCTGGACGCTGACTTCCATGCACCCGCCAGCTCCCCAGTTCCGTGCATCCTCAATTGACGTTCCATCCGCAACCAATGCTTCAATTACAGCATCATCTCCGTAAACCTGGCCTCTATTGCCGGAGTGTATTATGTAACTCGACGAAAGCTCCACAAAATCGCGCGGAGCGCCTTTTGGAAGTCTAATATATACAGACGGGTGAGTCTGGTTCAAGTCCATAATGGTTTCGACCATAATATAAGAGAGCGGGTTTATAGCCAGAGTGCCATCAGGTTTATACCCACCAACCATAACAGCTTCAACCCAGCCGTCAGCTACATGAATTCTCTCGTCCATTTTGATAAAAGCTTCAACTATGAGTTCCCTTGCAGTCTCCAGATCCATTACACCTGCAGCCAGATCTTTTTCAAGATAAGGCCAGAGATAATAGTCCATACGTCCTTGTCCGTTGCCTCCATATGGGTTCTCGAACATAACCGCCAGGTATTGCAGCATAAAGGACTGCAGGGCTTCTCTAAATCCATTTGCCGGATTCTTTGGAACTCTACGCAGAATATCGGCTTGTTTTAGTAACTCAGCTCTCTCAAGATCATCGGATGCCTCCGCAGCCTTGCTTTCAAGAAGATCAACGTAAGATGCAACCCACTCGAGTAGCCCTTCAAGAGAAATGCGTGCTCCAGCATAGAACTCTCTCGCTTTCTGGTCACATTGATCCGTATCAAGCGTGTCAATGCGTTTTAGCATGCCCACAATGCCTTCAGCCAGCATCATACCCCAGTCCCAGGTTATATGCCCTGGATATGCATTATCGCAAAAGTATTTACCATAGATTGCATTTTCCGGCATCTCTACTTTAGTTCTGGCCATACCAGTCGGATATGCTGCATACTCATTCCAGCGTTCATCTTCAGAACCACCAAGCAGAGGGCATCCACCACCTGGAATTGCCTGATACAATTGACCTGCAAGGAGCTCATTGGGATGCACATGCATTGGTTCATTCAGTAATGCATAGACATACGCCCTTGCTTGTCTTTCCCACAACGGTTTGTCTTGATATATATCAAAGAATGCTTTCGTGTAATTATCAACACATGGGCTGACGCGAGGAGTATTTATCCTCTCCAAGGATTCCTTACGGAGCTCAATCAGTCTTTCGCTTGTATACATAATGGCATATCCTAAACATTGACGGTAGTTACTGCATATATAATACAGTACCGGCACGAAAAGTGGGACTCTTGCACGAAAACAGGAATCATTTGGCTTTATGTCGAAGTTAATTATTGTTACTGTGATACATATTCCGGAGATTTGTTACTGATGAAATCAACAATACTATGATCAAACCAAGAGTGCTTATTATCGGAGGTGGTCCGGCCGGGCTCATTGCCGCAGGGAGTGCTGCACTGACAGGTGCAGATGCAATGCTGTTAGAAAAGGGACCAAGAGTTGCCAGAAAACTGCTGATAACCGGCAAGGGCCGCTGCAACCTCACAAATACAGCTCCTATCAACGATTTTATAGAAGCATTTGGAAACAAGGGCAAGTTCCTCTATGGAGTCT
The DNA here is from genome assembly GCA_942493375.1 of Abditibacteriota bacterium. Classification (GTDB taxonomy): domain Bacteria; phylum Armatimonadota; class UBA5829; order UBA5829; family UBA5829. Next base: position 7,547,210 of record OW818698.1, on the reverse strand, counting down.
TTTCCAGGTTTTTTCGAGATGAAATAGTTGAAATACTAAACAGCCAGGGAGTTGAATGCAAGGAAGAACGTGGCGGACGAATATTTCCTGTATCTGATAAAGCTCAGGATGTCGCAGAAGCTATTGAACGCTGGATGTTGCAATCTGGAGCCAAAACAAAGATAGGCTGCCGCGCACTCTCTGTTCTTGTTGAATCCGGACAAGCTGTCGGGCTAAAAGTTATGGGTGGAGAGATCCGTGCTGGCGCTGTTATAATTGCTACCGGTGGTTTATCATATCCCAAGACCGGTTCAAATGGCGATGGATATGCGATGGCCAGAGAAATTGGTCATACTATATCTGACCTGCGTCCTGCTCTTGCTCCTCTCGTTACCAGAGAAAAATGGGTTTCCGAACTCATGGGCCTTTCCCTTAAGAACGTCAATGCACGTTTGATAAGCGTTGATTCAACCGGTAAAGAGCGGACTGTATGTGAAGAGTTTGGAGAGATGCTGTTTACCCATTTTGGTGTCTCTGGTCCGATAATTTTAACTTTGAGCCGCGAAGTCCCGGATACGATTAAAAATAGCACGGCAGTTATTTCAATCGACCTGAAACCGGCTCTTTCTGAAGAGCAATTACACCTGCGTTTGATCAGAGACTTTAAGCAGACAATTCACTTCAGGAACTACGCAAGATCACTCCTGCCAAACCTGCTTGCGCAGATGTTTCCTAAACTGACTGAGATTGATCCGGATAAACCTCTTCATCGTATTACTGCAGATGAACGGAAGAAGATTGTTACGCTTCTCAAGGATTTCAGGCTGACTATTAAATCTATGGGACCGATCGAAGAAGCAATTGTCACTGCTGGAGGCGTCCAAATAGGTGAAGTAGACTCCAAAACGATGATGAGTAAAATAGTGCCAGGTGTCTTCTTTGCTGGTGAGATTTTGGATATTGACGCAAAAACCGGTGGCTATAACCTTCAGGCGGCATTCTCCACCGGATACATAGCAGGCCAATGCGCAGCAGAATACGCCTTGAATACAATTTGACCTCTATTGCATGGCAGTATACCATTGTGATTACACATAAAACAGGAGTAATAGTTCGGTAATATGGGAACATTGTCATCCTGAGGAACGAAGGATCTGCTTTTTCTGGATGGAAAGCAGATCCTTCGTTCCTCAGGATGACAAATTCCGGCAACTCTGAACTATTACATATAGGAGCTAGTTATATGCATTTCCTCAAATCACTTGTGCTGGCAATTCTTGTAATGCTGGCAGTGCCTTCGTTCGCACAAACGACAATCACTCAAACTGCAGACGGATACGACATTGCTGGAGGTACTTATAAAGCCTCTGTTGCAAAGGATGGGTGCCTGACTAACATCAAGATCAATGATCAGGAATTCCTGTCGCTTGTTTCAATTTCCAGAGGAACATATTTTTTCCAAAGCGGGATCACCCTTTGTCCAACAGTATCACAACTATCGCCGGATACTATTCTGGCAGTTGGGGATAAATCTGAAATATCTTATACTTTCGCATCGGACAAAATGACTTGGACACTAAAAAACAAGACAGCCCAGGACATGCAATTCTTTACAATCATCGATGCTTCAGTCAAAGTTATGTGTGACGACAGCGGAATGTACCAGAAAACAGCTGTTTCACAGAACTCACAGAAGAACTCCTGGTTCAAGTCCGGTTCGAAACTTAGCCTGGATAATGGATTCAGCCTCTGGGGCCCCTGGGAATCTGATGCTCAGGTTTGGCAGGCTAACCTTGCTCCGAATGAAACTAAGAGCATAACCGTGACAATGGGCAAAACCACACCTGATGAAGATAAGAAGATTCAAGATGCAATGATTGACAAAGTTGAAAAGACTGAGGGAGTGGAAGTATATTCCCCCAAAGAGTATCAGGTTTTTCAACGGTCCTCTAAATACATTGGTTCTGCCAGACTTTCTGGTAAAATAATTGGTAAATGCGACACACTTGAGTATAGAATCACAGGTAAAGCTCTTAAGGGAATCATACCGACAAAGTGGCATAACATTCAGTTTGCAAAACCTACTGGTGCATACAGCACAACGATTTCTTTGCCTGCTGGAGGTTGGTACAAACTGGAACTTCGCAGCCTAATAGCAAGAAAGTCTGTTGACACAGCGGTAGTAGAACACTTCGGTATAGGTGAAGTCTTTATTGGTGCAGGTCAATCCAACTCCACGAACTACGGTGAAGAAAAAACCTCAACTGCGACTAAAATGGTCTCATCATTCTCTGGAACCGAATGGAAGCTTGCTGAAGACCCACAACTTGGTGCACACGACAACTCCACCGGAGGCAGTTTCTGGCCAACATTCGGAGATGCATTATATGCAAAGCTTAAAGTGCCGATTGGAGTTGCCGTGACCGGACATGGTGGAACAAGCGTAACACAATGGAGCACCAACGGAGATCTGTTCCAATGGCTGCAATATAGAATCCAGGCACTTGGTGTTGGTGGGTTCAGAGCAGTCATGTGGCATCAGGGTGAAACTGATGTATCTATGACCACTAAAACCTACTTCAAGAAAATGAAAACTCTTATCGAAGATTCAAACCGAAAGGCCGGATGGCATTTCCCCTGGTTTGTAGCCCAGGTCTCATATCTGAACCCCACTTCGTCCCATTTTGACTCGACACGCAATGCACAGAAAAAACTCTGGGATGATGGTGTAGCCCTGCAGGGGCCGGATACCGATGCAATGGGTGACAAGAACCGCGATGGCGCAGGTGCGGGTATTCACTTCAGTCTATTCGGTCTGATCACTCATGGAAAAGCCTGGGCTGAACTTGTTGGAGATTACATCGACAAGACAGTAAATTAATTGATTGATACAGATATTCGAGGAGATTATCCCCATGACTAATATCGCAAAGCTTGAAATATACTCACCGACTGAGTATCAGGTGTTCCAAAGAAATTCTAAATACTATGGGCAGGTCCAGATCTCGGGACAGGTTAGAGTTCCTTATGACAATCTGAAACTCAGGATAACAGGCAAAGCTCTCAAGGGTAGACTCGTCAGCGAATGGCATTGTCTTGGAGCTTCAGAAAATGGTTCTTTTTTATCCCGGATTGAAGTGCCAGCCGGTGGATGGTTCAAGCTTGAGATTAGGGCCAGGCGAAATGGCAAAACGGTAGCCGAATCTGAAACTGAACATTTCGGAGTTGGTGAAATATTTGTCGGGGCAGGTCAATCAAATTCATCAAACTATGGGGAGGAGCGTATCTCTCCTGCCTCTGGCATGGTCTCTACATTCTCGGGTGTTATTTGGAGACTTGCAGATGATCCACAGCCTGGAATTCATGATGGAAGTGATATGGGAAGTCTCTGGCCGTCATTTGGGGACGCCATGTATAAAAAGCTCGGAGTTCCCATTGGGGTTGCATCAACAGGCCAGGGAGGTTCCAGTGTTAATGAGTGGAGCACAGGGTCTGAGTTATTCAACTGGATGATGGCTCGGATTCACCAGTTGGGTGTTGGAGGATTCAGAGCCGTGGTATGGCATCAGGGAGAGTCTGATGTCGAAATGGTCTCTGATGAATACTACCATAAGATGGAGACTCTAATAAACGATTCCAATGTGTATGCCCGTTGGGTCTTCCCGTGGTTCGTTGCCAGAGTATCATATCACAGCCCTGATAATACCCACTGGGACAACCCCAGAGCTGCACAAAAAGCCCTTTGGGAAGATGGCGTAGCTCTTGAGGGACCAGATACCGATCTACTTGATGGAGAAAATCGCGATGGCGATGGACTTGGAATACACTTCAGTAGAATTGGTTGCATAAACCACGGAAAAGCCTGGGCGAAATTAGTCGGAAAGTATGTAAAGAAGATACTAAGGTAGTATGATTGGATTAAGTTATAACTACCAAATAACAACTTCTATGTATAAGGAGTAATGATCATGAAACTTGTTTCTACAATCTTTCTAATTATATTGATGCTTGGAGCATTAGCTCTTTCTTCAAGTGCGGGGAAAATCACACTGGCATCAAAAGGGCAGACCAGCTATGTTATTGCCCTGGCAACCAACGCGTCAGCCACAGAGAAAACAGCTGCCAACGAACTGGCTAGTTATCTAAAGCAGATAACTGGAGTTTACTTTGCAATAGTCTCTCCGGGACAAGCGCAGTATAAGCCGACCATTGCTGTTGGACCCGGCGCTGCCAGGATTATAATGCCAGCAATTAAGCTGGATAAAAAGGAAATGGGAGATGATGGTATTGTCATCTGCACAACCGGCAACAATCTTATATTGACTGGGGCAGTTAATTCAAGGCGCGGAACTATTTACGCTGTCTATGAATTCCTGGAGAGGCAGATAGGCGTTCGTTGGTGGACGCCCACAGAAGGCTTCACTCCATCAAAGACCAACCTGCAAATACCTGAACTTAATATTAGATATATACCAGCACTACCATATCGAGATATCTTGTACCAAGATATGATCGGCGGCGGTGGTACCGGCACTCCTCCGAAAAATGGACGAATGCAATTTGCTGTCCGCATGAAGCTGGATGGAAGCTTTGCAGGTATTTCACAGGAATGGGGCGGCAACTGGAATATAGTCGGCTGGTGCCATCAGTTCTTTGAATTAATGCCTCCATCCAAATATTTTGCTGAGCATCCTGAATACTACAGTGAAGTCAATGGAAAGCGCCGCTGGGAAAACGCTCAGCTGTGCTGTACTAACGAGGGTATGATAGCAGAGCTGACTAAAAACGTCCTGGAAAAAATCCGTCAGAATCCGGACGCAGGTATCATTGACGTTTCCCAGAATGACTGGAGTGGCAACTGCCAGTGTGAAAACTGCAAGAAGATAGACACTGCTGAAGGATCCGCTTCAGGTTCACTTCTCTACTGCATAAATAAAGTTGCAGAGTCTGTAGACCAGGTTTATCCGGGATATCAGGTAGAGTTTATATCCTACCAGTATTCCCGAAAACCTCCAAAACACATGAAGCCTCGGAAAAATGTCTTAGTCCGATTATGTGTTATTGAACGATCCAGCACCCAACCAATCGACAGTAGTGTCAACAAGTCACTGATGAATGACCTCAAGATTTGGAGAGATGTTGCTCCAAACCTGATGCTGTGGGACTACACAGATCAGTTGAGCTGCTCGCTGATTCCCCACCCTAACGTCAATGTATTTGCCTCGGACTTCCGGACATATGTGAAATACAATGTAAAAGGAGTCTTTTGCGAGGGTGATGACTGGTCTCTGCCGATTGGCGATGACGAGATGAAACACTATGTAATGGCCCATGCACTCTGGGATCCGAACATTGACACGCCAAAACTTATCAACGAGTTTATAGACGGCTATTATGGAGCCGCTGCACCAATGATTCGCAAGTATGTTTTCAATCAGATAGATCGATCATCAAAGGGCAGAGTCTGGTGGAGCGCCAACATCAATACTCCACAAGGAGTCGATGCTACTTACATGTCGTTGGAAGACATGAATCTTTATACCAAACTATTCAATGACGCCCAGCAACGTGTGCAGGATGATCCTGTCCTCTTGAATCGTGTGAAACGTCTGAGACTGCAGGTTGATCATCAATGGATAGCTGGATATCCTAGGTATAAGAAAGAATCCAACAACAGAAAGATCGCTTACCTCGGACCAGATGATCCTATTGCAGCTCTTGATAAGTTAGTTGCTGATGCTAAGACACTGGGAGTAGATGGCATTGCATGGGGGAGTCCCCTTAATCTCGATTCATATGCTGCGGGAGCGCGTAAATACTTTTCGCTCTATCCTGGTACAACAGAAGTAGTCCCACTTCCTGCACCTTTCGCCAATACTCCTGAAAAGAATGTAGTTGATATCCAGGAGCAGGCATTCGATCTAGATCGTGTTGAGCGTGGTGATGCTTCACTTGTTAGTGACCCAGCTGCCTCCAATAAAGTAGCAGCATTTTTAAACCCCAATTTTGCCAACTGGGCAGTTCAGGCCAATAATATCGAAAAATATAATATTAAAGGTTTCTGGCATGCATACGCTGTAGTCCGGGTGGAGAAGGTTACAGACAAAGGTATAGCGTTTGTTGGAGGAGTTTATAACTACTCGAAGAACAAAAGTGAGTTTGACCTGTGTGTTCAACTAGATCCATCAGACAGCCCCACAGCAGTTGACCCCAGCCTGGCTCCTGGACCCTTAAAAGGTTCGAGTATTGATTTTCGCGATGGAGCATATCATGTGATTGATCTAGGTAGTTACGAGATAGGCAAAGACAATCTCTCATTCTGGTTTGGTACAACAGGAGGCGTTAGCCCGGACAACGTTAAAGGGATATATATAGACCGGGTATTCTTTGTAAAAGGGAAATAGAGAAGGCTCTCAAATAATAGAGATTGAAGCCGAACCAATGATCAAGAATCAACGGTTCGGCTTTTTTGATTCAACGTGTTTGGATACGGAGTCAGTAAAAATGAAAATGCTATCATTTGCCATATGTATTATTTTAGTAGGTGCATTGTCAGCTACGACCTTGTATGCATCGTCCGAAATAGCATTGGCAGTAGATGGATACACTAAATATCTGATAGCAGTGGCTACAGATGCTTTGCCATCTGAACGGACTGCTGTCTCTGAATTGAAAAAGTATCTCGAAGAGTCCACAGGCGCGACTTTCAAGGTGGTTACACCTGATCAAACAAGTGGAAAACCAGTCATTGCTGTCGGACCAGGTGCAGCCAGGTATCTGTTGCCGTCTATAAATTTGAATTATGAAGAACTGGGTGACAACGGAATCGTTATCCAGACATTGGGGAATAATCTATTCTTAACTGGTGCACGGAACTCGCGACGCGGCACACTTTACGCTGTGCATGAGTTCATGGAGAGACATGTGGGAGTCAGGTGGTGGACTTCAACTGAAGAGTTTGTCCCTTTAAAACCCATCCTGTGGATACCGAATATCAATATCAGATATATCCCTACTCTGCAATATCGCGACATAATGTATCAAGATATGATGGGTACAAATGGAAATGTTTACAGCCATATACGAATGAGTTTTGCAGCCCGAATGAAACTGAATGGACACTACTCAGGAATTTCAAAAGATTGGGGCGGTAACTGGAGCATTCTCGGATGGTGCCACACTTTTTATGCATTAATGCCACCGGATAAGTATTTCAAAGACCACCCGGATTGGTACAGTGAGATTGACGGAAAACGTCAATGGGAAGGTGCTCAGCTTTGTTGCACCAATAACCAGATGATTGCTGAGTTAACAAAGAACGTTCTGGACAAAATCCGCAATAATCCCGATGCCGGAATTATTGATGTCTCTCAGAATGATGGTGGAATTAACTGCCAATGTGAAAAGTGCCGTAAAATGGACAGTTCTGAGGGCTCTGCTTCTGGTTCTCTGATATATTGCATTAATAGAATAGCTGAATCTGTGGAAAAGGTTTATCCTGATTACCAGGTTGAGTTTATAGCTTACCAGTATTCCAGAAAACCTCCAAAATACATAAAGCCTGCAAAGAATGTCATAGTAAGGTTGTGTGTAATTGAGCGTTCCTGCATGCAGCCAATTGATAGCAAACAGAACAAAGCGTTATTTGATGATTTGAAAGCTTGGAAGAAAGTAGCTCCAAAACTTATGCTCTGGGATTACACTGACCAGCTGAGTTGTTCTTTGATCCCTCATCCAAATGAAAATGTATTTGCTCCTGATTTTCGCACATATGTGAAGAATAATGTGATGGGAGTGTTTTGTGAAGGAGATAACTGGACACTGCCAGTTGGAGACGATGAATTAAAACACTATATCATGGCCCATTTACTCTGGAATCCGAATCAAGACACACGACTGTTGATCAATGATTTCATAGATGGCTATTATGGTGATGCTGCCCCTATGATTCGCAAATATATAGACAGGCAAATGTCCGCAGTTTCCAATACAAACGTAAGATGGGAGACTAACACAGAGACTCCGCGTAACCTGGATGCTGTGTATATGTCACTGGAAGATATGAACCTTTATACCCAGATATTTAACGAAGCAGAAAAGCGAGTAAAGGCGGATCCGGTCATTCTCAAACGTGTGAAAAGAATAAGAGTGCAGGTAGACAACCAGTGGGTTTCAGGTTATGCACGATACAAGCGTGAGGCAATTCTAAAACATATACGATTTCTTGGGCCAGAGAGTCCTTTAGCAGCCGTTGATGAACTGGTTTCCAATGCTAAATCACTCGGAGTTTGGGGGATTGCATGGGATAAACCACTCAACATAGATACATATGCAGCAAATCTACGAAAATACTATGCGTATTATAATAGTCCTGAGACCACTTATCCCTTGCCTTCTCCATTTGCAAATATTTCAACGAAAGATATGTTTGATATACAAGAGCAGGATTTCGACCTGTTCGGGTTCGAGCGTGGTGATGCATCATTTGTTAAGGATCCTCTGGCTTCGAATAAAACCGCAGCTTTATTGAATCCTGAATATTCCAACTGGGCCGTACAAATAAATAACCTGGATCAGTGGAATCACAAGGGAATCTGGCATGCATACGCTGTCATCCGAATAGAAAAGATCGCTGACAGAGGTGTAGCATTCGTTGGAGGAGTTTACAATCAGTCTAGAAATAGAAGTGATATGGATATGATTGTTCAACTCGATCCATCAGACAGACCAAAAAAGGATGATCCAACGGTATTGACTCCAAACATAGACTTCCGTGACGGAGCTTATCACGTTGTTGATTTAGGCAGTTACGAGATTGGTAAGGACAGGCTTTCATTCTGGTTTGGTACAACAGGAGGAGTCAGCCCGAACAACGTCAAGGGGATTTATATAGACAGGGTATTCTTTATAAAAGGGAAATAGACAGTAAAGTAACTGTAAGCATTCTATTTCTGATAGTTGATGCGTTCTTCTATTAAAATGATAACACCGAACCTATTCAAAACTGGAAAAGGTTCGGTGTTTTGTTAAGCAGACGTTTTATTCTCTATCTGGGGCAAGAACCACCTTTAGCAGGTTTCGAGCTATGTGCAACCGGGCACGAACCAGCTTTAGCGGGTTTCTTGCTGCTTGCTGCCGGGCATTTGCCAGCAGTTTTTTTTACGCTTTTTGTTGCCTTATGCGATGACTTAACAACTTTCTTAGTTGTAACATGCGATTTCGTAGGACAGGTCGACGTAGACGCTGCAAGTGCAGGAGATACCAAACCTAGCGCCAAAATCGCAATTAACATGTGTTTGCCGAGATATTTCATACAACGATCTCCTTTTACAACCATGATATTTACCATTCTATGGTTTGTGATATTATAGAACAATATTGTTCTATAAATATATTAGCACGCACCAGCATATGGTTGTCCATCAACCCACAATGTTACAAAATGTGTAGCATGTGGTATTCCACGATAGACTTCCTCAGCAATGTATAGAGAATTGAATGGAACAACTACAAGTTGCAGATCTGGAATGGATAGTTTTGTTGAATCCTGACTGTCTAGCACATCAGCAATCTCTAAAGCGTCAATATATTCTTGAATCTCTTCGCTGCATTTGTTGCCAGCCAAGTCGCATATAAGTAGCACTTTATGCTCTGCTCCTAATGCTCTTGCAGCCAAACCAACCAGTTGCTCGCGGTCGATAAATTTTACTCCGGAACCCATCACATCTACACTGTTGTTCATATTACTACCAGTCCTCACAATCGTTTTTCAAAACCACATACAGTTTAGTATACCCCAGAGCGTCAAAGATGTATACTGCGGTGTCATTTTACAAGCTGCGAACACCACAATAAGCAATAACGGGTAAGAATCTGTAATGGCATTCAGGATTCAAAACGTAGATGCTTAGCATTATGTTCCATAATATTTATGCTGCTTTCTTACGGATTTCATACATTTCTTCGTGATTTTCATCTGCGATGCGTTTTACTTTATGTCCTGCGGTATCTATATTTCGACCGCATTCTTTACACTGCCATTTTGCCAGTCTTTGAAGATGCTCCGGGACATTTACTATCTCTCTGCCACATTCACACTGCATGGTTTGTTCTCCTTATTGTCTTTAATAGTAGAATACCGACTAAAATATCAATTAATGTCATTCATTTGGGTTGAACAATAACTTGTGTTTTAGCGTTCAACTGTATAGGTTATGCCAGAGCAAGTGCCATTTACTGATATGCTCCTGCACACAATATGACAAAACTGGTAATTATGCAGGCAAAGGAGAATTTGCCTGTGAAAGATAAATATACTTGTAATGCGACTGTCAATTATATATATGTATAGTCTCTCTGTTGGGAGAAAGAGGTAGATGATGAGAATCAAATCTGTGGTGTCAGCAGTATTAATGACACTGGCTGCATTTGCCATGGTATCTTCCGTAAACGCTCAAACTAATTGGCCAAGTTTCCGTGGAAATTTAGCGATGTCTGGTCGGTCTGCTTTGGGACTGCCATCCAAACCCAAGCTCTTGTGGACATTTAAAGCTGGTGGTGACATACAGTCCACGGCTGCAATATTTGGCAATTTGGTATATTTTGGCACACAGAAGGGTGTTTTCTACTGCATTGGACGTAATGATGGGAAATATAAGTGGAAATTTAACGCAGGTGATGCAGTCAGCAGCAGCCCTTGTGTATACCAGAATATGGTGATATTTGGTAATGAACGTGGAGCAGTATTTGCCCTGAATGCTGTTACTGGAAAGTTTATATGGAAGTTCAAGGCAAACGACAAAGTTATATCCTCACCTGCAGCGGTTAATGGGCAGGTGATGTTCGGATCATATGATAATCTGCTTTACTGTCTGAATGCAAGAACCGGAAAATTGATCTGGAAACATAAAACCGATGCACAGGTACACTGTTCTCCGTGTGTCAGCGACAACAATGTCATTATTGCTGGATGCGATGGCAAGGTTCGTATTATCGATATAAAAACAGGAAAGCAGAAAGCTGTGGCTGATGTAGAGACTAATATTTCTGCATCTCCGGCATTTGTAGATGGCAGAGTGGTTCTGGGATCACTAACAGGGGACTACCTTGCAGTTCGAATATCCGATGGTCGCATTCTTTGGAACAAAAAGGAAAGTGGCCAGGGCGGCGGATTTTACGCTGCTGCTGCAGTTGATGCTTCTACTGCAGTTCTTGCCTCTCGGAGTGGCAATATCTTCGCTGTTAATGTAGCGGACGGTATTACTAAATGGGCTCACAAATGCAGAGGAGCTATAGATTCATCTCCAGTAATTGCGGGAGAGCGTGTTTATGTAGGGACTGATGATGGTGAGATTCTCGGGTTGGATATGCTTACCGGCAAACAAGTATGGCGTTTTAAGACAGGAGGCCCTGTGAAATCTTCTCCTGCATTTACACAAGGAAGAATGATCATCGGATCTGGGGACGGCACTCTCTACTGCTTCGGTCGCAAATAACACTAATTCTCCCCAATAGGATAGGCAGTCAAGGAATCGAAAATTGGCTGCCTGTCATAATATTGCCTTATATAAATCCGTATGTAGCCCCAAATATACTGCCAGTTCCCGCATTATTTCCTACCAAACGATTTGATTCTACCCGCAATATTACGGAATAGCCATGTCGTGGCAAACACACTGCCATATAATTCTTGTGTGAATGTATATTCCAGCAATTAATGAGGTATAATATACTATACATAATGTATTCTACGCTTGTATTAGAAAGTTCTACCATAAGGGAGGCTTTATAATGTCAGGTCAGGATTCTTTAATGGTTCGTTCTATCATGCGGGATGTCGGAAAACATCCACTTGATGCCTCAGAACTGCGAATAAGCGTCAGTTCAGGTGTTGTATATCTGCAGGGACGGGTCAAGCCTATAAGAGGCTACCACGAGGATACCGATGTAGATGAAGTCATGACGACCCTGTGCAAATGTATCCGGCAGCATCCGGGAATTCGTGATGTTATAGTAGATGTCCAAACCCCCGGGCGCGATAGGATGAGCAGCGGTAAGAAGAAGAATATAGTAATCTGACATATTCTCTCTTTTCTGACCTCTGCAACATATCCCATCCTGAATCCTTTTCTGGATGGGATAGAGATGTTCGTATTCGGACAGGATGAGTGCCAGCTTGTTCCTTAGCCCGCATTATTCATGATTGACGGTGTAAATGCTCTGCATTTACACTCTCAGCTTTTGTCTCTACTGCCAGCCAAAAGCGAAGCTTGGTGAATAATGCGGGTTAATGTGCAGAATTGCTTCAAAACCAATTTCTCTATTCCAGAACGCAAACCCGCTTTCAAACGTCCATATATATATCAAAGATTTCAAGGAGTGGGATTAATTGCTAAGTAAGATTTTCATTGCTGCTTTGTTAACAGCAGTTTCAATATCACTCTATGGAGCAGTTGTTGATAAACCGAAAACTACTCCACAGGTCCAGAAACACCATACAACCAGACCTGCACATATCCAAAAGAAAGTTCAGGGTATCAAAAAGATGACCAAGGAAAATAAACCTCCTGTAATTCCTGAGAAATCACAGGAGGATTGGAAGAAAATCCTGACTCCCGAACAATATCGTGTAATGCGTGAGAAAGGCACAGAGGCACCTTTTACCGGCAAATATTGGGACTCTAAAGTAAAAGGGGTTTATAAATGTGCGGCTTGCGGTAATGTGTTGTTTGAGTCGAAGACGAAATTCGAGGCTGGTTGCGGTTGGCCAAGTTTCTTCTCTCCAGCTGATGCCAAGGGAGTTAAATATCATACGGATACTACACATGGTATGACAAGAACTGAAGTCACATGCGCAAAATGTGGAGCTCATTTAGGGCATGTATTCGATGATGGTCCTGAGCCCACAGGGAAACGCTATTGCATCAATTCAGTTTCGCTGGAACTGGTCCCTGACAAATAATTTCAAGGATTATCGAAGGTACGACTCTCGACGCAGAGGATCGTACCTTCTAATCATTTATGGTTGCTTGGGGAATGTATCTCCATCCAGATATCGCATCCACGTTTCATAATTCCATGGGTCGGACTGTTTGATCAGGAAGACTCGACCGCCTCTTGTCCGTTTGCCCCGCGGGTTGTCATCTGGCATATTATACGTGCCGAATCCAGCACCGCTACAATACCCCAGCTTTACACCCATCCATTCAGCTACATAACTGTTGACATGGTCATGCCCTACAAATACACCCTTGACATCCTGTCTATCCAGTATTGCCGCAAATAATCCGCTGTTGACTTTAGAAGGACACTCCGGTTCATTCCGATCGTCGGTGATCTTAAGCTGTGTTACCATTTCGGAATACTCGCACAAAGGTATGTGGAAGAACATAATCCCCGGGATCTGCTTACCGTTTTTCTTTTCTATGTCCTTTGATGTATTTATGTACCATGCTACTTGATCTGAGTGTATCCAATCATACCCACCAATCGCTTTAGGTGCGTATTCATTTGAGTCAAGCAACCACAGTGCGAAAACGATTGATTTACCAGTATTATCCCGGATCAGGATATCTTTGTTCCCCACCCCATATATTCCCTTTTGCCAGCCTTTGTTTACATTCCAGGGATAGCTCTCGTAAATCCTCATCACCTGGTCTTTAGCCAGTTTGGTCTTGGGGAAATGTTCCTGGTCGTGGTTACCAAAGACTATTGCCCACGGGATATTTCTTTTCTCCATTGGATAGGCAACATGGGAGATCGCCTGTTTTACCTGATCGACAGTCTCACAAGCACCGCCGGATATGCAGTCTCCACCAATCACAACCATATCCGGCTTCTCTTCATCCAGGACTTTCTCCATAAGAGCCGTAGTCCGTGGATCCATCTCCTCATCGTCCTGAGTATCGGCAAACATTACGACTTTGAATGTTCCGTCTGGTTTGCATTTGAGACGAGAATCGGCTGCACGGGAGGCCTGTAAGGGTAATGCCAAAGTCACGACAAACAACATTACAAGATAGGTTGAATATTTCATTTTGAGTAGTCCTTATTAGTAAACGTTATATTATAGTTTCTGCTTAAGAGCAACAATAAAAGCATCCAAATCGCCTTCCGCAATTTTGTTCTTTGGGATTATATTGGGAACTGGATAATCATCGTAAACAAATACATGGGTTCCGATATCTTCAATATGGTTGATTCGAGTATATTTTGTTAATCGTCTTTTACCGGATCTGGTTTTCTGCATTTTATCCTCTAATAGGTCAAGTTCGTGCACACCCAAAACTCGTTTCCTTATCCATATAGAATAAACCTCTTCATTTGAAAAATGTGAATATCCGTATTTTTTCCAATAATTAGTGAACAAAAAGGTATTCGACGAATAGCGCAGATAAAGATATAGAAAAAGCACTTCAATTACCAATGCATATAAGATATCTTCAGGTTGTCCGACAAATAAAGTAATTACCGAAAAATACGAAAACGCACATATAGCGAAAATAATGAGGAGTTTCTTTCTCCATTTTACGGCGAACGGTGAATTGCTAAGGAAAAACTCATAATATGCTGTAAAATCCTCGAAATCCATAGTGTATTGTATCTTCATCTTTGTCCTTTCAGAATGAGTTAATTTTCAGCACTAACCTTATTCATTGGGGGTGAATATTTACTCTGAGGGCAATTACAAATGCATCAAGATTACCTTCTGATATTTTGGACTTTGGAATAACATATGCAGATAAAGAGCTGAAGAAGACAAACACATGGGTTTCGGTTGCTTCTACCTTTTCAATTCCCGAAAACTTTGTAATGTGCTCATTTACGGAAGTAACTTCTCGAATGCCATCAGGTAGCAATTCAAGTTCATGTTCACCGAAAATGCCTGTGTTTTTTCCGCCAGCGTAGATCCTCATTATCCGTTTTACATTAACTTTACGACCATATCTAAGATACCAAAACATAAAACCGGCATAGACAATGACGAAAACACTCACATTATAAATTGAATGCTTTCCAGATGCCATTAACAAAGCAACAGACCCATAAACCAAAGCAGCAAATACCAGCATCTTGATTCTTTGTTTGCGCACGAGTGGCGAAGTGTCCAGGTGAAATTGATTGAATGCCACTATATCAGAAATATCAACCGCATATTTTATCTTCAACGTAGTCCCCTATAGATTCAGCCGACAACATCCCCTGTTCCGGATGTCGATCATATTTGCACCTGTGGCACTTAACTACGGCAGCTTGATACCATAATGCTCGCAATATCTCTTATAGAGATAATGGGCTTGTGGATAGCAGGAGTTCGGGCTCATGAAATGGGAAAACTCAAATGTGATGGCATTCTCGTATCCGGCTCTTTCTGCAGCATTGAGTTTCAACAGGAGTTTTTCCCATTTTATTGGAGGGAACTTGATCGGCATGTCCCTGTCGAATGTTTCGGAGTTTGTCCAGCACTTAATACCATGCTTGTCTGCTAGAGCCTTATTTATGATAAGGAACTCTTCAAGCTCATTAAAATCCACATGCCCGTCCTGGAAAGCTACTATATCAACAGCACCCTTGAGAATAGACATTATCTCATCCCACTCTTTCTCATGCTGTTCAGGTGTTATGTTTGACTCAGTGAGACCGTCTTTTACCCCTTCAATATATGGAGAAATCAAAACAGGTAGATTCCCGGAGAGCTCTTTGGTGTGCCTGCCCAATTTGGCGTAGACATCCATTGCATCTGCTCTCATTCGGCTGAATTCATGTGTGATATACCAGCCTTTGAATGCTGGATAATTGCCATACATTGACCATGCTTCGTCTATTATGCGAAGGTTCAGGTCCAGTTCTTTTTCAGGTTGATTATTGATCATAAACTCACATGAATCTACTAAGCCGAAATAGAAAGCTATCCCGTGTTTTTCTGAGAGTTCTAAAAACATCCTTACCAGATCTACTGGCGGTTCAAAAGCATTGCGCATCTCTTTTAGGACCTTGGAAGGATAGGTCATCCATTGGTGCAATCCGGACCGGATAAGTATTGCAGTCTCAATGCCAATTGCTTTCATTGCAGCAAAGTCACGATCCCATTCTTCAAAACCCCAGTTCTGGTGGGGAATATCAAAGCTGATCTCATCTAAAAAAGTGCCTGTAATTCTCATTCTATATATGTTCCAATCTATAAGTTAGTATTTATGGTGCAGCTAATAACGCAGAGAGATTCTACCACTCACGAATATACTTGTAAATAACAGTAAATATTTCTGAAGTATATTGAATATCAATGCATCCAATATATAAAACTATTGCAAATGGAGGTTTTCTAATGGATACCGGCATTTATCTGGGACATTCACGTATTAAGTATCTTGTGATGACATTGATCGGAATCGCATTGACACTCACTTTATGTTCCTGCTCCTCTCGATCGCATTACCAGGCAACATCAAAAGCCAAGG
Organism: Abditibacteriota bacterium; assembly: GCA_942493375.1. Lineage (GTDB taxonomy): Bacteria > Armatimonadota > UBA5829 > UBA5829 > UBA5829. The sequence goes on along the minus strand of OW818698.1, from coordinate 7,530,774 downwards.
ATATGATGGGTGGTCCAGGGATGAAAGGTGGAATGGGTGGCGGCATGCCAGGTATGCCTGGTATGGCAAGTCAAGTTAGTATGGCAAAACCATCAATGGAGTCTGCCATGCCCTCAAATCCAGCTGATTCAATGGCTACTTCATCAACATACTCCAACTTCTCCCTGATGGTTATTAAAACGGCTGAACTTACCATACAAGCAAAACACATAGATACGGCAGTCAACAAAGCAATATTTGTAGTTAAGTCGGTTGGTGGATTTGTTGAAAGCTCCAGCTACAACCGTTCACCTGATGATAGAGACTCAACAGCAAGTCTTACTCTCAGAGTTCCGAGCTCTACGTTTGAGGGAGTGCTTACCAGGCTTGGAGACATCGGCAAGACTGTCCGTAAAAGCGTATCTGGCGAAGACGTAACCGAGCAAGTCTTTGACATAGAAGCCAGGCTGCGTAACAAACGGGCAGAAGAAGCTCAGTATGTGGAGATAATGCAAAAAGCTAAACGCATACCTGATATCATCAGTATCTCCAATGAACTGTTCAGAGTCAGAGAGGAAATCGAGAAACTCCAAGGCAGAGTCAAGTTTCTGCGTTCTTCGGCAGATATGTCCACAATATCTCTGACCCTCACAAAACCATCGCAGCCAAGTCAACCTGGCATAAACAATGCGTTCAAAAACGCCTGGAAATCCCTTGTCAGAACCAGCATCACACTTTTCTCAGGCCTGATCTGGATATTCGTATACTCCCCGATATGGTTAGTATTAGCTATTATCATCTGGCTTGTGAGACGCAAACTAATATTAATGAAGTCCAGGATTACGCAATAACTCTGCTGATCGGTATATTGCTATGGTGCGATTAAAATCGCACCATAGCAATATACACAAGCCCCTCCTTTCATAAAGCCTGAATTCTGAAGCCCGAAGTCTGCATTTTGAGCTTGACCTGAGAGGGCAGGTATGATATGATATTGGGTCTGAACTATGCACCACGTTGGACCTGAGCTCGGGTGTCCGGTTTACCGGATCGTGACAGGATTGAAGGCGTGGGATGACTAACCTTTGGAGGGTATCGTATTGGCTTCTATTACAATGAAGGAACTCCTCGAAGCTGGAGTACACTTCGGTCACCGCACTCACCGTTGGAACCCCAAGATGAAGAGATACATCTATGGCGGACGCAATGGTATCTACATCATCGATCTTCACCAGACTCTGAAGCTTTTCGAAGAAGCTAAGAAGTTCATCCAGGAAACGGTTGTCAACGGAGACGTTGTCTTGTTTGTCGGCACCAAGAAGCAGGCTCAGGAGGCCATCGAGGTCACCGCTGCTGCTTGTGGTATGTATTGGGTCAACCAGAGATGGCTTGGCGGAATGCTGACCAACTACAGGACCATCCAGACCCGTATCGGAAGACTTCGCGAACTTGAGAAGATGGAAGCTGACGGCGTTTTCGAACAGCTGACAAAGAAGGAAGCTGCAAAGAGACGTGAAGAGAGAGACAAACTTGAGAGCGTACTCGGCGGAATCAAAGACATGCCGAAACTGCCTGGCGCTATATTCATCGTTGACCTCAAGAAAGAGCGCATCGCTCTGCTTGAAGCCCGAAAGCTTGAGATCCCGGTCGTAGCTATCGTTGATACCAACTGCGACCCGGACGAAGTAGATTATGTTATTCCTGGAAACGATGACGCCATCCGCGCGATCAAACTGATTTCCGGCAAGATTTCTGAAGCGATCATCGATGTTAAGGCTCCTGAGATCGATGAAATGCCCGAGCTTGTAGAAGCTGAGCCAGTAATCGCAGACGGCGAAGACAAAGTTGAAGCCATTGAGGCCGAAACAGAGCCCATCTTCGTAGATGCTGAAATAGAAGATGAGATTGTCATTGCTGCGGTTGAATCCGTTGACGACGATGGCAAACTGCGCTCCTCTTCCAAAAAAGAGTCCAAGCGTGCAAAGCCAGTTGAAGATATGGACGCTGAGTAGTCTCATATCTCAATTGCAGCTTGTATTGCTGTTTTTCCGTATGCAATGAATGAATATGGAAGTGATTTCTATATAATCATTGTATACGGAAAATATAATTGCATTCGATTAACGACATTTAAGATACTTTAAGAGAGGTTACATAACATGGCAATTACCGCCGAAATGGTAAGGCTGTTAAGGGAAAAGACCAGCGCCCCGATGATGGATTGCAAGAAAGCGCTTTCAGAGACTGAAGGCGATTTCGATAAAGCAGTAACTTTGCTGCGTGAGCGCGGTGTGGCTGTTGCTGCAAAGCGTGAAAGCCGAAGTGCATCTGAAGGCGTTATCGCAATATACATTTCTGACGATTCACAGACCGGCGTTATGGCTGAACTCAATTGTGAAACAACTTTTGTTGCTAAGACCGATGAGTTCAAAGCCCTTGCAAACAATATTGCATCTCACGTTGGACACTGTGCGGCTGATGCAGAAGATAATTGCATTCCAGAAGTTATAATGAACCAGAAGTTCTTTGCTGATGAAACAACAACTCTGATGGATATGCTGAATCTTCAGGTAGCAAAATTGGGTGAGAAGACTGCGCTAAACCGCGTTCTTCGCATCGATGTTGGTGGCCCGGCACACGAATACAACGGCATTGTTGGTTCCTATCTGCATATGGGAGACCGTATTGGCGTTCTTGTAGAGCTCAAGTGTGAATCTGATTCACTGGCAAATAACGAAGCATTCCAGCAGCTTGGTAAAGACCTTGCAATGCACGTTTCATGGAGCAATCCGGAATATTTGAGCCGTGAATGCATCACTCCTGAAGCTATTGAAAAAGAGCGTGAAGTTCACAAACAGTGGGCAATCAAAGAAGGCAAACCTGAAAAGATCATCGATAAGATCATTGATGGTCGCATGAAAGAGTTCTATTCAAGAGCATGTCTGTTGGAGCAGCCTTTTATCAAAGACCAGGACACTACTATACAGGGATTGCTTGATGTCTTCCAGAAAGATGCTGGAGAGCAGGTATGGGTAGTTAAATACGTCAGATTTGGCGTGGGAGAAACATCTGTTGACGCCTGAAGAGCATAACAATAATTGTGGCTGCGGATGTAGCTGTACCCCGTATCGCAGAGAATTCAAGCGAGTTCTTCTGAAATTATCGGGGCAGTCGTTTTCGGGAAGCCAAAAACTTGGTATTGACCCGGAGACTGTCACATCTATTGCTCAGGGAATCAAAGAAACAAGAGAAGCCGGCATTGATGTTGCAATTGTTATCGGTGCCGGTAACATAATGCGTGGTGAGGCTGCATCTGAACAGGGTTCAGACAGAGCACAGGCTGATTATATGGGGATGCTGGGAACAGTGATTAACTCGCTGGCACTTCAAGATTCGCTGGAGAGGCTCGGTGTTGACACTCGAGTACAGTCCGCCATAACAATGGCTGCTGTTGCCGAGCCATTTGTTCGTCGAAGAGCTGTAAGGCATTTAGAAAAAGGTAGAGTGGTTATACTTGCCGCTGGTACTGGCAATCCTTATTTCACCACAGACACAGCTGCTTCGTTGCGCGCTCTTGAAATACATGCAGACGCGGTTCTCAAAGCAACTAATGTTGATGGGATATATGATTGCGATCCAAACAAGAATCCTGACGCAAAGCGATATGCTGAAGTAGACTACTCAGAAGCTATCAGGCTTAACCTGAGAGTAATGGACCTTACTGCATTTGCGTTGTGTATGGAAAACAATCTGCCGATCGTAGTATTTAATGTCACACAACCTGGCAACATTAAACGTGCTGCTACTGGAGAAACAATAGGCACACTGGTGCACAAACTCGACTAACGACTCCAGTCATTCATGTGCACTTAGCCTTTACACTTGGTGTTAACTGTATACGACTATGAGAAAGTTTACTACCAGGTTATATATACAATAGGAGGCCGACGTGTCAACTGAGATTATTAAAGATGCAGAGAGAAGAATGCAGAAAGCGGTTGAGACCGCACAACACGACTTCTCAACCATCCGGACAGGACGGGCAAATCCACTGATACTTGAAGGTATCAAGGTGGATTATTATGGAACCCTTACTCCTCTCAACCAGATAGCCGGTATTTCTACTCCGGAACCAAGACAGCTTCTGATTAGTCCGTGGGACAAAGGTTCTCTTGATGGGATCATCAAGGCTATACAGGCTTCTGACCTTGGACTCACACCTAACAGCGATGGTCAGACTGTAAGACTCAATATTCCGCATCTGACTGAGGAAAGACGCAAGGATCTAATCAAGCAATTGCACAAAAAATCTGAAGAGCATAAAGTTGCAGTCCGCAATGTTCGCCGTGATGCCAATGAGAGATTAAAGGCTCAGGAGAAGAAAGGCGAACTCTCTGAGGATGATTTGAAGCGAGAGCAGGAAGAAGTCCAGAAAATCACAGACCGTTTCTGTGTCGATATAGACAAACTGACAACAGCAAAAGAGGCTGAGCTCAGAGAAGTCTGATCTTACACTTATTAATTTGATAACCATCTATCCCCTGTCACCGCAATAGGCGCTTATTATGCACAGCCTGCGGTGGCTGGGGTTTTCTTTAATAATCCAATGCTGAGTCACAATCAGCTTGTATGTAAGACAGGTCGAATATTTATATGTCAAACCAGAATGAACAACTCATAGATCCCGAAAACATCCCCAGGCATATAGCTGTTATTATGGATGGGAATGGCAGATGGGCACGGACGCGCGGTCTCCCACGTTTAGAGGGACACAGGCAGGGCTATATAGCCTTAAAACGCCTGATCACCGCTGCCTCGGGCATGAATGTCAAAGTCCTAACAGCTTATGCATTCTCATCAGAAAATTGGAAACGGCCTGAGAGCGAAGTTATCGGGCTCATGCAGTTGATCACATATGCAGCAAAAGTCGAACTCGCTGATATGAATAAACAAGGCGTGAAGATCGTATGCAGCGGACGTATGGAGCAACTTTCAGAACCACTGCGCAAGCAATTGGAAAAGGATGTAGCTTCAACCGCCAACAATACTGGTTTGATACTCAACCTGGCAATCAACTACGGTGGACGCCAGGAGATTGTAGATGCTGCCCGAAAAGCTGCGCAGCTTGTTGCCGATGGTCAACTGACTACTGATCAGATTGATGAAAAACTGCTGGGTTCGTTGATGTATCATCCTGAGTTTAGTGATCCGGATATTATCATTCGCACTGCTGGCGAACAGAGACTGAGCAATTTTTTGACCTGGCAAACAGTCTACACTGAAATATTTGTAACTAATACACTATGGCCCGACGTAGATAAAGACACACTCGTTGAAGCCATACTTGCTTACCAAAGCCGAACTCGAAAATTTGGTGGCCTTATTGAGAAGGGAGAAACTCGCTGATTATGAACAGAAGAAGTTGCTACTGCGGGGATGTTACACTGGAGAATTGCGGGCAGGAACTCATTCTGCAGGGATGGGTACAAAAGACACGCGATCATGGGGGACTTATTTTTATTGACCTTAGAGATAGATCGGGGGTCATACAGTGCGTCATCGATCCTGCAAAGCAGCAACAGGTGTTCAAGACAGCTGAGTCTGTCAGGGGAGAGTTCGTGCTTGAGGTCAAGGGTACTGTAAATCAGCGCCCGGATGGCACCCAGAACGCCAACCTGCCAACTGGTGAAATAGAAGTGCATCTTGAGAGCATTGAGATACTTAACACCTCTCTGACTCCTCCTTTCCCGATTCAGGATGGAATTACTACTGATGAGATGGTCCGTCTGAAATACCGCTATATGGACCTCCGCAGACCAGAGATGCAGCAGAGGCTGATACTCAGGCATAAAGTCATTAAACTTATGCGTGACTATATGGATGATCATGGCTTCCTTGAGATAGAGACCCCTATTCTAATCAAGAGCACCCCTGAAGGCGCCAGAGACTATCTTGTGCCTGCCAGACTCTATCCAGGGACATTCTATGCCCTCCCACAGAGTCCTCAGCAGCTAAAGCAGCTCCTGATGGTCGCCGGAATGGATAGATATTTTCAGATAGCAAAATGCTTCCGTGATGAAGACCCCAGAGCTGACAGGCAGCCGGAGTTTACACAGCTCGATATAGAGATGTCATTCGTCACAAAAGAAGAGATATTCGAGCTGCTGGATGAGTTGTTCCATAAGATCATCAGCCAGTTGTCCAAAAAGACTCTGCTTTTCAGCCCATTCCCGCGTATAACCCACGCTGACGCAATGGAGAGATTCGGGATTGATAAGCCTGATATGCGATTCGGCATGGAACTATTCGATGTCTCTGCGGCAGTTGCAGGTTCTGAGTTCAAAGTATTCCAAAGTGCTTCTATGTTAAAGGGTATATGTGCTCCCGGGTGCGCCGGATACAGCCGTGGCCAGATAGATGAACTCACTGAACTCGCCAAGAAGCAGGGAGCCAAAGGCCTGGTAACTATCGCATTCAACGAGGATGGAATCAAGTCACCGGTAGCCAAGTTCCTGAGTGAAGCTGAGATTCAGGCGATTAAGTCAGCCGCAGGAGCAAACACCGGTGATCTGATGATGATCGTTGCAGACCAGGCAAAGACAGTCTACCGGACTCTATCTGCTCTTAGGCTGCATATGGGAGACAAGCTGGGTCTACGCGATCCTAATGTCATGGCGTTTATGTGGGTTGTGGACTTCCCGCTCTTCGACTGGGCTGAAGAACAGAATAGATGGGATGCTGCTCATCACCCATTCACAATGCCGGTTATAGAAGATCTCGACATGATGGATACTGACCCGGGTAGAGTCCGTTCCCAGGCTTATGACTTTGTCTGCAACGGAGTAGAACTTGCCAGTGGTAGTATCAGAATTCATCGCAGAGACATTCAGGACAAAGTCTTCAAATTGATGGCTTATTCAGATGAGGAGATTCAGGACAGGTTCGGGCATATGCTGGATGCTTTCGAGTATGGCGCCCCACCCCACGGAGGAATCGCTCCCGGTATAGACCGATTGATTACACTGTTGACTGACGATGACAACATCCGCCAGGTAATGGCGTTCCCAAAGACAGCAACCGGAATAGACCCAATGACCGGTGCGCCTTCAGCAGTAGACGACACACAGTTAAAAGAGCTGCACGTGAGGTTTGTGGAAGACTAATTTTCTTAGTTGAGAGTTGGGGGTTGAAAGTGTAAATCTTTCGGCTCTCAATTCTCCCATTCACATCATCTTCAATCCACAATAATCAACAAATGGTTGAAAGTGGTGGTCCGAGCTTAGCAAAAGATCACCATTTACAATGCAATACGTTGCTATTAAACAGTCTACTGTTGCGACTTGTATTCCCTTAGTGTTCAGGTATTTAGAGTTATGAACGGCTTCCATTACCAGCTGCCTTCCACCCATTTGGCAGACAGTTAACTTATCTATTGTGGCTAATATTCGATCATATCGGCGCATCGCGGGGATTCCCCACAATATTTCGTATAGTATTAAGTCCCCAACACCAATATCAGTTTCGTCCATTAATTGTCCTAATACAATTGTTTCATCCGTGATGTTTCCGCGCATCACATCTATCCAGACGCAACTATCAACTATTACCATTGCGCTGAATCACGATCTTTCCGCATTGCCCGAATATCACCCTCCCAGTCTGGAACAGCCCCTGTCAATCGCTTTATAACCTCTGCCTGCTCACTCAACATAATAAGCTTCTTAAGACCCGCCTCAACCACAGCTTTTTTTGTTTTAAGACCAGTTATAATTTTTGCTTTCTGCATCAGATCATTATCAATCTCAATATTTGTTCTCATGCCAATTACCTCTATCGGAATAAGTATATTATACCGTATTATGTGTATAGATATTGCTTTATTACACATAAAAACACCCTCCAGGTCTAGAAATCCTGGAGGGATGCAATTGCCAATCAGTCGAGAGTAACTCTTAACTCTCCACTATCAACTTTCAACTAAAGCCTAGACTTCGTATCCTGCGGCTGTCTCTGGTTGCCAGGGGTCGTTTCTGACAAGTTTGTAGCCGAAGCTAAGCACCTGGAGCGGCTTGCCCTCTACTTCTATCTCTATGACCGTTACAAGCGCATTTGGAGCCTTATCAGGGAGTCCTCTGAGGATCAATCTATCGGCTATCTGTTCAAACTCGACGGCTGGACCATTCATTAATTTAACAGACTGTATCTTGTTTCGAATTCCACCTATTGAAAACTCTTTTCCAGGCCATCTATTGCAGTGGAAATACATAGTGTGGTCTTTGAATGTGAAAGCACCGGTTAGCATCCATTCCTGCTGGCATATATCGGTAGCTTCGTATATGGATTTGCCATACTCCTGCAGCCACTGTCCGACTTCAAGTAGTGATTTGACACACGGTTCCGGAACTCCTCCGGATGGGTCGGGTCCGATATTCAAGAGCAAGTTCCCCCCACCAGATGCAACTTGCCTTAACATGCTCAATACTTCCCTTGAACTCTTAAAATCAACATCAATCGGAGTGTAACCCCAACTGGTATTGAATGTCATGCAGGCTTCCCACATTCTACCGCTGGTATCAGCAATAATCTGGTTTTCCGGTGTGCCAAAATCCTCCGGCATATCGCTGCGGTTATTGATCAGAATGCCGGGTTGGAGTTCCCTGACCATTGCATTGAGCTTAACTGATTCAAACTCTTCAGCAGTAGTCAATGGCCATTGACCGTCGTACCAGAGTATATCGATCTTACCGTAATTGCTCATCAATTCACGGACAAGCCCGTGTGTATAATCTACGAACCGTCTGCGCGCAGACTCATCGTTTTTACATGTATGCCCATCAGGATGATGCCAGTCACCCAGCGAATAATACAGGCCAACTTTCAATCCCTCTGCGCGGCAAGCCTCAACGTACTCTGCAACAAGGTCTCTGCCTGGTCCTCTCTTTACAGCATTGTATTCATTAATCTTTGAATCCCACAGTGAGAACCCTTCGTGGTGTTTAGTTGTAAGCACCATGTAACGCATACCGGCCTGTTTTGCAAGCTTTGCCCACTCGCGCGCTGCTCCAGGCTCCGGTTTCCATGTATCGGCGTATGTTTCATATTCAGGAATAGGAATCCTCTCACGGTTCATCACCCACTCGTGCCTGCCAATTTGGGCATATAAACCCCAGTGGATAAACATCCCGTACCTTGCATTCCTAAACCATTCTAATCGCTGTTTCTGATCTAATTCTTCGCTCATTATAAGTTCTCCCGTAAAATATATAACTAACCAAGCTTGGCTAATCTAACCATTGTCTGGTAATTCGTTAGAGTTTTCTGTGTGATCTCTCTGCCATAGGGCGCACTGGACGGCATCAGGACAAAACCTTTACCACCACCAGCAGTTCCTTCTTTAAGCGCTTTGGCAACTACCTTTTCAAAATCTGCACAGTCCATATTCTCAATGTCGCTGATTTCCAGGTTGCCGAAGAGGACAGTATTCTCACCTATCTGTTCTTTGACCTCCCAGAGTTCCATATCACCTTGATTCGGAGGTTCAATAGGATCAAGTCCATCCGGACCCATATCTGCAATGATAGAAAGGATATTCTTCAACCTGCCATGAGAATGCAGCCTGGCGAAGCCGTTGTTAGCTTTAATAATATCCAGCTGCGGTTTGGTGTAGTCGTGTACATAATCCTTAAAAAGGCGCGGCGGAAGATATGGCTCTGATGCATATTCCGGCCCACAAACTCTCCATAACCTGCCCGGCAATGCTTCGGCAACAGCTTTTGTATGTGAATGCAAATATCTGGCGGCTTTCTGAAGCATCTTATGGAACAGCTCTTGCTCAGTCATTGCAATGATGGTATATTCACCCATATCAAACAATGAGGCTATTGCACAGATGGGATCGGCAGCATTCAACATGACAATCCCACTGTCTCCAATTGCCTCCTCATCCTTGAGAACTGGTGCAGGATCTACTATCCAATCAATTGGTTCTTCCGGTAGATCGAGATATGCCTGCGCATCATCAACATCCTTTAGTAGATGCTCCAACGTCCAGGTTGTATCTACATCCTTATCAAGGCGTGTTGTAGTTGAGAGTGTGCGTGAGCCAGCCTTGAAGGACATCCGGTTGAACCTGGAATTTCCTTCTTCCCAAGTCTCATATGAAGTTAGTTCCTGCATAGGACTGGGTGTCGCAGTTGTTACGCCTGGAGCAGTGAATTTTATAATATCGGTTTCGTTATAAGCCAATTCAAACAGAGGTTGCCACGAGGGTGAATTATACACATTATAGGGGTCGGGATTATTGACATCTGCCGTATATCCACCGATTTCGTAGAAATTTACCGCAGGTCTATCAACCGGCAATCCCTTCAGGGTAGCTTCGAGTCTTTCTTTCCTGTTCAAAACCAATGCCTCCAAAACCCGTTCTGCAAATGTTTATAGTAAACATTATAGCGTTTCAGGACAGATTATGGATTGTTTTTCTGTAGAATAGATTCTATGGGAGAGTTGGATGCTTGCGGAAGAATACTTTGCCGGCTGTCCAGGTCCAGCAGACGTGTAAACTGTTCTGCAGATACAGGTGTGCTGATAAGATAACCCTGAAGCGCATCACATTCGTGCGATTTCAAGAATGCCAACTGGTCGTGTGTATCAACACCCTCTGCCACAACGGTTAGTTTAAGGCTGTGTGCCATGGCAATTATAGCTTCTGCTATTGCCGCATCATCAGGGTTCCTTGTTACGTGTCTTACGAATGATCTGTCTATCTTTACCGAGTCAATCGGGAAACGTTTGAGATTGCTTAGTGATGAATAGCCGGTGCCGAAGTCATCAATAGATACTCTGATCCCCATTTTCTTGAGCTCCATCAGGATCAACGCCACCTTGTCAGGACTTTCCATAAGGGCTGTTTCGGTAAGTTCAAAATGAATAAACATCGGGTCCAGTTCGGCTTCCTCGCAGGCTGATCGTGTCATCTCAATCACATCGTTGTTTCTGAAGCTTCTAGCGGACATATTGACTGCAACATCAACAGGATATCCCATAGCATGCCATTTTGCATTCTGTTTACAAGCCTCATTGACAACCCATTCGCCTATTTCCACAATTTGGCCGGTCTCTTCTGCGATAGGTATAAAACTTATTGGAGATACAATCCCCATTTCCGGATGCATCCAGCGTATAAGTGCCTCACAACCGATGATTCTTCCGGTTTGCGTATCAATGATCGGTTGATAAAATAAAACGAACTCCTTTCGCTCCATTGCTTTACGGAGGCTGCTTTCCAAGCGGACTCTCTCCACTGCTGCAGCATTGAGAGAGTGGGTATAAATCTGTGTTGAGTTTCTGCCATGTTTCTTTGCGCGATGGAGAGCTGTATCTGCATTCCTGATGATGGTTTCAGTATCGCTTGCATCTTCAGGAAAGATAGTGATTCCCACACATGCAGTTACGAAACAATCTTGATTATCGATGTAGAAACCCTGGCCAATTGCCTCATGAATACGTTGAGCAACAACCATTGCATCCTGTGAGTCTCCGACACTCGGGAGTAGAATCGCAAACTCATCCCCGCCCATCCTTGCGATGGTGTCAACTTCACGCAGGCATCCTTTGAGTCTTCCTGAAACTGCTTTCAACAACTTATCGCCGACAGTATGCCCCATGGTGTCATTAACATACTTGAAACCATCCAGGTCAACATACAATAATGACAGGGACTTCCATTCTCTTCTTGCGCATGCCAGAGCGTGGGTCAGTCGGTCGTGAAATAATGCACGGTTTGGCAGACCAGTTAAGGCATCGTGACTGGCCTGATGCAGCAGCTTCTCTTCAAACCGACGGCGTTCAGTAACTTCCTCAACAAACAGCAGTCGATGAGAATCAGGATTGGATACGGGGTTAACGGTTATTCTAAAATATCTGGATATTTCATCAGTATTTACACGATGTTCAAAACAGATTGGAGCTGCAATCCCCAATACTAGTTCAGAAGGGATTGCAAGTAATTCGAGTATAGAAAGTGAATCACTTAACTCATCAGACAACGATGACATACTGCTGGCTAAAGTTTCGGCTTGTTTATTACTCCTTGTCACAGCGCCATCCTGAGAGACCAGGACCACCGGAAAAGGGGCAGAGTCGAACATAGCCCTTAGTACGAACTGCTCGTTAAGTTCATCCATGCCTTGAATCGTCCTCACTAATACTACTTAAGCTGTGTGTAATCCGGGCACTGAGATAATTACACAACACCCGGATTATATCGATGCTCTAGAGGTGCTTTCCAAAGAAGTCCCTGGATTTGTTTCCTGCCCAACTGTGTTCCGAAGGGAAGAGATCAAGCTCCAGTTTGTCTGCAGCGTCGGCTGCTTTATATATCTGTTCAATCTTTTTATAGGATGCTATAGAGGAATCTATGTGGAAGCAAGTGTCATATATTCCGATATCTATCAGTAAAGGTCTGGGGGCAACTAACCCCTGCAGATCAGGAAGATCGACTAGTTTATATAGACCAGGTGTAACCTGCATTCCGCAGTAGTTAATGTCTCTAATTCCAAAACAAGCCCATAGATCGGTGTAGCATATGATCTCTGCAGCTTTGAATCGTGTGTCGAGGAGGTAAGTCCATGTTGTCATGGTTCCCCCACCGCTAAGCCCCATCACACCCAGCCGATCGGGATCGACATTAGGCAATGTGCAGGCAAAGTCAGTTGCAGCCATTCCATGAGTTACATTGATGGATATACTGGTCATTCCAAGCATTGTAGCATGCAGATACAATAGGTTACACCAGTCCCTGCCGCCAGCTACACTTCGGAAATGCGGTTTATTAGCATCATTGCGTTCCCCTGCCCCAATCCAATCTATGGCATATGTTACAAAGCCAGCTTTTGCCATCTGGTGACCATAATCGTAACCATGGTTACTTATAGCAGTGCGAAGATCAGGGGAGGAATCGTTACCCATAACAGGCTCTTTGCCAAATGGCCCATGTCCATGCCAACATAAGATAGCAGGCAATTTATCATCTGGCGAGGCATCCAGAGGGATATTGACCAGAAAAGATGCACTTATATGTTTACCTACATCAATAATCCACCGTTGTTTACGCAGACCATCGTGTTCCCATTCGACAATCATCTCCGGGTTTGCAGGAACTCTTCCCGGAAAATCCCCGACTGTAGCAACAACTTTGGGCAGAGTTTCAGATTGCCACTGGGCTACACTGCTGAACTTTTCTGGCGAATATGCATTGGTCGGTTGATGATCGGCAGCAAGAAGCTCAAACATACGTTGAGGACTGAGATTTCTGGAGTCCATTTCTATATCTCCGTCTGATGACTAAGATTATCAGAAGCTTCTTTAGCTTCTGCAGTACCTGGAGCAAGTTGTATCACGCGATTCCACATCTGTTCAGCTTTTTCTGGCTCCTCATTCTCGCTATACATATACCCCAGAGAGAGCAGAGCAGTGGTATCTGCCGGATCCAGCTGTAGAGTAACTTCATACTCCCTCAACGCTTCATCGTCCTGGTCATCTTCATCCAGTGCTACTGCAAGATTACAGTGATATGAGGGATTATCCGGATCGATTAGAACTGCGGCTCTGAACTCCTCTATTGCAGAGGTATACTCTTCGCTTTGAAATAGATCAAGACCCCTCTTGTTGTGGTCTTCAGCACTATTGCCTTGCTGTTGAGATATATCAGAGACATTAGACATCCGTTCTTTTACACGAGTTGCTGTGCGAATATCTACTCTGTCGGAATCCAGCTTTCGACCACAGTGTGCACAATGATTCCACTGGGCGTCTATTGGGGCTCCGCACGATGCACATTGCATAATCAGCAGCATTCCACATTCGGTGCAGAAAGTCTGATTTCTGTATTTAGTCGGAGTTTTGCATGACGGACATCCCGAATCGCGACAGGTATTCTTACTACCGCATCCGGAGCAGAATGTATCTTCTGAAGCAAGTATGCTGCCACACTCTGCACATGTATCTACAACCTTATTGCCGCATTTGTTGCAATATGGCTTATTTGGTCTGGTTTCATTACCACATTTTGCGCATGCTATATTGTTCTGGATTCCAGTATTTTCACTCACGCTGACAGACACCTCAAAAAATGAATGCTCAACACACCAGTAACTGGTATATAGCATGTCTTACACGGATAACACCAAGTATCCTTCATTCTGGCCACATTCCTGGTAATCTCGCCTGCACAATTTACCAAATTCTGTCTTCACCTGGAGTTGTAGAGAATTCGAAATATTCAAGAAATTAGTAATCAATAGCCTCGATTCATTATACTTGAAGTCATATACGGAATCGAATACCAAACAGTGGCTATGCTTCTTTGCAAAAACGCGATATATTTCATAGAATGTACATTGCTATTATTGGTATCCAGGAGCCATGAATGTCAGGACGCTACTTTGTTTTGAATAATACCATGCATCATCTTGTTCATACGCATCCTAAATCAGTAATTGCTGTCGCGGATGAATATATCATTGCGGTTAGTCCAACGGCAGAGCTGTTGCTCTGTCCTTCTAGATCAGAGGAGATTGTAAATACTCCCATCGAACGTTGGTTGGGCATTGATCAGTCTTCAGTTCATTCTGTTGAAAAGTCGCAAGCCACAGAAAACTCAGCTAAAAACATTCGTGTGAAAATCAAGAATAACGGACTATTTCAATCCTGGATAAATGCCAGCCAAACAATACCGTCATCTGACAATGAACCAACTTTAATATTTCTGGATATCACTACTTCAGAACATATATCGCCCCTACGCCGCGGGCCTACTGCTCAGTCTGAAATGACTGATAGAATCAAAACACAACAGGCCCTCCGAGAATCTGAAGAGAGATACCGCACGGTATTTGAAATGGCTGGTATTGGTATCGTTATTAGTGATGCAACCGGTCATATAATAGATTCCAACCCAGCTATACAAACGATGCTCGGATATAATGCAGAGGAATTACGCGGACTAAACATCTCCGATTTTGCAGAATGCACAGACTGTACCTCGGACTTACTGGGTAATGGGCAGTCAAATGTCATCGGTTACAAACAGCATACGGAAGAAATTGTTTTACATAGCAGAGATGGGCAGAATGTGTGGTGCGAAGTTGTTTCCACTGGTTTACACGATTCACAAGGTTCACTTTCATTTATGCTAATTCTGGTTAAAGACATTACCGAGCAGAGAAACTCCCAGGAAGCCCTTAAGCAGAGTGAAGAACACTATCGCTTTGTTGTCGAGAACGCACACGATGTTATATTTTCGATAGATGAAAATGACGTATTTACATTCCTGGGTGGTGCCGTTGAGCAAATGCTTGGTGCAAAACCTAGAAGCTTGATAGGAAAAACGCGGGAGCAAGTCGCTAATCGATATAATCTGGCAGCATATGTTGGACAATCTGAGCCGCGAACATGCCATGAAGCATATGCGCTTGGTTTCGATTCAATGTCCTATGAGCTGACTGCAGGATATGGAGATGATATTCGGTATTTTGAGATTCGCGAACAAATACTGCGCAATGAAGACGGCAGTTTTGCCGGCACTTCGGGTTCGGTATTCGAAATAACGGAACGCTATAAACATCGCAAAGAGATTGAAAAACACAAAGAAGAGATAATTGATATTGTTGATTCCATACCGGCCTATGTCTTTTTTGTTGACAATGATTTCAGGCTCCTCTGGGCAAATGATTCATATACTGAGGCAGTCGGGAGACCATTAGATGAGATAACTGGTTTGTTTTTGATAGACATTCATCCAAATGTAAAACCAGATTTCAGTGAACGATTCATAGCTGAACACCGATTAGTATGTGAATCCGGTGAAGCCATTCGTGATTCAGTTCAACCTTGCCTGGAAGATCGTGGTATAGAGTTCGTTCAGTTCGATAAGGTCCCATTTAGAAATGATGCAGGTGGAATCTCGGGCGTGCTTTATGTTGCGGTAGACGTAACAGCCAGAGTGAAAGCAGAACAGCGACTGCGTGAAAGTGAAGAACAATTCAGGGCAGTGTTTGATAATGCGGCTATTGGAATTGTGGTTTTTGATTTGAATGGTTGCATGAGGCTATGCAACAAGAATTTCCAGGGATTAGTTGGATACAAAGCTGATGACTTAAAAGGTCATACGAGTAGCATTATAACTCATCCTGATGATGTCCATTTGTCTACGGATATATTTAACTCATTCAATGATGCTGATGTTTCTGACTTCTATCAGATTGAAAAGCGTTATGTGCACAAAGATGGCCATATAGTATGGGCAAGAGTCTCAGCCACAGCAGTCAGAAATCCTCGTGGTGAAGCATTACACCTGATAGCTATTGTTGAAGATATCACCGCCCGTAAAGCTGCTGAAAACAGTCTTGCAGAAGCACATGTGTTCACAGAGACTGTTATTGCCAGAGCCGGGGAAGGCATTGTGGTACTCGATAAGGACTTTAATGTTGTCGCCTGGAACTGTTTCATGGAACAACTGTCAGGCATTTTGTGCATGGATGCAATGGGCAGGAATATGAGGGAACTTCCTCCTTATACATCGGATTATCATATTGATGTCGATTTGAACACTGTCCTGGAAGGAGACACAATCGTCATCAAGGACGTACCGTTTACCAGCAGGACGGATGGCAGCCAAAAATATGCGACTATATCCTACGTTCCACATAGAAGTGTAGACAATCATATATTTGGCATCATAGAAACTGTCCACGATGTTACTAATCGTAAACTCGCAGTCGATAAGCTACTAAAAACAAATGAGGAGCTTCATAATGCATATCTGACTCAGAAGGCGTTTTTGAACAATGTAACGCATGAAGTTCGGACTCCACTCACTGCAGTTCAGGGATATTGTGAAATGCTTATAGAAGGCATATTTGGACCAATCAGCGAAGAACAGTCCGACATGATAAACAGGATACTTGCCAGCTCTACCCAACTTATGGAAATAGTTAATACTATTCTCGAAATGACCAGACTTAGCTGCGGCGCTCCAATATTGCGACTTAAAGTCTGTGATCCTGGAATGGTGCTAAGCCAGGTTCTTGTCACCACAACACCTCTGGCTTCTAGAAAGAGCGTTGCGCTAAACATAGTTGATGATTCTAAAGATCGTCTAGGAATGTACGATGAGCAAAAACTCCAGGTAGTTCTCACTAACCTGATGACCAACGCAATCAAATTTACAGATCGTGGAAGTATTGATGTTTTTGTAGAAATCGAGCAAAATAGCACTACCATTATAGTTGCAGATACAGGAATCGGCATAAAGGAAAGTCAGATCGAAACAATATTTGATGAATTCAGGCAGTTAGACTTTCCTGGTAAACACAAGCCCAGCGGTTTTGGCATCGGGTTGAGTATCGTTGCTGCAATGGTGGATGTTATGGGTGCTACGTTGACTGTTTCCAGTGCTCAGGGAGTAGGTACTGCATTTACACTCTATTTACCAGTTGGTGACCTGGCTAGTGTTACCGCGCAAAATGCTGCTGCCAATAAATCATGACATTTATCTAGATCAGCTTGTTCAATTGGAGGAATCTTGTACTCACACAGTATAAAATCGCCAAAAAAGGCGCATGTCATTACGGCAATAGGTTTTATGGCTGCACTATACGCTTTTTCGTATATTCAGCGCACAGGTATTCCAGGAACCATATTTAACGAAATTCAGACAGATATGAAAATGACCGCAGAGCAGGTAACATACCTGAGCGGGATATATCTGTTCATATATGCCTTTATGCAGATAATAACCGGTGGACTAGTTGACCGGTTTGGGCCTTCTAAAATCATCCTCGCAGGTGGATTGCTCCTGAGTCTTGGTTCATTGTTTTTCCCATTCTCCTACAACATCCCGATGTTATACACAAGCAGGGCCCTGGTTGGGTTGGGTGGGAGTCTGATGTATCTTTCGATCGTAAAGGAGTTGGACCTTCGCTTCAGCGATCATCGATTCTCTGTCTTATTAAGCATAATGATTCTTTCCGGTTACTCAGGTGGATTATTAGCCACAAGACCACTGGAAATAGCTGTGCAAGCTTTTGGTTGGAGGACCAGCTTGATGACAGTAGCCATTGCATGTTCGGTAACTACCATTGGAGCTGCTCTGGCATTTAGAAATAATTCATATGTCAAGAAGTTCCAGAAAGCATCAGAGATTATAGTTGCACTTAAGGCTGTATCTAAAAATCCAATGATGTATGCAGTAACCTATGCATGTGCTGTTTCTTTTATGGTGTTTTTCTTGATGCAGGGAGTAATCGGCAAGAAGATGCTGGAAGACTGTTGTAAAATGACCTCCGCAACAGCTGCTTCCACGACTTTTTTGATGATGCTGACTTCTATGACGGCTTCAGTGCTGACGGGTTTTGTATCTACTGCAATAGGAAACCGCAGGCGTCCGCTAATGATTGCGGTGACACTTGCCAGTGTCGTCGGAACAGTTATAGCCATTCCTCTGATCCATGGCAGGTATGATCTTGCAATACCGTTTGCAATAATGATTGGTATTGGATCTGCCGGAGCTCCGATTTTCGCTGCTTCAGTAAAGGAATTAAACCTCCCAGACTTTGCGGCAACCAGTGTTGGAGTGATGAACGGATCGGTGTATATACTTATTACGATTGTCTCAATAATGTCCGGTAGAATTCTGGACATGCTGGGTAGAGCAAAAGTAATAGATAAGACAATTCACTATGGCACACATGCATATCAGGTGATCTTAATTGTGTGTCTTATATTGGCCTCAACCGGTGTATTGGCCGCTCTTCTTTCAAAGGAGACCAACGGCATCAACATCCACACGAAAAACCCCGTCGATCCGGATCTGATCTAGCCCGAATTATTCATGACTGACGCAGCTTTTGTCCCTACTGCCGGACAGAAGCGAAGCTTAGTTAATAAAGCGGGCTAAGAGTCGTTGATCATTACTACACTTGCATATTGTTTGCAAAATGAGGAACTAAATATTCATATTATGAGGTATAATATGACAGAAACCTTGTAACGCAACTTTCGTGGCAATTCATTTTACTGGTATTGGATTGCCCGGATCATTTGATTGTAAGTCTATATCGCTTGAATATGTGCTTATCCCTTCGATCAACGGGAGTATATATGCGAATACTTATAGTCTCATACTGGTTCCCTCCGTATAATTCAATTGGAGCTGTCAGAGTTGGCAAAAATGCCAAGTATCTTGCTGCCAGTGGGCACGATGTACGTGTTCTTACGGCTGTAGGACAGACTGCCCCACCCGTTCTAAAGGTCGAACTGGATCGTGATCGTATCATCTATACGAAATGGTTCGACAGAATGCACCTCAAATACATCACCGAGCATCCATCGGGTACTGCGAAAACATCTCAGACCAGCAAACATCCACCCAGACATGGCAACCTATATAAAGCTCTGCGACTCTTGTATACAAATATAGCCGCTTATCCTGATGTTCATGTAGGATGGTATTCTCCTGCAGTGCAGGAAGGAATTAAATTATGTAAAGAATGGGTGCCCGACATAATATTCGCCAGCGCCCTGCCTTATACTTCACTACTTGTTGCCAAACAGATATCTGATACTGTGGGCATTCCCTGGGTAGCGGAACTGCGCGATCTGTGGACGGACAACGCATACCACCCAAGGTATGCAATACGTACAGCTTTTGAAAAGAGACTGGAGAAGAATGTTCTGAATTCAGCAATAGGAATAGTCACGGTTAGCAATCATCTGGTGGAAACCCTCAGGAGGAATTATGTTCAACCTATAAAGTGTATTATGAACGGTTATGATGATGAAGACTATCCTACTCAAGAATTTGATTATGGCCCACCAGACAAGCTTAGAATCGGATATTTCGGCAATTTATTCCCTGTACATGGAGATCCGGGTCCATTATTTATTGCTATCGCTGATATGCAGGAGAACCATAGAAATATTGAAGTGTCGTTTTATGGGCATAATGTAACTTCTGCCATTGAATTTGCCACTAAATATGGTGTATCAGATAACGTGTCAGTCCATAATGAAATATCATTTGCAGATTCAATAACCGCTCAACGCAATAGTGATGTACTGCTCCTCCTGTTGCGTGACGGCCCGGAGGACAAAGGCATCCTGTCTGGAAAATTGTTTGAGTATATTGGAGCCAGGAGACCAATATTATGCATCGGATGTGACCATGGAGAGGCAGCAGAATTGGTCGCAAAAATAAATGCAGGTTTTGTATCATCAGACGTTTTGGCGATAAAACAGAAACTGGCTTTTTGGCTGGATGAGAAGCAATCCAGAGGTTACATTTCTTCACCGCCTGAGGTCTGTATCCGTGGCCTAACAAGAAAAGATCAGGCTGCGGCGCTATCTGACTTCTTAATAGACATTCTCCCCAAACATGCGAATACTTATATTAACAAGGTGATGTCATGATTCAAAGAATGGCAACAACGGGAATTCTAATCTTTGCATTGGCCGTCCCGCTGGAGAACATTGTAGCCAAGTATCCTGCAGTCGGAAGCATTACTAGAATTATCGGTATTATGGTGTTTATTCTGGGCATTTTTGCAATCATTGCACGAAGATGGGTATATGCAACACCCAGAGTGATCTTGCCTGTGATAGCCTTTGTTCTATGGGCAGGCTTAACATATCTATGGAGCCTTAATGTGCAGTTGACTGCCATTCGTTTTACAACCTATGTTCAGCTAGTAACAATGCTCTGGTTATTATGGCAGTTCGTCGATGACAGAGATCTTCTTGAACGTATACTTCAGTTCTATATCTTTGGGGCATACGTGCTTTGCGCAATCACACTTATCAACTATTCTACACATCAATCCGTTTATGAGGACCGTTATTCAGCAATAGGATATGACCCCAATTATTTCGGAGTCTCTCTTGCACTAGGTATGCCGCTTGCCTGGTTTCTATTCATCCGCTCAAAGAACATATTTTCTTCATTATTTGCAGGCATGTATATTCCTGTTGCCTTGCTAACGGTGGTTCTGACTGGTTCTAGAGGTGCATTTCTATCTACGGCTACAGCGAGTGTTTTCATATTAGCATCAATCCCAAAAATGAACTGGGCTCGCAGGTTTTTCACACTCTCTATATCCTCTGTTGCTGTATTGGGTATTATCTATTACTTGCCGCCTGAACAATTAGAAAGATTTTCCGGTGTTTTCAATGAAATATTTCATGGGGATGCCAGCGGTAGAAAGCAGGTATGGGAAGCTGGTTTGAGAGTGTTTGTCGCACACCCGTGGATAGGTGTGGGTGATGCTTCATTTCCTGATTCTATACAGACTATGATCCGTGGATATAAAGTAGCCCATCAGACATTTTTAAGTATTCTTGTTGAGACAGGCGCTATAGGATTCACTCTGTTCATATCGTTTTCAGGTGGATGCCTGTGGAAATTACGTTCTATAGGTAAGGGAACTGACAAGACAGTATGCATATCGATACTTGTAACCTGGATAGTTTCAGCTTGCTCATTGAACTTACTTATGAATAAATTTACATGGCTCATGTTTGCGATCGTTTTGATTATCGAGCGGTTTGCTGAAGCAGAAATGAAAGAATCATTAAATGATACCTGTGATGAAGGATCGAAAACGGAATTACCTCGTTTGATGTCTGGTCCTCTTAATCCTGTATATGAACCACAACGGGTATATATACTGCGAAAGGTCCTCGGGAGGGATTAAGTTGCTTCTGCATAACCACCCTCCAGGAAATGGGAGAAGTACACATATCGAATCCAATATTCCGGAAATACTCGATTGTGTGATCTTTATGCCGGATTTTTCTATGGGTGGTGTAGAGAAAGTACTTATAAATCTTGCGGATGGATTAACATCCAACGGGCTAAAGACAGAAATTGTTGTTTGCAGTAGTCATGGTGAATACCTTCAAGAAGCACTAAGTCTAGTTCCTGTCACAGATCTTCAAACTAACCGGGTACTCGGTGCAATATTACCTCTTGCAAGATATTTACGTACACGCAGGCCTAAATATCTGATTACTGCCAAGAATTATGCAAGTATTGTAGCTCTCTGGGCGCGAATACTTTCAAGGGTCAGGACAAAAATAATCATTGCTATTCATTCAATAGTTTCCAGGGGAGAGCCTGGGCAAAGATCGTTCGCTGACAGATCGATACCAGCACTTATGAAGTACTTTTATAGACTAGCAGACTCCATAGTAGCTGTTTCACATGCTGCAGCATCCGATGCAGCACAAGCATGCTCATTGCCGATAGGTCGTATATCAGTAATACACAATCCAGTTATCACTACAAGTTTTTGGAATTCTCTGGATTCCCCCATTGAGATTGAAGGGATTGATTGGGACTCTGGGCCTATTATTCTAGCAGCAGGCAGACTTAGTCCTATAAAGGGGTTCGATGAACTTATTCGGGCATTTCTCGATGTGCCAAAGGAATATAATGCCAGATTGGTCATACTCGGTGATGGTCCGGAAAAGGAGAATCTGCTGGCGCTTGCAGATTCTTTAGGATTATCAGATCGAGTCTCACTTCCCGGATATGTACATTACACCTCTGCATATATGAAGAAAAGCAGGATCTTCGTACTGTCATCACTATGGGAATGTTTACCCACTGTGGTTATTGAAGCACTGGCTGTCGGTCTAACGGTAGTTGCTTACGATTGTCCCGGAGGATTGCGCGAAATAATCGGTGATGGAGAAGATGTTGTTTTGGTAGCTCCTGGTGACACCAGGGCATTGAGTAAGGCGATAACAGATATATTGCGTAGTCCAGGAATCTCAACAGTGTCATGCGATTTGACAGAGTTTACATCGACAAAATCAGTGCAGAAATATATCGAGCTAATGCACAAACTATCCTAAGAATAATTCATTGAATTACACGGTATACACGTGTGCCTGCTGCTTCAATGGTATCACTGAATGTGCCGGAAGATAATGACTTTCTAGTTAAGCTAGTTCCTGGAAGACCTGAATCAACAGCGATAGCACCCAGTCCGCTTGGAAGCGTAAATACAGTAGTAACAGCGTTGGCTGACAGGTTTACTGCAATGACGTAAACACTTCCATTCACTTTGCGTGTGATACATTCAATTGTGGTGTTAGAAGATTTAACACGATTAGCAAGTGGAGCATCAATTCCCAAGACAATATCACGTATTGCATTGAGGTTATGTCCAACAATCCCGAGCGCTTCCCATTGGGAATCTCCATCAATTTTGAGATTGGTCAAATTGTAAAACAATATTCCCCGAGCTCCATTGACAATCGATCCGTATGCCAGGCATAACATATCTTGCGCTGTTGGTGGCAGACTGGCTGGTGTTGTCGGAAATCGACCACATTCACTGACCATCATTATGGGGCGACTGCTCATTCCTGACCGATTAACCACTCGCGTCTGACTACTAAATACATCATAATCTACTGATGCAGCGTTAGTCTTATATTTATCCCAGACTACATATTGATCAATGCAGGTTATGTCTGAAAGTGGTGTGTGGGTTGGTGTATCCTGTATACCCCATAGAACCTGCATGCATGGATGGTTGGGATCAAGTTGCTTCAACAGCGAATAGGTCGAACCAATTTGATCCAGATACCCTTCAGACTTTTCATCATTGGCAAACCAGCCAAGTAGAGCTGTATTTGATTTATGCGTATTTACTATTCCTGTGATAATATTATTTACTCCGTTCCAACCGCCCCAGCTTTTTACTGTCCATTCGCCGTATACAGGTTCGAATAAGTCCTTTAAAGAATAAAGAATCTTCATGTTTCTTGCCTGTAAAGCTTCAAAAAGGGTATTCTGTTCAGAGATAGTATTCGATAGGATTGCATAGTCCATAATGGTGTTGAATCCTGCAGCATGTAACTTATCTAGATCATCAATGCTCGCTTTACTTGTAAATATGCCAATCGGAAGATATGCTGCATTATCGACAATCCATCTATTTTGGGTGTCAAAATGTACAGTTGGATGTGCAGTGGGTAAAATAGTGATCTGATGCGATTGCTCACATGCCACGGCAGCTGTTAATCGGTTCTGAAGTCGCACTCGCACGGTAGCAGTGCCGGATACACTGGTTGGGATAGAAAATCCGATGTTCTCCCACCCTTTTTGCCCTACTGATGTCCTCATTGCGGTAGTAACTATATGCATATCGGAATCTAGCAGATCAATACGCAGGGCCTGTGATTCGATAGGCACAGAATTGGAGCTATACGCCTCAACACCAACTATTATTTCACGTAAATCACCAGCATATACAGTATCACGATATGCAGGGTACCTGATTAAGGATCTCATTTGTACATCATCAATATATCTGCAGTCAATATCGTCAAACCATGCAGTGGATGTGCTAGATTTATTAATCAAAACGAGTTTTACAGTTGCAGCATTATATGGAATTCTTACAGAAAGGGTCGCACGAACCCAGGATCCATCCGTCCCGACATTTCTGCATTCTCGGTATCCAAGTTTCTTTCCGGCTGAAGTATAGCACACTATCTGCATAATGGCGCCTGCAGTTGTGTCAGCAGGAAGAGCGTTTTTCACCCAGGCGTTTACATTCAATGTTCTGCCAGAGAGACAAACTATGGTAGTTGATGCCCAGGTAGCCGATGCAGACGATTGAAAGCGCAAGCTACCAACTGCCAGATGACCTTCCGCAGCATCTCTTGCAACGTTACTACCCATTGTCCAACCTGTGGAGGTGCTGTTAAGTGTTGGGTTAGAGATCAGGTTTGTATCCAACTGGATAGCTTGTAATGGGTGTATGCCAGACAATAAAAAGGCAATGCAAAAGAAGGCATATGTAAATATAGCCAATGTGGTTCTACCACAATAATACTTCATAGAATTCTTATACCTACTATGCAAAAAAAGGGATCCCTGCTAATAAGATAATCGGTATTTTCAACCGGCAACTGGAGGAGTCAGGCACTTGTTGCAGCGCCTTTCATTTGTTTTTGAATCCTGCAATTCCCAGCTAAAGGCCGAAATATTCGCTATATATAGCTGGTTGATGCCTGACTGACACCATCCCGACAAAAAAACAAAAGCCAGAAGCAAACAGTTAATTTCCTTCGTATTTTACAGTCCACTTCTTAATGAAACCAATTAGGAAGTCATCGTCCTTTCCATTCTCTTGCATGCTGGTGCTGAATCGAAACCAGGTAATATTTCTTTTGAATACTTCTGTACGGAGTTGGGGTATTTCCCAGGGTTTTGTAACCATACGCTTAAAATCAGCGACCCTCCAACTGCGAAACAATGTAGCCATATCTCTCGTCCCGGGCACAGATTTATCTCCCGCCTGATACCAGTATATCAGCAGATTGCTGCCATAATCTGAACTAGCTTCTAATCGTGTTGCTGTGACTGTTCTTGGCTGCTTTCCAGGCAAATTAATATGAATAACCTGATCACTTGTTATAGGACTACCTCCGCCTGGGAGGCATAGATGTGGATCGTGAAATGCTGTGTAGTCGTAAGCGACATCGAGGAACACTTCAACTTGTCTTTGAGTGTCGGCATTATCGACATATACTCTACTTAGTAGATCTCCTCTGTCAAGCGTTTTACGCGTTGACTCATCGATCTTCTGGTCGGTATATGTCCACGAATTCATATTTGCCGGTACTCTATTAAGTTCAATTTTTCCTTTTGGATATTCATACAATGAGGCTATATGGTTTGAAAGTATAATAGGGACAGACAATATAATGAATGCATAAATCATTTCAATCAGTGGTATCTTGTAAGTCGGCTTAAGATATACATGCTTTTCACGGGATCCAAAAAGATCACCGAATCTAAGAATTTTGGCAAAACCAAACAGAATAACAAAACATAAAATAAGTCCTATCATTCCACTATAATCATGGAATTTGTGCATCCAATCCACTGAATCAGTTGCTACTCCCACAAGTCCTATCAAAGCAATTCTGAGTGAGTTTATAAAGACACTTAAGGGTAGTGCAAGGAGGACCAATAGAACCTTTTTCCACCAGGAGGCCTCAAATATATATACAAAGAGCCAACTGAATGTGATTAGCGATATGAGTAATCGCAGCCCACTGCATGGAATGCCAATCAGCAACGGTTCCGGCAGACTATCCGAAACGATTGTATTCCCAATCTGCTGAACATCCATACAAAGCTTGAGGCCGGTAGTAGCTACCGTTGTTGAAATGAGTTGGAATCTACCCGTTGCTGCATCCAACAGAAATCCTGATATTGGCATCATTGTAAACAGGAACAAGTAAGGTATAGCCAGAACTCTTGTGGGATGCATTCCCAATATCAATAGTGAGCATCCAAACAACCCAATCATGAATGCTATTGCTTGAAACTCTCTGACACCAGTTAGTGATCCAACTGCGAATGCTGGAAGAAATATTATGAGCAGAAGTATGCCCCATTTGGACGGTTTGATTTCTTCCAGTCTGAGATGATATCTGCGGGTCCAGACCATTATACCGGCCAGGAATGGCACTAATGGGCCGTGAGAATAGTAACTGTCATCCATATTCCAGACTTTCCACCAGGCAGCCATGCAGTTTCTCTGTACAAACAGAAATACCACAATCACCACCAACATGGGCCAGATATGTCTGAATACGTTATGGTAAATCGAATTGCCATTATCAACAACAGTACGATTGCCTATATGCATCAGTGCAATCCTCCAAGTGCATGACTTGCTACCGTAAACTTTACACTAACACACTACAAATAAAGAATAATATCTTGACACATATATGATAACATGCAGATTTGCATTTAGGTCTGATTTCTTTGGTTTCTATGATTCAGAGAGATAATAACCCAATTTACTTCACCCAGTAGTGTCCTACACGCATTCTTCTTAGGTGCAACAACAGACGGCGTAAAAATGCTACTTTTCTGTCATGGTCATCTGTATAATCCAGTATTTGAAGACCTGTTTCATCAAACATGCGATTCCAGATTCGATGTGAAAGCATACACACACCACACCCAGCGGTATTTGCGCCAAGTCTCCGGATTATATGAGCATATTTAATGTTACTAGTGAGTGCGAATATGATCTTGCTGGGCAACTCATCCAGAATCAGCCCATCATACATGTTTTCAAACACTGACAATCGTCCCCTGTCATTCAATAATCTTGAAACTTGGGATAATGTGTGGGAGATGTTCGATATTGACTCACTGCGTGTTGAACTAACTAAGTGATGGAGGACCCAATTCAAGAAAACCAAGTCACTTTCATTGCATTCAGAATGATCTGAAAGATTTTCTATAGAATCACATATTGTTGTTTTGCGAGGATGCTCTCTGTTTTTTGCAATCAGTATTTCAGACCTGTCAATCACTATCCCCATAGAAGCAGGATATTGATTAAGAACACGATCAGCAAAGATACCGTTACCTCCACCCAGATCAACGAATTTAAACTCTCCATCCGGAAAGTCATTATCAATATGAGTCCTGATTATTGACCACAGACCATCGTGCACGTATTCGGTATCAAATGCCTCGGTCTGGTCAGAGTTCAATACTCTGTATTTCGATATTCCTGCCATACTCTTTCACCGTCATTGTTAACTAGGTCGCATTAATCATTATTGATTCGACTTATAATCCTTATGATAAATAAAAATGGTGCTTCATGAATAAAGTCGGTTTACTCTCATTGGTCATTGATAATGCAACCTCGTTATTGAAACAGTCCTCACTACATACCATATCACAAAAATCGGTCGCAGTTTTATGTTTGACAGCTATTTTTAATGGGGTATCTTCAAAGACGTTCCGTAAATGTATATTTCGGTGTTGTTGAAACTGCCACTATACTCATTGCTTTTTGCAGGACTCCAGCCTGAATATGCATAAGATTGTATTGAACCTAGAAGAGCTTCGTTACGATGCATTCGGCTATGAAGATCCATTTGATGATGCAGGAAAGTCATCCATATCTGGATACGAGGACATATAATATGAAAGACAGACTTGAACGGGAAGCGGCTTTTCACGATATAGCATTTACAGATAGACGTCGCAGTAAATTGCGTATGTTCTACGCTGCTGCTAATATCGGTCGTCTAGAATATCAGTCAACTCTTCATAGTGATAAATCAAATATTAAAGTGCTGGAATATGGATGTGGACCTGGCAGTGAAGCTTTTCACCTGGCAGAATGTGGACATGAAGTTACAGGAATTGATATCTCCGAAGTAGCAATTCAACAAGCCAAAGCCGATGCTATAGAAAAATCTCTAAAAATCAACTTTGAAGTGATGGACGCTGAGGCACTCATGAGTCCTGATTCAAGTTATGATTTGATATGCGGTACTGGAATATTACACCATCTCGATCTTAAACGTGCATATTCTGAGATTGCTCGTACAATGAAACCTAATGGAAAGGCGATATTTCTAGAGCCATTAGGACACAATCCAGTGATAAATTTATTTCGCAAACGCACTCCGGATTTACGCACAACAGATGAGCATCCGTTAAAAATGTCCGATATCGAGTTGGCTAAAGAATATTTTGGAAATGTTGTATTGAAACCGTTTTGTCTGTTGACAGTCCTGGCTGCTCCATTTTATTGCCTACCGGGTTTTACTTTCAGTTTACGAATACTGGACTATATTGATCGAGGCATATTTCGTGTATTCCCCAAAATGGGACGTTATGCCTGGCAAGGACTGCTTGAGTTTGATAACCCAAACAGACAACAAAGTCACACGATGGAAAGCAATATATTGACTAGCGAGTGACATTCTCCGAATGTATAATAGGTGAATCTATCGCTGCTCTTTATTATTGATCTAATTGTTAAAGCGATAAGTGGACACAAACCTTGGTTCAGGATGTCCAATATTTTTGCATGAAACGCTTTAGACACTCAAAACTTCATTTGACGCACAGAAAAGACGAAGCATTTGGCCTGAACCGTCGCATAATATGATATATTTAGGAAGTAGTTGTTTTTGACTTTCGGTAATGAATGTTGAAAAGGATAATAACAATGCACTGGAGAGCAAAATCATTGTTACAAAGTGCTGTGTCTCTGCTTCCTCCCACGGCTTCATATGCTACCTATTATTGGATTCAAAGACATTTCGGGGAATTACGGCACTTTAACCCAGCAAGCAGATTATCCTATGGAATTGATACGTGGAAACGAATTATTGAACAAGGCAATAACCCTTTAGGGAAAGTGTTTTTTGAAATTGGAACAGGACGAGTTCCTCTAGTTCCTTTGTCATATTGGTTGATGGGAGCTAAAAGTGTTATTACCATAGATTTGAATCCTTACCTAAAGAGAGAACTGATTTTTGAGAGTCTTCAATACATATCTGAGAACATGGAAGAGATCCAAAACCTTTTTGGGTCACTACTCGACAATACACGGTTTGCAGATTTAATAGCTTTCAGTAAAGATAGCAGTTTTTCAATAAATCATTTTCTTGATTTGTGCCATATTGAATATATTGCTCCCGGAGATGCTTCAAGCACTGATTTGCCCTCTCAAAGTATTGACTATTATACATCCTGCACAGTGTTGGAACACATTCCTCCTGAAGTATTAGTACGGATTCTTGATGAAGGTAACCGAATAATCAGCAATGAGGGATTGTTCATTCATATTATCGACTATAGCGATCATTTCTCACATTCTGATAAGAATATATCTGCGATTAATTTCCTTCAATATTCTGATGATGAATGGAAAAGATATGCTGGAAACAGATACATGTATATGAATAGGTTGAGACACGACGATTATCTTTGCCTCTTCGAATCTGTGGGACATCGAGTTTTATCAGTCAAAACAGGTATTGATAAAAGATCCCAGGCATTACTAATGAATGGTGCTATAAAGTTGAATTCACGATTCATTGCAAAACCAACAGATATCATTTCCACTACGACATCTATGATAGTATCAAGAAAGGGCGACTAGTTTAGAAGTCAACTTGCTATATCTCCGCCATCTATATGGTTTAGTTGTTAATATATTTATATATAAGCTTTAATATGTCTTTATTATAGATGTTATATATAATAAATGATAGATACCAGGATGGATAAGCAATGAATATATCGATTGTTGGAGCGGGATATGTCGGTCTTACAACTGGGGCAGCGCTTGCTTACATAGGCCATAAAATAACCTATGTCGATGTAGATCATACAAGGATTAGTCAGCTTCGTGAAGGGCATTTCCCAATATATGAGCCCTATCTTGATCTACTTTCTGCGGCCAGTATTGACAATATTACGTATACCACGGATTTTGATGTTGCCATGCCAGATGCGGATGTTATCTTTATAACTGTCGCAACCCCACCATTGCCGTCTGGAAGGCCTGATCTTTCTTTCATACAGTCTGCAGCAAAGGAAATAGGTAAGCGTCTTTACGGTAAGTGGCAAGTTATAGTAAACAAGTCCACAGTACCAATTGGTAGCGGTAATTGGGTTACAACTTTACTCCGGGAAGCATTCCAGATCACGAATGGTGTGGAATGCCCAGATTGCTTTTCGGTCGCTTCTAATCCTGAATTCCTCAGGGAGGGTGCCGCTATATGTGAAAGTTTATATCCAGACCGAATTGTAGTCGGAGCCGATGACCCAAGAGCATTGGAAACACTAAGAGAGCTTTATAAACCGATTGCAATGCAATCGTTTTTAGCTCCGAAGTTTGTTGCGAGACCTCCAGGATGTGATGCGATTCCAATAGTAGAATGTGATTTGGTGTCGGCTGAAATGATTAAATATTCTGCAAATGCCTTTCTGGCTCTCAAGATTAGTTTCATTAATGAAGTCAGTCGTTTGGCAGAGAAAATGGGAGCTGATATAAAATCCATATCTAAAGGAATAGGACTCGATAGCCGTATAGGTCCTCGATTTCTCCAGGCAGGTATCGGATGGGGTGGTAGTTGCTTTGGAAAGGATACCTTAGCGTTGATCACAACTGCCGATGAATACGGGATTGATATGCCTATAGTCAAAGCTGCACGAGAGGTCAATTACCGTCAACGCCATTGGGTGATAGAAAGGTTGGTTCCGGAACTACGCGTTCTTACTGGTCGGGTTGTTGGGTTATTGGGTCTGGCATTCAAACCTGACACTGACGACCTACGTGACTCCCCAGCAATTGACATTGCCCGGTGGCTTCTGGATCGAGGTGTCATTGTCAAAGCGCATGACCCTGTGGCAATGGAACGATTCTCGAGTGAGTATCCAAATATGGACGTACGGTTATGTGAAAACGTTGAAGATCTTGCTAGTGGAGTAGATGCACTAGTGCTTGTGACAGATTGGCCAGATTATGAGAATATCGAGTGGGCTACGATAGGTAAACTGATGCGTGTGAAACTTATTCTGGATGGCAGAAACAAGGTGAATGCACAAGCGATATGTGATGCCGGGATCAAACTGATTGGAATAGGACAATAAACAACCATTGATCAAAGATGGAAATCATCATTTCCACAATCAGCTGTTTGTTATCGATAAACATTGCGTTTTTGCAGGATTCTAGATTATCCATGCATAATTATAAGAACAACCATGGCTTCAAGGTGTTTTGGCTCTGTAAATTGAATATTACAAACATACTGATAGATTCCATTATGATGTAACAAAGCATCCCAGTCTCGATCTTTTGGAGGAGCGCAAAATGCGAATTCTCATAATCGGGAATGGCAACATATTAAGTATGCCATATCTTCATTATTATGAGGATGTGCTCGTGCAAAATGGCATCGATTACGATTTATTGTACTGGGACAGACTCGATCTAGAGGAAAGCAACAAAAGCAACTACATACGTTTTGTGCAAAAATCATCCGGAGCGGGTCCTGAAAGCTTAATAGGATATCTAAAGTATTACAGATATGGTAAATCGTTTTTTAAGTCCAATAAATATGATGTATATATAGTATTCACTATGCAGATGGCAATTCTCTTCGGATATCTACTACGCAACAAACCATATATTCTAGATATTCGGGACTATACATACGAATATCTTCCGATCTACAGGGAGCTTGAAAATCGATTAGTTGATGGTTCAATAATGAACACCATTTCCTCTGAAGGTTTTCTGGAATGGCTGCCTAAAGGTCACTCATACACAATATCTAACAATATTTCCTTTAACACCAAGATGGAAGGCATTATCCCATTTGATTTCGAAACGCATAACATAAGTTATGTCGGAGCAATAAGATATATCAATGGAAATCTCGACTTCTTAAAGGTGTGTAAAGAATTCGATGATCTTGAAGTGCATTATTACGGTGTAAGTCTTGTAGGCACACAAATATCGGATTATTGCAATGAATCGCATATCCATAATGTCATCGTGCATGGAATGTACGATGATAATGAATTACCCATACTTTATGGACGCTCCAACTTCATATTGTCTGTCTATGGAACATTTTCTATGAACACACGGACGTTGCTGCCCAACAGGTTATTTGGCGCCTGTGCGCTAAAACGACCTATTATAGTAAGTTCGGGAACCTACTTGTCGGACACAGTCAACAAATATGGTTTGGGAATTGTATTTGATCCTAATGATCCTCAAGGTTTTCGATCACAACTTGATTGGTATTATCTACCCGAGAACTATTATCATTTCTGCGAGAATTGCGACGTGTACCTCGCTCAAGCTAGTCATGAAAATGAACAATTTCCTATAAAACTGATGTCGATTCTGAATAAATACAACAATGCTGTTTATACGAATTGATCTTATATTTCACTCATTAACCATTTGAATTGTTCAATACCATGCCAGACTGATTCTCATTCGTTAGAGGTGGGACCTATGCTAAAGACTCATGAAGCAGATGACTCCAAGCGCCACATGCCTATTATCAGTATAGTAATCCCTTGCCGAAACGAAGAGCGCTTCATAGAAAAATGTCTAGTAAGTTTGCTAGACGGCACGTATCCGTGCAATATGCTGGAGGTTTTTGTTGTAGATGGATGCAGCACAGACCATACTACACAGTTAGTAAGATCTCTTTCAGACAGTAGAGGGTGGAATGTCAGTATAGTAAATAATCCTGACAAAACACAGTCGTATGGACTAAACTTGGGTATTCAACTTGCAAAAGGAGAGTATATAGCAAGAGCTGATGCCCATTCGGAGTATCAACCCGACTATCTGGAAAAACTAGTAGGCTACTTGGACAAATATCCCAATGTTTGCAATGTCGGAGGTTTGTGGGACATACAACCGTCTAGAAACACTATGACTGCATTAGCCATAGCAACAGCCTATTCACATAAATTTTCAACAGGCAATGCATTGTATAGGGTCGGAGTTTCACAACCTACAATTGTTGATACAGTGCCATTTGGATTCTTCAGAAGAGAAGTGTTCGAGAAATACGGCTTTTTTGATGTTGATCTGACACGGAACCAGGATCAGGAATTCAATCATCGCATTATTGCAGGTGGTGGTAAAATTCTCCTTGTCCCTGATGTCGTCACAGTCTATTATGCACGTCCGGGACTTATTTCAATGGCGCGGATGTTTTTCCAATATGGTTGGTTCAAACCTCTGAGTCAGTCTAAACAGAAAGGTATCCATGCTTACAGACAGTTCATGCCAATTGTATCATTTCTGTTTTTGATAGTTCTGATTCTACTGGCGATTATTACTAAATCTCTGTTCTTTGTCTGGTTCGGTGTGTCTGTGCTGGCATTTTATCTGATAATTTCCGGAATAGCATCAATTAATGCAATAAAGAACAAGAAAAAGAGCTATATACTCGCTCCATTAGTGTGTCTGGTCTTTTTTGTCATCCACACAAGCTTTCTGTTTGGGAACATTAAGGGGATCATAGATTTCCTGCTCCTGAAGAAACGCGTTCAGGATATTCCGTTAACACGATAAGATACTTTGGAATATAGGTTACTCATTCTGTAATTCGAAATTTCTGAGAATTAATATAATCCAGAGATAGATGCTGCATGTTGCACCGGCTACTACCCCGGAATCATTAAATATGAATGCACAGACCGTAGCAATTATCAATGCCATGTAGCCAGCATGTTCAGACTTCCAAACAAACAACCCACCAGTTTTCTTTCGCAGGTAGATAGTTAGTGCAATTACTGAAACAATTACAACCCCAAGCAACCTGCTCCAGAGACTGTTTACAACAAGCATAAGATTCAGCTGTAGTTTACGCAATACTACTTGAAGCGCCTCGCTGAATCCCCCAGATTGCAACAAACTCAACATTCTTGCGGCATGGGTCTGTTCAGTGGTAACTCTGAAATAATCAATCACAAATATGCAGGAGACTGCAGCAATAGTTATTAAAATGGATAGAATCACCCCTTTAACAGTAGGCCGTTTACTGCGTAATGCCAGAACGAATGCTACAGCAGCAGGCATAGTTGACAGCGCTCCTCCGATATTTGCACCTAGATTCGAACCTCCAATCAACACAAATATCATAACCAGAAATGCTGTAGACACAAGCATCTTTGTAAGTAGTGATACTGGATATTTCCTCCAGATAATAGCAAGTATAATAAATGTGCAACCAAGGACTGCACCCATCAATTCATTCCCGATCCCATAGAATCGAGCACTTTCGGCTATGGAATATCCTGCAGGTGATGAGCGCATCCATCCTAATCCAAGCATAAGATCACACGCGATGAGCAATAGTGTCAGAATACTCATACCCGCAACCATTCTGCGGGGCGATCGTAGAATGACTACACCTAACAAAGTAAGTAATCCAACCAATGAACATACTATTAGAACAGTACCTAAAGCGTCTGTGTCCCACAGGACCGGAGCAATAATCAGAGATGGGAATAATGTTGTCGTAGCAGCAGCAGTCCATACTGCGCGGGAACGAATGGTTTTATTGCTGCGAATGAGAAATAGGAACGTTATTACAGCAGCAAGAATAGCAAGTAAAACACTGGTAGCACGCATCAGAATCATACGTTGCGATTCAATTACCGCATGACTATCAGTTGTTTTGAGGAAATCAAGTACATCGGATGAAGATGACTCTACAGTCGTTACTGCCCGTCCAGTCATTTCTTTTGGTACCGGTAGATCAAGTGCTGATAGAATCGTTGGGGCAAAATCAGTGAGGACTACTACTCCTGGTCTGCGAGTAGATGGCGAAATAAGTAGTCCTGGACCAAATGCTGGTCCTTTGATTGCTATCCAACCTACTTGCTGACCTCCTGATGATGGGTTAAGCGCAGTATTTGGGGACAAGACAATCAAATAATCATCAGGTCCAATAATATTCAATAAGCTGCTTACCAGTGTGTCCAGGCTACGCAATGCAGCATGTCTGAGTCCTGATAATTGATCTTCCATGCACAGCGTTGCATACATATCCGCTCGCAGCGTATCGCCACAATCGATAACCACTAACGAAGCATCACGCATTTCCCGGATTGTTCTGTTAGTGATATAGGCAACATTTGCTCTTATTCCATATGCGTTGTGTGCGGACTGTTGCGTAAGTTTCGTAGAGGAGATGTCACCAGAGTCAACTACACCGGTACTGTCAACTGCAACATACACAGATTCCCTGTGTTGTTCCATTAACGTATCTGAGTTCCCAATGACTGCAGTTTTGAGACCATTATTATGTAATATGTCGCCTAACAGACCCGGGTGAGCCTGGTAAGAGCCAATGTTATTCAATATTGTCATCCCCGGAGCTCCCATGGCAAGAATGTTATTAATATTCACGCGAGTTCCGGTGCGGGCCATAAAATCAAGAGCAGACACATTGGATGTGGCTGGCTCTGCAAGGCGGGTAGTTTCATTAGCTAGTGCTGGAGAACCAGCACCTGCTGTTATACATCCTGGTTCAGCTATGGGAATAAACAGTGGGTCTACATCACGCGGAGGACGACCAGTTCTGATACTTAGCAACCCTACCGATGAGTCATTAAGATATGTGTAAAGATTGGGGAGATATCCATGCGCAACATCATTTATGGAAGTGCTGGCAGCGATCACAACAATTATGTGTGGATGCTTTGATGCAAAAGCAGATCGCGCAATAAATAAATATAGTATTGCAGTTATGAATGCGATGGGTAGTCTCAAACTTGCCTCTAGTCATAGTGGACTGACTTCATTTTACCCTCTATGAGGGTTGTCGTGCAACAAATCGTTGGAAACAAGGAGGAAAATCAGTCGCAATAGTGGAATAATTAAATCCGTTAAGGATCATCTGGAAATCTGTACATCGCTCCTGCGTCTTATGGAAGTGATGCAATACTTTGCGTGTAAATGCAAAGCATATTCAACTCAAAACCAAGGATCTAGTGAGAAGGAGAGTATATACAAAATGCGTAAACTTGTAGTTGCTTTAGTAGTCGTTTCATTGTGTTTCGCTGTTGTAACAATGTGTTCTGCGCAGAATGCTCCTAAACCAAGCATTCAGCAAATAAGCGAGCATGCCAAGATTGACTGGACCAATTTGGTCTACATAGTGGAAGGTCAAGGTGCTGTGCCGAGACCAGAGGTTGTCCCTAATCGCGCTGTTGCTAAGCTAAAAGCACGTGACTACGCAAAAATGGATGCTATTGCCAACTTGAGAATGGCGATAGAGGGCACGACAATCAGTTATGAGTCCACAGGAAAAGACTACATGGCTGATACGACTATACGCCAGAAAATCGAAGGTTTCGTCAAGAATGTACAGATTTTAAGTACGACCACTGAAACCATTGAAGGCGATACGATTGTTATCGTAAAAATGAAGGCTCCTATGGTTGGAGATAATTCTCCGGCTGCGATTTTCCTTTCTGAGCCTGCTCCAACAGAGCCGGAAGCGACTACAACCACTGACACAGGTTCCAGTTCGAGCCCTGATGTATCTGTTGAAGCCAGCGTCAAGGTAGTTTTGAAAGCCGACAAGAAGGGTTCTCCCAAGCCACCAGAGGAAGTAAAAGCTACTGATATTGACCCCAGCGCTCCTGATGTTATGGCTTCAGCAAAACCTTCTGAGGAGGGCAAACCCTATACTGGAGTTATAATTGATGCTATTGGCTTCAAGCTTCAGAGAGCAATGAGCCCCAAGATACGCAAAGGCGATGGCTCAGTCGTTTGGGATGGCATTTCCGTTTCTCCTGACACTGTCGTTGAGAAAGGCATAGTTTCATATGCTACTTCAATGGATAGTGCTCGCAAGAATAAGAGAGCTGGATCGCATCCATTGGTAATACGTTGCATAGGAAGAGCTGGTGGTTCTTTCTCTTGTGATCCTGTTTTGAGCGATGGTGATGCTCAGATTTTGACATACGAGAACAGTAAATCAAAGTTCCTTGATGATCTGAATGTAGTCATCATCAAGGACCCAATCTTCAAATAGTAGCTAACCCGCTTTATTTATCAAGCCTAGTTTTTGCCGGCAGTAAGGGCAAAGCAGAGTTTATTGTAAATATTGTTGGTTAAGAACAGTAGGGTTAAAATCAGGGGCTTCGGCCCCTTTTTTTTATGGATGGTATAATTCTTTTCAGGTATTTTCCGATAATGATAAATGTCGGGTGATTTTAGCTTCCCAAAGTATTACACAATAGCAGTTATAAAGTGATGAGACAGAAGGCGGTAGTAGTTGAGCCATCGTAGAGTAATCAATCTGGAAATACCTTTCTCGACTTCTCATGTTTTTTTGGCTAGAAAAGCTGTGGCAGCATTTGCGAGTTCTATTCGCTTCACTGCTGGTCAGGTGGATGACATTACAGTAGCCGTGGGTGAAGCGTGTACCAACGCAGTGAAGCATGGCTGCACCAGTAAAGCCAACCCGTCAGTTCGTGTCAGGTGTGTAATTAGGTCTCAGGATATTTGCATTAGTGTTTCGAACTCTAAATTGTCGGAAAACAAGATGGCAGTACCTTTACAACCTGACACCCGAAAAGAAAATGGATATGGCCTTTTTCTTATGAACAATCTGATGGACAGGGTGATCATCAAGCAGACTGATGAACATGCAACCGTTGTTATGACTAAGCGAGTCTGACACAATCCGGAGTTTAGCATTAATTCCATTTTATTGACCAGACAACAACTGCATGATATATTGAATCCATCATACGAGGTGGATTCTTCATGACCTTCAAATTTGTCTGTTTCGCACTCATCCTTATTTTCTCAACTACTCTTGCATGTGCAAATCCCCTTGATACGAGCATTATTCCAGAGGCCCGAGCTGTCTGGTTGAATGCGGATGCCTTGCCAGTAAGTAAATCCGAAGCATCTATCCTTATGGAGAAATATGCTAAAGCACATATTAACATCATTTTCCCAGAAGTCATATGCCGGGGATATTCAGTCTATATCAGCAGGTTTATCGGTCGAGATCCAAGATTCGTCGGCAAACCTGATCCACTAGCGCTACTGATTCCTGAAGCACATAAGCGTGGAATAGAAGTACACCCCTGGGTATGGGTGTTCAGAGCAGGTTACACAAAGGACCGGGGATGGATACTTAACAACCATCCTGACTGGTTGGAATTGGATAAGTATGGAGATGACCTCTCTGCAAATGGAGGACTGTGGATCAGCCCGGCAGTCCCGGAAGCCAGGCAATTTCTTATAGATGTATTTTCTGAGCTTGTTAGAAAATACCAGGTCGATGGTCTACATCTGGACTACATCCGTTATGAATCCCAATCCCCTACCCCTTACGGCTATAATAAAGTCTCTCAGGAGTCTTTCTCTAAAATATACAATAAAAATGCTTCCCAACTGAGCAGGCTTTCGCCGGATTGGATTGACTGGCAGCTTTATCGCGAAGAGTTAGTCAATACGTTTGTCCACGCAGTATCTCTACGTGTGCGTTATCTCAAACCAGACCTGAAACTGTCAGTTGCAGTGGCGCCGGATATCACCTTCGCCCGCATGACTCTTCTACAGAACTGGCGTCATTGGGTGAACAATAGATGGGTCGATTTTATTACTCCTATGGCGTATTTCTCTGACAATGATAAACTGCGTAATGCAGCCAAACTTACATTGTCTACCGTGGACAATAAAATCCCTGTAGCAATCGGATTGGGTTTACATCTCATGAAACCAAAACCGCAAACGGTAGCTGAACAGATCGATATATCACGTGTAGAGGGTTGCTTAGGCCAGGCATTATTTGCATCTTCATATATAACTCCTGAGATACTTGATATCCTTGCTGCTGGCACCTATTCAAAACAGTCTCATCTTCCGTTCAGGAATATACAGGACCAGGTTTTGGGATTAACCACAGCCGCCGTTTTGTCTCAGGATCAATCACTGATTGCAAGTGCGCAGAGATATTCGAGATACGTTGAATACCAGTCCCAAGATCTTGACTTCATTTGGCCTATGGCCCCGCCTGTCAATATACCTGCAAATGTAATCCCTACCCCAATGATGCATTGTAGGCGCACAGCGCAGCCCATAATTATTGATGGTAAACTGGATGAGGATTGTTGGAAAAATGCCCCGCAACAGAATATTGCATATACTTCAGATGGTGACGCATATACGAGTTCGATATCGGTAATGACTGCCTGGGATCAATCCAATCTATATGTCGCATTTGTGGTCCAGGATAATCAAGGCATAACTCTTACAGCAACCGTTACAAGCAGAGATGGTCCGGTGTTTTATGATGACTCTGTAGAAGTATTTATTGACCCGGAGAATAATAGAAGAAGCTACTTCCATCTATCGGCAAATTCAGCAGCCATACAATTTGACCAAAGGGTTAATAAGGCAATGAATGCTGCGTGGAATGGAGAGTGGACTTGTGCGGCAAATGTGAATGCAAATACATGGACAACGG
Source organism: Abditibacteriota bacterium (assembly GCA_942493375.1). Taxonomy (GTDB): domain Bacteria; phylum Armatimonadota; class UBA5829; order UBA5829; family UBA5829. The sequence continues at coordinate 7,490,898 of OW818698.1, read as the reverse complement.
AGTTCGCTATACCATTTTCAACATTGGGAATACAGGCTCCGGTCCCGGGAACATCGTGGGCAATAAACTTTACCCGCAATATTCCAACAAAACCGAAGCCAACATATCTAAACTGGTCGGTAGTCTATGGAAGCTACCACAGTCCCGATAGATTTGGAACTATCGTTTTCGACTGACAGCTACAGCCATCAGCACTTTTACCATATCCAGCAATATAAATGGAGCAACACCCATAGCCCAGGCAGACCATCCGTTGAAGCTCAAACCTGTCGCAGATAGCCAACACCGCAACCAACAGGCGCCAAAGGCATATATAACCGCTACGCCAGCAACACCAGCCAGCATTTTCTGCTTGTCTGTTGTTTTACCGGATGATTTTGCAAGGTATCCTGTAACACCTGCTGCAGCAATAAAACCGATCAGGTATCCGCCAGTAGGCCCCAGTATTGACTTCATTCCTACAGCGACTGAAGAGAAGACTGGTGCACCGCAAAGACCCGCTACCAGATATTCCATTACTGCCAGCATCCCAAGTTTGGGGCCAAGCAGCATCCCGCAGCACAATACGCCAAATACCTGTAGAGTCACAGGGACCGGGTTACCAGGTAGATAGAACGAAATATGGGCACACAGAGCTACAAACGCTGCCGCAATAGTTGCAGCTGCAACAGCTCTACCTCCCGTTAACTCATCTAACCTGTCTAGTGTCTTAATTCCTATCATTAATTCCTCCAAGCATTGGCAACTTATATTAGTTACACTTAATCTCTTAAAGATTCTTCAGGGCCAGATTGGCACCGATTCTTTCCAGTCGTCTATTGTAGAATGCACCTACTTCAAGGCAGTCAGTCGAATAGCCGTATCCAATTTCCCAGTCATACAAATTACTTTTATGGAAATCATATGCGGACATCAGGCTCAATTTTCGATTATTTCGTATGATAGTCGCTACTGCTTGGATTTCCTGCTGCACATCAATGTCATCACTCTCAAATACAGCATTTCCTCGACTTGTACGATTAAGATATCTCAAATTGGCATGCGAACCATCATTATAGATATGACCTGCATCAAGCCCATATGTCAGTATTTGATAATCTCTGATATTTCTATACTTGTACCAGACCTGGTTGACTGTAGGCTGGATGGCTGTGCTTTTCCCTAGGTCGAAGAGATTGAATGCAGCAGAAACATTCAATTTAACTCGTTCGATGGATCCAAGAACTGACGGATCCTCTCGCATCTTGCTCCATGAAAGGTCTACTGTAGGCAAGAGTGTCAGCCTTGGGTCGTGAGTTTGGAGAAATCTATCCAATGGCTGACCAATGTATCGAAGCCCCACTTCAGGTCGTTTGAACACGGTGATTTTTGTATCCCCGATGTCATCAATCCGCTGTTTTATTGCATATTCTGCATACATTCGCAATCTGGATGAATTCTCACCCAGATTCGCAGGATAACCAACTGGATTAGCATCAATAACATCCCGAAAACCCAATATTGCTCCCGGTGCCCAGTATGTGTCACCCAGGTCCCTGCCAGGAAAGGATGTGAGGTTTCCATCAATTCCATATACCACCGAAGCCAGACCTTGTATTCCACTTTTTGTTGCAAATTTCGCATTTATAGCGGATTCAATTCTTTGGTTTTCAAAAAGAACAAAACTCTTACTCAAACTCACGCCATCGGTATTGTCATACCAGACCAGGGGGAACATAGCGCGTGAACCACCCTGAGCACTAAAATGCAGCTTGATCCAGGGTAAGTAGAATATCTTTGTCCGACCGAGTCTTATGGAAAGCTTGTCTGCCTCTGCCCATCCGGACTTGCTTAAGCTTAATCTCCTGGCTTCAATACTAAAGTGAGCAGGAGAGTGAGTGCACGAGGTTATAACCGCATTCCTGATGATTGCCTTGCCAGTAATGGCGTCGAATGTGAGAGCGGATGCACTAATACGTTTGTTTCCGCTGTGCATAACCACAGGACCTTCGGCATTATAGAATGACTCAGTCCCGACAATCGAAGGTGCTTCAAGAGTGATAGTCTGAATATCCGTGGTCTTCTTTGTATCGTCCAAGAGATTGTCTTGAGCAACACAAATACCAGTAGATAGCGCCAGTATAATGCCCGATAACACCAATATAAAAGCTGTGAAATTCCTTTTCATACCAGCACAATCTAGCATGTCAGAGCTCATGAAGTCAAATGCAGGCGTCAATTTCCAGAACCATCAACCCGGCATTTTTACTACTAACACCGTCAGATGTCAAAAACGTCTTGACTTTCAAAAGCAGGTATGATAAAGTTTTATAACGTTGCCGGATAGCTCAATCGGTAGAGCGCATGCCTCTGGAGCATGATGTTCAAGGTTCGAGTCCTTGTCCGGCAGCCATTTTTTTACCAGTTTTGTCATAGGTGACAATATGGTGGAATACGATGGTATAACCCACTTCCTAAAAGCAGCTCCACAACGCTTGGAAGATGCTTTTGAGCTGCTGCAACCTCCTTCGTTCAACCCTAAAGCAAGTAATGCATCTCATAAGCATCTATTGGCAGCAAAATACCTTGCTGGATATGTGGTAGAATGCATCCTCAAGGCGTACATTATTAGTAGAATTCCTGGTGCAATGACACTACACACTGCTTGTGAAAGAATGCAGGAACACGGGATGGACGTCTCTAATCTATCTTCATCCAAAGGACATAATATCCTGTTTCTACTGTCACTTACTGATCTGGAGGGCAATCAGCTTCCAGAGACTATTAAACATAGTCTCGGTATTTGCTCTCGCTGGAAGTCAACTTGGCGATATTCTTCTGAACAGGTCAAACATGTGGATGCAGTATCATTTGTGACGTCAGCTGAAAAGATATATCAGTTTGTGAGAAACAGAATCTAGCCCGATTTATTCACTAAACATAAAAAATACCCAACAGTAGCAATGAATAATCCGGGCTAGAATATTCTACAATACGTTAAGAGAGGTCGTTATGGCTGCAAACGCATTCGATTACACCTTGATGTCAGACAGAGTTAAAAAAATACTACGGGACGTGTTTCCTGATGCTTATGTAGGCACCGAGGAAGGTTATCTAGGGCGCATATATCTTAAGATAGTGTCTGACCATTTCCGAGGGATGACAGAGGAACAGAAACAGCAGGAAATATGGGATGTTCTGCGAGAAGAACTGGGTTCTGATTCACAGTCTGTCACCCTGGCTATGGTGTATGGACCTGACGAATTATAAACGCAACCAGCGTGCAACATCCTTCGCGAAATAGGTCAGTATAATATCTGCCCCGGCGCGCTTGATGGAAGTCATAATTTCCATTGTAACCTTGCGCTCATCTATCCACCCATTCATTGCAGCTGCTTTGACCATTGAGTATTCACCAGACACGTTGTATGCAGCCACTGGTATATTTGTAGCTGTTTTTACTCGATGGATTATATCCAGATACGACAGAGCCGGCTTCACCATAAGAATGTCAGCGCTCTCTTCGATATCAAGCAAAGCCTCAACAATCGCTTCGCGAGCATTGGCTGGATCCATCTGGTATGACTTGCGGTCACCGTGTTGAGGAGCACACTCTGCAGCATCTCTAAATGGACCATAGAATGCGGATGCATATTTTACAGCGTATGACATTATTGCGGTGTTACTGAATCCGTTGGTTTCAAGAGCATCACGTATCGCACGCACGCGTCCATCCATCATATCTGACGGTGCAACAATATCAGCACCGGCTTCAGCATGCGATAGAGCGATTCGGGCAATATAGGACAAGGTCTCATCATTCAATACATCACCACCGCAAATAATACCGCAGTGGCCGTGAGATGTATATTCACACATACAGACATCCGTGATAACCAAAAGTTCCGGAAGCTCCGATTTTATGTTTCTTACTGCTTCCTGTATGATGCCTGTATCAGAATATGCTTCTGATCCAACTTCGTCCTTGATTTCAGGAAGACCAAAAAGCAATAATCCAGGAATACCTAAAGAATGCACTTCCACTGCTTCTTTGCATAATTCGTCTATGGATAAACGAAAACACCCGGGCATTGACGGGATCTCTTCTCTGACGCCTTCACCGTGGACTGCAAACACAGGATATATTAAATCATTAGCAGACAGCTGGGTCTCTCTCACCATAGAACGCATGGTTTCTGATGATCTCAGCCGTCTTGGACGAATATTGTTCAATTCTAATTCTCCTCGTCATCTATCTTGATTAGGCCGGATCAGAAACACTGAAGCGCCCTCTCTTTTGCTTTTTCATATTCACCTTGCGCCAACATATGCAGAACTTCGGAATTCAATATCTCCCTGAATGCCCTGGCACTTTCATTGTAGTCCAAGTGTTGTTCAATTACCTCTGCACGAATCTCACCTAAAAGTTGCACAAAGTCGCCATATTCAGGTCCGTAACTGGCTTCGAGTTGTTCTCTTATGCGGCGTGACAGCGATGGGCTCTTACCTGAAGTCGAGACACTAATCGTTAAATCTCCTCTTCGGACAACTGCAGGCGCAAAAAACGTGCATAACACCGGATCATCAACAACATTAACCAATATCCCACGCTGCTTAGCTTCTTCAAAGACAGCCTTATTAACTTCCCTGTTGTTAGTTGCAGCAATCACCAGGAACGCAGAATCAAGGTGCTGTGATTCATAATCCGAGGGAATATATTCTATCAAATTGTTATTTGCTAACTCTTGAAGTCTATCGGTCAGATCCGGAGATACGACCCGGACAATGGCGCCTGCCTCAAGAAGAGTCACCACTTTTCTCTCCGCAATAATACCGCCACCGATTATCACACACTTCCGGTCTTCTAAAATGAGACTCACTGGATAACTGGACAATTGCTACCTCCAATACGCCGGTAATACGGCATATGTATTATTAGAAATCAGGCTTCATATCCGGAAACAAGTGACCTGCCAAGTGCCACAACCGGGAAGCCATCTCTTTTCCGAGCTGTTCCGGAGTTTCGTGCCCTACTATATGCTCTCGAAAAGCTAACTTACCGTCTGGCTGGCAAAGCACGCCATCCAGTGTGAGCATACCCGCTTCAACTCTCCCCAAAACTCCCAACGGCATGCTGCATCCCCCACCCAATGCTGCCAAAACAGCTCGCTCTGCAGTGATCGCCAACCGGGTGTCAGCGTCATCAAGAGTGTGCAGGGCATCTACTATGCCGCCGGATTCTGCACGTGTCTGCAGCGCTAGTGCTCCCTGGCCAACTGCAGGTAGCATCGTATCGGTATTTATATACTCTGTTATTCTATCTCGTAAACCAAGCCTGTGAAGCCCTGCAGCCGCCATGCATATCGCATCATACTGGCCTTCATCCAATTTGCGAAGGCGTGTATCCAAATTCCCCCGCAAGTCTGCTACTTGAATATCCGGGCGGATAGCCATCAGCTGTGCCTGTCGACGCTGGCTGGATGTGCCAATTACAGCTCCGGCTTTCAACCCTGCAATATCAGGAGATGTGCGGCCTACTAATACATCCCTGGGATCTTCTCTCGCAGGCACAGCGGCGAGTACCAGGCCTTCAGGCATACCTCCAGGTAAGTCTTTCATGCTGTGCACTGCCAGATCAACACTACCGTCCAGCAATGCTTGCTCAATCTCTGACACAAACAACCCCTTGACTCCAATGCTGCCCAGGGGCATGTTTGTTACCTGGTCACCAGTAGTTTTGATGATAACCAGTTCAATCTCCCATCCTAACAGGGTCAATTGTTCGGCTATCCAGCGTGACTGCGTCAATGCCAATGCACTCCCGCGAGTTCCGAGCCTCGCTTTTTGAATCATCGTGCAGCCTCCGCAAATGCCTTCTCTGCACGCTTAACTGTCTCTGCGATATCCTGGTCGGTATGTGCAGCAGATACAAACGTAGCTTCAAACTGGCTTGGAGCTAACATCACTCCGCTATTTAAGTTTGCTCTAAAGAAAGAAGCGTATTTTTTAGTATCTGATCCTGCAGCTGAAGTGAAGTCAATAACTGGATTTTCTGTAAAGAATACAGTCAACATAGATCCAACTCGATTGATCGTAACTGGCACCCCTGCCTTTGCAGCTGCTTCCAGAAGTCCATTCTCAAAAATGCCCGATAGTTTATCAATAACAGGATACGGGTTATCAGCCTTAAGTTTATTTAGCATTGCCAAACCTGCTGCTACTGCCAGTGGATTCCCTGATAGTGTCCCAGCCTGGTAAACCGGACCTTCAGGCGCCATCATACGCATAAGGTCCGCACGACCTCCATATGCCCCTACAGGCAGCCCGCCGCCAATAATCTTTCCCAGTGTGCACAGGTCAGGCAAAACACCCGTCAGACCCTGTCCACCTGTCCATCCAACACGAAAACCTGTAATCACTTCGTCAAATATCAATAGAGCTCCGGCATCGGTAAGGAGCTTGCGGACCTCTTCCCAATAACCAGGTTTAGGTGGGATAACCCCCATATTTGCAGGAATTGGCTCTCCTATCAGACAGGCAATCTCTGTGCGTCTGGAAGCAATAACTCTCTTAAGAGCATCAATGTCATTGAAGGGAATTGTAATCGTCAGCGCGGCAAAATCCTCAGGAACCCCTGGAGTGCCTGGAATACCTTGCGTAGCGATTCCGGATCCCGCTTTTGCCAACAAACCATCACTGTGTCCGTGATATCCACCGTCAAATTTAATAACCAGATCGCGTTTGGTAGCGGCCCTGGCAAGCCGGATTGCGCTCATTACAGCCTCAGTACCCGAGCTAACCAGGCGCACCATTTCAAGACAGGGCACCGCATCACACAGAAGTTCAGCAAATTCTACTTCACGTTCTGTCAGAGCACCAAAACTCGTTCCGTATGCTGCAGTTTCGCACACAGCTTTTACTACACAATCAGGTGCATGCCCCAGAATCAATGGCCCCCAGGAACCAACGTAGTCGATGTATTCATTGTCATCAACATCCCACACGTGGCTTCCCTGTCCGCGGGAAATAACCACTGGTTCTCCTCCGACAGACTTATATGCTCGGACGGGACTGTTTACACCACCCGGAATCACTTTTTGCGCCGCTTCAAAAACGGAATGTGAGCGAGAAAACAGAGATTTGTTGTCTAATTCGTTACCCTGCAATGCTTTTCTCCTTAAGTATTCGTAATTATAAACGGAATGTTTTCGCAATAACGTCTTTTTTACTGTTTTCCCTATTATACAACTCATTAACAGATATAGCAGCATGCGAAACATAAACTACTATTATTATAGAGGGAAACCACATAAAATTACCGAATACAACAGAAACCTCCATCATTAACGATCCGGACAGATTACCAGGAGCTAATCATGCACAGTGTAGACATACCATACATGCCAGCCAAAGATTCTATAATGGCCAAACAATCGGAGATTAGGGAAATATCCAACTGGGCACATGATGCCTTTTCTGGAAAAAGCGCAGATAAATCAAAAAAGGATATTCAGGTTGAAGTCATCAGACAGGACTATAGCACTCTTCATTATGGTTTGTCGTGTATGGATACTCCAATTAAGATTGGTACAACAACATATAAGCACGGTTTAGGAACTCATTCGAACAGTGTTATAAAAGTAACTATACCAAAAGGTGTTAAGTACTTTGAATCCAGTGTTGGAGTAGATAACAACTATGATACCCAGGGCTTGCACGGCTCTGTCCAGTTCTCAGTTGAGATAAATGGTAAGGAAGTCGTTCGTACTGCAACGTTACATGGAGGCGACCAGGCTGTAAAAGTTAAGGTTGATATTCCGGAAGGTATTTCTGAGCTGGTTCTCAAAGTTGATGCCACTGTTGATGGCCCCGCATATGACCAATCCGATTGGGCAGATGCTAAACTGATAATGAAAGATGGCAGTGTCAGATTCCTTGACGAAGACGCTCCAAATATTCTCCTCACCCAAGCAGGTCCACCTTTCTCGTTTATATATGATGGCAAACCATCATCTGAATTTATCAGTAAATGGGATTTTACTATTAAGTCCAATAAAAAGAATGACTGGACTGAATACATCGCAAAATGGACTGATCCAGTCACTGGTCTAGTAGTAACCGCCCATGCTAAGGCATTCAGAAAGTATCCTGCAGCAGACTGGTTGCTGTATTTTGAAAACACTGGAAAAATCGACACACCCATAATAGAAGACATTCGCACCACCAATATTAATCTGGAGACTGGCAATGTCCGCCTACCGGTCGTGTTGCACCAATTACACGGGGATGCTTGCAACGAAATGAGCTTCCAACCATTTGACGCGAACCTCGAAGCTGGCAAAAACCTCACAATCGCTCCAGCCAGAGGACGTCCTTCTCAAGAGACCGCATTTCCATTCTGGAACCTGCAGTATGGCGACAGAGGAGTTATCACTGCTGTTGGCTGGTCAGGACAATGGTCAGCATCATTTGACCGCAACAACGCTGGTTCTACGATATTCAAAATGGGTATGGAGAAGACTCATCTGCTGTTGCATCCAGGGGAAACAATCCGAACCCCACGCGTATTAATAATGCCATGGAAAGGTGACAAACAGGAAGCGCACAATAGATTCCGCCGCCTGATGCTGTTCCAGTACGTTCCAAAACAAGGCAAGAAGCCTCTCAGACTACCAGTTGCACTGCAGACATTCGACAGATATATCAGTACATCCGACTGGGCCACTGAAGCAGGCCAGCTCAAGGCGGTTGAGGCTGCTCACAAACTCGGATGTGATTCATACTGGTTCGATGCCGGGTGGTTTGTAGGTGGTTTCCCGCATGGTGCAGGCAACTGGTTCACTAAACCCAAAGAATTCCCTAATGGCTTGAAACCTATAAGTGATCGATGCCACAAGTATGGTATGCAGTTCATTATATGGTTTGAGCCTTGCAGAGTTGCACCGGGAACTCAAATTGCGGAGGAATACCCACAGTTCGTATATGGTGGTAAAAATGGTGGACTATACAATCTTGGCAATCCTGACGCACTAAAATGGATCACTGATCTGATTTCCAAACGCATCACAGAATACGGAATTGATGTGTATCGGGAAGACTACAATATAAATCCTGATACTTACTGGTATATGGACGAACCTGAGAATAGACAAGGAATGAATGAGATTCGGTTTGTTGAAGGCCATTATGCTTTCTGGGATGAACTGCTCAAAAGACACCCCGGACTCTGGATCGATAACTGTGCCAGCGGTGGACGACGAATCGACCTGGAAACGTGCATGCGTTCGGTTCCGCTATGGAGAAGCGACACAAACTGCGCTTCAGGACATCCGGAATGGGCGCAAATGCAGAGCGGTGCGCTGGGAATGTATATACCACTCCACACCGGCTGCTGCTGGGAACCTGAGCGTTATAAGCTGCGCAGCACCGGCACTGGTGGCGCTCTTATACAGTTCGCTTACCAGGATAAGAACTTCCCAATGGAAGAAGCAATCAAAGTTATTGATGAAGCTAAGGAAAACCAGCATTACTGGTATGGAGACTTCTATAATCTGACTGCTGTAAACACCGACCAATCTCAGTTTATGGCTTATCAGTTCCACAGATCAGATCTCAACGAAGGGCTAGTCCTTGCATTCCGCCGTGCAGACTGTGATTTTAGGGGATTGATTCTCGACTTAAAGGCTTTGAAGTCTGGTATGACTTACCATTTCGTATTTATAGACGAAAAAGGCAAGAAGACAAAGAAGTCGATGACTAGCAAACAAATAGCCGCATCGGGCTTTGCACTAAATATACCAAGCAAAGCACAGAGTTTGGTAGTGAGGTATAAAGCAGAGGCAAAATAGTGAGTGGATATTGTCATCCTGACGGTTCATGTCATCCTGACATATTTTGTCATCCTGAATGCAATGAAGGATCTCAAGCTTTGAGATCCTTCATTGCATTCAGGATGACAAAACTAATATCTTTCTACTGTCTGAATATCCTGAGTTACTTTGATGATTTTATTGTCTTCGTAGTAACCTTTTCTCAGGGAAACTCCTGCATAAACAAGAACGTTTTTGCCGATCAGACATCCCGGATTGGTTACAACATTGCAGCCTGTCTGCGAACCGTCTCCAATGATGGCTCCGAACTTTGAAAGCCCGGTATCAAAGGCAACTTCATCTACAACAATGATTACTGGGGGACGTTTGCCGCTATCGGGGTCTTTGAAACTTGTCACTTGCACGTTTGAAAGCTTTGTCCCAGCTCCCAGGTTTACATTTCTTCCAAGAATGCTGTCTCCAACATAGGCAAAATGTGGGCATTGAGCCTTGTCCAGCATTATGGCATTCTTGAGTTCTGAAGAATGCCCCACTATACAGTCGTTGCCAATAATGACATCTCCGCGTATATATGATCCATGACGGATCTGACAGTTTTTACCAATAATTGCCGGGCCTTGAATAAAAGCACCTGGTTCAACTACAGTGCCTTCACCTATAATCACGGCATCGGCGTCATCCACATACGCACCCTTCATTACAGTGCCGGCGATACTCTTCTCGTCCTGATAGTCCATGATGTATTGAAGGGCTACCCGCCCGACATTTTGCAGAGCTCCCCAGACATGTTTGCAACCCGCAAAAACGTCTCGGAACTCGTAACCTTCCAGGTCGAAAAAATCTTCCGGTTTGAGCATATTCCAACTCCCTTGTATCTTCACACTTATCAGCGTGTATGAGAGCATTATATGTGACCTCATCGCGCATGTCAACAGCATGAGAGCACGTTTTGTGTGCTGAAAACAGTCACTGGATCAAATACACATATTTTGTTGCAGGATTCAATGATTCACAGGCAGAACAATATTTCTAAGACAAACGTTTTAGGAGTTTAAGTATGACTCGCAAACAACGAATGCTGGCTGCGATACGCAGGGAATCGGTAGACAGAATCCCCCACGCAACCTATAACATTCATCCTTATCTTCCAACACTACATTCTGAAGACCATTCCTATGCTGAAATATTGGCACAGATTCGAATGACATCCGGGGTTGCAGTAAAGGCATCTGGGATGATGTCAGGATATGCTCTTTCGAGACCATCGGACGCTTTGAGTGAAAGCACCTCTGTTCAAGATTCCTCTGGCGTCACAACAATTACTACCTTACACACTCCAAAAGGAGAGCTGACATCAGAAGCAAGGTTTCCAAACAACCAGCCATCCTACACTATGAAGCACCTGGTTGAATCGGATGAAGACATTTTAAAGTATATGTCGATACCCTACGAGACACCATCGGTGGACTTGGATAGCATTAAACGTGTCTACAATGCTGTTGGCGATGCCGGACTGGTATTCGTAGGGTTCGAAGACCCGATGTATTCCGTAGCCTCCCTGATGGACTTTGAAGAGTTCTGCATCAAATGTATCACGGATATCGATAAGCTCATAGAGATGGTCGAATGGGCCTGCGAACGGTCGCTGGAGAATGTTAAGGCATTATGTAAAGCTTGCCAGGGGTTGGATGTAGTTATTCACACATCAGGGCCTGAAGTCTGCACGCCTCCAATGGTCTCTCCTGCGATTTTTCCTTTACTAGTAACGCCTTTCCTGACACGCATTATCGATACAGTGCACCAACATAACCTACTTGCAGCAATACACTGCCATGGTCACGTGCGGGAAGTGTTTCCTGAGATGCTCAAGACCGGTGCAGACTTGCTTGAACCTATAGAGCCACCAGACCAGGGGAACATTTCACTCGAAGAGCTAATGGAACAAGCCGATGGTAAAATCTGCCTGATGGGACACATTCAAGACCAGGAGTTTTATTTCGATGTTCCCGGACATTTTGATCGTTGGGTCAGCCACATTGCTGACGTAGTTAATGGACGAACGGGATACATAATGAGTCCATCATGCACCCCGTTCGAGCATCCTTGCACGGATGTATATAAGCGCAACTACCTGGAATGGCTAAGAGCCGCAGATAGATTACTGTAACGCGCATTATTCACCTTACTTTACTTTCGACCGGCAGTAGGGGCGAAAGTGAGTTAATCACGAATAATGCGCGCTAGGCCTTTAGCCATCACAGTAGCCAGTTCTCCAACTGGGACTGTAGCCTGTTCAGATGCAGACATAGTCTTGACAGTTACGGTCCCATTGGCAATTTCATCATCTCCAATGATTATCGTATACTTGACTCCCATCTTGCCTGCAGTCTTCATCTGAGCCTTCAAGCTGCGGGAAGTGTAGTCCATATCAGCGGATATCCCGGCTTCCCTTAGATCTCTTACAATACCGACTGCTGCTTTATGCGCTGCTTCACCTGCTGTGACAATAAAAACTGAAACATGAGGATTAACAGGTAGCTCAACGCCCATCGCATCGAGGGTCAACATAAGCCTGTCCAGACCAAGACCGAAACCAATAGCCGGAGTCACTGGTCCGCCTATCTCATGGACCAGGTTGTCGAACCGACCTCCACCACCGACTGCGTTCTGAGCTCCCAGTTCACCGGAAACAAATTCGAATGCGGTCTTGGTGTAGTAATCGAACCCTCTGACCAAATATGGATCAAGTCGATATGCTATACCAAGTTCTGCTAGATACGCCTTAACTGTCTCAAAGTGCTCTGAACACTCAGACCCGAGAAAATCCGGAAGTTTTGGTGCGTCTGCAAGCACGGATTTACATCCTTCTTCCTTACAGTCCAGCATTCTCAGGGGATTGGTCTCATATCTCTGAGCACAAGTGCCGCACAGTTCCCCTACCCTTGATCCCACATATTCCAATAGAGCTGCTCTATACGCAGGACGACATTCCGGGCAGCCTATTGAGTTCAGTTTGAGCTCATAATCATTCAAGCCAATACTCTTGAAGAATGCAGCTACGAATGATATGACCTCAGCATCAATTGCAGGATCAGCAGAACCAACAGCTTCCATACCGAGTTGGGTGTGCTCACGATAACGCCCCGCCTGGGGTCTTTCGTATCTGAACAGTCTGCCGATGTAGTAAAGCTTGTTGACAGGCATCGCAGCACCCAGATTGTTCTGAACATAGGCGCGGATAGCTGGAGCTGTGCCTTCAGGTCTCAGAGTCAGACTCTTGCCTCCTCTGGTCTCGAATGTATACATCTCCTTGCTGACAACATCGGTAGTCTCACCCAGGTTGCGCTTAAACAGCTCAGTATGCTCGAAAGTGGGAGTCCTGATCTCATGGAAACCATAGAGGTCGCACATTTCCCGAAACTTCGATTCAACATACTGCCATCGGGAGGTTTCCGGGGGCAATACATCCCTGGTTCCTCTTGGCGCAACATACTCAGCCATTGTAATAAGCTCCTGTGAAGACCATAAAATCGGTCGAAAATCAAAGCGAGGCGGTAAACCCACCTCGCTCTTGTTAAATTCTATGCTCATGATAGCTGATCTGTCAAAAAGAGGCTTCAGACTTCAGACTTCGGGCTTCAGGAAGGGATGGGCTTGGTAGGATTTACTTGGTCTACTGCAACATTCCGGTATCCAGTCATCCTGAGGAACGAAGAATCTGCTTTTGCTGATTTATTTTAGAAAAGCAGATCCTTCACTGCGTCCAGGATGACACTTTAGTTTACCATTACAGCCTTAATGATAGGTTCTGTGCAGTCAATTATGGACTTCATTGTCTGTTTGGCTTCGTCCATCTTGAATGTCTTATTCACAAGAAGTGACGCATCTACCAGGCCTTCGCGCAATAGTTTTGTTGAGAGCGGGAAGTTTATTGCTGGTTCAGCAAAAGTCGGGGTAAGTCTGATCTTTCTGAATACGAGATCATTGATGTCGATGTTGATTACACTCTTACCACCAAAATGTAAGCCGAAGAATGTGATGTTGCCTCCGAAGCGGATTATCTTCAGTGCATCATAGATGCTCTCTGGAGGAGAACTTACGATTACTCTGTCCACGCCATTGGGGAACTTGCTCTTTATGACATCCTCAACAGATTCTGCCTCAATGTCTATATACTGATCGCATCCGAACTTCATTGCGGCTTCTTTGCGTGCAGCACCTAAAGGGACTTTATCGGATAGACCGGTAATGGCGACATATCCGGCGCCCCTAAGTTTAGCAACTCTTGCTGTCATAATTCCTAATGGACCATTGCCAAGAACAACAACGCTACCACCAAGAGGGATATCTGCGTGCAGAACCGAACTCAGAGCAACTGCAAGGGGTTCAGTAAGAGAGGCAGAGACATAATCAAGGCCCTCAAACTTATCCAGAGAGTTGTGTTTTACAACCATATACTCTCCCATACCAGGCTGCCCGTTCATGTCTATCATGTTCCGGCAGAGGTCTGAGCGGCCGGTCTTGCAATCTTCGCAAACACCACACATGGTGCAGTCTTCTACTATTACGCTGTCTCCAGGTTTTACGGATGTGACATTCTTACCGATATCCATAACCTGAGCAGATATTTCGTGTCCAAGAGGCATCGGGTCTTCATCCCAATCACGGACGAAATTTATATCGGTTCCACAGACGCCGCATGCTTTTACTTGAACCAGGACTTCATCCTCTGCCAGCGCACCAATCTCGTTCTCCCTGACCTCAATAGCCAGTCCCTTTTTACCAAACAAACCCCTGCTAATCATATAAATCCTCCTGGATTAAAGTGCCGTATATTGTAGTGATTATACTCATTATAATGAGTGCCGTCAACTGAGCAAAAACATGTCATTCTGAACGCAGTGAAAAATCTGCTTTTAAGACGAGATTCTTCACTGCGTTCAGAATGACATATTTACGATTAGCAATATATGCCGCTACGCAGACGCCCAATCATCCAGAGCTTCTAGAAGTCTCGAAAGTAAACCGTGTCGATCTTCCGGAGTTCGCCAGTTGTCGAAGTCCACTATTATACTATTGATGGTGGGATCATCAAGTAGTTTCAGTGTCTCGTGTATCCCAAGGACGTCGCAGTACGCATCTACAAATCCGGTCCTGATCTGCCAACGCTTCCAGGATCTTGACAGAGAAGCTGCTGCATATTTTACCTTCTCCCCGGTGGCAAGTGCTGATCTCAGGTCTACGAGATCCGCTTTGAACTCAAGTTGGAAAGCAAGATCCTCCATAAATTCACCTGGGGTCATTAGCAGTAAACCGCCTGCTGAACCCGATGACATATCTTCCAAGGATTTTTCCCGTAGTTCCGGGACAAGGGCATACATAGTAGAGGTATCATCCCCCTGCATGGCTTCCCATGCCTGTGAGATAAGTAAGCCTTCACCTGGTACTAAAGCGTTAGCAAACTCCTCAAGAGTCTCACATCCCATACAATCGCTACCGGCTGCTCGGGCGAATGCGAACGTGTGTGGAAGTTGAACTGCGTGGGTCTGGGCATTTGCCATTATTCCGAGTGGTGTCTCTGATGGATTGTAATGTTTGAACTCATTATTGATGCCTTCAGGATTCCAGTTTGTAAACGGGAATGTTGGTTCACCCTCGATAAGACCATACGGGTAGTACATAGCCCGGTCTCTAAGATCATATTTGTTAACTATCTCCTGGTGGACAGGGAAGCAGCTGAATAATTTCCAGTTTGTGCGAGAACTCTTTACAAGACCTCCCAGTACATCGTCGAAATCCTCGAGTGAAGTAGGAATAACCGGCTCAGCGTCACCTTTTAGGGTTGCTTCCCACATTCGGTTATATGTCTCCCAGCCCAGCCACATCCAGTGGTAGAGCACGGAATCAGGATTTGAATCAGCCGCAAGGTCCATAAACCGCTCTAGGAGGCCAACAAACTCGCTGTTTGTAGAGCCTACATAGCCCCCGGGGTCGCTGTCTATGACTACAATACCATCAGCCTCTGCCAGATACTTCATCTGCATCGACCGGACAGAGAACATCCTGTCCATTGCTTTTTTGTTTGAAGGATCGAGTCGTTCCGTGGTCTTAAAAAACGGCCTGGTCTCAAAGGTATATTCCGAAGAATGTTCGTTGGCCATTGTGTTGGGACCCATTGTCATGAGAACCTGCATGCCGAAGCGTGATTTCAGAGTATGGATTACACTACGCATATTTTCCAGATGGTTGATGTCACTGGGGGTTGGATCATCGGGTATAGTTTCCAGCATCGGCCAGACCATTACCATGTTGTATCCCAGGTCAACCAGACCTGATGCATAGCCCGCCCAGTCCCCACTCTTCCATGTCCTCGCAGAGTAAGGGTGCCTGTATCCCCAATGCATATGCACATACATACCAATATTCTTATCCATCATTAATCCTCTCTAGCTCCGGAATAGCCGGGCCTGCCTGTTTCAGCCTATGCCTGCATTACTATTAACCAGAGAGATTGGGCTTACCTTCATGGTGGAGTGTTAATATTGCAGTGAGAGCTGACAGGGGTATAATTACATAGCTTCTAACCGCATTATCCGTTCATCTACTGAAGGATGAGTGCTAAAAAGGGAGTTTACTTTGCCCCCATAATCTTTGAGAGGGTTAGCTATGAACATGTGGGCTGTAGCCTTATTTGCAGACTGGAGTCTGTGAGGATCCTGGGCTATTTTGCGCAAAGCGCTTGCCAGTCCATCGGGGTACCGAGTAAGCAAGGCTCCGTTTGCATCAGCCAGAAATTCCCTCTTCCTGGAAATTGCAGCCTGAATCATCGCCGCAGCAATTGGCGCCAGAATTGCAAATACCAGGCCAACTATAATCAACATACCGGAGTTCCGGTCATTATCTCTAATACGACCACCCCATCGAAACCAGTCACCCAGCAGTGCAATAAACCCAACGAGTACCGCTACTACGGTCATAAATCTAATGTCATAGTTCTTGATATGGGACATCTCATGTCCGATTACTCCTTCCAGCTCGGTTCGATTCATCATATCAAGAAGTCCGGTTGTTACACATATAATTGCATGCGCCGGGTCTCTGCCCGTAGCAAATGCATTTGGTGCAGGATCATCTACAACATATGCCCTTGGAGTAGGCAACCCAGCAGCAATTGCCAAACCTTCAACAGAATTCACAAAATGAGGAAACTCCTGACGGTCAGCAACTCTGGCTTGCATACTCATCAATACAATTTTATCGCAGGAATAATAGCTTCCAATTGCCATAGCCAACGCAATAATAAACGCCAGAGGGACAAAAACCGATCCTCTATATGCTACCGAAAACACATACGCAACAATGCTTACAAAGACAATAGCGAAAAACAACAGCAGCCTGGACTTCCAAATATTCCATTTTATCGCTTCATACATAGAATAATAACCTCGAACTATATATACCATGTATGGTACATTTTGCCAACCTTAATCACGGATTGCGCGGAGCAGTATTGATTACGCAGAAGGGAACGCAGGATAACCCGAACAATTAGCGCGCATTATTCACCAGACTCTGCTTTCGATCGGTAGTAGGGGCGAAAGCGAGACAATCACAAGTAATGCGCGTTAGACGAACATGCGAAACCCTTGCCCTTCCGCGTAATCCGCGATCCATTTTCTGTTGACTGGTAAGCTGGTCGGTGATATAATGCATTTACTTCAAATAATGTCGTGGGCGATTGGCTCAGTGGGAGAGCACTTCGTTCACACCGAAGGGGTCACTGGTTCGAATCCAGTATCGCCCACCACGACTTTACCTCATATTCTAAAAGCCGTAGAAACTACCGCAGTAACTCAAGAAAATGAAGTGTTATGGCACTTCGGTTATCCAAGGGCACAGTTTGTTTCCGAATCTGACTATTACTACTTTTGGAGACTAAAATGTGTGCTTAAAAACCTCTCTTATCCTGCGACACTATAGAATCCTCTATTATCCTGTATATAGCAGACTGCAAAGCCCGTAATCTGTCACAGTGCACCATCGACTTAACCCGAAACATCATTACTGGTTTTGCTGATGGCGTAGACAACCAGAGACCTGCTTCCAACCATACCAGACATTGACAGAATGGCCTGGAATATGAATATATCCAGCTCATTTGTATATATTGCGTCTACATCTGTTTATTATTTGCAACAAATAGGGCTAATGGCACAATTCTTGCTGATTTATTGCATGTATGCGTTGAAAAGTGCTTGTGAGGTTGTTTCAATCCCTACACACTTTGTTGATTAGCTCAGGCCACTCTAAGTCAATACGTAGTCGAAAGGAAAACGAGATGAAAAAATATTTCGAGAACTTACTTCTAGTTTGTGTGCTACTCCTGCTTAGCTCATTGGCTGCTGACGCAAGACCACCAGAGCCCGTTGTGGCTCCTGAACCATCCACTATTCTTGGTTTTGGAGCTCCGATATTAATGATCGGATTAGGTAAACTCAGAAGCATGCTTAAGAAATAGTCCTATTCTCAGTATGTTGTTGTGCTCATTGGCTCTTGGGAAGCGATTCCCAAGAGCTTTTTTTGTTGCGGTATTTCTACCTGTGGCATATACAACCTGCAAAACACACAAGTGAGTGTCTGTAATGAAGGAAAGAATAAGAAAAACAGCTCTACAAATGGCAGCAGGATATTTGGGCGGAATGAGCAACCGGACGAACAACCAAGCCAGGCAAACCTATATTTTCAATGTCTAATGCGGATGAAAGAGTTATCAACCATCTCTCTCATTAACTTGGATCTATAACCTGGTTGAAGTACCTGTATCTGTAGACAGAAACAAGAAGCAAGGAGGGATATTATTGGAAATGTGGAAGTGGTACATGATGGATTATTGATTATTTATTTAAGTATCACAGAAGGAGGAATGACGCCTATGTCTATGTGCCAAGCGTGTAAACAGAAGGAAGCATCTATCCAATGCAGAAAATGCAAAAGCCTGGTATGTGCAGACTGTTATCGAGACAGTAAATGCTGCCAAATCAAGCCGCAGAAGAAATACGCAGGTCGTTTGAAAATTGTATCCTGGTTAATGAATCGTTTCGGTATGCTGGCATGAGTATGTCGCTTTACAGGCAATGCAATTATTTAAGAGCTCGTATCCATTATTCGTTTGTTTAGGAACGCAATACTAGAATATTCTACTATGGAATCTATATATGCCAGAATGTCAGATATGTAAACAGAATAAAGCGATTGTGGAGTGCCCGGAATGTGGGCACCAGGTCTGTCCCGATTGTTTCACCGAGAACAAATGCTGTCAGAGTAGCTTTGCGGAAGATGGCAGGCGGGTTGATAATATCGTAATCTTCCCACCGAATTCAGCTAGTGATGATTTTTTACCAAAGTCCGATTCAAGAGGAATTGTTGTATTAAGAATAGTAAAATTCGTTTTTGGCGCAGGGCTTCTCTTTTGTGGAATCCGCGGGCTCACTCTTTTGCCCAATATTATAAATATCTTCTGGCAAAATGCACCGACTGCAGCAGGCAAACTGCGGATAATAACAGCACTTGCTGTGTTCGTTATCCCAACCATAGTCGGTGGCACATTGCTAATATACAGTTCCTTGCACAAGCCAAAAGACACAATTCATCCCTCCACATCTGAGGTGGAAATATGAACAAGATATATGATGCAGTAGCGGTAATGCGTAAAGCTCGTGAAAAACTGGCCGAGGAGTGGAGCGACAAACCACGTGAGCAGGAGATTGAAGCCCTGTACCAGAAATATGCACACCTTATGAAACAGAAAAAGCGGGGACAGAGCTAGATCCATTTTGGAACAGTTATTCCCCATTTCTATTGCACCAGAACCTCCAAACATCAATCACTCCGTTCATATAACCAGTTCAGCATGAACGGAGTGACATAATTAACTCCTACCCTTTCCCTTCAACCCACTTCAAGATCTTCTCTCTCTTCCCAAGCAACGTCTCAGGCAAAGAATCAAAGTAGTGGGGATGACAAAACACTTCCGGGTTTATTGTTGGGATTCCGGCGGCGGATTTGCCGTATTTGGTTTTTATGGCTTCGAAGATGGCGAGGTCTTCAACTGCGTCTCTCAGGATTTTCATTCTTAGAGACGGGATTACGCGACCTTCCGGGCTGGTTGGGGGGTAGGCCAGGAAACCATTGCCATGGTGGACTCCTCCGTAGGGGTAGGCGTATGCGGAGTTTAGGTCTGAGACGTCCAGAGACTTCCAGAAAGCTTCAGGGGACTTCCATTCTCCGTTGCCCATGTATATGAATACTCCTTTGGCACCATAGTACCAGGACATCCACATTGCCAGCCTCTGCTCCAGGGCAGGATTATCTATCTGCATGTTAGGGGCTTTGACCAGAGGGGCACGCTGCTGGAAGTTTACCGGCAGGTGGCAATAGTAGTGCCAGAGGTCGGGTTTTGCAGGATTTTTGAATGTCCTGGGATCATATTGACTGCTGGAGATATCGGTCAGCCAGATATCGCAGCCTTTGTCCATGTTCTGATGGTGCTCGGAGGCAAGATATATCCGCAGGCCTGGGTATTTTTTTCTGGTCTCTGCGGTCCAGGGGACGTTCTGGGTTTGGAAAGTCTCATCTCCGGGTTCATCGACATTGGAGTAGATCATGAACTTGCTGAGCCACTTACGGGCTTTCAGGAACTTGTAAAGGTCATCATCCATCTGGGCTACCTGGAATATGGTCTGCCCGTGGTCCATCAGCATCTGAACATACTCAGCAAACTTCTGCTCCCCTCCACTTTTCCATAGATCATACAGAAATGACTGTATGAGGGGCTGCAGATGGTTCTCCAGCGCCATCTGGCACATCACATCAAACTGCTTGTCTGTAAGGTTGCCTTTATTGAACCAGGCTACCAGTGGGAAAGCGTTTGGCTTGATGTCCAGTTTTACTACTTTTAAAGGGACGTCGAAAGCAATGGTCGAAGCTCCGCTGATTACCTTAACAGTGCAAGTCTGGGAAGACGCAGTGAAATCGGCTGGAATCTTGAGTTCAATCAGAAAGACCGCAGTATTCAAACCGGACAGGCTACAGGTGTTATCGGCAATAAGAGGGTCTGGCCAACTGTCACTTACGAATGTCGGATAGGCAACGGCACCGGTCTTGACGAAATCCTCCCGGTAGATCCTGCTTGATAGCGGAGAAGTCACTTCAACTTTATAATCTGCACTTGCGGCACCGGTCATTGGCAGGACTGCTATCTGGAAACTGGCGGTTGAACCGGTTACTGCATATATGGGAGCAGGCGTTGTGTCATCCTTTCCACAGAAAGTCATCCCCCTGAACCAGTATTTGTTCTGCCAGACTTTGACCAGGTTGTGAGTGTAACCGACCACGAAATTGCTATCAGGGGTCTTGATAAAGTGCGACTGGAAACGAGTTATCTGATCCCCAAAAGCCAGCCCCCAGGGATCAACCGTATCAGCAATCTTGTTCTCTTCAGGTGGAAGTGTCTTCAGATCAACAACAGCCCAGCTCATCACACTCCAGCAAACAGTGATATAAACAACTAACCAGAATAATACATTGATACGTTCCACGGTTATGTCTCCTTGGAAGGGATTTTTGACAGGATTAACAAGGATTGAAATGCTTCGATCAAACACCGCCGGACAGTTTTTTGCCTATTGCGAATAGGTCTGATGAGTTTTTCTCGAGTGTCTGACGCTTGGCTGCAACTTGTGCTTCTATCTGGAAACCTGCACGATTGACTATTCTTGCCAGTATCTCCAGGCTTTCTGGAGAACCGCCACCGCTGCCCCCAGCCACACAGATCAGCACTACCGGAATGTCTTCATGAGTGTGACTACTGATTACAGGCCAACGAACTCTGCGGAATCTGTCCAGAAAAGCTCTCAAACTTTCGCTGAGGTCTGCAAAGTAAACAGGATTAGCAAATACAACTATGTCTGCTGCCAGAATTTTCTCCGAAACAGCTGCATAGTCATCATCGATGATGCATTTACCCTCAGATATGCATATCCCCCACCCTGAATTCTCGCACTGGCGGCATCTTTCAATCTTCAGTGTTGGGAGAAATACTATTTCACCCTCACCTCCACCTTCCACGAACCCTTTCAGGAATCCATTTGCTGCACGGGCTGTTTGTCCTTCCGGGTTACGACTGCCGGAAATTATGATTGCTTTCATATACTTATTCTCCTAATTACAATGTGCTCCGGGGCGTTGCTATCTTGCCTCTCGGCAGCAGTCTACTACAAACTTCGTCTGCTCGATTGTCCGGTTGGGATAACAAGCTACCCCCAGGATGAAATGTTCCCACGGTTCGGCTTCGTTAATCATATTATCTATACTTGCACGGACTGCGCCGCGGTCTTCCATTGGGCCTGCGAGTTGGTCCACTCCTGCAAATATAGTAATCTTATCCCCCAGCAGCCTTTTTCCTTCTGCAACAGTCACATTGCCGACGGGAGGGATAGTAAATGCATGCACACCGTCCATTTTGGTCTGACGATACGAGGGCAACAGGTCGCGAATATGTCCGCATGAGTGGTGGAAATAGATCTTTCCGGCATCGTGCACAACATCGGCACGCTCATCAGTCAACGCCAGATTGCATTTCTCAAACATTGCAGGTGAGATTGCAGTTGTTGAAGTATCATCCACACTCACCAGCACATCGATATCGGACTGCACGGCTATTTTCACCTTCTGCAGATAGTTCGCTTCCATCACTGAAAACAGATCGTGGAGTGCATCCTGTGCATCAGCCCACAAGTAAGCCAGTGTACCTACTCCGGAGTATACCCGGTACATCATCCCAAGCGGCGTGCCCTCCATAGAACCCATCAACAAACCATCATTACCGATTAATTGACGACGGATGCGGGTGCGTTCGATGGCTTCAGTATCAGGTTCGATAATCTCGTCCTCAAATATAGCTGCCAAAATTGGTAAATCTGCAGGATTCTTGATTGGATGCTCTGTCCAGTTGCTGGATACTGCTCCGCTGACATCCCTGCAGACACGGATAACCTCGTGCAGATCGCCTTTTGGAGTATGCCAGGTATTTGTGGTTATGTCGCCAAAAACCTGCGAATCAATGGTCACATTGCGTCGAGTAACACGCACCGGCACACTGTACCAGTCCATAATATCCAGTCCCATGTAGCGCGAAAACTTGACGATGGACTCATCCGCCCAATTGACCTCACCCAACAACTCAAGCAGTTCCGGATCCATGCCATCTCGCATAGGCTGGTTGTAAGGATCGATATGCCCGGCGATCGGTATCCAGTCCGGTATTTCATGCCGAAATACTTTCATCAGATTTTCTCGAGCTGTGATCATATTGGCCTCCGGATCAATTATCCGCAGATTACGCAGATTTAAGCGGATTTTCTGGATTCTGCTTTTTAATCCGTTTTCAGCTTTTATTATGAACCGCGAAATACGCTAAAGCACGCGAAAATAATATACAAACACAACAATCTGCGTAAATCTGCGAAATCTGCGGATAATTCCCTTCTAGAAAGCTTGTGACTATATCTCTTTTGGCGTGCTTTTGCGTGATTCGCGGTCCGTTATTTATTAGCAAGCACCGTATCCATAAGTTCGCGGATTACATTCGGGTCGGTGATTGGTTTAGTTGGGTTTTCAATAGGCGTTACTGCTCCGGTAGATGGGTCCATTTGTACCGGGCCGTATCTTGCGGGTTTGCCGGTTTTATTTAGGAGTTCAGCGTAGGCATCGCCATCGTTGTAGTGCCAGAACTCCCATGGATAAGCCATGAAACCATGCTTTTGCATCAAGGTTGTGATGTCCCGGCGGTTCTGTTGTGCGTGTTCGGAGATAAATGGAGTTCCCATTGGTGTCAGTTCGGACATCTCAAGGTAGGGCTTGCCTCGGTCTAATTCCTCACCGGTATCACGCAATAACACAGAAACATCCATAGCACTTCCGGACATATGTGTACCTACTTTTGGAGTCAGGGCTATTAATGAACCCAGTCGGCGGTAAAGCAGGTCCATCGGTGGAGTATCCTGCCCGCACTCCCACTGCACCTTTTTAAGAATAAAGTTAAATATATGTTCCTGCAAGCCAAGGGTTTGCATTTCGGCTGTGCGGTAACAGTCCTCCATCTTGAGCATCCAGCCCCGGTCGTTCATCTCTTTAGTTGCTGACAAATATTGAGGGACCAAACCGGCCCGCAGGAAATACTGCCTTGGCAATCCATGCACATGGGGTTTATCTGAAAACACAACCTCTATTCCCGCGGACTCTACAGCATCTCGCAATGATACCATCGGTTCCATACACTCCTGCACCGGATAGAGGGTAATCTGTTTCATGAATGCGTCAGCTTCATCCATCATCCTGGTCCAATACTCACGGCGCTCAGCATCATCTATTGTAGACATTACGCATTCACCTCACCCACCGGCCAAAGGTCGTGAAGCAATCGGGCTGATGCTTCCACTATTTTGTAACCGGCATAAGTCTCCAAACGGCACCAGTAGATCGCAAATGCTGAGTATCCCCCACCCATCAGCGCCGGGATTGTAGGGCAGTAGCCGGAGAAACCATCTGAGAGTTGGGATATAGCAGTTACTGCTGCAGGGCTGCGGTGCTTGATATCGAGCCCGAAACGACAGTAAAGCTCGCACGGGTTAGTGATGATCGCATAATCGCCGATACGCACCGCATGGACAGCCAGCATATCTATCGGGTTATCTTTATAAGTATTATACAAGCGCAAAACGCCCGAAACGCTGTTGATGTATTCAAACCGTCCAGCTTTCTCTTCACCCAATGCTGCCATTTCGCGGGCATGAGCAAGATCCTCAGGCTCAGGCAGACGGACGCCTATCGGGACATCTTCATAGGTGTGGCGGAAGATTGGTTTGTCGGTCGTTTTGGCTGCGTATATCAGACGCATCGTTTCGGCAGCCAGTAGCGCACCTATTTCTTTTGCCCGGCGTTCGGTGTCGTGGTGACCGGGGTGCAGTTGATCCCAGGGAGAGATATCGCCGCTGGCACCTTGCAGGTAAAGAACTGGCAACCCCTGGCCAAATGTTCCACGCAGTAGTGATCTTGCTTCGCCTGGGAAATCTGCTGATGCGAAGCTTGCGGACTCCATACAGGTCGCATGGCAGCAGTTGCTGTGTAGAATAGCTATTGGCTTGTCTGCTTCATCGAGTGCGAAGAAGACCGTGTGGGAAGGATCATCGGGACCTTCGATGCCTGTGAAATCAGGTCTGGATGTGTCTCCATACATTGTGTGGGAGCCATCGGCCCAGCATACCCGGCGGTTATAACCTATGTGCGCTTCACCCGCAGCCCAGCCCACTTTTGCAGGACGGGCAGAAGAAACAGCAGCCTGTGCAGCCTCAACCATCCAGACACGCAGTTTTGCCAGATAGACATCGTTCTTAGGGGCATCTAGTAGCAGACCAAGGGTATCCGGAGCATCATGGGTGTGAGTATTATTGATAATTACATTTCGAGCTGGAACACCAGTTGCAGCTTCTATTTCTGCACAGGCTTCTCTCACATACGACGTCAAAAGCAGTCCAGCAAGGTCCAGATTAATAATTAGAACCTGCTCGCTGCCGTCAGTCAGATAGAACGCGTTAGCTTCCAGATTATCGCGTATATAATCAACAAACCGCCGGTGAAACTGCCCGCAAAGATCGTCCCCGATCTCGGGATTTATAACCACAACCGAACTTCCAGCTTTGAGAGACATTTTTACTTCCTTTCAATACTGCAGAATTATTTTTAACCACGGAATACACTGAATACACGGAAAGAGAATGGGATAGAAAACCAATTACAAGCTATCCATTCTATATATATAAAGAAGAAGCCAAAGTAATGCACAAAAACTATTATCGTTCCCTTTTCCGTGTATTCCGTGGTTATTAAAAAAGTCATTCCTGTTCTGATAATTCGAAGTCGTCGAACCAGATTGTGCCGATTTTTGTGTTTTCGGGGCCCATTGTTAGCAGCAGGTTACTTGTTTGGGCCCAGTCACCTGTTGCAGGGATAGTGAAATTTAATTTTAGCTCCTGCCATTCGATGGTCAGGGGTGTAGTCAGGCTGGATGTCTGGACAGGCAGACCCAGGAAAGCTCCGGTTGAACTCAATCCCTGGAATGATATGGATACTTTTATGTTGTCAGGCATATCTTTTGTTTTCACGAAGACTCTGACGACATAAGTTTTCCCCGGTTTTACTGCAAATCTTTTAAGAAAACAGAAAGCGCTCTTGTCCGGAGTCTCCGGGTGCAACCTCATCATCAGGCTACCCTTATTCTTACGACCGGTTTTTGTATCGAGTTTGAAATCGACTTTTGCGCCATCCGAATTCCAGCTGTTCCACTGTCTAGAGCAATCATCGACTACAGGATAGTATGGTTTGGGAGGAAACGCAACCAGTCTGAATGAACGGGATGGCACAGTAACCGGCAGACTACCATTTTTGACCAGCAGGTCTGTACCCGTATATTCCTCTCGCACAGCATAGTCACCGGATTTGATACCGCTCAGATTAATGGTTGTTTCCGTAGACTGAGTGCCTTTGTTGGCCAGTACGATCACATATTTATTGTCAGGACATTCATAATAAGTAATCCGGACATCGGGATTTGAACTGGTTACTGTGCTTTGGTTGTAGTATAAATGGCACTTGGTTGAGGGAGATTGCACATTATACTTTTCAAGGACATCCCATACTTTCTGATTGGGTGCTACGGATGAATAGGCAGCATCGGGTTCGACATCGTGCATCAGCAGCATTGCCCACATGGCTTCCGTGTATGAATCATTGCTTAGATATGCAACATTGGCCTGGCCGAGAGCTGTCAGGAAGATCACACCGACCCCGAGGGTATTACGGTTGTATTCGCTGCGGTAGAGGTCATCGGAGAGTTCGTCCGTGTAACCATAAGGATTACGTATCAATAGAGTGTTATGTTGCTCGCCAGGGAAGAAATAGTCTGCAAAACCATGGAAGAACGGATAGAAATACCGCTGGTTGTGGAGCATTACGACCCGGTTTTGTTCATGACAGAGTCGGACAGTCCGTTCGACCAGTTTACGTTTATTCAATATGGCGAAGGTCTTGATGTTGCGTCCGAATTTATCCTTAAAACCGCATCCATGCAAAGTATTGCCACATTGCACATCACCGCACAGATCGTAGTAGATCATCCAGATCGGATCGGAATAAGGATTGTGCAGTAGTTCCTTGATATTTGCCAGCAGGTAGTCCTTAATGTGAGTTGCATTACAGGCAGGCACAGTAAAGTATGATATTTTCTTAGTCTGCCCATCTCCAAGCAGACTGATATAAGGCATCGGGTAGACAAAATAGCCTGGAATGTCCCAGTATTTCTTGAAATAGTTAGCAGTCGGCACGCCGGTAGTCAGCGAATCAGCCATTCCATAAACACCCATAGTCCTCGGTGATGCATTCTTCACAGCTTCAATATATGCAGTCGGATGAGGTTTAAAGGTCCCAGTGCCGACAAGTCCTGCGCCATCGTTCATGCTGAGGAACTTGACCGGAGAAGATGTCGTGTCATTGAACCTTAGCACCCGGTTGCGCTCCGGCAGCGGACGAGTCGGGGTCGAGATGAATAGTGCCTGAAAAGGAGTTGATTCAGGAAGATTAACTCTCTTCGTAATCATATCTACTGAACATGCACCAGTTGCTTTGTTGACTCTGAAAACGGGCTCTGCAGGATCATAGACCCAGTTGGCATCATTGGCCATTGAGTAAGCGAATCCACCTTTGCCTTCAGATACCAGCCAGAGCTGAGTTGTTGTATTCAGATCACCGACAGGATATTTGAATGCAAACTCTGTTTGTTTTTCTTCCTGCAAAAGGGGAGTCATCAGGAACTGGCAGTTTTCGGGATTGACTTGCCATTGCAGGCCCATGGATTTGATTACCGGTTTACCTTTGATGACGAAATCAAACTTTATGAAGCCATCAAACTCAACAGTTGTAGCATAATACAAGTTAAATCCCGCTGATTTTCCAGTACCGGTGAATATTACCGCACGGTTTGTTCCGATAGTCTTACCTTTTTGATACTTAATACTGGATTTACCTGCAGCGGTTTCTATCAGCAGTTCGGGAGCCTTTATCAGAAGAGGTTTGCCGTAGACAGTTATAGATTTCGGCAGAGGTCCGTCTCCGAATACATATTTACGGTTCCAAAGAGATATATTGCGGTCCTTGACTGTAAAGGCAGACCATAACTTTGGAACAATATCTTCATCACCGATTCCATTACCTGCAAATGACAGGTCAGGGACATCAATGCTGGTGGTGGTTTTTGCGACTCTATTATTCAGATATTTTAGAGAAGTTGAAAGGCGATAATTACCTGGCTCCTTGATTCCTGAGATCCGCCTGTATTCAGTTGGCTTATACATAGCCCATGCCCCGGCACTCTTATATCCCTTGGGACCGGTGAGAACATATTTCACTTTGAGCTTAGCGGAAGAAAGCTGTTTTGTGTCCAGACCAGGCAGGGCTGAGAAATCGAACCCAGCTTCAAGCTGGTCGAGTTTGTGTCCATTGCCTTCATCAACTCCGTTTAGCTGGAGATCATATGCTTTTGCTTTTCCTGCATTCTGACCAACAAGAAGCTTCTGGTATTGATTGTAGATTTCTAATGGAGAGAGCACCCGGGAGTAGACTTTCACATCATCTACAGACACTCCCCATGTGTGTTTGTCTTCATAGAAACGGCTTTTTATCCCGAGGAATGAATTAGAATCAGGTTTGAGATCAAGAGTCTTTGATACTTTTTCAGGGAGAAAACCCTCAGCGCCTAATTCTCCATTCAAATAGATAGCCAGCTTGCGGTCATCATATGTAACCGTCAGCTGGTGCCATTGTTTTTGCTTAATACCGGTGCGGGTGACCTGGACTCTTCCGATTGTGCCCCAACCGAGTGGCTCCTCACTGCTCTGCCAGTCGAAATAGACCGAGTTGCCATATTCATATAGTTCATAATTCACATTGCGGTTGCCCTGCGAGAATACCATATGCAGCAGGCAAACATTGCCCCGCTTTTTACCATCAGTCAGCTCGTCTTCAGGGGCGTAATCGAGTCCGCACACCCACATCGTGATGGTGCCACGGTTATGTAGAATATTGCCCTCAACGCTGTATTTAAGGTCTTCTTCACCCTCAGGACGGAACGCCTGTTTGTTATCAAACCCAAGGATCCCACGCAAGCCCAGCGCTAAATTCGGCAATGATGTTGAATTTGGGTTTCCTTTGGCAAAATCTGCGCTGCTTGAAAACTTATCAAACGTAACACAGAAAGTCAGGTCCTTGTCCTGTATCTTCTCCTTGAGAGGAATTTCACGGTATGCATTGTCTGCATTCAGAACAACTGAAAACAGCAATATGCATATAGTAAAGAAGATACATTCTATGGACTTGATTTTCATCTATTCTGTCTCCTGACTACAACACAACCTAATTGATTATTTCTCAAGCATAATCCGAACTGTCCCGGACAACTCCTGGCCTGCTTTGAGATCAACAGGAAGCCCTTCCAACAGGGCAAGATACACAGCTCCATCGGTGGTCAGGAAGACGTTTTGGAAAGACTCGTATGAATCTATGGACACTTTGCCCGACGCGGTTGTTACTTCGTAAGCTGTGGCCCCTGTGGTTTTAGATTCCGTCAGGCGGCCCTGAGTCTTATCACCTGCAATGTCTGTTCCATTGACTGTTTTCCAGCTCTCGAACGATTTGATTGGTATTCGCATCGCATAGAATGCACTGGCTGCGGGTATGTCTACCGACGATTTGATACCAATACGAATAATTACACTGCCGGTTCCGTCAACAGTGTATTCGAGGGTATATGTAGTGATCGGTCCGGCGATCCCACAGGTCGATACAGTGTTCCAAGCCCTAGCGCGCAAAAAGCCGGTGAACTTGACTGTAGCAGACTGATCCGTTGCTGTGATAGTCATCCGGGCGCTAGTTTCACCATCAGCTGAGACCAGTTGACGGTTAGGGATTATCCCCCAGTCGGTATAAGTGTCAGCAAGTCCGAATACACTCGATGAAGACAGCTTATCCGTTGTCCAACCAGCGGGAACTCCTCCATGTTTTCTGGCAAGCGAGAATATACCACGTCCAGTTTTCAAATGGACAAACTGTGAAGTGATTTCCGCCCATTTTGAGACAAAGGAGGTATCGGCTTTTGCACTATTTGAATGTTCTACAACTATCTGTGCATTCTTGCCGTCGCCAGCCGGATCGACTATTTTAGCTTCGGTTACCAAAGATGGATCAAATTCAACACGAGTCACTTTTCCGCTATCAGAAATGGCTCCCAACGAAGCGCTGGATATACCGTCCATTAGTCCACCAGATAACGGGTTCCAAGCTCTCCTCAGCACTGGTAGAACAGTGGTTATGGTCTCATTCGGCATATATTTAGCATTAAGAGTATTGAAATCATCCTCCAGGTAGCCTTCCCCTGATTTTACAAACCAGCGTTTGGCGTTCTTGATATCTATTGAATCTGATATTGCTGGTGAGGTCAGTCTTGAAGCAGGATCTACAATATCGTAAGACTTCACCACAGGCAGTTTTCCCGCTGGTTTTAGGAGAACAATCTTTGGTCTATATACAGGGATTCTGACCTTAAGTGTGCCACTGGTTTTAAGGCGCTTACCTGAGAATGCATCATATACATCCGGAAACTTCGAATAAAGATCTTTTGACCACGAAATACTGCAATTGATATCTGCACCGGTAAAATTGATTGCGACAACTGCAGCGCCTGATGAGGATTTGCGCAGGAATGCGAGTATATATGGGCTAGAGCATTTGATACTGGTATACGATGCTACACCATCGTAGAAACACTTCTCGCTTCTACGGAGCTTCAGCCAGGCAGATAAGTCCTGAGTAAATCCCGTCTCCTCCTCCTGGTGGATCATAGGAATACCCTGAATAAATGTCTGGGTAGCCATCAGCGCTTGCGACGTTCCTACTCCAAAATACTCCGCTGCAGAGACTGTATCGTGGTTTTCAAGGAATCTGACTATACCAGGCACAGCACTGCTCGGATAACAGACCCTCTCATACTCCAGCCAATCCTTAATGCTTGAAATCCATGAAGCCAGGTCTGGTGTCGATGTCATATCCCGCATTTTCATATAAAGCGGATAACCGAATACCATATCTGCGTTTTTGAAAACCAATGGTTTTGCGCCTTCAGGGAGCTCAGCGGCATTTTTGTTGTATGTCCGCATGGAATCTCGAATAACTTTATTGAGCTGACTTCCACCATACGAGACGGCAGCATTCATCCGGGGATTGTTGTAGTTTTCAACTTGTCCCCAGCCTACACAGTCGAGTCTGGTGCCATCAAATCCAAAATTCTTTGCCCAGTAGGAAGCTACTTCCCCTATCCTCTTCTGCCATACGGGATTCGAGCAGTCAGCAGCTAACACCGATCCACCCCATACAACAATTCGCTCACCTTTCTCATCATAACACCAGACATCAGCTGGTAGTTTTGCGACTTCACTGCTGTCGGGTCTTATGCCGTATGTAACCAGGTCTATCAATACTTTAATGTCTTTTGAATGCGCAGTATCGATCAGAGTTTTCAGTTCTTCGGGTGAGCCATTCTGAGGATCAATCCGGTCAAACTCAGGCAGCGAATAAACCCAAGGCGGATGCCAGCTGACAGGCAGGAGCCACATCGTAGTAACTCCAAGTTTCTGATAATAAGGCATCAATGAAGTCAATCGGGGATATCGTTCACCTCTGTCTAGATCAGACCAGGTTTCCAACCTGCCCCATGGGTGGTTTTCATATACTACAGCTTTCTTAAGATACACAGGCCAGTCAGCTGGAGGTCCATTACCAATGCTATTCGATAGATCAGCTATCTCACTGCGCATACGGTTCTCATCACCAGTAGTGAACCTGATGATCTGAGTGCCGCATTCTATCTCATCTCCTGGTTTTAGAAGAGCTGATACATTGAAACGGTGGGCGATATCTACTGATTCCTTGTATTCATCAATAGAGATCCCAGCTTCGTCCATCTGGAAAGTGTATCCAACAATCAGCGATGTCTTGCTTTTTGGCGAATGCACCGCAGCCAGGCAGTATTCCCCATGAATCCACCAGCTTTCATTTAAATGGGTGCCGGGTTTGAGAGAACTGTATTTATGCCTGGTGACGGGGAAGCTGCTTGGCATTATGTAGTAATCGTCAGGAGATTTTGACATACGCAGACGCGGGACTGTCAATGATGCGCCTACAACCCTGGCTTTGTCTTCACCATTCCACTTGAAGAACACTTTACGTCGTATTTCGTGGCCTTTGATATTTATCTCAGTCCTGATCACCCAATTGCCTGCCTGACGGATGATAGATGACGCCGGACCGTTTTGCTTGATGGATACCAGTTTCCATTCAGTCAATGGCGGAAGCTTGCCTCCATTCCAGTATATAGATACATCATCAGCTGACTGGGAAATCAGGTTACGACCGTTGGCATATAAACCAGTCCACTGACCAGTCTTTTTGTCAAAAGTGGTCTTCAGTTCCGGGGAAGCATCGGCAATAGCAGCACAGGACAAAAGTAGAATGGAAATCACCAGGATACTACAAGCGTTCAGCAATATACATATCTCCTTGATTACAAAACTTGCTGTTTTTACTTACGCGAAATAGCTTCATATTTCCTGCATTACTCTTTAAGAATGGGAATTTCACGGGGAGATGCGGAGGGCGCGGAGAAAGGAAAAGTAGACATCTATGCTTAAGAGACTGGCTGGCAGGATTTGTGGATTCTGTTATCATGGTTATTGATGAGAGGTATTTTATGCTGGATACAATAAATAATTCAACCCCGCTATTGTTGGAATTTGATAACGTTACAATCAGACGTGGTTCAACGTATGCTCTGCAGAATGTTTCATTGAGTGTCACTTCAGATGAAAATGTGGCTATTATTGGACCCAATGGATCAGGTAAATCCACTCTTATAAAGACTATCACTCGAGACTGCTATCCTCAACTGGATTCCAATGGATCTTCGGTTAAGATACTAGGGGAAACTGTATGGGATGTTCATTGTCTGCGGTCTATGCTTGGGATAGTTTCAAGTGATTTACAGCAGATGTGTGACAGGCGGATAACCGGGCGCGAAATGGTGTTGTCGGGCTATTTCAGCAGTATTGGCATATACCCCCACCAGTATGTTACTAATGACATGAGGCTGGCTGTAGAGGAAGTCTTGGAACTCTTGGAGATTGCCAGCCTGGGGGATAGATATATGACTGATATGTCCACAGGCCAGGCTCGAAGGATGCTGATAGCCCGTGCTTTGGTGCATAATCCAAAAGCTCTAATTTTAGATGAACCCACCAGTTCCCTGGACCCTTATGCTTCCCGTAAATTCTTGAAGTCTTTGAGCAAGATTACCCATACGGGTAGGAGTATCATTATGGTAACTCACCATTTGCATAACATCATACCGGAGACCGACCGCATAATAATGATCAAGGAAGGCAAAGTCTTTGCAGACGGATCTAAAGGTGAAATGATGGACAAGGACCTGTTATCAGAGCTATTCTCTATGCATGTTGAGATACAGGAAAAAGCTGGATACTATTATCTGCTGGTATAAATCTTGATCATCATATCTCAACAGGAATGGATTACTTTGAACTCTTAGATGATATGGCGATATTGTCCAGAGCCTGCAGTGCCAGCAGCAAATACTCCATTCGCGGTGGGTTTATTGTTTCCAGTTGGCTGGCACATTCCTTTATGATCATTGTCAGATATGGGTCAGGATTGTTGATCTGATCCAGAGTCAGTATAGATATTCTCGCAATCAAATCAGCCCCCAGGACAATATTGTTCTGGGCAAGAGCTTCAACACATTGGCCTGACGTCTCCAGTAAAGGACCATCGAACCAACCTAGCCTCTTGAACCTGGAAATCAAAACGGATACTTCCTGTGAAAGTGCGCTTCCGGGTTCGTTAGCTACTTCACGAAGCAGATGCACAAAATACCGGTCACTTCCCATCATCCTGGCGAGACTTGAAGCAAGCTCCCTTCGTTCCAGTTCTCTTTCTAATATACTCAGAAGCTCCAATATCTGCGGAGTCTCTGAGGTTACCTGCAGAGTTCCAAGTGAAGAAGCATACGCTGTCTTCAATGTAACATCCTGCTCTCTGTGGAATGACTCAGCGATCAAAGGTACAGATTCCTGGTCCCCCATTGTAGCAAGCGAACGTGCGCTTACGGCTCTTATAAGAGGATAACCGGAGTTCAGAGTCTCACGCAGGTTCGGGATTGCACTTTTGTCGCCTATTTTGCCCAAAGCCCAGGCTGCTGCCGTGGCTATACAAGGATCATCATGATGCATTGTGCCAATTAGTGCATCGGTCAGCTTCGGGTCCATATTCGTCCGGGCGATTGAGATAATAGCTTCATAACGGACATTGAAACTCGGATCTGTCAGCGATTCCAGGAGTTCATCGGTAGGAAAAGGGCTTCCGGTAACACCCATACGCTCAGTATTGGCAACCCTGGCGTGTTCATCCTTTGCAAGCATGTGCCT
This sequence comes from Abditibacteriota bacterium, assembly GCA_942493375.1. Classification (GTDB taxonomy): domain Bacteria; phylum Armatimonadota; class UBA5829; order UBA5829; family UBA5829. The sequence continues at coordinate 7,456,430 of OW818698.1, read as the reverse complement.
GACAATAGATTCAGCCGCAGCCAGTGGATTACCCCTTACAAACATGCCTGCCAGCCTGCCTGCTGAGATATCACCCTTAACTCTAATCCGATGCATAAACAGCAGACCTGCAATATTAGCCAGCACGCTGAGCAGAAGTAAGGGAGTGAATGAGTCGATGGCAAATATACCAAAACGTCCACTCATGTTTTTAGTTTGTTCAAGCAGATAGCCGGCAAAGATCGGGCTTAAACCTCCTATTAATCCCATCCAGGCATAATACAGAGCCATATATCTGGTGTTTTTCTCTGGAGGGACAAGGTTCACGTACATTATTTGTTGAGTTGCTGTCTGAACTCCAGCTCCAAAAATACCGCCACCAAACATAACAAGAATCGCAATCGAGATACTGTATCCGCTATGCCTGGGGATCATCATATACAGCAATGGAAACAGCGCACTTATACCGAGACACAGCAGCAGTACCGGTTTTCCACCATACCTGTCGGACGCCCAGCCCCAAAGATATCCAGCCATTGCTCCGATAGAAGCAGCAATGGATAGCAAAACTACTTTTGATGATGAAATACCTACCTCGTGTGTAAGGTAAAGTGGGATGAACCCTGCAACTCCAGTTGAGAAAGTAAGTAGTGCGAGTCCAACCAGGAAAAACCTGAAGTTTTTGTCTGAAGCAGCTTCTATCATCCCTTGAAAGTGGTTCATTCTGTCTGGATCGGACTTAACCGGTGCCCCTCCTGGAATACGAGTTGCTGCCCATACGGATATAAACCCAAAGACTACACCAACGCCAATGAGCGTCATGAAGGCACTCAGACCAGTGTGCTTTCCGATGACCAGGCCAGCTATTCCAACAGAAGCAAGTGCAGCAATATTACCAACGGTGGCATTTATAGAATTGAATCGTCCTCTAATATTATCCGGAATTGCTTCCTGCATCCACGGATAAAAAGCAGTCTCGCCAATTGCCCGGCAGATAGCAAACAGCAGGATAACAATAGCTACATATATAAACCCAGCTCCGCTGCCATATCTTGATAACACCCATGGGGTAAACAGCAGAAATGCAGTGACTACTTTGCGTGTGCCCCACATAAGAACAAAAGTGCGCTTGAGTCCAAATCTGGCAATTGCAGGTGTAGCGAATAGTGCAATGATTCCACAGAAAGGAAAGAGTGAGAGGATGAAACCAATTTGTCCCTTGGGTAATCCCAGTTTGTCTAGAAAGATGATAAAAACAGTGCCAAATACTGTGAGGAAAGCGAACACATTGTTTGCAGCATTAGACAGATATGACCATGGCAGAGTGCGGATTTTCTCGGTATATGTTGGTGTAGTAGCCTGCAACGCGCCACCTCCTTTCTTTGATCTTGATAGTCTTTCTAGAGTCTTAATAGTCTTTCTAGAACTGGATAGGACCTATAGGACTAATAAGACTTATAGGACACTATTTCCAGAAGCTGGTTTAGGTCCTATAGGACACTGTTTCCAGCGTCTGGTTTAGGTCTTATTAGTCCTATTAGTCCTATTGGTCATTCTAGATCTAGATAAGACCTATAGGACTAATAAGACAAATAGGACACTGACTCCAGCGCCTGGTTTGGGTCCTATAGGACACTGTTTCCAGAGGCTAGTTCCCGTGCAGCTTGTTAACTACGTCTGCTAATTGGTCCATTATTGGCAGGTTGTTGGGGCATTTGGGTTCACATACCCCACAGCGTATGCAAGCATCGGCTTTCTTGGGTGGGTCCATTTTGGCGTATTGATTACGGGCCCATTCCGTTAATCCGTAGATCCTTGCCATATTCATTAGATGGAAGTTTGCCGGAATGTCCACACCTTGAGGGCAGTCCATGCAATATCTGCAGGCTGTGCAGAATTGCTTGCCAAGGTTCTGGAACTCATCAAGAATGCTCTCCATTCGAAGTCGATCTTCTTCTGTCAGACCTTTGAATGCATCTACAGTAGCAACATTCTCTTCCAGCATTTCCAGAGTATTCATACCAGAACAAGCACAACTGACATCAGGATTACCGAGGACAAATTGCAGTGCTGCACCGGCCGTTGTCTTTGCGCCACCAGCGATTAATTCCTGCAACTGCGGGCTTGGACTGGATAGAACTCCTCCACCAACCGGGCACATAGCTACAACACCCACACCAAGTTCACCCGCACGCTTGATTGTTGACGCATAGGTTCGGTCAACGAGGCTGTATGGAATCGTAAGAGTATCAAAGATCCCTGTTTCTACAAGTTTCGTGAAATTATCTGCCGTGTCGTGACCGGTAAAACCGATGTGACCAATAATGCCTTCGCTGCGGGCTTTGTTCAGAGCATCGAGTGCCCCACCCTTTGTCAGACACTCTAACCTGTCCAGTGCCATCCAGCCTACCTGGAAGAACTCCAGATAATCAACTCCAAGGATCTGCATCTGAAGATCGATTTCCTTCCGGTAACTCTCCTCGGTTGTCTCCGGACCTACAAATGCCTTTCCAGAAACAATCAAGCCCCTGCTGCGACCTTTGAGGCCAGGCCCTACCAAATGCTGGCACCTGCCGTTGATATATCCGCGTGTAGTCTCGAAGTAATTAACTCCGGCAGCAATAGCCGAATCCACTACCTGTGCAGATAGTTCCGGATCATTCTCCGGCAACCGCATACACCCCAGTGCTAAAGCTGATACTTGTAAACCCGTTTTTCCGAGAGGTCTGTACTGCATGATTGGTTTAGTCTACTTTCTTGGTTTTTAGATTTGAATGCTCATTTTAGTCCTATGGGTCTTTCTATATCTGAATAGGACTTATAGGACAAATAGGACACTGTAACTGGAAGCTGTTTTGGGTCTTATTAGACACTGTATCCAGCTCTGTTTATTCTTGCTTTCTAGCCTTTCTCTGATTATTACGTTCTTGTCTTCTGGCTGCGGTCATTTGCTCTTTTATACCACCATTTGTTATAAAAGATGTTTCCAGAGACTTTATTTGCCGGTCTAGCAAGAACGTAGCCTGACATATCAAGCATATTACAATATTTGCCACCACGCCTGCTGTTCTTGTTTCTACATACATTTTATATGTTTCGTATGCATCATTCCCATTTGCACCTAATTCCCTGACAAAGATAGCTTTTTGCGAGTTGCTATTCCACAATTCCAGTCCATTAGTGCGCAAGTAATCTTCGTAGTCTAAACGCAACTCCTCAAGACTTGCACGCGCTACATTAGTTAGTTTGATTTCCGTTTCTTTAGATGTCCCGGAAGCCAGGCTGCCTTCCGCAATGTTTTGTTTACCTGAACGTGCTGCCTGAACCATTTGATCAAAAGTCCGGTCACTTTTTTTTAGGAACCTATTACAAAACACAACCGTTGCATCATATACAATCTCTGATTTCCGATACGAAAGCAAACTACGATAACCACCATGCGGTGGGATAAAACCACCCGTCATGACAATTCTCCTTGGCTTTTAGATTTTGTTTTTAGCACCTGGTTTGGGTCTTATTGGCCTAATGGTATTCCAGGATTATTATAGAACTTAGGGACCAATAGGACTAATAAGACACATAAGACACTGTTACCTGCGCGTGGTTTAGGTCCTATAAGTCCTATTTGTCATATTGGTCTTTCTAGATCAAGATAACCCAATCAAATCTTATAAATCCCACTAGTTCTAAACCAGCTTGTAAATCCCAAAACTTACCCCATCCATCTTCAGATTAATCGTATTTGTCTGTTTGGTCAGGCAAGCTCCACTCGACATAAGTGACTCGGAATCTGTTCTGCCAGCTATTGCTTCTATATCAACATCAACGTAGCGGTCAGATGGATTCACTGCAACGAGAACTACTTCATCTCCCAGTGTCCTGCTATAGACGAATGGGTATGCGTCTTTTTCTGCATAGACCACTGCGAAGTCTCCATCTGCTCCGAGTGCCGGGTGAGTGTGTCTCAGGTTGTTAAATTTGCGGATTGTTTCCAGCAATGAGTTCTCATCACCTATCTGTGACTCAACATCAGGTCCATCTTCATTGACTGGCAGGTAGAGTTTTTCTTTTGGAGCTGTAGAGAAGCCAGCGTTGGGGCCTTTTTTCCACTGCATAGGAGTACGGCTTCCAGTGCGTCCGTATCCGCCTTCTTTGGAGACTAATCCCTGCATATAGTCGGTGCCGATTTCATCACCCATATATATGAATGGAACGCCTGGCATGGTCAGGATGAATGCAAACGCCACTTTCAGCTCTTCAGCATCTCGGTCCATAGCAATACGTGAAAGATCGTGGTTACCACTTATGATGGAGACATACCCCAGCTCTTTTGTGTCCTGGTACATTTTGTTGTAGACATCGAGGAACTGTACGATATCACCCTTGCCTTCACGTTTGAAATAGCTGTGCATATTTGGAGTCTCTGGTATAGGCAGGTGCTTAAGTTCTCTGCGGAACAATGCATAGTATTCAGGAGTGCAATGCAGCAGGAAATCAACATGGAAGCCTGCAGGAATGGAATCTGACGGACTCGACCACTCGGCTATAAGGGCTGCATCCGGATATTCCGCATCATACATATTGCGGACGTCTTTCCAGAACTCTCCAGTCTTTTTCAAATCTGTGTCGCCTTTGACCAGTGAACTGGCCATATCGACCCTGAATCCGTCCAGCCCCATATCCAACCAGAACCGCATCACGTTCTTCATCTCTTCACGGACGGCAACTACATCGGGATGATCTGTAGAAAGTTGCCAGGGTTGATCCGGATCAGGATTGGCGAAACCGTAGTTCAATGCAGGCTGCATGTGGAAGAAATTAGTCACATAGCATGCATCTCGTTCGCCATATCCAGCAACAAATGCCCGACCAAGCGGCTGTGTCCATATAGAATCAGTCCATATATACCAGTTGGAATATTTATTGGGTGTCGGTTTTGCTGACTCCACAAACCACTCGTTCTCAGTGGAGGTATGCCCCGCAACGAGATCAAAACAGACTCTAATTCCGCGTGCATGCGCTTCTTCGAAGAGTATCTTAGCGTCTTCATTGGTACCATAACGAGGAGCCACTTTATAATAATCAGCGACATCATAACCAGCATCGCAGAAAGGAGATACAAAACAGGGGTTCATCCAGATAGCGTTGCAACCTAGATACTTCACATAGTCGAGTTTTTCAATAATCCCCTGCAGGTCACCGATACCGTCGCTGTTGGTATCATTAAAACTCTGGGGGTAGATTTCATAGAATATGGACTGGCGCAGCCAGGACGGGACGTTGTTAGCCATTAGAATACCTCAATTTGAATTAGTGCTTCATTATATAATGGATTTAAGGTTGAAGTATATAGGGGGGAATGAGATTAATGGCATATGTAAGTGCAGTTTTGTCATTCTGAACGCAGTGAAGAATCTGCTTTTCAGACAAACACTCGATCTAGACCGAGATTCTTCACTGCGTTCAGAATGACAAGAGGAGGTCAGAATGACAAGAAGTCAAAAGAGCTTTCCATCCCGATATTCAGCCCAGGTAGTCTCATACCAGCTCTTATCCTCTGGTATAGGCCTGACGTCATCGATGCATATGCTTAAATCCTGACCAGACACATTGATCCGCTGTTTTCGGTGTTCAATTGATTCTTTTCTATATGATAAAAGCGGTCCGGATGCCGAATCAATCTTCGCGGTGTTCTCGCCTTCATTCGAATTATCCACAATCAAATATGATCCCCGACTACCCCCACTATTATTTATGTAGTATTCTATGGATTTCAGAAACGCGGCGTGTGTAATAGCGAGATTCCTGGTGTCCCAAGCGTCCGACAGAAATACTACGTCTGGGAACGAAAGGCCAATATCATCTGCGGATTCCATCAGGACTTCAGCTTCCTTGAATGCAAGACTGAGTTTATCTGAGTTGCGAAGGAATCCCGCCACATCAGTCATCCTCTGTTGGATTTCTTTCCTTATGCTGAAGTGGTCCCGCGCCTCTCTAGAAAGCATCTTTCTGCTTTGTGCTAAAACCCATTGTGCATCCTTGATCAGTTCATCCTGCCCCGATAGTATAGGAACCCCTTTGGATTTCAAATACTGCACAACCCTTATACCACCCACTTGGCCTGAGTTAAGAGCCGCCCCACCCGGTCTGGATACACCGTGTGCACCAGCGATTTCTCCGATTGCAAATAGTGACTCAACACTTGTCTGGTACGTATAGTCAACATCAATTCCGCCGTTGTTGTGTTGAAACGAGACAGCAATCTCCAAAGGCTCTCTGAGATCAATCCGATTTTCAGTATATATATCAATGCTTGCCGGATTCATCCATGCCAGACGTTCATACGGAGTTGATTGAAGAGCACCTGATTTTACAAGATACTGCCTGGCTTCCGGAATCAACTTAGAAATATCGAGAGCTTCTCCATTCATAGATGGATTCTCGTTGAAGTCCAGATAAACTGTGCGGCCTGCACGAATCTCTGCATCTACTGCGATATCGATTAGCGAAGAACCAAAAGATTCAGATCTTGCAGCGCTGAATGGCCATTGGTAGCCTTTCAGGAAGATATTTGAAGCCATTTCTGCAGTGTTTCGGTAGTAATCTGCCAGGAAATTGTGTTTGAGCCCATTTGAATCCAGACTGAAGTAAGATGGCAGGACCTGCTGATATGTACCAGACAGGTTCCATCTAAATTTAGTTGAGGTTATTCCAAACTGAGATTCTCCGAGATTGGCAAGACTTACTCCGGCTTCCAGAGCAACCCCATGCAGACTTACCTGCCCCCCGGGGTATACCGATGCAGAATACAATTCCCCTGGGCCACCGGTTGCAAGCACAACTGCACCTGCTGCAAATAACGTAATGCCCATGCTGTCAGTTTTTGCGGTATCTTTGCATATTGCAACTACCCCGCACACCTGTTTCTTGTCTTCTTCGGAGACAGATATACGCACTACGGTTGTATGATCAAATATAGGTATCTGCTTTTGCTTCACTTTACGAAGAGCGCACTCAGCCATAAAGAATGATGTCTTTGGCCCTGCGCTTGTTGCACGCTGCCTGGGGTCGTGATCGGTTTTGTAACCTACATAAGCTCCATATTTATTGTGTGGAAACGGGACACCATTGTCCACAAGTTTGAAAAACGCGGGAAGCGAAAGGACGCTCTCTATATATGCCAGGTCACCGTGCATTGCGCCACCATCAAAGAGGCTGTGCGCCATCTCGGTGGGATTGTCCGATGCATTGCCGAACAGGGACATCTTATAGTATGTCTGCTTATCTGATCCGGACCGGCACGATGTCCCACCGTACAGTTGGGTCGTCAAAATTGCAATATCCGTTATTCCAGCATCGTGAAGTCGTTCTGCGCAGTTGAGTCCTGCTGCTCCGCTTCCGACTATTATGACTTCACAACTGTAGAGTTCTGCAGTCACGCCATTTTCCAGATTTACTGTCTGTTTTTGCATATTTTCCTCAAAGCCGCCTCAGATGGAATCCGCCATCTACATTAAACACCTGGCCGGTGGAATAATCGAAAGCCCCTGTAGTCACTGACACAACAGCAGCTGCAATGTCTTCCGGCAGTCCCCAGCGATTAATTGGCAGTAGATTTTCTTCAAATATCATCTTGTCATATTTGGCCTGCACCGTCTCTGTCATAGGAGTTTTAATGATACCAGGACGGATCTCATAGACGTTGATTCCATACTCGGAGAGTCTATCAGCGTACAGTGTGGTCATCATACTGATTCCGGCTTTAGAAAGGCAATACTCCGGTCTTGCAGTGGATGATGTGTAGGCTGAGATAGATGATATATTCACCACCTTTGGCCGTTCTACTATACCGCTTTTAGTGAGCTCTATCATGTAACTAGTAAGAATCTGCGTTAGGAAAAACGGTCCTTTGAGATTGATTCCCATCACTCGGTCATAACTGTCTTCGGATACTTCGAGTATATCCATTCGCTGTTTGGGAGCGACTCCGGCATTATTTACAAGCAAATCGAGCCTGTTACAATGCTTTTTGATGCCGTTCAGAATACTTTCCCTGTCACTTGCATTGCTTATATCCGCCTGTATATATGTATGACCATCGCCATCAAACGAATGCAGTGTTTCCTCCATATCGTCTGCATTGTGTAGATCAACTATAGCAACTCTATATCCTTTGCCCGCCAGCGCCTTCGCAATTGCAAGCCCAATCCCGGAGGCTGCTCCGGTCACACATGCCACTTGTTTCATTTACTTCTCTCCACAGGTTCATCCATCATTGCCGCAACAAGACCAGTCTCCGGGTGCAGCAGCAGCTTGTGAAGGACTGTATCATATTTATTGCCTAACTTGTCGAACCTGGTCTGCACCTTACCCATCAGATAACTTAACACCTGGACATTGTCAGCTCCGGCCTGGAGATATTCCCATGCCTGGCGTCCGTTATAGACCCCACCGGTTGCAGACACGTGAAGATCCGGAAACCGTTTTTTGATCTCTCGGATTTGTTGGAGATTCCTCAATCTGAGCTCTTCCCCACCGTGTCCCGATCCATATTCAGGTTTGAAGATCCTGTTTGCAACAATTATCCCGTCGGCTCCACCCTCAACTGCAGCTTCGGCAATCGCTGTCTGGAATTCCAGCCCCCACGCCAGGTTGAGCATTTTTGGTATAACCCGAATCTCTGAAGACACCGATTTCATAAAACCAGGGCATGTTCGATACCACCTGAGGACGTTCTTCTGGTCTTCTGTATAGTTATCGCCCGAAAGAAATGGGCAGAAATCGATCTCAATATGCGTGTAACCAGCATCGAAAATGGTCTTGGTGGTGTGGATCCACTCCTCTTCTTTGAACTCTTCACCAGGAAGAGGTAAATGGCAAAGCAGCGACGCAACAGGTAGAAACTGTCCATCATCGACAGAGGCCTTGACGTCTCTGGCAAATATCATATATTCATCAAGGGAACGAACATCGCAGCGACCGTTCCAGTGGATGATCGGACATTCGTGCAGAGTATCATATTCCTCGTAGAATGAGGTAATAGATGTCGGCTTCTTGCGCTGCATCAACATTGAGCAGGATGTGTCCGGCGCTTCTCCCACAACCGATTTCAGCACGCATCCTGCAAAACCCGCTCTGCGTACTGCTTCAACCTGGCTTAACTTCAATGTAAGTTGACCTGGTGCAACCATTAGGGGATGGTCAAGAAGAATATCGATATAGTTGGACTTCAACCGGATACCAGTGGCTTGCTCTATAACCACTCCTATGTTACCCGGTATGATCTCCGATATATATTTCTTGTATAACTCTTCGAGAACTCCATGATTATCCATACCAGCAATATACTCCATACGAGAGATACGATCAATGATTTGGGTAAGATTACTTTGCTACTACCTAATATTGTAGTATCAGAGATGATCAAGCATCAAATCATGAACTCTTATGCGCTCGAATTACTGGATATCGATATGATTAAACTCAAGAGAATTTATGAGCCAGTAGATCCTGAGGATGGTTTCAGAGTACTCGTTGAGCGACTCTGGCCCCGTGGTATAAGCAAAGCAAAGGCATCGCTGGACCTTTGGCTGAAAGAAATAGCGCCAAGCACCCAGCTGCGTATGTGGTTTAGTCATGACCCAGCTAAGTGGAACGTATTTCAAAAACTCTATTTCGAGGAACTCCAATCGAACGCTGCCGTTACTGATTTAATCCATCGTTGTAAAGCTCAGAATGTGACTTTCATCTATGCAGCAAGTGACACTGAGCATAATGCCGCCATTGCTCTGAAGGAATACATTGAGCGCTGCTTGGAAAACGTGCATTAAGAAATGAGTTCACCAACCACAGGAAAGTCATTCATCACATCATCACTGTGCGGAGAGGTTTTCATCTCCTCTGTAAGGTCTTCCCCTGCACTGTGCATATAGTGTGACCCATCGGTCCACGTTGGGCCATCTGTGAGATCGTAGACCTTGCCTTTGTAAGCTACATAAGCCGGATTTCCACCAGTGCCATCATACTTTGCTAATTCTGCTGTAGTAAATGTTTGCATTTTCAACCTCCATATAGTCACTCGCTCATTTACCCAAATGCGTCGACTTTGAACCGGTAAGGAATCTGAAAGTAAGGCATGCATGTTTCGCCATACATCAATATTAGCAAGAATGAGATATAGCTAACTGCGATGGAGAACAAAATGGAGTTTGTATTGCATCCAATCCCTCCGTTCCGATTGGATCTGACTGCCTGTGTATTGCGTCGTATGCCGATAAATAAGATGGATATATGGGACGCAGATACGTATCGACGCCTATTTAATCTTCATAATCAAACTGCAGAAGTGTCAGTGACTCAGACAGGGACATCAAAATATCCTGAGTTGCTTGTCAACATCAAATCTAGGAATATTGACCATGTGCAGCGTGATTTGATTGCATCCGATCTCAAAAGAATGCTTGGCCTTGATATCGATCTGACAGATTTCTATAAACTAGCCGACTCAGATCCCAAGTTGTACGGATTAGTGGGCAGATTCGTCGGTTTTAAACCACCTCGCGCTGCTTCGATATTCGAAACACTGGTAAACGCCATCGCCTGCCAGCAGCTTTCACTGACTGTAGGGATCACTTTGTTGAATCGATTATCAGCAACTTATGGTAAATCGATTGGCGAATACCATGCCTTTCCGGGACCAATTGAACTGGTAAATGCATCAACAGATGACTTGAGAACTCTTGGATTTAGCACTCGAAAGGCTGAGTACATACTCGACATTTCCCGGTCGATAGTCAGCAATGAACTCGACCTGGAGAGTCTTGTGCAGATGGATGACGAGACAATTGTCACTACACTCTGCAAAATCCACGGAATAGGACGCTGGACGGCGGAGTACATAGCGCTGCGTGGTTTTGGTAGATTGAATGTCTACCCGGCAGATGATATAGGTAACCAAAACAAACTCCAGCACTGGTTTCATATGCCGGAGAGACCGGATTACCAGGGAGTGCACAATATAATCGATAAATGGTCACCGTATAGAGGAATGATCTATTTTCATTTGCTATTGGATACTCTTGTGCGAGAAGGACTGTTATAATGTTTGTGGCAATTATTAAGTGCAGCTGAATGCATACAATATGCTATATTGACATACCAGCACTGCTGGCATATTATACTTATATGACAAGTGGATACAATAGTATATGTTCTGTTTTCAAGGAGAAGCTATGAACAACCGGATGTTGAGATATTATGAAACCACTAAAGCGCATTGGGATGATAAGTGGAAAAGCCCAAAGGAAGCAAATTGGACTAAGGCTTTCTTCGATCTGCATCCTGACCTGTCTTTATCCGAAAGGCAGGCGCACGCATTTGCATATGCCCTTGAAAACGAGCCCATTTATATATATCCGGATGAGCTGATTGCAGGCCATATATACTATCAAATGGAGGGCGCCAATTTAGCGGTTTATGCATCAGGCAGCGCAACTGATGATCGCTGGTCAGAATACGCGGTTGATCCGGTAGCACAACGGCAGATATCGGCAGACCCTATGTTTGATACTTACCAGTTTGCATCCAGGGCAGCTTTCTCAGGTCATGTGACTTGGGATTATGGAATGATACTGAAGCAGGGTGTTGATGGCATACTTGCTGATGTTGCTCAACTGAGAAATACTACAGATGATGAGAATGCTCGCGAGTTTTACGATGGAGTCAGCATATCTCTGCAGGGATTAGTGAACTGGACTACCTTACACGTAAAGGCCCTGCGAAAGTCGGCTTCTGAGGAATCTGATCCTACCAGATGCAATGAATTGCTTGAAATGGCAGATATCTGTGAACGAGTTCCTGCAAAACCTGCTACCACTTTCCGGGAGGCTGTGCAGAGCTTCTACCTGCAATACCTGGCTGTAATGTTCGAAACACCCAATGGTGGAATGGGTCCTGGTCGTCTTGACTACTACCTGTGGCCTTTTCTTGAGGCCGATTTGCGCGAAAACCGTATAACCCGTGATGATGCATTGAATCTAATCGTCGAACTCTTCATTAAACTCGACGAACGCATTCACCATTGGGATGGATGGGTTGAAGCTATTGTTGTAGGTGGAGTCAATCCGGACGGTACCAGCGGAGTTAATCTACTTTCACATATCATGGTCGAGGCAATTATCGAACTCAATATTACTCATCCTTCTGTATATGTTCGCTTGCCTTCCGACGCTCCCAGCGATTTCATAGACTTGTGTGCGCACTACGTTATTGATGGTGGAAACCGCTGCCAGATTCATGGTGACGATGCTACGATAACAGCATTAGTTAATGACGGAGTTTTACCTGAGGACGCCACCATGTGGGCAGCCGGCGGCTGTATGGAAGTCGGAATGCAGGGTCTGAGCGGTGATATGCTCTGGTGCTTTATACATAATGTCGCTCGCACATTTGAAGTAATCATCAATGGCGGGAAACTTTTGCTGACTGGTGAACAGGCTATTCCATTTGCTAAGGAACTACCTGAATATGAGAGCTTTGAGGATCTATACAACGCGTTTGAAGCGGAACTCGACCGCGAGATCACCATCCGAATGCAGCGGACTGACATCTTCGCTAAATCTTATGCAAAGTATCGACCAGCGTTTCTGCTCTCCAGTATGATCCACGATTGCCTTGAACGCGGCAGAAACTTATTGGATGGTGGAGCAAGATACCCGGACTACGGTGGTTCAGGACTCGGGATTCCAAACGTCGGGGATTGCCTGTATTGCATAAAGAAAGCCGTGTACGAAGACAAAAGATATACTGGCAAGGAAATTCTTGATGCCTTAAGGGTTAATTTCGCAGGGCACGATGAGATGCTGGCATATCTTCGGTCAATCTCAAAATACGGCAGCGGCAACCAGGAAGCATTGGCACTTGTAGACAGAGTACTGATGTCATTCACCAATACTCTGAAACGTTTCAAGAATCCGATGGGTGGGCACGGTAGGCCGGTGATATTAGGCTTTATATGGGTTGTCGAATTTGGCAAAGAGGTCGGCGCTACACCCGACGGCAGGCTCGCAGGCACTCCGCTGGCTCAGAGTATGTCTCCACAGTCTGGTTCAGCTATAAATGGAGTTACAACTGCAATAAACGATGCGACCAGCCTCTCCCTGGACCAGGTCAGCGGTGGAGCATCGATGATGTGGGACATCGACATAAACTGGGCAAAATCCGAATTTGTCCGACCAGTGATAGAAAGCTTTGTCGATTTAGGGGGCCAGGTCTTCCAGGGAAACGTGGTGTCTATAGAAAAACTGCGGGAAGCACAACTCAATCCCGAAGAGCACAGAGACCTTATAGTGCGAGTCGGAGGTTTCTCCGCAAGGTTTACAACTCTTGATAAAACCATGCAGGAAGAGATTATAAACAGATACAAATTCAGTGGTAACTGAGCCGGTATAGTGCATCGGGAGCTTGAGGGTTGGATAGCAGGCTTGTATCCAGCTGTAGCTCCCAAAACCGCTGTGTTCTGTGAATATGTAAAAGCGTAGTTTGGATAATAAAGCGGGCTAGCGATAACATAAAAGCTGCGCCATATTGCCGGTGTTCAATGACATCCACAATCCCTTTTCTGTTCATGGGCTCTCTGTTCACAGTTAAATGCATCCTGCTCTTCCAGGGTTTCAGGGCAAAGACGTGGAACAGTTACAGGACGACCATCGTCACCCAATGCAACATAGGTAAAATAGGCAACGTTGGTGAGTTTTGTCTCTCCCTGTTTGAGATTCTCGGATATTACGCTGATCTTCACTTTCATGGAAGACCTGCCGACCCAAGTCAATTTGGATGTTAGGATAATAACTTCTCCAACTTTCACCGGGTATCTGAACTCGATCTTTTCTACAGCAACGGTAGCCACCTCGCAACCGGCATGTCTCCTGCATGACAGTGCACCTGCAATATCCATAAAATGCATCATCTGCCCACCCTGAAGATTGTTCATAAGGTTAGCCATCGATGGAAGCACAAGTTCCGTCTTTATGACAACCGTCTGTTCAGGCGTTTTGGACTGGGCTGATAAATTATTGTTGACTGTTTCCATTAACTAAAAAGCCTCCGCTCATAGCCCTAAACACTATCCTCTGGCTATGGCCATAATCCATAATATACGGTTGCAATCAGACAAGCAAACCCTGGAGTCAATAATTCACAGAACGTTCGGCAGAAGCTGCTTCGTATTCATCGCGAGAATAAAACGGATATACGTTACGATCCCGGTGTGTAATTCTGCCACGAAGCAAACTCAGCAGCATGATGCCAGGCACAACTGTGAGCATAACAAATATGTAAAAGCAAGTGCCTATATTAGTATGAAAACCGAATTGTGCAAACAGTGTCTGCATCCATTCACTGGCATAGAATCCCAGCAGCATTATAACAATCACGACAGGCATTATCACTGGGATCAACAGGAGTGACCACCACGGCAGTTTTATTGAACCCCATCGATACTCATAGCCAGACTGTAGAAAAAGCTTCCAGGAAACCAATTCGGTGTTATCACTTTCAATGTATAGGGTCTGGAAAACTCTTACTGCTTCATCTTTACTCTTGATACTCATCATATCTGTAAGGTCATTATGGCTAAGTGTGTCCTGGCTAATATAATTTAAAATACGATTCCTTGCATCATGATCAACCATACATAAACCTCATTCAAATAACCTACTTACTAAGCTTCATTTCCTTCAGCCACTCCAATGATCTAGTCTGCCAGGCGTCCCATGATGGTCCTACATAACCATTTAGGCCGTGGCCACCGTTGAGTAACTCCAGGTACTCACTGGGCACTTTGTGGGCACGCAGCGCAAGATGGAAGTCTTTACTATTGTCCGGCACAACAACAGTGTCGTCCAATGCATGTGCCAAAAACGCTGGCGGAGTGCGGTTTGTAATCTGCTTTTCGTTGGAGAACAGCTCCATCATTTCCGGCTTCGGGTTGTCTCCCAGTAGATTGTGCTTTGTGCCGCCTTCAGCCTTTGCTCCCATCGTGATAACCGGGTAGATCAGGATCATAAAATCCGGACGGCAGCTTTGGCGGGTTATCTTGTCCTTTGACTTGAGATCACCCGAATCGAAGTGTGTCCCGGCTGTAGATGCAAGGTGCCCACCAGCAGAAAAACCTATTATACCTATGTGCTTTGCATTGAGTTTCCAGGCTTTTGCATTGGCTCTGGTGATACGGATTGCGCGCTGAGCATCCAGCAGAGGGACCATATACCGTCCTGCCGGCAACCTGTATTCAAGAACCACACCCGTGATGCCATGGCTATTCAGCCACTTTGCAATGGAATGTCCCTCAGGTTCAACGCAAAGACCGCCATACCCGCCTCCTGGGCAGATCACAACAGCTGTCCCATTCGGTTTCTCAGGGTGATATACAGTAATTCTCGCATCAGTCTTCTCACTCAACCCATCCCCAATCGGAGCTTCTCCAGGCCAAAGCTGTATGATTTCCGGATTGCTTCTTACAGTCTGCTCACTTGCATCACACGCTGCACAGACACATAGAATCAGAACACCAATTAATAAACTCAATATAATCATTTTCATAACAACCCCGTATTTATCAAAAACTATCTTAATCACTTATTGATGCTCAAAGGCAAAGCAATTATACAACGACTCTGCATATATCTCCAATTAGCTTACGTTGACAGAGAACGTTGTGCCTGCCTATAATGTCCCTTTACAGTTGATATCAAATAGCCGGAATATTTCGTTTTCAACAGGGATTAACCCCGAGTGCAACTGGAATTGTTTTCGGGTTCATATAGCAGCCCGTCTCCTCAAAACACATCCCCAGCACACACAGGAATCCTCTTCTCCTTTGAAACTGTCTTTTCGGCCATACCTTATTTTTCTTTGCATGAATTCACAGGAACTCATATATAGAAACAAATTGCCAAGGAGTATTACAGATGCGAGACGAAACGAAATGCTTACATTCAGGATATGTGCCAAAAAACACCGAGCCAAGAGTCTTGCCCATTGTCCAGAGCACAACCTATGTCTATGACTCTACAGATGATATTGGGGCGGTTTTTGATGATCCTACCAGAAGCCTCATCTATTCGCGCTTTGCCAACCCCACCGTTATGGCCGTTGAGGAAAAGATTGCGGACCTGGAAGGTGGTATCGGTGCGCTGTGCACAACGTCCGGACAGGCAGCTTCTTTGCTCTCTATTTTGAATATCTGCAAAAGCGGCGACAGTTTTATCAGCACTCCGCAGATTTATGGCGGGACTATCAACCTGTTTGCCCACACCTTGAGCCAACTTGGAATTGAGTGCATTTTTGTAAACGTTGAAGCAGATGAAGAAGAGATCCACGCAGCGTTCAAACCAAACACAAAAGCAGTGTTCGGTGAGACACTGGCAAATCCCGCTTTGCATGTATTCGACATAGAAAAGTTCGCCCACATTGCCCATGCACATAATGTGCCTCTCATCATAGACAACACATTCGCAACCCCTATCCTGTGCAAGCCTTTTGAATTCGGCGCAGATATTATCATTCATTCCACCTCGAAATACATGGATGGCCATGCAGTGCAGGTAGGCGGAGTTATTGTTGACAGTGGGAAATTCGACTGGAAAAGCGGCAACTTCCCGGGCTTGACCCAGCCAGATGAATCATATCACGGAATTATTTATACGGATACATATGGTGACATGGCCTATATATTAAAAGCCAGAATGCAGCTTATGCGCGATTTCGGAGTGTATCCGGCAGCTCATTCTGCTTTTCTTTTGAATCTGGGACTGGAAACACTGGCTATAAGGATGGAGCGATACTGCAATAACGCTCTAACTGTTGCCAAATACCTTGAAAGCTCAGACAAGATCGAATCCATAAGCTATCCCGGTCTGGAAAACGACAAATATTACGCCCTTGCGCAGAAATATCTCAAGGGTGCAAGCGGAGTAATAACATTTGCCATAAAAGGTGGAAAGAAAAACGCCGTAAAATTCATGGATACGCTAAAACTGGCATCCAATGAAGTTCACGTAGCAGATATCCGCACCTGTGTCCTGCATCCAGCAAGCGCCACACACCGCCAGCTATCGGACGAACAATTAATCGCAGCCGGAATCAACCCCGGCATGGTCCGCTTATCCGTCGGGCTGGAAAACGTGAATGACATACTGGAAGATATCGAGCAAGCATTGAGCGCGATAACCAAATAAGGGGACGCAGCCCTTTTCTTGTTGGCAAAAAAACAAGGCAGAGCAGTTGTATACTGCTCTGCCTTGTATATTGAAGTCCCTTCCCCAAAAATCTGCGTAAATCTGCGAAATCTGTGGATAATTAATACACCTTAATCTGCGCCTGCTTTATTATTCACCTGAACCATCGCCCCTACGACCCCTCGATTCCCGGAGATATCCCAGGCGTAAACATTTACCGAGTAATTCCCATCGGGCCACAAAGGCTTGCCTGCACTGTCGACTGCCGCAGTATCCCAGCACTCGGAAGCATCCGCCGGTGTTATCTTGCCGTCACCATTGGTCTTGGTTACTCGCAGTACCTGATAGTATGGATAAAATGATGAACCAGGATTGGCCAGCGCTTTGCCTTCGGGTCGTGGTAAGTAGAGTGGCTCTGTCAGTTTCTTGTCTCCTACATCTCCCCGGTGGTCGAGTGCCAGCTTCTGCATCGTGTGTGTTCCATCGCTGATCGAAAACATAACAACAGGCACTCCCAGGAATGACTGCTGACCAGGGTAGGCATTGTCTGTTATTGCTGCCAAGACATCAACCCTGCCGCTCACGGTGACAATCCCCGAAGAATCAGATTGGAACTGTTGGCTGGTGCTGTCCTCTACAAACCAGAGAGGTTTAAAAGTGGGCGCTTCGGTGTCTTTCCAATCAAAGAAATACAGGGGATCAATGAGAGATTGCGTGGTTAATTGTCCTGAGTCATTCTGGTTGAACGATACATAGCAAAGATCAAGGTGGTCCATGCTGCTGGCTTCATCAGGCGAGAACTTCACCAGTTTCCCAAGCAGTTCTCCTTCCTTAATATGATCACCCAGCTTGAATGTGAAAGTCTCAGGGTCCATGTGTGTATAGCACCACCCCTTGTTCCCACCCTTAGTTGGGGTCACGATGAATGAATCGTGGGTGTGCGTAGGACTAAACCAAATAGCGCCTACATAACCTGAACCAACTGCTGTAACCGGAGTTCCGACTGGATGGAGGAAATCCAGGGCACAGTGGATGTAATCGTCGGTAGATGTCTGATAGTTGTTGAAAATGTTCTGGTCTTTACTGTCTCCTGGAAATGGCCAGGGCAGCGGTTTGGCGACCGGTCGGGCTGGTCCAGCTGGAGGTTGCGGCGGTCCGGAAGGGGCCAGTTCCTGCACTGCGGTGGAGGTGATGGATTTGGAACTTGGAGCAGTTTCGGAACTCAGTTCTGCATCAGGCATTGTTTTACCCAGATACCTGGCAAGTACATCTCGCACCTGCTTGCTCTTTTCCTTTCTGGCTAACTGCATCAATGCACTGCGGGCATCCTTATTATCTGTCAATCCTCCAAGTGCCTCTACTGTCACTGAGCGTATGATATCTGAATTATCCTGCAAAAGATCGATCAGGTCCGGCACACCCTGCTGATCTCCACTTCGACCGACTACATAGCAGTAAGGCCAGCGGTCGGAATCGCTGCGGCTGGGGTCAGTCATTCTACTTCTGGCAACTGACAGAATCGCACCCTTAGCGTCGGTATCACTTTCCTTGATTTTGCGGACGGCATCATCAATGGCAGCGAACTGCTCAGCTCCGTGCGGGGCACTGAGAACCTTATCAAGCAATTCCTCCGCTTGGGAGACACTGGCTGGACTGTATGCTTGCTCATCGGCGCGTGGAGAACCTATTCCAAGTGCCTGAATGACCGCCTTAGGGTCGTAAAGGGGAGAGTTGAACAGGGTCTCGTAAGTCCAGAAGAAATATGATATCCCGCCCTTATAGGCAAGGTCGTCAAACTGCTTCAGCTTATCAATCGATACCTTGGCAGTTTCCTCCCAGGTAATCTTGCCCAGACTGGCGCCAATCTTATCTCCGACAATGCGCTTTACCTTCTTAATGTTCGCAACTTCACTTGCAGGGTCGATCTCCTGCCTGATGCAGAGGTATGGATGAGCAACGTCAATTATCGCCAACCCATCCTTCCAGAAATCTGGGGTAGGCATATAGACCACCCCGAGTTTTACTTCAGGCTGCTTCATCCGCCACGCAGACTTAGCCTCCGAGAGAAACCCCATCACTGCGCCATTCGCCCTTTTAGCCGATGCCGCAACACACTTTTCGCAGCGACACTGGTTCAATGGATTGTAGATAATGATCTCCCTGAAGCTGGGGCATTTCTCAAGGATCTTCTCCCCCCAGGAAATCCCCCACTTCCGCGCCGCCGGGTCTGAATAACATATCTCAGCATGATCATCCCCAGCCTTCCCATCCTTACCAATCTGTGTCGCCACAGTAGGATTAGACAAAAACCGAGGCCGATACATCCCCGCAACCGGCACTTTCTGCTCTGCCATAAGCCCCAGAAACTTATTAACAGCCTTAAAATCCGTCCGCTCAAAATGATAAGTAATCCAAGCCCAATCCACCACCACCGGAGAATACCTCCCCTGCCGAACAACCTCCGCCAGAGCCTCAGGAGAAATATCGGTGCCGATACTGGAAGCAAGAATAGCGAAACCTCGGGTGGGAGGCTTTGGGGTGGATGCGTTTGAAGGCGATGGTATTAAGGTTGATAATGCAATTAGGGTGGTTAGGTAGAGGGTGAGGATGCTTGATTGACGCATGCGTATTAGCCTTCCTTTGTGAATGTTGTACTTCTGTAGACAAGTAGTAATGTGCTCAAGAAAAACGCCCCATATGGCTTCTCCGTCATACATACATATGCGATATTTCTCTTGATAGCCTTATCTAGAATTTGCTTGCCCAGAATAAGACAGGCAATAGCTGTATGTTGCCATAAAATAATCGACAGTTAAATTTGTTATATAAGCAAACGAGTTTGTGCCAGACGCAATAGTTGGTCGAAGGTAATTACCTCGACATCAGCATATGCAGTCATAAGACGTCGTAGTTGTCGTTCGTCATCTGTCTTCGGATCGCGTCCTACAATGCCAATTAATCTGGGTTTATAGCATTTGATACCATAAACATCCTCAATCCGCTTCGCTAGCCGCTCATCTTCAAAATATGCGGAGTACTCGCGCAGTTGTGCAGTGAGTTCATGTATATGAGCTGCTAAAGTTTGTCGATCTCTGGTACCAACTACTGTCCTCGTCTGTGGTATCTTGATGTCGAGTATATCACACCAATCTCGTCCAGCAGGTTCCAGGATAAAGTCTGGTCTAAGTGATGTTCCATCATCTCTGGCAAGCACTACTTGTGGGTAAACGTTGATGTACCCAAGTGCCTGAAATACTGCCAGATGCTGTTCAAGGTATTTCTGTATGGCTGACTCCTTGATATCGGGTGTTGACAATATTTGTTGAAGCTCAGCGAGATCATTGTGCAATAGCGTACTTGTCCTATTAGCTACAACTCCAGGTCGTCCTAACAACAACTCATTCCTTACTTCCATTGAGTGGACACCATGAGCATGGTATGGTGTAATGACGTAATTATCCCTACAAAACTGTATCGCATACTCTGTAAGCAAAGAATTGCGGCTACATCTAGCTATGTGATTGTCGAGAATCCGCAAGCTAGCTAAGTCTGCTTCAAGTTCTGGATGTGGTAAACCGGCCTGGAGTAAGGTATTAATTCTGTCAAAATGACCACCGTATCGCTTGGTTAGATCATCATCAGGAAAATAGAGAATAAGACGTTCCCATTCTGATATTGAGATGGGCGACGCTTTAACGATGTCGCGTAGCCTCTCCTTGTCCGATTCCAGGATGAAATCATTTCCTGGCCAATAATAGCCGAATGCTGTAACATCAAGTGGCATATAATTCAAGGATATGGGTCCTGGTTTCACTTTTAATATCGTAGTGGCTGAACCAAACACTTCCTCTATGTAGTTCTTATCGTCAGGATAGCAAATGATATCTGGACAACAGTCTTCGAGTAAATGCACACATTCTATGATGTCAAAGCTGACAGAACACCCAATCTCATCAGTAGCTGCACGCAAGTCACGAGCATCACACAATACTTTGTATGACGATGGTAGTAATTTCATCCAATCTGCTAGTCCCTCCATCTCGCGAAGAGGCAGCATAGAGTGCTCATCCCAAAGCTTAACTATGATGAAACGATCCTCAACAGCGATATTTATACTATTATTTGCAGACATATAACCTACTATTTGGGACAGCTATTTGGCATTTGCGAATAACATTTTGGAGTTTAGAAACTTGAGGGTCGGACTATAAGCGATCAGGATAATCAACAACCTATATACCAACTCGAAAGCCCAGAAACCGCCCGTAGCGCTTTTCTTTTATTTTAACCGTATTCTATACTGTTATTTCCGGGATTTCTGCGGAGGGTGGTCACATATGCACTCTGTCATCACCCTGCAAGCATTCCTCAAATCCGTAAGCACTAAAACAGTAATTGTAATGAATCATGCCCAGACACACTCAACTCAATATTCTGCAATCACTATTGCCGTAACTTTTTACGCGTTCTCTTTACATTTACTTCCAATGTTGTATACATAGCAACAATCACCGATAGTTTCGTGGCTAGTAACAATATAAAAACCGTTTGGACATATTCTGGAGCAATATCAGATGCAGTCAGGCGTATGGGTATATGGAGTATTGCATATACTATCCAGACGACCGTATTATTTATATATTTTAGTCTGCAGGTCCAACCAACCCAGAGAAATGCTGCGGAAGCAAGCAAACTAGATACGATGTTGTGATGAAGCATAACTGAGGATATCCATGCGGTGATGAAGAGTAATATTACTATAGTGGCAAACAAGAAGAAGTGGCGTTGGTTCTTGAAATAATGTATGAACGTTCCAACTATTATTGCTATCACCGAAAAATCAGCTAGAACAACAAGGCATAACCAATTAGTATCTGCGAATGCTGAGTGCCCAGGAGACATAACTAATGCAAACATTCGCGGTTTATCTTGCAGCAATACCAAACGGCAAATATAGTAGAGTAACAGGAACAACCAGAAACCAACATATGATAGCTTTAACTTTCGAAATCGCGGTAATGTATGTGCGCCAACTAAAAATATTATACCAATCATGCTAATAACAACATTAGCAATAATTACGGAATGTAGCGGCAAACAGTTAAAAATGGCATCCATAATATCGTGTTTCCTCGTCAAACATGGTAATGACAGCTATCTATTGATCAGATACACGATGATCATATCTAATCAATAGAGTCTGGTATCCTCTCCTCACTCTCGTGGGTGACAGTATCTTCATTGGCAAACTCAATCCGCGACCGTATCCGTGCTGTAAAATCTTGTAAACTCTGCACAGCCAGTGTATATCTACTTGAGCTTACTTGTTCAGGATCGTCGATGATAACATTCCTGATTTTGTGATATCTCTCAATACTCTTGGATTCTGAGAAAGAGATGACTTTTTCTTGTAGTAGTCTTCTCCTAATAACACCTGTGTAGTCTGTATCTTCACACTCAATCCCACAGATCTCTGCCAATTCCAAGAGAACACTTCTAAGGGTCTGCCATTCAATGTTATATGAATCGAATTCGTCTTGCACGCTTGATGTCGCGTTCTCTATAATCGCCTCCTGCTCATCATTAGGTATGTGAATCTGATTGATTTTATCAAGCGCATCTTGCATCTTCGGCATAATCTCATTGACAAGAGATACCATGCTGTCGTAATCCGATCTAGAAAATTCGGCATTATGCGCCACTTGACACCTGAGATCATATAACTTTTCCCATCGCACCCTTAAGTAATCACTCTCACATTCTACAATCCCCGAAAAGTAACGTTGCCAATTTGATAGAGGAAGAAAATCCTTTTGCTCTTCAGGTGTTAGTACTCCATCCGTATCTTTCAAAGCTATATATAGTTGATCTACAGTTCGTTTTGAATATGGCTTCAATAGGACATTGGATAATTCGATGAAGTCTACTCGGTGCAATGGTGTATTATCATTCTGACGACGGTTCTTCGCGATAGCTTCACTGAAATCCCTAGGGGACGCGTCATGCACCCACCCAGTTCCGACCTTAATCAGCATGAAGCTATCGATAAGCTTTCGCATTAAATTTTCAAGGTTATTTATTACTGGATACGCTTTCATGCTATAGTGAGAGGAAATGTCATCCCACAGAACATGTATATCAATGGGATCATCTTTCCCGATCGCCTTTAGAATGACTCTTCTTACTACTTTCAGGAGGGCACAGAACTTCTCAATATCTGAATCAACGTTTTCGTTGTCAACTTTGGCGGTGAAACATAGGCGGAAATATCGCTGTTTTTTGTTATCAGTTTCATCACACTGTACGTCTATTCGACTGGAGAATGAGTTAAACGTAATGCTATTATTCTCCACTTTGAGGCTCGAATCCAACTGCAATAGGCAAATAAATGCCGATTGACTATCGCAGAAAGTTCCTGCTTGCTTTAGAACTAGATATTCTACTCTGAACTCCACGGATGCCCTCCTGTGGCTGTACATATAAATATTAAGGGGATAGACATGTTTTAATGCTGTTCATCGGTGTTTTATAACCATGTGCCTGTCCCTTAAACCTCAATTTGCGCCAATTATAAGCACAAAAGGCAGAACAATAAAATACTGCTCTGCCTGATTTCTCTGATATTCAATTTAACTACATTGAATGTACGGCTATTATACTGCTAAGAATCTACAATCGCAATACAATTGACGGATATATTGACAAAATAACCAACTCAACAATTCCTACCCATTCAGTCTCATCTCTAGAATCGTATTCATCGACAGATACACATGCAGTTCATAGTCTACTAACTGCTTGAATCCGTAATTTGAGCAAAAGTTCACAGCAGATGGCAGCGCATTTACTACAACAACGACTTCTCGCATATTAGATAGGGCTCAGTTATTTCTTAGCGTCTTTGCGGCTTAGCGTGAGAATATTTGTGTAGCTGTCGGATTACTCATCCTTAGACCGAAGAGCATTACAATAAACGCAAAAAAGGCAAAGCAATCAATACTGCTCTGCCTCATTCTTCAAATATTCAGTTGGCTCCCCCGCGTGGACTCGAACCACGAACCCCCTGGTTAACAGCCAAGTGCTCTGCCAATTGAGCTACAGGGGAGCGTTATCAACTCGAAAATTATACCAAACAGGCTGATTCGGTGTCAAGGGCATTTTGGGGTTTTGTGCATAAAATGGGCCCATTATTGTGATTTCTTGGAATTTGGATGCAACAGAGCTTGAATATTGGGATCAACTGGAGGATTCCCTGGGGATGTATTTGGCCGGCAGGGTTGCGGTTTGTAGCGGGAGGGTGCGGTCTTTTATGCGGTTTTGCAGGAATTGCCATGCTGTTTGGCACATTTCTCCTACCGGTTGTTCTATGGAACTTATCGGGACATCAAAATATTTGACTTCCTCCAGGTCATCGCAGCCTGCTATCGCTACATCATCAGGGATTTTCAGGCCAAGTTGCCGGAGACCGTGGTATACGCCTATTGCCATATCGTCTGATGAACAGAATATTGCTTCCGGAGGGCCGTTTTCGGCTATGTAGTTAGTGATTGATTCACGGGCACAGGCTCGAGAGATAATCGGGATCTCGATAATCACTGGTTCCAGGTTGGCAGACTGCATGGCATCCATATATGCATCCCGCCGCCTTTCACCCTCGAAATTCATAAGGGATGCTGTCAGGAGCACGGTCTTTTCACGGCCCGATTTAAGCAAGTCCCCTACTGCCTCCACGGCTGCTGAGTAGAGATCGATGTAGACAGAATCAAATCCATCTGATGGCAGGACATTGATCACTACCAGTGGTATGTTCAGACTCTCGGTTATTTTATGGAGCATTGCAGGATCAGTGGGCATTCCCCACATGATAGCTCCATCAGCAACTAAACCATTAAGATCCCATATCAGGCGCTTGGGCTTCTCTTCCGGCCTGTATGGACCTATCACCATATCGTACCCATCTTTCAAAAGCTGGGCATGCATCAGCTCTATAAGATTTGCAAAATAAGGCGAACCGATATTCGGTATCGACAACACGACAATATTGCTGTGACCGGTAACCAGAGCCCTGGCTGCCTTGTTGGGAGTGTAACCGAGTTCTTTTACCACTGCCAACACACGCTGCCGGGTAGATTCCGGGATAGCGATATCCATCCTGCCATTTACGACAAACGATACCGTAGACTGAGAAACCCCAGCCGCTGCTGCAACATCTTTTCTAGTGATTTTCATATTTAACAATTACTACCCTGTCATCCTGAGGAACGAAGAATCTGCTTTTAGACGAATCCACAAAAAGCAGATCCTTCGTTCCTCAGGATGACAATCACATTATTTTCTACTAGTTATACTCAGTATAGCATTTGCTGCGCTGGTTCTTACGTCCAGGCTTTTGTCTCTCAATAAGCGCTTTAATAAAGGTATATCGCTCTTATTGCCGATAGACGCAAGGCATGCACAGAGTTCGTATTTCTCATCATTGTTGCCGGTGGCGTAGGTCTTTATTGCTGTTTTGGCTTCTGAGCCTTTCCCTTGCCTGGATGCCTGCACACAAAATGCACTTACTATATAGACACCCACCCCGGTGCTGATGTTCTCCCGATCTGCTGCTGACTTCAAGCTTTCAAGGACGTCAGCGTTAACCTTTGGCAGGAACCTAAGCGCATATGCAGCTTCAGACCTTACAGTTGCATCCGGAGATTCCAGACAATCTGCGAGCATCTGAATGTATTTCGCTCTGCCTGAATTAGCCAACACCCAGAGCGAATTTACTCTCAGCGGGCTGGAATTGTCATTGGCAGCCTTGATTATATACTTCGTTTGTGCCGAGTAGCCCAGTTTTCCCAGTGTCTCCACAGCATGCAGCCGGTCAGGTCCGTTTGTATTGTTGAAAGCAGATATGATACGTTTCAAATATTTAGACTGCTTTCCAAGATCATTCCGGTATGCCTGAGCCAGCACTCTCCAGACTCCAATTCTGTATTTTGGGCCTGCTTTATCTGCCTGAGGAGCAAATCTGGCTATAACAGATTTAGCCTCGCCTACCCTTATCAACGCTTCCGCAGCATGAACTCTCTCCCAATCATTGCCTTTATCGAGAGCTGCATACAAGTTGCTGATACACTGATTGCGCAGCTTAGTGGCCGGATTAACGGTATCAGCAAATACTGAAGTAGAAAGTATAAGAAACGCTGTCAGTAACAACAAATATGGTCGCATAATGATATCTCCTTAAGCCTCAGGTTCGTCAACAGGAACAAGACGTTCGGTTGCATTTTTAGCTTCCAGAGCGTCAGATTCATCCTTGGACTTGTAAGTTGCCAGTGTCAGTCCATTAATGTCATCCGCCGCAGGAGCCTTGCCCAGGAAGCTGATCAGATACCCCAGAAGCATAGTAGCCCCACAGCCAACTGGTGCATACCATATCCAGGACATGTGATATTTTGCGGTGACAGCTGTAATTATTGTTCCAATTATAGCGCCCGACAGGACTCCAACGGTGTTTGTCCGCTTTGTCAGAACACCTAAAAGGAATATTGCAATAAGTGGCCCGGCGATAAAACCGTTGATTTTGCCCATTATCTCAGTGATCTTTCCCAAATGCTCGACATTCAAAGCAGCAATAGTCCCAAAAATGGCCCAGAATAATGTGCACCATCTGGCAGCTTTGACACTGTGTGCATCAGTATCAGATACACCGGGGTTTATCCGCTTGTAGAAGTCGATAATGGTTGCCGTGCTGAGAGAATTAAAACCGGCAGACAGGCTGGACATAGTCGCTGCAAATATACCAGCAACTACTATCCCGGAGAGACCGGGTTTTAGAGCATTGGTTATAAAGTGTGGGACTACCTTATCAGCCTCCGCTAGAGTTTGTGCAAGGATCGGGTGTGTCTGATAGTATGCAAACAGGCCTACTCCCAGGAGTGAAAGCGCAAGTGTGACCGGCAGAGTTACGATACCGTTGAACATAACGGCTCCGGTCATCGCTTTCTTGTTACCGGCTGTAAGGTATCTCTGGACAATTAACTGGTCACTCCCATAGGAGTTCAAGACTGTTATTACATTAAATCCTATCAAACCCCAGACAGTGATCTCGGTCCAACTGAATCCACCAGTGAACATTTTAGTATGACCAGCATCAGATGCAATCTGCCAGATCTGACCTACGTTGCCGTGGAACGATACTAACACAGCTCCAATCATGATCCCTATCCCGCCTACGAGAACAAAAAACTGCATGACATCTGTCCACAGAACAGCTTCCATTCCTCCAAGAACGGTATATATGCCTGTCATTCCGGAGATCAGTATGACTGCCCAAAACAGGTCGATTCCGGTAATCACACTTAATGCCAGTCCCTGAGCATATATCGCTGTAGCCAGCCAACCTCCTCTTATAAGCAGGAATAGTGCAGATGCAAGTAACCTGACCGATACACTGAATCGCTTGCCGAGGTACTCATATACAGTAAACAATCTTAGCCTGGCAAGAAATGGAACAAAAAGATATACAACCAGGATCATTATGAATGGAAAAAGCAGTATTCCCATCCCCATCTGCAGGTCCTTGCCGAATACATATCCCGGAGCACCAAGATAGGATATAGCTGAAAGGTCGGTAGCTATAATCGATATACCAACAGCCCACCAGGGAGCATTTCTGGCTGCAACGAAATAGTCTTCCAGGGACTTCTGTTTCCTTGTGAAATAGAAACCTATTCCTAGTGTTAAGAACAGGTAAATGATTAGAATACTATAATCCAGAGTTGTAAATCCTGTATGCATTGTAATTCTATACTCCTCCTGAAAACAACTCACGCAACACTAACACGCGTTAGTATAATTGGAAGCGAGGGTATTGTCAATAGTGCATTATTTAGATACAATTCCTAACTTTACTGCAAGAGATGGCAGAAAGACATTGATTTCATGCCTTAGCATCTCTTGTTTAGCCTTGTTGGCAGCGACTCCTGCTGGAAAAATGGGGGTATTCTGGTCCAGGCGGTTGTCTATTTCCTCTATATGTATAGCTGCTTCAGCATTTTCCAGTTCATCTAGTAGAACAATTTTCCAGCGTTCATAGAGTTTTCTTGCTACTGATAGTTCGCTCTCGGTTCTATTCTCTTTCTTTATAAGTAAAAGCAGCTTGTCTCGGATGGCGCAGGACTCATAGAAGTTGGCCTGCGTCCGCTCTGTGTGATAAAAATAGCGTATCACTGCATCCTCTGCTTCGAATGTCAGCCGGCAACGAGCTGGAACTAATGGACTTGCAATGTGCATTTCATCGACTGCCTTCTTGAGGCATGCTTCCATTGAACGGTAGTATCTGCCAAACTCGGATCCGGGTTTAGTGGGGTTCTTGTCAAATACCGGAATGCCTTTAATGTTGCTTTTAGGATCGTATGCCCCTACTCCATTCAGATAGAAAACATCAGACAGCACCGCATCAGGATCAGCGCACATCGGGTGATCGGGCCCTATTGAGTATGTGCCCATAAAATAGTTCGGTGCAATTTCCGGTGAGAAATCAATTGCCTTAGATGCATAGTGCCATGCCTTTCTCAGATGCGGACCTGCCTTCGGTCCTGCTATTCGATATGCGTATTCCTGCAAAATCTTCTCTTTGTCGATGGGAACTCTCACATGGTTGCCTTTTGGCAGAACTACTTTCTCTTCCTGCCACCAAACAGATTTCCCGATCTCTCCGCTGCTGGTAGCATAAAACGGACGATAGAAGTATGGAAAGACCCATGCGCCGTCTGCTCCACTCGATGCCAGACTGTCAGCACGATCCAGCCAGCGGTCCATGCACGGGATATTCGGCAGACGAGGAGCTTCGTAGGCATGCTCATGATCACTCTTCAGATAAATCGGTATTCCTGCCAGTTTGCATGCTTCTGTTTGTCTTGCTGCCCTTTTGCCTACACCAGTCAGATCTATGCTGTAATCCCAAAGCAGCTTACTAACGCCCCCGGGCTTTTCGATGACTTCATCCTTCTCGATCTCTGTGAGCAGAGCTGTGCCGGGTTTCATAAGCTTAATCATACCTGCCTGCATATCATCACTTGACCAGAAAGACGATGCGGAATAAGGCCACGCCACGACTTCTGCACGTGGATTAGCTCTTCTAGCGGCTTCTCCCATTGTATTAACCAAGTCAGCGACTACCTTCTCAGCTCCCAGAGGTTCACAACGAGCGCAGTTAGTATGGCCTTTTGCTACCCCAGTCGGCCGCATAAAACAGTGGTAGAATTCCTCTCCACCAATAATTATCATAATCCCGTCAGCTTTTGTAGCTCTTAGAAAGCCTTCAACGCTCTCTGCTAGATATCGTCTCACAAGCGGATGTTCACTGCACAGCGTGTATTCCCCAGGTTTTCCAAAATATACTTCAGCCCCTCGAATTTCCGGATGAGCAATAAACACCGGTGCTTCTTTTGTGAAGACAGGAGTGTTAACGTGAATATAAGTCCTCAACCCATATGTCCGCGCCTCTGCAACTTCCTGTTTTAACTCCTGAAGAACGCTGGCGTTTCTGAGAGGAATCAATTCTGGTATTGCATCAGAAGTGGATACTGAGTAAAGGCTGACATACCCCATAACCGCTGCATTGTTACCCATAAACGCCACATCGCGATAAGACCCATGCAGCGGCTTCTCACCAAGCCTCGTCTGTAATCTTGGTTTATAAGTGCTTTCTCCAACCGGTAATATCGGGGCCTGTTTCATACCTATCATATCCACCAGCTTAACAACAGCATCCCGCAGTCCATCGGAATCCACTCCACTCAGAGTTATTGTCTGTCTAGTGACTTTAATGCTAAAACTGCCCGGTGTGGATGATTTCATACTCTTGAGAATGAATAATATACGCTTCCCAGCCTTCATATCCCTGGACTGAATGAGTTTTGTGTTCATCCGTGTATCCATGAAGACTGCAAAATCATTCACCACCTGTTGGACAACAGGATCGCTAATCGCAGGCTTTATAATCTTCCAAGTATGGTCGATCTGAACCTCATTCTTCAGTGGCTTTGCACTTGGATCTCTGCTGAACCTGGAAAAATAATCCCTGGAGAATATGGAAAAGCGGTTCTGATCGTATGTTTTTTCCCATACTGGCGACCATGCTCCGGCCGAACAACTGATTGGGATGAACACAAGTAGAACAGTGAGAACTGCAATCATTAGTTTTTTACTGGTCATTTTTGCATACCTAACAAGGATGTATATCTACACGGGATATTATATCTTAAACCCAATTTAAGAATTGCAGACCGATTCGAACTTGATACGCTTAGTTGTTCCATACGTTGAGCAGCCCAAAGTCTTCCTGCTAAGTTCTCCGAATCACATGTCGACTTTAACAGCACATTCTCTGCATATTTGAATCGTCTGTTCTGCAATAAAACTGTAGCCTTGCCCCCGTTATTGTATCGACCGAACACATACAATACCTGTTGTTTTCCGAAGCCATATTCCACAGTATGGCAAATATCATAAGTCTTAATCCCGAGTATCTTTATTTCCGGATCACTTATTCGTTTATTGGTAGCCAGAGACAGAGTAAAGTAACCGTTCTTTGTGTTTGAAAGACCAGAGCGCAGTGCAACCCGCACCGAGGCATTTCTTGTTATCTGCCTGATAATCATGTCCCTTTTCGGATGGTATTTTTCACCTTTGAATGCAATGCGCGTAACATCGGAGGCGTTATCAATCAGAAGACCATAGTTGGTTGCTACGCTTTGAATATTCATATCAGCCTTTACTCGTATTTTTACGTTCAAGTTATCAATCAGGTTCTTATCCAATCCGGAAACAAATAGTGGTAACCTGTATATGATCCCGTTTCTATCTGATTTGAGCGTTTCAGCATACTTCAACTCAAACTTGAGATCAATACTTGGCAGGACTGGAAATATGCGCACACGGAATGTGCTTGCTTCGATCTTTTCAACGAGAACAGGATTATGTGTATTAAGAACATTTGCACGATATATATCCGCCGCCCGTTTCTTTTCCACTACCCGGGCGATTACTTTATTACCTCCATACCAGTATGAGAACTGTGTAATTATTGCATTTTCAGGCAAGTTGAAAAAGAAGTACGTTTTAACTTGTCTGCCGTTGCTGTTATGAAAACACATCCGCATGTATGTTGACGCAAAATAGTGGTCAATAGTGGTATCCGTCACCAATTCTTTCAAGTGCAGAGTAGTGTATCTACTGCCTGTATGCTTAAAGAGGAATGCTGAAGTATCTGTGGATAGCGTTGTTATGAAGATTATAGTAATCACGCATAATGTAAAGAGCTTACGAAGCATCACCATAACCTCATACAATTAATCCAGAATAAAGGAGTGGAATACTTGTTATACGTTACACTGCGCATTTGTGTCAACTAATCCAACAGGCTCTACCGGATATCTGAAATTCTCTGAAACACACTTATTCGCTTGACTTCAAGAAATATATCGTGAATAATACGGACATAGCCGGAGGCTAATAAGGAGACTCACATGAATACTGAAAGGCATTCGTCTGCTAATGAAGTTATACGGGATCTCAAGGAAGGCAATTCCAGGTTTTTGCATGGCAAGTCTACACGCAAGCATTCAGATGTTCAGCGTGTGATAGAAACTGCCGACAGCAGGAGTCCCAGGGCTATTATTCTCACCTGTTCAGACTCGCGCATTTCCCCCGAGATCATCTTCGACCTCGGCATCGGAGATCTATATGTCATCAGGAATGCCGGAAATATCACCGATCCAGTGGTCATAGGCTCAATCGAGTATGCAGTCGTCTCCCAACAGGCCTCAGCTATAGTCATCCTCGGACACACACGCTGCGGTGCAATTAAAGCTGCATTGGCAGGAGAATACATGAGCGGTTGTATCGGCGAAATCATCACCAGAGTCCAGCCCTCAGTAAAAACAGCCGCTCAGGAAGATAAGCAACTAACCGGAGACGACCGCATAACGCAAGTGGTTAAACTCAACGTCCTGAACAGCATCCTCTGCATAATCAGGGACAGCGCAGTAATACGTGATGCCGTAGACAAAAAGTTGATCACTATTATCGGTGCTGTTTATGATGTGGCTGATGGCTCGGTAGCGTGGTTATAAAATCCATCTTACGATTAATATTGAGGCAACAATGGTTTAGTATAATTTATTCCAAGTCGCGGATTTTAATTTGGCCATTTATGATCCGCGGTTGCTCTATTAAAATGCCTGGGTGATGTATTTTATATAAGTCACCGTCATATGCAAGCAGAACACTGCACTTTGCGGATAAAGCTGATGCTAAGTGAATAGCATCGCAACACGTCATACCAAGATCATGACAGAGCTCATGAGCTTTTTCTGCTATACGCCTGTTTACATCAATTAATTTAATGAAATCATATTCAAAGAAAGCCAGGGCTCTATCAGATTCCTTACCATGTAGTGCTGCTTGTCCAGGTATCTTGTGTGTCTCGGCAATAGTTAATGTCGATGTATACACATAAAACGACCCACTTTCAGCTGCCTTAAGTATATCTGAGACAACCGGTGAACGACCTTCTTCACCTTTAAGGAAAGCCACCACAACTGAAGTGTCCAGATAGGTTTTGCTGTAATGGTCAAGCATTAGCTCGCATTCTCCGGATGTATTCCTCTGTAGTGAACTCTCCCGTAATCTCTGGTTCGCTCCCTGCAAGAGTTAGGATAGATGGAAGTTCCGTCTTAAGTTTTAAAATACGCAGGTCTTCACCTTCAACGCGGACTGGTTCATCTTTGGCATTCCAGTGAACCTTACCCGCCACATCGACTCTTTTTCCGAGTGCATCCTTTACTCTATCCATCCAGTCTTCGGGAAAACTACATGTGACAGCTTTATTAGTATAATCGTGATATACAACAAACTTTGCTGTGTTGTGAATGGATATTGTTTCTATACGACCTACAATTGAGCCAATGGTGGTGTATCGAGGGGGGAGCAGTAAATCAATATTTGCCGATGCACGGGCAGTAATATCTTCTTTTTCAGATTGGTAAGCAATCTGAAATCCGGCAACTCCATTGCTGCCAATCGTCTTCAGCAGTTTTTTGACTTCTCCCAGGCACTTTTCAGACATGAAAGGTGGAATAGTACCTTCACGCTCAATCAGTCCAATTCCACTAACAGATAGATGAGCAACTTCAGGGGCATAATCCCTGCCTTCCAGTTTATTGCGAGCCTCCATAGTAGCACACAAACTGCCTGTGCCTAGATCAGTAACCACCCAGTCTATGGAACCGTTTGCGATACCGGAGACTGCAGTATCAACATCTGCGAGTATACTCTGCCAGTATCGCAGTGAATTGATAAACGCACCTAATGTTACGTTTCCAATTGCACATTCTATTTTGAAGCGAATGGTAGCCACTTTATCTCACCTGTGTACAAATGCACTAGCGCCTGTAGACTATCAATGTTATCTACATCAGAAATCCATGCTGTATTAGTATATTACCATGTTTCAAGTTCTATCAAGCCTGATGTGGATTGCATATCTTGTTAACTATCATTATTTTGAATGGTAACCGTGTATGATCTGAGTAACCTCTTCAGTGACCAAGCTTCTCCAAAGCCAAACCCAAACGTTCGTGTGCTGCAAGAACCTTCGCTGGGTCACGCTCGAAGTGTGCTCTTGAGGGACACAAACTCATAATTGTGTCGTTAATCAACCTCTCAATAGCTAGTCGCTTCTTATTATGTGGGGGGAGTTTACTCACCTTGTCCCGCAACAGCCACATGTAATCATAATCCTCAATACCATCGCGCATGTTCTCCAGGCGGATAGAAGGCAGCGGAGTGGCATCCGGACCCGGGTAGATGCGGCCCACTTCGCCATTGCGCACACCACTGCGTGCAGGATCCCAGGGAACCTCAGGCCATCGTTTATCTCCGCCCAGGTTATTTGTCCACACATTCAATTCCCAATGAAGCCAGCCAGTATATTTGTACCGCCATGCTACCCAGAAGAATGCCCTGGCTTCGACTGCCGGTACATCCAATAACTCATGTGTTGGATAAGGATCATAAGGACAGCCTCCTTCGTAATACCAGACTTCCTGTCCACGCTCCCGGGCCTGCTTGTACTCCGGGTATTCGTAACACAATGCAGGACACCAGGCGTCGATAATTTTATCAATCGGTGGTACAGGATAAACTACTGTGCTGGATGCTTTGATGCCAGGAGCGATAGATTTCAATATATCGTATGTATCTTTGATCGTTCCGTAGCGTGTCTTGTCACCCCACTCATCAAATCCATACACATATGCCCGGTCACCCAAACCGTGGGTTTTAGCTGATTCATAGAAACGCTTCACACGCTCCCGAAACTGGGGATCGACAGAACGCAGCACAAGCCGGGTAATGTGATGTGGTTCACCGATATCAATACCAAGACTGGCGCACTGGTAGTCCAGCGCAGCCCCCCAGGTAGCTCCGAACGCAAGCAGTGGCTTACTGCCATCCTCGTTTCCGACATAAGCTGCCGGACCATTGAATGGCTGATTGCCATCATAGGCGACTATACGCTCACGTTCGAGAGTTTTTAGATTAAATGTGTAAGCCTCATCGGTTAAGATGCTGTGAGCTTTGAAGTACCGTGCGGTCACATCCAGATTATCAATAATGATGTTTCCGTCTGCATCGTGGCTGACTGTGTAACCAGCCGGAACCTGGCGGAATGACAGGTTATCATCACTGACCCATACCTGCAGATTATTTGCGTTGTTGCGAGTGGTCTGTTGCAGTGGAGGAGTCATCATTACAACTGCGTTCAAACCACGCTTTACACAGAAGTCCAGATCCTCTTCCTCCGGAATAGATTCTGTTGCATATATATTGTTGGGATTCATCCGGTATTGAAGGCAGAACTCATACCAGCGGCGTTTGACTTCCGACGTTACCTTGTCCAGCTTATAGAACTGCTGAATGCTGTCTAGCCGAAGAGAAAGCAAGCTTGGTAGATGCGTAAAGCCCAGGTTAATATCCAGCACACGTGCATTAAGCTTGAGTTTAACAGGCGGTTGACCTTCAGAATTGATCGTCACAGTGGCCTTGTGTTCACCTCGCCGCGTGCTTGTAGTAGCGTGGAGAGTACCCCAAATTGGTTGAGTCTCATTAGCTTCTACATCGACAGGTCCAGGAGTCATCAGCGGATCCGGCCACCAGCCAATATACTCTGTCATGTTCTCCGGGTCAGGTTTAGTTTCCACATAACCTACTGGTCGCAGCACTACTTCCGGGTGAGGGCCGGGGCCTTCCCACTCAATATTTACCGACGCTGCTCGAACCGGTTGATTGAGCGCGGCAATAACAACCTGGAATGACTCATACTCATCACCAGCCAGAACCATTCGATAGCTGGTCTTCAGCGGTTCAGGGAAAGGTTTATCCCGTCGATATTTGACCAGACCGTGTGTGATTGACGCGCCGTAAGCAGCTTCCTTTCCAAAAACACGAACAATCTCCGCAGCCAGAGTAGCTGAACGCTGGGTCCAGAGTACTTCCTGCACAGCCTGCCTCACAGCGACACTCGGTGCAAACTCCGGTCTACCATAAAAGAGTCGAGTCCAGGTCTTTGAATCGGCGATCTTCTCCAGTCCACCACTTCGCTGATATAACCGACTGAAGAAAGCCAGGTTCTCTATCGCGTAACGCGGTTCCGGAAGAGATTGGTAAGTATCCAGCAAACCCATGCTCTTCCTGCGCAGTTGAGCACGAGTAGAATCAATTCGGCCTTGACAGTCCTCTATCTTTCGGGCGAGATCTTTAGGTGCAGGCTTCATGTATGATAAAAACTCCCGTGCCTGGCGCAGTTCACGCTCTGCTCGTTCCAGCGTCATTAGGGTGCATCCGGCCTCAAACATCGGGACACGCGTAATGCTGATCCCTTTTACACCTGCTGTACCTGCGACCACAATCCGTGCCGGACCGGTCCATGCAACAGATTGTTCTGCAACTTCGTGTCCAAAGTAGGCGAGTTGCGGATTATGAGTAACGGTGGTCTTTCCAGGTGTCAGCGATTCCCAATGATCACCTTTTCGAACCAGCATATAGTATTCCGTCGGACCATTCCAGAATCCAAATGCAGTAACACCAATTGCATCATCCGACAATTTCAAAAGTATCGCTTCACCCGGTGCCCACGGAACTTCATAGAGCTTATCAATAATCTCCTTGAGGAGCGGATTATTCAACTTCAAAGGTTCACTGACTATAGCAGGACCAGTCGGCTTTCCGGGTAGGGGTTTCGTCATCTTCGACCACGGGAAATCAGCCGCACTGACTGGACCGATTCCAAACATCATACAAAAAAGCAGAAGCAGTCTCAAGGTCAGTCTTATATGTGCACTACACTGTGTGATTTCATTCATTTGCTGTCATCCCCCTGTAGTCCGCAACTACGCCTTGCATAATCAGCATAATCTTCTTGTATAATAATACCTGATTCCTCTTCTTTCTTGCATATGTGAAAATAGACTACAACTGCAAACACGACTGGATCTG
Source organism: Abditibacteriota bacterium (assembly GCA_942493375.1). Classification (GTDB taxonomy): domain Bacteria; phylum Armatimonadota; class UBA5829; order UBA5829; family UBA5829. Next base: position 7,419,666 of record OW818698.1, on the reverse strand, counting down.
CAACATTATGATCAACTTGAAAAGGTGATATTTCATGAGACGAAGAAAAACAACCATACCGAGACGTTTTGATTTAGAAGCATTACTGCTCGGGGCAGGTATGGGTGTAATATCTATGGGTATTGGTGCACTTATTATATGGGCCAAACTCACCGCACCTTCGGGGACATCACAGTCAACAGCAGTAACCACCGCACAAAAACTCACCCGTGTTCTTCCGGAGAGCATACAGGGACGCATCGCCATAGGCCTGGGTGTTCTATTTGTATTATTTGGAGTGTTTGCTGTTTTCCTTGGTATCTGGAAATCAATGGCCAATCTGTTTCCGAAAAAGGAACAGGATTGAGTCGAGTGGGACCGCTTTGATGTCAGACCTTTCACATGAGCAATCTGGGTAATCATTTAGTATAATGTTACTTATGAATCAGGATGTATGCTAAACCGCTTTATTCTCAAAGCTTCTCTTTTGCCCGGCAATAAGAACAAAAGCTAAGTTTTTCATGAATAATGCGGGCTTGTGTGAAAGGAACCTCCTATATGAACTACCTGTCAATCTTGCTTTCAATCCTCCTGCTAGTGGCTTTGTCTTCATGTGTGCTGGGTAAAGATACCCCTGTTGTCAAGAGAAACAATCATCCTGCACCTGTTATTAATGGCCTCGGGACAGATCCCTGCTGGGCAGATACTACTGAAATACCTCTGGATACTGCTCTGGGTGGAGGTCCGGCTCCGGTTGAAGCTAAGGCAAGTATCAAAATTACTTTTGATGACCAGAACTTGTATTTCTTCATCAGGTGCGAAGAATCGGACACCAAAAGTATGATGCCGGGAAACAAAAAACGAGACGCAGCTATATGGGATGACAACTGCGTAGAGCTTTATTTTGCTCCATCGGAAACTACCCCATGGGACTACTACCATATAATAGTCAACTGTGCCGGCACTCTGACAGATGCTATAGGGACCGGTCTTCCGACTGAATGGAACAGCAATGGTAAATCAGCAGGCGTTATCGGAGACAAAGAATGGACAGCGGAAGTATCAATCCCACTTGCATCGCTAAATATGTTCCCATGGACAACTGATAAAGTCCGATTTAATGCCATAAGATTAAGACTGCCAAAATGGGAGTATTCATCGATTGCTGGAGTATCTCACAAACCGAACCAGTTCATAGAAATAAACATTCCAGGTATATCAAGTATTCCTGCAGTAAAAAACGGCGCAGCGAAGCTTCTCAAAAAAGAACTCAAACCGTGCCTTTCACACATCAAAAAAATCAACCAAACTATCCCAGTCCAACCTCGCAGCAAACAGATGATTGAACTTGCTGCAGAGGCCACACGCATTCAGATCGCTTTGAATAGTTATGATCTCCACACACAGGCACTGGCAGTCAAGGACAGTAAGATGCGCTTGGACGATATGTGGGGATTGGCCGTAACAGCAGAAAAAACCTCTAGCTGGGATATTATTGCAGTCTCCCCGATGGATAAATTCAGAAAAGACCAACTTCCCGCTCTTGGTAGTAAACGGATATCACTTAATGCCGCCAGAGGAGAGGGTGAGTCAGCACAGATTGTCATTCGTCCATCAGTAGACCTGAAAACAGTAACTGCAGAATGTAAACCATTCATCAATTCCAGTGGATATGCTATTTGCCCAGAGTTGAAGATGGTGAAATATGTCCCGATTAAAGAATCCAACCCCAAGAGCTTCCAAATAACCGGACTCTATCCCGATCCTCTGGTAGATATGGAACCATTCGATGTCAGAGCATTTGAGTCTCAAGGGATATGGCTGGATGTTTGGGTCCCCCGCAACGCTCCTGCCGGAAAATATCATGGTAGTGTAGTTGTCACCTGCAATGGCAAGACCGAGAGTATTCCTGTTACTCTGACAGTAAGAAATGTTACGCTGGCAGTTACTCCATCGTTAAAGACCCATGTCTGGAACCTGGTCACGAATACCGCACCAGAGATCCCCATAGATGTCAGAAACCGGTTGAACATGCAGGTTCTGAAATACCGAATGTGTACGCCCCCTACTCTTCCCTGGGCTGGTGTCTATTCGCAGAAGCCTGATGGGACATGGACAGCCGATTGGACTGAGTTCGATAAAGTCACACAGAGTTTCGTAACCGCTGGCTGCACATCGTTCCGCGTAGAAAGCATCATATCCTGGGGTACAGTGATGCCTGAAGCACCTAAATTGCCAGAGATTAAAGCTAAGCTGACACTCCTTGCGGCTCATCTCCAGCAAAAAGGCTGGATGAAATGGTTCATGTTCTATATATTCGATGAAGTCCCTGCCAGCCAGCTCAGTGGAGTTCGAGATATATGCAATTTCATACACTCAGTAGACAGGGATTATCGCGTGATTGGAACTATCAACTGGCACCTGCAGGACCTGGTAGGTTATATAGATGTCTGGGTTCCCCACCTCGGTGCTTACGATGCTGCTTTTGCCGACAAAATGAGAGCTCGTGGAGATGAGAGCTGGACCTACACCTGCATCGGCGCAGTCGCATCTAACTACCCGACAACCTGGATTATCGACTACTACAGTCATTCGCAGCGTGCACTAGGCTGGTGGTTGTGGGACAACAAGTGTATTGGATACCTCTATTGGGGAATCGACATCTATTGGAAAGATCCATGGACCGATACTCAGTTGGTGCCACCCGGAAATGGGGATGGGGTTCTTTACTATCCAGACCCAAACCGTCCGGCAGGCACATTCCCATATCCGAAGATTCCATCCATCCGTCTTACAATGCACAGGGATGGTTTTGAAGACTATGATTTATTTTCGATGCTGGAGAAGGCTATCAAAGCCAATCCTGCATTAAAAAGTCAATATGGATCATTATTAACTGCAGGTAAAACATTCAAAAAGACCGGGGTATTCAGCACTGATTCATCTTATTATGAAAAGCGTCACGATGCAGTGTTGAAAGCGCTGGAAGACTTACAAGCGCTTAGTGATCGGAATAAAACGTGACAATGCCAACGGATTCAACTTTCAAAATACTATCTATAGGTCCACTGAGCAGTGATCCGGCGTATCCGGCGGATACTCTCCGCCTGGAGTATCGCAGTGCTTATGATGGCGCCACAGACTGGGCTATATATATGCCAGGTGATGTCAGCAGGAATACCATCGTATACCTGCATGGTTCATTCGGTTATGCTGACCAGATCTTTACCCGCACCGATATAAGAGATTTCTGGTTGTCGCGTATTATTGCAGGACAACACCCACTGCTCTCAATAAATATGCGTGGGACATCATATATGAGCCCTGCAGCCACTCAGGACTTCACTGACCTGCTGGATTACTGCCGCCGGGAATACAGCTTTGATAAAGTAGTCCTGCTTGGTGGTTCCGGTGGAGCATCCAGTGCAATGGCATACGCTTGTGTTCATCCGGAGCGCGTGGACGGAATAATTGCAATGGGAATGTGCGATATTTTTGCCAGATTGGACTTCGCAAGAAATAGTTCCAACGAGATCCTCCAGGAACTGGCAAGGGTAACCTTTGAAGCATATGGAGGTAACCTTGAAGAACAATCCGAACTCTACCGACAACGCTCAGTATTGTTGAATGCAGATAAACTGACTATGCCTATAGTAATCACCATGGGAGAATCCGATGAACTAATCCCGGTGACTGAAACCCGCAAAATCGCAAAAATGTTGTCCGATAAGCTGGATTTCACCTATGTAGAGATTCCCAAGGGTAACCATGATTCTGCATTGTGGGTGGATGTCGATCTGCAGACGCTGTCAGTGGATCATTCTGCCGCCATAACAACTTGAATTAAGATCCCCCATAACGAAGGAGAATAGCCTTGAATAAAATATTTCGAGCTGATGACTGGGACACATTGCGAATGGACTACTTCAATCCATTTCGTGAATTAGAACCGATAGAAAATGAGATTGCCATTGTTTCTGACGCTCTGAAGATGCTTGAGGACTGCAGTATTCTTCCACACACTGATTATAACCACGAAAAGATGCTTGCCCACCGAAAGGCAGTGGCTGAACTCTTCGAAATTCCGTGGACAGCCATCTCACCACGCCTGCAACGCTTGATATATGCGATAAACGCCATCAAACGACCCCGAAACATGATTGCTGCCGGTGTATTCTGTGGAAACACATTCATCTCAAACGCCGGTGCAGCAGTGGGTCCGGGTGCAAGTTACAAGGCTAAACAGCTCATAGGCGTAGAGATCGTTCCTGAAGAGGCCGAAAGAGCCGAACGCAACGTTAGAAAGATTGATCCGACCGGTACTGCAAGAGTCATCGCTGCGGACGCAGTTGATATTGCAAGAGACTTTGCGGATAATATCGACCTCCTCTACCTGGACGCAGATGGTGATGAAGCGCGTGGCAAAGGAATATATATGGACATTCTGGATGCCGCTATAAACAAGATGCCCAAAGGCAGCATAGTTCTGGCACACAACAGCGTCAACTGTGAGGAAAGACTAAAACACTACCTCGACTTTGTCCGAGACCCGGCTAATATGAGCGCGAGTGTAAACGTGATACTGGATATTGAAGGATTGGAAGTTTCAGTAGTGTAAATGAAGTTGCTGTGACCCAGCAGTTGTATGTTTTGCCATTTCTTTAGCAGTTCCATTGTGTTCGACTACCGAATAAACAAAATATTGCAGGCTTAGTGAGAATTATACAGGCTTAGTGAGAATTATACTAGAATGCTGAGGAATAACTGTATGATGCGATTTCTACTTGTTCTTTGGATATTGATTATGCCAATCAACTCAGCTTTAGCTAAGACATCTTTCTATATTGCAGTAGACGGAGCAGCACAGATGACGATTGTCACAGGCGCTGATCCTATTCCCGCGGAAATCACGGCCGCTAAAGAGCTGTCTGACTATCTCCGGAAGATCACCGGAGCTAGTTTTACCACTATCACAGAAGATGACAAATCAAACAACAATCCGGCGATTTACCTTGGTTGGACTGTCTACGCCGAGAAGCATGGGATCAATGTAAATCAATTGGGAGAAGAGAGTTGGGTGCTGCGGACTGTTGGGAATGATCTCATCCTGACCGGTGGGCGGACTAGAGGAACTCTCTATGCTGTGTACGAACTGTTAGAACGGCAATTCGGGTGCCATTGGTTAGATGAGACTACCGAGATTGTACCACAAAGACCAACCCTGAAACTCCCAAACATTAACCGTATTGGAAAACCTGATTTTGCCGAACGCTCCATTTACACCGATATTCGGGAAGACTGGTTCCTTGCACGTAATAAATCCAATGGAGCATGCACTTATCTGGGTAGCGAGTTCGGTTACTGTCTGAAGTATGGATCTCCCGGTGCTGAGCACACATTTGAAAACTATATCACTCCGAAAGAGTTTTTCAACGATCATCCCGAGTATTTTTCGATGAACACCAGTGGTAATCGGGAGTCGGGAATGTGGCAGCTCTGCCTTACAAACAAGGATGTAAAGAGAATAGTTCTAGAAAGGTTGAAGGAATATATCAAGCGCGACCGGGTTGCTGCGAAAGAGAAGAACAGGCCTTACCCGATGCTCTATGATATCAGTCCTAATGATTATCATCATCTTTGCCAATGTGCCGATTGCCAGGCAATTGCTAAAAGGGAAGATGCGCAGATGGGACCTCTCCTGGAGTTTATAAATGAAATAGCAGCTAACATAGCTAAAGATTATCCGGATATAATGATCCACACCCTGGCTTATACAGTTTGGCAGAAACCGCCAAAATACCTCAGACCCCGCGACAATGTCGTGATACGTTTCTGTGATCTAGGTGAAAACGGATGGGGTGAGTTCCTGAGACCGCATAACCATCCCTACAACAAGATTCCCAGTGAGAATCTGACACGTTGGTGCAAGATCGCAAAGAACGTATATTCCTGGGATTACTGGACACAATTTTCAGACCGGATGGACTCACCTTACTCAAACGCAAGTATTCTCCAACCTGATATGAAGTGGATGTATGATCTAAAAGTAAAAGGCATATTCGCCCAGCTCTCAGGATGTGATACGCGCAGTTTTTATGCTCTAAGACGCTGGCTCGGTTTTCAGCTCATGCAGGATACTCACCGCTCTGCACAACCCCTTATCAATACATTTATGACCGGATACTATGGTCCAGCCACCAAGCAAATGACCAGGTTACTTAACTATCTCGAAAAGCGAATAGCTTCAGATCCGGATCGCCTCTCTGACTTGACCGGTTATACTCAAAAGTATCTGGACTTGAAGTTCTTTATCGAAAGCGAACAACTTCTGAGTGAAGCAGAGGCTATGTGTGCGAGTGACTATAAAGCACTCCGGCATGTAAAACGTGAGCGCATTACAGTAGATGGCGCCCTATTAAAGCTCTGGGACCAGGTTAAACGTGATCTTCAATCTGGTATAGCGATGCCGTTTGATAGAATAGAAATTCTAGACCGTTATGAAACCTACCGATATGAGTTGATTGATCAATTTCGCACTTCTGGCGCTGTTGATGCCGGGAAAGCCAATATTGCAGCAGATATGGTAATACTTAGAGCCGGAACGATTCCACTGCCTGATCAGTTTGCTTCTATTTCACCTGACAAAGTTATAGATTTTAACTGGACATCAATGCCCGCATATGGTGGCGGTAGTGACCTGGGAAGCAATGCTATCGTTGTGGATCCGGACGCTGCCGGAGGAAAGGCTCTTTATTATGAAGGACCAAAGCCGGAAATGCACAATAGAGCACTGGATTTTGGCGTATATGACGAGACCCGCAAGGTATTCGGTCCTTCCATCACGCTACAACCTGATGACCTGCCGCAGGACAGCAAATACCACTGGTATAAGATAGGCAGATTCCCTCTTGGTCCGGGTGTAAGGATCTATGCGCACTGGAGTTGGATGTTAGGTGTGCCACTAGATAGAGCTTGCAATCCGGCGGATATTGATCCTGCAAGGGATTACTGGATCTCTCTCAAGGTAACCGGTCCGGCATATGTTAAAAATTCAAAAAACAAGAATGCTGTGTGGATGGACAGAGTTATATTGGTAAGACCGTAGAGCATTATTTTAGTGCTGTAGATACTTCAGTTGTCCAGTAAAACGGAACAGGGAAGATAATGTCCGTACCCGTGCATCAACAGTAAAAACTTTGTCTGATACGATAGTAGAAACAGGAGATATCATCAATGTGTAGGGCTGTGCTTGGCTTATGGGTAGTAACGCTGATTGCTGTCATAACAGGTCCTGTGATTGGAACTCAACCTGAGCCACGCTACATTCTCTTCTGGCACTCGCCAGAGAGGTGCCTACTCTACTGAAGTCTATCGGGACTCGGGGTGATGGGCATCACATACTCGGTTTCGGTCTGCCCTGTTCTACTTTTGAGCAGGAGAAACAGGTACCGGCTTTTATCCGCTTCGCATTCTCAACCGCTCGAAAGCATAATGTGGCTGTGATGCTGCACTTTGACTTCCATGTAGCCTGGCAGAACCGACCTGATCTTTGGAACTGGTTTGATCCAAAAATGCCTTGATATAATCCCGCTAACAGAGACAATGTGGAGTGGTTTGGCTGGGATGGTCCGCCAGCGAAAGTTCGTTATCTGAATTCGGGTATTCCACAGCGCATTGCCCCACCGATGTGCTACACAAGCAAGCGAATCCGTGAGGAATGGACACGCATCGTGCGTGACGTGATAGCGCAGAGACTGCATCCTTGAGAATGCAAGGCAAAGAGCGCCTGTTTGCTGGCGTATTGGTAGGTTCAGAGCCAACATTCAACAACTACTCGAATCCTGACCCGGAGACAGAACGGATGATGCGATTGGACGGCACACCGAAAGGTAAGCTTGGATATCGCTCTCTGGTTGACCGCGGCTTCAGCAAAACCCATCCTCCGAAGCGAAAGTCGGCATCGCTCGAAACTATCATTCAAGAGAGCGTTGCATTCTGGTGCCAACTGTTCGTAGATGCGGGTATCCCTGCCTCGAAACTCTATCCACATGTGGTGCCTCAACTCCCAGCGGATGTGACAGCCACTTCTATCTCTGCGCCATTCAACCGATGGTCGCGTCCCGGCTGGACAACCTACCCGGTTGGAGCGCTTAGAAATGGATTCGAACCGCTGTATCGCGAACTGAAGAAGCACGGAAATCCGAGCTGGGCAGGTGTCGAAGCTAATACCGGAATGCCCGGCGGGTTGGTGGATTGGGAGACGTATCTGGCTTGGCACTATAACCACGGTGCCGTCTTGGTAGGGATCAATACAGGAGCTACCGGTACAGAGTTGCCGGACCGTCTGATAAAGAGTGCATTTAGCCCCGAAGCTATCACTTGCTACCGAAAGTTCCTGCATGGAGAGAAGCTCAGGGAAACTCCCGCAGATGATCGATCTGAAGCCAGACTCCGACGTAAAATGCAGAAACTGCAGGCAGGTTTCAAAGTATGGCAGTCCAACGGGAGAGATCCATCAGAGATTGCACAAATGGTTACACAGCGACTTCAACCACTGCTGCAAGCTGGCAAAATTAGCGAAGACGAAGCGGTCATCGATGAAGCCATTAAAATACTCGGAACAACAGCCAGGAAATAGAATCACAGTATATGTTGCATTATTCAGCAATCTCAGCTCTTGCACATAAGAAATGGCAAGAGCTGAGTTGGTAGATAATGACCATTCAATCGAACAGGCCTATTTAACTACACAGTAAACACGAGTTCCCGCAGGTTCGATTGTATCACTAAATTGTCCGGAAAACAGTGACTGCCTCTGAAGCGTTGCGCCAGGGAGACCCACATCAACAGCTGTTGCTGCCAGTCCGCTTGGTAGTGTGAATGTCGTTGTAACAGCAATTGATATGGGATTGACTGCCAAAACATACGTAGTACCGTTGACATCCCGTGTCAAGCACTGCACACTGGCATTTGATGAGGTCACGATATTCGAAGTTGAAACATCAATTCCCAGGACAATATCCTTTATGGCGCTAAGATTTTCTCCCACAATTCCCAGAGCCTCCCACTGCGTACTTCCATCCAGTTTCATATTATGCAGTGAGTAGAACATAATACCACGCGCTCCATTGATTATCGCTTCATATGAAAGGCAAAGCATTTCCTGATCTGTGGGTGGGAGACTGCACGACGATTGCGGGAATCTGCTGCATTCACCAACCATCATTACGGGACGGCTCCCCATCCCTGCACGGGCTATGGCGCTTGTTTGACTGCCGAATACGTCAAAATCTGGAAAAGGCAGGCCGGATTTGTATTTCTCCCAGATTATATACTGATCCAAAGCGGTGACATCTGAGAGCGCCATTTGAGTCGGGCAGTCCTGTATTCCCCATAGGACCTGGATACACGGGTGATTCGGATCTAATTGTTTAATCAGCGAATACGATGCACCAATCTGATCATAATAACTGGTAGTTCTCTCATCATTTGTATACCAACCCAGGATAGCCCCGTCTGTCTTGTTAGCATTCACCAGTCCCGTAATAACATTATTGACACCGGTCCATCCACCCCAGGATTTAACAGACCATTCGCCGTTGACCGGTATGTAAATGTCTTTTAATGAGTAGAGGATCTTCATACCACGTACACGGAGAGCTTCGAAAAGCTTTTTCTGCAGATCAAGACTGCCGAATGATAGTATGGAATAATCCATTACAGTATTGAATCCTGCTGCCTGCAGCTTGTCCAAATCATCAACCGTAGTTTTGCTTGTGTAGATTCCAATGGGAAAGAACGGTTGGCCATCAACAACCCATCGATTATATTTATCAAAATAGACTTTTGGATGATCATTGGAAGATATAATAACCTGGTGCGATTGCTCAGCACTAATAGCGCCTGTTGTCTTGTTCTGAAGTCGTAATCGGACAGTTACACTACTTGTAAGTCCCGAAGGTATCGCGCACTCCGCACTAGCCCATCCACCATCCGTGAGTGTTGTGTTTATTGAACTGGATATTACATTCATATTGGAATCAATGATATCCATACACAACTTTTGAGTTTCCATTCTTGCTAAGTAGGTGCTATATGCCTCGACTCCTGCCACTATCTTGCGTTCGTCACCCGAATACAGAGTGTTTCGGTATGAAGGATATTTGATAAGGGATCTCATATCTAGATCGTTGAGGTACCTGCAATCAACATCGTCAAACCATGCGGGAGCATTGCTGGCATTATTAATCAATACGACTTTCACAGCTGTAGCGTTGTAAGGTATTCGAATACTGAGTTGAAGCCTACTCCAACCACCGGCAGTATTTACAACTGTACTTGCACGATATCCCAAGTCTTTATTTCCAACCATATAACAGACAATCTTAAAATATGCACCGTTCCCAGTATTTCCTGTAAGCTGATTCTTTACCCATAGACCAACTCTCATCATTCTTCCAGGGTAACAGGATACTTTTTGTGATGCCCACGTCGCAGAAGTCGTAGCTGGAAGCTGTAAACTCCCGAGATTGTTGTGTCCAATATTGGATTTCCAAACCACATTGCTTGCCACTCCCCAACCACTGATCGAAGTAGTAAAAGCGGGATTTGTGGTAATATTGTAATTTAGTTCCAAGGCGGAAAGTGAATGCGCAGTCAACAATACCAGTGCAGCGCAAAACATCAAGCATATTATGCTGATATTTATACGTTTATAATTTGCATACATCATTGATTTCTTACTCCTGTTAGTCGTAAACACGGGAATTTAGTGATCACAGTTGTCGAGTTGGGAGACAAAACAATACAACGTGCATAAGATTGTTCACGCTAAATGAGTCTGTGATTTTCTGGGGAGGCACTTACAACCGTACACATATGTACGTATTCCTTATATAGGACAGTATTTTTCATTAATATGTTTCACTGACAAGTATTTGGGGTAGGGTCAGCTATGTGTAGAGAGTAGAGCTTGTATCACATGAATGAGGGTATTGATGCACAATGTCGGCATATATCATGCGAGTGCGCTATTAACAATCATAATATAAGAGGCAATAATATGGTGTGCATCCATATTGTCATAATAATCCGGTATATTCATATCTCACTTACTAACGCATAGCAAAGAAAAAGTAATTATATACTTTTTACTTCCATCCGGTTGTCGAGTGAACATTACTGCCGAAGCAACTCTATTTAGTCTCTATCCATAACCTTGAATCTTCCCGAACATTTATCCTTGTGCCAGGGTGAGCAATAGATTCTATCGATGCCATAAATCCGTTATCTGTAAGCTCTAACTTCAGAGAGCCTGCGAAGCGACTGTCCGGCTTAAAACCTAACTCAGTAAAGGATGTTGTCCAGTTTTGATTGCGTCTGAAGAACCTTTTCTCTGCAAAATAGATTCGCATCAAATAGCTTCGAATGTCCTGGTCCGGATTTCTCTTAAACCTTATAGTGCCTGGTTTACCACTTGTAAACTGCACAAATCCGAATGACTCAGGTCTGTGAGCATCAATAGCACCTAACGGACACCATGACCCAAAGGTCGCAGGGGCGTTTTTTTGCCTGCCGATTGGCAAGCTCGGGAGTTTTTGTGACTTATTTGGATTCAGGATAATGGGGTATTGTATTCTCAGAAAATTGACCCGCCACTGGTCACCTTCACTCGGAGGAGTTAGGCGGTATGCGAATACTTTCAAGGCTTTCCAGGGAATTGCATACTCCAAAGACCAGCCCTTGTCCTTTTGATGGAAACTATTCAACTTGCCATCAACATAGACCGCATGCTTTATTCCTGGCAGCTCAAACTTCCCGTCATTCCAACCGTCATCCCTGTACGGTTTACTCATATACAGGTCCCAGATAGCATTGAGTGCATTTATTTCTATTTCGTAGTATTTTTGGTTGTCGCCATCAGGATCGATAAAGACTTCAAAACAGTTTTCCATATACAGAACGGAATCATGCTTAGTCAGCGTAGCCCAGACATATGGCTCCTCCAGATATGCCCCAATATATAGATATTTATTATCCCACAGCATTTTCGATCTAGTGCGGTATAACGGTTTGGGTTTGCTTGTCCCCCTTATATCAATGTAGTCATCAGTCCAGGGAGCTTTTTGCCAGGCTGCATCATCCAGTTTGCCATCTACCTTGATATGTTCAGATGTCTTATAACAGACATATCCGCGCGGGAAGATATTTTTGGAGTCGGCTTGTGCGTATTGGGTAAGGGCAAGGAGGATTATTAGGTAAAGACTATGGCGCATTATTATTCCTTATACAAACTACGACACAATTACAACCTGCGGTAAGCCGTTGAAATGGGCATCACTAGTCAGCAAAGTTGCACCTGAAATCAATGCCGCAGAGTATATAATTGCATCAGCCATTGCCAGTTTCTGTTCTATACTTACTCGTGCCGCATACATTGCAGCCGATTGATCAAGCGGTACAACCTGGCATTTAATCATCTGAGCTACAGCCATTGCAGCTGCCTGGCGGCTTATCTGCTGCTCGATTTTCTTGCTGACTTCGTAAATAATGATCGTAGGGCAAAGAATATCTGACTGTTGTAATATGTGGCTTCTGTACCCGTTGGCTAATGGGTCGCCCTTGAAATAGGCGATCCATCCCACAGAATCGATTATCTTCAATGACATCTAAATGCCTACCCTTCGACCTCTTCGCGAATACCATCAAGCGTAAGTTCAGGGAATACACCTTCCATTTCCGCTATATTACAATCAGGCACTATTTCTATTACATTCCCCACTGGAATTACTGAAACGGTTTGCCCCTTATGTATCCCCATTGCTTCTCTGACTTCACGTGGTATTACAATCTGATATTTGCTTGATACTTTAACTTGGGCCATATAAACCCTCCGTTCAACGAATGCGCGATCGATGATTTAGTATCTCAGTAATCTGTAAACTTGTCAATCTAAACGCAGGATTTCAGTCTGTTACATTAAAATTAGAAACAACGTCCTATTTATTTCAATCACATCTCACTCAGTTGTTGAATAGCGTTTTGCATGGCATCTACGAACGCTTCAAACTCTCCATTACTATATGTCGTCTGGCTCTTGGTGCGCCAGTCTATTGGAGCATCCTCAAATCTGTCGTCGATCTGGCGCGGCCAGAAGTGCATGTGCAGGTGTGGGATGGTGTTGCCATGGATCTCGTAGTTGATTTTTATTGCTCCTGTGACTGATTGCAATGCGCGGGAAGTCTGTTGGATATCGCGAATGAAAGCCGTGGCGTCGGCGTCTGTAAGATCATGAATCTCGACTGCGTGCGGATTTGCAACCATGCAACAGTGCCCTTTCATGCATGTATTTCTGTCAGCAATTAGCCTGGATACCCGAAGCTTAGAGATCTCCCTTTCACTCGATGGCCGCTCATCCGGTCTCTGATTACAGACCGGACAACTTTGCTCAGAGGTGTATTCCTTCCACCTGGCAAGGTTTTTCCATGTGCTCATAGGGATCTCCTTTATACTATTTGATCCTGCAAAACAAAAAAATCAAGGCCAGTTGTTATCAAGCTGTTCAAGCCATGTGTCACATGAACCAACTCCAATCAACATGTCGTGATCGTTAAAGCATAACACATAAGTAGTGTCAGCATCGGTAAGATAAAACTCAATATGATATACCAAGTCAAACAAGCGGCATAGATCGTTTCCACTCAAGGAAAACATAACAAAATCATCACGTCCATCTACAATGAGAATGATATTTTTATCTCTAACATATTCGCAGGATATATCTTCTCCATCTTTCCGACGCCTGGATGCGTCGCCACCAAGTTGTTCCCATAAAGGACCATGACTATTAGGCCTGACATATTTAGTTTTTATAGCACTGCGAATTTGAAGTGCATCTTCAACTGCAAGTTCTTGTGCTGATATATTCAATTCCGTTATTGCATCCCTCACCCAATCAGCATCATTCATCTAGAAACCTCATAATTATTTCTTACTACACTTCAAGTTCCCTTTAAGAGTTGAGGGAACATAGCCTCTTTTTCGATATTTCCGGAGTGGATGATTACTACTCAGCACTATTATCTGTTGACTCTACCTTATGTTTTGGAAAACCAAAAGAATATCCGGAAAGTCCATCATCATTTTCATCCATTTGTTTTAAGTAATTGAAGAATCCTTTTTCATACAAGGCTTTAACGGTCAGCTCCACTATCTCCATAGTTATTTCTGAAACTACAATCAATCCGGGTTCATCAAAAAATGGTTCTCCACATGAGATACCAGCAGCAAGTTCCTGCATTAATCTAGTAGGAGTGACAAAGAATACTTGATATCTTTTGCTGTCACTGCATTTTACAATACAACCATTTAGATATCCTTTATCAGTCCAATACAAATAATCGACTTCCTCGCAATCCGGCATTGATACAATAATAGGATAATCATCACTCATTGTTACATCCTCTGCAATAATAAGATAAGAGCATTTGTTATTGTTTACTAATTATAAGGGCCGGGGCATGGATCCCCCGGCTCATCAAAGACGAACGGATTTCTCTTTAGGTTGTGTTATCCTAATCCAGCTTTCTTCATCCACCTTCTATATTGTTCCAACTCGAATTTCGGATGGCCGGCCAGGTAGTGATTTTTGCCGGATACATCCCCACTCCACTCTATTGCGTAGAATCTCTGGGCTCCGTGGGTGAAGGGGATCCTGCCGCACTCTACTGCGGAGTCTGCAGAGGAGTGGATGACGCCTTCGAATACTACTTCATTGGTGTCTACGTCGTAGATCTTGCACTGGAGTGTGACATCCTGTCTTGTGTCGTTGCAGACTACCACGTTCTGGCCCCAGCTGTCGGGCTCTTTTATGGCTACCAGTATTGGTTGCTGGGAGGTTTTGATGTAACTGTAGGCCAGTTTCTTCTTGAAGTAGTAGTCAACCACTGCATCGGAGAACTGGGGCCAGCCGTCCATTATGTTCCACCAGATAAGACCGGTCCTGCGCCATTTTGCTGTTCGGAAGAACTCTACGAAGAACTTCTTGGCCTCTGCCTGACAAATCTGGCTGGCGAAGGCGAAGTCATCAAGATTGTCCGGGATTATCCCCAGGAACTCCTTAATCTGGTTAGCCATTAGTTGGATGCGATATGCATACTGATCGACCCCGACGACAGGGTTGCTGGCGTGGATCATCCACTCATCGTTATCCTGGTATGGCCAGAGTTTTTCAGGGGAGATAAATTTAGCAATGGACTCCGGATCCGGGCAGCCGTGGTAACCGATCTCACTGGCAAAGTGGCAGAGGATCTTGGTGTAGTATTCACCTTTCCAATAGTCTCGCGGACCCCATGGATGGTATTCAGGGATGAATCTGTCACCTTTTTTGTAAGCCTCTGGACTGACATAAGGCGAACTCGGCAAATATGGGACTCCCCTGGTCTCTTCCAATAAGACACTTGGAATAACCTCCCGGGTGAGTTTGTTCAGATTAGGATCAAGACCGTTATACATCCAGAACATATCGCACTCGTTGTCACCAGACCACAGAGCTATACATGGGTGCTGCCTGAGTCTTCGGGTTACGCTGCGGACTTCATCTGCCAGTATTTTGCAGAACTCAGCATCCAGCGGATACATTCCGCATGCCATAGAAAAGTCCTGCCAGACCAGGATTCCCTTCTGATCACAAATCTCGTAGAAGAGATCGTTTTCGTATACATTCCCACCCCAGCAGCGGAGCATATTGCAGCCGATGTCATCGACCATCTCCATGATCGCAGGGATTCTCTCGGCATCACGGGAATGGAAAGCGTCAGCGGGCACCCAGTTGGAACCCAGAACAAATATCTTTTCACCGTTGACTCTGAAACAGAACTCACCAGTTCCGGCATCATCAGTCAGGTCTGTCCGGTCAAGGGCAATGGTTCTGATACCGTGTTTGAACTCTATCTGGTCAAGGACCTTGCCTTTGCGGGAGACAGTAACGGTGACATCGTAAAGGTTCTGCTCCCCTTTGCCCCGGACCCACCAGAGCTCAGGATTCTTGACTGAGAACATTATCTTCCCGGCGCTAAACAGTGCTCTGGCCTTAGCAGTAAAAACGGATTCCCCGCACTTTCCTTCCAGCGAAACTTCGTAGTCACCAGCCAATGGCTCATTGAGTTTCATATCATAGTGCAGGAGCATTTCTGCATTCCGATGGTCGGCGGATATGTTCCTGGTCTCCAGGTAAACGGTCTTGATGCGCTCAACAGGACGGTATTCTACGCGTATAGGTCGCCAGATACCTGCACCGAGAGCACGGGGCATAATATCCCACCCACCGACATGTGCAGCTTTCCTCATCCGCAGCAGTTCAAAGTTACTTCCCAGGTGATAGAGAAGCGGAGGATAATCAGCAATCTCATCCAGATCTTTCAACGGTCGAACAGCGACAACTATTTCAGCTTCGCCTGCAGGAAAATCCTTTATACACCATTCGTGGATGATCAGGGAGTTCTCAGCCTTAGGAGTAAGAACCTCACCATTTATATAAATGCTAGCTTCATAGTCCAAACCTTCTGCAACAAGCCAGGGTTCCATGCCGGGATGCTCTTCCATTACAAATGTATTCGTATAGTAAATCTGAACTGTCTCATACTGCCGAAGTTGCGTGAGGTTCATCCCATAGAATGGTTCATCTATGATTCCATTGGCCTGTAGATCAAGTTCAAAGTTACCAGGAACCTGGCAGGGATATTCTATGAATCCTGATGCTGAAAGGTCAGCCTGTGTCTTAATTGCCGGTTTAAATTCTTTGTCTGTGGTATATGCAAACTGCCAGTCACCACACAAATCAGTAACAGGAATATTTCTGCGAAATTTCATCTACCTTACCTCGTTATTGGAAGTTGGATGTTTGGATTCAACCCATTCCCCTGGAGGAGGGGGTCAGGGGGATTGATTCTCTAAGCCAACATATTATACGCTGTTAACGGGAATTTTTACACTGCGGAGTTCTCGACAGGTTGGATCTTCGTCACAGGTGGTGCATCGGCATCGACGCTTCGGGGTGAGTGGATATTGCAAAACTTATAACCTGTTGTCCCTTCGCTCTGATACCGATGCATTTATATTATCACTATCGTCCTTTAGCCAGTTTTCTATTCACCATTTCTTTGATTTCCGGAACTGGTGCCAGGAAACGTTGAATTACATTCTCCAATGCTTCAGGCGTCCGGCCTTCGAAGCGGAGTGTGATTGCAGGTTCTGTAACTGATTGCCTGGCTAAACCCCAACCATCAGAAAATGCTACGCGCACCCCGTCCTGCCTTGAAACCTGACCAGCAGGAAACGCTGTCGCGATTTTACCGAGAATCTCAGCAGATTTCTCAACTTTTATACGCAGATCGGGAGTAATGGGATAATGAGGGAGTTTTGCAACCAGGCTGCTCAGCTTTCCGTGTTTACCAATAATAGAAGTCATCAACAAACCCGCGTATAATCCATCATCCCCGCCATCGAGTTCATTGAAGAACAGATGGCCACTTACTTCACCACCCATAACAGCACCAGTCTGAATCATACTTGTCTTAATAAAAGTGTGCCCGGATCTTTCGGTGATGATTTTCGCCCCGGTTTTAGTAATAGATTCAACTGCTGCTGTGCCGCACTTGATGTCCAATACTACGCTGTCACTCGGACCGACACAAACACCATACATGGCCATAATAGCAATATATTGCTCTGCTGTCAGAATTGCTCCGGTCTCATCTACAAATGCAACCCTATCGCCATCTCCATCAAATGCAACCCCGAGATCAGCCTTTTCTTCCCGGACCCTCTGAGATAGATCAACTAAAGCCTTAGGATCAGCGCTATTGGGACTTCTCTCGGGAAATGTACCATCTGCTTCACAGAACAGCCTGACCCGGTTTATACCCATACGTTGAAATACTCTTGGAGCAATATCGCTATAGCAACCGCTGCCACAATCTACAACTACTTTTGGCATTTTTGCAATACCCGCAAGAGGTTTTGCAGTCAATTCGACTATATGCTTTTCGTAATCATCAATCACATCCTCTTGCTTGACACTACCGAGTCTGGAAATATGATCCTTAGTATCAGCTACTTGCTTTATATGAATTAGATCCTGCTCGGTGATAGGTAACGGCCCAAGGACTATCTTTAATCCATTCTGATCTGCAGGATTGTGGGAGGCAGTAATCATTACCGCAGCGCTTATATCCAGCTTCTTCCGAGCATAGTAAAGGACTGGTGTTGGTACAACCCCAATATCCGTCACCTGGCATCCGGAGTGACGCAGACCGTCTACAAGTGCAATGCGGAGTGTTTCAGTGGACAAGCGAACATCCCCTCCTACCAATATTGGGGCAGACTCGATAATTGTTCCAATTGCTCTACCTATCCGGTATACTTTTTCTTCGTTAATCTCATCGGGATATATCCCCCGCACGTCACAAGCCTTAAATATGCTCATTTCACATCCTCAATCAAGGTTTTTGGTCGATTATTGCAGCCCCAGTAAACCAGCGCCATTAGTCCACAGCACCTTCTCCAGTTCGATATCCGTAAGTCCACTGCTTCTGACTTTCTCCAACTCCTGAGCCTGATCAAGAATCGGGCTGTCAGTTGCAAAAAGTATCTTTTCAATTCCGTGAGTATGGATCATCTTCAAAAACTCATCAGATTCCATACCAAGTCCCAGTGAAGATGACGTATCCAGATATACTCCAGTGCCTACCAGATTGTCCCAGGATTCTTCCCATGCTCTAAATCCACCCATATGTGCAGCTACAATATCGAGTTTTGGAAACAGCCTTTTCACATTGGCAATTCTCGCGGGAGTCGCATAACCTACATCAATCGGAGCAATCTCTGTGCCTGCATGATACATAAAGACGAGTTTTCCCGACGCATATTCATAGGCAGTATACAATCTGGGATCGTCCACAGGAAACCCTTGCCAGTTCCCCTGTATCTTTATCCCCTTTAAACCCAGTGAAATAGCCCGTTCAATCTCCTGTTCCGGACAATCACACTCAACATGAATTGAACCAAACCTGATTAATCGAGCGTTGCTGCTTGTTGCTGAAAGATAGTTTATGGTTGTAACCTGACTTGCCTTTGTCGCGACAGGTTGAGTAACCGAATACGAGATTCCTGCATTATCCATTGAATCCAATAGTCCTGATGCCGTCCCATCAGTGTGCGGTCTCAATTGATACGACTCATATAGTGATTCAACACCCCTTGCAGCAAGTTCATCCGGAAATATGTGTACATGAAAATCTATAACTTTGTTAGCCATAACAGCTAATATTATAGCCTTGCTTGAAGGATATGTCAGCTTGACCGCCTAAGTTTGACTTGTGTATAGTAATTGCAAGAGACAATATATGCAAATAGAAACAAATCCACATGCACTTACATATGTTTTATGGAGTGCAAAGCATATATTTGTTGCTAGCTCAGATTATAATGAGCTTATAGGCGCCAGTAGCTATCTGTGGGGGACATCGCGTGCTTAATCTGCTTGATATCGCAACTAGAATGGAAGACGGCGAAAGATTCATGGTAAAATTCCAACTTACATCAAAGGGCAAGCCGGAAATAATGACAAGTAAGCTTCTTGATGTTGTGGAAGAGAAAAACAGGATTTTCGTACACGACGGCAAAGGGATTATATGGATCGACATGGACGAGGTTATGGATATATTTCCTGAAGAGTAGCATATGGCACTCTGTAAACACTCCAGAGTGCCACACATCACATATCAACCCTTACCGAGAGTCTGATCGCCTTCGTCCCAGTTTACAGGACAGAGTTCTCCAGTCTGCAGGGCTTTCAGGACCCTTATAACCTCATCTACGTTTCGACCTATGTTCAGACTGTGCACCACCTGATACTGCAATATACCTTCGGGGTCTATTATAAATAACCCACGCAGTGCGGCTCCAACGTCTTCCAGTAAAACCCCATAATCTCTTGCTATATCTTTAGTGAAGTCTGAAATCATAGGGAAATCAACTTTACCCAAAGATTCAGTCTCAGTCCAGGCTAAGTGACTGAACTTGCTATCCGTGCTGCATCCAAGGACCTGTGCACCTAGTTCAGCGAACCTGTCAACCGCATGACTAAATGCCTTGATCTCTGTCGGACAGATAAAGGTGAAATCTAACGGCCAGAAAAACAAGACTACCCATCTACCCCGGTAATCACTAAGTTTAACTTCTACAAATTTGTCGTTTTCTACAGCAGCTGTTGAAAAATCGGGTGCCGGCTGACTAACTTGAACCATATCAACATATCCTCCGTTGTGCGTTTACCAGTATTTACCCAGGGAGAGTAGGCAACTAACCGTTTATTTACTATTTTCAGTGTTTCCGGGAGAATACGCTTCTGGTTGATGACGCACAATGTCCCCTTCTACAAGATAAATAACATCCTCTGCAATATTTGTTGCCTGATCGGCTATTCTTTCAAGGTGTCGTGTTGCTGACAATACATGCAAAGCCGGCTCCACCTGGTCCGGGTTTTTGGTGATATATTCAGTGATCACATCATACATATCGCGGTTAATATCATCGATCTCATCATCAGATGCTCTTACATCCCTGGCAAGCTTAGAGTCAGTGTTAACTATTGCATCCAAACTCCGCTTTACCATCAACTGAGTTAACCTTGCCATACCTTTCAAATCGAGCGGCATATGAAAAGATGGCCTGTCAGCAAGATATATCACTCTCTCAGCGATATTTACAGCCAGATCCCCTATTCTCTCAAGATCATTATTTATCTTGAGAACAGCTATGACATATCTCAAATCGGTTGCTACAGGTTGGTGCAGCGCCAATATCTTAAGGCAGTCCTCTTCTATTTCAACTTCAAGATGATCAAGTCGCTCATCACTCTCAATAGCTTCCTGAGCCAGCTTGACATTCCGGCTAACCAGGGATTCGACAGCTATACGCAGGATCTCCTCTGCTTCGGCTCCCATATATAGAATCTTCTTTTTAAGCTTGTCTATCTCTCTTTGCAAGTGGGTTGTCATGTATTATCTATCTCACTTTCCATTTCATTTACAATGGTGTCGGGAATAAAAATTGTAAATGCACTGCCAACTCCGGGAGTACTCTGCACTTCAACTCTGCCTTTGTGGGCAGATACAATATGTTTGACTATCGATAGTCCGAGTCCAGTACCACCCAGCTTGCGGCTACGGGCTTTGTCCACTCTATAGAATCTTTCAAAGATACGTGGCAAGTGCTCTTCATCAATTCCGCATCCTGTATCAACAACTCTAATTGCAACTTCATTTTCAAGATGCTCGATTTTGACTGTCACCGTTCCATTTGGAGTATATTTTATCGCATTATCCAGCAGGTTCAAGACAGCTTGCTCCATAAGCCGCGGATTAACAGTCACTACAATATCTGAATCACATTCCACATCAACTGTTGTGTTGTTGGATTCAGCTTTTGCAATACAATTAGCTGATGCTGCAGCGACAATATCACAGACTTTCTTCGTGGTTGAGTTTACATAGGTAGATTCAATTCCCTGCTCAATAGCAGATAATGAAAGTAAGTCTTCGATAATAGCGCCAAGTCTATCCGCCTGCCGCTCAATAACTTCAAGAAAATCTCTGGTCTTGGTATCTTCACCCAGGTCTCCACTCAAAAGTGCCTCCGAATATCCTTTAATCGATGTTATCGGAGTTCGAAGCTCGTGGGAGACATTCGCCACAAAGTCTCTGCGCACATTCTCCAGTTTGCGAAACTCGGTGATATCATTCATAACTAAAAGGACACCTAATTGAGAGTTTTCACTACCTCGCAGGATTGTCCCTGTAGATTGCACTGTCCTGGTATCCTGGCTTCGAATAAGGAATTCTTCACATAGGCTTTCAGACTGTGCCCGTACTTTATCAACAAATCTTTGTATCGTAGGGTTGCGAACCGCTTCCTGTAGAGTTACACCCTTGGACACATCCGGAGCGGAACCTAATATTATGGTGGCTGCCCGGTTCATAATCAGAACGTTATCGTCATTGTCGATAGCCATAACGCCTTCATTCATACTCTCCAGGATAGCTGATTGTTCGTTGGCTTGCTGAGATATGGTGATGAACTGTCGTTCCAGATCATCCATCATATGATTCAGGGTTTCTGCAAGATTACCGATCTCAATTGTGTCAGATACAGGGGAGCGTGTCTTAAAATCTCCATTGGAGAACATATGGGCAGCCTTACGCATTCGTTCCAGAGATCCTGCAACATCACGTGTCGTCAAGAAGCTGACAATGCCGGCGATGATTGCTACGATCAAGACACTTAACAGGAACTCCTTCTTTGTTGAAGTAGGGCCATATTCCAGTCGCTTTACAGGCAGAGCAGTCCTTAACGCTCCGATGATTTTTCCATCATGTTGTACAGGGATAGCATAATACTGCATCCCCTCACCCAGCGTTCGACTGTATCTCAGAGAAAAATTGGCCTTTCCTGATAGTGCTGATTTGAATTCCGGACGGTTAGCGTGGTTTTCCATTTCAGCTGCATTAGCATCTGAATCGGCTCGCACAGTCCCAGTCTTATCTATCCAAGTAATTCTGGTCAATGATGCATGCCCTAGATCCTGTATATATCCTTCGATACCACCGTGACCTTTCGGTGCAAATCTCTCTTCTTCCAAGGATAATAAAACCAGAGATGTGCGTGCAATAAGATCGTTCCTGATATTGTTCAAATAAACATTCTTGAATATAACTCCAAGTGTATGGCTGACTACAAGAATCGACATCAACATGACAACAAAGTAGCCGATAAACAGGTCTCTTGCCAGTGGTTTTTTTCGCATAATCTTATTCCTTAAACCTGTATCCAACACCACGAACTGTTTCAATCAGGTTGCCTGCATCACCCAGTTTTTTTCGAAGTGATACAACATGAACATCGACCGAGCGGTCCGTTACATCAGCGTCGTCACCCTGGGTCATCTCTACGATCTGATATCTGGTAAAAACCCACCCCGGTCTACGCGCCAGGTAGTGCAAAATGCGGAACTCTGTAGCTGTAAGGTCAACTATCTGTTCATCAAGAGTCACCCGATGTCTGCCGGGATCGATTGATATATCACCTATCCGCACCAATTCTGCATCGTCGATTGAATCTCTTTTCGCCCGTTTCAAGACAGTTTTGACGCGTGCAATAAGAACTCTTGGACTGAATGGCTTAGTAATATAGTCATCTGCCCCTAATTCCAGTCCAGCTACAATGTCAGCATCTTCACCTTTAGCAGTAACCATAATAATAGGAATAGTAGATGTTTCCGGATTCGAACGTACAGCCCGACAGACATCTAAACCATCCATGTCCGGAAGCATCAGATCCAGAATAATCAGATCAGGTTTTTTATCATGAACCGTATTCATCGCTCCAAGACCAGATTCAGCGGTGTATGCTACAAATCCATCACGAACCAGCGAATACTCCATCAACCGGCGGATGTCTTCTTCATCATCAACTACAAGGATACGTTCTTTTGACATAAGCGCAATTTGCTCCCCTTAACATTTAAGCGTCCATTTGTTAGGATCGTGTGAGTACAACATTAAGTGATGGTTTATACATACCAAGTGATTGTAACCGCCTCATCCCTCAAGGTCAAATTGAACGTCGCGTATGCAGGATTTAGCTGAACCAAAGTTGTAGACAATTCTAGCAGTTGTGATCTATCACACAATTAGCTGGTTATTAATGTCCACATCCTGCAAGAGGCCAAACCCTATGAATATTGACCGCCAAAAATACATTGAACAATTCGATCTGGTATACGAGATGCCTTCAAAAATGTGGCAGGACGGCACTGCGCTTGGAAATGGTTCAATGGGCGCTCTGGCGTATGAGCCTTTTCATCTGGAGTGGAGTATCAATAAGAATGACGTCTGGGACTATAGACATCCCGAATTTGAACGGCATAAAATGGACAGAATCCGCGAAATTGCCAGCAATGATCTGGATTATGCATCAGAGATGAGTAAAGAGAATATATCAGGAGTTGATTTATACCCGGCTCCCAAAACCTGTGGACAATTGCGAATACGGTTTGGTAAAGACTGCATATATACACCAGGGCACCGCCTCTCGAAAAGATTAAGCCTGTATGATGGCACTCTAAATACCTGTCTGGACAAGCACCTCTCACATCCGAGAGTCAGCAGCTTTATCTGTGCAGATAAAAATATAATGGTCGTTAGCGTTCGAGACATATCAGCAATGACTGCTTTTCACAACAACGTAGACCTATCGCGGACTCCTGATTGCCTGATGCCCGACTGTATAAAAGGCGCAGACGGCGACCTGATATGGCTGGACCAACCGTTCCACGACGGTTTTCGCTATGTAATGATGGCTCGGATAGTCCCAACTGGTGGTGTTACCTATACTGAACTCTTCAAGTCCACAGTCCAGGAGAAGTGGTGGAGTGTTATTGAACCGTCAAGAGACATCCAAAGCCGTGTAGAAGGCCAATACGCTGTAGCACCTGTATCAGGGGATTTTGATATATACCTTACAATCGTTACATCCCTGGAATCAAACAATCCATTTACTGACGCTAAAAATAATCTAGATGAAGCGATAGCTCAAGGTGCAGCAGACCTGGGCGAAAAACACAGTAAATGGTGGGCTGATTTTTGGACCAAGTGTTATGTAGGCTTGGATGATCCCCTGCTTGAACAACTATGGTATCTGAGCCTGTATAACCTCGCCACCGTGCTGCCAGGAACTCCGGTTGGCGCATTGTGCGGGCTCTGGTTCGGGCCAATGGACACGCCATCGCAAATGCTTCCCTGGCATGGTTATTATACCAACGACTACAATGCCCAGCTTCCAATAATGCCAATGTTCCGTGCCAATCATCTTGAACTGACAGATGGTGCATTCAAAACTCTAAGCAATATGCTTCCAAGTGCTAAAAAGAATGCCCGAAATCTGTATGATCTACCAGGCGCATACTTCCCGCTTGCTACTGATCCGACAGGTGAAGAACTATCCAGCGGACCTTATCGTTTCTGCCAGAACAGTGGACCTTACTGGAGCATCTTCCTATGGTGGCACTATCTATACAGCAAGGATGTAAACTACCTGAAGGAAGTCAGCTACCCGATCATGCGTAAAGTTGCAGCATTCTTCGTAAATTATCTGCAATGGCACGAAGAAGAGAACCTCTATCACCTGGAGTTCAGTCAGAACCAGGAACTGATGTATATCAAATACTCAGATCCAATCGACACTATGACAATGTTGAAATACACGATGAACGCAGTAATCGAAGCATCAAAAATCCTTTGTGTGGATGTTGATCTATCAGCCAAATGTCAGCATGTATTAGATCATTTTCCTGAATATGCCAAAAATGGAGAAGAGATATCACCACTGCGCGGTCTTAGGCCGAACCATATAACCCATGGTAGAACACTTGCTGGACTCTTTCCGTGTGGTGAGTTCGACCCGGAAATTCATCCGGAGTGGTATGATTCCTGCAAGTTCGAGCTGGAAAAGGCAGAACTCTGGTCACGCAACTACGCAGCAAACAGTGGATATGTAGTCCGGGGATTCACTGGAAATGCTTATCATATCGGTATGCCTGCCTGCAGAATGGAATTCAAGGACCTTGCATGGGATTTGATGGAATCGATGCTCAAAACCGGTGTCAAACCCAACAGCCTTATAACCCATAATGCAGCGCTGCTGGCATCAAGCAAACTGAGTGAGGAAAACATCAGGAATATCCCGGACATCGAAATATACCACGATCTCGATCCCGATCCTTTAAAAGCTGTAGAAATCCTGAATGGTCGTTTAATGGAACAGGCTACAGAGGATCTTGACTGCCGCGACTCTATTTTTCCTGCACTCGAAGGTCCTGCAGTCTATCTGTTACTGATGGGAGAAATGCTATTGCAGAGCCAGAACGGCATTTTGCGCTTATTTCCTGCCCTGCCCGACGAAAAAGATGCTGCATTCGTCGATCTGAGATGCGAAGGTCCTATACTTGTATCATCGCAGAGAGTTAATGGGCAAGTATTGTTTGTTCAAGTTAATGCCCTGGCTGATGTCTCATTGAAACTTAGGAATCCGTGGGTAGGAGTTGCATATTCGAAATCTACAAATATCAGCAAACGCGAGATAGTTCCGCAAGGCAAGTATATAGAAATCGGATTGAAAGATGGTGAACAGATAGTATTTGCTGCGAAATCCGAATACTTGGATGGCAACCAATTGATAAAACCCCGCATTAATGAAACTGCGCGAGCTAGAATTACGCATTTTGAAGACGGTATGATCCTCTGGCTGGGTAAACCTAAAGCCTCGGAATACTATGCAGCTCTGGAAAAAGCCAGAATGTGAATGCCACTTGAATTGCATTGAATACAGACAAATGCCCAGTATGGTGCGATTATTTATTCGCACCATACTGGGCGTCAAACTACATCGCCACAATATGGCTGGTGCTATTCCCCTATTTTCTTGTAATTCCGCATTAGAATACTATAATCAATGATATTAACTGCCCCGTCGCCGTTCAGGTCAGCACAATTTCTCGTCACCAACGGAAGCCTTTTGTATTGCTGGCTTAATAAACTGTAGTCTGTATAGTCGACTTTATTATTACCATCGATGTCGCCATTGATTAAACCGACTGCGGTGAGTATTATATCAATCGTTGTAGTCGCACCATCCACACTGGATACAGTGACAGGCATGATTCTTCTCAACCAGTGAGAAGCCTTGATTCCTACGTTGTAAGTGCCCGGGCTAATATTCGAAACCGAGAACTCACTAAGTGTATCCAGGGTCGTGTTGACACTACTGAGAAGATTAGTGCCTGCAAATAATTCGATTGTAACTGGAACACCGCTGGGTGTGGCAATATAATCAGCAAGATTTACCGTGCCATTAAGTTTATACATACCCGTAATAATAAACCCATCATCAAGTTTTCCAAATTGGTTATCTGGATTGGTTACCACAACATTCCAGTTACCGGTCGCTGCCCCAGTTATAGGCAGTGTGCAAGTGATCTGATTACCAGAAGCAATCACTACACTTGTGCCAGCTATATCAGTAAATCCAGTCCTGGTTAATTTTACAGTAGCTCCGGATACAAATCCAGTCCCTGTCAGGTTAGTAACACTTACTGAAGCATTGTTTACACCATTGTTCGGAGTGATAGCCGTTACAGTCGGTGCGGGAGCTTTAACCGTAAATCCATTAGAAAGTGTCCCCGACTGTGTATCAGTATTTGTCACAACAACATTCCACACACCTATTCCGGCACCGGTTATAGGCAGTGTGCAGGTGATCAGAGTAGCAGATACAACTGTCACACCCGTTGCACTGATATCAGTCAATCCAGTCTTCTTCAGCTTAACAGTTGCCCCGGTCATAAATCCGGTTCCTGAAAGGTTAGTAACACTTACTGAAGCATTGTTTACACCATTGTTCGGAGTGATAGCCGTTACAGTCGGTGCGGGAGCTTTTACTGTAAATCCATTTGCAAGCGTTCCCGACTGTGCATCAGTATTTGTCACAACAACATTCCATGCACCTATTCCGGCACCGGTTATAGGCAGTGTGCAGGTGATCAGAGTAGCAGATACAACTGTCACACCAGTTGCAGTGATGTCGGACAATCCAGTCTTCTTCAGCTTAACAGTTGCTCCGGAAACAAATCCGGTTCCAGCAAGATTAGTTATGTTGACTGAAGCATTATTAACACCAGTATTTGGAGTGATAGCAGTCACAGTTGGAGCTGGAGTCTTTACTGTGAAACCATTGCCGAGAGTTCCTGACTGAGCATCGGGATTAGTTACAACAACATTCCACGCACCAGCCGCAGCTCCGGTTATCGGCAGCGTGCAAGTGATCTGAGTAGCAGATACTACTGTCACACCTGTTGCGCTGATGTCAGTTGATCCAGTCTTTCTAAGTTTCACAGTTGCTCCGGAAACAAATCCAGTTCCAGCAAGGTTAGTTACGTTGACTGAAGCATTATTAACACCAGTATTTGGAGTGATAGCAGTCACAGTTGGAGCTGGAGTCTTTACTGTGAAACCATTCGCAAGCGCTCCGGACTGAGCATCGGGATTAGTTACAACAACATTCCACGCACCAGCAGATGCTCCTACTATCGGCAGTGTGCACGTGATCTGAGTAGCAGATACTACTGTCACACCCGTTGCACTGATGTCAGTAGAACCAGTTTTAGTAAGTTTCACAGTTGCTCCGGAAACAAATCCGGTTCCAGCAAGGTTAGTTACGCTGATTGAAGCATTATTTATACCAGTATTCGGAGTGATAGCAGTCACAGTCGGAGCCGGAGCTTTTACTGTGAAACCATTGGTAAGTGTTGCAGACTGAGCACTTGGATTAGTAACTACGACATTCCATGCACCAGTTACTGCACCGGTTATCGGCAGTGTGCAAGTGATCTGAGCAGCAGATACTACTGTCACACCTGTTGCGCTGATGTCAGTTGACCCAGTCTTGGTAAGTTTCACAGTTGCTCCGGAAACAAATCCGGTTCCAGCAAGATTAGTTACGCTGATTGAAGCATTATTTATTCCAGTATTCGAAGTGATAGCAGTCACAGTCGGAGCTGGAGTCTTTACTGTGAAACCATTCGCAAGCGTTCCTGACTGAGCATCGGGATTAGTTACAACAACATTCCACGCACCAGCCGCAGCACCGGTTATAGGCAGGACGCAAGTGATCTGTGTAGCAGATACTACTGCTGCACTAGTTGCACTGATATCGGTCGATCCATTCTTGGTGAGTTTCACAGTTGCTCCGGAAACAAATCCAGTCCCGGCAAGGTTGGATATGTTGACTGAAGCATTGTTCACACCGGTATTTGCAGTTATTCCAATTACGCTAACTACTGGAGAGGTCACTGTGAATCCATTTACAAGCGTCCCGGACTGAGCATCCGGATTAGTTACAACAACATTCCACGCACCCGCCGCTGCTCCGGTTATCGGCAGCGTGCAAGTGATCTTTGTCGAAGAGACAACAGTAACTCCGGTGGCCATTATGTCTGCCTGACCTGTTTTCGTGAGCTTAACAGCGGCTCCAGTTATAAAACCAGTTCCTATTAAACTAGAAATATTCACAGCAGAGCTATTACCTGCGATGTTTGGTGAAATATTATTGATTGTCGGGGCAGGACTGGTTACAAGAGGATCATATTGTATCATTACAGATGAAGTCCCAACATTACCTGCACTGTCTTCAGCGGTGACACAGATCAGGTTTTCCCCTTTTTGCAGTGTCACTTGACTTAAATCCCAGGTATTGGCACCACTGCAAACTCCTGATTGCCCAGCTACATTTTCCCACCGGACTGCAACTACTCTGAAATCATCTGAGGCAGTCCCGGCAAGTTGAAGACTGGGTTGACCATTACAGGAAGAATCCCAGTTCGAAGGTTGGGTTATTGTTACATCGGGAGGTGTAATATCTGGATCAATTGGATCCAGATCAGTCTGCGAATAACAATTGAGACTGAAAAGCACTATCATCATTAATACAAACAGAACTGTACGAGAGATTGACAATTGGTTACTCCTAAAACACCGGAAAATGCCTCCTGACATTTCCGGATAAACTCCTCAGGAACAATCTTCAGAGATCCTGACCACATAAATGGAGTTATGGCTTATGCATTCCATCTGCTTGTGCGCTAAATGAAGTTGCACAGTGCAAGTGATTTGCGAATATGCCAAAACTGCTTTTGAGCTTAGACTCAAACTGCTCCATCCGAACGATTTGCTTTTCCACGGACATGTATAACCTTTTAAGGGAATGTGGTTAATCATAGCGTTCAGCCACTTAGTTACAGGCACAGTTAAGCTATTAAGAGGGCTTGACCGTGTGTTACTCAAATTGACTTAAGCGGTGATATTCCCGTAGTTTTCAACAATATCCATACGTGGCCACATTGCATTATGTATTTCACTAGAGCATATTATTCGAGGGGTAATACAAGTGTATACAACATACCTATTGATTGATGTTCTCACTTTATTTATTTATATAGCTCTATAGTGGTAAATGACACAACAATTGTTCGGACGATGCTTTAGTCTACATAATCTATATTCCGTACGTGTTACGTATAAACACTACAGTATTTTTACTAGCAGTGTCAAATCTTTGTGTTTGCATGCTTTTGCAGGTGAACCAAGAGTGCGCGAAAGTAACCCATGAGGCCTATTTGCAACATTGTTGGTATATTATTGTTACATACGGGTGTTATTGATGACTCCAGGCCTTGCGTGAAATGATATTCTGCAGCTTCATATCTAATTACCTAATTCGATATGATTAATAATACCCAAAGAATGCATTTGTACGTATCGGCTGACAAATTACGTGCAAACAAGCTGTAGCAAGCGGTTAAAATGCATCAGTTGAAGACAGTGGCTAGATCGATGAAGCAATGGGGATATACCGGCTTTAGATGGATCGAAGCCGGTATGTTTTTGTTGAATTAATAATCAATGGAGCCAGTAGACCTGTTCCATCGTAGAATCTCCGTAACGTTACTTATTTGACTGGAATAAACGCAAGCGCATCTATTAGCAATGCAGCAGCATATGTATCCTTTAGAACTGTTTCATACAGAATGCATTTGTCCCCTTGTTTAATCTCAATCTCTCCAGCTTTACCCCATTTCACATTCCAACTGCATTCCCCGTTGTCTACAGATGACACCAACGAGGGTTTTGTTGACGATACATCGGGACCAAGGCTGAACGTGCAGTCTATT
This sequence comes from Abditibacteriota bacterium, assembly GCA_942493375.1. Taxonomy (GTDB): domain Bacteria; phylum Armatimonadota; class UBA5829; order UBA5829; family UBA5829. The sequence goes on along the minus strand of OW818698.1, from coordinate 7,388,846 downwards.
TTTGCATCGTTGCAAGAGACTGATGTCCAGGATAACCACAGAGTGTATTTGCCGGGTTTCAGGGAATCTGGAAGACTCCAGGCAATTTTTTGAGGTTTGTCCAGACCGGCATCATCTATCAGGACACCGGGACCGGGGTTTGCCGCATGGCCTGCTCCGAAGAACCAGAAACCTTTCGAATGCTCTTGAGCCTGTTCAGCCTCCAGTATTACGGCGGACTTCTCATCAAACAGATTCTTGACTGCCAGGTAGGAGACTGCAGACTGACTCTTAACGGGTTTATCGGGGTTCTGGCGGAGTTCCATCTCTTTCCACTTGGCTGGATACAGCCTGGCTTCGGTCGGGATGTCGTTTACCATCGATACCTCAGACCCTTTGGCAAACAGGAAGTTCCGGGATAGTGTCTTCTTGCCCGCGGTATCTGAGAGCAAGACTTCGGAATCGAACTTCACATCCACTCCCGGAGCCAGGTTAAGGTTTTCAACAAAAGTCCTTGGAATGGAAACGACAATGCTGTATCCCCCAGCATAAGGTTTTGATACTGCTCTTGCTCCGGGAATGCTGCCTACCCAATCGAATATTGCAGATTGCTGAGGCGACCTGTATGTCCGGGGAAGTTTTGAGCCGTTTGTGACAGGTTTCATTCCGATAACTGCAAGTTGTCCGCTCTTACTGTTTGGCACAACCATTATCCTGAGATCACCTAATTCAGGTTGCGTGCGGTCTCCTGCTGGCCCTAGATAAAGCCCAACCGAGTCTCCACCGGTGAATCCCATTTCCAAATCATCTGCACCATTTTTCAGCGGGGTGTCATCTGCAACATCCCAACGGGCAAAGACTGATTTTTCATTATAACCGACATAGACACTTGCCAGCCGATTGCTGCCCCTGCGCATGGTGAACGGATAGATTGCTGTCCACTGAGCTTCCGGACCATCTATGCTGAAATCATTGGATACTTGTGAAATAGCCCCCATTGGATCAGCCTTATTGGCGTCTCCCGATGCCAGTTGCGTGGATGTAACATTGACACTCCCGGTATAGCTCAACTCTGCCCCAAGACCTTTAACCTCAAACATCAGTCCGGCAGTCTGTCCCTGATAGGCATAGTATTTGGAGGTCTTCTTGTCATAAATGACCCGTCCCGAGAATGTCTCTCCGGTAAAAGTATAAGGTCCTGGCTCCGGACCTTTCGCAAGGTCATTGAAAATGTTACCCCGATATAGTCCATCCGAAGTATAGAAGTGGATCATCCCCGGCTCATCAGCCATTGCTACATAACGGTTATTAACAACTCCACCAAACAGGAATGTATTATACATTTCTCCATCTTTACGCGGACCCATTGCCTTTTGGCCAGCTACCCAAAGCAGTTTGCCGGACGGCGAGTATTTTTGAAGTTTATCAGAGGTTATATGAGCAGACCAGAATGGACCGCTGGACTCTGGACCCGCATTCCACGCCACATACATATTCCCCAGTGTATCAGTCCCGATTCCCCTGCCCTGTCTTCTCCAAGCGTTTGCCAGATTTAAATCAGGAACTCCCGGACAATAATCATTAACAAGAACACGATAGTGTGCATTGTCCCATTTTGGATATCCTGCTTTATCCAGGCCCAGGCAGGAAATACGTACGATCTTCCTGTCGGCCTGAAAGTATATATTGAGATTCTCATCCATACCATAGCCGTATAAACTTGAAGCTCCGCCGACATTGGGAGGAAGTCTCTGATCAACTTTTCTAAGCGCCACACAATCCAGCCTCAGTTCAGCTGAATTTATCTGAGGTATATTCAACTGCACGATTTTATCCGATGCAGCCAAAGTTGCTTCACCTACTTTGATCCAACTGTAAACATAGCTCTGGATAGAAGAATTGGTCCATTCGGGTTTGATACGGGTATTTAGAGAATCGCCCGATGCTCCTGCAGATAATCCAATCATATAAGGCACGTTGTTTCCAGCATATCGAATCCGCGCGTAGACTTCATATCGCCCGGGAGAAACGGATTTACCGGGCAGGTTCCATCTCAACCACAGATTGTGTAGAGGCCATTGCTGGTTTGCAAGCTGCAAACTGACTACTGCCTGCGATGAATCTCCATCGTCCACAGTATCTATCCAACCAGCGCTATATTCTGAGCTGAATAAGCTGCTGATAGCTCTGTCAGGAGACGGAATGTTTGAAGACTTCTCAGCTTCAAGATATATTCCATTGTTTAGAGGAATAGGCAACCGCTGGTGACGTTGAGTAACTGGTTTTTCGGGAGTTGATTTTACAGAGGCGTTCCCGGACATACTCACTATAAACGGACGACCATCTAGACCGACTGACAGGTACCCCATAGGGACCATCTTGTCTCCGTCTACCCTCATCACACTCATACCTTCGAAGTTGGAGGATAGGTACTTACGCCCTTTATATATTGAGAACTGCGGCATATTGAAGATAGTCGCTGCTTTCTGAAATTCTGCTGAAAACCCTCCATGTTCAAGGTCCCAATAGGCCTCCGGTCCATTCCACTTGCCGGTCTTCGGATTAATGCGTGAACGTGCCCAGGACCCTGTCATGGCGTTGCTTCCACAAGCCAGCCAGTAGACACTAAACGGATCAGTAGGATCACCCCAGACACTTGTCCCGTAAGTTCCCGGACCGAACCACCGTTTGCTGATACTTCCATCAGACTTAAACCAGGTAATAACCTTCGGAGCAGAATTCTCTGCAACCAGGAAACCGTCATTAAAATCTGCCGCTATCCCCCAGGGCCTTAAAAAGTTTTTCGGTTGATATTTACCCGCATAAGGACGTCCACCGGCTTTTCCGATTGTTTTCAGCAGTATACCATCGGCAGAGAAGACTTTGATCTGATTGCTATTTGGAGAAGGGTCTGTAACCAGTATCCTGTCATCGGCCATTACAGCAAGATCGGCTGGTTCCAGAAGATTGGCAGAAATCACATCAATCGGATCACCAATTGCGTTATCAAACCTGACAACTCTGGCTGTTTGAGACTGACTGCCCCTGGAAATGGCAAACAGATTCCCTTTGGAATCGTAACACACCCCATATGGACGATCAATCCTGAGACTATTGGTAACATGTCCATCGGAAAGATTGACTACCGCTATTCTGTTTTCATAATACAGACTGACGCATCCGATTCCATTTCGCACTGTAAGGCCTGTGGCTGTCCACTCAGTCATACCGGCAGGTAAGTCGTTCTCAGAAACTACGGCTCCCAACCGATCCTGGCTGTATGGCAAATAACTTCCATTGACAGCATCCAGACGTATTATCTCGGGGATTGCCATTCCACTCAGCACATAAACGCACTTTCCATCTGCAGCGATACTGGTAAAATCTCCCCAGTGGTTTCTGGCAACCGGACTTTTTCTCCATAGAGTCTTGCCTGAAAGGTCTGTTTTGACAACCGATCTCCCCTGCTCTGCCATACTCCACAGGAAGTAATTCCCGGTTGAATCCGATGCAGTATCTAAAGGGTTGACGTGATCGGATCCCCATGCTCCGTTGCCATCAGGAGTGTCATAAGGAGGATCGCCAGAACTGCCTACCCCTCCAATATACTTAGCACTGACCGGTGAATAAGTAATTGCATTCCACTTATACTTTCCGGGAGCAATCGGTTGCCCTGCGTAGTTGCGTCCATCCCAGTTGATAGTCAACTTGCCGGCAGGTTGCTTTGTTTCCTTGACTAGTTCACGGATGACATTTCCTTTGGCATCAAGTATATTTACACTGACAGCTCCGGGCTTCTTGAGGGAGAGAGTAATCGGAATCCTTGTTCCGGCACTTTTCGCTCTGATTTTTTCAAGCGTGAGGTGACCTGGACGCGAGAGTTTGCCTTGAGGAGACAAAACCAGCTCCCCCCACATACTCCAATTACTGAACCCGAATGTAGTAGGGTGATGGGTATATACAGCCGCTGCCCTGATTACTTGAGCCCTGCCCTGCCCATCTCCCCAGAGCACTTCCAATAGAGTAGGCAAAACACTCCCTGTTTTTGGTACCGATTCTACTCCCAACGCGGTCCATGGTATAGCACATTCAAGAGTATAACCTTTGCTATCCGGCCATGTTTTGAATACCAACTGAGAGCCAGTCGGATTAACCAATGCCGTGCTTGCGCTATCGGCTCCGCGGGCTATGTGAATCCAGCTCTTTCCAGTGAGATGGTTGTGCCAGAAGCCTACATGAGATATCTTGCCGAGATTTTCGGCGTTCATTCCATTCCCTGAATTGGGCAAAGGCGTCGCGATACCCGCATCAGTACAGACACGCAGTTGCACACAGTCCCCATCCCAATACTTGCTTTCCTCCGGACCATAAGCATTACGGGCTGGAGTAGCATCAGCTACTCTAACTGCAAGATATAGGTTTTTGGTATCATACATTAACGCATAGTCAGCATGCAGAGCATTAGCATCTCCAATATCAAGCGTAACCTGCTCCAATCCGGAAAGGTCCCAATCATTCAGATTACCATCAACAGCTATCTTGCCGGACGCAGGGACAGCTATAGCACTGCCATTGGATGTATCAAGGCTTGCTGCGAATACTGGGGAATATGATATAGCTATCAGACATATTAATGGGAGTGTGAAAAGATATCTCAAATGCTTCTCCGAAGTGATTCATTGTTGTATGGATTATATCGTTGAATGAGGGGGAGGGTCAATTGATTGCTGGTATTGGTTGTGGTGTCTGCATGTTATACAAACAGACGCCACAACTATACGTGAAACCATGTTCTAGTGTCTTCGAGGCTCTTCCAGTGTTTTTATATATTCACCCGTCATAGCATCCCAGATTTTTATTCTGCGGGTTCCATCTCCAGTAACCATGTATTTGTTGCTTGGTGAATAGGCAATATCCATGAGTGGGTCATTCTTATTATCAAGGGTACGTATCAACTCCAGTTTCTTTGGACTATACAGATACGCTTGCCCTTCATCCAGGATTACAAGTGTTTGATTGTTTTGAGCAAAAACTACCTTTCCAACTATTCCATTGAGCTTAATCTTTCCGTTTGGTGTTGCCACTTTCATATCGTATATGTTGATAATTGAGTAAGAATCTGCGGTTGTAGCGCCTCCCCCTGTATTGATTGGTGCTCCTTCGGAAATTTCCAAAATGCAGATATATTTGCCATCAGATGACAAATATGCTGAGGAGGTAAAATTGCATAATGGTGAATCGTTTACATTGATTTTGAAACTTCTGATCTTTGTTTTGCTTTGGGCATTAAAGACTGTAAAACTATCATCTGTTCGATTAATAGAATACTTGGGCTTATCACCTGCCACAAGCATCTTCTTTGACTCATCCGGCAGGAGCATTATATGATCATAAACAAAGCCACGACCATTCTTATTTACATATGCAGGTTTTGTATGAAAAGGTTCACCAGTTTCTTTGTCCCAGAAAACTACAGTCTCATCGCAAGCATAAAATGGTATCCCATCTTTTGTAAAGCCAACAAATCTTGGAGGTATTTGGCTACTAACATTGCGAATCAACTGAGATTTGTCAAAATCCCACAATTTAATGCCAATTGAACTCATCACACCTACTGTTATCATTTTACTGTCCGAAGAAACAGCTACTGCTGTTCTTTTTGTAGGATCCTTGGATTTTTCTGCAATGGTCAATTCCGGCATCTTTTTCTTTATAATTACAGTTTTTTCAGGTTTCGAACAGCCGGTTACAATGAACAACACTACCAGGAGCAGAACAACTGCAATAGCAGTATGGGAACGGGTCATAAATTCAGCAAATACGTTTGAAATAGAAATACGGTGCAGATACGACATATGAATATTCTCCTATCATAGCCCGCATTATTCAAAATTAACTCAGCTTTTTTCTCTACTGCCGGACAAAAGCGAAGCTTGGTGAATAAGCAAGCTAAACTAAAACAGTGAAATAGTTACCCCAAGTTTATTGTGAAACTACTCAAGTTCAGATCGGTTCCTTGCAATCCAACGACCTGTGTATTACCAGGTAATATATTTCTGGATTCCCAATCAAGCTGGGAATGACAAAAAATAATTATACTTTGTGATTCAGCCACAGCGGAATAGCTGTATGAGAATTCAACCCTTATATGGTGTTGCTTGGTATCACATTCGGAATAGTCTCTATTGGTCGTAATCAATCATATTTGGGCTTCTCCAGCGAAAGCATTTCTTTACCTGTTCCTGCATCCCAAAGCTTGAGTGTGAATACACCATCTCCAGTTGCGATGTATTTATTGTCCCGGGAGAAAGTAATGCCTGTAACCGGTTCATCATTGCTGGTCAGTGTGCATATTAATTTTAGAGTCTTCGTATTGTAGATAAACGCTTTGCCATCATTCAAGACTGCAAATGTTTGGTTATTGGGAGCAAATACAACTCTCCCAACGGTACCAGTCAATGATAACTCGCCAATCATTTTAATGGAATTCGTGGCATATATGCGGACAGTAGTGTTAACAAGTGCAGTATCAATATTTATACCACCTTGCAAGTTGATTAAGCTGAAAGGCCTATCGCTTGTTGATACAACCAGGGCTATACGTGTGCCATCGGATGATAAGTGTACAAATGGCGCCAAGCGGTATACGCAATTATCAGGTGGCTGGAATGCAATCCTATTTATCTCAGTTCCCGTGTCAGTATTCATAATGACCACGTGATCATCCTGAGATGTAAACACCAGATATTTACCGTTTTGCGAGAATTTTGCGTCAGACAACGATACCTGTGACTCGAGCGGAAGCTTTGGATATTTATTGCCAGTCTTCAGATCCCTTACCAAAAAAACAGTTCCAGAATTCACATGGGTTTCTACTATCTCTTTGGACACATCCTGAGATAGCATGAAAGGATCCATAAACGTTCCATTGGAGGTCTTACGTAGCGGGGCATTCAGCTCTTTGATTGTTTCTCCTGAGTGTTTGTCCCAGAAAGTGTATTTCTCATAATTGCCGTAATAGGGAATGCCATCGTTTGTAAATCCTGCATAAAACGGTCGTATTCTTGGTTGTGCATTACAAACAACTTTGGCATTTTTCAGATCCCAGAGCCACCCATTAGTTGAGCCGCATATTATTACATACTTGCCATCCGGAGAAAATGCCAACATTGCTGTTTTGGCAGGATTCTGAGACTTTTCCTCAATGCTCAATGGCTGGATTTGTCTTGGTTTGTGAGCAGTCCTGCTCGGGGTTGAACATCCGGAAATCAGAATAGCAAGCAGGCAAAGCAGGCAAGATGCAAACATGGAAGATAATAACTTAAAACGCAAAGTTATAGTGGTGCAAAACAAGAATTTGTATAATAGTAACATGAAATATCTCCTTACTCCTGTTCAATCACTTCTCAAGTGAGAGCAATTCTTTACCTGTCTTTGCATTCCAAATCTTTAGAGTGGATTTGCCATCAATTGTTGCGATATTTTTGTTGTCCGGGGAGAATGCAATGGCCATTATTGGTTCATGATCGCTATATAAAACGTGGATAACTTTAAGCGTCTTTGTGTCGTAGATAAGTGCTTCACCATTAAATAACAATGCAAAAGTGCTGTTGTCCTGGCTAAAAACAACATTCAGAATTAGACCCCTAAATACGGCTTTGAATAATGGTGTAGTTTTGTTTCCTGAAAATATATTTACCGACGAAATGCTATTTGCAACGTCTACTACAACACCATTTTGCCCACCCATCTGGTTTGTATTGCTTGTAGGTGTTTGAGTTGTGGTCGTGTAAAGAGCCGCATATTTGCTATCTGGCGACAAACAAATGAATGATCTCGTCGTATACGTTCCAGACGATGTATAACTGTCACCACCAGCAATAGGTTCATGTATAAACCTTACTACTTCTGATCCAGTATCTGTGGCTATCAAGGCAAGCTCACTGTCATTAACAGGATAAATGAAATACTTGCCGTCTTGTGAAATATAAGTAAAATCAATCCCAATGCGCCGTTCAGTCGTAATTGTTGAATACTTTTTATTACCAATACCGACAGCTTGAACTTCAAAGATGCTATTGGTATTTGTATCGGTGCTAACTACCTCTCTGGAGGCATCTTGGGACAAAGTGTAAGGATGCACAATCATTCCGCCATCTTTTGCTTTATAACATGGTGCAGACAATTCCCTTATAAAATCACCTGAATGCTTATCGCAGAACAAATATCTGCCATGGTTGCCATAATAGGGTACACCATCTCTAGTAAAACCGGCCCTCAACGAATTCATAAGCGGATATGTGTAATCAGGGGACCATAATGGGGGTGAATCTTTCTCTGGCTTCATGCTGCAAATCGGTTTGGCGCTGGTTATATCCCATAGTCTCATTATATGACTACTAAAAACACTCACAAACTTTCCATCCGGAGAGAATGCCAAGGCAGCTCTTTTTGAAGAATTTCCGGCTTTTTCTGCAACACTTGGTTCCTGGCGTTTCTTGAAATTATACGCAGGCTCCTCAGATTCGGCACACCCACAGATTGCAATGACAACAAGCGACGATAGAGTGCATGCAATCAATAAACGAAAACACCTTACATAGTTAAGACAAATATCTACCATCAATAAATTCCGAAGTGACGACATAGATTGAGTTCTCCAGTAAACAGACAGTATATGATATGTGTACAGCCAAACAAATAACTCACTTAGCGTAATACTACATCATTCTGTTTGAAAACTCCTGCAACCGCATTTGCTTGCATAGGAAGATAACCTGCATGTAGTCCGAATGGATTATCAAGGATACCCATTCTGTGTTATTATCAGACTATGAATATAAGACTTACTGTATTTCTTATTGCTTCATTATTTTTGATTCAGGGCTGCAACGTGCGGGTAACAAGTGGTCCGACGGATGTCTTAGTCGTCCGCAATGCTGATTCCCCTGTTTCGACACGCATTGCAGCATACTACATGATGAAGCGAAAGATTGCACCAAAATATCAAGTTGTTATCACCACTAATGATTCAAGTTTATCAACTGCAAATGAACAGATCTCGCCCGATGACTACAAAGAACATATTCAAAAGCCTATTCAGGATTATCTGTCCAGCCACAAAATAACTAATCAGATCAAATACATTGTTCTGACTAAAGGTATTCCATTGCGTCTATCGTCTGATCCGACTGGAGGAAGCTCTGGTGGACAATCAGTAGACAGTATGCTGGCAACAATTGGTATCATCAACCCTCTCGATCTCAAATTTGGTGACAGAGGGACACCAATAATCAATCGTTACTGGCGTTCTAAGAAGCCATTCTCACACACTGAATTTGGAGGCTATCTGGTTACCCGTCTAGATGGTTATACTGAATCTGATGCTAAATCGCTTGTCGACAGAGCGCTTGCACCCGCACCTGTACAGCGTTCCATCTTACTGGATGTATGTCCGGGGAAAGGTTTGGGCGATCCGTCTGCTCAGCCGAAATGCTTCATCAATCCAGACGGAACCAGGTGTCGTGATTCAAGATTGGGATACGCAGATTTTAACGCAGATATGATTAATATCAGCCAATTACTGGCTGGTAAACCAAAACTCGATATAATACTCGACAAATCCGAAGATTTCGTAAGCAGTTCTAAACCACTAACCGCATATGTATCATGGGGTAGTAATGACAGCAAATTCACTCCAGAAATATATCATAGTCTCAAATTCACTCCCAGAAGCCTGGCGGAGACAGCTGTATCATCCAGCGGACGAACTTTGCTCAAAACTGAAGGTGGACAGTCCCTGATTGCTGATCTGATATCACAGGGGGTTGCTGGCGCGAAAGGTTACGTAACAGAACCGTATCTATTCGCGATGGCATCCCCCAGTGTCTTCCTGGAACTCTATATGTCTGGTAGAAACCTGGCAGAGTCATTCTATGCGGGTTCCAGAATCATTGGATGGAAAGACATAGTTCTCGGAGACCCGCTGTGCAAACTGAATACGAAATAGACTCAGTCTCTTCCATATAGGGTTGATTACTTTTGTAATCTGCATATACTTACTCCGCCATATCGGTAACAGCGCAGCGGAACCCTATTCCACCATTAGTATTATGTGGATCGAAACTGCCTCGCTGTGCACCGCGCAACCTGTCATTATTGTCAGCGCCGACCCAATTGCTACCGAACCAGGAACCTCCCTTGATGACTCGGAGATCTCCGGTTGATGGCCCTTGCGGGTTCGAACTTGGTGAAGTCAGATAGTATTCAGGCCCGTGCCAGTCCAACACCCATTCCCAAACATTACCGATCATATCCAGGCTCCCGCACGCACTCGTACCGGTGGGATATTTACCTACAGGTGCGGTTTGCCCTCCTTTATATAATGGATCATTGGCATTGTTGCTTCGTGTGACATCCCAGGTGTCTCCCCATGCATAGATACGGGTGTTCTGCCCATCCCAACGTGCTGCTTTCTCCCATTCGGCTTCAGTTAGGAGGCGTAACCCTGCCCATCGGCAGAATGCCTCAGCCTCGAAATAATTTACCCCTACTATTGGATGGTCATCTGTTTGCTTGAACTGACCGGGAGGATTCGCCCATTCAATATCTTCATCCCAGTCATCAGGCTGAACACGCTGAACTTCCTGCTTCCACGCCAGACCTTCGGGAGACCAGAGATCACCCTTCGTATAACCACCAGCTTTCATAAACTGCTTATACTGGCCGCGTGTTACTTCGGTCTTGCCTACCCAGAATCCGGAGATGTTAACAGTATGCCGTGGTATTTCCTCCTCTGTGGCAAACTGGGCATCATCTCCTTGACCAGTACTACCCATTGCAAAAGCTCCCGAAGGTACATACCGCATACGCATCACTCCACCGCCTGGCAATTTGTAGAGCTGCTCGGTTCCTAGTGGTAATTCTCCTGTGTTTGAATGTTTGACCATCACAGTAAACACGCATGCTTTAGCTTTGGTTGCTTTAGAATAACCAACAACGTGATATGTACCGGTCGAAGCAGGCGCAGTATACTTTCCAGCCGTCGTAATGCTACCGCCGGTTGCTTTTTCCGTGATTGCCCATACGATTGGAGCTTTCATCCCGATAGGAATAAGCTGTATTGTCTGACCCGGTTGCACGGTAAGGGCAATGGTGGTCTTCGGGATTGTCTGCGCGTCTGCATATTGAGGGCAGAAGGTAATTCCGGTGAGTAATAATACACTCACAAATACTGTGAGTAAGTGACAGTGCAAGACATATGTTCGCATATCACACCTCTAATCTCTATCGTATATAGCTGTTTGCGTCACTATTACCTACAATCAGCATATTTGTATCGACAATACACCATTCAGACGTCTTTATCCTGCTTGTTGTTTAAATAAATATCGAATCATATTACTGATTCTCACTATGGTAGTCACATAATCTATCTGTGCAACCATGTTTGCTGGTACATATCTATTATGTATTGATATATCTTTGTCTCATTTTTGGATTATTCACATAGTCGATTTGTTTCAAATATTACAGTCTGTGGCAATTACATCCAAACAAATCAGTGCATATCCTATTTCATGTCCATCAATCTCGGCATAAAGAGAAAAATGTTGTATACTGGACAAAAGACCATATGATCCATCAGCTATCAGGAGATAACGACAGTGGCAGTTACTTACCAGACATGTAACAAGATCCAGCAGGGAGTCGCCTACATTGGCAAACGTCAGGGCATTACACCCCGGACACAAGCGCTGGCAGAGGATGCAGCAACTCGCCTGTATGGCGCTTTCATCGAACAAAGGGAACTACATTCGCAGTATCAGGCTCCGGATGGAATCAGTCCATTTCTTGCCGATGCACAGCGCTTTGCATATGCTTTCCCACGACTTACACCTGTCATCCGCGACGGAGAACTTATTGTTGGCTCATTAATCCGTGCAATGGACAATGAAATGCCGGGCTGGCTCCCTGATGGTCACCCGGAATACATTGATGGTTTTGCTAAGAACACTCCTGATGATCAACCTGAATTGAGAGCTAAAGCAGTCCGGGGGCTTATCTCTCCCCAGGGTTCGCTTAATCACAAAGTAGTTGATTACGCTAATTATATTCGCATTGGTTCACTGGAACTGGCTAAAAGAGCTAGAGATCTTGCCTTGACAAAATCCGGCGAAGAGCGTGAGTTCTGCGAAGGGTTCGCGATGGGTCACGAAGCTATTATTGCCCATGCTGAAAACTACGCTAATGCCTGCGATAAACTCGCTGAAACTGCCGACCCGAAACGTGCTGCTGAACTTCTGGAAATAGCCCGTGTCTGCCGAAAAGTTCCCGCTAATCCTGCAGAGACATTCCAGGAAGCCATTCAGAGTGCATGGTTTGCGTATATGGTAGGTGAGGACGGCGTCGGACGTATCGATACATATCTGAATGACTTCTATCAGGCAGACCTTGCCGCTGGACGCATCACTCCTGACAAAGCTCAAGAGTTGATCGAATGCTATATGATCAAAGTCCACGGCGACTGTATGGAGGGTGATTATAACGTAAGCTCCGTACAGACAATGACACTCGGTGGAATGTTATCGGATGGTTCAGACGCCTGCAATGACCTCACCAAACTATTCCTGAAAGCAATCCACAACATCAGATTGCTGCGCCCAACTGTATATGTTCGCTGCTGTGACACCACACCGGATGATGTTCTGGACCTTGCCGTGACGTTGCTCGGAAGTGGTCTTGCGGAACCCAGTTTCTATGGAGACCAACCAATCATCGACGGACTCACACGTGTTGGAATACCCTTGGAAGTAGCCCGAGACTATGCATTAAGTGGTTGCACAGAGGTAGTCTCGCCAGGTTTGGGTGCCTGGGGTGCTCCAAACGGCTGGATAAACATGGCGCTAATGATTGACGAAGCGCTCCGTGACTGCGCAGCTCAAGGTGCCTGTGACGATCAGAGTCTCTGGAACACGATAAAAAAACATACCGAAGATGTCGCTGAGTCCTGCCGGGTTGCCAATATCTATGTCGATGAAGAAGTCACAAGCACCCGCTACAACCAAACTTTAATGATGCCGGTTACACTGGAAAAGTGCAAAGACATAGTCCACGGCGGTGCCAAGACCTACATGGGCCACTGGGAAGCCATCGGACTCCCCAATGCAGCAGACATGATCTACTCTGCAATGAAACTGTCTGCAGACGGCAAATCTTTAGCGGATCTTTACAAGGATCTTGACATATCAGATGAATCCCTGCTGACTAAAATTGCAGCCCTGCCAAAATATGGAAGTGACTACATGGAAGTAGACGAGGTCGCGACAAAGCTGATCGATCTGATGGCGGACGCGCTCGAAAGCCGTTCTACCCCACTCCGCCCTGTTCTGGTCCTCGGTCATCTTGCAGGCGGAGAAAACATGCATGTAGCCTATGGTATCCGGATGGGTGCAACGCTGGACGGCCGCAAATCAGGCCAGACCATCGCTGACTCTCTTGCAGGCTCCCAGGGCAAAACCAACGGCGGACCAACTGCCGTAATCCGATCTCTCTGTCGCCTGGATCACTCCAAATTGATCGCTGGCAACGTCTCAACCCTAAGATTAACTCCCAGCGACTTTGCCACCCCTGAAGCCAGGAAGAACGTAGTCTCCCTGATCCGCACCTTCGTTGAACTAAAAGGCAGTCAACTGCAATTCAATGTTCTGGATGCTGAAACCCTCCGGGAAGCTCAGGATCACCCGGAAGATTACAACGACCTCCTGGTAAGAATAGCCGGCTACAGTGCCAGGTTCGTAAACATCGGCAAAAGACTGCAAGATGAAATAATAGCACGGACAGAAGGACTGGCTGTATAAATAACTGATAGACTTTTCTGCTAGCAGCTATTGGTCCGCTTGTGAGATTGAATGTTGCAGAGGAAGCAGCTAGGTAGATAATATACGCTTGCATAATAGTTTATTACAGGGAAACTGTTATGCAAGTTTGCTGCGCATTCTAAGCAAACCAGGTTTTCTGAAGGGTCAGTCTGGTGCGAACAAAAAGCGAGTAAATAATTCGAGACATTCAGCACAGGTCATACTCACTGTCTACTTACTTCCCCACCCTCTCAACATTACCCTCGACCAAAACATTGCATTTCTTCCTCTGTCCGTCTTTGGGAATGTCTAGAGATATTAAGCCGTTGGTGATGTTGTTTTTTATAACTCCGTCCACTTGCATATCAAGATGGTGGGTAGTCTGGTAGTTGTCTGTGAACTGGATAGTATTGCCACGGGTTTCACGATCAATTATGTTGTCACAGATTATAAATCGCAGGTCGCACCACGGTGTGGTATCTGGGAGTCCACCCACTGTAGATACATTCACAATGCTGGATACTTTTGAATCGTCAGTAGAGGAAAACCTGTTACCTGTCACTATATAATTAATCGTAGGTTGCTTCTCAGTCTTGTTCCTCTGGGAGATAGCAAGGTCAACCACAGGATATGCTGCGCCGCGGAAGTTATTTACGAATGAGTTGTTCGCTATCTCAATGCTTTCAAGGTCATCACAGTAGTGGGTCTTGAAGAAACAATTGATGAATACATTCTCCTTGAAATAAATCCGTTTTGCAGATCCTACGAGTATACCTCCACTGCCGTGCTGCTCATTATATGTCTTTGCTTCGTTGTTGAACGTGTTACCGATCACATAAATATCGGTGTTTCGGGTATCAACAATATTCTTGTAACCGTTCGAGTATGTATTAAAGAATCCGTTGTTGGGTTCATTATCTCTAGTCATATAGACCGTATTGTGGGAGAACGTTATGTTCTTACAGTTGCCAAACAGCGCCAGGCCCTTGTTGTTGTTTATGAGTATATTGGAATCTGCAATACAATTCCGCGAGCCTTCGAAGTCGATCCCAACGTCTTGATAACCCTCGATATGGTTGCCTAATATTCTGCAGTCCTGCACGCATGAAACCCATATACCACCTGCTGTCTGCTTGATTGTCCCGGAAACAACCGTGTTCCCTTGAATCAATATTCGTTTGCCTATCATCTCGCGGGTAGGATCGGCACTGGTCGGAGGAAATACTGCTTCCGAGACAACAGCTATCCCATGGCACCGTCGACCAAGGACTGTATTGTTTTTGATTATGCAATCTTCCACAATACCACACAGATAGATGCCGTGATGGTGGTCGTCAAATATATCAAGTTTATCGAGTGTGGAAGTGTGGCAGTAGTTGTCCGACAATGTGATCTTCTTAACGTTATTCGCAAAGACCAATCCAAGGCCAAATGATTCGCAATTGGTGAAGCTGATGTTCTCTCCACCTCCCTGTGAAACTGCCAGAGCATACAATCCAACCGCAGTTGTATTTATAAATTTGACCCCGTTGACACTGACATTCTTGACTACTTGTTTCTCTGAGGTTTTAAATATTCCATAATAGTTGCTCGGATTACCACTCAACATGCTGATTATCTCGCAACCAGGATCTCCCGTGACATGTGAATCGCTTCCGATCGTCAGGTCACCATCGACAGTGAATATACCCGTGCCGAGATTAACATTCTTGAACGCAAGCGCAGCCTGTAGGGCTGCTCTATCCATCCCCCACCATTGTGGACGCACATAGTCTATCTGTGGAGTTCCAGTCACTTTTCCCAATCCTGTGAAAATCCTGTAAATACCTGCTTCAAAACCACTGTTGATGCTCAGTGTAACTCCCTGCTTTATGTCCAGAGTCACACCCCTATCTATCCGAAGAGTAACATTCCCAGGGACAAATAAATTCGAACCAATCACATATTTATGTGGACCAGTTATACAAATTTTTACAACAGAAGATTTGTCTGCTTTTGATATACACCAGGCCAGCGATCCGGCTACTCCAATATCTGCATGGTTCCTGATCCCAGCCTCAGTTGAGACAGTCATCATGTTTCTGACCATCTCTACCTTAGCACCAAACACTTGACCTGAGACAGCAACAGTAAGGAGGATCGCTGTAATACCAATAATCTTCATAATTCGCTGACCCCATCTCTTTGGTTTCTACATTTCTTCATTTACACTTTACCACTTATCTTCCCACGTCCCAAGCACTGGCACAGAAGATTTTATGTAATCCAGCGAAGCAAATGAAGCATCTTTCGCTCCCGGATGTATCACATAACTCATCCGGACGTCTTTTGTCTTGCCGGTCAGGAAACCTGTCTGACCCATTGTTCCATCGTCCCAGTATCCTACACAGTCCATCTCTGACAGGGCTATACAGGAGTGTGCCCAGCTGTCGGAGTAGACGCAGTACCATTTTGGATTCGGTTGTGCTCCGTTTACGCCCTCTTCCTGTCCTTTACCATCAATAGTGGCACGAATGCCTGCACTATCGGTGTATTGACCGGACTGTACATAGATTGCCCGGCTTAGGAAACCTGCATATCTGGTTGCATTCATGGTGATATCGAATCTGTCGGGATAGAATGTATAGTATTTATCGTAAGTGACACCTTTGTCCAGAGCTTTCCGGACGTGGATCGTTGTGCGGACAGGCCCACGATTTATAATTTCGAAAACCTCAACCTTGCCCGGTTCCACGCTCCAACCGGTATCTGCAGAGGAATAGATAAGCAGGTTAATGAATGGTTTACCTGCAACTCCGTCCTTTTTTGCCGCAATATTGGTCAGCGTAGCATCTGAGAATTCGGTGCGGTATGTAGCAGCATCTATTACCTTTGTATCAGGATTCCAAACAGATTCCCCAGGCAGATAGTATTTTATCTTTGAGCTATTATCCGACCACAAGACCATAAACCGCCTGGCAGAGCGCTCGGGAGTGCCTCCCAGTGCAGTAAAGCACAACTCCTGTTTACCTGGACTCAATTTATCACACTGTGCGGGTAGATCTCTGAGAGGTTTGTTCTGCTGATCAATTTGGACTACTCTAACGGATTCAGGATTTATATTGTTATCCTGCATCGGCACGTTTACTGTCTCCCCTGCCCCGGCCTCTGCTCTTAGAATACGTTTGTGCTGCCAGCGGTTAGTGTCCCTTGTTATGGCAACGTTGATAACAGTCTGATTGTTGCCTTTACATATCTCAGGTATTTTATTCCCAGGATCAACCGATACCACAACGCTTCTTTTACCATCGAGACTAGAGGTATCAAGAAACGATTCCATTCTTATTTGAGTCCGCGCTGAGATCGACACACTCTGAGCGGACAACTTGCGCGACATACGGTTGTCATCTGCAAACAGGACTATCTTTACATCGACAGCGGCAGTTCCGCCATTATTGCGAAGTATTATCGGAATACGGATCTTCTGACCTTGCTTATATTTGATAACGGATTGGTTCGGATTTTCTACGGTCAGATCTGCAGGTTTTGTCTGTGACCTGCAGACTAGTTCCAGCCCGACATCTGTTGGAACCTGATTAATCCTAATACTCTGTTTACCTGAACGCGTGAATGGGATACCTGCAGTCCGTCTACCTTTGGTATCCAGCGTATAAACCAGCGTAGAAGCCATCTCCCAATTCTTGTCCACACCCAATGGATATAGGGTCAACGGTTGTTTACTAGAACCAGCAAGCACAGTCATACGGTCCTTGCCTGCCGACCGTAGAGTCAACTCCCGTCCATTGGCATCAGTGAAGAGATATCCTTTACATTTTATGGTAGTAACCGGCTTAGCGTTAATAATCTCCATACTCTGTTCGATCTTCGGACCCTTTACAGCGAAACCATTCTGGTCTAGCACATGCTTTTTACCGCTCAGAACAACTGTGTAGGGTTTCTCTCCGAAGTTGACGATCACCCGGGTGCCGTCTGAGAATATGGTCTGCTGCACTGCACGGTCCGATGTTACGAACTCATGGCTGAGCATCTGGGTGCCTGCTATTGCTTCGTGCAGCTTGCAGGTATTCCGGTATGTGCTGAGGAACAGCTTTCTGTTACTCTGCCATGCCCCTTGACCATCGGCCCAGAGCAGAGGGATCGTCCCATAGAGGATGTTGAAAGCATCCTTCTTGGGAGTAATCTCCGGAGCTGCTTTTAATAGATAATCGCTTGAATCTCCCCAATACCAGGTCGAAACCACACAGTCATGGAAGACAAGCTCCCACAGTGGCGCTCTAAACTCGTGGCCAATCCCCCACTTTTCATATTCAGACCAGGATTCCATTTTATTGCCATCGGGATATGTAAATTCTTGAGTTTTAGTATCCGGGTGCAGCAGGTATCCAGCTGGCCAGGGATAGTGCCCACCGCTCATCATACCTTCTATATAATCCTGCTCCGGAACACCCCACCAAATCCCGTGCTCTCCCCCAACTACCAACCCATGCCTGCGGACTTCCTTCAGCAAACTCACTCCAGCCTGCCGTTTGTCTGATTTGGTCATTGGGTGCTTCGGATCATAGCACTCATATAGGCCCTCTGCTGTCGTAACATCGATAAACCTGCCTATATACGGGTATGTTTTGAGAAGTTTGGTGAATACTACATTGGCTGAAGGTGTCCATAATGCAGGACAGCGTTTCATATACTGTATCTTCTTGTCCCAGGTAAGCCATGCAGTCATCCGGGTTCCGTCAGTTTTCATCACTGCATTATCCGGCAATATGTCTTTATCTGACTCAACTTCCGCACCGATAGGAATGGGTTGGATATCGGTATAGTTGTCATACTCACTGGTCAAATAGCCAAGCGCATTGATAGCTTTCATATCCTCAGGGGTAGTCCGGCCATGGATCAGCATCTTGTCCACGCCAGCTGACTTTGCCTGCTGAGCAAATGAAAGTGAAGCATCGCCCCAAACATCCGGTGCTCCAAACAAACGAGAGATCCGGGGATTCTTTTTGATCTTCTCAGAAAAAGGAACAATCAACCCCTGCTTAGTTGCATAAGTCCGATATGCCTTAGCCAGTGCCACATATCCACCTTTACTGGTAAACCTGTAAATCAGTTTACGGGGATAGGCAAATCCCCCTTTGCTTGAGGTCCAGAAAATCTGAGGGGCAGTGAACTCGTGCTCTCCCATTTTATGAGGTTGAGATTGCACAACAGCATCATCACTGCTTTCCACAATCAACGCATACCCCAGCCCCCTGCGTAGATCACATACACCAATCCATGGCATATCAAGCCTGGAACACTCATAATACTGAGCAGGAAAAGGTTTCAGGCCAGTCGGATAAAGGTGTCCATTGCAATAGTCCGCCATCGCAATAACACCGTCTGCCGTATCCAGCACAAATGGTTCCAAAAAAGGCATCCACTCAACAGCCGCACTCCTGTCTTGCATATCACACGTCACCATCAGATCAGCCCCATCATCCGGAACGCTCAAAGAGACCTCTGCAGTATTTGCATGATCTTTTGTCCACCCAAAATCCGCCTTAAAAGTTATGCCATCAGCTATTTGTTTTACGTTACGAAAACGAGGCTGCTGCGACACTTCTTTTACTGGCTGTTTCCAGTCATATCCGCTGGCTTTATCTCTAACTGTGATATTGCCTTGTGTAGAGTCGATTGTCACCAGCAGAGAATGATTCTCTACAACCCACAGGTTGTTGGACTGCTTGATGGTGGTTGCGTGAGAAAGCGAAGACAGCATAACTGTTAATAGAAGAGAAATAGCAGCGAGTTTCAACATGGCTTTGGCCTCTTTTGTATGTGTTGGACAATTGAAGTTTAGTGGATTATGGAGAAGAGGTCAAAAAAAACGACTTCAGACTCTGAGGGTTAGACTTCTGCGATGAACTAGTGCGCATATGTCATGCATGTATATTTAACTTGACAAGTCAGACTAGTGTTTATAGCATTGTTACTAGAATAGCTTTCAAACATTGACTTGGAGCTTAGATATTATGAATAAACTGCAAAAGCAAGCTTGGTATTGTATCGGTGTATTGTTAGTGTCTGCAATAGCTCATTTTATTATAGGGTATATTTATGAGTTTAGCAGGCTGCTGTCGGTCGAAATACAATTACTGCCCATGCTGGTAATCGCATTCGGTGCAATGAAATATAGATACGGTGCTGTCAAACAGGGCTCAAGAACTATGACTCCAATAGCAATTGAAGATGAACGTGATCTTGACATAGTTAACAGCGCAGTAACTTATGCATTAGCAGCAGCCTGGTTTTCTTTTTACTTGTTCCTGAGAATTGAACCTGTCTTCAACAACTACATATCGCAAAACACACAAGAGATTGAGTTGTTCCTTTACCTTGTTTTATCCTGTTGGGTATTCATACTGGTATATTCACTAACAGTTATACTTAACAAAAATTACATTGTAGATGTGAGAGGTGAAATAACAAACAGAAAAGCTCAATTTAACAACAAAATATTTCTATTAAGATTTCAACATGGCGAAATGACAAGACAACAGCTTGCAGACCGTATCGGAGTAACCCACCAAACAATTATCGACCTGGAATCCGGGGAATACATACCCTCCGTAATACTTGCAATGAGAATCGCCGGAGTCTTCGGAGTAACGGTAGAGCAAGTATTCGAATTAGACGAACCCGAAAAGGTCGATGTCAAAAAATTGGAGGAATTATACGGGCCTTTCGACAATCCCCAGCCGAATAGTGATCCGCCAGTTCCTTCCTGAAGCCTGAAGCCCAAAGTCTGAAGCCTATCCCTTCATCATCTCCCTGACCCCTTCCGGATCCTCTCTAACCATCCTGGCCGCAACTGTTGATCGGGGGTTTACCATTCCTACCGGGGTCATTACCATCCAATCACTCAGTAGCTCAATACTGTGGGTGCTGTGGTCGCCTACTTTCATGGAGGAGATATAGTAAGGTTCGTTACCCAGTTCACCTTCGATCTCAGTATCCGTGAGGTTATCAACAGCAAACCACATGTGCTCATGACTTGTCGGTGCCCCAGGGTCTGTTGGTATACCCAGTTTTACCAGGTATCCGAAATCAAACTCTGCGAACTCCTCGCGGAGTGATCTAAATAATTGGTAAGTGTTCTGAGCCCTGTCTCTCATCAGATCCGATGCCTTATCTGAAAATGAGAACAATGGATTATCCATCAAATCCTCGGATAGAAACCTGGCTGGCATGATGGTTTTTGCGGCGAACAACCGTTTCAGGAATCCCCCATCAGGCTCACACAAGACTAGTCGTTTATCTTTGTGTGAGTCATCCATGGAAGAACGGAGTTGCTCACGGATTTCCGCTGTCGTTCCATCCAGGAATTTCGACATCTCGACCATTTTGATATTACCATTTGGGTATACGAGAGGATAATTTTCTGTGGATGGTCCCAGTGTCTCTTCTAAAAGGTGATACGCCACGGCTCTTGACAGCTCCCATGCATTGTCCCGGACAGTTTCAGATGGATGAATGATATCAAAATCATATGAACCAATCTCAGCAAGTCCGTGGGAGTGCAGCCAATAACACTCGTGGTCGTCATCACCGGTAACTGCGTGAATTCCAATAATCCCTTCAACATCCAGGTCCGCATCATGACTCAACTCATCGTGCAAATCATCACGAGTCCAGATTTTCATAGACATACTGTCTACCGCAGCAACCCCATCAGTTCCCGTTATCGCATACAAAAAGCGCAGAAGCAGCTTGCGGTCACGGAGCATGTTGTCATGCTTACCCTCCATTTCCACATAGACTGCAGTTCTCGAGGATATCGCAGCATCTTTATCGACTTGGGGAATGAATGAATACTCTATGGTTTCTCTGGGTAACACTGGCGTGTCTTGACCCCACATCATTGTCGCTTTCCCCCATTCCGGGTGCGATAAATCCATAGTCCATCTGGATGGAAGCGTATCTGGTCTGAGTCTGGATGTTATCCCTTGCTGTTCTAAATATGCAAATTCATGCGGCTGGGCTGCAAGATCACCCCTAAACAACACTGCCCCTGCTAAAGGAAGTTTCTTATTCCACCAACTCATAATACTCACTCTCCCATAAAAATAATACTCGACATATTATGCATCAATAATACGAAATCCTCCTTGCACCTAATTGTCCTTTCCTGAAGCCTAAAGTCTAAAGTCTAAAGCCTTTCTCTTGACATCCCCCATCCCTGATAGTATAGTTCGATATGTCGCATGTTACGGAGGTCCAAGTGGATAAGTTGTATTCTCTGATCATTATTGCAATGGCAGTTATTATATTGTCTTCTGTAGAGACTCAAGCTCTGTCGAACCAGACAATTCATATCGTGCTCCCATCGGAGCCTACTGCAATTGAGCAGTTCGCTGGTTCTGAGCTAAGCAGATGTCTAGAAAACTCACTTGGATGGAAGACAGTATCTGAAAACTCACTCGGAAATATTACCTTCTATATAGGATCTATTGATAAGCAGCGAATGAGTGCTGCTAGGTTCCCTGTAAAAGAGATCGAGCGAGCTGCTTCCGGACTCATAGAAGATGGAGTATACATAAAAGGAACTCAGCACAGTGTTTTACTTGTTGGAAAAGGGGAAAGAGGAGCTCTGTTTGCTGTATACGATTTCCTCGAAAACACGGTAGGTTGCCACTGGCCGGAACCAGGAAGGGAATACATTCCTAAACACAGCGAATTAACACTTGATGGCATAGTCCGTACGGTCAATCCATCACTGGCAATTAGAGGGATTGCAATACACGGAGCATGCAACCCTCAGTGGTTCGGGAAGATCGTCGATTGGCTTGCAAAGAACCGGATGAACTCATTCCAACTGTTTCCACCTCACTATGAACAAGTAAGGTCGACTGTTCTGGACGATATCCTAAAACGTGGACTAATGCCCAATATTGGGGGACACTCCAGGGAGTTCTTCTATCCATCCGAACAGTATTTCCCGGCAAACCCGGATTATTTCGCACTGGTAAACGGCAAAAGGACTAAATCCTCCCAGGTCTGCTACTCCGAATATGGTTCAATCCCGGATTATGCAGTTAATGTAACCACATATCTGAAATCCCGACCGGAGATAGGAATGGTTGGGCTATGGCCAAATGATGGTTATGGTTTCTGCGAGTGCGACAAGTGCAAATCCAGGCCAACAACCGATGTCGTCCTGGACTATATAAACAGGCTTTCAGAGAGCGTGCACCAAGAATTACCGTCTATGAAGATGGAGTTCCTTTCGTACATCCACTATACTGCCCCACCAAAGATAGTCAAACCTCTGCTATATGTTGTCCCAACCTACTGTGAATACTGGTCCAGAAGCCAGTTCCAACCGATCACTGAAGACCGTCAGGACGCTAAGAGGCTTAGAAAGGAGATAACAGGCTGGATAGGAGTATCCAATCAGGCAAGCATATTCTCCTACTACGGTGACGACTGCATCAAACGCTATCTATATAATCCTGTAATAGATGTTGTAGTAAAAGATGTTCACTATTATTCTAAAGTAGGACTTGCAGGCAATTTCGTATTGTTGACCAACCCCGAAAGCTGGTGGTCGAACGCTCCCCATGTTTATGCCTATACACGAGCAGCATGGGACAAGTCCATTACAATTAACCAGATCGAAAAGGACTACTACAACTCCCTTTATGGACGGACCTCTAAAGCAATGCACGCCCATGCAGATGCCTGTCGGGCTCTCTTCAACCTGAAAACTGCTCAGGGACCAACAGGGCAGGATGTCCTATTCACTCTGGGATTCAGCAAGTTCGATCCAAAGAAAGACACTGAAACGCAGCATCAATTCACCAACGCTATGACCGATATTTTCAACAACCTGAACAAAGCTCTTGAGATAACAAAAGATGGTTTCGTAAAAGAACGAATCCGTAAACTCAAAGACGATGCCGAGTATGTACAATCATCTCTTGAACTGGTCTGCAACACTCATATGCTTGCGGCTACAAAAGATGAGAAGTATAGAAAGGCTTCTATAGACTTGATTCAACAAGCATTGGCATGTGAAGTAATGAACATAGACGATAAAAACGGTTATCGCAGCGGGAACAACAGCCTGGTAGGTATTGCCCAAAGTCTTGTCGGGGAAGATGCTATGTGGCTGGTGCTCAAATCCAAGGAACGCAGTGACTACGAAAAATACGGCATTTGGCGATGGAAAACAGCGGACGCTGTCCCATCCACAAGAGAGAACCCCAGACGGGTAATCATCGATGTCACAGATCGAATTAACTCTGCAGGCAAATATGAAGTCCTCTGGGACTACACAATGGGAGCTGATGCACTCTCTATCATCAGCACAGGATTATACAGTGGGGCTAACAAAGAAGACATCCATCCAATAATGATCGATGAACACCCCGGAGTCACCGGAGCAGGAGATAATGAGAACACCTATCGGCTATATCTGGACAATTACAATCCGGAACTACGCTACTTCATCGTGGGTAGCATATACAACACCCGAGAGTTTGACACATTCGGTCAGGTCCTCTTTACTAAAACAGAATAGCTTGCTTACACATATAATATTTGAACCAATTTTGTACAATATCAGTCTATACGCCGGATGTTAAGAAGACTATTTGTCATCATACTCCCATTCACTGTCGGCACATGCATGGCAGGGCGAACGCATCTTATTCTATCTACAGTTCAGTTTTTCAAGTAGAACGGATGTGACATGTTCTAAATATTGAGTGTTATGCGCATTTTGCAGTTCTCTTTTCTGAAAATCTGCGTAAATCTGCGAAATCTGCGGATAATCATTTTTGATGCGTTCGCCCTGACCAGCATGGTGATTGACAAGCCATATGCGCTTGCTTATGATATATCTGAAGACCATGTAGGGCCAGACCTACTGTTTAGCATGTGACCTGGAAGATATCGGGGAATAGCAGGGGCAGAATGTGCGAGCATTCCTGGAACGCAACTCGACACGAAGGATATTTACTGTGCGAATATTGATATCCCTGATATGCCTGTTATTATTGTTAAGCCTGCCGGTAACTTCGAAAACAAATAAAACAGGGCAGTTGATTAAGCCTAAGCCTGCACCAATTGAAAGCGTGTGGACACCATATAAATTAGAGACAACCAATAACACCCTGAACTTCGCACAATTCCCGGATGCGCAGCTTCCTCCACATCACTTTTCAATTCTAGGTTATGGATTCCCAAGTTTTTCCAATGAAATGCGGAATCCGATTCTTAAAGTCCTGACCATCGGCCATACTCACTTATCCAACAACAGTGCTTTTCCTGATGAGGCTACACGCCCGAGTGCGCATTATAGTTTTGAAAGTGTTCCTGCAATGGCATCCGACGCTGCCGATAAAATAATACAAGAAGGCAAATATAAGGAGATTTATGGCAACTTAGCAGGAATTGCATCAAGAAAACAGGACATCAACGGTATTACGCGTGAAGGAGCGCTTGAACTGGGCAAGTATATGTTTTATGCGCGTTCACATTCGTGGTCGCCGAACCAGCAGAGCTGGAGCCGTCCCACTAACAACGGTGCCTGGATCATGATGGACGAAGAAGAGTATCCCTGGAAATCTGACAAAGCTTCGCTTTTTGCCAGTTGGCTCATGGAAGGGCATGCTGAAGTGGCACCTGACAAGAAAATTGGCTTTTACGGACATCCGGTAACCTGGCGGATGCATAGACCTTATCAGGACATGACCAATACCGAACTGGAAGAATTTCTCCGAACCGAGCAAACTCCATTCGACACTCCCAGTTGGAAAAAGGCAGCTCCTTACATTGATCTGAGCCCTGGATACTTCAAAATACCATATTTGGAAAAGAATAGTCTATACAAAAAGAATGCTTCCGGACAGTATTTGAAAGACAAGAACGGGGCCAGGATATGGAGAGACGATAATTTCACAGAGGTTATTTTTGGGCATACCAATCACATCTGGGCAGAACCCGAAGCAGATTTACGCAACTTCCAACGCAATGATCAAGGGCATGCCAAATGTGCACCAGAACTTGAACCTGGTTGGCACTGGGACAGTTGGTGTGGACATGAGCGAAATCCCCAATGGTTGCCTGAAGTGAAAATGATGGTGGAAGGGATTTACCGATATGCAGATTACATTTTGGTGTCCAAATTGCTATTGAGCAAGGCAAATTTTGGTGACCGGGATATCAGCTATTGGCGACCAGCCAAACTCAAGACCTATGTCGAACGACGACCACGCACCGAACCATGGACTTGGGGAGGAAACACACGGTGGATCAGAGAAATCGGAGAAACTGGACTTAAGTATCAAGTTATGTTTGCATTCCTGTCAGGAATCCAGGCAGTAAGTACGTGGGATAATGGTGGAATCCTTTTCAAGGAGACAGATCTCAAACCATATGGAGAGAATGTATACGCACAAGGCGAATTCCTACCGAGTATCGGTGAAAATGATTCCACGACTCCACAACCTGATAACTACAGTCGCTACGTTGTTTGGACAGCAGCCGTCAACACATTTGCTCGTTTGATGAAAGGCATACCTGTTGATGAGAGTATGAAATATGTAAGGTTTTACTATCCAATCGCAGGTAGTCGGAATAAAGAGGTCATCAGCACCGGCATTTATTCTGGTAAAAGGTTGATTGTGATGTTCAACTATCCGTTGCTTGATCCAGATGAGAAGCTTCTATTGCGTATTACGGCTGGGTCCGTCCAATATGATGCTGTAATCCGTGGTCGCGAAGTTCTTTTACTCAATATATCAGTTCCTGCAAAGCTATTACCGCAGGATTTCACCCTGTCTTACCGGAATATTAATGGGAAGTTGTTTCATGTAAACGGCTTTGTGGGAGAGAAGGTGGCTGATCACTACCTTAATTAAGCAGTCGAACACTTAATGAGCGACACACAGAATGCTTACCGCACATTCCTGATTATTATATGGAATACGCGATTCAAACAGGAGTTATAAATGGCAATTACACAGAAAGACAAAGATATACTCCGCGGACTTGGCAACAGGATTGCCGAGATTGCTGCGCTGCCTGTTCAAGACTATCGCCGCAAATTGGCTCAGCAGGTAGAAAACCTGGAGCAGACAAAGCCTACTGTCCAAATCTACCAGGAACCATGGAACGAACTCAACATGCATGGAGAGTTGGAACCTCAGTGCTCCGATGATTTCTGCAAAGGTATCGAAGGGCAACTCAGGCGGACGCTGTATAAATGGGACCATTACCAGGACGATACAGTCATCAGCGCTGATATGCCTCAGCCTTACTGTATCCGTGACACCGGTTTCGGGATTTCAGAGGATGTCGATATCCAGCGCACCGATGCAACCAGCGATGTAGTTTCACGCCATTACAATATTCAAATCAGCGAAGAATCAGATGCTGACAAGATAAAATATCCTGAAATCTCACACGACGAAGCCCAGACAGAGCGGGAGTTCCAAATGCGGTCTGAGATATTCGATGGCATATTGAATGTATCAAAAGTCGGCGTTGGTGGTTTCTGGTTTGCTCCCTGGGATGAACTTGTCCGTTGGACTGGAGTGACTGAAGTCCTTACAGATATGGCGATGCGACCGGAATATGTGCATGTACTTATGGAAAAGTTTGTCTCCGCATGGCTCTATAAACTCGATCAATATGTAGAGCAGGATTTATTAGCTCAACCTCTGGAAGAGATGTGGGCTGTCGGTGCTGCTCAGATATTCTCTGAAGTCTCCCCGGCCATGCACGAAGAGTTCGCTCTTAAGCATGAAGCAAGATGGTATTCTAGATTTGGCAAGAGTTACTATGGATGTTGCGAACCTTTACACAACAAGGTCGACATCATCCGCAAAAATATACCAAACCTGCGCAAGATATCAATGAGCCCCTGGGTGGATTTCGACAAAGCCGTAAAGAACGTCGGCAGCGATCTAATATTCGCTTGGAAGCCCAACCCTGCGATATTTGCAGGAGATGCGTGGAATCCGGATGCAATACGCAAAGACATGCGCGAAAAACTGCAAAAAGCCAAAGATGGTGGTTGTATAGTAGAAATCCACCTGAAAGACATAAGCACCGTCCGCTACCACCCCGAACACCTGTGGGAGTGGGCGAAGATAGCACAGGAAGAAACGAAGAGATTCGAATAGAATCCAGAAGTCAGAATCCAGAAGACTGTAATCGTTCACTTGTGGTAGAGAATGCACATGAATTGTAATATCATCACTGGTATCGGATTACATACATCAGAATACTATTCAGACTTCACAAATTGAGTGAGTAGTCTCCAACTATTCGGTCGCAATATTCTGGATTCTGGATTCTGACTTCTGGATTCTCCCAAAAAAAGGAGCCCTAACATGTCTGATAAATTCTCCCAACGTCTTACAATAGAAAAGTTACAAAGCTTCGAAGCCCTGAAGTATGGTATGTTTATCCACTATGGGTTGAGCACATTTGTGCAGGCTGAACTGCCCAGCGGTAAGGATGCACCATCTGTGTATGCGCCGGATAAGCTGGATGTCGACCAATGGATATCGGTTGCCCGGGATGCGGGCATGAAATACGCTATCCTGACTACCAAACATGTAGCCGGACACTGCCTCTGGCCCAGCAAATACACCGACTACACCGTCGCCAACAGCACGGACAAGACCAATGTCGTAGAGGAGTTCTGCAAAGCATGTGAAAAGCGTGGCATTCTGCCCGGTTTCTACTACTGCTCCTGGGACAACCACAACCGTTTCGGAAGTATGGTAAATGCCGGAGAGAATGAACTTGCAGAGCCGCTAGCGCCGTTTACATCATCTGTATACCAGACTTTCCAGACCAACCAGATCACTGAGCTGCTGACCCAGTTTGGCCCTGTTGCTGAGACTTGGGTAGACATCCCAGGCATATTAGGCAGAGGGTATAGAACTTTCCTCTACAACTACATAGCCTCTCTCCAACCTGAGACTATAATAATGATGAACAACGGTATATGCGATGGTTCCAATTATGACATCGAATACGCCTGGCCATCAGATATAATCGCAATAGAGCGCAATGTCCCACCCGGAGAGGGCCACCAGAAACGCAGAGAGATCGAAGGCAAGACCTACTACATGCCCGGAGAAGTCTGCGACCCCATCGGCAAGGAATGGTTCTGGGTCAAAGGAGACGATGCCAGGTCAGATGAGGACTTGTTAAAACAATTCCAAAATTGCAGAAATGGTGGAGTAAACTTCCTGCTGGATGTCCCACCCGACACCCACGGTTTAATCCCTCAGGATTCTATAGATGCGCTAATGCGACTTCGGAAGAATGCTGAAAATCTGGGGATAGAGTTCTAGCAACAAAACAAATGACAAAACACACCTGGTAAACCATTGCACCAGGTGTGTTTTGTCAAGAGTTGCTAATCCTCAGCAGACTATTATTCTACTGTTAATATTAACTGACAGTCATAAAAAGCCCTGAACCAGCAGCCTTGTGTAGCATGTAGAGTTTCCAGACTTCCTGATACATCATAACTCTGAGGGTCACATATCAGCTTGTATGCAAGTCCGTCCCAGTACCAGGCGTAATCACTGAGCAGTCCGTCGCTGTGTGCCTTTCGCAAACTTACAGGCTCTGCTCCCGACACTGATACTTTGATTTTTTCAACATCCCAGTACAATGCTGAGGAAAACGGGTTTCCAATCATATTCCATCGCCCACCTGCATCACCTTTGATGTTTATGGCAAATGTATTCTCTGATGCAACTCCGACAATATTTCCTGTTGCCGGACTGGACATTTTAACCCAGTATCCCCGTCCGCGTAATGGCCCGGTTGAACTCAGATATGAACTAGATTCTGCATTCCATGCGTATGCTACAATTGGGGCAACTCCACCAAATGCAGACTTCCAACTAGTCCAGGCTCCGCTTACCGGATTTAAAGGCACGGATACCATGTTCCAACCTGATAACAATTCAATAGTCAGTGAATTTGTGATTGTATAAACACTGGTCTTAATGTCACTCGGATCCATGTTTGTTTTCCATGCGCGAGCTTTTATGGTCATGCTGTGCTCCACAGTGATTTCAGATTCAGACTCTAGTGTCGGATCACTCTCCGTGGGGTCTTCTCCATTTGTTGTGTAGTGAATAGTTGCATCATCTGTTTCGCACTCTATGCGAACTGTTATAGCTGAGTTGAATGTTCCACCATCCGGATTGGTTGTAGGCGTTTTAACTGTAGGTGGCGGAGGTGGTGCTGATATAGTTGTAGCTGACGCCGTATTTGTATAACTTGAATTTCCCTGGGAATTGTATGCACGGACCCTGTAGTAGTAAGTCGTTGATTCTGCCAGTCCAGTGTTGCTGTATGCAACAACCCCGGCTCCGAGCACTGCAATTTCAGTGAATGCGCCAGATGATGATGTGCCTCGATCAACTTTGAACCCGGCTTCATCTGTGGAATTATCCACCCATGTTAGATTGATCTGTGTCGAAGATGCAGCTTTGGCACTTAGAACAGTTGGGGCAACCGGGGGGGATGTAACAACTGCCGGCGTCGTAGCTGAAGCTGTGTTTGTGTAGCCAGAGTTGCCCTGGGCATTATATGCACATACTCGATAATAATATTTGGTAGAAGCTGTCAGGGCAGTGTTACTGTATGTAGTCACACCAGCACCCAGGGCAGCTATTTCGGTAAATGTACCGGTTGCGCTTGATGCCCTCTCCACTTTAAAACCTGTTTCATCTGTCGAGTTATCAGTCCAGGACAGGTCAATCTGTGTCGCTGAGACAGCGGTAGCAACGAGAGTCGTTGGTGATACAGGAACAGTAGCCGCTACAGCAGATGTAGTTGCTGAAGCCGTGTCAGTATAACCAGAGTTGCCTTGCGCATTATAAGCACATACTCGATAATAATATTTGGTAGAAGCTGTCAGGGCAGTGTTACTGTATGTAGTCACGCCAGCACCCAGGGCAGCTATTTCGGTAAATGTACCCGTTGCGCTTGATGCCCTTTCAACTTTAAATCCAGTCTCATCTGTGGAGTTGTCAATCCACGTCAAGTCGATCTGAGAGGAGGAAACAGCAGTTGCGGTCAGTAATGTAGGTGATGCAGGTGGAGTAGCCGCCACTGCCAAAGTTGTAGCTGAAGCCGCATCAGTATAAGTTGAATTCCCCTGAGCATTATAAGCACACACACGATAATAATATTTGGTTGAAGCTGTCAAAGCTGTGTTACTGTACGTAGTTACACCAGCACCCAGGGCAGCAATTTCCGTAAATGTACCGGTTGCGCTTGATGCCCTTTCAACTTTAAATCCAGTCTCATCTGTTGAGTTGTCAGTCCAACTCAGGTCGATCTGAGATGATGAAGCAGCAGTTGCGGTCAGCAATGCAGGGGCAGTTGGAGGTACAGCCGCAGCTTGTGTAGTTGCGAAAGCAGTGTTAGAGTATGCTGAATTTCCTTGTGCATTAGTAGCACAGACCCGGTAATAATATTTCGTTGAAGCTGTCAGACTAGTGTTACTATACGAAGTTACATTAGCTCCTACAGCAGCTATCTCAACAAATGTCCCAGTGGCGCTTGATGCTCTCTCTACTTTAAAACCAGTTTCATCAGTCGATTTATCAGCCCACGTCAGATCAATTTGGGTTGAAGAAACAGCTGTTGCTGTCAATGTAGTCGGAGGTGTTGGAGTTGCTGGCGGCAACGTTCCATTGTCGAGATAATACTGACCTTCCGTTGTTAAGGGTCCACCTCCACCTGGATCAACATGACAATATCCACAAGTTTTTCCTGTTGCTCTGGCATAGTCTGAAAACGCACTTACATTCACCACGCATAGTGCGAGGAACATTGTGCATACTACTAACAATATGGTATTCTTCAGCATTCATTCACTCCTATGTCGAAAATACTTGGGTTCAATACGATTTGCTTGAGGCTCAATAATACTCGTTAAAGCATTACTAGCAATTTGAAGGGACAGCAAGATCAGGCCAGCTACTGGGCGGTTAGTCCGACCGACCAAGGATTAGAGATATTTTTCGTTATATATTACGACACACCATAATTGTGGATTGTTCCGAATTTCCATAAATAATATTGTATACCGATCTGAGTAGTCGCTTATTATAATTATTCCATATACCAATACCAACAACCCGCAACAAATACCAGCTTGCAGACTATACAACAATAGTTGAGTTTAACATGAAGGAATTCACAGCCATCATGAAACATTCAGTATCTATTGCCCTGATATCTTTTAACTTATTATCGCTGGAGACATACATGAGCAAATCTGAATCCAACATCCAATCAGTTCTATACCTAGCCCCATCCGGAAGTGATTCCAATCCCGGCACCGAAACCCAGCCATTCAAAACACTCGAGCGAGCGCGTAAAGCTATCCGACAGATCAATGCCAATATGACCAGCGATATCATCGTTCAGATAAAAGGCGGTCGTTATTATCTGGACTCTCCATTCGTGCTGGAACAGAAGGACTCCGGCAGCAATGGTTTCAACGTTGTCTATACCAGTTCTCCAGGTGAAATGGCAGTTCTGGATGGTGGGATGAGAATTGATGGATGGAAACCCGGTGAGCAAGGCAGATGGGTTGCCGATGTTGATTTGGATGCTGTGCGTCAGCTCTATGTAAATGGCAGATCGGTTTCCCGCAGTTCCATGTGGGGGTTCCTGCTTGGTAATCTGCAGGTCATGGAATGTGGTGAAGGCTATCGGACTACCAGCCATGCTGCTGCAAACCTGATCGATGCTGAGGATGTTGAGTTTGAATACAGGTTTATATGGAAGAACACACGCTGCAAGGTCGCCGAAGTCCGTAAGTCCGGAATATATTACGAGATCCTGATGAAGCAGCCGGAGTTCTTTCTGGCACGTGGAATGGAAGGTATGCAACTCAACTTACCGTGGACGATAGAAGGAGCACCGGTAGAATTTGCTGGGGAAGGACTCTGGCTCTTCGATGCTAGAAAGAAACAAATCCAATACAAACCCTGGTTAGATCAGGATATGGCAACTTCAGAATTTATTGTCCCAAAGCTGGAAACGCTGCTTGAGATTCAAGGCACCCCCGAGGAACCCGTCAAAAATGTTTGTTTCTGCAATTTGGGCTTTGAGCATGCAACATGGCTGGGCGCTAACGACACCGGTTTCATTGATATCCAGGCCAACTTCAGAGTGACTCCTGAAACCTTACTGACTGTGCGTCCCAATTACTCCGAGAACGGCAAAGTCTTCATGACCCCTAAATCCCACAACTGTGTAAAATCGCCGGCAAATATCATCTGCCATGCTGGTCATAATATTGCATTTGATGGATGCCATTTTTCAAAACTTGGCGGAGCCGGTCTTGATATTGAGAGGGGTTCTGCTAACATAAATGTCACTAGCTGTGAGTTTACTGAGATCTCCGGAAGTGCCATCCAAGTGGCCGATGTAGTTACAGATGACCACCATCCGGACGACCCCAGAAAAGGCGTTCGAGACGTGGAAATCAAAGATTGCAACATTCATAACATTGCGACTGATTATAAAGGTGGAGTAGGTGTGTTCATTGGATACGCCAAAAATGTGTCCGTCACCCACAACATATTCCACCATCTCCCCTACTCTGCTATATCTGCAGGCTGGGGTTGGGGTGAGATAGATGCAGGAGGAGGTGGCTATCCGGCGTCCAGTAGTTTCCACTTCTCGGAACCTACAAACCAGAGCGGTCACACAATTGAGCACAACCATATACACGATGTAATGCAGGAGATGAACGATGGAGGTGCGATCTACACAATTGGCCGGATGCCCGAAACCAGCATCTCAGCAAATGTTATCCACGACAACTGTGGATTTCCTGGTGGAATCTACCTCGATGAAGGCAGCGCAGATATCCGCGTAGAACAAAATGTCATTTATCGAGTCCCTAAAGCACTAAACCTGAACAACCACGCCCAGAACCGGCACTTAACGTGCATGTTAGAAAACAACATCTGTGATATCCCCCCGGAATCCCCACAATTCCCCATTAATATAGCTGATAAAGCAGGCCCACACAAATAACATTTAATATTGTTCACCCGGGGGATCCATGCCCCGGGTGAACTTGCGTTGGCGTCAATCTCATATTAGTTCACTTGTTAGCTATTGACCCATCACATATCACCCATACTTACAAGTATTATCAAGACCAAAGCATTCAGGATAGCGTTTCTATTGACAACAACATATCCGCATGTCATAATTCAGTATCATTAACCAACTACAACACTGTGCACCATAGGAGCCAGCAAGTTAATGAACACTGATAGATTCCACAATCTGAAACAATGGATATCTCGCAAACGTAAGCCTCTGCTTGTTTTGTTGCTCCTGTTAGTCTTCTGGTTCAATCCTGTTAGTATTGGTATTGTTTACAACCATTACGAGAGTATGTGCGCTTATCAATTTGGTTGGTATACCGCACTTGATCCAAATATTCTGCGTGATGTAGCAATTGTTACATCGGTAAATAAGATTGGAAACAGATCCCTTCAGCAGAAAGTGGTTGAAAAGTTGGCAAAATCTCTGGCCGACGCCAGGCCTGCAAAGGACGCCGCAGGCCATCCGCTCTCATGCAAAGTCACCATATATACTGATCTGAATAAAGCCATAACTGCAAAACCCAGTATGTATCTTATAGTAAGAGCACCAGAACTAAGCTATCTGCCGGTGTTCATGTGGAAAGCAATTGTTCAAATAGATGGTGCTACCACTTCAGACAGGGCACGCTTTTTGCTTAATCCTGATGCCAAGACAAAATCATTCAGTCTAATGCGTGATATATATACCAAAGATGGCACGATTACCTCAAAACCTTGGATGTCTATTGTGAACGGAAAACCACGATCACTTACATTTGTAGAAAGGCATCTCAAAGAAAAAGCATTCATTATCGAACATAAAAAAGGTAAACCCGAAACCAGAACACTCAATGACGGGATATTCATCAGTACTTCATTTTCTGGAAAAGGACTATGTGTGATGAACTTGAACTACCTGGTATCTTATATATCAGACTTGGAAGTAAATGAAACAACGAAAATGCTCTGGTCAGGCGTTTATGGAAAGGAGTTACGAAATTGACACCTGGAAATGCTGTAAATAGAAGAAAGCGGATATTGATAATAGTAGTCGTATTGTTGTTATTATTTTGGGTGTCACCTGGAGAAATGGGCGGTGCCTATATAAACTCGACACCCATGCTTTTTTATAAAACCGGATTCTATTCTGCACTGGACCCCAAGGTCCTCCGGGAAGTTGCTATCATTACGTCTGTAAAGGAGATCGGTAATGCGCGTCTTCAGCAGGCTGTCGCTGAAGAGTTGGCTAAATATCTGGTTAGGTATATTCCGACAAAGCAATATCGCTGCAAAGTTACCCAGTATAGAACCATCAAAGAAGCCATCGCAGCGAAACCTACACTGTATTTGGTAGTTAGAGTTCCCAAATACAGTTATCTACCCACTCCCATATTCAGTATTTGGAAAACTCGTATTCAGATTGATGGTGCGCGGAACTCAGACAGGGTGCGCGATCTGGAATATCCTGATTCGTCCACACAAGCCCTCTCGATTCACAATGAAAAGTTTGCAGATGCAATAGCAAAGAATCAAAATGGCGGATCATTTATCACTAAAGAAAGATTAATCCCTCCAGAAACGCGCAAACGACATATAATAACGAAGACAGTTAACGACAAATATCCGGACGGCAAACCCAATATCTATACCCTAAATGATGAAATATTCGTCAATGACACAGAATCCGGATTGGCAATCGGATTTTTCAATTTCTCATTCCTGACATCAAATGCGGCTGAACGTGCAGCAGATCAAGTAGCAACGGTACTTTGGTCAGGAGTGTATGAGAGGGAACCAATAAAATATCCTGGAGATTTACATGCCAATCGATAGCAACATAACTGATACCACTTTGAATCAAGATTATGAAGCCGGTTACCGTCTTTTTCCAGGTTTTTGGTTTTGTGTGGTAACTGGCCCAATGATATTTATTGAGCGGTTTTGGTTTGGATTGCTTGCATTAAAAAACTACATTATATTAAAAAACTCAGGACTTCCAGAATATACATCACTGGTTAGCAATGCACAACCAAGAATTGTTTTTGAGTTAATCTTTCCAATTGTCGGGCTTGTTGCACTCTGCATCTATTTTTCCAAAATATGGAACATCGTCAAAAACGAATCATTGCTAATCACACCAACAAACATACAATTCCTATTCAGGGACAAACCCGTCCGATGTATGGAATGGAAAGACATATGTGCCTTGCGATATTTGAACGTCAGCAAAGGTGCAAGGCACATACGTATATATACAGCCACAGATGCAATTACCATCCCCCGCTATGTGCTATATGATGATACGGAAACAATCAATTTAATACGCAAATATGCTGAATTGACAGAGGAGCAAGTAGGTTTTCTTTGGATAAGATGCAAGCGTATTAATGATTCTACCATCCCAACATCTACTTCATAAACACATCGCAAACACTCTTACCGGTCTCTAGCTCCTCCGGCATTAGATCTGCAAGGACATTCCAGGAGCCGAAGTTGCTGGCATATAGTGGTCGTCCGTTTTCGGCGTTGTAGTTTTCGTTCATCATTCCGTTGTTTGTGATGTCTGAAGCCAGGGTCTTGTTAAGATTAGCGATAGCTTCGCGTGCAACTGATATATATCCGTAGTTGAGCAGTGCATGGAACATAAAATATGTACAGAGTACCCAGACAGGCCCTTGCCAGTTGGAGTTTGTCAATCTGTCGGGACATTCGAATCTTGGAGGGTTCCCCCAGATCGCATTGTTGTAGAACTCGCTCGATTTCGACAGCGAACGTATTCCCCAATCCGACAGGAAGTGGTCTTTAGAGGACAGATATTTATCTATCACCAGTTTCGCTCTATTTGTATCTGCCAGTCCAGCATAAAGAGGAGTAAGATTCGTAAAGCTCAGGAATGAATATAACCCAACTCCCTGAGAGTTCAGAAGCTCATCCTCCATCTTTATCGTCGCTCTCTTTGTCTCCCTTATATACTGAGCATAACAGGAGTCTTCTTCAGACCAAAGCAGGCGTTCAATCGTTTCCTGCAGCGATTTCTCTTTTGCTGTGAACTCACTGGCCATATCAGCATCACCCAGCAGAGTCCCAAGATTAGCCATTGCTCTGTATTCAAGCCAGATCAGGGAGTTTATCCACGGAGAACAGACCGTGCTTGGCTCATATACTGCTATAGAGACATCATTGTCACAACCAGTCCAGGCAAACTTATTAAAGAACAGTTCACATTCATCTTTCTGATATTTCTCGTAGTAACCAAGCAGTTTCCTGGCACCATCCGCAGCACGCCTGACCCACTCCAGATCTCCCGCTTTCTCCCCATACACCAGAATCCCCTGGGCCATCAGTGGGTAGTATGTGTCTGCGTCACTTGGTGCCAGTTCTGAAAACAGCGGATACAGCGAGGATATAAATCCGGTCTCCTGGTCTTGCAACTCAAGGAAATTGTCTGTATGATACTTCAACCACTCCGGTTCACCCTTAGCTGCCAGCCTCAACGCAATAAAATGTGCATCCCAACCGAACATAACCGTATTATAAGGATGATCCCCCCAGACAACATTCAAATAAGGATACTTCGCACACCCTTTAGGTTCGCTTTTTAACTTCGGCAGTATAGTCTCAATATGTTCAGCAACAATTGCTTGATTAGTCTTTGACATTGATAAACTCCTTGATTCTCGTCCAGGACAATTTCCTTAGCGGCTTTGCGTGAGATACATTTTCATTTCGCGTGCTTTAGCGTGATTCGCGGATCAACAAATCACATTCGTGTAAAACTTCTATTTCTCTACTTGATACTTGATCTTGTTATGCACTCCGTCAAGATAGCTGCGTCTGAATAAGTGCAGCAGGCCCGACTCTCCGGTCATTATTATATCCTGTCGTCCGGTTTTATCCCAATCCACTGGCACAGGAGTAGTCACATGTGATCCCACACTTATTGACTTACCATCTACTTCCAAATTCACCCCGTGAAGGTATACTGGTTGGGCATTAGTTCCAACATTCTCATATCTGATAACCTGGTCCCAGCCTGTGCTGAACAGATCATACACACCCTTTCCATTCCAATCCGCAGCATTTACAAACCCCTGCAGCGCACCCATGATAGTTCCATCTTGGAACTTTATCGGCACTCCCTCTGCCAGCTTCAGTTCACTGGTTTTTTCATCGCGGTAGCGTTTGAAAAGGCATTCATCACTCCCATTTGTGCCTACAATATCCAGAAGTCCATCCCCGTCCCAATCGACTATCGCAGGTTTGTCCCTGTGAACCTTTACCTGGTTGCCCTTTGCCGTGCGTATCTCTACAGCCGGCAACAGCTTAGGTCTAGCTGATGTGCCTGTGTTTTTATAGAACAGTAGCTTCCGACCTATAGCAACAATCAGATCCATTACACCATCGTGGTCCCAATCGACATATATCGGCGCTGTCTGGCCTAGAACTCCCTCCATAAACGAACCCGGATCCGACCAAGGTCCATTTAACAGTTCCAGGGGTTTGTTTTGAAGTTTCAAAAACTCATTGTTTGACCATGCACGCCAACCGATCTTTCCTACATCTGCGCATCTGGTAATCCAACCAGTCTCGCATCCCAGCGTGAAATCAAACCCGCCATCCCCATCCCAGTCAGCAATCGATGCCTGGGCATAGCCGCTGTATGAGTTCAAATAGGTGTTCCTCTGCATAATAAAACCTTTTGATTTAAACTCCGGCCTGCCTTTGGAATCCTTACCCTGCAGTTCATAATACCGCATCTTCCCCCCGGCACTACCAGGAGCTGTGAGCAAGCCCTTAAACGCAGGAGTGTCTAGCATACGGAAATACATAAAGCTCCTGTCTTCAATTCCAGGGATCAAACCGTGATCCTCAAATACAGGCAAACTCGCATTGCCGACGTTCTTATACATCCGAATCCCGGTATAACCTTTGTCTATCTTGTCTGAGTTGCACAGCACCAGCAGTTCATCTTGTCCATCACTATCCCAATCTGCACATTCAAATGATGACGCGAGATACCAGCTGATGTCATTGCCATCGGCAGTTTTAAGTCTGACCGCCGGTTTTAGCTTCAAAGGTTCGCCTGGTTTTGCTTCATTTTCATAATAATCGATATAATTCCTGTAGCCCCACCTTGGCCACTGAGCATTCTTCTTATCTTCGTCAGTAGCCTTAAACCAGAGTGGGTCACTAATCTTGACTCCCTCAAACACTTTCATATAGCCAACAAGCACACTCTTTCTTCCATCTCCATGCCATTCAACTATCTTTATGTAAGGATAACTCCCAGCAGAAACTGGAATATTTCCTCCGGATATGAGGACAGGCATACCCATTTCATCTTTCTTGCCAGTATTCAGATAGATTGATATTGGACCTCCACCATATGGAACACTTAGTATGTCCGGCAGACCATCATTATTCCAGTCAATAACTTCAACAGACAATCCACCCTCTATAAAACTGTATCCACTATCTGTTTTATACCGCAGAGGAATACCATCGCCAAAAAAAGGTTTCTTGTTAGTACCTTCGTTCCTAAAAAAACGCATGCAGAACCTTGGACTCTCACGGGTGAAAGTGTATATCTGGGGGCTGATTATATCCGTCTTTCCATCCCCATCCCAGTCAACAGCCACAGGATTTGCAGTCATCCCCACGTGAAGTGGATGCAATTTGCCGTCATTAAAATGCAAGCAGTCACCATTGCCGACCAATCCTACGTACTTTGGAGGAGCAAAATAACCATGTTCTTTAATATCGTAAAA
This sequence comes from Abditibacteriota bacterium, assembly GCA_942493375.1. Lineage (GTDB taxonomy): Bacteria > Armatimonadota > UBA5829 > UBA5829 > UBA5829. Next base: position 7,349,096 of record OW818698.1, on the reverse strand, counting down.
GATCACGTAATCTGTTTCATTGGTATCATCAATCAACCAGTTGACTCGACCTATATTAGAATAAAGAAAACTGTCAGTCAGATTGTAATGCACATCCACAAGCTTGCCAGTCTTACAATCAGATTTCTTCACAACAACAGAAAACCGATCAAATGTACCCTTAATCCCCTGCTCCTTCAAAAGCTGATCAAAATCCAGTTCAATCCCGTATGGCAATTTCCGATATCTCTCCGGAGATTCTATAGAAACCTTGATTTGATAAGAACCCATCCGCACACCTCTTGCATCAACCGAAGACCCGCAGACAAACAAGCCGGTAATTGCCAATATCAGTATCAAAAACATTCTCATAAAACCTCCACCCGCCCCATCATTATTCGACCACAAACGAGAACATCCCTTCGAGTATATTGCTCGAAGGGATGTTCTCATTTGTATAACAGTATCTATGATGGTCAGTCTACTCGATCTTGCCGATGGACCTTTTAGACTGTTCCCTCAATCTATGTGCTTTTTGTGCCAACACCGATACTATAGCGCCGACATCCTTGTTTGCAGCTTCCCACTTCCTGATAAGCATATTGGCATATCCTCTATAGACCAACCTTAGGAGTGCAGTATGGATCTCTCGCTTAGCCGTATGCCATCGTCCCATTAACAGATTCAGATTGAGTGTTGCCGCCATTTTCCACGTGTCCACTCCAAGAAGAAGCTTGATACTCTCTTTCAGGCTGTAGAACTGCTTCATCGCTTTGAAAGCTTCCTTTTGCAGCTCATATGCGGTCATTTTAGATGGCTCAAAGACTACATGCTGACCGTCGTATAAGTGCCAGTCTCTGGTTAATAATCTGTCCTGTGTTTCAATCTCCTTAAAGAAAGGAGTCCCAGGGAATGGGGTCAGGATCATAAACTGTATGGTATCTATCTTGTTCTTCAGGGCAAACTGGGTTGTTGCACGCAAATCATCGACTGTATCGCTGTCGGATCCGAATACGAACATCCCATGGGTCATAATTCCATGCTCGTGCAGTATCCGCACTGCTTCCACAATTTCATCAACACTCTGGTTCTTATGGAACTCCTCCAGAGTTGCTGGGTTGGTTGATTCAAACCCTATATATAGCATTTGACAGTCTGTGCGCTTCATCAGCTTGAGCAGTTCCTTGTCACGGACGACATCAACTCTCGCTTGAGCAGTCCACGGAACAACCAAATCCTCCCTGATCATTGATTCCAGTAGAGTCTTCGTGCGTTCCGGTTGAGCAGTGAAATTGTCGTCATAGAAGAACAGTTGCTTTGCATCAAGCTGCCGGATTTCCTCAATGACACTCGGGACACTCCGTAGTCGATATTTCCTGCCGAACATATGGATAACGCTGCAGAAACTACACCCGAAAGGACAACCGCGTGAAGTAGAAATTGGTGATACTTTGATACGTTCATTACCGTGTATGAGGGATAGATCCGGAAACGGGAGATCATCGAGGTTACAGACCAGTTCGCGGTCTTCATTATGTCTGTTCTCGTTTCCCACCCTATATGATAACCCTTTGATGCCTCCATAGCCAGAACCGGTTTCCAAAGCATCCATCGTCTCCATCAGGGTGTATTCACCTTCACCCCGGACAACAAAATCAGCATGGGCCAAGGCTTCATCAGGAAGAAAACTGGCATGTGAGCCGCCAATCAACACTGGAATATTGGCTGCCTTTACTCTGTCGGCAATCCGATATGCTCCAGGAGCCGTAGATGTAGTTGTAGAAATTCCGACAACATCGGAACTCAAAACATCAGCATAGTCTATCTCACCGAAATCTTCGCAGTAGATGGATACATCATAACCAGATTTCTTCAGCATTGCCCCCAGAAGCGGCAGACCCAGACGAGGAAGTGCACTTCGCGTGTATACGTGGTAACCAGGGGGGCGTGGTTCTATAAGGGTAACTTTCTGGATTCCGGACATCGTGTTCTCCGTGTTATCAGCCGTCACTCACGAGCACTCTGCCCAGAATGTAGATCGCAATGGCACGCCGAAAATATATTGTACTATACCCACGTAAAACTCTTGCAGAAACAGCAGTTGGAAATAATTCAATAATCAACTGGAGGAAACTAAACTGAGAGGAAAACAGGTCGTATCAACTACCATAAACAGCAACGCAGAACAACCCTGTGTATTTATACTCGAAATCCAATAATCTAATTGCCAGTGGGCTCGTATGTATATCGAGCCCACCAAAGCAGTATCCCTTCCTGAAGCCTGAAGTCTAAAGCCTAAAGGCTTCTCTAATCCAAACGCTCATCCAGCCAGACTCTCTGTTGTCCCACGCATAGTATGGAACTGCCTTGATTCTAGATGTGTGCAGTGCCGGAGGAGTATCCCTGTAGAGTTTCTCTGCCCAACCTTCATCATCCAGGCAGAGTGCATCAGTCGTAATCGTCGTCACACCGGCTAGCAGATCAGCTTCAAATGATGCTTCGAACTCAGCATCTTCAGGTAAGAAGATCCTGTGAGGTTCTTCCGAATTATCCACTGCCTCTAGACAATAGAGGACTGGGCCACGTTGAATAGCCACCATTCCTGCATCTTCCTTAACGTTAGGATTTGCATACATCCGCTTTACCTGCATTGGGAAGTTCAATTCGATACAGTCGCCATCGCGCCATTCACGTTCAATCTGTAAATAGCCATTCTTGACCACTGCATCTTCCAGAGGTTCTCCATTGACTCCTACCTCAAAGCTGTCACACCAGCCTGGAACTCTACTTTTTATAGCAAACGTAGATGGCTGATCTATACCCACGCAGATCGAAACCGCTCCGTCCCACGGATTGTTTGTTTTCTGGTTGAGCTTTACAGTCTTACCGCCAATCTGCAGTTCTCCCTCGCTTTGGACGTAGAGGTGTACAATCGCATCGGTATCTGACTGAGAGTATATGTAGCCACCCAGCGAAGCAATCAGACGTAGTATATTTGGAGGGCAGCACGAGCAGCCAAACCAATCCACGCGGTGATGATCTCCATTGCTGGCCAGTGGGTTTTCGTAGAAGTATTTATTGCCGCATAGCGATATCCCACTGATTGAACCATTATAAAGAGCCCGTTCCATAACATCGCCATACCGGTTATCCAGATCAAACCGCAGCATTCTATGAGACCACATGATCAATCCGATAGCTGCGCATGTCTCTGCATAGGCAGTTCGGTTAGGCAGGTCGTAGTCAGTAGTAAACCCTTCATTGCTTGCTGCTGGTCCGATCCCACCGGTTATATACATTCTCTTATTTATAAGACTGTCCAGCAGTCTCTTCAGAACAGAGTAAAGCTCCTGGTCGTCATTGATTCCTGCAAGATCAGCAGCTCCGGAGTATATATACATAGCTCGCACAGCATGGCCGGCTACTTTTGTCTGCTTTCTGATTGGGACATCTGCCTGAGTATATTCATATCTGTCTCCACCGCGCATATGAGGAGGTAGTGATTCTATTGGAGCAATATCTTCACCACGCTCAATAGCTTCAGTATCAAAGTAGAATGGCTGTTTGCCGCGTTCTTCGATAAAATAGCTGCAGAGATTCAAATATCGCACATTTTCAGTAGCTTCATAGAGCTTAATCAACGCCAGTTCAAGCTCCGGATGACCACAATAACCTCGCTTCTTCCCTGGTTCAACTCCGAAAACTGAATCTATATAATCAGCATACCTGCAAAGGCAATCCAGCATCTTGCGTTTGCCTGTCGCTCGGAAATGTGCGACTGCAGCTTCTATAAGGTGGCCTGCACAATATAACTCATGGCAGTCTCTGAGGTTCGACCAGCGTTTATCCGGCTCAACGACCGTATAGTGCACATTCAAATATCCATCAGGTTGCTGCGCGTAGATAACAAGGTCAACCGCCTCATCCAGCAGTTTCTCCATCTTAGGATCAGGACATACAGTTATCGAATAACATGCTCCTTCGATCCACTTAGCCACATCCGAGTCCCAGAACATATGAGGTTCAAACTCATCACCAGGCTTCCAATCTAACTTAAACGCCGGCAGCCTGTGTGTCTCATTCAAATTCTTCAGCTGTGAGTAAAGTGTCTCCGCTGCATTTGTTTTTATCCTTGGCTCCCAGAACTCATCCTGGATCTTCACCTTATGAAAAGCCACCGGAACATTCCCACCGATATTATTAATCGACATTAATGATCTCCTTTGTTTATTAGGCTTTAGGCGTTAGTCTTCAGGCTTGAAACTACATGCCCGAAACGCCAGATTCCAATTCTCTAGTCAGGCTTCACAACGACCGTATTCTGACTCCTGACTCCTGACTCCTGACTTCCTCACCTGACGCCTGAAGCCTGTTCCTTCCCGATTCCGTCTTTCAATTAATGATAACCTATGCTATATTGTATTCACAAGGCATTATATGCGTATATTATCGCCACTATTCCGACCTGTAAGGATTATTGTTTTGAAAAGTATAAAAATATCCGCAAGTCTCCCTATTCGCGCGTTAAATGGTGGACTGTTTATATCAAGAGGGCGAGGAATACATATTGAGCGAGTTATTGAAACATACGAACTAATATTCGTCCGTCAGGGAGTATTGTCTATGCAAGAAGATGGACAGGAGTTCATCGTATATGCAGGGCAGACCCTGATACTCCATCCAGGTTGCAAGCACGGTGGAATTGCACAGTATCCCGATGATTTGCAGTTTTACTGGGTGCATTTCATTATTTCTGATTCGACTGACAATGATAATTATGAGATCCCACAAACAACCACATCGAACCGTCCGGATTACCTGACTATGCTCTTTCGGATGTATATGGAGAATCAGGAATCAACTCCGGAATCGGCAATCGCCGCAGACTTGCTGATGCTGTTGATACTTGCAGAAGTCGCTCATTTCAGTAAAATCCATGATACTGCCATTTCTCAGAGCAGGCTAAGATTAGTATCAAGAACAGACTCTTTCATCAGACTTCATGTCGACAAACCGATCAACACCTCCAGTATTGCTTATGCGCTTGATATAAACCCGGATTATCTGGGAAGAACTTACCACACAGTAACCGGAAAAACCATTACAAATGCAATCCACATAAACCGCATAAAAAAAGCAAAAACCATGCTAATGGAAACTAACGATCCAATAGATAGAATCTCTTCTGCCTGTGGTTTCGAGACTGTTGGATATTTCAGAAGAATATTCAACCGTCATGAAGGAATGTCCCCGGTAAAATACAGGCAGTTGTACTGCAGGGTGCATGTTAATACGGAATGAGTCAATTCTGGATAGTTAATGAATACAATTCGTAACATCGCGACTATATATGTCCGTGCTTTGATTTGCCTTAATATGTTTAGTTATTGTGTTAATTATTATTAATTGGCTCGCATACCACACACATTGGCTAATTGGCGGATTTCTATACTGGTAATATTACCAGTTTTTTGATGCATTAACGCTCAATACCCGAAATGTGCGAACATTCTTCTTGACACTCTGTAATCCTGGAGGTATACTCACCGTATAGACCCACGAGATACCTATCCTGATCCAGGTCATACTCTGGGCAAATGATACAAGGAGAATTGATTAATGAATAAATTGTGTGTCATATTTATTGTTGTAGCACTACTGTTTGTAGGCATTACAGTTCAAGCAGCAGAAATTCGAGTTGGAGCATTTGGTGATAACGGTTGGTATTCATCAGAAACTAAGGATTCCAGTGGCACTGTTCTTATCGGCAAGAATTATACGCACAACGGATCCATCTCCGGGACAACAGCCAACGATATCGCGATTGCCAAACAGATCACATTTGTTGATAATGGCTATTCACCATCACCCACCGGTACACCAAGCACATTGACCGGTAGCAACAATGGCGCACTGCAACTTTATGCGACTAATAATAACTATGGCAAAGCCCATCTATCTCGATACAATGCTGAAGGTTTTGGCAGCACAACCGATTTACTCGGTACTTCATTTTTTGCAAATTACCGCCAGTTCACCATCAAGGATCCAACTACTCGCACTCCAGCACTAAGCATCTCTGTGGTTGGCTCGGACAAGAATTCGTACTCACTCGCCTATGTCGCCCCAGCACATGCTGGTACATCTGGCGTCTGGACAGATTCAGCAATTAATTACGTCTCGGGGGACTTCAAATTGTATGGTCCGTCAGGATCCGGCATCAGCAAAACACTAAGTGCATGGGCTTCTGATTCTGTGTATAATTCCATACTTTTTGGAGATGGTGCAAAGGTAACTCAATTTGGATTCAACTTGGGTACATATTCCAGAAATGCCTACACCTATATCGACTATGTTGAGAGCAATGTTATAGACGATGGCATACGTAATGATTTTGGAATTCCCGCAGCCGTCCCAGAACCCGCTACTCTCCTCGGATTCGGTATCCCGATGCTGATGGTTGGATTAGGCAAACTCAAAAAACTGCGCAAGTAATAATAAACTATCAAGGGCTTCAGGACTGATTAGCTTCCTGAAGCCCGATGCTTTCATACATTCAAAATGCAGTCTTCTGCATATTCCGTCTTAATAAAAATGATTGCCTGCATTCTTTATAATGAAGCCAAGTCCTTGCTAATCCGATTTCATACAATAACTATCGCCTTTGCAGTAACAGACACATAATATATATTATGCAAGCATACGTAAACAGACGAACCAAGCGATATTAAGACTGTTGTTACTCAGAAGAATATTCAACCGCCACGACCAAAATTCCCCGCATAATTCAGACACCTGCATTAGAGGATATGTGTTAATGCAGAATGAATCTTAAGATCCCATACTTTAGTTTTCTGGCATGGATTCCACATTCCTTTTATGTAGATGTTTTCATGCTGGTACAATTACCAGTATTTTGTTATTAACACGCTCATACTTATATTATTAGCCCATTATTTCTTGACTATATCAAGTTTGAGGGAGTATATTCACATTAATGGCCTAAAAGATACTTAGAAGTCTTGCAATGTGCAACGGGCAATTATCACAAGGAGAAAACGGAAAATGAAGAAAATTATTATGTTGGTAGCAGTTATCGCACTGCTGGGTGTGAGTGCTGCAGCGATGGCCGCGATGAGTAGCTTTGAAACATTCACCACTGGAGTGAGTGTCAATGGTCAGTCCGGATGGACTGTCGAGGATGCTTGGGGTAACCAGACCGACTTTAACAGCGGAATTACTGGCGTGCAGCGACCTGACGAACAGATTGTCAATGATAACGGAAACAGTGTCTGGCGGATATCCAATGCTTACACCCGCACTACTTACGCAGACCAAGTGTTTTCACAGCAGTCCGAGGCTGTCGCTGGCGAAACGGGTAGCAGCCTGTGGAATGACTTCGGGCCCAATCACACAACCCCTTACAACCCAGCACACTTCGGTGCCAATGCAACAACAAACCTATTTCACAGTTCGTTTGATTTCCGCTCTGTTACCGGCGTGGCCCAGTATGGGCTGGGAATAACACTTTCACCCAGTGCCAAACAATCAGGCGTGCGGATGAGCTACCTAAATATATCTGATAACGGGCAGAACGGGTTTGACCTGTTATTCTACGACACCTCCAATGGATTTACTACGGTGGCGACCGGTTTGTCTTATACTGGTTGGCACTCAATTGCGATGGATGTTATGTTCATTGATGGTGTAAACAATACCGGTGGACAGATTAATGGCAATGACCTTGTCAAAATTTATGTGGATGGATCACTTGCACATACTGGAACCACTTGGGAGTCCTATTATTATGCGGCTGAGAGAATTGTGCCAACAGACCCGCGACTTCAGGCTGTAGACTCAATTCTATTTCGAGTTGCAGGAACTGCTGCACCAACGACACTGGGCAACGGTTTCTATTTTGACAATATCGAGGTTAGTAATGGTCCTGTAGCAGCCGTCCCCGAACCCGCAACCATCCTCGGTTTCGGCATTCCGATGCTGATGGTCGGATTAGGTAAACTCAGAGGTCTGCGGAAGTAGCATCATACGTAGTTCTCATTAGACATCCCCGCATTATCATGTGCAGATGTGGGTCTTCTATCAGATATATTTTTGTCAACAAAACATATATTGTACTTACGGAAACGATTCATTGGCACGAATCTTGCAAGTATATATATGGGACTGATCATAAATTACGATTGGTCAATCAGTATTTCCTGTATTACGAAGGAGCAAACTAGAAATGAAGAAACTTTGTTTGGTTACAGCGATCCTCTCGCTACTGGCAATCGGCTCAATAGCACAAGCCGACCTTTTCTCAAATGGATTTGAGACGGACATATTCGGCTGGGATGCCCCGACCCGCGTTGCATCAGGCACTGGTGGCATTGCATCTGCTTCTGGCAGCTACCATGCTGTAACAGCCGCAGGCGCTGGCGATTACACCCAATGGGGCGGTTACAACTATGGCGTAGGCGGTGGAGTTGCTACAGCTTTCAAGGAATACAGTACTTCCATTGATATATATCTGAATGTCACTGGTGGTTGGGCTAATGATACGCGTTTTGATTTTGATTCTGCTATAAGCAATGCGTCCGGTAATTTCTTGCGTGATTTCATATTTAATGGAGGTTTCTACAACGATGCTACCGGCCCTGGTGCTAATACCGACCGTTTTGTTTTTAGCGCTAGCTTCAATAGCCAGCCTGGTAGTGCATATGCAAAAAATCCCGACCGGGATCCGATAGCAATAAGCAAGACAGGATGGTATACTTTTGAACACCACTTCTACGATAATGCTGGTGTTCTTGCAGTGGATATGAGCATATATGATTCGGCTGCTTCTTTAGTTAACTCATGGACACTCAGCAATCCAGCAGACTTGATTACTGGTGTCGGTGGAAACCGATACGGCTGGTTTGATTATAATCAGTTCAGTACCTTGGCTTTCGATAACACTTCTCTGAAAATTGCTTCAGCTTCAGCCGTCCCCGAACCCGCCACCCTCCTCGGCTTCGGAATCCCGATGCTGATGGTCGGATTAGGCAAACTCAAAAGCCTTCGCAAGTAATAATCAACAATCATGGGCTTCAGGATTAATTCATTCCTGAAGCCCGAAGTCTGAAGCCTATCCCTTCCCCCTTGCCCACCTGGCAAACGATGACTGGTGCTCGAACCCAAGAGCTTGTGCTATCTCTTTCTTTCTGCAGCCTACATTTTCCATCTGCCTTAGCCTGGCTATTCTGCACTCGTCTATGTATTGGTGGACTGACTTCCCTGTATATTGTTTAAATAACCGTTGAAGATGAAACTTGCTGTAACCGCTCAACAGAGACAGTCCGTCCATACTTATCCCTTTACCGGCAGATTGAAGTATGTGCTTCTGGATAGTCGATATTACTCTCTCCTGGAAAGACTCTTTGCTCTCCTTTTCCGGGTCCTGGTAACCGAGTTCAATTGCTGCGCTGACAAGTGATGTTATAGCGCTCAACGCTTGGAACCTTCTGACATTCACAGGGATTTCTGATTTTTGAGGATCGTAGAACAGGTGATGCAGAGGCACTGTCAGCTCTTCAGTCATAGTCAACCAGCCGCCGGTTTTGTCCAGATCGAGTATCCCATGTGTCGATGAAGCCTCATGGAACCGGATCCCGTTCTGGGTCACATAGAACCATAAGTGACTGATATCGCTATCCTCCCCGGTCCATTCCGGATAATAGGAATCGTGCTCTTCAAATGAATCAAAAAGCAGCACATCACCAGGAGCACACGGATAGACTTTGCCCATAAACCCGTGACGTACCTCACCACGCATTATAAGCAGTAACTCCTTGTGCGCGTGGCTATCAGCATGTGTCTGCATCCACTCCATGTGCCGGAAGTCATCCACCGGTTCAATATCCGTCGGAAGACAAGAACCAACAATCCGCCATCTCTGGGGATTCGTAAGCACATCCAGCATATCACTTGTAAAGAATTTATTGTCCACACAAAACAATAGCACTAAATGCTAACAAATAACAACATATGCGACTATCACAAATTATCTAACAGTGATAATATGCTATTAGAGTAGGCTTTAGACTTTAGGCTTCAGGAATGGAACACAGTCAGGATTTTGACTCCTGACTCCTGACTCCTGACTCCTGACTCCTGTCTCCTGTCTCCAATATTCTGGATTCTGACTTCTGGATTCTGGATTCCATAATGTCTCCTAATAAACCAAAGGGGTGTACAACTATGTATCGTATCGGTAAAGAAGAAGTTGATGAAATTGCAAAAGTCATTGAGGGGCGTGTGCTCTTCCGTGTAAACGATGGCAACCGCGAAGTTGAAAGATTCGAAAAAGAATGGGGAGAGAAGATCGGAGCAAAGTATGCTCTGTGTGTATCCGGTGGGACCAGTGCATTAATCTGCGCGCTTGCCGGGCTTGGAATTGGGCCCGGAGATGAAGTCGTAGTGCCGGGATACACATTCATGGCGACAGCTCTGGCAGTCTGCGCCGTCGGTGCTATTCCTGTTGTTGCTGACATCGATGAAAGCATGACGATGGATCCCGCTGACTTCGAGCGCAAGATCTCCAAATACACCAAAGCCGTTATCCCTGTCCACATTAACGGTTTCCCCTGCGATATGCAGCAGATAACTGCTATTGCTGCTAAGCATGGTATCAAAGTCCTTGAAGACTGCTGCCAGGCTGATGGTGGTAGCTACAAGGGCAAGAGAGTCGGGACCTGGGGAGATGCAGGTGCATACAGTTTCAACGACTACAAGATCCTGACTGCCGGAGAAGGCGGAATGGTTGTCACTGATGACGTCACTGTCTACGAAAGAGCCCTGGTCTACCATGACGGCGGCGCTTCCTTCCGTCCATATGCTGGCGAACTCTCCATACCGGTCTTCGCTGCCCAGCAGTACAGAGTCAGCGAAATCACCGGAGCAATACTCAGGATCCAGCTAACCAGACTTGATGGTATCCTGGACGACCTGCGTGCTGCTAAGAAGAAGATCGTAAATGCCCTCACTGGCCAGCCTGGTATCACTATAATGAAAACCAACGATGCTGAAGGCGACTGCGGGACAACCATTGGGTTTACATTCAAAGATGCCGAAACAGCACAGGCTTTCGCAGCATCGGAAGGTGTTGGCGGATTCATTCCGATCAACAGCGGTAAGCATGTCTATGCCAACTGGGAACCGATAATGGAGAAGAGAATCGGACACCATCCGGCAATGAACCCATTCAACTTCGAACAGAACAAGCCTTTAAATGCCAACTATTCGAAGGACATGTGCGCAACCACTCTGGACATCCTGAGCAGAACAGTCTTCACAGGAGTAAGTCTTGACTGGAACGATGAAACCATCAACACCATAATAGAAAACTGCCGCGCAGCCGGCGCAAAACTGTAGAACAAAAAGAAACGGGTGACTATCCGGGGTTACCCGTTTCCTATTTCATTTCTGATTCCCGAAAATCTGCGTAAATCTGCGAAATCTGCGGATGATTATATCAACAACACCCAAAATAATTGACTACAAGTGACCACGGTGGTATTCTCAGCTAAGCAATTACGCAGGAGATGGTGATGATGTTAAGATTCGTAGTTCTGATCACAATTATCAACCTGGCCATATTAACAAATACTTATGCTCAGGGTAGACCATCCGCCAAATCGATATCGCTAAAAACAGAATCAGAGGAATCCGTCTTCACATACCAATATGCTCCCACCGGTGCCGGGCCGACTTGGTGTTTTGGTTCAGCAGTTATGGTCAGAATGGGTGATAGACTTTTCGCTTCCGGACAGGTCCCGGTTTCTGGTGTAACAGGCATGAATTGCGTAAGACCAACCCTCTACGAAAGAACAGACAAAGGCTGGCAGCTGATCTATACCGATCCAGGCAACACCCGCGAACCATCTCCTATAGTTGTCCTATCCAAAGACAAACTTCTTATATCCAACAACCCGAACGATGCCGGACCTACGGATTATGATGGAGTCGCACATCCTACTGTTCTGGCTTTTGACCCAAAGAACCCCACAACTCCATCTCAGAAACTCACTCCTGTATGGAACACTGGTATTGCATTCCACGGACACACATACAGATGCTTTGCTTCAGACTCAAAAAACAAAGAGTTCTTCCTCTCCTGGAATATTGCTTACGACCGCACATATTGGACATTCTATGACCGCAAAGGCAAATGGGCAAAGCAGGGAGAGTTGATGTTCCCGATGGGAACTGAATATCCCAAGCCCGAACCGTTGAGACTCTGCTATTCTCCTGTTTTGCTGAAAGATAGAGCAGTTCACTTCTTCGGGACCGTAGATATAGAGGAACCGATCCAGGAGTGGCGTGATGCAAAGTTCGAGCTGAGTAAATCCAAATGGGACTATGTCTTCCGACGTCTTTTTTATTGCTATACTACCGACATAACCAAGAAACCATTCTCAAAATGGATAGAACTCACCAACCTGGACAAAACCGCAGGCAATGCCTATGCGATGGACATCCACCGTGCTTCCAATGGAGACATCTACCTCCTCTGGCAAGAAACCAGCACGGACTACAGACTCAGAGACAAATTCTTCCCAGGCATCAAAATGACCAACACCCTGAAATGCGCAGTCCTCCGCAAAGGCACAATCATTTCAACATTCGATATCTCCAAAGGCGGAGAAGGAATCGAGTCCGACGAAAGCCCAACCTGGGGACGCTTCCACATAACTCCAAAAGGCAGGCTTTTTGCAGTATACACCGCAACAGTAATAGCACCCGACGGCAAAGCCAGCACAAAAAACAGGATCAAAGAAATATACTCAAACCTGACAGTCAGCAAACCCACGAACCTTGACCTGAAACACACTTTCGGCTCAACATACTTCACCACCAGCCCCAGAAGCGGTTCGACACCATCAGACTATATAGAGTTGTTTGGAAACTGCCTGGACACCGGGAATGAGCTCAGGTATGCTAAGATACATATATATGAATAATTCAATCACAAGGAGACCACCCATTATGAAAATCTCAGCACTGATATTCGCATGCCTAATAGCAATATTAATCGGCATACCAGCCCAGTCAATAACCCTGGCAACAAACGGTAAAGCCAAAGCAACCATAGTCCTCGGGCCTGATGCAACCAAACCCGAACGCTATGCTGCTTCCGAACTCGCCAGCTACTTACTGAAGACAACCGGCGCAACATTCAAAACATCAGACACTACACCTAAAGCTGGCTCCCGTATTTACGTTGGCCAGACTGCTGCCGTTAAGAAACTCCTCAAGGGTTTCAACTGGTCGAAGCTGCGTAGGGATGGGATTGTCATCAAGACCATTGGAAAAGACCTGGTGCTGGCTGGGGACAGGCCTCGGGGTAGTATGTATGCTGTATATACTTTTCTGGAAGACCAGCTCGGGGTCCGGTGGTGGACTGCTGAGGCTGAGAGCGTTACTAAAAGGAATACGCTCGACATCGGTTCTCTCAATACAACCTACACTCCGCCGTTCCTTTACCGGGAGACACTTTATAAAAGGGTAACCGGAACTAATAACGCAGTTTATGCAGCCAGAATGAGACTCAACGGCAACTTCCAGGCTATTACGCCGGATATGGGAGGGCACTACACTATCCTTGGCTGGTGCCATACTTTTTATCAACTTCTTCCGCCAGAGAAGTATTTCAAAGAGCATCCTGAATGGTACAGCGAGATCAACGGCACACGCATGAACGGCAATTTTCAGCTCTGTCTGACCAACAAGGATATGAAAGACGAGTTCGTCAAAGAGGCCCTCAAATGGATTGCCAAAGACCCCGAAGCAGGTATGATATCCATTGCCCAAAACGACTGGGGTGGAGCCTGTGAGTGCGCTAACTGCAAGGCTCTGGTTGCAAAAACAGGTTCACAGTCCGGCGCATTGATCACATTCGTCAACTCAGTCGCTGAAGAGATCGAAAAGCAGTATCCGGACTTCCTGATGGAGACCCTTGCATATCAATACACCCGTAAAGCACCGACCAACGCTAAGCCGCGTGATAATGTAGTTGTCCGCTTGTGCACCATCGAATGCGACTTCGCACATCCTCTTACAGCCCCCAGTAACAGCTCTTTCTACGAGGACCTTCAGAACTGGAAAAGAATTTCCAAGCGTCTATATATCTGGGACTATGTAGTCAACTTCGCCAATCTACTAATCCCCCACCCTAACTTCCAGGTGCTGGGTAAAAATCTACGCACATTCAAGAACAGCAATGTAGTAGGAATGTTCGAACAGGGAGATGGATATAATCCCGATCCCGCACTGGAACCGCTTAAGGTTTGGGTTCTCAGCAAGCTGATGTGGGACCCAAGACTTGATGAACGCCTGTTGATTGCTGAGTTCCTAAAAGGTTACTATGGCGCTGCAGCTCCTTATATAGCAGAATATATGGATGTAATGGAGAAAGTCGTAGCTGAGCAGAACCCATATCTGGGTTGTTTCAGAGGAAGACCATCATTCTATACATCCGAAGCTCTCGATGCTGCCAACAAAGCATTCATAAATGCTGAAAACGCAGTTAAAGACAATCCGGAACTCCTCAAAAGAGTAAAGGTCCAAAGACTAGCCCTCCAGCACCTGCTGATCTTAACAACCAGGCAGTTCGCGATAGAGAACTCCTCTGTCCCGGATATCGACTGGCAGAATATTGCAGATGACTATCTGAAGCTATCCGATGAGACCGGCAATATATACATCGGTGAAGGCTCTCCGATGAGCGATATATACAGGGATTCTCTGAAGTCACTGGCAACATCACCATCGACAGTCCATAGACCAGATCCCCCTGCAAGATGCGCATCTCTGGACAAAAAAGACTGGATAGACTTCCAGGAAGATCGATTATCTTTAGCCGGCGAAGGCAGCCTGGCAAACATTATCAACGATGAGCAGGCATCCAACGGAATAGCAGTTTCAATGATAGGCAGCACCAACGAATGGGCTGTACAAATCTCACTCAATGGCACCGATATTATTAGTCCATTGGTATCTGTATATGCATCGGTCAAAGTAAAGAGAAAGGCTCAAACCGGTCCGGCATTTGTCTTCGGAATCTATGATAATGCCAAAAGGGGAAATGTAGCCGGTATAGATGTGACTGCAGACAAAATCCCGGACGATAACTACCACGAATACTACCTGGGAGATGTAGCGCTGGAAGGCGGAATGTACGTCTACTTCGCTCCTCCTGGTGATGCAAAACAGGTAGAATCAGTAACAATAGACAGAGTCTACTTTGTAAAGAAATAGGCCTCAGGCATTGTCATTCTGAACGCAGTGAAGAATCTGCTTTACCAGTGAATTCGGGTTATACTGAACCGAGTTCACTGCGTTCAGAATGACATATTCCCTACCTGAAGTCTGACGCCTGAGGCCTGAAGCCTAATTATGGAGGATTAAATTGTTAAGAACTCTTATACCAATGTTTCTGGTGGGTGCTTTAGTTGCCTGCTCGCAGTCATGTGCCGCTGCCCAGTTTGTTCTGGTGAAAGACGGCATTTCTAAATGTGCAATAGTGCTACCGCAGGACTACACTCCACCGATGGAGTTTGGCGCCAATGACCTGAGTAATCATCTAAAACTAATCTCAGGCGCAGAGGTGACAGTCTACAAGCAAAAAGACGACTCGGATATCCCTGGCGGCTTCGATGGTTTGATTCTGGTTACAGACAAACCCATTAGCGGCGAATCACCCGTCACCAGTGATGCTTTCAAAATCACAACCATCTCCGGAAAGCCCTGGACCATTCGTATTTATGGAGACAACACGCGAGGAGCGATGTACGGCTGCTACGGTTTCTTACAAGATGTCCTGGGCTGCCGCTGGTTCACCAACACAATCTCTAAGATCCCGAAGATAAAGACAATAGCTGTCGGAACACTCAAAATCAACCAGAAACCTGCATTCGAATACAGAGAACCATTCTATGCAGAAGCACTGTATGGCACCAAAGAGTGGCTGGTCAGAAACCATGCAAACGGCAACTCCTGCAATCTGACTGCTTCGGTCGGAAGCAAAATCAAGTATGGCACATACAGTTTTGTCCATACGATGTTCACTCTTGTCCCTCCCGCAACCTACTTCGCTTCACATCCGGAATACTTCGCTTTAAACAAAGGCCAGAGAGTAAACCACACCCAGCTCTGCCTTACAAATCCTGATGTCTTGAAGATATCTATTGAGGGCGTGAAGCAATGGATCAAAAACGAACCATCTGCAAGAATATTCTCCGTTTCCCAGCAGGACTCTCCATCTGGTGCCTGCGAATGCGAGAATTGCAGGAAAATAGTCGAGGAAGAAGGCGCTGAGTCAGGTCCGATCCTCCGGTTTGTAAACGCTGTAGCTGCAGAGGTAGGTAAGGAATACCCGGACGCTATTATTGATACTCTAGCCTACAATTATTCACAGACTCCACCAAAGCATGTTAAGCCTCTACCGAACGTCAGAGTCCGGTTATGTCTTCCCTGGAGTTGTAAAGCTCACAGCCTGGAAGCCAGTTGCGGACAAAAGGACTTCAAAGACCTGCATGCATGGGGCAAGATTACAAACCAGCTCTATATCTGGGACTATAACACTGATTTCTGGCACTACCTGCTGCTGCATCCTTCAATGGACTATCTGAAAACTATCTTTACTGTATATAAAGAAAATGGTGTTGTTGGCAGCTTCATGCAGGGTAGTTATCAGAGCAATGGTGGATCATTTGCCGAACTCAAGTCCTATCTATGCGCGAGACTAATGTGGAATCCGAACCAGAATGCCAACAAACTGATGGATGAATACATCGAAGGAGTCTATGGCAAATCTGCTCCAATAGTCAAAGAATGGATAGCTCTTCACATCTCACCTTTCAACAAGGATACCAGTATCAAACTTGGCATCTACGATTTCCCCAATGCTCCATATCTGAGCAAACCTATTATGGACAAGTCCGAAGCTCTCCTTGCACAAGCATATGCTGCATCAATAAACGATCCGGTTGTGCTGGAGGAACTCGGTAAGCTGAGGATGTGGGTCGATTACACACGTATAGGCCAGATTGTTCCAGCAGGCAAAGTTAAAGATGGCAAATACCTGTTTAATGTCACTCCGAAGGATCTGGACCGAATCGACAGGTGGATCGCATCCATTAAGCATTATGGTGTAATCCAGTTTGGCGAAGGTATTCCCGCCGATGTTACGGATGTACTTACCAGAGAATACAGTCAACCCGACTGCCTGAGCCTGGATAATGAAAAGCTGCATGCAGATATAATCCCATCAATGGGTGGTAAAATCATGCGCTTGATAGATAAGAAACGCAATGTGGACATAATGCTCCCGGTAGTATCTGCTTTACATAAAGGTGAAGGCGCGTATGAGTCTTATGTAGATATGACAATCCGGGGCAGTGAGTTCTGGGGAACAAAGCTTGAATCCACACAGTCCGGCAACGTCATAACATTGAAAGGCATATCGCCTGCAGGCAAAGAGATAACCAAGCTCTATACACTTACAGGCAATAAACTCATCCTCAAAAACACAGTCAAAAACACCACTGCTCAGCCTCAGGATGTTACTTTCCGGGAGCGTGGGATGTATCCGATCAAGAGTTTCAAAGACATCAACATCTCATTCCCGACAGTCTCCGGTTCTGATATCACCCTGAACGCCAAAGATTTCACCGATAACTGGCTGGAACTGAGTAAATGGTACCATATAACCACCAAACCAGCCGGTAGGATAGTCTTCAAACTCAAAGATACAACCCTGACCAATGAGTTTGACCAGAACATGCTGGATGTGCTCTATGTAAATAATGACATGTATACAACCAGACTAAACCTGGAATACTTCTGCAAAACCGTTACTCTACAGCCGAATGAATCAACGTCGTTTGAGCAAACTTGGACGATTGAATAGGCTTCAAAGGGAGAATTTCACGCGGAGAAGGGAATTCAGCATCATACTGATAAGAGATAACTGTCAGGTTAAGTAATGGCAAATAAAGGTATATGAAATGATAATACGACATATTGCAGCATCTGAATCTACTTCGATTTTCGCGGTAGCTGCGTTTGAACATGATGTTGTGGTGTGGGATTACTCAGAACGTCGTAAAATTGCATCACTCAACACAATTCTCGATTTTGGTGGTCGACGACTAGGTATCTATAATAATAATAATGTATCACTTCTTATTACAGGTGCATATAATCGCTATGGTGTTTGTGCGTATGATATCTCATTGCCAGATACAAAAACCTGGTGGCGCCGTGACCTCAAAAATCCACAGGTTATAAGTGTAAGTGAAAAACTTGGACTTATTTTATCTTCTTTTGAATATGGAGCACTGAAGATACTAGATGCTGTTTCCGGAGAAAACATATTAAAGATATCAGCGGCTGATAAGTGCTATTTTGGACCGCGTGATGATGAAATAATACTGATACGAGATTTTTCGACTGTACGAATAGCAAGCATAAAAACAGGACGTAAAATTTGTGAATTACCTGTTCAATGTGGTGCTCTTGATATAGCGCATAATGAAGACGAAATTCTTCTTGCTGATATGTCCGCAACATCCAGAGAATCGCCACTTGTTAATGTAAACCCAGCAAGGTTGTTATGCTACAGCCGTGACGGACGGTTATTGTGGCAGCATAATTCAGTCATTAATTCCCATTTTTTAAGTGTTGCATGGTGTTCAGAAATGCAATTGTGGTTTGCTATCGAATGGCCATATATGCACGGTGGCCCACAGAAACTGAAGGCACTTAATAAAGAAGGAAAGTTAGTCCATGAAACGACTATTGGCAAAGTTATAGAAACAGAATTTTTCATGCAAGGCCAGGCTCTTATCACTTCCAGTGGTGAAATACTAGAACTGCCAAATTTAAACGTCCTCTGGCGATTTGAAGTTTGAGGAAATGGCTAGGAAATCATATTGAGGTTATAGCAATGAGCAAACTAAGAGATGAAATAAAAGACATAGAGCAAAACATCGCCTTAATCAATCGTTTATATACTGAGGAACTAAACACCAGCAGGGATAAACTAACAATTGAACTCAAAGATTTTTATTATAACCACACTCCCGATCCTCACCAGTTTGAGGACCTGATGGATGCTTATGATAAATCGCATCCTGGCCTCAATGCTTTTCAGCTAAAAGCGATGCAGTACGAAGTGCTGGCTGAAAACTATAAGCCTGTTATTTTTAAAAACTCGCCATTTTACTTTGAGATGGGCACAAAAATCGCACAGTGCGATGGCTCTCCAGGTTTCCATCATCCAGGTGCCTGGCTTATCATGCGCAATGAGCACTTGTTCCGTGATTATAACCCGGCAGACATGGACCGCTTCAGCGAGCAAATTGGTCAGAGGCTGTTTCTTAGCTGCGGACCATATGTAGACCTTGACCATCACTGCCCATCCTTTACCAATGTTCTCGAAAACGGTTTAGAAGGTATTTATAAACAGACCGAAGAATCACTTAAAACCTGCACTAACCAGGAAGAGACTGACTTCGTAGAATCTGCCATGCGAGGCTTGCTTGCAGTAAAAAGAGTTGCTGAAAGGTTCGGAGATTCTGCCGAAGCTCTGCTGGAAGACACCACTGACGAGACCCAGCGCCGATTTCTTGGCATGATCGCCCAAAGCTCCCGCAGATCACCATGGCACAAACCTGAAACGTTCTATGAAGGCCTGAACACCATGTGGTTCCTGCGTGAGATATGCGGGGTAATGGAAGGTATCGGAAGCAATTCATTGGGTCATCCCGACCGAATGCTGATTGATCTTTACAATCGTGATATCGAAGCAGGTAGACTTACCAAAGAAGAAGCATATGACCTGATCTGCCGGTTCCTGTTGATCGCAGATTGCCATTATGATAAAGAGAAAAGCGTAGTTGTCTACAGCGACCATGAGTTTGAACTGACTTTCACGCTGGGTGGATGTGACGAACACGGCAACGAAGTCCTTAACGATATTACATTCATGTTCCTGAAAGCGCATCACGAGCTGAAATTGATCTATCCGAAACCCCATTGCAGATTCAGCGAAACATCCAACGCGGAGTATTTGAAAGTAATTAATACAGATTTCCTCAGCGGACGCAGCGTGCTTCACCTTATCAATGATGACTGTATAATCCCCTCACTTGTCCGGGCAGGAAAGAGTCTGGAAGATGCCCGAAGCTATCTGTGCACGGGTTGCTGGGACGTGGTTGTTGAAGGCTGTGAGAATATGGCGACCGGCAATTATTTCAGTATGCCGCGTATCCTGGAAATGTCTATACATGATTGCCCTGAAACAGCGAATACTGGTGTTGTATGTGAGAAACTCGACGGTGTTAATGATTTCGAAGGGCTTTACCAGCGCGTGTTCGGCAATATCATAAAACCTCTCCGGGATATGTGCGAGATGAAAGGCCGCAATGGACGCGTCTGGCCGAAAGTTAATCCATCACCATTTTTCTCTGCCTGTATGTCTGACTGTTTGAAGAACCATAAAGACTACACAGCAGGTGGTGGACGATATAACCCCCACGCAATGCCTATGGTAGGTTTTGCCAATATAGTCGATTCTCTGTTGGTTATTCGCAAACTCTGCTTTGAGACCAAACGCTACACACTCGATGAACTCCTTACTGCAGTCCGTGCTAACTGGAAAGGCTATGAAGTTATGCACGCCGAAGTTCTGAGAATGCCTCATTTCGGAGATGATGAACCGGAGTCCAACGCAGTAGCGCAGCGCTTACACGATGATCTTTATAACAACACCCGGGACCTGGTCAACGAACGCGGAGGAGCTTTTGAGCTGGGTTACTGGATCTATCGCGAGATCAGATACTGGGGAGAGAAGCTGCTGGCTACTCCGGATGGCCGTTATTCCGGCGATGTTATTGCACACGGTATAACACCATCCAGACTAAGACACATAGGCGAAATCACATCCGCAATTAACAGCATAGCTTCCTTGGACATGACCAAATGCTCATCGGACAGTGTAGTAAATGTATTGTTACCTATGGGTGATCTTTCAACCACCACCCTGGACCAATTCGAAAGAGCATTCGCTGCTCAAAAGCTCCAGTTACTTCAGTTGAACTGTGTCAGCAGAAAAGACTTACTCGATGCCCAGATCCACCCGGAAAAACACCAGGACCTGATAGTAAGAGTCTGCGGCTTCTCTGCAAAGTTTGTAGTGTTGTCCAAAGAATGGCAGGATGAATTTATTTCCAGGAATATATATGAATGATTTTCTGAATTTCAAGGGCAAAACGGCTATCATCACCGGAGGCCGTAGAGGCTTGGGACGTGCGATGACTTTGGCACTTGCGCAGCGCGGCGCGAAAGTTGCAGTAATATCCCAGAGTCCAGAAGCGGATGAATTGATGCAGGAAATTAGAAATGCTGGTTTTGAAGGCATCTACCTGCAGGCAGATTTAGGTAAACGTGAAGAACGTAATGGTCTGATCTCAAAAGTTGTAGATCATTTTGGCCGATTAGATATTCTCATTAATAATGCAGGTATGCAGCATTTTGAATCTATAGAGACCTGCACACAGCAGCAGTGGGATTCTTCACGGGAAGTTTTACTGGATGCCTCTTTTGAGCTTTCACAGCAGGCAGCCTCCATAATGGTTGAACAAAAAAGCGGCAAGATTATAAATATAGCCTCAATCTGTGCTTTTCGTGAGGGAGGATGGACTTTCAGCTATGGTGTCATGAAAGCTGCAGTAGTTGGTATGACGCGATGTATGGCAAATACCCTTGCACAGCACAACATCAATGTGAACGCTATTGCACCAGGAATCATGCATACGGATCTGACTGATTCCTGCTTTACTGATGCGCAGAACCACGAAAATCAAGTTGCAAAATACCCGGCAAATCGGCTCGGAGAACCGGATGATATTGTCGGACCTATGTTGTTTTTAGCAAGCGATCTTAGCAAATTTATAAATGGACAGACATTAATTGTTGATGGTGGATTTACCGGAAACTAAAACTAGGAGCATTCAAATTGAGTATTGAAGCACTGCGCAATGAACTAAAAAACTATTATTTCAAGCATTCATTCACCAAACTGGGTAGTGAAGAATATAAAAACCCTCTCTGGGATATTATGAATGCATATGATTCAGCACACCCAGGGCTCAGCGCAGTTCAGTTGAAAGCTGCACAGTATGAGATCATCGCTGAAAACTTCAGGCCGATCATTTTCAAGAACTCTCCCTTTTACTCTGAAATGGGAGTAAAAATAGCGGAAAGCGATGGCGCTCCCCCGCTTAATGCAGGAGCCTGGCTGTACTTGCGCAACAATCACCTCTTCTACGACTTCAATCCAGAAGAATGCATTCAGTATGGAGAAGCAGATAAAGGTTGCATCCACTTATCTTATGGACCCTATGTTGATCACGACCATCACTGCTTCCCGTATTCAAATGTAATAGAAAATGGACTTGAGAGTATATACGAACAGGCTGAATCTACTCTTTTGGACTGCAAAAGTGATGAAGAGACGGAGTTTATAGAATGTGCAAAGCGTGGACTGCTGGCCGTTAAGAAGATATCAGAAAAATTTTCATTGGCAGCAAAGTCTATCCTTGAAAATGAACCGTGTGATGATACTCAAAAGCGATTCCTGGAGATGATTGCAAAAACTGCCGCAGAAGTTCCCTGGAGAAAGCCGGAGACGTTTTTTGAATGTCTGGCTGCTATATGGTTCCTGCATGAAGTATGCGCGTCCATTGAGGGTGTTGGAATGTATGTCCTCGGACGACTGGATCTGATGCTTGGGGATTTTTACAAGCGTGATTTAGCAGCAGGACGAATTACCGTGGATGAAGCATATGATCTTCTCTGCCGGTATATGATCTACACGGACAATAAACTTGACTTCTCTAGACCTGCAGACCAGTCCTACAATCTGCAGGAATTGGGAGAAGTTGTTATTCTGGGCGGATGCGATGAGGATGGCACGGAAGTCTGCAACGACATCACTTTTATGGTCCTTAGAGCGCATCAAGAACAAAAAATGCTCTATCCGAAAATCCACTGCCGGATCACCAGCAATTCCAATCAGGACTACCTGGATGCCATAAACCAGGATTTTGTAAGCGGCAGAAATGTAATATCTTTCCTGAATGATGAATGCATTATCCCTGCACAGGTTAAAGTAGGCAAACGGATCGAAGATGCCAGAAATTATGTAGCTGGCGGCTGCTGGGAGATTATGCTCGAAGGCTGTGAACACTCGGCAGGAGCTAACTGCTATGTTAACCTTACACGAATCATGGACATGTCCATCCATGATCATCCTGAATTAGCCTCAACAGGTGTTATCTGCAACAAGCTTGATGGTTCCAAAGACTTTGAAGAAGTCTACCAAACAGCAGTAGGCAACGCCACCCGGGCTCTCCGACAGATGTGCACGTTTATAGGCAAGAATGGAGTTGTCTGGCCGCAAGTCAGCCCTTCGCCATTTTTCTCTGCATGTCTTGCTGATTGCCTGGAGAACCGGACTGACTACACAGCAGGAGGAGGACGCTACAACCCTCACGGAGTCCCACTCGGTGGCTTTGCAAACTTCGTGGACTCCTTGCTGGTTATCCGCAGGCTATGCTTCGAGACCAAATACTGCACGCTCGATGAGCTCTTAACAGCAGTCAGAGCCAATTGGGAGACCTATGAGATACTGCGATCCAAAGTCCTGACCATGCCCCATTTCGGAGATGACGACCCGGATTCCAACGCTCTGGCAAGCCGTATATTAGATGATCTTCACGCAAGCATTCAGGGTCTTAAAAGCGAACGTGGAGGTCCATTCCAGCTCGGACTCTACATATATAGAGAAATAATCTTCTGGGGTAGAAAAACCAGCGCCACACCCGATGGCCGCCGCTCAGGAGATGTCCTCACACAGGGTCTTACTCCATCACGCCTGCACAGAGCAGCTGAGATCACAGCAACAATCAACAGTGGAGCTGCGCTTGATCTCACAAAATGTCCTGCAAACTCCGTTCTGACAATCTCAATGCCATTAGGAGGAGTCAACCTGCAGACCCTGGCTCATCTGGAGAAGTCCTTCGCAGCTTCAGGCCTCGGTATGCTCCAGTTAAACTGTGTAAACAAAGCTGAACTGGAAGACGCCCGAGTCCATCCCGAAAACCATAAAGACTTGATAGTAAGATTATTCGGTTATTCTGCATACTTCACTAATCTGCCTCCGCAATTTCAGGAAGAATTTATAACAAGAAACATCTATAATTGACAGTTTACAATTGATAATTGACAATGAAAAGCTGCTTGTTATTAACAAGTGTCGTGGAAGGAAAATCCTTGTATGAAATTGCCTATTACTCTTCTGCTGGTATTATTAGTCTTTCTTGTTGTGAGTAATTCAAATGCTCTAACACTTACAAAATCCAATAAAGCCAACGCCGATATTGTATTAGCTCAGGATGCAACTGCTCCGGAAAAAACTGCGGCTAATGAACTGGCTGATTACCTTAAGCAGATAACCGGAGCTGATTTTCAGATATCCTCGGCAGCGGATCAGCAATACAAGGCTCATATCTATATTGGCCAGACCAGAATAGTTAAATCAATGCTCCCTGACTTCAAATGGTCAATAGTCAAGGGTGATGGCATTATCATTAAGACTATTGGTAACGACCTCATCCTTTCAGGGGACAGACCGCGCGGGACTCTCTATGCTGTTTACACGTTCATCGAGGATTATCTGGGTGTAAGATGGTGGTCTCCGGATGCTTCTTATGTCCCAACCAAATCAAACCTCAAAATCAAGGATATCGATATTGCCTATAAGCCTCCTTTCTTCTATAGAGAGACAATGCATTATAACGTTGCATATAGAAACCACCTGTTCGGAAACAGATTAAAGCTCAATGGCCCCTGCCAGAGCTCCCCTGAAGAATATGGTGGAAACTATTCTATAATCGGCTGGTGCCATACATTCTCTAATTTCCTAAATCCGGCAGGCTATTTCAATGATCACCCGGAATGGTATGCACTGGTCAATGGGAAACGTGTGTCCGAGAATGCACAGCTCTGCCTGACAAATGAAGAAATGAAAAAGACATTTATTGATGTCGTGTTGTATCAGATCCGGGCAAACCCTACTGCAGGAGTCATATCGGTATCTCAGAACGATGCTATGGGTATGTGCGAATGCGACAACTGCCGGGCATTGGTCAAGAAAACAGGCTCCGAATCCGGAGCTCTGCTGACATTTGTAAACTCCGTTGCAGAAGAAGTTGAGAAAGCATTTCCTGAATTTGTCGTTGACACTCTTGCCTATATGTATACTGTTAAGCCACCGACTAGTCTAAAACCACGGGACAATGTGATTATCAGGCTGTGCACCATCAGGTGTGATTTCAGCAAACCTCTGGATTCTACAAGCAACCAGGGGTTTTACAAAGATCTACACTCATGGAAAAACATATCCAACCATCTCGCTATCTGGGATTATGTAGCCAACTTCACTAACTTCCTTATCCCGCAAGCCAACCTGCACGTGCTTGGTCCAAACCTTAGAATAATGGCTAAAAACAACGTCGAGAGTGTATTTGCCCAGGGAGACAACTTCAACCCCGATGCCTCATTTGCAGTTCTTAAAACCTGGATGCTCGGGCATCTTATGTGGAACCCCAATCTGAATGACAAAAAGCTGATCAGAGAGTTCGTGAATGGATACTATGGAGCCGCCGGTCCATATGTCGAACGTTACATAAATCTACTTACAACAAAGGCATATAAGAGCACTGAATACCTGGGGCAGAGTAACATCAGGCCAGCATATCTGACTGCAAAAGGTTTTACTGAAGCTTTCAAACAGATGGACGCTGCAGAAGCTGCTGTTGCCAATAATCCCGTATTGTCAAAGAGAGTCCTCCTGCAGCGAATAGAGTTGGACCATGCATATCTTATCTGCAAATCATTATTTAATGACAGTGATCTGCCAAAACTGGAAATGACTTCGGCGGAGATGGCCAAACGATTTGTCCAGGTAAGTGATGAGACAGGCAATAACTATATAACCGAGGGTGGTCTTACACCTGAGAGTTATAAATCCAACCTTGCGAAACTTGCAGACACAAAAATCAAGAGAAGCGACTTCAGCACTCCTGTTCAATTTTCAAGCTTGAACACCAGCAATCGCATAGAGATCCAGGATATCGACTTCGCATTGCAGGCACAGGAATATGTAGAACGAGTCAAAGATCCGGATGCCTCTGATGGCTTGACATGCAAAATGCCCGGAAGCCACGTTACATGGGCAGCACAGGCAGTTCTTAAATATTGCGCTGGAATAAAAGGTGAGCTTTTCGTCACTGTCCGGTGTAATGGCAAGCAGCCGTCAGGAAAAGCTTTCACTATCGGAGTCTACGACAATGAACTCCGCACAGAGATAGCCGAACGGACAGTTGACCTGAAAGAGATCAAAAACAAATGGTATATGGAATACAGCCTGGGAGATATAACCGTAAAACCTGACATGTATTTCTATGCAGCACCTTGCGGAAACTCCGAAGGCGTAGATTCCATCAGTATGGACCGCATATATTTCATCCCGACAGGCAACAAATAGCGATTAACACGAACTGCTCCCCGAAGACTGCTCAGTATTCGGGGGCATGCATGAATATGGAATTTCACGCGGAGACGCAGAGGACGCGGAGAAGGGGAGACTCTAA
This sequence comes from Abditibacteriota bacterium, assembly GCA_942493375.1. GTDB lineage: Bacteria > Armatimonadota > UBA5829 > UBA5829 > UBA5829. Next base: position 7,322,355 of record OW818698.1, on the reverse strand, counting down.
ATAACCGATAATATTATTTTATAGGTCGCCAGCGCTCAATGGTCTTCTTGCATATAATTATTTAACCACAGCCTATTTCAAACTCCCATTCTCCGCGCCCTCCGCGTCTCCGCGTGAAACTCCCTTCACTTTCAACTTTCCACTTTCAACTTTCAACTTTCCACTCTCCACTTTCCACTCTCCACTTTCAACTTTCCACTTTCAACTTTCCACTTTCAACTTTCCACTCTCCACTTTCAACTAGTAACGAAGGCAATCTCCCCTTATTTGTAGAAGTAGACCTTACTGCAACTCAAAGGACACTAATAATGAAAGCATTCATAACTCTTGCAATCATCTTCTGCTTATCCTGCCAGGTAACCGCAAAAACCATCACTCTGGCTAAGTCCGGAAAAGCCTGCGCCAGCATTGTAATCTCAACAGATTGCACTGCTGCGGAGAAGACTGCGGCAAATGAACTGGCGAGTTATTTACAGAAAGCCACCGGTGCTGAATTTACCGTTTGCGACCCGCTATCGGCTCCGATCGGCAGTGCGCGGATATGGGTCGGCGCATCTGGATCTGTCCGAAAAATGCTTCCGGATGTTAAGTGGGACAAGTTAACATCCGATGCTATTGTCATAAAGACGGTCGGTAACGATCTTGTCCTGGCTGGTGGACAACCTCGCGGGACTATCTATGCTGTCTACACATTCCTGGAGGATGTTGTTGGAGTCAGGTGGTGGACTTCTACCGAGGAGTTCATCCCTGAACGTCCGGCTCTGCAAATAGGCAAGCTAAATATCCAATATCAACCACAGTTCCGATATAGAGAGGCTTATTACCGCGGTGTTGTCTTTGATCATGGCCTTTTCGCTGCCAGATTAAAAACCAACGGACAAGACTCTAACGTCCCTGTGTCCCATGGCGGGAACATGACCTGGGCTAAAGGAACTTTCGGGCACACATTCTATCAACTCCTGCCTCCTGAAGAATATTTTGATAAGCACCCGGAGTGGTATAGCCTGATCAATGGCAAACGTACATCCGACCCTAATCACTCTCAACTGTGCTTGACGAACACTGAAATGCGCAAAGAGCTCACCCGCGTGGCGCTTGAATGGATAAAGAATGACCCGGCGGCAGGACTTATCTCCATCAGCCAAAATGACTCCAGCGGCGGTGCCTGCGAATGCGAAAAGTGCAATACGTTGATTAAGCTGGAGGGAGCACAGTCGGGCCCGATTATACACTTTGTAAATTCTGTGGCTGCCGATATCGCCAAGCTCTATCCAGATATTCTCATCCATACTTTTGCATATTCATACACGCAATCTCCTCCCAATCATATCAAAGTAGCTCCTAATGTTATGGTCCAGCTCTGCTCAATGGGATGCAGTGCCGATAGCCCACTGAACAGCTCTGTCAATAAAGGATTCCGCGACGATATTACTCGGTGGAGCAAGCTCGCTTCAAATCTCTTCATATGGGACTATACCGTCAATTTCACCAATCCCAACATACCCCACCCTAACCTCCAGGTGCTGGCCCCTAATATACGCTTCTTTGCGAAGAATCATGTAGTAGGAGCCTTTGAGCAGGGGGATTCTGCTACGATGAGCGGTGACTTCGTCCAACTGAGAGCATGGGTAATCGCCCATCTGATGTGGAATCCGTCGCTGGATGAGAAAAAGCTATTCAATGACTTCCTGCAGGGCTATTACGGAGCAGCAGGCCCATATCTTTCCTCCTATCTTGATCTTGTCCATGATGCTTTCAAAGCTAAGGGCTATCATATAACATGTTACAACACCGAGACCAGTTTTCTCACTCTGGCTGAAATGAACAAAGCTTCGGGGCTATTTAACAACGCCGAAAAAGCAGTCGAGAAGGATCCTGTATTGCTGGCACGTGTTCGCAGAGAGCGGCTCTCACTCGATCATCTCTGGATACTGCGGTATTCCTGGCTCAAGCACCAGGCAGAGATAACCAAATCCCCATTCCTTGGCCCTGCTGACCCAATAGCCGCCTGCGAAAAGTTCATCAGCAGCGTCAACAACTACACTCCCGGTCAATACCCGGAAGGGTCAACCAGTGTTACCTACCTGCGCAATCTGGCCATGTCAGCCACACAGAAAGTATCGACTGCAAAGGTCCCCATAGAGTGTGCCAAACTTGATTCAACAAAATGGCTGGACTGCCAGGAAGAGCAGATGCCAATACTTTATGCAGCCAATTATGCCGATGACCCTCTGGCATCCAATGGTAAAGCTATCTGCATCCCTGGAAATGTCATCGACTGGGTCGTGCGAGTTCCCATCACAGGCGATATAGCTCAGTCATTCCCCAAAGCCCACTGCTATGTATCGGTCCGATGTGAAGCTAATACAAAGATACCTGATGATCTCGCGTTTTCGGTAGGGTTCTACGATGAGAGCGAGCGAAAAAGTATCTTCACCAAGCAGTTCCACCTGAAGCAGTTTAAGGATGACAACTACCAGACTTTTGATCTTGGAACCTACCCGATGAAGGGTGGGACGTTCATCTGGATCATCGCTTCAGGAGATGCCAGCAAAATACGCTCAGTCAATGTTGACCGCCTATTCATGGTTAAAGTGGACTAATTCGTCAACATGCAGGCAATTCCAACCTGTTTGTCGAACTAGTCCTGAGAAGAAAGTTCGGAGGACAATTTATGAAACCAGTTTTAAAATATGCACTGATAATTTTTATACTAGTGGCTCTCTTGTCTATAAACGCGACCGCGCAGACACCAGTCACTATAACCAATCCCGGTTTTGAGGATGGTGCTGCCGGGTGGAATTTATCATCCAACTACACTGTAGTCAGCGATACCGCACATACCGGCACACACTCTCTCCGGTTACAAAACACTGACCCTGGCGTATACCAACTGGCTTCCCAGGACCTCAAAGTTGACCGGGATATCATGTATCATATTGCAGCCTGGGTAAAGACTGCTGGAGTTACCGGGACAGATACCGGAGCTACACTCTGCCTGGAGTATTGGGACAAGAATGGCGCTTACCTCGGTGGAGGCTATCCTAATGGCATTAAGGGAGACAACGACTGGACGCTGGTGCAGGGTGACACTTCCCTGGTTCCTCCAAAAGCTACCAAAGTTGCTCTGACTCTCTACCTCCGAAAGGCAATGACCGGCACCGCTTGGTTTGACGATGTCACCATTAAGCCTCATTATGGCACACCAATTGACTTTGCACTTGTAAAACCTCCATATCGTGGAGTCATTGAAGAGAACTCTAATGATCAACAGGTTCTCATATATGCGAAACCTGCATCTATCTTTGAGTCCGGGATCAGGCTCAATCAGACAAAACTGGTCTGCCGCGTGCTGTCCGGCGGTCAGGCAGTCCTTGAGACTTCCAAACGTCCTCGCGCTGGCACAAATGAGATATCTTTCAACGCCAGGAAGCTCCCTGTCGGAGACTATACCGTCGAAGTCAGCATTACAGACTCATCCGGCAGAGTCATTGGGTCCAAGACAACTGAGCTTCACAAGGTAGCTACTGGTTCAGCTAAGCCATCGACCTATATCGACCGCTATGGACGCACGATCCGCAATGGCAAGCCTTTCTTCCCACTCGGGATGTACTTCGGTCCCGGTCCAGCTCTTGATGGATCATATAAATCACACATAGACCGGATATCTGCCAGCGCTTTCAACACGATCATGCCATATGGCATCAACACGGTCAGCCTGCCGGCGATCCGGGAGTATCTGGACTACCTGCAGACAAAGAATGTCTCCATCCTCTACTCCCTGAAAGACATCTTCAAAGGCGTAGCCTATTATGAAGAGAACATGCTCGGACTCGGTGGTGAAGATGGACAGGTCAATGGCATAGTCAGCGCTTTCAAGGACCATCCTGCAGTACTTGGCTGGTACCTCAACGATGAAACACCACTCACTTATCAGGACAGGCTTATCAAGAGATATCAGCAGGTTAAAACACTCGATCCCAACCACCCGACCTGGACAGTTGTCTGCGACCCGACTGCATTCTTCGGATACCTGGAGACCTGCGATGTCCTGGGATCAGACCCCTACCCGATCAACTACAGCACCGTAGATATGGCAACAACATGGACGCAGGGCACAGTCGGAGCTTCAGGCGGTCACAAAGCCGTATGGATGGTCCCGCAGGCCCACAACCTTGGCCTCTATGCTCTGACTCCGGAGTACCGGGCTCCTACAATGGATGAGATGATGGTCATGAGCTATCTGTGCCTGATAGACGGCGCCAAAGGGCTTATCTACTACAGCTACTTCGACCTGCAGAGGGATGCCCTGGGCTTTGATGTCAGATGGAGAGATATGGCAACAGTCGGGCAGGAAATGAAAATGCTCTCACCTGCTGTATTGTCCATAAAGAAAGCACCAAAGATCGCCATCAGTCTGGACAAGAAGACCATCTTCAGCCGGGTCCTGTCTGATGATCAAGGCAAAACATACATCCTGCTGGCTAACCGCAGCAGCAAGAAGCAATCATCAGCCGTAATAACCGTCCCAGATGGCCGTAAAGCTCTGCTAATCAAAAACGGCAGGCAGACTGACATTACGTCCGAGATTATGAATGGCAAACTGACAATAAAACTCAGTCCCATCAAAGCCTGCACGGTAGTGCTGGGAAGGTAGACTTTAGGCTTTAGACTTTGGGAGAGACTGTGCCTGGGAACGCCAATCTCCTGATTGGCGTTTTAACTGCCAATCAGGAGATTGGCGTTCCCGGGGCATGTCATCCTGAAGCCCGAAGTCTAAAGCCTCTCCAAAGGAGTGCAAAATGTCTAATACATCACCTGATTTCTCATGGTTCGACGAGGCCCGGTTTGGGCTTTTTATACACTGGGGGGTGTATGCTATCCCTGGTCGCGGAGAGTGGGTCAAGTCCTGGGAGAAGATGACCGATGAGTCCTACGACCGGTATGTAAATATGTTCAACCCGGACCTGTTCGACCCTGCTGAGTGGGCAAGAGTGGCTAAAGCTGCGGGGATGAAGTATTTTGTCATCACCTCCAAACACCACGACGGATTCTGCCTCTGGGACAGCGAGTATACTGACTATTGCGCAGCGAAAGCTCCTCGCTGTAAACGCGACCTGCTCCGGGGTATAGTCGATGCATTCCGGGCTGAGGGCCTTAGTGTCGGCATATACTACTCCCTGCCTGACTGGCATCATCCGGGATATGTTATAGACGCCCGTCACCCCCTGCGCGACACTCCGGATATGCCTCCCCGGGATACTGCTAGCTACACCAAATATTTGCACGACCAGGTCCGCGAGCTGCTGACTAACTATGGCAAGATAGACCTGATCTGGTTCGACGGTGCTTATCCTGAGAATGAACAATATTGGGAGAGCCCCAAACTCAGCCAGATGATCCGGGAGATCCAACCGGGTATTCTGATCAACCGGCTGCCGGGCTTCTCGGACTTCCACTCCCCTGAGCAGGCTGTCCCGACTGATGGCATCCGAGACAGTGAAGGTAACCTGCTGCACTGGGAGGGGTGCCAGGTGTTCTCCGGAAGCAACTGGGGGTTCAACGGCAGTAACCAGGAGTGGAAGACCTCAGCTGAGATTGTCCAGATGCTGATCCGCCACACCTGCCGTGGAGGCAACCTGCTGTTGAATGTCGGCCCGACTTCGAGGGGCTGCTTCGACCCGAAGTCCACATCCCTGCTTTCAGAGGTAGCTGAGTGGATGAAATATCACGCTCGATCCATCCACGGCTGCACGGTAGCTCCCCCGGAATACCCGGAACCCGAAGATTGCCGCTATACCTGGAACCCAACTACCCGCACGCTATACGTTCACTTCTTCTCCTGGCCCGACCGCAGGATCTTCCTGCCCAACCTGGGAGGCAAGGTGGAGTTCGCACAACTGCTCAGCAACGGCACCGAGATCCTGATGGAGGAACAGACCCCTGAAAACATCCACGGCGCCTCTGCAAAACAGGGAGCAGTGATGCTGAGCCTACCGGTAGTAAGGCCAGACGCTGTGGTTCCAGTTATTGAGCTGGTGTTGAAGTAGGGACGACTGGAACCAGTGACGGCAATTCGTTTTGAGTTTTCAAACAGGCAATTATAGCTATTCTATCAAAACGAATCGAGCTCAGATTTCGGGTTTCTGAGCGTATAGACGATTCGTTTTGGCGTTTTATTTGTTATCAGTTTTCTCTGCTGCACGTTATATGTCTCCATTTTCAACTAGTGCATCATCTGATCACAACAGACAATGTTTTTCACTTTTTGACAGGTAGTTCGTTTGGGAATTACTTTTTATCAAGGAATCTCAAGCTCGCATTGAGGTATTTGAGCTCGAAGTATTTATGGAAACTGCTGGAAACATACCTGTTATTTACTGAAACATGCTTGTTTATTTCTGAAATTGCTAAAAACAACAGAAACCTACAGTATCTCGTGTGTAATGATTATGTTATTGTTGATTTTACAAAGCGATATTGTGACGAACAGGACATATGGGACTTATAGGACAGATCCATTCTGGGTGCCTGGTTTTAGTTATGCGTTGTGAAAAAAGCACTCCCATAATTATAAGACGACGAGAATGCAAATTCGTGTCCGTTTTTTACCAAACGAATTGTGAATGATGAAGTGGAGGGGGGCTGGGATTAGGTCGTCTGACGGATCTGATCGATCTGACTGAGATACCTGATTCTTTGGAAATCTGTGATTGGAGAGCCTAGACCAGGCACTTACTCTCCATCCATCAACAAAAAGCCACATCACATTGGAAAAGTCATCTATCATTCAATCAAACAGGGATGTATTATAAGCCTCTTCTAGCAATGCATCAAAAACAGAGGATATGGTATACTGTCCCTTGTGTGATAACAATTCAACGACAATCGGGACAACCAATTTCCTTTGGTGATCCCAGTTAGTATTTTTTGGAGGACGAACGATGGCCAAGCGCATTATACTTGGAGTTAGTGTAAATAGCCGGATGGAGAGTGTTCCACAGGTGCAGCAGATTCTTAGTGAGTATGGCTGTATAATCAAGACCCGTCTGGGACTGCACAATGTGTCAGACAATGCCTGTTCCGCAGGTGGTCTGCTGATACTCGAAATGTTCGGAGAAGAAGCTCCTATCTCGGAGATGGAAAGCAAGCTGACCGGTCTGTCAGGAATCCAGGTACAAAAGATGGTGTTTGACGAGTAGAGATACTTTTCGAGTTGAGCATTCGGTTCATTGGCCAGGATCATTTAAATGACCCTGGCCTTTTTCTTTCCTGCCTCTATAGCCTCGCTTATAGCCTCCACTGCCAACGCTTCGATACAATCGAAACAGTTTCAAGCGATATTCATTGGTTGGGAGAGTCTTTTACTCCTGGCATAATGCAGGATAGACCGAAATCAGAGACTTGAATGAACAGACATCCCCAACATACCAACTAACCATCGTCAATAATGGCTCCGTCCCCTTTTTTGTGTCCCCTTTTTTTGTTACGGTTTCATTTGGTACATTCATACTCACCTGCTATAATCTACGCAACGACACAATGTTGTTGATGCATACATACATTTCCATCCATCTGACCTATGCGGAAAATCGAGGCATATAATGAGAAACTGTATAGTAGTAGTTATTTTGCTCCTCATCAGCTCTGCAACTTCCTCTATAGCTGCGGATGTGAAGCCGAAAGACAAAGTAATCCTCACCGTTAATGCCATTGTTAATGCATCCGCTAAACGTCCTGGAATCGACAACGTAGGCGATACCAATGATGAATTCACCTGTCAGTTGACTGAAACGGTTGAGTATAAGATAGTGAGCAAAACTGGAAGTGATCGTATGGGGCTTGAGATGCTCTCCCACAAGAACAGAATGACCATCAACGGCAAAGGCTCATCAATAGTTCATGCGGAAGGTCTTAACGATAACAGAGATGATTGGACCTACTCGATTGATCCCGAGTCTGTCTCCCCACAAGCTAGCATTGCCAGAATTTCAACAGGGCCACCTTACAAAGTAGAGATTGATGTCAAAAACTTTTACATGGGCGGCAATGGAAACGAATCAGGCACCTCACAAAATTTCGCCCGGTTTGAAGGCGAGAACTTTGATATACCAGTATATGAAACCACACCCATAACTAAAGTAAATATGTATGCCAATACTGCTGCGGAGTGTGTGTTCATAAGCCCGGAGGATAGGCAGTTATCCACACCATTTGAACTGACTGCGCTTCAAAAAAAATTGCAGGCCCCCTACACCCCTCGCAAGGATGGAGGATTCTTCACTTCGGGCAGCACTTCCCATTCATATAAGAAGACGGATGAAACAAACACTACCTACAACGGTTCGATAAATGTCTCATGGAGCGTTCAGTGCGGCGAAGGACCGGAGCGTGTGAATGCTGTCATCATTCCAAAGCGAGACTATAAATCATGGCTGCCCGCTGCTGGGACATCCGCTGGGAATCCGGGGAACACAATCAGCTTTGATGTTGAGTTGCGAAACTCTCTCACTGACGAGAAAGCCAAAGAGAAGACCGCACAGTTCGAGTATGAACTGATCGATACATCGAATGAGCCCGGTTCCTGTGGTAATAGCCCGTGGAATGACAGGCAGCAAGATATTCAAATACTCAAGGCAGATAACCCCAGCTTCGAGAGCATAGAGAATGACGGGCAGTCAGCTAAGAGCAAGAAAAAGCTCAAGCAATCCAGCATCACTCTAAGCTGCTTCGATGGAGGCGCATACACCAAGCTAAAGGTCACAGCCCACATTGACGGCGAAAATGATGTAGTTGCAGACGTCGTCGTGGCCAATCTGGCAAACACAGGTTTACAGGAAGTCTCGCTTCCGTTTGATGAAAATGGCAACCACATTGCCGATGCGTGGGAAACCAACAACAATGTCAAGGGCAACCCGACCAATGAAGATCAGGAAGATATTCCGCAGGGCAATCGTAAGAATGGTGATGGCCTTACAATTTGGGAGGAATACAGAGGATTTCTAGAAGATGCCAACCATATCCGCACCGATCCAAAGAAAAAAGATTTCTTCATTTGTGACACCATAGGCGGTAGGACCAAGGCAGGGATTGACAGATTTGCCGCGCTCAGCAAACTCAAAGTGCATTCCCGCCTGAGACTCGATGAGCTTAGCCAATCGCGAGTGATCAATCGCAATCACAGTGATGATGCTCCGCATGTGGTAGATCAGCACGGTATAAGAATGGACGCTTGGTCAAAAGACGGCGTTTGTAGAGCTCAAGGCGGCCCCGGCACACCCGGATCAATCACTGCAGTACTCATTGACACCAATTGGTTGACTTTAGAGTGGATTTTCCACAAAGGTGCTAATACCATGTATGCGTCGTTTATACCCACAATCGCCCATGAGCTTCTCCACTGCTGCAATGTCTGGCATCATGGAGAAGGGGATCCGAAGGTATGGTGGCACTCAGAAACCGTCGGCGCTACAAAACGTGTATACGAATTCGCATCAAAGGAAGACTGCGGACATCCGGATAGGGGTGCGCCTATCAGGGTAATGGATGAAGAGGGCACTCTACTCGCAATGCCAACCGCAAGAAAAATCTGGCTTGGGCAGAAACAGGGTCAGCACAGCGGTTGTGAAGACTGTGTAATGCGTTATTCAGCCTCCGATGCTTATCCGGGTGTATTCGATGTACGCTGGTGTTTTCTGTATGATGAACCGGAGATTATAGGGCAAAATATTTGTATCGATAAGGATGGCACAGGGGTAAATGCTCCGGATCGCAAGCCTCAACCTCGTTATGGAGATGCATCTGCTGACCGTGGGGCCTGCATCGATAAGATTTGTGTGAACGATCTCTACCAGGGGGCGAAATGATGAGACGATATGCCTGCTTGTATCTACTCCTTGTGCTAATTTGTGCGAACTGTTTTGCGGCCGCCAAGCCGGTTGTTAAACCGAAGCCCAAGTTAATCCCAAAGAAACCAGTAGTAACCGCACCTAAGCAGGTTGCACCTGCCAACGGGTCTGATATCCTGATGCTGTCACCATCCATTCGGGACGGCGCACAGCTCTATGCTGGTTGGCCTCTAATATTGAATCTGTCTATGTGGAGGCAGTTACCCGAAGATAGCAAATCTCCGGAGCCTAAGCCTATCACTATTAAGGCAAAGAATGGAGCATGGTGTGAGACCCTTGTAGTTACCATCAAAGGACCTTCCGGCGCAGCAGTCAAGTTACCTCTGCATTTGGTGAAGCAGGAAGGGGCTGCAATTACTCTTGGCGTTAATGATATGGCCGAGGTTGCATGGTGGCTGTCACCCGATGAATCTAAAGGACTTGCCGAAGGAGCGTATACTATCAGCGTCGGCTTCGATCCAAAACTCTTAACCGACGGTATTAACCATAAATCTGACAACTACTACCTGAGCGTAGTAAAAGAGCCTTCTCCGCTGGATAAAGAAACTCAGGAGAACAAGGACCTTTCGCTGGCATCATTCCATATCCTGAAAGGCGATTTCCCAGCCGCAGCGGCTATTATTAGCAAAGTGCTTGCATCAAATCCGGAATCTATCGGCGGCCACAGACTAAATGGTCAGTTGCTGGCTGCCTCAGGAAAACCGGAACAGGCGTTGAGTTCACTGGATACAGCGTGGGACATCTACGATAAAAAATACCCGGACGCCTGCCCGCCAAGAGGAATACTCGCTGAGCGCAGTGCAATTGAAGCGAAGATAAAGCCTGCAAAGGTTCCTGCAGACAAATAATCACACCAACAACCACTGTAGGAGTTAGCCCCAATACCGTTCACTTAATGCAAAAAGCATACCCATATCATACTGAACGAACTGTGGAATTTTGTCATCCTGAGGAACGAAGGATCTGCTTTTCTATTCTGAAAAAGCAGATCCTTCGTTCCTCAGGATGACAAAACCCATAACATTCTACCTATTCCACACACTAAGTGAACAATATTGGGCTAATTAACCATTGCATATAATAGGCTCCGTGGGGCTGTTGAAAAAGTCTACAAAAAGTGGTCAATTTTAAAGGAAATCCACCCCTCTATGTAGAATTCATTATCAGAGGCAAAATATCCTTTGGTGGTGGATAATGTATCGTAAAAAGACTATTAGACAGGAGAGCATGTTCATTGCAGGCAGGCTCTCAGATTTTATTCCAGAAGACCATATTCTTGTAAGAGTGAACAAAGTTTTGGAGCTGTCATGGCTTGATGATGTGGTAAAGGATTGCTACCACGAGACGCAGGGCAGACCTTGCATTGAGACTGAAAAGGCACTTCGGCTGATGCTTTGTGGGTTTCTCCACGGTATAGTCCACGACCGGAAGCTGATGCGTGAAGTTCAGGTGAACATCGCTTTCCGGTGGTTCTGCGGATACGAACTCGATCATATTATTCCTGACCACAGTAGCTTAACAAGGATAAGGACCAGATGGGGAGCCGGCAGGTTCAGACAAATATTCGAGAGAGTGGTAAAGCAGTGTATAAAAGCAGGTCTTGTTGGAGGTGATATGATCCACTGTGATGCTACTCTGATTCGTGCAGATGTGAGCTGGGAAAGTCTCGTATCGACCTATGTTGAAGCTGTAGAGGAAGAAAATCCTGGTGAAGATGCTTCTGAGCCCGAGGATATGGATGCAACCGATACGAAAAAGACCGTCAAGAAAGGCACCAAAAAGCCAAAGGGTAAGATAAAGAAACGAAGCCGAACGGATGCTGATGCATCTATGGCAACAAGCCGAAGCGACCAGAGGCTTGAGCCGACATATAAACAACATACTGCAGTGGATGACTTGTGTGGGGTTATAGTTGATGTTGAGGCGACAACCGGTGAGATAAATGAGGGTAAAGAGTTTATCTCTCAGATAGAGCGTGTAGATAAAACTGTAGGGAAGAAACCTACCATAGTAACATGTGACAAGACCTATGGAAGTGGATCGAACTATTCCACGCTTGAAAAACTGAATATTACACCTGTCATTCCTCCACAAAAGGCACCATTAAAAGGAAGCATGCCTCTTTGCCGGTTTTCATACGACGAGAAACATGATATTGTCCGCTGCCCTGAAGGAAAGAAACTCACAAAGAGAACTTTGACAAAGCATGGTTTTTTCTATAGGGCAGATATAAAAGACTGCCAAAATTGTCCCAGAAAAGCCGAATGTCTGAGCTCCACGAGTAAGTCGAGGAGTGTATATAGTTAACGGTTATCCTGCTTTACTCCGGGCAAGGAGAAAGAAACGGCGAGGTTGGGATGAACAGATGCTTGAAGCTTACAAGCATCATAAATATCGAGTTGAGGGTGCACACGGGGAAGCAAAGACCCAGCACGGACTGAGAAGAGCAGTAAGGCGAAATCTCTGGAATGTGCAAATCCAGGACTATCTCACAGCTGTTGTTATGAACCTGAAAAAACTGGCGAGTAATCCAACCCCGCTACCAGGTTGCATGATATGCTTCATACTCCTGGTATGGAGCTATATAGGTGTAGTAACAGCCTATTATCGCAGTAAACGCCATATCGGGAACCCAGGATTCGCTCTGGATTCCCGATAATATTGAGATTCATTACAACTGAGCGTGAAAAGGGGCTTTTTCAACAGCCCCTCCGTCCCCTTTTTATATTCCCGATGCGTGCAATTGAATAGTTGTGAGGACGAAGATACAATACAACACCAGCAGCACTATCCCGCGCCAGCGCTCAAGATACCCGTTGCGCGATGGCAGTGTCATCCCCACCGTTACGATACCGAATGCTAATACGGTCATTACCTCGGTTCGCGCAAATGTAATAGGACAAATAGTGGCGGCGACCCCGATTATCAATAAGCTATTAAAGATATTGCTGCCGAGGATTGTGTTCAATCCGATGTCATCATTTTTTTTCATCCTGGAAATTATCACAGTTGCAAGTTCCGGCACTGAGGTGCCAAATGCCACGATAACGGACCCTATCACGAAACTGCCAACACCCAATGATGCAGCGATTTCACTCGCACCTGAAACAATAAGCCGTCCTGCCATTACAAGTAGTCCTAATCCTATCGCGCAATAGACTATAGATATCCAATCACGGTGCGCACCCAACTCTTGGCTGGTGCTGCTTCGCTGACCACGAGCGATAACTGTTACGTGGGTAACCCACACCACGAATGCGGAGAGTAGTAGTATTCCATCTACGCGAGAAAGCACACCGTCGATTGCAAGGATTCCGATGATTACCGGGGAGAGTGTTGCAGACCAGTAGTTGACCTTGACTTCTTTGCGCTGACCCTGGATCCTGCCAAAAACCAGGGCAAGACCGAGAATCAGTGCTACATTGACGATATTGCTGCCCAGAGCATCACCTAACGAAATCCGCGGGGTTCCGGACAGCGCCGAGGAGATGGCAACGAACAACTCCGGACTTGATGTGGCAAAGGCAGTGACAGTGACTCCGATAATGCCCACTGATACACGAAGCCATAATGCCAGCCTGACAGCGCCGCGTACAAAGAACTCACCACCAAACCCAGCACAAATAATACCAAGTATCAAAACAAGATAATCGTTCATATTGATCTTAAGCGTGTCCAATCCTATATGGCATGAATAAATGCAATAATCTATCCTCTGATGTTACCCATCATTTTCGTTATGAAACTAAGGGTATATACAGATAATGGAGTTCTCCTTATGACCTCTAGTTTCCTGCATGAATGCATTAAGGGAGGCTTGTTGGGAGCTAGGGGGGTAATGCGGGCGATCAAATAGGACTGCCAGAATGAATGGTGCTTAATGGATCCACCTGGCCTCAATCCCACAGGATGAGCCGCGATGCTCTAGTAATATACAATGTGAGACGGTTGTTGCTGCGTTCCCTTGAGTTTATTGGATTATGACTTTTCACTGATCAAACAACCGTTACCTTGCTTCAGCAGTTCCGTTCCACTCTACTACTGAAGCAACTAAATACATATCAGCCTCATGATTATTCCTCCTGGGAGATAGGTGGCTCTGTCCCCTTATTCTGAATGATCTGTCGAATCTGACCGATCTGATTTGGCGTTTTGCGATTTGAGGCAATTGTTCGGGATAATCGGCAAGTTCTGTTACAACCCAAAGCAGTAAGTTAACAGCCCGGTACATTCACCTCAACACTAATGGAGGACTTACTCTGGTTTCGTAGTCCAGGTTGGCTGAGTTTAGTTGTTCCTGGGTCAGGCCGATGGTTCCGGTCAGGTTGGCTTCTCTCAGGTCAGTTCCATATAGTTTGGTTCCGGTCAAGTTTGCACCGGTCAGGTCCACACCCATCAAATGCGCCTCGCTCAGGTCAGCACCGGTCAAGTTTGCTTTTTTGAGGTCCGCTCTATCCATCTGAGTTTCGGTCAGATTTGCACCGCTAAGGTCTGCTCCTCTCATGTCTGCATAGCCCCAACCCTCTCCGAGGTAGCTCATTTGTGCTGAACTCAGGTCAACTTTCTTCAAATTAGCGTTTACCAAGACGACTCCATACATTATTGCATCGGTCAAATCTGCATTTCGTAAGTCTGCGCCGGACAGGTTCGCCCTCTGCAGAGTCGCTTTATGGAAACTACCAGCATGCATGTCCGCACCCGGAAGATTGGCGTTCTTGAGGCTGAGAGAAAGGTTGATTAATACCTCTTCCCTGTTCTGAGCATCCCTATTGCCAAGCAGAGTCAATATGGCCTGTATATCTGCAGGTGTATGATAGTTCTGCGGGAATTTGTCTCTCCTGCTTGAATGTCCGCGGACATATGCAGTAAGCATTTCTACAACGGATCCCTGATCAACATCTGAGTCCTTTGCCATTTGTCCAAGCGTTTTTATGCCGGTCAGCCTCTTTGTAAGGTTTTCTTCCCCCTGAGCGTTGAGTTGACTTACTGCTTGAATAAATCCGTCTGTGACACGCCCGTTATTCGCGATCTTATCGGCAGTGGCAGCTTTATCATGGATAGCGAATGCAGTCATAAGTAACAGAACACACCCAAACACCAGAGACAAAGTAACCCGCGCCCTATTCTCCTTTTCCAGACGCATATCTGAACCGATCTCCAGCTTTCTGACAATAAGCTTTGGAACGAGATAGACAGCTATTCCTGCAACAATGAAAGAAAACATTGTGAGTGTATATGGGGAAATATGCAACGATGACCCTTGTCTAGGGTGACTTCTATCTAGTAGAGAAATTGATGCGTAGGAGAAATTGATAACGATAGACAGCACCAGCACAAAAGCGCCCAATATGCAGAATAAAATCCATCCTGCCTTTTCATTCGGTGTTTTGGCAATCACCAGGCCTCTAATCGTTAAAGCAACTGCAATCACTGCCATTGCTACGAGTGCTGCCCCTGTTGATGTATCGAGTTTCGGTTCTGTATAACCAATCAACGAATTTATCATCAGAATCAGTGGTCGAAACATCGATATGACTGCTGAAAGCCCCATAAGTATTCCGGAGGTAAGCATTAGCAGCATACTGCTGCGTTCATTTATATATGTAAATATAGCTTCTTTAGAAAACCAAGTATTCCTCATATCAGTCTCCATTCGGTCTGCTATGTTGCGTAAGATCTCAATTCATACACGGTACAATATTTTGACTATTGAATTTTCTGGGTTCCCATGGTCTTGTGCGCAACGGGTAACTTACTCTGGTTGTTTTGTCTGTTACCGCTGAAAGCAGCCGATGCTGAGTAAGACCGTCAGCTCCTCTCAGATCTGTGCCACTCAAGTTTGCTCCGGTCAGGCGAGTTCCACTCAAGTCCGTCCCGTTCAGGTTTGCGCCTCCCAGGTCTGCTGAAGTAAAGTCTGCTTTGCTAAGGTCCTTGTGACTCAAGTCCATACCAGCCAGGTTTGCGCCCTTCAGTTTTACTCCTACAAGATTCACTTTGCCCAAGTTAACTCTGGTCAGACTTGAGTAACGCAGATCAGCATTACTCAGGTCTGCACCGCTGAAGTCGGTCCTATACAACGTTGCATTACCTAAGTCTGCCCCACTCAAGTTCGCATTGCTTAAGTTGACTCCGGAGAGGTTTGTTGATTGCATATTGGCATGGCTAAGATCTGCCCCGCTCAAGTCGGCATCATTCAACCTCGCGCCATCCAGGGAAACATTAGCCAAATTTGCATCTCTCAAGTCTGCTTCGAGGAGGAATGCACTACGCAAATCAGTACTGCTCAGGTTTGCATTACTGAGGTTTGCTCCTCTCATATATGCCCAATGAAGATCGACACCTGAAAGATTGATCGAAAACTCTTCCCTGTTCTGTATCTCCCTGCGGCAAATGACGGATAATACAGCCTGTGTTTCTGTTGGCAGCATGTGCATTTGTGGGTCTGATTTAATCTTGCTGCTGTGTGTGCGAATATAATAAGTCAATGTATCAATTACAGGTTTTTCCAGTTCAGCAGAATCCCTGGCTATACACTCAAGTGCATACAATCCCCCCAACCGCGATGCAGCATTCTTTTCTCCCTGGCAATTGAATAGATCAACTGCGCGTTTGAGCCGCTGCACAGTATTCCCGCTGTCGACAGCTTCTCTGTTATCAGCCATCCCACTCCAAAACACGAATACGAGCAGAAAACCACCGCCAATCAACAGGGATAGCGTTGCACGTGTCATATTCTCCAGTTCAACACGCCTCTCCGGCCCGATATCATCTCGCAGCCCTTTGATTTGAAGTTTCGGTATAAAATAGGCTGCAGCAACAAGAACACATATTGCAAGTACAAAAACATATGGTTGCAACACAAGACCTACCAGTTGCCTTCGAAAAACCAGCATCAGCATTACTACAACCAATATTTCGATTACAACAGTAAGCCAGCCATTTTTGCGCATCGTGATAGCTCCTTCAGCAGACGGCCATATGATATCTCAATTATTATAGTATTGTCCCAGTTGTTTGTAAATCATATGCAATATTTCGCAACTGCATCACTCCAAGCCTGTTATTTACTCGCAACTCATCTGTCATTAATCACATAACATACACACCTGTGACCACATGATGTTGTATTGCCACATATTTTACACACCACACAAGATACCAAACCGATTTGATTTTACGCAAAGCTGCAAAAGCGCTAACAAGGGAAGCATTGACATCGGGGAAATCTATACGATGTTTCAATCTTGGGGGCATTGATGAGAGAGGTCAGCGGTTCAGAAAGATAGTCAGCGTTGCTAGAGGGAAAGTCAGCGTGCTCTGGATAGGTGTGCAGGTCCCGAGGAATACGTTCGGCAGATATTCGGGGACAATTAAGGTAGTTCCTAAAGGTGTGAATGCAAGTGCGATTGATCTGACCATTTCTGTCTCGGGAAGCGTGATTTCTAATGCCGGAACAGATGATCTCTACGAGCAAGCATCCTGCCATACAAGAACCAGCCTCTGCTAAAAACGCGGGAGATATTCACCTTATTGTCGATCGGAGAGCCCTGGGCTTTGACCCCAATAACGTGTCCATACTCTCCCCCCAGATCGACAGTTTCCAAACCGCTGCGGAGTTTCAACCAGCTGACAGGATCACAATAGAACCTGGCAAGGGGAGGATATTTATACTGCGGGAGAAAAATTGATTTTATATGGATATACAGGATCTACAGGATGAATATATTTCATTTTTATACTGTATATCCTGCGAGTCCATTTTAATATACTAAGGAGCTGAGTATGGATGTATCGAACGGCAAAATGAAGTATTAGGATATAAGCAGGGTGATCATTACCTGTGCTTATGAAGTAATTTATGAACTGGGTGCAAGTCTTCTTGAATCTGTCTATGAACGTGCTATGATTTGAGCGTTACCATGTGTCCAGGAAGTCATCAATGGACAGTGTAACCTTATTTGATTTCGTGTTTATCGAAAGCACAATGGTGGTTCCTTCAGGACCTGTACACAATGTTATATTGTCTGTTGCATCCATCATTATCGTATAACCCAAACCCATTGAGACCTTGGAGGAGAAGCCTCTGCGAAGTGTGGCACCCGGCAACAATATGGTAGATATGCCTGAACCAGTGTCAGAAACAGCAACCCATATGTAACTATTGCTGATCCCTGCGAACACACGGCAACCATTCGCATGCTCGATTGCATTTGTTATTGCTTCACCAATGGCCAGTTCGAATGGACAATGTACATCATCAGCAAGTCCATTCATTTTGCAGAAGTCCATTGTTTTGCTTCTTGCAACAGCGCAATCCTCGGGAGATTCAACACTCGATATTAGTCCAGCAGGATCCAAATATTCTTTCACTTCTTCAAATGAGACTAAATCCAGCTTACCTTGAGTAACGCTCTTAATCGTATCACGGTAGAATTGGCGTTTCTCATATTCCACCCGTTTGCGTTCCTCCAGCATCTTTGCCAGCGTGATGTTGCTATGACTAAGAGAAGTGAACATGTTGGCAAGTGTGAGATAAAATTCAAAAGCTACATTAATTTTATTTCTATCCCAAACCGGGACTCTTCTGACAGCAGCCATATATTCCTGCTCATCAAAACCGTATTTCGCTGCCAGGGCAAGAAATATGCTTTCATCAGGCTTTTCATCCTCGAAGAAGAATTGACCTGTGAATAGATTTCCAACATGCTGACCGCCAATAATCAAAGGAGTTACGCAATCCCACATATTGTTTTTGCATAGATATGCCTTAAATGTTCCCTGCTGCACACCTTTACTAAGCACAGTATCACATTCGATACAATTGCTAAGGGTTTCAGGATGTACCCTATGGAACTTAGTGCATATATCCTGCAACCCAGTTTTGACAAGGACGTAACATAAACTACTCTCCGTCTCCCAATTTTACCGAGTATATTCATTTACTGTTTTATACACCCCGAAGTATTATCCCTCCCATATTACACATCAAATACTAAAACGACTCCGACAAACGCATCAATATGCAGACTACAATGAATGCAATAAATGGGACAACAACAATCAGGGTTACAATTGCAGGCACAATCACATTTACTAATCCTGGTAGCCATTTTTTCCTTTCAAGGTTGATGAACCCCGAAGCTAACATGCCGCATACTGCCAGGCAACCCATTGTTAGCACACAAATCCTGTCATTCGTGGAATTCACTATGTCGCATCCTGCATATTTCACGATGCAAACGAATGCTGCAAATATGCCTACAGGCATCCACCATCTATCCAGATAGAAATTCAGAAATGCCTTCATGAAAAGTCCCTCATGTTCGTTGGGATGATCTGAGCTGGTTTTGTGGTGATTTTTCGTGCGTGACTGTCTATGGAATCCAGCACAGCTTCCAGCATCACTGTAGTTTTCTGTAGTATTCCGGTTTTGATAAGTAAATCCCACAATGGTTCAACTTTTTTCCATGCAACTGTATATGCAGCATGGCGGAGTTTGGCCTGCAAAGTGGGTTTTGTTGCGACACTCTTTGCAATGGATGACCAGCTGTAGAAGTCTCTGTAGGCCTTGTGATAACATGCTTCCAGGCTGTCTCCGTCCATTTTTGCAGGTTGGAAAACAGTGTGTCGGGTGTCGTATTTGTTCCAGTCAGTGGTAGTAATTCTCCCCTCCTCCATCATTCTGGAATACAGCACAGTGCCTGGGTATGGGGTCAGGATATGGAATGTGGAGGTCTCAATACCCGCTTCTACTGCCCATTGAACGGTGGAATCGATCGAGCTTTCATCGTCAGCATCCATTCCGAATATGAAGCTACCGTTTACCATCACCCCCAGGGTATGCAATTTGTCGATAGCTGCCCTGTAGTCTCGACCGATATTGTGCTGTTTACCATGCTCAGCCAGGTTACCGTTGTTTACACTCTCAAACCCTACAAACAGGCTCCGAAGCCCTGATTCTGCCGCACATTCGATCAGTCCGGAGTTAAGTACCGCATCCACAGTCCCCGCAGCCTGCCAGACCCGGTTCATACCTTTCAGGCCCTCAAAGAGTTCTGTAGCAAAGGTCTTGTCGGCGAACAGGTTGTCATCCAGGAAAAACAGATGCTTCCCCGGCATCCGCTCAATCTCTTCCAGAGCGCTGTCCACAGCCATTGTATAGTAAGACTTACCACCTTTATAGAACGACTCCTTGTAGCAGAAATCACACTTGTGAGGACACCCACGCGAGACTACGATAGAGTTAGGCACCAGATATGCACCTGGTTTAAATAAATCACGCTTTGGCCTCGGTTGATTATGAAGATCACGAACGACAGACCGATACACTGGCAACGCCGCTCCAACCCGGAAGTCATTAAGGAACACCGGCCAGATGTCCTCACCCGGACCCAGGCATATCGTATCCGCATGCTGTGCGGCTTCATCCGGGCAAGATGTCACGTGCAGCCCACCCATCACAACATATGCCCCGTTTCGCCTGTAATGGTCAGCGATCTCATAGGCCCTGTAAGCTGAGGTTATATAGGCCTGAATAACCACAAGATCCGGAGAGTCGTCCAGCGCCAATTCTTCGACATGCTCATCACAAAGCGTGACTTCATCAGCATCATCCAGATAAGCAGCCAGAGTCGCCAGTCCGAGAGGTGGAAACAACGAATACTTCAAAGTCCGCCAAGCAGACCCCCGAGCCTCCACCAAAGCCGGCAATATAAATTTAACCCTCATGTCGTGATCTCCTTTCTGGTTATAGCTTTGTGTTACAAAGCCCTTTGTTATATTTACTGATTTAAGGTGAGTTTAGTTCCAGCTTTTTTGGTGAAAGGAAGACAGAAGTCAGTAGTCAGAAGTCAGAATAACGTAACTGCGAAGTTCGACCAAGGAATCGGATGTTAGTATGTTGTGAAAGATTTATTATTCTCTCTCCTGACTCCTGTCTTCTGACTTCTGTCTACTGACTTCTGTCTTCTCCCCCCATTGACATCTCCCCTCTTCCGTCCTATTATTTCATTGCAGCAACTATCCCGGAGGTTATATGTCTAATGTATACAAAAGAAATTATTCTCAGCCTGGCTACTTGTGTTCTTGCGGCTTCGGCTGTGCATGCGGAGGCGAGTAAACCTGTTCCTGGAACGCTGGAGAATCAATCGCTCACGAAAGTTATCCGCAAAACTGTTACATGCGACTACCTGCTTTACCTGCCAGAGGATTATGGTAAGTAACCCCGAAAGAGATGGCCTCTGGTTCTCTTCCTGCATGGGGCTGGTGAGAGAGGGAGCGATGTTGAGAAAGTGAAATTCCACGGCCCTCCGAAGTTAATCGGTCAGGGGAAGAAGTTTGAGGCTATTGTAGTTTCTCCACAGTGTCCGGAAGACTCCTGGTGGTCGGGTGAGACTGACACTCTGTTCGGCTTGTTGGATGAAATAGAATCAAAGTATAAAGTCGATAAGAAGAGGGAGTATGTCACCGGTCTGAGTATGGGTGGGTATGGGACATGGTCACTGGCAATCCAGCAGCCCAAGCGTTTTGCTGCCATTGCCCCTATCTGCGGCGGCACCGACCCGAAGTACGCTCCCATCGTCAAAAACATCCCTATGTGGGTCTTCCATGGTGAAAAGGACAGCGTAGTCCCGTTCTCACAGTCAAAGGATATGGTAGATGCCATTAAAGCCGCAGGTGGAAACCCAAAATTCACAGCCTACCCCGGAGTAGACCACGATTCCTGGACCGCCACCTACGACAACCCCGACTTCTGGACCTGGCTATTTGAGCAACGGAAATAGACTTCAGGCTTCAGGAAGGAACGCGCCTGGCATTCCCTCCTGAAGTCTGAAGTCTTCCCTCCTAAAGACTGTCCCCTAGTAAGCATACACTGTATCTATCTGCGAATATCGGTACCATTTGCAGTGACCGTCCAGGAAGCCTATGTTCATTCCTTCGCTGTGCCTGGAGCCTTCTATCATCTGTGTGGCTGCTGGGTCAAGCATTATTCCTGCGTCAGTAACACTGGCTACATAAATGAATGGGCTCTGCGTGACTTCGGCAATCAAACAGGTCTGCGACGGATAGTCGACCAGTGAGGGGGAATGTGTTCCGCCGGCACCCAGGAAATAGTTGTAGCCATAACTCAATGGTTGCGCGGGAGCTGTGCCTGCGAGGGTTACTGACGCGTAGTTCCTGCTGGTGTCGTAGGACAAACAATTCTTTGCTCCATCACTGGGGCATATGAAAATCTGAATATTTTTAAGGTAAGGAGCCAGCGCGTCCACATAACCTCCCCAAATCGCAACGCCATCAGAGTTAGCTGTCCCATTCCAATGGATATCCATGCCGCCTGGCAGTTGTTCATCGTAGTCCTGGGAATACATCGCAAGGCCGGTAGAAATCTGCCTCACATTGTTAGCACAACTGGTCTGCCTGGCTTTTTCTCTGGCTTTAGCAAACACAGGAAATAGAATGGCTGCCAGTATAGCTATAATAGCTATTACAACCAACAGTTCGATTAACGTAAAACCTTTGTTGCTTGATACTTGTGTTTTCATAGTATTTGCTCTCCTCTGATTGTTATTGCGCATTGTCCATAGCCAATACGCATAAACTCTGCACCTACATATCCTTATACGACCCGCCATGTGTCAATGTTCCGATAGTTTCATCACACTTAGATCACATGTTTGTGTAGAGGAGATCACAGGGGGGAAGAAGTCAGAAGACAGAAGTCAGTAGTCAGAAGATTAGACCGTTGGCTATGAGTCATCACTTGAATGATCGAACCAATTACGGGGGAAAGTCAGAAGCCAGTATCCATAAAGCTAGAAATGGGAGTTTGTAGTTCCCAGTGTCTGGTCTAGTCTTCTGTCTTCTGTCTTCTGACTTCTGTCTTCTGTCTTCTGACTTCTGACTTCTGTCTTCTGACTTCTGTCTTCTTACCTCACATCTCGCAGCTAACCCGCAGCTTTTCCAGCATCATCAGCACGTCCAGGCGGACTTTGTCCATTGTGTTGCGGTTTTT
This sequence comes from Abditibacteriota bacterium, assembly GCA_942493375.1. Classification (GTDB taxonomy): domain Bacteria; phylum Armatimonadota; class UBA5829; order UBA5829; family UBA5829. The sequence goes on along the minus strand of OW818698.1, from coordinate 7,299,435 downwards.
GGGGATCCACCAGCTTATGTTGGGGACTGTTATGTCCTGGGAAACACGTTCAGGGCCTTCTATCAAGAGTTTTTTGGCTGATTTTAGAACAGAGGATTCTACTCCCCATTTTTCCAGGGAATCGACCCGTGCGCGCAGGATTTGGAAATAGCTGTAGTCTTCTGAGCCTTCACGGATTGCCTGCATGTGTTTGCCATCTACTATTCCCAACTTTGCGTCAATAAACAACGGGGAGAACATGTGACCGGGGGAGGAGTAGGCGTTGAATGAACTTGGAGCCCCACCCTCATCACCGAATGCCCAGTATAACGAACCCTTTGCTCCATATCTCAGCGCCAACCAGAACTGCGCGCGGTGGTAGGATATAGGGTCCAGGTGCTTGCCATTTACACAGGCGTAGAACATCAACTCACGACCTGCTTTTTGTTGATTCACAAACAGGTCTCTGTAGCTTTCGGGAGATCCCACAAAACGGGTAATCAGGGGACAGAGGACATCCACGACCTCAAAGAACCGCGAGTCTGCCTTGGTGATGTCCTCAAACGCGGGATCGCTCCAAATGACTACATCCGGCTCAGCTGCTTTAATCACCTTACCCCAGGCAATGGTCCTCTCTATCTGCTCAGGTTTGTCAGGCTCATCGACCAGCAGCAGAAACATCTGTTCAGGCTTGATTCCTCTGCTGCGGACATGGAGCATCACTGCTGATATCCATTCGCCGACCATACGGTTGAACCTTTGAGTGCCCATATGTTCACCGTTTAAATCGTTTCCGACTCCAAGGAATAAGGCGTAGTTTCGAATGGGTAACGAGTGAACGGCTCCCATATAGCTCCCGACTTGGTTGAATCCAACAGGTCTGACTGCAGGTTGCCATTTTTCAATCCAATTGTCCAGAACTTTGAAATCAGGACCGACAGTCATCCGGCCTTCGGCATCGAACTCACAGCCCTTAAACAGGATCGAACCGCCCCAGGGAGTGTTGACCCCATAGTCCTGCATAAACCTGATAAAGTCTTTCTGGTCTACCAGTTTGGCGTCGAATGCGGATGTGTCCCCATCGGTATAGTCCCAGCCTCCGATTGCAAGCTGAGATTCTGTAGGCATAATGAAATCGTATATGTGGACACTCAGACCGATCTTAGTGGACTTGATACCATCCGCACTGACAACTATCTGGCCTTTGTGGACACCGGGTTTGATGTCCTTTGAATGGAAGACCAGCCAGACCTGCCGAGTCATGCCTGCAGGGATGTCGATCTCATATCCATCGGAGACGCGCTTTGCATCGGGCAGGGCTGCAGCTATCGGATAATGGATATATGTATCAGTAAACTGGACTTCGCGGACGCTTATCCAGGCAGGTTCCTCCCCACCCGGAAACCCGCGCAGGTCGAGATGGGCTTTGATGGCTTGATCGGTGGAATTGGTAAGACAGAACGCTTCAGAACGGTACTCGTTGCGCATCATATTGACATTGAGCTTAACCGACCCTGGAGCTTTCTCAGGGGACTGCATTGGGAAAAGAGGGTCCCAGCGGTCATATTCCCATGCAGTCAGCGGTGCAAAACCCTTCGCACGCAGAAGAGGAGCATTCAATGCATAAATCTGCCTCTGGATGTCATTAAAAGGCATGATCGTCCGGAAATCAGCCGGAAGTTCATCCGGAACAAGGGGTATCTGCCTGGAGATCGCTTCGATTCGTTCCTCCATCTGCTTTCGAGCACTTTCATCCAGCTTAGCATCTCCGACAACAGTTTTGACCATCTCCAAGTCAACTTTCAACCGCTCCCGAACAGCTGCCCCACCCTTAATGTCCAGCCCAAACTCCATAACAACCGCCCCCACATTCAAGCAACTAAGCACGATAAGCCCAACAACAAAACCGATTCTCAACAACCACATAAACAAACCTCCAACCCATTCCCCCTTGGAAGGGGATTAGGGGGATTGATTCCTTTCCCGACTCCGTTAGCCCTGAGTAGCCGCAGGCGTATCGAAGGGCGGCTGCGGAGAACCTGTCCCGTTAAATCGTGCAAAACAAACCGCCCTTCGATACGCTACGCTACTCAGGACTATCGGGGTAAAGTACCGTCAAGTCTCTAATAGTGAAAAAGGGAACTGCCAGGGATTGTCAAAAAGTCAGCCAAAACCCACAACCCATTCCCCCTTGGAGAAGGGGGTTAGGGGGATTGACCCGGATACAAGCAAACCCTAGTCCCAATAATTGTCAATTATCCATTATCAATTGTCAATTAACCAGCCCATCTCAACCCGCCGAACACACAAATCCTGCAGAACAATGCTCTTTCCCGCACCTCCGCAGCAATAGGCAAAGAGGACTGCGTCGTCGGTCGGGTGGATGGCTGTGTAGCAGAATCCACGCCTGGGGTCGTCTTCCAGGAGTTTTAGGTGTTCCCAGGTTGCGCCTTCATCACTGCTGATTGCACAGGCAAGCGGGGTCCGGCCCCAGCTCTGGCCGACGATTTCTTCGTCAGTCTGCACTGGAGCAAGCTTTCCGCTGTGGTCGTTCCAGACAGCCAGCAGGTCGCCGGTCGAGGGGATTCGTTTGATACACAGAGGGGAGCAAGGCGCTTGAAACGCAGATGGGACCGGAGCGGTCCAGGTGTCCCCGCCATCCTCTGAGTACATCTCATACTGGTACCCGACATCGGTCCTGCAGTAGCAGTAAAGCCGCCCGTCGCTGAGTTCCACCACACCAGGCTCCTGCAATCCGCTGTCACTTCGCAGAGGCAGCGCCCACCAGTCCTTGCTCTCCCTCCAGGTAGCTCCGGCATCGTCTGAGATAAACCAGATAGCAATCCCTCGGCCATCGAAGCTTGCGTAGGGATTCGCGGGGTCTGCGTTTGGAGGCAGAGGGTTCCGGTGATAGGCTGCGGGAACAATCAACCGACCGCTGCTCAACTGCACCACACGGTCGTTATTGACCACAAAATACCCCGGAGCAGGGATACAGCAGGTCGGTTCACTCCAGGTAATGCCATCCAGCGAAGTCCGCATATAAAGGTGGCAGTTGTCGATATCATCCTTGCGGGCATACCAAAGCGCCAGCCGACCGTCCTGCAGCCACAGCATAGAGACGCTCATCACATTGCACTTTCCCTCGTTCTCAACCACAACAACATCATCCGCCGTCCACGTGCGCCCACCATCCGAAGAATACCGCGCACAAAGCCGCGCCAACGCCCCATCATCCCAGTCAGCAGCATAATAATGAGAGTAAACAAACAAAATCCGCCCATCTTTGAGAGTAGCAAAAGCACCCTCGGAGTTGCGGGCGTTGTTATCTTTATGGTAGAGCTCTAATACTATCTGGTTTTGCATTTTTTTGGACTCCTATTATCTGACGGATCTGTCGGATCTGACTGATCTGTCTTATTTTCTGCTCCCTGGTTGGCTGGCCTAGAAAATCCTTTGCTTTCCATACCAGTTTGGCCCTCCTGGTAAAAGAAATAACAGCTGATTTGAGATTCGCTTTTGAGGGTGGAAAGTCCTGCAAGCATTGGACGAAAATGTCATAACACCGGCTAGATACACTGACTACAAATGATTCGTCAGATCAGTCAGCTCCGACAGATCCGTCAGATACGACTCGTTAATCGCAGCAGCAACAGTATTGCAATAACTAATCTCCAGCCCATTCAAATCACACGCAGGACACCCATCAACTCCCGAGGACACCCAACAGTATAATCCGGATTTGCTGCCATTAACTCCTCAGGTGTGCCATAACCCCACAGGACTCCTACAGTAGACATGCTGTTGGCTTTTCCAGCTTCAATGTCGTGCTTGCGGTCACCTATAATCATGCAGTCGGATGCTGTCAAGCCCTGTTCATTCAACACCTGGCCAATTAGCTCAGCTTTAGACAGTCCAATATCACATCCGTATACCCCATCAAAGTAATCTGCCAACTGGAAATACTCCAGGACTCTTGCTGCAATGTCCTGTCGTTTATATGTAGCAACAAAGAGCTTGAAACCCGACTGCACACACGCAGTTAGGAGTTCGCCGATCCCCTCATACACATAGTTCTCCAGATACCCCTGAGCAAAATACCGCCTCCTATACAACTCCACGGCCTGCATAAGCAGATTCTCATCATCCGTTCTCAGCAGGACCCGAAAAGTATCTATCAAAGGAGGACCAACAAAGCGCTCCAGTTCTGCTGCTTCACGAGCTGGAGCAGACAGTTCTTTCAAGGCGTAGTTGATTGATGCAACAATGCCTTGTTTGGGGTCAGTAAGGGTGCCGTCTAGGTCAAAGAGTAGGTTCATTTTGTTAACCGTACCATGGACGATTCCATTTTGTTAATTCTTCGGGATTTGTGGAGTGGATGTAAAGTGATTACGATGAACACGAACAGGTATCAACTCTGGAAATCTCGGATTAATACAGGTAAGATGGTGGTCTCGTGACTATTACATTGGTATTGTGTTATCAATCATACTAATTGCATTAATTCGTGCTGCAGTTCAGATAATGCAAAACCTGATACATTTTCAATACTGTTGAATTGCATCGCCAAACTCATTCCAGAAATCAACAATTGCAGAACGATAACTTTCAAGATCACTAATATCAATGTATATATCTTTGCCTGCCATTGGCATATATATTGAAGATTGATATGACAGATCATATTGCCTTTCTTTCAATACTGGATGCTGGCATAAATCTGGGCGCAAATTCTTAACTTGCTCGGATGATCTGCCTTCAGCATGTTTAATAGCATTAGCTACTATTTGGAGTTCATTTATTTTTGGCCATGAATGCATTATTTCCAGATTTACCCCCCTAGCCAGTAGCATCTTTTTCATCTCGCTTATCTTTATCATAGCAATTGAGTTTTCATCTCTTGGATGTAAAACCTGCTTCCTATGAAAAAGTAGAAGCTGTTGCTCTAACATATGATAAAGAGCAACGATAGACAGATTTAGCAATGATTGACGAACTCCATCAAGTGCATCGTAATATGCCAACCCAACCTCAAAGGCTTGTTCGGCTGCATCACTCATATCCCATGCATCATATTCACTGCACGGTATATTACCAATACGTTCGTATTCTGCCTCAGCCACCTCATCTGCTTCTAAACCAATAGACTCAAATTCCGGGTAAACTCTCCTTATAAGGGTGTCACAGAAGATGTTAATCTGAGGTACGAATCTTCTTAAGAAAAACGGCTTCCAATACTTGCCATCAAGACCCAATATCACAAAACACCTCCTTTACATACAGATAAAACCAACCTAATCACAAAGGTAGCACTCCGAGAACTACAAAATGGTTACCTATCAACGCGATTCACCCGCCCTCCACACATCCTGATGATAAAATCTTGAATACCAGAATCGTGCCAATTTTGAAACACAGCTTCTGCTCCTTCATTGTATAGCTTCTCAATATACATTTCTGATTGTAAAGTTGGCACTGCTACAACGCGACAGCCAGCAGACCGGGCTGCAACCAAACCAACAAGTGAGTCTTCAAACACCATTTGACTCTCTGGTGTTATTCCCATTCTCCTCGCAGTTTCATAGTAGACATCGGGTGCCGGTTTTAGACTAACGATATCATCTCGTGTAACAATACACTCGGCACTAAACGCATATAGCAATCCAGCTTGCTTTATGATGCGTTTGGCTTGGTCATTTTTAGTAACAGTACCGATTGAGACTTTAAGTCCAGCCTCCTTTATCCAACTTAGACACTGCATGAAGCCGTCACGAGGAGAGAAGTCAACACTAGAGTTCATGAATTGGGTGAAATATTTCTGTTTGGCCTTTAGAACTAAATCAGGTTCAACCCGAAAATTAGCTCTGGAAGCAATTTCTTCCGCCACTTTTTCGTCAGGTCCACCTATAAAACTAGAGATGCATTCAATTGCTTCTTGCTTGGACATATTCACACCCACATCGGATGCAGCGTGAAGATGCGCACTATGATGTAGATTCTCTAGATCAACAATTGTTCCCTCAAGGTCGAATGCAATACCTTGAATTAGATTCATTTCAACTTTTGTCACTTATTATGAGTATCCATTTCATTTATGAACCAGCTTTTTACACCCATGCAGAAAAGAGAAACACAACCAAATATTCCAATAGTCTGGCAAATAGTGTTGGAGCATGTTGATACTAAAGGCTTCCTCAGACTCTTCCAGTTGTTTTCAAATGCTTTCTCTTTGGAATACATTCCATTTATACCCATACAACGGATAGTTTCCATATAAACAAACCCAACTAGAACACAAACAATGGAGTACCAAGTGATTTTCAACCTTGGACCAATTGTGATCCCTATAAAGAACGGATACACCATTGCAATGAATCCAAACACGAGGAACATCCATGATTGAAATTTAGTGTAACCATCGTAGCTATACTTACGCCTGTACAAAGACCAGTCTTTCTCCCAGCCAGAGGCATCTGACACATTCAAATAGGTTGTAAATACACGCAGCATATTACCAAGATACCAAGTTAATAGAAATAGCACAAATATGACTATGATTATCAATACTGCTCCCATATATGTAATCACTTCTTTACCGTTATTAAGAGGTGGTTGACCCTTTGGGGTAAGCCATGCAATCATCAACCCAAACACAGTCACAGTGAGCGTCGTTAGCGTAAAACGCTGGTTAACAATTTGGTTGATCTCATTATGTAGTTTTCGCACATCCTCGGGATTCGGACCAAATAATTGTTCACTATTCTCTACAGGCATTTTACCACTCCTATCATATGCATTAGTTAAATGACTTACAGAAGAAGACTTAATGCATTGATATGAACTATACCAGAGTCAACTCAGCCAAGTCAATTCGGATACATCAAGTCGCGTGTGACGGAATTATGCACCCACTTTTTAGATCATATTTAGTTGCTTCGGCAGTCGATTGCAGCGGAACTACCGAAGCCAAGTTTGCAAAACCTGCGGAATGGTCACTGCACAAATCAATGTAAATAACGCTGCATGAAGACCCATTTTTGAGACAATTTTGCATTGCCAATTGCCCACTATCAATTCCTCTCTGTAATAGATTTTGACCACGTTCCTTCTGTCTGCTATAATCGGCATATCATCACATAATTACTTTTAGGAGGAATGACGAAGCATATTGATAAACACAACAGGACAAAATATGAAACAAGTATTACTTCAGGTCGTAGAAGAATATTCCAAGCAGGGAGCTGGTTATCTTCAATCTGAACCTATATTGCAAGAGGTTGCAAAGCGCCTATCAATCCGTCAAAATACAGACCTTGAACAAGCACTTCTCACTCTTTGGCACGATATGTTTCGCCAAGGTCAACTGTCTATGGGTTATAATCTTGATAACCCAGATCTGCCATTTTGCCATATCACAGCTTTGGGTAGACAGATCTTATCGAACATCAGCAGAGATCCTGCGAATCCTGATGGCTATCTTGCTCATTTGAGTTCATTATCGCTCAATTCGATAGCTGAATCCTATATCAGTGAGGCACTGTTGACATATAATACTGGCTGTTTTAAAGCAACCGCTGTGATGGTGGGTTGTGCAGCAGAGAGTATGTCCCTTGAGATCAGAGATAAGATAGTAGGAATGCTACAGAACTCGTCTCGTCCAGTTCCAGGGAAGCTCAATGATTGGCGGATACGTACAGTATTACAGGCCGTACAAAGCGAAATAGATCAACAGAAATCAAATATGCCTAAGCAACTGCGGGAATCATACGAGGCATACTGGCCAGCTTTTACGCAGCAGATTCGAGCTATCAGGAATGATGCAGGACATCCTTCCAGTACTGACACTGTTACCCCAGATTCCGTCCATGCATCATTATTAATATTTCCGGAGTTAGCAGCTTTGAGTTATGAATTGACGAATTGGATCACATCTAGCTTCATATAAGACAACTTGCGGAAGATAGAATGAGCAAATAAGCGATCTTTCCGATGCTAGTCTCCGTTTATTCTAGCATCAGTGGAATGTGGACACCACGATTTGCTGCTCTATGTAAACCTGCGTACACATTTAGTTGCTTCGGTAGTCGAGTGGAACGGAACTGCCGAAGCCAGGTTTGCAAAACCTGCGGAATGGTCACGTTAAGCAAAATATCATCCTATAGATTGAACTGGACTCAATTTGTTGCCTAATTGTAGTGAGCAGTGTTACCATCAAAAACTACTTGCAAGGCTGACACCTCGGCTTCGGCTCGTTCCAATTCGTTGGACTACAGAAGCATTATTTAACCGCCTAAACACCCGTAACCATGCCAAATATACTGCAAATTCACCAATATACACCCCCAGATATTCAATAAATTCCAGGCAACCCCATCAAACCCACCTCGTCAAATGACCCGATATATGCTTACAAATGGCACAAATCAATGTAAATAACGCTACATTAAGCCCCATTTTACAAACCTAATCATCCATTCCCTTCATTGTCAATTACTCCCATCTATCTTTGACAGAGATCAAGCGAAGTCATACAATAATATTCGAATTGCATACTTTTAAATTAGTGCTAGAAATGCTTGGGCTAGGGTGTTGGCTGGCATTAATCGTAAAACAGGAGGAGAATGTTGTCTAAATACAGTCTATATGGTGTTGTGATTATCTTTATTATTGCGCTTGTTGCAGCGGTGATTCGGAATATGCCTGCAGAGCCGGGGCCTGTTATTCCTGCAGATCCGGTATTGGGGGAACGTCATGATAGTGCTTTGCAGTTTTATCACCTTATGAATGTCCAAACCCCTAATAATCCACTGGCAAAATGGAAGATGGCAAGTAATGGTGGTGTGGGCAGCAGTTATGTTTTTACGAATGCCAATGGGGAGGTGATTGACTCTATTAAGGATCCAAAGGGAGTTCTTGAGAAGGTTGTGGATGTAAAGAACAACAAACCAGTCCTGAGAGGCTTGGATATCATGCCGAATGCACACGCAAGCCTCGATCCTGCTGAAGGAAACATTGTTCTAATAGAATTCACTCCGGAAGGCAGAAGAAAATTCGAAGTGTTCACACGCAAAAATATTGATGAGTATTTGGCTGTGTTCTTTGAAGGCAAACTCATTACAGCACCCAGCATTAAAGTCGCGATCACCGGCGGTAAAGCGCAGATATCAGGGTTCGCAAGTATGGAAGAATCAAAAAAAGCAGCTAACATGTTGAATTTTTCAGAAGAGAAATGATACTTGAACAGGATTAATATGATTTAGGGATTTACACGATTGTTTTAGCTAACACTTTTGGATAAACATACAGGCGAGTGGGATTGCCTTTGTCATCCTGAGGAACGAAGGATCTGCTTTTTTGCTATGTCATGGAAAGCAGATCCTTCGTTCCTCAGGATGACAGTGTCGGGAACAGATTGTACTTTCCCTTCACTTTCCACTTTCCACTTTCAACTCGCAATTGTCCATTATCAACTACTAATTGCTCTCCCGACTGCTTGTTGCGCCTTGATCAATTGGTCTTCCCAGCCGTCAATTTCTGCTTCCGGTACCCGGTTTTCGCGGTCCATTGCTTCCAGAACCTGGGACATTCCCTGTTCCAGGGTGACGGTAGGGTGGAAGTCCGGGATGTCTCTCAGTAGTTTGGCGTTGCTGTAGTAGGTGTTGTAGGCGAAGATTTCTTTGCAGATGCTTGAGCCTGGGACGTCGGCGGCTATTATGTTTGCCAGGGGGACTCCGATTATATCAACTTCTTTTCCGATCACGCGCATTGCGGTGCGGTGGAAGTCTTCCCAGGTGGTGAAGCCGGTGCGCATCAGGTTGTAGGTTTGTCCTACGCAGATATTCTTCCCGAGGACCTGAGCGAAACCGCGGCCTGCGTCGTCTACGTGGAGGTACTGGTGCAGAGCTTTTCCATCTCCACAGACAATGATCGGTTTGCCTTTGCGGACACGGTCTATCCAGGAGAACTCCCAGGCAACCTGCCTTATTAATCCCATCTGGGGGCCATAAGTAGTAGAGGGTTTCATTATAGTTACAGGGAATCCCTCGCCGTAGTATGCTTCCATCAGCAGGGAATCCGCTGCGACTTTGTTGCGGCCGTAGTCACTGATCGGGCGGATGGGATGGTCTTCATTCACAGGGAACCAGTCATAATCCAGTCCATATGTGCAGACAGTGGAACAGTGGATGAAGTGCCCCACCCCTCTGAAAGCCCTCAGACTGCTGGCAGCGTCCTCTTTGGTGAAACTGATCATATCTATAGCAGCATCGAACGTTTCAGCCTGCATAACCCGTTCAAACTCTTCCCGCTGCTGCCGGTCACCCTTAATAACCCGCACACCATCAGGAGGAGGAACCCCTTGCCCCCGGTTGTAGCATACAACCTCATGCCCCATCCCCAACAGTTCCCGCACAATACTTGTGCTGATATTTCCGGTACCGCCAACTACGCAGACTTTCATGGACAACTCCTTGGTAGATATTTACAACAATAGCTAGATAGGACGGATAGGACTTATAGGACCAATAGGACGTTCGGGGGTGACTTGAGGTTTATTGTCACTATCAGGTAAAGTCGTACCGTCATTGTATGGTAGCATATCTGCACGGGCAATTCAATGTCTGAACACGATTAACGGGATTAAGGGATTTACAGGATTATTAGACCAGCAACCAAGCTCTATCCCTCTCAGTCTCCTGACTCCTGACTCCTGACTCCAAAAATATTTTATCTTTTTTTTCAAAACCTGCAACATTTCCAGATTTCCGACGTCTAACAAATATAGCACATACGTGCGATAGTTGCCAATACTCTTTTTCGCGTGTTTAGCGTTTTTAGCGGTTGATCATTAAAGCTGCATCAGAGGACATGAAACAGGAGGAATTAAATGCAATTCACCCAGTCTCCCAGTCTCCAAGTCTCCCAGTCTAATATACGGGAGGAGAGAGGATGAAAAAACATTGCTAACATTGCAAAAACGAACTGTCGTGAGCTCAATGTCTGAAAACCTGAGCTCAGTTTGTTCCAATATATACCGTATTTGAAACCCGAAACAAACTGTACTACTGCCGCAGGAGGACAATATTCTGGATTCTGACTTCTGGATTCTGACTTCCCAAGGCTAAAAGCCTATCCGGGTATTTCCCGGACTTTGACTCTCAGGCCGTTTACTTCAAGGCGGTCTTCGGCGAAGAGGGCTATAGCGTCGGGGTAGGCTTTGTGTTCTACTTCCAGGACTTTGGCTGCAAGGGTGTCAGGGGTGTCACTATCCTCTACACCGACTATGGCCTGGACGATGATCGGGCCGGTGTCGTATTTTTCGTCGACAAAATGCACAGTAGCTCCGCTGATTCTGGCTCCGCGGGCTATGACTGCTTCGTGGACGTGGTGGCCGAACATTCCTTCCCCGCAGAAGCTGGGCAGCAGCGCAGGGTGGACGTTCATAATGCGGTTCTTATATGTCTCTACACACTGGGGACCAAGCAGCCTCATATATCCGGCAAGGCAGACAAGGTCTATATTGGCATTCTGCAGGACTGAGAGCATGTGAGTATCCTGCTGCCCTGGATCGGTGAACTCTTTGGGGGAGATTACAGCCGTCTTGATCCCGGCAGTTCTGGCTCTGTCCATCGCCGGGGCATCGTCCTTGGTGCCGATCACCAGCACCACTGACCCGTTTATCCGACCTGAGGTGCATCCGTCTATGATAGACTGCATGTTGGACCCACGCCCCACCCCGGATACCAGCACTGCTATTCGGATCGGCTCTCGACTCATATCACTGTTACCTCACGCCCGCCTTTGTGGACTTCGCCGATGATCCAGGCATTCTCACCCAGCTCATTGAGTTTCTCAGCAACCTGCATCCCGATCTCTCTGGCTACGATCAGAGTCATACCGATGCCCATGTTAAACGCCCGGTACATCTCAATCATGTCAATATTGCCCTTCTCCTGGATCAGGTTGAAGATGGGAGGCACACCCCAGTTACGCCTCTCCACAGTCACCTGACAGGAGCTAGGCAGCGCGCGGGGGATATTGCCATAAAAGCCGCCACCGGTAATGTGGGCCATAGCCTTGATCTCAAATTCCTGCATGAGTGCCTTAATTGGGTTCAGATAGCAGCGATGAGGCACCAGCAGCACATCACCCAGCACAGCCCCAAGCTCAGGGACATACTGGTCAGCCTTAAGTCCTGCATCCTCAAAGAGCACTTTTCGAGCAAGTGAAAAGCCGTTGGTATGCAGCCCGGAGGAAGCTATACCGACAACCACGTCCCCGGCCTCAACCTTGGAACCATCGATGATCTTCTCTCTGTCCAGCAGCCCTACTATGCACCCGGCTATGTCGAATTCGTTCTCCAGGTAAACCCCTGGCATCTCCGCAGTCTCACCACCAATCAGCACACAGCCAATCTCTCTGCAAGCCAAAGACATCCCGGCAACAACGTTCTCGATAACTTCCTGCCGGAGCTTGCTGGTGGCAAAATAGTCCAGGAAGAACATAGGCATAGCGCCTTGAACCAGGATATCGTTGACACAGTGGTTGACAATGTCCATTCCCACGGTATCGTAACGCTCCATCATAGAAGCTATCTTAACCTTGGTCCCGACGCCATCGATACTGGAAACCAGCACAGGATCAGCCATATCCTTACCAGGAAACCGCATCATCCCACCAAACCCGCCAAGGTCAGTGAGGACGAGATCGTTAAATGTGGTCCGAACATGAGCTTTCATACTCTGTACAGCTTGCTCACCCGCTGCTATATCAACTCCAGCAGACTTATACGTGGAGGATGGTTCTGACATATGTTGGCTCCTTTGAAGGGAAAGGTCTATATTATAGGATATGCCGATCCGGAGATCGGCATATCCACGGAATCACTCGGAAGCAGGCTCCTCGAACACGAACTTGCTTAGTTTGGCTTCTCTTGGGATATCCAGCGGATATTCACCGTCGAGGCAGGCGCGGCATAGTTTGTCCTTGTCGACTCCTACTGCTTTCACCAACCCGTCAAGGCTGAGGTATCCCAGGGAGTCTGCACCTATATACTCGCGGATCTCCTCTACAGTCAGCTTCGCAGCGATTAACTCGTTCTGATTGGCAGTGTCTATCCCATAGAAGCACGGATGCCTGTAAGGAGGAGAAGCTATTCGCACATGGACTTCTTTGGCGCCGGCTTCACGGATCATCTTCACAGTTGGTCCGATTGTCGTCCCGCGGACTATTGAGTCCTCGACCATGACGACCTTCTTACCAGCAAGCGTCTCTTCAAGCGGAGTCAGCTTCATCCGAACACCCATCTCACGCATACGTTGGTCCGGTTGGATAAATGTGCGGTGGATGTAGCGGTTCTTGATGACACCTTCAGCGAATGTTATCCCCGAAGCCTCAGCTAACCCGATAGCAGCCGGTGTTCCGGTGTCGGGAATAGGGAAGACGACATCGCACCCATCTATAGGATGCTCAATAGCTAACTGCTGTCCCATCCGCCTGCGAGCTTCATAGATCGAGACATCATACATCTTGCTGTCCGGTCTGGCGAAATATACATACTCAAATATGCAAAGAGCTGGTCTCTCTGCCGGAACAGCCTGCTGGATCTTTGCGCCATTGTCATCGATCACAACCATACATCCGGCCCCGATTTCCTGCAGGTAGTCGGCACCGATTGTGTTCAGAGCACAAGTCTCGCTGGCCAGGATGTAGTGGTTGCCATTCAACCGTCCCATACACAGCGGACGTATTCCGCTGGGGTCTCGAATGCCGATCAGCTTGTCCAGAGTCATTATCAGGACAGCATATCCACCTCTGAGCTGGGACATAGCTTCTTTTACTGCATCTTCTATACAGCACGCACTGGAAGCTGCGATCAGCTTGATGATGACCTCAGAGTCGTTTGTAGTCTCAAAGGTAACGCCTTCTTTGATCATTCTTTCTCTGATTGCTGCTGCATTTATCAAGTCGCCGTTGTGCGCCAGCGCTACAGGACCGAACCCGCAGTCACAGTGCATCGGCTGAACATTGCGCAATACGCTGGAACCAGTAGTCGAATACCTGGTGTGGCCGACTGACTGGTTGCCTTTGAGCAATGCCAGGGTATTCTCCTGGAAAACCTGGGTGATAAGCCCCATGTCTTTATGCATCCTGATGTAATTGCCATCAGATACGGCTATTCCCGCACTCTCCTGTCCTCGATGCTGCAGGGAGAACAGGCTGAAGAATGTGAGCCTGGAGACATCCTCCTTGTTGGCGCGAAGTCCAACAACTCCACATTCTTCGGCGATTTCGGGTCTGTCCACATATTGCATGGTTACTAGTCCTTCATCAAACTGCTGATAGAATTACGCCACGTGGCCTCGATCTGAGAAACTTCAAGGTTCACGATTTCCACGTCATTTACTGATATAAGTAATTTCTCTCCGCCGGTCCTGCCAAGAATTGAGCACTCTACACGGTGGGCATCGACTAATTCTCTAAGCTTACCAAGACTCTTTGCAGTCAGGCTGACAACAATCCTTGACTGAGCTTCGTTGAACAGAGCAGCAGCCGGAGCGCAGTTGGCAAGCAATGATATATTAGCTCCAACCTTACCCTGGATACAACTCTCAGCGATATTAACAGCCAGTCCGCCGTCGGAGCAGTCGTGAGCAGACAGAAGCAGTCCTTCAGCGATAGCTTCTCGAACGACAGCCTGCACACTCTTTTCCATTTCAAGATCAAGTTGCGGAGGACATCCGACTACAGCACCAAATACGGTATTGAGGTATTCACTGCCGCCCAAAGACTCCAGTTCACAAACTAGATCACCCTCCAAAGACTTCGGAGATACCATCACAATTATCTGGTCTTCACCTTTGAAGTTTGATGTGCAGATTTTGTCTACATCATCGATCAACCCGAGCATGCCGATAACCGGGGTCGGGTAGATGGAAGTCTCGCGGGTCTCATTGTAGAAGCTGACGTTTCCGCTAATGACAGGAGCTTCGAAGAACTCACAGGCATCGGCTACGCCCTGGACAGCTGTTTTGAACTGCCAGAAAGCTTCAGGCTTCTCTGGGTTTCCAAAGTTTAGACAGTCTGTAACACCGACTGGTCTTGCTCCAGCACAGGCCAGGTTTCTTGCTGCTTCAGCAACTGCAATCTGAGCGCCTACATATGGATCAAGATAGCAGTATCTGGCGTTGCACTCTGTTGCAATTCCAAGGGCCTTGTTCGTTCCACGGACTCTAATAACTGCGGAGTCTGAACCAGGCAGTACTGCTGTATTTGTCTGGACCATATGATCGTACTGCTCGTAGATCCATTCTTTACTTGCAATGGACGGGCAGGCAAGAACTTTCAATAGAGCTTCGTTATAATCCTGGGGTTCAGGATATATTGAAAGGTCAGCGCTCTGAACATCTTTCAAATAGGAAGGCTCTTCGGTATCAAGGAAGTATGTGGGAGCGTCATCAGCTAGTGACTTCGCAGGGACCTGTGCGACTAGTTCATCACCGTCATACACATGCACCATACCATCATCTGTGACTTCACCAACTACAACTGCCTGCAGGCCCCATTTCTTGAAGATCGCGGCGGTCTCGGTCTCTTTGCCTTTGACAACAATTGCCAGCATACGCTCCTGGGATTCACTGAGCATGATCTCATAAGGGGTCATACCAGTCTCACGGAGCGGAACTTTGCGGCAGTCCATTTTAATACCAGTACCGGCTTTGGCGCTGGTCTCACAAGTCGAACAAGTGATTCCGGCTGCGCCCATGTCCTGAATACCGACGATATATCCGGTCTTCAGGGCTTCCAGGGTAGCTTCGATAAGGAGCTTTTCGCAGAACGGGTCACCCATCTGGACATTTGACTTGCGGCTTTCGGACTCTTCGGTAAGTTCTACTGAAGCGAACGTAGCTCCGTGGATTCCGTCCCGACCGGTTCTTGACCCAACTAATAAGACAGGGTTGCCGGGGCCATCAGCACGGGCAAGAGCGATGTCATCCAAGTGAAGCACACCGACGCTCATTGCATTTACCAATGGGTTTCCAGCGTAGCAGTCTTCGAAGTAGATCTCGCCGCCGATTGTAGGAACACCGACACAGTTACCATAGAATGCAATTCCGCCTACGACATGCTCAAGCAGATACCTGTTGTGAGGATCTGTGAGTGGACCAAAGCGTAGACTGTTCATGCTGGCTATTGGTCTGGCACCCATTGTGAAGATGTCTCTGAGGATTCCACCGACTCCGGTAGCCGCTCCCTGATAGGGTTCAACTGCGGATGGATGGTTGTGGCTCTCCATCTTCATAACTATGCCGAGTCCATCACCTATATCGATGATACCGGCGTTCTCAAGCCCTTCACCTTCAATGGCTTCTTTATACTTTTTGAAATATTTGAGGATTGGACGGGAATATTTGTATCCGCAGTGTTCGCTCCACATAACAGCATACATCCCGACTTCTGTATAAGTGGGGTGTCTACCAAGGAGATCGTGGATCTCGCGATATTCTGCATCTGAAAGGCCCATATCTCCGTAGATTTTTGGATCAATGGGACTGGTATTGGTAATGGAACCCGTTGACATAAGAACCTCTTCTTGAGACTTCCGGCGCACTACTCTAAACTATGGCTGCTTCGTCCGCGCGCACAGGACGGTCAGCTTGTTGTCAGGACAGCGATTCTACAATGGACTTTAATATGTATACTCCATCGGTGCTGCCGAGGATGTTTTCTACGGCTCTTTCCGGATGGGGCATCATACCAGCTACATTGCCATTTTTGTTGATGATACCCGCGATATTGTTGATGGAGCCATTTGGATTCGACTCCTGGGTGACTGCTCCGGTGCTGTCGCAGTATCGTAGGATCACCCGGCCATTATCTTCCATCTCTTTAATGATCTCAGGATCTGCGTAGTAGTTCCCGCCGTGGTGGGCGATTGGAACTCGAAGAACCTGGCCTTCGGAGCACTGGTTTGTAAAGCCAGTCTTGTTGTTTTCTACTTTCAAGTCTACATACTTGCAGATGAAGCGTAGACCGTTGTTGGAGATAAGAGCTCCAGGCAGCAGACCGGACTCACAGAGGATCTGGAATCCGTTGCATATGCCAATGAGCTTGCCGCCGTTGGCTGCATAGTCCTGTATGGAGTTCATCACGGGACTAAACTTTGCAACTGCACCAGTGCGCAAGTAGTCTCCATAAGAGAACCCACCCGGCAGTATAATGCAGTCATATCCGGAAACATCAGTAGACTGATGCCAGATGAAATCGACCGGTTGTCCCAGCACATCTTTGACCGCAAAATATGCGTCCTGATCGCAGTTAGACCCCGGGAATATTACTACACCAAATTTCATAAGTTGATATGCCTCAGTTTATTTGTCAACTATCGAGAATCATTTGAGATCGCCTTCGCGCATTTCGCGTATGATATCCGTGCTATCCGGCATTAGCTCTCCTCCGCGTTCCTGACGGATTTTATCTTGAAGAGCACGGCATTCGCTTACATAGGAAACACCGTCGCGTGCGGCTCTGATATCATCAACACTACTCGGTACAGGTTCTCCATTTCGCCTCTTCAGGATTCTATCCTGAAGAGCTTTGCATGCATCAACATACGATCTCGTTAATTGATTTCTGGATCTCCTGATACGAAGTCTCTTGTTTGCTCTATTCGGTCCATTGGCCATTTCACTTGCCTCCGAATGTAGAAGCGTCTTTCTACTTCAATATATCAAATCTATAATTCTCAATATTCGGATTAGAGAGAAGTTTACGGCACATTTCGTCTACGTCTTGTTCCAGGTGACCGTTGTCATCGGCTACTTCTATTTCGATGAACTTGCCCAGTCTGACGCTTTCGACGTTGGAGAAGCCCAGGTTCTCCAGAGCGCCTTGAACTACCTTGCCCTGTGCATCCAGCAGAGCAGGCTTGAGTGTTACATATACATTGACTTTGGCCATTACGGCCTCCTTATTTTATAGTAGGTATTTAAAATATTAACTAAGCTATTATCAGGCAGTATAAACTAATCTATTCCCAAGCGCTTGAATATCGCGTCTACGTTTCGGAAATGGTGATCCAGGTCGAAGCACTTGTCCAAGTCCTCTGATGTCAGACGATTCTCTACATCGGGGTCCTTTTCCAGTGCCTGGCGGAATGATATTCCTTCATCCCAACACTTGGCTGCATTGCGCTGTGCGACTTTGTAGCCTTCTTCTCTAGTCATACCTTTCATAATCAAGGCAAGGAGCACGTGCTCTGAGAAAACCAGCTGACCCATCATTTCAAGGTTTCTTTTCATATTATCCGTGCGGAGTTCGAGTCTGTCCAGCAGCTTGGCCAGAGAGTTCAGCATGAAATCAATCGCCAGGCAACTGTCCGGCATTATGACTCGTTCTGCGGCGGAGTTGGTCAAGTCTCTTTCGTGCCAGGATACGATGTTTTCCATTGCAGGCTGACTGTTGGAGCGGACTACTCTGGCTAGACCACAGATGGATTCAAATCTCCACGGGTTGCGCTTATGCGGCATTGCAGATGAACCCCTCTGACCGGGCAGGAACATCTCCTGGACTTCCAATATCTCTGTGCGCTGCAGGTTACGCATCTCAGTTGCGAAGTTTTCGCAACTGGACGCTATAATCGAGAGCGTGGTCATAAACTGAGCGTGTCTATCGCGCTGGACTATCTGTGTAGAAACCGGCGCAGGTTCAAGACCGAGTTTGTTGCAGACGTATTCTTCGACTTTCGGGTCTACATTTGCAAATATTCCGACAGCTCCGCTGATTTTGCCTACGCTGACAGCTTTGCGAGCAGCTTGCATACGTTCCAAATCTCTCTGAACTTCGGAATACCAGACGGCCATTTTGAAACCGAATGTAATCGGTTCAGCCTGGACTCCGTGAGTCCTGCCGATCATTGGGGTCATCTTATATTCACGGGCAAGTTTTGCTATAGCTGCGAGGAGTTTTTCTAAATCTTCTATGATGATATCCGCAGCCTGACGCATTCTCAGCGCAGTGGCGGTATCTTCTATATCGTAACTGGTGACACCGTAGTGGACGTAGCGTCCTTCTTCACCAAGGTTTTCGGTAACGGCTTTGACGAATGCGATTAGATCGTGGGCTGTTTCTTTTTCTATCTCATAAATCCGGTCAACTGTGAATGCAGCTCCGGCTTTGATTGCAGCAGTGGTGCCCTCCGGGATAATGCCAAAGTGCTCCCATGCTTCACATACAGCCAATTCAACATCGAGCCAGCTTTGGAACTTGTTTTCTTCGCTCCAAATGACTTTCATCGCAGGAAGCGAGTATCTCTCTATCATCTACATACCTCGGAGTATATTTTGTAGCACGTACGGTAATGTAACAAAACACTTCGTGCTTCCGTTCGCACTTCGACAGACAGTGTAAATGCTTTTGGCATTTACACCCTCAGCACGAACGGAATGTTACCTTCAACCTATTCGAACAGCGCCTGCTGATGCCAGGTTTGCTTTGAAATCACGGATTTTAGTTTTTAATTCAGGATATTTCAAGCTCAACATTTGAGCAGCCAGAATTCCGGCGTTTTTGGCGCCGTCTATTGCAACTGTTGCTACCGGTATTCCGGATGGCATTTGAACGATTGATAGGAGCGAGTCCATACCATTAAGTGCAGCACTCTTGCAGGGCACTCCTATAACAGGAAGCGTTGTAAACGCTGCTAAAACTCCCGGTAAGTGGGCTGCTGCTCCTGCTCCTGCGATAATAACATCGAATCCGCAAGATTCAGCTTCACATGCAAAATCAGCAGCGGCTTTGGGAGTCCTATGTGCAGATATCACATAAGTCTCTGACGCAACACCGAACTCTTCCAACACTGTTGACGCAGCCTTCATGATTTCTGCATCGGTCTTGCTACCCATTATAATAGCAACTTTCCCGGTCATATAAGCTTGGCTCCTATATCGTTTCTGAAGTGCGCTCCTTCAAAGTGAATCTTTGCAACAGCGGCATAAGCTTTTTCTCGACAACGCGCGTAGTCTTCAGCCACAGCGGTGACACCTAGAACTCTTCCGCCGGCAGTGCATATACTGTGATCATGGTGCTCAGTTCCAGCGTGGAAGACGCAAACATCGGGATCATCTATGCTGTCGAGACCTTCGATAACCTTGCCTTTTGCATAGTCACCCGGATACCCGCCTGCAGCCATTACAACGCACATCGTCTTCTTATTGTACCAGTTTACGAGCTTTTCGTCGAGGTTACCGTTCGCGACGGACAAAGCGATCTCCGCTAAATCACTTGATAAGAGCGGCAAAATAACCTGAGTTTCAGGATCTCCGAACCGGCAGTTGTATTCAATGACTTTCGGTCCAGTTGGGGTCAATGCAAGTCCAAAATACAGGACTCCCTGGTATTTAATCCCTCTTTTTGAGAGACCGGCGAGTGTGGGGACGATAATAGTCTCTTCGACTTCTTTCAATAGTTCGGGTGTAACAACAGGAACAGGTGAATAGGCGCCCATTCCTCCGGTATTTGGACCTTCGTCATTGTCGTAAGCACGCTTATGGTCCTGAGAAGGGGGCATCATTACATATTTATCGCCTGCAACGAAACACAATATGGTAGCTTCAGGGCCACTCAGGTATTCTTCTATCAGCAAACGCTGACCAGACTGACCGAATATGCGCTTTTCGAGAATATCTTCGACAGCTGTGATAGCTTCTTCCTTAGTTTTGCAGACAAAGACGCCTTTGCCGGCTGCCTCACCATCTGCTTTAATCACTATGGGATCGCTGGAGCGTTCAGCTGTATATGTCACATATGCCTTAGCTTTGTTGGCATCAGTGAATACTTCACAATAACCTGTAGGAATACCGTTTTCCAGCATCAGAGTCTTTGCAAATGACTTACTACCCTCGAGCTGAGCTGCTTCTTTTCTGGGACCAAATACTTTTAGCCCTTTCGCTTCCATAGCATCAGTAAGTCCAGCGATAAGCGGGGTTTCAGGACCAACAATTGTCAGATCGAAGCACCCCCTTGCAGCAAATTCTACGATAGCATCTGTGTCTTTGACATTACCGGCCACACGCCGGGCGGTATTTCCAATGCCGGCATTACCAGGTAATGCACAAATATCACTGACCTGGGAACTCTTGGCCAGTTTCCAAACCAGTGCGTGTTCTCTTCCTCCACTGCCGATAACCAGGACTTTCATAATTCCCTCCAAAATGATATGAGTTCGCATTACTCTTGACTGACTCAGCTTTCGTAAATAATGCCGATTAAAGACTAAGCCTGGTGAGTAATGCGATTAGTAGTAATGCAGATATATTCTAGCGGTAATGACACCCTCTAGGCAAGGTAGAATATCAATATAATATTCTCCCAATGACTGCAACAAGATATTATGAACGCATTTTATACGCATATTTATCCTGCGAAAGACTGTAATTGCCTCAAGTTGCAGTTATTATGTTCTTTTGCAACTCTGTTTCTTGATATCCAACGAATTGTTTCATGATCCATGATAGAATAGCATTGTCGGATACGATCATGCAGGAGCAGAAACAATGAAACTGAAATCATTCAAATCGAAGTTAACAGTGTGCATTATTCTGCTCATTGGAGCTCTATCTTTATACATATACAAAAGAATGAACTACCTGCCATTCAATAATTATGATGTCGGGCCTGCTTATCTGACAGCAAATGCTATTGACCTCAAAAAGACTATCGTAACTCCTCATTTAGAGCAGGATATACTTCCCGGTAAGAATATTCTCTGGTGTGCTACTATGCAACTGGCATGGAATGAACTTTATGATATAAACAAGGGCCCGATCAACCTTGTCCCGAGATGCAATTTGGCTGATATCCTCAATAGACGCACAACAACAAAGGGTGACCTGGATAAAAACAGCTATGTGGCCATGGCTGGTTATATTGAAGATGGGATTGTTCAAAGGATCAGTAAGGAATTGGACCAGAGATTCTACGGGCAACAGTGTCCTGAGCTACTGCGTGATCTGCAGAACAAAGACGGCATTCTTACGTATGGATATATGTCTGTGGCACTTCCATTTGAACTAGCATTTACCAGGGAGAAGACTGGATTGAAGTTCCAAGGCAAGGCTGTTGAGAGCTTTACCAGCAGTGAATACAAATCAGCAAAGCAAGTCACAATTCTCGACGGTATGTCAGATGATGATTTTATCATTGAGCTAAAGACCAAGCAGATGGGTGATCGCATTATTATGGCGAAAATCAAGCCCTTGTCAACCTTGCAGGAAACCATTTCATTAGTTCAAAAACGCATGAAAAGCGGTTTGCCAAGCGAACTGACAGCATCACAACCTCTTCAAGTCCCTATACTTAACTTCGATATTTTCAAGGGATACCCCGAGCTTAGCAGGCACAATATCCAATCCTCTGTCAACCGATTAAATGGACAGGATGTTCTGGTTGCAGCTCAGACTATACGGTTTAGACTTGATGAAAATGGGGCTGTGCTTAGATCTGAAATGCTTGGAGGGCCAGGCTGCAGGAGCCATGGTCCACAACATATTTACTTTGACAAACCATTTTTGATTATGCTCCAACGTAAGGATGCGGAAAATCCTTATTTTGCCTTGTGGGTTGGGAACATAGAGCTTTTGATGCCGGTAAAATCGAAAAAGAGGTGACTCAATAGTATTTGTAAGTGATTTTTCTTCTATAGGTTTGACGCTCCACTCTGTCAGTGGTAGAATCCTTCAGTCATGGAAGAATCACTGGATGCATTTCTTACACATTTAAAAGTGGTTGATCAGTCTGCGGAGCATACTCTGTTGGCTTATTCTTCTGATGTACTGGATTTCCTCCGGTTTGCTGATGAATTGGGTGGTCCGGTAGATAAACTGCTCCTCAGACAGTATCTGGCGCACCTTAAAAAGGACAACTACGAAACTTCCAGCATTGCACGAAAGACTGCCGCGCTCCGGGCATATTTCCAATTTATGACCAAGCGAGGTTTAGTAGATGTTGACCCTACCCTCGGTCTTCGCACACCCAGACAGTCCCGCAAGCTCCCGAAGGTTGCCGGCGAGGATGTAGTGGAGCAATTACTCAGTGCTCCTGATATAACAGATCCGCTGGGTTCCAGGGACAGGTGTATACTGGAATTGCTGTATGCTACAGGGCTGCGAATCAGTGAACTTCTCAGTCTTAAAATTAGTGATGTGAGTTTTGGTGATGAGATACGCATTATAGGTAAGCGCGACAAGGAACGAATTGTATTGATGGGTTCCAAGGCTCGCGAATCTATTACTCATTACTTAACGAACACCCGGCCTTTGCTTGCTTCTAAATCCCATAAGCAAACAAACATGCTTTTTCTGGGTAAAAATGGAACAAATATGGTGGCTACATCCGTAAGAAGAATGCTGGATAAATACGTAGCCTGCATTACTGATTCCGGGAAAATCAGTCCGCACACTCTCCGCCACAGCTTTGCAACTCATTTACTTGACCACGGGGCTGACTTGCGCTCTGTTCAGGAATTGCTTGGCCATGAGAGTTTATCCACAACACAAATATATACACATATCTCGCAGGACAGACTGAAAGAGGTCTATAATCGGACCCACCCCAGAGCAATTGCCGGGGTCGATAAGATGGAAAGATAGGAAGTGCTGGATGAACCAGTTACATGCAACGACAATAGTAGCAGTAAAAAAAGGCAACTGTATAGCAATGGGAGGAGACGGACAAGTCACCTTCGGCGATACTATAATGAAGCACACAGCCCGTAAAATCCGCAGACTTTATCAAGACAAGGTTATGGTTGGATTCGCTGGCTCTGTAGCCGATGCACAGACTCTATGTGATAAATTCGAATCAAAATTACAGGAAGCACACGGCAACCTGAAGCGCGCAGTCATTGAGATGGCTAAAGAGTGGCGGACTGATCGGATACTGCGTAAACTGGAAGCGATGATGATTGTCGGGAATGAAGAGTATCTACTGGTGCTCTCAGGGAACGGAGAAGTCATTGAACCGGACGAGTGCGTGGCTGGAATCGGTTCTGGTGGGCCTTATGCAATTGCTGCGGCCAAGGCTCTACTGCGGAACACGGAACTAAGTCCTCGTGAAATCGTAGAACAAGCCATGAAAGTGGCTTCTGAAATATGCATATATACTAACGACAACATCACTGTAGATGAGATGGGAAGCTGATACGCATTGGCGCGTATTCTGGGGTGAGCTATTGAAAAATTCAGAATTGACTCCGAAACAAATTGTCGAAGAGCTGGACAAATATATAGTTGGGCAAGATAAGGCTAAACGGGCAGTTGCAATAGCACTGCGTAACCGTCACCGACGCAGACATGTGCCTGAGGACATCAGAGACGAGATTATCCCAAAAAACATCCTTATGGTGGGTCCGACTGGTGTGGGTAAGACAGAGATTGCCCGCAGGTTGGCTAATCTTGCAGGTGCACCATTTGTTAAGGTAGAGGCTACCAAGTTTACTGAAGTCGGTTATGTCGGACGGGATGTTGACTCAATGGTCCGCGACCTTGTACAGCGAGCTATGGCGATAGTTGAGCAGGAGAGAATCGAAGAGGTAAAGCCTGCAGCCAGAGCAAGAGCATTGGAACGCATACTTGATCTACTTGAACCGCCTCTGAAAAGCAAGATAGCTTCCGCGGTTATGCCTAAACAGTGGATGGATAGTCTGCAGTCGGCAATGGGACACTTATTCCCAGGTACCAGCCCAACAGGGACAGTAATCGAACCGGAACCGGAGACTGAACCGGATGCAGAGACTCAAGAGCCGGACGAATATACTCAGGACCAGGTTGACCGTAAGCGCCGTATCCGGGAGAAGCTCCGGGAGCAGCTTGAATCTGGTGTATTAGATGAACGTGAGATCACAATTGAAGTAGAAGAGAGCGCTGCTCCACATTTTCAGGTATTCAGCCCACAGGGTATGGAAGAAATGGGAATGGACATGAGCGGAATGCTTGGCAACCTTATTCCCAAGAGGCGGAAATCCCGGACAGTTACTGTTGCTGAGGCTAAAGAGATATTTACCGATGAAGAAGCCAGATCGATGGTTGACCAGGATAGCGTTGTTAAAGACGCCATTGAACTGACTGAAGAGAGCGGGATTATATTCGTCGACGAAATGGATAAGATAGCTGGACGCGAGAAAGAAGGCGGCCCTCAGGTATCCAGAGAAGGTGTGCAGAGGGATATCCTGCCAATTATCGAAGGCTCTACTGTTATGACGAAATTCGGACCGGTGTCGACCAACCATATTTTGTTTATTGCAGCCGGAGCATTTCACGTTTCGAAACCATCTGATCTGATCCCGGAGCTTCAGGGCAGATTACCAATCAGGGTGGAATTGGATTCACTGACTGAAGATGATTTTGTTCGGATTCTGACTGAACCACGCAGTGCTCTGACCAGGCAGTATACAGCTCTACTTGCTACAGAAGGACTTACTGTGGATTTCACTGAGGATGGTATTCGGGAAATTGCTTTGACTGCTGCACAGGTAAACTCCAGTATGGAGAATATTGGCGCCCGCAGGCTGCATACTATACTTGAAAGACTGCTGGAAGACCTGTCATATGAGGCTCCGGATTCTGCTGGGATGACGGTGAGTATTGATGCTGCATATGTGAAAGATAAGCTAACTGCGATTGTAAAGGATGAGGACTTGAGTAAGTATATACTCTAGAGCTTATCCATATTCGAATAAAAGAAACAACCCATTCGTGCTGAGCTAATCGAAGCACGGACGGGTTGTTTTGTAGTTTAATGGACTTCGTGTTCGGTGCTTATTATTAAATTTCTATCATCGGTCAGGTTGAAGTAGTAGACTACTGAACCATCCGGGATATTGGCTGAGACTTTCTGGTTTTCTATTGTGGCTGGGATGTTCTCCCATTTACGTTCGGGCCAAGGGCCGGTGTCTTTCGTGTAGTTGAGAACTGCACTGGTGATATTGTTCTCTGAATTGAATTCTGCCCAGGCTATATTGCCATCGCTACCTTGCGATGTGATTTTTGCCAATGGGTTTGCATTCATACAATATGTGTCAGCGAACGCATGGATTTCTTCGGGATTTTCCCCCACTCCACCATGCCCATGCCCCATATCAGTTATACACAGGGTTCTGATACCGGATGGGAGCCTGTAGGACTTCTGCAGGGAATCCATTGGGAAAGCGAAATCGTTGCTTCCGGTGATCCACATCATCGGCATTTTGGCATTAGGAAGATAGACGGAAGGATCCCACTGGGTCAGCCAGCGGTTGGCTTTTTCCTCACCCATTTCCTCGAAGTTCTGCAGCCAAGCAGAACTCTCACCTAAGAAGCCGCAGCCATAGACCGGGACAGCGAAATTGAACCGGCTGTCCAAGCCAGATACGATGCACGTGAGGTAACCACCCCAGGATATCCCTGTGAGGCCGATTCGGTCCGGGTCTACTTGTGGCTGAGTCCGTAACAGAGAATTAGCCAGCACTACTGCTGAAGTTGCCTGATGGGTCCATTGATCTGTGATTGGCTGATCAAGCTGGTCCATACCACCCCACCCCGGCGCTCCTCCATCGGGGATTCGGTTCCAATTACTATATGTTCCGATAGGGATGCACCCGCAGTTGTCCATCGCAATGGCAGCATATCCCCTGGCATTCCAAAGACGAACCCAGCTCTCAAAAGCTGAACCTCCACCGCCGTGCACTAATACTATCCCAGGAACCCTCGTGCCTTCGGGGACTTTGGGCATACCAAGAAATGCGAAGACGCGTGTGGGTTTGCCCTGATACGGTATACCTTCGTAATATATGGCTTTTACAGTGCTATCTGCATTTTTAGCTTGCAGTTCGGGGGTATGCAGTATGCCTTCATAATACATATCCTTTTCGTTAGTTACAGGCACATCCGAGCATTCGAAAACTTTTGGAGCATCGAATAGATTAAGCACGTTTTTTTGCATTAAGTCATGAACGGATTCAATAAAGTCCATTTTAACACCTGTCAATTTTCAATATTATAAAAATACGCAGTAGATACTATCGTTGAATATGTTCGGTACTGACTACCAAGTTTCGGCTGTCGGTTAGATTCAGGTAGAATGCTTTTGCATTTGCTGGAACCCAGGCAATTACTTTATTGCCTATGATAGCAGCAGGTTGAGCTACCCAAATGCGATCAAAATTGGAGGTTGTATCTTTGGTGTAGTTAAGTACAGCACTCTTTATTGGCATTTTTGAGCTGTACTTTGCCCATAACATATTGCCGTCAAGGCCTTGGGATGTAATCTTTGCGAGTGGTGTGCCTTTTAAGCAAACAGTATTTGCAAAGGTGTGTATCTCTTCTGGGATCTCACTCATGTAGCCGTGCCCATGAATCATATCTATCTTAATGCACAGAGTCCGGGAATTGGTGGGCAGTCTGTAGGATTTCTGCAGGGAGTCCATCGGATAAGCAAAATCTTTAGATCCCGTTATCCATAGCATCGGCATATGGGCGTTTGGCAGGTATACTGATGGATCCCATAGACTGAGCCATTTGTCAGCTTTTTCTTTCCCCATTTGTGCAAGAGTTCCTGTCCACGCTGAGTTATCACCAAGGAATCCGCATCCGTAGACCGGAGCAGAAAATGCAAAACGATTGTCTACACCTGAAGCGATGCATGTCAGGTATCCACCCCAGGAGACGCCTGTGATCCCGATTCTTTTAGGATCCACTCCAGGTTGTGAACGCAACAATGAGTTTGCTATCACAACAGATGCAATGGCCTGATAAGTCCACTGGTCCGTTGTCGGATTATCTAGTGAGTAGAAACCACCGCAGTCCATTGCACCGCCGTATTCGTTACGTTTCCAGGCACCATAGGAGCCAACTGGTAAAGTTCCACAAGTGTCCATAGCAATAGCAGCATATCCACGGGCGTTCCACAGACGGACCCAGCTTTCGAATGCTGATCCACCTCCACCGTGCACCAGGACAATTCCAGGGACTTTGGTTCCTTTGGGAACCTTTGGCATACCAAGATAGGCAAAGACACGCGTCGGTTTTCCCTGGAATGGCACGCTGTCATAGTAGATGGTTTTGACAGTGCTTTCGGCATCTTTGGTGCGGAGTTCGGGAGTGTAGACTATCTGTTCATACCAAACAGCCTTATCGCCGAGAACCTGGACATCAGGACAATCGTATACTTTAGGAGTCTTTGTTAAGAATGCCATGTTATCTTTAAAAACATTACTCTTGGCTTTAGCAGCGCTCATCGCAGCGCCATTCACACATAGAAGCAATGCACAAACAACAGTTGATAGAACAAAAGAACGAAACATATTAAACCTCAATGTCTGTAGAATTGAAACATCGGTAACGGAGGACTATAAAGTCACTATTAGCACTTCTCCATTTGTTGGAGATTTCCTGCAGGATTTGAAAGACGTATGCTGCAGGAAATGTCTGTGGGTATATCGAAGATGAATATGTCCGTGTGCTTGAATCCAATTAGGATATGGAGTAAATCAATGTATTGCTTATATATATCGACTGTCTTGATTGCCGTTTTAGTGTTATCAGTGAGTGCACTGCCTGTATCTGCCAGTGCTAAAATCGTTGTTGACACTAAGAAATCGATGTCTGTATCCGGTAAAGATGATCTTGCTAAACTTAAGTTTCTGGCATCCGGTGTTGGATGGGAGTTTGAGCCTAATGAAGATGCATATGCACGTTTGAAGAGTCTTGGCATAAAGTATATCCGGTGTATCAATGTTGACCCACTGCCTGGAAGGTTTAATGCAAACGGGAGTTTTATTATTGGAACTGAGACTGGTAGGCTGGATGCGCATTTGAATGCCTGCAGGACTATCGGTGCGCAACCGCATGTCTGTATGGGAATGGGAGCGCCTGCTGAATTGAACCTCCAACAAGATGAAGTGAAGAAGCAATTTGCGATAATGGGGCAGCAACCAGGGAGCTATACGTATTGGAATGGAGACTGGGCAAAGTTCCGGGCACATGCCAAGGCGTATTTCGAGTATGTCATCATCAAATGGGGATTCGACAAGGCAAGATTTGAAGTGGGCAATGAACCTGACATCAATGGTCAGTTTGCCAGACTTCCTGGTGAACCTGCAGGGATGGGGACGAGGAAGTTATACGAACAATATTTTGAAGTTTACAAGAATATCGCTCAGGCTGCTGTTGAGTTTGAGAAGGAACATCCTGGACATAAGGTTACAGTGGGTGGACCGGCGCTGGCATGGGCATTTTCATTCTCATTCGGTGAACTCAACTGGGCGGATGCGTTTATACGTGATTGTAAAGAAGGCAAAGTGAGAATAGACTTCATAGGCATTCATGCTTACGGGAATATTTCTTCTCTGCATGGTGAATATAAGGCTTCGTTTCCATCGTTTGATGAAATGCTAGCTCGAACAAAGGCTGCTAGAGATAAATATATGCCCAAAGTTCCGATACTGTTTACTGAGTGGGGACCGAGTTACAATACGACTAATGATGACAAGGGTTCGGTCAATGCTGATCATGTTGGCGCGGCATGGTCAGCTGAGTTTCTGAACACGATGCTGGAGAACGGAGTTGCGGGAGCGCTATATTTGGTTACTACTGATCTCAGAGAACCGGCGAAAGATGGAGGATATTCCAACAACTGGGGTTGGCCAAGCCTGTTTACTAACCCGAATATATATGGAAAATGCTACCCTAAACCGATATTTAACATTTTACGAATGGTCTCTATGATGCAGGGGAAACGGGTTTCTGTGAAAATGAGCGGCGATAAGCTGGGATGTTTCGCATCTACTGATAGGAACTCAAAGACTGCATATATTCTACTGTGGAACTTCAATGCTCAGATTCATGAAGGTGAATACAGGACTGACAAATCTATGCCTCAGGATATTGTTTTGAAATTTGGAAAATCTACGAAATTGTCTGGTTATGTGAGATATGAAGTCAGCGAGAATGTCAGTAACTCGTATAGTCAGTTTAAGACAACAGGTAAACCGGACGATACGGCGGAGTTGCAAGTGGTGAGTAAAGGCAAAGTAAAAAAGGCAAGCGATGGCAGTATGTCCATTGATTTTACTCTTCCGAAATCCGGAGTGACGCTATTGGTTATCAGCGCTTCAGATTAGCACAGTAACCAGCCGGTGCGGAATATGTCAGGGATTGCTGGGGAACGGGCTGGGCGGATTGGGTTACTGCACCTGCGTTCTGGGACAGAGCAAGGCCTTCGGGTGAGAGGTCGAGGCTATCGGATGCATACCTGGTAGGCGAAGTTACGGGTTCCACAGCCTGGGTGTTTCGGCTGGTAGTAGGTTGCTGAGACCGAACATAGAACGAACTCAGCGGAGAATATATTGATAAACCGTCTTCTACTCTCATTTTGTCCTCTATAAGGTTTTTCCACAGAATGCTGGTTGTAATGAGTATGAGTGCGAAATAATTATCTTTTTTGAATCGCGGATTTCGCGGAACTTTTTGGATTTCGCGGAAATGGGGATGGTGTCGTCGTTGGGTTTGGGGTTGGTTTGGAAGCTGGTTGCACGTTTTTCAGGTTGATTGTTCGGTAGATGCTCCATTGAATTGATGGTATAATCTGAAGCATCAGTTTGTGGGGGGATGATATGTTGTTTGGCATTGCAGGATTTAAAGCACTTACTCTGGGGGCTATTATGCTGCCTTCGACTTTTTGGCCTATGCCTAAGGCTGTAGAATCCAGACCTGAGTTTGTGCTTACATTACCTGCGAGGATCGTTGCACCCTCTACGCTTTCGAAACCAGCTGCACTGTTAAACAGGGAACTGTCAAAAACATTTCCTGTAGCGAAATCCACTTCAAAGACTGTAAGCTGCATCCGGTTTGAGCTTTCCCCAACAACTTTAAGTAAACCTGAGGAATATATGCTGGAAGCCTCGGGAAGTGCGATTGTTATTCGCGCACACGATGAGCAGGGAGCTTTTTGGGGTGTGCATTCTTTGCTGCAGCTTCTTAAATCTGAGCAGGTTAAACAGACAGGCAAGGGATATGTTATTCCTGGAATCAAGCTGCACGACTGGCCGGAGACACAGTTTCGAGCTTTTATGATCCAGGCTGCGTGGAATGGCACATATGATGATTTAAAGACGAACCTTGATTTACTGGCCAGGATGAAGATCAGGTATTTCGCTCTTGAGTTCGGTCCTAGAGTTGAGCTGGACATTGATCCATCTATTGCAAGATTTGGCAATCCTAAACTCAAGTTCAGCAAGAAACAGGCTAAGGAACTGATCGATTACGGACGCAGTCTGGGGATGGAGCCTATTGGATATCTAAACACTCTGGCACATCTTGAGCGTGCATATCAGAAAGCGCCGTATACTGACCACGGCGGGATAATGATTCAGAACCAGGATAGTTATGATAAGTTTGTCTTTCCAGTGCTCTCTGAGATGCTAGACGTTTATGGGCCTGTCAAATACTTTCACTGTGGGATGGATGAAGCCGGAGAGATGTTTAAATATTTCTCTGAGCAGAGTATGGATACTGCTGGTTTGATTTCTGCGCATATAACCAAGGTCAACGATTTCTTTGCTGCCCGCAAAATCAAAATGGTCATCTGGCATGATATGTTGATTGCTCCAGAGATGAAAAGCGTGTTCGGAGCTTCAATTGGGCCAGCTAATGGTGGTTCCCCATTTAACACCGCTTCAGCGTTGGATCGGATACCAAAAAGCGTTATTCTGGATTATTGGAACTATGATCCAAGTGAGACGTTTCCAGTTATTGATTATCTCAAAAACAAGGGGTTTGTGATCTGGTCGAGTCCGTGGTATGTGCCATTCAGCATAGTTCATGATTCTGCAAGGAAGAATGTCCCTACTATGGGAACGCTATGGGCTGATCCTCCGGACTGCTTTACTCTCTCTCCATCTAATACAGCTACTGCTTTGTATGCACAAGCTGCGTGGAATACTTCGAAGTGTCCGATGGGCGGTGAGCCAGGTAACCAACGCCAGGCGCTTAAGACTACTTCTGACTTGCTTTATGGCAGGAAACAACTTGGACTGAATACAGGAGGCAAAGTTACACTAATCCAGCCTGGGAATGTCCCCCACCCGATCGAAATACAATGGCCTGCTCTTTCAAAGATGGCAGATCAATATTATGGGGTGCCTTTTGATCTTTCGAAGCCTGCTGTCTATTCTCCTATGCAGTTTGGTGGTAAACCAATAGAACCTGGAAGTATTCCTGCTTACGTGAATGTCCCAAGCGGTGACAGACTTGCTCTTGATGGTGTGAATGGTAGTAGAGGTGAGGACCAGCTTATTCTTTACATGTCACCGATGACCTCGACTAATTCCAATATCTATGGAACAGAAGTCTCTGTATCCAGCACCGGTGAAATCATCAGCGTAACTGACTACGGTTCCAGTGACACTAAAATTCCTGACGGAGGTTTTGTGCTCTCAGCTCATTCCGGCCCTACAGGAGAGAAGACTGGGAGACTGTTGAAACTGAAACCGGGAGATCATATATCTGTCATTGATACTCAGAGTAACTGGATTGGTGGTTATCAACCTCTTGAACTCTGGGTTAGGTTACCAAATGGTGAGAAGCTTAGAATTGACTGGATGGATACCCCTCGTGCATCAGGCCAGTTGGTTATGTATGAGAGTGGTTTTGCATATGGCAGGACCGGGACTAATGAGTTTGGCACTGAAGTGGCTGTTGAGAATGGTGTAGTATCCGATGTGCAGAAAGCTGTCGGAAACATGAAGATACCGACGGGTGGGTATGTATTATCTGAACACTCCGGTAGTTCTGCGGTGGAAAAGACTGGATTATATGCCCTAAAGCAAGGTGACAAGGTAGACATAGTTACCAGTATTGGTGATGTTGAACATAATCTGTCTAATATGCTGGACAGGAACTGCTGGAAGTCTGTTATCAACTCGAATGCAAGCAGGATTCTCATGGCATCAGCAACTAAAATCAGTCTGGTTCCGGGAACTGTGGTAGGAATGTTTCGGGTTCAGTATGTAGACGGCAGTGTGAAAGAAACTATTCTGAGATATGGGCAACATGCTATTTCTGAAAGTGGGCAGGATGTTCCGCGAAGTTTGTCTAGTGATACCTGGCTGATGCATCCTAAATCCGGACCAAAGGCTTGTATTGTATATGAATGGGTAAATCCCAAACCAAAGGTAAAAATAGAGACTGTGCAGTTCCAGACAAACCTACATGCTCTGCAGTCCGGGTATGTTTTGTATGGGATTACAGTGGTGAAATAGAAATATATCGAAACAGCCATTGACCTTCGGGCGTTTGTTGCCTATAATATTTTTATACAACTGAATATTTCGAAAGACTATGAAGGGGAGTAGTAGGACGTTAGCCCGAACTACCAGAGAGCCGGGTCGCTGGAAACCGGTGTTGCAGGAAATGTCTGAACTCACCCCGGAGTCGCCCACCGAAATCTTAGGGCACATTATTCACTAGCTTTTTATTAGACATGGATAATGTGACTCCTAATCAAGACGTAGACTGGGACGGAGACTTCCACCGTTAAAAGGAAGACGCTATCGCTTGGAAGCTTAGGGGCAAGCTAGAAGCCTGCACCACGATGAGCAAGCCGGGCTGCAGCGGATGAGTGGGTCGTGCGTTCAAGCGACGATCAAACAGAGTGGTACCGCGGATGGCACTGACAGGCCCTTCGTCTCTGACCTGGAGACGTTGGGCCTTTTTGCATGTATGGGACCAAGTCTTCGGAAACTCATCAGCGCACATTAGCCCGCATTATTCATGATTGACTCAGCTTTTGGCTTTACTGCCAGCCAAAAGCGAAGCTTCGTGAATAAAGCGGGTTAGTTACTAATGTGTAATCTTTCTGATCATGTCAGGTTCAGAGCAAAAGATACAATGACGTATTCGAGGAGGACCACAACATGGAACGCAACATCAGTATTTTTGACACCACTTTGAGGGACGGAGAGCAGTCCCCAGGCGCTTCGATGACCGGCATTGAAAAGCTGGAGATCGCAATGCAGCTTGCGAGAATGGGAGTGGATGTTATTGAAGCGGGATTTCCTGCTTCTTCCCCGGGAGACTTTGAGGCTGTTTGCAATATCGCTAAAAAGGTGCGAGGACCGGTTATTACGGCTTTAGCCAGAGCTGTCAAGAACGACATTGACGCCGTTTGGGAATCGGTAAAGTATGCTGAACGCCCCAGAATCCATATGGTACTCGGCAGTTCAGATGTCCACGTCACCCACAAATTCAAGAAGACCCGCGAAGAGATAATGCGGGTAGGTGTGGATGCTGTTAAGTATGCCAAGACTCTTTGCCCTGAGGTAGAATACTCCACAGAGGATGCATCCCGCAGTGACCGTGAGTATCTCTGCAGCGTGATCCAGGCTGTTATTGAGGCGGGAGCAACAGTTGTGAATGTGCCGGATACGGTTGGGTATGCAGTCCCTGCTCAGTGGGGAGAGTTGATCTCATATATTATGGGGAATGTGCCAAATATCGACAAAGCAGTCCTCAGTGTCCATTGCCATAATGACCTCGGGCAAGCAGTATCGAACTCTCTGGCTGCAGTTAAGGCCGGCGCTCAGCAGGTTGAATGCTCGATGAACGGAATAGGAGAAAGAGCAGGAAACGCCTCTCTTGAGGAAGTTGTGATGAACCTCAAGGTCCGACGTGACTACTTTGAAGCGATTACAAATATTGATACGAGAGAGTTAACCCGGACCAGCAGGTTGGTAAGTGATATTACCGGTCTGGCTGTTGCTCGTAACAAAGCCATTGTGGGTTCAAATGCCTTTGCCCATTCTTCAGGGATTCACCAGGACGGAGTTTTGAAGAAGCGTGATACATATGAAATAATGGATCCGATTGAGGTTGGCGCTGACTCTTCGCAAATTATTCTAACAGCACGCAGCGGCAGACATGCAGTGAAACATCGGCTGGAGGCACTGGGGTATAATATCAGCCCTAGTGAGATAGATGAGTTCCATCACCGGTTCCTGGCACTGGCTGATGAGATTAAGCAGGTTTCGGATGATGATTTGGTTACATTGATGGCTAGATAATACTCCAAGCTGTCTGTGCTTCGACCTGGCTCTGCACGAACGGGGTGGTAACCGCGCTTTAACTGGGCTTAGTATGAACGAGGTGTTGCCGTTAAAGTAGTAGCTTGTGCTGGATTTGATCCCTGGAATGCCGAACTGGGGTTCGGCGTTCCCAGGGAGAGATTATTGTGTTAAATTGAAATGTGGTGGTATTATCATATCACTATTAGACTGTGATTTTAATATCTTGCTGGTCTTTGGTCGGAGGGTTTTTATGCTGAAAACTTTTTGCGTGATATTGTTCGCTTGCATGTGCACAATTACTTTTGTTGGGTGCAGTTCTGAGCAAAAAACTGCGACGAATACTTCAATCCCACAGGGTCTTGGACCTGTTGATCATAGTGAAGGAAAAGCTGTACAGCAACCTCAAGGTGAAGATAAGAAGTTCTTTGATGCTGTCAGAAAAGACGATTCAGCTACTGTTAATACGATACTGAACACCAGCAAAAAGTTTCTTGATATACGGGATGCAAAAGGTCTCACTCCTCTGATGGTAGCTGCGACATATAATAAACTAAAATGTGCGGAAGCACTCATCAAAGCCGGCGCAGACCTCAAGGCTACTAATGAATCCGGTCGAACGGCTCTGCATGCAGCGTCAACCAGCGGTCATCTGGAGATGGTTAAGCTGCTAGTTACCAGTGGTTCTGATGTAAATGCACGCAGCAAGGCCCTTGGTACTCCATTGCACGCAGCGGCTATCGGGGGAAGTGTGGAAGTCTGTGATTTTCTTTTGTCCAAAGGTGCCAGTGTTAACGCCACAACTAAACGCGGGGTAACTCCGTTGATTGCTGCACTCTCCAAAGGTGGACACAAGGAGATTGCAAAGTTTCTTCTGGACAAAGGGGCAACTTTTGACCCTACTAAGTTGTCTGAGGCAATGACTGGAAAGAAATTGAGTAAAGGTGCCGCATCTGGCGACAAGTCCTGTTGCGAGGATTTATAGGACGATTTTGCTGGGAGGCCCCGGAAAGGCCTCCCAGCGGACAGGTATATTCGCAATCAACTACTGTTTCTTCTGCTAATACCCACTACCCTCTATTGCCTGCTAGAAAGTCACTGGCACTGTTTTTGATACTGCCTGCCGACCTTTTGAATCCTGGACTGTTACTGTCAGGTTATGTTTGCCTGGACTATAACGGGAAACTTGTAGTTGGCAGGGATAGGTGCCGTGTTGATTTATCCTGGCGATCAGTTTGCCATCAAGAGAGTAAGTCACCATAGGTTTGCGGTCATATGTTTTTACCCAGGAGCTCAGGTTTATTACTCCAGATAGTTTTGTGCCTGGTGAGAGTTTCTTTACGAGTGCCGGAAATTCATCCTCCTGCGGTATCACATCCGTCAGAAAATAATCCGGAGCGACTGCACGTTTGAATGCGGCCAATACGGTTTCGTTCTCAGTTATGCTGTAGTTGTTCAGTTGTCTGGATGGCATTGCATGTTTGAGGTTATTCATATCGAATACATAAATCATCTTGACCCTTGGATAGAGCCTCGGTAGAGATGCATACATCTGGGAAATCTTTTCGACGGCCAGTTCAGATCTGCTGGCACCATCAAGAGCTGCAGCGTGTGATGCACCATATTCACAGATGGCGATGGGTTTGCGTTTAGCATATTTGTTATAGACATATTTCAGGAAGACTGCTGGATTATCCTGATATGCAGGTCGATTCCGGTTGTTGTCATAATAGATTACTGAGTAGAAATTAATCCCAACCCAGTCGACGTATTTATCCCCTGGATAGTATTGATCAATGTTGTGTTCCGGCACATGATTTACACACCATATCATTGCAGCATTGGGTGCATATTTCTCAAAGACATTGTGCACTGTCTGGAATTTCCTGCGATACAAAGCGGGGTCTTTGTGGTAACGGGTCCAGTCTCCATTCATTTCCCCGGCGAATCTGATAAAAACCGGAGCGCGGCTCTGGCCTGCTGCTTTGGCGAAACTGACCAGATACTCATCCTCTTCAATTGAGTCCAATGAAGTATGAGGTTCATACGCCAGGTGTGGAGCTACACCATCCTCTACAAGGGACTCAACCCACTTTCGTGGGAAGGCTTTGCCATATACACAGTAATCAAAGAATGATGCAGGTTTTTTGCCTATAAAATCCATAAAACCTGATACTCGGGATAGAGGAGTAGCATCCGAAGCCCTCTTAAATGGCAATCTTTCATCGCGCTCTACAAATGCTCCCAGATAACAACCATAGATTGGTTCATATTTAGCACCACTGTAGTATGGACGATAGGCCTTTGGGGCAGGATGTGATTCGAAGAAAAGATTAACTTCACTGGACCAGCGGTCTGCCTTTATCTCTTCTGCTTTAGCTCCGTTAACATCGCCTCTGGCACGGTATACGGCTGCTTCTTTACGGTAGTAGTCTGCAGCCTGGGCATATCTACCGTCACTGACTGCTCTATCTGCCATTTTTCGGTATTCTGCTCCAGAGATAGCGAATGCACCATTACACGTAACGCAAAGTAAAACAACCAGAACTCTAGACAGCATTATTTATCCTCCTCGAACCGGTACATAATGGTGTTCCACAGATTCAAACAGATATCCTCGACTGAATAATATTATGTTGCAATAGGAGAGACATTTACATTCACTGCTTTTAATGTTATCTGGTATAATCAAGCCAAATTGTAATGAGAAAAATTACATCTGGAGGAATCAAATGAGATATGTAAAGTTGGCATTGATAATTCTAATGCTGCTAACATTGGTCAGTGGTTCAGTTCTGGCCAAGGAATGGAAGCAGAAAGAATTTATAGTCACAATGTGGTGCTCACCGCCCATAGAAGATCAGAGCTTGTCTATTCTTGTGAGAGATAATTTCAATCTCTTGCTGGTATCGGCGGGGACTGATGAGGAAGCTATCAAAATGCTCGATACTGCGAAGAGGAATGGTATAAGAGCGTTACTCTCTCATCCTCTCATTTCTCCGGGTTCGCTGGATGATCCTGCGAAGAAAGTTCAGTTGGATGCATTGATCGATAAAGTTAAAAATCATCCAGCTTTGGAGGCGTATCACCTGACAGATGAACCCCAGGCAACAGCTTTCCCGATGTGGGCAAAACTTACGAAATACCTGAGGGAAAGCGATCCTGAGCATCTTGCTTATATAAACCTGTTTCCATCATATGCAAACCAGGAGCAGTTAGCTGTATTCCTGAAAGAACCACCTAAAGGCCCTGCAGGTGTTCCTGACAATTTTGTCGGTGCAGGTACTAACAAGAATACTATCATTTTCTACAATGAACACCTGAGATTGTTTGTGGAACAGGTAAAACCGCAGCTTATCAGCTATGACCATTACCATTTCGTTCGTAACGGAGTGGATGGAGAGCAGTATTTCTTGAACATTGATCTTATCAGAAAAGCTGCGCTCAAAGCTCATGTCCCATTTCTGAATATTGTTCAGTCTTGCCATTGGCTTGGTAACTGGAGAGTTCCTAACAGACACGAACTGCGTTGGTTGGGATTTACGACTCTGGCATACGGCGGAAAAGGACTCAGCTGGTTCACTTACTGGGGGCCTGTGGAGTATGGTGGACAGTATCAGGATGGCAAGCGGATGCCTATTGCAGACGATGTCGCTGTCGTCAACAAAGATGTAAGAAGAGTTGGCAATGCGATGATGGATATGGAATCGACTGCTGTTTATAATACCGGCAAACTGCCTATCGGCACAAGACCAATTCCTGCGAGCAGTCCTGTTCAGATATCAAAAGGGGATTTTGTCATTGGTCTGTTCAAACAGAATGGAGTGCAGAATGCATTCATGGTTATGAACAGGAATTACAAACAGATATCCAAAGTTAAGATGACGTTGGATTATGGGTATGGAAAGCTAATGGAGTTCTCCCCTGCAGTGGACAAATGGATCGATGTACAAGATATTCAACCAGGCAGCGTTGTAAGTGTCTCCATTAATCAAGGGGATGGAAAGCTGTTTAAGATTATTAAGCAGTAAAGATGAGCTTGAGTCCAGAGCTATGCATAGACTCTGGACTCCTGTTATAGAATATCGATTGTTAACCATCATCTTGGAGCATTGTATAAATGGACAGATCGTTTGATGATCTTTCACAGATCGGACCTGTGGAACTTGGACCGATTCCCAGACCGGCACAATTCAGCCGTTGGGCGAAGGTTGTTGAGGTAGACCTTTCTACTCTTCCACCTGTCAAGATATATGAATGCCTGCGGACCACTGACCCTATTCGGATTAACGGAAGGTTGGATGAATCCGTGTGGGAGCGAGTTGAATGGTCGGAGCCTTTTGGAATTATATCCGATGGCAGTAAGACTCCATTGGAAACCCGAATAGCTATGTTGTGGGATGACAATTATCTGTATGCTGCTTACAAAGTTGAAGACCATGATATTCGTGGGAGTATGTCCGGTTTTAACGACCATGTCTACTTGAATGACGAGGATGTTGAACTGTTCTTCGATGGCGGTGGATATTACTATGAACTGGGTATCAACCCTATCAATAACAGCTATCAGATCCGCTGGACATGGGTTGAACAGCTAGTTCGAGAACAGCGCTATGAGGAACTTGAGGAACTATTCAAGGCACCTGATGTGTTGTATTATGTTGCACGTCCGGGTGAACGAATGGGACGCCACGCTGATTTAAGCTACCAGCTTCCTGGGTTGCAGCATGCAGTCTTTATCGATGGCAGCATAAATAGTCCTGCTGTTAAGGATAATTGCTGGACAGTGCAGGTTGCGCTGCCATGGGAAAGTCTCAGGCACATAGCTGTAGACAAGGAACTACCACCAAAACCAGGGGATTCATTCCGAATGACTGCTTATCGGGCACACCATGACAGAGGGAACCGTACTGTAAAGGGATGGACCTGGAGTGTCATGGGGAATGACAACATACACATTCCTGAGCGCTGGAATCAGATAGTTATTTGTGAGGAAGAAGTGTAGTAGTATTGTAGTATCGTTTAATCAGATATTCATAGGCTTTATATCAAAGGCGGAGCCGGTGTATATACTCCGCCTTTGATATAAGATTAATACTATTTGAGGAAAGTTGAGAAACCACCCCAGATCATATCAACCTTGGCACTATCAGCAAACTCTACTTCAGTGTGGCGATATTCAAGGAATATAGCCTTGTTTGCAGTTGTGTAGTCGCCACCGATGAAGAATTTTACACCAGCCATATACTGCAGTTTCAAGGAGTCGCTGGAATCCTCACCGTCAGAAACATCTGCATAAGCAAATCCGGCACCGATGTAAGGAACCATTGATGATGGTGTTTCAGGAACAAAATGGTAAAGCGCTGCTGGAGCAATTAACCAAGCGTTTGCACTATCACTACCAATGCCACTGACTTTTCCATAAATCAAAGAACCCTGTATCTCCCATTTAGGAGATACAAACATCCCATAGCTTGCACCCAATAACGTCAACTCTGGTTCTTCACTCCCTGCGTCGGCTCGAAGCCATGCAGCGGCTAACAGAACTTCGGATCGCCCCTGAAGACCAGTTCCGTCCTGAGCAACAGCAAACTGCCCAGCAATGCCGAGTAAGAGAATACATGCCATAACAAACATTAATTTTTTCAACACTCTGAACCTCCATTTTCGCGTATTATGCACTGGTGGATACACCGAACTACCACCCACCATATATAGGACGCATACAATTGTGTCCTATAACCAGGATTTATCGTGCTTTTCACTATCGGAGTTATTTTTAGATAAACAGTGTCCCTATTCCTTCTTTTAATCGAATTTATTGTTAGTTTGTCTTCTGTTAGAATTATTATGCACGCAATAATAGTGCAATGGAATCCGTTCTTGACTTATTCCATCTGTTATGTTTGTTTTTTTGTGATCGAGATATATCTCTCAAATAACCACATTTTGTTTATCCAGGGGAACAACGTCATTTCAGGAATACCGCTGCAATATCTGCGATATTATTTTCTGTTATAATCTTGCAGTATGAAAGTTTGTTCAACACGAGTCATTGAGGAAGGAAACAATATGAAAGCTTCTGCACTATTTATACTAGTATCACTCCTGTGCTTGCTTTACTGCGACTTAGTTGCTGCAAAAGGCTGGCAACAAAAGGAATTCACAATCGCTGTATGGTGTCCTCCCACGCATACTGCCGAGAACATGAAATCTATGTCCAATGATGACTATAATCTGGTCAATGTAGAGTTCTGGAATGATCCGATGGGACCATTTGTAGATCCCACTGAACAATTGAACATTGCAGGTCAGAACGGGATGAAGGCTATGCTATACAGCTTGCTTATTACTCCCTCAACCCTGGACAATCCGGTTCAAAGAGAAAAACTTGACCAGTTAATCGACAAGGCAAAGAATAATCCTGCAATGGAAGCATATTTTGTGGCAGATGAACCTCAGGCAACTGCGTTTCCTGCGTTGCAGAAGCTAGTAAACTATATCAAGGAGCGTGATCCCAAGCATCTTGCGTTTATCAACCTGTATCCTTCCTATGCAAATCAACAACAACTTGCTGTTGATCTAAAAGAAGCTCCAAAAGGCCCAGTAGGTATACCGGACAATTACGTTGGAGCAGGGACAAACGCAGATACCGTAAAATTCTATAGTGAATATTTGAGACAGTACATCGGAGCTATAAGGCCTGAGATGATAAGCTATGATCATTATCACTTCATGGCAAACACTGATGGGCAACAATACTTCCTCAATCTTGCCCTGATCAGAGACGCTGCAGTCAGAGCTAATCTACCATTTCTGAATATTGTCCAATCGTGCAGATGGGAAGCAGGCTGGAGACTGCCAACTGGCAGTGAAATGAGATGGCTTGCATTTACTACCCTTGCTTATGGTGGACGCGGAATATGCTGGTTTGTGTACAATGGAACAAAACAGAACGGCGCTATTATACAGGATGGCGTAAGATCACCGAACGCTGACCATGTTGCGGCAATCAACAAAGACATCCGTGCAATAGGCACTGAGATGCTAAAAATGACTTCAACAGCAGTCTATCACGTTGGGACTCTGCCGATAGGAACTGAATCAATACCAGTCAGCAGTCCAGTCAAGGTATCAAAAGGTGAGTATGTTGTTGGGCTCTTCAAGCAGAATGGCGTCCAAAATGCATTTATGGTTATGAATCGTAATTACAAACAGATGGCAACTGCCAGGGTTACGCTGGATTATGGAAATGGCAAGTTGATGGAGTATTCACCGAGTTTGAAGAAGTGGATGGATGTGCAGTTTGTTCAATCTGGCACAACGTTTACGACTGTCCTTAGGCCAGGAGATGGTAGATTGTTCAAGATAGCTAGATAATTAATGTTATGTATTTATCAGCAATACAGTAACGGCTAATGGTAGATTAATGGCGGAGCATATGTACTCCGCCATTATTAACATTTGTTTGGGGAATGTTAGAAATCCTGCCTGCAAAACTTACTCATTATGGATGACTAAGCAGTTTTGTTGCTTTTGCTGATATCGGATACCCTATGGGTTTATTAGCTCTGAAGACTTGTGCTGTAATTATTGATGTGTTAATAACCTTTATTGGCTTTGCATAGCGTAGCGATTTAACATTCGGAATTCTTCCATCTGTAGTATACCGGATCACAAGGTTGTTTGCTTTTTGTTTATGTAGAAAACTAATTTTCATTTGACCTTGCGAAACAAATTCTATATCAGTCATCACAAGGGGAATTGTTTTTTGCGCACGAGCAGCGATGAGACTCTTTGTTGCTTCATGGGCGACCAATTGGTTACCCGCAGCATTCAAATGAACACTATCATATGTTAGTATTCCTCTTTCTTTTCCATCAATATTATTTACTTTCAAATAGTCCATGAAAGCTTTACGTAAGTCACAGAGTTCCACGTGCATTTCCCTGGCAACAAGGCGACTAGTGTCAGCAAATGTATTCAAGGCAGGATCACATGGGTTCGTTCCATCAGCTTTTTCGCAGATTACGGATGGGGTTGCGAGCACAGCGGTTATACCTCTCTGCTGCAATTTGTGAATTATCTCGCGTAGACCAACTTCAAAACGGTTTCTTGGTTCACCTGTATCACCATTGTAATGCCAAACGTCATTGATACCTATGTAGATAAACACGATGGTAGGTTTTTTCGACAAAACATCCTGTTCAAGCCTGGCTTGCAAATCCGGGACTTCATTGCCTGAGATACCGGCATTTACAACCGACACTGCAGTTTGACTTGTAGTATTAAGTGTTTTTCTGATTATTGTCACATAGCCATCGGGATAATCGCCAGCCTGAGTTATGGAATCACCAAACGCAACAACACAATCACCATCGGCAAATCGGGAAAGAGTGTTTTCAATGAACGACGATTCTCCTTGAGTATATACAATTGATGATACACCAAAAAATATTATGACCAAGCAAAAGAAGAATACCGACTTCATTAACAACTCCACTCAAAACACTTCTAAATCCTAACGTGTATAATCTACTTCAATATTCCGAACATATATACCCGCACCACGATTGGTTGTCCTTGGCCATATTATTAATGTGAAATTCTTTTTACCGGTCCAAGCACTGATCTGTACCAAGTCAAATGTCAGCCTGCCGG
This sequence comes from Abditibacteriota bacterium, assembly GCA_942493375.1. Taxonomy (GTDB): domain Bacteria; phylum Armatimonadota; class UBA5829; order UBA5829; family UBA5829. The sequence goes on along the minus strand of OW818698.1, from coordinate 7,255,706 downwards.
AGCGCGAGGTTGCGTCCACGATGTTGAAATGCTGTACACCATCAGATATAACCGCAGTCCACTCTGTTTCTATCTCCGGCACATCTAGAGCCAGCACCGGGTTACGATCAAAGTCCAGGAACATATCCTTTAATACTTTTCCTTCAGGTCCAGGAGCAGTTAGATAAACTATGTCATTTTTCTGTTTGATTGACACACCGAACTCAACTCTCCAAGTCCTGGCGTTCGGAGCGCCTATGACTTGATGTTTCTGGGCACTAGCCGGTAAAACAATCCTAAAACCGACATCACAATTGGTAAAATCCTCGGTAAGTGCATGTATGCGATCTGAGCATCGTTGTTCATAAGCCCCATGCAGAAAAGTACCTGGATGGGTTTGGTGAACTCCTCCATTCATTTCACCTGACCATTCCCCGGCATTTCCTGCCATGTCATAACAACCATAGGGACTTACTCCAGTAGGAAAGCTTCCTACCGGCATTGTTTGATTGGGACCTTCTTCCTGTGAGTTACAACGTGTTTTGTCCCATTCATTACCCCAGGGGTATAATCGTCCATCAGTTCCACGTGCTGCTTTTTCCCATTGGGGATTCGTTGGAAGGGAACCTCCTGCCCACTTTGCATATGCCTGGGCATCTGCATACATTATATTTACTACGGGGAAATTGTCTTGCCAACCCCAGGAAGGCGCAGGTGGCATTTCATGACCAGTTTCCTGGCAGAATATTTTATATTCACCCACAGTAACTTCGTATTTGTATATCCAATACCCATCAATTGTGAGTTTTCTAAATGGAACTTCATCCGGGTCATAATCGTTACTCCCAAACTGGAACTCCCCTGCCGGTATGAATACCATCTCAGCACCGTCTTTGGGGTTCTTTTTGGTTTTTATATCTGACGGAGTCGAAAGCACGCTTGATCGATTTAGCTGCGTTACCCCACGCATTTTAACAAGCAGATCGTCGGTAAGGGCATTGATCCCTGGCTCCCAGTCTTCCGGTGTGATATTGGCATTCGCGGCCACGCCAAGCATATTCTGCCCAGTAGCCGTTGCAACTAGTCTTGCTGAAATATGTAGTTTACCGTCAGGTGTCTTTTTTGATGATCCAACAAGGACATACTTGGCATTGACCAGTTTGCCCATTTTCTGTATGGTCTCCGGATCTGTTAATCCTGATCCTTGCACCTTGTGCTCTTTCATTACAGAACTCAGGGATGTTCTTTCCACGAGGTAGACTTCCCCGGATGCAGCTAGTCGTGTTTGCATGGCATCAGCAAAAAGATCACCGTATTCCCCAGGGAAATTAAAACAAGCTATATATCCCGGTGATGGCCTAAGAACCATTTTTACTCCGGTACTTTTCAGGACTGGAATCTGCTTTGCACTGTTTCCAAACTCTTTATTCACGGATTCGGGTACACGCTTATTAACATACGCAGCTAATGACTGCAGAGTTACCTGCCCTTGTTTATCCAAAGCCTCGCCGGAGAGACCAGCAACAAGGGCCATTGTAAAGAATGAACCATCCTTGCCGTGATACACCTTTTGCCCCTCTCCGCAACCGAATAATGTTGCTGAGGCTTTTCCAGGTTGCGATTGCCATGTTCCTCCACTGGATAGAAAATCCCGCGTCATAGGAGCCGGCTGGCTTACACCGCCACTGACTTTCATTGATTCCAAAGTCTCTCTACATGCATCAAGCAATAAGAGTCGACCGTTACAAGGCAGTGCATCAATTTTTTTACGCAACCATTGCAGTGATAACGTGCTTGCAACAATTCCATCACTGCTTGATAGATCGGCTTCTTTTGTAAGTAAATACTGTTGCCCGCCTGATTCGACACCATGTCCACAAAAATAGACTACTGCTAAATCACCTGGTTTAGCATTTTGTGCGAGTTGAGTGAGTGATCGGATGACATTTGCTTTGGTGGGTTGCAGGGACTCATCATCTGAGTCCGTTGTAAGCAATACAGACTCTGTTGATTCTGGTCGTGCCCTATTAAATGCATCTATTATCTGCTGAGCACCATCACTAGCTTTCGGCAGCGGATTGAGAGGTTGAATATATTTACTCACACCAATCGCAACAATCCATATTTTTGGAGTTTCGCTACAACATACTGGAATAGATATCATCAACAATACGACGATAAATAATAGAATTCTATTCATACAGACACCTACCAAATCAATAATTTCGAGACACTATATGATTATAGCACTTGCAACAGCGATATTTGTGGACTTCTAACATAAAATACTAAATCAGTGTGTATTAATGTGCGGTAGGGGCTTGAAAGATTAAGTCGCATTCCTTGATGGCTTTTATCCAATATCCATTCCAGGGAAGAAGACTGCTGGTGACCCCGGATATAAGAGTGGAATCATACACCAGATCGTATGATCCTGATGTTGGATCGGAGGTGTTCTGCACCCAACCCCAGGCATATTTGCAAACAACTTCTTCGGCATTCTTCAAAGCCACGGTTCCAAGTTCCGATTCATGAACGGTAATTTCATTGAGATCCCATTTGACAGCGGATATATAGGGATTTCCAATAAGATTCCATCCTGGGAGTAAATGAATAGAAACCGGTTGGAACTGATCCGGTATGTTGCCATACGGGAGAGATGCTGATTGAAATCGTGCCCAGAACCCTCTGCCTGGTGTGTTTTCTGCGGGAGTAAGCCAGCAGCGAGAATCAGGGTAAACTGAGTATTCATTCAGGCTTGGAATAAACGATGTCCAGCTGTTACCATAGAAATTTACTTCCAGCTTTGGGTCGGTTTTGTCGGGAATTATTGGAAGTGAGACCATTGCTAATCCCTTCCATGCAGTTCCCGGGAGAGTTTTGATATATGTCACAGTTATTGAATCTGTTGAAGTATTGCCTGCAGCATCGGATGCAGTGATTGTAATCGGATTTTCACCTCTATCCAAACTGATCTTTTTGACCGACCAGGATGTACCATCGTAGACACAAGCTCCGGTATCTCCATTTGCAGCGTTCTCCCATATAAGTGAAATGACAGCCTTATTATCTGATGCGATTCCAGATAAATTTATAGTCGGAGCGTTTCTTGTAATTGCTGCGGCGGTTGTTGGGTTTACTATCTGGAGAGTTGGAGCTATCGTATCCGCCAAATTCGGGCTCAATTGTTTGATTAGTTCAACATTGTAGACACCAGTAGGAGTTGTGGCCAGTTCACTGTTGAAAAATCCCTGAGCAGCAACCGCATATGACCTGGATATTGCAGCGAGTGACCCAGGCTTAACGGCAGCATCGACATTGGTTGCATATACAGAAACAGTGTTGTCACTGTTCCGGGTAATATCGAATGTACGGAATTGTTGAGGGAATTCTCGTAACGATGAAGTCTCAATCTGCCAGAAACCGAGTTCAGGATGAGCATCATCAGGTGATTTGAATGCGGTGACAATATTGCGATGGCGATGACCTGCAACCCACAAGATGAAGTTCGGGTATGTATGCAGTTTAGCTATCAGTGTATTTTCGGATATAGTAGAATATGGACTCCAACCGATGGCATCTCCTATTGGCTCTACACCTATAGGAATATGTGAGGCAATGATCATGAGTTTGCCTTCGGCCTGACCGCTATTCAGCTCGTTTACAAGCCAATCATAGCGCTCCTGGTCAAGGAACCCCCACCCTCCAATGCCAGACCTGGTAGTATCATCGAGTACTATGACTTTAATTGACACATTCCATTTCGGCACAAAACTATAGCAGGCAAAGTCATTTTCAATATTAACCTGTGAAAAACCATGGCCTACTGGGAGAGAAGAAGTGTTGAAGAACTCCTCCATCCACTCAGTTCTGGTAATTGGACGTCTGTTTGGATCTGCTGCCAGCACCTGGGGATTGCCATCCGGATAGTCTGCAACGGGTCCTGCACCAAAAACGTCACCATATGGCGTCCTGCCATCGATTGACCCCATGTAGTAACCGCTGGTGGTAAGACCACTGCGGATAAAACTGATAACATCACTTCCCAGATTCAAAATATCCTTTCCGGTATAGGCATTCAGAATATATTGATTGGGGACGCACGCACCCATCCATAACTGGTCGTGATTTCCAATAACTTGATACCAGGGAATTGATTTGTCGAGTCCTGCTGCTTTGTAAATATCCTGATAATCGTTAAGAGGTCCGGCGACCGGATCATCCTTGTCTCCAGAATCCGGGTTAATTGTCTGGCCGTCAAGAACATCGATATACCATCTTAATTCGTTGTATTCTTTACTGTTCGTAACATCACCAAGAGAGATACCGAAGTCAAATGGCTTTTCCTCATGAATGGCATTTACTGTTTGAATGGTTGCATCGAGAAATTGCGTTGTATACAACATTGTTCCTGAATAGGTACCTATCAGATCAGTTGGAAGGCCTCGATATCCATAATAAATCACTTGTGCGGGGGATTCTTCATCTGTTATATGAATGTCGGTAATGGCAAAGAAACGTAATAGGTCAACAGAGGTTTTGGCTGTTGTGCCTCTATATGTGGACGGCATCAGGTCGAGTCGTTTATCGTAACCGAACCCATCACCAAATTTCCAAATGCCATAACCGAACTGAGCATATTTAGAAAGCTCATACGGAAAAAGACTGGGTGATGTCGAAGGTACATCGACAGGTGTGATAATCCTGTCAAGTGTTGTAACCACCGTTGAATCTATAGGATAGCTGGGTGGTTGCGATAATCCCATATCGCCTGTCCGCATTTCGCCAGCATATGTATTAACAGTAAAAAACAAAACCAGTGTAGTAATTAGGATAGCTGCTTTTATAATCATTTTTCATCTTCCTCGATTTATATCATTTTGCATTGGAATCTGTTATATCCCTATTTGCTTCGCGCGTTTTGAATGCCGAGAGTGCTTGGTGTGGAAGTATCAACTCACATTCTTCCATAGCCTTGATCCAGTATCCCTGCCATGGCATGAGACTACTGGTAGCGTCAGGCATAAGAGTTTCATCATATACCAAATCATATGAACCGCTATTCGGATCAAGTACATTTTGCTTCCAGCCCCAGGCGTAGCTGCAGACCACATCCTTTGCGTTCTTCAGGGTAATCGCTTGAGTTCCTGACCTCTGGACAGTTATCGATTCGATATCCCATTTCACTGCGGTTACAAATGGGTTGCCGATTAAATTCCATCCTGGCTGTAAAGGAATCCTGGTTGATTGGTTTTGATTCGGAATGGAGCCATAAGGAATGGTTGTGGACTGGAAACGGGCCCAGAATCCCCGGCCAGGAGTTTTTTCAGCAGGAAGAAGCCAGCATCGTGAATCAGGATATACTGAGTATTTATTCAAATCTGTTATAAATGAACACCAGCCGTTTCCATAAAAACGTGTGGCAAACTTAGGATCTGTCTGATCAGGTATTATCGGAAGAGATACCATTGTCAGTCCTTTCCAGGAAGTTCCGGGTACTGTATTTATGTATGTAACTGTAATTGTTGTTGTAGCAGTATTGCCTGCAGCATCAGCGGCGGTAAAAATTAACGGATTGTCACCAATGGCAAGGTTGACTTTCTCGACAGACCATATTGTGCCATCAATATCACAGTCGCCAGTATTTCCATTCTTATTATTAAGCCAGGAGACAGAAACCACGCCTTTGTTATCAGACGCAGTGCCTGATAAATTCAAAGTTGAGCAATTTCTGGCGATAGCTGCATCAGTGGTCGGAGTTGTAATCTGAATAGTTGGAGCTATCGCATCAGACATTTCCGGACTTAATTGTTTGACGAGTTCCGCATTGTATGAACCGGAAGGCATCGGATCTATCTCATTATCAAATATCTGTTGAGACCCGATAGCGTACGAACGAGATATAGCGGCAGGTGTTCCGGGTTTCACAGCCGGATCAACATTTGTTACAATGATTGAAACTGTATTATCGCTGTTGCGCACAATATCGAAAGTGCGGAACTCCTGCGGAAAATCTCTTAATGACGCAGTCTCCACTACCCAGAAGCCAAGTTCAGGATGGGCCGGATCAGGTGATTTTTGAGGGGTTACTAGATTTCGGTGGACATGTCCCGACATCCACATAATGAGATTAGGATATGTGTGAAGCTTTGCGAGTATATTGTCCTCAGATACCGCAGACGTAGGACTCCAAATGGATGAATACCCCGGCACATTTACACCTATTGGTATATGGGCAGCAATTATCATTAGCTTGCCTTCAGCTTGCCCCTTATCAAGTTCATTTACCAGCCAGTCATAACGCTCCTGATCAAGACAACCTCCAGCAGCACTACCTGCATTAGAGTAATCGTCTCGCTGGGTATCATCCACTACTATGACCTTGATCGGTAAACTTGCCTTCGGTTCGAATGAATAGCAGGCAAATCCTCTTGCTGCATCGGATCTATCAAATCCATGCCCGATTGGACTTGAACTGGTATTAAAAAACTCATTCATCCACTCATCTCTTGTAAGTGAACGGCGATTCGGATCCGCCGCGAGTATCTTTGGAGGAGAAGAAAATTCCGATTCAGGTCCCATATTATAAATGTTACCGTATGGTGTGCGTCCGTCAATGGCTCCAACATAGAAACCATGATTATCAGGCCCCAGAGGATTGTTGTTCCTACCACCTAGATTTAGTATGTATTCACCCGTATAGAACAGCCTTATGTAATCATTCACAGGTTTTGAACCAATCCAAAAATGATCATGGTTACCCATTGTCTGATACCAGGGGATAGACTTATCAAGCCCTGCTGCCTTGTATTCGTCCTGATAATCGTTAAGTGGTCCTGGTATAGGATCATCCTTATCACCAGAGTCGGGAGTTATTTCCTTACCGTCGATGATGTCTATATACCACCTTAATTCGTTATACTGAGTGTTGTGGCAAGCGTCACCCAGGTAGATACCGAAATCGAACGGGTTTACATTATTAAGGGCGTTTACTGTCTGGACAGCAGCATCAAGAACATAGGTTGTATAGAGCATAACTCCTGAATAACTTGAGTCGCTTCCACCTTTATAACCAAAATATAATGCAAGCGTGGGAGATTCCTTGTCGATAATATGGGTATCGCTCATTGTAAAGAAACGCAAAAGACTTGCAGCCTTTGTAGCCGATGAGCCGGTATATCCTTCGGGCATCAGGTCCAGTCTCTTTTCATAACCAAGCCCAGCGCCGAACTGCCAGATTCCATAGCCAAACTGAGCATATTTGGAAAGCTCATACGGAAAAAGGCAGGGCGATGTTGAAGGTACATCAACTGGTACGATAGTCCAATCCTGTGTTGTAACCACCGTTGAATCTATAGGATAGCTGGGTGGTTGCGATAATCCCATATCGCCTGTCCGCATTTCGCCAGCATATGTATTAACAGTAAAAAACAAAACCAGTGTAGTAATTAGGATAGCTGCTTTTATAATCATTTTTCATCTTCCTCGATTTATATCATTTTGCATTGGAATCTGTTATATCCCTATTTGCTTCGCGCATTTTGAATGCCGAGAGTGCTTGGTGTGGGAAGTATCAACTCACATTCTTCCATAGCCTTGATCCAGTATCCCTGCCATGGCATGAGACTACTGGTAGCGTCAGGCATAAGGGTTTCGTCATATACTAAATCATATGAACCGCTATTCGGATCAAGCACATTCTGTTTCCAGCCCCAGGCGTAACTGCAAACCATATCCTTTGCGTTCTTCAAGGTAATCGCTTGAGTTCCTGACCGCTGGACAGTGATCAATTCTATATCCCATTTCACTGCGGTTATGAATGGGTTGCCGATTAAATTCCATCCTGGCTGTAAATGAATCCTGGTTGATTGGTTTTGATTCGGAATGGAGCCATAAGGAATGGTTGTGGACTGGAAACGGGCCCAGAATCCCCGGCCAGGAGTTTTTTCAGCAGGAAGAAGCCAGCATCGTGAATCAGGATATACTGAGTATTTATTCAAATCTGTTATAAATGAACACCAGCCGTTTCCATAAAAACGTGTGGCAAACTTAGGATCTGTCTGATCAGGTATTATCGGAAGAGATAGCATTGTCAGTCCTTTCCAGGAAGTTCCGGGTACTGTATTTATGTATGTAACTGTAATTGTTGTTGTAGCAGTATTGCCTGCAGCATCAGCGGCGGTAAAAATTAACGGATTGTCACCAATGGCAAGGTTGACTTTCTCGACAGACCATATTGTGCCATCAATATCACAGTCGCCAGTATTTCCATTCTTATTATTAAGCCAAGAGACAGAAACCACGCCTTTGTTATCAGACGCAGTGCCTGATAAATTCAAAGTTGAGCAATTTCTGGCTATAGTAGCAGCAGTGGTCGGGATTGTAATCTGAATAATTGGAGCTATCGCATCAGACATTTCCGAACTCAACTGTTTGACAAGTTCTACGTTATAGGCGCCAGTGGGTGCCGGATTTGTCGCATAGTTAAACAACTGCTTTGAGGCGATAGTATATGAACGCGATATCGCTGCCGGTGAACCTGCTCTTACTGCCGGATCAACATCAGTTGCAAAGATAGATATAGTATTATCACTATTGCGGACGATATCGAATGTGCGGAACTGCTGAGGGAAGTCATGCATCGATGCAGTTTCTACAACCCAGAACCCTAGTTCCGGATGACTGGCGTCTGGGGATTTTTGAGCAGTTACTACATTCCTGTGTGTATGTCCCGATATCCAGAGTATTAGATTCGGGTATGTGTGGAGCTTGGTAAGAATATTCTTCTCAGTAACTGCAGATGTCGGGTGCCAGATGCTTGGGTAATGTCCTACTGTGACGCCAATTGGCACATGAGCAGCAATAATCATGAGCTTGCCTTCAGCCTGCCCTTTATCGAGTTCATCTACCAGCCAATCATAACGTTCCTGGTCAACATAACCTGCAGAATGATCAGTATTATTATCATCATCGGGCTGGGTATCATCAAGTACAATAACCTTGAGCGGAAGATTGGCCTTTGGCTCAAAGGAGTAACAGGCAAAACCTCTGTCTGCATCGGCTTGATTGAACCCATGCCCAACAGGACTGGAAGTGGTATTGAAGAACTCATTCATCCACTCTTCTCTTGAAAGTGCATGCCGGTTCTGGTCAGCTGCCAGGATCTTTGGAGGAGATGAGAAGTCTGATTCAGGCCCTGCACCTATTACATCCCCATATGGTGTCCGTCCATCAATTGAACCCATATAAAAACCACGGCTGTCCAGTCCATTGGGAGAATTGTTTTTGGAACCCAAGTTCAGAATATATTCACCCGTATAAGTTTGCAGGAGGTATTCATTTGCATGTCTTGAGCCTAACCAGAAATGATCGTGATTGCCAAGTGCTTGATACCAAGGGATCGATTTTTCCAGACCGGCAGCTTTGTATACGTCCTGGTAGTCGTTAAGAGGTCCAGGAATAGGATCATCTTTGGCTCCTGAGTCCGGGTTTACGATCTTGCCATCTAATACATCGATATACCAGCGCAGTTCATTGTATTGGTTATTGTTGATAGCATCACCCAGGAACATTCCGAAATCAAACGGGGTATCATTGTTAAGGGCGTCCACTGTCTGGATAGCTGCATCAAAGATTTGAGTTGTATAGAGCATAGCCCCTGAGTATTGCCAGGAACTACCACCTTTGTAGCCAAAATATATGGCCTGTGCCGGAGATTCTTTATCGGTGAGATGAATGTCACTCATTGTAAAGAAGCGTAGTAAATTTGCTGCTTTTGTAACTGATGCGCCAGTGTATGTAGACGGCATCAGGTCTAGTCTTTTTTCCCGATCAATCCCAGCGCCAAACTCCCACAAGCCATATCCAAACTGTGCGTATTTAGACAATTCATACGGAAAAAGCCCAGGCGATGATGAAGGCACCGGAACTGGGAGTATTGTCCAGTCAAGTGTTGTTGCAACTGTGGAGTCTATGGGATAGCTCGGTGGCTGCGGGATCACAAGATCGCCTGATATTTTTTCACTTCCATATGCTGCGACACAAAGAACGAAGATCAACGCAAATAATAACATTGCGGTTGTTTTACTATTCAATATATTTTCTCTCTTTATTCTTCCGCAAGTTTGCAAAGGACTACCACCGAGTAAAACCGTCATCTCTTTCTGATACTTCTGCTGATTGTGTTCGTGGTAATTGGTGCAGGAAGTATTAAGTTACATTCTTTAATAGCTTTTATCCAATATCCCTTCCATGGGGTGAGGGTGCTTGTTACGCTTGGCATTATTGTTGCATCGTAAATTAGGTCATATGAGCCGGTACTGGGATCCGATGTGTTTTGGCTCCAACCCCAGGCATAGCTGGCAACCAGGCTCTCAGCATTTTTTAAGATAACTGCTGCGGCACCTGATTCCTGGACTTTAATTGCATTCAGGTCCCATTTCACATCTGATATAAATGGATTTCCGATAAGATTCCATCCGGAAAGCAGATGAATGGTCACAGGTTGGGTCTGGTCCGGAACGTTACCGTATGGAATGGCAGCTGACTGGAATCGTGCCCAGAATCCCCTGCCTGGAGTGTTTTCGGCTGGTTGGAGCCAGCATCGTGTGTCCGGATATACAGAATATTCATTCAGACTTGGAATGAATGAGCACCAACCATCCTCATAGAAGCGTGTTGCAAACTTGGGATCGGTCTGGTCAGGGATTATTGGGAGGGAGACCATTGCGAGTCCCTTCCATGCTGTTCCCGGAACGGAGTTGATGTATGTAACTGTAATTGTTGCCATGGCAGTATTGCCTGCGGCATCGGAGGCAGTGATGGTGATGGGGTTTTCACCTTTTACAAGACTGATCTTCTCAACTGACCAGGATGTACCATCGTAGTCACAGTCGCCTGTTTTGGAATTTGCGCTGTTTGCCCAGGTGAGTGAAGCTACACCTTTGTTGTCGGATGCTGTGCCTGACATGGTGAGAGTTGAACAGTTTCTTGCGATAGTTGCAGCAGTTGTCGGGGTTGTAATTGCCACAGTTGGTGCAGTGATATCGAAAAACTGAGGATCCAACTGTTTGACGAGTTCTGCATTGTATCCTTCTGAAGGCGGTAGAAATGACTGCTGATTGAATATTTGGCTGGAGGCAATTGCATAGGAACGTGATATCGCTGCCGGAGAGCCTGCTTTTACTGCGGGATCGACATCGGTAGTGAAGATAGATATGGTATTGTCGCTGTTGCGGACGATATTGAATGTCCGGAACTGCTGAGGGAAATCTCGCAGTGATGCGGTTTCAACTTCCCAGAAAGCATATTCGGGCCCGGAATATGCGGGATCAATTGAAGGACGCGGTGTAATGACATTTCTGTGACGGTGCCCGGTAACCCACAGGATGAGATTGGAATATGAGCTAAGTTTGGTCAGAAATTGTCTGCTGTTTACTACTGAGTTTGTAGTTGGAGGAAAACCCATGAGAAGCAGCGGTATGTGGGCTGAGATTATCATTAACTTGCCTTCAGCTTGACCTTTGTTAAGTTCATTTACAAGCCATGCATAACGTTCAGCATCCAGATAGGCGTGACCTCTAAGATCAAAATCGTCATCTTTTTGAGTGTCGTCCAGGACAATAACCCTGATTGGTACATCTGATTTCGGTTCGAATGTGTAGCAGGCGAAATCGTCATCTACGTTAGCTTGGGAAAACCCGTGACCTGCCGGCAAAGTGGAGGTTGTGAAGAATTCGTTCATCCATTCTTTACTGGTAAGTGAACGGCGGTCAGGATCGGCTGAAAGGACCTGCGGTATACCGTTTGGAAAATCGGCCACCGGTCCTGCTCCAAATACGGTTCCAAACGGAGTCCTGCCATCTATTGAACCCATATAATAACCTGTTGCATTTAATCCGGCTGGGTCGGTGAATACGTTTCCCATATTAAGTATATCAAGCCCAATATACGTCTGCCGAATTGCATCGGTCACGGGATACACACCCATCCCGAAATGGTCATGGTTACCGAGGGTTTGATACCAGGGGATGGACTTATCAAGTCCTGCAGACTTAAATGAGTCCTGATAGTCGTTTAGAGGACCGGGGACGGGATCATCCTTGTCACCAGAATCGGGAGTTATTACTTTGCCGTCAAAGATGTCTATATACCATCTGACTTCGTTGTATTGGGTATTGTTGATTGCATCACCAAGACCAATACCGAAATCAAACGGATCTTTTTTGTGGATAGCGTTTACTGTCTGGATAGCTGCATCGAGAACCTGGGTTGTATACAACATGTTTGATGCGTATCCCGATGAATTGCCGCCTTTATAGCCTACTTCACATGCTCCTGCAGGAGTTTCTTCGTCTGTGATGTGTATGTCGGTCACAGTAAAGAAATGCAAAAGGTCGGCTTTCTGCGTAACAGATGCTCCGGTGTATGATGAAGGCATCAGATCCAATCGCTTTACATAGTCCAGCCCTGCACCGAACTGCCAGATACCGTAACCGTACTGGTTGTATAAAGGTATGTCAGTTGGTAGGATCATTGGAGATGTTGAAGGGACTGCTACAGGTAGGACTGTAAAGTCATGTGTAGTTGCAACTGTAGAATCTATTGGATAGCTAGTTGGTATTGACATTAGACTCTTTATGGATCCAGTGTCATCTCCATATATCGCACAGGTCAGTCCAAAAATCAATATCATTACTAATATAGTGCTTGTTTTGGTTGTCACCATAATACTCCCGATGAAGAACGACTAAATCGTATAAGTATAGTAAATACATTAGCGTTGTATACTTACGGTTACTTACTATCCTCTGATATCATTCCGCTATACACGTGTTATCTACATATGAAAAATGGACGTTTTGCTGGTATTTTTAACAGGGATATATTACATGCACAAGCTATAACAGAAACGGGATATTGGCCGGTGTTTGAGGGTGCTGGTAGAATCTACGGAAATGCAGACAGGGTTATAACCCCAGAGACTCTGTCTCTGAAACTCTGTCAGAGAGGTAACCTCTGGACCCATTGCACTGTATGAAAGATTGACCAGGTACTGACTTATTATGTATCATTGGGCAATCTACAACAAAGCTGTGCCATTTCTGACAGAGAACTTGCCGGGATGGTATTATTATCAAGCTGGAACGGACCCTGAGCTCGGAACTAGTTCTGATCGAGGCGAAGTAAAGTATTAGACGTAACGAGAGGTTAAATATGAAATTCGATAACGTGACTGTAGATTGTAAAGCAAATATATACTTCGACGGCAAGGTTGTCAGCCATACCGTATGGTTTGGTGAAGATGTAAAGAAGACTGTTGGGCTGATTTATCCGGGTTCTTATACATTCAACACCGGTGTACCTGAGAAGATGGAGATTATAGCAGGCTCCTGTAAAGCAAAAATCGTTGGGGAGTCGGAATGGAAAGCGTATATACCTGGGACTTTCTTCAAGGTTGCCGGTGAGTCTTCATTTGAGATAGCAGTTGAGGAAGGGATCGCGGAGTACGTTTGTTCGTTTGAATGAAGATGAAATACCGAAACTGAGTTTAGTAATTAGGGGACGGAGGCATGTTGTTGGTGACAACTGTACAAAAAGTGCTCCGTCCCCTTAATCCCCCTCCTTAATCCCACATATATACCTCCGATAGATTGCTGTTGACATTTTATGACGACGTTTACTTGCGTAGACTACTCGTATGTGATTATAATGTCAAGGGAGTTCATGTAAATTATTACCTTATCGAATACCCGTTACTAACGAGATAGGCTGAAGATGAAGCCCAACATGTTCTGGTCGACTGTCTGATTCGGGAATGAATATAGTAATTGGTGAGAGAAACAAATATGGATATAGATCAATTCTGGAGTATTGTTGAAGAAATCAAAGATGAACAGAATCCTGTCGATAGCCTGGCAGAACGTCTGGAACAATTGACACCACAAGAGATTATTTCATTTAACGAACATCTATATGATCTTCATGACAAGGCATTTATTTGGGATTTGTGGGGAGCTGCCTATATCATTCAAGGTGGATGTTCTGATGATGGGTTCATGGATTTCAGATTCGGATTGATATCACGAGGAAAGGAAGTCTTTGAAAGGACAATAGAAAACCCGGATTCATTAGCGGACCTGGACGATTGTATATCGTATGAAGAATTTGGTACGGCGGCAATTGAAGCATATGAGGTAGTCGTAGGTGATGAAATCCCATCAATCAGACATATATATGCTACTGAACCATCTGGTGAGAGATGGGATTTTGATAATCTTGATGAGTGTTCCAAGAGATTACCGCGTTTGTATGAAAGATATTTGTACGATCCTCGACACCAGGACAAGTGATATTTCAACTGAAAACATGTCACCACCTAACCTCAGACTTGCTGAACCTATTGATGAATTGCTTTCTCCATCGCTTTCAAACTCTATTCCATTGTCCGACTACAGCAGCAATAGACCAATTGATTCTATCTTGATCTGGATTGTAGTTATTGTGGGTGGTGTATTACCCAGCATCGCAATCGCCTACATAAATGCAAAACGATTAAATGTCTCCAGGGAAGGCATTATTAAGATAATAACCGTAGGTGTATTTGCATTCCTAATCTCAGTTCTCACATTTTGGTATGCAGGAGTACACAACGGAGCTACCGGTGATAATTACGACTCCGTAAGGGTTGTAGATCGTTTTGTTGCCATTCTATATATAATTTTATGCGCGCGGATTCAATATGTGCAGGAAAGTGCGTATCGTCATCGCTTGCTCATTGCTGGTAAACCTGCCTCGCAATTGTATAGTTCAATATCTGCAATCGAATTTAGCATTATCTTCCTACTGGGTTTGATCTATGAACTGATTATTCGAGCATTTCCGACTTTTCATTGATATGGGAGATATGAATGAAACTTGTTGCATGGGCAAAATTATTTCTTTATGGACCCAACGAATGTGGAGTTCCTTATGCATTTAAGGGAAGATTAGTGGGACCTTCTGTCTTCCCAAATGACCAGAAAACCAGCTGGATTATGATCATTATGTTTGATCAAATGACTGCTCCTGGTACACATTTTGATGGTCCGGTTACTCTACTCTCTGACGATAAGATCAATGAGCTTCTTGTGGTAGGTAACGAGTTTGAGTTTTATCTTGAGAGCCGTAGAGGCGGCACAGGTGAGATCATATCTGTGAAGGAAGTAACTGACGCGGAGGTGCGGGAAATCTTTAAAATAGATGTTTGGCCCGGTACCACGCATATCATTTGGGAATCTACCGAAGAATAGACTAACTTGTTTCCCAATGAACATACAGATCAACAGCATTCTTTTTGGTAGTGTCAAACAGTATTCTCAAAATCGTAATTCAAGGGGAGAGAGCACTGAATCACATGTTTGGAGTCATAGGTGCGCTATAAGACAAGGGGTATCAATTATTATGAGTTTCAAGAGCATTGTATTGGTTATGTTAATTCTCTCGCTATTGTCAGGTTGTTCAAATGATGGCGACAAGACAAAATCTGGGCAATACCAAATATACAGCGTTAACATATACAAAAACACACCAGCATGGGATCTCGCCCTAGCTGTGAGAAAACAGAACACAAAGAAGATTGCCGAGATTGCAAAATCAGATCCTAAACTTCTTGAGTATCACGATCCGATCTATGGCGACACCTTACTTATCTGGGCGGTTGGAACGGAAAGGTATGATGCGGCTGAAGCGCTGTTAAAAGCAGGCGCCAATCCTAATGCGACTGCTTTAAAACGTGGAGGCGAGACTGCACTTCACGTGGCCGCACAATTCTCCTATGTTGATAATGATACCAAAAGGGATGCCAAGTATGTGAAGCTGCTCTTGAAGTATGGCGCGGATCCCAACATAGGCTTATTTAGTAGCTACAATGACGATACTGAGACAGGAATGACACCCTTGATGAACTCGATTGGTTGCGGTATTGAAAAGACAAAAGCCCTGGTTGAGGGTGGTGCTGATGTCAACGCCAGAACGCCGACCGGAAACTCGGCTGCCGTTGAAGCGCTTATGTGGGGGAGTGGGGCAAAGATGGATAGAGCTTTGGAGTATGCGCACTACCTTATTACCGAGAAACATGCGGATATAACTAAGCCCTGGTTTCTCAGGCTGCAGTTATCCGACCCAGCTAAAAGAATCGAACCGGTCAGCCTATTATCCGATTGGTGCACAGAACCCGGTACCGAAGGTCATAGGATGAAAATGGATATCATTAAGGAATTTGCACGGCAGGGAGTAAAATATGAAGTGAAAGGGAACTGAGGAACTGTTGAAAAATAACAGGAGATATGAATGAAACTTGTCGCCCGGGGAAAAATACACATAAATTTACCCAGTGAAGGTGGGATACCCTACGCATTCCGGGGAAGACTTGAGACACCTGCAATCTTTGATAATGACCCTAAAAATGCTTGGAGTATCATTCTAGTGTTTGATTCTATGACCACGCTTGGTGGGAGTGTTGAATGTCCTGTTACTCTACTTGCGGACGATAGAATTCGTGAGCTTCTCATCGCGGGTAATAAATTTGAGATTTTTCCACAGAATTACAAAGCAGGTACAGGTGAGATCATCTCTGTGAACGAGGTCTCGGAGGAAGAAATGCGAGAAGTATTCAAACTGGATGTTTGGTCCGGCACTACACATATTATACGGGAATCCGACAAAGAATAACCCTAATCTGATTCCCAGTATAAATACAAATCGACAGTGTCCTTTTTACTCATGTCAAACAGCATTTTTAGCGCATCTATTTCTACGCCACTATTAGGAGCAAGATTTACCTCTATTGCATAAAACATACTCACTTCATCCGGTCGCCACCAGTCTGGAGGTTCGGATAACGGATTGTTTGAAACTCCGAGTCTATCAGAAGTTGATGTGTTCATTGGTTTCGGAAGTGATTTAATGAAACCACTCATCCGGGAACTAGGAAATCGTATTAGTGCAAAGATTGTATTATCTTGCCTGAACTCGGGATTCATATCAGATTCTATCAACAATGCCTCTATGGGAAGCCAATATGTATATATTCTGATATCTCTGCAAGGTTAGGATTTCGGTGCCCATAAATTTCATTTATACCAAACGCAACATAGAGGAAAACTGCAATACCTCCAAGTAGCACAATGCAGCAATTCCGATCTGCTTTTTTTATTTTATACATGCGATCCCTCTAAGTAAATGACCAATTCATTTGTCTGGTCGCTGCGTAAGGTTTGAATCACAAATAATAACACTAGCTTGTTTCCCAACGAATATATAAATCAACAGAATCCTTTTTAGTTGTGTCGAATAGCATTCTAAAAAAGCTAAATCGTCCGCCATCCTTGTTTGATAGATCGATTGCATAGGATGATCTTATTTCATCCGGACGCCACCAGTCTGGGGTTGGAGATAGCCTATAATCGTTTGTGATTTCAAGCCTGTCCGAAGTGGATGTGTTTACTGGTTTGGGAAGTGACTTAATGAATGCATTCATATGGGAACGTGGGAATTGTATTCGTGCATACATTATGCTATCCGGACCAAACCCAGGGGTCATATCTGATCCGATTAGCACGGATCCCTCAGGAAAATGTATGTTGAGATACCTTGATATCTTCGCCAAATCCGGACTTCTGTGCCCATACATGGAATTGTGCACTTTTACTACGAGGAAGCTGCACACGGCAATGACTGCGACAAACACGATGCAGCAATTGCAATCTGCTTGTTTTATTTTATACATATGATGCCTCGGTCTTATTGTGTTGGTATATGAATCTTTTTACATGAATGCATTTATGAACAAGAGTCCAATAAAATCAAAATACCCTGTATAGACGCTTTTAAAGGTCATTGCTAATAACGTCGAATCATTTAAGACATGCAGCAAGGTCAGATTTTTATCAGACATAGGCATTGGCTTATATGCAGTTCTAGAGAATGAAATGCCTAATAGTTCGCATTACCGGGTCAGACTGACTACAAACTGATCTGACTCTGTCAATACCACTACTGATTTACTTCAGATTGGAATGCTTAAAAATACAATAAATGCCTCGAATAAAAATCCATAATAATATCAACAATATAGCTAAATGCAACATATATTCCTGTATAGCAATGATAGAATTGAAAGATCTGAATATTTGGCAAGCTCACATTCAATAATTCCGTTGCATACTGAAGTATATGTTGGATTACGTGACACACCATACATATTGAGTGCTATTTATAGCTTTTGGATGTTGGAACCACGTTCAGCCATATAAGTCCCCATGTTCTTACTTATGAACAACCAGCATATCACAAAAAGTACCACCCATATATGTTCTTTTTTCATATGTTACTCCCAGTCAAATAACATATGATACATATCATATGTTATTTGAAATATTGATGACACACACCACGCAAATAGATTAAGTAATATGTTTGCAACGGGCAATACCTCCGGCAAAGCCGGAGGCTAGGAATATGTGAACCGCTCAAAGCGGTTTTCTATTCGTTATTTGTACAAATATACAAATTGATGTAACAGCCACACGACTGAGCAAAAACAATTCTAGTTCAAATCATATCGGTTTGTTTCTGTGGTGTCTTTCTTGTATAATGATGGCTAACAAAGGAGCGAAATATGTGCCAATCGCTGCAAAAACGCATATTTCCAAAAGATATCCAATGATCCCAGCATTTAAGCTAAGGCCTGGGAATGGTGCAAACAGGAGTAAAAAAATATACTCTACCGGATTATAACAGAGCAATGAGATAAACGTAGATAATGTACTGTAAGCTATCAACTGCGTAAATATACACCTCTGTTTATGCAGCTTCTGAAATACTCTTATACTACCAATAATAGCAAAAACGGGGAGAGTTATGCCTGCTATCGGTAAATACATATCGCCTCTCACAAATACATCCCGGTCCATAATTGAAAAGAAAGATGCGACAAAGAGTATCAAACAGATACCGTATGTTGCAAACGAACATGTTGCAATTACGATAATACGCAATATTTTCATAATTTAACCTGCCTTTCCTTCTCCGATCTGTTCCTTTACCTTCCATTCAAATCTAAACTAAATGGGACGAAATTAAATGGGACGGAGCCCTTTTTGACACGCATATCGAGGTTTCGGATGACCGAGTGAGTAACAAAATGAGCTCCGTCCCCTTTTATCCTGTTTATTCCTCCCGATTACTCCACCTTCGGATGTATTATTCATACTTTGGATATGGTGGGAAGATATTGCCATCTGCACTCCCACTAGTGGACCAGACAGTATCATATTTACCAGCAAATGACCATACATTCGAATGTTTTGTGAGTGTTACAATATTTCCAGCATACTGATTCTGGGTCCTACGGCAAATGACAAAGACTCTGGCAGTATTTGTATTAATATTTAACACCTTGAAACTCATCAGAAAATAAGATGTATCTATGCTTTCAATAGCATCTCCGATTCCATTTGATAGCGCTGCGCCGTACATTTTGGTTCTAGCTTCTGTCCCAACATATGGCAGAATTGGCGCCAATAGCAGTAATACACTCAAGACAAGCATTATTGTCCTTTTCGATTGTTGGAATGAATGTTTTTGATAGATCTTTCGCTTTACAAACACTAGAAACAATATCACCGGTATATAGAAAATGGTAAAATAGAAGTAAACATCAAGCATATCCAGCATACTTAGCTCCCTTTTTCATATTTCAAAGTACCCTTGCAATACGCTAAATGCTTGTTGTTCCACGAAACATCGATCGGCCATCGTCCGGAGAATTGGCGCAATAATTTTCCATTGCGCGCGTTGTATACACTCACAAGAGACTTCTTCCTATCATATATTGTGGTATACAGCAATGCGCAATTGTGTGAAAACCTGGATGAACCAGTTTCATATCTACTATTGACTGCGAAGCTATTCTGCATTTTACCGGTCTGACTCAAGTATTCTATATACCATTTTTTCTTATCTTTGCAGGTAAAAGCACAGATTTTATCATTATCGCATACACCGATTGCTCCACACTCACCATTGGGTCTAAAATTCACTCTATCTTTTCCAGTCCTGGTATCCAACACACGAGCACTGACTATAGCAGCAGTCGTACCATAATAGGCACATAGGACCGATCTACTATTTCTCGTAAACATAACAGGACATTCCTCACTAAACTCTTCCCAACATATCTTTCTTTTCAAAATATCATATACAGTAGTTTTATCATCCCTAAAAGCCAGATATCTGCTATTCGGCGAGAAGATAAGACACCCTGCATGATAATAAGATTTTCTGTAGATTTTGTATTGGGTATTAGATTTCAAGGAAACGATACCTACAATCCTTAAATTCTCTGATGTTGCATACGCAAGACTTTTACCATCAGGTGAGAATGTCACCTGGGAGTAATACATTTTATTGGTTCCGGCTAACTTCGTTATAACACGTCCGCTTGGCAATTCCCAGACCTTGATTGATTGTCGATAAGGATTTTCACTTAAAACGACAGCAGCCAGTATATGTCCGTTACTAGACAATGCAACTGAACTCACAGAACACTTGCGTTTAAAAACAGTTTTGCCAGAATAAATATTCGATACGATAAGAGTAGGGTCATTTGTCTTGCTATATGTGAATCCATGACTACAAATAGAAATCGATAGACAAACAGCAAATACACTGAAAATTACGATCCGATTGCTTCTGATTTCATGCATTCTGTTTAGCCTCCTATAATATAGGTCTACAACACAGGCTAGCGTCTACTTGTGTAGTCTATGCGTTTATACATGAAATGTCAACTACATATATATTTCACTTGGTCTATCATTATAGTTCTCTTGCTCCCATATCATGGTGAAATAGAATGCATTTTGGAATAGAAACACGAATGGCTCTCAGTTAACCATATCACCGAGTATGTCCAGATATGGCTATACTTAAAAGCCAAATCAGTCCAGTCGTTTCCATTTGACATGTCCATCTGCAAATCCATAATTTGCACCACCTAGATGCCTTTTTACAGCACCTGTTAATGGACATAATGAATTCCATCCACCCTTGGAGTCGAAATAGATCGGGGTTGTAGGTTGGCTTTTTAGCTGCGAGAAAGTTGATGACCCTAGTTTACTATTGAATGAATAAGAGCATCTGGACTTGTCTGCGTTTTTGTCTGTCGGACACTTTAGTTTATACTCTGATCCGATCCGTGATTTTATACAGTCAGTCCATTTGTTTTTCGGTGGTAACTTGCCATCATAGTCCTGCGCATATATGGATGTAGCTGAAAGAAGATCCTTCAGGTTCCATTCGCATCCACACAACCTGGCTTTTTCTTTTGCATCACGGAACACAGGATAAACCCTAATCACAATGATTGCGATTATTACGACGATTATGTAATTGATGATCTTCTCCAAATTGAGTTTTCCTATGATTTTATAATTCATGATCAGTAATCCTATGGCTGCGATAATAGCATTGAGCAGGATCCAGACCCGTCTACGAACGAATTCATCGGGTTGTTTCTTCGTATACAGGTAGTGCATCGGCATCGACGTTGCGCTTTGATACCGATGCATTTGTAACCTTATGATTGTGCGATTTATTATTCTTACGTTATCCACCCTTCAGGACTGATTCCAGTTCTGCTACATATTCTTTAAAGGCCTGTTTGCCTTTTGGGGTGATTTTGTAGGCGGTTCTGGTTTTTTTGCCTACGAAGGTTTTTTCGGTCTCTATCAGGCCGTTTTCTTCGAGGATTGCGGAATGGGTTGACAGGTTACCGTCTGTCAGGTTGAACGTCTTCTTCAGGGTCAGGAAGTCGCTTTCTCCTACAGCTGCCAGGTGGGCCATTATGGTTAGTCTGACTTTTTGATGGATTATTTCATCTAATTCGTAAGCCATCATATCACCGTCTATACTTCGCAGCTATCCACACGCCGAACAGGATCTGATATATCCCGAAACATAACGCCATAGTATACATGCTATATGGCAGCGTAGGGACGAAGAAGAATGAGATGGTGCCTGTGATCAGCTGAACAATTCCGTATATCCAGACTTCTCTTGAACAGAACATGCCTGCTGAACACAGTGCTACTCCATAACCCATAGCAAGTATCCCGGGTATGGCATCGGGTGGACCGTTGAACAGGAATGACAGAGAAATCACGAATGACATAAACACTGCCGGAGCAATGGCTTTCAAGACCTGCTTAGTTGCAGGAGTCCAGATCGTTGTGCCCTCTTTCTTTGCTCTGCGTGCTGCCAGTGCAAAATCCTCTACAAACGCAAATACAAAAACCAGAACCCAGGTTACAAGGCTCCAGATTGCCTGACTAGCTGTCGGAAGCTCCATGAATATCCAGCATGTTGCATATACTCCAACAAGCGCAGCCAAACCGGACAATACTCCTGATAGTCCCGTAAAGTGCGTATACCTTGCTGAACGCTCCATAATGTCTTTTATGAGCTTGATATCATTCTCTGCCCCTGGCTTATCCATCGACACCCTCCATTTAGCTTTGTTGCCCAAAGTGCTTTATATATTATATCACAAAGTATTGGAAATAATGCTGGTTTTGAAATGCGAATTTTTTTATAACCACGGAATACACGGAATACACGGAAATGACTTGGGGAATATAGTTGTTCTGAATATAGTGTGAATCTGCTTTTCGTGTAGTGTAAGAAAAGCAGATTCTTTGTTCTTCATCAGGCGCTTGGGGCGGCAGGCTAGAAGCCTGCATCACAATTTTGCATGCAAAGACTATATGTTGGCATAGCACGGAAAGCAGATTCTTCGTTCCTCAGAATGACAATCGGAAGAATGTCAGCGTTATGGTCCAGTTACCAGTTTATAAAGTTTTCCGTCGCCTGCTTCCAGGTGGATTGGGGCGGTGTTGTCGGTTATTGTTACTGGGGTTTGGGTTCCGGTTGTTTTGCTGATCTCAGTTAGGCCGGTTACTGCTGGTTTGTAGTTGGGGTCCCAGGCGCAGTATGGGAGCTTGAAGTTTGCGTTGAAATCTACCGGGTTGGCGGCGTCTGTGTTTACTATCATTGCGTATTGAGATCCGGTCTTGTCTTTGAAGAAACCGATCATCAGGTTTTTGTCTGAAGGAAGCTGGATGATGTTGGTCATGCCAAGTTTTTTGCATCCGGCTGGGATATTGCCGGTGAAATAGACATCTGTTGAGCTGAGCAGCATGAGAGTTTTGCCGAGGACGCTCATTTCGGAGTTGAGCTGTTTTACGCCTAAACCGAGAGGAGTCTGTTTGCCATCAAAATCGACAATCCCTGTACCGGCGTTCCATTCCCGTGGTGCCCAGTAGATGAAATACATTATGCCTTTCATACCGGAAGCAAGAGATGTATACACCTGCCAGCGCATCTGGGCATCTGTTGGTTTTGTATATGCCAAATGACCCCATGAAAGTATGCCATTCCAGGGGATTACATTGTATTTGAGTGCGTATTTCCGGACCAGTTCCAGATTTTCATAGTAATCGGGTCTTGTTGAACCATCATTCATCAAGGCATAATGATCGTAGCAAACTACAGTCGGTTTAACCGTCTTCAGGAATAGATCAAGGTATTCCTCATATGAAGATGCACCCAGTTGACCAGTAGTAGCATATGTTGGCAGCAAGTTAGCATGCACGAATGCATCGGGATTTACTTTATGGATGATATCCGATGCCTCTTTGATTGACTGGAAATGAGCAGTATTTGGTTCATCGTGCAGGTCGAAACCATAGACATTTGGATTGTGAGCATACTTGGAGACTATATTGGCGTAGGTTTTCTTCCAGTTCTTGTCATTAACGCGTTTGAATGGGTGATGTAAACCGGGATCTAGAACCATCGCTTTGAGGCCAATATTTCCACAGTACTTAATCATTTTGTCCATATCATCCAGATATGTCGGCTTGATTTTCGCAAGGTCATATACGAAACCCTGTACAGCAAAGTTAAAGCCAAGGTCTTTGATTGTCTGATAATGCTCCTGTTTATTATCTGTGTCCGGAACTCCACACCAGAAACCTATCTGAAATGTAGTGCTTTGGACCGAGGGTTTGGCGACAGCAGCAAGTGAAGCACAGATTAAAATAATAAGAGGTAAGATCATCAATATTGATTTCATTTTATGTGTTCTCCTCTATTGTACTGACATTAGATAACGCATCAAAAACAATTATCCGCAGGAGTATTCGAGATTAGATACAATTTCAGGTTTCGAATACTCTTGATTTCGCAGATTTACGCAGATTTTTTGGAAAAGAGATCTGTAAGATGCGCTAGCTTGTAATCCTGTACGTTTTACCAATCTCGGTATTGAAAGTTATGATATCACCATCTAACTCATAAATGATACCATCGGAATCTTTTACAACACATTCCCTGCCCCAGCAGTTTCTTAGTCTGCACTGTTCTCCTCTGCGGGAGTGGATTTTTATGTATTCTATTTTGCCGGATACGCAGCGGGATGTTACTTCGAAGCCACCGCGAGCTAGTAATTTGAACTCGGTATCCCATTCTAATGACCAGGATGGGAAGACGCTGATTATCTCCGGTTCTCCCGGATGAGGAGCGACGCTTTGCAGCAGGGATTCCTGCATGATCATGGTCAGCAGCCCAAGGTGTTCGATTGATGCTGCCTGGACACCTTCAAACAAACTGAAACCATTGGACATTGGTGAAAATGCTTCAGTGTAGGCCTTTAGAATTGCTGAAAGATCGTTCTTTCGGCCAGCTCTGACTGCGGCTATTGGTGAGCGGATGGCTGTGCTTAAAGGTGCACCATCCAATACGCTGCGGTGGCGCGGGGCTGCATCGAGTGTGCGGTTGGCAATTGTATCCATATTGGTGTCGCTAGTTTCCATTGTCCAGTCTTCAAATGGGAATATTGGAGTTAGCTGGACATCTTCGGAGTTGTAGGAACCATCCACTGTTCCAAGAAAACCGGCTGCCCAGGCGTCATCGGCGATGGAACTGTTGAATCCACGAGCAGGCAGGTTAGGTTCTCCACCTGTTAATGCTTTGGCTCTGGGATCGGAACCCATTGGATAGGGGGTTAATTCAGCGAGGAATACTTGCCACCTGTCTGTTAGTTCTTTATCTATATCCAATATCTGCGCTGCGCGAATGGCCAGTGGAATGGTCCCGCGCATTGCAGCGATGTCCATTATGCTGTCTTTGACACCCCAGAAGTCTTCGTGGGCATTGGTGCCACTGATGTGCCAGAGTCCATCTTCACCTTTTCTGCAATATGTCCTGTAAAACTCAGCTGTTCCTTTTAACAACGGGTAGGCGTGAGTTTGAAGCCAGGATTTATCTCCGGTGCAGCGATAGTGCCACCAGGCGTGGACTGCTATTTCTGCAGCAGAGGAGGTGACATGACTGATCCAACAGTAGCCATTGTGCTTGTTTGCAGTCGGGCAGAGCAGAGTTGAAAGATGGTAGTCATACTGGCAATATGATGCAAGTCTATCGGATACAGGGGAATCGTTTTCCTCACTGGTAAAAACTTTTCGATATTCGTCAACTAAATCTTCGGGAAGCTCCGCGGGTCCATCGAATGCTACTGTCTCCGGGGCATAGATTCCTTCTGCATTCCAGCGCTGTCTTGCGGCTGTTTGCATTAACGGCAACTGGTGTTGATACATATCGAAGTATGGCTTACTCAGATCACTTGCATCGGCAGCAAGCAGCGGCCAGTAAAGCATTTCAGTCGTCCAGACCCAATATTGAGAGCCCCATGCCCGGGTGTCTCCATCTGTCAGAAAAATTGATCCGTTCCATTTGGGTGGATACTTGCCGCGCGATGTCGATGCCATTTGGTAGAGAAAGAGGGTGCGGTAATTGGCTGTCTGCTGCGCTATGCCATCTGGACTGTGCGTTGAGATATACGTGCGGGACCAGAACTTGTGCCACCATTCATGGTGTGTAGATTCGATATCAGCTAGCGGACTATTTGATGCGGTAACTATGATTTGTTCAGTTGTAATAAGTAAATCTGGTTTCTCATCCATTGATGATGCACTGGAAATCAGGATCACGTGCTTGCCGGATTTAGCTGGTAGATGCAGTATACTAGTGCGGTCATCTTCGGAGACTGACTTGGCACCTGATGAGCTGACAACTACTGCGGATGAGCAGAAATGGTCCAGTTCTCTGTATGTCTGGACTACTGATATGCTTTGCTGAGTATTTTGAAACTGATAAGCGGCTGTGTGTCTGCCTTGCTGGACTATTGGTTCGCGCCAAATTGAGAGCTTCACATCGATTGGTTTTGGATGCTTGCGGGAGTCGGTGAGTTCGACTACCATTAGATCGTCATTGGCTGATATCCAGCAGGCAGCACTTATACCTCCGCCTTTTATCGTGCAACGGGCATCATATAAACTTAGGTGCTGCTGGAAATCGGTATTGAATACATCGCTGCCGATCTCTATGCTTATCTGTGCACAGGCTCCACCATAATCGGTGACTCCGGGATGCGGGGTTCCTTCGGCATTTCGATTGACTGCGAAGACGTCCACACGGTTGATCTGAAATCTGATGGCGTCGGGTGTAGTCCAGACGAGTGTGCCCATACGACCGTTGCCTATGGGATAACCCTCATTCGGATATGCGACAGGATGCATGGTATTTAAATCTGCTTCAGATATGCGTTTTCGATCGTCGGGTAGTTCCATGATTATCACCTATTGCAGAATCAGTAGACGGCCCAGTGTTGGCTCAATATGTAGTCTATCATCAAGAGAATAGACTGATTTATCTTGCAGATCCTCTATTGCTACTTGGTTCAAAGATGTAATTTTTGGATTGAGTCCAATTGATTGCCAGTCAATTAATAATTGAATGTCGACTGGACTTTCTGCCCAACTGGCTACTGCGAGTAGGATTTTGTCCTTTTTGACATAGGAAGTAACAAGGACATCGGGATTATCGGTTTTGACTGGACATTTTGGGTTCCAGTATCCTAGCATATCGGAGTCTTGTATGCCGAAAGTGTCCCACAAATCCCATAGAGCAGATGGGTTTCCTCCCCATGACAGGCGGTTGGACATGCCGTAGATCATTCCCCTCCAAGGATTGCCCCCACCCTCCAGCATTTCTCCCAGATGTCCGAACGGGATTCCGGAGACTTCTACCATCCAATAGTCCGGGGATTTGTGATTGTATTCGAATGCTTCTCCAAACCAGATGCTGTCTATGTATGGCAGATGTTCCAAGTATAGGTTAATGCAGTGTGCCCAGCAGGCCCAGTCGTTGAAGTGGTTCCATGAATGCAGATCTATGAGACTGCCCGGTCTTTCGCGCTGTAGGGTCTTGCGGACACGTTTCATTATCTCGCGGTCGTATCCGATGTCATCCAGATACAGGCCATCGATTTGAATGTTTTTACACAGCCATGCGAGACTTTCAAGGTAGTAATTGTGCCAGCGGGAGAGACTGCTGGTTCCAATGGATGCATCGACCTCTCCGTTTGGTAGATATGAATGCCAGCAGGGTGCGTAATCGTCTACAAGATGCTCCATAAGGGAGGCACCGCCCCCACCCTTTCCTGCTGCCAATACTTCGTGCCCGAGGCTGCGCATAGCCCAGAGTTCAGCCATGTGAGAGCTGATCTCTCGGAGGGTGTAGTATATCTTAACTTTCATGTCAGATGCATGGGCTTTGTCTATGAACTCTTTCATCCTGTCGGCTTCAAGGAAAGGGTAGTTAATATAGGGATTGAGTTCACAGCCTTGATGGATGTTTATTATCGAAGCTCCGCCCTCTATTGCATCTTCAAGAACAGGATCCCCATTCTTGTGATAATAACGGTTTTCCCAGTGGGACTTGTAATCGATTGGCTTAACAGGAGTTATCAGGAGTCCGAAGTCGAAACGGAGCTCTTCACCTGCGCTTAACTCCCAATTTCCGCTGTATGCACGCACTATGACCGTATCTGCACCGTCCTCAATGACATTACAGCCTCCTTTGCCGGAATTATTCCAGGCTTCGGGAGTATTCAGAGTACGGTTGCGATACTGGATGTTTACCAGAGGCCATGCGTAGTCCGGCCCTTTCAATTTACATTGAAGCCCAGCATTTACGTCACCAATCCAAAGGCTGTCCTGGTTCCTGGTGGCTACATCCCATTTCCATTCCCATGATGCCGGTCGGTATCCACCTTCTTTACCCATTCCAACCATGTATGTGGCTACTTCACGGCGGAAAGGAACCTCAAGGCGGATATCATCAACTTTTATGGCTTCGGAGGATTTGAGAGTGATCTGAAAATTGATGTATCCATCAGCTTCCATTTTACCTAGACATTTCAACGTAAACTTACCGCTGGTGGATGTTGTTTCCTGGACCAGCACACCGTCGGTCTTCTTGATTGTACGTTTGGAAGTTGGAGTGAAGTTGAGCAGTCCGGCGTCAGTATCTACGGCAAAGGATATTGGGCTTGCGAGGATTTGGTGGGATGTGCCATCTGCTTCGAATGTTCGAATATCATCAGGTAATCCCAATACCCCGAAATCTACTTCTCTTCCTAAACATTGAACGGTGTTATTTATGACTTTCAAAGGTGTATATGGATCTACCAGGTCGTCATCGATGGCGATATCAGAGTTCAGCCAGCGCAAACGAGACAGCCTCCACAGATCGCTGTCTCCGCAGTCTTCAAGCACACAACCGGAGACTTCAATCTCCACTGACACTTCAGAAGCAGGATGACCTTCAGGCTTTATTAAAATACGTCCCTTGTATGTACCGTAAGCATCTTTAGGGAACTGCACACCGAACCAAAGCGCCTGCACATCACCATTCTCTACACCTATTGTCTTAGTGAAAGGTCGTCCCAGCCAATCATTGCCACCGAAGTTGAAGCATGTTATCTCTGATGCTTTGATTATGCTTCCGGACTCATTAATCAAATCAGTGAATTCAACTTGCAGGCTTTCCAAAGAAGCGGTAGATGCAAATACACCTATCTGGAATGGGTAGTATTCACCTGGCTGAGCCTGACCTTCAAAGGATGTATTTGGTCCAAATTTGATCCATCGCAGAGGTAGATCATGCTGCATTCGAATGGGGAATCTGCGGTCTTCGGGAAACAAGAGATACGAAGCATCCGGATAGTCAGCTAACATAGTTTGCAGTTCATCTTGGGTAGCAATCACTTCCATTGGAAAGAAGCTGTCAAACTCATCCCTTGCTTGGAATACTATCAATTCGGCTGACTGGAGGGCTTCCAGAGAGAAACCGGAGAGCCACTGCGGATCGGCAGTATCCGAAGGCTCATCATATTCAATAACTGGAAATGGGGTCCTGTCCGGTTTGTATGGCAGATAGTATAAATAATATTCACCAGGACCGACAGGACCGAAAACTAGATCAGCAAACTCTCTGTTAACCTGAACACGATGAATATTAGTTACCGATGTTCCAGTTGCAGCCTCAACGATAGTGAGATTTTTGTTCTCAACATCAGAATCATGCCTGCGCCAGGGAACGTATATCCTTACAGCATCCGCATGCTCTTTTATCCTGACAATTGCTCGATGATTACCCAGTTCTTCCGGCCAGATTCCGATCCCGTATGGAACATCGATATGTTGACTGTCTGTATTGTTATCTGTGTATGAAGCTAGTTTTTCGTCCAATAGCAGCACCTTTTCAATATGAATATCTGTGGTAACTCCACAGTCAATAACATTTACACCTTGATTCAACAGGACGGTTGGTCAATCCTCCTGGTATTGCCCATATAGCTCCAATTTCTGGTATAATCGGACAACTCAAAGTAGAGTGTCCGTATGTATTTTTCTTATATAAGGAGTAACAATGAAGATCATGCATCTATTACTATTGGTTCTATGCACAATAATTGTGTGCTGCAGTCTGGCTGAGGCCAAGGGGTGGAAACAGAAAGAGTTTATCGTCACAATGTGGTGTGCTCCGCCTGCCACTGACGAGAACCTTCAGATCCTTGTGCGCGATGGCTACAATCTGACCAACGTTTCTTTTGCCGGGGACTCTGCTGTCCCGGCGAGTGAATCTGCTAAACTGCTGGATGTTGCACAGAAGAACGGGATCAAATCACTCTTCTATCATCCTCTCATCCAGCCAGGAAGCCTTGATGATCCGCCTAAGAAGGCTGAGCTGGATAAATTGATTGAAGCAGTCAAGCATCACCCGGCACTATTAGGGTATCACCTGACTGATGAACCTCAGGCTACAACTTTTCCAACCTGGGCAAAGCTGACTAAATACCTCAGAGAAAAGGACCCTGAGCATCTGGCATATATCAATCTTTATCCCAGCTATGCCAATCAGCAGCAACTGGCTGTTTTCCTGACTGAAG
This sequence comes from Abditibacteriota bacterium, assembly GCA_942493375.1. Taxonomy (GTDB): domain Bacteria; phylum Armatimonadota; class UBA5829; order UBA5829; family UBA5829. The sequence goes on along the minus strand of OW818698.1, from coordinate 7,225,333 downwards.
AGCCCAAGGGACCTGTGGGTATTCCGGATAACTTTGCAGGCGCTGGAACAAATAAGCAGACGATCGTTTTCTATAATCAGCATCTGAAAGAGTTTGTTGATCTGGTTAAACCGGAATTGATCAGCTATGACCATTACCATTTCTTGAAGAATGGCCGTGACGGTGAGACATATTTCCTGAACCTTGCTCTGATAAGAGAAGCTGCGAAAAAGGCTAATGTGCCATTTGTAAATATCGTCCAGGCCTGCACTATTGAGCCGTCATGGAGACTTCCCAGAGAAAGCGAGCTCCGTTGGCTGGCTTATACAACTATGGCATATGGTGGACGTGGGATAAGCTGGTTCCTGTACTGGGGGCCTGTATCTTACGGTGGATGCTACCAGGATGGCAAGAGAATGCCGATTGCAGACCAGGTGGCACGGGTAAACCAGGACATCAAAGTCCTTGGACCCGAGTTAATGAAACTGGAATCGACCCAGGTCTATCACACTGAGCCGCTGCCTACCGGAACTCAGAGTATAGCTGATGGCTGTCCTGTTAAAGTGACCGGCGGGAAGTTCGTTGTAGGAATGTTCAAGCGCGATGGCATAGAGAACACGTTTATGGTGATGAACAGGGACTACAAAGCTACCGGATATGCCAAAGTGACACTGACCCTGGGCAAGGGAAAACTCATGGAGTTCTCTATTGAGAAGCGTAAGTGGGTTGAAGTGCAATACGTGCAGGACGGCAGTGTTGTGGACGTCGAACTTGTACCTGGCGGCGGAAAATTGTTTAAGGTTGTAGAGTAAGTAAAAATTCAACGTTAGAAAATCATAGTCATTCTGAATGAAGTGTCGTAACTGCTTTCTAGCAACTGCATCTTGTGGATAAAAGCAGATCCTTCACTGCGTTCAGGATGACATAATTGAAGCAATCAATGAAATGTTCAATTGAACAAAAGTTGAGGGTGACACTATGAAATGTATATATTCATGCTTTCTACTATTCCTCGTTATTTTCATGTGCTGCAGTATAGTTGAGGCGAAGGGTTGGAAGCAGAAGGATTTTATTGTCACTATGTGGTGTTCTCCTCCTGCTACTGAGGAGCAAACGCAGATACTGGCTCGGGACGGTTATAACCTTACCAATGCGCTGTTTGTCTCCGGAGATGATACGATCAAGCTCCTTGATCTTGCGCAGAAGAACGGGATCAAGTCGCTGTTTCATGATGTGCTATTTAAACCGGACACACTGGATGATCCAGCTGAAAAAGCGAAACTGGATGCGGTGATAGATAAAGTTAAGAACCATCCGGCACTTGAGGGGTATTATTTGAGGGATGAGCCTTCGGCTACTGCGTTTCCTGACCTTGGAAGACTGGTGAAGTATCTGAAGGAGCGGGATCCCAATCATTACGCATATATTAACTTGTATCCAACTTATGCAGATAGCCAGTCCCTGGGGGTGTTTTTGAATGGTGACACAACAGGAGCTGTTGAGCTTCCTAAGAACTATGCAGGGGCAGATACCAGCAAGCAGGCTATCATTTGTTATAACGAGCATTTACGGTTGTTTGTAGAGCAGGTCAAACCTGAGATCATCAGTTATGACCATTATCTGTTTTTCAAAAACGAAAACGGTCCGGTTGATGGGGCTGGGTATTTCATGAATCTTGAATTGGTCAGAAGAGCTGCTCTGAAGGCTAAACTGCCTTTTATGAATATAGTGCAGGCCTGTACTATTGATCCTCCCTGGAGGCTGCCTACGGAGAACGAACTCCGCTGGCTGGCTTATACAACAATGGCATATGGAGCTAAAGGAATTAGCTGGTTCCTGTATTGGGGCCCTAAATCGTATGGCGGACTATACCAGGACGGCAACCGGATGCCTATTGCTGACCAGGTTGCGCGTATAAACCAGGATATAAAGGCTCTTGGACCTGAACTGATGAAACTGACATCAACGACGGTTTACAATACTGCTCCACTTCCAATTGCTACTCTGGATGTATCCAACGGCTGTCCGGTGAAGGTTACCGGTGGCAAGTTTGTAATTGGTATGTTTGAGCAGCGTGGTGTTGAAAAGACGTTTATGATAATGAACCGGGATTATAGCGTTAACTCGACTGCAAAACTGACTTTGAAGCTTGGCAAAGGTAAACTGATGGAGTTCTCGGTTGAGAAACGCAAGTGGGTGGATGTAAAGAGTGTCTTGGATGGCAGCAGTATTGATGTCGATCTGATTCCTGGCGGTGGGAAGCTGTTTAAAGTAGTTGAGTAGTGTTGATCGGGAGTGATTTATGATAGATTGGTTGTCCGGGGACTATGAGGTTGTTGATCTTAGCTCTGCTTTGGGGGTGAATACGTTCTGCTACCCTACTGACCCTCAGTTCAAGAAGAGCTGGCATATACAAATGCCTGAGTCTGTTGCCAATGTCTCTGTTATTGAGTCCGGATTACATGCAGGAACTCATGTGGATGCTCCACTGCACTTTATTGAGGACGGTATGGACGTCTGCCAGATGCCGATTACTTCATTCTTTGGGCCCGCTGTAGCAATAGATGCGCCTAAGAAGTTGGGAGAGGATGTTGTTCCTGCAGACTTTGAGGGGAAGGACATTCATAAAGGTGATATTGTGCTGGTTCACACTGGCTGGGGAAGTCGGATCAACACTGACAGGTTCTATGAGAATGGCTGGCCGGGATTTTCCTCGGAGGCTATTGTTATGCTGCTGGATATAGGAGTCAAAGCGATTGGGTTTGATTCTCCGGCGGCTGATAACTGCAGCGCGGAGGAAAATGGGTTCCCTGCGCACAAGAAGACACTTGGCGCCAATGTGCCAATTTACGAAAGCCTGATTAACCTGGACAAAGTGGTCGGACGCCGTTTTATATTTATCGGTCTGCCACTAAGAATAGAAGAAGGAGAAGCCAGCCTTGTCAGGGCTATTGCTATTTTGGCTTGATTGAATATTGGAAGGGAATTTTAGACAGGATTTACAAGATTAACAAGATTAACAAGTAGGAAATCGTTGGGAATATTGTCATTCTGAATGCATCGAAGAATCTGCTTTTGCAGATACGTTTACTCACAATACAAGCAGATTCTTCGTTGCACTCAGAATGACATGTCTTCTTATGCTCATATGACAATCCATTACCAATCAACTGCTAATCTTGTTAATCCTGTCTAAAAAATATTTCGGAGGAATGTATGTTAGCTGCTGTTTTGCATGATTTTAATGATTTGAGACTTGAGGATGTTGCTGTTCCTCAGGCTAAGAACTATGGGGATGTTGTGGTGCGGATTAAGTCCTGCGGGTTCTGTGCTACGGACTTTAAGGCTATTAAGGGTATCCGGCGGAATGTGGAGTTTCCTTTTATCGCCGGGCACGAACCAAGCGGGATAGTATCTGAAATTGGCCCCGGGGTTACTCATTTCAAAGTGGGTGATGAAGTTATCATCCAGCCTTCCGGGTTCTGTGGTTTCTGCAGCAATTGCCGGACTGGAACTCCTCACTACTGTGAGCATGCTTTCACAACCGGTGGAGACGGACCGGTGGATGTGTGGCCTGGTGCATTTGCTGAGTATATGCTGACTAAGGACACATGCCTTTATATAAAACCGGAGCAGATATCGTTTGATGCTGCTTCTATAACTGAACCTCTGTCGGGTTCGTGGAAAGGTGTTATCCAATACAGCCAGATGCAGATTGGTGAGGATGTGGTTGTGATTGGAGTAGGCAGCATCGGACTTTTGTGCATGATGGTTGCCAAAGCTGCCGGTGCGGGCAGACTGATAGCAGTCGATGCCAGTGATTATGCTCTTCGAAATGCAATGGAACTTGGAGCTACTCATGCAGTGAATCCAACTAAGGAAGATGCTAAAGCTAAGATATACGACATCATCCCCGGTGGTCCTGATCTTGTCATAGAGGCAGCTGGACCTATACAAGCTGTTAGGCTTATGGTTGACCTCAGACGGCGTGGGACCAGGTGGAATGTATTTGGAATAACGACACACGAGACTTTTGAACTGGATGGTGGATATACCCATTTCCTTGAAGGTAGAATGGATGCCAGTTTCGGGACAAATCCGCTGGCTATGTCCAGAGCTATCAGACTTATGGAGACAGGACTTGTAGATTCTGAAAAGATCATCTCCCACCGGTTCCCTTTATCAAGCATTCACGAGGCAGTCGAGGTAATGGCGTCACCGGACAGGAACAAGGTGGTGATAAATCCATGAGGGCAATAGTTAATACAGGACCCAACAAGCTGGAGATGCTGGAGCTCCCTACCCCGGTTCCGGGGTCGGGGCAAGTCAGGATAAAGACATCTGCCTGCGGAATATGTGCAACCGACCTTGAGATGGTGGCTGGATGGGAGAGGACGCCCTTTCCATCTACTCCCGGGCACGAGTGGTCGGGAGTTGTGGATGCTGTTGGTGAAGGCGTAGATGAAACCCTACTCGGCAAGAAATGTGTTGCTGAGAATGTGCTGGCAGATGGCCTGGAGGTAGGGTTTGAGCATCCGGGTGGATATGGGGAATATCTGTTGAATGAGGTAGGTAATGTTCATGTGCTGCCTGATGGTTATCCGATGGATGTGGCTGCACTTATTGAGCCTTTAGCGGTTTCAGTCCGGGCACAGCACAGATTGGGTCATCCGGTGGACGGGCCTGCGCTGGTTATTGGGGATGGGTCCATTGGTCTGCTGACATGTGCGCTGCTTACCCGTCGTGGGATAGATGTAACTCTGGTTGGCGGAAGGCCTGAGAGGCTGGATGTTGCTACGGGGATGGGTGCTGTGCAGACGATTAACTATCACGAGCTTGTGGGTGAATTAGCGGAGGATGTAGTTGCTGCTACAGGATGTAAGTTCCCTACTGTAATTGAATGCTCGGGGTCGGCGAAGGCTGTGGAAGCGTGTTTTGGACTGGTTGAAAAACAGGGAAAGGTGCTGATTCTGGGAGATTATGCCCATGCTCATGCTAATTTCCGCTGGAACAATATGCTCTGGCAGGAGATCACACTGATAGGCAGCAACGCCAGCGCTGGAGCATGGGAAGTAGCAACCAACCTTGCAGTCCACAATGACATCCCCCTGCAGAACCTCATTACCCACAGAATAAAAGCCGAAGACTTCCAGACCGGCTACGATGCTATGCATAACAGGGAGAGCAAAGTTATTAAGATTGTTATGCAGTGGTAGTTCTGTATCACCTTTAAACTACTCCTCCCGTTCACCCTTCGACAGGCTCAGGGCGAACGGGAGGAGTAATCACATTTTCAGGGAGGAATAAAGTCATGAGTTCAGACATTCATTACTATAGCTATGCTGATCTGGATGCTCTGGATGATCTCGACGATTATTCTGATAAGCTTGGGGAGATTATCACGGCTCTTGAATCACAGCTATCTAGAAAGCTTGGTGATATCGAGGTGTTGAATAAACTCGCACGGGCTTACTATCTGAATGAGGAGTATAAGAAGTCGGAAGAGGCTTTTCGTAAAGCTATTGCATTGGGATCCCGGAGTACACGGTCGTATGGAGGGTTGGCGGATGCTCTTTATGATTTAGAACATTATGAAGAATCAGTATCTGCATACCGAAAGGCTATTGAGTTGCAGCCGGATGATATGGACTTATATAGATATTTGGGTGATTCCCTTTGTGACCTAGAACGCTATGAGGAAGCAATACCTGTCTATCAAGTAGTTGCTGATAATGAACCTACCGACGATGCTCTCTGGAATAATCTTGGGATTGCGCTGAAATCCTGTGAGAGATATATGGAAGCTGAAGCAGCTTATTTGGAAGCAATCAGGCTCGATCCAACAAATCAAGAACCACACTTTAATTTAGGCAAAGTCTATAACCGAATGGAACGCATCCAAGAGGCTATTGAAGCCTACCAAAAAGCAATCCAAATCAATCCGGATAAGCCTGATCTTCATTATAGTCTGGGAATAGTCTACAAGAAACAAGGACGCTTAGAGGATGCGATTTCAGAATACAAACGTGCAGTCGAACTGGACCCAGACGATCTGGATAACCAATACTGGCTGGCCAGAGCTCTCCATGATGCAGAGTTATATGAGGAGGCAATATCTGCTTACCAGAAAGCAATCGATATTGATCCGGATGATGATGCTAACTGGAACAGTATGGGGATAGCTTATAAGGATTCTGGGATGTTGGATAAGGCTGAAGCAGCTTATAAAGAAGCTATCCGGCTTGATCCTGAGAGTCCTGAGCCTCATAGCAATTTGGGGAATCTGTACAAAGATACTAAGAGATATGAGGATGCTGCGGCAGAGTATCAAGCATCATTGCGGTTTGAACCTGACGCGGATGTATATCGATGGCTTGGTAATGTCTACACGGATATGGAACGCCATCAGGATGCCTTAGATGCTTATCAGAATGCCATCGATATTCGCCCGGATGAGTGTTTGCTCTGGAATTGTCTTGGATTCGCACTTAAGTATTCTGGAATGCTTGAACAGGCTGAAGTAGCTTATCATAAAGCCATTAGTCTTGATCCAGCAGATCCGGAACCTCATTATAATATTGGCATATTGTTCCTAGATGAAGAGCGTTATGAAGATGCAATAGAAGAGTTCAAGAAAGCACTTGAACTTGATCCAAATGAACCGGATGCACATTGGGGATTGGGTAGAGCTTTATCAGAACTGGGGAAATATGATGAGGCACTTGAAGTCTTCCATTCAGGATTGGAGATTGCACCAGACAACCCTTATCTCTACAGCGGTCTGGGTGAAACACTCTGCGACATGGAACATTATGAAGAGGCTAATTCTGCCTACATGAAAGCTATAGAGCTAGAACCTGACCGTACCACAAATTGGGTAAGTCTTGGATTTACACTGAAATCTTTAGGTAAATTTCATGAGGCAGTTGAAGCTTATCAAGAAGCCATACGTCTTGATCCTGATGATTCGGATTCATATTACTGGCTAGGTGATGTTTATTCTGATATGGGACAATATGAGAACGCTGTCAGTATTTTCAATGCAGGTGTAACATTGTCACCAAATAATTCGGATTTATATGTAAGTTTAGCCGAAGCCTATACGAAACTTGGCAAACTGGAAGAAGCGAATATTATTATACATAATGGATTATCCAATGATCCAAACGACCCGAATTTGCACGACAGTCTTGGAATAGTATATGGAGAAATGAGTCGTTATGAAGACTCAATTGCAGAACACTCCGAAGCTATTTGCCTGGATCCTGAAATCCCAAATTACCACTACAATCTGGCTCATGCTTTGTATGATATCGGAAAACTAGAGGAATCTTTAATTGAATACAAACGCGCGATAGAAATCGATCCTAATGATCATGATTTTTATCACGGCCTCGGAATAGTGCTTGATGATCTTGGGCGTAATGAGGAAGCCGTTACAATCTACAAAGAAGCGATTGATATACAGCCCGATGACGATCGACTTTGGAACGGTCTTGGTAATGCATATGATTCTTGGGAAAAATATGAGGAAGCCGAATCAGCTTACAAAGAAGCCATCCGGCTTAATCCTGAGAATCCGGAGCCTCATTACAATCTTGGGGACATATATAGGTACTTAAGGCGTTATGTCGATGCTGCTGTAGAGTATCTAAAGGCAATTCAGCTTGATCCGTCTGATCCGGATGCACACTGCGGATTAGGTGAAGCTTATGTCAGACTGGAAGAGCATGAGAAAGCTATGGCTGAATGCCAACAAGCCGTTGATCTGGCACCCGACGACTCGGACTCGCATTACTGGCTTGCAAGAGCTCTTCATGGTTCCCATCTATATGAAGAAGCAATATCTGAATACCAGAAAGCAATCGATATAGACCCAGAAGATCATACTTCTTGGAACAGCCTTGGAATTGCGTATAAAGATAGTGGGATGCCGGATAAAGCTGAAGCAGCCTATAAAGAAGCTATCCGGCTTGATCATGAAATCCCGGAAGCCCATGGCAATCTGGGAAACATTTACAACGATACAGAGCGATATGAAGATGCGGCTGTCGAATATCAGATAGTTATCGTGCTTGAACCTGAAGAATCTGATGGATATTGGGATCTTGGCAACGTTTATATTAAGCTGGGACGCTATGAGGAAGCAATTAATGTACTCCGTAAAGGGTTAGCTCTGTCACCTGATGATGCTGACATTATTGAGTCATTGAACGAAACTCTAGAATTACAGCGTAAACAGTAACATCATATATTTCTATGATTACCGAAAGGCGACTCAAAACTATGCTTTTACCTGAACTAAGAAAACTTATATGCGATTTGAATAAGGAGCTTCCGAAGAATGATTTGGTTACTATGACCAGTGGGAATGTCAGTGGGCGGGACTGCGTAACTGGATATATAGTTATTAAGCCAAGTGGGGTTTCTTTTGAGGAGCTTACACCTGAGAAAATGAGTGTTGTGGACATTGATGGGAATGTTGTTGAGAGTGAGTTGGCGCCTTCGGTGGATACTGCTTCTCATTTGGTTGTTTACCGGCGGATGCAGCATATCAATGGGGTTGTGCATACACATTCTAATTATGCTACCAGCTTTGCAGCTATTGGGATGCCTATTCCTGCGGTGCTTACTGCTATTGCGGATGAGTTCGGTGGACCGATCCCTTGTGCCCCTTATTGCCAGATAGGTGAGGAACAGATCGGGGAGTGCGTGGTGGACAATATTGGGCACTCTCCGGCTATTTTGATGCAGAACCATGGGGTGTTTGCCGTTGGCACGACTCCTCAGGCTGCACTGAAGGCAGCGATAATGCTGGAGGATGTGGCTAAGACTGTGCATTTGGCTATGCTGAAGGGAACCCCGATTCCAATTCCCGAGGAAGAAGTGCAAAGGGGGTATCGAAGGTATCAGGAGAAGTATGGGCAAACTAGTGGATAGTGGAAAGTGGAGAGTTGAAAGTTGATAGTGGATAGTTGATAGTTGAAAGTTGATAGTGGAGAGTTGATAGTGGAAAGTGGAGAGTGGAGAGTTACGTTCTTCATGACCCTAAACTCTGCTTCCTTCACTTTTAACTTTCAACTCAACTAACGTCTGTATCCATCACTTTCAACTTCCACCTCTCAACTTTCCACTACCCACTCCCTTCGCTTTCCACTTTCCACTTTCAACTATCAACTAAAGACAGAGGAATATGGGCTTCTTTGGGTTAATAAAACTTTAATACCCTTCGGAGGCTGTAGTTCATGAGATTTAAGTATTTGTTTGCTGCAATTGTATTGCTTATGGTGTTTAGCGGTGTTACCATTTGCCAGGCTGCTCCTGAGAATATCTTCCCTGATCCCAGTTTTGAAATGTCCGGGGTTACCGGTACGGCCAGAACTGGTGAGAGAGCAGGCACACTATCTGTTGGTGCACAGACTGCCTGGACACCAATGCCTGAGATGAAGATTAAAGTGGAACCGTTTGCTACTTACCGTGTAACCGGATATGCCAAGGGTTCATGTGAAGCTGGTAACCTGGTTGCACTCTATGTTTACAGTTGGAACTCCTATGACTGGGCGTTCAACACAGAAGCGCTCGTAACAAACCCTAACGACTGGCAGGCAGTGGAAGCCACCTTTGTTTGCCCTGTAAATACCATCACATTCCATCCTTTAGTCTTCCACAATGGAAAGAATGGCACTGGCTGGATCGATGATGTAAGTATTGTTAAGATCAAAAGCACTGCTGAGACTATGAAAGAGCGCGAGTTGAATCCTAACAAGAGTGATGCCGATATTCAACTACTGGCCAGGTTCTACTTCATCAAAAAGAAGAGTCTGAACAGCATCAATGCTCTTCTGGTAAACGCTGATGCAAAGACTAAATCGGATGTGGCTTGCTTCCTGGCGAAGAATACTCCAAATAAGGCTAATCGAGTGCCTTATATAATCGATATGGTGCGTTACGATGGGATGACCTATCACAACGCCGATACCCGTCTGAATGAAATGACGGATAAGTTCACTCCGGCTGAGAAGTCTCAGTTGGTCGCCAAAATTGCTGATGCTCTGCCGGGGAATCTGTCCGCTGCTAAGGCATGCGCCCAGTTGGCAGCACCTGTAGCTAACTCAGAAGGTCTATCTCTTTCACAGAAGACTGCAATTCTGGCAACGGCTGAAAAATCGACTACTGCTATGAAAAAGGCTTTTGATGGAACTCCTGAAACCAAAGCGGTTGTTGTCTCCACTATCAACCGGATCGAACTGGCACGCGAGGACCTGGACTATCAACTTGCTCACAAGGGTTCAAAGCTCATATATATTGGCAATAAGATCGTCAGTCCAAAACTCTATGTTATTGCCATTCCAAACAAACCAACTATTCAAGAGAAGTGTATAGCGAGAGACTTCCAGCTTGTTCTTGAACAGATTACTGGAAACCTTATCCCTATTACATCTGAATCTAAAGTTGGAAAGAAGTCTGCTTTCCTCCTTGGAAAAACATCTGCTGCTATTAAGGCTGGCGTAAACTTCAAGAAGCTTGGACTGGAAGGAATTGCAATAAAGACCTCCGGCTCCAATCTGATTTTAGCCGGCAATAAACGCGGTGTGTTTTACGCCAGCTATTCATTCCTGGAAAACACACTTGGATGCAAGTGGTTCACACCTGACTGCTCGGTTATTCCTAACACAGGAAAAATCAAGATCACTAAGATTAATAAGACATATATCCCTCCACTTGAGCATAGGTCAACAGACTATCCGCATTCCTGCAACCAGTATTGGGCTGTTAAGAATATGATTAACGGCAATCAGCCAAATATTGATGAGGAACACGGTAACTGTATTCGATATCAGGGATTTGTGCATACATTCAACTATCTGGTCCAACCGGAGAAATATTACGCACAGCATCCTGAATATTTCTCTGAGATGGGTGGAATAAGGATTGGACCATCTAATACACAGCTCTGCCTGACTAACCCTGATGTGCTGAAGATAGCAACAGAGAGCGTCAAAGAGTGGTTCCGTTCGAATCCGGCTGCGACTATTGTGTCTGTCTCACAGAACGACTACTGGAACTATTGCCAGTGTGCCAACTGCACGGCGCTTGCAGAAAAAGAAGGCAGCCAGTCTGGTCCGTTAATCCATTTTGTCAATGGAATAGCCGCTGCAGTGAAAGATGAATTCCCTGACAAGATCATCGATACGCTGGCTTACCAATACACACGAAAGCCTCCGAAATTCGTTAAGCCTTTACCCAATGTGGTTATCAGGCTCTGCAGCATTGAGTGCTGTTTTGTGCATCCACTCGACACATGTCCGTTCAATGCTTCGTTCAAGAAGGACATGCAGGACTGGTCCAATACACACAAGAGAATGTGGATATGGGACTATGTAATCAACTATGCCCACACTATAATGCCGTTCCCGAACCTGTATTCCTTGAAGCCTAACATCAATTTCTATATTAACAATGGTGTTACAGGAATATACGAAGAAGCTGACTACTATACCAAGGGTGGAGAGATGGCTGAACTTCGGACGTGGATTATGGCCAAGACTCTCTGGGACCCTACCTATGATACAGACAAAGCTATCGACGAGTTCCTGCCTGCTTACTTCGGCAAAGCTGGACCGTTTGTGCGTAGCTATGTAAACCTGATACATAAGCAGGTTAAGGACAATCCAGACACGCACATAACGATTTACACCGGTCCTCAGGCAGGGAACCTGACTCCGGAGATCATCAAGCGCTCTAACGAACTGTTTGATGCTGCTGAGGATGCTGTAAAGAACGACGATAGGCTTCTCCACCGTGTCCAGGTAGCAAGACTCCCGATCATGTATACAATGATCGCAATGGGCTACAGCGGATATGTGGAAGATGGAAATACATTGTTTGTTCCTAAGAACCGTGTAGATGGCGGACTTGCTGCTGCGTTTGAAAAGATCGCACGTAAAGAAGGCGTGACGATGATCAACGAAGGGACATCCCTGGATAACTGGTTGAACTCACTGAACAAAGAGGGGGAATCCCTGCAGGTAATCAAACTCGCTAACCCATCCTTGTCACTCTCATTACTTCCTGGAGCAGGCGGTAGAATATGGAAGATGTCATATTTGCCAACCAACAAGGAATTGATGCGGGTTTATGGTAAGCCGGGTTCACTTCAACCGAAGCAGGGCGGTTACGAAGAGTTCAGCAACCTGGGATACAGATCACCGGGTTGGTCAGATGTTTATACTGTGTCAGAGCAGACGAATACATCAATAAAACTCGAAGCGACTCTATCCAATGGACTAAAGTTTAGTAGAGTAATTAGCCTGGATGCTGCTAAGCCAGTAGTAAATATTAAGAGCACAATTACGAATGCATCAACAGTTGCTATTGAATCCGGGATCAGGGTTCATCCGGAGTTCTCGGCTTCTGAGGTTAACAAGGGTTATCTGGCAGTCAAGAAAGGTGATGGCACATGGGGTGCAACATCCCTTTTGGTGACTAAAGATCCTGATTCAGAAAAAGAGATCTGGATGAGAGGCGCTGCCAAACCCGCCGGGGAATGGGCGTTTATTGATGGGGTAGACGGACTAGGTATCGTCAACAGGTTCAATCCTAATCAGGTTGATCTGACCTATTTCAACTACTTCGGAAATGGCGGTAGGATTAACCTGGAACTGTTCCCGAAGGCTACAAAGCTTGAGCCGGGGCAATCGATTAGCCTGGACCAGAGTTATGAGATTGTGCCTGATGCAATGAATAAGCTGGGGGCGAAAGTCCAGTAAATGTAAATGTCATCCTGAATGCAATGAAGTATCTGATTTTTCGAACAGCAGATCCTTCATTGCATTCAGGATGACATGTTTCAATTCAGGATGACAAATTTTGCGTTCATTATGCATAGAATACTGATAGGTGGAGGTCTTTATGAAAAGGCGTATTGCGATATTCACTATGCTCTTTCTACTTGCAGTTGGAAGCTTCGTTATTGATCAGCGGGGTAATGCTATGAATATTCAGGTATGGGTAAGTCCAAAAGGCAGTGATTCAGGGACAGGTGCCAAGACTAGACCATTTGCTACGCTGGAGAAAGCCCGGGACACAATAAGGCAGATGAAGAAATCCAGCAAACCTATTGATGTCATTATTGCTGGTCCACTTCAAATCCACCAAACGTTCAAATTGGAAACCTCTGACTCTGGCACAAAGACTTGCCCCATTACTTACAAGGGAATAAAAGGTGCGGCGATTTCCGGAGGGGTTAGAGTAAGTAACTTTGAACCGGTAAGTGACCCGGATGTGCTTTCTATGCTGGATGATAAAGCGAAAGGGAATGTGCTTAAGGCTGACCTAAAATCTCTGGGCATGACAGATTTTGGTCCTCCGGATGGTGGAGGAATGGAACTGTTCTTCAACGACAAACCTATGACTCTATCCCGCTGGCCTAATGAGGGTTTCACTAAGATAGTTGATGTTATAAAGAATCAACCTTATGATATTCGAGGTACCTGGGGTGACCGTGTTGGGGATATCATATATGCTGGGGATAGACCATCACGCTGGGTCAAGGAAAAAGATCCCTGGGTGCACGGATACTGGTTCTGGGACTGGTCTGATCAGAGACATAAAATAGGTTCTATCGATACTGATAAGAAGATTATCAAGATCGCCCCACCCTACCATACTTATGGATACCGACCTGGTCAGTATTTTTATGCATTCAACATGCTTTCTGAGATAGATATGCCTGGTGAATGGTATGTGGACAGGGATGCGGGTATTCTCTATTTCTGGCCTCCAAGTGAACTCAAGAACGCAAAGGTAGTTGCATCGGTTGTTGGGATAGCTATTACTGCTAGCAAGGTCTCTAATGTCCGATTTGAAAACCTGCTTATCGAAGCTACACGGGGGGATGCTATTAACATTTCTGCAAGCGATGATGTGGTGATATCCAGCTGCCTTGTACGTAATACAGGTGGAGGCGCTATTGATGTCTCAGGCGGTTCTAACTGCACTGTTCAGGACTGTGAAGTGTATGGAATAGGACGCGGTGGGATCAGCATCAGTGGTGGAGACAGGATCACACTCACTCCAGCTAGCCATCAGTTGCTGCGGTGCCATATTCACGATTACGGTAGAATCCAGCGAATGTATTCTGCAGGCGCTGCCGTAGGAGGAGTCGGCAATAAAATAGCTAGTTGTAAGATACACGATGCTCCACACCAGGCTATTGGTTTCTGGGGCAATGAGAATGTTATGGAGTATAACGAAATCTATAGAGTCTGCATGGAATCCAATGATGCAGGTGCGATATACTCCGGACGCGACTGGAGCATGCTTGGCAATAAGATCCAATACAATTATTTCCATGACATAAATGGATTCGAGGAAAAGGGCTGCGTAGGTGTTTATCTGGATGACTTCTTCTGTGGGACTACTGTTTACGGAAATGTATTCAAGAACGTGACCAGAGCAGCAATGGTCGGTGGAGGCAGGGAGAACTATATAGAAAACAACCTGTTCATCGACTGCAATCCAAGTATTCACCTTGATGCCAGAGGAGAAGGTTGGGCAAGATCGTATTTCGACGGAACGGATACTACACTCAAGGACCGATTGAATGCAGTGGATTACAAGAGCAAATATTATGCTCGATACAAATGGCTGGCAACTGCAATGGATGAACCGAATCCTGGTCACCCTACCGGTAACAAATACAATAACAATGTTGGGATCGGTGGAGTGTGGGAGTCTGTTGAGGAGATCGCACGGCCTGGGAATGAGTTCAAAGATAACACTGTAACGACGGACCGTTCTCTGTTGACTGTGAACGCGAAAACTGGGATTCCTGATTTGACTAAAGATGCATATAAGAAGACCGGGTTGAAAGCGATTCCGACTGATAAGATGGGGTTGATTAAGACGCAGTAAAGTGTCTTAGCTGGAAGTATCGGTTCATCCTGATCTTGTCGAAGGATGTGTTCTTCGACAAAATCAGGATGAACCGACTACCTCAACAGGGGGTATAAATGCTTCGTAGTCTGGTATTCATAAGTATCATCATTATAACGATGCTCATGGCAGCCAGCATGTGTGTCTCACAGACCGAACCGGTGATGATTATATCATTTGATGAAAACATGGACGCTCAAAGCTCCAAAGGAGTAATCTCGCCATCTGTTCTCGATAAACCTGAACTAGCTCCAGGGCGAACAGGACAGGCATTGAAGTCCGGACCGAATACTGGCTATGTGGAATATCCAACAGCTCTTCTGAAACCGACCGAAGGAACTGTGGAAATGTGGATCTGCCCGTTGGACTGGGTGCCAAAGGATGAGGAATTCCATTCATTTTTCGACATGCGTGGCCCCGATGGAGGGCTTTATTTATATAAATATTACCAGTCCATCAATCTATTGATGCTGTCATGCAACAATCTGGATGGACCTTATTTCCAGTCTATCTCCCCGCTTCACTGGAAACCTGGGGAATGGCATCACATTGCCGGAACCTGGTCGAGTGCAGGGGTTATGGCATATGTAGATGGCATACCTGCCGGACCGGTTCCAGTTGAAGCTCTGCTGCCTAAAGCACTCAGCAAGACATTCAGGATAGGTGATCATCCGTGGCAGTTCTCACGGAACAGTTCATCACTGATAGATGACATCCGCATCTATGACCGAGCACTCTCAGCAGCCCATGTTGCAGCCCATTTTGTTGGAGATTATGGTTTCAAAGCTCCTCTGACAATAAATAACCTGGCACTACAGTCAGAAATCGACCCAGTTAAACAGAAAATATCGATAAAGTTGAACTTAGGTGGAGCAGACGTGGCTGATGATCAAATCTCAACCAAAATCGCTCTAGTCACCAAAGGTGAACCTATACCAGTTGATTTGCCAACGCAGAAATTTACAGACGGTAAATTGCAATATGAGGTACCTTTCGATATCAATAAGGTGGCCACATATGATCTGATTGCACAGGTTACTCCAAATAATGCTCAGGTGATGGAACTACGTCGGGATATCAAAATCCCTGAAACCACAGTCTGGCGAAATAACAAACTTGGCGAAGAGGACATAGTTTTACCTCCGTGGACACCAGTCGATGCAAAAACTCGAAATCTCGTGAAAGTCTGGGACCGTAAATATGATTTCAGGTCTGAAGGACTTGTGGGACAAATCATCTCTGGTGGACAGAGGCTCTTGGCTTCCCCAGTGCAACTCAAACAGACCATCAATGGAAAAACCACTGCAATCAAGTCATTACTAATGCCAACGAAACCAGCATCAAAGACAAAAGCTGTTGTCCACAAGAAATTAACTCAGAGCAAAACCCACATTTTGATGCAGACTGTAGTGGAATATGATGGACTTGCCTGGTTTACGCTATCTGGTAAAATTGATCCAAATGTGGAAACGCTGACTTTGGACATTCCGGTTAGTCCCGATATCGCTATCTATCGCCACCGCTACCTCCCTGTCTGGAACACGAGCAAGGTGACAGGCAACCTGCCTGCGGGAAACGGTGTAATCGACAACGATAAGTTCATACCTTTCTACTGGCTTGGTAATAACGACCGTGGGCTGTTCTGGATGTGCGAAAGCGACGAGATGTGGCCAAACGGTGATGATCCCAATGCACTTCAGGTTATACGTGAGAAGGCACAGGTTGTACTACGTCTGAACCTGATTGCAAAAGGACAGAAATTGCCAAACAACTGGAAGTTTGCATTTGGACTTCAG
Organism: Abditibacteriota bacterium; assembly: GCA_942493375.1. GTDB lineage: Bacteria > Armatimonadota > UBA5829 > UBA5829 > UBA5829. The sequence goes on along the minus strand of OW818698.1, from coordinate 7,208,621 downwards.
GCAACTCCAGTCAAACCTATACCGGCAGACTGGCGTAAGTGGAGACTGCAGCCGGCTTTGAACGGTAATGTAAAAATAATGTGGCCAACTACCAATAAAAATTCCAACAGATATTATGGGTATCCGGAAGCGACTGATCCAGCTTTGATGGACGCCAGAGTCAAAGAACTGCATCTAAACAATGTTAGTGCAGTCCCATATTTGTGCTTGAGCTATATATCAGCCGCCTGTCCTGAATGGGCATTATTCCGCAAATACTGGGCGATGGGAAACATAGACAATACCTCATCAGATGTGATTGCCTATGGTGCTGGTTTTGCGATGGCATCTCCGGTTGGCAAGGATTACGCTGATTTCATCGTCTGGAAAACAACACAGTTTATAAAACAATATGGCATCGACGGTCTTTATCACGACCAAACCCACCCATACAGTTCAGCCAACCTTGAAGCCGGCTGTGGGTATATGCGCGATGGACATCAGAGACCAACATATCCGATATTGGGATTCCGTCAACTGTATCGGCGCATGTATGGTATTATGAAATCCATCAAACCAAAAGGTTTCACGATGGCGCATATGTCCGGCAAACTCACAATTCCAATCCTGGCATACGATGACTCATACCTTGATGGGGAGTATTTTTATGGTGCAATAAAAGACAGCTATATGGACCTTATGAGCCTGGACACATTCCGAGCGGAGTTTATGGGTCGTCAGTGGGGAATTATGCCGTTCTTTCTTCCTGAATTTAATGCAGAACAATCCAAACAGGTAGAACCAACACGTGGCTTGATGGCTCTTTTGATGTTGCACGATGTCAACCCATGGCAGGATTCCGGCAATCCAGAGGAGTTCAGCAAAGCATTTAGAGCTCTTGACAGCTTTGGATACGTCAATGCCAAATTCATAGGCTATTTCGAAAAACAAGCGCCTGGTAATACAGATATGCGGGATGTTTATGTTAGCGCCTACAAGAAAATGGATGGTAAAACCCTTTTGGTTGTCAGCAATTTGGGGAAGGAAGACAGGCACGGAGAGGTGTCAATCAACACCATAGTCCTGAAACGCGCCATTAAATCAATAATAACCTGGCCCGACAAGCAACCCATCGCAGTAAATAATAACAAAATCACGCTTTCGATTCCCCGGTTAGGATATCAATTACTGGTCATTAATTAGTGAAGGTGATATTGTATCACTATCCATTTGTTTGCATTCTGGCATAAGTTGATGCCAGCTTCACAGGAGGTTTGGATGCTTCGATCAATATATGTAATGAGTCTGCTTCTCGTGTTGATTCTGGTTGTGGCTAGTGTTTGCTATGCACAGGTGGCACCGGTTATGACTATATCGTTTGATAAGGGATTGGATGCTCAGAGTGCAAATGGCGCAATATCTCCCTCTGTTCTTGGGAAACCGGAACTTGCCCCTGGAAAGCTTGGGCAGGCGTTGATGTCGGGGCCATCAACCGGGTATCTGGAGTTTCCAACGACACTATTAAAGGCTACAGCAGGAACGGTTGAAATGTGGGTTTGTGCTTTAGATTGGGTTCCACAGACTGAAGAGTTTCATGCGTTCTTTGATATGCGCGGTGATGATGGGGCACTTTATCTTTATAAGTATTTCCAGTCCAGTGCCATATTGATGCTTTCGTGTGAGAATCCTGCTGGACCTTATTTTTCGACCTCGGCACCTATACAATGGAAACCGGGTGAGTGGCACCATATTGCTGGAACATGGTCAAGCAACGGAGTCATGTCCTATGTGGATGGCAAACCTGCAGGTCCTGTCTCTGCAGAAGCTCTTTTACCTAAAGCACTGGCTAAAACATTTATGATTGGTGACAATCCCTGGCATCTACCACGAACTAGTTCATCATTGGTTGACGAAGTACGTATTTACGATCGTGCTCTATCGGCATCACACATTGCTGCTCATTTTGCCGGGAACTATGACTTCCAGGCTCCATTGACTGCCCAAGGTCTATATCTCCATTATGAACTTGATCCGATCAAGCAAGAATTGGCGGTCAAAGTGAATACTGGTGGAGCAGATGTCACTGATGACCAGGTTACCGGTAAAGTGGCACTGGTAGCTAAAGGTGCAGCGTTGCCTGCTGATTCACCAGTGTTGAAGTTTAATGGCGGGCAATTACTGACAAGCTTGACGGTCGATGTCAGCAGGGTTGCAACATATGATTTAATAGCACAGGTTAAACCAATAGATGGGGAAATGATAGAAGTCCGCCGAGAGATCATCGTTCCTGACACTGTAGTCTGGCGTGATAACAAGCTCGGAATGGAGGACAAGGTTCTGCCTCCGTGGACTCCAGTCAACGGGAAGACTCCACTGCTTGTAAAAGTGTGGGACCGCAGTTACGACTTCCGGTCAACAGGACTTATAAGCCAGATAATATCAGGTAAACAATCGCTTTTAGCTGCTCCAATACTACTGCGGCAGACAATAAATGGCGCTTCTACAGCTATCGGAGTAGTATCTGACAGGAAAATGCCGCATTCAGCCACGCGAGCAATTGTGAACAAGAAGCTTTCGCAGGGCAGCACAAGGTTGGCGATGCAGACAACAGTCGAATACGATGGACTTGCATTAATCAAACTATCGGGAAGGGTAGACCCGAATGTTGAAGCAATGATTCTGGATATTCCTGTTCGTAATGAAATCGCTCTCTACCGTCACCGCTCTTCACCATTATGGAACAGCAGCAAGGTGACCGGAAATCTTCCAACGGGAAATGGAGTGATAGACAATAATAAGTTCATTCCGTTCTACTGGCTTGGTAACAATGACCGTGGGCTATTCTGGATGTGCGAAAGCGATGAGTTCTGGCCTAATAGCGATGATCCCAACGCCATTCAAGTTGTCCGTGAGAACGGCCAGACAATCCTGCGCTTGAACCTGCTTGCTAAAGGCCAAAAACTACCAGAGAACTGGCATTTCGAATTTGGCCTGCAGGCAACACCGGTGAAACCTATTCCGGCTGACTGGCGTAAATGGCGTCTTCAACCAGGATTGGACGGCAATGTAAACATAATGTGGCCTACTACAGATAAGGGATCCAATCGATACTACGGATACCCAGAAGCTACGGACCCGAAGTTGATGTCTGGACGAGTCACAGATCTACATAAAAAGAAAATCGACGCTGTTCCTTACTTGTGTTTAAGCTTCATTTCGGCTGCTTGTCCTGAGTGGCCGTTCTTTAGGAAATACTGGGCTATGGGTCCGATTGATGCCGGATCGGCGGATGTTGCAGCATATGGTGCAGGTTTCGCTATGGCATCGCCGGTTGGCAAAGGTTACGCTGACTTTATCGTCTGGAAGACCACACAATTTATCAAACAGTTTGGAATCGATGGTCTCTATCACGACAATACGCAGCCATATGGTTCAACTAATCTTGATGCCGGATGCGGATATATTCGTGATGGTCAATTAAGACAAACGTATCCTATATTTGGATACCGTGATCTATATCGACGAATGTATTCTGTTATGAAATCTATTAAACCAAAGGGTTTCACAATGGCGCATATGTCAGGAACAATGATTGTCCCCATTCTTGCATATGAAGACTCCTATCTGGATGGTGAATATTTCCGTGGCGTTGTGAAGGACTGTTATACGGATATAATCAGCCTGGATACATTCCGCGCGGAGTTCATGGGCCGGCAGTGGGGAGTAATGCCATATTTCCTGCCTGAATTCAATGAGGAATACGCAAACCAGACTGAACCAACACGCGGTCTTATGGCTATTCTGATGCTGCACGATGTCAGCCCATGGTTAGGCTGGTGCAATGTAGCTGAGGCCAACAAAGCTCTATCTGCCCTGGATAAGTTTGGATATGTAAAATCCAAGTTTATCGGCTATTTCGACAAAGTAGCACCTGGCACTACTGATATGCAGGATGTTTATGTGAGTGCATATAAGAAAAATAATGGGAAGACTTTGTTGGTTATAGGCAATGTAAGTAAAGAGGACAGACAGGGGCAGGTGACGATTAATCCCAAAGCAATCGGGCATTCAATCAAAACCGTGATGACCTGGCCTGACAAGCAAACAATTGTAATTAAGGATAATAAGATTTCTATTTCGGTAAACCGGCTGGGATATCAGTTGCTGGTTGTTAATTAAGCTTGTTAATGTCATGCTGAATGTAGTGAAAGATGCTGTTTGATGATGGAAATACGTTTTGAAAAGCAGATCCTTCATTCTTCAGGATGACAGAACCGACAGGATGACAGATGTTGCGGAATGACTTGAGTTGAGGGTATGCATTGAGTTATTACCATGTTGTTGATTTGCCTCATGTTTGGCATAAACCGGTTGATCCTGCGTCGGCTGAGGATTTTTCCAGGAAGAATCCGCTGCCGGTGACGCTGAAGGACATTGGTGGGACTTATCTGACTACTGGTCTCAGGAGTATTGCCGCAGCGGATGGCAAGATCGATATGGCAGCATTTCGACGTGATCTGGATCTGTGGCACAATGCAGAACTCGGAGTCGGTGAATCGAATTCAGAGAAGAGTGCGTTCAATTTCGGAAGAGCATTATGGCCAAATGCGGCGTTTCTACGGGCAAGCAACTGGCAAGAGGCACTGGAAGAACTTCATAGACGTGGACTGACGGTAGTGGACGTCTGGGGTATCATTCCGGGGCTCAAGCGAGGCAGCGACGGAGGGATATCCTGGCTTATCGACGATGATACCCAGAGGAATGTTCTTGAAACACTTGGTAGTTCATTCCTGGGTTGGGACAACGGTGAAGAGGACGGACGATGGTACTGGCACCATTTGAGAGTCAGCCCGGCACCAGTAAGTCGAGTAGCTGCATATGAGAACTTCGTTGGATGGTTCAAGACACTGTCTGCTGACCTGCAGGGGTATATGAATGCCCTGTGTGGGATTACCTATCCTCACTATCTAGCAGCGATGGACTCTAACAGGATGATCGGCGCTGAATTGCTACAAGCACTGCCAAGCATAAACATGTGGTGTGCGTGGATACGCGGTGCTTCCCGGCAGTACCAGAAACTCTGGCTTGCCGGTATCAGCGTCTGGGATATGTTTGGATATAAGAGCTTCGACCGTGAGACGTACGCGGGTGACTCTGCTTCAAGACCAGAACTGGGGTTGGGTAATCCGCAGAACCAGACCGGGCCAGATAAAGGTCAAACCTTACATTTGATGCGCCGTGCCTGGCTTGTGGCATTTATGTATGGAGTGAACATAGAGGCTTTTGAGACATCGCAGTTCACCGAGGACCGCCGAATCAGTCCACTTGGGAAGATGCAGCTCGACGTAACTAAATTCTGTGTGAATAACGCTGAACGCAGAGGGGTCCAATACTGCCCATTGGCTATAATGACCGATTTCCACTCCGGCTGGACACCTCCACGACACTACTATTCGGATTCGTTCTACACAGTGTGGGGATGTATGCCATATGAAAAGGGAGACCACCAGATGGATATGGTCTTCCGCAATCTATATCCCGGATATCAGGACTGTGCATACTACCGTGACGGACGCGGTTTTCTCACTCCTACACCATGCGGTGATATTGCTGATGTAGTGCTCTCAGACATTGATCCATCTATATTGGATAGATACCAGGCCATATGGTACGTAGGAGAATCTGAGATAGACCGGAATCTACTTAAGAAGCTCATAAGGCATGCGGACTTTGGAGGGACGGTAGTCTGGAGTGTTTCGCAACTCGGACCGGATGCGCTGGAGTTTGCAGGAATATCTCTAACGGGCAGGATGTATTCATCTCGCGCCAGCCGTGAGCCTGAAAGCGAAACGGTATACAACGAATTCCCCTATTCATTTGCTGAAGCTAATCCACTGGATTCGCATGTTTTGCTGGACGACGGAGATTCCCGTCCTCTTATCTGTCTAAAGAACCATGGTAGGGGTCGTATATATACAATTACTGTCCCCTATGGATTGACAAATCGAATACCTGAGAAGCATCCGATTGTCGGCGGAGACCCATTGCGAGACACGGGGACACTCTCCTATATTGATAAACCAATTGGAACCCCTTATAGACTGTTGGAAGGGATTAAGCGTGTTTTAAATCAAAAACTAAAAGCCCTGAACATAGTTGAAGTGGAAGCCTATATTGACCCTATTGGTTCTGAGCCGGAACCACGGACGACAAGTATCCAGTACATAACCAATGTTACAAACAGCCCTGATAAACTTGTTGTAACTTTAGCTAACCATCATCCGTTCCCAGTATACATCCGGATGAAAGCTTCGACAGCCGATATTGGACATGCAATGGATCTGCTACATGGCGAAGAAGAGATGGATATCGTGGGCGGATATATAAATCTCACACTGTTCCCATGTGACAGCGTGGACTTTAGCATGTATATTATTCAGATCGTAATGAACCGTCCGGTTTACCGCTTTATGGAGGAATTATGACTAGAAAATCCCTTGGAGTCAATGCCTCCTATTTTCATACAGATTCATTACTGGACTCTGTTCGGCGGCTTTCATCAATGGGGATTCGCAGGATTGAACTACCTGGACGAATGACAGCAGCGCTTTCCGGCAGCGATCTCAGATTATTGGCCAACCTTTTCCAAACCGATGGTTTAATCTGCACATCCGTTAATGCCGTCAGTGATTTGATAACTGTTAACTTCGGGAATCTCAGTGCAGTTCAATCGGAAGAACGCAAAAATGCTATTGATCACCTAAAAAGGTGCGTTGATATTGCTCAGGCATTTGGATGCCATAAAGTTGTATGCGATGTCGGCACAACCACTGAGGATCTTTTACCTGTTGATAAACAAAATGAACTGTTCCTCAGTGCCATCTCGGATGTCATCAAATATGCTACAAATGCATCTGTTTATATGTCTCTTTCAGTCGTACCGAGCAGGAGATGGAGAGCCTGGGATGGTTATCCTCCTGACAAAGCACGTGTTGTTGAAAGACATGTATGGCCATGGCATGAATGGACCGATGAAGAGCCTCTTATAAAAACAATCGCTTCCGCACTCGGTCGGCAGGTAAACTGGGCATTTGATACTGCTCACACGGTGGTTGCGTCTGGTACTCGTCCAAGGAATCTTGTTGACGCTGTTAATCCTTACCTTGAGCATGGGTTATCTGTTGTTTATCTTGCAAATCATCCCGGCCCCTACAATGTCTGCTGGCACAGGCTATTGATGCATACTGGCTTGTGGGACGGCTTCTATACAGTAGACAATTACGCAAATTTCCTGGACCACCTCAGCATGAATAAATTCATTGGGGATGTGATATTGAACGTACTGGAACCTGATCCCTCTGAAGAGACATTAAAGCGCAGCCTGATGATGGAGTGTTTTACACTTTGAGGAAATAAAGTGTCGCAAGACAACATGACAAAAAGGCCAGGCATATAATGTGCCTGGCCTTTTTGATAAATACTAGAGATAGTCGAGATTACTCGGTTGCTGCTGGTGCTTCAGTTTTCTCTTCGGTGCGCTGACCGCCCTTGAATGGGTAGACACAAGCTACCAGGGTAGTATCAAGGTCGTTAAGGACTTCAACACCCTCAGGTAGTTCAAGGTTGCTTACGCTGATGTGGCCACCAAGTTCAAGGTCGGTGATGTCTACTTCGATGAAAGCTGGGAGTGTGCCTGGCAATGCTCGAACATGCAGTTCGTTCATAGCTTCTTCAACGACTCCGCCCTCAACAATTCCTTTGCAATCGCCAACAAACTTCACAGGGATATCAACAGTTACTTTCTCTGTCATTGAAACTCTCTGGAACTCAACGTCTATTACCCTGCGGGAAAGCGGGTTCTTGGTAACCGTTTTCATAACAACTGTGCCATCAACATTAGTCGGGGCGCCTTCAACTTTGATATCGATAATGGAGGCTCCACTGGCTTTTGATGCTTTGTAAAGGGTAACGAGGTCAGAAAGATCAACCTCTATTGACACAGACTCTACTCCGTGTCCATAAACAGTAGCGGTAGCTGCATGGTTCTTGCGAACTGCTTTGGTCCCACTCTTTGTTAAGTCTGTCCTGTATTTTGCGGTAAGGGTCAAGTTATCCATGGAAATATTTAACCATCCTTTATGGCGTATATACGTATCAGCCGAGGCAATATTTCCCCGACCCAACCCTGACAGTATATCGAATATACAACTATGAAGTCAAATGCGGGGATGCAGAAGGGAAATATTATCCGCAGATTCCACAGATTTTCGCAGATTAAGAAAATCATCAACCACTGAATACACAGAATACACGGAAAAGAGAAAATGCAGGAGAAGAAGGGATATTATCCACAGATTTCGCAGATTTACGCAGATTATTCTGTTTTGGAGAGCGAGTCTCTGTCTTGTTTGCTTAGTTTGGCGACTACCAGGTTGTAGGAGTGGTCTATCATCTCCATTATTTGATATTCCGGTATGGTGCCATCTAGTGTAACAGTATTCCAATGCCTTTTATCCATATGGTAGCCGGGTTTCACTGCTTCATATATGCTGCGGAGTGCCTCGGCGTGATCCGGATCACATTTCAAGTTTACTGTTACAGGATCCTGGCCTTGTCCACATAGTGCGAACATCTTGTTTTTTACTTTAAAGACGGTAGTAGTCTCATCAAACGGATATGTTTCTTCAGCTCCCAGTTTTCCCAGACAATATTGAACAAGTTCGTCTCGGGTCATTGCTTTGCTCCTATCAGACCTTAATCGTCTTCCATTTACCTATTGCAAACCATCCGGTCATTAAGAATGCCGAAAGAACTGTAGTGGAAGCCATGGCAATCCAGGCCCCTATTGTTCCATAACTAAAATATACTGCAAGAAGCCATGCAAGTGGAAGACGGAGGGCGAAATTACATATAAATGTGATCCAAGCAGGAAATCTTGTATCTCCCGCTCCCTGCAAAGCACCTCTGAATACCATTGTAGCAGCGAGAAATGGTTCTGAAAATGAGTTAATAACCAGATATGATGCGATTAGGGCAGCTACCGCGGGACTATTAGTAAAGAATGACGCCAATTGCTTTGAAAAAACCAGAAAACCTATGGCCACAATTGTCATTATCAAAATCGCATGCTTTGCACAAATGAATGCACCTTTACCAGCCCTGTCAGCAAATCCTGCTCCCAGGTTCTGACCTACAATAGGTGTAGCAGCACTGGAATAAGCTACCCCAGGCATGAATGCCAGGGATTCTATTGAGATTGCGACAGTAAGAGCAGCCTGGGCCTGGGTGTTTTCCGGAGATGGCAACATTCTGAGGATACCTACAAATGCCATCATAGGGATTGTCATCATCAAGTTCTGCACCATCGCCGGCCAGGCTATATTTAGCGATCTCTTTATCCATGCGAATTTAGGAGCAATGTGTACAAAGCATTTTCCTAGAACTGATCTTTTCAAGTAAAACAGACCTAAAGTCATACCAGCAACTCTTGAGATAACGGTTGCCCAGGCTGCACCTGCTACTCCATACGATGGAAAAGGTCCGGGCCCCCATATCAGAATCCAGTCCAGCAGCACATTCACAGCGATCATTATGGCACCAGCGTATAAAGGCGCCTTGACATCCCCTGCCCCTCTTAAACACGATGTGGAGACGATATACAGGAAGAGTAAAACCGAAGAAGATCCGATCACTGCGGTGTAATAGGTTGAGAGCGTGATAAAATCTCTGGCTCCTACCAGCCCTACAAGATCGCGTGCAAATATAACCAGAGGTATTCCGGTAAGAAGGCCGAGGAGTATTGATAGAAATATACCTTGTCCGGCGGCAATGTTTGCGTTATCATCCTCCCTGGCACCGATAAACCTTGCTACCAGAGCGGCTGATGCAATAGATATCCCCATGCCAATAGAGAACTGGACCATCAGAATCGTACCACCTACCCCAACTGCTGCTAATGCTGAATCCGAATCCGGCAACCTACCAACGAAGTAGCGGTTTATCAGGTTGTAAAGTGTAATAACAACAGTGCTGATAGTGGTCGGCCAGGCAAGTTGCACCACTACTGCACGGAGATCACCAGTCGTTATGAACTTAGAGGTATCATTGTCGCCAGTTGGCGGAGAATTGGTCAATAAGTGTAGCTCCTGTTTGTCTGTGTATTCCTATTATCACATCACTAACTATTTAGTTATTGGCTGTCTTAGGACTGTTTTTAGTTTTTCGGGTGCAGTTCGCCTTGGGTCACCCAGATATATCTCGTGATGTTTTCCATGGAGAGTATAACCGGATTCCGCAGCGAAATCGTGCATTATTTTAATGTTCACACGTTCTTCTGAGTAAGGGCCTATATGCATTAATTGCACACTTAGCCCTTCGTGGAATTTCTCGAAAGTAACTTTATCAAGATGTTCAGAATTTTTCTTCTTTCGGATTTCATCGATAGCTGCTTGAAAGACCTCTGCGGTGACATAATCCGGTTGCATTATCATCATTGTCCAAGCCCAGTTGTCTTTGTTCTCCATATCGAACACAGACTCACCAAGAGTCCACCAGAGACCTTCCAATGGCGGAACTACAAACTCGTTGCCTGTGTTTCGCTTTTTCAGGGAGAACTTTATAGTAAATGCAATGGAGTATAGTGTCTGTATGGTTTCTTGAAATAGATCCGAATCCGGATGTCCTGCGCCGGTCAGCATTATGAAACTCATCTCGGGCACATCAATCAGAACTGGTGAAGTCGAGGGTTGATATAACGCTTTCATTTCCTTTTTAAAATCTACCGGCATCTTTCTACCTCCTTATAACCATCAAGGCATTTCCAATATTTCTACCGGGACTGGTCAGGTATTTACCATTAGCCCAAAGGCAACTGGATGCGCCACCATCCAGGTTCATTGCATCATATGCTCCAAGCGCTTTCATTACTGAAGCCAGTTGCTTTACTGTGGCTCCGGAGCATGTAACCAGCAACAGTTGTTTATCCCTGGTTACGCCGACAGCGCTGCGCTGACCTCGAGCAGATAGTATTTTGGCGCTCTTGAAGCCTTCTGTCAGTGGATCATACGCTATCTGTCCATCAGCAACCAATTGAGGCCCACATCCCAGAGCTTCCTGCGCATTGCTCCAGAAATCAACGTCTTCGCATTGAAATTCAGGTCTGAAATCACATTTTTTACCAGGTGCCAGTCTAGAAATCTGATTGGATTCTCCTCCGGCAAACAATACTACATATCCATCACCTGGGATATTCTGTGGACCGGGTCCTACCGAGACTATGGTACCATTAGAAACGACTGCTTGTTGACCCACAGCTGGAGTGGTTTTCTGGCAATATGTCCTATTGTATATTATGGCGGTGGTTGAATTTTCCACGGGATGGTTGATGAAATATGAATACCAGTTGTTGGGATAGGATTTACTGCCATCCAGGCCGCCACGAAGACTGATTTTGAGGCGTTCCATCCGGTAATCGCCATTATTATCAAAGCCTATCGTAGTTCCAGTATTACCCACATGCAGCACCTTACCACCAGAAATAAGGTGGTGGTATGGAGGTTTCACTGGACTGCTTGTGTATGCGTTGAAGAAACAGCCGTTGATAGCCGCACTGGCAGAGTTACGTTTGGCAATTGATGCAAGCGGCTCTGTGGTTGAAACACGATTTACAGCCAGACCAATTTTCACTCTGTAGCTGCTTAGCGGCACCCGGATCACTTTCACTTTGCATCCAGAGACTGTTGTGTTCTGAATATTCAATTCACTGGCAAATACAGTTGAATATGTTGATATGATTACCAGTAAACAAGCCAGGCATTTCAAGATAGCTTTCATACTCACACCTCGAAAATCAAGACTCTTCAATCAATTTACCATTTTTCAGGAATAACCTGCGGGAAAGTCTAGCAGCTTGATCCAGGTTGTGGGTTACTACTATCACAATGACATTTTTCTCTGCTGCCAGTTCAATCAGGAGTGAGATGATACTTGCACCGGTTTCAACATCAAGACTGCCTGTGGGTTCATCACAGAGCAATAGTCCTGGGTTGTTAATCAATGCGCGAGCAACAGCAACTCTCTGCCTTTCGCCTCCCGACAATTTGGAGGGTAGACTGTCAGCTTTACTCTCAATCCCCATTCTCTGTAAAAGAGAGATCGCTCTTTCGTATGCACCTTGAGAAGTATCTGCAGGAATTGTCGGTAACATCACATTTTCCGCGATAGTTAGCTGTGGAAGCAGGTGATGGTCCTGAAAAACGAATCCAACTCTCTTTGATCGAAAATTCGCCAACTGAACGCCAGTTAGTCCAATGACATTAATTCCGTCGCACACCACTTCTCCACTATCAGGAGAATCCAATGTCCCGACTATATTTAGTAGTGTACTCTTGCCGGAACCTGAAGGACCGAGTATTGCAACCGTGTCACCATCAGATGCTGAAAACTGGGCGCCTTTGAGCACATCAATAGCACCTGCTTCACTGTAATACTGTTTGCAGATATCGGATACCAGCAATTGTGACATCAGCATTCTCCCTCAATTTTCAGATGCAGGGCTGCTGTAGGACAAACTTCTGCACATTCTCTTGCTGCGTGGTTGAGTCCTGCAGGAAGCGATCCTTCAAATGGGACACCTATCTTAACATCGAAACCACGCTCAAAGAATGTAAGTCCTAGCTCTTCTGCTCTTTGTTCAGCAACTTGTATACAAAGTCCACATGATATACACTTTGATGGCTCAAATACTATTTCGTTATGTGAACAATCTCGAGTATAGTGCCTGTGCTCTGCTTTATAGGCGGTCGGGCTTGCATGGTATTCATAAGAGGCATCTCTAAGCCTGCATCCGTCCACTTTGGCACATTCACAGTGTAAACATCGTGAAGTTTCGATCTGAACTTGTTCTTCAGTGTATCCTTCTGCAGATGCTGTAACTCTCGAATGTCTGGATGCATCATCAGTCAGTATATCCAGTTCGCCGGGATGAAGATGCCCCATTCGTACCGAATAAGGTTTTTCATCGTGAGGTGGAATCTTTCCTTCAAAGTAACAGGAAATTGAATGTGCTGCCTGTCTGCCCTGAGCGCAGGCCCTGACAGCGTGTTTTACGGGGGTGACAGATGAGCCTGCAGCAAATACACCTTGTTTATTCGTCATCAGAGTGACTGCGTCAACTTGAATACCCTTACCCGAATACTTAATGCCAAATATATCAGTTGTTTCTTTTGTACATTCACCAGAACAGAACAGTACCGCATCGTGTTTCTCAAGTAAGTTTTCGAGTGAATCCACCGATGATTCCATATTGAAAACAATACCGGATTTGGTTGTTACGGCTATCTCTGCATCAAGAACGGTCTGATCAAGCTTGCCAGCTTCAACTTCTTTGCGAAGACTACCACCTGGCAGTTGGTTATGATCGTAGACAGATACACTGTGTCCATCTCTAGCCAGATAGTACGCAGCAGATAATCCTGCCGGACCTGATCCAACTACCGCAATACTTCGCCCAGTGCTTTTGGCGTTTTCAGGAATATATGGTGAACCAGATGCCAGGTCAACATCAGCTGTAAAGCGTTTTAGATTACATATAGAGACAGGGGAGTCTATGTGTCCTCTCCTGCATCCTTTTTCGCATATTTCTGCGCATACACGTCCGAGAACAGCTGGTAGAGCAATATGTTCCTTAACTACTTTGATAGCATCAATATATTTACCCTTGGATAGCAACCGTATCATGCGCGGGATGTCCATATGGGCAGGGCAGACATCCTGGCAGGGCCCTACGCAATCTCCTCTGTGATCACCCAGAAGCAACTCTAAAGCAGTCTTTCTGGCCTGGATAATCTCAGCAGTCTCACTCTCAACAACCATACCCTCCTGGATAAGCATTGCACAGGATGGGACCAGTTTCTTTGCATTGTTAATCCTAACCAGGCAAACCATGCATGATGTCAGCGGTGAGTGTCCATTTACAAAACAGAGGGTTGGTATTTTGATTCCTATGCTCAGTGCTGCCTGAAGCACGGTGGTGCCTTCAGGAGCTGTAACCGGAATATTGTCGATAGTAATTTTTGGCATTGTAAAAATCCACATGAAAGAGTTATGGGGTAATTGTATCACACAGAGAGGGCGGAATAATAACTACAGTAGTTCTTCTATTTCTGCCTGCCGGAGAGGATTATTTGAATCATAAGCCAAAGTCCAAAAACAGATGCTATTAAGTATCCAATAATACCAATTGTTGGCAGGCCAAACCATGATGTAGGGCCTGTGCTTGAGTTAATAACCAGGGAGGATCCAACTATAATAGATCCAACAATAAGTGCCAGTGAAATGCGGTTAGTGGATTTTTCCCAGACATCAGATACTTCCTCAAGTCCCTGGTGTTTAAACTCTATACGCAGAGTACCTTCGACTGCTTTGCGGACGAGTTTTTCTATCTGCTCAGGCATTGTGAAGAACAGGTTGCGCATTCCAACAAGAGCTCGGTACATTTCTGTAAGAGTGCTTTCTCCTCGGAGTTCGCCTTTCACTGCTTTTGTAACATATGTCTTGGCTAAATCAGTAAAATTGAAGTCAGGATCTAATTGCCTGCACATACCATCGATACTAGCTAACATCTTGCCAAGAACAGCAAAAACGGCAGGGAGCCGGACTTTATGGGAAGCAGAAACCTCAAGGACTTTAGCAAAAAGTGAACCCATATTTATGGAACGAGAAGGAAGATCGTAGAAAGAACGCAGCAGACGACTGATATCCCGGGAAAACTTTTGAATATCAACATCCTCTTGAGCAATGCCAAGGCTGAGGACTTCATCGGCAAAAGCTCTTGAGTTCTGTTCATCGAAAGCCAGTAGCATCCGTGTAGCACCGGCACTACTTTCAGCATCCAACATTCCTACCTGGCCACAGTCAAGAAGCTCAATGTTTCCCGTATTTGATACCAGCAAGTTACCAGGATGAGGATCTGCATGAAAAAACCGGTGAACAAATATTTGCTCAAGGAATACTGATGCCACCCGCACTGCTAAGTCTTTGTTAGATACTCCGGGCAGTTGTTGACGTATGACATCATTGATCTTGTTTCCCGTCATAAGTTCTAGAGTTAGAACTTTGCTGGTTGTCAGACTCCAATGAACTTTTGGGACATGAACACCCTTTGTATTAGCCAAAGCCTCTCTAATCCGGTCGGTATTTCGTGCTTCCCGGGTGTAATCCAATTCTTCACGAATTACTACTGCAAATTCATCCACAATATCCGTAACACCGTATATTTTAGCCCTATCCCAGTGGTCTTCGAGGAAACGGGAATTGTTGTAGAGGATTTCGATGTCAGTATCTATTTGTTCGCGGATATTGGGACGTTGAACTTTTGCGATAACCGGGGTACCATCGTGAAGAACTGCTGCGTGAACCTGAGCAATGGATGCGGCAGCCATGGGAGTATTGTCGAATGAAGCGTATAAATCTTTAGCTTCAGTTTCAAATTCTTCTCGAATGACCTCCAGTATCTGCTCCACCGGGATCACCAAAGCGGTATCCTGGAGTTTAACAAGTTCCTTTACATAGTTATCCGGGATAATATCTGGTCTTGTAGAGAGGAGCTGGCCCAATTTAACAAAAGTTGGTCCAAGCTCCTCCAATGCTTCCCGCAACTGTACCGGGGCAGATTCAGAGGGTGTAGTGGTCTTCGCTTTACCCATGAATTCGGCTAAAAGAGAACGAACCATTATCCAACCCAAGTCATGTTTGAGCATGACTTTGTATATTTCTTTATATCTCCGAATATGCCGTCCGCTCTTTCCGAGCATTAGCCTTCGGGGTCCTCTTCACCGGATGCACAGCAGCATTCTGCCGGCTCAGTCTGCGCCGGTTCAGCCTCCTCAGTAACGATACCAAGTTTTGCTTCCAAGACTGCTACACGATTTTCGAGTTTCTTCACTCTGTCAATATCTGCAAACGAAGTCTTAACCTTTGCTACCTGTTCCTTGATCCATTCCTGAATCCTGGCTTTTTCATCATCTGCTTTTTTAGAGACATCATCAACAAACTTTTTGGCATCTTCGCCACTCATTTCGCCCTTTTGCACCATATCATCGGCGAATTCTTTCAACTTCTCAGCACTGAAAACAGCAGCACCTACACCGAATGACAGTGTCTTTTTGAGCATATCAAGTATTTCCACTTTGAAATTCCTCCTCGGTTTTAATAGCAATCACACACTCTGCTCATATTTTGGCAGTATGTAAGTTTACCACACCTGTCTTTTACCAACAATACAGGCTAGTATTGGTCATACCCCAATCAGACATACGCTCAAACCAAGCAGAAAGTTCCTTTAATATTCGCAGACGATAAGAGGCGTCAACTCCTGGCTCCCCGGACTATCTGCCAGCCCCAATATGCGATAAGGCCAAAAGCAACAGGCACGAGAACAGCTGACGTCAACCCTGTCAAAACAGCCAGGGCGACCATAGTGCCGGAGAAAATAAGTATGGTACCAAGCAACTTCTGTGTTTTCTTCCCTGCGAATAGCTTTCTAGTTGCCTGCGTGTCGTAGGGTAACTCAAATCCGCAGTTCACACAGAATCTTTCTCCGACTTTGTTTTCTGTGTCACACCATCGGCAGACTGGAATACCATCCACCAGCACTTTTCTCTCCAGTGTCCATTTCTTGAGGGTATATTCGCAGGTTTGCCCGCCACCCATATTGACTGCGGATTTCATTTCGTATAATGCCTGATCCAGTTCTCCCAGGTCATAGAGTGCATTGGCGAGTTTCTCTCTTGCTGCAAGGTTTTTAGGCTCAGTTATAACCATTCTTCGATATCTATCGACATTTTCGCGGAGTATTTCCCTGCCGTTTGAATACCTTCTACGATAGAAAATATAACCGGCCGCACAAGCAACAGGAATGCTGCCGATAATCGGGCTGTAAGCAATCATTAAATGATATGAGGCTACAATCAGACCGATTAGCATAAGCGCAGTAATGATAGCATCAAGTCCACCATAAGCGCCTTCGGCCCACTCGTTCAACATATAAAAAAAGACAATACCGATGGAGACAACCATCGCTAAAATCAACATATACGACACCCGTAACATTACCAACAGATTAGCATTACTCTACGTGAACCAAGTAGTCATGTCAAGTGGATAATATCAACTTCACATCTTAATTATTGCTCGCATTATTAATTGAATGTGTGGTCGTCTTAAATATGGGGTAAAAGATGCATAATGTTTGAATCTCAAGGAGTGCGGTATGTCTGTTAAAGTACAAATAGTTTTCTACAGCATGTATGGTCATATTTACAAGATGGCTGAAGCTGTCGCTGAGGGTGCTCGTGCTGTTGATGGAGTTGAAGTTGAGCTGTACCAAGTTGCTGAATTGGTTCCGGATGCTGCACTAGAGCAGAGCGGAGCAATGGAAGCTAGAAAAGCTTTCCAGCACATTCCGATTGCACAGGTGGACAAACTGACGGAGGCAGACGCAATAATAATTGGCACCCCAACCAGATTCGGCAATATGGCTGCACAGATGCGCAATTTCCTGGATCAAACTGGTGGATTGTGGTTCAGGGGAGCACTTGAGAACAAAGTCGGCAGCGTGTTCGTAAGCACAGCCACACAGCACGGTGGACAAGAGACTACAATCACATCAATTTTCAACACTCTGATCCATCTGGGAATGGTATTAGTTGGTGTCCCGTATTCTGAACAGCGTTTGATGAATATGGACGAGATTACCGGAGGAACACCCTACGGTGCAACAACACTTGCAGGAACAGATGGATCGCGCACGCCAAGCGAAAATGAACTAGCAATCGCGCGTACTCAGGGCAGGCATGTTGCTGAGATTGCAAAAAAGCTCAAAGATTAAAACTCCCGTGGATTCAATAGATAATAACTACTATAAAGCTTTGGGGGTTGTTGTATGCCCCGAAGTGTAGTAGTTCAGTATTTGCTAGTAAATTTCCGTCCATCCTTCGATACGCGCTACTCAGGACGGACGGAAATTTACTATATTACACATTAACACTGAGCTGTTACCCCGAAGTTTATAGTTTCCTATATCTTAACGTCTACCATAGCACTGACACCAACTCCATTGAGACGTTTTACATTTTTGGTGCTGCGAGTTGCACATGGGACGAGAGCTCTGACCCTTATCTTCGATCCAAACACGGTATCGTCCTCATATTGTATTACACAATTGCATTTGTCTACATCCTTCTTGTCACCTGATACCTGGCAGGCACCAACATATGTTCCCTCACCTACACTAAGTATCGGAACTACCTTTGTAGTTTCTTTTACTTCAAGCCCCTTGTTTATTAGAAGTTTGTTTACAAAATCATTGATATTTGAGCTGAATTTATCAACTATATAGACTATTCCACCTACTTTGAGGATGTCTCCGAGTTTGAATGCATTACCGATTCCCATACCCATTGTCATTGCAAGGATAGCAACTATGCATGTCGATATTATGGTTTTGTTTTTCATAATGTACCTCTGATATTTTTAATGTTTTTACGTAAATGCGTGACTTCCTATAATTATCAAGACTAATATCTCAGCCTGAAATTACCAGACATTTTCCCATTCTCATGAGCAAACAAACATAGGAAACATCAGAAAGCATGGTTCAAGGATTTACATTATGATTTAATGTTATACATTCATGTAATGCTAACTCAGTCATTTACATTGACTGAAGGCTGGTGGAACGGGTATAATATATTCTTGACACGACCGCACTCAATTTCTCAGACAAGGTGGATTGCAGCCGCTATGATATACCCTTCACCGGACAAACTCGAAAAGGCAGGCAGCAGGTATGGGCTTGTTACTCTAGCCGCAAAACGGGCCAAGCAGATCAAGAACGGGGCCGCCCCGTTAATTGATACTGACTCCCCTAACCCTCTTACCATTGCTCTTGAAGAGATAGCCGCAGGAAAACTGACTTTCGTAGTCCCAGATTTCGATCTACCGACAAGGAATATTGAGGAGCATGATATTTCCGGCATATTCTCTATTTCGGCATTTCATGATCATCTGGCAGATGATGCTCAAGAACTCGTAGAGACTGATGACGATTGGGCGCTCGAAGAGGACGAACCAATACTCGGACTTGATGGAGACACCGACAGAGTCGCAGCAGTAGATGAGTTTGTTGCTGATGAAACCGGTGATACCCGCAAAGCTTTGCTGGTGGGCGATGATGACGAAGATAATGTCGAATTGTCCGACGACGAATCTGATATTGCAGAAGATGCAGTCATAGACGGCGAGTGGAGCGAAGACGAAGATCAGAATGAGTCTGAAGAAGACTAGATAACAACGAATTAAAGGCCGCTCCGCTGTGCCGGGACGGCCTTTTTTATGGATAATAGGAACGAATGTCCACTAAACGAGATTACTATGAGGTCTTAGAGATTCCGCGGGAAGCCTCTGCAGACCAGATAAAACAAGCATACAGGCAACTAGCCAGAAAACATCACCCTGATGTCAACTCCAATGATTCCGACGCTGAATCACGCTTCAAAGAAATCAATGAAGCCTACGAAGTGCTCAAAGACCCAGAGAAGCGAGAAGTCTATGACCGATATGGTCACCAGGGATTCGAGCAATTCCAGCAAGGAAGTTCTGGTGGTTACAACTCAGGTTTTGAGAGTTACGGGTTTGGTGACATCTTTGATATGTTCTTCGGGTCTGGAGGACAGAGTCAGGGGAGACCCAGCAGACCTGGTCCCGAGCAGGGCGGAGATATCCGCTACGATGCGGAATTAACGCTCGAAGAAGCTGCCTCCGGAGTCACTCGCAATGTCCGCTTAACCAAGCTTGAAATATGTGATGAATGCCAGGGCAGCGGTTCTGTGCCGGGTTCTCACCCTACTACGTGCAATACTTGCAGAGGCAGTGGTCAGGTCAGGCAGCAGCAAAATACAATTTTTGGCTCACAGATACGGATTACAACTTGTCCATCCTGCCATGGTGAAGGACAAGTCATAACTAATCCATGCGTGGCATGTCACGGTCAGATGCGGGTAAAGAAATCATTCCATAAGGACATTCAAATACCGGCTGGTGTGGATACGGGAATGAAAGTCCGATTCGTAGGGGATGGTGATGCAGGTCTTCGCGGAGGCCCTCCCGGTGATCTTTATGTTGTCACCCATATCAAGAAGCATGATTTCTTCACAAGAAAAGGCAATGATCTCTGGTGTGAGGTTCATATCAGTTACCCTATTGCAGCACTTGGCAGCAAGATGGATGTATCCGGTATCGATGAAAAATTGTCTCTAGAGATATCACCCGGCACACAATCCGGTGAAGTATATAAGCTTAATGCAAAAGGTATGCCTGACCCAAGGGGTGGATATCGGGGTAACCTGAACGTAGTTGTCACGGTAGATACTCCGACTAAGCTTTCTGATGAAGAGAAGGAACTGCTGAAAAAGCTGGCAGATATCCGTGGAGACGAAATACACGAAGTCCACGGTAAAAGCCTGTTCGAACGTATAAAAGGTGTATTTAACGGCTTATGAGATGGGTAGAGATTGCATTAAATGCCAATCCGGATACGGAAGACGCAATTACCGATATTTTAATATCCGAAGGATGCGCAGGCACAGCTACTTTCTCTGTGCCTGATGCTCTGGAGGATTTGAGGATCTGTGGATATTTACCAGTTGATGACAGACTAGAAGCCAGGTTGTTGATAATCAAAGAACGTGCCGGAAGGCTTATCGAATATGGCCTTTCATTGCCTGATCCTGAAGTAACAATTACATGGGTAGAAGACGATGAATGGGCTACAGCATGGAAGAAATATTTCAAGCCGTTGAAACTTGGCAGAATAGTCATTAAGCCTACTTGGGAAGATTATGCGGCGACACCTGACGATTTGATAATTGAGATTGATCCAGGAATGGCATTTTGGAACTGGTAATCATGACACAACCCAGTTGTGCGTGCTTGCGCTGCAGGACTATGTTACACCAGGATGTACTGTGCTGGATGCTGGATGTGGATCCGGCATTCTGGCTATGTCAGCTGCGAAATTAGGTGCTGGTAAAGTCCTTGCTTTTGACAATGACCCCATTGCTGTTAGTGCAGCTACGGCCAACGTCAATAAGACAGGGCTTGACGATAAAATCACTGTTTTACTCGGGGAATCACCAACAATATCTCCTGATAAATCTGACCTTGTGATTGCTAATATTATTCCTAATGTAATCATCAATATGGCGTCGGAGTTAGCTGATAGAACCGCACCTGGCGGAATATTGATAGTGTCCGGAATTGTAGAGGACCGGGTGGAAGATGTAAGAGCTGCCCTTGAGTCCATCGGAATGATTTTTGTGGAAGACCGAAGGCAGACTGTCTGGTGTGCACTTGTCTTTCGACAAATCTGCTAATGTCCAACCACCGGCGCTTCTTTATTGAAGATAGCATTGTCCTTGATGAACAAATAAAGATTGTCGGCGCTACTGCCACACAGATTACCAGCGTCCTGCGACTTGGTTCCGGTGACACAATCACCCTCTTTAACGGCAGCGGCGCTGAGTTTGATGCTAAAATTGTATCAACCTCATCCTCTACTGTTTACGCAGACGTAATAAGCAGCAGTTTTCCAGAGACTGAACTGCAATTCGATTTAGTTGCTGTTATCGGACGGTCTAAACCCACTAAAGTAGAATTCATCATCCAAAAATGCACAGAACTGGGTGTCAGCCAGTTCATCATCCTTGAGTGCACATATGCTATTGGTGATTCGCCAGATGAGAAAAAAGCTGCAAGGTGGCGCAAAATTGCCATTGAAGCAACTGAACAATGCGGCGGAACAAAGGTACCTCAGATCATTATTGGGACGAATATCAGCCAGCTTTCAAAAATAATTCCTGAAATGGATGCTGCCCTGCTTGCTCACGAGCAGGAAAAGTGTGTATTATTAGGTAATGCACTTGATGAATGTCTGTACCAGACAGATAATATTCCTCTGGACTCTCCATCCCGAAAACGCATTATGTTAATTACAGGTCCGGAGGGCGGATTCCGTAAGGATGAAGTCGATTTAATGACCCGGGCAGGTGCTACTTCAATCAGTCTCGGACCGCGAATACTACGCGCTGAGACGGCAGCCATAGCTGGTTGTGCAAAAATCGCAATGCGGCTCTGGCATTGACTTACTATTTTGATGTCCAACAAGCTCGTTTTGAGTTATAATTGAATTAAAGCATAGTGTGCATCACGCACACCAAACAGATGAAAACATATGGCAATACCTGAAAACGCATCATTAGGACTAAAACAACTTAGAGTAACAGACGACCTTTCCGAGATTCTGGGCGTTCTGCCCACTGCTTTGCGCAAATGCATTGATGAGCAAGAAGACGCAGAGGACTTGATAGAGATCGTATTGGATCTCGGTCGCGAACCTGAAGCCAGATTTCCCCTCCACACAGTTAGATTCCCTGAAATGACTGTGACAACTGAGGATATCGAGTATATTGTCGAACGAATTGGTTCTTTTGGCAAGGATAACCGTGCTGGAATCGAACGCACACTGCACAGGATTTCCGGTATCCGTAACCGGCAGGGCAGACTGATTGGCCTGACATGTCGTATTGGAAGGGCTGTATATGGCACAATCGATATGATCCGCGATGTTGTCGAGAGTGGCGAGAGCATACTTATGCTCGGTCGGCCAGGGATCGGTAAAACTACCAAGCTCCGTGAAGTTGCACGAATATTAGCCGACGAGCTTGGAAAACGTGTCGTTGTAGTAGATACATCAAATGAAATCGCCGGAGACGGTGATATCCCCCACCCTGCTATTGGCCACGCACGCCGCATGCAAGTGGCAGTGCCGGAACTGCAGCACGCAGTGATGATCGAGGCCGTTGAAAACCATATGCCTCAGGCGATTGTCATTGATGAGATTGGAACAGAACAGGAAGCGATGGCTGCCCGCAGCATTGCTGAACGAGGCGTACAATTAATCGCAACTGCACATGGTAATTCACTTGAGAATCTTATGATGAACCCAACACTTTCTGATCTGGTTGGAGGGATTCAGACTGTTACTCTATCTGATGAAGAAGCTAAACGCCGCGGGACTTTGAAATCTGTTCTTGAGCGAAAAGCTCCTCCGACTTTCGATGTACTCATTGAGATTACAGACCTGGACAAACTGGCGATCCATAAGGATGTTGCCGGGACAGTTGACCGAATACTCAGGGGAGAAGCTCCAAGACCTGAGATACGAGTGCGAAATCCTGAGGGTGATGTCAAGATTGTACAACCTGGAGAGATTGCAGAGAGGCCTTCACATGATCGGGTGGCCAGTGTTGAATCCAGGCAGCGAGTTGCTAAAAAGCCAGAACGGCCTCAGATTGTTAAGATTTTACCGTATGGAGTCAGCCGCAATAGGCTTGAAAAAGCTATACGAGAGCTCAGAGTCCCTGCTTATATAAGCAAGGATCTTAGCGATTCGGATTATGTTGTGACTCTCAAGACTCATGAGAGAAAAAATATCCCTATGCTCAATGAAGCCCGTAACCGGGATATGCCACTCTACTCAATAAAGAGCAACACATATGCTCAAATTGCTTCAGTGGTGCGTGACATATTTAATATGGGGCCTGCGAGTGAAGAAGATGAGGCTCTGCGAGAGATTGAAGACGCTATTCAGCTCGTTCTGGAAACGGGAGAACCACAGGAACTTCAGCCACAGACTTCGTTTCTACGCAGACTGCAGCATCAGATGTCGGAAAGATACGAACTCAAATCGGAAAGTATAGGGACTGAACCTTACAGGCGTGTAAGGGTATTCAGGCCGTGAGTGGATATCGAGCACTATTTGTAACATTCGAGGGCATCGAAGGCTCAGGCAAGACGACGATTGCACGCGATTGTGTTGAGAGACTGTTAGCTCTGGGTATAGATGCAGTATATGTTCAAGATCCTGGTGGATGCAAGGTCAGTGAAAGCATACGCGATATATTGCTGCATTCGAAAGAACAGATTTCTCCGGAGACTGAGCTGCTCTTATTCTGTGCAGCCAGAGCTCAAATGGTTGCAAGTGTCATCAGACCTGCACTGGAATCTAATCGAATAGTTGTGTCAGACCGTTATATAGACTCTACGATGGCTTATCAAGGATACGGGCGTGGAATAGATATTGGCAATATATCTGCATTAAATGACATAGCATGCAAGTCGCTGATCCCTGATATTACTTTTTTACTGGATCTACCAGTAGAAACAGGATTAAAGAGACAATTGCTTGTAGACAGGATTTCTGAAGAGCATGTGGCGTTTCATGAGAGAGTACGGCAGGGATTTCTTAAATGTGCTAAAGACAATCCTGATAGATTTCAGATTATCGATGTTATGCAATCTCTTGAAAATGTTAAAGATACCGTTTGGAAATTCCTTTCCATTCGTCTTGAGCGGGATTAAATCCAATCCTAATAGATTAATCGTATCATGAGCTTTGCAGCCTGTGTGTGTTGTTAAGCAAATCTAGCTGCCGATCACGGCTATACCAAGGAGAGAAGATGAAACTGGTAATTGCGATAGTTCACGAACGCGATAAACAAAAGATGAGCGAGGCGCTCCATCAGATTGGCCAACAGTTCACAATCATAGCCACAACAGGTGGATTTCTTAGAGAAGGCAATATATCAATCCTCATAGGCGCGAAAGACGATATGACGGACAGCGTGCTTGAGACAATTAGAAACACTTGTTCAACCCGTGAGCAGTTTGTTGCGCAGCCTCCACTTGATCTTGTAGGCACTGGTGGTATGTTGATGAACCCGGTCAAGGTCAGTGTGGGCGGTGCAATTGTGTTTGTTGTGGATGTGGCGCAGTTTGAACGATTCTGATCGTCTGGGTTTTGACTCAATAATAGGTCATAATGCTGCGAAGAAGGTGCTGGCACAATCTGTAAGACAAGGTATGCCGTCGCATGCCCTTATCATTGCCGGATTAAAATCCGTTGGTAAGTTGACTCTAGCCTTGGAGTATTCTAAGGCGTTGAGTTGTGAAGACCAGGTAGACGGCAATGCCTGTGGCAAATGCGCTGTATGCAGAGCAATTGAGCACGGTAACTTCCCTGATATCCGGGTCTATCCTCCCGACAAAATGAATACTACCAGCATAAGTTCCATGCGGGAAATGCGTGACATCTCAAGCTTTCGTCCGATGCGCGGCAAATGGAAGATAAACATCATTGAGCAGGCAGACACTCTTAATGAAGAGTCTGCAAACTGCATCCTCAAACTACTCGAAGAGCCTCCTGATTATGTCATAAACATTCTTCTATATCGCAATGAAGCGGCTGCACTATCTACAATTCGTTCTCGATGTAGAATGCTGCGTGTTTTCCAGGTCCCGGCTGTGGAGCTTATAGAAAGACTGATCGAAGATTTCGATGCTGATCAGGAGCATGCGGAGTTTTTGGCCTCATACACTCAAGGTTGTCCTGGTCTGGCGATTTCTCTATTGAACGACACCCAATTCCAAAAGGACAGAGACGCAATTGCTCAAATAGCTTCTGATGTCGCCAAAATTGGTGCGCGCGCATATCTACGGCTGGCTGAAAACTTACGTGCTGGCGGAGCCTCAAATACTGACTCAACTGATGATAGTGATGATCAGGATTCCGAAGACGCTCCAACCAAGAAGAAAGTAAAACCGAGTGCCAGAAATTCTGTGATGGCTTCTATGGATACTCTTTTGATATGGTATAGAGATCTGTTGGCTGCAAAGCTTCAGGGAGAAGAGGCGTCGCTGGTAAACTCCGACCGCAGGCAGGAAATCGTCCGACAGGCATCGCTTTATCCAAATCCAGAGTCATTGCAGGTGATTTTGAAATCGATTTTGTCTACGAGGCGCAGTATACTTGGGAATGCCAATGCTCAGATACAGACAGAAGCACTTTTGGCTAATATGGCACTGGCTGCTAAAAGGTAGGGTCTTTTGAATCGCGAATTACGCGAAATTATGCGGATTTCGCGAAATAGGGTGTTCAGACGTCATTGCCTTTGGGATTGGGATGAAAGTAGATTATTCGTTTATTCTAAGAAACCCGGAGACCGCAGGCTGGAAGCCTGCATCACAATTTTTATTGCTGGATGGTGATTACCAAATCACCATCCAGTATTATTTAGTGCGAAAGCAGATCCTTCGTTCCTCAGGATGACATTGTATGTTTCCTCAGGATGACATAGGGTTTCCTCAGGATGACAGTTATTATGCTTCGAACAGGGCGTCTACGAAGGCTTGGGGGTTGAAGTCTTCCAGGTCACCCATCTTTTCTCCTGAACCTACCAATTTGATCGGCAAGCCGAGTTCGTCGTGTATTGTGATAACTATTCCACCTTTGGCAGTGCCGTCAAGTTTTGTGAGAACTATTCCGGTTAATCCGGACGATAGTGAGAACTCTTTAGCTTGAACGACAGCATTCTGGCCTGTGGTTGCATCAAGGACAAGCAGAACCTCATCCGGTTCTCGTCCTAAGGCTTTCGCACATATGCGGCCTATTTTCGAGAGTTCGTCCATCAAATTGGCTTTGGTGTGCAGTCTGCCAGCTGTATCGACAATTACGACATCAACTCCACGAGCTTTTGCTGCGTTTACTGCATCGAAAACCACAGCTCCTGGGTCGGCTCCAGGTTGGTGTTTTATTATTTCTACTCCAACACGTCCCGCCCATATCTCAAGCTGGTCTATTGCCGCTGCTCGGAAGGTGTCTGCTGCGGCCAACAGGACACGTTTGCCCTGATTCTTGAACCTGTGTGCTAGTTTGGCAATTGTAGTCGTTTTCCCGACGCCATTGACCCCTACGAACACATAGACAGTAGGCTTCTCATCCGGAACCTTTAGTCCGGTAGTATTACCGTTTGACAGTGCATCCGCAAGCAGGCTTTTCAATTTAATTCTAATATCCTCGGAATCGTTGATTCTTTCTTTGCGGGTGGCTTGCCGCAGTTGATCTACAAGCCTGGTCGTGGTATGAATACTGAGATCAGCTTGAATAAGCAGTTCTTCGAGCTCATCGAATAATTCATCATCAACCGGTCTTCTACCGGTCAGTAACTGATCTACCTTGTTGAATAAACCTTTCAGGAGTCGCATTTAGGGGACTATTCCTTTCGAAGCAGAGTATCGTGTTTACAGTTGATATCATCGAGATTCGGATGGTCGAGGTTATAGTTTAATCCCCGACTCTCTTTTCTCATCTGGGCTGATTTAGTTATGAGTTCGGCAGTAAGTGCCATATCACGTAATTCCAGAAGCTCCTGGCTCAATATGCCATTTTCGTACATAGCATCAGCCTGGGTTTTAATTTCCAGAATACCTTGCATTGCTTGAGCCAGACGCGCATCTGTCCTGACTATGCCTACATATCTCCACATCACAGCCCGCAGTTTTTCTGTAAGCTCGGAAACTAAGGCAGCCGGGACGGGTAAATGATGTTTCCCCTCCGGATATTGTTTCACATTCTCCGAGTATGATCCATTGGTAACCAGGTGTTCAGCATCAATAGCAGCACGCCGCGCAAATACTATCGCTTCCAGGAGGGAATTACTGGCAAGTCGATTAGCTCCGTGAACTCCAGTGCAGGTGACTTCACCACAACCATATAAATTAGCAATGCTTGTGCGGCCATGCACGTCGGTGACAACTCCACCACAGGAATAATGTGCAGCAGGAACGATCGGTATCCATTCTTTGGTGATATCAATTCCTACAGACATGCATTTTTGGAAGATGTTCGGGAAGTGTGATTTTATCTTTTCGGGGTCAATATGGGTTACATCCAGGTAAACGCATTCATCTCCCCGTGTTATTAATTCATTATCTATTGCACGTGCGACTATATCACGTGGAGCAAGGCATCCCATTTCATGGTAACGTTCCATAAATGTGCTGCCGTCTGAAAGCCTTAGGATGCCACCCTCGCCTCTGACTGCTTCTGATATAAGGAAGGAGCGGGCATCAGGATGATACAGGGTTGTAGGATGGAACTGGATAAACTCCATATTCCCTATAAGGGCACCAGCGCGATATGCCATAGCTACACCGTCACCTGTGGCAATGGCTGGATTAGTTGTATGCAAATAGACCCGCCCCAAGCCTCCAGTCGCCAGCATAGTGGCTTTCGCGCGGAAAGTCATCACGTCACCAGTTTCGGAATCAAGTGCATAAGCACCCACGCACTTTAATCCATCAGGTGTTTCTTCTACAATCAAATCGATAGCGTGGTCGTGTTCAAAGAGGCGAATATCTTGATTTTGCTTTACTTTTGCAACAAGCGCACGTTCGATCTCTCTTCCAGTAAGGTCAGCTGCATGGACTATGCGGCGGGTAGAATGCCCGCCCTCTCTTCCAAGGTCGAATACATCATGTCCATTTGATGCCTGGTTCTTGGTGAATCTTACTCCAATTTCAACAAGTTCATGAATACGGTCAGGACCTTCGTGGACAAGAATATCTACGGAATCCTCATGACACAGGAATGCTCCGGCCGTGTGCGTGTCTCTAATATGAGATTCAAAGGAATCATTAGCATCAATTACCGCAGCGATACCACCTTGAGCATTGTTAGTGTTGCTATCTGTATCACTTTTCTTGGTAACTATACTGACACGGCCATATCGCGCAGCACGCAACGCAAAACTGAGACCGGCAATTCCCGTTCCGAGAACCAGTACGTCTACATCAATAATCAAGACTCAATAAGCTCCTTCACGCCCTTCACAGGCCACCTTCCAATATTATACTCCAACTAACCAGGCAGGTGTTAGGTCCGAATAAACTCACCTGGAATATTTACCGATATGTGCACAGATTTAGATATCAACTTTAGAGGCATAAATCTGCCAATAAGGGTGATGATATGCACTATTTGTGGGCAATTAATGATATAATCCAGTTTGACCACAAAATGCTTGCCGCGTATTCTTAATTGGTTTTCAAAATACGCGAATTGCTCAATCATATACACCATACCATTTCATTACTTCATTACAGATAAAGAATGGACTTTCAACTACATAAGGTTGAATCAAAATGCATTTCCATTCAAATGTTGCTGTTAAGAAACTTAAGCTGGCATATAAACACGGCAGAAAAGAAATCATTCTTGATAATATTCGAGCATGTCTATTGAATAGACAAGTATGATACAGTCAATAATGCGAATTGGGTATAAAGAGAAGTGGCATGAAGAATGGTATGTCCTCTATTGTCAATTCATTTAAGAACTTCTTCTCAGGAAGGCATCTTTTGCATTCGGTGATGCTGCTAAGTGGTGCGACAGCATTTGCACAAGCAATCAATATATTGATTTCACCTATAATCACACGATTGTATGATCCTCATGTTTTCGGGATATTTGCATTCTATGGAAGTTTGGCAACAATAATTAACTCAACGAACTCCCTCTCTTATGAGCAAGCAATACCAATAGCACCTGATGATGAGACAGCGCAGGATCTGGTTTTTCTGGGCGGTATAGCCATAATGTTTACAAGTGCGATTATAATGATCGCACTTTACTTTAGCAGCAGTATGATCGCTAAGTGGACAGGAATACCAGCCTTAAATGACTACCTGTGGTTAGTGGCCATTAGTACACTTTTAGGCGGGACGTATCAGATGCTTACATATTGGGCGATCAGAAGAAAAGATTTCCCTTTAGTCGGAAAAACTCGTGTTATACAAAGCATAGGTAGCGTATCGACTCAAATAGCGCTTGGAATTGTTCATGCAGGTCCAATTGGTCTAATTACAGCTGATTTTTTATATAACACATCCGGAGTCCTGGGGTTGGCATCTGGCTTTCTAAAATCCTTTAGAAAACGCTGTAATCAATTGCCAACTATCCATACATTATGCAAAGCAGCTTTCAGATACAGACAGTTTGCTCTGGTATACACACCTTCTTCTTTACTTAATTGCCTGGGATTGTTCATGCCAGGAATAATGATGTCATCTTGTTTCGGAACAACAGAAGGTGGCTATCTCAGTTTGGCGTTGAGACTGGTCACTCTGCCTCTTACCTTGATTGGACGATCAATATCCCAGGTTTTCAATGCTGAAGCCGCGATCATTTTACGTACCAATCCGAATGGATTAATTGTATTGTTTGATTCTATCACTCATAAAACCGTTCGTATTGGATTGATTGTGATTGCTGGAGGAGCTATTGCACCGTTTGTATTTCCTATTATATTTGGGGAAAAATGGCATCAAGCCGGTATTTATGCTGCATTGCTGGCAGTATATAGTGCATGTAATCTGGTTGTCTCACCATTGTCCAGCATCACAACAATTCTGGAGAAAAGTGGACTGCAGTTATCGATTAATACACTAAGAGCCATTCTAGTTACATTGTCATTTTATGTTCCATATAAACTTGGATGGAAGCCAGTTGTTTCGGTAGCGCTATACTCAGCAGTAATCTCCCTATGCTATGTATTGTATTATATAGCGTATAGAAGACTTATCCTAAATATTCCAAAATCCAAGGAGTGATGTATTTGTTCTAATAACGTAGATTTCGAAGCACTACAGATACAGCACGTTCTATCAAGCTCTTCCTATATGGCCAACGTTTATAAGTCTGAGATACCAATCTTTCTTGCGTAGGGACATAAACAGCTGCTGATGTATGCAAGACTTCTGCGATCGCATTGATCATCGTTTTTTCTATTCCGCAAGCTACATAGCTCTCTGATTCCTCGTAACCACCCTCACCCCACGAAGAATCAACCGGTATATATCCCATGCCACAATCTCCATATGCACAAACCATCACAAACGCATCAGGCCTAAGACTTTGGCTTGCAAGTTGGTATTGAATAAATGCCTCACCGGGTAGCATCAGAAGTGCAACATTGCCAATATCCAATGAAAAAACTTTACATGGTCCATATTCATCAATATTTCTCAACCAACTGAGACCACTGACAGCATTCCAGTAGCGCAGGTATCTATGTGGATCTTCGTTACGCATTCTTTCCATAAACGCACGATCTGCACAGGCAGGTAATCTAGATAATTCTCTTTCAAATATACGAGACTCAAAACGTTCCGGCAGGAATTTTCCAAAATCGATTGACGATACACCCAGGGAGATAGAGTCAAACGATACACTCTCGGCCGAGTCCCAAGCGAGCCTCATTGCCGCAGACAGTTTGCCAGACATTGCCTGCCTACATACTTCAGTGCCGTTGTTATATTTTCCGGGAGCTATATTACCTCCACAACCATTTGCATACATCACCAATGTATCTGGATGTTCTGCCTCCATTACTTTCCGGGCCTCTCCACAAAAATCCGCACTAACCATACCGGTTTTGTAATAACTGATTGGATGTGTAGCATAGATATTTAGAGCGACGATGCAATCATTCCCACTTTTCAAAAGAAGCAATTTTAAGTATGGGTCAATTAATCCTTCATGTTCATCCATAAGTTCCGAGCAACTTGGTAAATAAGAAGGTCTCCAGGCCTTTAGATGAACGCCATTACCTGGTATTCTACGGTTTGATGCTACCTGATCAACTATAGCTTCTCCAATACATATTTCTGTAAGTGGCATTGACTTATGTATTGCTTCTTGCGCAGCATCGGCAATGCGATGTACAGCATGATCAAAATAGACAGGGTCACAGAGAAGGCCCATAATACCCCGTTTATGAAGCAATTCCTCAGCATATAGATCAAACATCGGAGAATCATGCTGATGAACAGTTGATACTAAAACACGATCTGGTGAGGTTCCGATTTTGTCGGCTATAATCTGCCTTATACTGTGATAGGCGCTATTTCGCAATTCGCACCAATCGAATACAACCATAACGATTGGCTCTTCCCTACCAGAAATAATGAATCCTCGTGCACTCAACGGGTCTCTGATTCCCACAGCTGTTGGGACGAGTCCACCACATAATGAATGTCCAACAGGAGGCGTCACATCCACACAAAATGTCCCTATGTTATATTTATCAATTTCATGTATTGCCATTATAGCTATCCTTTTTTTACAATAGCTCATACAGAGCAATAAAACTACACATATTATTGGTGCTAGCAATAAGTGCACATATAGTTCACATATTTATCGTCTGTATTATGTGTATTATTCAACATTTCTTAACTATGATTAGTACATGTTCCATGCAATAGATATAGCCGCAATATTAATGCCATTCTTTTGTTTTTTAAAGAATATTGCAAGATATTCATGTGGGGTGGGTTATTCGTGCAGGGGGAACGCATCTAAACAGTAACCAAGGGATATAATGCGGGAATTGAGCATAGACGAGATTCGAAACATCGAGTAAAACCGGCATTCCCGCAGCATATCCCGGCCTATTCCCTCGTGTAAAAATCAGATGCGTTCGCCCTGGTTATTCGTGATTACGTATATATTCGTGTGCGGCAATATTTCGTAGGGGGTACAAACATTATTTGGGATTAGATAGACAAGTGAGGGCTTTATCAGAATTGTCAGCCATGCGTGTGACTACTGAGGTCGGCAGATTTTTTTCTCGCCAAATACCTGAACATCCTCATAAATCTGAACATGGCCAGAGACTTGAGCACCATCATAAACCCATGCGTGCCCATATATCAGGGCATTATCGAAAACATGGGCATATCCATAGACTTCAGCTTCACCATATACTCTGGCTGCACCAGAAACTCGGGCATCACCACAGACACGGGCCTCATCATAAACCTGAGCATTGTCATATATTATTGCGTTATCATAAACCCGAGCACTACCATATATCCTAGCCTCATCATAAATCCGTGCATTATCATACACATTGGCATTATCATATATTAGAGCATCGGGCCCGACATACACGGAGGAAGCTACATTGGCAGTATTCTGCACCCACCCACCACCATTAATGTGCGTATGCCATGTCTGGATGGTTGCATCTTTGAATAACTCTTTTAATTGATCCAGAGTTCTCATTGTTGTCCTTAAGTAAACGGGGTGGTATCAGTGGCCCATTTACCTCAAATAACCAACTCTCCACTTACATAACCGTTATCAAATATATCCAGTATTCTGGCATCTATAATCTTGTTTTTTTGATTGTGGGGTGCAAATACATTTACTTCAATATAATTATCCGTATAACCTCTGAAAACACATGAGGATTTGGTTTCAGACTCAAGAATTACCGGCAACACCTTACCCACCCACGAGGAAGCGAACTCCCGCTGCTGCTCCAGCCCCAGTTTTTCCAGCTGTTCTGCGCGAATTTGCTTTTGCTGAGCATCAACCTGGCCCGGCATCCCTACTGCCGCAGTTCTGCTTCTTGGAGAGAAACGAAAAACATGCAGTCTGGTAAACGAAGCTTCTCGAACAATATTAAGTGTATTCTCAAATGCTTCAGAATCTTCCCCAGGGAACCCGACAATGACATCCGTGGTTATTCCAACCCCAGGTATGCGGTTTCGCACACGATCAAGTGTTTCCAGGTACTCTTTAGTGTTGTATCGTCTGTTCATTGCGGTCAGTATTGCATCATCACCACTTTGCAATGGGATATGTAAATGCCTGCAGACTTTCGGATTATCCATAGCATCAAGCAGGCAGTCTGTTATTTCCCATGGCTCGATAGAGCTCAACCTAATCCTTCCGATACTACT
Source organism: Abditibacteriota bacterium (assembly GCA_942493375.1). Taxonomy (GTDB): domain Bacteria; phylum Armatimonadota; class UBA5829; order UBA5829; family UBA5829. Next base: position 7,174,937 of record OW818698.1, on the reverse strand, counting down.
GACTTTTGAACAATCATGAACCAGGTCAGTAATGGTAGAATTCTCCCATTTATATGAACCCAGCCTTATGCCAGTCAACACAATCTCTTGAAATCCTGCATCTGAAAGCGATCGTATTTCCTCGATTACATCAGGAAGTGGACGCGAGTTCATATGAGGTCTTGCATATGGGATGATGCAGTATGAGCAATAGTTGTCGCAACCATCCTGCACTTTAACTACTGCTCGTGTGCGGGTGCGATGGGGAACATTTAATGCGCTATTTGTTTGATCAACATCCACACCAAGCCTGGCAGCGATGTATCCGGAGATTGAATCTTTCTGGTCATTGGGAATGACTATATCAACACCATCAATGTGAGCGACATCCAGTGGTTCCAACTGGGAATAACATCCTGTGACGACAACCAGTGCATCCGGGTTTGCTCTGACAGACTTACGGATAGCAGCGCGTGATTTAGAATCTGCTGTATGGGTTACGCTGCAAGTGTTGACGATATATACATCAGCGGAATCCGCCTGGCTGACAGTTACAAAACCACTGGATTCAAGCGCATGGCGTATTTGTTCAGTTTCGTACTGATTGACCTTACAGCCCAGGGTTACATATGCAACAGAGAATGAATGCGGGGATTTCTTATCTTTCACAATTAATGGTTAGGCATTCGGGACACATATTCCTCCCGAGCCTCAATGGGGATAATCAGTATAGCAAGAATACGAATGTCAATCTCTTTGCGGTCTTACAGTCAATGTCCGACTTTCGGTATGAGTCCTTCTGTAATATCGCCAGCTTTAACGGTATAAACTTTACCATCACGGGTCACGACTGTAACTTCATGTTTGCCTGTACCAGTCTTCATAGGGGGTTCTTTATATGCAGCCTCAGAATCCGGTTCTGATTTGTGACTGCTGGATTCGGATTTGTGACTGTCCGATTCAGACTTATGGCTTGTATGTTCAGACTTTTTCTCGACTTCGCTGGATTCATGAGATTCAAGCGAACCTGATGGTTTATCAACTTTATCCGGGTTGATTTTCTCAACGCTTGGGTGTTCGGTGATATTATCCTTTACGATCTTAGGCGAGGATTCCTGTGTCTTATTGTAGAGCAATATAATGCTAACACGCCGATTTATGAAACTCTTTGGATTACTCTTATCACGAAGCTTGTTGTCAGCTAAACCTCTTACCTGAACTATCTGACCATGCTTCAAACCAGATGTCTCAAGAATTCGTCTAGCTCCATTGGCCCTGTCTGACGAGAGTTCCCAGTTCGTGTAACCTTCACCTCTGCGCAGCGGAAGAGAATCTGTATGTCCTTCAACAACCATCTTGTTTTTTACTTTGCATAGTTCCTTGCCTATCTTCATAATCAATGCTCTGGTTTTAGGTTTTATTTGGGAACTACCGCTATCAAAAAATAATGACTGCCGAACTTCTAATAATTCTATCTGCAGCCCTTCACCCGTCAATTTGACATCAACAAAATCTTTCAAATCTTTGAACTCAGGGGTGTCAGCAATTATTTTTTCTATCTTGGATTTGAGGGAATCTAATTGCTTGGAATCATTGATTACATTCACTGCAGGTGCCGAAGAAGCGCCACCGTCCCCTTCGCCAGGACTTGACAATGGGCCACCAACAGTAGACTCAGCGATGGCGAATGGTGCATTACCTTTCGCTACTGCCTCATTGAATGCGATCGGATCTTTAAAATACGCAGAGACTGCAGACTGGACTTCTTTGCTCTGACCACATATCCACATAACAAGAAAGAACGCAAACATAGCAGTCATGAAGTCCGCGAATGCGACTTTCCATGCACCTCCGTGGTGTCCTCCATGACCTTTCTTACGTCTAACTATTCGTATTTCTGCGCTGCCTGGGGTATCCAATTTCTCTATTCCACCATCATATCAGTATGTATAACCAGTTTGAGTTCTTTACGCGGCCTTTGCAGAACTCTCATCAGAACTCTTTTTGCCACGAACAACATTTTCCATCTCACTGAATCCGGGTCTAAACTCGGGTTCAATATACCTACGGGCAAACTCTACGCATACCAATGGAGCATCACCTCTGGCAAAGGCGACAACAGCATTCTTAATACATCCAAAATACTGAGATTCGCATTTAACAACACCTTCACATGCTTTGGAAATAGGAGCAAACACTCCATAAGCTAAAAGGATTCCCAGAAAGGTGCCTACCAGTGCTGCGCCTACATGCTCACCAATTACTTCCGGAGGGCCTCCGATTGATGCCATAGTAACAACAACTCCAAGAACTGCGGCGACAATACCGAATCCAGGCATACCGTCTGCAATAGTCGTCAGAATTCCCGGCACCTTCATTGCCTCTTCATTTTGGGCTTCCATGTCAATTTCCATCATGTCAGACAGATCATAGACATTAACTCCACCCATAACAACCAGCTTCATCGTATCAGCAAACATTGCAAGTGCATGGTGTTGACTCATAAAGAATTTATACTTCCCAAGCACTTCAGATTTTTCAGGGGTTTCTACATGCTTTTCAAGAGCAATAAGTCCATCTTTACGAGCCATAACAAACAGATCATACATCGCATGCAACAACTCTAGATACTTCTCTTTATTAAATGGGTTGCCTTTCATGGCTCCCATAATGGCTTTCATTACACTTATAAGGCCACCGAATCCGTTTGCGACAACTACGCTTCCTGCGGCTGCGCCACCAATTACAATAAGTTCATTTATCTGGATAAGTGCTGCAACTTTACCACCACTCATAATAAACCCTGTCAAAATACTGCCAATTACAATGACAAGACCTATGATAATAAACATGTGCCACCCACCTATCAGTATATTTAATTGATAAATATTATAATGGCGACGAGTGCTTACTTGAGATTCAACACTCCGCCACCTCTAACTTACATAGGACTATTCCATTCTGAAGCCTGTTAATGATACGGTTTTTTACTCACTTTTCGCATTTGCCTGGTCGTTTTCGTCAATCCATATTAAGCAATTATTGCCTAATATATCGTAGCAGGAGTATGCAGTAGCAATGTGTAACATATCATCTCAGGTATTCTTCATGTGAACCTAATGGCAAGAGCATCCTGTAAGGTATACCGATTACTTCAAATACAATATTTGCACTTTGTCCCAGAATTGGAGAAACACATATGGTTCTGACTGGTGATATAGTAAAGCTCATTCAAAAACTTGCGCCAGAGGCTCTAGCTGAACGCGAGGATCCTGTTGGGCTTCATGTGGGCAATCTGAATGCTCCTGTAGAGCGATTATTCCTGGCGCTTGATGCTTCAAAGGGTGTTATTGAACAGGCAATCGCTGGAGGAGCTCAAATGCTGGTAACCCATCACCCTCTCATCTATCGTCCACTTGATCGACTCACACCTGATACCCCAGTCAGCGCTAGAGTGATTGATCTTGTAAAGAATGATATCACTCTCTATTGCGCTCATACGAACCTGGATAGAGCAGTTGGTGGAACGAATGATACACTCGCAGGGCTTCTAAATCTAACTGATATAGAGCAGATAATTGAAGTAAATGATCTCAACTTACGCAAGATAGTTGTATTTGTCCCCAACGATTCTGTAGATAAAGTCTCAGAAGCAATGGGTGATGCCGGCGCCGGTAGTATCGGGTTATATTCCCACTGCAGTTTTCAGACACTGGGAAATGGTATCTTCAAGCCGCTGGATGGTTCTCATCCTCATATAGGTCAGACAGGAATGCTTGAATCGGTGGAGGAAACACGGCTTGAAATAGTCTGCCCGGAAAGCTTAATAAGTGATGTACTGTCCGCAATGAAGAATTCACACCCATATGAAGAACCGGCATATGATCTCTATCGCCTCGAAAACCGTTTACCTAATCTGGGACTGGGTAGAATCGGCAACCTGGTAAATCGTCTGAGCCTTAAGGACTTCGCTTTAAATGTCGAACAGACACTTGGGGTAAGAGGGATAAGAGTATATGGAGACGACCAGACTGAGGTAGAAAGAGTTGCTGTGTGTTCCGGAGCAGGTTCAAGTTTTTATAGAGAAGCAAAAAAGCACGGTGCTGATGTTCTGGTAACCGGAGATGTTAAGCACCATGATGCCATAGATGCCCAATGTTGCGATATTGCGATAATTGATGCTGGACATTTTGAAACCGAGAGACCGGGAATTCGCGCACTTGCGAAAAGCATAGAAAAAGTATTTGCTGGTTCCGGGCTCGAAGTGAAGTATATAGAGTAGATGAGAGTTCATCATCTATCTCATCACCACTACTTTTAGATTTGTCCTGAATGCTTCGTGAAATAGCACTCAGGACAAATCTTGTTCGTAAAAGCAGACACGTTAGTCTTTCGGGAATCCGAGTCCACGCAGGTCGGCTATTTTTCCGGCTTGTTCAGCTTCATACATTTTCCAGATAACTCTGAGGCTCTGCAGGCTGCTCCTGGCATCGGTAATTGGTTTCTCCCCTGTTTTGATACAGTTTAGGAAATATACCGTTTCTGCTGCCAGATATTTGCCCTGGTCCTCTCCGGACATAAGGACTGTCTCTTCCTCTCCCTGGATCAGTGTCAGAGTTCCCTTCATTATATTTACTTCCAGCATACCCTCCGTGCAATGAGCATGATATGCGTAACCGAGTCTTGTTCCTTTTGCTCCCCATGTTCCAAAGTGGTATCCTAAGGCTCCACTTTCGAATTTCATCACAGCATTGCTGGTGCCTTCCTTTTCCATCCAGGGAGTTCCATAATTGGTCCCTATATGAATGCCTTCAACCGGGTCACCCAGGAATAGCAACATCAGATCAATATAATGACAACCATGGCTAAAAAGCTGACCACCACCGAGTTTTTGAGCGCTGGCTGCCCAGGAATCCGGTCCCATATCTGTAAACTGTTCTGTCCAAATAGATAGACTAAACACATCGCCATATGTCTTTGCGTCAATCAGTTCTTTGAGCTTGATTGTAAGCGGATGGAAGCGCATGACGTAAGCGGTCATTAGCGTAAGTCCGCGTTTCTCAGCTTCCTCTATCAGTTCCAGAGATTGCTGCTCTGTATTGGCTAGAGGTTTTTCCATGAGGACATGTTTTCCTGCACGCAGGCATTCAATACCAATCTCATAATGAAGATGGTGAGGAAGACTTAATAAAACTGCATCGACATTCGCCAGCATATCTCGATAGTCAGTTAGTGCAACAGCTCCGGGGAAATATTCCGCAGCTGCTTCTGCTCTAGATATATCTATATCTACCAGCGCTGTTACAACACCAGACTCAAGCGTATCCTTTAGTTGGCCGACATGCCCGGAAGCTATGCCCCCGCAACCTACAATCCCTAGTTTCAACAAAGATCTACCTCCGATTAATAGAGTCGTATTAATTCGCAAGATTAAAGCTATTGACACCACTCATTATAATGAGTATAATCACTGAAAGCAAGATGTTTTTTACAGTAAATAGTCAAGCCCACATTATTCATGACTGACGGTGTAAATGCTCTGCATTTACACTCTCAGCTTTTGCTCTTACTGCCGAGCAAAAGCGAAGCTTATTGAATAAAGCGGGTTAGAAAGCAATTTGGCATTGACTAAGAATCCGCTATATAAAAATGTATATGACAGGCTTAAAGCTGAAATTGGATCGGGTCGGATTGGACCGGGTGAGCAACTTCTATCCGAAACCAAACTGGCCGAGGAACACAGTGTCAGCATAATCACTATCCGCAGAGCAATACATGAACTGGTTCTGGATGGACTGGTTGAATCCCGGCATGGCATTGGGAGTTTTGTAACAGACCCGGGTAGTTCGGCTGTAGTAGTCGGTATGAGCAGTTTCACGTCCGATGTGGCATCGGGTAGACTCAGACTGACCAGGACTCTTCTCAATGATACGATGGAAATGTGTCCTCCAGATATAGCTGAGAAGCTCCGAGTCCCACCCCACTCTATTGTACGGACTCTAGTAAGACTGGACTCCGAAGGGTCCAGACCGATCTCAATTGATGAAGCCCGAATTCCACCACAGCTCGCAACGCATATTGATGCGGAGATAGCAGGTTCTCCCCTTTTCATGCACCTTTGGCAGGAAGCGAGTGGAATGGACTTTGAGCGAACGGAATATGATATATGGGCTGAGAGAAATAAACCCGAAGATCAACAACTATTAAGCATTGGTAGTGACACCCCCGTCCTGTGTACTGCAGAGACTGCATATGACAAATGGGACACGCCTTGTTTGCACGTAATAACACGTTACAGAGGAGATCGCTGCAGGTTATCCGGTAACGTATTATTAGTTCAAAGTGATACCCCAAAGGGTAGAGTTGGAGAGTAAAGAATGTTAACAGGAAGATCAAAAATAGATATCACACCAACGACAAGCGTAGGCATGGATGGCATGATACGTGCTCATGGCTCTGAAGGGGTTCATGATCCGATTCACGCAAGAGCATTGGTGATTGCAAACACTGAATCACCATCAGATACATTCGCACTAATTTCAATTGATATCTGCGGAATGATGACATCTGATTACACCAGGATACGCCAGTTGATTTATGATAAAACTGGAATACCCACAAATCAGATTGTAATCGCTGCGACTCATACCCATTCCGGACCGGCAGCCTATGGTTTCTTCGACAAGAAGGAAACTGAGTATGTCGAAGATATGATAAGCAAGGTGGTCCAGTGTACGGATGAAGCTTTCAGATTCCGTGTTCCATCTCTAGTTTCAGCTGGATCAGGGATTGAAAACACTATCAGCAATTACAGACGGCTGATGTCCAAGAGTGGCAAAGTCATAATGAACTGGGAACCATACGATCCTGCAGATATAGTAGGTCCATTAGGGGTTGAAGACACTGAGGTCGGTGTCTTACTCTTCATATCAGAGTTATCCGGACAGCCGGTTGCTCTCTTTTTCAACCATGCCGGCCATCCTAATGTTATGAGCGGGGACAACTACCTGATAAGTGGTGACTATGTTGGCTTTGCTGAGACCAGGCTGGAAAAGGAATTGTCTTGCGTCTGTGCATTCTTCAATGGTGCACAAGGAACTATGGATATCGACGGACTCAAAGACCGCGACTGGGACGGTGTTGAACGGGCCGGTGGTGCATTGGCTGAGGCTGTTAAGCTGACATTAAAATCCATTCCGGAACCTGCTAAAACCACTATCCGTTGCGAGAATGTCACTTTCCCAGTTCCTATGCGGAAAATATCTGATGAGGAATACAAATGGGCTTGTGATATCTGGGAGAAATGCGGCGGTAAACTCCAACCAGTTGCTGACGGAGTTGGCGACGACTATAAGGCAATGCTATATAAGAAGCTCAGGGAATCCAGTGAAACGCAGATCATGCTGGAAATGACATGCATAGCGATTGGCGACACTGCTCTTATATCATTCCCTGGTGAACTTTTCACAGAGATTGGCCAGGTTATCAAGAAGAACAGTCCATTCGCCCAGACATATATTATTGGAATTGCAAACGGGTGTGAGGGATACTTCCCTACGCGCCAGGCTATCAGCGAAGGCGGGTATGCTGAAGACACCCGGCAGATAGACGCTGACACTGAAGACATTGTGCTGCACGAATCGGCAGCACTTTTGAATAGAACATTCTCAAAATAGTTCGCATAGAATAATCGGAGGAAAGAATTATGTCGAAAGACAAATTGGCTATTGACGGTGGGACACCAGTCCTACAGAGAAGCGATTACAAAGACTGGCCTGTTATCACAGAGGATGACAGGAGGCTGGTGAACGAAGTCCTGGACTCAGGGATCGTAGCAGGCGGCACTGCTCCCCAGGTGACGGCTCTGGAAAAGGAATGGGCTGCATATACAGGATCAAAGTACTGCCTGACTACCTGCAGCGGTACTGCAGCACTGCATATGGCTTTGTCGGCTTGCGGCATCGGCCCTGGAGATGAAGTTATTACATCTGCTTTCACGTTTCTAGCATCAGCTTCTTGTGCATTGCATCAGAATGCTATCCCTGTATTTGCTGACATCGATCCCCGGACATATTGTATTGATCCTGTCAGCATGGAAGCTCAGATAACCGAGCGCACAAAGGCAATAATCCCCGTTGACATACAGGGATGCCCGAGTGACAAAGATGCAATTATGGCAATCGCCAAGAAGCACAACCTCTTTGTGATTGAGGATTCCTGCCAGGCTCATGGAGCAACCTGGAAAGGTCAGCATGTCGGAACTTTCGGAAATGCAGGAGCTTTCAGCTTGAACAACCTGAAGAACCTGTGCGGAGGAGAGGGTGGTCTGTTCATAACGAACGATGAAGATATGCTAAATAAGGGTTCACTTATCAGATGCTTTGGAGACGAAGTGGACGAAGTAAGCCATCGCCGCAAATACAATGCATCGATCCTCGGATATATGTACAGGAACCAGGAGCTGCCGGCTGCATTTGCCAGAGGACAGTTAATGCATCTGGATGAAGTCAATGACATCCGCATTGCAAATGCCAACTACCTAACGGCTGAGCTATCGAAGATTCCGGGTATTATCCCACCATACTGTCCTCCTGAGGCCAAGCATGTCTACTTCATGTATAATGTCAGGTTTGACCCGGCAGCGGCAGGAGTTGATTGTGAGCCAAGACGTTTCCGAATGGCTGTCGAAAAGGCGCTCTACAAAGAGGGTGTTCTTGTTGGCCAGTGGCAGACGATGCCAGTCCCTGCACAGGATCTCTTCCAAGCAAGACTCGGTTATGGAGCTTCAGGATACCCATGGACTGTAAATGAGGCCAAAGGCATCAAGTATGACTACAGCCTGGACCAGTACCCGGTAGCTCAGATGCTCTGCGATACATACACAGTCTTCCACGGCGTCCACGCTCCTAACGACACCAAAGTCATGGACAAGATACTTGAGGCAGTTCACAAGGTATTCGACAATCTGGAAGCCATAATGGTGCATGCTGAGGATGAGATATATCCCGGTTTTGACGGCAAACTGTATGGCTCCGGCTAGAGTATATAATTGGCCAGATGCTATATCTGGCGTTTAGAACGAACAAAAATGCTGAGGTACAATTTCTAATCGTACCTCAGCTTTTTTGTTCACTAATCCAATGGTATGAATTACTTGTTTGTTTGAGGATGTGAGCTTGCAGTCTCTATTTTTCGAAAACCTTTCGGGATTTCGAAGAGCTTGTCGGGTTGGGCTTCGATTTTAATGTCAGTCATCTCTACAAGAGTATCTCCAGCTTTGGACTTGATCTCGGTTTTTACAGGCCAGACAAGTTTTTGAGAAACCCACTGAGTCCCTATCCCAAATTGCTCCATTTTATAGGTAAATGTGTATTTATCACAAACCAGTTTCTGTATTGTTTCGGTCCCGGTTTTTTTAACAGTAGCCAAACGTTTTGCACGTTCTGCTATCTGCTTTGACATGTCACTTTTAGTCAATGGATATTCTATGTAAGTCTTGTCCTCCATGTTTAAATCCCATGTGACTTTTTTATCTGCTCTGCTGATAATAACCTGTTTCTTACCTTTGACCGTAACAACCTGCCTGACATTCCCATTTTTTACGTATTCAACACCATTTCTGGTTATCTCTCCCTGTTTTTCTGTGTATTTAGCAGAAAACTCCGATGCCAGGCAACCGGACGCTACAATAATTGACAGCAATGCACAACTAATGGTGCCTATTTTATTCATATACATCTCCAGTATGGAATGGCCTTAATGTAATAGTTAGACGCTCTAAATGCCATGAATGATCCCGTCAATGTACTGGTTTGATCGTTGCTATTGTTGAACTGAATGGCGGTATATCCAGGTTAAGTATAAGTTTATTACCCACAGTGCACGAATTTGATCCCTCTACACAAACTTCATCTAGAATTCCCATGTCATTCAACCTGACTTCCAGTTGTTTATTCACCTGAACATCAGTGATATTAAATGCGTTGATGACGCATAGAGACTGTTCAGAGAGCACATGTGCATGGGTTAACTCATCCCATCCGTAAAAAACTCCCTGAGTATATATAGTCTTTAGTTTGGTGTATGTATCAATAGCGTTTCTGTAGGCATCAAATCTATCCTGATCAAACACACTACTGCAGATACCAAGATGTCTCACAGTAGACGCATAATACCAGAATGCCAAACAGTTATCATTGTCCTTGGTCATATCCAATCGTATTGTCAATGGCAGATCATATGCCAGATTATAGTAGAACAGGGCCAATGCTTTTCCTGAAAGCAAGGCATCCAGTGGATCGTTAGAGAATCCAAACGCCGATATCTCCTCAAAAGTTGCGCCTTGATCGTACAAATAGTATGGAGGCAGGTAGCGGACCCCTGAAGGCCATACTGGATCATCCATTTTTGCCCCGATCTGGGGATGGTTTTCCTTCAAATGCCTGACAATCTCGACGACTGACTCCCCATGTATACCTGGAGCAGACGGCATTGCGTGACCATGAGATTGTTCATAACACGGACCTCTCCAATCGAACTCTCTGAATGTCACATAATCAACCCCATGCTTGACTACTTCCGATAGTCTTTTCACCAGATCGTTTTGATATCTCTTATAACAGACACAGGGTTCGTAGAAAGGGTTTTCTTTGTAAGGGCTACTAAACCCAATACAACCATCAACTGACTTACGATAATCGCCAGGGAATGAGTCTCCATATGCTCTGCCACCAGCATTTACGTTTACTTCGAACCCGAAGTCTTTTTTTAATGTCCCAAGCAGCTCCGTCGGTTCACCCAAACGCTCTATATCCCACTTTGCAGAGCCTCTAACCGACTCCCAGGCAGAACCAAGGGAAATCGCACTGCACCCAACATGTTTAGCCCTACGAGCCTCTTCTACGATCTCCGCTGGTGTCGTGTTCTGTAGATCCGGCGAACGCACACTCCAAATTACTGGAGGATTATAATTATCCGGTATACCATGTCCCATTGTTGACATGAAATCTCTAAACAAATAGTAAGCTCGACGCCACAATCCTTCATAGAAATGGTATCTTGTTTTTCCAAAAGCGATTTCGCCACCAGCAGCTAAGCGCCCTGCGTTAACTGGTTCGCCAAACAGAGAAGGCGCTGCTCCACCAAAGTTTAAATGTCTTGTAGTACCAGTTGTCTCTGTCTCCAGCATTGAGTATTCAATCATATTAGGATTGTATTTCATAACAAGGAGACCGTTTTCACCATCGGTAAAGGCCCAGCCCTCACTCCGCGCACGACCATCATCGTCTACAGACGCGTTGAATCGATGCATATCACCAGAAACAGCGCACTGGTATCTCCCGTTGTACATATCATCAAGCTGGTAATCATGCTTCTGACCATTAGGCTGAAGGCGGAACGGGACAGCTACAAGTCTAAAATGTTCAATATCAACTCCTGGACCACCATACTGTTTGGATGGCGCCAGTCTCTTGCGCAGCCCAAACCTGTAACCCGGAACAGCGAGTGATACACTGCCGGTGTTCCGCAGAACCAGCCTCTCTTCCAGGTATTCGTCATCTTCAGGTATATAGAACCGATGTTCTACTCTTATACTACCGGCCAACGGGCCAGACCCGAGGATACCGGAGATAATGACAATACGTCCGCCTTTATCCGAAATATGCTCATCTACACGTGGTTGGTAGAGGCCATCCAGACAAGTGATACCATTTGTAGACTCGATATATGCAGAATATCGATAATCGCTGTCTGCATAAGCGACTCCTGAATAGGAATCTATAAGGCATATTTTTTGTATCTGTTCATCATAAGAAATATCAAGTTGGAAGCGGGAGCATTTAAAGCTCTCTGATTTCATAATTATCACCTCGCAGGGCGTGTTGTGCAATACTGATACACGTTAACACGTGCTTGCACACCGGGCTATCAAAAGATTATACTACTTTTAAGGCTATCAAGCACAAGGCAGAGGTAAGAAAATGAATACAATTCCCCAACGCACGCTAGGATCAACCGGTGAACAGGTATCAATGTTGGCTTTTGGGGGATTCCATTTGATGGAAGTATTACCCCTTGACGCTGAAAATCTCATTAACAAATACATGGACTACGGCGGAAATCTGATAGAGACTGCTATATCCTATGGAGATTCTGAATCAAAAATCGGGAAAGCGCTCCAAGGCAGGCGTGATGATGTATTTCTGTCTACGAAAACCCACTTCCGTAGTAAATCCGAGGCTGCAAAAAGTATAGATACAAGCCTGCAAAACTTGAGAACAGATCATCTGGACAACTTGTTTATGCACGGTGTCAACACTCAGGAAGAAATGGATATGATCATGTCGGAAGACGGTGCCTTGACTGCAGCACTTGAAGCAAAACAAGCAGGCAAGCTCCGCTATATAGGCATCACCAGCCACAATCCGGAAAGCCTGTTAAAATCCATCCAACGTTATCGATTTGATGTAGTAATGGAGTGGATGAACTATTATGATTATTTTAACTTCCCATTAATTTATGATTCTATCATCCCCTACTGTGTCGAAAACGGCATAGGATTGATGGCAATGAAACCCATTGCTGACGGTCTCCTGCACCGCAGTGCTGGCAATGCGTTCAGGTGGACATGGAGTCTGCCAGTTGCATCTATCGCAGCAGGTAACAACACAATTGAAATGCTCGAATCCAACATCAAACTTGCATCCGAGTTTTCACCGATGACGGATGCAGAGAAGAATGAACTGTATAAAACTGCTCCTGAATATGCTGGATATGTATGTAGAAGATGCGGTGAATGTAGCAAGAATAAACTCGACATGGACATAATGCAAATATTCGGTTTAGAGGGACACTATGACCGACAGATGTATAGTGGCAGCATACCAGATGCCGCAGAATATGCACTTAGAGAGCGACTGCGTTTCTGGTTTGGCAATCAGGACTATGCACGGGAGTGTTTCTCGAAATTAAGTTGCTCAATACCTGTAAATATTAACAATGAGGATTTAGGGGTGGAATGTCCTTACGGTATTGATATTGCTAGAAAATTACGTTTGTCTGCTTGGAAATTGACGGGCAGAAACGAATACATTGAAAGCCAGACATAAGATCACCAAGCGCAATTGACCAGGAATGTGTGGCCAATCGTTACTCGCTGATTATGCCGAGTTCAACAGCTCTTCTAAAGGCATCGTATCTATTGGCTACTCCCATTTTGGCATATGCTCTAGCCAGATGGAAATCTACAGTTCTTTTGCTGACCTGTAGTTCGCTTGCGACTTCCGTGGAACACTGGCCACTAAATAGTCGCCGCAAAATGTCCATCTCTCTATCCGTGAGTTTGTCACCAAGTGATACTGCCGGAACACCCATTCTTCTTTTTGTATCGGTTTGTTCCATCTTAGGCTTCCATCTCCCATTCACAGGTGCACCAAACAGTTGATCTGTTTTTTATATGCAGCCATCCGATATTTTAGCAATTCAATCTTTTAGTTCGAACTAACGTTTAGCCCGCTTTACTCATATTTGCCTTGCGAATAAAGCGAGTTAGATATATGCTGACCCAGCAATAAAAAGACTGGGTCGTATACAATGGTGCAAATTCTAAATCAATACATAAAATAGTTCTCCAGCCAACCTGTAGAACAGGCTGATCTGAGTTTCTTTATAGCTTTTTTCTCAACTTGTCTTACTCTTTCCCTTGTTATCTCAAGCTGAGAACCAATTTCCTGAAGTGTTTCGCCAGATCCATCAGGAAAACCAAATCTTTTTTCAATGATAGCCTGTTCTTGTGGACTCAAACTCATCATCAACTGCCTAAGTAGTTGTATTCGCTCCTGGTTAACGGCACACTGCTCGGGATCAGAAGCGGTATCATCATTGACCCGGTCAATCAAGCAAGTGTTTCCGTCTTCATCAATGATTTCATCGAGTGAAACAAGCGCTTCCGATGCTTCCATCAGTTTCGCAAGTTTGTCTGATGGCAAGTCAAGGACTTCAGCCAGTTCTTCATCAGTAGGCTCTCGTCCATTCTCATTGACAAACATTGTGCCTGCCCGGTTTAATCTACGAATAGATTGAACCACATAACTGGGCACTCTAATTGTCCTTCCGAATCTTTCAATTGCCCTGGTTATAGCTTGTTTTATCCATCCAACTGCATAGGTGCTGAATCTGAAGCCTCTGTCCGGATCGAATGATTCGACGGCTTTTATAAGCCCAAGATTGCCTTCCTGTATGAGATCACACAGTGGCATACCTGATCTTGCATAAACTTTGGCTATACTGACAACAAGTTTAAGATTTGATTCTATTATCAGGCACTTGGCTCTTTCGTCGCCTGCCTGAGCTTTTCTAGTAAGCAGTTTCTCTTCGGCGGCCGTCAGAAGAGGTCTCCTGCCAACACGTGTAAGGTATAGTTCTATCGAGTCACCGACATCAGAATGGCGAAACTCCGGTACACGTATATGCTCTGACCCCACCGATTCCAGCAATTCGGATCTCATATACTACTCCTACCTGCAAAAGAAGAAACAAATAAGTCCGCGACACAGCCTGCCCGCAATCCGCGGGTATCTTTCCGTATTGAAATGGAAAGAATGTTTAGAACCACCTCGCATTCCGGCGCAAACTCGCTATGTCATGTTATTTATACATTCAGCCCAGCTTTCCTTCTTAAAGGTGTACAAAATACTTATTAATAGCCAGGTTGTTTGCAAAAATACCATGACACTTTACTTTACATGATATACAGGTTTCTCTTCTAAGACTCCGGCATGCCTAAAAACGTTTCCGACAAACATTATAATTTTCGGTCACTTGCATACTTAAAGATAGAAAAACAGTCTTATTGAGATACATTTATTTATTACCCATAAATGGAGGAGCAAGAAACGTGCCAAAAGAGTCATGTTTAGATAGATTTCTTGCAGAATGATCAAATGTAGCAGTGAGATATTAATGGAACAAAAATTGCTCAAACACCGTATATATTGTATACTGACTTACTTTACTTGATAGCTACTGACTCAAGTTATAGTATTTTACAGTGTAATTACTTCAGTTCTATTAATGAGGTGAATTGAAATGAGGATGGACAAGCTCACAATCAAGGCTCAAGACGCAATACAGGATGCTCAACATATTGCTGAACAGAACGGGCAACAAAATATTGAAGCTGAACACCTGGCTTTGGCATTAATTCGACAGGAATCAGGCGTAGTGTCACCAATTTTGCAGAAACTTGGTATCAATCCAACAACTCTGGCTGCAACAATACAACAAACAATAAACACAATGCCAAAAATCTCGTCAGGTGCAGGCCAATACATGGGAAGTAACCTCACAAAAGTATTCGAACTAGCTAACCAGGAAGCAGAAAGGCTTAAGGATGAATTCCTAAGCACGGAACACCTGTTAATCAGTATTGCCTCTCTTCAGTCTCCCGCTGGTCAGGCTATGCAGAGTCTGGGAGCTGACCGAGACGCCATCTATAAAGCTCTGGCAGAAGTTAGAGGCACTCAAAGAGTGACAGATCAAAATCCTGAAGACAAGTACCAAGCCCTGCAGAAATACGGCAGGGACCTTACTGCAGAAGCTCAAAAAGGCAAGCTTGATCCGGTGATCGGTCGTGATGAGGAAATACGTAGAGTGATACAGGTTCTTTCCCGCAGGACAAAGAACAACCCGGTCCTGATAGGTGAACCTGGGGTGGGTAAAACTGCTATTGTCGAAGGTCTGGCGCAGAGAATAGTAGCCGGTGATATCCCTGAATCCCTCAAAGACAAAAAAGTAGTAGCATTAGATCTGGGCGCATTGATAGCCGGATCCAAATTCAGAGGGGAATTTGAAGACAGGCTGAAAGCAGTTCTCAATGAGATCAAAGAAGCACAGGGAGAAATTATCCTGTTTATCGATGAGATGCACACGATAGTAGGAGCAGGCTCTGCTGAAGGGGCCGTGGATGCAGCAAATCTGTTGAAACCTATGCTGGCAAGAGGAGAACTCAAGTGCGTTGGCGCAACGACACTGGATGAATACCGAAAGTACGTCGAGAAGGATGCGGCTTTGGAAAGACGCTTCCAGCCGGTCGTGGTCGCCCCACCCTCTGTTGACGATACAATAGCGATCCTACGAGGCCTTAAGGAACGATATGAAGGACATCACGGGGTGCGCATCCAGGATACCGCCCTGGTAGCTGCATCTGTTTTATCAGATCGCTATATCTCTGACAGATTTCTACCAGACAAGGCAATTGACCTTATAGATGAAGCTGCCTCCAAATTGCGTATTGAAATAGACAGCATGCCTACCGAGATTGATGAAGTTGAACGAAGAATAATACAAATGGAGATCGAACGGGAAGCACTCCGCAAAGAGACCGATAAACCATCCAGGGACAGGCTGGATAAACTGGAACGAGAGTTGGCAGATCTTCGTGAGCGTTCATCTGAGATGAAAACTCATTGGTCCAATGAAAAAGCCGCTATCAGTGCAATACGTGAGATTAAGTCTCAAATAGAAGACACCAAAAACCTAGAACTGAGTGCAGAACGTTCAGGTGACCTGGGAAAAGCTGCTGAGCTTAGACATGGTGCAGTACCGAATCTTCAAGCCAGCCTTCTTGAAAAAACTCAAGCCCTGGCTGATCTTCAAAAAACAAAGAAGATGCTTAAGGAAGAAGTTGATGAAGAGGATATAGCTGAGGTCGTAGGCAAATGGACAGGGATTCCTGTATCCAGACTTATGGAAGGTGAAATTCACAAGCTTCTGCAGATGGAGAAACGCTTGTCAGAGCGTGTTATTGGACAAGAGGAAGGCATCGGTGCAATCTCTAATGCCGTAAGAAGAACCCGGGCAGGTCTGCAAGACCCCAATAGACCTATTGGCAGCTTTATATTCCTGGGTCCTACTGGAGTAGGAAAGACAGAACTGGCCAGGAGCCTTGCAGATTTTCTCTTTGATGATGAAAAGGCGATGGTCAGAATAGATATGTCGGAGTTCATGGAGAAACATGCGGTCTCACGTTTGATTGGCGCACCTCCAGGTTATGTAGGTTATGATGAGGGTGGATATCTTACGGAACATGTCCGCCGGAGACCTTACAGTGTGATTTTGTTTGATGAAATAGAAAAAGCGCATCCTGATGTGTTCAATGTTCTTCTTCAAATCCTGGAAGATGGACGATTGACTGACGGGCAGGGACGAACAGTTGATTTTAAAAACGCTGTTATAGTTATGACCAGCAATATCGGATCTGACACCATTCACGAGTCCGGAAGACTGGGATTCCGCGACACATCGGGTGCGGTAATGCTGGATGACGAGATACGCAGACGGGTTATGGATGCATTGAAGAATCACTTCAGGCCGGAGTTTCTTAACCGAGTTGATGAGATTGTTGTATTCCACTCTCTGGGTAAGGAACACATCAGACAAATAGTGGAGATACAGATCCGAGGGTTGCAGAAGCGTCTTTCTGATCGGCAAATGAGTATTGAACTCAGTACACAAGCTGCAGATTATATTGCAAAAATCGGATATGATCCTGCTTATGGAGCCAGGCCTTTGAAGAGAGCTATACAGCGCGAAATCCAGGACAAACTGGCAACCAGGATGCTTGCAGGAGAGTTTGTCGAAGGCGACCACATTATTGCAGATTATGTGGACAGCGAGATCATATTCCGGAAGGAAACGGTTTACGCCACAAGCCAGTAAATACGAGTATGTTTAGAATGGATATACTGTCATTCTGAACACAGTGAGGGCTCTATTGTTTATACAGCAGATTCTTCACTGCGTTCAGAATGACATTTTTATGCGCTAACCCGCATTATTCATGACTGACTCAGCTTTTGTCTCTACTGCCAGCCAAAAGCGAAGCTTGGTGAATAATGCGGGTCAAATATTCAGTATTACGTCATCCAACTTACGTTTGGGGACGTGGTGAATGTCCTGAGCATCCCGATAGTATCTGATGCTTCCATCTGTTTCAATGTCTTCAAGGACTACTGTTTCTGCAGGCTTGCCTAACGCCAGAACCAGCAATATTTCATATTGTTCAGGGATATGTAATACATCCCGCAGCTTTTCTTTGTTGATAGAACCAATCATGCATCCGCCAATCCCCTTCTCAGCAGCACCAAGTAGTATACTCTGAGCGGAAATACCGTGGTCACAAAATGGATTCTTACTTATATTGGTATCAAGAAGAATTACAATATACGCAGCAGGTCTTTCTCCGACAGCGGGTCCAGCCCAGTCAGACAGATAACCGGCCCATGCAAGAGTCAAAAATATCTCTGCATTTCGTTCGGTACTAGATGACAGGACATATTTTAGAGACTGAAGATTAGCCGCTGAAGCTGACAATCTCCCGAGATTAACCAACTCTCTCAGCACTGACTCATCAATTGATTCATTTTCCTGAATACGGCGATAGCTACGATTTGCCACAACTAAATCCTTAATCATTTGTCACCTCCAAAGCTACATCATAAAGAAAAGCGCTGTAACGATTCCATTGTTAATAACATGGGCGATAAGTGGTGATACTAAAGAGCCGCTTCTTCTGCGTAAATAGCACATAACCATCCCAAAGAAAAACATCGGTATAAACCTAAAAGCAAAATCCAGATGAAGAGCTGAAAATGCCATTGAAGAGATCATTGCTGCAGGCCAGAAACTCATTTTTTCCTGCAATGAATCAAGAAGGACGCCGCGGAACGCCAATTCTTCTATAAAAGGTCCAATCAATACAATAGCAATTGCCGTAAGTACACTAGTTATGCCACTGCTGGAAAGGTACACAGTCAAGCTGTTGTCCTGTGGAGGCTTATGCAATATGGCATAGCTTATAAGCATTGCTATAACATGAACAGGAAGCGTGGTAGTAAGACCGGAAATAGCCAGACCAACCTGCAATTTGAAGCTCCCCACAGGTCTAAAACGTGCAGCTATACCAGCAGGGGAGAGCATAATCAATGCAACTATTTGTGCAAATAACATTGCAACAGGGAACAACATTGCCTGCCCGATATATGATGACATTCCGGAAAATATCAACATCGGGGAAATATAGTAACCAAGCAAATATCGCGGGAAGAGAAATGCATTGGGAAACTCTTCCGCAAAGGCAAATTGAGGTAAACGGCGTATGCTCTCGCTTCCTATAGCGATAAATATTACACCAACAATAAAAACAAGAACGGCCCCACCAATCAATGCGCCAAATAGTGCTATACGCTTCCAGGCATCTTCTTTTGCCTGCTGCATTAGTAAATCTGCCTTCACCTGGTCTCCAGATTTCTCATAGATCAAGGCTAGAGCGGGGAGTCGTAACGGGCCAAGTTCTTCCCGTTCGATGGATTTCAGATATTTGCTGACTTGAAAATGTGGAATGCTCTTTTTACCGAGTATTTCTGTCCAAACTGTACGGTCCGACGATTTTAGATCCTTCAGTAGAGTAAAATCACTTGTTTTATAAAAAACCCGCTTAGCAACTGCAATACGCAGCGAGAGGCTTCTACTGGGTAAACCTTTGCTATAGGCTGCTATCATGTTATCTACATGCGCATTGCTGCTGCCGGCAAACACTTGAGAAAGAACGCCATTGGCTTCAACATCGCCAGCTTTTCGGGCTTTTATGATTTTGGACGCTCGATCATCTTTATGATGTTTCTTTTTATGTCCGAATGTCCCAAAATATCCTGCCAGGGCAAATACGAAGACAAGACTGAGACCTATCGCGATGCCAGCCCAGTATCCTCTATAATCTCTTGTTTCGACAGGTTGTTCTTCGGTATCTTCAGGCAACATCAACCTCACTGTTTTCTTGAGGCTTCATTCTGTCCAACATCTCAAGGTATCCAGTAACCATACCCCGCAATTCGCACTCAAATCTGTCCCTGGTCGATTCCAGAAGTCCGATTTCAGACCTGCATTTTTCTATGCTTTGCTGGGCTTCTATGGTCATCCGCACACGTCCAATTTCAGCTTCCTGCAGGATATTCTCAGCCTGCTTGTGTGCGCTGGATTTAACATCCTCTGCGACTGCCTGAGCTGTCGTTAGTACCTGTGCCAGAGTAGACTCTATTGCACGAACACGTTTGACTTCGTCCTGCAATTCGAAACAGACCCGCTGAAGTTCGTTCTTTTCCTGGAGAAGCTGCTCGATAGTCATTCGGGCTTCATCTATAAAAGAATCCACTTCAGATTTGCGATATCCACCAAAAGCAGTGGCAAATTTTGTATGTATTATATCCACTGGTGTGAGCGACATAATCCTATCTCCTTACAAAACACCAGACATGCATGTTCAGCGAACATACCAAGAGGCCCATAACGATAAACGAAAACCAGTTGTTTATCACTGGTAACATAACAGATGATCTGTGCTCTTATGCGATATTGATATATCCTGAGCACATATCATAAATCAACCTACAGAATCATCTGCAATGCATAGATAGCCAGTATTATTATCATTGGTGATAAATCGATATTGCCGGTATTCTTTGGCGGGATCAATTTGCGCACCGGAGCGCAAATTGTATCTCCTGTGTTGACAATAAACTTCACTATCGCATTGTTTCTGTCTAAATTAGGTATCCAGCTTAGTAGCGCATATATGAATACCAGAAGCGTTATCAATTCCAGTATAGAATTGACGAGAAACCCTATCGTTCCATGCAACAATTACTTGCCTCTATTTCTAACCGAGTTCACTCGATCTATCGGAAGCCGCTTTTACGGCTTGTATTATCGCCGATCTGAATCCGGCTTTTTCTAAAGCAGAGATACCTGCAATAGTAGTTCCACCAGGACTTGTCACCTGGTCTTTTAGAACTGCAGGATGGGTACCAGACTCAAGAACCATCTTTGCTGATCCCAATACGGTCTGAGCGGCGAGTGCTGTGGATTTGTCTCTTGGCAGACCCACCGCAACTCCGGCATCACTCAATGCTTCGATCAAGACAAAAATATATGCTGGTCCACTGCCGCTGAGACCGGTTACTGCATCCAAATTGGATTCAGGCAGTTCAACGACCAGACCAACAGCGCCAAAAAGTTTCGCTGCAAGGTTTGCATCGTCATCGGATACCGAACTCCCTCGCGCAAATGCTATGGCTCCACAGCCAACCTGACATGGAGTATTAGGCATTGCTCTTATGACCCTTGCGTCAGGATTCAAGCAATTCTCAATACTTGCGATTTTTACTCCTGCTGCAATTGACAAGAGCAGGCAACTTTTCGGCATGGAGTCTTTGACTAATCCCAGAACCTTTTTTACTATTCCAGGTTTAACAGCAATCAATACAGCATCTGCATTCGACACAGCATTTACCGCATCGGTAGAAGTATTGACCCCAAATCTAGAAGATACTGACTCTAGTATCGCTATAGATACATCGACAACCGTTATATCTGAAGCATCACAAACACCGGCTTTGATAATCCCACCGATGAGTGCGGCTCCCATCGCTCCACCGCCGATAACAGTAAGCGCTGTCTTTTTCTGTGACATTTTAATTGGCTCCATTTATTGCCCACTAATATCATTTGAACTCAGTGAGGAATCCAAGTATATATGGTTCCTTCACTGAGTACAAAATGACATATAATGTAAATGCTGAGCAATTACACTTGCGGTTAATTGTCCGCGAATGGGCTATTCATCTTGCGAGTAGTGCTTCCGTTCTCAACTTCAACTGAGAAGCTGGCAGGGGTGAATAGATAGACTTTGTCCCCTACCTTCTGGATTAAGCCATCAAGTGCATAGATGACACCACTCAGGAAATCGATGACTCTGGCTGTAACCTCTGGTGAGGCCTTTTCCAGGTTGACGATCTGCTGGTGTCCTTTTTTGAGTCCATCTGCTGCACTCTGGGCGTTTTCCAGTGATGTCACACTGAGCCAAACGGAAACTCTGTTACTGCGGGCGGAATGGAGCTTGACAGTCGCTCCTCTATTGGGGATTGGTTCTTCGTAGTATTCGTCTTCGTACTCGTCGTACGTGCCCCATCCGAACTTGTCTTTCAGACGAGTCCAGACGCTTTTCGGTTGATCTTCATAACTCTCATTAGGTGCTGTATTCACGATAGTGCCCTCCCTGCAGGCAGTGTAATTGCTAAAGCAATTACACGGATTGACGCTCGTCCTGGTCGGGTGTTGGGCGGCCACGCCGGATCCGTGACTCAGCGCACCTATTACCTTACGCGCTCCATCCAAAAAAGATGATATACGCGCCTATATTCAGTTCTTTTGCTTGTCCGCATTATTCATAATTAGCTGTGTAAATGCTATGCATTTACACTTAGTGTGAATAAAGCGGACTACTATTTCAGTGGCGACCGAAACAGTTCTTTCTAATCTCTCGACCCGAATATGGCAGTGCCGATACGTACCATGTTCGAACCTTCTTCTATGGCGATTTCAAAATCCTGGGTCATACCCATGGATAGATGAATCTGCTGCTCTTTTGGCAGCATGTCGAACAATGCCTTCAGTTGTCTGAAGTGCATTCGGGTTACTTCAGGATCGTTGGTCAGCTGGGCCATTCCCATCAGACCGCAGACCTTAATACCGGATATGTTTCCGGTTTCTTCTATAAACTGAAGCGCCTGATCAAGCGGGGTTCCGGTTTTGGCATCCTCGCCGGTCAGGTTAATCTCCAGTAATATACTGGTTTGTTTTTTTACTTCAATGGACCGTTTACCGATCTCCGTAGCTAGTCCTATACTATCAACACTATGTATAAGATCCGCAAACTTAAGAGTTTGTTTCACTTTGTTGCGCTGCAGATGGCCAATAAAGTGCCATTTAGCTTGATTCCCTAAAGATTCGAACTTTGCGAGCGCTTCCTGGACATAGTTTTCCCCGATATCCGTAACTCCACACGCAAGAGCTTGTAATATTTCTTCTTCTGAACGAGTTTTTGTTACAACTACAAGCGTTATATCCTCGGCTTGTCTGCCAGATCTTATGGCAGCCTCGGATATCTTGCTCTTTACAAAATCGAGTCTGGAACGTATAGTAGTCAACTCCATGCCTACTACTTTGACATCAAGACTGTTTTTTCCTGCTGGAAACCTAAGAATTATACATTATTTACACAAGTAAATCAAAATAACAGGAACCAGGCATAATCGTAATATAGAGCTAGCCGTTTGGAATTTAGTGCTGACGGTTGACTATGTATTCTGCCAGGTTCAGCAGGCTTCTTTTATAAATTGATTCAGGAAAGACATCCAGGGCAGTGGAAGCTATTCGACACTGCTCCGCTGCTACTGATTTCGCCTTTTCAACGGCACCACAGCGGATAACGCTACTCAATATTTCCTCGATTTTTTCATCGGTCCTATTGCTTTCCAGACTAGTGCCGATTGAAGAATTGGACTCTATTGCTAATAACAGTGGCAAAGTATATTTACCGCTTTTAATATCTGCTCCAAGGTCTTTGCCCACCTTGGACTGTCGTCCGGTCACATCCAGGATGTCATCTGATATCTGGAATGACAGACCGATGCGCAATCCATACTCTCGCAGAGCCTCCCTATATTCAATCCCTGCGTCTGCAGAGATCGCTCCACAGACACAGCAAGAGCACATAAATGCGGCAGTCTTGCCTTCTATGCATTTCCAATAGTTAGTGTCCCAGGATTCAAGAGATCCCAGACACTCGGTTTCAAGGACCTGACTCTCTGCCATAACACCAGCAGCCTCAGATATCACAGCTAATATCTCATGTTTTGGTTGTCTCGCTAAAAGCGCAAAAGCCTTTGATAGCATGTAGTCTCCGCTTAAAACACTGATCTTGCTGCCCCAACTGCTGTTGGCCGTAGGTCTGCCTCGCCTCTGGGCTGCATCATCAACTACATCATCGTGAACAAGAGAAGCTGTGTGAACAAGCTCAATGGCAGCTGCAAGTTCAATAATCTCCGAACTGTCACCCAATCCTCCACATGCCAAAGAGGAAAGCAGAACAAGAGTTGGCCTGATACGTTTCCCACCAGCACTTAGAATACCATCAGCAACATCCTGAACTGAATGTATATCTGACATAATGGAGCTATGCATTACAGACTCCACTAATTTCAGTTCAGCATTCACTGAACTATACCAATCTACTACGTTGCATTCTTTAATGTTTGAATTCATGTATTATCCCAATATTTATGGCTTACGAGCAATATGCAGAATCGCTGCGCCTAGTGCAAAATCGTGGCAGGAGACATCAGAAAATCCGACACTGTTAAGAACCTTGCTGAACTCTTCGCGTGTATAGAATTCCAATACAGAGTCGGGAAGATACTTGTAAGCACCAATATTTCCTCCAAACAACCACGCAACCAAAGGAGTCAACTTACAGAAGTATACCCGCCAGAATGGCATCACAAGCTTGTTTTTTACCTTAGAGGCTTCCAGGCATACGAATCTTCCGCCAGGCTTCAGGACACGGAGCATTTCCTGCAATGCTTCTACTGGCCTGGTGATATTACGTATGCCAAATCCAATTGTCACACAATTGAATTCTCCATCATTAAATGGGAGGTGGACAGCATCAGAATTAATGAATTGCACGGATGTATAACCAGTATCACGTGCTTTGCTTCGTGCAATTTCCAGCATTGGCTCGCAGAAGTCTACACCCACTACTCTACCATTCAGCCCTACGGTTTTTATGAGTTCAAAAGCAAAATCACCCGTCCCGCAACAGACATCCAGCGCAGAATCACCACTCTGGAGCTCTGCTCGTTTAACCGCATATCTCCGCCATCGGCTGTGAAGAGAAAGACTAAGTGCAGAATTCACAAGGTCATAACGTGGAGCTAATCGAGAGAACATCTCCTTGATTGATGATGCTCTTTCATCAGGATTATCGCTGAGATTTTTTAAAACACTCAATACATACTCCAAAGATAGACTAGCCACACGAATTATACATTCGAGAGTACTAGACGGTCAAACGCACGAGGTTAATTCATGGAGATTAAGTTGTTCTGCTGCCACATAAAAAACGCAGTAAAGGATCCTTTGAAAAGCGGATTCTCTACTGCGTTTTGAAGACTAAGAGTCTACATGTAATACAATATGTTTAGAAAGCTACTTGTTTTGCAGTCTGTATACCTGGAAGATCGGATAGAGACGTCAGAATATCGTCCGGTATCTCGCAATCCACTCCCAAAACCATAATCGCCGTTTCGCCGGCTTTCTTTCTACCTACATACATTGTGGCGATGTTAATTCCAGCATTTCCAAGTATGGTGCCAACCTTGCCAATGATACCAGGTTGATCGGTGTGCAGAGAAAAGAGCATGCTGCCAACCGGAACAAAGTCCATCGGATATCCGCCCATCTTAACTACACGCATCTCTTTAGCACTGTATAAGGTCCCGGCTACTTCATTGCTACCGGTATCAGTGGTGACAGTAATACTCAGCAGAGATAGATAGTCACCAGCTTCTGGTGTCTTACTTTCGACAACCTCAATGCCACGAGATTTCGCCATCAGAGGAGCATTGACTGTATTGACTGACTCCTCTAGAACCGGTTTCAGCAAACCAACAAGCACTGAACGGCCAATGGGACCTGTGTCCAAATTTGCAAGTTCACCACTGTATTTAATTTCGATCTTACTGGGTCGCCCACCGGTTGTCTTAACAGCCAGAGTAGCCAGTTTCTCTGCCAACGGGAGGAATGGTCCAACAGCTGAAAGCAATTCAGGGGATACAGCCGGCATATTGACGGCTGCTCGAGCGGACTTACCATTGAATACATCTTCAATCTGTTCGGCAACATCAATTGCAACATTTGTCTGAGCTTCCTCAGTTGATGCTCCAAGGTGAGGAGTCGTGATGACCTTGTCCATATCGAACAATTCATTTGAGAAATCCGGAGGCTCCGACAGGTAGACATCGAGTGCTGCTCCACCACATTTACCGCTCTTAATAGCTGCGATCAATGCGTTGTCATCAATAATACCACCGCGGGCACAGTTTACCAGCTTTACGCCGTCTTTCATCATTGCGAACTGTGCATCGGAGATCATACCCAGAGTCTGCTTGTTCTTTGGCAGGTGCAGAGTAACATAATCTGCCTGCTTCAAGGCATCATCCAACTCGACCAGTTCAACTCCGAGTGATGCTGCCTTTTCCTGGGTCAGGAATGGATCATATGCCAAAACTTTCATATCAAAAGCCTGGCAGCGTTTCGCTACTTCCTGTCCAATTTTTCCAAGCCCCAGAACAGCCACGGTCTTAGCATACAGTTCATTGCCTGTATATTTGCTGCGGTTCCATTCCTTTTTCTTCATCGACATATGAGCCTGAGGGATATTTCTTGCAAGAGCCATCAAAAGACCGCATGCCAGTTCAGCTGCTGCAAGGGTGTTTCCTCCGGGACTGTTTACAACAATGACACCTTTTTCGGTTGCTACTGGAACATCGACATTGTCAACCCCTACCCCTGCTCTACCGATGATACGAAGTTTCTTTGCATGCTCCAGTATCTTCGCAGTTACTGTGGTGCCACTGCGGATAACCAGGGCATCATATTCTCCGATTATCTCACAGAGCTGGTCTTCAGACAGGCCTGTGTTTACATCCACATCAGCCACACGTTTGAGTATTTCGATACCTTCTTTGGCGAGTTTGTCGCTCACAAGGACTTTGGGCACGGTTGACACCTCCATAATGTTGGACCAAATTGCCGGGCAAAAACATAGCTCCGGCACCGAATTAGTCATTATATATTATACAAAGAGCCCCTGATTCCCTCCTCAGAAAAAGTAGTTGTAATACGCAAACGTTATACTTGACCTTAATATTGCGGAATGCTATACTCACTGATGGTCAATGGGGACAAATATACGCTTTCGAGAAATCTCACAAATGGAAGCATGAATACTGGCCTCTTGATCATGCATTTTGTGGAATGAATCCGGGAGACCAATTACTCAGACATTCGTAACAGTTCAGTATTTGCTAGTAAATTTCCGTCCATCCTTCGATACGCGCTTCGCGCTACTCAGGACGGACGGAAATTTACTATATTACACATTAACGCTGAGCTGTTACAGACTTTCCTGTGGGAGATGAGAATCATGAGCGTTATTGACTTCAACCTGGTATCCAAACACCTTGACCTTTCGAGCGATTCGATTGCGCTGCTTAGCAAGAGCGAGATGGAAATCTATGCCAACCTCAACCTCAAATGGGGTGGAAAACTCATCCAGGCAGACACCTTTGTTGTACTTCATTGCAGTGTAAGAGGCCCGTTCAAGGGTGGAATCCGGATGGCAGAGACTGCATCCCTTGAAGAGACACGAAGACTTGCACAGCTTATGACCTACAAGTGCGCGCTGGCTAAGATTCCATTTGGCGGTGGTAAATCCGGCATCAGAATTAACCCGAAATCATTAACCCCTGAATCTAGAAGAGATCTTATTAATGAATATGTTCATGTCCTGGGATGGGCAATGAAGAACTCTTACATTCCAGCGCCAGACCTCGGCACCGGACCTTCCGACATGGCTATGATATATGGCTGCACACACGCCCCGGAATCGGTTACGGGTAAACCTGCAAGAATTGGCGGACTGCCAGGCAGGACTGAAGCTACAGGATATGGAGTTGCCTGCAATGTTAAGATGGCAACGGAATCCGTTCTAGGTAGAAGTCTTGAAGGTGCAACGGTAGCAATACAAGGCTTTGGCAATGTAGGTAAATGGACCGCATTGTTCCTGACTGAATGGGGAGCAAAAGTGGTGGCGTTATCGGATATTGATTCGGCTGCATACTGTGAGAGTGGAATGACACTTGATAAAATCAAATCAAGCAAAACAGTTGCAGAGATGGGATATGCTAGTATGAGCGCAGATGATCTATTGCTGCTGCCTGTTGACATACTGGTCCCGGCTGCGGTTGAGGATGTTATAACTGCTGAGGTTGCAGCAAAGCTACAGGCAAAACTCGTAGTTGAAGCGGCAAATGACCCAACGATGAACGATGCAGATTTGATACTGGTGGAACGCGGGATACCGGTTATTCCTGATATTCTGGCAAATGCCGGTGGCGTTATTGCTTCATACATTGAATGGAGGCAAGCCAAGTCCGGTTCTTTGACTGATAAATCTGAGACCTATGCAGCAATCGATAAACAGATGCGCCCAGCATTCAATGATGTTATCAGAGTAGCCAGTGAAGAGAATATCTCTCACAGACTGGCCGCCCAAATTCTTGCAGTCGATGAAGTAGTAAAATCAATGGTAGACAGAGTCTGGTTGTAACATCATAATCAAACATCCAACACCCAGTTTTAGGAGAGAACAAAATGGCTTATGATAAACCTGCAATTGCTGGGGGAAATCCCGCGAAGACAGTACCATACACTCGTTCGAGCAGATTTGGAGATGAAGAACTCCAACACTTGAAGGAGGCTCTTGACCAGCAGACTCTCTTTTATGCTGCAGGCAAGAAAGTTTACGGATTTGAAGCCTTGATGGCTGAAATGCACGGGGTACCCCATGCTGTTTCCTGCACCAGTGGAACAGCGGGTATTCATGCTGCGACTATGGCACTTGGTATATCGCCAGGTGATGAAGTTATTGTTACTCCGATCACAGACATGGGGAGCATCATACCAATATTATTCCAGGGTGGTATACCTGTATTTGCTGATGTTGACCCTCACAACTATTGCATAACTCCTGAGTCAGTTGCAGCAGTCATCACGGAGAAGACACGCGCTGTTATCGCAGTTCATCTATGGGGTAATGCGTGCGATATGTATGGCTTAAAAGCGCTGTGTGACTCGAAAGGAATTGCCTTGATTGAGGACTGCGCACAGGCGTGGGGATGCACTTATGATGGAAAGCCGATTGGCACTATTGGAGATATCGGATGTTTCAGCGTAAACGACTTCAAGCACATCTCCTGCGGCGACGGTGGAATAGTCATTAGCAGCAACAGTGAACTGGCAACAAAAGCCCGTATGTCTACCGATAAGAGCTACAGCCGTGTGCCTGGTGCATCTCGCAATCCATATTTCCTGGCTGCTAACTATAGGATGACGGAACTTCAGGGAGCTGTCGGAATTGCTCAGTTGCCTAAACTCGCCAATATCGTGTCAAAACGTCGCGCGTGGTGTGAAGCACTGACGGATGCGATT
The DNA here is from genome assembly GCA_942493375.1 of Abditibacteriota bacterium. Classification (GTDB taxonomy): domain Bacteria; phylum Armatimonadota; class UBA5829; order UBA5829; family UBA5829. The sequence continues at coordinate 7,145,789 of OW818698.1, read as the reverse complement.
TCCGGATTCAAGGGTATCGATGTACCAGTCCCAACGGACAAGTGCAACCCGTCCTGGTGGTTTTATATGATGAGGGTGGATGCTTCTAAACTCGGTGCGGATGTAGATGAAATGGCAGAGGCTCTGGCAAAAGAAGGTATTTGTGCCGGAGCGCATTATTTGAATGAACCGGTCTATAACTATCCTATTTTTACCGAACACTCTGCATTCGATCATGCAGATCACCCATTCAATGTCCGTGAGTATCATATGGGCCTGTGTCCGGTGACTGAGGATGTGTTGAACACTTGTCTTTTGATAAGCGTTAATGAGGGATATACCCAGCAAGACCTTGAGGAGACTATCGAGGGTATGAGTAAGTGCGTGAGGTATTTTAATGACCGGTTGTAGCGTGAGGGATGTTGAGGAACTGGAAACGATCCTCAGCGAACCTTTAGACGGCGTAGTTGAGACCATGTCCAGACTTTCCGGAGACATCATAGTTCTTGGTGTCTCCGGAAAGATGGGTCCAACTCTGGCACGTATGGCTAAACGTGCATCTGAAATGGCTGGTGTTGAGAGAAAAGTAATCGGCGTCAGCAGATTTTCAGACTCGAAGTACGAAGCTTCACTCAATGCTCTCGGAATAGAGACTATTAATTGCGAGATGCTTGATCCTGAGCAACTGGCAACACTGCCGGATGTGCCAAATGTCGTATATATGGCAGGTATGAAATTCGGATCCACTGGTAAAGAATCCCTGACATGGGCAACGAATACATATCTGCCGGGGATGGTAGCCCAGAAATATCGAAATAGCAAGATAGTGGCATTCTCAACTGGCAATGTGTATGGAATGAGCCCGATAGTTTTGGGTGGATCTATTGAAACCGACCAGACAAAACCAGATGGTGACTATGCCCAGAGTTGTCTTGGCAGGGAAAGAATACTAGAACACTTCAGCCGTAATCTTTGTATCCCAATGTCCATTATCAGGTTAAACTATGCTGTTGAACTGAGATATGGTGTGCTGGTAGACCTTGCAAAGAAAGTATTTAACGAAGCAACAATTGATCTTGCAATGGGTGCAGCGAACGTTATCTGGCAGGGTGATGCAAATGCTATGACTTTAATGAGCTTTGACCAGGTTTCTACCCCTCCATTTGTGCTCAATGTGGCCGGGCCTGAGATTATCAGCACCAGGCGTGTGTGCGAAGAATTTGGAAATTTGATGGGTAAGACAGCTACATTCACTGGCACAGAGGCTCAGGATGCTCTTCTCAGTAATGGTCAATTAGGTCATAAGCTTTATGGTTATCCAAAAGTTTCCGTTAAGCAGATGATGGAGATGATTGCAGACTGGGTGATGCGCGGAGGTGACAGCCTTGGCAAACCAACCAGTTTTGAAACCAGGGACGGTAAGTTTTGATGGAAAGTAAGCTCAGAGATATTCTGAATGCCGGAGTCGTAATACCAGCATCCCCACTTGCATTGGACTGTAACAGGAAGCTGGACGAACGCAGACTGAGAGCTATTTACCGTTATTACAGCGCTTCGGGAGTCGGAGGGATTGCTGTCGGGGTTCACACTACACAGTTCCAGATACGCGACCCGAATGTTGGTCTGTTTGAACCGGTATTGAGAATTGCTTCTGATGAGATGGACCAGTTGGACAACAGTAATGGTCAAAAACTGATCCGCGTTGCTGGTGCCTGCGGTAAAACAGAGCAAGCTATCAATGAAGCAAGTATTGCTTCGTGCCTGGGATATCATGCTGTTCTATTGAGTCTTGCTGCTATGAAGGATGCCAGTGAATACGAACTCATTACTCATTGCCAGGAAGTCTCCAGAGTGATGCCTTTGATTGGTTTCTATCTGCAGCCTGCAGTTGGGGGAAATGTTCTCCCCTACTCTTTCTGGAGACGATTTGCTGAGATCGAAAATGTGGTGGCTATTAAAATGGCGCCATTTAATAGATATCAGACTCTGGATGTAATGCGTGCGGTGACTGAATCCGGACGTGATGATATAGCTCTCTATACCGGGAATGACGACAATATTGCAATCGATCTTTTAACTCCCTACAGGTTCAAATGCAATGGCAAGGTCATCGAGCGACGTATTACAGGCGGGCTGCTGGGGCACTGGTCTGTGTGGACAAGCAAAGCCGTCAGTCTGCTGAATGAATGCCATACGATAATTGCTTCTGGTGATAAGATTCCGCCAGAAATGATGAGCAGAGCAATCGAAGTCACAGACTCCAATGCTGCGTTCTTTGATGCTGCAAATGGTTACAAAGGTTGTATAGCAGGACTGCACGAGGTTTTGAGACGACAGGGACTGATGGTAGGGACATGGTGTCTGGATCCCGACGAAACATTTGGCCCAGGGCAACTTGAAGAGATAGACAGAGTATACGCGGCCTATCCACATTTGAATGACGACGATTTCGTCAGAACAAACCTTGAGAAATGGCTTATATAGAGCATTAATTAACACAATCAATCTGATTACCGGACCTCCATTTCATATACCTCACTCATGGCTGACTAAGCTTTCGCCTAATATTCCATTCAAAGGCGTAATTTGATAACTAAACCCAGAGAACAGAATGGCTGCATATTGCTATTATTTTGTTACCGATGTACAATCACTAAATCTGACAAGGTGATTTCTCTGTGAGCTGTCAGTGAAAAGGGTGATGAATAGTGATAAGAAAATCTCTTTTCCTGTTTTTAATAATTGCAACACTTCTTGCTATGGTTGCTCCTACTGCTTTATGTGAATCTCTGCCGAATACATTAGTTTTTGCAAAGGATCATGTGAGCCTGGAAAACTGCAATTATTCTGCCGGGGCTGCACTTGGCAATCTCTCCGGGTCGGGAACTCTCAGAATTACTGCAGTGATCTCAGGAGTTAAATATAACAACAGCTTGGGAACCGTGCAGTTTACAAAAATATCGGCGGATTCCACTGGACAGGTTATATCAGGCAATCTTGCACTACCAGCATTCAAGTTGAACAATCTGTTCGGATCAAATCTAGATATTGACGCTTCTAGCGGGATATTAAAAGCAGACACGAATAGTGGTAAGAGAGTAGCTGGATTCGAGCTCAAAGCTAAAGTAAACACACCATACTACGACATCTCCGGGAACCAACTCAGCGTCGATTTCACCAACTCATTCTTCACTCTTGACATAGATTCGACAGGACAGACAGTATTGCGATCTGGTGGTGGTTCTGTCTCGAAAGGCATTAATAACAGTGGGGAAATATCTGCCTGCGGGATGAAAATCCGGGCGAGTGTCTTCACAGTATCAATGCTTGCCGCTCCAGACAAAGGTAGCAGCGTGAGTTTCGAATGCAATAACGGCACTGTCTGGTCAAATATGCCCCAGCTCTCTACATTTGATAATGGGGAGCTTGTATTAAGGTTCAAACAGCTGATAGTGGACCAGGACGGAATGGTCACTTGCAAGGATTTCACTCTCGGACAAACCCCTACTGATATCGCACTCGCCAATCCGGCTGATTTCATACTGAATATCGTCAGTGCAAACGTACAGATAGACAAAGGTGTGTATAGCAAGTTTACAATTCAAGCGAATATCATTCTACCTAAATCCGTTACAGACGCAGCTGGCCAACGTGATGGTATTCCGAATGTAGATTTTGATCTATTAAAGCCGGCAGTGGTTGAGTTCAAGCAGACTGCACGTATACCTGAATTGTTCTTCAACGGCGGGTATCATGTTCAATCAAGCACCTGCGTTATCGACTTCTCTCGCGAAGGCCCGACCGACCTATCTATTACACCGGGTATAAACAGTAAGTCGTGGCAAGGAATCTATATGAAGACTGCTACTGCTGTATTGCCTCCGATATGGGCTGACAGTGGCGGAAATCCTATCAGTATTCCCACGCAGAATGTTTACATCGAAACTAATGGAGTAACATGCGATATCGAAGCTCCAGTGGCCACGCTTAAGGATATCAACATAGGCAACTTCAACTGTCATTTGAAGCGGCTTCATATAATAATGGCACGCAACAGTGTGACAACAACTGAGTCCAGCGGTGTAACCACAGTGCAAGGTCTAGGTAGCCTTGATCTAAATGTGAACGTCACAGACCTGGAACCTGTTGTCACCACAAAACCCAACCAGGCTTTGAAATCTGACCCTCTAGGAATGCACTTGAATGTCTCAAGCGGACAATTATTGCCTGGACCGGATGGCAATTACGCCCTCTGGTTGAACGGTGCGATGGTATTTTCGCTAAATAAATACCCATCTCTTTCTGCAAGTGCATTGATGTTCCATAACCTCGGGATTAACCGGGAGTTCAAGTTTGTATTTAATACCGACCATGGAATGAGTTTGGATGCTCCTGCTGATGTTGACTTTGGACTTTTCAAATGCAATATCTCTGAAGTAGCCCTGGTCCAGGACGGGAATAAATGGGTGGCAGATTTTAATGGTGCGCTCAGTTTGAACTCGGATATACCAGTCTCCAGCACAGTTACATATAACCGGTTAAGAGTATCTCCTGATGGCTCAAATAAGCCAATGCTTGAAATGAATGGGATTCTGGTTGAAGCTGAGATACTGGGTGTGGTGCGAATCGATGGTACGCTGGATAAGAAGCCTCAGCCAGGCGGTGGTGAATGCCTGGTTGGCGGAGCTAAATTGACATTGCTATGCGCTGGTGATGCAGCTCCAATGAGCGGGACGTTCCAGCTCTACATAGGTGATGGCGGGGTCTGGGGTGTTGCAGGCAGGGCAGAGTTACCGACCCCCATAGTACTCGGTAACACAGGCCTGGCACTCTATGCATTTAAAGGTGGAGTGGCTCATAATATGACTGCGCCTGAAGGTTTCGAGAATGTATCTGACCTCAAGCCGGCTATGAACAGTGGGAAATGGTTGTTTATGGCAGGAACCGAAGCAGGCACATACAGCGATCCTGATCTGTTCTACGCTTCAGGCACTCTCACGATAGGTCTGCCTAACTTCACATTAGATATCAGAGGCAAAGGCTGGGTCCTTACATCTGACCACTCAGGTGAAGCGCCACTTCAAGTGTCTGTATTCCTTGACCCCACAGTGCCACTTTTTAGAGCAAATGCTGATGTGAACCTCAGTGTCCCACCTGGTCTGAATATATTCAGTATCAATGGCTCTATGGAACTGCTTCTCAGTCCTGATGATATTCATCTAGCAGTCGGTTGGCCCTATCCGGATCAAGCCTGTTCTGCAACAGTGCTTTCATATGGAATGCGAGGAGGATTGTTGGCTCAACCCCTTGCATATACTGTGGCTGCCGGGACAAGTTTCAGCTACTGGCCGTTCTCTGGTTCGTTTGATGCCAGCCTGGGATACAATTTCTTGAACGTGCCATATCTTTCCGGTCACGCCTGGGCATCAGGATCAGTTGACTTCATCGTGGCCTCTATCGGAGCATCGGCTGATCTTGCTGCAGCATTATACGATGACGGCATGCACTGTAATGGCACCTTCACTGCTGAGATAAACCTTCCATGGCCAATTCCTGACTGGGAAGGCTCAGTTGGCTTGAGCTGCACTCTTCCATAAAGGCGGATAAATATGAAGATGAGAACCTTAGGGTTGAATACAATAATGATTCTAGCTACTGTTGCCTATATAGCAACTGGATATTCAGCGTATTCCGCTGAAAAGGCTATCGGTGTCACCAAATCACCAGTGAAACGTGCCGGCACTGTAAAGCTCAATCCGTCTGCCATTGAGATGATTTCCGGCGCAAAAATGTTAGCAGCAACCTCTGATAAACAGAATGCAGTCTATATAAAGTGGATCCTGGACAACCGATGGTTGCCTGCAAAAGGTTTCAATCTTTATCGCAAAGGACCTGGAGATACCGAGTTCAAGAAAATTGCAGGTCCAATAAAGGAAACAGGGCTTGGCAAAATAAATCTGAAAGGTCTGGACGGGGTAGCAAAACAGATAGATATTGGTGCATTGCAGCTTTCAGCTAAAAAGCCGGTAACAATCCCTGCTGAAATGACTCAGATATTCAAAGTTAATCCGGTCAAGGCTGAGTCAGCAAAGTTAGTGTTTGAGGAACTCAAGACACTGAAACAGAAGCAGTTCTCACCTTATACTTCCAGCACCAGGCCAACATTCGACCGATTTGAGCCAACTTCATTCACGAAACTCAATGCATATTATAAACGGTTCAATGCAGCGGAGACAATGATTCCGAGGGGTGCAGCGAAAACCAAAGGTAGCATGATATCACATCCTGGTACGGCTACAATAGGCAAACAGACTATCGGCAGAGAGACTGTCAGCAGGAAGAACATCAGCCGAAAGGGTATCAGCAAAGAGACCGCAAAAGAAAAGACGACTGTTATGTCAGCCAAGATGCCATCTCCGGCAGTTGCAGTGATGGATGCCAGACGCAAACTCATGCTTGGCTCTCTGGTAAATGAACAGATTAATAATGGGCTTGGTTTAGGATATACTGACACCAGTGTAAAATCAGGTGAAACTTATGAGTATCAGCTTCGAGAGATCAATGAAAACGGTTCTGAAGTTAATATGCCCGGCGCTTTTTGCGATATTACGGTAGGAGATGATCCTAAACCAATCCAGCCAACTGGACTTGATGCTGTTCAGAGGGGTGTAAAAACCGTCGACCTGCGCTGGGACCTGGACACCCAGAAGACTACGAACACTGTGATTAGTTATAATATTTTCAGGACAGCAGCCGGACAGCGCAAACAAATCAATGGCGAACCCTTGATGATTGGTCCGGTGAAAGACTCAAACGGCAATCTGGTTGATATGATCTTCTACTTTACTGATACTGACGCTCCGGTTGGCCAGATAGAATATGAACTGATTGGCTCCGATATGTTTGGACGACAGAGTCCACCTGCTGTGCTTGCATTCAATATGGCGGATGTAGAATCTCCGAATCCTCCAGGTAAAATGTCATACAATGTAAGTGGAAACAAAGTGTATGTAAGCTGGACACCATCAATCAAGCTGCCACCAGGAGAAAAGCGGGGAACAACAATCATCTCAAAAGCTGAAGACAAGAATGCTATGTACAACGTCTGGCGATGTGATGTTGAAGATACGCCGGTTGTATGGACCAAGCTGACTTCATCACCAATACCCTATTTGCATACAATGGTTGCGGCTGGTGGATCATCACCGAGTGGTAATTTCACCGATAACACTTCGCAGACAGACCACCGTTATCGGTATCAAATAACAGCGTTATACACAAAGAATATGATCGAGAGCGCTCCCGGACCAGGCACCGATGTTGCAGTGCCGGATTTATCGCAACCGAAAAGTCCGCAAAACCTGGTCGCCAACTTCACACCCGCCGGGAATCAATCTGGCGTTGCTCTGGCATTTGATAATCGCACAATTCGTAAAGCGACGCTGCTGACAAAGACTCCGGCAAGAGTTCGCAATTTATACAAAGAACCGAAGCAGTGGAAAATCCTGGATTCATTAGCTACGAACAAACCCAAGAGTGGATCAAATGCTGCATCAATTGCTACACACGACTCTCTCTCGTTTGCATATTCAGGCGTAGCAGCAGCGAACCTTTCGAATAGCGATCTGGGTGGCAAAGTCGTGCTGACATGGGATGCTCCCATTCTAACTGCACCAGTCCGCTACAAAATATGGCGTGCTGATGCGAGCGGGTATACATTGATCAAGGAACCGACTCCAGAAGACAAAGCTGCACTGACTGATTCCGTTGACACAAAAAAACCAATTTCAATAAGGTCATCCAATAAGCGTTCACTCAAATCTCTTAGCGCAGCGGATGCAGCAAAATCCCGTGTTTTAGTAAAAGGCGGCTTACAGGAAAATATGCCGATTGTAGAGATGTCCGGGGTTAGGCTGGAATATCTGAATAAAATCCCGATAGGAGTCACTACAGAATCTATGTGGACTCTTGTTGGCGAAACTCAACAACCCCATTTCAATGATTATCTACCAAAATCCAGACCAGCATACTATAATTACCGCGTTACTATTACTAACCGCTGGGGAGTGGAGAGCCCGATGGCAGCTATGGGCATTCGTGTCCCGGCAACTATTCCTCCCCCTACCCCGGAGTTCAGTTATGCTGCTCCAAATCTGGATGGCGGAGTAACACTCCAGTGGAAGGCCCTGCAGAACAAAGAAGAGTGCGCTAAATATCTTATTTATCGGAAGAAAGTAGATATTAGCATATTCTTTAAGCCTGCTCTGAATCTCATCCGCTTTGGGTTAAATCAGGCACCTGCTGGTGATAATTCACAATCTTCCAGTGGAGGATCAAATGCGCCATCTCTTTCCCTAAGTGTTGCCGGGGCGTCTGCCAAAAAGAGAAAAGCACCTACAACCGTTGTACCTGCAAAAATCATTGCACCAGTAAAAATTGATGAAGCAGTACAGAAAAGAGATGTAACAGTATCCCCAACAGTTATGGAAAAGGCCGAAAAGCGAGGCATCCGAGCACGAATAAGCATTGCATCTTTAAGCCCAGCAGCAAGACAGAGAATTGTTGTTGAACTTAATAAACCTGAGGAATATAAGATCGTCGGAGAAATCAGCTCCAACAATGTAGATTCCAAAGGCAATGTTGCTTATATCGACACTAATGACCTTATTCCTAATGAGTTCTACTCTTATACAATTGTTGCGTTGGATGCAGATAAATGGCGTTCTGATGCCAGTAGACCACTTACAGGAAGTCCATTACGTGTCAAAGCTGATCCACCGATAAATTTGAAGGCTGTACTTAACGCTTCTACACATGGAGTAAATCTCTTCTGGGATGCTCCGGTGAAGATAGGAAATGAAGAGATAGTGGGATATTTTGTGCAGAGGTCCAATCCTGGAAGCAACAATTTCATACAGATATCTGATCTGCGTACAGAAAACAAATGGGGAGATCTTGCTGTAATGAAAGGCCGCACTTACAGCTACAGAGTGCTAAGTATGGACAAACAGGGCAATCTATCTGATCCTGTGCAGATTGACTTCGCTGTTCCAAAATAGATGGAAATGTGTGTGCAGTCGAATGGTCAGAAGAGTCATTCGACTGCATCCAATGCATATTTATCTGGGTTGTCGGTTTTCCGGTCTAGGCATATTAGGACGTGGAAGCATAACCTGCTTCATTACTTTCAAATCACCGTCCAGTTTAATCACCTGGTCCCCACGCATAATGTATATGAAATTGCCGTTTACAACCATTATTGGACTACTACCAGGCATCTGTCCCATACCCGGCATCATTTGGCCCATGCCAGGAGGCATACCGGGCATTCCCATCTGACCAGGCTGAGGTCCACCCATAGGATCACCACCATACGGTCCTTCGAATCCCCCCTGTGCATATGCAATTGCAGCAACGATCAATAAACCTACAACAATCAGAATTACTTTCTTATACATAGTTTTCTCCTTGTACACCCTAACGTGAGCTCTGTATGTAGAACTCATTGGTAGTTAGACGAATAATACAGCGATAAGTTTCCGCTGTCAATCAATCATCCGTTTGACACTAAATGGCTGGTATCATACAATACCCTGAACACATCCGGAGGTAGCCCAATGCGCTCTCTTATATGCACTATGTTTGTAATACTAATTATTGTTGTATGTGGGCAGGTCATTGCTGAGTCCAATCTTGGAACTGAACTTATGCCTAATAACTATTTGCAGTCCACCGCAGGTTGGACAACAACAAAAGGAAGTGCGGGTACTTCGCCTAATGTCTTCGATACACGTAATGGCACATTGCGTGTATCCAGCGAACGGAATTTAAAGGTAGCACAAGAATGGCCTGGAACTGGTGTAAAGAGTCCTTCGTTTGCCACGAAGACTGGCAAGACATATCAGATTTCGTTTCGGGTCAAGGTTCTTAAGGGTTCTATTGAAGTAACTTACGTAAACGGTGCTGGTACTTGGGCACGAGCAATCGGACAGTTTGGTGGTTATGCTGCATCCGACCCTCCAAATGATTGGGAAACATTTGTAGAAGAAGTCAGCGAGACAACTGGAGGTCAAAATGCTTACCTACTCCTGGATACATTTGGTGGTGGCTCAGCCACGTTTGATTTAACAGATATATCAGTAAAGGAAGTAGACCGGTCACCCAGTGCCGTCTTGACAGCGTGGAAGTCAGTGTTTCCTAAGAAAGAGTTTGTCTGCTGGGACAAGTCCCCCTGGGACAATACACTCCAACCAACTAGCATGCCTCCAAAAGGTGTGCGTGAATGTGTAAAACTTCGATTGGCTATGGGACAAAGTGAATATGAATCAACTGGATTCGTGGTAACAAACCTTGGAGATGCCCTAATTGACAGCAAAGTCAGTGTCGAATGTCCAGGGATTGTTGCGATTGTTCGAGAGTGTTTCTGGGTTAAGCAGCATAATGGAATATCTGTATGCGATGCTCTTGTCTCGAGAAGGGATGGCAGGATATCTATTCCAGCAATGGAGAATCGAGAGGTGTGGCTTACATTGAAAACGCAGAACACCAACGCCGGGACATATAGAGGAAGAGTGATCATATCATCAACAGGAAAAGCCCAAAAGATCATTCCAATCGAGATAAAAGTATATCCGGTGACACTTCCGGAAGTGAAGCCATTATATACTTGTTTTTGGGATTATGTGGTTCCGGTGGAAGATAGCGACTACCGCGCTTCGGCATTCGTATCCGACTTGCGGAACCATTATGCCAATGTTGCCGTCCTGCCAATGCTCATAAAATTTGACGTTGACAATAATGGTTCATTAAAGCCCACAGACTACAAGAAGTTCGATATGACAATCAGGAGTTATGGCCCAATGAAACCCAGGAAGTTCCTGCTTTACTGGGGAGCAGAAGCTGGCAACCTTGAGGCAATGACTAATCCCAGGTTTCTCAGTCCTGAATGGAAGGTATTGTTCAGAAAATGGTTTGTGGACTGGATCGAACACATAAAAGGATTGGGAATCGGCTATGATAAATTCATTATGTATCCTTATGACGAACATATCAACGCCAACGCTGCTGAGATAGCAAGGTTGATTAAGGAGGTCGATAACAATGTCGTTTTCTACGCAAATGCTATGGGCCAGTCACTAGAGGAAATTGAGGCAATCAAACCGTATGTAGATATCTGGTGCCCATACCTGGAGGATTATTTAAATAGACCGCCCTACGACCGTCAGTATGACATTAAAGCAGTATCAAAGAAAGTATTCACCCGAGAGCCTGCGCGTTTTTGGACCTACGCGAATGCACCCGGTGCAACTGGACCTGGAATAGCACCACCTTATAGAGACTATCGACTGGCGGTATGGAAAGCCTGGCAACTTGGTATGGGTGGGTTTGGTTTCTGGAATTATACTTTTTACAGGCAAGTCCAACTCGGCAGCCCAATGTATTGGGATCCAGGTGGACCAAACTGGCAAATGGTATACGCTGCCGATGCCATCGATGCACCGCCAGACCTGCCTAAAGATGAATTGGTCATCCCTAGCCGAAGATGGGAAGCAACCCGCGACGGTATAGAAGACTACTGTTATCTGTATATGCTTCAACAAGCAATCAATACAGGAAATATTGTTGGCTCAAAAGCCGATGCACGACGTCTATTGATTGACTTGCCCAAAGAACTATTGCATAACCCGAAACAGCCGCATCGGGTCGATAAGGCAAAGGAAAAGCTTCTTCAGATACTATATGAAGTAAAGTAGATACTAGATAAGGGATTTAGATCGTTCGCTAAACCAGGGATGTGAAGCTAATCAGTATCGCTTAACATTGTTTGCATTCTTTATTATTGGAGGTTATGTTATGAAATTACGAATCGGAGTTATTGGTTGTGGCACAGTAGCCGGGTATGGCCATATTCCAGGTATACTTGATGTCCCGGAGCTTGAACTGGTTGCTTTGTCTGATCTGAATGCAGATCGTTTGAATGAACTTAAAAACCTGCACGGGATTGAATCTGTATACAAAGACTACAACGACCTGCTTGCGCGGGATGATATAGATGCTGTAACTGTGGCTACACCGATGCCCTGGCATCATCCTGTTGTAATGGCTGCAGCTAAAGCCGGCAAGCATGTGTTCTGCGAAAAACCCATTGCTGATACACCGAAAAAGGGAATGGTAATGGTGCAGGCAATGAAAGATGTAGGCAAGATTCTGGCTATAAACTTTGAGAACCGTGTGACTGAACCATTTCCTGAGATGAGGAGACTGTTGCTGGAAGGCGAGATAGGCAACCTAAGAGTCATGCGATTTGTCTACAACTGGGCCGGTGGAAGATGGGCAGGCGAAGACAGATACCGATCACTTATGATTGGCGGCAAAGGGCCGATTGTTGACTGTGGAGTGCATCATTTTGATTTGGCGCGTTGGTTCAGTGGATCGGAGTTTACTGAGATAAAAGCTACCGGCACTAATATTGAAGACTACCCACATCCGGACCATGTTATAACCACCTGTAAGATGGATAATGGAGCTATAACTCTTATTGAAGGCGGATGGGCATACACTCACAACACCGCTCAGCACCATACTTTCTATCAGGTTGAGTTGATTGGTGACAAAGGCTTGATGGGTTATATATATCGAAGCACAGGGGAAGCTGAAGATTCACTTCTAAAGGAAATGTATGTGTATTCTCCAAATGGCTGCACTCGGAAGGCCTTAACAGGCAGCGATAAGAACTTCATCAGGATGTATACTCTGTTTGCTGAGAGCATCAAGACAGGGAAGCTGGAGGGATTGCCATCCGGAGTTGATGGGTGCAAGGCTCTTCAAGCAGCGGAATGGGCATTGAAGGAAGCCGAAAGTTGATGTAACAATTCAGTATTTGTGAGTAAATCTCCGTCCATCCTTCGATACGCGCATCGCGCTACTCAGGACGAACGGAGATTTACTATATCACACATTAAAACTGAATTATTATGAATTGATTTGGTTATCTATTATCTGCAGGAGTATCTACTAGTGTCAGTTTCACAACCGATTCTGTGCCTTTGTGAGAGATTTTAAGACTGATTGTATTGCCTGCTCGGAGGTTTCTCAATGCTACAAGCATATCAGCAACACGGCTTACTTGTTCGCCATTCACAGCAAAAATCACGTCACCAGGGGTTATTCCAGCCTCGGAGGCAGGAGAATTATTATAGACTTCTGCTACCAATACGCCTTCGGTGTTTTTCAACTTAAGCCTTGTGGCTATCCGCTCAGTGATGTCATAAAACTCCATCCCACTCCAACCGTGTCGCACTTTACCGTAACGGATAATCTCATCCACAACTGATTTGATGGAAGAAGCACCTAAAGCAAAACCCAGTCCTTCGGCGCCACGAATAATTGCGGTATTCATCCCAATGACATTGCCACGAATATCGCATAGCGGTCCGCCGGAGTTACCAGGATTGATTGCTGCATCTGTCTGTATAAGGCCATCCAGTCTTCCACCTTCATCTGAGTCCAGACTACGGTCAACAGCACTTATAACACCTACTGTGACGGTGTTCTGGAATCCCATTGGATTGCCGATTGCTATAGCCCATTCTCCAATGTTAAGATTGTCTGAAGAGCCTATCTTAATAGATGGAAGATTGCTGCCTTTGATTTTAAGAACTGCTACATCATACTGTGGATCGGAACCTACAATTTCGGCTTCAAAAGTCTGTTTACTTGGCAGACTCACTTGAATCTTTCCATTGCGTGAACTTACGCCGCTGATTACATGATTGTTGGTAACAACATAACCTTTATTACCATCTATAATGAAACCAGAACCCTGTCCCTGCTGAGGGACCACCCGGGTCATTGAATCAAAGAAACCACCGAAGAAATCATCATCACCGAATACAGATTGCCTGCGCATTACGACTGTATCGATATTTACGACAGCTGGAGCAACGCGTCGGATGGCATCGACAAATGGGCTGTTTGATGATGCAGAAGACCTGGAAGTAGACGTAACAGCACCTGAAGAGGATCCAGGCATTGAATCTGAGTCGGATGCAGTGAGGACAACACTGCGGGATGTTTTTTGAAGAGGGAAGTGAACACCGGCTGGTGCAGTGTCCATTCCCCTTCGTATATCACTGCCTACCATACCCCCTATGATTCCGAGGGCAAGGCACAAAATCGCAAATAGATATCTATTTCTCATAAACACACATCATTCGCAACGCTCTCCGCGAGAGTCCAACTGTCGCGAATAGCGTGTATTTTTATTTTGAGTCTGTATAATGCTTAACTTTACGGATTGTAGCAATTGAGTTCTGTCGGCGCTCAACAGCTTGTCTCAATTTGATGGCCAGAAGCTCGAATACATCGACTCCAGGTATATTCTTTTCGACGTAGTCAAACGCCCCGCGTTTCATGCACTCAACAGCATTTGCAACATTTCCATATGCAGTGAGGACAATCACCTCAGTAAAGACATCCTGTGACATAGCTGCTTGAAGAATTTCTAAACCACTCGATGGTGATTCCATTACCATATCGGTAACAACAACATCGTATGGTGGATTCTTGTCTGCAATCATAGCTGTGCCCGCTGATTGATTATCTGCAGTTTCTACCTCATAGCCTTCGCGCTCAAGTCTTCTTCTAACTGCATTCCGCACTGCTTCTTCATCATCTATAACTAAAACGTGGTACATAAACCCCTCCTGATAATACAACGATTTCGGATTCACATTATGCAGCCGATTTCAAAGAAAGTCAGGCTAATAATGCGAGTAAATGGAATCAATCACCACTGGTGTCCGATTCCGGTTCATATGGTAAAAGTATATTAAATCTGGCACCTATCCCTGGAGTTCCATCTTCATAAATAACTCCATTGTGGGAATCGATGACCCCCTTGACTATCGACAATCCCAACCCCATGCCCTTGGCACGAGAGGTTACGAATGGATTGAATATCCTGGGCTTATCTTTTAACTCAACTCCAGGTCCATTATCTTCAAATCTAATCCTGACATAAGCTCCGTGCCTTTGACCTGGTTTGAGCCATTGCCTGTCCTCAGCATCTATCAAACCAGTGCTTACTTTGATTTCGCCGGAGTCCATCAAGAAATTGACTGAGTTTTCAAGTATTTCAGAGAAGCAACGCTTTAACTTCTTAGCGTCACCTTTCAGTATAGGAAGTCCAGGCGTAATATCTACTGACAAACGTGTAGCAGACCGCTTTGGGAAACCTTCCCGAGCAGCTTCCTGAACAACACAGTTTATATCAAACTCCTCAACGTCTAGATGCGAAGCTTTGACAAAGTCCCGGAACTCATTGAGTATTTCTTCAAGCAGGAATATGCCGCTTTTTATACTGTCTGAAAGTTCAAGCGCTTTTTTCGAGTCAGCCCCCAGCATACCCAGATAGTATTCAAGCTCATTTACATCACCCTTTATGGCGAAAACACGATTGCCAATCATGTGCGCACTTCTGGCGGAGAGTTCGCCCCATGCGGCAAGTCTTTCTGTTTTTACGAGCTGATCAATAAGTCTTGCATTATCAAGTGCTATACCAAGCTGGGTAGCGATATTGACCAATATGCTTTCATCATCTTCTGTGAAAGAATTGGTGAACCATTTGTATTTGCTGCGCTTTCGCTGAACCCTGAGTACACCTATGACCCCGAAATGGCTGAATATAGGAACAGCCATAAATGCGCCAACATCAATCGATGGGATTTCCTCATATCGTCCTCGCCAACGCTTATCCTGTGCTGGATTCATTACTCTGACCGGTTCTCCAGCCTGGGCAGTCCAGCCTGTTAAGCCCTCACCATAATCATAAGCGGCTTCTGAGACTTTCTGTTTCAACAACCCCCTGGTGGCTCTTAATACAAGTTTTCCAGTACTCTCATCCCGGAGGAACAAGGAGCAGTCTTCAAACTTTAAGGCTTCTGCAGGAATATCAATAACTCGCTTGAGAATTGTATCTTTGTCAGCTATTGCATTGACTTCTCGACCGACCTGAAGAAGGGCTCGTTCTCTTGCTTTTTGATCAGCGATAGTAATTGCAATTACGGCAAGGTCAGCCAGGCCTGCCATTGTGCATTCATGCCCTTGATCAAAGTGTGCAAGTTCCTCGCTCTCGATGTTAATGACTCCACGAACTCGTTGAAAATGATCAACCAGTGGAACGGCGATTTCGCTCTTAACATCGTCAAAAAACGAGATATAGTAAGGGTCATCAGCAACGTTGTCAGATCTATATGAAACAGCTGTAGCCGCTACATAGCTGGTTATACCTTTACCAGTACTTTCGGATATTCGTAGACGCCCTATGCGTTTTTCTTCACTCCAGCCAACTCCAGCGGTGTATCTGGTATCCAGTTCACCTCTGTCATAGTCGACCAGTGCTAGAAAGCCACGGACTGCCCCACATACCCAAACGGCTTCTTCAAGAATGCTCTGCAAGACATCTTCAAGTGAATGACTCTCTGCAATTAAACGGCTCAATCGGGCAAAAAGCATGGGGTCGGCTTTTAGTGAACATGCTATCTTTTTCTCTGGTTCCTTCAAAATAATCCACCCCATACTACTGTGTTCATTGGCCCGCATTATTCATGATTGACTCGCTTTCGCCCCTACTGCCGGTCGAAAGCAGAATTTGGTGAATAAAGCGGGTTAGAACGTAAACTGCCAAAGACATACTTATACCTGAAGCAGTATACCAAAGGAGGCCGTTAAATTCAAGGCAGAAGGCAACAGTTCAGTAGTATAGGAATCTGTCATCATGAGGAACCCGCGGGACGGCAGGCTAGAAGCCCGCACCACAATTTGGCCTCCCATTACTATTACATGTTTTTAATTGAAATAGGTTGGCCCCCAACTTGGAGGCTCAGGATGACAGATGCCAGTAACTCTGAACTGTTACCGCAGAAGCTGTATGATCTACCAAAGCTATTTTTAAAAATAAGTAAATATTATCTTATATAATTGTTTATATCAGATAAAAGCGAGGTATAATGCCGTATTATGCTTTCTCTGCCTTATTCGGAGGAAGTTACTGTGGCGACAAAAGAGACCAAAAAGAAAAACGATACCGATAATGGATCCACACAGTCGCTTACCAAATCCTGGCGTGCGAGTTCGCCTGTGCCAGATTCTCCACCTAGATCATGGTTCAGACGCTGGGGAATGTACGCTTTGTTAGGCGTTATCATAGTGTTAGCTGCCTTAATATCTGATGGCCTGAGACGTGAGAAGCTTGAGTTCAGTGCTTCTGTGGCTGAAGTGAATGGCAATGGCGAAATAGTATCGATAGATGGCAAGAAAACTAACCTGACTGTTGGGGCTATATTGAATGTTTCAGATACGGTTGTCACTGGTCCTCTCTCCTCAGCAATAATAACTCTCCACGATGGAAGCGCTGTTCGAATTGATCATGACAGCTCTGTTCAGATCAGAATGTTGGATTACACACGAAACGGAATTCGCCAGCATACATATCTTGTAACCGAAGGTAGTATTATTTCCCGTGTGTCGCAATTCTTTGGTGTAGATTCACAGCAGCAGACATCCAGCCCAACTGCAGTAGCAGCTGCGCGCGGTACTGGTTATCAGTTTAAGTATAAATCTGTAAACACTGAGACCACATTACAAACTATCCAACACACTGTAAATTTCTCATACAAAGGTCAGAGTAAGGATTGTCCAGAAGGATTTCAGTTATCATCGAGTAGAACTGCAATTATTGGTCCTATACATGTAGAACCATCTGTTTTCCAGGATTTGCAGAAGAAGTTCCACACGCTGGCCAAATATGAACATGCTCCAAGTTGGCTTGAAAGATTTGAACGCAGATTAATCAGGTTCATTAATCCAGTTCTTCAGTCAACGGGGAATGGTCCGGACGGACTATCGGACACTGAACGCATTCAGATGTGTCGAAGTGCATTGCAAAAACTGCGAGATTTGATCGATCAGAGTGGTGGTAAACCACCTGCAGCTCTTAATCATATGACGCTATCCGGACTCGGTGCAGATGAGGCAACATGCAACGCCATTTTATCTGCATTTATGGGTGGCGGTCTTCGGGATTACAGGCTGACTAAAAATGGTGGCTACACAGTATCGGCCCTTTCACGCGATTCGCTGCATACCCTGATTACGATTACCGGACAAACAAATGTCAGCGCACAGAGTTCCGCTCCAAAACCTATTGCTAACAAACAACAAGAAAGCACACAAAAAGTCACATCGACAGGGAGCGAAAACGATCAAGAACAGACTCCATTGCCTTTCGAAGTACATCCAGTTCCAGGTAACTTCGTTCCGAATGGCTTTGGCCGTGGAGTACTACTTGCCAGCAACTCTGCGAACTGGATGTCACCAATAACTGCATTAGTGGCACCAGGTGCATTGCCTGTTTCGCTGGATGCAGGTGAGGTTATGCGGGTAATGGGGTCATTTGAGGAAATCACCGGGCCTGAAATGTCACCCCCAGTAGAGTTTCCTGCACCTGTCGGCCCATCAATCAGTTCTCCTGCAGGTATACAAATCACGCCTGAAGCTCCTGTAGTTGTGGCATCCTTAATCGATAGTGTAACTAATGTTCCAGTCGGTATCGGTATGGGGAGTGGAGGACTATCTGCCCTCGCTCAAAGTCTTGGTCCGGCATTGCTAACCGCCCTGGTAGTAAATGATGACAAAACCACATCTGATGATCAGGGGGTAGTACCGGAACCTCCGAGTATTTTGGCTTTAGCTTGTGGCGCCGTAGGTTTGGTTGGTTATATCAAACGAAGGCACTGGCATTAGTGCATATGTAACTGAGTCTTGTCATATTTGTAGATCCGGTTCGCGTGTTTAGTCACATGCATTCTGCTGTTACATATGAACAGATAAAACATACAAGACTTAGTCACAAATGCACTAGGTAAAACTAGAATCAATGAATTCGCTACACTATTTCGCCTGAACTGTTAAGAGCTTCGGCCATTGTCTTGCCTCTTGATCTTGTTGTAAATGCCGGTCCGGCAGCAGACGCTCTGTATTGATGAGTTATTTCATAGGGTGCCTTTACATCAGGCATAGAGAATGATGACGGGTCATCCTTGAGACGTGCGGCTGCTTCATACGCACCTTGCTTGATCCTTTGATACGCAACATCAGGATGCATATGAATGGCGCTCAGGTTGCGTTCCTTGTATTCCTCGAGCGTGCATTCATCCCCTGAACCTGGAGTGGTACCCCATTTGACTTCCACACATTCAATACCTGGAACAAAGGCTTCCGCTTCCAGTTTGAAAGCACTGTCTCCGGAAGCAAAGAAAGCCGGCACTCCCAGGTCGGCTGCACAGAGAGTCATCTGCCCAAACTCACCAATCGATACGCCATTCACTTGTTCATCCAACACATTGAACCATCCAGTGTGCGCCATATGAGCATATTCGCTGCCTGCTTTGGCATGCTGGCCGATGTGGGCTATGCCATCATATGTTTCATCCAGCATAAATGGAAATATCCCAGGATTCATTCTGAGATACTTAACCCGGTTATCTAATATAATTGTATCTATGCCACCTGCACCATGTCCGTCAACAACCAGAATTTCATCGGCTCCTGCGCTGATAAATCCTTCTATGGCAGCATTCACTTCACGAGTTAAAAGACGCTTTCCCAAGTCATAATAACGACCGGACGGTATTACCCAAGTGTCATGGTCAATGATTCCGCAAACGCCTTCCATATCAGTCATAATGTATATTTTCATAGCAGCCTCGCGTTTGTTAAAAGATATTCTGGTCAATATTGAAAGTCTTGACTACTTCGTCTATTTCTTCAGTTAGCAGCCCCTCACCTGGTTCACCTATCTGCAGGTTCATGAACTCGTAACGGGCACTTGTCTCAAGATATTCTATGAAATCGCAGGCGTGCAGGACTGAATCATCTGCACGGGACATTACACCGTGTTTTGCCCACAGGACTATAACATGCTTTCGCAGTTTCTCAATGTTGTCCGATTCAAGCTCGCAGGAACCTGGTGTATGAAACGGAATATATCCGATGCCATCCGGTATCTGCATCAGGCATTCCGCCTGCCAACGGTATAGGCGTCTATTGAGGGTTACCTGGTCCTGATAGGCTTTGATGTGACTCAAGAACGTCATATGGAGCGGCTGTGCGTGTATGATTGCGCTGAATGCCCCCCCGGTTCTTGTAATGCGATCCTGGTGGACAGCCAGATGTGAGTTGAATTCACACGTCAGATTCTCAAACAACCTGTCTGGTGCTGTGCGCATTTTTGCTGATAACCCATCGTCGCTGACTCTGATCAAACCAAGGCTTCCGGTTGGATTGTCGGCTATATCTGGAAGTCTTCTCCCTGAACCGGTGACAATGAATGTGCCTCCTGCCATTGTAGGGACTGCATATGGCAGAATGTAGTCGTCAGTTAATGGAAATATCTCGTCCACTGGTCCGGTATCCCAGCCAAGGAAGACTGAGATATTACCTGCCGACGCTTCACACGCCCCGATTAATTCTAAACGTTTGCCTGCTCTACCCATCTCTGACATAACAGTCATTAAGCTTGGGCGTAAACCACTAGTATTCATGTTATCTCCCATATAGAACTATGTCTTCGACAATGTAATCACATTGCCGTTTTTTATATCCACTTCTATGCTTCCATTTGATTCCACTGTCTTGTCATAAGAGACAAGAGGCCGATTAATGGACTCCTGATGGATATTCCAGAGTCCCTGATCAACATACAGACGAGTCTTCGCAGGAACATTGCCTTTGCATTCGATTATTATCTGATTTTTTGACGCCTTTATAGAAAGAATCGCTTGCCTGTATCGCAATTGAGTTATCTTTAAGCTTGGCCAGTCAGATGGTATCCGTGGCTTGATTTCAAGTCCGTCAGCTCTGGGATGATATCCGAGGAATCCTGCAATCATAGTATATGGTGCCATTATAGTTTCCACAAACTCATAGTCGATACCCAGACCACCTGCAGTTCCCCCACCCTGCAATGTAGCTCCACCAGGTGAAGTGGCATAGTATTTCCTGACTCCTCCAGCTTGCACCACATCATTATACCAGTCAGCAATCGCCTCACACCGCTTCCATGCTGAATCCGGACCATCCACAGCCAGCCGCGAGAGTATGTCGTGGTAAGAGAATCCAAGCACAGCTCCACCATCCTGGACTTGTGCCCCCCATGGTACGGCATCACCAAACCAACCCCAGAAATACCAATCAGGATTTCGTTTAGTGCTGGCACGCGGAGCAAATCTCCAGTGGTATATATCCTGCCCGGTAGATGTATCTCCAGGGACAATGCGCTTGCCATCT
This sequence comes from Abditibacteriota bacterium, assembly GCA_942493375.1. Lineage (GTDB taxonomy): Bacteria > Armatimonadota > UBA5829 > UBA5829 > UBA5829. The sequence goes on along the minus strand of OW818698.1, from coordinate 7,124,462 downwards.
ACCCATTGCATTATTGACTTTGAATGAGAACTGGAGGCAAGTCCATATGTTATGGCTTCCAGATTCAAGAATGTATATCCATAGTCATGAGACACACCATCCACATCAATACAAGCTACAAATCGGCCGGTATCCGGATTCCAGAACTTGTCATTGGCAGTCTGTTTTACAGCAGCAGCTTCTGCTTTCAGATGTTCTGGAGTAAATTCTGTTGAGTGCGGGACAGCCCATTTCGGATGCGCACTTATTGCTGCTTCCAGATCTGCCATATCGAGAAGCGACTGATAATAATAGGTGGTGGCATACATATCCTCGTTGCCAATTGGTAGCAGGTCCCAGTAGTTACCACCCACTCCATGTCCATGGTGCATATCTCTTGAACCATCCGGTAGTAATGTGTAACCGGCTTTACCATCGTGACCAACCCAATTGCACTTAATGAGCTTGTTCTTTGCTCCGCCTAATTCACCCATGTTATAGCGCATAGCAGTGCGGATCTTTTCTATGTTCTTCTTTACGAAGTCAACATCGCCAGTCCACCGGAAATAGTCCACACAACCGCTTATATAGCTGGTGTTGTTTACTGGATGCCTGGTATCAAACGCGGTAAAAATTGAATCAATCCCAAACTCAACACCATTTTCACCAGGAGACAGAGCAAATCTCAACCGTGTTATGCGTCCCTGCCATTTGGGATGGGAATGCATTGGGATAATACAATGTCTGACAGCGGAACTTGGATTCCATGGATTGATACCGTTAGGAGTAAACTCCAATCGACGTTCGCTGGAAAAAATTCGAATCACCCTCCCGCATCCATTCAACGTAACACATACGGTCGTCTGATGCTTTTGGAGACCTGGAGAAGCGTATTTGCAAAAATGGCGCACAGAATGAGTCAATTGATATGTTTTCAGGAGAGGTAATAGCACACGATTCACCTGTGCTTTTTAACTTCCACAGGCTATCAACCAGACCTTCGGAATCCAACTGTGTTGTCGTCCAGGCTTTTATTGCGCCTTCTCCTGCCATATTGCTGCCTCTCAAGGAGCCAGCCCAGTTGTTCATCATTGCAGGGAGTTCATCATTAAAATGCCAGCCTGCCGTGAAACCATTGGCGAGTGCGGGTACGGCAATCTGGGGCCATAATGGGAAAGGCCATCCCAAGTCATGAGCATGGGAAAAGTGCTGTTGTGTAGATACATATCCATCTGTGCCTATGTATCTATCAGAAAGCAACTTAGACCAGGTTTCTTTAACCGAAGTTTCACTTTTCTTTTGGGACACAGCAGCTGCCAGAGTAGGTGTTGCCATCCATACATCCCATAGAGCAGCATAAATCGGTTTACGAGCAGATCTATATGATGTCCAGTAAAGAAGACGAAGCGATGCCATTTCCTTTTCGTGGCCCGGCACCACAAACTGAGGAAAATCACGTGGAATTATTGCTGCATCACTGGGTAGTTCCATCCATCCCAACTCTCCCCAAGGTTCGCCACCTGCAGGTGCGGCTACTTTGGCTTTCTTCCAAGTTGTATCAGAGAAATCAACAGACATCCAATTCTTTGCAATATCTGCAGAACATTTCCACGAGCTATCAGATACGACTGTTAAAACCTTACCGGTATTGTATGTAATCATCAACTTCGCAATCAGACCTGCAGGACTGGCGGAATTATTGGTTGCTTCAACAGCAATCAAGTTCCTGCCAGGTTTCACAAACGGCGTTAAATCAAACTTATTAAATTTATTCCATCCAGACTCTCTTGCTATTTCTTGACCATTTATATGCAACACGAACGAATCATCACCAGTGATGCCGATTACAGCTTTCGATATGACCTTGTCGGCAGGAACCGTGATAAGCTTTCGAAATCCAACAGTTCCACGAGGAGCACTGCCAGCTGGGTTTCCGGCCGGATACCAAATCCATTTTGCTGTTTTCCACGATCCAATAGAATCGTAAGCAACACCGTCTGCAGCAAATACACTGCTAGACAGCAATAGGAAAGCAACGCATAATACTAGAAATAATCTGATCAATGGATACCTCACCAATATTCTCATTTCGTTTTGAACAGTCTAATCACTCGGTATCCCCATGCATCCAAGTGCATTGGGCAGCTCCATTTTCCGGCGACAATGCGTGAGTTAGAGATTGATTTGCCTGTGATAACATCCTCCGCAGACCATCTTCCAGGGCCAACATTGACTTCCACTTTTCCGGATCCAGCTCCACCCTGATTCATGCAGAATATAAACTTCTCGCCAACGCTCTTCTGCCTGACAACGACTTCAACAACCTCGCTGCCTGTGCCAACTGGACCATACACCGGGATACTTCGCTTGCTTACCCAACGACCGGCTACTGGAATTCCAGCGAGTTTTATAACTTGCCGAAGCCAGGAGGTCATATTGATTGATGCATGTGGTTCGGTAGCATAGCTGTCGGGGAATGCTCCATATGCTATCAGTTTCCCTTTACCCCATGAACGCTGCCAACCAACGGTTACCCCATTGGTGTCCTTAATAGCAGTTGCACCGGATATTTCTCCAAAACCAACACCGCGGAAAGTCTTGGCTTCATCCACTGACTTATCAATCTCTCCGCCCATGCTACCAGGCTTCTCTGTTGCGCTTACTCCGCTGGATTCCATTTTAATGCCTTTTGCAAACGCTACTTTTGCGAAGTCTGTTGCGTAGTCGGATGTTTTCCAAGCGAGATCAGCCCAGGCAGGTCCGCCAATGTTATCGTACTTATTGACCCAGGGATCAACTACACCTGTCATACCAGCCAGAACAACCGTTCCACCAGACTTTGCAAATGCAGCAATCTTTGCTGCTGCATCCTGGTTTAGCACATACGATGCCGGAACTATCATCTTCGTGTATTTATTTGCAGTCGTCGGCATAGTTGCATCATCAACATAATCGACGGCAACACCGTTCATCCGTAAAAGGAATATTAGTGTGTTGCGTGTACGCTGCCAGAATGAACCCCACGGCTTGTTGGCAGTATTCATAATCACATACTCAGCTGTGTCAGGAGACACATAGAACGCGGTTTTGGTCGGTGCACGCTTGATAGAGAGTCCGTTGTATTTATTGTGGTATGCTTTGATTTCTTTGAGAGATCTAACATATGTATAATAGGCAGGCAACTTGGTGCCATCATTGTCTATTAACATCCACATGGGATGGGCGTCAGGCTTCTCCCAGGCATGGTTACCTATGACTGCACCGTAATCGGAGTAAGGTTTCCAGGCAAACACAAGATTATTGGTCATGCCATGTGCAAGTAATCCCCAATTCTGAAGAGCTGCGAAGGCTGCAGGCCATTGAGGTTGCACATATATTTCAATACCCCATACGGGTTTGGTTGGATCGGATGTTTCCGCCATCTCCATAGAGTCCATCATCTCATATGGAGTGCCCAGTGATCTGGGGAGGCCGGATGTGTATTGGATATCGAGTTGGGTATTGTCCATTGCCCGAGTAAACGGCATAAACATCTGAGGCCAGAACGCAGGCCAGCAGAGATTAGTCCCGTAAAGTGTCTTTTTGTCATATTTTTTCGCATGTTCGCGGAAAGTGGAATACATCCAGACTGAAGTATATGTACGCCAGCGCAACCAGTCCATTGTGTGACCGGGATGTTCTTTCATTCTCTGCTCAACTTCGGGTGAGAATGTGCCGGTTCTGGCCAACCAGTCCGTTGCTGCGGCTCCCTCTTTTTTTGGCTTGTTTTTTTCTTCCTCAAGGAAACGTGCTGAAGATATCTGTTCAACCTCATCCCAGGCAGCATAATTTGTTTTCCAGGCAGAATTGAGTTTGGCAATGTCACCGTTGAAGCGTTTCTTGCACCACTCTCTGAAGTTTGCATCAGCATATGCAGAGGGGCAGAGCGATCCACCGTTCAAATATGGACTCTCATTCGACATCTGATATGAGGCAATAACAGGGCTGGAAGCATATTCTTTCCCAATCTGCTCTGCACGCTTTGTGAAGAAAGCAAAGCCCTCAGGGTTGAATACATCGATAGCGGATTTATCTGCGGGATTATTGAATGTAGCTCCATCAGGAACACCAAAATCAACGCGTGTCGACATAGAATGAATTGGAGCTCCAACAGAAGCTGCCAGGTAGATATTCTCTTCAATCGATGCGGTACGTAAACCGGTTAGGCCTAAAGAACGAGCTTCACTGTAGGGAGTTAATCCATAACCTGAGAACCAACTACCGTTCGTATCCAGCATCGAGTTTCCAATCCCGAACAATTTAGCTGGAGGAGTAGTGTTAGCTATTACAAAACGTGCTGCTGTTCGGGCACGCAGCATACCGTTTGATACAGTGCCTCCAAGTGTTTGGTCGGTCGCAATACTCCATTGTGCAGGAAGCTGAGTTGTTCCGTCTAATGACAGGCAGAGTAGGTAGGCATTAGGTGGAAGTTTGTCTGTAGTGAATGTAAACTGTTTTGAACTACCATTAGTAATCGAACCAGCATCAAACTTACCTATGAGCTTCGAAGTCGGATTGTTCCACGGCCCCAGGTAAACATTCACTTGACCCGCAAGCGCAGATTGTGAATCGTTAGTGATTGTCACTTTACGCGTAGTTTTATCTCCAGCAACCCATTGCGGCAGCAGTTTTTCATCTGTCCCTGAAATACTCATTCGCAGCCATTCCTCAGGACGGATATTAAATGCACTTGCGACATTGCCGGTTTCAATCTGGACATCGTCAATATAGGCCGTGCCTTCTTCAACAAGAACGCGAGTGAATACCTGGAGGAGTTGAGGAGAGTCTGTAGATATGGTTATTCTAGTCCAGTCGCTGTCAGCAGGCAGCGAAACGCTTTTACGAACCAATGAGGATTTGTTCTGGGCCTGCCCCCACTCGGAGATAAAGTCAAAGTCCAGTCGTCCTTTACATCCAACGGTCTTGATCCAGGCACTCAGAGTCACCGGGCCAGTGGGTATCATCCGGTTAAATGATGAGATCACGCTTCGCGGTTCACCTTTGTATGATTTTACGCATAGACTCTGTTTACCGGAATGAGCTACCGAGGTGACTTCTGTACCATTAGCATCACTAGCTTCAGCCCACCAAGCCTCTATTGGGAGTGCGGTCCAGACCATTTTATCGCCACTTTTAACGAACATCTGGAAGAACTCATCACCTTGACGCATTGGTGTGCCTGTAAACTTGTTTTCCAGCTCAAATCCGGCGTTTCTTACAATGTTTACTCCGGCCTGTGGATGCTTCTGGGCGAAGACCTTGATGGCAGTGCTTCCAATGAGAGTCTTGTCATTTAGGACAACCTGCATCTCACCATCGCCTGCAGTAAGTCCACCAGGAACAGTTTTTGAATACTCTTTCCGGCTTTCGTTAGCGAGGCTGATAGCAGGATCGAGAATAACAACTTTATCTGGATTTGGTGATTGTCGTATGGCTAGTTTGCCGGTCAGTTCCTTTCCGCTGTTGTTGGCTATAATGATATTCCATGAGGAATCGTCATCCGCAAAAACAGACTTCGGCCCGCTAATCGACGCGCCTATTTCAGGCAGGGTGAACATAAGCAGTTTGGCTTTACGAGGCTGACCCGTTGAGTTAGCAGGAATAACTTCGACGCTGAAGTCGTCATAACGGTCCTGCATTTGGGGTTCAGGTGTTCCATAACCCTTCTTTGACCATATACCAAACTGCAAATCGAGATACAATGCGTTCCAGTTTGCTGGATTGTTAGCAGATTTGGAGGATGGTTCAATTGGAAATGACCAATTTCCGAAGTCATTCCACTGAGCAGTACCTTTGGCACGCGCTTGCATTTTGCATAGAGCTTGTTTGGTGTCATCACTGATAGTGATAGTCAGACGCAAGTCATACCACTGTCCATCAGATGTCAGATACTGCTCCTTGACGGACGGTTTATCTGATTCCGGCATAAAACTACGCAGCTCAGGCTTTGGTATTTGTTTACCATCAACATTCCCCAGGAGATATTGGATTCTTGGACCACGATCCTTGACCCAATCGTAAGGGGTTTGATTATTATCTGTCGTGGCTTCACTACCTGTATGCCATTGCCCTGGACCAAAGCCCCAGATAACTCCGCCGGTACCATCACGCCACCAGTTGTCTGCAAAAGGTTGGATATAGGCTGACAATTGGAAAGACATTGTCAGACCGGGAGATATTTTTAGTGGTGTCTGTCCATTGGCGGGATTGCCATCCCAGTCGATTAGGATGGCATTGCTGTGAGCGTGGTTTTGGGCATGAGGATAACTATCTATCAGGCAGAGGTTGGATTCAATATCAGTAACACGATATGAGTAACAGGTCGGAAAACTGCCCCACCCGCCATTTTGTGCATATACGGTCTTCCAACCAGTATCCTGCATGAGTGTTCCACTTGTGAGAGTTGTAAAGGACACATCCTCCTTCAATCCGGATTCGCCATAAACGAACGGACTGAAGCAACTGACAAACAAAACTAGTGCGATATTGATTATTACTGAATATCGAATCATTTCAACCTCTTAATCTGATATCAACATGCAGACAAAGAGGCAATAAACAACAGATCACATACATTATGCCACCAATTTGTCTGCATCAATTTCGATACTTACTTTTGGCATTGTACTGCGCAGACGAAAATTCGGCAAATCGTAAGTCTTCAGTTGTTCGGGAGTTTTGTCATTCTGAACGCAGTGAAGAATTTCAAAGCAGATTCTTCACTGCGTTCAGAATGACAATTTTCCACGATATTAGATTGTTATGGCAGATCAGTTATCTCTTATACCAGGAATCCTCGTGGTTTTTGAACTCAAGCTTTTCTCTTACATCAATCCACCATTTCTGGTTATTCACATACCAGTCGACAGTTGCTCGAAGGCCTTTATCAAACGACCACTTACGTTTCCAGCCCAGACTTTCAGCTTTAGTCGGGTCTACACTGTATCGGTAATCGTGACCGGGTCTATCAGTCACATAACTTATAAACTCAGCAGGCTTGTTCATTAGTTGTAAAAGTCTGGTTGCCAGTTCAATACCAGAAACTTCCTCTCTTGCACCTAGATTATATGCTTGACCGGTTTCCCCTGATAATAGCACAGCGTCAATGCCCGAAGCGTGGTCTTCGACATGCATATAATCACGCACAGCGGACCCATCACCATATACCGGCAACGGTTTACCCTGAAGTAGATTGGTTATGAAGAGTGGAATGATCTTCTCCGGGTATTGATAAGGTCCATAGGTATTTGAACCCCTGGTAATTACGACATCCAGTCCGTGGCTAATACCGTAACTAAAAACAAGATGCTCAGCTCCGGCTTTGCTTGCAGCATAAGGACTTCGGGGATGAAATGCATCTGTCTCCAGGGAATGCCTGTCAGTCCCGGAAAGGTCACCGTATACTTCGTCTGTCGAAACATGAAGAAAACGTTTTACACTGACATTTACTGCCTCATTTAACAACACCATCGTTCCCAAAACATTGGTGCGGACAAATGGGGTTGGATCCACCAAGGAACGATCTACATGACTTTCTGCAGCGAAGTTAACTACCGCATCAGCATCACGCAGTGCGTTTTTAACATCGTCGACATCTGCTATATCACCCTGCAAGAAAGTTATCTGGTCCATTATTGATGAGAGGTTAGCGATGTTGCCAGCATAAGTAAGCTTATCTAAAACGAGGACATCCCAATTTGGATGAGTTCTTAGGATATGATATACATAGTTGGAACCAATGAACCCGGCTCCGCCTGTGATCACAATACGTTTGATGTCGGTTTCATTCATCTGTCTGGATACTGTCCTGTTCTACCAGTTTTTGCAGATACTGGCCATATTTGCTTTTGAGGAGTGGAGAAGCCAGCTTGCGTAAATCCTCCACGGTAATGAATCTCTTTCGGAATGCGATCTCCTCCGGACAAGAAACCTGAAGTCCCTGTCTCTGTTCTACTGTTTTCACAAATAGGGATGCTTCAAGCAGTGAATCATGTGTTCCTGTATCCAGCCATGCAAAACCTCGACCAAGTATATCCACCCTGAGTTCACCCATTTCCATATACAGCCTGTTGAGGTCAGTGATCTCAAGCTCATTCCTGCCTGAGGGCTGAAGAGATTTGGCAAGTTCAGTAACCCTGTAGTCGTAGAAGTATAGTCCGGTTACTGCAAGGCTAGACTTGGGAACAGATGGTTTTTCCTCTATACCTATGGCTTTCCCGGATTTATCCATCTCGATAACGCCGTAATCTTGTGGATTATCAACATAATATCCAAAGACTGTCGCTCCTGTATCGTGTGAAACAGCTTCTTGCAATTTTTCCGGAAGACCATGTCCGAAAAATATGTTATCGCCCAGCACCAGTGCAGCTCCCTGCCCTTGCAGGAACTCTTCCGCAATTATGAATGCCTGAGCAAGACCATCGGGGCTGGGTTGGACTTCATATGAGATGTGCATTCCCCACTGACTGCCATCCTTCAGGAGTCTGCGAAAGCTGAACTGGTCTTGCGGTGTGGTAATAATTAACACATCACGGATACCTGCAAGCATCAAGACGGAGAGAGGGTAGTATATGAGCGGTTTGTCATAGACAGGCATAAGTTGTTTACTGACACTTTCGGTAAGTGGATACATTCGAGTCCCACTGCCGCCTGCCAATATGATACCTTTTTTGAGCACAGATTAATCTCCATTACGGTTATCAGGCCCACATCGCATTCGTTTTCAACGCCTATGTGGACCCAATGATATTACTTAATTGTAAAACTCAAGCTGAAGCACTTTCCTGCCTGGGGTATCCATAATAATCATAGCCCAGCTTCTTTACGGAAACCTTATTGGTTACAAAACCAAGGAAAGGAGCTTCAACCAGTGCAAGTGTCTGTATGGTATTGTCCAGCGTATCAATACGAGTAGTATCCAGCGAAACAACCAATAATACTCCATCTGAAAACGTCGATATCACCTGCATATCACTTAGTCCGGCACACGGTGGACTATCAACAATAACTATATCATACAGATCGCGTAATGAGCGCATAGTATCTCTACATGCTTTAGAGTTTAAGAATTCTGCCGGATTACCTGGAAATGCCCCCGATGGCAAGGCATACAAACCCTCTACTTTAGTAGGAACTACGGCTTTCTCGATATCTACAAGGCCATTGACCAGATTTGTCAGTCCGACATTCTTATCAATACCAAGTTTCGTATGGACAGAAGGTCTACGCAGATCACAGTCTACTATAAGGACATGCTTACCGTCCATCGCCATTGACATAGCCAGGTTAACTGCTACTGTGGATTTACCTTCGGCACGTCCCGGACTGGTGATACTCACCATTTTAATCAGTTGATCCTGAGAAGCGAGTAAGATATTGTTTCTCAACAACCTGAACGCCTCAGCAAATGGACTGTCATGGTTCATTTGCCCATCAAAAACATTAGCCTCCGCAAGTGATCGCTGATTGGGAACAACAGACAGTGGGAGTTCACCTACACTCCTCATTACAGTTGCACTATCCCGGATTTTGTTATCCATACGTTCTGCCATAGCAGCAACGCAGAAAGCAAAGAACACAGCGATAAGCAGAAGAACAATGCTTAATTGCTTCCGTGTGTAAACAGGTATCCTGGAGGGCAGAGCAGTTGCAACAAATAGTGAACTCTGCAGTGTCGATTTTTCATTAATCAACAGCTGATAGTACTTTTGCGACAACATTGCATACATCTGCTCCAAGAGATTTACTTGTTGCAAGATCTTCGACAGTGAGCGTTCAGCATCCGGCAGCTTGTTTAGTTCAGAAGACCTTTGAGAAACGACGTTTGCCAGTGAAGACGCTCTCGTTGACGAGGAAACGCTGTTGACTTGTGCCTGCAGATATGAAGTTAATAAAGGATTTCTGATACTTACTTTGGCTCCGACAACATTTGCAGCAATTCTCTTTAGTTCCTGTTTAGAAGCATCTATTTCACCATCGATTCTCCTAACTTCAGGAGAATCCTTGGTATATTCCTGCAGCAAGCTAGCTCTTTGTGCATTAAAAGCGCTTAAACGCGACAGTGCTTGTTGGTATTGCGGATTAAGTTGAACGGTCTGGCTTTCATTAATATCATTTCCCTGTGCAACAAGTTGCTGACGAATTCCTTCTGCTTGTTTTCTGGCTGCCTGGGCTTCAATCGCAGCTTTATCCCGTTCATAACGCATTGCTTGATAATTATTGGAAAGCACCTCTATCTGGGAGCTAGCTGTTATCATCTTACTCTGTTTTTTAAACAGAGCTAATTGCATTTTTGCATCAGATAAACGTTTCTGCACTTTGTCTATCTCTGCACTCACATATATACGTGCCTGTTTTGCTGCAGTCGTACTGAATCCCAAATCTCTTTCAAGGTAAGTGCGTGCGACTGTATTAGCGAGTTCAGCAGCAACGTATTTATTGTAGGCTTTAGATTTAATAATGATGAGGTCTGAGTCTTTTGGTGAGGTAACAGTAAGAGCCCATTCAGGAAGCTCCATACCTTGAGGATTTATTTCATTTCCATATCCAAGGGATAAACGACTATACCCCATTTTCTGAGCTACATCGAACAGCAGGTCGGGGCTGGTTATAACGCTTATCTGCCCCATAACAGTCCGTCTTTTCGCCAGATTCACCAGATCAATGAGCATGCTAAAATCGTCGCCCCTACCAGTTGCCGTCTGGAATTTGTCAGTAGTAACTACCAATTGGGCTTCAGATTCATAGACTGCCTTGTGAATAATGAACAGGTAGGTAGCTCCGATACCAATCACAATAATCATCGTAATTATCATGATCAACCATCTGCGCCTGAAAGCTCCCCAAATTGTTTGCATGTCAACTTGAGCACTTAGTGGGGCAGCAGAATGAGTTTTAACGGGAATTACTGCCGCATTGCCCGTGGTACGTACTGCTAGATTATGTGTCTGATTGGTCATTCTCATAACCACCTCTCTCGAAATTGCACTATCAATAAGCAAGAAAGATCCAAATATGGCTAGACACTGACTATGCCCGCCACAAACAAGCAATTATTTGTGGCGGGCATATTTCCAGAAGTATTAAGATTAATTAACGGTTTGAATCAGGGTTAACCAGCCTATCAATTGTATACCAAGTGCCTAGACCAGAAGATAGTCGGCCAATCCATCTATCCCAATCGATTGCTCCAGTTTCTGGAACCCAGACTATATCGCCTGCCATTATAGCAGGATTCTGAGTTGCGTCACCCTTGGAAATAAACTTGCGGTAGTCGAAGACCATGCGCTGTTGTTTTCCGTCAATAGTCCTGAGCAGTGCAATATTCCCTGCTCCTCCACGTCTTGGATCAACTCCACCTGCCATACTTAGAACATCTGAAAGATTGAGTTTTTCATTATCCCGCATTGGATAGAAACTAGGAGATCTAACCCAACCCATTACTGCTATTCGCTTTCGGGATTCAGGAACTACAACCAAATCACCGGGTCTCACTTTAGGTGCGGCATCGAGTTTACCACTCTCAATAAATGGTGTGAGGTCAACTATTTCTGTCTCTCCATTTATATGAGTAATTGTAACCTTACTAACTGCTCCGTCTTCTGTAGCGCCACCTGCCATTGTTAGAACATTAAGCAGACTGTTGTTGTCTTTACGAACAGGGAAAACTCCTGAGCTTCTTACCTTACCAGCGACATAGACCTGATATTGTTCAACTTTGTCAATAACGATCATGTCATTGCCTTGTACCGGAAAGTTTTTGCCTTCGGTTCCAGCAAGGATGTCTGTCATAGGAACAACGTCTTTTGTGCCATTAGTCCTGAATAGAGTTACCGTCTGATCAGCTGGTTCACCGGCGGCGCCACCGCCAGCGGCACTAACGACTTCAGACAATCTCCATCCTGGTTTTATTACCAATGGACCGGATCTACCAGCAGCTCCTAACACATAAATAAGCTGCTGTTTCTGCATTTTGAGGGTCACATAAACTTCAGGCTTCTGTAATCTCTTAGCAAGCGTGCCTTCGATCTCTTTACCCAGGTCGATTACGTTTTTACCGGTAACCGCAATCAATCCTACGCCTGGCAGGTTGATTGCACCGTCTTGCGGTATCATGTATTCACCTGAGAATTCGGGCTTACCAAGTGTAGTGACAACAATCACATCCTCTGGCCCTAGTTTATATTCTCCTGGTTGCTGAGCTAAAACTGAGCAAGCCAACACAGCAAGTAGTGCTATGGCCAATACCAGACTACTGCAAATAAATTTAGTTTCCACGTTTCCCATTTCTCCTCCAATTTTATATAGGGTATAGAAGACTCAGGCAATTGGCGTTTTTAATCTGTGTTTCTGTGTGCTGCTAATACCATACGTTTAGAACACCAGGCAGTATAAAAACACGTGCCATGTCAATATATTGTTCCGCAACTACTATGAATATTGTATAGCTGAAGACAAAAATCCTGCATAAATGCAACAATTGGTTTGTAAACCTATACCACAACCAGCTATTCCACATAATGGAATATCTCAAACATCACAATACCCACCAGCGCGCATTATTCATGGTTGACTCGCTTCCGTCTCTACTGCCGGTCGAAAGCAGAGTTTGGTGAATAATGTGCGCTAGCTACATTCTCTACTACGCATAGAAACCCAAATATGGTTCCCGTAGACTGAAAATACGCGGTAATAGCTCATAGTTACCGGATTTTGTCATCCTGAGCCCCCAAGTTGGGGGAGCCAACTTATTTCGATTAGAAACCAAGATTAGTTTTGGAATGTTAAAATGTCATCCTAAGCTAATGGTTTCTTTTAGGAGGAACGAAGGATCTGCTTTATCTCCTGAAAAAGCAGATCCTTCGTTCCTCAGGATGACAATGTTTCAATACTACTGAGCTGTTACAATGCACGGTAGCGTAGTTTTATAGTGTGTAATTATTTTTGGTTATTAGGCTGACCCAGCGATCCGACGGCGCTCCTAAATTTAGCGCAAGGAGGTGAGCGGCTGTTTTCAACCAAATGCAACAACGGGTGCTTTTCTCTCGTATGAAATTGTTGAAAAGACAAATCAAAGAGAGGAAGCACCCATGAATAATTTTACGCTAAAAGAAGTATTTGAGAAAGCTGCATGTCGGATACCTGATTGTGAAAATCTGGCTTATGGAGATTTGGATTCTGCTACTGCATCTGTTACAAAGTTTATCTTTGAGGCCATGGCTGAATCTGAGATAGAAAAGCGAGCAGGTGTAAGGTTGCATGAGCGTGGCGAGATGCGAACCGATTATCGCAACGGTTATCGCCATCGTAAGGTTCAAACTAGCTACCAGGTAGTGGAGATTCGCATTCCCCGTTTGCGGGGTAACGGTTTTGTGCCGAGTTTTCTGGAGCCGAACCATCGTGCCATTCGCGAAGTCGAGGCTTGGGTAAGTAAGGCATTCCTATCAGGTCTAACCCGAGCTGAGGTGATTCGGCTTCTAGAATCTACAACAGGATGCAAGCCATCTGATAGGTTATTACGGCGAGTCCAGCTTGAGATTGATGAGCAGGTAAAGAGATTTCGAGAACGCAAGCTACTTGGTCGATATCAATATCTGTTTTTAGATGCGGCTTGGGCTAAGGATATAGTAGGCATAACTGCGACACGTATTTGTATAATGACTGCAATTGGTATAACGCACACTGGTGTGAAGGAGATTCTTGGTTTTGAACGGACATCAACAGAGAATGAGTCTTCCTGGAAAGGGTTTCTTGGTCGGCTGGTGGAACGTGGGTTGAAACCAAGCGACTTGGCCCTGGTGATTTCCGATGAGCATAACGGTCTACTTAACGCTGCTTCTGAGGTGTTAGGTGACGTTCCTGGGCAGTTGTGTTGGGCACATCGGATACGTAATGTACGCAAAGCTGTTGCTGCATCGGATCGTGGTGAAGTGGTTGGAGGCTTGAAGCTTGTCTATGATGCCAAGCATCTATCTGGAGCAAAGGATTCATTTCGTCTTTGGGAGCAACGCTGGGACGAAAAGTATCCTAACTTAGTAGCCAGTGTAAAAGAGGACCTTGGATATTTGTTCGCATTCTATAATTGCGATGAACTTCACTGGGAATATCTGAGAACCTCTAATCCGATTGAGCGCACTTTCCGTGAACTACGGAGACAGCAATACGGATCTGGAGCATATGCAAACAGAGATGCTTGTAACAGGGCCGTATATAGAGTTTTCAACTGGCTCAATGAACGTTGGAAAGATATTGATATCTGGCAACAGAGAAAAATGAGAAAAACAACACAAATAACTAAGTGAGTAAATGACAATTGAATACGGGCAGAAAAACATTTTCGAATTTACACACTCCAGAAGGAATAACCACAATGCACTGATTTCTTTGACATATCGTGCCCAAAGAGTGTACATTAATAGATGTTCAAGTCTGTGTTGGCAGGTATAAATGTACTTATCTTATGTTATTGGACAATCTATCAAGGACGTAAATGGACGTGATTTAGGCAAACTCACGGATCTCATCGTCTCACCTGCTGAGCATCTACCTGTGGTGTCAGCAGTTCGCGTCCGCACAAATTCCAAGGTAGAGATAATGGTCGCCTGGAGATGCTTCACATACGATGAAGATTCAGAGCATTTCTCGCTGGCTGTGCCTGTTGATGCAATTATTACATATGAAGTTGGTGAAGAAGACCTTCTACTCAGAAACAATGTGATGGATAAACAAATCGTTGATGTCCACGAATATAGAGTAGTGCGGGTCAATGACATCCGCATTGAGTTCTCATCCGGTCGGCTTTACCTTGTCGGAGTAGATACCGGCACACGTGGTCTGTTGAGACGTATGGGATGGATGCATGCGGCAGATAGATTCAGCAAAACAATATCACATGTAAAATTCCTACCAAACATAAAGCTATCATCAAACGTAATCGGATGGCACGATGTTGAAGCTTTTGAGAGAGGTGTTGGCAGGCTAAAACTCAAGGTTTCAGCGGAGAGATTGAGCGCGCTGCATCCTTCTGACATTGCACGTATTGTTAACGAACTGGATCCGGAGCAGCGCAATGACGTAATGGAATCCCTTGATGTTGAAACAGCTGCCGAAGTTCTCAGCGAGGCACATCCTCACGTTCAAGCATCCATTGTTGAAAACATGGAAGAAGAGTTGGCGGCTGACCTGCTTGAGGAAATGGAACCAGATGAAGCCGCGGACATTCTCGGTGATGTCAGTGCTGAAAAACGCGAAGACATTCTTGAGGAAATGGAACCGGAAGAGGCAGAAGATGTAATTGAACTACTGGCGTATGATGAGAACACAGCTGGTGGTTTGATGACAACCGAGTTCTTTGCTGTTTCCAAAGATCTTACCGCTGGCGAAGTTATTATTCAGCTTCGTGAGCTTGCTCCGGAAGCTGAACTGATATATTATATTTACGTGCTCGATTCCTCCGAGCACCTTGTTGGTGTCGTCTCGCTGAGGGACATCATAATCTCTCCTGAAGACCGTCATGTGGCAGACATAATGGTAGATAAAGTTATGCATGTCCACCTTGACGGGGATGTAGAAGAGATAGTTCAAAAAATCAGCGACTATAATCTGCTGGCGTTGCCTGTGGTTGATGAGGAAAATCGCATGCAAGGCATTATAACATTTGATGATGTATTGGAGGAGATCGTTCCTGAGGACTGGCGCAAGCGAGTCCCAAGGTTATGGCATTAGTGCCAAATTCCCTACGGGAGTACGATCCAAACTATGGACGCAGACCCACACGAACGTAGACTTCTAATATTTTTAAATCTTAGCCGAAAGGAGGTGAACCGGTATGAAGCGGTTCTCGCTACGGTCGATGCTGCTGTTTTTTGCAGTCATCGGTCCTGGAGTGATTACGGCCGCCGCAGACAACGATGCTGGCGGTATAATGACGTATGTCGTCGCCGGGGCCAAATACAAGTACGATATGCTTTGTATCCTGGTCATAATCACCTTCGTTCTGGCTATGATTCAAGAGATGTGCGCTCGTATGGCAGTAGTCACGCAGAAGGGTCTCGGGGAGTTAATCCGCGAGAACTTCGGCGTCAAATGGACTATGTTCGCCCTCGGCGTTCTGCTGATTGCCAACCTCGCAACTACTGTAGCTGAGTTCGCCGGTCTCGCTGCAAGCACTGAAATCTTCGGTATAAGC
Organism: Abditibacteriota bacterium; assembly: GCA_942493375.1. Classification (GTDB taxonomy): domain Bacteria; phylum Armatimonadota; class UBA5829; order UBA5829; family UBA5829. The sequence continues at coordinate 7,108,258 of OW818698.1, read as the reverse complement.
CGCTATATATCAGTCCCCATCTGCGCTATTGGTATCTGGTTTCTCATTGTTAAGGGTTCTTTTAAGATAGTTGAACGTGTATTCCTGGCATTGACTGTGCTGTATGGCACATATGTAGTCTCAGGTATAATGTCTAATCCAAACTGGTTAAATGTTTTCCACAGTGTTATCAAACCGGAATATACTTCGCAAAACCTGTCCCCAGGTTTTCTGTTCCTGGTTATAGCAGTAATAGGCACCACAATTACACCCTGGATGCAGTTCTTCCTTCAAGCAACAGTGGTGGATAAGGGTATCAAGCTTGAAAACTACAAATACCAGAAGTGGGATGTGTATATTGGTTCGTTATTAACTGATATTGTGTCTTTCTTCATTGTAGTCAGCGCTGCGGTTATGATATATCAGGCAAATGGTGGACCAGTTGACCTAAAAAGCCCAGCTGAAGCTGCTGTTGCACTCAAACCTTTTGCCAAGGGATACGCTGAAGCACTATTTGCCATCGGGTTGTTCAATGCCTCGCTGCTTGCTGCAGCCGTATTGCCCCTCTCTACGGCCTACACATACTGTGAATCCTTTGGATGGGAGATTGGTGTGTCCAGACGCCTGAAAGAAGCGCCAATGTTCTTTGGCATCTACACTCTTAGTATCATTTTTGGAGCAGGTGTTGTCTTGCTACCTGATATTGGTCTCATCGATACGATGATCAATGCTCAAGCAATCAACGGCATATTGCTCCCTATTATCCTTATCTTTATGCTAAAGCTTATTAACAGCAAAGAAATAATGGGTAAACATACGAATACTGCACTCTACAACATAGCAGTATGGGGAATGGCTATAATACTAATACTTATGGCTGTGGGTTCTCTCATCGGGACAATACTGGGTTATTAATAGAAAACCCGCACTAGTTTTAACCAGTACGGGTTGAATCAAATATTAATTATAGTGAATCTTATATTTTGAAACGTATATACAGGACATCCCCGTCCTGGATTATATAGTCTTTACCCTGCAGTTGGACTATATTTTTTGTTTTAGCTACTTCCCAACTTCCAACTACTTCGATGTCCTTGAAATTGGCAACCTCAGCACGTATGAATCCACGGGCTATGTCAGAGTGAATAGTCCCTGCAGCCTCTACTGCTCTGGAACCGGCTCTCAAAGTCCATGCTCTAACTTCTGGTTCCCCAGCTGTTATAAACGAGATCAGACCAAGGAGTGTGTAGCACTCATTAATGAGAACATTGCGAGCAGGCTCGGAGATGTTCATAGATGTCAGGAACTCGGCTTCGTCTTCATCGGAGAGCTGACTGACTTCCATTTCCAATTCTACGCAAAGACGAATACCGCGAACTCCCATGTCTTCGCATTGCTTCAGAAACTCTACATCGGTATCACTGGGAGAGTCTATTCGGTCTTCAGGAATATTTAGAACAGCAACCATTGGTTTTGTGGTCAGGAAATCATACCCCCTGATCATCTTCTCTTCTTCGGAGTCAATGGTCAAAGAGCGCATCAAGCCGCCTTCTTCCAGGCATGCTTTGACCCTTTCAAGGAAGTCTATCTCGACGGTTGCGGGGGTTGTTGTCCCCTTCTTCACTCCGTGGAGCTGTTTTTCTACTCTAAATATGCGGTTTTCAATCATTTGCAAGTCAGAGATAACCAGTTCATCGATCAGCTTCTGAAAATCTGCAACTGGACTTGGAGATTCTCCACCGACATCGTCAAATCCACGTATGACCGGAACAAGTGCATCTACCTGACGAACATCGGCAAAGAAGTCGGACCCAAACTTGGTGTGTCCACCTTCGTGCTCTATTTTCGCTGCGCCATCAATGTATTCGATGGAAGCATACGTAATCTTCTTGGGATTATACTGCGCTGCAAAGTAGTCTATCCGGCTGTCAGGTACGCTGACTACCCCTACGTTGGCTTTTGTGCTGTGTTCAGTCCTGATGGTGCCTCTTGTAAGGGCCCGGAAGAGTGTAGTCTTGCCAGAGCCGGGCAAACCGACAATTCCAACTTTCATATTCTTATATCTCCATAATTATCGGTACAATCACCGGACGTCTGCGAGTCTTTTCGTAGAATAATTTGCCGACAGCCTTGCGTATCGCGGTCTTAATTTCATCCAGAGATTCTTTGAAGTCAGTTACTTCAAATTCATCAAGCTTGGCAATAATTAAGTCTTTGGCTTCATCCAACCACTCATCGACTGCTTCTTCAACTGCAAAACCACGAGAGAAAACATCAGGACCAGAGAGCAGGTCTCCGGACACAACATCCAAGCCGACTACACAGATTACAATGCCGTCCTGAGACAGGTGCATTCTGTCACGTAGCACGAAATCCTCTACATCCCCGACTCCAATACCATCAACCATAACGGAACCGGACTGGACAGATCCGGTGATTTCCGCGCTATCTTCTTCAACTTCAAGAACATCGCCGATAGCCAATTTAATAACATTGGAATCGGCATATCCCATCCCACGGGCCAGTTCCTGGAACTTGGCAATATGTCTTTGTTCACCATGAACAGGGACGACATACTTCGGCCTGAGGAGGTTGATCATAAGCCTGATATCATCGCGACTGCCGTGACCGGAGGTGTGGACTTTTGTGAATGGTTCGTAAAGCACCTGAGCGCCGTGTTTAAACAGGCGATTTATCGTTCGGTAGACAAGATTCTCGTTACCAGGGATCGCACTGGCGCTGATAATGACGGTATCACCCGGTTGTATCTTGATGTGCTTGTGCTCTTCCTGGGCCATCTTAGATAGAGCCGATAGTGGTTCACCCTGGCTACCAGTAGTCATAACCACTACTTGATCGTGAGGAAGGTTTTCCAGGTCATTTACACTCGCTCTGGTATTGATCGGGACATGCAAATATCCCAAATCCTCAGCAATCTTGCAGTTTGCAGCCATACTTCGGCCGATTACAACTACTTTCTTGCTGTACTTCGAGGCAATATTATAGACCTGTTGCACGCGGTGAATATTTGAGGCAAATGATGCAACAAGAATCCTACCTGGAGCTCCGGCAAATATACCATCAAATGACTGGCCTACAGAGCTTTCGCTGGTTGTAAATCCCGGCTTTTCGACGTTGGTAACATCACACATTAATACCTGGACACCTTCGACTCCGGCTTTCGCCAGGAGACCGAAATCTGTGAGGTTGCCATCCACAGGAGACTGGTCAAACTTGAAGTCTCCTGTGTGTGCAATTAGACCTACGGGTGTTCGGATCAGGAGTCCGACAGCGCCTGGAATACTGTGAGATACGCCAACTACCTCAACCTTAAATGGTCCAAATTCCAGGTTATCACCAGGTGAATACTCATTCAAACGGGATGTAGCAGACAGCTTGTGCTCTGACAGCTTATTGTTTACAAAACCCAGAGTCAGTTTGGTGCCCCATACCGGGACATCTATCCTGCGCAACACATAAGGCAGAGCGCCAATATGGTCTTCATGACCGTGTGTCAGAAGAATACCCGCTATCTTATCAGAGTTCTCCTCAAGGAATGTGATGTCCGGTATGACTATGTCAACACCGAGCATCTCTTCCTCAGGGAACATTAATCCTGAATCCACTACCAGTATGGTATCTTCGTAGACATAGGCAGTCATGTTCTTGCCTATTTCACCGATTCCACCCAGTGGGATTATTTTAAGTTTATCGTCCGTGTTGGAACCCCCTCGCGCCATTATTAAGGCGCATCTGTTTACTATTTAAATGGCCAAAACCTATTTTGCTTTGATATATCCACGGCTGACAGCCAGTTCTGCAATTTGAACCGCATTGAGCGCTGCACCTTTGCGGATGTTGTCTGCAACAACCCAAAGATCCAGGGTATTCGGATTGCAGGAATCCTGTCTAATTCTGCCAACATATGTTGGGTCATGGTGACCTGCGAACAACGGCATCGGATACTTGCCGTTTGCAGGATCATCTATTACTTCAATACCAGGCCAGGTGCTTAAAGCTTCTCGTGCAGCATCGGCAGTGATTTCTCTGTCGAACTCAACATTTACGGATTCAGAGTGAGCTCTGAAGACCGGAACTCTTACACACGTAGCGGAAACAGCAAGATCGTCTATACCGAATATCTTGCGTGTTTCTTTGATCATTTTGATCTCTTCGCCGTAATATCCCTCATACTCATCTTTCAGAGAGCTGATCTGTGGGATCACATTGAAGAGTATCTGATGAGCATACTGTTCTGCGACGATATCATTGCCGGCAACGTAGTCCTGAACCTGCTGCTCAAGCTCTTTGATAGCTGCCCCACCCGTTCCGGATACGGACTGGAATGTGCTGACAACGACTCTCTTGAGTCCTGCCAATTTGTGTAAAGGCGCAAGTGCATGAACCATTTGGATGGTACTGCAATTCGGGTTTGCAATAAAGCCCTGATGTGTATCCATTGCTTCAGGATTAACTTCCGGCACCATCAGCGGTACGCGTGGGTCCATGCGGAAATCATCTCCGTTGTCTATTACAAAACATCCACGGTTTACGGCTTCCCAACCGAATAGCCTGCTGGCACCTTTGGAGCCTTCAGTACCGGCGAAGAATGCAATATCAACGTTATCGAAGGCATCGGGTGTTGTCTCAACAACATCATACTCACGATCTTCAATAACCTGTTTCCTGGTGGAGCGGGCAAAAATGCTCAAACTCGACATCGGGAAATTACGCTGGTTAAGAACCCTAACCATCTCTTCGCCAACTGCTCCAGCACCAACTACGGCAACTCTATACTCAGACATTAACTACCCCCATATTATATAGATAAACATACAACTTGATTACAGAATCATTATTTTGCCCATACTCAGCATGAGCGGAGAACAATCTACCATTTACATTATTTTATCAAGACCGTAAATGTAGCCTTTGATTCCTTCGGCTGATTTACGTATTGCTAACAGTACACCAGGCATAAAGCTGGTGCGGTCCAGACTATCGTGCCTTATTGTCAGAGTCTGGCCAAGACCACCGAAGATAACTTCCTGATGAGCAACCAGTCCTGGCAGCCTGACACTGTGAACCGATATTCCTGAATGCTTTTCGCCTCTAGCCGGATCATCCGCCCCTAAAGGCTCTTCCCACGCTACCCCGGACTCAGCTCTAGCTGCTGCGACCATCTCAGCGGTCTTGATCGATGTTCCCGAGGGTGCATCCATTTTCTTATCGTGATGGAGCTCAATAATTTCCACATTCGGCATATACTTAGCAGCTTGTGCGGCAAATGTCATCATAAGCACAGCACCAACAGCAAAGTTTGGAATAACCATCACGGCAACATCAGACGACTGTGCAATGGTCTGCAGTTCCTTGAGATCATCAGAATTCTCGCCTGTGGTGCCGATTATAACAGATGCTTTTTGGTCTACACATGCCTTAACATTTTTCAAACTGAAAGGTTTCGCGAAGTCTACAACTACGTGTGCCTTTGCGTGTGTAAGCATTGCCGACAAATCTGATTCAATTGAAACACCAGGGCAATTAACTCCGGCTGTCTCATTGATTGATTTACCTAAATTTACAACATCACAAGCACCAACAAGCTCCATATCATCCGCGTTGCATACAGTGCGGACTACTTCAGCGCCCATTCTGCCACAAGCACCAAGGACGGCGACTCTGATTTTCTCCGACATATTCCCTCCGATAAAAACTACGTATTAATCTTCTTCTTCGGCTGCAAAATCCCCAACAGCAACAAGGGAGAATGCATCAGGCTTCAACAAGCTGTCGGCCACTTTCGCGACGTCGTCCTGCGTTACCATTGTCATCGCGCGGATAACTTCCTCCATACTGAAAATACGCCCATAGCAAATCTCGTTTTTGGCCAGTCGGCTCATACGATTCGACATACTTTCCTGCGCCAATACGATGGAAGACCGGATCTGGTTGCGAGCTCTCTCAAGTTCTGCTGGTGTAATTGAGTTTTCAGCGATATCCTTGCATTCTTTGTTTACCAGATCAAGAACCTCGTCCAAGCTGCTCCTGCTGGTTCCTCCGAACACTACGAACATACCATTGTCCTGGTATGAGACAGCATAAGAACCGACTGAATAAGCGAGTCCCCGCTTCTCGCGGATTTCCTGGAAGAGTCTGGAACTCATTCCGCCACCCAACACACAATCTACCGTAGCGAGAGCGTATTTCCGGCTGTCAGAGACAGTATACCCACGTGTACCCATACAGAAATGCACCTGTTCGGTGACACGAGACAACATCTGACGACCAGGGGTTACAGATATATCATTAAGCTGCCTGGCAGTCCGTTTACCGGAAAGATTCGAAAATCTTTCCGTAACCAGATCAACAAACCTATCGTGATCAACATTGCCAGCAGCACAGACTACCATCGCATCAGGTCTGTAAAACTCCTGCATAAACCCTACAAGGTCATCATGCGTCAGGCCAAGTATAACGTCCTCAAGACCAATTACGGAATTACCAAGTCTGTGACCACGCCATGCAACTTCAGGTATCAGGTCATGGACCAGTTCCTCCGGTGTATCTCTATGGCGTTTGATCTCCTCGATAACTACATTCTTTTCCCGGTCCATTTCTTCCTGATCGAGAACTGAGTTGAGGACCATATCGCACAAGATATCCAAAGCTTTGTCTGAATGTTCACTCAGCACCTTGACATAGAAGCAAGTATGTTCTTTGTCAGTGAATGCATTCAGATGTCCACCGAGATAGTCCATTTCATCGGCGATCTGCCAGGCATTCCTGGAATTGGTGCCCTTAAACAGCATATGTTCAATAAAATGGCTAATCCCTCTTCTTGAGTCGTCCTCATCCCTGGAACCTACGTTGGCCCAGATTCCGATGGAAGATGACTCAACATAGGGGACTTGTTCAGTCAATATGCGGATTCCATTAGGCAAAATCGTTTTACAAATTGATGTTGCTGAAGGCAAAATACTACCTGCCGATCATCTGTCGTATTTATACAACAGAAAAAGCTTCAAAACACTCATTTATGCCAAGGACCACCGGCTGCAACGTTGAGGAATACTCAACGCTGTAAACCGGTGGTCCAAAGTCAGTCGAACACTCTATTGCTTAGGTCTAAACTTGACCTTGGGACCATCGTCGTCCCCAGCAGGTTTATCATTCGAAGGCCTGTTGTTTGCAGGTCTATCGCTTGAAGTTCTAGGGCCTCTTCCGCCACCGGACGAAGGTCTTGGGCCTCTATCACGGTCTCTGTCCCTGTCTCTATCTCTGGGAGGAGCGGGAGCTTCTTCAGAACCGCCACCAAGCATTGCTTTTCTGCTAAGGCGGATCTTTCCGTCGTCTCCGACTTCCAGAACTTTGACTTCTACAATGTCACCGAGAGCACAGACATCTTCAATGCGATTAACTCTTTCGTTACCCCACTGAGAAATGTGCAGTAGTCCATCTTTGTTAGGAAGTATCTCAACGAAAGCACCGAAGCTCTCTAGCCTGTTGATCTTACCCTTGTAAATCTCTCCGGGTTTGACCTCTTTGGTGATACCTTCCACGATAGCTTTGGCTCTCTCAGCTCCGTCAGCATCGGCACAAGTGATGAACACTCGTCCGTCCTGCTCGATGCTCATCTTTGCACCGGTTTCGGCTTCAATCTTCTTGATAACCTTACCACCAGGTCCGATGATCTCTCCAATTCTTTCAGGATTGATCTCGATCATCAGCACTCTAGGTGCATATTGACTGAGTTCAACTCTAGGAATGGAGATTGCAGCAACGATTACATCCAGAATCTTGAATCTGGCATCTTTGGCCAACTGCATTGCTCCAAGGACAACTTCCTTGCTCAATCCGTTGGTTTTTGTGTCAACCTGGATAGCAGTAATACCATCGCTGGTTCCAGCTACCTTGAAGTCCATGTCACCGGTAAAGTCTTCCAGACCCTGAATGTCTGTAAGAAGAACTTCCTTGTCACCATCGGTTATAAGACCGATAGATATACCGGCTACTGGAGCCTTGATGGGTACACCAGCGTCCATTAACGACAGTGTGCATCCACAGGTGCTGGCCATTGATGTGGAACCGTTGGATTCCAATACTTCACTTGTCAGCAAAACGGTGTAAGGGAAGTCGTTGGAACTTGGCATAACAGGACGCAGTGCCTTTTCTGCAAGAGCTCCGTGACCAACTTCTCTTCTGCCCGCTCCGCGCAGAGGACGAACCTCACCTACGCTGTAAGGGGCAAAGTTATAAAAATGCATGAAATACCTTTCGGTATCCTCTTCAAGAGTATCGATTTTCTGGCTATCATCGAGTGAGCCCAGGACTAATGTTGTCAGTACCTGAGTTTGACCTCGATTGAACAGACCGGAACCGTGAACTCTTGGCAGCAAACCAACTTCGGCGCCCAAAGGTCGAAGTTCATCGATTGCACGTCCATCAGCACGCTTGCCCTCTTCGATGATCATGCGTCTAACTTGCTTTTTGATGAGTTTCTCAAGAATAGTTTCCATTTCGGAAACTCTCTCAGGATAGTCAGCTGCAAGCTCTTTCTTCATGTCATCACGAAGATCGAATATCGCGCTTTCCTTGCCGGAAGCTTTCGGATCCCGGATAGCATCGGTTATTCTATCATTTACTTTAGCTGCTATCTCAATCATAAGATCCGGGTCAGGAATTACAAGTGAAACTTCGGCTTTGGTCTTTCCGATCTTCTCAACAAGCTGATTCTGCAATGCGATCAACTTGTCCATAAACTCATTGGCTAAATCAAGCGCTTTTTCGATCTCGCTCTCAGGAATCTCTTTTCCTTCAAACTCAATCTCCAGCACTTTGCCGTCTTTACCGGCAACAATGAATTCCATATCGGAAGCTGCAATCTGGTCCAGAGACGGGTTTACAATCATCTCTCCGTCTACTCTGCAGACTCTGGCGCAGCCTAAAGGGCCGTTCCAGGGAATGTCAGAGACTGCAAGTGCTGCGCTTGATGCCACGACAGCCAGCACATCTGCGGGCACATCGGGTTCCATTGACAGCGGCAATGCAATAACCTGAACATCATTGCGCATACCATCAGGGAACAGCGGTCTGATAGGCCTGTCTATAAGACGGGATGTCAGAACTGCCTTCTCAGAAGGTCTTCCTCCACGCTTCATGAAGCCGCCGGGAATCTTCCCGACTGCATATTTCCGCTCTTCATAATCGCAGGTAAGGGGGAAGAAATCCATTCCCTCTCTAGGTTTGGCGCTCATACAAGCAGTGGCCATGATCATAGTATCCCCACACTGCAGCATAACCGCCCCGTTTGCCTGTCCGGCAACTCTACCCACTTCTAATGAGTAAAGCTTGCCACCAAGCTCCATTTCAACTCTGGTAATCGGCATATAGTATTGTTATCTCCCTCGAAAACGACGGTTCCCGCCATTTCCATTCCATACACATTTTCGGCATGTTTACAGGCCAGGTATTCTCCTGGCCTGCTAACACACAATAATCCGGCTAAGCCGGTATCAGCGTCTGAGGCCGAGTTTCGCGATGATTTCGCGGTATTTCTCGATTTCCTTATTGCTGAGGTAGTTCAAAAGTCTTCGTCTGCGGCCAACCATGATCAACAGGCCTCTGCGAGAGTGGTGATCCTTTTTGTGAATCTTGAGGTGCTCGGTAAGCTGGTTGATCCGGCCTGTTAGCAAAGCTATCTGGACTTCCGGTGATCCGGTATCTCCTTCAGACTGCTGGAACTGACCAATTATTTCTGTTTTCTTTTCCTTCATTAACGGCATGTGATCTCTCCTTGCCTGGTGACGGTTAGTCCGTCAGTCCAGTTCTGCCGGGGCCACTTGGCCCATACGCCGAATCCCCAGAAAAACAGGGGTTCATTTGTTTATGCCGCTTGGTCGCTATCCCGGAGAATGGATCACTCGTGCTCCGAACGCGCGCCTGACAGCACACACAAACAAGGCGTGACGATTAAGTCTAACATAGCAGCTTGTCCAGTGTCAAACCAACGATACTGATAAATCGAGTGTTGGTTAACGATATGAAGAGACAAGGAGATTCAAAATATTGTCGTTTGTTCTTTTACTTATACCCCCCTATCCAGACATATAACACCTGCCTGGCAGCAAACCGCAAGGTAATTGTGTCATTTTTTACCGGAACAGAGCCATTCCAGTTGTATATTTTTACTGCCGAGAAGGGTTTCAAACCAAGTTTCTTCCAATCAATTTTGATTGTGTCAGTTATGGCTGCGTCACTCAGATTCGCAACCAACAGCAGCGTCCGTTTACCAGGATGGACAAAAGCACTGGCATAGACTTCTTTGGCAGTTGGCTTGAATGCGTTCTTTTCAGGATGGTAATACGGCATCCACTTGGCTGATTTGGTATCAAATTTGTCTGATAACTTAAATAGACCTATAGCACGTGGGGTAAACAATCCCCACATTGCCCGTGGGTTCTGACCATGCACTGCCATCAGCGAAAGTCCATATTCCGGAGGCACTGGCCTATTGACATACATCAATGCATCAACATTGAATCCGAACTGTCTGCCGTGTATTTCTGCTCGTATAGCCTGAGGAGAGACCCAGTTTTCCCAGTCCTTTATAACTCCCAAAGACTCTCCATTTGAAGCACATGTTGCAAATGACAGCGTGGGAATCGATCCAAATCCATTGGTAGCATGGCAGTCGACTACTGCATCTTTCCGGTAGTATTTCAGAAGCTTGTATACGTTCTTCATATACTCTCTTCTATCCCACCAGTGCCAGACCTGCAATTTACCCCCGGTCAATGGATCAATAGGACTCTCGTAGCCCTGAATCGGGTTAGTCGAATTGTCAGGAGGGAACGCTCCGTCGAAGTAGACTCCTCCAGCACCTAGTCTCATTGCTTCATCAATACTATAAAGCGATCTCTTTGCTCCCGGGCCAACCAGTGGTATTGTGTATGATACCTGTCCGGATTCTCGCCAACCGACAGGCAGATCCTCTGCAGGCCCGTTAGGACTCAATTCCCATTTGTAGTCTTCGAAGTCAGGGGAGTAGTTGGTAATTCCATATGTCATATAGGGCAGAGTTCGAATGCCGAACTTATTGCACAATGCATTGGATTCCTCAAATAACTTAGGATACTGGGGGCCATCATTACCGAGAATATTATTTGACCAGTTCCATAGAATTCCACCTCTGAATCCCATATTTGCCAGGTTTTCTGCTTGCGTAGAGAATGTCTGATATTCCCCTGCAACGAGTATCCTATTCTTTGAATCGTAGGTCCAATTGCCAACAAGATAACCAGGATTGCGGGGAGACCATACACGCGGATTGGTCCAGTTCATGGGTGTAGGATCGTATTCAAGGAGTTCAAGGTGCTGGGTATTTGCATCTTCTTTCCAGACGATATTCGGTTGGACTTCATTTTCAGTTCGCTGCTTGTAGGAAATCCTCCAACCTTTGAGCGACCACCTACCTGAACAACCTACTCGATACAGAGCATAGTTGTTATCCCAGGCAGCAATGGGAGATTTATCTTCACCTGAAATGATTAAATTTCCATTGACATAGACAGAACTTTTCGGACCCCAGTTATAGGAAAACCTGTACCATTCACCTTTTTTGAGATCAACTTTTCCTTCGCCAACAGTCAATAATCCGAAATCCATACTTCGATGCGTAAGTCGCAAAGTCTTGGTTGCAGGTATATAATCAACATCAGTGATATTTGTCCCACCGCTGTCGTGGATCTCGAAAATGGTTGCAGTTTGCTCATTTAGTGCCGGATTTTCCGGGTCCCAATCTACACGGGCATCAGTTTCTATACAGCCCTCAGGACGGGCATCTTCATCGCTTCTGGGAATAAAGATCATCGGAACTGTCGTTACTGGATCTTTCAATCCAAAAGTATTAATAGTAGCAATTGTGCGATCATCGGTAAAATCATCAGGAGACGGCCTTTGTTTTGTCGGCGTTGCCAGCAGACCGAATGTAAAATCCAGGGGTCTATCAATTACTCGTTCTTTGTCAGCAATATGTAGAATCAACTCAATTGCTTTTGGAGTATTCCTTACTTCTACTGATTTCTTTACATCTGCCGGAGTCCAGTTGCCCCTGTGATCTGCAAACCAGTCTATACCACGAGTCTGGTCTCCTATCCATACGGAGGGAGTAAACAGAGAGGTCCAGTTCTTCTTCGGAACATCCAGCCCCCTGCCCCAGGTTGTCTGATCGTTGAACGAATATCCCTCAGTTCCATACCACACCACCGATTTGCCGATCTGCGGTTTCACTGGAACAACAAACGTCAGATTTTCGACTTTGTGTGCTCCTTTGACCGGACTCAGCTTCCAATCCAATCTGATAGCTCCATCAAACTCGATAGCTGTCCGGACATCAATATTTAAAGCCCCTGCTGTCGCTTTACCTACATAAACGGCTTTTTCGTCAGCATGCGAAATCAGCTTCCATGAGGTCACTTTCCAACTAATATTCTTTCCATCCACCTTGCCTCGTAAGACAACAGGAGAAGCCAGCACATTACTGCCTAACACATTGACCTGGTCAAGGAATGGACTGTTACCAAACGAATAATCCCTACCCCAGACTTTGACTATCTTGCTGCCAGCTTTCACAGGAATCCATGGTTTGGGGACTGCGGGGGTCTTAGGCATTACGAATTTTGTCCATGCCGGCACATATGAAGGCACTTTCAGGGATAAACGGCCAAGCTCAACACTTTTACCATCTTCGTCTTTACTTACTACAAGTTGAACCGGACCAGCTCCCCAACCTTTATAGCTAATATATTGATCGTTTCTCGCAGTCAGCTTTGGCAGGTCAATCGAACCTTTCCACAACGCCTTGTTATCCCGAAGTATGGACAACCGGATCAGTTTTTTGTCTTCAGGAGAGACTTTTGCCGGATCGCATGAGATATAGAATGACTCACGTGATGGCACCGGACACGCAAGGACTGGAATACTCAGCTTAGCTACGACTGGGAAGCTAAAATAGTAATGATCGGTATTTTTGGCTTCTATAATATATCTGCTACCACCGGCGAGTTTGATCGGTTCAACAATTGGTCCACCCCAAAGAGCAACGTTATTTGGAGTTCCACCACCGACTTCACCTACTGAACAACCGGTATATTCACCAAAGGAGCCAGTGAGCTTAACCAGCCTGCCGCCTTCATCAAGTTTAATCTCTTCCAATCTATTGGGAGGACCTCCAAAGACCAGTTTCCCAAACCCGGATGTTTTGAAATCCAGGTTATCCATCCGTTCCCAAACAGCCTGCGGATTCGCTCCAACCATATCAAAGATCGCGCGAAAACCCCATACATCCCCATCAGCTGGAACCTTAATCCCAGCCTGATCAAGAGGCAGCATCATTTCTATGATAAACCCACGCCTTGGTGTTTCTCCACCTGCATAACCCACAGCCCATTCAGAACCAATAACTGATGCTGCCACTTTCCAGGGACCATCCCAGGAAGCATCACCTGACCGGTTGTCATATACCACACCGGTGGAGTTAACAATAATCTGGTAAGTATATGAATCAGTTTTGAGGAAAAACTCAACAGCATCATCTTCCCAGAGGTTTCCGTCTCGTTTGAGTGCCTTAGCAACTGGCATCCGGAGCATCGAATCCGTTACAAACGCAAGGTATAGATTGCCATTTGAACGCCCCACATAAAAATGTCCTCTAGGGTTAGCCAAATCACCATTTGAAGTCAAACAAACGGGTGCAACTGATGCGTTATCCCATTCACCGGGATTCATCTTACCATCTATAACAGGTGGGTTGCTCGAAAAAGACGGTGCGTTAATGGTTGATCCCCAGCAAGTGTAACCAATCAATAGAACAAGTAATGCAGTAAAGACAGCAAATAACTTCATTATGAATACTCCTGAACTTCAGTCTAGTCTAAAACAGAATAAAACTTTAGCACTAATGAAAGTAGTAATGCAACACAAATTGTTGCCGATAGGAAACATAATATTGGGCACGAGTTTCTGTTCGGATTATTTAACAGGGGAATATGGCGCAAACATTTTAGGTGTACAGGTTTACAGAATTAAGGATATCACCTGGATTCAGATGTTGCCCAATGCAGATTAAAACTGCACCTGCATTCGGGGCTGGTCCGGAAAGAGGTGTTATATCTATGGAATCGTACACTTTATGCAACACTTGCCAACCTATATCATCTGAGTATGCAAATCCCTTAGCTCGAATCACATTATCCGGCAGAGATGATAGCATCTTCAGTAGATTCTCTCGCTCTACGCATTCCGGGAGGTGCACAGCAGTTGTGCAAAATGATGCGGGAAGACTATGTGAATGTCCGCGTTTGTGACTATGGTCGTGCCCACAACTGCATCCGTGTTCGGATGGTTTATCATTCAATAGCTGCAGCAGACGATCGTGCCCTATGTCTCCATATGCAGCCCATAAAAGCTCTGTTTCAGACGCAATTTCTCTGATGCGAAATTCTACAATGGTCCGGTCAGTTTCAACTACCTTATCCATCTTGTTCAATACGATCAGGTCACTATAGGCTACCTGAGACTTGGCAAGTTCAGCTACTTTCAGGATCTTGTCAGCCCTTGGAGAATCAACCAGACATACGACATGACTGACCCCTACTCTTGTAATAAGTGCGGGGGTCGTTAACACGCTGACAACATCGATCGGGTTGGAGAGTCCGCTGCATTCTATTATGATAATGTCATTCTCTGCCTTATCGAGAATGTCGTAAATTGTCTGGGCAAGTTGTGCCTGCAGGGTGCAGCAGACACATCCTCCGACAAGTTTCACCTGTTCAGTGTGCAGTTCTGCCAGCAGTTCTCCGTCGATGTCTGTGTCACCGACCTCATTTATCACCAATGCAGGTTTAACCCCGGCTTCGGCACATAAAGGCAGCAAGTTGCTTAGAAACGAAGTTTTTCCACATCCAAGAAACCCGGAAACTACCAGAACAGGTAAATTCATCTAAACATTATCCTTTGTCATTTTCGCCCAACCCGAATATCATCAGCATAGAACATACCGGGCTTGGTCTCCATACCTGCCAGGCCTATCCAGTTGAAGTTAATAAAGTCATCGCTGGCAAACTTGATTCCCGTTACCGGTGTTCCGTTCGAACCGAGTTTCACAGTGTATGTATTAGCACGCCCCTTGCCTTCCGACAGATCTATCCGGACTGCTAACCACTCTCCTATTTTATACCGTCCAATATCATTCCACTGACCCTCTTCACAGGCCTGAACTACTCCATTTGGCAGGAATCGTAGTTGGGGACCGCTAACATATTTACCACCTATACCTGGCCAATCACGGAATTCAAGGTCGAATGAAACAGGACTGGCTGCATCATTACGCACCTTAACCTGCACATGTAAAGCCCCTTTCCCAGGAACCCGCGTCGCATACCAGTGCGGTTTCCAGACATCAACCGTGAGGTCGTCAACAAACCGCATACAACGCAGGCCAGAAGCCGGTTTCATATCCGTCACTGTTACACTCGTTGCGCCATCAGCAAAGACCGCACCATCAGGAACATCGCCTGCTTCATATTCCTCAAAATCCTTGAATAATACACCGGCAGACTTCGCATTCGGAGCTATAGCTTTTTCATATTTTCTATTGGCTGTCTTCCTCGGAAGCTTCGTCCATGATGCATGTCCACGCAGTCCTACAGTGGTCATATCAATTGGCTTTATGCCCAGACTCAAAGCCGGAGAATTCGGTTTAAGGCGGAAGTCATGTTTGCGCGCATTGATGAAACCCGGGTCCGCTACGACGGAATGCACATCACGGCCTGCTGCCTGCCACTGGGCAAATGTCATCCCAAAGAAGTCAGGATCTTTCGACTTCTCACTAAAATAACAGTTGTTGTCAACAGTGAACTTGCTGCCTGGAGCCCAGTTACCTCCACCATACATTCCCTTATTCTCGTTGTAGACTATATTGTGTTCCAGGTTCGCATGAAACGTATCAGGTTCCATACTATTGTTGCGCGCCATTTGAGGCGAAGTCGCATATGCGAAAATATTATTTACAATCTGGTCTTCATAGGGATATTCATAGCAGTGCAGATGGAGGCCGCCGTCACGCGTGTTATATACGATGTTGTTCTCAACACGCATTTCAGAGCTCCCGGCATCCAGATAGATACCCCATCCACCGTATCCCTCGTCACCTCGTTCAAAACGCGTAACATCGTGGATAAGGTTGTGGTGTAGCACTGTTCCAGGCGATACGCCAAGGGTATATATGCCGGCAATATCATTCAAAACGCCATTTCCGATGTGATGAATGTGGTTGTAGGCGATTTCGTTGTGGTGAGTGTAGGCCGGGTTTCTGCTGGACCAACTCCAGCCCATGTGCACACCCATCCAACTCAGGTCACAGATCTCATTGTGCGTGATCTGATTGTAGCTGGCGGTAGCACCCATAAAAACGCCGCATCCTGCCCTGAAAATATATCCGCCATCGTGTATGAAGTTATTATCGACTTTATTATGGGCAGTCAGATACCATTCCGCTGTATTACCCGGGCCTTGCTCAGAAAGATAGACACCGCCGCCTCCCAAGTCGTGGATATGACAGCGAGTCACAGTATTGTGTGAACAAGCTTCAAGCAGTGAGATCGCATTCTCTCCTAGTCGCGTAAGCTCACAATTCTCGATCACAAAATTGCGAGTTCTTCTGGCTACAATGGCACCGCGCTGCGTTTCTGCTCCCTGGACACTGTGCCGATATTCGCGGGAGAGGTCGGCATCAGTGTGTTGAAAGGAGATTCCCTTAAACACTATGTTCTCAACATACTGACCTGCTTCAGGAACGCCTTGCAGTTGTATGAGAGTCTGTTTCACTACTGGTGCTATTACTTCGGCTTTTGGTAATATTTCTCCATGCATTGGATAATAATACAAAAGACCAGCAGTTTTATCCAGATACCACTCCCCGGGAGAATCCAACGCACTCTTCAGGTTCTCAACATAATAACGCACACTAGGACTGAGAAAGAAAATGCCAGCCGGACGAGTAAAATCCAGTCGCTGACGCTGCCAGTCTGCCTTGCCAACGCGGTTATAAGAGTTGACCCAATTGTGGAACAGGCAGATCACAGCGTCTTCGCTGCTGCTCCAGGGCTTCAGGTTCCCTTCTTTGAACGTCATTCCCATACAGAGCGGAGCTTCTCCACTGCCTTCATAATGCAAGCGTTTAGTATAGAAGTAACTACCTATATTTGGGGTGCGAGCGCGATTGCGACGTTTCCCATTCACAAATAGCTGAACGAATGGTTCCGGCAACGCTTTCGCCCAGGTAACATTAGCAACCCACAGATTGTCACCATGTTTACGCCAGCCAGTGATAGGAACTCCCCCACTGACAACAGGTTTCTCTCCAGCAACAGCACTATAGGTCACCGGGAACTGACTGGTTCCTGAATCTTGAGGTGTAAACAGAATCGGAGAAGTAATTCGATATGTCCCTTTATGCAGCCAAACAGTCACTGCTTCAGCATCAATGTTCGCAAGTTTCCATGCCCGAACAGTATCCCGTGCGTGTTCAATGGTAGCAAATGGTTTGACGGCGGATCCGGGATTGGAATCATTTCCAGCAGGTGATACATGAAACTCAAGTGCTTGAGCAGGATAGACTAGAATCAAAAGTAAGGTTACAAACAGACCGAAAACTCTCATCTTTATCTCCAAGATATATCTGCACTATTTCAGGAAAGGATGTTTAGTAAGGGGGTGTTTACTCTTTAACTTTATCAACTACAAACCTGTCCAGCTTGGAGGCCAAATCCGGGGCTAATTCCACAGTAACCCTGACTCCATTATCAAGGTATTCTTCGTCTATAACTCGTCCTCTGTCGTGACACATTGCCAATATATCCCCATTTGCATACGGAATAACAGCAGTGATCATCTTCATCAGATTCTCGATCACCTGACCACATAGCATAATCAGATTGTCCAATCCGTCTCCGGTCAGCGCGCTGATATAACAGGAATCAGGCGTAAACGCCACTTTGTTTCGGAGGGTGTATTGATCTTTGACTATGTCGCATTTGTTATAGACAGTGATGGTGGGTTTCTCAGATACTCCTAGCTCCATTAGTACATCCACAACGGATGATACTTGACGCTCCACGTGAGGATGGCTTGCATCGACCACATGAATCAGGAAGTCAGCCTCTACAACTTCTTCCAGAGTGGCCCTGAATGCCGCTACAAGATTATGAGGAAGTTTGCTAATAAAACCGACAGTATCTGAGAGTAGAAATGATGAACAGCCTTCATTCTCAACTCTACGTGTGGTAGGGTCTAGAGTAGCAAAGAGCATGGCATCGGTCATAATATCGGAGCCAGTCAGCTTGTTAATAAGTGTAGACTTACCGGCACTGGTGTAACCTACCAGGGCTGCGTTTACTATCATAAGTTTACGTCTGGCCTGGTTCTGGAGAGCTCGCTGTTTTACAACCTGGTCCAGATTATCATTGAGCAGATTTATGCGGTCTCTGACTCTTCTGCGATCTGTTTCCAGCTTAGTTTCACCGGGTCCACGGTTGGCGATCCCACCAGAACCACCGCCGATTCGCGACATCTCGATGCCTCGACCGCTGAGTCTTGGCAACAGATACTTAAGCTGAGCGAGTTCCACCTGCAGCTTGCCTTCATTGGTCCTGGCTCTTGCTGCGAAAATATCTAATATAAGCTGAGTCCGGTCCACTACCCTTGTTTGCACGACTTTGCCAATATTGCGCTGCTGAGTTGGTGTAAGATCCACACCGATCAGGGCAACATTAGCACCGGATTCCTGAATACGGATATACAATTCGTCAGAGTTTCCATGCCCGATGTAGAAAGCAGGATCAGGATGTGATCTGCTTATCCGCATCTCATCCACGATCCGAACACCCGCGCTCTCGGTAAGCAGCCTCAGTTCATCGGCATTAGCCTCAGATTCCGCCACATCGCCGGCGTCATCAAGCACAAGAACAGCCCTGTCCTCATACTCAACCTCATAAGTGTTATTATCTTCATTTCCAGTCAATCTTGACATGTTTACCTATTCGTCGAACAGCTTCTTCCAGCCGTTCGCCGTTCTTATCACCTTGCACTGTGAGAGACATTCTTACATATCCCTCACCATACTGACCATACCCATTACCCGGAATAACCAACACTCCTGCATCCTGCAAAAGCAATCTGCAAAACTCTGCCGAGGAGTATCCATCGGGTACTTTTGCCCATACATACAACGATGCAACTGGCTTATTCACTTTCCAGCCAAGAGCATTCAGTCCATCAACCAGTATGTCTCTCCTTTTTCTGTAAAGCGCCAGAGTTGCACCATTGCTTACACTGTCCAGAGCATACGCTGCGGCAACATCAATCGCCGGGAATTGTCTTGAGTCGATATTTGATTTCAACTTGTTAAGAGCTGTTATCAGATACTCGTTACCAACTGCAAATCCGATTCTCCAGCCGGTCATATTGTAAGTTTTGGATAGAGAATGCATCTCTATAACTACATCTCTAGCTCCCTCAGCCTGCAGCATGCTTGGAGCATTGTAACCGTCATAAGTTACCTCCGAATATGCAAGATCACTGCAAACTGCTATATCATATTCCCTGGCAAACCGAACTACATCATTATAAAACCCTATATCGGCAATCGCACCAGTCGGATTGTTTGGATAGTTCAGAAACATCAGCTTCGCAGCTTTAGCTTTATCTGTTGAGATCGCAGTCAAGTCCGGTAGAAATCCGTTCTCCTCCAGAAGAGGCATCGCAACAGCCTCTCCGCCAGCCATCATTGTATTAATTTTATATACAGTATAGCCAGGATCAGGAACCAAACTGACATCACCAGGATCTATCATCGCCCAACACAAATGTGCCAGACCGTCTTTGGAGCCCAATAGCAGCATAGCTTCTGTCTTTGGATCTATATCAACTTTAAAACGCGTCTTATACCATCGGGCTACTGAATCCAGGAACAAAGGCCATCCTGCCTCTGATTCGTCATATCTGTGATGTACCGGATTTGCCGAAGCCTCGGTTAGCTTATCGATAATAACTTGCGGTGTAGGTTGGTCGGGATCTCCAATACCCAGATCAATAAGGTCATTACCTTCCGAAATAGCTTTGGCTTTCATCCTTGAGATCTCACCAAACAGATACGGTGGTATTTTATCGAGTCTTTTTGCTCTTTCCAATCCAGAATCACCCTAGTGTGTCTTATTACAAATATTAAAAGCAGAGAATTTGACTATTAGCTACATTTAAGCAGGCTGGAAGCCTGCATTACAATAGTGCGGGGTTCCAGCCTGCATGATATTTTTACTTATTAATAGATATTGGACTAAATTATCCGTTCAGCCATGCTTTCATTGTGTCAGGGAAGACTGTTCCCTTGTATACTTCTTCGGCAGGGCCGGTCATGTAGACTTTGTTATCTCCGGTCCATTCAATAAAGAGATCGCCGCCGCGTAAATGGACAGTAACCTTACGGCCAACTTTATCATTAAGCATAGATGCAACCGCAGTTGCACAGGCTCCGGTTCCACACGCAAGTGTCTCACCGGCTCCTCTTTCCCAAACCCGCATCTTTACTTCCTGCTGGTTAATTATCTGAACAAACTCAACATTAGTCCGCTGTGGAAAGCTATTATGGTTTTCAATGTCCGGACCAATTTTCTCAACTGGAAAATGGTCTACATCATCTACAAATGTAATACAATGCGGGTTTCCCATTGAAACACAGGTGATTTCGAATTTCTTTCCTGCTACTTTCAATGTCTCTCCAATTACTTTGGCGCTTTCAGTCCCTTTCATTGGAATCTCAGATCGCAGTAACATCGGTTCGCCCATATCCACCCGGACTGTCTGAACTTTTCCACCCACAGCGTTAATTTTGAGTGTCTTAATGCCTCCGAGTGTCTCACAAGTCATAACCACATCGGTGTGTAATTTCCGGTCGAATAGATATTTGGCGAAACAGCGGATACCGTTCCCGCACATTTCAGCCTCGCTACCATCCGGATTAAGCATTCTCATCCGAAAGTTGGCTACTCGAGAGGGCAAAACGAGTATGATACCATCGCTGCCAACTCCCATATTGCGGTCACATATTCCAATGGCAACACGTGCCAATTCTTCTTCTGTAAACTGTGCGTCGGCACCGTCTATTACAACAAAATCATTCCCGGCGCCATGCATTTTAACAAACTTCACTGCGATTCTCCCGTGGCCTCCTCAGCTTCATTTACTTCAGGATCGACCTGTGGACTCATCTCATCCCTATCGTCTCTATCTTCTCTCGGTGGTCCAAACATGCCATTTACAGGCCTTGCTGGAACTACGGATGCCATCGCATGCTTGTAAACAAGCTGCGTGCTCCGCCCCTGACTCTCGAGTATGATAGTAAATGAGTCAAACCCACGGACCATTCCCTTAAGCTGAACACCACTTACCAGGTATACTGTAACGGGAACGCTCTCTTTTCTAACAAGATTTAAAAAATTGTCTTGCAGATTCATTTGAGACTTATTCATTCTGTTAGACTCTCCTTAATCATTACCGCAACTTGCCTTGCACTAAGGCTTTGCATATCTACCCATCGTATCCGCTCATCAGCCTTGAACCAAGTGTTCTGCCTTTTGGCGAACCGGCGGGTGTTCTTTTTGATCTCCTCAATGGCTTCACTCAATGAGAATCCACCACTCAGGAAACTTACTATCTCCTTATACCCCAGAGACTGCATAGACAGCGCATGTTTTGGAGTACCGGACTCAATAATTCCACGAACTTCATGGATAAACCCCTGACGTATCATAGAGTCTACCCTATAATCGATACGCTCATATAACTGGGCTCTGGGTAATCTAAGCCCAAAAAAGACTGCATCAGGAAACGTCGATGGTCTGGCAGCATCCTCCGCATAAAGCTCAGATGCCGGTTTGTCACCACTCAGGGTTATTTCGATGGTCCTGATAACCCTTTTCAAGTTACCTGCTGGAATCTTCTCAGCAGACAGCATATCCAGCTTACCCAGAATCCGATGCACATATTCATGTCCACGCAGCTCAGCTATAGCATACAGCCGCCTGCGGAGATTGACATCCTTATCAGGCAATGAAAGATTCAATCCATCAATAGCAGCTTTTACATATAGCCCACTACCACCGACAACTATAGCTGTCTTCCCTCTGTTGATAATATCGAGGATAGCGGCTTGTGCCAGTTTTTGGAAATCCCCTGCACTGAATGATTCATGGGGATCAAGCACATTAATCATATGAAATTTTACTGCATTTTGTTCCTGAATAGTTGGCTTAGCGCTGCCAATATCCAATTTCTTATACACTGCGACGGAATCAGCAGAAACTATCTCGCCATTGACTAAACGCGCAAGTTCAATAGAGACACTGGTTTTTCCAACCGCAGTAGGACCAACAAGCACTATGACTCTATTACGCAAATCAGCCGTCCCAGGTTCATTAACATCAGACTATACCGAACATAATTATGTTACAGTATTTCAAACCACATTATTCACGACTGGCTCGTTCTCACCCTTACTGCTGTTTGAAAGCAGAATTTAGTGAATAAAGCGGGTTAGTTCAACAAAAGAAACCCTGTATCAGGGTAAAGTATAGCACAAGCACAAACGGGCAGCAATGGAAGAGAGATCAATGGGTGAAAAGCAGGATTGAAGACTCATAAGGGAGCACATTTACGTGCTCCCACAATCACTTATTTGTAGAATCCTACTCCAGCGTAATAGCCGAAGTTGGGCATTCATCTACGCACTGACCACAATCGATACATGTATCTTCGTCAATAACAGCCTTGTCATCAACTATCGTAATCGCTTCTACCGGGCAGATATCCTTACAGGCAGCACAACCAGTGCACTTCTCATTATCAACCTTTGCCGACATTTTCGGGATTCCTCCATATAATGGTTTGAGCCAATTTAATGATCGGACGACTTTGTCATCCAACGTATCTATTATAACTCAGCACCCCTCTACCGGACAAGCGGACATATCATCGATACACTGCATGTTTGCGCTCTATAACTGAAACAGCAATTTTCATATGTCATATTTACCATTGCTACCTTGATTTGCAGACGAACTTTGTGTATGATTGCGTTAGAGAACATCAGCAATATGGGTATACTATCGAACGAGCATTAAATAACCCAGCAAATACCTTATCAAAGCTTGTTGTCGACTCAAAAGCTGGGTGTATTTTTAGACCGAACCAACAGGAGGATCAAATGGCGTCTATTAAGGGTACCAAGACAGAGGTAAACATTTTAACTGCGTTTGCCGGCGAATCCCAGGCACGCAACCGCTACACTTATGCTGCTGGACAGGCAAAAAAAGAAGGTTTCGAACAGATAGCAGCAATATTTGAAGAGACAGCAAACCACGAAAAAGAACATGCCAAACGGCTGTTCAAGTTGCTTGAAGGTGGAGATGTCGAGATTACTGGTGCATTCCCGGCTGGTACTATTGGTACCACTTTGGACAACCTGAAGGCAGCTGCTGCAGGAGAGCATCACGAGACTACATCAATGTATCCTGATTTCGCGAAAACAGCCCGCGAAGAGGGATTGGAAGGTCCTGCCCGAATTTTCGATTCAATCGCAATAGCCGAATCGTACCATATGAATAGGTACCTTAAGTTTGCTGAGCAGGTAGAAGCAGGGACTGTTTTCCATAAGGAAAGTGCAGTCGTCTGGAAATGCAGAAACTGTGGATATACTCACGAAGGCACAGATGCTCCCCAGGTCTGCCCGGCATGTGCTCATCCTCAGGCACACTTTGAGGTCATTTGCGGTAAATAGTTCAATTGTTAGTCCTTACCAAATCGGGCGTATATTGTTCGCCCACACGAAAATAGGAGATTTAAATGCAGAAGTTTATTTGCGATTTGTGCGGTTATGTATACGACCCTGAAGCAGGAGACCCGGACAATGGTGTAGAACCAGGTACCGATTGGGCAGATGTCCCAGAAGACTGGTTGTGCCCACTGTGCGGAGCAGGCAAGGACGCATTCAGTTTGACAGACTGATACTCATCTGCGACTGAAATTACCGGGTGCCTGCGTAACAACCAGGTGCCCGGTTTGTTTGTAAGTAACACGCTATTTTTACCTTACGCGTTTTTTCTGGAAAACAAATACGTCATATATAATGAAACATAGAAACGTAAAAGTGCTTGATAGGGAGATAAGAGATATGCAGGCAGTAGAGATAAAGAAAGACATTTATTGGGTAGGTGCAGTTGATTGGGATGTGCGAGATTTTCACGGTTATTCAACCCCTGTAGGCACTACATATAATGCTTATCTGGTTATGGATGAGAAAGTCGCAGTATTCGACACTGTCAAGCACGGATTTATTGATACTTACTTCGACCACATCAGCAATGTAATAGAACCCGAAAAAATTGATTATCTAATTATCAACCATGTTGAAATGGACCACTCCGGAGGCTTTCTGGAAGTTGTTGATCGGATCAAACCGGAAAAGATTTTCTGCTCTGCAAACGGTAAGAAAGCACTACTTGCCCATTTTCATCGTGAAGACCTACCTTATGAGGTAATAAAATCCGGAGATACTATAAATCTGGGTAAGCATACAGTTAAGTTTATTGAGACAAAGATGCTACACTGGCCGGACAGTATGTTCAGCTATTTTGAAGAAGACAAACTGCTTATCTCTCAGGATGCCTTTGGTCTGCACTATGCTACAAGCGAACGTTTTGATGATGAGTTGAAGTGGCCTGATCTATTCCGGGAAGCTGAAAAATACTATGCAAACATCCTGCTGCCATACTCCAGTCTGATTCAAAAACTACTTAAGGATGTCGGTGAGATGGGTATTGAGTTCGACATGATTGCACCAGATCACGGCCCAATCTGGAGGGGATTCAATGAGAAAATCATTGAATCATACGCCAGTTGGAGTAAGCAGGAGACTGCATATAAAGCTGTTGTTATCTATGACACAATGTGGCACAGTACAGAGAAGATGGCTCACGCGGTAGCAGATGGTCTTATGGATGAGGGTGCATCAGTAAAACTGCTCAATATGAGATACTGCCACAGAAGTGATGTCATGACTGATCTGATGGACGCTGGTGCTATTGTGTTGGGTTCTGCTACTTTGAACAACGGCATTCTTCCCCGGATGGCTGATATAACAACCTATGTGAAAGGCCTGAAGCCGGTTGGTAGAATCGGCGGCGCTTTCGGATCATATGGTTGGGGCGGTGAGGCTGTCAAGATACTCGAAACCTTAATGACTGATATGAAGATCGAGTTGGTAGACCAGGGTGTGAGAGCGAACTATGTCCCGACTGCTGATGATCTTGAAAAGTGCAAGGAATATGGACGCAAGATTGCTCTTGCAATGAAGAGTAAGCAACAGCAATAAAAAGGAGTCGTTCATTGGGTGACGTCATAAAAATAGCTACGTTTAATGTAAACTCCATAAGAACTCGAACTGAGATTGTGCTGGACTGGATGGGCGCTGGAAATTGTGATGTATTGTGTGTCCAGGAAACCAAAGTTCAGGATGCCGACTTTCCGAAGGATGAATTTGAGGCTGCCGGACTTTACTGCACGTTTTTTGGACAAAAAGCATACAATGGGGTAGCTATTATCAGCAAGACGCCACCCGATGAAATTGCATATAAAATGACCCCGGGCGATGAAGAAGCCAGGCTGATCAGGGCACGGTTTGGGAATATTAATGTCATTAACACATACATCCCCCAAGGGACTGAAGTGGGCTCCCCTAGGTTCGAGTATAAGCTAAACTGGATCAGGGGAGTGCGGGAGTATATCAATAATCTGTTCACTCCTGAGGATTCAGTAGTCTGGGTCGGTGACCTGAATGTTGCTCGGGAACCTATTGATGTTTATGATCCCGATGGTCTGGCAGGCAGTGTGTGCTTCCATCCTGATGAATGGGCTGCTTTGGACTGGGCGATGGAATGGGGATTGGTGGATGTATTCCGCAAACACCACCCGGCTGAACCGGACCAGTACAGCTTCTTCGACTACAGAATCCCAAATGCAGCAAAAAGACGAATGGGTTGGCGTTTGGACCACATACTTACAACAGCTCCACTGGCGACCCGGTGTATTGACTGTTACATAGACAAAGAACCCAGACTACTCCCCAAACCCAGCGACCATACGCCGGTGGTGGGGGTGTTTGAAATAGGGAACTAGGAATCCAGAATCCAGAAGTCAGAATCCAGAATGAAAATCTGCCTGGTGCGTGACATATTTGGCCTGCTATTGAATGCATTCTAGCTATTGTAACTTGTCCTGGTTCTCTTATTCTGGATTCTGGATTCTGACTTCTGGATTCTCTTTTTCTGTTATAATATCCTTAGGAAAATGACCCACAAGGACGATTAATTGGAAATTCTTTTTATTGGGGATATCGTTGGGAGACCTGGAAGGGACTTCCTTAATGATTCTCTGGAAACACTCATTTACTCGAATGACATAGACTTTGTAATAGCCAATGGCGAAAATGCGGCAGGTGGATTTGGTCTGACTCACCAGACAGCGGGCGACCTTTATGATTGCGGGGTTGATGCTATCACCCTGGGCAACCATGCATTTGCAAAAAGAGATTCATGGAGAGAGTTGGGCGAAGACAAGCGCATAGCCAGGCCAGCTAACTACCCCCCCAACACTCCCGGTTCAGGCTACCAGATATTCCCACTCAGATCAGGTAACACTATTGCTGTGGTAAACTTGGTCGGTAGAGTGTTTATGCTGCCTGTAGACTGCCCTTTCCGGACAGCAGATACCGTGCTGCAGGAGATCGGGAACCAGGCGACCAACATAATCGTAGACATCCACGCTGAAGCTACATCCGAGAAAGTGGCTATGGGATGGTATCTGGATGGTAGAGTCAGCGCAGTAATCGGCACCCATACACATATCCAAACCTCCGATGACAGAATTCTCCCCAGAGGCACAGCCTATATGACCGATGCAGGAATGACCGGAATGGTAGATGGAGTCCTGGGAATGGATAAGGATGTAGTGGTGCAGAGATTCATAACCCAGATCAACGGCAAACTTACCCTGGGTGAAGGCCGATGCGAACTGCAGGGAGTGATAATATCCACAGACAACTCAGGGAAAGCTGTTGCTACTAAAAGAGTGCGGGTTGATGGTGGGTAGTTGGGAAGGGATTTATTTGTCCGCAGATTTGCATAGATTGGGAAGGGATTAATTATCCGCAGATTTCGCAGATTTACGCAGATTAAGAAAGAACTTTATCGTAAATCTGGATAAAGAACTTATACGCAATCAGGCCACCACTCCCATTTGTGCTGAGCCCGTTGAAGTGCGAACGGAAGCCCGACTTATGAGTGCAAATTCCCTTCTTCATCTGCGTAAATCTGCGAAATCTGCGGATAATTTCTCCATTCCTACCCCTGCATCCTCAACAAAACTTTTGCGGTCTTACCGGAGGCGAATTGGGCGAATGCTTCGGGAGCTTCATCCAGAGTATATGTGTGTGAAACTAAATCCTGGACTTTTAGACCATTTCGGTATAGCTTCAGCATTCCCCCGAATTCGCTGAAGTGATAGAACCAGGAACCGAATGCTGTGATATCTCTTCTTATGAAGTCTTCACTGGGTGATAACGGGATTTCACTCTGTTCTCCATTGAAGATTACGGTGCCACCCTTGCGAACTGCAGCAAAGCACTGTTTAGCTGGTTCAGGCCTGCCTGCTGCTTCGATAGCGATGTCTGCACCAAATCCGGCGGTTATGTCCATTACCTGGGGAAGAACATCATCGCTACCAGCAAGTATTGGCCATCTGGCACCGAGTTTCTGAGCATAGTCAAGGCGATATTGAGATAAGTCTACAGCCATCACGCGGCGTCCAAGATATGACTGCACTAGCACTGCTCCTAGACCAATAGGACCTAACCCGAACACAGCGACAGTATCGACATCATCGGGAATCCGTTTCGATGTATGATAAGGCACTCCAAGCCCGTCCCCGGTTATCAGAACTCCAACTTCCCACGGGACATCGTCCGGAAGTATGTGACATGCATTGGCTGATGCCAGGAACTGCTGGGCGTGCATGCTTCCATAAAACTTAAAATTGCTGCACCAGGTATACTGGCCTTTAGCACAAAAAGAGCAATGCCCACAGCCTGCAATTGCGCTGACACCTACACGCTGCCCGACCTTGATATCAGTCACACCCTCGCCAACCTGGACAACTACCCCTGCTGCTTCATGACCATTGTTACCGGTTTCAGCTCCATCACCTCTGTAGGAGCCCATCTCGCTCCCACAGATAGCCGACACAACCGTCTCGACAACAACCTCCCCTACCCCAGCCACCGGTTCCGGCATATCAACAATGCGAACAACACCCTTGCCATCAAACTTAACACCCTTCATTGGACTAATTCCTTTCGATTACAGATTCCCGTTCCTAAAGTCTAAAGTCTAACGCCTAAAGTCTTCCTTCAAATCAGTGAAAACTCTTCCTGCACTTGGACTGGCCTGTTCAACTGTATGGAGCGTTTTAGGGCTGCTTCGAACTGGAGTTCCTGGAGTCCGGCTATTCCGGGGACGGGCGGCGGAGTGCCGTTGCGGAGAGAGTTTAAGTATGCATCCACTGATTTATCAAAGGACTGGTCATACTGTTGCCAGCGTGATGTTTGGTGAGTGAGGGCGTATCTCTCGTGAGTGTTGCCTGCATAATCCAGCACTTCCATGTCGCCATCCAGGTCGCGGAGGGTGAAGCGACCATGTTCAAAACAGAAGAGCATCTCAAAAAGAGGGAATGCGAAATCGATACCACTGGTGCCAATGATCGTCCCGGTCGCGCCTGACTGCGTGACGAATGCAGCAGAGACATCGAATGCTTTCATGCCTACACCGTCGTGCTCACGTGCACCGGATAGCGCCGTAATCTCTACCAACTGACCAGCAAACTGATGGATAAGGTCGATGCAGTGACTCCAGCAGGCATAGTGCACAAGTGCAGTGACTTGCACAGGTTTGCCGAACGATCTGTCGGCCAGAATTTTGGCAGCACGCAGGCTTTGATCAAAGAACCGGTAGTTGAAGATCATAGCAGTCTCGCAGTCGATTTCGCGAGCCTTGAGCATTATCTCCCGCCCTTTTACGAAATCGTCCTCAGTGACATGTGCCTGGTCCTGCATAGCAACCAGGGGTTTTTCAAAGAATATACGCTTGGGACGGAAGGGCAGGACTGCATTGGTTGCCTCATATCTGTCCTTCTCCCCAGTCAATATAAACACTGTATCCGGAGAGTCTGACATTAAGTCCTCTACAGAA
Organism: Abditibacteriota bacterium; assembly: GCA_942493375.1. Lineage (GTDB taxonomy): Bacteria > Armatimonadota > UBA5829 > UBA5829 > UBA5829. The sequence continues at coordinate 7,078,865 of OW818698.1, read as the reverse complement.
GAAGCAACTCTCCCCCCAAACTTAGCCGCACAAGCCTGCGCTTTTGCAGCCGTTCGGCTAAACATACTCAGTTCGACATCCTGCTGCTTTGAAAGAAAAGGCAGATAATTGCGCTCTGCCACACCACCGGTACCAATGACTGCAACTTTCATATCTCAAATGCCCCTTTGCTCTTTATGCATAATTCGACAATCAATAATGATGGATGGGGGGGATATTGTCAAGGGAGGTGAATGCATCAGGGATAATCATCCGCAGATTTCGCAGATTTTCGCAGATTATAGGAAAGAGTTCTGCATAATGCGCAAAATTCTGATTGGCATTGGGGTGCAGGTAGCAAGACCTATTAATGCAGCGTAATTTTCACTTGGCTTTTCCAGTCTTTTGTACCAACTCCAGGCATTTCACCGTTGTGCGGATATCTTTTAGATCCGTAACGATTCCTGGCAGTCAGGTAGTATCTGAAGCCTGGATAAACGTCAAAGATAGCCTGACCTTGACTATCTGTCTCGATAGAACCGCGACCAGGGAATTCGGGGGTAATATACACAGTGGCACCCGGAACAGGTTTATTCCCGTTGCCCACAACAGTAACTCTGAGCGTGCTCACAGGTCTCAATGCAAGTTTCAGTTTACCACTACGGAGTATCTGGATGTCAACAGACTGTGATGCAGCCAGGTGGCTTTCACCTTGAAATGCATAGATTTTGATCGATCCACTGGTGCGTGCAGCTAGAATCGGGCTTATCCCAATCTCAAATTTGCCGTCCGGTCCGGTCGTGGCTGCTCCGTAGAAAGGTCCTACTGCTGCAACAGGACCGTATCCCGGGAGGGAAACATATACATCCTCAAGAGGTAGACCAAATTGGTCAGTTACGTATCCCACTGCAGTAGGAACTTTCTGTAAACGCAGATCAACTCTATCTACCCCATCTTTGGATACTTTCACGTTTCTGCCTTCGTTGTGTTTGTAAAGTCCTAATCCCCTATATTCAACCCGGTAGGTCTCACCTGGGAGGACTTTATGCTCATAGATATTGCGTTCATCGACTACAGAGGATTTTGCAAGGGGACAATAGTACGACTCTGGTCGAAGGTTCACAAAACTCTGACTCTCACCGAGTTTAGACAAATCCAGTACCTGCCCTCGCAGCTGCACAGGGTGTATTGCAACCATTTTGGGAGCATCAACAGTCTTGCCTGGTTCCGCACGCACATTTTGCAGACCCTTCGCTAATAGTCCTTTAATCTCAGGGGCACTGATTGCATACCTGCCAGCCGGATAGAGATCGAATTGATATATACCGTTTCGGTCAGTCTTTGTTCTGCCATACCCATCAAATCCCACTGCATCGGCATAGATATCGACACCTGAAATACCTTTCCCATTCTGGTTAACGAGTTTGCCACGGACTCTTGCAGAGGCTATCATCACTACACGATCAGGGTTGGCTTCATAAGGATGAGGATACTGGGAATAGCAGGATTTTGTTACTTTAACTACCAACCGGGAACCGGCGGGAATTCCAACAAGCTTATAGTTACCATGCACATCAGTAACGGCAGCAGGCGCTTTCATTATGCATTTTAATATCTCTGGTATGAACCATTGACCACCAGCGATCATCTGTATAGGCTGGACTGCAACCTGACTCAATCCCCTGCCTTTTTGATCCACAACACGACCTGTATAAGATCCTAGCCTACGTAATTGTATTCGTAAATCGGCGTCTACAGTGCGTCGGTTGCGCGAACCTACATTCCTGTATATCCGGGTGCAAGCCTGTCCTAAATATCTATCAGGAAGAGATGCCATAAGAATGTACTCACGTTCCCTTATTAGCCATGGGAGCGACTTGAATGTAAACTGCCCATTCTTGCCTGAGATTGCAGTATCGCGGATACGCCATTCTCCGTGGGTATCCCGAGCCTCCCACAGCGCAAACACTTTTACATTTTGGATAGGTTTGCCACGATCATCCAGCACTAAACCATTAGCCCCGAAACCCGCTTGAACTGCTGGTTTTATGGATTTCAATGATTCAGTCTTGTTCTTTGGTTGATTTGTTGTGCCCTTTGCCAATGCTGCGACAACCAGCAGGATGACTACAGCAACAATTGCATACAATCGTGGTTTCAACATTGTCTAGGAACTCCAGTTCAGTTTTCCTGCACTATATGACGTTTCATAATCCAGGATTTGTTCCAAGCGATATTTATGGAGACTATTTCACATCGATAACAGTATCTTTGCCTGCAACCACAGTGAATCTTTTATGCATTTTCCAAAGGTTGTCTCCGGACAATACTGCGCGGTTTGTTGTGTTCCTTAATACGGCCTGCATTAGATAGTTTCCAGGTTTAATGGGGATAGCCGCGATGCGGTTGATGTTGAAACCGGGCAGGTAGCCACCCCACTCTGGTCCATTTGGGCCTGTCAGCACTGGTTTTCTTGTGTCTGCATCCTTGATAACGTAACCTATCCACGGACGGGAGTTCATGTAGGTCATATCATTTACTGAAGGAGCATCAGCATACCCCTGGAAAGCTGTCGCTGGTTTATCCGGCCAGGCTAAAGCTTCAAACCTGCCTCCTTTGGCTGCTGAGAAGACAATCCTTTGTGCTGCAGGATTGAGTTTTATCGTAACATTGGTTGTATTTCCGGATTCTACATTGATAAGTGTCTTCGCCTGAAAATGCTTTCCATCATCGGGTCTGACCCATAATATATACTTTCCTGCAGGCACAGGGGTAGGTTTTTCGTAGTTTTCATCAGGAAAGATCCGGCCATGATGTAGAGTAAACAGCACCACAGGCATTGCTCTCAATGTCTTTCCGGATACAGAATCTACCAATGAGACATGCAGCTTGCCGGGATCGATAAATTTTAAAATCAACTCCTTAACAGGCTTCTTTTCTGATAGTGTCACTGTATTTCCAATATATGTTGTCCTGGAATCCAGAGACGTACAGGTGAGGGTGATATTTCCGCTGGGAAGATTGTTCAAGCGAAATGCACCATCCATTGAGGTTACAGGAGCAGAGCAATACCAAAAGCTGAATCCATTACCCCTGTATGGTTCATCGTAAAGGTAATTGATAGAGGCTCTCCTCTTTGTAAAGCAGTTAATAATAGCTCCCTTGATTGGCTCCAAGGTCTTTGCGTCGATCAAACGTCCGGAAATCCTGCCTGTGGGTAGCTTTATTTCAATTGTGTTGTTGCCGGAATGGAGTTTTAGCGGGATGATTTGCCCTTCTATGAACGGATACGACTGCATCCGGAAGTAGGTCATTATCGCAAGCCCGGGTCTTGCAAGCCCCACATGGCACTCACCTCGAGCGTCGGTATAAGCGCTCGTACCAATGGAGCCATCCTTGTTGTTGACTACCACTGATACATTGGAGACAGGTTTCTGATTTCTGGTAAATCTAATATTTGCTCTTACTTTATACCTGTTTTCCATTTTGATTGTCTTGTGTTGACCGGGTTCCAGATTCACACTAACAGCGAACGAAAATTTACCTTGAGTGTTACTGGCAGTCAGTGTATATTTTCCTGGACGTAAATCTGGAAAGATAACTCTGCCATCATGCGGAATCTGTTTAGATGTAATTGAACCATCTATACCATATGCCAAACTAATCCAGAAATCCTGATCTGCCAATGTTGGTGCTTTGACAGTCAGGACTGAGGATTTTGGCAGTGCAATGGTTATTGGTTGAGTGAGGTCGACGCTGGATATGGCGATTTTCGGATATCCTGGTTTCTTGATTACTATCGTCCCTGACCTCATGACAACTGGATTGACAACAAAATGGCCATCCGGATCTGTGGTAAATATCTGGATACCAGCTTTCCACGACATCCAGGTCGGGCTGTATGAATAATGATAATCACTGTCTTCCAGAACAACTACTTTCGCACCTGGAACTCCTTTGCCGGATGAATCAGTTATCAACCCGCGTGTGGATATTGATTTCTTGAGCTTGAAGAGATTTGAATAATCAGCAATCCATCCTTTATTGAGTTCAATGCTTTTCTCTTCGCTAATATATCCACCAGCCATTACTCTAACAGTAACCCGATCCGGATCAAAAAAACCGCTGTTGTCTACGGAAGCAACAAACCTGCCGTTTGGATCATCAACTAAAATGCTCTCGTTTCCGAAGTTATTGACACTGCGGGGAACCGCCCATTTTACCTTGAAATTGGTTATCGGAATACCAGTCTGAGCATCAATAACCTTGCCTGTAATTTGTGTCTTCACTTTCGACGAAGTTGGGTTGTTATCGGAATCATCAATTGGACTTGGAGTGCTTATAGACATTGCCGCGACAGTATCATTGATATCCTTAACAGGAAGTTTTACCACAAAATTTGTTATGGCATTTTTGCTGTGCCTGGGAAACTTGAATGTCTTTCCTTCATCTATAGACATTGTTGAATCGCTGACATAAACTCGCAGGCGTTTGCGCGGATCAACATTCTGGATTTCGTAATTACCGGTTCCGTCTGTCTGCGTAGAAAGCACGGATTTATATCCCACACTCAAATTGATCCCGGCAACAGGTCTACCATTTTGATCGACTACCCTGCCACTTACAGAGCCGCCATGAAATAACTTTATGTGAATCCCTGTAGTAGTATTCAGAGCAGTGAGTTGGATTTTCTGGGCAACATAATCCGGACTGTAAATATCCAGTGACATTTCAGCTCTGGGTATCACATAGGCTTTGAATCCACCGTTGGCTTTTGTTACGGTCTGTTTACCTGACGCTGCAGACACAGTTACTTGGGCACCTGATATTGGTGCTCCATTCTCCCTGTCTGTCACCTTTCCAGACACAAGAATTGCACGCTCAAATCTGAGATCCTTTCGCAGCTCTTCAGGAGAACCCTTCGGGATTGAAAACTCACAATACAGCACACTATCGCCGGATTCGGCACTAAAACTGGTATCAATCCCCAGAACAGATATCCGATAATTGCCCTTTGAGTCAGTGATAGTGCTTTTGTTTCCCGAAGTATTGGAATCGAACACACCAATTTTCACATCAGCAGCAGGTCTACCGTCAGTACAAAACAGAGTCCCATAGACCTCATGCAACCTCTGTTCTTCGGGCGATGATATTGCATTTGATATTATTAGAACCAATACTAGTAGAGCGATAATGCATCCAATTATCTTCATTGTATGCTCTCCGATTGCACAGCAATATGTTTATTGATTCAGAGACCAGTCTTCTCAATAAAGTTCTTGATAACACAATTCGATTTATCAGTTTCGTTGATGGTTTTTAGAGTCTTGATCTCTCGTTGTATTTCTTTTCTGGGCATCGACTTCAACAATTCAAGTCCGACTTCCTGAACGGGTTTTGTATAGGCTTTTGCGTTATATATGGCAAGAGAGGTGGCTACTAGTGTCGCATATTGTTTATCATCTGCATTGAGGATTATTTGTTTCGCTATCTTTATTTCGTCCGGACTGGGATTCTGATCTTCCTGTATACTGCCCATGCGTATTATGGTTTGTTCGGCTTCTATTAGAGACTCTTGGACAGGATTGTTTTCCAGCAATCGCACAGCTTCATATGCAATCCTGTAGGTAGTCCAATATGGGGGATTCGATTTTATTTTCAACATGCTTGGTATAGCATCTTTCCATCCGAACTGAACACAGACCCTGCATACATCGCAGACGTATTTGCCTCTTTTTAACATATCAAGATATTGGGGTTTTGCTGCTTCCCTGTATGGCTGAACAATAAATGCATATGCTGCTACATCCGAAGCTTTTTGATTGTCCGATTTGTACAAAGACTGCAGAAGTTTGGTTGCTTCATCTCCAGGAATGTGAGAAAGTACAGCGATCTGTCTCCAGGGATTGTCAGACATATGCTCTTCAATAGCTTTTTTGATATATGGCAAGGCTTTCTCGCCAACCTGCTGTAAAATCACATCCGCAGAATTAGCCGTAACATTACCTTTGTCCACTATAGTAAGGGCATCAACCAGAATTTGCAACCGATCATCTCCACCTGAAAGCCTGAGCTTTTCGCGTATATGATCCTGGAACACAATCCCGGTATTCGCAAACCAATGAAAACCATGCTCTATACCCATATAGACCGGTTGGCTGTGAAAAGATTCAGTCAGATCCTTCCAAGGTATATTAGCCTCGTCGATATCCAGTTTCGCGAGAGAATCTGAAAACAACACAAGGTCTATATAAGTATGACCATTGACGACCTGGCGAACCTTTGCACCGGGTACTACTCTCTCCTTTACAATCGCAGGTCCCAATATCGGATATTCAAACACGATTCTATATCCCTGATATTTCCCTATGTCAACACTCGGTTCTTCGTCACATTGAATTACTTTCCAACAAGCAGAGACAGAAACAATATCGCGCACCGGACCCAGATATGACGCCGGTTTGCTTTGAAATATGTTTAAAACTAAATCCGATATCTCTTTTGTCCGTGAAGACTGGTCAGCATACAGCACAGATGATACGCACATCAATATGAATACTAATGAAATAGAGCGTATAAACGAATGCTTGTTCATTATTCATTCCTCCAAACATTTTTCTGACACGATTCGCAATCACTAGACGAGTTATACTGGCAGATGTTCCCTGAAGATTCTATCTACATATACTCGAATACGAATTATCCAGTAAATTCAAACCAACAGGATTGAAAATAGCCTGCCCACCAGAGATATTCTATTCTGCCGGAGGAAAAGCAAGATTCTCTTTGTTCTTATCCCACCAATCCAGGACAGTATCCAGATCTGGTTTTTTCCATTCCACACGGGTAACCATTATGCGATATATCCAGGGAAGCAGTCGCCTGTCACCATTTTCTATCTTCTTCATTAGCATCGGCAATACTTCTATACCCATGCCTGTTATTATCCCGGCGACTTTCTCGGCTTCTGCTTTGTTGTTTGCTTTTTCAAGATTGTCCCACTGAGAGAATAGGGTTGCAAATTTTGCCGGTGTTTGAGCACGTCCGCTATTCCACCAGTCAACATATAATTGCTGTTCAAACTCTCTATAGTTTGAATTCCCAGATGGCTGCTCGGACCGGTCAAACCACTTTTTCGTCAGTTTTACGATGAGCCCATACATATCTGCCTGATATCTATTGTCCCAGGTCCGATTTTTCAATTGTTCTTCGAACAAGGTAATCATGCAAGGTATTGCCCGGGAACCGAGAGCCATCAGATCATCTTCTTCTTCCTTGGCTCCTCCCAAATACGAGAATTGTGGGTTTGCTTCTACCCAGGCATTTCTTGCTTTGCCCCACGCATCGAGTCTTCCTTTGAAGAGTTGATTGAATTCTGAATCCCCCAACGGTATATCCGGTCCAAGTATGAGCTTGGCTGATGCTGTTAACTTACCAGTCCAGACATCTACTGATTTTGCCGTGCTTGTGGTTGGCGTGTAAAGTGCTGTGGTTTGAGTGTTCCTACAGGTTATATTCACTGTATATTCACCGATTGGCATGGACTGATTCCATCTCAGGTCTATGGCTGAATATCCAGGTTGAAGATATACGATTTCATTAGGAGAGATCTTCCTGCACAACATACAGGCGATCCCCTTATCTTTGGGAATCAATTTATAACTGAAGTCTTTATTGCCAATTTTTGCGCTTGCAGTTATGAATCCCATCGTACTTTCATCAGGCACAAAGAGTTTGTTTTTGGAGATATTCTGAACTGTAAAAATAATGATTGGATGTCCAAACTTACCCGGTGGAATGACTGCAGCCTTGGCTCTGAGTCCATTTACCGGTTTTGACCATTTGCACTCAGACAAAAGCTTTAGTTTATCCACAACATCGGGTTTGCAGTCTTCGGATATGTAACTCCGCAAACTAATCGGTTCTAGAAATCCATCATGGTCAATTGCCCAAATTCCCGAAGCTCCAGTTTTCACAGGTTGGATGGACGATTGAAAACGATAATCCGGTCTCATCCATGAGATGCATTTCATTTTGGCAATCTTTGAGGGTGAACCTTTCAGTACTTCTGAAACTTCGATAGTTGCATCTGATATCCGCGTTTGCTGTGATATGTCAGGGGAAGCATCTTTGATATCAACGACTTTTCCAACAACTACAGACTCTGCCATATCCAGATATGCTGCTAACGGTAGATGCCTTGGTATTTCGGAAGCAAAACAAGAACACACAAGTCCAGCAGTAAGTATTGAGATAAACAATAGGTTCTTGGGTATGCTGATTATCATTGACCTCGAGATTCCTTTTCTGCAAAATCGAACTCACAGTGGTTCATTTTGCAATCTGTATCGTCAGAATATTCGATGTTAGTTCAAGTCTTCTCCCGTCGATTGTCGAAGATATTATTACCCAAACATATATTTTCTCTCCAGGACTAGTATAAGTCCAGATTGAATTCATTGGACCTTCCGAAGAGAGAGTGCTATTCCATAGTCCCTGAGCGAAGTCAAACCTCATCCGGTATAGTTTGTTTTTTCCAGGTTGCAAACTGGCTTTTACACTCTGTGTGTTCTCTTGAATAGGTGACCCATAGAACTCACCATATGGCGGTCTATATGTTTCAATTTTTCTGCTAGCGGCATAGTTGATATAAATTTCTTGAAACTGATCGAGTGTGCCTTCTTTAAGCTTGACATCCATTTCAACCGGGATAGCTGTTCCTTTCTTCATACTATTTCCTGCATTTAATGACCTGAGGGAGATCAGAAAAAAATCTGAAGGCACAACACGGATGCTTATCTCCTGTGATTCCATTATCGTCTTCTCTTCGTTTTCTAACGGACAGCGCAATCTGATCTTATAAATACCTGGCTTAGTCATATCAAAGATCTCACTTATGTCCGCACCCCACTGAGTGTCTTCTATGACTCCTTTTCGGTAACGCAAACGCTGCCTTTTGAATAGCTCGGTTTGCATAGGAGTCCTCAGGATTAGTTGGACACCTGAAGGGTTGATTATAGTCAATCGATGTGGCCAGTCATCAGGAAGATTCCGTGGTCTAGGCAACAGTTCCTGCAATCTATCCACTCCTGCCTGGATAGGGATTGGCTTACCGACTGGAATGATCCTGGATCCACCTTGAAGCCTGCACGCCATATTTGAAACGGCTTTTGGCAAGTGAAAGAACTCTCGGAGCTTCGTCAGTGTATTTTCCAATTGCTCGGGATATTCAGCCATATATGAGCCTGGGGAATAGTACCAGTAGCCGTGATCTGTAACGCTTAACGCTCTATCGAAGGAAGTATCTGTGCGTGATGTAAATTCGACTTTATCCCAATTGGTCCGTATAATCCGGAATGATCCCGGAGCACCGTTAGCAGGTGATAGAGGATTGCTGAATGTTATTGCGATGCCATTGATGCGGCCAGTCCAACCATTCAGGGAGCGGACTATTTCCGCATTGGATACCCAACCGCGACCCAGTATAGCGCAGGCGTCTACTCCTTCTCTTGCCATTTCAGCTAGCTCACGAGCCTCGTGTGAATCCATAGGTTTAACGCTGATGTCCGATCCTGTGGATGGAATAACAGACAAGCACAGTAAAACCAGCGCACTATAATACAGAGAGATTTTCATCGTAGCCTCGTTCACAAGATTAGTTGGCAACATCTGGTAAGTATGACGCGTACATGTGGGTTTTTGTTACTACTATTTAGTCTGCTTTTGCGATTTGAGGGAAACGTAGTGCAGAAGCAAAAAAAATGCCGAACTGGGGTTCGGCGGGCCCAGGTGAGATTATTCCATTCGGCTTGGCAGGATTACTTTTACTAAAAAGGCCAGCAGTGAGGATATGTTTGGGTCGTTTACCTGGGTGGCGGTTTCTATGGCTTTGTTGCGGAGTTTGTTTCTCAGGGTTCTGGCTTTTTGGAAGATTCCCAGGGAGTTGAGGAGCAGTATGGCTGTCTGCAATTTGTTATCGGGGGCGGAGTCAGACAGGGCTTGTTTTACGTTTTGGGCTTCTCCCATTTCGCAGATGAAGGCCCAGAGGATTGTTGGGCGGCCTGCGAGCATGTCTCCACCGGCTACAATGTGATTTAGTTCATCGGATGTCCAGTCATCCAGATCGTTCTCTATCTGGTAGGCTTCTCCCAGGTAGACACAGAACCGAGAAAGCAAATCCTGATTAATGGAGATACCGGCTGCAGCCAGTCCTGTTGTCAGGGAGGCTTCAAAGGCCGGTGCGGTCTTGAGGGCATAGACAGACAGTGCTTCGACAGGTTTTAAAGACTCCCCTCGAATGCTCTTCCACATTATTTCTGCTCCCTGGCCTCTGCACAGGTCTAAATGCGCTTTGGAAAGAGAAGATAGTATCTTGCATGCAACATCCGGGCCTAGTTTGTCTGCCTGGGATGATATAAGGTTATATCCCAGTCCGACCAGGTAGTCCCCTACATTGACAGCAGGAGACTCTCCAAACTCAGCCTGCACTGTCTTGTGCCCATATCTGAACTCTTCATGGTCTTCTATGTCATCGTGCACCAACGAGGCCTTGTGGAGGGCTTCTATTGCAAGCGCCAGACACTTTACATGGTCAGGGATTAGATCGGCAGGATCAACAGTCGGGTCTGCTATCTCTTCACCATATTTGCCAACTGCATATGCTGCCAGGGTGACAAAAGGACGAAGCCGCTTGCCACCAGACATCAGCCAGTTCAGAGCAATAGCATCCGTAGCCTGAACGGGATCATTCGGACTGCCTGCTTGTTTGGCTCCGGTTAGAGTTAACAGCTGGTCGATTGAATCTGAACTAAACAGAGAGTATGCCTGTCTCAATAATGGAAGATAGCTCCTGTAGACCGATGGAACCGCAGCTCCTGATGAACGCAGCAGAGTGAGAACTTCGGATATTTCAGCAGTCGTGTTCTCACAGCCATCAGTCAGCAAAGGCACTGCGATATGTGGAATACCGATTTGAGATATACGCGAGTGTGACTTTTCGAGTGAGTCCAGGCAGGCTACACCCAGCACGGCATCGGCCTTGCCTTCCAGGAGTCTCATAAGTACCGAGGAAGTACCCTCGGCGGTAATAACCTGGTAACCCAGAGACTCAGCTTCTCTTTTCAAGTCAGCTATCTCGCAAGCCCCGCAGAAAGCACAGTGTAAGCCTACGGAATCGAGGTTACCCTGGCAGGAATTGCGGTCACTAAGGCACTGGGGAAGCAGCAGCAGACGCCTGTCGTGATTGACCGAATCAAACCGCTCACGCCAGAATGCATTGCTGATGATAACCATGACATAACCCAGATAGACAGCCGGAAGCCCCATCTCCGATAACAGAGACTCACCAGCCGCGCGGAGCTCATTCATATCGGGAGATCTGCCAGAATCAAGCAAGCGAGCAAATGCTACAGCCGCTGATCGAATTTCCGACCTGGTATCAGAGCTTTCGGGGACTTGTTTTATATTTTCCTGTATAACCTCGATTGGAACCGCCATACTACTCCAGTTCGTTTCTGTTTTCTTTTTTTGACAGGATTAACAAGATTTACAAGATTCGTAAGACATGATAATTTGGGTTTGGAATGTAAATAATACAAACCTGGCAAAGATACTCAACTGTCTCCCAAATCATTCTATATCTTAACGCAAATCTTGTTAATCTTGTAAATCCTGTCTATTATTCAAAACTCTTGATAATGCCTCTACAGTCCAGGAGACGGGATAGGTATCTTCAGAATACCACAAACTGGCGAAATACAGGCCTATTGGTGAGGGTTGGAGCCAGGTGCCGTCCTCAACTCGCCTAATCAAGTATTCCGCTCCGTTTATTACAGCCTGGCTGGCTTTATCATGTCTAGTATACCCTGATAATCCCATTACTGCCACAGCTGTTTCTTCAATTGTTGAAGGAGATCCTACAGCGCCTCCCCAACCTCCATCGGAATTGGCTGCTTCTATGAGATACTCAACAGCGCTTTCAGCCATTTTTGGTATATCTAATTCTATCAACGCCTGCAAAACTCTTCCAGTTCCATAGACAGGATTTTCGTGTTTTGGAGCAGTCTGGCATCCAAACCACAATGGAACCCATGATCCATCGCTGCGCTGGGTATTTTCTAAATATTTGATTCCCTTGCGGACTGACATACTTATCTTGTCAGGATCATGCAGTCCTTTTGATGCAGTGAGTGCTCTAAGAGCGTGGGCTGTGATATCCGGGGAACTCTGATCGAACGGCAGTTTACCCCACCCCCTGCAAAATGTCGGCCATCCTCCATCGGAGTTCTGAAGATCGAGTAACCACTGAACACCATCTGATATGCCTGCTGTGTTGCCGGATGAAACCAGCACACGTATTGCACCGGCGGTATCATCGGCATCCGGAACTCCTCCCGGCAGGTGAGTCCATCCCCAGCCTCCCGGAGCAGCGCCGGTGAATGGATGGACACGGGTATGCTGGAGTTTCGATATCCATTCGATTGAGCCGGGAGATTCGACCCCAGCCTCTTTGAGAGCACTGACTGCATTGCTTGTTACCCAGACAGAAAGGTTGGTATCTATTGGCCAGCTTCCATCTACCCGCACAGATGCACGCAGGAAACACAGAGACTTACCAAGCACCGGAGAATCATTAAATCCACATGCAGCCAAACTTGCTGCTACAAATCCAGTCAATGGAGCAGCTTCCAAAAAACCGCCGTTTTCGGGTTGAAGAGTTCCAAGTTTAGCAAGGAGTCTGGGTGTAATGGACTCTCGAAACCCTTTCTTTAGTCCACCAGCTTTGTTCTTGTTGGCAATCAATAGTCCTACCCCTATTAGAGCAGGCATTGCATAGCTGACGACTTGAAGTTTGGCTAGCTTATACATGGAAGATGGGAGCAATGCAAGCTCAAAAGGAAGTTCAGGAACCTGAGACCATTCAACAATACCTGAGAGTGCGCAGACTGCAAGGATTGGAACTGCGAACGTGCGGTCCTCTCCATAAATTGCCTGGACTGACTTTACGATAGTTTCAGATGATGATCCTGCGTTTTTTGATACATAGGCTGTTGCCGCTGTTATCATCTGCTCAGAGCGTGCAAAAACGTGTTTCGCAAGGCGGATGGATGATAATGCAAGCAGTGTTGTTGACAGGTTGCTGGGGCTGTCGGGGGTGTCACCCCATCCTCCATCTGTGTCCTGAGTCTGACCCAGCCACTCGACCCCGCCAGATATAAGAGCTTCATCACTTCGATTATCGGCCAACACCAGTGCTGTCACTGCGACGGCTGTGGAGAGTGCAGACGAGGACAGGTGGCCTTCCCAGTAACCGCTTGAATTGCGTTTTGCGAGAAGATGGCCTGTTGCTCTGGTTAATGCTTGTTTTAGGGCATCCTGATTCATTTATGGGCCTTTGAACGACCGAGAGCTATCAGGCTCTTCCACATCACAACCTGGCCTTTACCTATTACCTGGATCATCAGCCTTTTCCAGAGTGCAACCCCTGCTCCAGTCTGGTTGTCCCAGTACATCCCAGGAATTCTGGAGAAATTTAAGTCGTAGCATTTGGCTACAAGGTCCCAGTGGCGCTTGCTGAGTGAACGCGGATCAGGCGGTGCCTGTCCATCTACTGGTGCGTATATGACAGGGAAAATGGTGACATTCTCATTAGCAATGGACTGGACCCAGGTGATGGTCTCTTCGATGTGTTTGGGTTCTTCATCCGGAAGTCCTAATAACAGGCTGAGCATCGGCATAAAACCGGCTTTACAAAGCCTGCGGAGCTGTTCAGAGCAGAATGCACCCCAGGCAGCAGGTTCTACTCCTCCCATTTTGGCCCCGCAGCCTGCAGCATACATAAGATCTCCATTGGGAGTTTCGATACCGACATTAACCCAGAGTTTCTCGTGTCTGACTCCTTTGGTAAGCAAGTCGTGAATACGGTTGAGTTCATCATCAGACAATTGGGCTACACTGGAAATATTGCAGTGATCTATCTGAATAAGCTTGAGACCGTCAATTTTACGGAGAGCTTCAAGCAGTTCGATCACAGCTGCAGCATCGACTCTTCCACCGGATGAACCATAACGGAAGAAGTCCTCGCTCAATATTGCTGCATTGTGAATACCACCCGCAATGTTGGTGCGTACATCTGCAAGGATAGTTGATATGGGCAGGTGCATCATCTGGGTGCAGGCGATGGTGCAGAATGAGCAGCCCAACCCACAGCCGCGGCTGATCTCGACTACTCCCATAGTAGATGGGGCAACTATTGGGGGTATGTTGTATACCTGCGGCATCTGGCCCTCAAGCACTGCAGGCAGATTTCCACCGTGGCATATAGTAGAAAACAAAGCTGCAACGTTGGCTTCGCAGTAACCTGTGATCACATGGTCAATTCCAAGATTCTGCATTTTCTCGGGATTGTCTGCAAGCTGCCAGGCACCAGGACCACCCATGACAACCTTAAAATCCAGATTTTGCTTGCGTTTGATACGGCTTATCTTCTTCATTAAATCCAGGAACATTACTTCAGGATAAATCTGCCCGCCTGCAATCCCAGTCATTGTAGAGGTATTCATCCCTAAGCCACAGGGTTCACCTGATGAGACAGCAACTATACGGGTGGATGGACCTATGACTTTGTCCAGATGGTCTCCATCAACAACTGATACATCCCAACGGTTCATTCCTGATCTCAACAGTGCAGCTTCGACCCTTCTGAGGCCTAGTGGAGCAACCGAACAGGAACCATCAGTGATTCCTGGAGGGGGCATAAGCAACCATGAGACCATCTTAGGAGGAATTGTTGTGGTCTGACTTGCAGCCAACATACCATCGAAGAGCAAGTCGTAGGAAGACATAAGCGTACGATCGGCTGTCATCACCACCTGTGACCCACAGCTGGCAGCTAGTTCTTTAGTCCGTGAAACTTCAGCACAAAGCTCACCCACCGAATTTAAGCTTATCAAACTCATCTATAAGTCTATCCAATTCATCATCCGTCCGGCCGTTAGCCTGCACGGGTATTTCTCTTCCACATTCAGGGCATTTTGTGCCGGAAAAGGCATCAATGGCAGCTTGTTCGGAACATACCGGGCAAACAGCGCCAGTGCGTTTGTAAAACATCGCACGGGCTGCAGGATCAGGCGTCATTATTCGACCGGGCGCTCCAGCAATTGCAGGATCCTTGTCATACAACGGGAAAATAATTGCTCCCTGTGGACATACTCTGCTGCATGCCGGGCATCCAGGTTTACAACAGTCAGGCTGGACTACTGCAATTCCATCGGAACTAGAGTATACCCCAAAAAGACAGAACTGAACACAGTGACCACACGAAACACACCGGTCCCTGTCGATAACCGGGTACCATCTGTCCGCGAAATCTGTATCTATCTCAATCAATTCCCCTACTCCGGTATTATCCGGCAAAAGGTCTATGATATTGTTAACCAGATCAATCTGTTTATCAAACACCCGTGCATCAATACACGTCAGATTTTCGAGTGTTACTCCGCGCTCGCGCAGCAACCACTCTATTGGTCTCGGATGGATATCAGATACTACGATGAGTATTTCAATCGTATTATGAAGTATTCTCCATAATTCATTATCATCCGGTAAATGATATAGTGAACCGACTGATATCACTTGAGCTGAACATTTTTCGGCGATTCGGCTGGTAATTTCAGCACGCTGCGATTTATCGTTAAGCGAGATTATTACTACAGGGGACATTTCAGGAGTCTCCAAGCACGATGTTGTCTATCAATCTTACAGGTCCCAGTCGACCGGCTAGAAGTATAACGACGGCTCCAACTATTTCGTTCACTGGCTGCAGGGTCTCGGTGTCTACAATAACAAGGTAATCCAGTGTCAGCCGAGGTTCACCAGCCAGAATGTCAGACACAACCTTGAGAATTGCCGCCGAATCGCGCCTTCCATTAGAATATAATCCTTTGGCAGCAAACAATGACCTACTCAGAACAGTGGCTGATTTGCGTTCATCCGCGCTTAAATATCGGTTTCGGCTAGACATAGCCATACCATCAGACTCCCGGACGATATCCACAGGTATAATTTCCAGAGGCATATTCAGATCACGAACCATTTTCTTAATAACAGCAAGCTGCTGATAGTCTTTACGTCCGAAAAATGCTGCATCGGGGCAGACGATGTTGAATAATTTTGCGCAGACTGTAGTGACCCCTTTGAAATGACCGGGGCGTATTTCACCTTCAAGGCTGTCAGTCACACTGCCGACTTCCACCCATGCATCGAATCCATCGGGATACATTTCGCCTGCTGAAGGAGCAAAGACTACATTCACTCCTGCAGACTGGCAACCCTCTGCATCTGCTTCAAGGGTCCTGGGGTATTTATTAAAATCTTCATTCGGCAAGAACTGTGTAGGGTTCACAAACACGCTGACCACCACAAAGCCGCATTCCTCCCGGGCCTTGCGAACAAGCGTAAGGTGACCCTCATGCAAAGCTCCCATTGTAGGTACAAACCCAACCCTAAACCCCGACGCCTTAGCCTGTGCAACAGCATCTCTTATTTCACTGATAGTATGGACCAACTGCAAACCAATAATACCTCCGTATAAATCGTCGAAGTTTCAATTGTTTCTAATTAAAGTATGATTCGTTTGCCCTTCTAAAGTCAAACGTTGGGTGGTGTGATTGTCATCCTGAGGAACGAAGGATCTGCTTTCGCATTACGAGATCAGCGAAGGAAAAGCAGATCCTTCGTTCCTCAGGATGACAATATCGTATGCATTTACTCTTATCCTGTTGCTTGCACTAACCGTTTGCCTTTATAATTGGGCAAGCGTAGATCAATAATGTGAGGGTATCAACAACTGATGACTTCTTATGACAAGCAGCAGGATAACAGATTAGATTTTGAAACAGTGGGGATAACTAATCCGCCAGAGCGTTGGGTGGAGTTACTTGATGATTCGCAGCGGCTTTATCCTGGCAAAGATTGGATAGACTTCGACCAAAACTCAATCAAGACGTTGAACGATTTGACTGAGCTTCCGGAAGAGTTTGTTGATCTACTGAGCCAGGCTCTTGAAGCTGTCACAGAAGATCATAATCTGAACCGATTGGCGTGGTTATGGCATTATTTTTTGTTTATACGCCAGGAAGGAGGCTCAGGAAGTTGGCCATTGCCAAATTCTCTACCGCAACACCTCAAGGTCATGTTTCCTGCAGTAATAGTCCTTTCGGGTATACCGCAGTTTTTAGAAATCCACGAGTGCCTGGCAATCCCAGAGGCAATCACACGCAATTGTCTCACTGATATAGGCATATGGGCAGACGACTACAGAAATGCACATGGACATTGGGGGTTCTCCCAGACCGGCTGGCTTCAGCAGACTCTGATCGGGCGACTATTTCGGCTACACAGGCTCCAGTTCATGCATACCGAATATTCTGGCATATACAGCGTCTATCGCAACCGCAATGAAAATCATGTTATAGCTCTTGCAGGTGATGGAATGCGTTTTCGGTTGGACGGTAAAGTGGACGGGACGAATGGCATAATTGACGAGAATGCCTGGACAGCGACTCTTGAATCAACCAGCGAGGCAGTTAAGGGCTATGTTATCTCATCTGATGGTCGGGCTGTTAATGAGTTGATTACACTTAAGCTTGACGAATGGGAACAGCTTCTGGGAAATGGAATGGGAGTGTTGGATGTCCACATACCTGCTGGGGCAAAGATGGACTACGATGAGTGTGTGGAGTCTTATCGGCTGGCGAATGAGTTCTTTCCTAAGCATTTCCCTGAACAAAAGTTCACTGGTTGCATCTGCACATCCTGGTTGCTGGATCCGAACCTGCAGAATATTCTTCCAAATGAAGCAAATATTGTCCAGTTCCAGAAAGAGTTCTACCTGATGCCGGTATTGAGCAGTGACAACCAGACATTTGAACGGGTATTCGGATCTAAGCCAAAAGACCTGGCAACAGCCCCACGTGACACGTCGCTCAGAAGAGCTGTCCTGGACTATGTATTAGCAGGGAATTACATGCACCAGGGGTTTGGGTTTATGCCGTGTGACGAGGTTGGGAGTGGGCATAGGTATTACAAGAAGAGTGTTGGCTAGAGTTGACTGCCGCGCAATCCGTTCATACTTCGACTCCCCAATACACAAGGTGGTAATCATTATCTTTGATTCGCTCAGCACGAACGGATTGCGCTCACCTCGGATTGACCGGTAGAGCTTGACTTTGCTTCAAAACGTTGAATCCCTATTTTACGCCGCTTTTCTGCAAAAGCCACATGTAATCGCGGTAATATTATAATTTCAAGGGTATTATGAACATGCAGGTATGCGCGGGGTAAAGCATGGGTCGCCCTTTGCGGGCGTCAGCCGTTTATCGGTCGGATCACATGTCCCGGGACCTGCTTTTTCTTGTAAGAGTTACTGCTTCTCTTCTTCCATCCCGGCCATTAGTCTCATTACTGCTTCCTGGCTGAAATCTTTTCTTTGGAGTTCGCCGGCGATTTTGCCTGCGCGGAGGACCAGGATTCTGGTGGAGAGTTTGAGGACTTCTGGGAGTTCGCTGGATATTAATAGGATAGCGCTGCCATCGCAGGCAAGTTGGTCCAACAAGGCGTGGATCTCTGACTTTGCCCCTACATCAACTCCACGGGTGGGTTCATCTACCAACAACACTTTACACTGAGCTGCCAGCCATCTTGCTATAACAAGCTTCTGCTGGTTGCCACCGGAGAGGCTTGCAGAGGTTGCGTCCACTCCTGATGCTTTTATCCGCATTGCTTTGAAGTAATTCAATGCAATGCCAATCTCAGCGCTCTTTCGGACCAGTCCCAGATAAGCCAAGCGTCTGAGAATAGGCAGGGTGATATTTTCTTTGGCGGTCATTGAAAGGACTAGCCCGTGGCGTTTGCGATCTTCCGGAATCAACCCCAATCCTGCATTTATTGCAGCTACTGGATTGCCAAGCACTGAGACTTTATCACCGGCAACAAACACATTTCCGGCGCAGGCTGGATCAAGACCGAAGATAGCTTCAGCGACCTCGGTTCTTCCGGAACCAACTAATCCGGCCATTCCCAATATTTCACCGACTTTTACTGTAAACGATATATCGGTGAACTTGCCGGGACTGTGCAGGTTTTCTACACGAAGTAGTTCGTTTCCCTGATCTTTGTTCTGGCATTCCGGTGTGTGGGATTCGTATTTTCGACCAATCATCAACCTGACAATTTCGTCTTCGTCCAATTCAGATGTCGGAAGAGTATCGACCAACTGTCCATCCCGGAGCACTGAGATCGTATCGCACAGATCCATAATCTCCGGCATCCTGTGAGAGACATATATAGATGTCACTCCGTCCCTCCGGAGTTTTCTGATCAGTCCAAAGAGTTTTTCGGATTCCATCTGAGAGAGCGAACTGGTTGGTTCATCGAAGATCATAATCCGTGCGCCGCGAGCAACTGATGCAGCTATCTGGACCATCTGCTGCTGACCAATGGACAACTCACCCAAACGTCTGCCGACGTCAATTTTCGACCCTATGACATCCAGCATTACTACTGCGCGCCTGGTCATCTCGTCACGTGAGACAAAAAGCCCTTGAGTCGGCATTTGTCCTAAACACAGGTTTTCAGCAACAGTCAGATTTTCACAGAATGCAAGTTCCTGGTGGACCATTCCTATTCCGACCTGTAGAGCATCCCGTGGATCCCCAAGGTGAACTGGTTTGCCATCGACCAGTATGCGTCCCTCGTCTACGACATGAATGCCGGCCAGCGCTTTGCCGAGTGTGCTCTTACCGGCACCATTCTCTCCGACCAACCCGTGGACTGAACCACGCTTGATCTTCAGGCTAACGCCTTTCAGCGCCACCGCACCCGGAAAACGCTTGCTCACCTTATCAAATTCTACAATAATATCGTCAGGCAATTCGTCAGGTCTCCAACAGGACATGCATTCTGAAGAAATAATAATCATCATCCGCCAGACAGGTAGACCTGGAGGCGGATGGTTCATGTGTTTTATGCGGGAGTGCGCGGAGAAGCTGTCCCAAAAGCCCTCCCGAATCGTTGTTAAGTTATTCTAGGGGTACGGATCAGGAAAACAGTATATTAATACTCAATTAATAGCAGTATATATCGGCTATTTATAGGGTTTTCAGTCCGTATCCTCTATCTATATGGTTCCTAATACCTCTTTTGGAGCATATTGGACAATTTTACGTAAGTTGTGACCTATGCATCCGAGTAGATATTCTATTCTGGCCCCGTCTTTACCCTTGAGCAGAAATCGCCAAAGACCTTTGTTGAATTTGATGTCAGCATGAACTGGTTCCACAATTTGCTTTCGCCACCTGTATATCTGTTTGGCAGCTTCTGTCTGCATTTTGGCAAGCATCTTTTTCTGTGGTTCGTCGTGACTCTTCTCCAGACTTCTTTTACCCGGTTCTTCTCTCCGCAGCAAAGCTGCCTCACTGGACACCCAGAACAGCTATGGCGATATATCCTGTAAGTGTTATCATACTTGATTCTTGTTGAACGAAAAGTCAATCGCATATTGCCTGGGCAAATATATTCATCGCTGCTTTCATCATATTTGAAGCCCTTGGCGCTATTTGTGTATATGGGCATGTAGACATCTAAACCATTCTCTTCGATATATTCCAGAGCTTTTTTACTATTATAGCCTCCATCCACCGTCACGCATTCAGGTTTCTTGCCGGTAACACTTTTCAGCTCCTCTAGCATTACAGGAAGTTGATAGTTGTCGGATTCCTCCTGGGCTATATCTGCAGCTGCCATTATCTGATGCTCTTTGTCCACGACTGCCTGGGCGTTGTATGCAGGTCTGTTGCCCGCACGGGTCTTCATCACACGACTTTCAGGATCTGTTACACATATCGTTTCGCGGTCAGAATCTTCTAGCTTCTTCCGCGCTTCTTCGAGCAATTTTTTGCGATTCTCAGCATTCTTGAGGGCGTTGGGTAACTCGTTTCCACGAGCATCTCCGTAAAGCTTATCTTCCTCAAGGTCTTCTTTTTCGGCTTGCTCTAGAATCGATGTTATCTGCTTATCAATACATTCCAACTCATTATCGAGCCGCCCTTTCTTAAATGTATTCTTGCCGGAGACATTAGCTTCTATCTTTACCATCCAGAGATACGTGCTCAAGTAAAACAAGCCCACACTCCATACACATACGCACTATGTCTGTGAAAATCTTTTTGATTTCCGGCCCATGACCACGTCTAAACCTGCTGATAGTCCGAAAGTCAGGGCGGTTCATCTGAGCAATATACATATACCTCACGTCATTGTGCAGTATATAATCCAGTTTTCTACTACTTACTAAACCTTGGCTATAGCCATAGATAAGAACTTTCATCAAAATCCTTGGGTCATAACTAGGTGCGCCACCACCCTTGCAGGCACTCAATAGGTAATCAAGATTCATATCGTCAAGAATCTTATTGATCACTCTCACAGAGTCATCTTTAGATACAAAATCCTCTACACTGGGTGGCAGAAGCATTAACTGGTCTCTTGCTACAGAATCCCTGATCTTCTTCATTTTTGGCGAACTCCTAAACATGCTACACTAATATAGAATTCGCCAAACAAGCTCAAATATCCTTTAACTATTTTATTGAGGCATATATTCTCTGTATATGCCGGACTTTTGGGACAGCCTCCGGAGGCACTCCCCTACTATCTTGTTTTTATTTCATATCCAGATATTTTTGAGGAATGTCAGAGAAGCCCCAATCCTTCAACTGACGTGCCCAGGTACCCAGGTTCTCTTTGCTTACCCGGACAAGCTCCATTCGGTTGATTGTTGGAACGTCTTTCTTGAGATAGATCTTGTCTATGATCTTTTCTACTGAGACATATCCCCAGTTGTAGGTTGGCTGAGCAAGCAGGACCGGGGTGATGCCTTTTTCGATGTATGGCAGTTCAGCTGGAAGTGCATCTACTGCTACAACCTTTACTTTGGCAGGATCCAGATCTGTCAGCAGAGTCTTGGTGAACAACGGCCAGCCACCGATCATTGCCCATCCAGTGATCTGCTGGTTTGCATTCTGGACTTTTACTACCTGCGCCGCTGCATCCTGTGGGGTTTCCGGATGATAGAAAACACCGACAACTTTTATGCCAGGATACTTCTTAGCTTCGTTTTTAACACCTTCAACGCGCTTTCGAAGGTTTGGAGCATTCTGATTTCCGGCCAGGATTGCGATATTACCCTTACCTTTGAGAACTGCTGCCAGTTCCTTCATTACTGCTTCTCCGGATTTGATATCATCAACTCCGTAGAACGCGAAACGCTTGGAATCCGCTGCGTCACTGTCGAATGTCATTACAGGAACACCACGGTCAACGGCATCGTTAATAGCGCCTGTAACTTTCCCTGCATCAGAACAGGAAATCAGAACAGCGCTGGCGCCTTCGTTGACGGCTTGAGTCAGCCTCTGAGCCTGTACCTGACCATCTTCTGTGGGAGGAGTCCGCCAGTCGATATCGATCTTGATGTTATATTTCTTGGAGAGATCAGCAGCTGCAGCCTCTGCTCCGGTCCTTGCTGACAGGAAGACCGGGTTGGTTGAACTCTTGGCTATCAGGCTTATCTTGATAGCTTCTGTTTTTGCCGTTGATGCAGTAGGAGCAGGGGGCGCTGGTGCAGTACTGCTCGTTGGAGCGGATGGTTTACTGCATCCACATAACGCCAAAACAACAATGGATACAGTAATCAGTAATGCATTTCTGAAGTTCTTCATCTGAATTTCCTTTCTATTTGCGTAGGTAATATTTTATATAGCATTTACACACTGGCAGCAGTTGTTTCTTTTTCTTCTGCCTGACGGGCCATTCTCTTTACTGCAAGTTGTGCATTGATTCTATCCAGCACAACGGCGATGATGATAGCGCAGCCAATGATTATCCATTCGTAGTTCTGGTCGAAGTGCAGGGTGTTGATCGATTGCCTTATAAGCACAATTAAAAGGGCTCCAAGTGTTGCCCCTATTGCACTTCCCTTGCCTCCAACCAGGCTGGCACCACCTACTACGGCGGCAGCGATAACGTAGAGCTCATAACCGGTTGCATCTGCACAAGAGGCTGACCCGTAAAAACTGCAGCCTAAAAATGCAGCAATGCCTGCTGTAAGGCCTGAAATTACGAAGACCGTTACCAGCACCTTGTCGGATCTTATTCCGCAATACCGTGCAGCTTCCAAATTTCCTCCAACAGCATATATATTGCGCCCGGAGACTGTCTTAAGCAGATATATCTCCCCAATAATCGCCGCCACAATCATACATATCAATGGAACCGGATAAATGGATGTTCCAAGACCCAGAGTGGCTTTAGTTACAGCTGTAAGGTTGTTGGGCAGGAGGATACTCTCAGCTTTACTGGCGATAAATGCAATTCCCCGAAATATCCACATTGTCCCCAGTGTAATAATAAATGGGTGGACCTTTAGGAAAACGACCATTATTCCGTTGAGCAAACCGCAGAATATCCCGATTCCAAGGCATAGTGAAAGAGCAAAAAGGACTGCAGGCACACTGTCCATCGGCCCCATTGAACGCATAACCATCGCCATCGTAACACCAGCGAGTGCATATATGGAGCCAATTGAGAGGTCAATTCCGGCAGTTATTATGACCATTGTCACACCAATAGCCATTATAGCGAAGAAGCAGGTATCGGTGGCGGTCTGCATTATGGTGCGGGAGTTGAGGAAGTTGTTGACATGCATGCCTGAAACAGGATCGACGTGTGAACCTGCAAAGCTGGTAAGTAAAACTCCAATCGCCAGCGCCACAATCACAAGACCAGACTGCTGCACTCTTAAAAGCCTTTGAAGAACCGCCCTCATATGTAATCTCCTAAGAATATTGTATATATAGTCGACGCACCCGGATGCGAGAGAAGTTTCAGGAAGTATACTATCGCTTAGAAACGCACAAGTCAACTATATGAAGCTCGAACCATAACAATAGTAGTATGGTTGATCATTTGCCTGAAGAGGAAGTATTTCACTATACTTGATTTCACTGCTGCACAATCAGAAAACACAGGACATCACCCTATAATGACTATTATTCGACTTCTAGTATCAATATTCATGCTCAGCCTGACTATTTCGGTTCCATGCATATGCTCCATCCCATTTAGCAGCAATTTCAATAAACTAGGACTAAAGCAATGGGAAGCATATGGAAGTGGCACAAAGATTGAGCTAACCAATGATCACGAGCGTGGAAAGAATGTGCTGGTTGCTACTTTTGACGATACCAGCACTGCAGTGTGGTGCAACAAAGGAGCCACTGTCAAGTTCGACAAAGGTATCAGCTGGAAAGATTTCAAGTATGTATATTGCCAATACAAGACCAGCCCTTCTATCACTTCATTGGGATTCCTGTTGCACGATAGTTCCGGAAGTTGGTGGCTGGCATTTCAAGCAAGAGACCTGGCTACCGGCAAGTGGCAGTTTGCAGGAGTGCAGGCCACGCAGTTTAAGTTTGGTTATAATGAAAATCCAGCGATAACAATCGGTGGTAAGAGTGCTCCTATTGTTGAAATGATCGTGTATGCAGGCACTACTGCGGTTAACACAGGCACGAAATATACTTTTATGCTGGATGATGTTGTGCTGGGCAATTCACTCCCTGGTCGAACTGAAAACCTGGACTCCCAGCTATCAATCAGCAAACTATTTCCACTCCAGTGGAAGAATACCAGCATCAATAAAGACGGTCATATGTTAGTCGATGGCAAACCGTTCTTTCCTTTGGGTCTATATTCCTGCTTTGGAATTGACCAGGCATCCGGCAATTTTCCAATCTGTAACTACACAGGCCCGACTGACGATAAAACTAATCGATCCAGGTTCAAAGCTATAAAGGACGCTGGATTCAATCTGCTGCAGACTTACACAATGAATCTGTATGGCCAGAAGGTCAGCGGACCCAGCTGGGATGGGTCTGAAAGACAGCAATTTCCTGAAGAAGATAGTGAGACTACCCATGCGTTATACAGAGAGGGTATGCTTAAGTTCCTTGATTATGCACAATCCGCTGGACTCAAGGTTATGGCAGGTGCTTATTCCAGCTATTCGATCAACAAACCGTTGCCTCTGATCGAGCCGGAGAATGCGTGGGCTGGCAGGAAGCTGGTTTTACGAGACAATATTGCAGCTTTGAAGGATCATCCGGCAATGCTCCTATGGTATTTGATTGATGAACCTGGCTCTGTGAATATGCCAGTCGAAGACATCACGCTGGCTTATAGATATATAAAGAACCTGGACCAGAAGCATCCCCTGTACATTGCCAGTGCGGATTCAAATGGGGATGTGCAGTATATGAAAGCAGTAGACATATACGCTCCAGATTCCTATCCATTAGCTTTCGATAAACCACTTATTTCTGAACCAGAGAAGTTGGATATCACAGCCAAACACCAAACAAGCAATCCGGCAAAGCCTTATCTCTGGCAGATAGTACAGATATGCCAGTGGATTAAGGACAAACCGCTGCCGACTGCAGAACAGATACGCTTGATGTCGCTGCTGGCATTGACCAGGGATGTAAAAGGCCTTATGTTTTACGAACACAAGAACTACCCGGAAAAGGAGCCCGAGCAATGGAAGAGAATTGCCCTTGCTATTCACAGCCTGCATACAGTGATACCGGATATCCTGGCATCCAATATAATAGAGCACAAATATCGAATAAGTGACCAACGCATTCAGACAATCATGCGCAAAATCAATACTAAAAGCGGATACCACTATCAGTTGATAGCAGTCAATCCTGTCCAAGACAGCCAGTTGAATCCGGTGGATATGGGTCTGATTAAGTTTGATCTCTCAAAGCTTCAAATCCCTCAAAATTCGGTTGTTACCGTGCTTGATGAAGATGGTTTGGGAAATCTCAAACTTGGTTCCCATCGCAAACTGCCGATTGTTAAAAACGGCAAATCATACTTGTTTGTCGATGGTTTTGGTAAGTGGGGAGCTCATGTTTATAGAATTGGCCCAAGGTAGCTCTTATTCTGTAACCGTGTATTCCAAATAATTCATTTACCGCGAGACAACGCAAAAATGGGAGCCAGTCCTGGTGGCAGGACCGGCTCCCATTTTAATATCAAGTGGTTATTGTTATAATTTTGTTGTATCGTCAAAGTCATCAAGCGGATCCGGCTTTGCAAGATCGGTTGATGGAATCATGGGTGCTGGAGTCTTCTTGTGGAAGCGGTTTTCATACCAGGACTTGCTGGTTCCGAACCCGGACAATATCACAGCTCCAAAGCCTATTGTCACCAGGACAAAGACTAATAATGGGCCTACGAATGCAACCATCTTTACGACTTCCAATACCAGCACACCTATAGTTGCTGACAACACAACAGAGATGGCGGGCTTATTGAATGCTGCACCAAGTTTTCTGCCTACTGCAACACCTATCCCAATTTGTCCTCCGATAGTAGCAACCATCAGTAATAGGATTTCTACTATAGACAATGGTATTCCAACTAACGTTATCGCGAATGCGACTGCAGTAGAAATTGCTAACAGAAATCCGATTATGCCATAGATCGCAGATTTTCCAGGCATTTCTATTGCAGTGTCAGCTATGGTTGTAAACTTACCTGGGAATATTGCCACGATCAATATCGCCAGCAGTATAGAACCAAGTATGGCTCCCAATCCTGAAAATGCCCATAGACTCCAGTTGTCAGCGTGCCAGGGAAGATTGTTTAATCCTTGCCAGCCAGCAACACTTGTTGTTTCACCCCGGACAATACTACCTGGATGTTTGATAACATGGCCATTCACTGCAACTGCGGAGCCGTCCACGATCCCGCCGCGTTCTACAGTAATATCTCCCAATACTGCGGTTGCGTCACCTGTAACATGACCATTGACTGTAACGTCTCCGCCAACTGCTACGGCATTATCTACCGTCTGGCCTTTTTCGACAACTACATCGCCACCAACCTGCACTTTGTCGTTGCCAGCGGCAATCTCATTGTGTCCAAGGCCCAGAATGCTTTTGCTGTCATTGTTTTTCTGCGAACTCTCTCCGGAAACCGATGCGGCTGTATCTTCCGATCCACCTGTGCTCAATGAGATCGGGCCCTCAATTATACCGCCACGTCCACCGGTATCCAGCACTCTAATTGCAATGATGTTTGTTTGGTTGTATTTTATTAATCCTGCAGGTATCGAATATGAACGGACGATATCGGAAGCGCCGTTCTGTGTGCTTACCTGGCCGATTAGTTGGCCGTTGAAATATGTCCAGTCCTGATTGTCTATCTTTCCAAGGTTCAGATAAAACTCTTTGCCTTTCCAATCTCCAGGAATCGTAACCGTCCGGCGATACCATGCATATCCGGAATACGGCTGGGAGGTATCAGTTGGCTTATATCCAGGATTCGCCAGCGTAACCCCCTGGTCTTCCCATGGACCCGGGACATTTATATCATGCCACTGTTTTATATCAAGCTCAGGTTTTTGCCAATTCTGTGCTTGACCAATATTCCTTGGATCAACTGCAAACTTCCATTTTCCCGTAAGGTCGATTCGATCTATTGCAGTAGCATATGCAGTCGACTCCATTACTATATTAGGCAAAGGCAAATGCCTTAAGGCTGCTACATGATCAAAACCTCTACTCAGTCCGTTATAACTATATATACCCAGCGCTACACCTGACACAAGTAGGGCCGCCAGCACAACCACCATCACTTTTTTCATTTTCATATACCTCCGATTTCAGCAGAAATCATATCATCATTATTGATCTGGACCAGACTTTACGTCTCAATGCTGTAATCCCGATTGTCAGCAGCAATACATCCACTGCAAAGATCAACATCAGTATCCATTTCATACCTTGCGCCATCTCAAATAAGCGAGATATAAGCAGGCCTCCGGCATTCCACATAGCTTTGAGCGCAATTGTTGCTACTCCCATTTGTGTAATAGACCAGCGCAACAGGCTCGTTCCCACTTTACATATCCCACTCACAAGCTCGGAACCATCGGTTCCAGTGGCCAGCATCCAAATCCCGACTCCGCCAACCAACACTAAAGCTCCTGCAAACCAGCAGGCTAATGTCCATGCAAGAGTCCGGTTTAGACTCCAATTTGTTTGCACTGCTGCCGCAGGATGTCTCGTCGGCAATTTCGACATTACTGCTGTTGAAATATCTATCTCAGGTAGTTCAGGGAGACTGGAGCCCATAAAACTGACGAGTGTATCCATATCTGATTTCCACTCAAGGCACTTCACACACTGGTGAATGTGCTGTTGAGCCTGATCAACATCCACTCGTTGATTTCCATCAAACATGCTCTGAAGTATCTCTCTTGCTTCTTGACAGTCCATTTCTCTAAACTACCCCCTCCAACTTTCGGCGGAGCATTTCTCGAGCGGTGTGAAGGCAGGACTTGATTGTCCCCTCTGGCCGTTCGAGAGTTTCTGCAACCTCTTTCAAACTCAGATCGCCAAAATAGAACATCACTATCGGTTGGCGATAACTCTCCGGCAAGTCTAGTATGGCTTGCTGAATGATTCTATCATTCTCACTGAACAAAGCACTCTTTTCCGGAGAAGGGGTTGTATCGTGCAGCTGTCCCGATTCTACCGGTGAGTCTTCAAGAAAATCCGTACGCTGTCTTGACTGTTTTCTTAATATGTCCAGACAGGTATTGCCGGCTATTTTGAACATCCAACTTAAAAACGACGCGTCTGTCCTGAAGTTATCAAGCGCATGGTAAGCCTTAAGGAAACTATCCTGTGCCGCATCTGATGCCAGGTCAGCATCACCCAGCATCCGATAACAGAAGCTAATAATCCGCCTCTGATAGCGCTTAACCAGGCCATCAAACCCTCGATTGTCTCCCTGCAGGCACTGACCTACTAATTGGGCGTCTGACGACTCTAGCAATTGTGTCCCTCTCTGATGCATCTTCAAAAGGAATACGAATAGGACTCTGATATGGTTGAGTGGATTTTAGAAATAAATAAATGTAGTGGTTTTTATATTCAGGTGGAATTACATATGTTTGTTAATGAATTCAACTTCGGGGCAATGTATATACCCCCGAAGCGCGTGGGATGGCAGGCTGGAAGCCTGCATCACAATTTGTTCGCAAACGGCTCAAAACCGGGTGCCATCTTGGTTACTGCAAACTCGGTAATAGAGTGTTCTGCTACTTGCTGAATAACAAACGGATCTTCAGATGATATACGCTGGGCTTCGGTTATATCTGACGCATTGCAGAGAATTACTCCACCAACTCTGGGGTTCTGTCTTCCACAGCAAATAAAATTACCGCTTGCAAAGTAAATGTCCAGGTATTCTTTGTGTGCCGGCAAATATTTGTCGATTTCTTCCAGAGGCTTAATGTATTTGACCATCATAACAAACATAACAGTTCTCCAATCAATTATATCAGTTGTATTCTATATTCCAGGCTTCTATTAGTCCACCCTTGATTCGAAGTTCCGCACCGGGTTTGAGTGCAAGCCTGTTTGGATATTTCACGGCAGCCATTGAAGCTGGAATACCCGCACTACGTGGACATGATGCAGCTTCGTAGCCACCTAAAGCAAAATCGTCATCTGTAGGAATATAACTCTCACAGCCGTTTGTATATGCGAGGGTCATGTTGTGTTTGAATGGCGATTCGTTATCTGCCCACAGTTGGTAATCTGCAAAGAGCTCGTGAGTCATTGCAGTCAGACACCACTTTCCAATTTTCAAAGTTGTTATCTCAAAACGCAGTTCCTGGGTGTCAGCTTCGAGCACTTTAGTTCGAAGATCTTCCAGTATAAGAATCCTGTCTTTGAGCTCCCAGAGATACATGGGGGCTGCATCACCAGATTCTTCTACGTTTGCAAGATCATATCGCGCTGACTGAAGGATATCATCGCATTCAGATAGTGTGGGCATATCTTCCAGCGGAAGTGAAATAACTTTGGTTGATATGTCCAAATCACCTGCAACAGTAACACTATACTGGGCAGCTTTGATTGCAGCTACACCCAAATCTTTTCCTAGTTTAGCAGCCACATCGAAGCCACCTAACCATGGAGCATTTACATTTCCTCCACAGCCCTGAGCGAACATTGCAATACAATCATTTCCTAACTTCTGCTGAATAGTCGATACTGCATAACCCGGGTAGTCTGCACTGACTAGTGTGCTGGTACTATGTACCACTACCGGATGAGCCGCATGACTGAACAATAGAGCTATCGGATTGCCCTTTTTGTCCTCGACCTTGAGGACATCAGTCCAATTTGCTGTAGTTCCTTCAGGATTTGGCTGCATGCTCATTTCTGTCCCAGTCATTAGTCTGCGGTTCTGACCAATCTGCACATTCTCACGTCCAACCGATAGCACAGCTTCTCGCATATCATTTTGTGCAACAGAGATTAGCTGGACGATTTTTTCGGTTAGATCCCTGCACCAATCTACGCTATTGCACTCAAAGTCCTGCCAACCAAACAGGCTCCAAGGGATAGTAAACGGTGCTGAATGCGTATGGCTGCAACAGAGCAGCACGTGTTCAATGCCAGTCCGATTGCGCACTGCGATGCGTATTTCATCGGCCATGGCAAAGCCCATACCGATTAGATCCAGTGTAACAATGGCCACGCGCATGACAGAATCGCCAAGCACTAATACTCGCGCATACAGGTCGTCATGCACACCCGTCGAGTACTCCATTGCCCCGACAAGCATCATGTTTTCTGAAGGTGTTATAACTGTCGCTGTAGCACTTGCCCAAATCTTGTTCTGGTAAATGTCTGCCTGTCTATCCATTAGACGTAATAAATCCTTTTCTGAGATCGAAAGGGTAAGTCCTGAAGTAATACAATCAATATTGGCCAGGAAAGGTGTCAGGCGATTTTGATGACAACTATACCGATATCATCGTGTATGGGACCATCCACCCACTCCATTACAGATTCGTAGATATAATCAGCTATATTCTGGGCAGGCATAGAGCTACTTGCTGCCAAAGCCTCCCCTACTCTACCAATACCAAACCGTTCCTGAGTTGTTCCAGCTTCAGTGATCCCATCAGTGACCATCACCATAACATCTCCGGAGATCAACTTCATTTCTTTTTCCTGGAACTGGGCATTTGGGATTATACCAAGAACGATGCCATCGGAGTTAAGTGTAAAGGCCTCGTTGGTGGTTGATCGGTAAAGTATGGCTGGTTCGCAACCAGCATTTCCGAATCGAACAGTCATCTCCTGCAGATCGAGATTCCCATAAAACACACTAATAAAGACCTCAGGATTGGTATCTTCATATATATGAGCATTAGCTTTGCACAGAACATCGCAGGGGGCATCACAACCCTTTGTATATGCCCTTATGACATGTTTACCCATCAGAGTATATTCGGCAGCTTCAACATCATTACCGGAAACATCTCCAAGCACCACAACAAACTTGTGTTCATCGTAGTGTATGAAATCACAGTAGTCTCCACCGACCTCTCTGGCCGGAACAAATTTCGTTCCTACTTCTGCACGGTCGCCTACCTGGACTCCCTGAGGAACCAGTCTAGATTGCACCATTTCTGCAATTCGGTATTTCCTCCCATAGACACCTGCATTATGTATGGCAACACCAGCGAGTTCCGGGAGTGATTTGGCAATATCTTTAACCGACTGAGGAAA
Organism: Abditibacteriota bacterium; assembly: GCA_942493375.1. Classification (GTDB taxonomy): domain Bacteria; phylum Armatimonadota; class UBA5829; order UBA5829; family UBA5829. The sequence goes on along the minus strand of OW818698.1, from coordinate 7,047,165 downwards.
TACACTGACGGACCTGGAGAATGCAGTGGCTACTGCGACCAATTTGCCTGCGTGCCTGAGAGGTATCGATACTGCACCTTTAAGTCCTTCTTGTATAGAAATAGCTGTGCTGAGCGTCCGGTGTCCACTGATATCCGCATGCATTGTCCTATGACCAGTGTGTTTGACACGCGAGGCTAAAGGAAGCGCTACATCTAAATATGTATGCCTGTTCTTGGACTTCAATCCGGAGCCATACCCGTATCTGAAACGCCCTCTAATGCTATCGACTAGCAATATGACACAAACATCCATAGCGAATAAACTACACATCTCATCAGAAAGTCTGCGCAAAACCTCATCCAAATTAAGTGTGGAAGTAATTGTCTTTGATATCTGCAATAGACTGTCCAGCTGAGAAGTCCGTCTAGTAACTCTGGCGTGCAATCTGCTGTTTTCTATGGCTACAGCCATTTGGTTGGCCACAGTTTCAAGCAATTGAAGATCACGTTCATCAAAGAAATGGTTTGATTTGGTGGTGTTTACATTCAGAACACCAATAACCTGGCCTCTGTTCTTAAGTGGTACAGAGGCAGATGAATTAATCTCGTCCCTGAAAGCCGGCATCTCAAACCTGTCGTCTCTGCGGGCATCACTAACAAGGACACTTATGCCATTCTTTGCTACATATCCTGCAATGCTCTGACCAATAGGCTGGCTAATTTCTTCTACGAGTTTATCAGAAATCCCTCTTGCAGCAACTATCTCGAGTTTATTGTTCTCTTGATTTACCAACATCAAGGAACCGGCGTCCGCACTTACAGCAGCCATACCGTGTTCTAGAACAATTTCCAGCAGCTTTTCCATATCGAGAGTAGAACTAACTGCTTCACTGACCCGGTTTAGGGCAGTAAGCTCTTTTATCTTTCTATGGGCAAGATCAATGAGGACATCATGATCACTTATCGGCACATCATCTGAATTGTTACTACCGTGGATATCTGCTTCCATAACAGCTTGTGCAGCCAGTATGCGTAGTATCTCGACATCCGGATTGGAAAATGTTCTGGCTTCTTCCGACATTGCTACAAATATGCCTGTGGCTGATCCATCAAGAGTCTCAGGCATGCATGCAAGAGATTCGACGCCGTAAGCAGATAATCTTCGAGCTAGTTCAGATGAACGTGAGGAAAGGTTTTGGAGGAATACAGGTTCAGAGATAGCATTTGCAACCCTTGCTATCTCTCGAGCCAGATCAACAAGATGGTTGGAAGTTTCTATGCCTACACAGCAGATCAATCTTGCATCGTCATCCCCTCCGCACACAAACGCAGCGGTCTTGGTAACGTGCAGTAATACCGAACCTGTCTCGGCCAGACTTGCTGATGGTATATCCGCGTCAGGAGTAGTAGCAGAGGACAAACGGGAAAGGGAAATAACCTCCGATGCATTGCCGACAGGTATGCCTGACTCGCTGGTTTTCGCTACTCCGTCAATCATCAGCTAACTCCATAGAAACCGATTTTATCGTTTTCGTTTCTTTTGCGGAGAACATTAAAGGCACGCTGTTTACAATAGGTTCGCAAGTAGCCGCCAACACGATCACAACCGACATTATTGTTGACTGACTCAACATATAGTCCTATTGCCAGACAAAGCGAATAATGACGAATCATACAGACAGGATAAAGCACAACTTACACACTCAATATATCACTAAGCATCCCATACGTCAATGCAACAAAGGAAACAAGCCAGTCATTCCGTCATTCTGAACACAACACGAGCACTTTGCGACACAGATTACACATTGCATACCCAGTAATCTTAAGTTGTGTCCAGAATGACGTTAGCAATACGATTAGTGATGCTTCTCCATTAAGTCAGTCTCAATTATCGACTTGGTCTTTGGATCCACTCTCAGGGTCTTGATCTCAAACGGAGCAAGACTCTGAGTAGTTTTGATCCCAAGAGCTGGCATATCCAGTTCAACTGTCTGGGCACTGCCTGATGGCTCGAACAAGCGGACAATCCAACCATTTCCATCCTCTGCCTGCTTGAGAGCCGTTATTTCAACAGTTTCACCGCTTAGAACTGCTGCAGGAAGCGGCTTGGTACCAGATCCAGACGGGAAGAACGACAGTGCCATCGGCTTTTCGTTGTAGACCAAAGCCTCTCGATCGACATGGGCAATTCTCTCAGACCTGGGTCCTGCGTTAAAGCAGAACCGGTAGAGTCTCTCTCCCTGATCGATACGCGGTAAATAACGATCTTGTGGGACCACCGGACGGTCACCAATAGGATGTCCTGAAAATGCTGGAGACCTTAAGAGAGATATCCGCAGGCCATCTTCACTCGTAAAGTCTGATGCATAAACACCATCATTTAGACAGGTAAGAGTGACATCCTGGTCTGTGCGAATAACTCCAACCCATTTCTGTGCAACGGCTTCCAGGCCGCCAGACGGTAATTCACCGAAACCATAAGCTCCCTGGCCGACATACTCATGTTTGTTGCCTGCAACTGGAACTGAAAGTTTGAGCATACTGTTCTTTTCGTTCCAATGGACACGGGTGCGGACTTCGAATGCACTCCCTGATTTTGGCAGCACATAGTGCTGGCAGATAGCTGAGTGCTCATACTCAAATACAGCCTCAACAACGGTGCGCACAGCTCCATCTTCTATAACTCGGACAGATGGGATATTGGCTGCTGTAACTCCGGAGAACTTAGTGCCTGCGGTTTCGTCCATCAGTTTGAACTCACCTGCAAGATCACGGAACCCTTTTACATTCATTCCCCATGCGTCTTCATTGTCGTTAATAACAATTGGCTTGAATGCATCTATATTTAGGACTTCAGCACCATTCACTTTGTAACTGTCTACAAATCCAGTTGTAGTGTTGATTACAACCTGCATGTCCCCATTGTCAAATGTGATCAGGCCATTGATAGCTGCAAGCTCCGGTTTGGGCTTTGCAGGCACACGCACTAGCTTGCAGTCGAACCTGTTCATACAGCCTGGTTCCAGATCAGCCAGGAATGCGACTTTCTTGCGCCAGTCCAGATTGAGGTTAGAGTCCTCTTTTTCATTCTGTGTCGGGACGAGATTGCCTTTAGAATCAGAGACAGGAGTTGTAGTGAAATCAGGATCCCAGTTCTGGTCAGCAGGCTGGAACTCGCACTCGACAACTGTTTTGACTTTGTAAGGATGAGGGTTGTAGACAAGAATCGGTATATGGTTCTCTTCAGCGACCGGTTCTCCTGCAGCCAGCGCAAAGAATGCCCGGGCTTTTAGTCTGGATATGATCTCAAGTGCATGATCCATAACCCGGATACTCATCTCCTCTACAGGCTGAATTGAGGAACCAGGCAGGACATCGTGGAATTCAGACATAGCAAGGTCTCGACCAGCTTCCTTGAGGTCGGCTGTCGGATATTCCATAAGACCATGCATAACAGCTGCAGAAGCCATCTTCTCAAGTGAATACAATTCATTCTCAAGGAGTCGATGCTTCTGTTTGATGCGAATCTGGGATGTATAGCAGCCAATCATACATGGCCGTAGATCAGTTGCAACTTCCGGATAATCCTGACGTCTATCCAGCATTTCGGCAAAGTAAGCTTCAGGTGTTGAGTGGATGATATCAAAATCATCTCTCGCTGCAATCAGAGCAGTCAAATCATCAAGGTCTTTCTTGGATGGGCCTCCGCCGTGGTTGCCGATGCCCCAGAGAAGCAGTGTACAGTCTCCTTCAGCGCCTTCAGCAATTATGTTCTCTACCTTTAACGCAGCTTTACCATATGGTGAGTTATATCCCCATCCCAGGCGTTTTGCCATTATGGTTGAGCCATCAAAACCTTTCCAGTTGAAGATATGATCCGGTAGCTCCATTTCGCCAGCTCCAGGGCGCTGGAAGATATATGAATCGTATCCGCTCTTAGCCATTATCTGGACTAATCCACGGGTATGTCCGAACGGGTCAAAGTTAATTGCAGTAGTTGGAACTTTGCCAAACTTCTCCATGAAATACTGCCTGCCAATAAGCATCTGGCGAACAAATGACTCTCCACTCGGCATATGACAGTCCGGCTGCAGATACCAGCCGCCCATTATGTGCCAGCGGCCTTCTTTGACTAATCGTTGTATCCGCTGGAACAATGCAGGCTCATACTCTTCTACCCAACGGTAGAGAATAACTTCGTTATGGTTAAATATGAACGCTCCGAACTCTTCACACAGGTCGGCGGCGATGCGGAAGGTGGAAACAGCTTCAGCTGCTCCCTCCTGCCACTCCCACAGCCAGACCGGGTCAAGATGGGCATTGCATAACAGATGGACTCTCTTAGAACTCAATTCAAATACTCCTTGTTAATTTTAGGCTTCGGGCTTCAGGAAGGGACTTATTGACCATTCACTGATTTGCCAGCCCAGACTGAATTCGTAAGACTACTTTACGAATTCTATCCAGGGGAATTCTTCGTATTGGTGGAATGATATTCTATCACTCCAGAATAACTGCCCTAACTCATTTCCGTAAGGGAGTTGGACAGCGAAATTGTATCGACAGATGTTGAATTTCCAACGATCACCTGGTTTTGGCACAGGACCGTTCTCGGTCATACCATTCCAGGGGACACGGACTTCTGCAGACCAGCCTTTGTCGGTATCGTGATAATCATTTACAGTTCCATTTACAGATACAGCAGTTTCCATTCCGGACGCATAATCCATGAACCTGGTATGATGGCCTCCGAATCTCCGTGGATAGTATACATCCCGCGTGGTGTTCAGAGGATTCACATGGAACTCATAATATCCTGGCTTGATATTATCCGGCTTTAAAAATATTTCAAACCAGTCATCTGTGCCATCATATTTAAACTCAGCATCATCGGTGGTTGTCATCGCCAACAGGTCGGTGTCTTCCATCTCGGCGCTTATGTAGACATATTTATCATCATAGAGCAACCTTACTTTTGTTTTCTGTGTTGTCCAGAATCCTTTAACATCCTTGCCTGAACCATAATACCAGAAATTGGCCTGCCATAGGTTTGGAACAACGACTGCATTTTTCCAAGCAGTGTCATCAACACGACCATCAAGAACAATCTCACTCGTTGCTTTCATGCATTTATAGACAGATTTCTTTGTCCATGATCCTTTCGGAGGAAATGGTTTCACTTCTTTATCCGCATTCACAACGCAAGATAACACCAGCAAGCAAACACATCCAATAAGTATCAGTAGTCTATTCAACACACTCCACCTTCCCCCACTCTCGATTTTACACTATCCATTATCAACGCTAATCTATCTGCGCCAGTTTTTCGAAATCCCCTTTCAGGGACTGATATAATGAGCGGTAGACTGAGTTATAACGCTGGTATTCCTTGTTGTTCTCCATATTTGCTTCAGTAGAACAGTCTACCTTAATAACTTCGCGACAAGCTTTTCCAACGTCCGGATATATGCCTACCCCAACTCCTGCCAGCAGAGCTACACCAAGGGCCGGACCCTCATCGATATTTATAGTTACGTGGTCATGCCCGGTTACATCGGCTTGTATCTGGCGCCAGACTTCACTCCTTGCTCCTCCACCGGATGCTCTAACCTGACTGACTGGAACTCCCATTTCATCTAGTATCCCGAATGAATCGTTCATTCCATATGCTACGCCTTCAAGAATACTTCTAACAAAATGTTTACGTTCATGCCGGAGGGTCATCCCGAAGAACACGCCACGGGCATTGGCATCCGCATAAGGGGTCCGTTCTCCAGTCAGATATGGCAGGAATATAAGCCCTTCGCTTCCAACAGGAGCCTTTGCTGCCTGTTGACTCATTATCTCATATGGATCCTTACCCAATGATTTAGCAACGACACTTTCATCCTGTGCGAAGTTATCTCGATACCATCTCAAACTTCCGCCAGCGGATAACATAACACCCATCACATGCCACTTGTCCGGAACAGCATGACAGAATGTATGGACTCTCAGTTTAGGATCGACTAAAGGTTTGTCTGAGAATGCAAAGACAACCCCTGATGTGCCTACTGTGCTGGAGATAATTCCGGGTTCGACTATGCCATTGCCTACAGCTCCAGCAGCCTGATCCCCTCCTCCACCAACTACCGGAGTGCCTTCAATAAGACCAGTCAGATTTGCAGACTCTGCGCTGACTTTACCGGATATTTCCGGGCTCTCATAGACCTTTGGCATCCAGTCTGCAGGGATTTCCAAAGCATCGAGCATTTCACCTGACCAGTTACGGTTCTTAACATCAAACAGTGCAGTTCCGCTGGCATCCGATACTTCAGTGGCATATTCACCAGTCAGTCTGAGCCTTATATAATCCTTTGGCAGAAGGACTTTGTTTACCTGAGAGTACAGACCAGCTTCATGGTTACGGAGCCAGACAATTTTACCTGCAGTGAAGCCTGTAAGCACTGGATTACTGATTAGATCAATGACTTTGTCGTGGCCAACGGTATTCATTATCCAGTCGCACTCGGCCTGTGTCCTCTGGTCACACCACAGTATGGCAGGACGCAAGACTTGGTTTTGTGCATTCAGGAATACTGATCCATGCATCTGGCCGCTGAGTCCAATGCCTTTGATACTCTTTGCACTTACTCCGGAAGATTCCAAAACATCACGGACAGCAGCAACAGTCGCCTGCCACCAGTCCTCAGGCTCCTGTTCAGCCCAGAGTGGTTTGGGCGTATATAAGGGATAAGTGCGCGTGCTGGACCATGCAACTTCCCCCCCCTTGGCTGCATTGATCAACAGAGCCTTGGTCCCACTGGTCCCAATATCTATCCCTAACAGGTATTTCATAAGATCATTACCTCCAAAGCACATTGCAAGACTACCAACTAGCATACCCAAACCTGAGCTCCAAGTCAAAAAGCAATCCTCCCAAATCCCTTCATTCATAATTCATAACTCATAATTCATCCTTTCCCTTCCGCCTTTTCTCTTGACACAAGAACCTATGATTGCCATACTAATCAGGATTGCATGCTATGCTTTTGGAGGGTGATTATGGAGAAGAAGATTCGGGTTGGAGTTGTTGGAGTTGGACGTGGATTCGGATTTGCAGATAATGCTCATCTGGCAGGTATGGAACTGGTGGCATTGTGCGATACCTGGGAAGAAAAATTGCTTGAAGCCGGAAAAAAGCTAAATGTGACTACTTATATTGATTACGATAAATTTCTAGAGCACGATATGGATGCGGTTGTTCTGGCTAACTACTTTCACGAGCATGCTCCATTTGCCATAAAAGCTCTGCAGGCAGGCAAACATGTGATGAGCGAGACAAGCGCATGCAAGACTATGGCAGAAGGTGTTGCTCTGGCTCGGGAAGTTGAGAAAAGCGGCAAGATATACTTTTTCGCAGAGAACTATGCTTATTTTGCCTATATCCAGGAAATGCGCAGGCTTTATCAGCTGGGGGAAATCGGTGAAATCCAGTATGCTGAAGGTGAATACAACCACCCGGTCGACTCACAGACATACAACCTACTAAGTCCCGGGATGAATCATTGGAGAAACCACATCCCTCCTACATATTACTGCACACACGCTCTTTCTCCTATTATGTATGTTACAGATACACGACCAACAAGCGTCAACTCACTGAGCATTACTCAGTCTCCTGCTGACAAGGAAGACAAACACGTAAAACGAGACGATTTTGGGTTTGTAACTATATGTAGAATGGATAATAGCTCCGTAGCACGTCTTTTTGGTTTATGCTTAAGAGGCCATAGCATTTGGTACAGGTTCCATGGAACGCGTGGTTTAATGGAAAACCTGCGGACAGGAAATCAATCAGAAATGCGTATTGTTCATGAGAGATGGGATATGGAAGAAGGGGACCATACAGAAGAGATCTACGCTCCTGAGTTCCCTGTGTCATCGGAGATTGCTGCGAATATGGGACATGGTGGAGGGGACTTTTTCACCAGCTATTTCTTCGCTGAGGCAATCCGCAGGAACGAACAGCCCTGGATGAACGTATATCGAGGCATTGATATGAGCATTGTCGGCATCCAGTCATGGAAATCATGCCTTGATAATGGAACTCCATATGAGATACCGGACTTCAGGATTGAGTCGATGCGAAAACAATACGAAAATGACGACTGGTCTCCATTCCCGGAAGATAGAAGACCTGGCCAACCGTGGCCGAGTATACTGGGAGAAATCACTCCGACTGAAGAAGGTATTAAGTATGCAAAGGAAGTTTGGAACGGTATGGGATATAACGAGTAAGGATCGTATGTAACTTTGGCAAGAAGTATTTGCAGATCAACAGTTATCCTGATGGTGATGTTTTTATTGGTGCCGGGGGTGTTTTCAGTAGCATCTCCGACACTTCTGATGTCGCGCGTACCCTGCACAGTGGTATACAATCCGAACTGCCTCAAAACACAGGCATCTACGCTGGCATCCGCTGGTGATGATCTACTGATAGGTTCCAGGGATGGCACTGTATCTGTTTATGATGTTAAAAAGCACTATGGATACACGATCACTCCTCAGCAACAACTGGGCACTCCGAGTGTAATATATAAAAGTGAAAACCTAGTGCTATGGGTCACACAGAACCCACGATATATCGTAAGTTTCAAAGAGCCTGAGCGAGAGCTATCGGTCTATGATCTGAGTGCATCCGGTCTTCCTGAGATAAGAAATATTACATTCTGGAGAGGTTTGATTACTCTGTTCCCCGACTGGGGGATCGTTTTTCTTGACCCAGGGACCGGGGAACTGTCTCCTGCGGAACACGCCTTTAATCCTGAAGTATCACAAGACCTTTCTAACTCTGCTGTCCGTTTTGCCCAATACGAAGGAAAAACATTGGTTGTATCCAGCAAGAACAATGGGGAGATTACTGATACAACAATTAGATCTATCTCCGGCACTGAGATGACTGACTTAGGCATATCGTCTTTAGCTGGCCAAGCATCTAGTATTGTCACTTCTGCTGATGGATGCCTTCTGCTAACTCAACAAAGCCTTGCGAAACTAAAGATAGACAATAGTGGTATATCATTTGAAGAAACCAACATGGCGGATGTATTGCCAAGATGGGGTAGAATTGGTTCACCAAGTCTGTCCAGTGGTGTAATGTGGTGGACATCCAATTCCTATCTTTTCCGTTTGGATATCAAGACTGGTGAACGTGAAGCTTATTTACCCTGGAATGAGCCTAAACTCTCAGCAAGGCAGGTTGCCTGCATCAGAGGTGATGCATGGGTTGCGACAGATACCGATATTCGAAGAGTATCTATTAATAAAAAGGATAAAGATACCGGTTATTCTGGGTTTGTAAAGGCCAGATTGAGTGAGGATGAAGGAAAACCATCTGATCCAAAATTGCAAAAACTGGCACAACTTGTCACCCAATGGCAGGGCACTCCTTATAAATGGGGAGGAGCTTCCCGCACGGGTACGGATTGTTCGGGGTTTGTGATGGCTGTCCACAACTCTCTTGGGGTAAAGCTTCCTCATGGTTCGATGTACCTTGCAACCTGCAGCAGTGGCCCAATGGTCAAGGATGAACTCAAGTATGGTGATGTTCTGGTGATGACCGGGCATGCAGCGCTGTATACAGGAAATGCTCAGACTGCGGAAACATTGCCTAAACAGGGAGTAAGTTATGGCACAATTTGGCCGTACCGGCCAGTCTGTGTGCGCAGGTTCATCAATGCCGAAGCACAAACAGCACCGCCAATCCCTGCTACTTCAAAAGTTCCGTCATTCAAAGATGCTGTAAAGTTTATCAAACTTAAAAGCACTACGTCATTGCAGACTGTATTGAAAAATCAACCTACATTAGTAAGAAAAGTGGATGCTGATGGTACAACCCTGCTCCATTGGGCAGCCGACACTAACAATACAGCTGCAGCAAAGGTTATTATGGCTTCCGGAGGTGTAGTTAATGCACGAAACAGGAAAGGTGTAACTCCACTGCAAGTTGCAGCAGCTCTCGGTAACTCTGAAGTTGCCGATCTGTTGATTCGCTCAGGAGCATCACTCTCATCCAGGGATAAGCAAGGACGGACAGCTCTGGATTTGGCAATTCTACACAACAAATTGCGCACTGCTGCGATTATTGCCTCACCTTTACCTAAAAAATGAGAAGGAATCCGATGGGTCAATGTTGCATGATAGATGGTGAGAACGCAATATTGGTTATCTTTACATCAAAAACAACCGGTTAATCTATTCCGGGTACATCAATTATCCAGGAGGAATCGAGTATGAACAGAAGACTAAGAATGGGAATGGTTGGCGGAGGCCAGGGGGCTTTCATCGGTGGTGTGCATCGAATGGCAGCCAGACTCGACGACAAAATCGAATTAGTGTGCGGGGCATTCAGTTCCGATGCAGCACGATCAAAGGCCAGCGGAGCTGAACTTCTGATCCCTGAAGAGAGAGTGTATAACAGCTTCGAAGAAATGATAGAAGTTGAGGCCAAACTGCCGGCTGATGTCCGGATGGACTTTGTAAGTATAGTGACACCGAACCATGCACATTTCAAACCAGCAATGATGGCTCTGGATGCAGGATTCCACGTGATGTGCGACAAGCCTATGACGTTCACAGTTGAAGAAGCAAAACAGCTTGCTGACAAAGTTAAAGAGACCGGACTGCTATTTGGATTGACTCACAACTACACCGGCTATCCGATGGTCAAAGAAGCGAAGCAAATGATTGCTGAAGGCAAACTTGGAGCTATTCGCAGAGTGAGTGTTGAGTTTGTTCAGGGTTGGATGGCAACTCCTCTCGAAGGTGAAGGCCAGAAACAGGCTGCATGGAGAGCTGATCCTGCAAGATCCGGAGTCAGCTTCACAATGGGAGACATCGGTTCCCATGCATTCAACCTTTCAGAATACATCACAGGCCTGCAGGTTGAGGAATTATGCTCGGACCTGACAACATTCGTCCCGGGGCGTCTGTTGGACGACGACGGCAACGTGCTGCTGCGTTACAATAAAGGCGCTAAGGGTGTCCTCTCTGCAAGTGGAATTGCCATTGGTGAAGAGAATGCGCTGGCAATAAGAGTATATGGCGAAAAGGGTGGAATCGAGTGGCATCAGCAGGAACCGAACACTCTGATAATCAAATGGCTGGACAAACCGACCGAGATACTCCGCACTGCGACGGGTTTCGTTGGTGATTCTGCGAAAAACAACACCAGACTGCCGGCTGGCCACGTCGAAGGTTTCGTAGAAGCCTTCGCAAATATCTATAGCAACTTCGCCGATACACTTTATGCAAGACTTGCTGGAGATAAAAATGCTACCGGCGACTTCCCGAATGCCGACGATGGTCTGCGCGGAATGATGTTCATATCAACCGTAGTAGAATCATCAAAAGCAGACCAGAAGTGGCTGAAACTTAGTTGATTTCAATTATGTCATCCTGAATGCAATGAAGGATCTGCTTTTCTGAAATAGCTAGTAAAAGCAGATCCTTCGTTCCTCAGGATGACAACTTATGCAGGATGACACTGCGTAGGATGACATAAATGTACAATACGCGCTTGATTCGTTGAGCGCACTATTAATAATCAAAGGGAGAATACACAATGGGAAATAGACTCGTAACACTTTGCACAGGGCAGTTTGCTGACATACCGCTGGAAGAACTGGCGCCACTGGCTGCAAGTTGGGGATTTGAAGGACTTGAACTGGCCTGCTGGGGCGACCACGTGGACGTTGACAGGGCAGCAACAGATGTAGCATATGCTCAGAGCAGAGTAGAGATCCTCGCAAAGAGCGGCCTCAAAGTCAAAGCTATCAGCAACCACCTCGCTGGACAGCTTGTCTGCGACCTCAATGATGATGCAAGAACAGATGTTTTTGCTCCAGCCAGCTGTGCAGGAAATGCTGATGCCAAGCGTGCTTGGGCAATTGAAGCGATGAAGAACAGTGCTCGTGCTGCTAAGAATATCGGCGTAGACGTTGTCAATGGATTCACCGGAAGTTCGATTTGGCACATGCTGTATAGTTTCCCTCCATGCAGCGAACAGATGATTGAAGACGGATTCGCTGATTTCGCAGAGAAATGGAATCCAATCCTGGACGTGTTCGATGAGTGCGGAGTAAAGTTTGCTCTGGAAGTGCACCCGACTGAGATAGCATTCGACACAATCACCGCCAAAAGAGCTGTCAAAGCAATCGGTGGCCGCAAGGCATTCGGATTCAACTTCGACCCCAGTCACCTGCATTGGCAGATGGTATGCCCTGCAAAGTTCATCATGAGCTTCCCTGACAGGATCTATCACGTCCATATGAAGGATGCTGCTATAACACTTGACGGAGAGACCGGCATTCTGGCCAGCTACCTGAACTTCGGAACCCGTGGAAGAGGATGGGATTTCCGAAGCCTTGGAAGAGGCGGAGTGAACTTCGAAGAGATCATCCGTGCCCTCAATGACATCGGCTACAACGGCCCTCTGTCCGTAGAGTGGGAAGATGCTGCAATGGACCGCGAACACGGCGCTAAAGAAGCCTGTGAGTTCGTTAAGAGAGTTGACTTCCCCAAGAGCGCCAGAGTCTTCGACGAGGCATTCGGAAACTAGATCTATAACCAACATACAAGTGAGCCGGAGCAATGTATACTCCGGCTCACTTGCATATTATGTGTATCCTCAAAATATCCAGCAGTAATGCTTCTTTATACGGTGTTTTCTAACTCATAAAGCCTATGACATCATACTGACACAGTAAAAGGTATTAAAGATGACCAAAGCCTGTTTGATTTCCACGCTCCTCTCACTGCTATTTTACCAGACCACTGCTGCTGCGGGTTTTGAACCAGTAAAGCTACCTGATGGCAAGCAATTTAGCAACTGGGAACAATCATTAACATTTCAACGCACTTATCACGTCGCTCAGAAAAATACCAAAGCATCCGACAATAATCCCGGGACCATTGCTCTTCCCTGGAAAACTATCAGCAAAGCTGCAAGAATGCTTCGTCCTGGAGAGAGGGTAGTCGTCCATACTGGTGTTTATCGTGAATGCGTACGCCCTGAACGCGGTGGAGATGGACCAGACAAGATGATTTCTTATGAAGCTGCGCCTGGCGAGTCGATTGTAATCAAAGGCTCTGATATTTGGAAACCGAAATGGGTGAAGACGCGCTACATGCAGAAACTCAAAGATGGTATTGTGACTTGGGAGGCAAAACTAGATTCTCGCATGTTTGAGGGAGCTAATACCTTCTGCATCCAGAACTTTCCAGTCCAAAAAGATTCAATTGCCTGGAAGCACTATCCAACATTTGACCAGCGGTGTGGTCAGATATTTGTAGATGGCGTGCAACTAAAGCAAGTAAGTCTATATTGGGATCTACAGGAGGGAGATGCCAGGTTTTGGGTAGAAGAAAACGGGATGACAGTGCACGTTCGACTGCCTGCAGACGCCAAACCGAATAAGTTAGCATTTGAGATCACCACAAGAGAGCAAGTTTTTGCTCCGGACACCCGTTTTTTGAACTATATTCGTGTAAAAGGATTTCATATGTTCCATGCAGCGAATGGAGTCCCCATTCCCCCTCCTCAAAAGGGCCTATTGAGCTCCACATCCGGTCACCACTGGATTATTGAGGATTGTGAGATTGGGTATGCCAATACACTGGGCATGGATGTTGGCGGCCAGTTCTGGTGGAATTTGGCCCCTGGTAAAATGCAAGGGTATCACATTATACGTCGCAACCATATTCATCACTGTGGAATATCGGCGGTATCCGCATGGATGGGAGCTAACTATGTAGCAAACGAAAATCTTCTGATTGAGGATAATCTGATAACAGACAACTGCTGGATGCCTGTTACTGAGCATTATGAATCGGCTGGAATCAAGTTGCATACTACCAGGAACTCAATCATACGCCGAAATGTATTTCTACGCACAGCCTATGGCTCTTCCCTTTGGTTAGATGGGTACATATTCAATACCCGCGTCACTCGCAATGTGTTCTACGATACCAGTTCTCCACTTTTCGGACATGTGTTTCTGGAAATTAATGATGGGCCCAATCTTGTAGACAACAACATTATGATGAAGAGCACTGCCCATGGCTACTACCAACACGATGTCGGACACACTGTCTTAATACAGAATCTGATTTCAGAAGGTAAGGATTGTGCAGTTCACCTGCGTCACGGCGATCCAGCACGAGTAAATCCTCCATATGAGGACGATAATCGGGTATTTGGTAACATTATCACAGGATTCCCAAAATATTTTCAGACTCCAAACCGAACTTCAAAATCCGACTATAACCTTTTCGGTACGCGTGAAGACAACCTGCGCGGGTCGTTCATTGACAGCAATAATGCCAAAGTAAGTGGAACAGTAATGAACATGAGTGAATGGCAAAACATCGGACAGGATGTGAATTCAATGCTAGCTCAAATCGATGTTTCATTCGATCCTGACAAACTGACTCTTAGTCTAAAAACAACAGCGCCACTATCCTTCCCTGCATTCCCGGATATTCTCCCACAAGTTGCATCGATAAAAGAGCTACTCACATGCGATCTTATGGGTAAACTCCGACCGGTGAATGTGTTCACTGTTGGTCCGTTAGTGAATATACCTCTGGATGGCACGCCATTTTCTGTCGATCCAAGAAAAATCAGAAAGAATGCCTCAGGACTCTAAATATGCAATGTTTGTTACTGGTAATGTTGTTATGCGTTTCATTGGGAGGATCCATATTGGCTGATCCTAAATATAAATCCACGCGTGCAGATCTTCCACCGTTGCTTGAATTTGCTAATGGCGAAAGAGTTCGGACTAAAGCAGACTGGGAGAAGCGTAGGATAGAGATCAAGGAACTGATGTGCAGGTATTACATCGGCACTTTTCCAGTTGTAACTCCAGGTTTATTAAAATCTGAGGTATTGAGTGAAACTCCTACGGATTTCGGTAGCAAACGGCGTGTAAAGCTGACATTTGATACTCCTAACAAGGTTTCTTTCGAAGTTGAAGTATGGATTCCATCGGAAAAAGAGCCGTACCCGGTTCTTCTGGTCGCTCCTCGATACTATCAAATAGGTTGGGCAAAGACTGCTGTTAAGCGGGGCTATCTGGTCTGTCTTTATCCCGGGATTGATAGCAATCACAATGAGGTTGATTATCCGGGTTATGAAAGTATATGGACGGTATTTCGCAGTGAATATCCGGAAGCTACGTGGTCTGAGATTGCGGTGAAAGCATGGATTGCCGGCAGAGCACTCGATTATCTACTGGCACCTGATAGTGGATACAAGATTGCTAAGGATCAGATTGGGATTATAGGGCATTCAAGGTACGGGAAACAGTCAATAATTGCTACTGCTAATGATCCCAGAATCACATGTGTTGTTGCTCGGAGTCCTGGCACACCGGCATCCTGTTCGTATCGTTTTGCTGCCAGGTATAGCTTTAGCGAAGCACCTGAGGATTTCCCTGGTGAGTGGTTTATTCCCAGTCTAAAATCCTACACAGGGAGAGAGAATGAACTTCCAATAGACGTTAACGGTTGGTTTGGTCTCATTGCTCCCAGGCGATGTATGATTCACACCGGTTACACTGATGATTCCGATCCTAACTATGCTGTTGAACAAACGTATCTCGATGCAAAAACAGCATATAAGTTCCTGGGACGTGAGGAAAACATCCGTGTGATCTACAGACCAGGCGGACACAATGATCCTGATGGTATAGTTGATCAGAAATCTCAGAACCAGAATGTTGACTGGTTTGACCTTGCATTTGGCAGGGGCAGCGCGACTCAAGCGCAGTTTCCTGAACGATTACTTCATGATTTTGATTGGAAAAAATGGAAATCCCATTTGACCAAGGCTGACCTTACTTTTCCAACAGTAAAAGCTAAGAATTCAACTGATAAAAAGAACATAATCCGCTGGTTTCTCGGGCAAGCTTCGGTTGATGCAGCAAAATGGAACGGAAAGGGCAATTTCTATAGCGATCTTGAATCACAAGACCTGAACCATGATGTCGGTCCGTTGCCTGAGGTAGTTAAAGTTCCTGTTTCATTTGGCAGTGGAATCAAAGGCGATATCTTTTACAGCTCAAATATCAAAGGTCCACTACCTGTCGTTATTTGGCTGCATCCATATTCCTATGCAACAGGTTATGGCGAACTGCCTGTGTGGTATTTAACAGGAGAACCAGGCGCCGGATTGTGCCATCGACTTGCAGCGCACGGATATGTGGTCCTGGCATATGACCAAGTAGGTTTTGGCAGCAGGTTGCTGGAAGGGACCAGTTTCTACACAGACTATCCAAAGTGGTCACGCATGGGGAGAATGGTTGCAGATGTGTCTGCTGCTATAGATTTCCTAAATGACGGCAAGGGTGAATCTAAATCAGCTATCCCTCAAATACAAAAAGGGAATATATTTCTTCTGGGATATTCACTCGGCGGAACCGTAGGATTGTATGCAGCAGCACTGGATGACCGTGTTGCAGGAGTTGCCTCATTTTGCGGATTTACTCCAATGAGAACAGATACCGATAATAAAAACTCAGGAGGTCTGAGGTGGTTATGGGAGAAGCGTGCCCTACTGCCTTTGCTGGGGCTCTACAAAGGTAAACAAGATAAACTCCCGTATGATTATGATACCCTGTTATCGTTGATTGCACCTAAGCCATGCCTGTTAGTCACACCCAAACGAGACAGAATGGCCGATCCGGAAGATATAAGGCTGTGTGTAATTTCTACTAAAGAAGTTTTGAAGCAGGCAGGGATGGATTCTAAGCTGACACATCTGACACCAGTCGACACCAATGAATTCCTTGAGCCCCAGCAGCAAATGTTTATGGATTGGTTGGACAAGATATTAGCTAACAAATAGTTTTTTGATAAATATATGCGTGATCCGTTCGTGAAATAGAATTAAACACTACTATTTTTTAGCAGTCTTCCAGTCCAGCATTTCCAGAAAGCTCTCTATCCTTAAGCTGGTTCTGGCGTCAAGGGAGCACGGGGAGTCTCCCTCGATGGTCAGTATTGGCACATTGACCTGTTTTCTGACTATGATATCCTCTATCTGGCGGAAACAGAAGCTCTGAGTGTAGTGGATAATGCCGTCTATCTCCCTTCGCTCGATTTCGCGGTTGATGTCCTCTACTCTACCGAATATATCGTAGGGATATGTGTAGCGTAAATACTGCTGGACGATGTCATCTGTATCAAAAGGCATTGTAAACTGCCTCTGTACTTCATTGAAAACTACCCTGGCTCCATGATTGTCTATAAAGCCATACAAATCACTAAAAATCGGCGGAACACCTATGAAACCAAGCCTGATATTAGCTTTTCCGGGTGTTGGATTATTGAGGGCGGTATCGATTTCGAGTTCAAAAACATCCGGATCACTGTTGAAATCACTGCAACAGACCTGGAAGTAATGGTTCTGCTGCGAGGAATATGCAAGGTCCTGCCATGTTAGATCATCGAGTTTCCATACTTTTGAACGGATACTATCGAGTCTTGCCTTCCATGCATTAACCTTATCCCAATCAGTGCCCAACTCTACCATCAGTTTTTCTATAGAGTTTTTTAGCTCATCGGCATTACGGCTGTATGGATAAGAAAACGGAATAATCCGCATGCCAGCCATCTGCCAGGTCTCGGTCATTGCGTGTGTCTGAGAACAATCACCTTCTACAACTGCAATGACTGCATCCAGGTCTGAACGCATAGCTGCGGTATATATCCCTTTTATCCAACCACACGCATTCCTGGGATATCCTTCTCTCTCGGCACTGGACACCATCTCCTGCGGGTCTTTGGAGGTAATGAAGACGTTGTTGAGGTCAATGGGAGTCCAACCGGCTGCATATATGACTTCAACTGGAACTGTCGAGGTAAGCCCTACTCTCTTCATCTGACACCCAGAATCTTGTGGCATTGTGGAATTACCCGGACATCTGAGAGAAAACCAAGAGCAATGTCTTGATATCTCATGAGTATCTCGCCTGATGGTTGATTTGAACCTGACATTGGTTGCAGTATCATAGGAATATTCGGGGAAATTTCTGAGACGAGTTTGGAAGCGGTTATTATCTCATCTTGAGTAGATTCTGCGGCAACAACCACTTTTGCGAATACTTTTTCTTTGCTGCAGGCTTCAAGGAAATCGGCGTGCTTTTCCCATATGGGAACTAATCCTGTTGCACTTGGTAGTTTGATGTCCATCGCAATGACATCGACGAGATGGTCTATCCGTTTCATAGGTGCTGAAAGTGTGCCGTTGGTTTCCAGATGAAATCTGAATGGCCGTCGATGAACAGATACATTGCAAGTAGGGTTCTTCATTGTGATTATGACATCAGATAGGAACTCTGCCTGCAACAATGGTTCTCCACCTGTAAGAGATATATCGGATACACCCAATGCTTCACATTCCTGAACCACCTGCAGAGCAGTCATCTCAGTATATGGATG
This sequence comes from Abditibacteriota bacterium, assembly GCA_942493375.1. GTDB lineage: Bacteria > Armatimonadota > UBA5829 > UBA5829 > UBA5829. Next base: position 7,028,695 of record OW818698.1, on the reverse strand, counting down.
ATCTTGCAGAGCATTTGATGTATCACAGTAAGCACATGCAAGGTTGCATGCATGCATACGGACGAAGGTCTGCCTCTGACCGCAAAATAATCCTTCACCTTGAATCGAGGCGAATATTTCTACCACTTTTCCTATCAATTTATTGGATTTCAATGAACAGTCAGTCCTCAAAAAACGTTGCACAGTTAGTAGGAGTTTCCCAAACACTGACGCTGTGAACCTGTGGTATCTGCTGTTTTACCTGATAAAAGATAAAAGAAGAAATATTTTCTGCGCTTGGTGGTGTATCTTTGAACTGTTTCACGTCGTTAATATATTGGTGGTCCATTATTGAAAGGACTTCATGGATCACTTTTTTAGCATACGCAAAGTCTATTGCCATACCACTGCTACCGAGTTCAGAGAAACGAAACCTGACTATTGTGCGGTAAGTGTGGCCATGTAGGTTACTGCAGGCGCCATCGTATTCCGTTAGGCAGTGTGCAGAATCAAAAGTATCTTCAACTGTTATTTCATACATATTTTTATACCCAGCTATATTATAGACGATTGTATTCAAAGCATAAAATATACGCTCAAAATGCAGCTGTCGAGTGTTTATTGAAATTTTGCTCCTGAGTCAATTACCTAAGTAAATACTGAAGGAGTTTTATTTAATAATGCAGATATTTACCTTGTATATTACGCGTCAGTTTGACAGCAAGGATGCTCGGTACTATAATGAGTTTGCAATACTATGAGGACTCAACACAGGCCAACAAGGGCCATCCGCAAGGCCCCAAAAAGTAAATTAAGGTCTTTGGTTACATTTCTACAGATTCTGGTGCTAATTGGAATAAGCGCTTCTGTGGGGGTAGCTCTTGGCCTCTTCGTAACTCTCTCCAGTATGCTGGAAAAAGCTGAGGGCATGAAAGACATCGAAGCCCCCGAAGCTACTATCGTCTATTCCAGCGACGGGGTAGTTTTAGGTCGCATATTCCGCGAAGACCGTACCAATGTGAAACTTGAAGATATCCCCAAGGATCTTTTAAATTCCACAGTAGCTATTGAGGATAGCCGCTTCTATCAGCACTCCGGTGTAGACCTAAGAGGCGTTGCCAGAGCTATTTACAAAAACCTCCGAGGGCATAGAATGGCTCAGGGCGGAAGCACAATCACCCAGCAACTCGCACGAAACGTATATCTAACTCAGAGAAAGACAGTTGAGCGCAAGATACAGGAAGCTGTTCTTGCTATTCTAATCGAACGCAATTTCTCCAAGGAAAAAATCCTAGAGCTTTACCTAAACCGAGTGTACTATGGAAGTGGAGCATTTGGTGTACAAGCAGCTGCACGAACATATCTTGGCAAGCGCGTTGACCAGCTTTCACTCTCGGAATCAGCAATGCTGGCAGGTCTACCTAGAAGGCCATCCGACTGGTCCCCTTATGAGGACAAGGAGGCTGCATTAAACCGGCGTGATGTTGTCCTTAATAGAATGGTTCAACTTGGATATATCGACAAATCAGATGCGGATGAAGCCAAACAGGAGAACATACGAATTGTTCCGAAACGTAGAGGCCGGACAATTTACAAAGCTTCTCATTTTATGGACTATGTAGTCAAACAACTCCGGTTAAAGTTCACTGATGAAGTTATCTTTAACGGCGGGCTTCGAATATATACGACACTAAACTATGAGATGCAGCAAGCTGCTGAGAAAGCTTTGCGCGATGGAGTTCGTAAATACGAATCTTCACGCAGGGTGAGTGAAGGCTGCTTCGTTGCTCTTGATCCTACTAATGGCTATATTGTTTCAATGGTTGGTAGTGTAGACCCTTCTTCTCAGTATAACCGTACGGTGCAAGGTAATGGACGCCAACCTGGAAGCACTTTTAAACTGTTTGTCTATACAGCAGCAATTGCAGAATTAGGATTAAGACCAAGTGACCGCGTTCAGGATTCTCCCGTTTCTTACCCCGGTAGTGGAGGAAAAGACTGGAAACCCAGGAACTATGACGATCATTTCCGTGGTTGGGTCAGTATAAGAACGGCTGTTGCACAGTCTATTAATATACCCGCCATAAAGACAGCCGAAAAAGTGGGCATTGAGAAAGTTATCAAATACGCCGAAATGATGGGAATTAAATCCGAACTAGAACCCTATCTGCCAGCCGCTATTGGTGGCGTAAAAGGTGTTCATCCTCTGGAAATGGCGGCAGCTTACGGAACCGTCGCTAACGAGGGTGAATACGTAGAACCATGTGCCATAATTCGAATTCAAAATGCTCATGGAGAAACAATCGAGGACTACAAACCAGCTGCTAGAAAAGTCCTGAGCAAAAAAGTAGTCGAAACGATGGACGGTCTGCTCAGGTATGTAGTAACTCACGGCACTGGTTCCAAGGCTGGAGTTATACGGGAAGCTCGCGGCAAGACTGGAACGACGAACAGTGACCGGGATGCATGGTTTATCGGCTATGTTCCAAAGAAACTCGTAGCTGCATGCTGGGTTGGAAATGATGACAACTCTCCCATGCGTAGTGCATTTGGTGGAAAAGTATGTGCCCCTATATGGAGCCAATTTATGCAGAAATCTATACCTGTTTTGGATGCAGTGCGGGAAAAGCGTAAGAGACTTGCAGAAGGTCTACCTGCAATACAAAAGCCTGAAGCTCCAGTAACCAAACCAAAGGATACTAATACTCCTCCAGCCGGAACGGATGTATCGATCCCGGAAGAGACCGATACAGCATCTGTGGAAATATGCAATGATAGTGGATTGAAAGCCACGGCAAAATGCACATCTACACATTGGGAAAAATTTGACAGGTCTGCAATTCCTCAGGTTTGTGATCTACACGCAGACACAGCAGTGACTACAGAACCGGCAAAGACAAATGAGGATCTGAGTACTGCTGAGGTTAATGTTTGTGCTGATTCCGGAATGCTTGCCGGGCCTTCGTGTCCCAATAAGCGTAAGAAACGAATGCCGATAGATGAGGTTCCCACACAAGTTTGCAACATTCACGGCGGAAGACCGTAGAAGGGGGTAAGAGGTAGGACGGCTAACCCGCATGATCCGTCATGATTCACTTTTACCCGGATATAGGTAATAACGCTGAGTCAGTCATGAATAAAGCGGGTTAAGTAGGACGGAGTGAATAAAACAGGTTAGCCTTTCGTCTTACTTCTCACCTCCATTGTCCCCTATGATGCTTACACCACATCCTGAAGAGCATAAACTTCAACTACTCAGGACAAATATCACAATCATAATGGTTGCTGCAATGTGCTTCCTGCTGCTTTCAAGGCTGTGGTATCTACAGGTAGTTACCGGTGCTGAACTCCTCAAACAATCTGAGTCCAATCGGACCCGTCTACTAAGTGTACGTGCCCCGAGAGGAACTATACTTGACAGAAAATCCAGGACCATTGCTTCCAGCCGTGCACAATTTGTAGTTCTGGCAACGCCTGATATTCTGGTCAAGAATTCTGAAGCAATGAGTACTCTATGCGGTGTTTTGCAGATCAGTAAGTCAAACATGCTTTCCATAATCGAAAAGGGTGTCAGCAGACCAGGTTCTCCTATGCGTGTTGCTGTTGATGTAGGTCTCGATAAGGTAGCGATGATTGGAGAACTCAGGACCAGACTCCCTGGAGTCAGCGTGGAACTGGACCATATAAGGCTGTATGGGATGAGTTCATCTATCTGTCATGTTGTGGGATATCTCGGCAAAGTAAATCAGGATGAGATTGATTCTGCAGAAAAGAGAGGAGTCGATTACGGAGTAAACGATTATGTCGGTAAAGCAGGACTAGAGAAGCAGTACGAATCTGAGTTACGCGGAACTGATGGCGGTAAACAAATAGAAGTTAACGCAATGGGTAGAGCCGTGCGAGTACTGGGCGAAAAGCCGTCACTTCCAGGACAGACACTCAAACTGACCATTGACTCCGACCTACAGGCAGCGGCATATAAGGCTATGGGGCGACAAGTGGGTGGAGTTGCGGCAATTGATCCAAGAACGGGCGCTGTATTGACAATGGTAAGCACCCCAGGCTTTGATCCTAATCTGTTTGTCAAGAGTGTTGATCCAAAAGCCTGGCATAATATTATGGCTAATAAAAACCATCCAATGCAGAACCGAGCGTTAACAAACGCATATCCTCCAGGCTCTGTATTCAAACCAATGGTTGCTATTGCTGGTCTGAAATTCGGTGCCTGCACTCAGCATACGACAGCTTTTTGTTCAGGTGTAAAACGACTCGGCAACCGCAGGTTCCGGTGCTGGGCTGTCCACAGGGCAACGAATTTCATCAAGGCTTTATCGGAATCGTGTGATGTTTGGTTCTATGAGATGTCGCTACGCCTGCATATTGACCGTATGGCTTCGGTAGTAAAGCAATTTGGCATAGGACATGCAACAGGTGTTGATCTACCCAGTGAAAGCCGACGTAAAAGTGGTGTGTTAGGAACAATGCCTGACCCGGACTGGAAGAAAAAACGATTTAAGGAGTCATGGTATCCTGGTGATACTCTTAACACTTCCATTGGTCAAGGATTTGTTTTGGTTACTCCACTGCAAATGGCTGTATCAACTGCTGCAATTGCTACTGATGGAAAAGTTCACAAACCGTTTATTGTCGATGAGGTACTCAATACACATGGCAGGCTTATTCGCAAGACTCGCCCCAGGCTGGTGCATACTGTAGATGCAGATCCCCAGGCATTTGAATTGGTAAGGCAGGGAATGCGAGCGGCAGTGGTCAGTGGGACGGGTAGAGTCGCAAACATGAAAGACATAACGGTTGCTGGAAAGACAGGTACTGCTCAGAATCCACCACGAGCAGCACACGGATGGTTTATATGCTTTGCTCCAGTAGAAGATCCACAAATTGCTATTGCCTGCGTTGTAGAACAAGGTAAGCACGGAGCATCGACCGCTGCACCGGTCTGCCGTGCAATATTGGATGTCTACTTCGGAAAATTAAAAGCTGCACAGGTAAAAAATGGAGTTGCCAAGGTCAGAGGAGATTGATCCTTAACTTGCCTGTATTATTCATTGTTGAAGCAGGAAAATATAAATAAAAATCGTAACTATTCATAATGCAAAAATAGTGGAGTTAAATTCAAATGGCGAGTATGCAATATTTCCAAGATGGACGTGACTGGTTTTTCGAAAAACGCTTCGGACTTTTTATACATTGGGGACTGTATGCTATTCCTGCATGGCATGAACAACACCAAATGCTGCTGGGTATACCGCGAGATGAATATGGAAAACTAATGTCACAATTCAATCCGGATCATTTCGATCCTGATGAATGGCTGGACATTGCTGAAGCAGCAGGAATGAAGTATCTGACATTCACCTCAAAACATCTTGATGGTTTCTGTATGTGGGACACAGCTGCGACTGACTTCAATGTAATGAATACTCCATTCGGTAAAGACATACTTGCAATGATTGCTGACGCATGTCACCGACGCAACTTCCCACTGTGCATATACTACTGTGTCACCGACACTCACCACCCAAATTATCCCAATCAGAATCGTGGGCATGAATTGCCTCAACCGGAACCAGGCGATCAGCCGGATGTTTTGAAATATTTCGAGTATATTCGAGAACAGGCTAGAGAAATCTGCACCAACTATGGCAAAATACATGGATTCTGGTGGGATTGCAATGAAACAGAGTGTTTCGATCCAACTGTCAATGAAATGATTCGCTCTTTGCAGCCTGGAATCATCATCAACAACCGTGGACTCAGTGAAGGAGATTTCTCTACACCCGAGCGGGACTTCGATCTGTCGTTGACTAATCAGATGGAAGCTTACACCAGTCCGGTTGAAGCGTGCCAATCTATCGGTGTTGAGAGTTGGGGTTATAGAGAAGATGAAGACTACTTCTCTGATCGCTTCCTGATGGAATCAATCGATAGGGTATTGACTAAGAATGGCAATTATCTTCTGAATGTTGGACCAAAAGCCGATGGTTCAATACCCGTTGTTTCACAACAGATACTTCGCACTATCGGTGACTGGTATAAACGTGTAAATGAAAGTCTGGTTGATGCGGAACCGGCTTCAGCCTTAACAACCAACAACCAGGTAATGCTTACCCGTCGAGACAACAATCTATATGTTCATTTGGTCGGTACTCCCTCAAGCGATCGTGTGCTATTACCACCACTCAATCGACTTCCCCTTCGTGCCAGTCTGCTGAATACCGGTGAAGATATCAGGACAAGTATAGACGTCGTACCCAGCAGTCACTTTATAAAAGGCTCCCCAACCCCGGAAGAGACAGTGCTGCGTCTGTGCAACTTACCTGTAAACCGATTGCCCGGTGAAGTCCTGGTTGTAAAACTCGAATTCGACAGCCCAGTTTAATAGTCACATGACGGACAGCATGAATATCCAAATTATTCATGCTGTCCGTCCATGAACGTATAGGTAACCTCCTACAACACCTCAGGGCTAACGCATTAAAAATATCCGCAGATTTCGCGGATTTACGCAGATTCTCAGAAAAGAAAACAGCAAATTTCGCTTAACACGCAATGTTCAGAAGATATCACATCCGTCCTACTTGGAAAATTGATCTGTACGCATTCGCCCAGCGTAACACCTCCTGAATACGTACCCTGAGCAGTCTGATGTGTTAGAATATGGGTAGTTACGCTAGAGAGGTCGAATTCTTTTGTTTTTAAAGAGATTAGTTCCGGAAGATGTTAGAGACTCCTTTAATAAAGATTCAGTGGCCGCTCTGTTTGTAGGTGTTTTTATTGGAGCAGTAAATCCATTTATCTTCTTTGTTGCACGTGATAAATTGCATGCCAGCGATAATATTATAGGACTACTTATGGCCTTGCCTTTTGCAGGCATGATGTTGGCAGGCTTTTATGCCCATTTCACACGCACTTCAAATCAGTTAAGAGCAGTTTTCTGGCCGTTGTTTATTGGGAGAGGCACCTTGCTCCTAATGCCGTTTTCAGGCTCAGCAGCCTTGTATTCACTTCTTATTACCCCAATGATGCTATCAGGCTCAATTATATCTCCTGCCTACGCAGCCGTAATGACACAAATATATCCGGTAAACTGTAGAGGCAAGCTAATGGCTCTTGTCCGGGTAGGTATGGCCATAACCGCTCTGATAACGACACAGCTTATTGGAGCGCTGTTAAAACAAGATATCATAAGCTATAAGTGGATTTTCGCTGCCGGAGGTATATTCGGCGCTATGTCTGCCCTTGTCTTCAGCACAATTAAGCCAAAAAACAGTCCTGAAAGCAGTATTGTGGTAAAGAAAAAGACCGGGTTGGAATATGCCAAGGGCTTATTCCAAGTCCTGAAAGCTGATACCGCGTACCAATCTTACTTAGTTGGGACGTTTCTATTTGGCTTCGGCAATATCCTGCTCTACACCCAAATGCCGATTTTTCAAGTAGACAATCTGCATATTTCCGGACAGCAAGTGGCAATTCTGGCCAATATATCAACTGTTTTCTGGATGTTGTCCTATCCTTTCTGGGGTAGATATGTCGATACAAGATCACCAATAAAGGCTACTGTTATCTGTATCTTTATGATTTGTTTGATTCCTGTAAATTACATTCTGGCAATAAATCCCTGGTATCTCATACCGTCTGCTGTTATTAATGGGATCGTGATGTCTGGTATTGAACTCTCATATTTCAGCGGAATTGTATACTTTACAAAACCTGGACTCAATGCGGAATATCAATCCATATATGCTATTCTGGGAGGTATCAGAGGGCTTATAGCACCATTCTGTGTGCCATTGTTACTTGCATTCAGTCATAGTCATCATTATGATGTAAGGATTCTGTTTGGGTTTTATGCTATTCTGATGGCAATTGGCTCTTCGATCTTGTGGATCAAACTCAACGGACATTTCAAACACAAAATCGTTAGCAACAAACTTATGACCTCCGGAGATGCGGCTCAACAATAACGCATTCAGTCTATCGCCAGAGTTTTATAATCCCGATGATTATGGTAATACTCTACAAATATTTACATGTCACATGGAAGAGGCAATATTATGTCCAGCAATCTTTTTATTGGACTTATAGCAATATGGATGTTGCTAGGTCAAACATCACCAGCCCTCGCCACACATTCTGTCAGGCATTCCAAAGTTAAGTGCGCAGGCATATGGTTGAATATCGTTACAGTTGACTTAAATAGCCCGGATGTAATAGTTACCCCAGCTGTGGCAAGACGTGGTATTGGACATTCTGAAAGCTTCAGATCTATGCTGAAGCGTACCAGACCTGCTGCTGCCATTGACGGCACTTTTTTCTGCACTCGAACTCTGAAACCGACTGGTGATATTATTATCGATGGCAGGTCTGTATGGAAAGGTTATCTGGGAACAGCGCTAACCATTGATGGAGCTGGAAAAGTAAACCTTATACCTACACGTAAGCATGGTATGTATGACCGAAATTCATATCAGAATGTGATTGCAGCTGGCCCGACACTTATTCTAGGGGGTAAAACAGTAGTGATGCCTAAATCAGAAGGATTTCGCAGCCGGGTACACACATCCAGAAAGCTGCGTGCTGCTGTCGGAATTACATATTCAAACAAACTAATTCTCGCGCTTACTACCAAACCCGTTCATCTGCGACGACTGGCATGGGCTTTACAGAAACTCAAATGCAAAGATGCTGCCTGCCTGGACGGGGGGAGCAGTTCGGGGCTATATTGCAAAGGAAAGCTGATAACAAACCCATCGCGTGGAATGACAAACTGTGTCCTCATATACGATAGCCCCAGCCAGTATGCTCGCGCGCGACAAAAACTATCTCCCCTACCCGCTGCTGGTGAACGCAGAGCAGACGCCGGACTAGTAACACTATAAGTGTGTAAACAACAATAAATCCCCTGGCGAAAAAACTATTGCAAAATATTCTGATTTCTTTTTGCACCAAATTATGGCAATATATCGGCAAAATGTTCAGCTTTTTATACTAATACTTGACCATTCTAGCGTGATTGTGGTCGAAAGAGCCGAAGTATTGTAGGTGTGCCCGGCACACATGCCTCTCTTATCATAATCCTCCCTACTATGGTGTCCGAATGCGGTATATATTGCTTTATTATGGTATATCTTGTGGCGGTAGTTTTTTTCAATAATAGATTGACATGAGTCGAAGGTGCAGCTAGAATCTTATAGTAAGTGTTCACCCCGGCACTTTGAAGTATCATTCTATAGACGGAACAGATGATGACGGTTTCGCCGTACAGACTCACAGTGCCGTTGAGTAAATGGAACCAACTTGAACTATATCGACACCATTGTGGCTTTCACAGTCATTATTGACTGTGGTTTGTGTGTGGCAGTATATGCTGCTTGAAGATTTCAACTATCATCTACCGGAAGAGCTGATAGCACAGGAACCTATTCCGGAGCGTGATCAATCCAGATTGCTGGTCTTGCATAAAGACACTGGACACATAGAGCATAGACACTTCTTTGAGATCGTAGATTACCTTAAAGAAGGTGATTTGCTTGTGTTTAACGACACACGGGTAATGCCTGCTCGTTTGGAAGGATTCAAAGAGACAGGCGGACATGTTGAATTACTGCTGACTGCCAAAATATCCCCTGGGGTATGGGCTGGGATGGTGAAGCCGGGCCGAAGGATAGCAGTTGGCACAAAGCTTGTCTTCCGTGATGGACTGACTGCTGAGATATTGAGTCGAACACCTGAAGGTGGACGCATTATACAGTTTTTTTCAGAATATGACCCGGACGAAGAGGTGGCAAAACAGGGAACAGTCCCTTTACCGCCTTATATACACAAGACTTTAGAGGACCCGGAGCGATACCAGACGGTATATGCATCAAATGAAGGGTCCGCTGCAGCCCCGACAGCGGGTCTGCATTTTACTGACAAACTGCTTGAATCTATTAGAGCAAAAGGAGTAGCGACTGCTTTTGTGACATTGCATGTTGGTATTGCAACATTCAGACCTGTCAGGACTGCTAATATCGAGGATCATGAGATGCACTCGGAATGGTTTAGTATTAGTCCAGAGTGTGTAGAGGCGGTCAAGTCCTGTAAAGGCAGAATAATAGCAGTAGGGACAACATCTGTAAGAGCACTTGAAAGTGGGGCTATTGGCCACCGTTTGCTCAGGTTTGTCCAAGAAGAAACCAAAATGTTCATCACTCCTGGATATAAATTCCAGGTAGTAGATTGTTTGATTACCAACTTTCATATCCCTAAATCTACCCTGCTGGTAATGGTAAGTGCGTTAGCTGGTGGAGTAGACAGGATGCAAACGGCATACAATGAAGCTCTAAAAGAGCAATATAGATTTCTCAGCTTGGGAGATGCAATGTTCATCTGTTAACTCAACTGAGGCCGTCGTTTCTAACGGCGTGTTAATAATGTATCATATCGACAAGATCAAGTGTGACTATAGAAAGGGGAGGAAATGGCCAGAATAAACTACAGGTTCAATGAGTGGCTTAAAAAAGTAGACAAGAGTGAAGCCGAAGTAAAGAGCAAAAAGGCTCAAAGTATTGTTGGTGAAGTAGTAGCAGATCCTGCTGCACCGGTTTCAGTTGTCGATCCTGTCACAGAAATCGGAGCCACTACCATTTCTGATACGCCTGTGGAAAGTGCCACTGCTAATGTTCGTGTGGCTACAAAAACTTCTGCAACCGCTGTCGCAGAACGTCCGACTGCTGTGGCAACAGATAATAAACCCAAGCATATCGAACCGAAACCAGCTCCTAAGCCAGTATATCAGGCTAAGGCAGCTTTAGATACGGAAAAGCCTGAGAAGATTGAGGGCAAGTTACTCCTGACACCTGAAGGTACTGGAGAACCAAGACCTATTAGTGCTAACGGGCAACCAATAGTTATGCCTAAAGTTCGTGAAATCGAGGAACTGCTTGAGCATTCTGAACCCATAGAACATAAGGTTATTAAAGCAGAACCCAAGCCCATAATTGAAACCAAGATTGAAACTAAAGAAGTTGTTTCTGATTTAACCAGCACACAGGAAAACTGGAGCAGGCTCCCGCACCACTTGCAAGTATTGTTTAGTTCTCCTGATTCAGAGGTTGCTCAAAGATCCTATAAAACATTTCGCGACACCAGGGCTCAACTGATAGAGAAGCTACTTGATCCTCCATTAACTCTGGAAGAGACTGCCCGTATACTAAATGTCTGCCCTACAACTGTAAGACGTTACACAAATAGTGACCAGTTAAAGCACTACAGGACCGCCGGCAATCAGCGCAGATTCCGGTTATCTGACGTTCTTGGGTTTATGGAACTCAATAACAAGACTGGTAAAAAGTCATCAAATAAACGAAAGCCGCGCGGAGAGGAGTAGGCTCCGGGTTATAAGTGGGCTTTCCGGACTATTCCGGCGAGTGCTCCGGATGCTTTGCTATATAACTTTATATGCGCCTGGCTGTATTCTCTGAAAGCTATGAACCGATAGTAAACGGTGTTAGTGTTTGTGTCGCTACTCTGCGTGATGGATTGGAGCAGAATGGCGACCATGTAACAGTGTTTGCCCCAGCTTACCTGGGGCATATAGATACCCACCCGGATGTCATAAGGGTGCCGTCTCTACGCACACCATTTATGCCCACATATCCTATTCCAGTTCCAATATCCAGCCACAGTAGACAGGATTTTCGGACTGGTGACTTCGATATAGTCCACACACAGACTCCATTTTTGCTTGGGTTAATGGGGTTGGACCTTGGACGCAAACACTCCGTTCCTGTAGTGTCTACCAACCACACTCTTTACACGGAATATGCTCACTATTTCCCCTTGCGCCCAAAGGCCATAACGAAATGGATAATGACAACTTTGATGAGATGTTATTATAACCGTTGCCAGGTCGTTGTCGTACCATCTCAGCCAGTCGTGGATATTTTGCGCTCATATGGGGTAACCACCCGCCTGGAGATTGTTAAAACAGGGGTAGATCCCGTTGAGAACCAGCTCGATCATGCTCAACGGTCAGCACTCAGGAAAAGTTTAGTAGGGACGGATGATGGAGCAGTGTTGCTTTATGTTGGTAGGATCGCACGGGAAAAGAATCTTACTATGATGCTGCGTGCAATACAGCAACTGGACAATCAGGATATAAACGCGAGACTGGTTATCGTTGGGGGAGGTCCTGCATTGGATGAGACCAAACGTTTTGCGCAGTCTCTAAATATGAAAGATGATCGAGTCGTTTTTACCGGCATGATGGAAAGACAAAAGATACGAAAGCTTTATGATGCCTCGGACCTATTTGTATTTCCATCGACAACCGAAACTCAAGGAATTGCAATATGTGAAGCTATGACTGCCGGATTACCCGTTGTCGCCGTTAATGCAGGTGGAATTCCTGAGAATGTTACTTCCGGAGTCGATGGCTATTTGACTAATGATTCCCATATCGAGTTTGCTCAGAGGATAATCGAACTCCTGGAAGATCCTGCCAAGCGTCTGGATATGGGTGCTAAAGCCCGAATCAGTTCCTCACGATTTACTATCGAAGAAATGATAGTCAGAATGCAGAGAATCTATGAATCAGTCCTCAATCGCTAACATCAATCGAAACCACATAATGCTTCAACTTAAGCTGCTTCATCCATTTGTGTAACTCTGTCCAGCCAAATATCTTCGGTATCACCAATCAGGCAAGCCCCATATGACGGAACATAGGCGACATCATGCACATGAGTAGTTTTAGTTAATTCATTGCCGCTTCTATCTGTATATTGGATTTTTACGATTTTTCCCATAAACTGTTTAGCTTGCGTGATCTGCATCGATATACTCTCCCTGTTGAGTGGTACGTTACCGCGTACTATTCGGGGACCTCGATTACTACTGCTTGAAGTCTCACATACCGTTTATACCTTGAGAAGGGATTTGGCAATCTCCGCAGAATTACCAGGTTAGTAAAAAAAACAGTGAAGCTTCCGGCAACTTGGGGTATCAAATAGTCTATAAGAGTCGATATTCAAAAAAAACAATGAAGATAGTTATACTTATTGTTGCCATAGCGTCATATATGATAAGTGACGTAACTCTTATTAGTGAAAGGAAAACAAAATGTACAAGTTATTGATTATTACTGCAATGCTAATTGCATCGATCTCAGTTATGGCTGCTCCGGACAGTGTAAGTCTGACTGTCTATAACGATAACTTCGCTTTGATCAGAGAGAACCGGACGATCAAGCTGAATAAGGGTATAACATCGATAAACGTAGAGGATGTAGCCTCTCAGATTGACGCTACCAGCATTCTGTTCAAATCGTTGACAGCACCAAATGCTGTCTCGATACTTGAGCAGAATTACAAATATGACCTGATCAGCCCGGAGAGTATTCTGAATAAATCTATTGGTCAGCGGATTACTTTCACAAATTATGATGAGAGCGGAAAGCCGTATAAAATGTCCGGTGTTTTGCTCAACGCAGCCGGTGGCGGTAATGCTGTTGTAAAAACAGACGATGGCAAATTAGTCTTGAGACCCAGCGGGCAGATATCACTTGAGAAAATGCCGGAAGGGCTGATATCCAAGCCTACACTCAACTGGTTGATCTCTACAGAGCAGGATGGAGAACACAAAACTGAACTGAGCTATATCACAAATGGTATTCGCTGGAATGCTGATTATGTAGCTCTGGTAAACACAGACGATACCAAAGTAGACCTGGCAGGATGGGTCACGATGAGCAACCAGAGCGGCGCTACATACAACGATGCCAAACTAACATTGATGGCAGGAGATGTGCGCCGAATCCAACCCACCAGTACTAACCACATGATTGCATATAACGCTGTAGGAATGGCCGGTGGAGGCCCTCCTCCTCAATTCCAGGAGAAATCATTCTTTGAGTATCACATGTATACAATGGAACGTCCAACAACCATAGCCAACAATGAGACCAAGCAGCTTTCTCTATTGAATGCGGATGCGGCATCTGTTAAGAAAGAGATGATTTATGATGGCCGTGGAAGCTGGTTTAGAAACTGGTGGTATCCGGGAAGAACGGGAGAGCCAGGCGGTGGATACGATACCTCCACGTATCACAAGGTAAATGTCGTATTGACGCTAGAGAACTCCAAAGCTAACAATATGGGAATGCCTCTTCCTAAGGGCAGAGTGAGAGTTTATAAACTTGATGATGACGGCAACCAGCAGTTTGTTGGCGAGGACAACATAGACCATACTCCGAAAGATGAAAAGATCAGATTGTATATCGGGGATGCATTTGATGTTATAGGTGAATACAAACGGACCAATTACTCAAAAATAGCTACTAATGTCATTGAGGAGTCATTCGAGGTAAAGATCAAGAACCACAAAGAGACCCCTGTAGACGTCAAGGTGGTCGATCATGCCTGGGGTGACTGGAAGATTACCCAGTCCAACGTTGAAAGCACTAAGAAGGACGCCACGACAATAGAGTTCCCTGTGAGTGTCCCTGCAAACGGAGAGAAGACAATCACCTACACAATTCGCGTGACGTGGTAGTTCTATAAACAATCTTTAGTAACCATTGAACCGTTAGTGATTAGAAAAGAGGATCGTATGAAGAGACTGACAATAGCAGTGATTTTGACTGCAATAATTACACTGGGGTTAGCCCTGCAGGCCTCCAGTGCGAGTGATATCGCGTTGACGGCGTACAGCAGCGGATTTGCTCTCGTGAAGGATACACGCTCCGTTGTACTTAAGTCTGGTGTGGGAACAATTGATATACAGGATGTTGCAGCAACTGTTGATCCGACCAGTGTTTTATTCAAGACGCTCAGTGGGCCTGGAAGTGTATCTATCCTGGAGCAGAACTATCAGTTTGACTTGATTAATCCGGAAAACATACTCAGGAAATCCACTGGAGTTAAACTTACATTCACCAGATTTGATTCCACAGGCAAACCGCACACTGACAGCGGTGTCCTGATAAGTGATGGGAGTTCCATGGTGGTTAAAGGTGATGACGGCAATGTCACTTTGAATCCGCAGGGGCAGATATCGCTGGCAAAGATGCCTGCAGGACTCAGATCAAAACCGACTCTGAACTGGCTTCTGGATGCAACCAAAGCTGGCACCTATAAGTCACAGTTGAGCTATATAGCAAATGGCGTTTCCTGGAAAGCTGACTATGTAGTGCTGGTAAACAAGAGTGATACTCTGCTTGATTTGACTGGCTGGGTCACTCTGACAAACAACTGCGGGACGACGTTCGACAATGCTAAACTGATGCTGATTGCAGGTGATGTGCGAAGAGTCACGCCACCAATGGCTGCACCATCCGGAAGATATAATACTTATGCAAAGGCAAGCAGAGCGCCAGTGTTTGAAGAAAAGTCATTCTTCGAATACCACATGTATACAATGGGCCGCAGGACAACTATAGCAAATAACGAGACAAAACAGCTCTCTCTGCTGAGTGCTTCAGGCGCTGCAGTTGATAAGGAAATGATATTCGATGGCCGTGGTGACTGGTTCAGGTCCTGGTGGTATCCCGGGCGCAGCGGTGATCCTGGAAGCGGGTACGACACAAAGAGCGGAAAAGTCAGCGTAGTATTAGTCTTCAAGAACACCAAAGCTAACCATATGGGTATGCCGCTTCCTAAGGGAACTATACGGGTATATAAAGAAGACGATACCGGCAGCAGGCAGTTTATCGGTGAAGACTCTATTGACCATACTCCTAAAGATGAAAACATCAGGTTGCATGTGGGAGAAGCATTTGATGTTGTGGGAGAGTATAAGAAGACAGACTATGAGAGAATATCGCCCAGTGTTGTTGAGGAGTCCTTTGAGGTAACAATCAAAAACCACAAAGATTCACCGGTCAAAGTTAAAGTAGTAGACCATGTATGGTCGGACTGGAAAGTTGTAAAATCCAATTCGGACTATACAAAGAAAGATGCATCAACAATAGAATTCCCTATAAGCGTTCCAGCTAACGGCAAGAAAGTCGTTACTTATACTATTAGGACAAAGTGGTAGACTCCGATTTCTTTTAGCCCGCATTATTCATGACTGACTCAGCTTTTGTCCCTACTACCGGACAAAAGCGAAGCTTCGTGAATAAAGCGGGTTGGATAATCGGATACGAAAGGATAGTTTAATGAACAAGATTCTTATGACAATGGCTCTGTTATTGCTCTCTGTCACTGCAATTGCAGCGCCGGACAGTGTGAGCTTGACTGTATACAATGACAACTTCGCTCTGATCCGGGAGAACCGGACGATAAAGCTGGATAAGGGTATTACTTCCATAAATATTGAGGATGTAGCCTCGATGATTGACCCTACAAGTATTCTGTTTAAATCTCTGACATCGCCAAACGGTGTCTCGATACTGGAGCAGAATTATAAGTTTGATCTGATCAGTCCTGAGAGCATTCTGAACAAGTCCATAGGACAGAGAGTGACTTTCACAAACTTCGATGAGAACGGAAAACCTTACAAAACAACCGGCATTTTGCTCAACGAAGGTGGCAGCGGTAATGCTGTTATTAAAACTGATGACGGCAAGCTGGTTTTGAGACCTACTGGACAGATATCATTGGAGAAAATGCCTGAGGGTTTGATATCCAAACCTACTCTTAACTGGTTGATCTCCACCGAACAACCTGGAGAAAACAAGACAGAACTCAGTTATATCACATCGGGTTTACGCTGGAATGCTGATTACGTTGTGCTGGTAAACAAAGACGATACCAAGGTAGACCTGGCAGGCTGGGTTACAATGGGTAACCAGAGCGGGGCCACATACAAAGACGCCAAACTTACTCTAATGGCAGGTGATGTGCGCAGAATACAGCCTCAGCAATTGTATCAAGAAAGCATGATGATGGATTATGTTGCAAAGGCAGCCCCTGCTCCACAGTTCCAGGAAAAATCGTTCTTTGAGTATCATATGTATACTATGGAGCGACCGACTACAATTGCCAATAACGAGACCAAGCAGCTTTCACTTCTGAATGCCGATGCCGCCAGTGTCCAGAAAGAAATGATCTACGACGGCCGAGGTGACTGGTTCAAAAACTGGTGGTATCCTGGAAGAACAGGAGAACCGGGCGGTGGATATGATACTTCGACATATCACAAGGTTAATGTTGTTCTGGTCCTGGAGAACTCCAAAGCCAACAACATGGGAATGCCTCTGCCAAAGGGGAAAGTACGAGTTTACAAACTGGATGATAATGGCAGTCAGCAATTCATCGGAGAAGACAGTATTGATCACACTCCCAAAGATGAAAAGATAAGACTATATATTGGGGATGCATTTGATGTTATAGGTGAATACAAACGGACAAACTATTCGAAAATAGCCGATAATGTTATTGAAGAGTCTTTCGAAGTGAAGATCAAAAACCATAAGGAAACCCCGGTTGATGTAAAGGTAATGGATCATGCATGGGGTGACTGGAAGATAACCCAGTCAAATATCGAAAGCACAAAAAAAGATGCAACGACCATAGAGTTCCCAGTCAACGTCCCTGCAAATGGGGAGAAGACTATAACATATACTATTCGAGTGACCTGGTAGAACTGGAAGTTGGATGTTGGAGATAGATTAGCACTCCAACATCCGACATCTGCATCTACTACACTGAATGACTATCATATTCGGGACTCCCTGTTTATTTCCCCTACCCTCATAGTCTTTTAAAGAAGCTGGCACAACGACTGAAAATCCGCTATACTATCCTCAACAATCGTTTGCGGAGGGCTGGTAGTTTGGATGTTTGTATAGTTATCCCCTTTGATAGTGCTGAAAAAGAAGCACCTATCTGGTCAGTTGAAGAATCATCCATTGATTTTAAGATTGATTATGAAAAGGCTGCCAGATGCACCTCTGCATTTGCAGCAACGGAGCTTAAAAGCTATCTACTCCGAACACTTACTTGTCCTGAGATAACATTTTCAACAGTTCCTAAAGCTGATTGTTTTTCGATTTGTCTGGATATAGCAGATAAGACAAGTAAGGACTGTTCATTCTCAATTGAACGATTTGATAATGGCTTAAGGATTACAGGCAAGGGTAGAACGGGTCTGCTTTACGGTGTATATGAGCTTCTCAGGATGCAGGGATGGCGCTGGTTTGTGCCAGGAATCAAAGGCGAGATAGCTCCACCAATCACCGATGATCTGGAATTGCCGGAAAGCAAGATCGAATGCAGTCCATCTATGTCACTGGGTCGCGGGTTCGATTTCGAGGGTATATCCAAAGATTCAATAGACCTCTACCTCTGGATGGCACGAAATAGAATGAACATAGCCTCCTACCGGTCGGCAACCCAGGCATTCTGCGAAAAGCTAGGAATGAACCTGAAAATAGCAGCAGGACACATTTTCAGCGACCTGCTTGATCCTGACCTGACACTACCATCCGGTAAGACCATCTGGCAAGAGCATCCTGAGTGGTTCGGAGTCCCGGTAGATGGGGTTCGCACAAAAGAGAATGCACTTTCAACCCAGTTCTGCGTATCTTGTCCCGACTTGATGGATTTCTTGACCGAAGGTCTTATTAAATATATCGAGAGCACACCGGGTGACACCACAGCTATCGATGTATGGGGTTTCGATACATGGGGGGGTATCTGCACATGTCCGGAATGCACAAAACTTGGCAACGGAACTGACCAGATGCTCCATATGTGTTCTGCACTGCGTGATGGTCTGAACAGAGCCCACAGTTCGGGGAGACTTGAGCGCAATTTCAACCTGCTCATGTGCGGATACGAGGGAACGTCTACAATTCAGGCTCCGGAGAATCCTGCTCCTCAGAACTTGATCGATGCCGGAGACTATCTGGTCTACTATCCTATTTTACGCTGTTATGCCCATGACCTCTTCGATAATACATGCTCCAGGAATCAGATATACGGAAAATCCTTAAAAGAGTGGCACAAGCGCTGCCCTGATCTGAAAATGCACTTCGGGGAATACTATAATGTGTCTAAATTCGAAGATCTTCCGCTGCTCTTCACTCGGCATATGCCTCAGGATATAAAGAGTTACTTCGATGCAGGAATAAGGGGCAGCACTTATATGCATATTCCAGTTGTTAACTGGGGGATGCGGGCAATCACTCAGCTGATGTATTCGCAGTTCACATGGAATGTAAATACCGATGCTGATGCGTTTATATCGGAATATTTCGATCTCTGGTATGGGCCGTATTCCAGTGAAATGCGCGAAATTTATGCATTGGTAGAATCAGCCTGGAGTTTAATGGCCAGCTGGAGAGCCTGGGATCCTCACAGCGTGTTGTCTCAATTGCAATCATGGGACGGCAGCAAGCCTGAATCTATTCTACAGCTGGACGATCATTTCGGATCAACTAAAGGAGCTGTGGATTCTGGTTTAGCAAGCATAGAACTACTCAGCGAAGCATTGGAAAAATTGAATGCAATTCGCGAGAGAGACAAGATCCAGTCTGCCATTACCCTCACAGATGGTATTTCCTTGGCCGTCAATCCTATCGAAGCCAGAAAACTGGAGAGTCTTGCACAATATGAATGGAGGCTTGGAGAAGACCGACGTGGACTGATCTACGGTCTGGACACAATGCGTTTGATGACATATGTATCTATGTATCATGAATCTTTGCGTATTTCAGATCCCCATACAGCTAAACAAGCATGGAAGAAAGTTGAGCAGACTGCTGAAGCTTTGGATGCTTATTACATGCCTATGACATTCGATTACCCTGGGCCTGGATTCGAAAGTAAAGACGCTCTGACAAGAACACAGCTCCGGGATGTCCTGCGCAGGTGCCGGAAGCATATTCCTCAACAACGAAAGTAGTGCTTCTTTTTAGGGTTTACTTTGACAGGATTAACAAGATTTTCAAGATTAACAAGAATGGAAATCTAGATCTTGTGTCAGGCTCTTGGGTGGGTTTGTTTGTAGATTTCCCGCAGGTGGTCTCGGGTGGTGTGGGTGTAGATCTGAGTTGTGGCAATGTCCGCATGCCCCAGCATTTCCTGGAGAGTCCGCACATCGGCACCTCTTTCAAGTAAGTGGGTGGCGAACGAGTGCCGGATGACATGCGGGGTGACTGATGCTTCGGGTATATCAGCCATTACGGCATATTTCTTTATCAGTTTCCAGAACATAACCCGGGACATCGGTTTATCTAATTTGGTTATAAACAGATATGGGGACTGAGCCGTTTTTGATATAATCCCGCGAACCCTTGAACGATAAGCCGATATCCACTGACAGGCAACTTCACCAAGCGGCACTATTCTCTCTTTGCTGCCTTTACCTTTACATCGCAGAAATCCCATACGCATATCGACTTCATCTGTAAGTAGACCAATCAACTCTGAGACCCTGAGACCTGTCGCATACAGAGTTTCCAGCATCGCTCTGTCGCGTAAGCCCAAAGGCTCATGCCAGTCCGGAGCATTCAGCAGAGCATCGACCTGGTCTACAGTGAGAAATTTCGGTATACGGAGTTTAGTAACTGAGGATTTCAGGATGTCTTCTGCCGGAGCATCAACATATCCCTCTGATGATAGAAACTTTAAAAGTCCCCTGAGGACAGTTACCTTGTGGGACATTGAAGTATTGGATAAGCCTTTGGTCTGTAAATCTGCGCGGTATTCCTGGATAGTCTCTTCTTTTGAGATTGAGTCATCCAGGCCTTTTTTTGCTATAAACTCAGCAAATTGAGCCAGATCCACGGAATACGATGCAATAGTAGCTTTAGCTAATCCACGCTCAGCAGATAAATAGTCGAGATATCTCTGCACATATATATCTATCATTTCTTGAGCCTGTATAACCGAATACGCGGAGCGGTGTAGTGCATATCGTGCGGTAGCCGGGAGCTATCGAACCACAGGACTTGCCTATTGAATGTCTTCTCTTCGGCATATTTCTGGTTGATGGTCTCATATGCTGCAAGTATCTTATCGCGTTCGGTTGCATCTTCTGGATACAGATCGGCGACTCCGCGCAACCTTAATGCGTCATCAATCTCATAATCACTGATTACCACCCAGGCTGGCAATGGATCATTGGGGTACATTTCACTCAGGATTGTTATTGGATACGTGGACTCAGAGATTGCCTTGCGTCTGGTATCGGTTGTGCCGTATCCAAACATTTTCCCAAGCGGAGGAGAATAGAACCACGGCAACTCGATAAACCCAATGGAATCAGATTTACTTGCATTCGCAACAATATAATCACGGGAAGAATCCCTGGTATCAGGTGGTGCAAATAAAGCAACAATACCAATACAATAAATGAGTGAGCCTGCTGCAACCAAACCAGACACAATCACAAGCACACGTTTGAACGAAATTGAAATATTCTGGCAAGCAGAAAAAGCGAGTGCGGTAAAGATGGCAAAACAAGGTAATGCAGGAATAGCATACCTTACAAAACGGACTTGAGATGTGGACATCAGGATCATATATGGGATTAAAAACGCAAGCAATATTATGGATTCTTTGCGTTTGGTGATCGTGGTATAAATGATCGAAACAATTCCTACAATGAGCATCGGTAGACCCATTCCCCAGGCCAGATTATGAAGAGCAAACAAGGCTCCTGGTCCAGTGCCGGCGAATACCAGTCCGTGACCGTGCGCGGAGTGCTTCAGTTCGTATGTAAGTCCATTCAGGAACTCGGATGTATACAACAAGCATCCTGGAGTGGATATTACAAACGCAATGCCCGCACATAAAAACACCAGTGTCGATTTTCCCAATCGCTTAACTAGACTTGATTCAGAGGCACACATCAATGGAGCTACGGCAGCTGAAAGGCAGACCAGACCTGCGTTGTATTTGGTCCCTCCAGCAAGACCAGCCAATATACCGCTCAATATCAACCATTTTATGCTTCCGGTCTTGAATGAGAATATCGCAGCAATCAGGCATCCGGCAACGAACAGAGTCGATGGAACATCAACTGTTGCAAAATGTGAGTGTTGAGCGTGGACAGCGAGAACAGCAAGAAATAATCCCGCTGCAATACCAGCCTTGCGACCGTATAGCTTGCCGCAACCGTAAAGGCACACAACGACCGCCAGGACGCCCATCACGGCGGTTACAATCCGGCAAGCAGCATAGATACCAAAGTCATTGGCAAACCCCATCACGGAGGCAAAACCCTGGGCGAGAGCACATATGTAGATATAAAGAGAAGGGTAGTTGTAAAAGTGCGGGTTTAAGTCGCCATTTGAGAAAACGTTGAACGCTGAACCCACCGGAAGGAATTCGTCCGGGTGGTAGGAATACGCATGAATTGCGTTCGGCAGTCCCCAGGTCAGTGCATACAAGCGAAGAACGGCAGCAATCAGCACAACAGTAAGTGCCGACCACCGCCACATCAACTTCCCTCGTTCTTCACTCACAAATAAACCTCCACGGTTTTGTGTCTTCCGTCCGCCCTTCGACTAGCTCAGGACGAATGGAAGACACAACCATCGCACGTTTTAATTCAAGTATTAGAATGAAGCGTAACAGCTCTGTATTACGGGAATTTTGTCATCCTGAGGAACGAAGGATCTGCTTTTAATCTGGAAAAAGCAGATCCTTCGTTCCTCAGGATGACAAAATTCGGCAACTCTGAGCTATTATAATGAAGCTTTTAGTTGGGTTTCCAAGGCAGATTTTATTTCTGCAACGGCCTGGGATACTTCATCATCCATCAGAGTTCTAGTGTCTGATCTGAACTCTACAGAGATAGTTACACTCTTTACACCGGCTCCGAGTTTTTCTCCCCTGAAGATGTCTATAAGCTCAACTGATCTGGCCATTTCTCCACCGAACTGCGTGGCGATGGTATTTATCTGCTCGAAGTTAACACTTTCAGCAACTTTCATTGTGATATGCCTGCTGACTGATGGATATCTGGGAAGCTCCGAGAATCTGGCTGCGGATGGCAATATGGAGAGGATAGCATTTACATCCAGTTCGAATGCGTAGGCCTCTCCCCGAATATCGATGCTTGCAGCAAGGCTTGGACTGATCTGCCCAAGAATACCAATCTCTTTATCCCCAACGAGCACTCTGGCGGCTCTTGTGGGGTGCAGCAGGACATCGGTGTGAGCTTCGTATTTTGCTCCGGTGATACCAAGCTCAGCGAATAATGCTTCAACTATGCCTTTACAGGAGAAGAAATCATGTACGGGCACGGTTTTACCCATACCCCAGGAGGTATCCCACATACTCCCGCAGACTACCCCGGCGACGGAGAGTTTTTCATCATACCCGACGGTCTTATCAGTGAAATAAATCTTGCCTGACTCAAATAGACCGATTCCTCTGGATGAGTGTCCCTGGTTTCGTATAAGGACGTCCAGAAGATTGGGGATAAGCATTCTGCGCATTGAGTCCAGTTCCAGACTGAGCGGATTTCTTATTGCAACAATATCAGTCCTACCGGACATTGCAGCCAGTTTATGCTCGATCATACTATGGCTCAGAACTTCCTGAAGTCCACAAGACATCAGAATACGCCTGAGTTTGCGTCTGAGTTCTCCCTCAGGACTGTCTTTGCCCTGCAGTGGAATATTCGGCAGAGACATCGGGATTTTATCATAACCGTATCCGCGGCCAATTTCTTCAATTACATCGACATCGAGTGTCATATCTGGTCTGTAGGTTGGAATACGGCAGATGAGAGTTTCATCGCACATTGATGTTAAAATGCTGTACCCAGCAAGAGCCTGAGTCATCTCTGATATGGTAAGGTTCAGCCCAAGCATACGGTTTGCCTTGTCGGGCACAACCTTTATTTCCATGGGCTTAACCTGTAATGGATAAACATCATTCGGCTTGCCGATGCTGGCAGCTCCAGCATATTCCTTGATCAGCGTTGCAGCTCTGATTGCCGCATATTCACAGATAGACGGGTCTACGCTTCGTTCAAACCTATAACTGGATTCGGTGGAGAGTCCAAGGCGTTTGGACGTTCTTCTGACACTCACCATATCGAAGTTTGCTGATTCAAGCAGG
Source organism: Abditibacteriota bacterium (assembly GCA_942493375.1). Taxonomy (GTDB): domain Bacteria; phylum Armatimonadota; class UBA5829; order UBA5829; family UBA5829. The sequence continues at coordinate 7,004,690 of OW818698.1, read as the reverse complement.
ATATCGGTGGTGTTGTCGTTGATCTCAGACTCTACTCCACCCATAATTCCAGCAACAGCAACGGGTCGGTCGGCATCTGCTATAACCAGAATATTCTCATCAAGAGCCCTGTCCTGGTTGTCTATTGAGACCATCTTCTCGCCTGCTTTTGCTCTGCGGACGATAATCTGTTGGCCGTGCAATAGGCTAAGGTCAAATGCGTGCAAAGGCTGCCCCAGCTCCAGCATAACGTAGTTTGTGATATCGACTACGTTATTGATCGGACGCATACCGGCAGCAACAAGCCTGTCCTGCATCCAACCTGGTGACTTACCGACTTTTACTCCTCTAATTATTATGCCTGCATACCTGCGGCACAGATCTGGTGCCTGGATAGTAATAGGCATCTGTTCGTCAACCCATTCCGAATCCGGAACTCTGGGCATGGCAATCTGCTCATTCAGCAGAGGTGCACCCTCGCGAGCAACTCCCAATACAGAGAGCCAGTCTCCACGGTTAGGAGTGATTTTGACATTCAGAACGATGTCATCTTTCTCCCCTGCTCCACCGCCAGCCATAAGGTCGGCACAACTCATCAGTTTGGTCTCTTCGACCTCCAGGCCAGCCATGGTCAGAGCATCTGAGAAACCCTGCAGATCGTCCGGGATATTTATAAACTCTTTCAGCCAGTTAACAGATAGTCTCATTTTAGAATTGCCTCAGGAATCTCAGGTCGTTGTCCATGAACAGACGCAAGTCGTTAATACCGTGGGTGAGCATCGGCATTCGCTCAATCCCCAGGCCAAATGCAAAACCGGAGTATACATCAGGATCAATCCCGACACCGCGCAGGACGTTCGGATGCATCATCCCTGCCCCACCTAGCTCAAGCCAGCCGCTGCCTTTACAGACATTGCAGCCTTTACCATCACATACTATGCAGGTAATCGCGATCTCTGCGCCTGGCTCAACGAACGGAAAGAAGTCCGGTCGGAACCTGACAGCAACATCCTTGCCAATAACACCTGAAGCCCACTCGTGCAGTGTTCCCTTGAGATCAGACATGCTGATCCCCTCTCCCACTGCAAAGCAGTCCACCTGGTGGAATGTATGGCCATGTGTGGCATCCACATTTTCGTATCTATAACACTTTCCGATGGTGCAGACTTTTAATGGGGGCTTGCGGGTCTCCATAACTCTGTGCTGGAAAGCTGTTGTCTGGGTGCGCAATAACCGGTCATCACTGACATAAAATGACATCTGTTCATCCATCGCAGGATGCTCTTCCGGGTAATTTAATGCTTCAAAATTGTATTTGTAATGCTCAATCTCCGGGCTCTCGAAGACTTCATAACCCAGGTTCACGAAAACCTGTCTGACCTTTTCGATGGTCTCGACAAGGACGTGCGGGTGCCCTACTTCGTAAAATCGTCCTGGTAAGGTAACATCTACTGCATCAAGCAATGCCTTTGCATTCATTTCATCCTGAGCCAGGACTACGCGCTTGGCTTCAATAGCTTCAGCAATCTCATTTTTGAGATTATTGACGCCTTCCCCAAATTGTTTCCTCATCTCAGGAGCAACGCCGGAGATTTTGCGCAGCAGGAGAGTGACTTCACCCTTTCTGCCAAGGTAAGCAACGTCTACAGCATCAAGGTCTGCAGTATTTTCTGCTGCCTCTACTTGTGCAAGTGCCTGTATTCTGATGTCGTTTAATTCGGTCAGTTCATTCATATTATTTTGCCCCGATAAACAAAACGCCCAACCGCTAAAGCCCCGATTTTCGACGGGTTAGCTGCTGGGCGCAATTATTAGTTCTATGTGTTTTTTGCCTAGACGGCGGTCTTTGCCTGCTCCACAAGAGCGGAAAATGCTTGCGCGTCTTCTACAGCCAATTCGGCGAGGACTTTGCGGTTTATAGTAATACCCGATTTGTTGAGTCCCTCGATAAACTTGCCATAAGGCATGCCATTCATTCTGGCGGCGATGTTGATTCTGGTAATCCACAGCCGTCTGAAATCCCGCTTTTTGAGTCTGCGGTCTTTGTAGGCGTAATTGCCTGATTTAGCAACAGCTTCATTAGCTGTCTTGAATAATCTATGCTTTCCACCCCAGTATCCCGAAGCAAGCTTCAGAATTCTATGGTGGCGCTTATGTGCCATCATCCCGCGCTTAACGCGTGCCATTGAAAACTCTCCTCTACAATCTCACAAAAAATGCCGGTAACCAATAACCATACAATGGTTAGAATCCCGGGATCTGTCTCTTTATAACCCTCTTCTGACCTGTGGTTACACCGGATTTGATGCTCAGTCTGCGCTTAGCGCTGGCTGACTTTTTCATTTTCAAATGGTTCATACCAGTCGCTCCGTGACGTATCTTCCCGGTAGCGCTGATCTCGAATCTCTTAGCTGCAGTTTTGCAGGTCTTCATCTTATTTTTCGGCACTATGAGTAACCCCTTTACTTAACTTATCCAATACCAAGGCATCCCAATGTTAAGGCTGGGGGCCTACCGACATCGGGCCAACGACCATAGTCATTGTCCTACCTTCCATGCTGGGTGTCTTTTCAATTTTACCCAGCGAATCTCCCTTGATAAAATCAGCCATGCGGTTAAGTGACTCTGTAGCGAACTCAGGGTGAGTAAACTCACGGCTCCTGAATATCACCATCACTTTTACCTTATGACCTTGTTCGAGAAATCTGACAACATTTTTCAGCTTAAACTGAAAATCATGTTCATCAGTTCCCGGACGCATACGAATGGTTTTAATCTCGGTCATTCGCTGCTTCTTACCAGCTTCTCGTTCCCGTTTACCCTGTTCGTAACGATACTTACCGTAGTCCATGACACGGCATACAGGCGGGTTTGCTGTTTCTGCTACAGCAATCAGATCGAGACCGCGTGACTTCGCGTATTCTAAAGCCTCTCTGAAAGAAACTATTCCGGCTTGTCCGCCGTTTTCGTCAATCAGTCTGACTTCCCTAGCGCGGATACGCTCATTAACCTTTAGGTCCTTAAGTATGGCTGCTCACCTCAAGAGAAGATGCTATTTGCATTCCACAAAATGGAACACACGCAAAAAAGTATAACTAAAAACACCCTGTACTGTCAAGTAACAGTTGAGTGTTATTGAAAATCATTCTGTTCGCACTTCAACAAGTTCAGCACGAACAGAATGAAAAGAAACAGTAAAGCTATGCTGTCAACTCAATCTTTAATTTTTCTATCAACTCGGGAATACTCAATGCTCCCAAGTCGCCATCAACACGAGATCTCACCGAAACTTTTCCGGATTCGATCTCTTTATCACCGGCTACCAGCATATATGGGATCTTTTGCATTTGAGCTTCCCGGATTTTAAAACCCATCTTCTCATTGCGATCGTCTATATGGGATCTGAAGCCTGCGGCCTTAAGAGTTTTGCGAACAGTCTCACAATATTCAACGTGTCTGTCAGCTATCGGCAGAATCTCAACCTGCATAGGTGCCAACCACAGAGGGAATGCACCTGCATAATGCTCGGTCAGAACCGCCATGAAGCGCTCAAGCGACCCGAGTAGCGCTCTGTGAATCATAATCGGACGGTGCTGCGCGTTGTCCTGTCCAACATAAGTGATGTCAAATCGTTCAGGCTCATTAAAGTCCACCTGGATGGTACTGCATTGATGTGCACGGCCCATGGCATCCTTAATCTTGACATCAATCTTTGGTCCGTAGAACGCTCCCCCACCCTCATCGACCGAATAAGGCAGTCCAGTGTCCTTTAACGACGCTTCAAGGGCAGCAGTAGCCTGTTCCCATACATCGTCACTACCAACGTGTTTCTCGGGCTTTGTAGACAGATAAATTTCATACTCCGAGAACCCAAACCTGCGCAGTATCATCAACACAAACGCGATACAACGCTTGGTCTCTGAATCCAACTGATCACGGGTGCACATAATGTGAGCATCATCCTGAGTAAATCCTCTTACACGAGTCAGCCCATGAAGAGCACCGGAACGCTCATAACGATATACTGTACCAAGCTCTGCCCATCGCAGAGGGAGTTCTCTATAACTCCTGACTTTAGACTTATAGACCAACAGATGGAATGGGCAATTCATTGGTTTTATGAGATATGGTTTACCCTCAACATCCATCGGTGCAAACATACCATCGGCAAAGAAGTCCAGGTGTCCACTGGTATTCCAAAGATCTCTTAGAGCTATATGTGGAGTGTAGAGCAGATCATAGTCGTTCTCAAGGTGCTCTGTTCTCCAGTAATCCTCAATGAGCTTACGAACAAGCGCTCCTTTGGGGTGCCAGAAAACCAGTCCAGGACCAGCTTCTTCCTGGAGTGAGAATAGGTCCAAATCACGGCCAAGTCGTCTATGGTCCCGCTTCTCTGCTTCAGCAAGCTGCGTTATGTATAGATCCAGATCAGCCTGGCTTCCAAATGCAGTGCCGTATATACGCTGCAGCATCTTATTGCGCTCATCACCACGCCAGTATGCCCCAGCAAAACTCAACAGCTTGAATGCAGGGATCTGACCGGTGCTGTCGATATGCGGTCCACGGCAAAGGTCTACGAACCCGTCCTGGTCATAAGTTGAGATCGTATCACCCTCAGGGATGTCACTCAATAATTCCAGCTTGTATGGCTCATCTTTGAAAAGTTCAAGAGCCTGCTCACGTGTAATCTCTGAACGGACAAACTTTGTATTAGCGGCGATGATTTTTGTCATCTCCGCAGTTATAGTCTCCAGATCCTCAGGTGTGAAAGGAGTCGGCACATCGAAGTCATAATAAAAACCGTCCTCTATCGAAGGGCCAATTGTTACCTTCGCTTCCGGGAACAGGTTCTTCACAGCATGCGCCATAACATGGGCCGTGCTGTGCCTCAACATTGCGAGTTCATTCGTTTCCATATACCAAACTCCTTGTGTTTTGTCCTGCTATTAAACAAACATAGCCAAGGACATTATTGACTAAATTAATTAATCAGTGAATCCATTTGGATGACTGGAGTGCCATTGCCAGGCTGTTTTCACAATCGTTTTTAAATCAGGATATTCCGGTTTCCATCCCAGCTCGTGGGTGATAAGTTCAGAGCTTGCAACCAAAACAGCGGGGTCACCCGGTCGCCTTGGTGCTTCGACAGCCTTGATCTCACATCCGGTGATCTCACGAGCACATTCTACAACTTCTTTGACAGAGTATCCGCTGCCATTGCCCATGTTGTATACTGCCGATGCATGCCCGGAGCGCAGGGCTTCTAGTGCCAGTACGTGGGCTTGAGCGAGATCGCTGACATGCACATAATCCCGCACACAGGTGCCATCCGGTGTAGGCCAGTCAGTTCCGAACATGCTAACCTGCTGCCTCTGACCAAGAGCAACTTGAAGAATTATCGGGATCAAATGCTGCTCGGGCTTATGATCTTCACCGATCAATCCCGATGGGTCGGCCCCTGAAGCATTGAAGTATCTCAGGCAAATCGATTTCAACCCATAAGCAGTGTCATATTCAGCCAGAATCTCTTCCAGCATGAGTTTGGTCCTGCCATAAGGGTTTGTTGGACTCTGAGGGTGGTCTTCAGGGATCGGAACGACTTTAGGTTCGCCAAAAGTTGCCGCACTGGACGAAAATATCATCAGCTTGACATTGAATTCAAGCATGACTTCAATCAAGGCAAGACTTTTGGAAATGTTGTTTATGTAATATTTCTGGGGCTGCACAACGGATTCACCGACGTCGCGGAGACCGGCAAAGTGCAGGACGGAATCGATCTTATTCTCAGAGAAAATGCGTCTCAGAAGAGTCTGATCAGCTATATCACCTACGATGAGTTTGCTACCGCACGCAGCTTGAGGGTGGCCGAACAGGAGGTCATCCAGGCATATTACATCCTCTCCTCGTTCAACGAGTAACTTAACAGCGTGGGAACCGACATATCCGACGCCTCCGGTAACAAGGACGTTCAACCTGATTCCTCCAAAAAACATAATGGTAGAGCACAGGCTCTACCAATTAAATAAACCTTGAATTCACTCTCAATACGGTGTGAATATTTAGAAAAGTATACCACCGATTGAGCTCATTGGGCAAATCCCGAACGGGAGTATAGAAAGAATTGGCAGGCGATCCCCATGTATATAAAAGAGCTTACAGAAACGCAATCCGTCCGCCCTTCGACAAGCTCGGGACGAACGGATTGCTCTAACTTATCAGTTTTATGCGTTACCGGCAGCGGCTTTGGCGATTTCTTTTCCGCGTTTTATGAAGTATTTCATGGTCTCGTAGTTGATCTCCGGCGGCTCTGAGTGGTCGGTGTGAAGTATGAAACCACCACCGCCTTTGATAACCGGAGTAATCTTCTTGGTCAGTTCCTCATCTATTGCTGCGAAGTCGTTGTTAATAAGAGTTCTGACATCAAGTCCACCGTAGAATGCAATTTTGTCGCCAAATCTGTTGAACAGGGTCGGTAGATCCATTCCAGCTTTAACTTCCATAGCCTGGAGGCAGTCCATTCCGGCTTCAATCAGACCAGGCACTAATGGCTCCACGTAACCACAGGAGTGTACAATAACCGGGCATCCCATTGAGTGAGCATAATCAAAAAGCTTCTTGTGGCCTGGCATTACAATCTCTTCATACATTGCAGGGGACATAAACGGCCGGTTTTTGAAACCCATGTCTTCGTAATAGAAGAATCCATCGGGCTTGCCTTCTTCAGCTATAAGGATCTCGAGGTGTTTGATAGTAAGATCGGAGTATACATTGACCATGTCCTTGACCCAATCCGGATCATCAGCCATACCCATTAGCATGTTTTCGTGACCAGTGATAGGGTGCATCTGCTCGAACGGCGCTACACCAGCCCAGCAGAAGAAGCGGTTTTTCTCTTTGGCGAATGCTCTTTCTGCTCGATAGCCATCGAATGCAATCCTTCTCCGGTCTACGTCCAGAAGGTATGGTTTACCGTGTTCTTCCCAGGTTTCGCGATCCACTACTGTAAATGCGACATGCTCCGGAGTGCTGTCGTGCAGTTTGTGTGCTCTGAGTGTTGCTCCGTTGCCATCGAGTCTGAGAATTGTCTCTTCGGTCTCTTCCAATATCACAGATTCAAAATCGAGTTTGGCTGCAGAATTAAACCAGCCAGCGCTGCGAATATCCTGTCCAAAATGCTCCTGGATATCTTCGCCAGCTTTTATGTGCCCTTCTTTTGTCCATCTTTCTATGGTTGCGCCCCACGGGCTTACACATACCGGTATCTCATCAACCGGCTTTCGAGCCAGAGTATTTGCAACTCTTTCATAACTGGTCATAGCCATGGTGTGGAATCCTTTCAAATAATGGGCAATGCCCGGGTTTGTTATTAAGTTCAAAATCCAGGATATTATAGCACAGTGTGTAATGCTGCGTAGATATATTTTGCACCATGCGGTTATTCCTTCTGGAGTGTGTAAATTCGAAAATGTTTTTCTGCCCGTATTCAATTGTCATTTACTCACTTAGTTATTTGTGTTGTTTTTCTCATTTTTCTCTGTTGCCAGATATCAATATCTTTCCAACGTTCATTGAGCCAGTTGAAAACTCTATATACGGCCCTGTTACAAGCATCTCTGTTTGCATATGCTCCAGATCCGTATTGCTGTCTCCGTAGTTCACGGAAAGTGCGCTCAATCGGATTAGAGGTTCTCAGATATTCCCAGTGAAGTTCATCGCAATTATAGAATGCAAACAGATATCCAAGGTCCTCTTTTACACTGGCTACTAAGTTAGGATACTTTTCGTCCCAGCGTTGCTCCCAAAGACGAAATGAATCCTTTGCTCCAGATAGATGCTTGGCATCATAGACAAGCTTCAAGCCTCCAACCACTTCACCACGATCCGATGCAGCAACAGCTTTGCGTACATTACGTATCCGATGTGCCCAACACAACTGCCCAGGAACGTCACCTAACACCTCAGAAGCAGCGTTAAGTAGACCGTTATGCTCATCGGAAATCACCAGGGCCAAGTCGCTTGGTTTCAACCCACGTTCCACCAGCCGACCAAGAAACCCTTTCCAGGAAGACTCATTCTCTGTTGATGTCCGTTCAAAACCAAGAATCTCCTTCACACCAGTGTGCGTTATACCAATTGCAGTCATTATACAAATACGTGTCGCAGTTATGCCTACTATATCCTTAGCCCAAGCCGCATCTAAAAACAGATATTGATATCGACCAAGTAGCTTGCGTTCTCGAAATCTCTTTACCTGCTCATCAATCTCAAGCTGGACTCGCCGTAATAACCTATCAGATGGCTTGCATCCTGTTGTAGATTCTAGAAGCCGAATCACCTCAGCTCGGGTTAGACCTGATAGGAATGCCTTACTTACCCAAGCCTCGACTTCGCGAATGGCACGATGGTTTGGCTCCAGAAAACTCGGCACAAAACCGTTACCCCGCAAACGGGGAATGCGAATCTCCACTACCTGGTAGCTAGTTTGAACCTTACGATGACGATAACCGTTGCGATAATCGGTTCGCATCTCGCCACGCTCATGCAACCTTACACCTGCTCGCTTTTCTATCTCAGATTCAGCCATGGCCTCAAAGATAAACTTTGTAACAGATGCAGTAGCAGAATCCAAATCTCCATAAGCCAGATTTTCACAATCAGGTATCCGACATGCAGCTTTCTCAAATACTTCTTTTAGCGTAAAATTATTCATGGGTGCTTCCTCTCTTTGATTTGTCTTTTCAACAATTTCATACGAGAGAAAAGCACCCGTTGTTGCATTTGGTTGAAAACAGCCGCTCACCTCCTTGCGCTAAATTTAGGAGCGCCGTCGGATCGCTGGGTAAGCCTAACAACCAAAAATAATTACACACTATAAAACTACGCTACCGCACCATGCCACCAAGATGTCAATATATATACCCCATAGGGTATCAGATTAAATAATCATGCATTTACTCCTATATAGTCTCATGCTATACTAATGCTACTATACAGGGTATGGTAGAGGTGTGATATGGGGAAGAAACAAGATGCTGCGCGTTTAAAAGAGACCGGGCTTGAGTCAGCAGTAGAAACAAGCATAGAATCTACTATTACTGATGCTGCTACATTGGATATACTGCTTAGACTCCGAAAGGTCGAGGGGCAGGTAAGGGGTATCCAGAAGATGATTGAAGAAGGCAAGGACAATGCCGACATCATAAACCAAATGGCTGCCGTCCGCAAAGCTTTGAATAAGGCAGGGATTATGATGATCACCAGCCACCTGCAGAGCTCATTAGCAGACTCAGAGAAGAGTGATAAGGGCAAAGAGAAAGTAATGGATGAGACGCTCAAGCAGTTTCTCACACTTGCATGACAAATTATTTGAGCCGGTCACGCGAATCGTGTACCGTAGGAGTTCAATTTCATTGGAATTTGTCATCCTGAGGAACGAAGGATCTGCTTTTTCCGAATGAAAAGCAAATCCTTCGTTCCTCAGGATGACAAATTCCCTCAACTCTGAATTGTTATCGTGTACCGATACAATTTACAAACTACCAGCGACCTAGACCACTGGATTAGGGACGAATACTTCACCACGGCAGCGTTTCAGGTAGTTGAGGCCTTTAACCTGCCCGGTCATTTCCAGCTCACCGTTGTATACAGGATCGTGCCAGCCTTCGATATCGATGCTGCCTCGGAATCCTCCACGAATCAACTCGGAAATAATGTCAGCCCAATTGCTGTCACCATATCCAGGAGTTCGATGGAATGCGAATTGAGCAGGACCGCCGATTCCTTTTTCTCGAATAACATCCCAGAGAATTGTAGCGTCTTTGCCGTGCACATTGAATATCTTTGATACCCATTTGCGGAGCTGCGGCATTGGATCGATTAATTTCACCATCTGATGGCAAGGTTCCCACTGCAGGCCTACATTGTCCATATCTATTGCATCAAACATCATTTCCCAAGCCTGGGGAGTATGAGCAATATTCCAGTCTCCGCTCTGCCAGTTGCCACCCATCTCACAATTTTCAAACGCTATTCTCACGCCTTTGTCTTTTGCCTGCCTGGCTAATGGCTTGAAGACTTCGACAAACCGTGGTATGCACTCATCAATTGGTTTTCCAACTACTCTTCCGGCAAAACCGGTGACTAAGTCACAACCAAAGAGCTCAGCAGCATCGATGATGGCAGCAAACGCATCTCTGGTCTGCTGGGCTGTATCGTCGAACATCAACGGGTTACCAAAGGCGCTTAACGAACTTACAACTGCACCTGTTGTTGCAATCTCTGCACGCACTTCACCAGCAAGTTTAGCCAGGTTTATATCTCCAAGAGCTGCCCCAACACTGATGCTGTACGACTCAAAACCATAATCCTTTATTTGATTTATATAGCTTGCTGCACTAGATCCACAGGTGACCATCGTGCCCATTTTTACCGGCCAATCATATGACATATTTTATATTCCTCACTCTCGTAGATGGAAAGAATCTCAGCACATGCTATCACTGCATATTTCTACGGTCAAGCGGGATTTTTATTTAACCGCGAAATACGCGAAAGCACGCGAAAAAAGGGGGTTATAAATCTAACCCTAATCATTCGACACACTCAGGCAGGCTGGAAGCCTGCACCACAATTGATTATGGTGATACAGGCTTATTTAGTTTGAACACTCTTACATCGCCATCTTGATATACCTGTTTTGCGTCATTCAAGAGCATTTCCGCAGGTGGAAGAGTGTCATCTGACTCTGAGACATAATAGGCGGACTTGGTTGATGACCAGAGTGCCCTGCGAGCTTCCATAACAGTGTTCTTGTCCGTAAACTGGCGCCACTTCATCAAACCATCCGTATAGTTTGGTGTTTCACTCCAGTGTCCGTAGTAAACTCTTTTGCCTGCGATTGCAGGAATAAACAGAGAAACTGTAGGTGAAGCAAAGACCGTATCTTCACTAGTTGCATTTTCCCGGATATATTCCATGGATTTGAGCTGTGAGTCAGTAATATAAGATGGAAACATGGTAGCTGTCTTCAACGTACTGAGAAGTATGATATCGTTTTTCAAGAAAGATACATTGCTCTGAACAAGAATGACAACCAACACAACCAGTGTCTCCAACTGGAACTTCCTGGGCATTTTGCCTATAGCCCACGATATTCCGATAGCACAGAGTATGCACAATGGTATGTGCACACCCATTATTAGTTTTCTCTGCTGAGCTACTGGAATATACGCTACACAGAATCCAAGAATCGCCCAAACAACAGGAAATACTCGTGCAGGTATCTTGTTAAAAGCAACCCACTGCTTCGAAATAGCATAGATACCGAGCGCAGCCCCAATAATCAGAACTCCAAACCCCATAAGGTATGAGAGGAATGATGGAGAAGCAATCATTGTATTAGCTCTGGCCTGGAAAACTGCATCCGTTGAATACAGATAATACTGATAAGCAAGTGCCGGCAGTGACATAGCCGCAGCCATCAAACTGAGCAGTAGAGTTCTGGTATTCAGTTTTTTTTGTATGATGCTTGAAGCAATAAACCATACAAACCACACACAACCGACTGTGATTACATCATAGGTGTGAATGTTAGCTAATGCCAGTAGGCATATTCCAGCCCATAATCCATATTGCAATTTGCCGGTCTTTTCTGCCAGCAGTAAAAAGTGGAATGATCCTATCATCAACACTATTCCAGCAAGGAATAGTGGATTTAGATACATGGAGAGAAATGTTATTGCTTCAGGTTGCCACAAATCCACGGATCCTGTCATTGCTTTCACGGATCCCAGCAACCATCCGATACCGGAGGAGAAAGCTACCAGTAGAATACAGAGTTTTCTCTCAGCTCTGTTACCTAAGAAGTTGAATAAAAACACCCAAACAGCCCAGATAACCACTATACTCAGTGCAATCCTGAATCCGTGAAATACCCAGACTGTCGGGAGCATAGTCAGCTTCACGACTAATCCCATAATCAGGAACAGAATATTGAACTGCCCACCCTGACCTGCAGCCGGGGCATACAGGTTGTGAAAGGTAAATGACCCATCGGCAATCTGGCGCATCCACGAGAGATACACAGCTCCGTCATCAATATTGTGGGTAAGGCCCGTGAAATGGGTTCCTGCTGGTGTCAGAAACGCTCCCCATATGTATGGAATGGATGCCAGTAAAGCAGCGATTGCAGCAATAAGGAGCACCCAATTGCGTTCTTTGATGAGCTGAAGGTTTTCATCTATTTTTTTTGGAATTTGTTTTGCTTTCATATACAACCTTTATTTAAATTCAATCTTGAATAGGTTAATGAACCCATGCATATGGACAATCCTATCAGGCTGATAAACAGTCCAACCTGATAACTCTCCGGTTGAAACATTAAATCCACCACTCGTTCTCCGGAAGCCGGACAACTCATCCATATTCCATCAGGATCAATATCCTGGTTTGTTTTTGAGTTCTTCCATCCTGGATAGTTCAACACCCTCACAGTTACTATATCTTTTGCAGCATCAGGTAATTGTACTGTTACCCTATTTGGCCCGATGAAGTTGGTATCTACTGGTTCTCCATTTAGTTGCGCAATCCAACCAGCATCTGCAAATCCAGTATCGGTAACAGCTATTCTATTTGACCTGTACAACACATTTCCTTTAGGAGCAGAATCAGCCAAAGCTACAGAGAGCCCTAATGCGCTTTTTGACGTTGCTTTTCCAAGGATCATGTTACCATTTTCAGGAGGGCAAGGGTCTGTTGCAAAATCTGTGGTCATATAATCTTTATATGCCTTTGTATAGAGAGAGTCATATCCCTGGACATCGTAGAATCCATATACCATTGCCGCATTAGGCGGAAGTAATGAGAGCGGGAAACTCGTGAGACTCCAGTTACTATTGGTTGGCAATACCCGGCGTTCTGTATGGTCTTTCAAATAGTTAGTCAGAGCAGTATCCGGATATACATCCTTTCTATCACACTCTGGTATAGTTCCCATGCCCCACCCTAATAAATCAACAGCCAGCACGATTACCGCAACTATCCCAAAGATGCGTTTTGAAACTACACCACTTCCACCCAGCAATAGCACGACCGTTGTTGCAATCATCATGATAGCGTATCGCAGCACTGCTCCGGACTGGACACCCGGGATAATATCACGCAGTTGCTGGGGAAGCTGCGCTAATGCGGTGTCTGCAATTCCCATGCTTACTGCTGTAAAAACACCGAGAACGGCGACGGAAAGTAGTGCAAATGCTGTGCCTAGTTTCAATTTACCACCAAATAATGGTAGTTTGTGACTTGTTGAAGAACACAGATAGTCCACGCCATATCCAGCTAATACCGACAATGCGAACATATACAGAACAAGGATTCTGTTCGGTCCACCAAGGGCAGAAAACCCTGGTATGCCGAAATACATAGGCAGATTAATATAACTACCTGCAGCAACCAGCATAGATATTGCTCCTAAGGCAGTCCAGAAGCATACGTGCGGGTTCTTTCGCCAAGACAATAGAGCTATAAATGCAGCAGCCAGGGTCAGTAATCCTGAATACAGACCCAATTCAAGATAATCTGCAGGCATGTTGAACCGTTCGCCTATACGTCCCAGCAGAAAGTAATTCCCCTGATTGGGATTTCCAAAGTAGTCCGGTATTACGGCAGTCACAAGGCGATGCACTGGCAGACCGTTAGCGGCAAAACGGTGGTAATCTTCCATACTTGTGGGTATTTGCCGATGTGACAGCCTGCCCAGTTCTATCGAAGGCAGTATCTGAGCAGCCGATAACACCGCTCCAAGAAGTAACGTAAATACAAATATACATGCATATTTGGAAGTTATACGTTTATCCGCTCTCCAGGCTTTCCCTACAAGATATAAAGCCCAAAGCACCACAGCAAACCACACATAGAATGCTATCTGCAGATGACCAGCAAGGACGGCCAGTGATAAAACGACAGCTGAAACAACGGCCCATGCATACGACCGACGTGTAATAGCCCTGTAAACGGTCCATAGCGCACAGGGAAGCCATACAGCGACAGTTAGGAGAGTAGGTAATTCCATCCAAAGCACAAGGAATGCACAGAGCTCAAAACTCAATCCGGCGATTATCGCACCTTCATCCGATATACTAAGATCTTTTAGAAAAAGATAGGTAAAGAATCCTGCTGCTGCAAGATGAAATAGTGCAATCAGTGTAAATGCCCATATCGGATCAATGATTGCGAATAACCAATTTGGAGGATAGAGAACAGCAGACTGTCCATTCGCCAGGAAAGGGTTACCACAGAATTGATGGGGATTCCATAGTGGGATTTTGCCTGAATGAAGTGAGCGGCCCAGGAAGACTCTCCATGGATAGAACTGACCGATAGCATCCCAGGATAGCGGGTTCCACTGGATATGTGAATCAGATTTATTCTGAGTTGAAACCCAAGGTTGCATCTTCTTTAAATACTGGCCAGGAAGTGGAGCTTTAGCGAGGATGAGGGGTTTCCACAGCAGAACAACCGCTGCCAATAGAAATATGACTGCAGCCAGTACTCTATTCATAACGAAATAAGCGTCCCGTCTACTTTCCTGCGTTGGATCCCAGGCCAAAACCGATCAGGCTTACTCCAATGGATATACACAGCAAACCCGCAACAGCAAAACGCCAGTCTACTTTTTCGTGCAAAACAACAGCGGAAAGAATAACAACCAGAATATAGCTCATACTGATCATCGGATAAGCTACACTGAGCCTAACTCTGCTGACCACCAGAAACCAGACAAATGTGCTAATAACATATAACCCAAGTCCGAGCATCGAATAGGGTTTTATCATAGCAGACAAAATATTGATAAAGGTCTGTATGGGAGATGCAGCAATTGCAATATGTGCAGCCCCGATACCCTTCTTAATGCATATCTGGCCCAGGCTGCCTAGCGTTACACTTAACACAATTAGTCCAAAGGATAACGCACTCAGGTTTCCTCCCATTATTGTTGACCTTTCCTAAAACATACCAAAGAGGGTGGATTGACCTCTGCTTCGCAAATAATGCAAAGTAGAATGGGTAACCCACCCTCAAATATACCATTTGTATTACGTTACTACTGACCGAGTAGTTCTTTAGCCTTATCTACTGCAGAAGCTGCATCAGGAGAATATCCATCAGCTGTAATCTCGTCGCAGTAGTTCTGGGTTACGGGGGCTCCGCCAATCATAACCTTCACAGAGTCACGAATACCTTCAGCTTTCAGAGCCTCGACGGTCTCTTTCATTGCAGGCATTGTGGTTGTGAGTAGAGCGGACAGGCAGATGATCTTAGCGCCGTCCTTGACAGCCTGAACAAAAGCTTCAGGTTTAACGTCAACACCCTTGTCCATAATCTCGAAGCCAGCGCCTTCGAGCATCATAGCAACCAGGTTCTTACCTATGTCGTGAAGGTCTCCACGAACTGTTCCAATAGCGATCTTGCCCTTGGACTCTACGCCGCCAGCAGCTAGTGCCGGTTTCAGGATTTCCATTGACTGCTTCATAGCACGTGCAGCTATCAGGACTTCCGGGACATAATACTGATTGGTCTTGAATAATTCGCCTACAACGTTCATACCAGCTACAAGACCCTTGTTCAGGACGTCGCCTGCTGGAACGCCTTCTGCTAAAGCCTGCTCTGTGAGAGCCTTTGCATCCGGTGCTTTACCTTTAATTATGGCTTGCGCCAACAGTTCTAAATCAGCCACTTGAGCTCCTCCTGTCATTATGTGCAATCTCGCTGTTGAAATGTGTCGCCAACACCACCATTCAGCGAGTTTTTCACCTGTTTGGTGAACACAATCCTTAACAGTATAACGCCTGATATCTCCAAGCGCAATACTATAACAGCAATTTTCCTATAGTTAACGAAACTAGTCGATATTTCCTACTCAAAACGAGTATTTCAGAGCGGAAAACATCTATTGTTTCTCCGGAAACATCATTTGGTCCATGAGTTCCATTTGGTATGCCGGAGATACGGCCAATTCTAAATGCTTGGCACCGGAGGCAAGCTTTCTCGCTGTCTCCATTTCGTGATTGCATAACAGGGCTAATCGTGCACCAGCACCTGCAGCGTTTCCTATAGAGGAAACATTTTCGATTCCCACATCAGGAATTAATCCTATTCTAATTGCACTTTCAACCCTTATATAGTTACCGAATGCTCCAGCCAGCATTATCTCGCTGACGTCATCAATATCAGCTCCAGCCCAGGAAATAATGCTTCTAATAGCAGCGTGTATTGATCCTTTGGCTAATTGTAAGTGCCGGATATCGGATTCCTTAAGACTAATAGTCTTACCATTGCCAGATTCTGTCTTATTAGCAAGAACAAATTCTAAACCATTTGCGCCGTGTATCAGTCTTTCTTTCACGGCGTCGGGAAGTTCCGGGACTTCATCAGGCCCCTGCATTCTTCCGCTCTCATCGACAATACCAGCCTCAAGAAGCTGTGCAACAGCGTCAACTAATCCAGAACCGCAGAGACCAATAGGTTTTCTGTTGCCTATAACGGTGATATGCACTTGATCCGAAATAAGAACGCTGTCGATAGCTCCAGAACCGCCACGCATACCACAGCTTATTCCAGCTCCTTCGAACGCCGGACCAGCAGCAGCTGAACACACATATGTCTGCCCTTTGTGCGTAAGTGCCATCTCTCCGTTTGTGCCTATATCGACAGCCAAACGAGTATGTCCATTGTCTTTCCACATACTGGCAAGCATTACCCCTACAGTATCAGAGCCTACAAATCCTGCTATATTGGGAAGTACATAAACTTTGGCGCAGGGAGTAACATCCAATCCAAGCGACTTAGCACTTACCTCGATATCACGGCATATGCTGGGGACATAGGGAGCTTGCCCAAGACTATGGACGTCAATTCCCAATAGTAAATGAGACATACAGGTGTTGCCGACTACCGTTATCTTGTAGATGTTTTCGTGGTGAATCTTAGACTTCTTGCACAGATTTTCTATAATACGGTTCATTGCATCAACAGCAGTAGACTGCAGAATACTGCGTCCATTATCCTGCGTAGTTGCAAACAGAATGCGCGAGATGAGGTCGTCACCATAAACCATCTGAGGATTCATTATCGAGTGAACTGCAAGTTCATCGCCAGATTCAAGATCCATCAGGAATCCTACAACAGAGGTGCTTCCGAGATCAAATGCTACTCCATAGGATTTACCGCACGTGTCACCAGGCTCTACAGCAATCAATCCCCCCCCACAAGTAACTGCAGTGAGATCATAACCAGCATTCTTCATCACCGAAGATATGTCTCGGACGACTTCCAGGCTGGGAGAGAGTTCAATGCCTTTTGAGGACAGACACATTGCGAGCCGTTCAAATTCGGCTGTTTCATCATCTAAAGAAGGTTTATCAAGTAAGCAATGCAGTTTTGTTATTCCGGAATTGAGAGCACATTTACGCAATTCGCCGTGGCTGAGTATTTTTTGGACTACAGACCGGCTGTATTCGGGGATGCTGATGTGGCAGTCGCCCAGTATTTTGGTCCGGCAAGCAAGACGTACACCGTCAACGATATCACTATCAGTAATGTGGTGAAGTTCGGTCGCATCCGGGGGGCTAACAGATCCTGAAACAACCACTCTGCATTTTCCACACACGCCTATTCCGCCGCATGGAACTTCAATTGGTCTACCTGCAGCGGATGCAGCTTTTGAAATGAGTGTGCCGGACGGGACGCGGGAGATAGTGCCTTCCGGTTCAAAGACGACGTTAACTAATCTGGATTTTGTCATTGTGGGATAACTGCCTGTGGGATCATCTGAAATAAATGATATTCTTGCAAGCGATATCGTCGTAAGGGTCGATGGCCAGAATAGTCTCAAACTCTAACTTGGCTTCATCGAACATCCCGAGCATTGAATAGGTTAATCCAAGGTCACCACGAATTTTCAAATTATTCTTATCTAATTCGAGCGCGTGTTTGAGTTCCTCGATTGACTCATCGAACAATCCAGTAAACCCGTAAACAAGCCCCAACTGGTGATGTGCTTTTGCGTTTTCAGGTTCGATATCCAGAATTACCTGGAACTCCGCCTGCGCTTCGTCGTACATCCCATTGAGTTTGAACTCAATCCCGCGGTCATAATGCTCTTCTATCAGGCCCATACGCTGCACTCCGAATTACTCAGTGATTCGTATTCTATTTTAAGCATTCTTTGATTGTATAGCCCGTATTATTCATAGCTTATGGTATAAATAATCTTTATTTACACTTGTTGAACAATGCGGGTTAGATAACAAATAACCGAGTAAGGCTGCATTCTCAACATATGCACGGGGAGAGCAGCACCTGGTCCCAGTGCAAAAACACATAGGCGTTAGTCAAGCCGATACAGTCTGGCTTATAAACCACAACGCATAGGGCAGTATAACAGTTGAGAGGTAGAAAAATCAAGTGGTATGTTAAGATTCTTAAAAACTACAATTGTTGACAGTGCAGATTCATAATCTAATCGGACATATTCAAAGTAAGAAAGCCTACTTGAGGATAGTTTGCTCATTGAATCTGACGCCCGAGACAATCTTACTGCCTCGTGCCCATTCAGCTGCTAACATACGTTTGCGCGACTCTGGTTGGAGCTCTTGTAGCAATATAATCCCCGAGCCTGTTGCGACCCTGACACCATTAGAATCAACAGCTACGATCACTCCAGGTTCATCATTGCTCTGCTCTGGCACAACGGTCGATGCCCAAAGCTTGATCTGGCAATCATCGAGATTTGCAAAAGCTCCTGGTTTCGGAGTGCAACCCTGGATTCTATTAACAATCTGCCTGGCCGTCATCCGCCAGTCTATTGCTCCAGCATCCCGTTTCAATGAATATGCGAATGTGGCCTGTGAGTTGTCCTGAGGTATGGGGTCGAGTCTTCCATCCTGTAGCAAATCCAAGGTCCGCACTAGAAGCCTGGCCCCGATTGCAGCAAGTCTTTTGGAAAGCTCCTCTGCGTTTTCCTCGGGGTTGATATCAAGGGAATCCTGTAGAAGAATTGCTCCTGTATCCCAGCCTTCATCCATAAGCATTGTAGTTACACCGGTTGATTTACAGCCGTCGATTATTGCCTGCTGGATCGGTGCTGCTCCGCGATACTGGGGCAAAATGGAACCATGGACATTGACGACTTTTAACCTCGGCCATTCCAATAAAGACCGAGGAATCTTCTGCCCGTAAGCAACTACTACAAAAACATCAATTTCGCCAATCGAAAATAATCGTTCAAGCGATTCCGGTGAAGAAATACGTTCCGGCTGAAACAACTCCAGATTGAGGGTTAAGGCCGTTTCCTTGACCGGAGTCTGCCCAATATGCCTACCTCTGCCGATTGGTCGGTCGGCTTGAGTCACTACTAACGCGACATCATGCCCGGCCTCAACAAGAGCTTCAAGGCTCGGAATCGCAAATTCACTTGTACCTGCAAAGACAATCTTCATAGCCTGCTCAGATAATCGGTTCTTCTTCCTTTGCCCCTATCGGTTCTGTTTCCAGGGTATCAGGATCTGCTCTATCGATAAACAGCACGCCATCAAGGTGATCGATTTCGTGCTGATACATTCGCGCTTTCAGACCGACAGCCTTAATACGCACGTGCTCACCATTTTCATCAACACCAACAACTATAATCCTGGCAGCCCGTGTTACATCACCGTGGAGACCAGGAAGACTCAAACAGCCTTCAATATTGGTCTCTTCCCCATTCCGCCTGACTATTTTGGGATTCACCAGTGCGTGGAAGTTGTCATCCTCACCGACACGATATACAAACATTCTAAGTGGCAATCCTACCTGAGGAGCTGCCAATCCGATTCCACCGCTGGCCTCTAGTATAGAATACATCCGCATAATGGTTTCACGGATCTCGTCATTAAATTCAGGTACTGCCGAGGCTATTTGCCTGAGTACCGGTTCACCATATCTAAGTACTGTATCTGATATCATTTCATACCACCTAAGAACTAAGCATATCATTCAAAACAAACGGCTCTTCTTCATTAATGCAGGAAAAAAGAGAGGTTTTGTGAATAATATGAGTCTATTATAACATCGACATCGGGTCGACGTCCACGGTAACTACCTTGCGGAGTGCAGGTATCGCTGATAAAACAGCTCCTACAACCCTGTGCATGCCAGCTCTATCGACTGACCTGCAGACTAATTGCCATCTGTAAAGCCCCCGCAATCTACTAAGCGGTGCTGGCGCTGGACTGGATATGGTTACATCCACATTTGCTGCCTTGCACTCATTAACAAGTGCTTTTTGCAATTCAACCATTCTGCCCCTGGCAACACTATCATCCACATCCTGAGAGATAAATCCTATCTGATAACTGTATGGCGGGTATCCGACTTCCGATCTGTATTCAAGCTCCTGGTTATAGAATCCCTTATAATCATGTTCTACCGCGAAAGCCACAGAATAATGCTCGGGGTCGAAAGATTGTATAATAACCTCACCCGGATCAATCCCTCTTCCTGCCCGTCCGGATACCTGGGACAGCATTTGAAATGTCCTCTCAGGTGCTCTGAAATCCGGCATGTTAAGGGAAGTATCAGCACTTATTACTCCAACTAATGTTACACGGGGAAAATCCAGACCCTTGGCAATCATCTGAGTGCCTACCAGGATATCGGCTTCACCATGTCGAAAACTTGCCAGAATGTCCGCGTGCGCGCCTTTTCTCGATGTTGTATCCCTGTCCATACGCAGCACACGGGCTTGAGGAAACGCATTTCTGGTCTCCTCCTCTACTCTTTCGGTGCCTATTCCGAATTTTCCGATCTTGGTACCGCTGCATTTCGGACAGACATCAGGAGCGGGTTCTTCAAATTCACAATGGTGGCAGGTTAATTTCTTGTCAGCACTGTGCAACTTCAAAGAAACAGCGCAGTTGGGGCATTTGAGGACAAATCCGCAGTCACGGCAGAGCAAAAACGTTGAGTAAGCTCTGCGGTTTTGGAATAGCATTACCTGCTGCTTCTTTGCCAACCGGTCTTCGATGCGTTCACGCAAGGCTTCAGAGAATATGGTCGGTCCGCTCTTGGCAAATTGTGTACGCATGTCTGCTACAATAACCTTGGGAAGAGGCCTGTCTGCAACACGCGATGACATCTCGACCAACTCAATCCGATTTGCTTCCGATTCAAAGTAAGACTCAATGGATGGTGTAGCGCTGCCTAATACCAGTGTGCATCCTGCCTGCTGTGCACGATGTCTGGCTACTTCACGGCAATGATAACGGGGAGGGTTGTCCTGCTTATAACTCGGTTCATGTTCTTCATCCACAACTATCAGACCAAGGTTGGTCAAAGGTGCAAAAACAGCTGAACGGGCACCTAACACCACGCGGGCCTGTCCCTGACGAATCCTGCACCATTCATCATACCGTTCTCCAGCTGATAGACGACTGTGCAACACAGCGACCTGTTCACCAAGACGCGAACGGAAAATATCCATTACTTGAGTTGTGAGGGCAATCTCCGGGAGGAGCATTAAGGCCGTCTGGCCGGCTGCCAGCGCGTGTTCTATGGCTCTTATATATACTTCGGTCTTACCGGAGGCTGTAACTCCATATAGCAGGACGCCTTTGTGCCCTTCGGTGTCCATTGCAGCAATGATTTTCTCAAGGGCATCAGTCTGCTGTATACCTAAATCATAATCAGGAGTCGCGAGCATTGAAAAACGTGGGGTGCGTCTGTATGAAACAGTTGTCTCGGTAATAACTCCGCGTTTGATCATTGAGTTTATCGAAGATGCAGATACACCGAATCTATTAACGAGTTCAGCTAATGCGATCGGTCTACCAATTGTCGAGACCACATCCCAGACAGCTTTCTGTTTTTCATTCAGGCTATTCTCGTCAATTGTAGAATCTGATATAGTGACTGCTCTCAATGACCTGGCTTTGCCTTCCGGGGTGACTAGTTTCCAGTGCCTTACGATTGCGCCAGTGTCTTCAAGAGGCTTCAATAGTCGCAGAACATGCGCCTTACCCAGCGCCAGACATAAGTCTTCAAGAGTAGTCTCACCTCCAAGCCCCTCAAGAGTATTGAGAAGCCGAGATTCTGCGACAGTCCGTGATTGACGATCAGCACAAGGTCCTATCTTTACCCAACATTTTACAGTGCACTGAACAACACTGGGAAGCATAGAGAGCAATGTTTTGGAATACGAGCAGAAATACTCATTGGAGACCCATTTGGCCAGGTCAACCAGATCCTGATCGAGTCTGACAGGGGTATCAACGATGGAGATGATTTCTTTGAGATTGGTAATTGGGGAATCCGGATCGGGGCCGATAACATACCCTACGATCTGGCGTGAACCAAGTGGGACCAGAACACAAGTTCCGGCCTCCACCTGGTCAACCAGACCATAAGGCACTTCATAAGTCAGCACGTCGACAGATCCAGAACTACCGGTGTCTACGGCGACTCCTATTTTCAACTATAACCCGGCGGCTTTCTTCAATATAGCAGCCATGTCTGTCTCTTCCCAGGGCACGTTCA
The DNA here is from genome assembly GCA_942493375.1 of Abditibacteriota bacterium. Classification (GTDB taxonomy): domain Bacteria; phylum Armatimonadota; class UBA5829; order UBA5829; family UBA5829. The sequence goes on along the minus strand of OW818698.1, from coordinate 6,982,142 downwards.
AGTCGGTCCTGCCGAAGTGACCATATGCTGCAACCTGCTTGTAGAGAGGTCTTCTGAGTTTCAACGTATCCATTATACCTCTGGGAGTCAGGTCGAAGTATTTGCTTACAAGGTCGATAATAATCTCTTCAGCGACAACTGAAGTTCCGAAAGTATCAACCAAAACGCTCATAGGTTCTGCTTTGCCGATAGCATAAGCAACTTCCAGTTCGCACTTGCTGGCAAGTCCTGCTGCGACTATATTCTTAGCTACATAACGCATCATGTAAGCAGCTGACCGGTCAACCTTGGTCGGATCTTTTCCGGAGAAGCATCCACCGCCGTGCCTGGCCATTCCACCGTATGTATCAACAATGATTTTTCTGCCTGTTAGACCAGTGTCACCCTGAGGGCCTCCAACGGAGAATATTCCTGTTGGGTTGACGAAAACTTCAGTTTTGGAGTCCATCAGTTCTGTACCAAGAACCGGTTTGATAACCTGCTCCAGGACATCCTGATAAATGGTCTTCTGAGGAATAGTCGGTTCGTGCTGAGCAGATATGACAACTTTATCGACTCTTACTGGTCTGCCATTTTCATATTCAACAGTTACCTGAGACTTACCATCCGGTCTGAGGTAGCCAATGTCTTCTGACTTGCGGACTTCAGCAAGTTTACGGGCCAGCTTGTGTGAAAGCATAATAGGCATAGGCATAAGTTCCGGAGTCTCGTCGCAAGCATACCCGAACATCATCCCCTGGTCCCCTGCTCCACCTGTGTCTACGCCGACGGCGATATCAGGTGACTGTGACTGTATTGCGGTCAAAACACCGCAAGTCTGATAATCGATACCATATCTGGCCTTGACATATCCTGCCTCTTCCAGAGCACCGCGGACAATCACAGGGATCTCAACATACGCCTTGGTTGTGATTTCACCGGCTACAATAACAAGCCCGGTTGTCAGCAAAGCTTCACAAGCAACGCGGCTGTTGGGGTCCTGCAGCAATAATGCATCAAGGACGGCATCTGATATCTGATCGGCGAGTTTATCAGGATGTCCCTCGGTAACTGATTCCGATGTAAACATACGAGTGGTTTTACTCATCTACTACTCCTCCATGAAGTGTTGTTTTATATAGTCTAGTATTCTATCTGCGACTTCGGTCTTTGATATCCTGGGCAAGTGGATGGTCTCGCCATCTCTTGAGATCAGGACGACCTGGTTGGTATCACTTCCAAAGACATCATTGCCTTCAGAAACATCATTGCCCACTATAACGTCCAAGTTCTTGGAATTCAGCTTGGATTGTGCGTTAACAATTAAATTCTGAGTTTCAGCAGCAAACCCCACAAGTATTGTCCGGCCTCTATTTAGCCCAACTGCCGCGAGAATATCTCGTGTTTTCTCAAGTTCCAGAGTCAAACGCTGTGTCTTTTTGATCTTCTGCGGTAGTATTTCAACTGGTGCAAAATCTGCCGGTGCCGCTGCGCTAATAAACACATCAGCATCTGCTGCCCTGACAGTCACTGCCTGGAACATCTCATCGCAAGTAGTTACATCAACCAGTTCCACGCCAACAGGAACCGACTGCTCTGATGGGCCACTAACAAGTGTAACCTGAGCCCCACGTTTTGCAGCCACAGCAGCCAACGCATATCCCATTTTCCCTGATGACCTGTTGCTGATATACCTGACCGGATCAATGGCCTCCTGTGTAGGACCAGCAGAGACTAAAACCCTAATTCCTGAGTAATCCAGTCTTTTTACTGCCAGAACATCTTCCAGAACAGCAATTATACCATCCGAATCAGCCAACCTTCCAATTCCAGTATCCCCACATGCCAACCTGCCTGAATCGGGTTCTACGATAATTTTGCCTAGTTGTCGCAATTTTTCTACGTTTGAGACAACTACAGGATTTAGATACATATTACAGTTCATTGCCGGAGCAATAACTATCGGGCAAGTTGCAGAAAGCGCCATGGTGGACAGCATATCGTCTGCGATGCCATTTGCCAGTTTTCCTATTATGTTGGCAGTAGCAGGAGCTATAAGGAAGACATCCGACGTCTCCGGAAGCGATACATGGGTGATTTCGTAAGCTGCAGGCTTTTCGAAAAGGTCCTCGATTACTGGATTTGATGTTATAGACCAGAATGTAGCTGGGCCAATAAGCTCTTTAGCATGTGCAGTCATAACAACATGGATGTCCGCTCCACGTTTCACCAGTGCACTCGCAATATAGGCGGCTTTATATGCAGCTATGCTACCTGTCACTCCAAGCAGCACTTTCTTACCATTCAGACTACTATCGAAGTCAGGTTTTTCGAACTCTGTGGTGTTCTGCACTTATTATCGCCTCAATGTCTTGAACAGCGCCCGCTATAGTGTTGTTCACGACCACATAATCGTATTCTTTGGCCTTTGCCAACTCATTCTGAGCATTATCTAATCTACACTGCAAAGATTCTTCGCTGTCTGTGCCTCTGCCCCTCAAACGTCTTTCGAGTTCCTCAACAGAAGGAGGAAGTATAAAAATCAAAATGGCATCAGGATCAGATGCCCTTACACTAATTCCACCCTGCACATCTATTTTTAATATTACATCCAGTCCTTGACTGGTTAATTTAGATACCTCAGCTTTAGGTGTGCCATACATATTCCCGTGGACTTCAGCATATTCCAGGAAATCACCATTGGATACCATCTGTGAAAATTCATCAGAGGAAAGAAATATGTAGTCAATGCCGTTCTGTTCACCTGGCCGTGGATTACGGGTTGTAGCGGTGACACATTTAGCTATTCCTTTAGCTTCAGAAAGTAACGCGTCCAAAACGCAGTCTTTGCCTACACCCGATGGACCGGAAACGACACAGAGAAGTCCGGAAGAGATGGTAAAGCGGTCAAGCATCCTCTTGATTATCCTCTATCTGCGTATCCTGTGCCCGTTTTGCCAGTGTTTCTGTAGTAAGACATGAAGAAACGATGTGGCCGGTATCCATAAATACTACGCTCTTAGTCTTGCGTCCCTGGGTAGAGTCTATCAGGTTGCCATCCTTAATTGCCTGTTGCAATGCACGTTTTACAGGTGCAGATTCTGCGTTAACAATAGCAACAACCCGCCTGAAATTCACGTAGTTCCCAAAACCCACACTCAGAACCCGAGACATTAAAGGCCCCCCATTGTTAGCTTTTAGCAAGTCGAGTATATCACTCAAAAGAGCCTAAGTCAAAAACAGCAATCCAAAACAAAAGCAGATCCTTCGTTCCTCAGGATGACAATATTAAAACACTTCAAAAAACGTGTTGACTTCCGTATGAAACCTGGGTATAATCGAATTGTTATGAAAAGCAAGTTTGTGGGAATCAGGTTGAGCCATGCCGTCTGGATCTGGCGAAGCGTTAATCTAACTGAAGCGCTCGCTGGAGATATTTCGTAACGTCTATTTAATCTAATAACGACATTAAGATACTTTACAGCCGCGAGCCACTTCAGAGGAAGAGCCCGCGGTTTTTTGCATTTAATAACATATCAACACTAATGCAGACCGGGGTTTATGCTCCGGTCAGTTTTGATTATCCGGGTGTAGATGCTCTTCTCTGAATGGCAAGGCTATATAGGAGAGCAACGAATGAACGAGTATAAACCGAGTTTCGATGATTTTGTCGAACGCTCTAAACTAGGCAATGTGATTCCTGTCTACCGGGAGATCCTGGCAGATATGGAAACCCCGGTATCGGCGTATCTAAAGGTTGCCGGGCTAGAACCCTCATTTCTGCTGGAGAGCGTCACCGGCGGTGAGAGAATCGGACGCTTCTCATTTGTCGGAAGCGGTGCATCAGCAGTTATCCAGAGTAAGGACAACACTGCGACTGTAACCAGGGACGGTATCAACAGCAATCTTACTCTCAACCCTGGACATGATGTGCTGCATGTGTTGAGTGAAATACTATCGCAAGTTGACTACGTTCCCAATCCAAATCTTCCGAAGTTCTGTGGTGGAGCGGTTGGTTATATCGGCTACGACGTTGTAAGGTTCTTTGAGGAACTACCAAACACATCCATCGATGACCTCAACATTCCTGACTGCGTTATGCTGCTGGTCGACACACTCCTTGTATTCGACCACGTGAGCCACCGGATCCGAATCGTCCACAATGCACATGTTGGAACTGATCCACAGAGTGCGTATCAGGAAGCAATCACTAAAATCGAAGAAATAGCATCCAAACTGGCGCAGCCGTTGAATTATACATCTCCCCAACCTTGTGATGCTCCTATTGCGGTAAGATCAAACTTTAAACAGCAAGATTTCGAACAATCGGTTGAGCGCTGTAAAGAGTATATTGCAGCCGGAGATGCGATACAGATAGTCCTGTCACAGCGCTTTGAAGCAGATATCACAGCCCGCCCGTTTGATATCTACCGTGCACTCAGAGGATTGAACCCATCGCCATATATGTATTACCTTTCACTTGGAGAGTTGGCGTTGGTGGGGTCGAGTCCGGAGATACTGGTTACTGTTGAGGGAGAAACGGTAACTACCAGACCGATAGCCGGTACAAGACCCAGAGGCAACAGTGAAGCAGAAGACACACTACTCGAAGCTGAACTATTGAAGGATGAGAAAGAACGTGCAGAGCATGTGATGCTGGTCGATCTTGGACGCAATGACATAGGCCGAGTTTGTGAATATGGAAGCGTCAGCGTTGATGAACTGATGGGAATCGAACGGTATTCTCATGTCATGCATATCGTATCCAATGTTACCGGCAGGTTGAAATCAGGAATGGACCAGTTCGATGTTCTGAGAGCATGTTTCCCGGCTGGAACAGTCAGCGGGGCCCCAAAAATCCGCGCAATGCAAATCATCGATGAACTGGAACCTACCCGCAGAGCTACTTATGCAGGAGCGATCGGTTATTTCAGCTATTCGGGTGATATGGATACTGCAATTACGATACGCACGATTCTTATTAAAGATGATAAAGCCTACGTTCAGGCTGGCGCTGGAATTGTGGCAGACTCAGTTCCAGAAACTGAATTTATCGAAACAAGAAACAAAGCAGGCGCATTAATCAGTGCTATTGAAGCCGCAGAAAACGGATTGAGGTAAAATCCAATGATCATAATGATAGACAACTACGATAGCTTTACATACAACCTGGTCCAGTATTTCGGGTCTATCGGGCAGGACTTGACTGTCTTCCGCAACGACAAAGTTACGGTTGATGAGATAAAGGCCCTGTCTCCTGACTTACTTGTGATTTCTCCTGGGCCTTGTTCTCCACACGAAGCCGGGATATCTGTTGAACTGATCAAGCAGATGTCGGGGCGGGTTCCAATATTTGGAGTTTGTTTGGGACATCAAAGCATTGGAGCAGCCTTTGGAGGCGATATTATCCGAGCTGGCAAACTGATGCACGGGAAGACATCGATGATAACTCACGATGGCAAAGGCCTCTTTGCAGGGATGCCTAACCCGTTTCAAGCGATCAGATACCATTCACTGGTTATAAGCAAAAAAACACTTCCTGAATGCCTGGATGTAACCGCTCACAGCGAAGACGGCGAGATAATGGGAGTCAGGCATAAAGACTTCCCGGTTGAGGGTGTGCAGTTCCATCCGGAATCCATACTCACACACAACGGTATGAGGATAATAGAGAATTTCATTGGTTTCCAAAGAAACTACGACATAAAAGAACCCAAAATGGGCCAGGGGGCATTGAGATGATAAGAGATGCGATAGCACGAATAATAGGTCGGGAGCACTTGACTGCTGATGAAGCTGCAGTTGTGATGACAGAAATAATGGATGGTGAAGCTACCCATTCCCAGATTGCATCTTTGCTTACCGCTATGCGTATGAAAGGTGAGACATCTGAAGAGATAGAGGGATTTGTCAGGACTATGCGTGAGAAATCTATTCGAGTTGCAGTCTCGGAGCATACGGAAGTAGTCGATACGTGCGGTACCGGTGGAGATAGATTGAACACATTCAATATCTCGACGACAGCAGCGTTCGTTGCAGCAGGAGCAGGAGTGCCCATTGCCAAACACGGCAACAGAGCAGCTTCCAGCAAATGCGGCAGCGCTGATGTACTTGAGGAACTGGGGGTTAACATATCACTTTCAGCCCAGCAGGTGTCTGAGTGCATTAAGGAAACCGGCATAGGGTTTATGTTCGCTCCATCACTGCATCCGGCAATGAAGCATGCTGTGGCTCCCAGGCGAGAGATGGGTATCCGAACTGTATTCAATCTACTTGGCCCAATGACCAATCCTGCGGGAGCATCCAGGCAAGTGATCGGTGTTTTCTCTCCTGAATATACGGAAATAGTAGCACATGTTCTTCTCAGACTTGGCTCCACACATGCAATGGTCTTTCATGGAATTGACGGACTGGATGAAATATCAACTGTTGGCCCAACGATCATCAGTGAGTTAAAGGCTGGAAAAGTTACAACTATAACGATGGACGCTGTCGATCTGGGTCTAGCCAGATCAACTCCTGCGGACTTGTCTGTTGGCAGCGGTTCGTTGCAAGAAAGTGCACAGGCATTGATGGATGTGCTGAATGGCAAACTCGGTGCAAAGAGAGATATCGTGCTCGTGAATGCTGCTGCTGCGCTGGTTGTAAGTGAGAATGCTGTATCCCTGGAAGATGGAATAATCAAAGCCGCGGTGTCAATTGATTCCGGACAGGCTCTGGAAAAACTAACCCAACTGAAAAGTTTCAGCATAAGGGTGGCAGCATGAGTGAACAGAAGAGCAAAAATATATTGGATAAGATACTGGAACGTAAATATGAGGAAGTGCAGCTCCTCAAAGCTAAGTGCCATACATTTGATTTCATTTCGGATATTGCGAAACTGCCACCGACACGGGATTTCGGAGCAGCATTAAGGTGCAATAACACTGGGATACCGGCAGTAATTGCAGAAGTCAAAAAGGCTTCGCCATCTCGTGGAGTGATAAGGGAGGACTTCAATCCGGGTGAAATCAGCAAAGCATACGAAGCAGGTGGGGCAGCAGCAATATCCGTATTGACCGATGCCGATTTTTTCCAAGGCTCATTGAGTTATCTGTCAGAGGTTAAGGAGACCGTACATATCCCCGTGCTGCGCAAAGATTTTATTGTTGATGCATACCAGATATTTGAAGCAAGAGCAGCAGGAGCAGATGCTATCTTACTTATTGTTGCAGCACTTGAGAAAAACAAACTCAGCGAGTTAATGAATATAGCTCAGAGTCTCAGACTCCAGTGCCTTGTTGAAGTTCACGATGAGAGTGAGATGGAAATTGCCTTATCACTCAATGCAAAGATTGTGGGTATTAACAACAGAGATCTAAAAACGTTTAAGACTGACATTAACACGACACAGAGGATTATAAAGTCATTCTTTTCGGATCAGAATATTAACACACCAAAGCTAGTAAGTGAGAGCGGGATATTTACACACTCCGATATGGTTGCGCTGGGAGAATGTGGCGTAGATTCGGTGCTTATAGGCGAAGCCCTTATGAAAGAGACTGACATCGAAGCTAAGCTCAGGGAGTTAGTAGGATGACTAAGATTAAAGTATGTGGACTGACAAACCTGCTCGATGCCCTTGAATGCGTAAGATTGGGTGTGGATTATCTCGGATTTGTTTTTGCCAAAAGCCCCAGACATGCTGATCCTGTGGTGGTAAAGCAGATTCGCAAAGATCTCGGCGACTCGGTCCGCATGGTTGGAGTGTTCACTGAGGAATCAGATGAAGTCCTGGAGATTGCCAACAGCTGCGGGCTGGATTATGTGCAACTGCACGGTGAACAGAGCGAAGATTTCGCCAAACAGATTGGTTCTGAACGCGTTATAAGAGTGCTGCGTGTATCTGATCTTGAAAGCCTGAGCGCTATACATAAATATCAAAGTGCTGAGTACTATTTATTCGACACTTACGCAAAAAAGATTCAGGGAGGCACAGGCACTGCCTGGGACTGGAATCTTTTTACAGGCTTGGATTTCCCTGACAAACAGATTATCCTCGCAGGTGGGATTAATGCTGATAATGTCTGCGATGCAATAAATACAGTGCATCCTTATGCTATTGATATATCCAGTGGAGTAGAATCTGCTCCTGGAAAGAAAGATTACGAGAAACTGGAAAGGTTGGTTCATAATGTCACAAAATGCGACTAGTTTGCCCGATGTGCATGGGCACTTTGGAATATTCGGCGGCAGGTACGTGCCGGAGACGCTTATCCCGGCTCTGGATGAACTCTCTGAAGTCTATGCCCGCTACAAAGACGATCCCGAGTTCATATCCGAACTTGAATACTACTTATCGGAGTATGTAGGACGCGAGACTCCGTTATATTACGCAAAAAGACTGACTGAAGTTCTGGGTGGAGCAAAGATTTACCTTAAGCGGGAAGACCTCTGCCATACCGGAGCTCACAAGCTCAATAACGTAATGGGGCAGATACTCCTGGCTCGTAGAATGGGGAAGAAGCGGATAATAGCAGAGACCGGCGCAGGGCAGCATGGTGTTGCTACTGCAACGGCTTGTGCTCTCTTCGGACTGGAATGCCATGTTTATATGGGACTCGAAGACACAGTAAGACAGGCCCTGAATGTGTTCAGGATGAGGCTGATGGGCGCTGAAGTGATTGAAGTGACAGCTGGCACGCAAACACTCAAGGATGCCACCAGTGAAGCAATCAGGGATTGGGTGACCAATGTTAATGACACTCACTATATAATCGGCTCTGTAATAGGTCCCCACCCCTATCCTATGATTGTCAGAGATTTTCAATCGGTTATTGGCAGAGAGACCAGAACTCAATGCCTGGCAAAAGAGGGTAGACTGCCGGATTATGTGGTTGCTTGTGTCGGCGGCGGCAGCAATGCAATGGGGACATTCTATCCATTCGCTCAAGACCTGTCAGTAAGACTTATAGGAGTAGAAGCAGCCGGTGAGGGTACTGATACAGACAGGCACTGCGCAACCCTCGGTCTGGGTGAGCCCGGCGTGTTACACGGGTGTATGAGTTATCTGCTGCAAGACTCTGATGGACAGGTAAAACTGACTCACAGTGTGTCTGCAGGACTGGATTATCCTGGAGTGGGGCCGGAGCACAGTTACTTTAAAGACACCGGCAGAGCAACATATGTTAATGCTACAGACAAAGAGGCACTAACTGCTTTCCAGTTCCTATCTCAGACCGAAGGGATCATTCCTGCTCTGGAGTCTTCACACGCCCTGGCACATGTTATGAAGATTGCTCCCAAACTCTCCAAAGACCAGATCATTGTTATGTGTCTTTCAGGTAGAGGGGACAAGGATGTTGAAGCGGTTTCGAAAATTCTGGAGGCTGAGCGATGAATAGAATTACAGATAGATTCAATGCAGTAAAATCCGGAGCATCCAAACCTCTTATATGCTTTCTGACAGCAGGTGATCCTGACTTGGCTACTACGACACGCATAGTTCCTGCAATACATAAAGCGGGTGCTGACATAGTTGAACTCGGAATACCATTCTCCGACCCTATGGCGGACGGCCCGGTAATCCAGGCTGCAGGTTTTCGAGCCTTACAGAATGGTGCAACTGTCGATGGAGTCTTTGAGTGCGTAAAAGAGATCCGAAAAACTTGCGAGATACCGTTAGTTTTAATGACCTACTTCAATCCTGTTCAACATTATGGCTTGGAAAGGTTCGCTAAAACAGCAGTCGAAGCTGGTGCTGACGGAGCAATTCTCACAGACCTGCCCGCTGATGAGGCAACTGAATGGATTCAAGTCTGCGAGAAATACAATCTAGCAACTGTGTTTCTGGTTGCGCCGACAAGCACAGATGATCGTGTTCGCCTGACTGCAGACTGCACCACTGGATTTGTATACTGCGTATCCAGGCTCGGAGTCACCGGTACACAGAGTTCGCTTGCTGTAGGACTCTCAGAACTCGTTGCCAGAATTAAATCACTCACCAACAAACCAGTGGCTGTGGGATTCGGAATCTCTACTGCGGAGCAAGTCCATGAGGTATCCCAGGCAGCTGATGGAGTTGTTGTAGGTAGTGCACTGGTGAAAGTCATAGCATCAAGTTCAACGCCAGATGAAGCTGTAGATAATGCAGTCAAGTTTGTTTCGGGATTAAGATAGTATCAAAATCCATACATTGTCATCCTGAGGAACGAAGAATCTGCTTTTATATAGCCATTACAGGTTCAGAAAAGCAGATCCTTCGTTCCTCAGGATGACAATGTATGCTGACACTGTTGAGATTCTTAACTCCGTTCAGAATGACAATGACCGTATTCTGAGTAATGACTGCTCACGACACTATAAATACTGGTGCTGGTTTCGTGTATAATGAAAACATATTATGCGAACATATTCTACCAGTGCGATAGTATTGAAGCGGATAGACCTTGCGGAGAAGGACAGGATACTTACTCTGTATACCCGTGAACTCGGCAAGGTCTCTGCAGTGGCAAAAGGGGCACGCAAACCGGGAAGCAAACTCAGCGGATCCAGTGAACCATTTACTTATCTTCGGGGAATGCTCAGCACAGGCAGAGAGCTGGATGTCCTAACTCAAAGCGACATCCGTGAGTCTTTCCCTAACGCAAAATCCACAATAGTCTCTCTTGCTTATGGGTTCTACATAATGGAACTGGTCAATCAACTCACTGATGATCGCCACCCCAATCCCAGCCTGTTTGATACTGTCCTGAGCGCTATGTATGTCCTGGAAAGCGGCTCCGACCCGGAGATGACAGTCAGATATTTCGAATTAAATTTGCTTGAAAGTATCGGATATATGCCGCAGTTTGACTGCTGTGTCAGGTGTGGGCTTGAAATGGGAAAAGAGCGCGTTGCATTCAGCCCTGAAATGGGTGGAGTTGTTTGCAAGGAGTGTGGTATAGCTCCCGGGGATTCAATCTGGGTACCCGGCGCTCTGGGTTCCTATGTCCAGGCATTGATAGAAACCCAGCCACACAAACTCAAAGACCTGACATTTCCGGAAAAGGCGAAACAAGACCTGGCAATTACATTAAAGTGGCACATCCGTTACAGGCTAGAGAGGGACCTCAAGAGCATTGACTTCCTGGACATGGTTTCACTGAACTCTTGACGTGTACATTTATTCTGTCTAACATCTTGTAATAGAATTAGCCCGCATTATTCGTGACAGGCTCAGCTTTTATCCCTACTGCCGGATACAAGCGAAGATTGGTGAATAAAGCGGGTTAGTGGAATCTCTACATTCAAAAGTAAAAGATCGGCGGCTTTATAGTGGATGCTCTCCAAACGATCAGATTCGTTATAGTCTTCGTCCTCTGCGGTATAGCAGGGGCGCATGCATTCTCTGTGCATATGCTCCAATCTCAGCTTGTGTTCTCTATGAAACGTATGGTATATCTGGTATATTCCATCCTGCTTGGGTTGTTTTCTGTATTCGGTTTCTTGCTGATGAGTGTTTCAATAGGTTTTGCAGATGCCACAATTAAAGCTCCAGCATATGAAGGTCTCGGACTTATGCTTCTCTTGGCATATAGTGTGCTGGCTACAGGATTGTCCAACCGCTTTATCAAGCATTAAAACTAAACTGGACCCATTGCACAGAATGCAACAGGTCCAGTTTATTTTATTTCGCCCCAAAGACTTATTTAACTCTTCGAGCGCCTCTATACCGTGGGCCGTAATATGCACTGTTCACAGAGTCCGTGGTAACTCCACGACCGTGACTGGAGGCATGCACAAACTTTCCACTGCCAATATATATCCCTACATGAGATATCCCACGACCATTTGTTTGGAAAAACACAAGATCGCCGGCTTTCAACTGAGACTTGGGAACTGATACCCCACGAGATGACTGTGCTCTCGATGAATGAGGTAACTGCAGTCCATACTTCTTGTAGACATGACTTACGAATCCGGAACAGTCAAATCCTCCACGGCTTGTTCCGCCGCTTCGATATCGTGTTCCACAATATGCCAGTGCCGTCCGAATCAGTTTGCTTTTTGTAGGTGTATCTCCGCTATTTATTTTTGCTGTCTTTGTTGCGTGCTTTGCCTTGACGGCAGCAACACGATTCTTGGCTGAACGCGAATTGCGCGCTACTTTCGAAATTTCCTTTTTTGCTTTCGCAATCTTCTTTCCAGGGACAATTAACTTATCGCCCAGTTGAAGCAGAGACTTCTCACTTAACCCATTCGCCCTTGCCAACTTTTCTGGTGTTGTCTTGTAGCGCTTGGCTATCGTCCAAAGATTATCTCCTGAACTAACTACGTGCCTACCGCCTGAACTTTTTACACTAACACTGCTAGATGCTCCACCCTTACCTGGAATTATGAGTTTGTCCCCTAATTTAAGGAGTTTCTTTTCGCTCATTCCGTTGGCACGGGCGATGCTGGCTGCAGATGTATGGTATTTCTTGGCGATAGTCCACAGGTTGTCTCCAGGACTAATCTTATGGCTCTGAGTTCTAGCAGATGCTGCTGTCACAATGACAAACAACATCGAGGCTGCTAACGTGGTAACCAATATGCCGCTTAGTTTTGTTCTCTTCAAGACATCACATCCTTTCAGAGCATAATTTTCGCGGTAACTTAAATCACACCGTATAACAGGTGTATACGGTTGAGTGCCACACGCGGGCCACAGACCTAATACTACAGATACATTTGAAACATGTCAAGTGTAAATTCTATAAATATCAGTTCTAAACCTTTTTTTTACACAAAAAAATCTCCGCACACACTCAGGGATTTCTGATGTGCATGTGGAGCATTTAGTGCATCTTATATGCTAATATATATCTTTGGTTGCTATCACCTTGCTCTTTAGGTTTTTTGGTTTATTTTTTAGCAAAACACTTATTTTAAGGGCAAAATACAGTAGGAAACATATATTTTTCTACCTAAAGTCCACTTGTTCTCTTCCTTCGTAAGCATGTATTAAGGAGATAAATCATTGCTGGATGCTATAGTCAACAGACGCAGTATCAGGTTTTATCGGAATGAACCTGTTCCTCATGAAAAAATATTAGAAATAATTCAGGCTGGCTTTTATTCTCCAGGTGCCCACGGTAATCAGCCCTGGCATGTTGTAGTGGTCAACGATGCCGAAACACGCAATAAACTCTCTGGCATGCATAAATGGACCAGGCATATTCGTTCTGCTCCTGTGTCACTTGTTGTATGCGTAGACAAACGAGAGCTGCCGCAGTTCTGGGTAGAAGACGCTGCGTCATTTATGTCGAGTTTGCTTCTGGAAGCCACCAACCAGGATTTGGGAAGCTGCTGGATTGCAATTCGTGGAGTGGTTGCGGACGGTATTGATGCTGAGCAGACAGTCAGGGATTTATGCAACATACCGGAACACATGGGAATACTGGGAATAACAACGCTTGGTTATGCAGCCAGACACCCCGGCCCTCACACAACCACAATACCTGAAGATAGAGTGCATATGGAGAGGTTTTAGTCTGACAACGAGTGACTGTAACATCCGTTCGTGCTGACTTAGTCGAAGTACGAACGGAGGTTATAATGGTTTACGGTTGCACGTCGATTGTTTTTTCCATCCGATAGATGACGAATCCTGGTGCAGCACCTTTGGGTTTTCTGACGTATTTTTTGTGAGTATGGTCTACCGGGACCAGTGAAGAGTGCTTGGCGTCTGAGTTGGCTGCTGCTATTCTTGCACCTTCTAGCAATACTTTCGGTGGTATCACTCCTGAATGTCCACCGGTGCGAATAACTACATGTGCTCCAGTGATACTGCGGGCATGCAGCCAGATATCATTCGGTTTGGCTACTTTTTGCGTTAAGTAGTCATTCGATGTGGAATTTTCGCCATACAATATCTCCCAGCCTTCAGGAGTAATCACACGGCGTATTCTATTTCCTTCGAAATCTCCCCTGTCATTCCCCGGCTCTTCGGAGTGTTTGATCTCCCTTAGTAAATCCTCTGCAACCAGAGTTTCACGCAGTCTTTTGATCTGGTTGACATCAACTGCAGTGTCAACAGACAGCCTGGCAGCATCGAGTCTCCTTAAGCGGTCGAGAGTCTCTTCACGCCTGGCGATAGAAGTCTGTGCCGCGTCTTTGAGTTTTTTGTAACGCTTGAAGAACCTGTCGGCATTTTCACGTGCTGACATTTTCGGATTGAGTTCTATAGTGACTTCCTTGAGATCGGGATCATAATAGTCAACCAATGATACCGTTGTTTCACCTTTAGGAATGGTGTGCGCAGATGCGTTCAACAACTCCCCGATTTCTTTGTGCCTTTCAGCTCCTGCTGCTTCCTTTAGTGCCCTGTCATAGGACTGGACCTGATATCGTGCGTATTCAGCAGATTTCCGGATCATCTGGACCAGCTGATTGCGTTGATCGGTGAGGACTATCTTGGAAATCATGGCATTGTAGAAAATGTCCATTGCCAGGCAGATGGAATTTTCTGTTCGAATCGTCATTTCCGAACACTGAACAGGAGTGATTGGATAGATCAGTATACTTTCGCCGCCTGCAAACGCAGTCACAGGCTGATAAGCTTCTGATAAAACGACTGTCCGAAGGGCCTGGAAAGACTTGGATACTGCCTGTTCATCAAGTCCATCTCCCCCACCCGCCTTGTCTACTACTTCCTGAGCCAGGAACGGACCGAACCCGCTGAAACTATCCAACATCCATTTGATAATTGCTTCACGTGGAGCAATTTCCGGCAATACATCCAACCAGAGCGTTTTAAACAATTCTGAACTCGCAACGCGTATATCGAGTTTCTCTGACCCTGGAGGGAGTTCATAAGGTTTACCCGGCAGGATTTGTCTGACACGACTTACGGATTTGCCTACGGTCTTTACAGCTGCAAGTATGGTGTTGTTCTCATCAAATAATATAAGATTGCTATGCTTGCCCATTATTTCAACAGCAAGGGTCCGTTTAGGCAGATCCCTGGCTTCGAATTCCAGGTAGACTATCCTGTCGAACCCATACTGTTTTATCCCGGTGAGGAAATAGCCACCCAGATGCTTGCGGCAAGTCATGCAAAATGTTGTAGGCTGCGGGAGTGATGTGCGTTTGATACTGCTGATCATGAACCTTGAAAACCGGGAATCAGCACTTAAAAACAGTTCATGGCTTGCACCAGGATTGCGCAGTTCCAGCGTGACATCATAATCATTATGCTGACGCACATTCTGCACCTTGGCACCAATAAGTATCCTATTCAATTCACTGATCACCGCCGCGGTGACCAGCCCATCAAAACTCATTTTCATATAATTGCTCTATTCTTACTATACGTGTAACTGTCATCCTGTTCACACCTGTCATCCTGAGGAACGAAGGATCTGCTTTTCTAATGCTGGAACTCGCAAAAGCAGATCCTTCGTTCCTCAGGATGACAGTGTTTTATGCTCTGCAAATTCTTCTCATTAGCCGTTCCAGTTGTGGTTTGGCTTCTTCATCCGGTAGATAAGGCATTGTAAACATGAACCTGGAGCCAGGGACTGCCAGATCAAGCATTTCGTTGATAAACTCCTCAGGAAACCAGGCTGTTATAAGCACTGTTTCTCCAGCAAAGGCAACAATTGCAGGCTTGGCTCCTGGAGTTTGGAAGACTCTATTTAAGCCTCTGAGCTTCGGAATTTTCTTGAAGCTGGGATACTGGTGATCGGCTGTAGCGCAGCAGTGGAGAGAGATTCCTCCATACCGATTGCTCAGCGTCTGCAGTGTCGGTAGACAGAACTCTTCGAACATAGCAACAGACAATGATCCTGCTTCGTCCTCAGAGACCCAGGCACCCATTTCAGGAGGCGCCCACATCTGCGGGCAGTGACAAAGATTGCAGTTAGGAGCGATCTTCATCAACTGGTCTATAAACGCTGTCTGAAGTTTGTAGCATTCCTGAGTCAGACGCTTAACGCTGTCCGGAGCATCACACATTGCAATAAACAAGTCCTCTTTACGCCAAATTAGCGCCGCGATATCAAAAGGACTCTGCATGTCAGGCACACTTATCGGGACGTCCGGTCCAAGCTGGTCTCGCAATTTTTGAACAGCTTCAAGTATACGCTGCATCGGCTCAGAATCCAGACCCGGCGATATCAGACGATCAGCTTCCTCTGGAGTGCTGACCAACGGCAACGCACAGGGAGGAGAGTCATCATAGGTATGCACAGGACACCCAAAGGCAGCTGCAAAGCACTCAGTGCCTGTAGCAGGGCTTGCATATGGAACGCTGTCATCCTCAAGCAAGAGATGCCTTTCCAACCTCTTCTCATAGGTTTTAACAAATGTATCTATGAATTCATCAACCGGTTTATCAGATATTGAGACATCACCACACGAATAGTCCGTCGGCAGCGGCTCAGCTTCCATAATAACGCCGTGACCCCTGAAATCACCCAGGAATAAATCCGTTATAAACTGCTTGTTCTGTGCTATTCTATCGCTCATTTCTGTCCCTCAATATGCTAAATCAGGCTGATAAATTGAAATCGTCATCGTCTGATTGATTTTTTATGCTGCTGGTCTTGGTTTTTTCGTCGAAATCTACCCAGATTGTATTGTCTACTGCATCATGAATGGACTCTATATGAGTGATGATAATGATCTGCTCAAAACGATTCTTAAGGTTCTGGAGCAGAGAGACCAGGTTGTCCCGCCTGCCTTCATCCAGAGATCCGAAAACTTCATCCATTATCAATAAGGACAAGTCCTGTCCGGCCCTGTCGGCTATCATCTGGGAGACAGCCAGCCTTAATGCAAGGTTAACGACATCCTGTTCACCGCCTGATATCACCCATTTCTTTTCACCATCATCTCTGATGAATGCCCGGTAATCTTCTTCAATCTCAAGCAGTCCATATCTGCCATCCGTGACTTCAGATAGTATTTCACTCGCTGTAACCTCAAGCTCCGGACGAATCCGTGCGTTTAAGTCATCCCGGAACTTATCCAAAGTTGAATGCAGTGTATGCAAGTATAACCTGCGTTCGCGTGCTTCTTCAAGTTGATGCGCCTGTGTGCGGTAACGTTCATCATCTGCAACAGCCCGATTTAGCAGTTCTACAGCTGCTGCAGCTTCAGATTTGGAGCGCTCACACTTTATCCTGGCTTCCGTAAGAGATGCCTGCGCCTGGTTGAACTTTGACAGCAACTGATCGTGTTCCAATTGAACAAATCCCAGTTCGCTTATTTGTTTTTGAGCTTCATTGATCTGGGTGCTGGTCTTGTTTATGGATTTTTCGAGTGAATCCATTTCGGATTTTATTTTCGGTTCGTTTTTGAGGCTCTCAGCAAGACTGCCATATCGGATGCTTATTGGTCTCGAGTTTTGTCCGTATTCAACCAGGTAGTCATAGCGTGATTTATCGAACTCCGGCAGGCCAGACAATTCAGTTACCAGGATTGCAATTTGAGCGTGTTTTTCGTGAAGATCGTTTGCTGCTCTTTTGGCTTCCCTGACAGCGGCTTCATGCTCAGTGACGGATTTTCTAAGAGTTGGAATTTTGTTCTTCAGAGACTGTAATTCCTGCTGTTGAGTTGTGAGTTCTACTGACGGCTTTGAAAACTCAGCAAGCTGGGATTCCAGGGTCTCGTTATATGCAGTAAGGTCATGTATTTGAGTATCAAATCCTGCCAAAACAATCGATAGCTCCCCTGCCAGCGGTCTTTCGCAGGTAGGGCATGCACCCTCTTCACCTGCTGATTCTATATCATGCCTTTTGGCAGATAGTTCAGCAATGCGGGTGTTTGTAGCATCCCGGTGTGCTTTGGTCGTATTTAATGCAGCGATTCGATTGTCACTGAGGGTCCTTATTGATTTCTCAAGCTCTTGCAAACGCTTTTCAGAATCTTTGAGCTCTGCTGTAACTGATATGCACTGATCTTCTGCATTCTTTAATAATCCTGCTGATTCAGTAAGCTTCTGTATATCCTGCTTCATGATAGAAATTGTGGTATCAATCTCTTTTCTTCGCTCACCATATTTTATGTTGGTACGAAGCTCTTTGAACTCTGTTGCCAGTGCGTTTATCTCAGCCATTTTCGGTTCAAGCGAGGTCATCTCAATCCTGGCATTTTCCATTTCCTTAAGCCTGGTCTGAGCTTCTGTGAACCTGCTCTGTAGATGGGAAAGCTCAACACTCGATCGTTCGATATTTGCAGTGAGTTCGACATTGCGGACGCGTTTCTTTTCAGAGGCTTCTATCTGAGGACGGACAGCATCCTGGGCAGAATCGCATTCGGAAAGACGCAGCAACGACGATTTAAGTTCTGCTTCTGATTCAGTTGACCTTGCTTTGGCTGATGCAAGCCTGCTCTTGATCTCTTCAGCATCCCCAAGCCCCTGCATCAGACCTTCAATATTTGCATCCAACTGCCTGCGTTCAACTACAACTTTTTCGCGGGCTTTTGTAATACGTTCATAACCCAGCATCTTGCTGATAGCAGCTGCACGCGCTGGGCCTTCCATCCGGCTCATGAACTCAAGGTCTTTCTGTGCAGTAAAGAAGCTATTAAAAAACGCCCGGTAGTCCATACCAAGCATCCGTGCCAGGGCCTCTGAGACCTCCTTTTGTCCTTTTCGGATGACTTGACCGTTTTGCTCAAGCGCGGCGATTGTTGTTCCACCGCTTGAATCCATTCGGCGTTTTATAGTGTAGGTCTGGCCGGAAAGCTCGAAGGTCAACGCTACATTGACCTTTGCTCCGCCGTCTGACGCTGTGGAACGCACTGTGGAGTTGTTTTCACGGACAGCAGGAGAACCATACAATGCCCAGGCAATGGCTTCCAGTATTGTTGTCTTACCAGAACCATTCTGGCCGACTATTGCAGTGACTCCGTCCTGGAAATCAATCCGGGTCGCCAGATGCTGCCGGAAGTTTTCTATATATATGGATATTAGTTTCATAGCGATTCTATCGGAGCCTCTCTGTGCAAATAGTCCAGCCCCATCTCCACAAAAACCTCTTTCTTCACACCAGCCGGTAAGTCGGATGAACCAGCGAACTCTGACCACTCATCTTCAAGAGTCCTTGCCTGCCCTGTTTCCATGCCATCAGATGTCCTTCTCTGGACTCCAGGTTGCCGCAGCTGCAGGTCAAAATGAAGCGCCTCTGATCGAATAGTCCGGATATATGCAAAGTCCAGGTCCTTTTGGATCGCTCTCGGGATATTCTCAACAACCAGACGGACTATCTTGTTGGTATGTCCTCCATCGATACCGGCCAGCCGGTTACCTATTGCAGTTACCACTTGCTGTGCCGACATATCGGCTGCATCGATCACCCGAACGTCGATGGCAGTCCTAGTCTCAATTTCGTAGAAAGCTATAACTCTGCGCTCATCAAGATCATATTCGATGAATCCCTTAGGAATCTCGATCTCGCTCCAGATATTGCTGCTGGTATATTCCAATGAACCCGAATAATATGCATTGTCTGCAAGTTTGTTATAGCAATGATAATGGCCGAACGCTATATAATTCCAGTCATCACTTATAACTCTTTCACGAGAGATTTCCAGGCTGTCGTATGCCTGCTTCAAAACACCCTCGACTGTTCCATGGACGGTCATCACGTTATATTTGCTACTCGAGTCAGGCTGTATAGATATCGTATCCAGATGCTCAATTGCTCTGTGACATAAACATAGCATGGATAAATCCAGTTCAGGGAACTGCAGGACTGCCTCATTCGAATGCACAACATAGAAACCCGGGATGTTGCGAAAAAGATCGAGTATACAGCCGGTATCCAGCGAACGCGGAGTCTCGTGGTTACCTCCTAGTATGACAACTGGCGCATTGGTTGCTGCACGAAGCGATAGAAACTCCTGAAATGTGTGCTCTATCATCAGGTTGCTTGGCCGGACTACGTGGAATAGATCACCAGCGATTAGAATAATATCCGGCTGGAGTTGTTTCACTTTGGCCATGCACTCTCGAAATGCAACAAAGACATCAGCTTCTCTGGTGTTGATACCTACACTGTTTGTCCGGGGATATGCACGGTATCCCAGATGGACATCCGATATATGAACAAGTCTCATTTATTAATCTCTCTCAAATGGATCAAAATCAGGACCGTGTTTAGGAGTCTGAAGTTCAAACCCGGTACGGTCATTTCTTGCAACGCTGACATTGGCTTTCTTGCGGATGGCTTTTCGGAACTCCTGAGCGGAGTCTCCGGTCTTGCGGTGCATGGTCTGGTGCATTGCGCGGACAGCTTCTTCCTGGTCAATACCGGCTATTGCGTCTTTAATTTCGTTTCTTGTGACTGATGAATCAATTCGATTCAAATTCCTGAAAATAGCCTCACTCAACTCTATGTCTTCTGATGGGGGGAACATTCGGGTGCCGTCTGGCCCTCTCAGGACATTCGGCCTCGGGAATTTGACGAATATCGGTTGGTTGAAGTGTGGGTGGCGGACCATCAACTGGCCTTTCGACAGCGTTGCCAGTTTCTCCTTGGTTGCAGATGATAACACCTGGTAACCAGGTGTAGCAAGTTCATCCATGTCCATTCGACCATAAATTGCAGTTGCGCTGTTACCAACTATGCGTTTGTGGACTTGGCTTCTGAATTGCTGGGCACTGAATAGGACTAACCCGAGATATCTGCCGCGTTCGGAAATATCCAGGAGAGTCTTTTTCAGGTATGTCTCCTGACCTTCGGATGGAGCATATTTATTTAACTCGTCGACGACTACAATTACATTTTTAACCCCGAGCTTATTCTTCTCCAACCGTTCTTTGAGTTCGCTGACTACTCTGGTAAATACCAGGTCCTGAGCCTGCTGGTCCATCTGGGCAACATCCACAACATAGGTTGTCCGGTCTTCAAAGAAACCCCACGGAAGATCAAGGTCTGACTCTTCGGGACTTATTAATCCCTTGTATCTATTGACCAGGTTAGAAAGCCTGTTGTGAACTTTTCTGATAGTTGCGTAATGGTGGGTCTGATATTGGTCTTTATTTGTAGCTTCCATAAGCTTGGTAACACAGTCAAACCATTTCTCCAGGTCTTGAAAATTATGAACGCTTACGTTATCATCACCAACAGCTACGGTCTGGTCAACTACCCGCTGGCGTATGTACTGGATCAAAGCATCAGCCTTTGCGTCTACATCATCCCTGTTCAGGACAACCTCGGTATATTGCAGGACCTGTTTTAGACCCCAACTCAAAGGTCTTACGGAGTTTGCAAGGCTGGCGTTTGTGCGGAGAGTGTTGAGATTGACCATATCCTCTTTGAATGGGGCATAGTATTCGACCTTAGAGAAAGGCTGGCAGGCTACACCCAGTTTTTCATACATAGCCCTGTCGGTATCGTCCAGGCTGCAGACACCTGCCCGGTCATAGACTTCTTTATAGGGATGAGTTTCATCAGCAGCTGCAGGGAAGTCCAGATAGAGCATATCGGAGCCTTTGACATTGAAGCAGACTACTGCGACGCTCTCGGTGTAACGTTGGAAAATACTCAACAAAACAAACTCAATGGTGCTGGTCTTGGTTGCAAGACCTGATACCCCTGTAAGGTTAAGGTGGGCTGCTTCAGGACCAAGCAGGAACTCAGCATCCAGATATACAGGAGACTGCATGTCCCCGTTTTGATAGAGTCCAATTGGGATTCCGCTCTTTTCCTGATATGCATCCATCCGCAAGGCTTTCCCAACAGCTTCATCATCAGCTAGATAGACAGGCGCTACCGGCACCGGCTGCATAGGTTCCTCAGGAACTACACGCAGGACTGCTGCTTTGTATCGGCGGACTTCTGGACGAAGAGTCGGAGGCTCCAGTTGTGGATCTCCCTCAGAACCAATATATTCGTGAAGAGCAGAAGCAAGGTCAGTAAAGCCATAAGCTTCAATAACAACCCCATAGACTTCCTTTGCTTCTTTAATCACGACGACCAGAGTCCCGATGCCGACCTTGGATTCGTCACCAGTCCAGAATGAAAAGCTATACGCGGTACTGGGGTCGGACTCCGTAGCCACCACCCTGCCGATCTGTTCGAGACTCATATGGTTTTTGTCCTTTAAAATTTTATTATCACGCAAAGCCGCAAAGGCGCAAAAAAGAGACAGACAAAATCACGCAGGATTTGTGCGTCCAACTGTTCCCTCTCCAAAATCTGCGTAAATCTGTGAAATCTGCGGATGATTTTCCTTTACGGCTTTGCGTAAGATCTGAATAGTTATCTCCCCAAAAGCATCGATTCCAGCATTGCCCAGCTTGGGGCTCTGGATTTCAGGAAGAGTTCACAATCGTGAATCGGGTATATAAGTTTGTCCCAACGGGCATCCGGCAGGCTGAGAGGTGTCCGTTCAGCCAGGAGCCGTCGAGAAATATCATCAGCAATCTCAATAGTCCGGTCGCATGCAGCAGCCTCAACTCTTATCAGCCCGAAATATGCGTCTCTATCCTCATTTGGCCTCATACGGAGATACCAGCTGTATACATCAGGACGTTTTCTACCCTGCGGGATAAATATTCTGCTCCTGCATCCGGTCGGCATACCTACTATTCTCTGCTGCTCATCCACTGGAAAATACTGTGTCTGGTGGCTCTTGATGACTCCAACGATCTTTGGTTCCTTGTAGTGGTGATAGTCACCGCAGAGCGAACCATCAACTAAAAGCCAGTTGTCTGAAGGTTCATATGCTCTAAGCCAGTCGCTTACCAAATCCTTTTCAAGACTTTCCCTTTGTGCGCTGACTTTATGATTGGCGTTGTTTACGAAAGCCAGCAAATTGTCATTGCCATCTTTGATTTCATCGGATGTATCGATGATCCGAACGTCTTTACCTGACAACCAGCCGACATCCGCATATTTCAATGGGCAGTAGATAGCCTCGGAGGAATTGTGCGAATGGGTGCGCATTTTACGGTCTTGCCCACGGCTACGTATAACAGCCCCCACATAACCATAAACAAACGGCACATACCCGACAGTCAAAGGAGTGTGTACACGCTGCATGCCATCCATAAAGTGAGTGAACATCCCGGTTTCAGGGGAACCGACGCTGACCGGATCAACTCCGGATGAACCTTCGACAACCTTTGCTGATCCCTTTGCAGGCTGACTCAGTGCCAAGCGTGATTCTTCCTCATTCAACATTCGTCCTGAGACAGTGCGAATGGATGGATCAGATGTGGATCGAACTGCGGATGCCAATGCCTGAAGAAGCCGGCTCAATGTTTTTATCCCCTACCAACCTGCATGTTGGCAACACTCAATTAACGTTCATACCATGGTATCCATTATGGAGGAGTAATTCAAGCCTGTTTGAAATAATTGAGTCATGCGAGGATTATATCACTATTAGTGGGCAAACAACATCGACAATATGCCATACCGCTGGAATACTGATATCGGAGATTCTAACCCGCATTATTCATGATTGACTCGGCTTTTATCCCTACTGCCGGACAAAAGCGAAGTTTAGTGAATAAAGCGGGCTAACATATACACACGGTCTGAAAAAGACTTATTTCTTAGCTGTTCTGGAATGATTCTCAATTGATTGCTTTATTAGTTGAACTGTAAGTTCCTCTGTGGTCGATTTTGTCCATATGTCGGAGTTGGTTGGTTTGAACCAGACTATTTCGGGGTTATCGCGGTCTATCTTTGTTTCACCACCGCTCCAACCAACGTCTGTAACCTGTTGTTCACGGCAAGGGATGCCATACGTTACACGGAAAAGTGGTTGCAAAGTGTTTGCAGGAATAGGTTTCACCGGGTCCTGCTTCCACCATACACCACCAGCAAAGAGCACAAACAAATAAAACACGCCGACCATCAAAATGCATCTCAATGCTTTCTCACTGCCCATTGCTCAATATCTCCACTTACCTGCATATTCATGACTGCCTCAGCTTTTGTCCCAACTGCCGGACAAAAGTGAAGCTTGGTGAATAAAGCGGGCATATATATACCCGCAACAGTATTAAGTGTTAGTTACATGATTGTTGTAATTTCAGAGACTAATACCAAGTATTACTGCACAATTCGTGCCAATCAGGAGTGTTGTGGAATTAATTACGGATTGGATGAAACGGGTATGACATTGTCTACAGGAAGCATATAATGATGACTTCATAAATCATTCCGGAATCAGGATTCCAGACTAGAGAGCAGGTCATTTATAAATTGATATAGTATGCCCAGACAGAGATTTCCCGGATTCTTTACGCTCATGCCTCAACCGCCTAGGTATGAGAATATTTCATTTGCAGTTATTACCTAATTATTTTTACTATGCAGCCCGATACTATAGCGTGTTAGATCATTTCTTTTTCTCCTTTTTGTTTCAATGCTTACCATCCTTTCTTCGGACTTTCCCTGTTAACTCACAAAGTTATTGGGGGAAGTCATTTTTTTGCAATGATTTCGCTTGAATTGATATGATCCCCAGCAGTATAAGTTCCAATCACGACCTCTTTAGACAGACGCGGAATAGCGCTATTTCACGATTGCGAAACTGGATAGTCATTTCTGAAAGTGTTTCAAGGTAGTCAGTAAATTGTTTGTGGATCTGAATTATTGCAGAATAATAAGTGGTGGGGACGAGAAGAGTCGAACTTCCATGAGCTAAGCTCACTTGGCCCTCAACCAAGCGCGTCTGCCATTCCGCCACGTCCCCGTTAATCATACGGTCAGAGGATGACCGCAAGGAAAGTATATCAATTGCAAAGCTAACTTGTCAATGGTTAAATTCGTATTGCGAACAGAATGCTGTCTATATAACAGGATTTCAAAATAGTCTTCCGGTGATTGTTTCTACGCTGCCCTCATCTGTGTCTAGAATCGATATTCCCCCGCCTATTGATATTGCCACGTATTTTTCGTCTGCTGACCAACCTGCCGAAGGCGGATATAGATTTGCCTGGATGGGTGGATATTCAAATTGAATTGTCCGAGTTTTATTCCTGACAACTAAATCCACTTCACCAGAATCTGCCCCCTGTCTTAGAACTACCACTTTACGTCCTGAGGGTGAGAGATAAACAGCTCCCGGACCGGGCAATAGTATTGGTTTTGTGAAAGATGACAATCTCCTTGATGGTGGTTTTAGCATCTGCCACGATACCGTTCCATTTTCGATCACTTGCGCAAGTAGCCATTTGCCATCAGGGTGCCAGCGCAGCAGGTTTATTGATGCAGGATTGTTGATCAAAATGGATTGATCCGCTCCATCATTGCTGACCCATCCAATGTCTCCGGATAGGGTTACATATGCAAGCCCTTTACCACTGGGATGATATGTCGGCTGTGTTCCTCCAGTGTGTGTTAATGGTCTTAGACCATTTCCATCTCTACTTAACACATAAATATCAGGCCAGTTCTGCTTACTACGCGATTCGCGAATACTCCTGATTGGAGGCTGTCCTTTGTCGTCAATTATCGCCAGATTGTCACCACCAGGTGAAAATGCAGGGCTCGTAGCTGAACCAAGTCTGATTATTTTGTCAGTTCCGGCACGCCTGTGTAAAAGACTACCAACGCTGGTTATCTCCAGCCTTTCAAAATCAAACTCAGCTCTATTTCTAGAAAGAAGAGGAGCCGGGTTCACATCCTGCATAGCGGTTAGTCTGCCACTTAATCCATCCATAAACCATGTATGCAGAGAGCCATTAATATCAATCGCAGTGAATGCTATTCCTCCTTCAACCCAGGAAAGGTTGCCAACATCCTGCCATTCTCTGGGAACTGCCCTATATCCTGCGCCGGTTTTCCAGGCTGAATGCACTACCATCCCAGTGGGTCGCATTATTGACACATTAGCAAGTCCGGCTGCGCCAAATAGTGTCTGGTCTTTCCACACCAGATCGAACAACTTTCCTGCAACAGTCTTGGAAGACTTCGAATCTATATCAACTACAACAATTTCAGTAAAATCATAACCAACATAGTGCCTTTCAAAAGAAACGTATCTGTTGCTGGATGACATCACCGGATTGGTATCGTATTTAACATTTGCCTGAGCACCAATCTCTAAGACAATCAGAGTAAATATAAAAAAAACGAAATATAATACGCGCATGCCAACACCTTCAATCCCAACGTTCAAACTAATCATACCCATATGACTAAATATACATCCTAAATATATGACCCGATCCGGCGTGATTCAGTTCCATATTCGACGGTCAAACTATTCCCGGCAAAATCAAGCAGGTAGAAAGTGTGGTTAACGGGAATAAATAACAGACGCAATTCACTACTGGAGGCACAACTGGTGAAAATCACTCTGACTTTACTTGCTCTGATAACAATCCTGGCTTCTATGTCTATGGCTGCCCCACAAGGACTTCCACGGATGATAATGCCGGAAGGAGTTGGAGTCAACATTCACTTTACTGGCCGTGAAGACAAACAAGTGGACCAGATAGCCAAAGGTGGATTCCGTTGGATTCGAATGGACTTTGCCTGGGGTGGTATTGAAACTGTTAAGGGTAAGTATGATTTCAAAGCATATGATGAACTGGTTGCCTCACTTGCCCAGCGAAAAATCCGGGCTCTGTTTATACTTGACTACAGCAACCCTCTCTATGATGACAACAAAGCCCCATACACCGATGAAGGCAGAGTTGCATTTGCCAGGTTTGCAGGAGCAGCAGCAGCCCATTTTAAGGGACACGGGGTACTTTGGGAGGTATGGAATGAACCGAACATCGGATTCTGGCAACCTAAACCAAATGCTGAAGATTATGTAAAACTGGCAAAAGCTGTATATGCAGCTGTGAAGAAATCCGATCCTAAAAGCACAATACTTGGCCCTGCCCTTTCCGGATGGGATTTCAACTACATTGAGGCAGCATGCAAATTTGGAATGCTGGAAGCTGTGGATGCAGTTTCTTTACATGCCTATGGCGCGCCGAAACCAGAGGATGCATCCAAATACTACTCCAAAGTGCGAGAAATTATTCAGAAATACGCCTCCAAAGGCAAGAAATACACTTTGGTTAGCGGAGAATGGGGATATTCAACTCTGACTGGTGGTGTCTCTCTGGACAAGCAGGGAGAATTCATCGCTCGTTGTTTCCTCAGCAACACTATGAACGGTGTACCGTTAAGTATCTGGTATGACTGGCACAATGATGGCCCCGATCCTAAAGAGAATGAGCATAATTTCGGAACAGTATTCCTGGACTTCTCTGAAAAACCATCCTATAAAGCTGTCCGTACATTGTCCACCGAGCTTAAAGGATACGGGTATGTAAAACGACTCTTCACAGAATCTGATGATGACTATCTAGCCTTATTCAAAAAAGGCAACGACTACCGCCTGGCTGCCTGGACTACAGGCAACCCTCATAAAGCTAGCATACGCATAGACAGCACAAGAGTCGAGATCGTGTCTATAAACGGCGTGAGGAGCGTCCTAACGCCAAATTCAGGGCGTCTGGAACTGGAGTTGTCAGGCGGGGTGCAATATATCGAGCCATCAAAGCCAGACAAGCTTTGGAAAGCTGAGAGCGAACTCTCCACAAAATGTGATTTATCTCTCAAGAACGGCTCATTGCAGGCAACTATAACAGCTTCATCTCCAGGCATTGCACCAACCACGAATCCTCTCAAGGTAGAGGGAGATGGCTTGAGCAATATGAGATATACGTTGCGAAAGCATAAAGGTATTACCGAACTTGTCTGCACAGCAGATTATGTTGCTGTGGGTGATGCTACCAAGAAAGCCATTGCTACCGTAAAAATCGCTGGAGTAAACCTGCCTTTGCGTAGAATGTTACCGCTTGATTCTCCACTGGTTCCCCAGGTAACGGTAGCACCTCCAGCAGGACGTGAGTTGGTCGTCCAGGTTAAGCTCTCTACTGAACTGAAAAGTGATTTCTCAGGTACGGTTTCGATAGCAGACCCGCAGGGTATCCAGCCATCCGCTCCTGCGTCATTCAAAATACCAGCGGGTAAGGGGGAAGGATTCGCCAGGATAACTCTTGAATCAGATGCTCCAACAAACTTCTCGTTAGCATGTATACTCAAAGGCAGCAGTGGAAAAGAATTGGTCAGAACTCCCGTTCAACGGTATTCGGTTATTGAGTCATTCGCTGGTGGAAAGCCTGGAGAAGTGGTAGCTGGTTATGTTGCTGTGCCTGATGGTGATAACAAAATCATTGCCCAATCCTCTCTCAAATGGGCAAATGCCCCCGCTGGAGGACCAGCTTCCACTTGCGCCAGACTTGATTATAAAACTGAACAGGGGTGGAGATTCTTTAGAGTTGCCCCTGCAAACCCAATGTCGATCCCGGGAAAACCGAAGAGTGTCCGCATATGGGTGTCAGCCAATACAAATGGAGATATGGCAAACCTCAGGTATATGGATTCTGAAGCAGAGACTTTCCAGGTAAGTTATGGAAAGTTGGATTCTACTGAATGGAGAGTTTTAGAAGCCAGGGTTGATGGTAAAGAAGGTTTCTCATGGGGTGACAAATTAGATGGGATATTACAATATCCGACCAGATGGGATACCCTAATCCTGGCTGACTCAATGAACAAAGCAGAGAGTGGAACCATTTACCTTGGACCAATGATGCTGGTTTACTGAAAATTTATATACCTCACGCAAAGCCGGAAAACCTATAGATTCTTAGCGGCTTTGCGCGAGGTTGAATTATTTCTTGCGGCGGTCGAGGTTGTCTATTTTCTGGGAGAGCTCATAAACGAATGACGCCAGGTCGCGGTCTTGTTCTTTGAGGTTGCGGACTTCCAGGAGCAATATATCTTTCATTTGCTGAAGTATTTTACTCTGGGTGTTCCGTAGTTCTCTGACTTCCATTCGGACATCATCGATAGCTTGAGCAATCTCCCGATCAGCGATGGCTTCTGCAGCCTTGGTAACCGCGTTAGGGTCAATAAGGGAGTCTGTCAGAAAGCGCTGGATGGACGCCCTGCTCATCAGCCGGCGTATTTCTCCATCTTCTCCTCGCACCAATATGGAATCAAGCTCACCAACGCTAACTAAACGTTCGACGGCTTCATCAGATAGAGCGAGTTGTGAACGAAGGTCATCCAGGGTCAGTTCGTAGTCCCCGACTCCGGCGCCTCCATCGATTTCCGGAAACACAACCTCCTCATGCGCCTCGGATTCCCGCTTGTCGGAATCGGTGGTTTCGGCTCCCCACTCTTTCCGCAATCGGACAATCCCTATAGGCACACCTTTGGCGTCCTGTGTTTCTTCTGGGTTTGTTGCGCTCAGTTGTTCTTCAGACATATTTTCCGCTTGGCATAAGATAAACATATTATGCCAGTAATAGGCATAGATATGCAAGGGAGTCTTTAGGCTTCAGACTTCCGACTTCAGGCTTCAGGAAGGGATTGGGTTGCATGAAGTCCTACAAGTCACATGTATTCCTGCGAAAAAAGGCTTTAGACTTTAGACTGTAGAAAGGGAATTGTTGTGCGCTTAGAAGTCTGGTTACAAAGCTTTACACAACAGCATACCTGCAACTTGCAAAATTATATACAAGTCCATCCCTTCCTGAAGCCTGAAGTCTGACGCCTAAAGCCTATCCCTTCGGGCTTACGAGTAGGATGTTTTTCCAGAGTCCACCCGCCCAGCCCCGGTCGTGAAGTTCAACAGCTACAGTGCAGGTTTGTCCAGGAGTAACAAATTCTGTGATGTCAATAGAAAATCTCTTGTCCCAAAGGTAATCAGGATCTCCATCACTCTTGCCTGCAAGCTTGCCATTTACCCATACATAAGCAGTTTCATCAGCTGCACCAAAATAAAGCACTACTTTTCTACCAGCAACAGATGCAGGAATGTCGAGTTTGGTCCTGTACCAACCGAGTCCATCGTAGCCTTCGTACCCCTGAGCTTCCCAGAATTCTGCTATTCGGGCATTCTCCCACTGGGTATCATCAAAGTCGGCACTTGACCATCCATCTATTCTGCCAACTTTCTCCGGATCAGTTTTGAACTTCCAAACTGCTGGCACTTTTCCTATCTCTTCATAATCTTTCCAGATGTCACCGAATGTAGAATCATCATCCCAACCCGGCTGCATCCTGGCGCTGTTGGAAGGCACAGGTACATCAGAGTCCAATACCGCTCTCTGCAGTATTTTTACAGCATCAATTATCATGGCTTCAGCCACTATGTCTTCGTTTGAAATTGATTTGAGTAATGCCACTGCCTTGTTTGCAGCAACACTTCCACGGGTTCGGGCATCTTTGTCGCCTTTCCCCCATTTGTCCGATTCACGAAAAGCAGTTGAGACATAATCCGTAACATCCAGATTCTTCTGCTCTCTGTCCAATCGACGCTTGACAACATCCTGCTTTGCCATTGCTTTTGCCTGGTCGAGTTTGGCATGCAAGCGTTTTAGCAAATCAGCAGACCAGTCTCCCTCTAATGTACGGCATTCTGATTTGTTGGAGTAGTAAGTTATCTCATGCAGCAGTTTGTAATAATCCTCCATCGGTTTGGCGCACTCTACAAAATACAACTTGAAAAATTCACTCAATATTTTTTTAGGATCCTGTGAAGCATCCCAAAGCATCTGGCTCGAAATATACATGGCGAGATCATTTACCGGAGATCTGCCGATTATCTCTCCACTATATCCTTTGACACCCATTCTCTTGTAGTAATTAATTCGCTCTCCAACAGCATAAACGAATGGGGTTGGCAGTGTGCTGTATTGATACCATTCGTATACAAACTGTTGTTTCGATGCCTTGCTCCAGAAATTCAACCGCTCACGATATTTCTTGTTCCAGTTAAGCGTTGGTCTTCTGTCAAACAACCCGTGAACAGTGTCGAAGGAATTCACTATCCCGGCCATAATCATTGGATGGGCTTTCATGCCAATTGGAGGGCCTGGTATGTTTCCATATTCTCCATAATAGAAGAGCCATTTTTCCGGATATTTCTTATATACTATATCTGCAATCTGGTTGTTAAACTTCAGGACTCTGGTAGCCAGGCCAACCTGCGGGTCCGGACTATCCATTGCTTTGCATTTTTCGCACTCACACCAGCCTCCTCCGTCATTCGGACTCAATGAATAGCTGCGTAGAGTCTTGTCATGATCGAATGCAAATATGGCAGATTCAGCAGCAAGCTTAACTACATCCGGATTTGAGATACAGCGCTGACCTGTTAGAACGCGCTGCATGGTGCCATCCGGAGATTTGAGAAGTGGAAAATACTCAGGGTGCGTAGCAAACATAGTATCAGGCACAAATCCAGAGTAGTTGTGGCCGTGCATAATGTTAATCCCTCCCTGGAATGTGTGCTGAGACCATGCAGCATACCATTCAGGATGTGCCAAAGTGGGAAATACATTGCCATTATTCCAAAAGACTCTATGTGCAAAATCAGGTTTGTGAACTATATTGAGGCTTGAAATGGAAATATCTTTACGAGTGGGAATTACTTCACCATCTGCATGAGGCAGGAAAAATCTACAGCCTAATCTCTTTAAGAGCTCAACGATTGCAAAACGTGTACCACTATCATTCATACCAACCAAAATAAGCTTGTTCGGGAAAGTCTTTAGAATGACCCCGTCAAAGCCAAGTTTGTTTTCATTGAGATCAGTTCCCACTAAACGAAGAACTTCAGGATGCCTACCGACAAATACGACATCTCCGGATGGAACCATGTCAGTCTTGATTACAGGCAACTGAACCCCTGTCATTTTTTGAATATAGACTGAAAGCTCAGCTGCTGCTGCAGACTCGTCCGGTGTAGCTTTCTCTGAAACTACAATCTTTCCGACAGCCTGACCTGCTTTAACTAACGTGACGGCCTCAATTTGAGCACTCAATGCCATGAATAATACAACGACCAGTAAAAATGCCTTCATCCAACACACTCCCATAATCAAAAATGTCTATAGCAATCGTTAATTTCCTAAAGTCTAAAGCCTGAAGCCTATCCCTTCGGACTCACGAGTTTGATGTTTTTCCACAATCCACCGGCTCCACCGCCATCATGAACCTCCACTGCAATAGAACACGCTGATCCCGACGTAACGAAGTCCGTTATATCAATGGGGAACATCTTGTCCCATAACAAATTCGGATCACCTTCACTTTTACCTGCAAGTTTTCCATTCACCCATACCACAGCATTCTCATCCGCTGCACCGAAATACAGAATGATCTTTCTACCAGTTGCTGATGAAGGAATATCTAGTTTAGTCCTGTACCAACCGAATCCGTTATATCCATCGTATCCCTGGGCTTCCCAAAATTCGGCAATCTGTATATTGTCCCATGATGAGTCATCGAAATCCGACTTAAACCATCCATTTTTGCGACCAGCAGCATCCGGATCGGTTTTGAACTTCCAGAATGAAGGGACTTTGCCGATCTCTTCATAGTCTTTCCAGAGACCACCAAAGGTTATATTATCATCCCATCCCCGCTGCAACCTGGCGCTGACAGATGATATCGGTGTATCAGAATCCAGAATCGTCCTTTTTAGAAGCTTGATCTGCTCGATAACCATTGCTTCCGCATAGATGTCTTCATCAGAGATGGCACTGAGCAGAGCAATGGCTTTATCTGCTGCTATTCGGCCTGTATCTCTGGCTGCTGAATCACCTTTCTTCCACAAATCCGCACAACTATATGCTGTGGCGACATAGTCAATAACATCAAGACTGATTTGCTCTCTGTCCAGCCTGCGTTTGACTACATCCCGCACCGCTATCGCCTTTGCTTGTTTAAGCTTGTTATGGAGACGTGAGATAATATCCGGAGTCCAGTCCCTGTCTTCGTGGAAACCTCCAGGCTTTTTGGAGTAGTAGGTAGTTTCATGGAGAATCCGATAGTATTCCTCCATTTGTTTGGCACACTCGGAAAAATAGAGCTTGAAGAACTCCTTGATGATCTTATTCGGATCCTGTGAAGCATCCCACAACATTTGGCTTGCTACATACATTGCAAGGTCATTGACTGGTGACCTGCCAATTATCTCCCCACTATAACCTTTGACACCTATCTTGTGATAATAAGCGATACGTTCAGCTACTGCATATACAAACGGGGTTGGGAGATTGCTGTATTGATACCACTCATAGACAAACTGGTTACTTGAGTTTTTCTCCCAGAAATCGAGGCGTTTGAGGTATTTCTGGTTGAGTGCACTGGTTTTATCAAATATGCTGTGACAGGTATCATATGTATTTACTAAACCTGCCATAATCATCGGATCAGCTTTCATTCCTAAAGGTGGACCGGGAATATTCAAATAGTCTGCATAATAGAACAGCCATTTATTGGGATACTTTTTGGATACTATTTCTGCCACCTGGTTATTGAATTTCATCACTCTCCAGGCAAGACCTACATTCGGATCAGGACTATCCATTGCTTTACATGCATCACACTCACACCAGCCAGTTCCATCATCAGGAGTGAGTGAAAAACTCTGCAAGTCCTTGTCTTCATCGAACAATGTTATAGCTGCATCGGCTGCAAGCTTGACTACATCCGGATTCGAAATGCATCGCTGAGTGGATTCTGCATTTCCCGTATTCACACGCTGCATGGTGCCGTCGGGAGTGCGAACGAGTGGAAAATATTCAGGATGCTCTGTGAACATTGAAACTGGAACTATCCTGAAATAGTTATGCCCCTGTTCGAGTTTGACACCACCCTGGAATGTATGGATAGCCCACTCTGAATACCATTCAGGATGAGCTAAAGTGGCCTGAACATCACCATTATTCCAAAACTCGCGATGGACAAATGAAGGCTTGTGGAGTATATTCATCTGCTTTATTGATATGTTTTTGCGTAAAGGGATCACTTCGCCGTCAGGATGTGGGAGAAAGAACCGACAACCGATTCTCTTAAGAAATTCTACTACAGCATACTGCGTAGCTTTCTCATTCATACCAACAAGAATTAGTTTACCGGGAAACGCTTTAAGTATGACGCCATCGAATCCAAGCTTGTTCTCGTTTAGATCGGTCCCAACAAGTCGTATTGTTTCAGGATGACGCCCGACAATTATCGTCTCTCCTGATGGAAGCGAATTACTCTTTATAATGCTCAAACGTGCTCCACTGATTTTGAACACATATGCTGCTAATTCCTGAGCAGCAGTTATTTCTGCCTGCACAGCTTTTTCACTTACAACGATTTTTGCGACAGGTTCACCTGATTTGACCAGTGTGATCGAATATACTGATGTGTGAATTATCATTACGAGCAATAGAGATAAAAACAGTGGCTTCATTCGACGTTCTCCAATTGCAGACATGACCCGGATATATCGTTATATCAACAGATTGGATTATACCACAAACGATAAACTTAATTGGAAGCACACAAGCAATTGGAGGGATAGTGTAGAACTAGAAGATATTATGCTCCGGGATTAGGACAATTCCGGAGCATATGATAAGGGGAGATATCAGGGTTTGTCGGCTTCGAGATCTTTGATCTTATTCTTAATCTCCTGGTTTGCCGGATCCATCTTTAGATAGTCTTTGTAGGTTTTCTTTGCTTTAGTGCGATCGTTGAGTTTTTCGTAGGTTGCAGCAAGATCCAGAATCAGTTTTCTGTCGAATGTATTTACTGCAGCGGCACTCTCAAGATACTTCAGGGCTTCCTGGTCTTTACCCATTTGTTTCAACAGCATTCCCAGTTTCTTGTTGATCGCAGCATCATTGGGATTAGCTGCAAGCATCAACATATATTGCTCAACTGCTTTACCATTATCACCAGCATCCGTATAAGCAATAGCGAGCGTTGAATGGACAGCAGTTAGCTTGGGATTGCCAACAGAGATAGCTTCCAGAGTCTTGATAGCTTCAGGCCCTTTACCTGCTACATGCAATAGGTGGTAGTAGAAGGAGTAAGGAGAATTGTCTTTGCCTTGTTCAATCAAACCCTTAATGTAAACTTGCAGATCATCCTGCTTATTCTGGGCATTATATATACGTTCCAGCGCATCCAAAGACCGGGCATATTCAGGAACTGCGTCCAGAGCAAGTTTATATGACTCAATAGCCAGGTCAGTCTTATTTTGTTTCTCTCTAATCTCACCACATTTCACATAGGCAAATGCTTTATCTTTCGGAACTTCGGCCTTAACAAGTTCCGAATACTCGGCGATAGCGCCATCCCAGTCTTCTTTTTTCATAAGAAGTGCAGCAAGAGTTGCTCTGTAGTCGGTATTTTTTGGATCTGCTTTAGTCAACTTGGTGCACTCTTCAATAGCTTGATCACGCTTTCCCCATGAATCATAAAGGTTGACTATTGTAACTGGAAACGCAACATTCTTTGGGTCAGCTTTAATAAGTTCGCGATAGACACCAATTGCAGCTTCATAATTCTTTTGAGATTCATATACCGAAACTAGAGGCAATAACGCATTCATATTCAGAGGAGCTTTTTCGAGAACTTTTTTGTATTGCTCAACAGCAAGATCATCTTTCTTTTGATCTCGATATATTCCCCCAAGAGTTATACGGGCCCGTTCGTTATCGGGAGATGCTACAACTACTTTGTCTAAAACTTTTATAGCATCATCAATCTTGTTTTGTTTCTGCAAACATATAGCGGAACCGATGCTTGCATCGATCTGTCCGGGTTTGATAACAAGCGCTGCCTGGAAAGAAGTGTATGCTTTTTCATACGACTGCTGTCCCATCAACAGATCAGCATATGCCATTGCCAGATTGAAATCCTTAGGATATTTCTTGATTGCTGCATCATACTCAGCTATAGCTAAATCCGGTTTGCCCTGAATGACCAGTATATTAGCAATCTTAGGGAAAATAAAAGTATCTTCCGGATAGAGCTTGAGCCATTTCCTGTAGTTATTTATGGCATCATCGTACACTTTGCGGTTTTCCTGGACGTAACCATAAACTT
This sequence comes from Abditibacteriota bacterium, assembly GCA_942493375.1. GTDB lineage: Bacteria > Armatimonadota > UBA5829 > UBA5829 > UBA5829. Next base: position 6,946,287 of record OW818698.1, on the reverse strand, counting down.
CCATCACAGACTTGTTTTTCGGAGATTTGTCTATAGCCGCCTGAGCTGCCTTGAATGCATCATCAAGCCTGTTGGTTCTAGCCCTAATCAATGCGATAAAGAGGCTGGGTTCGGCGTTTTTTGGTTTGGATTTTTGGGCAGCAATGAAGAATGGTTCAGCCTGCTTAAGATTGCTTCTCATATACAGGTCTTGCCCCAGTCTTATATTAGCTTCATAGTTGTTCTTGTCTAGTTTTAAAACACGTTTCAGGGCATTTGTACTCTTTGTATTCTGACCGGCTGCTGCATATAGCCTCGCCAGATTCATAAGCGCATCAATCTGAACTCCAGGGAGACCAGATGCAGATTCATAATGTTTAATGGCTTCAGGTTTTTTGCCAACCTTCTCAGCAGCGAAACCAGCCATTATTTGCAGGCGGGAATCTTTGGGATTCATCGCCAGCAGTCTATTAGCGTATAAAAGAGTAGAAGCATAATCTTTTTTTTGTGAGGAGATTCTAACTAGATTGATAATAGTTCCGGGATCAGACGGATTAATTGCATGTGCTTTACGAAGTGCCTCTCCGCCTTTTTCCAGATTGCCATTTTCCAGATAAGCAATCCCCAGCATACTCTGCACCTGGAAATCGCCAGGTTTTATCTTTGCCAGTTTTAGAGAGTATGAAAGGGCCTGTTTTTTGTCACCAGTCTGAAAACAGATTGCTCCAAGATGGAAAAGTGCGGGTACGTTCTTCGGATCAATTTTTAGAACACGCAAGAAAAATGGTTTTGCGGTGGATGATGCATTTTTCATGCGATAGATCATCCCCATATTCAATAAAATCGCAACATTATTGGGGCTAACCTTGTCCATCGCGGTATATATCTTAAGCGCTTGGTCAATCTTGCCTGCTTTCTGCAATTTTTGTGCCTCAAGGAACTGCAACTCAAGGTTTTTAGCAGCAGGTGTAGCAACCTTTGTAGAAGGTTTGAGCAGATCAGTAAACCCGGGGGACTGTCCGACAGCAGCAGGAATAAATCCAAACGATCCAGCAACCACAATAGTTGCTACTATCCAAAAACGTGAAACAGACATTGACAAGACCTCACAGTTTATTATCCAGCCCGCAGTGCGGACTTACAAAAATCGATTAGTACGCCAGTCAATTGTAAACGTACACCCACACTCAGTCAACGTCTGTAATAAACAGAGTGTTCCATCAACTCGCGATTCCAGGTGTTTTCAAGGCAAATTTGGCCTCAAAACAGGCAAATTCAGCTCGGAACTCAACTTTTTCAGTTTTTTTACGTAAATTGAGCTTGTACTTATTGATATTTGTGGAGCTATTGCAGTATAATCCATCACGGTGCTGCTTCAATTGTCAGACACCAATTTTATCGCAACGAAGGTTGCAAAGGTTCTCTAAACAAAGCCATCGGTGAATATAGACCGAGATGAATAGAGGTGCAGGCGTGGAGTTTTGCACTCTGGATGAAAGAAATGTAGTTCAGTCTCCATACGGCAACCTGTGTGATCAGGATGTTGTAAGGCTGGCTCAAAAATGTGATCAGTCAGCTTCTGAGTACCTCCTCTATAAATACCGCAGTCTGGTGAGAACCAAAGTGCGATCATATTTCCTGATGGGCGCGGAAAAAGAGGACTTACTTCAGGTTGGCATGATCGGGTTATGGCAGGCAATAGTAGATTATCGTCAGGACAAGGATATTTCATTCCTTTCCTTCGCCAGAATCTGCATTGAAAGACATGTCATCACCGCTATTAAAACGGCAACGCGAAGAAAACAGGCTCCTCTTAACTCATCAATATCCCTGGAATATCCATCTGACGACAGCGATTGTGATTGGAATCTTGCCGATATTCTGGTGAGTGAACATACTATTGATCCAGAAGACATGGTCTTGAAACGAGAAGACAGCACACGACTTCAAGGTATGCTGCGCAAACTGCTTTCGGATTTTGAGTGGAGAGTTCTAGCTGGATATCAGGTGGGAAAGAGTTATCGGGAGATAGCGATTGAACTGCAGTGTAAAACTAAATCTGTAGATAATGCGCTTGCCCGCATCAAACGAAAAATATCTCTGGCCCCACATGAGTGGCCTGGGATAACAGATATGAACTAGTTCAAAAAAAGGAGCACTTTACAGTGCTCCTTTTTTTTGCGATTTTTTACGAATCTAAGAGAATTATTGGGATCTGCTGGAGACCGCGGAGGGTCTCCACTACTTTATTAAATATCCCCTATGGGACTAACTGGCACGCGGGTTATTGTGGCACAAGGCCTTTTACCAGTTTGAAAATATCTGAATATAATACAGTCACGACTAACAGGCCAATAATCATAAGCCCAAGCATAGCTACTGCGTTTTGTTCTTTTAGCGACAGCCTTTTCCGTCTCAATGCTTCAATTGCAAGCACAGCAAGCACTCCACCATCGAGTAACGGTATTGGAACAAGATTGATCACCGCAAGACTGATGCTCAGGCTTCCCAAAGTAGCAAGCACCCAGTAAGGTCCAAGATTCACAGCAGACTGGGTGATCTTTCCAATCATCACGGGGCCACCGACATCATCCTTAACCTTACGACTGGTCAGAGTAGTAACCATTAATGTCGCAGCCATATATGTATGCTCAAAACCCTGGGCAATTGATTTGCCGAATCCCTCTCGCTTAAGCTTTGGTTCCAAAGCAAATCCAAAAACCCCGACAGAAACATGGTAACCACTGGTAACATTTCCAACAGGCAATGTTAATGATATCTTCTTGCTATCTCTATCGACAACAATATCCACAGTCGATTTAGAATCTGACAAGGCCTGCTGCAACTGAGGGGCATCCTTTACAGCTTTGCCATCTATCTTTAGTAAAAGGTCGCCAACTTTGAGATTGCCAGCTGCGGATTTGTCATAATCATCCGGAGAAACATATCCTCCAGGGAATGCCCACCTGGCTCCGTGGAATTTCACCCACGTCATAAATGGCTGCAATGTAAACTGCTTAAACTCATCGCCTCTTTTAACTACCAGGTCGATAGGTTTTGCGGCATCCTTTTCTAAAACCGCCTGCATATCACTGCCATTCTTGATCGTTTTTTTGTTTATGGACACTAATATATCTTTTTCTCTGATGTCCTGCTTGACTACACTGCTATCTATCATACGAACACTTGCAATATTATCTTTATCGAATGTCCACCTAATCCCTCCCATCTGGACATCGTATCTGGGATTACCTGACATTGTTAATGTTTCTCCCCGACGATCAACTTGTAATGACACTGCTTTTCCAGGTTTTTTGCGGATCAAGCCAGTCAGATCCAATCCACGACTTACACTGGTCCCGTCTACGCTTAAAACACGGTCCCCAGTTCTAAGGCCAATCCTGGCTGCTTCACTCTGTGGAAAAACAGTTATAATCCTGTTTGTAGTATTACCAGTGGGGAATCCCCAGATAACGCCTACCAGCATGAATGTCAACATTGCAAGTATAGCGCTGGCAAAGGGACCTGCGAATACTACTAATGCACGCTTCCAGGCTTTCTGTGCTTGAAAACCATCCGGAACATCGTCCTGTCCAGGTTCCTGGCCGGCGATTCTAACAAAACCACCGAGTGGAATAGAGCGCCAATTGTATTCCGTGTCCCCACGTTTTCCCAATCTCTTAAATATTGGGCCGAACCCGATGGCGAATTCCTCTACACGCATACCACACGCACGCGCAACCAGGAAATGCCCCATCTCATGGAAAGCAACAAGAATGGTAAATATTACAATTACGGCAATGACCGTTTCAAAAATCAAGTGGATTATTCCCCCATTAAGAACTATGTAATTCAGACGCAATCTGTGAAGCGACTATTCTGGCTTCGATGTCTGCAGCTTTTATTTCGTCTATATCAGGACGAGAAACTGATTCATGTCGTTCCATTGTTTTACCAACTACTCTTGGAATATCCAGGAATCCTATCTTGCCATCAAGAAAGCAAGCTACGGCGATTTCATCCGCTGCATTCATCGTTACGCTAAGTGTGCCCCCTACCCTTGCTGCTTCCATAGCAAGAGACAGGCATTCAAATTTTAGCATGTCAGGTTTATCAAAAGTAAGATTCCCGGAACTCACCGGATCATACCTTGGCAGTGCGGTGTCGGGTCTCTCAGGATACAACAAAGCATATTGTATAGGCAAACGCATGTCAGGAAGCCCCAATTGAGCTATCACTGAACCATCTGCAAACCGCACCATCGAGTGAATCAAACTCTGATGGTGGATGACTACTTCGATTTTGTCTGCTTCAACTCCAAACAGCCACTTAGCTTCTATTATCTCCAACCCTTTGTTCATCAGGGTTGCTGAGTCTACAGTGACTTTGCAGCCCATTTTCCAAGTTGGATGTGCTAGAGCTTGCTGCGCCGTTACAGTTTCAAGTTCGGCAACTGATTTATCTCTAAACGCTCCACCTGATGCTGTCAGAAAAATCCTATCTATCTCAGATATCTTTTCACCATTCAAGCATTGAAAGATTGCTGAGTGTTCTGAATCTATCGGGAGTATGGAAACTCCTTTACGCTTTGCAGCGTCCATAACTAGATGTCCTGCAGCAACCAGGACTTCTTTACTCGCTAGAGCCACAACCTTGCCGGCTTCAATGGCATCCAGTGTAGGCATAAGGCCAGGTGTTCCGGCTACGCTGACTACTGCTCTATCAGCCTGATCTACAACCGCTGCCTGCCTAAGTCCTTGTTCACCAACAACGATTTCAACCTGAATGCTGCCAAGAGCACTTCGCAGATCAACCAGCTTCGATTCATCACCTAAGCAGACTAAATCGGGAGAGAACTCCCTGGCTTGTTCAACAAGCAGATCAACGTTACTCCAAGCCGCAAGTGCTATTACTTTAATTCTATCCGGTCCCAGCCTTCGGCAAACGTCCAGAACCTGAGTACCTATAGAGCCAGTGCTGCCAAGTAGTGATATAGTAAGTTGACTCATTATTATCCAATTCAATTGTGAGAATATTCCTCATCAACCTTTTGTGGTGGAGGAAACACTATAAGTATATCAGGATTACACTCTGCATTACATCATGAGTACAGGCGAGGAGATTTAATCAATTGAATGACATATGGTCGTGTTTTGCTAAAAAATGCTAGTAATTATACCTGTGCTTGCCCTTTAGCGTTACTAATCATAGAATAATAGTAAGTGTTGTTTCTATTTTCGGTAGTTCTTTTCGGATATAACAGACATGAGCATAACATATCATCAGATTTCATATAACAGGAGGCCTGTGCAGAATGGCCAGGATAACTAGGTTTGCCCTCGCGGGTCTGCTGGGAGCGTTGATCGGTTGGCTGATTCTGGAACCGACCTCCTTTATGCCTGACAACGCTAATGGAGTTAGTGATGCGGCAGCGGCTGTGGTGGGAATGATGATGGGAGGGCTGATAGGCCTGGGTATAGGGTTATCAGGTTCACAGTCCGGACTTTCCAGTAGAGATGGGGTAAAAACGATACTCTCAGGCGTCATTTTTGGCGGAAGTGGAGGTATCGTTGGTTTAAATCTTGGAAATAGGATCTGGGTATTATTTAGTGGATACATAGATGCCAGTAATCCCTCTCCATTACAATTTTTAGCATTAGTGTTCGGTAGATCCATTGGTTGGGCTTTACTGGGCGTGTTTATAGGACTTTCGCAGGGAATTGCGGTAATGTCCCCGCGAAAGATGGTCAGTGGATTAATCGGCGGCCTGATAGGTGGAGGAACTGGTGGATTGGTATTCCAATTGATGGCATCCACCCAGATGTTCCATCCGGCTATGGTCAGATTTGTCAGTTTTGCAATAATGGGTTTTGCTATAGGATTGTTTATAGGAATAATCGATGAAATAGCAAAAAAGGCCTGGTTGATAAAGGATCTTGGACGTGGTGAGGGTAAAGAATTCCACCTGTTTCGTCCAATCACTATGCTTGGCCGTGATGAACTCGCTGATGTGCCTGTATATGGCGACCCTATGGTAGCCAAAACACACGCAAAAATTGTCCAGAAAAATATCGGATACACAATTGAAGATTTGGGTTCATCTACCGGGACAACCGTAAATGGAACACGGATAACTACTCAGCTATTAAAAGATGGCGACATTATTCACCTGGGGACAAGCAAGTTTATATTCCGAACCAAAGGCAAAAGTCGAACACCCAGCGGTACTCCAGCACCCAAGTATGTCCCACCGACTGCATTGGACGGCCCGGTCTGCCCGTTCTGCGGAGGAATGAAAGACGCCCAGGGTAATTGTGCCTGCAGTGTTGGTTCTGCACCGCCACCGCCAATTCAACAGAACCAATATGTGGCTCCTGTTAGTCAGCCAATTAGTCAACCTACTCAGGTTATTCAAGTGCAACCAACCTCAGTTCAACAATCTGCAGCACGGATCAGTGGTGTATCAGGTGCATATGCAGGAACCAGCTTCCAACTCATCAATGGCCAGGTGCTTGGACGGGAGCCAGCAAGAGAGATCCCACTGGTCAACGATCCGACTGTTTCCCGCAGCCATGCAAGGGTATTGTGTGAGAATGGTGCCTGGATGTTGGAAGATATGGGCAGTGCAAATGGCACATTCGTTAATGATGAAAGAGTCACACGAAGGGAATTGCGGCCAGGAGACATAATAAGAGTAGGTAATAGCAGTTTTCGTTTCGATATTTAGACTTGTTTGAGTAATTATACGACTTCCAATTCCTATGGAGGAACACAATGCCCGAAAAAACACAGATGACGCCCCCGGATGATCCTAACAGAACGCAAATGGCGGATATGAACCGGACTCAGATGGCTAGTTCATCATTCGCTGACTCTGGTAGGACCATGATGGCTGGATCGATGAATTCTCTGAGTGTTGAAATAATCCCGGAACGCAAACACATCTACACAAGCCAAATGGGACGTGTAAATATAATGGCAAAGCTACATGCGTCCGGCACATCGTTTGGCGCACGTATGCCTATGAACCTGTGCTTGATCCTTGACCGCAGCGGTTCAATGGAGGGCGAACCTCTGGAGTATGTGAAAAGAGCTTGTTGTTATGTTGTTGACCTGCTGGAACCAACGGATGTACTCTCTGTAGTTGCATTTGAGGATACAGCCCAGGTTATAATGCCGGCCCGGCGTGTAATGAACAAAGCACTTATCAAAGAACATATTCAACGGCTGCAAGTTGGAAACACTACCAACCTCTATGATGGCATTGCACTGGGAGCCTCACAAGTGGCCTCAGCAGCCTCTCCAGCCTATGTAAACCGGGCAATACTACTTACGGATGGTGATCCTACAACAGGCATCAAAGATTTCGCTTCAATCGTTGGGCAGGTAGTAGAGCAAAAAAGCCGGGGCATTACAATTACGGCTCTTGGATTTGGGCCGGAGTATAACGAAGAGTTGCTGGCTGCAATGGCGAAGCGCTCAGGCGGTAACTATTATTATATAATGCGGCCCGATCTTATTCCTGAAATATTCCGCAAAGAACTTGAGAGCTTGATGATGTCGGCGGCCAGAAACGTCAGACTGCGAGTCCAGATGTCACGTTGGGTGCAGCTGCGACAGGTTTATGGCAGGCAGCCAAGCTTCGGGCACAGGACAGCTGAGGTAACTCTTTCCGATCTGGAACGTGGAGAAGTACAGACTGCGGTAATGGAACTTGAACTTGATGCCAGACCCGGCGGTCAGTATAGAGTTGCCCGTGTAGAAATCTTATATGATGACTCCGCAACAGGTAAGACTGAAACAGTCAGCCAGGATATTGTCCTGAACTTCACCACGGATACATCCCTTCTTGCCCAACCAGCCGATCCATCCGTCCAGCGTGAAGTTGAACTGGTCAATATGTCCCTAAGCCTGGAGAGAACTGTTATGGGTATGCGAACCCAGCAGGTAAGTTCCGGGCAGGCTATGGATGAGTTGAACAAGACCAGGATGATGCTGATAGACCAGGGCAGAACAATGCAGGCTGGTGAGATTCAAAAGGCAATGAGCGACATTAACAAAGGCGCTGCTGTAGAAAAAACTATGATGGGTGCAATTATTGGCTTGGATAGGGAGAAGAAACAATGAGCGAAAATAACCCTTTATCAGATAGAACAGTCTCTCTTGATACAACCCAGGCTATATCCGCGCCAGTATCCGACCGGACTCAGATGGCAATTGGTTTAACCTGTCCGGTTTGTTCAACAGCTAGTGGACCTGCTGAGACATACTGCATAGACTGCGGATTCCTGCTATCGGGTTCTCCCGTAGAAGTTGAAAAGATAGAAATCACTCAGCCGGCAAAACTGGTATCAGAGGATGGGATCAGGGAGTTTCCATTAAAACCGGGTCCCAACACAGTCGGTCGCAAAGATTCAGACATACTGGTAATCGATGGGACAGTATCGCGCAACCACGCAGTAATAACCGTCGATGGCAATACTGTGCAAGTAACTGATGTTGGCAGCACAAATGGCACTCAAGTCGATAAAATATCTGTAGGGCAAGGTGAACAGGTCACTCTGACAGACGGATGCGAAGTAAGGTTTGGCAGCGTTCCACTTAACTTCGTAGCATCTCCGAAAAATGAAACACCACAAGCAGAGTATGTAGAACAGAATGACACAGACGAAACGCTTGGTGAATCACTTGCATCAGAAGATATTTTAGAAGCTGAAAATGGTTTATGCGAAGTAGATGCAATTTTTTGCGGTGTTCTACGTTCCAAGGATGGAAGTTTGATATATAAGATATCCAAACCTACCTATACAGTAGGCAGGCGTGATACCAATGATATAGTTATAGGAGATCCATTCTGTTCCGGTTCTCATGCAAGACTTGAATATGCTGACGGGCATGTCTCGGTAGTGGATATCGGAAGTAGCAATGGAACCCATGTAAACGGTATACTTCTTGAGGCTAACCAGCCGCGAGAGTTGGCTTTCGGAGATGAACTGATATTTGGTCAGACAGCTCTAACATATGAGGAGGCTTGACTGGTTAATGAGTGATAATATTGAATCCCTTAATGGAGATAATGGTCTTGAAATAACTGCAAGACTCGACCGGATGGATCTGGTCGGACGCAGCTTGGGCAGTATAACGGGTTATAGATTGATAGATAATGATGGAGTTGTTTTTGTTCTTGAACAAGGCACTAACACGCTGGGGAGATTGAAACGAGCAAACAATATCGTCCTGAAAGATCGTTTTTGTTCAGCTGTTCATGCCGAAATAATGAACGAAGAAGCTGCTCTGACTCTGACCGATCTCGGAAGTACCAACGGCACATATGTCAATGGGATCAAACTTGCTCCAGCAGCAAACCATCCCCTAGTCCCCGGAGATGAGATAAGCCTGGGACATACACAGCTGAGGGTTGAGGCAATTAGAGATGACGAATCCTGATGAAGCCGTAAACGAACAACAGACTCAACCGGATGTCACAGCCAAGGTGAACACACCCGAGGTTCTTTCTGACTGGGAAGAAAAAGCAAGACGGGCGCTTACAATAGAGTCCAAAATAACTTTTGGAGCTCATACCGATCTCGGTCGAATCCGCGAGAACAACGAAGACAAGTTCGAGTTTTTCGTGCCTGAGGATACGGACACACTGGCACGCAAAGGCAGTCTCTTCGCAGTAGCCGACGGGATGGGCGGACACGCTGCAGGTCAAATCGCCAGTGAAATCGCCCTCAAGACTCTGATAAGTTATTATTATTCCGATACATCACCATTAATAGAGGAATCATTAAAGGCGGCTCTTAAAAAAGCTAATGGAATAGTGTATGACTTATCACGAGCTGTTGCACAACGTCAGGGAATGGGTACTACTGCAACTGTATTGGTTCTTCGAGGCGATGAAGCATATATAGCCCAGGTTGGTGACAGCCGCTGTTATAGGATTCGTAACTCCAAGATAGAGCAGCTCAGCGATGACCATTCCTGGGTCAACGAACAGGTAAAACTTGGGTCACTTACACCTGAACAGGCGATGATGTCTCCATTCAAGAACAGGATCACCCGCAGTATCGGCAATTTCCCGAGTGTGGATGTTGATATTTTTAGCCTGAGTGTAGAGCAAGGGGACATTTATATACTCTGTTCCGATGGTTTATCCGGTGAATTGACCGATTCGGAGATAGTGAATCTCGCCCAGGATGGCTCATGTTCGAATATTGCATGGACACTGGTTAATCAGGCAGTCGAAAACGGAGGACGTGACAACACTACCGCTGTGGTAGTTGCAGTGCGCGAACTAGTAACCGACAAACCAGCACGTAAAAAAGGTTTTTTCTCATTCTTGAACCAATGATGCGGACTAGCCCGCATTATTCATGATTGACTCGGCTTTTGTCTTTACTGCCAGCCAAAAGCGGCGCTTGGTGAATAAAGCGGGCTAGAACACAGTATCGTGTTCACACGTAATTAACATGGGCGGGAATATTCTATTTTCGAAGGAGTTATCATAGCTTGTCGAACGACGGCGTTAATATACTTGGTAAATACGAGATTATAAGGGAAATCGGCAGATCTAACGATATTGTCTACGAAGCAATAGACCCTACAATTGGCAGGCGTATAGCTCTTAAAGAGCTGTTAATGCCTGACAACACTCAGGGGTCTCAGCGCAGGGATAGAATCGAAAGATTTCGCCGTGAAGGCCGAGCAGCCGGACGACTGGCACATCCAAACATCGTAACTGTCTACGAAGTAGGAGTTGAGAACGACCGCTATTTCATTGCGATGGAACTTCTGGATGGCCAAAACCTGCGTGACGCGCTGAAAGCCCGCGGTATGTTGCCGGTTAATGATGCTGTTAACTACACTGTTCAACTCTGTGATGCTTTATCATATGCCCATAAGCAGGGAGTCATCCATAGAGATATCAAGCCTGACAATGTCCAGATTTTACCTGGCAACCACATTAAGCTTACCGACTTTGGTATCGCACGAGTCGCTGGTGAAACAAATCTCACTCAGGATGGACAAATATTCGGGACTCCCAGTTATATGTCTCCGGAACAGATCAGTGGTAAGCCCCTTGACACCAGATCCGATATATTCTCTGTAGGGGTATTGTTGTACGAAATGGTCACAGGACAGAAGCCATTTACCGGTGATGGCGTAGTTGCTATCACATATGCGATTATGAATACGGATACCGTGATCCCTCCTGGCATTCCGCCATATATAGCAAGTGCCATCAAGAAAGCACTTGCAAAGAATCCTGAAGACAGATATTCAGAAATCGAACAGATGGCAAATGATCTGAGGGAGCAAAAGGTTGATTCTCCTCAGCCTCAACAGCAGGGCATTTACGGGGGAACTGCAAGCCCTAATATGTATCAGCCTCAATATCCAACTTCATCACCAGCTCCCAGCCAACAGGCACCGCCTTCAGGGAAATATATACCTTCGAGTCCTGGCTGGACTCCGTATGGGACTCCGGTTTCAAATTATGATCCCACCCCGCCACCAACCAGCGGGACTCCTTTGCAGACGGATTATCGAGCTGCTGCCCCTCCGCCTATTATAAGCGCACCGACACGCAGTTTTCTAGGCCTGTTGATGTTGATACTGGGCCTGGTGGGACTTGCAGCGTTCTTCGGCTGGGCGTTGAGCAGAGTTTACTCTAATTATAAAATACAGCATTCCGGAGAAGCAGCAACGAAGTATTTTGACCAAGGGAAAAAGTTGTTTTCTGAGAGCAATTACGAAGGCGCCATCAAGCAGTGGCAACTGGTAACTGAAACAGCTCCAGGCTCCCGGATGTCGATGATGGCGGATGAATACATGTATCGAGCTACTGTTAGATTGGGTGACCAGTCGATACAGAACAATGATTTCAAGAATCTGGCTGTTATAGCTCAGCGGTTACTGTATTTGAGAAAAACGTCTCCTGAGGGATACTTCTTTATGGGGGTATGCTTCGAGCAAAACCAACAGTATACAAAAGCAGAGGAATATTTCGGCAAGGCAACCAGGTTTAATGCCGGTGGAGAGAGCCAGCCATATGTTGACATGGCACATCAGAAGCTCAAGGAATATATACCAAACTACAATCCACCACCTCCTGATGCCCCCCCACCCTATACTCCGGCTCCCGGGCAATAATCGGCTACTGAAGACTACAATGCCATCCGTTTTGGCCGAGGAAAGCAAAGCTGAACGGATGGCATTTATGATTAGATAATAGATAACTAGAGCTAGACGATTTCTATATCTGCCACTGAATCCAAAATCCGGGTCGGGCAATATGGGAAGCGCTTCACCTGGTCTCTTGATGTAAGTCCAGTAAGCACTAACACAGTATCCAAGCCGCTCTCAACTCCTGAGATAATGTCAGTGTCCATACGGTCCCCCACCATCACCGTTTCTTCTGAATGGGAACCCATGAAACGCAGCGCCATACGCATCATCAGTGGATTAGGTTTTCCTATGAAATAAGGGGCTACGCCGGTTGCTTTCTCTACCAGAGCAGCCATGGCGCCACAAGCGGGTTCGATCCCACGTTCACTGGGACCATTGTTGTCAGGATTTGTGGCTATGAACCGTGCTCCATCGTATATAAGGTTTACTGCGCTGGATATAGCAGCATAACTATAGCTGGTGGTTTCACCTATAACTACATAATCAGGGTTATTGTCTGTGAGCACATATCCCACATCATACAAAGCAGTAGTAAGTCCCGATTCCCCGATAACGAACGCACTGCCATTAGGTTGTTGTGTTTTCAAAAACTGGGCAGTTGCCATAGCTGAAGTAAACAGCCTGTCGATTGGCACCTGTAAACCTATAATTGCCAATCTGTGCTGTAGATCTCTGGGGGTAAACATTGGATTATTTGTTAGAATGGCAAATCGCGTATCTGTAGCAATCATCCGTTCTATAAAATCTTGAGCACCGGGAATGGGTGTCTTCCCGCGAATCAATACACCATCCATGTCAAGTAAGTATGCTTTTTTTGCCGCCAAATCAAACCTCCACTGAATTATCAATACATTTTGACACGAACACTGGTGTTTCTGCAAACAGGCGGCAATATAGCATCAGTTTTGGATTATCAAGAACCCGCATTATTGGCGATTATCTTTGCCTCCAGCAAGCTAAAAGCGAAGCTCTATAAATAATGCGGGGTTGAGGATCTATGACATATTTCTGAGTCGTAAAACACGATCTTCTGTTGCAGGGTGAGTGCTGAACAATCCCATCAGTTTTTTGCCGCTGAATGGGCTTACTATGAACATATGAGCTGTTTCCGGATTTGCATTCATAGGAACTCTCGCAGCGCCTGCTTCCAGTTTCTGCAACGCGCTGGCCAGAGCCCAGGGTTTGCCACTGATCTGTGCACCACCGGCATCTGCAGCATATTCTCTTGCACGTGATATCGACATTTGGATAAGGAATGCTGCTATCGGAGCAAGTATCATTGTCAATAGCAATACCAACCCATTTCCCCGCTCTTCATCTCCACCAAAGAACAATGCAAATCGAGATACGAGCATAACAGCTCCTGCAATGGTAGCAGCTATCGTGCCGATTAGAATATCACGATGCTTAACATGCGCTAATTCATGCGCCAGCACACCTTCGAGTTCGTCCCTGTTCAGAATCCTCAAAATTCCTTCAGTCACGGCAACGGCAGCATGCTGAGGATCTCTGCCTGTAGCGAATGCGTTGGGCTGGTCTGTGGGTATGATATACACTTTCGGCATTGGAAGTCCAGCGTTTGACGATAAATTGTGTACTATCTGGTGCAGTTCAGGCGACTCAGATTCAGTAACTTCCTTAGCACCATAAGTTGCTAGAACGATCTTATCGCTAAACCAGTAACTGCCAGCGTTCATTGCAATGGCTATCAGAAAAGCAATAACCATGCCATTGGTCCCACCAAGCATTTCACCTATAAAAAGAGCGATCAGGGTCATCGCTGTCATGAGCAGAAATGTCTTCATCGTGTTCATAACTAAAAACCTCTTGACGTCTACAACATTTTGTGATTTACGAATATCAAATCTCTATCATGATATACGTCAGGAGCCCTTTTGGTGTTCCTTATGAAGACAGTTAGAATAACCCTATATATGATCTAGTTCGCAGACTCTTTTGCGGTAGTACATATAGTTCTCGAAGCTGACATCATCCGGGACACCATGGTCACATGTCGGATAATAACCGCCTCTTTCGACCATAGCCGGTATGATGTGCTGCAAATGAGCCTCTATCGCATCTTTACCAGCCGCCAAGACACGCTTGTCTATTCCACCAGACATAACCAGATTCGGGTATTGTTTTCCTATCTCTACAACATCACATCCGCTGGCGACTTCAAATGGTGACATCCGTGTAAGTCCCAATTCATAATATATTGGAATGGATGGACGGCAGTCACCATCCGTATCTACCTGGAAACTAATTGGAGCTTTCTGTCTTGTGCGAGCGTTATCCAGCAACTGCTGATAATATGGAAGCAGGAAATCATGCATAGTGTCCGGTGAAATAAGCAAGCCATGGTTGTAGCAGATATCCTCAGCTATAAATATCTCATCCAGCCATGTTTCAGATTGAACGAGTCTGAGGCCAGCGTCATTTATATCAAACCAACCTTTCATAGCAGCGTGGATTACCTCAGGTTGATCATAGAACATATAAAGCAAGTCTTCAGGGCCGATCAATGCCCTCAAATACATGTAACCACCGATAATGCTCTGTACAAGGATTCCATCTACTTCTTCAGCTTTTGCTCTCTGAGCTGCAGGGATGCCACGTACACCAGACCAGCGAGCAGGATTATTAGGGTCTAGACGTGGAGCAATTTCCTCCCAGTCTCTCATAGAAGCGACTGGATGTTTGAGATAGTCCGGCATAAATCCGTGCCTGCGACCGTGAAAGACTTTAATAAGTCTGCCTGCAACATCCTGAATGATGTCGTGGTCTCCGCAGGATTCAATTATCTTTTCCTCGAAGCCCGGAATGAACGGTGGTTCGCACCAACCCAGGTTCACATCAGTTCCAAATACTCCGGGAGGATCATATTGAAATATGTTCTGTTCACGCCAATCATCAGGCAGACCTTCACCTTTCCAGCGCTCAATTGCTTCCTCCCAAATGTAGAATTCTGTTCGATGAAGATGGTCGAGTGGTTTGAAGTCATATGTAGCCCGGATTCTAGCACCTGGAAGCATAATTGGATCACCTCAATGGGAATTGTTTCAGAATTATACCACGTTTAAATGTATGCTTAGCAGTAGAGTTGTAACAATTCAGTATGTGTGAGTAAATCTCTGTCCATCCTTCGATACACGCTTCGCGTTACTCAGGACGGACGGAGATTTACTATACTACACATTAACACTGAGCTGTTACGTAGAGTTATTGACGAAACTAACTACCGGTGCTATTCTGCAGTGTGAATAATATTCCGTGTTATTTTGCAGTCTTCACTTTCGCCTCTTAAATAAGAAGGAAACTGGGTAGATCAAGAATATTGCGGTTTACAGACCGGAGCGTAATATGAATACTGAAAATATTTACAAAGAAATTTATCGACCTCAATTCCACTTTACAGCAAAAAAAGGTTGGTTGAATGATCCTAACGGGATGATATTTCATAATGGGGAATATCATCTGTTTTTCCAGCACTATCCCGATGGACTTGTTCCAACATACAACAGTATGCACTGGGGACATGCTGTAAGCAAGGATATGGTTCATTGGACAGAACTACCGATTGTTTTTTATCCGGATGAAAATGGCGCTGCGTGGTCGGGATCTGCAGTAGCAGATATTCAAAACACGTCTGGTTTCAAGACTGGTAAGGAAGACGTATTAGTTGCAGCATATACCGGTGAGGAGCATGGGCAGTGCATAGCTTACAGTAATGATCATGGTAGAACATGGGAAAAATATTCCGGCAATCCTGTTATCCCTTTCTTCCCGGACCGAGATCCTAAAGTCATATGGCACGGGCAAACTGGTAAATGGGTGATGGCTCTTTACGCGGAAAAGACAGCGAGATCAGGCCAGAAAGGAACTGCATTCTTCTCATCTGATGACCTGAAGTCCTGGACATATATGAGCGAAGTCCCCGGTTTTTACGAGTGTCCGGACTTTTTCGAACTTCCAGTGGATAACTCAACGAGCCATAAAAGATGGGTACTGGTTAGCGGTAACGGGGATTATCTGATAGGTTCTTTCGATGGCTACGCTTTTACCACTGAATCCGGCCCGCACAAGGCAGATTTTGGCGCTAACTTTTATGCAACTCAAACATTCAGTGGAATACCTGCTGAAGATGGCAGAAGAATCCAGATTGCATGGATGAACGGGGGTGTATACCCTGACATGCCGTTCAATCAGCAGATGACATTCCCCTGTGAACTGACGCTTAGAACTTGTGAAGATGGGATTCGATTGTTTAGATATCCAGTTAAGGAAATCGAGTCACTGTATAAAACGGAACATCGTTCGACTAATGTAAATCTTCTCCCAAATCAAGCTCCACACAAAATTATCGAAGGTGAACTATTGGACATAGACCTTGTGATTAATGTTGGAGACGCTGCGGAATGCGGGATTATTCTGCGTGGTCAGCGTATCACTTATAATCAATCAAGCGGTATAATATCTGTCCTCGGCAAAGAAGCTGTAATGGGATTAGAGCACGGAAGCATTAAATTGCGGATACTGCTGGATAAAACTTCTATTGAATTGTTTGGAAACAATGGGGAGATATCAATGTCCTCCTGTTTTGTACCAGATCTGGAAGATATGACCATCTCCGGCTTTGCAGATGGTGGTTCAGCGACAATCACACATATCACCTTAAACGAGCTGCATTCAGCCTGGTAGCACTGCTTAACGAGAAGCTGATTGAAGGGATATCACGCTCCTGTGAATAAGCAGTAAGTATATAAATCGAAAGGACCACAAATAATGACTGACAACAATAAGCTTCAGAATCTCGAAGCAAAACTTGATTCTTTTGACAGCGCCTTACGAAAAGAGGCACTGGATGAAATAGCTGGTTTGATTGCCGGTGGAGAGATTATTGTTCCTGCTCCAAAACCCGAAGTTAATCTGCACTTCCACACATTTTTCAGTTACAATGCAAACGCATGGTCACCCAGCAAAGTTGCATGGGAATCTAAAAAATATGGACTAGCAACCGCGGGAATAGTGGATTTTGATGTATTGGACGGTATGGAAGAGTTCCTGAGCAGCGGACAGACCTTGGATCTGCCTGTCTGTGCATCCATGGAAACACGAGTATTTATTTCCGACTACGCAGACACAGTTATGACTTCCCCCAATGAACCAGGTATCACGTACTTTATGGCTGGTGGCTGTTACAAACTCCCCTGCCCCGATTCCAAAGCAGGAAAACAACTTGCACAAATGCGGGATATGGCCAGACAGCGCAACCTGCTGGTTCTGGGAAAAGTTAATACTTTCCTCGATAAAGTGCAGTTGGACTATGATGTAGACGTCGTTCCTCTGACTCCATCAGGAAATGCCACTGAAAGGCACATGCTGGCTGCTTACGATGCAAAATCCAGGGATGTATTCTTTGGAGACCATAAGTCATTAGTTAATTTCTGGGCAAATGCACTAGGGATTGATGCTGATACGGCAGATAAGCTTGTAGACGATGAGCCGAAGTTCCATGATATGATCCGCAATAAACTTATGAAGTTTGGTGGAGTTGGCTATATCGCTCCGAGTAAAGAGACTTTCCCTGACATTGAACCGGTCATTGAAATGATCCGGGATATGAATGCGTTGCCAACTGCAACCTGGCTTGATGGGACAAATCCCGGAGAACAGGACATGCCCAAACTGCTGGATATGCTGGGTAGTAAAGGCATCGTGGCAATGAATATCATTCCAGACCGCAACTGGAACATCAAAAATCCTGATGAAAAAGCTGCAAAAGTCAAGAATCTTGAACTTGCCATCAAGGCTGCAAAGGATAGATGCTTCCCGATTTGCGTTGGAACGGAAATGAACAAAGCCGGGTTGCCATTTGTGGACAACTTCAACGCACCGGAATTACTGCCGTACGTTGCGGACTTTATCTCTGGAGCACACTTTTTCTGGGGTCATACTCTTATGTCAAGATTCGCCAATGCCGGAGCAGCAAGTCCCTGGGCAGATAGTGCGTTTGGAAATGATCGAGCAGCAAGGGTGGATTTCTTTACAAGAATAGGTCGAGAAGTAAACCATTCTCAGGCAAGTGCCATACTGGGCTCTGTGGATGTTCTGTCAATGAAAACGGAACAGGTCGTTAGTATTCTCGGTTGTTAAAATCAATCCATGTCATTCCCGCTTTAGCGGGAATGACATGTTACTTAACTCTTCTTTGATTTGCCGTATTCGCGCAATCCACGCATAAGTTCAACTTCTCCGGTAGTGAGTCCTGTAGATCGTGCAAACGATGTAACTGTCTGAGCACCTTTTGCAGAAGCTGCAGCAACTTCTTCTTTTATCGGTTTTCCAATGCTTGCAGGAGTTTCTGAAATAATACTTGGAGTAGCAACCTGCATATCAGACAAACCGATTGTTAGGCTGTCAGAGTGGCTTCCCCTACTCTGCGCAGCCGCGATACGGTTCTCGGCTTCCTGACAAGCCTGGTCTATACGAGAGACGCAGTCGTCTGTAACTGCTTTCAGGTCTTCCATCAACCGTTTGGTAGTATCTTCAAGAACTGCAAGATCACTTGGGCTGAGCAAGTCGCTTTTTTTAGCGTGGTTATTACCGATCTTGAAAAACCAGCGAATAACCCACCAGCTGCAGAAACCCATTACAATCAAAGCTATTATACAAGTTACAATATCAAGATAATTTCCCATAGGCTAAGCAACCAAATCCAACGAAGATCCTTCTTCATCCTCTTCGTCGTTCTTTCCGTAGTTTAGACGTTCTCTTTCCATGTGACGTCGGCGTTCGTCCCGTTCATGCCGCACTTTATCTCTACGCAGTTGCTCCGCGTTCTGTGTCCGTTTCAAGTTAGCCAGCATCTTACTTTCCGAAGCTAACTGCGCTTGAGCGTTATCCACTGCGCGCGGGGTCTGTATGATCGTGCGGTCGATTTCTGCGGACCTAGCTATGCTTCCCGCCAGAAATGATCCATCAGCAGTCAACACGATCACCTCCCATTATAGGATATGTACGCTAATTATCGGTAGTTTGCACGCAATTCCATAGTCAACAATTAAACTAACAAAGATATTTTTACTTTTTTTTATACACCTGGCATATAAACTGAACGTAGATCCATAGAATCAGTGTCCGATGGATAGCAGGAAAAAAGATCAATCGCGGTGAATATGATAGAAGATATCGATGTGGAGGCATGACATTGTCTAATGACTTTAGAAGCAAATATTTCTCACGCACACAGAGCGGTTTTCCGGATGAGCTAGTGGTTCTCGGCGTAACATATGAAAAGGTTGAGGACCTGCGATATGGTACCAATCCTCACCAGGGAGCAAGTCTGTATCGTCCTAAAGGTGCAGTTGGTCTGACTTTTGGCAACCTGGAAATTCTAAAGACTGGTAAGTCAGGTTTGTCTGAAACCAATTACAGCGACCTAAACCACGGCGCAAACATTGTTAAGTATTTTGAACAGCCTGCTTGTGCGGTTATGAAACACCTTAATCCAAGTGGTGCTGCTGTTCAATATGGGCAACAGGACCAGAGAACTGTATATATAAGAGCCAGAGATGCTGATCCTGTAGCGGCTTTTGGCGGAACGGTTGTGCTAAACACTCCTCTTACTGTAGAGACAGCTAAAGAGATCATGAAGAGCGTAGTTGAAGTCGTCGCTGCACCTGATTATGAAGAAGGGGCCCTTGATGTTCTTAGTGATCACTCCACTTACAAGATGAACAAAGAGATTCGTGCCATTCGATTGCCAAATATACCACAACTACCAAAGTGGGTTGGAGAAGATGCAGCACCAACTATCAAAGTCATGTCAGATGGTTCGCTGGTTGTTGCAGATGCACTGCTTACAGGAATTAAAACGGCTGACGACCTGCAGCTAGCATATACGCAGCATCCCAGTAAGGGTGAATTCACATGTGATGTCAGACCTACTCCAGAAATGATGAATGACTTGTTATTCAGCTGGTATGTTAATCTTTCTGTACGTTCTAACGGCATAGTTATTGCTAAAAATGGCGTGACTATTGCAGTGGGAACTGGTCAACAGGATAGAGTGGCCGCAGTCAGGCAGGCAATCGATAAGGCGAGGGAGAAGTTCCAGGGCGATGAGTCCCTTGAAGGGTCAGTAATGAGTTCGGACGCATTTTTCCCATTCCGCGACAGTGTCGATGCTGCTGCTGAAGCTGGGATCCGAGCGATAGTCCAACCAGGTGGTTCTGTAAAAGACTGGGAAGCAATACAAGCATGCAACGAGCATGCAATGAGTATGGTATTTACCGGCGAGAGATGTTTCTCTCATCACTAATAAAAGTCTGGTATGCAATTGGGCGGACTCAAACATCCGCCCCGTAATTCCTCAGGAGGTCCCCTTTGCTTATTAGAATCTGCACATTGTCAGTTGTGCTTTGCGCAATTCTTGTTGTTTCAATCCCGGGCTATTCCGATGTGACTATAGTAAAATCCGGCAAACCCATAGCGACAATTGTAACTCCGCTTAAACCAAGTGCAGAGGAAAAACTTAGTGCTGAGAAGCTCCAATACTATATCCATAAAATTACCGGAGCAACTCTGCCTATCACGGCTCAGCGTTCAAAAGTAAAAGGGAATCTGATTCTTGTAGGAAAGCAACCGGGCACTATTGGACTTGGACAGTGGATGCAGGCCAATAACAAGCCGGATGAATCTTCCTACGTTAACGCAGATAACAAGACAGTCAGAATCGTTGGCATTGACGAAGTCGGCACACTGCATGCAACTTATTTTGTGCTCGAAAGTTTTGGATGCCGTTGGTATTTTCCTGGTGACTGGGGGACGGTTATTCCAAAGCTCAAAACACTTGTCATCAAATCTCAACAGACTGTTCGATCTCCGAGTTTTAAAATCAGAGCTGGATTGCCAACCACCGGAACAGCAGAAGATACTGATCCCACCTGGGCTCTTAATGAATGGGGGCGAGGCAACCACCTGGGAGGTTACCAGTGGTGGGGTGCAGGTCACAGCTATGACTACATGATCAGCGCCGGGAGTTATTTTACCACTCATCCGGAATGGTTCGCATTGCGCAATGGTAAGCGAGACCCTGCTCAGCTTTGCACAACGAATCCGGAAATGCGCAAAGAAGCCGTGAAAAATCTTCTGGCTCAATTGAAAGCATATGGAAACAATGTTCCCAGATTAATCTGCATAAGTCCGAATGACAACAACAGCTTCTGCGAATGCGACGAGTGCAAAAAGCTCATTCCTACTCTTTCAAACGGGGAAAAGCAAATGGGCAATTCAATCGATCGTATCGCTGACTTTGCTAATTACATGTGCGATGAGATCCAGAAGGTCTATCCTGACCATTACGTCACATACTACTGTCATTATCACTCAGTTGGCACGCCCAAGATCATAAAACCAGTAAAGGACACAGTTTTCTGGTTGACACACTGGGGAGATGATCATTTTCATGGTGTCAACGACAACAGCAAACTCGGCGCAGCCATTAATGACTGGAGTAAACTAGGCAATCCATTGTTCCTTTACACATACTGGGGAGCATATGGTTCATATTCATTCTGGCCAGCAGTACATGCAATATCCAGCGACATCCCCTATTTCTACAAAAAAGGCGCCATCGGTGTCTATAGCGAAACTCACCAGAACTGGGGCGGTCAACACCTGAATTTCATCGTCTTCCCAAGACAGTTATGGGATGTCAATACCAATGTAGATGCATATATAGATGATTTTTGCGATAAATTCTACGGACCTGCTGCAAAACCCATGCGTGAATACTACCGTAAAATGGAAGTGGCGGCGAAGAATGGTCCTGCACAATATCAGGTTATGGAACTGTTGATACCTGTATTTAATCCTGATCTATTGAAGGAACTCCACTCTCTGATTGACGACGCCAACGCTAAAATTGCTGGTTCTGACCAGGTTTACAAAACTCGCATGGATTTTGTAAGCAATGGTTTCAAGCTCGGGGAGTTGTACTTCGGTGCTCAGCACCTGATTCGTGAATATGGCAGGACAAAAGATCCTTCCATTCGCTTGAAAGTTGCAGGGATGTTTGAGGAGTCGTTGAAGATACTTGAAGACCCAAAATATAAGTTCCGGCTAACAAATCCGGAATTTGCGGCTGAACCGATAGTTAAAGCGATGCTATCCTCACTCAAACAGGGAACATCATTTGATCCTGGTGATTTCTCCTATAGTGATGGCTTCTATCTTGGTGGCAGGACATTTATAGACGCGGTCAAGAGAGTCGGTTTCATTGACGGGACATGGGGATTGGATATGGACAGCAACGGAGAAGCTGATCTTATTTATGACATGCAGGCTAATGGCGGTAATTTCTCCAGTTTCAGGATCAACCGAATGGAGAGTTACCCGAATATTGCTATTAAGGTTATGGTGGGAGAATCAGCAGATGGTCCATGGACAGAGCTTGCAGATAACGCAGGTGTTGAAGGCAGACCAATACTACCATTCGATGCGCCAGTCGATATAACCAGTGCAATATCAGGCAAGTCACGCTTCTTCTTAAGAATCAATCTGCGCAATAAAATTGGCAGTTACACTTGTGCTATCAGTAATATATCATTGCAGGGCAATGTAATAAAACAGTAATTGCACTTGCTCTATAGTTGATGCTTCGGAGTATATAACTCCGGAGCATTTTTTCTTCAATTGCTATCTATCGATTGGAGTATACTCAATGCAGTTGTCCAGCATACTATTAGTTGTTGTATTGGTGATATTGGTTATTAGCACCACAAATGCAGATCATTCATCCGAATACACATTCAAGCTGTCTATTAACACTCCTATTTCAAGTCCAGGTCAGTCCAGAGTTCACAAAACAGCTCTGGCGGAAATTCGCCTGGCACTTAATGCTGTTAAGACTCAGGCATTGAATACCAGCAATAAGGATTTTGCAATTGAGGGTTCTTTGCTGCTGGCAATAATTGGAGAATCCCAGGCTGCCCGGGTGTTGATCGAAAAAGGGATTGTTGACCTGCATAATGTACCTTCTGAAAAAGATGCATATGAACTGGTTGTTTACAATCACACTCTTTATCTGCTTGGAAATAATCCCCGAGGACTTCTGCAGGCTGTATATGAATTGCAAGAGTTGACTGCATCTAAAGAACCTTTGCGTGAAGGATTTCACCGAAAAGGTATCTTCACTATTCCAAAAAGAATATTCCACCAACGATTTGATAAATGGCCGGGTAGTCGCAGCGATATCAGATATATAAGCCATTTGGGTGCATCTCATTGCCTGGTGGATCATGACTGGAACGGAGATATACGTCACTTTCAGGGATTTGTCAGTAGCAATGTTTTCCCAAAAGCTTCAAATCAGAGCACTGTTCAATCTAATCATGACAATCTTAGACAACTAATAAATGA
Source organism: Abditibacteriota bacterium (assembly GCA_942493375.1). GTDB lineage: Bacteria > Armatimonadota > UBA5829 > UBA5829 > UBA5829. The sequence continues at coordinate 6,922,692 of OW818698.1, read as the reverse complement.
CTGTCTTGATTATGGTATTGAGCCTATGTTGTGGATTGTCGAATTACCGTGCCAGGGAGGCCCATGGATACCTGAGGATGCACGCAGGGCTTGGCTTGATGGTTATCCGGCAGACGTGCTGAGTGATACCGGTACATACCAAGGTAAGGTACTGTGTTTTTCTCATTTGGATGTTCAGAAATACTACAGCGAACTGCTATCAGCTTTTTTCAAAGAATTCCCTGAGATTCACACTGTTTTTCTGTTCGGCAATGACTCCGGAGGCGAGTTGTGCGACCCGGACTTATGTATGCGTTGTAAAGGTATGAGCAAAATTGATCAGCGAGATCGATTGATCAGATTCCTGATAGAAGAGGGACGGAAATCACAGCCGGACTTACGGGTACTCACAACAAACTGGGGATGGGAGTCTTTACCTAAAGAATTCCTGGAGCATCAAAAAGCGCTTCCTTCTGGCAGCGGTGTATATATGTCTGCAGAAAACGATGGATGGCAAGCTGAGAGGCAAATACACGATTTCATGACCAAAACTCGCCGTATCTGTCGAGAAACAGGACAACTCTTTATAGGTTACGATGATTTCCATTTCGGTGATGACAGTGTAATGGAATTGAATGACATACAGGACTACCCTTTGGGTATTGCGGCAAAAGTTCGCAGATGGTCTCTTATCGATGCTGATGGTGTCTTTGATCATTGGGGTGCCTGGAATAATGATATTTCTTGCAACTCAATAGCACTGAGGGCATTCTTCCAAAACCCACTCTCAGACCCGGAACAAGTGTGCCTGAATATCGCACGGCGTCAGTATGGCAAGAGTATTGGTGATCTGGTATTTAAATCCTGGAAATCACTGGAGAGTGCTCAGGCAATAATATCAAATCATGCAAGCTTTCATGTCAACCAATGGCCTGGCTGGAACTCAAGAGCCTTTACACCTATCCCAGAGGAATGGGCAAAAAACCGGATTAGTCTGGGGCAGTGTCCGAAATTGTCACCCGGTGGATATTTGTATAATCCCAACCTAGTTGATGGATTAGTAGGAGTTTGCCAGGCTTGGAAAGATGCAAAACCTCACCTGGACATGGCTGTAGATTACATGCAACAAGCAGTTAATGCTGCTGATAAATCCGCATTGGGATATCAACATTGGTGGAATGGGAGTGAACAATCCCCTACCCGCCACGAGCATCTGAGAAGACAGTTGATTTATCAAAAAGCTATGAGAGCCATACAGTATGAAATCGGGCTGTGCTTCGGTCTACAAGCCATATATGAACGCGTCAATGGCGACGCTGATCTCTATCGCAGAGAATCCAAGCAGCTCCTTCAAGAAGATATGAAAGCCTGTCTCGATGCAGCCAATTTTCTGGAACAAACGAAGATATCCGGAGACGACAGGCAAAAAGATCGCAATTGGGTAATAGAATATAGAAACCGTGCAGCCGGAATTAAGATCTACCTTTTACAATAGAATCTGTAAAAAGCGAACGATTCCGTCAAACAGTCAGCTGTCTATTCTCAAATGCATTGGTTCTCAGATACTGCTCAAACTCTTCAATAGATAATGGTGGGCTAACTTGGTGTCCTTGAATTGTATCACACATCAATGAACCTACGAGGAGCATTTGGTCAAATGTTTCCACTCCAACTGCAATGACTTGAAGTCCCAGGTTGTGTGCCGATGAAGTTATCGATGCTGCTACTGCAACATTATCCCAGTTCTCGCCCGTAACACCTTTAAGCAGTGTTCCATCTAGTTTCACACTGTCCACAGTGCTTTTATTTAGTGTTAACAAGGAAATAGGTCCCGTGCCAAAGTCATCAAGAATCACATTCATCCCTTGTTCTCTGAGTTCCTGTAATGAGTGTAACACAACATCAGGAGTGCATAATAAAGATGCGCCTGGTATTTCAATAGCAATCGACGAAGCGGGAAGATCATACATCTCAAGATATTTAGTAATGTATTCCGTACAATTCGGACGCCTCATCTGGGCTTCACTGAAATGAACTGATACACTACCTGGGGAATATCCTGCGTCGATCCACAATCTTAATCTGGCACATACAGTTCGAAACACAAAATCATCGATCTGTACTATGATCCCACTTTCTTCTGCCACAGATAGAAATTCAGATGGGAACAATAATCCACGAGTAGGATGATACCACCGGATCAAAGCTTCAACGCTTTGAAATCTACCTGATAATGGTTCTATTCTAGGTTGATAATGGACTGCAAATTGTTCGTTAGCAAGTGCCATCCGCAATTCGCTTTCCAGTTTCACACGCTTCTTCGTATCTGTATCCATATCCGGAGTATAAATCTGACAGTTGTTTCTACCAAGTTCTTTAGCCTTATACATGGCAGTATCTGCTTTTTTAACAATACTCGCTACATCATTGCCATCCTGAGGATATATACTGGCGCCGATACTGGCACCAATATTGATAACATGACCCTTTATAGTAAATGGCCGATCAATTTCATTTAGGATGCGATTAGCTACAATATGTATGGTATCCACTCCCGGAAGTGGTCGCAGGATTACAGTAAACTCGTCTCCACCCATTCGGCATATAGTATCGTGCTCACGCACACAAAGAGCTAGGCGTTTAGATACCTCCACCAGAAGAAGATCACCTATATCGTGACCTAGTGAGTCATTGACAACCTTAAATCTATCCAGGTCAATGAACATCACCCCTATTGTGTTCTCTGTCTTACGCCTGCTATGTACTATGCTTGAGAGCGATTTATTGAATTGCAGTCTATTTGGAAGACCGGTCAGTGGGTCATGGTGGGCCTGTCGTTTCAGGACAACCTCAGTTTGTTTGCGATCGGTAATGTCCATTATCGCCAACAAGACCAGTCGCTTTTCATCAATCTCAATCGGTGAAACATTAATGGAGAAATAGAAGAGCTTCTCTTGTCCGTCAATAATTAACCTCAAGGCAAACTCTTCACCTCTGACAATTTTCCCGGTTTCTTGCACACTCTTCAGGGTGATATAGAGAAGACAGTCATGGCATGCTTTCGTTTTTCCGCATCCTTCGGATGAATGTAGAGCGTGAATACAGCACAATACATTTCCTGGACGCTGACCAAGCGAATCTGGACTAGATTCGCCCACCAACTGGCCCACAGAATCGTTAACTTTGATGATAGTCAAACTATCATCAACTAAAAGCATTCCAACCTGAGCAGCATCAAATATCGCCTGAAGACTTGCACGCTCATTATCCAGCTCATGTTTACTTAATTCTGCACGCATAGCCATTTGACTAGCCTCTTCGATGGCATTTTGTAGTTGCAGATTTATAAGATTTAGTTCTACCTCTGCTTGTTTACGTGCAGTAATATCCGTATGAGACCCTACCATACGATAAGGTGTCCCTGATTCATCCCTGAGGGCCTCGCCGCGAGATAAAACCCAAATGTATGAACCATCCCTGTGTAGAAAACGAAACTCCATATTGTAGTCAATTGTTTGGCTTCTCAGATATCGATTCAAGGCATCCGTTACCATTTTTTTGTCTTCAGGATGTATACGGTCTTCACAAGTCGAGTACACATTTGGTAATTCCCAGTCTTCGTATCCTATCATTTGTTTCCACTTGGTAGACAGAAACATGGAATTATCAAGCAGGTTCCAGTCCCAAATGCCGTCCTTGCTACCATTGACTGCCAGCATGTACTGTTCTCGACTCTTCCTTATTTCTTCTTCTGCATCCTTACGTGCAGAGATATCCAAAATGAATGCTGCTATACGATCCTTGCCTGCTTTGTATGCGTTTATATAGAAGTGACGGCTGAAAGACTCAAGATATTGCTCTAGACTTATTGACTTACCATTAAGCGCGACTTCCCAAAATGCCCAGCAAACATCAGTATCTGCAATATCGGGTATGACTTGTGTTACTTTCAATCCAATGATATTCGCTGCCTGTAGTCCAGTCTGGACTTCAAATGCCTTATTCACATTGATAAAAACATAATCTATTGGTGTGCCATATTCATCCAATACAATTTCGAATAATGCAAAACCTGAAACAGCATTGTCAATCAGACGGCGATGTTCTTCCTCGCTTTCTGTGAGCATGGTAGTTCGGGCTAGTACCTGCATTTCCAGATCAACTCGTCGATTCACAAGAAGAACTGTAAGTGTCGTTAGAATTGCGGTAAGTAACAAGCCTGTAAACCCAGTCCTCCAACCATCGCGTTTTGGATTGGCTGCAAGATATTCCGGGGCTGCATGTACAACCAGCGCATATGCTTTACCAAATACAAAGAGAGGAAGTATTGTACTATTATCATTGCCGTTATCTTTGCTAAAAGAATCATGTCTAAATACTGAAGGACCAATACCACTACTATCTGAATGAATTGTTAATGGTAGATTGATTGAATTTAGCTGATACATATCCACACACATATCCGGATGGGTACCAGCTATGTATTGTGAGGATTTACCAATTAATGTTGCAGCTTTGATAGTCACATACACTACACCCTTAGCCGTAGAATGACTAGTTGCTGATGACTTTACTTCAGAATCACCCAGTAGATTATTATAGATCGGCATGAATATACTGAGTGTTTGACTGTTATTCTTTGCATTACTGATTGGGTCAGTGATTGTGGGTAAACCAGTATTTAGAGCAGTATATACAGCCGTTTTTATTCCAGGTTCAGACGCCAGATCATGGCCGATTACAGTGTTAGTCTTGTTGTGTGGTTCTACATATAGTGCAGGAAAGGATTCTTTGCGTCCATTCACCGAAACCGTTCGTGAAGCCCATCCGATTTCAGAAATGAGGTTATCGGACAACAGAGGTCTCGAATAGTGAGCGAAAGATTGCTCCGTTATCTTTTCATTGCTTTCCACGTACCGCGCAAGACCAGCCAATTGTTTATCGCGTATGTCGCCCAATGCATCCAGTATCTGCTTCGTCTCTGCTTCAGCTAATTGAGAAAATGCCATATGCCTGGAGTAAGTTTCAGAATTATCGGATATATATGCAGAGGCAAATGATATCATTATTCCAACTGCTGCAACTAATGCTGCTTCAATATATCTGTACTTTGTGTGATATTCCACTGGTAATCTGCTACGCCAGGCAAGAAAGCTGCTAAAGATCATGATTATTGTCAGCAACGCAAATGTCAGGAATATGGGGAGTAGCCTTGAGTAAGCAATGGTTTGCTTCCATCTATCAGCTACAAAATCCACACCGATCATCAATATAACGTGATTGTCGTATTGATCAAGAACTGGGGCATATGCAGAGACAACAGTTCCATATTCGTCGGTATAAGGACCTAAGGTAGAAACTTTTCCAGAATCAACAAGTTCATTAAGTCCTTTTGGAGGTTCAATATACCTGGTTCCAGGTGTTGAAGCTAATGGGTCTCCTTTTTTGTAACTCTCCGGACCAAAGTAAAAATGTTCGCCACGTTGCTTTATACTATAGATGCCTTTCTGACCCATAAGACCAGCGTAAGCCGCCATCTGGGCACACAATCGCAAGTACACAGGATTATTCTGATCAGTAACTGTAAATGATAGTTGGAAAGCCCGCTCAGGACTAATTGTTCTTGCAATCGATGTAGCTTGATTCAGAAGATATTTCCGCAGTTGAACATCAACAACTTCTCCACGCCAGGTAACTGCCCACCATCCCAGGAGCAATAATATTGTCATAGTTCCAGGTATAAATGCGAATCTGAACAGACCAGTCTCCTTTGCAGATATCTGCGACTGCCGATAAATTTTCCAAATATAGAATACGGCAACCATTGTAGCTACAGTCTGGAGAGATTGAATTACAGCAACTGAAGATGCGAATATAGCGTTATTCAGAAACATCAATAGATTAAGCAGGCAGGAGAGTATAATTGAAATCCCTGCTTTTATAAACAAATTCACTTGGGGGCAGATTTTATTGCGTGCTTCGCGGATCAGGACTAATCCAGCCAATAATCCCCCCGGAAATCCAAGGGTATACCATGCAGCAATCTCAAAACCTTTGGAACCAGAAAATGTCCCAACACTCGTTATAAACAATAATGGTATATATATCCATCGCCCAGGAATGTGAAGACCTTGTAAACTCAGACCTTGTCTACCGAACTCAAGAAGCGGTATATATGAAACTGCTGCGATTACAATAGATATCCATTGAAGACCGGAATCATTGCCAAGGCTCTGTATCAGCATCTCCCCCCATTTGCTGATACCATATAACAGACCAAACAACCCCAGAATATTCCAAAACCGAAAGTCACGGTCTGCCCGATTAAGGCCTACGCATACTGTCGATAACAGAACCAGAGTTGTGCCATATATGAATAATATATAATCAATATTGGATTGTAAAAATGATGTCATATGATCCGATCAACTCACATCTATATTATTCGCTAAATCTCTTAACTGGTAAATTGCCAATATCAGGATAATAATCTGGAAATTGCGCAAAATAACTGCGAAATACGAAGTGAGAAATACAAATGGATTGTCGGTAAATTAGCACAATATCTTCACCACTGTGGATATCTTATATGATGATAAGAATTGTGGCTGATAAGCAAATAAGGCAACGCTTATATTAAATACGAGTTGCCTTATCGCGAATTTACGATCAGAGTCCTGCCATAAACCCAAGTATGATATCTGAAGAATCTGGCAATCCTTCATGACCAAAATCCGGGTAAAGTATGACATTCTTTTTGGAGGTGATCTTATTGTAGGCGGCAAACTGGGTAGACGGTGGACATATGGTGTCCATAAGACCAGTGAGCATCAATACTTCTGATTTAATGCGAGAAGCTAGATGCTGGTTGTCTATATAACCCAGTTTCATAAAGGTCTCATCAATATGCTCATGCCTTGGGTCAAAAAATCGAAGATACTCGCGAAGTTCTGCATAAGCACCGACTGCAAGATCCATTTCCCAGACTCTTAAGTAGTCACAAAGAAAAGGAAAGACCGGTGCAGCAAGTTTCAAACGAGGTTCAAGTGCTGCACAGGCAAGAGTGAGTCCACCGCCCTGTGAGCCACCGGTAACCCCCACTCTTTTCGGATCAACTTCCGGCATACCAATAATAATTCCAGCAAGCTGCGCACAATCCAGATAGATAGATCTGAACAGAAGCTTCTTTGGATCGTCAGCCAAACCACGGATAATATGTCCGTGTAGAGTATTTCCTATGGTACCACCGATGTCTTCGGAATAACCACCCTGGCCACGCACATCGATTGCAGCAACAGAATACCCCTGGCTGATCCAACCCAAATGTCCGAACCAGTCTCCACTGTGACCGGAATAACCATGAAGAATTACGACTGCAGGATGCTTTTCGGTAGTGTTTTTAGGACGCATGTACTTTGCATGTATTCTGGCGCCACCAACTCCGGTAAAATACAGGTCAAAACATTCAGCTGTTACGGACTTGATATCACGAGGAACCAACTCTACATTAGCATCAAGACTGTGCATTTCTGCCAGCGAACTGTCCCAATACTCATCGAAGTCTGCAGGTCGTGGATTGCGGCCCTGGAATTTTTCAAGTTCAGCCAAAGGCATGTCGATCAAAGGCATTATATATCTCCTTGATATTAGCGCGTATCATACGCGTTTGTTGAAATAGTAAAAACTTTACCTTTACTACTTTGCCATGTATGGCGGTCCATCCTTCAGAGAATCTTTCTGATTACATTGTCGACAATTGACTACTGACCGAAAATGCTGATATACTCCACAAGGTTGATGCATATTATGATGCACATTCAAGCGTCATCTACCACATCGGTATGACATTTATATATGGTCAAAACGGATCAGAGGTGAACTCCAGCTAATGAAAACCACATTTAAAACAGTTACTGAAACACTGAGGGATTGCGGACTTACTGTATTAGAATTGAATACTGGTAAAGACGGACAGATCGCTTTCCTGCCGGAGTTTGGGAGAGTTATGGGCATTTGGACTTCTCCCGATGAGAGTAGTCTGCTGTGGTGTAATCCTGACTTCCCTGAAGCTGTAATGAATGGTTCCTTGCAGGATTTTACCATATGGGCGAATCCCGGTGGTGATCGTCTGTGGCTCTCCCCTGAACGAGACTTTTTCATTTCAGACTATGACGACCCATGGGGCAGCTATTCAGTTCCCCGGTGTATGGATCCGGGAGATTATACATATACGGCGGAAAACGACACAGTACAACTAGACAATACAGGAGTCATAAAGGGTTTTGAGTCTGTTTCTGAGACTCCATTCAAGGTTTCTCGATTTTTTAGGTCACTGGGTGAGTCCGAACTTGCAGAGCTCTGCAGCAGTCCCGCAATTGAATCAGCAGGATATGAAGAAAAAATATCCCTGGAACTGACAGCCGGTGTCCCTACCCCGATTAGCTTTTGGAACCTGAGCCAGGTACCAAAAGGTGGGATTGTTATGATGGGCATTAATAACACTGCTCCTGGCATAGTTGAATATATCGGGGAAAAAGGCGGCTGTGTCGGTGATCCATACAATGGTTTGTTACCAGTTAGGTTTGACGGCAGTAATCAATACAAGATTGGATTGACTGCAACAGATTCCTCCGGATTCCTGGCATATTTGCGCTACGACACTCTATTGATACGAACATTTGATATCGACCCCGACGCTAATTATATTGATATACCTCCGGATGGACGTCCTGGAGAGGCTTGTCCTGTCCAGCTCTATTATGGTGGAGATACTTACAATTTTGGTGAACTGGAATACCATAGTCAAGCGTTGACATCAATCAGTGACACTCCTGAAATTCAAGGTTTTAGCCGATTGTATGCTTTTCAAGGACCTGAAATAGAGCTTATGCAAGTCTTGAGTAATTTTCGTGCAACACATACTGGAACAAATTACTGATGCAAAAAAAAGTAACAATAACAAAGAAACTGGGATTATTCGGGACAGCAAAGAACTCAGCTCAACCTGCAAATAATCTGGGATTGTCCGAAGTCGAGTTCAAATCGCTTGGCGACAGGGCATCTGACCATATACGAGACATGATTATACAGGGTAAGATCCCGGCGGGTTCAAGACTCCCTGAAGAAACGCTGGCATCCAGTCTGTGCGTCAGTCGTGCCTGCGTCCGTGAAGCATTTATGAGACTTGAGGCAGAGGGATTGATACGCCGGGTCCGCAACCGCTACACAGAGGTGGTTACTCTGGCAGATCACGATGCGGAGGAGATACGAACACTAAGAATTGCTATTGAGTGTCTGGCTGTCGAGACCTGTATAGCTAACAGAACTTTACCTTTGGATGAGATAAAAAAACGCGTGGATATTATGGTTTCTTTAAACAAAGTAGCTGAACCCGATACTAAAGCTATTATGGAAGCTGATTTTGATTTCCATGAGAGTATAGTAAATGCATCAGGAAACCGGCGGGCTATTCAATTCTGGAACTGTCTCAAAAGCCAGATGAAAATGCTTTTATATGCAGCGCTGGAAAACATCAACACTCCTCTGAAGTTTCAGAGTGCAGAATCACACAGGGCAATAGTAGACGCTCTTGAAGCAGGCAATTGCCAGGAAGCTGCAGCGCTTATTAAGACACACATTGTGTTGACGTCACTGACTTCAGTCTCAAGCCATAATACTATTTCAGCCTCCGAAGAGAAGAATAACTGAATAACTGTAGTATATCTCATTATAAAAACTAAGTCGAGGTATAAGAATATGAGTTATCAAATAGCAAATGTCCGCACCGACATGCCAGCTAATGATGGAGTCATCGTATACTGGTTAGCAGCATCAGGATTTGTTTTTAAGTTCGCAAGCGGGGATATTCTCTGTATAGACCCATATCTCAGCGATTATGTTGAGGATATCGTGGGGTTTATTAGATTAAGCCTGGCGCCCATAGATGCTGCCAATTTGCATTTCGACCATCTGTTGATAACCCACGACCATGGGGATCATTTGGATGTTGGTTGCTTTGAAGAATTAATGGCAGCTAATCCTGACAGCAAGATTTTAGCTTCATTATCCTGCAGCGAATATTTGAACGACCATAATCATGCATTTACTGCCGCGAATTTCGGTGACCATTACAAAGCCGGTGCAGTTGATGTAAAGATTATTAAGGCTGACCATGGCGATCAGTGCGACACAGCACTCGGATTTCTAATGACATATGGCAAGCATCGGATTTTCTTCACTGGAGACACATGCATAAATGATGAAGCAATGGCACCGGCTATTGAAACCAGTCCGACAATCGTAATCCCCTGCATCAATGGTGAGTTTGGCAACCTGACTGAAACAGATGCAGCGGAAATAGTAAAACAGTGCAATGCCGAAGTCGCTATTCCATCCCATTTTGGTCTTTCTGCAGAACACGGGGGAAGTCCCGCTAATTTCCAGAAGGCTGTTGCTGAATTATCTCCGAAAACTCGAGTCCAGTTATTGAAACCCGGAAGAGGGATTGAAATAGTTTGAAGGTAGTAGCGTGGCTTGCCCATCACCTGGAGACTCGTGAAATAGTTGATAAGACTATTCAAATAATGAGACAGACGCTGACAGAACACGAATTTGTAGTCTGCGAAGATCTTGATTCAATAAAGAGAGAGATCGTAGATGCAGATGCAGTGTTCTGTTATCGAATAACGCCTGAATTATTGGAGTCTGCAAAACGCCTCAAATGGATCCAATTCGGGAGCGCTGGGATCGACCACACAGTGTTCCCGGAGTTACTCGAGAGTGGAATAACACTGACTACAATGAGCGGGATACACACGGTGCCGGTTGCTGAGCATACTCTAGCTCTAATGCTGGCACTCTCAAGACGTCTGGATGCCGCATCAAAGCTGCAGTCATACAAGAACTTCAATCGCTCCGAGATGGCTGCTACGAGCGGGGAACTCTTCGAAAAGACTGTTGGGATAATCGGACTTGGTAAGATCGGTTTGAATATTGCCAGGTTATGCAAAGCGTTTGGGATGACAGTTGTAGGAACCAAGCGGACTTATGTGGATAGTCTGCCCAGTGTTGACCGGGTATATAAAACAGAACAACTCCATGACCTTTTGAAGATCTCAGATTTCCTGGTGTTGGCGGTTCCATTGACCGATTCCACACGTGCGTTAATCGGCGAAGAAGAGCTTGGGATTATGAAAACAGGCTCATTCATAATAAACATAGCCAGAGGTGCAATGATCGATCATGTGGCACTGAATAAAGCTTTGCAGAGTGGTAAGATCGCAGGTGCGGCATTGGATGTATTTCCTACCGAACCTCTGCCATCGGATAACCCGATTTACGACATACCTCACACGATAATTACTCCCCATACTGCAGGTGCCAGTCCACGTTACAGCGAACGCGCAGCAGAGATATTCATCACAAACCTCAAAACCTTTCTAGCCGGTGAGAGGATGATGAATGTGTATCTAAATGACCGAGGATACTAACCCGCATTATTCATGATCAACTCAACTTTTATCCCTACTGCCGGACAAAAGCAAAGCTTGGTGAATATAGCGGGCTAACTGCCTTATTTGCAATGGCAATTATAGTTAACACATAGCAATCTTAGTCATTGGCAAATATAACCACACCAGCCTATAATTGGCTTGCATACAATCGCATTGAGACACAAACAGAGGAGTACTCCGTTGAAAGTTATTACACTATCAATTGTTCTCATTACATTACTGACATCATGTTCTTTTGCAGCAGACCGGGCATGTGTGACGGTATCAAAATGCACTAAAGCCCCAATCATCGATGGTAAAATCAGTGCCAATGAGTGGACTGGTGCAGCTGCTATCAGCAATTTTCTGGATAGCGATGGTGTAACCACTGCCGCCCCCAATTCCATTGCATACATAACCGCTGATAATGCCAATTTATATGTTGCCATTAGAATGCTGGAACCGAGTAAAAATGGGCCTGTGGGATTTGTGCGTAAGCACGACGATAAAGTGCAGGATGATGACTGTGTTAGAGTCTATCTAGCCCCTGAAGACCTTACAAAGACTAAAGAAGCCGAGATCACTTATGGTGGGTATGAAGGTTCATTTGATAACTGGTATACGGATATCAAGGCTTATTACGAGTATGCAGTTAACTGCAAAGGTTCGATGGCTGAAGCGAAAAACGATGTCCCTGCCTGGAATGCATCCTGGAAAGCAAAGGTATCCGTACAGAAAGGATTCTGGATTGCTGAAATAGCGATTCCCTTTGCATCTGTCGGAGTGTCCAGCTGCCCTATTAACACCCTCTGGGGATTCAACATATTCCGAAACAGACCTGCAGGACGCAGTGGGATGGTCAATAGAGGATATGGCGGATACACTCCACTTCCTATTGGCGCCATACGCTTTACTCAGGATCACCCGGTGATTCAACAGGACCTGACATCAAAGCCAAGAGTAGGAACTAACAAACTGGCATTTACTGCTGTTAATAATACTCAAACTGAAACCAAAATCGAGTTGACGGTTACCTCCAAGGGAACTGATCCATTCAAAAAGTCTTTCACTGTTTCTCCATCGGGAGAGACAAAAATATCTGCCGACTTCACGGTAGCTAATGAAGGCACTTCATCGGCTACATACGATCTCAGAGTAGCTGGTGAATCAACACCTTTGCTTGCAGGTATCGTCGGGAGAGATTTGCCGAAGAAGCTTAAAACACAACTCCGATATTTCTCATCAATACGGCAAGTATGGGCTGATATCACAATGCTTCCAGGCTCAGACGCTGTGACGGCTGTCCTGACTGTTAAGGGAACCAGCGGTGAAACATCAAAAACTGTTGACCTGACTAATATCAAAGGTACTACAATCAAGCTTCCTATATCCGGCAATACGGGGGATTCATATACAGGAACACTTGTAGTTACATCAAAAGACGGTAAAGTGCTTGATCAACAGACTTGCTCCAGTATTATCCCACCAAAGTATAAATGGGAAGGAACAAAGGCTGGTCTTCCTCTTAAAGTACTACCTCCATGGACACCTGTTAAGGTCTCTGGAAAGAATGTCAACATCATAGGCAGAACTCTGCAATATGTGGATTCTGCACTCCCTGCCAAGGCATTAAGCGCTGGTAAGCAAATGTTATCAGATCCAATACAGATAATTGTAAAATCAAGTGGAAAAACAATTATCTGGCAATCAAAGACATGTAAAGTCACTTCGATAGATCAGACTCAGGCAAAAGTAGAGAGTATATGGAAAAGCAAGAGCTTTGATCTTCGTATTATATCTACTATCGATTATGATGGATTCACCTGGAATGAAGCTTCTCTGATTCCAAAAGGCAAGCAATCGGTTGATTCAGTCTATCTGGATATGCCGATGACTGCCAGCGTTTCTAAATACTACTGTCTGGGAAACTCTCAGCAAGGCGGAACTATCTCACCAGCCGGACTGCGCTGTCCATTCTCCGGCAGCTACAATATGTGGATCGGAGATGAGCGCAGGGGAATTTCACTACTTGCTGAAAATGTTGAGTGGATCAAAAGCAAGGATATTCCGAACCAGGTCCAAGTGGTGAATTCACGCTGGAAGACCCAGTTTATTGATACTCGCACGACGATGACAACTCCATACAAGATGTCATTTGCACTGCAGTATACACCGACGAAACCGATCTCTCTTAAGAAATTAAATACTTATCATCCAATGGCTGAATGGGACCTGCCAACATCCAAAGAAGGCAGTATGGTAGCTTTCAATTCCGAAAAAAGCATTGAGCTTGAAAAGGGTACTATGGAATGCTGGATAAAACCAACATTCGACCCGAACGAAGTCTACGATACAACTAAAGACCGATCTGTATACAACCGGCAGTTGTTTGCACTGTTTACAACAGAACCAGAGATCCTGATTCTTTACTACAACGCAGACAGCCGTAATCTGGTCCTCCTCCGGCAGAACTCAAAAAGGGAATACATAACTATTCTTGCTGCAGGTGGAGGTGTGCTTCCGGCTGACCAGTGGAGCTATGTGTCACTATCCTGGGGAGATAAAATCAGGCTGAAAGTAAACGACTCGGTAGTAGAATTTGACGCTAATGCTCTACTTAAGGGCGGATTAGCTTCAAAGCAGATGATTTTCAATGTCGATGCTTTCCAGGTCGATAACATTCGAATATCCAAGACTCAGAGAGATGTCAACACGATTCCCACAGCTAAACTTACAGAAGATGCAAATACTCTGCTTCTAGCTGATTGCGAGAATGTAGATAGACCTACACAAGGTTCACGTAATATCCCATTTACAATAATCAACAACTGCGCTTTAGTGCCTGGTAAATATGGCAATGCAATTACGCGCGATCCGGTTGGACTGCATATAGACAATCTGGCAAAACAGGGAGTCAAGGTTGTCATGTTCCACGAGAACTGGTCCCGTATTCAGGGGTATCCTGACTTTGAACAGATACCAAAACTTAAACTAGTCGCCGATGCCTGTCATGCAAGAGGAATGAGATTCCTGATTTACTTCAACCAGGACATGTCTGATGCTGCTCCTGAGTGGAAGGGTATGGAATACGACTTTGGCCTGGGCAGGATAGATATGAACTACAGACGTGAATATGATGAGATCAAGCAGAACGGGTATTATGCCTGTGTTAATGGCCCATTCGGTGATCTACTATTAGATGGCATTGCAAGAATCGCAGATGAAACTGGAATCGACGGTGTCTATATGGACGGCACCAGTGTAGCCTGGCCCTGCGAAAACCCGACCCATGTCGGTTGCGCTACAATATTGGGTAATGGCAAATACGGAATGACTATGCCTATGCGGGAAACCAGACGCTTCCTGATGAGGTTACGTAATATATTTGTCCAGCGCGGTAAGGATGTCTATATGTGTGCACATACCGGTGGGGGTATCAATGTAGCGACTACATCCCTATGCGACTCATACCTGGATGGAGAAGCCCTGGCCCGTTATAAAAATGGATACATGCTTGATACTGGTTCATTTGTTTCTGCATACATGGGAACAAACTATGGATACAGAGGAGAGTTCTTGCCAGGTAAGTTTACTGCCGATGAAGGACTTGCAATCTCCCTTGTCCATGACATAGAGACTCGCTGGCAGCCTGTATCTGTTACAAAAGCTCTTATGGACTACCAGGATGCTAAAACCAGATTTATCCCCTATTGGGATAAATCACCACTCTATAAAGTCAGCAACAAAGACATACTGGCCAGTATATATATTAAACCGGACAGAGCGCTTGTGGTTGTTGGCAGCCAGACAGAAAAGACTGTCGATTGCTCAATTAATATTGGACCAGTGTTGAAGAAACTGCCATCAATGGTAAAGGCTAGTGATGCAACGACCGGTGAGGGTATCGAGATCAACAAAGGCACCATATCAATTCCGATTGGCGGACGAAGCTGGAGAATCATAGAACTTAAATAGTGTTCTCAAGTTACTGTCATTGAGTCCGGCATGTTGTCATCCTGAAGTATGAAGGATCTGCTTTTCAAACAGCAGATCCTTCATTGCATTCAGCTTCCTATAATGTAGTAGGTGCTTCTTGGTATTATTAATATGCACAACAAAACCAAGGAGAACCTACCATGAAAAGTATGCTTATTAACAAGAAAGATTGTCAAGCTGTCCCAAATCCGGTGAATGGTATAGTTGTTGGTGTAGACATCAGCAAGGGATGGATCGATTATGGTGCTTTCCGGTATGCTGAGAAATCCATTATGCACCGATCCTTACAAAATGCCGATGGTTACACAGAGTTTCTATCATTCGTGAATATCCTGATTTATGCGGGTTACGATCTCTGGATTGCTTTCGAGCCGACTGGTCCATACAGCACTTGTTTCAGGGAATGGGTGCAACGAAATGAACTGAGGTTAGTCCAGGTAAATCCTTACCATGTGAAACGCACCAAAGAAGTGAGAGATAACTCTCCCAAGAAGAATGATCTTAAGGATCCGCGTGTGATAGCTGATCTGGTCTGGCAGGGATGTTATCAGGAAGTGCAGGAGCTGACGGATGAATATGCACAACTACGCTGCGCAATTGCAGAATGGGATTCTCTGACCAAGAAACGCACTTCTCTCAGGAACGAATTTCAATGTCATCTGGAAGTGTGGTTTCCAGAGTTGAGAAACATCTTCAAGGACGCTGTTTGCAAGAGTGTGAGAGGTATAGTTAGAAAGTATACAAATGCTGATGAAGTAGCCAGTTCGAGGATAACTAGTATAAGGTGCACGCTCAAAAAGGCGACTTCTGGCAGAATGGCACACAAAGCTGAAGTGGTGGCCCTGGCTGCAAAGCGTTCTATTGCGGCAAAACTGGGCCAACAGACACGACATAATGCGATGGTATCCTTACTGAATTATTTAGAGATGGTCGAATCGCGCCGAGAACAATTGAAGTGTGAGATGGATGCGATCATTCAGACACTCAAGATAGCGCAGTGCTTGCTTAGTCTGCCACGCGTGGGAGTTGTAAGTGTGGCAGGTCTATTGGGTGAGTGCGGGGATATAAGCAAATATGATTCATATGCATCACTTGAGAAATATATTGGATTGAACCTTTTTGAAGTCTCCAGTGGTAAACACAGTGGAGAAAAACACATAAGTAAGCGTGGACGCGCACTGGCAAGATATATAATCTGTCATATGGCCATAATTCAGATCAAAACAGGTGGCTTATATGACTCATATTCAAAAGAAGTAAAAGCCAAAGGCAAAAAGACAGGGCAAATCAGAATTGCTGTGGCCCGAAAAATTCCTGAAGTTGATATATGCAATAGCACGTGATCAATCGGAGTTTGATCCACAGCAATATGCAAAAGCTAAGGCGGAGGACGGTCTAGTCATCCAACAAGGGACGCGACAAGTCGCGTGATCTTCTCGTTCAGCAACATACCGGCTCCGCCTGCTTCTGCGATGATCGATGAAGGAAGTTTATGGGCCACTAATGTGGGACCATCAAGTATAGTAGGGTTATCACACAGAAGCATAGCGAACACCAAGAATTAAACTTGACTACATTAGAGTAGGATGACATGTGCGCATTCAGGATGACAAGGTTGCATGCAAAATGGCAAGACAGAAGGTATTATTGGGACTCTTAACTAATGGTTCTTTAGTAGTCGTAGCATGAGTCCTCTCGGTTTTCGCTTGCAGCGAAAACCTGCCGGACTCTCTACGAAGGGACTAAAATATTCTATTTTCGAAGTAGTTATCAAGGAGTATCTGTTTTATGATGTTAAAAACGATGTTTCAATCGCTGTTTGTAGCGTTAATGATCTTTTGTTCTACACTTGCTTATACCCAAAGCACTGTTGTGCCGGCAGATAAGCCTGTAAATGATGTGCCTTTAGGTGCTTATCTGCCCTGGGAGTTTACAAGTGGTTACTGTAAATACGCTGGTTTGGATCAATGGCAGTATGTAAAGAAAATTGTCAAGAGTTGCAGGGACCAAAATATTGATACTCTCTGGTTGGTCAACATCCAGTTACCGGATCTGCAAAAACTGCTGAAGATAACTATTCCTGCAGGAATTAAAGTACTACCATGCCTTGGAGAAATCGAGCCCAGAAATCATGGATGGAAACTGGATACTACTGACACTGCAACTCTTACTGCCGCAAAAGCACATTATGCTGAGGAAGTCCCTGCCATTGTAAAAGCTCTCGGAGAAGATAAAAAAGGCATTATGGCATGGGTACTTGGGGACGAACCAACTGGATCTGGCATTATTATAATGGAAGATCTCCGTAAAATATTCAGAGAAGTCGATCCCGAACGTCCTGTTCTGACTGTCAATATGTGGGGGCAATCAACCGAATTGCCTTCAAAGACTCGAATAACTACTTTCTGTGTAGACCTGTACCCATTCTTCGGGCATAACAATCCCAATGGTCCGTTCACTCCGGAGGCCTCCCGCAACTTCTTTACCGTTAACGCTCAACGATTAGTAGAGGAAGCTGGAAAAGATGGCAGGTCTGCCTGGGTTATGGGGCAGAGCTTTGCAGATATATGGGGACCATTTACCACTGACAATCACGGTGCAATGACTGCATTGCCTGGCAGCATGCCTTGCTGGCGCGCACCGACTATACCTGAGATTCGTTGGCAGATATGGGAATCATTGCGCTGCGGTGCGAAGGGATTCCTGTTCTTTACACTCTTTTACTTCAATGAATCCAAACCAACTGCACCAAAAATCACCGACCCTAACCTATTGGCTGCAGTATTCAAACGCAAGACATACATCGGTAAAACAACTCTCCTGGATTTTCAAGCTGAACCAACTCCTCTGTGCATGGAAGCATCTAAAACTTTCAGCCGCATTAAACCTTTCAAGAAGTTGATTCTATCGTTTAAGCCTGCGATGACTGAATGGGTTCAAAGCGGTAAACACTTAAAAGTCGGCAACTTCACAACAGACAATGCGAACGTAAACTACTGTGTAGTCGCAAACCACGATCTACAGCGGAAACAAAGTGCCAAGCTCATTGTCGGAGTAACAATTAAATCCATAACAGACATAACTACCGGCGCGAAATTGAAAATGACTCCTCTGGGATGGGCCGGAGGTAACTATTCCATCTCAATCGAGCTTCCAGCCGGAGACGGAACCATACTCAAGCTGGAGCGCTGATAGTAATTACTACTGCGAAGTAATATAAAGGAGTAACTTTACAATATGTGGTCAATTGTATCCAAAATCATATTCCTGACGCTCTTTGCTGCCGTATTTATGTTTGGCACAGCGTTCAACTCTTCTGATAGAGCTCACTGTGAAAATACTGCAAATGCAATAGTGCCGGCAGACAAACCAGTCAATGATGTTCCTCTTGGTGTATACCTTTCTTGGGAATTCACCGACGGTTATTGTAAGTATGCTGGAATGGACAAGTGGCAGTATGTTAAGAAGATAGTTAAAAGTATCAAGGAACAGAATATTGATACTTTGTGGCTGGTCAACATCCAACTGGAAGACCTGCAGAAACTGCTTAAGATCACTATTCCTGCAGGAATCAAAGTGCTTCCATGTCTTGGAGAGATTGAACCCAGAAACCATGGTTGGAAATTGGATGTAAATGACCCGGCAACTTTCGCAGGGCCTTTAGCACATTATGACACAGAGGTTCCAGCCATCGTAAAGGCTATTGGAGAGGACAAGAAGGGCATTATGGCCTGGGTCCTTGGTGATGAGCCGACTGATGCCAATATAGTAATGATGGAGCATCTGAGAAAACTTTTCAGAGAAGCTGATCCTGAGCATCCTGTATTGACAGTAAACATGTGGCCTCAGATCGTTGAGTTACCTGCAAAGACCCGCATGACAACTTTCTGTGTGGACCTTTACCCATTCTTTGGTCATAACAACCCGCATGGCCCAAATTCCCCTGATGCCTCCCGAAACTTCTATACCGTAAATGCACAAAGTATGGTTGAAGAAGCGGGGAAAGACGGTAGATATGCGTGGATAATGGGACAGAGTTTCGCAGAGATTTGGGGGCCATATATCAGCGATAAACGCGGTGCCCTGACTGTTTTGCCCGGTGGATTCATGCACTGGCGCCCTCCAACAATTCCGGAAGTCCGCTGGCAGGTGTGGGAAGCTCTGCGATGCGGAGCTAAGGGATTCCTGTTCTTCCAACTTTACTATATCCATGGAGAAACAAAACCATCAGCTCCAGCAATCACCGAAGCCAATTTGCTTCCCGGTGTTGTTAAGCGGAAAACGGAACTTGGTCTGACAACACTGCTGGATTTACAAGCAGAACCGACACCAATGCTTAACGAGGTTTCAAAAACCTATGTGCGGATCAGACCTTTCAAGAAGCTGATATTATCCTTGACACCAACAACGACAGAATGGATCCAGGGGAATGAGTTCTTAAAAGTCGGCAATTTCACAACAGCTAATCCTAAGGAACTCTACAGCATCGTCGTAAACCGCGATCTAGAGCAGAAAAAGAAGGCAAAACTCGTGGTTGGAGTGACGATAACTAAGATCACTGATGTTCTCAGTGGTAAAAAACTCAAAATGACTCCGCTTGGATGGGCTGGTGGGAACAATGCAATTGAAGTTGAGCTTCCGGCAGGAGATGGAACAATTCTAAAACTGGAACGCTGAGATACTCAGCTTATTGTTGTAATGAATTCTAGGTTGTCATCCTGAATGCCCACATTGTCAGCTGAATGCAATGAAGGATCTGCTTGCTTGAGATCCTTCATTGCATTCAGGATGACAACTCCCATTCACGTGACAACTCCCAATCAGGATGACATTTCTCCGTTTCCAGTAATAAATGCTACTTGCCTTTTACTCCCTGGAACTTACTTGCAGTATCTAAATATGCTTTATATGCGGGTTTTTGGCGTTTGTTTCTGGCGATTAGACCCATGCTGGTTTCAGGTCCACCTGCTACTCCGTGTTCCATATCTCTAATTAACAACCAGAATATAGCTTTAACTTGCGAAATCTTTGCAAGACCAGTGAATGTATCAACTAAATGCTTAGCCTGCATATCTTCAGTGATACCGTTTCCTGTGTATGTTCCGGTCTCTGTTATCCAAAGCGGTTTGGTGCTGTCACCATTCTTCTTCATCACGGCTACAGTATCGTGCACCTGACTCACTAGAAGAGCAGCGTTCTGATCGGTTCCCGGGATCGGATATACGTAGGGGTGGATATTGGCTATATCGAAATAGGGTTTACCGCCAGCATCATAGACAGATTGCAGGAAGTTCTCTGTTTTGATTTTTTCCCATGGATTTGGAATAATTCCATTGAGCTGCAATCCACCCAGCAGGACCTGGGCCTTCTTATCCAGGTGTTTTATTGTCTGATACGATCCTTTTAATATCGAGACATAAGCTTTGGCATCAGGTTCTGGCCTGTACCAACTTGCACCGTTCTCCTCGTTCCATATCTCCCAGAAGCGGATGTCTTTCCCATATCGTTTAACACAGGTGCTGATGAAGTTGTTCCAGTCAGCCTGGTCTTTTGCAGGATAACAGTCCCAGAACCCTCCGACTTCCTGAGGATTGACTCCACTGGCCCACGCAGGTACTCCACACATCAGGGCTAATATCTGAATATTCGCTCCTCGAAGAGACTTTACCACGCTGTCCAGCTTCTTGAAGTTCCACTGCCCCTTTTCGGGCTCCAACACATTCCAGCGGACGGGTATTCTGATGATCTGGACATGCAGGTCCTTCATTGTCTGCACCATCCAACCTATATCTGAGTCTTCAGTCCATACTAAATCGTCGTGTATGCCCATCAGCGGCTGTTTTGGAGCAGCTATAGAGTCAACTGAGACAGCAAGTAGTCCAAGGAGAACAAGGGCAAGGAATAATCCACTTTGCATATACATAAATACCTCCAGTATGCTTTACAATACCTTGCAATTATGGCCAGTGTCAAGACTCCCGAACCTACAGAGGATTTCGTAGAGTCTGTATGGAAGGGGTTGAAGAATGACTGTTCCTTAATCTGGAGGATGAAGCAATGCGTTTTCTGGTCCTGGTTTTTATCTGTATGATTGCTGGAAGTGTCCCCGTGCTGGCTGCAAAGACATCCAGTCTCATAGTTCCTATAGACATCAAAGGTTTACCGACAAATATGAAGCAGAACAATGTCGAGGCTAAATCTTTCATGTTCGAGGGAAAGCCGGCACTTCGTGTTGATTTTCAAATTGTAGACTGGCCTAACGTATTCTTCACACCACTCAAAGACATCTGGAACTGGACTGGTTATGCCGGGATGGCGATTGATGTATACAATCCGGAATCTAAATCTGTTACTGTATGTTTGAGAGTAGACAATCCTGGTGGAGATGGATTTTCAAACAGCACTACAGTTACTATAGATGCTGTTCCAAAACGCTGGTCCACATTTAGCTTGATGTTTAAGCAGAATTTGGATATCAATTTCTGGGGCATGCGAGGGGTTCCTGGTGGAACGTGTGCTAT
This sequence comes from Abditibacteriota bacterium, assembly GCA_942493375.1. Lineage (GTDB taxonomy): Bacteria > Armatimonadota > UBA5829 > UBA5829 > UBA5829. The sequence continues at coordinate 6,900,704 of OW818698.1, read as the reverse complement.
TGACCATACAAAAGTTGCTGCATTCCAGGTGTTCCTGCCAAAACCGACCGATAAGCATACGCTTTACATCCGTGATATCAGACTATTGCCCCTGGATAATAAAGCAGCGGTTGCATTCAAGCTGCCTTTTGTGGATAAGTTTGGCCAAAATATCAGAGCTAACTATCCTGGGAAACTACACAGCGAAAAAGACTGGCCAAAACGAATCAAGGCTGAAACAAAGGCGTATCTTGCAGCGCCAATGGTAGCAGAGAGAGATAAATTCGGTGGTTGGGCAAAAGGTCCTACTCTAAAAGCTACAGGTTGGTTCCGAACAGAAAAGGTCGACGGCAAATGGTGGCTGGTGACTCCGGAGGGGCATTTGTTCTTCTCTATTGGTGTAGATACCATCCATCCAGCGGAGACTACGTTCATTGATGGCAGAGATGGTTGGTTTGAGGGTCTACCTGACCCTAATGGCCCACTCAAAGAGGCTTATGGCTACATGAATGGGGTTCACAGTATGGCAGAACCTATAGATGGTAAAGGCAGGACATTCTGTTTCTACATGGCTAACCAGATCCGCAAATATGGAGCTAATTGGAAACCAGCCTGGCGCAGTAATGTATATAAGCGTCTGCCGGCCTGGGGATTCAATACTATCGCCAATTGGTCAGATGCTGAATTGTTGGACAATAGCCCCATGCCGTTTGTTGGAACTGGAGGAGTTGGTGGGAATTTCAGAAGTGTAGAAGGTGCCAAAGGCTATTGGGGATATATTCCGGATTTCTTTGATCCGAATTATGCTGCAGCCGCTGATGCCAGTATGGCAGGACTTGCCCAACGGTTCGCCAAGAATCCTCTGTGCATCGGGTATTTCATCGATAACGAGATGGCCTGGGAAACAGTTGAAAAAGGAACCCTCGCAAGCCCAGTGGACCAACCCTGCCGCGTATACTTAATCAATCAACTAAAGAGCAAGTATTCCACCATTGAAGCTATCAATAAGGTCTGGGGGACAAACGCAAAAGACTGGGACACTATGCAAAATCCGACAAATACCAATGCTGAATGTAAAAAAGATCTGGACGAATATGTTTACCAGTTTGCAAAGAAATACTTTGAGACGGTCAAGAATGCAATCCACAAATATGATCCGAATCACTTGTATCTGGGATGCAGGTTCGCATGGAGTCATCCTCAAGCAGTAAAAGCCTGCGCAGACGTTGCGGATGTCGTCAGCTTCAACTTCTACAGGCGTGAAATCGAACCTACAGAGTTCACTGGAGATATAGACCTGGGTAAACCTATTATTATCGGTGAGTTCCATTTCGGTGCACTGGATAGAGGATTATTACATACTGGCCTGGTGCCTACTAACAGCCAGAAAGAGCGTGCAACAGCCTTTGCGCATTATGTAAAGAGCGTAGCTATGAACCCATCATTTGTAGGATGTCACTGGTTCCAATATGCCGACGAACCCATCACAGGCAGGTGGTTTGATGGTGAGAATTACAACATAGGTATGGTTGATGTTACCGACACCCCCTACCCTGAGCTGACTACAGCAGCAAAGAAGATAAACGCTGAAGTCTATAAACTACACATGTCAGCGAAGTAGCTTGATATAATTCCGGGAGAGAATATCCTATGACTGAGCGTGAAAACGCTTTAGAGATATTGAGATTCGGCAGTCCTGAACGCATAGTATCGGGACTGCCGACCTACACCATCACCTACCATGGATGCAACCACGAAGGGTATGCCGGCGGCGGTCACGACTGCGCTGTAGGTGAGAAATGGACGGATATCTGGGGCACTATGTGGCATAAGGAGCATCCCGGAGTAATGGGCTTTCCCAGAGGTAATCCATTAGCAGATATTGCCAGCTTGAAAAACTATGAATGGCCTGATCCCGATGACCCACGTATTTGCAATAAGATATACCAGATGGCTGAAGCTTATCAGCCTGGTGACACATTCCTGACTGGTCAGCATCGAGATACCCTCTGGGAAAAGTCATATATGCTGGTCGGCATGGAAAATATGATGCAGTATCTCTATACCGAACCTGAATATGCCCGTGAAATTTTGCACCGTATAATGGATTTCCAGCTGGGTATAGCAAAACACTACATAAACCTGGGTGTGGAGATGATTTCTGCCGGGGATGACCTTGGGACACAGTGTGCTCCTCTGCTGAACCCGAATATCATCCGCGAAGTTTTCATGCCTGAATACAAGCGATTATTCGATCTCTATAAATCACGCAATGTCATCATCAATTTCCATTCGTGCGGCAACATAGACAGGCTTCTGGATATATTCATAGACCTTGGTGTATCAGTCCTGAATCCAATCCAGGCTACAGCAAATGACTTGGATAAGATCAGGGCTCAAACTCAAGGTAAGATGGCTCTATTGGGTGGAATCAGCACAACTATCCTGATGGATGGACCAGTGGATGCAATAGTCACCGAAGTTAAACACCGAATGTGGCAACTAGGCAGGTACGGCGGCTATTTCTGTGCTCCGGATCAGGAAATGCCATTCCCCCAGGAGAATATCGAGGCATTTCGGGAAGCAGTAAATAGATATGACAATTATCCGATTGAAGAGCCATTCTTATAATTTGCCAGTAGGAATACAAATCCACGTACTTTGATTTGATTGACAATGATTCAGATTGATCCTATACTTCAAAAGTAACTGCAGGCAGTATTCTAAAACATCCGCGCTTAGAGTAGTGCTTGCGAGTGAAGTATTCTATAAACGAAAAGAGTTTCTATGAGCCAGGAATTATACTTTCTACCAAACCAGGATGTCGTTAGGAAAATATCTAAAATGCTCCTGAAAGCACCTGATCGAAATACCTTGATGAATCTAATCAAGACACAAATGCAATTGCACAACATCTCCTACCACCACAACACAATGAATTATCCTCTGTTCTCTAAACCTGTTCAAGGTGATGGATCCAGAGGCCTTAATTACGATGAATTCTGTATTGTATATAAGGGCGTATTTGAGGCACTAAAAAAGGCTGGGCGTTAACAAATTGGCTTTGATCGCTTCGATGATTAAAACTTGATCAAAGATATGATGTTGCTTAATTGCAGTAGATTATGGTCGCTTTTCAGGAATTCTGTATAGAATCTCATCATTACCATCTCTTATAACAACGCAAGGGTATTTTCCGTTTTCAAGAAGCATGCTTACTTTCTTGTTTGTTTCTTTTTCTGAGACACTGATCTCTGCGGTACCATCTTGACCAATCTCAGCACGGATTTCTGATTCATAGTCTGGTCTAGTCAAAACCAGACTTGGGATTTTACCATCCACAATTTCCATTCTTGCCAGATTCTCATCTTCTTCACCATATATGTGTATTCCAGAATATGAATTTTCTGAACAAAACACCCGAAGCCTGCGCTTGCCAACATTATCCAACATTACTATTTCTACATCACCATCTTCATTAGTAGTTACCCAGCCTCGTGTGTCTCCTTGATAGCTTACCAATTCAAGTTTCTGCGTTGTCACTTGCTCAGCAATATTGGCTTCCAACTGGCTAATTTTATCAAGCAACATTTGGACTCTTTGTTCTAACGCTTCCGTTGAGTGTTCCATTCTAGAATCCTTCCTTTGAGGAAATAACAACTAAACTTTTGTTGCGATACTTTACAGCTAATGATACCTCGTTATTCTCATCAAAAGACATACATAGTGGATGCATGCTTCCAAATTTGTTGTCGATGAACATTTCGATAGAATTATCTCTTTCTGAGAATATTCGAAAGCAGTTGTAAACGCCGCGCCCTGCTTTCATATCAATCAGTGTGACCTGCGTCTTTTCACCAAACACTCTATCGTAATTAGCTATAAAATGAATATGCTGGCAGTTATTGCCATATAAACTGACACCACTAGGTCCAATTATCATTTTAACCATCTGTTTTTTAGAATTTAATGTAATATCAATCAAACCAGGCTGATAACCCCACTGACTACGTATTACCCGATTCTTATCTGTGATGCAAAACCGTCTTGTTATTATATGCTTTGATATTGTGTCTGATACATTTTGAAGTCTGTGTTCAATTGAATCTATCTTGACTGCTAATTCATTTAGCTCCATATTCACACCTATTGTCGTCCTCTGATGTTACGTATTATACTCCCTATTCCGGTCTAGCAATCCGTAAATTGCTATCTTTGCTTATGCTGCCGGAGCATTGATAGACAATTGGTTCTTTTCCGGCTTCAGCGAATGTGATGATCGAATCATACATTCCCGAACTATTCGTTTGCGTAAAATTGAGATTGCCCGAATTCAATACCTTGAGTGTACCAGTAATTTCCATAACACCATCATCATTTTGAGTGACATCGTATTTGTGCTCTGTAGTATTCCCGATATAAGCACGCGATCTGCTCCAGTTCAAATTGAAATTCATAATGCCAGTGGCAATATTGATCACACCAGAGCCTTGTATCGCATACTTAAAATCGTCGAACGAGTCACCTCCGTCTCGCCAGGACTTTGAGAAATCAAACGTGCCGTAACCACCCAGTGAACATTCTACGTCGGTCACAATGCCTGGGGCGCGCCAATCCGGCGGCATTTCCGTGTCCTTCGGATCCCTGCACGACATCAGAATCCGTATTTCACATTTGCCTTCGTTAAGTTTCAAGTTCAAGTCGACAGGAACTCTGGCTGTTGCAATAGGTCGCGTGACCCATTCCACATATGGTCCTTTTGTAAGATCATAGAGTGCCAGATTGACGCTATATACTTTGTTGCTCTTATAGGTGTGCGTCCTCGTCATTACAATATTGCCAGCGAGACCATCGCGAAAGACTTCTACTGGATATGGACTCTCCTGATCTTGCACTGAGTTTAAGTCACCAAAGCTCCACCGATATCCAAGCTTCTTCACTGCAGATGGCAGACTGAAAACATTGGCAGTAAACGAAGCGGTCAAACCTGATAAAGTCGGAGGAAGTATTGCCACACCAAACCCGCCAACTTCAATATCTACGCCAGCAAACATCTCCAGTTCTTTGTTCAGATATGAACCTGCGGGGATGCCGTTTCCACCGATGGAAATGGTTCGTTTGACGGTAATAGGGTAGACTCCACCGTTCTTGAAAGTGTGCTTGCGTTGGTTATCGTTCGCTCCTTCTCTGCCTTTAGGACTCCACTTATCTTCCACTTTCACAAAGTAGTTGCCGGTTCCATATAGTGTAGTGAGGATATCACGGATATTGGACAGTTCGTTCTCCAGCTTGCCTGTCAACGTATTGATTTGAACTGTGATTTCAGCATTTCCGGTGGATTCCTCCACCTTGGCAGGCACTGGGGAATATGAAAGCTGAATCCCTTTACCTATATAACTATTGCGAAGGGCGTCTACCTTATGCATCAGGAGCATTCGTTTGGACCGCCACGCTCTAAGGATTATCGGGTAACATTTCGCATGCATTGAATCGGCCACTTTGGTATCAGTCGCTCCAGTAGCCGTTCCAGCCTGGCGATCAGAAGCCTTAGTACACAGTCCATAGACGAATGATTTCAACTTCTCTTCGTCACCCTCTCGGTATTTCTCCACAAGCTGATTAATTGAATACTGTGTTCCTTCGGCATTCTCACGACCGGTAGCAGTATAAAATCCATCCAGCAGATCGAAAGCTTCCTGACTGTTGGCTACCAGGTCATATCCTTTATCTTTAGTAGACTCAAGTATCTCATTAGTCAGGCGAGTGACCAGACTTACAGGTAGGGATGCGCCGAAATCTGCAAGACCCAGCAGAACCTTGGTTGGATCTTCTTCGCCTGCTCCACTAGACACTTCATAAGTAGCTACCGCCGCAGCAACTAAGTCAAGGACTTTGTCCAACGGCACACTTTGGGCTACTTCTTTTATTGTGGAGGCGAATTCATGTCCATCATCAGCAGCTTTGATCAAGTTCGAAAGCACTAGTTTCTGACCTATGCTTTTATTATCCATCTTGCTGAGAATTGAAGAGGTAAACTCGGCACGCCCCAGCATCTTCCTCACTTCGTCGTCCATTAACGAGATGCTCTTTGGATCTGCCTTGAGCTGCTTGATGAGGGAGTGCATTTCCTCACGCCACTTACCGCTGATTTCCATACCTGCCAGCTCTCTGGCTTTAGCCATGTCACGTTCGAGCCGTTCCAGATATTTTACTACTTTGTCGCCCGATCCAGATTTGATGGCATCTTCTGCATGAGAGATCCACTGTTTGGAGGTGTTTCCCATTCCACCGGTGGTGTAGCGACCGATGCCCTCCTCCAGGTGAGTGATGTCTGCAGCGCCAGTGAAGACCTTATTTACGATCTTGCCCTCCTTTGTCTTGACTGGCGAAGTATAGATAAGTTTGCCTGATGAGTTCTCATAAGCCTGAGTCCATGTCTGAGACCCTTTTCCATAAAGCCCTTCGGCCATTTCCTCAGTGACCTTAGTGACCTTTCCAGTATTACTGAGACCCGGCACATGACCGAGTTTCTTGAAACGGTCCAGGGCATCAGCAGAATCCTCAACACCATCCATAAGTTGTTTGGGTGGGTAGAGATTACAGGTCTTCAACACATCATCTGCCTTGTCGCCAAACTCCTTGCGAACCAGTTGCTCAACCGCGTTCTTAGCGTTCTTCCATTCTTCCAGCGCTACCGCCGGATTCGTAGCCTTAGACAATACAAGACGCATATCGTGATCTGATTTACCACCAAGCAGTGGATCTCCATACTTGCTACCGGATACCCACGAGCCTAGAATCATAACCTGGCATCCGAGCTTCTGTACTGCGGTCTGCACAATTTTCTGCATCCGCACATTGGTTGCAACCTCAGCTTTTTGGGCTTCTGCTGGAGCCATCAAGAAAATAGTCAGCAGAAAAACCATTGTTGACAGAAATCCATACTTTGCATGAGAGAATTTGGAAAGCATTTCAATCACCTGCTTATGTCGCCTTGTTGGTCATGAGATGGATTTGTATAATACCGTTACTGTTTGGAATTATTAGTTTTTTAACCGCAAAAGCGGATGTAATTGTCGATAGTCTAACACGGTGTAAATCACCACGTCAAAAAGCCAGAAGATTGCGGTGTATATGCGGAACAATGCTGCCTATGTATAACTGCTTTTCTAGACGAGATTACAAGATGGTTATGACAATTCCTAACAATTCCCAATTGCAGCATGCTAGCTGGTATTATTCATTAAGCTTCGCTTTTGCCCGGCAATAGTGCAAAGAGCAGGTCAGTCATGAATAATGTAGGCTAATACAAAAACAAGCCTTCCAAAAAATGGAAAGCTTGTTTACGCAAGTATTTTGTTGGTGGGCGAGGGGGGAGTCGAACCCCCATGGGTTGCCCCGGAGGATTTTAAGTCCGCTGCGTCTGCCATTCCGCCACTCGCCCGCGAAGATTAGTTTACCAAAGGTTGGCCTTTGTGTCAAACAGAGGTTCTAATATGTGGTATGCTATGGGGCAATATTTTGCCCCATAGCATAATTATTGAGCTCAATAACCGATCAACCCAGTTCGTAGATTCCTCTGAACTTATTGGAGAAATCTGCGACTCCGTCTGCAGTTATTCTGGAACCGGTTTCCCAGCGGAGACCGTATTCTTTGCGATACAGGAAAGTATCTACCTGGAATGTCATATTCTCCTGCAGCAGATAGTCAGATGTGCCTTCCATCCAGGGGCGCTCTACTTCGATCATACCCAGACCATGGCAAGGGCCGTATAACAGGTTGTCTCCATACCCTCTGTCGCGAACGAATTTCTCGAAGTTGATAACAACTTCCTTAGCTGGTATGCCTGGTTTCATCCATTCAAATGTCTTGATATGAGCTTCAAGTCCAAATGAGACAAGATCCTTCATTGCAGGATCCATTTTGCCAATACAAACTGGAAGACCTATGCTTGGGGAGTATCCACCAATTCTGGCGCCTATGTTGAGCTGGACAAGGTCACCTTCCTGCAGAACTCTGTAGCCAGGTCGACCGATAGCATGTGAACTGCTTACACCAGCCAAAACATACAGCGGGTGAGCTTCATATTCAGCACCGTGTCGATAGATGGCTTCTTCTGCAATTCCTACAGCCTGCAACTCGGTCATACCGGGTTTTAGTTTTCCCAGGACTTCCTGAACAGCCAGTTCACTGACTCTGAAGCCTTCCTGAAGAACCGCGATCTCGTTTGCACTCTTGATTGCCCGGAGTTCATACATAATGTCGTCGGCTTTGACGATCTCTGTATTGGGAACGCTGGCTTTGATTGCTTCATATACTGAAACAGGCATCGCTGTCGTGCCGGCCAGGCCAAGTTTCTTTACACCCTTGCCACCGTTAAGGGATTTGAAAACACCCTCAAAAGTATCGATCTCAATGTCCGGATAATCCGGTTCTGCAGCTTCTCTGTAGTAGAGAATCTTGCGGATATCGGGTATTACGCTGTGGTCTCTAGCAAATGTCTCACTCTCTGGTCCGATCAACAGAATCGGGTCACCGTCTGCAGGAATAACTACACCGGCACTCTCGAAGATTGGCCAATACTCAGAAAGATAACGAACGTTTGCGAAGTCAGCTTCATTGCTGTGTATTATTACAGCATCCAGGCCCCGCTCGATAACCTTTGCCTGGGCATTTGCCTGTCTTTGTTTAAACTCACTCAATGGAATCTTGTTCATCCGAAACTCCTCCCACTATAAAGGGTAATTGTATCTATTAGACTTTTGAAATAGTATACCAGAATTGTGCCTTTTTGCGTCATGTTGACGTTTTACTGCTCAATAATCTTTCAGTCATCAGGACTCCGCAGATGGTTTTTGCATCTTTGATTTCTCCTGCACGGATCAAGTCTACCGCATCATTCATTGGGATTCTAACAATCTCTATAAATTCGTCTTCATCATTTTCAGATTTTGAAAGTACTAAATCCTGAGCCAGGAAAGTATGCAGCATCTCACTGGAGTATCCCGGCGCCAGATACGAACTAAACAGCAGTGTAAGCTTCTCCGGTCTGTAGCCGATTTCCTCCTGCAATTCACGCTCAGCGCATACAGCAGGTTCTTCACCAATCTCAAGAGTTCCTGCTGGTATCTCAAGCAGCGTCTGTCCAGCAGCTTGTCTGAACTGCCTGACCATCACTATGGTGCCGTCATCCATAAGCGGAACAGCAGCTATGGCTCCTCTATGCACAACGACTTCCCTGATGCTTTCTTTACCGTCAGGTAACCTTACAAGATCTCTTCTGAGCTTGATTATTTTGCCATCGTATATGATTTCACTGGATATTGTTTCTTCTATAAGTTTCATTTAACTATCTCCAAACGTATGGTACTCCGGGAAGGCTTTTGTGTCAACTGATTATCTAACAGTTTAGGACTAGAGTTGACTGCCGCGCAATCCATAAGGTCCCCGCTCGGGTGTGATTTTTCGTCAACTGATAATTGTCTATACACCGGTTGCCCTGACGAAGCTTCTTGTGCCGGCGGAGCGGATTTTTTTCTTTGAAGGGTTTGAGGTCATCTATATCATCATCCAGGTAGTTTTTTGTAAGGGGATAGACTTTACGGACTACTATTGAGACACCGTATTCTCCGATCCTCTGGAGTTTGCCTTCCAGGATCAGTGCAGTATTGCTGTAAATAACCTTGCCATACTGTTCATAGACAGTTGGAAAGACTACAAAATCAGCAACACCAGTCTCATCTTCCAGGGTAATGAAGACAACTACTGTCCCGGACCTTGTCGGAGGACGCATACATACTACTGCAACTCCTGCCACTCTCACTATTGTATTGTTCGGAAGGTTTAGAAGATCATTGGCTGCAAATATTCTGGCTTTGGTCAGTTTTTCCCTGTAGAAAACCATTGAGTGACAGATTGAAGAAAGCCCTAGTATGTCATAATCTACGCGCACTCTGTCCCGGATAGACATCGGTTCCAGTTCACAAGTTTTAAAGTCCATATCCGGTTCAGAAAACTCTGGGATTAGGTCTTCGAAACCGGTATTTCCATTATTGTTATCTGCCTTGCTCTGGGGTTCACCCGATATCCAAAGCAGCTTCTCCCTGGATATACCAAGTGAGTCGAATGCTCCGCAGTTTATCAGGTTTTCTATGGTTGCTTTGTCGCAGCTTGTTCTACGCTTGAAGTCACCAAATGAAGAGAATGCTTTTGATTGCAACTTCTGGCGAGAACTGACAATGGAATCAACTTCAGCTCCACTTATACCTTTTACCTGTGAGAGAGCAATTCGAATCCCAGGCTTTCCGTGCTCATCATACTCGACTGTATATTTCTTCTCTGATGCATTTACATCAACATTTAGTATCCGTATGCCCAGTCTACGGGCTTCCTCAATGATTACATTGGCAGGATAGAAACCCATCGGTTCATTGCAGAGTATCCCAGCCATAAATTCCGCCGGATAATGGGCTTTTAGATATGCTGTCTGGTAAGTAATTACAGCGAATGAAGCTGCATGTGCTTTGCAGAAACCATAGGCAGCAAATGCCCTAAGCTTGGAGAAGACTTCATCGGCAACTTTAGAGGCTACACCATTGCGCCTGGCACCATCAAGGAAGCCTTCTTTTATCTTTTCCATCTCATCCTGTCCTCGTCCGTTAGTCATCGCTCTGCGCAGAGAATCAGCCTGCCCATAAGTGAAACCAGCTAATGCATGAGAGACAGACAGAACTTGTTCCTGATAGAGTATGACTCCATAAGTCTCCCCCAAAGCAGGCTCCAAACTCGGGTGGGAATAGCTGACCTCTTCAAGCCCGTGCCTGCGGGCAATAAATGGGTTAATCATATCAGCCTGCATCGGTCCCGGTCTGAACAACGATATCTGGGCGATTATATCTTCAAATATTCTGGGCTGAAGTTTTGCCAGCAGTCCCCGCATTCCAGGAGATTCAACCTGGAAACACCCCAGTGTCTTAGTAGTTCTAAGCATTTCAAAGGTTGGTTCATCATCCAACGGAAGATTATCTACATCAAGCTCTATTCCCCTACCCCTCAGGGTAGCCAGACAGTCCTCAATTGCAGAGAGGTTCCGCAAACCCAGGATATCCATCTTAACCAGTCCAAGAGTCTCTATATCGTCCTTGTCATACTGACTGACTATCATCCCCTTGGTTGCCCATTCCAGCGGGACCATTTCAGTCAGCAATTCACGGCTGACAACAACCCCGCAGAGGTGAACACTGAGATGTCTCGGGAAATCGTCCACCTTTTCGCAGATATCTATCAAAGCTTCAAGTTTCTGTATCGGAAGATTGCTCTTTCGGAGTTCAGGGAGAGTTTCAACAGCTTCACGTATTCTTTTAGCTCCAACATGCGGTAACACTGAAGCCAGTGCTCCTATGTCATCCGGGGCAAAATCCATTGCCTTACCAATATCCCTGATTGAAGACCGTGCTCTGAGTGTGCTTACGGTGCATACCATCGCGACTTTGTCTTCTCCATAATGCTGGTATATATAGTTGATGACCTCATCTCTGCGGGCGGCATCGAAATCTATATCAATATCCGGCATGCCTTTGCGTTCTGGGTTGAGAAAACGTTCAAAGAGCAGGTTGTGTGCAATTGGGTCTGCAATAGTAACTCCAAGGCAATATGCAACAATGGAATCCGCTGCTGATCCTCTCCCTGAACAGCGGATTCCATTTAAACGGGCGTAATTGACTATATCCCAGACAGCCAGGAAATATTCTGGGAATCCAAGGTCATTGATTATCTTCAGTTCGTGCTGCAGTCTCTCAGTAACTTTAGGAGTAATTGGATGATAGAGTCTATCAAGGGCTTCGTAGCATATTTTGCACAGGTGACTGTAAGCAGTCTCTCCATCCGGAACTGGAAATCCTGGAAACCTGAACTTACCTAATCCAAGATCCAGATTACACTGAGCAGCAATCCAGTCTGTTGCAGCGACAGCCTTGGGGTATTTTGCAAATAAATTGGCCATTGCCTGTGGGGATTTGAGGTAGTATTCAGCGTTACGTTTGCGTTCCGGGTTATGCTGGTCAAGAGTAGTCAGTGTTCTCACACAAACCAATACATCCTGGATCTTGAAATCATCTTTGGTTGCATAATGGACATTGTTTGTAGCAACGGTCCGAAGACCAAGCCGTGAAGCAATATCATTGAGTTGAGAGTTTATCAATCCGGTACTCGGCAGCATATGGTTTTGCAACTCGATCAGGAATGAATCCTTACCGAATATCTCCATATACTTAGCAGCAGCATTCTCTGCGTCCACCAGATTGCCTGCACGGACAAGGGATGTCACTTCACCCTTTTCACATCCGGACAAGCAAAACAGATTTCCTGAAAACTCTGCAATAACATCCAGGCTTGCTGCTGCTTTTCCTTTTTCGTGGGAGAGGTGTGCGCGGGTGATTATTTTACATAGATTGGAGTATCCCTGCATATTACGGGCCAATAAAACCAGGTGGCTGTCATCTTCAAGTTTGATCTCAGTTCCGATTATCGGTTTTATGCCTATCTTGTGCGCATATTCATAAAACCTGACGGCACCGTACAAGCCGTCATGATCAGTCAGCGCAAGAGATTCGCAACCGACTGCTTTTGCCTGGTCCAGCAATGCTTTAATACTGCTCCCGGAATCCAGAAAACTAAAATTAGAATGTGTATGTAGATGAGTAAATCCCATTTAGTCTATCAATCTTCCACCCATGCCAGTTGCCATTTATCGAGGGAGTGATCGAAACATAGTTCGAAAACTCCTCCCTTATCTGTCTGCACTCTGAAATATGTCTTCTCACCCTCACCATCCCACCAAGCACCGGTCAATCTCCAGGACTCCTGGACCTCTTTGACACGGTAGACTCTTCCAGCTCTGGTGAAGTTCTGAGGGATATGTCTGCTGCCCAGTTTTACTTGTATGCTTGAATCTTTCATTATGCTTGATTAACAGAGGCAGCCGTAGATATCGACTTCTCCCCAAACCTTCCTCTGATCATTTCAACTGTTCTATCAACTCTATAGTTCTGTTCACCAGTGCCAAACAGACAAAGCTGTGCAGGTCTTCCCTTGTCTAAATCAAGGAGTCTTACTTCAATCTTGTAAACAAGCATTCCAGGTTTCATTCTATCTCTGAGAAGCTTCACCAGCGCGTATAATATGGATTCTCTAGAGTCTGTTGCAGTTTTGAACCTGAAATATCCAGGAATTGATTCTGCATCCCAATAGAACCTCAGGAAGATCTCTCCAGTCAGCATATTGCCTGTTTTAAGCGATGTATAAGCCTCAGAAGCCATATTATCCAATACAGTCTCAACTTCAGCTGGTTCACCCAGCTCATATTCACACGTATGTTCTATATTAATAGTCTCAAAAGGATATTTAACTTCCACCGCAGATTCATCTACACCTGCAGCTAACCTGGATAGTATGGTTCCATCCTTACCAAATTGCCGGATAAGCAGATTCTGAGGAATACCAACAAGCTGTCCAATTCTCCTGACACCAAGTCCCAACAATCGTTTTTCAAGGTCTTTCACTTTGACCATTTGAGAATATACGGTCAGGAAAGTTTCAATAGGAAGATCTCTCAAAAATTCCCGCTCATCACCAGGTTGAACCAGAAGCAATTTCTCTCCAGTGTTGTAAGCTACTTGAGCTATCAGTTTGTTGGATCCACATCCTACGCGAACATCCAAGCTCGATCTTCTTTTGATCTCATTGATAATATGTGAGGCGATTGTCCTGGATTCCCCGAACAGATTGCGGCTGCCGGTAACATCCATATATGCTGAACCTTGATTATTTGGTTCCAGTAAAGGTGTATACTGTGCAAGGATATCCAGCATACTTTCAAACATATCTCTATAAATGGCATAGTCTGCCTTGATTATAACTGCATCCGGACACTTTCGCTGTGCTCTACGGCTCCCCATACCATCTTCAATGCCACACTCACGAGCTTCCTGTGAAGCACATATAACTATTCCTGCTGCTCTTCCTCTTTCCCGGATTACAATCACTGGTTTACCTGCTAATTCAGGTTTGCGCAGGCTTTCAATCTGAGAAAAAAACGAATCTGTTCCAACATACAATACTGACCTGGGATATTTCATAATACTGCTCCGAGATATCCATCCATGTTTTCAGTATACCCGATAGAACATATGTTTGCAATAGTAGGCAAAAGAATTCTATTTACAATAATACAGCAGGATTCTTTGTGTGGTGCGATTACAAATCGCACCACAGCATGGGAGGCAAGTCACACCGCAGGAGGGGTTGTCATCCTGAAGTATGAAGGATCTGCTTTTAATAATCACCAGGTTTGTAAAGAAAAAGCAGATTCTTCGTTCCTCAGAATGACAATTTGTAGGATGACATATTTTATGCTCTGCCGGTTTGGTTGATTTCTTTGTAGTGGCTGCAGAACCACTTATATGTGCTTGTCAGGCCCTCTCTCAGGGATATGCTTGAGGACCATCCGAGTTTGTTTAGTTTGCTCACATCCAACAGTTTCTGTGGGGTGCCATCCGGTTTTGATGGATCAAACTCCAGACGACCTTTATACCCTACGATTTCGGCTATTAACTGGGCTAATTCTTTGATGGAGATATCATCCCCTACCCCAACATTTACAATTCCATCTTCGTCATAGTTCTGCATCAGATAAACTGCTGCATCTGCAAGGTCATCAACGTGTAGAAACTCTCTTTTTGGATTTCCACTACCCCAAACTGTTACAACTTCCGTAAATTCCAGTTTAGCTTCATGGAAGCGACGGATCAGTGCCGGTAGGACGTGAGAATTGACTCTGTCGAAGTTATCTCCCTGCCCATATAGATTGGTCGGCATCAGGGAGATAGCATTGAACCCAAACTGCTGCCTGTAAGCGCTGCACATACGTATTCCAGCGATCTTAGCAATGGCATAGGCATCGTTGGTTGGTTCTAAGGCACCAGTCAGTAGATACTCTTCTTTTATTGGCTGGGGACACAGCTTAGGGTATATGCAGGATGAACCAAGGAAAAGCAGTTTCTTTGCACCAGACCTGTATGCAGCATCAATAATGTTAGTCTGGATCTGCAGGTTTTCTCTAATGAAATCTGCAGGATAGGTGCTGTTTGCGTGTATACCGCCAACTTTAGCAGCTGCCAGGAAGACATATTCAGGCCTGGATTTCTCAAAGAAACTATCCACCTGACTTTGCACACGCAGATCAACCTGAGCACGGTCCCTGTTTAACATGTTCGAAAAGCCATCAGAGACGAGTTTTCTGACTATTGCTGATCCAGCCAGACCATTGTGACCAGCTACAAATATGGAACTCTCACGTTTCACCCTATCCTCCCATATCCGGGAACTTCATGTCCGGCATCTCTGAGCGTCTTTTCACGATTCGCGAGTTCGAGGTCATGGTCTACCATCATATGAACCAATTTTTTGAAATCAACTTCCGGTTTCCATCCCAATATGTCTCTGGCTTTACTGCAATCACCGTGCAAATGGTTGACTTCGGCTGGACGGTAGTATCTGGGATCTATCTCTACATAATCTTTCCAATCGAGTTCAAGCAATCCAAACGCTTCATCCAATAGTTCACGGACAGAATGTGATTCACCTGTTGAGACAACATAATCCCCAGGCTCATCCTGCTGCAACATCCGCCACATTGCATCTACATAATCACCAGCGAAACCCCAGTCACGTTTAGCATCCAGGTTACCCATATAAAGCTTCTCTTGAAGCCCCAGCTTGATTCTGCCGGCTGCCCGGGTAACTTTACGCGTAACAAAGGTCTCACCTCTCTGAGGGGATTCATGGTTAAAGAGTATACCATTACATAAAAACATCCCATACGATTCCCGGTAGTTCATTACAAAGAAGTGAGCAGCAACTTTACTCACGGCGTAAGGACTTCTCGGGTGGAATGGAGTATCTTCATGTTGCGGCGGTGGAGTGCTCCCGAACATCTCTGAAGAACCTGCCTGGTAGAACCGCACACCTGACCCGGAACGCTGCACATAGTCTCTAAGTGCCTCCAGCATCCTCAGAGTGCCCGTAGCAACGACATCAGCAGTATATTCAGGCTGGTCATACGAAACACGCACGTGGGACTGAGCACCAAGATTGTAAATTTCGTCTGGTTGGACCTGCTCAAGGATTCTCCTGAGTCCTGTCCCATCCGACAGATCACCATAATGCAGGAATATGGACGCAGCCTCTTCGTGCGGGTCTTTATATAGCCTGTCTATCCTGTCAGTGTTAAACGTACTGGCTCTGCGGATTATACCGTGTACTTGATAACCTTTACGCAAGAGCAGCTCAGCCAGATAAGAACCATCCTGACCAGTGATTCCAGTTAACAAAGCTTTCTTCATTACGTATATTCTCCGTATGTTTTATTTAACTACGCGTAATCTCCAATCCCTGCCTGGACACTGAAGCATCTACGAAACGGGCTCTGGAGTTCGGTGGATCCTGTGTAAGTTTCTGTATAATACGCTCACCAGCGGCAACATCTTTGGCAAGCATAAGGATATATCCGCCACCGCCAGCTCCAAGTAATTTCGCAGCAGCAAGATCATCACTTACGGCATCCAGGATCACCTGAACTTCAGGAGGATTGGTACCTGAATCTAATTGCTGGTTCAATTTCCAACTACGTGCAACTGCGCGACATAGTGACTCATAATCGTTACGTTGAATTGCTTCAAACGTCGCCTGGCCATGCCTGTGTATCTTTCTAACATTCTCCAGATGTACCCCAGTGTTTAGGAACATACCGCGAACGATTTCCTGTAGGATATTCTTTGCCAGACGAGTAAGACCTGTGTAATACAGCAACATCCGCCTGCCTGCAAATCCTGATTCAAACAAATGCTCCGGTAGCCAACGGACAACTGGTGTCTGACGTAACCCAGGCAGTGTCTCTACCAGTTTCAATCCTCCAAATACTGCTCCTGCCTGATCCTGCCAACCACCACCAGTAGTTAACATCTGTTCAACAGCCAGGGTTCTCAGGATCAGCTCATGCCTGTCCCATCCCAATCCACAGAATTCACTTAGAACACCTAGTAAAGTGGCCCCAAGTATGCTGCTGGTGCCAAGTCCTGACCCCTGAGGTATAGCAGCGAGAAGTGAGAGTTCAATTCCTCCCCCAAATCTCTCCAATTGCTTTTCGAGAGTGTTGAAATCCTCACCGTGCCTGAACTCAGGCATAAATCCGGCAATTGCCAGAGCGGCTCTCGCTAAGGCAAATTCACTGCCCGGTAAAGCATATGCACCAAGTTCCTCATATGTATGTATCCTGGCTTCAACTCCAAGATCGATAGAACGTATAACTAACTCCGGTTTTGAACACCGACGTGCAAAAACTTGAATTGGAGGTTGTCCATTCAGGTTGACCGCTACATTAACCACTTTTCCACCATGTTCAATGCAGTAAGGAGGCGTATCACTCCAGCCGCCAGCTATATCCAGCCTTGCAGGACTGCGTCCCCAAATGATCTGATCTTCCAGCACACAACACTGAGGATCACTTGGAGCCATATTTGTTTCAGCTAATATAGCCTTACGAAGTTCATCGAAAGCTGGAGTCTCAAGTGACTGCCAGTTCGGATCACCCTCTTCTCTGGTTAATGCAGACTGGAACATACGCTCATGCACCCGGACAACTGGGTCGTGCATTTCGCTTATTGCTTCTTCACTCATTGTCGTCAAGCCAACTGTAGCCAACGCTTTAGCGGCAGCCGACAGGTCCAATCGGTGGAATATCCCCGATTCGCCTTTTTCATATACTCTCTTGAGCGCTGAACATCGAAGTAGATCACGGCTATTCAACAATCGGCCGACATTCGCATTATGCCTAAGGTCTTCAGCTGATACTCTGTTTGACTTGATATACAGATTGCGCAATTCACCGGATGTGACAGGCCGTTCAGAGGTCATCCATTCAATAAAACCTCCAGTAATTGTAGAGAGGTCAACCACAGGAAATAGTGCAGCTTTCTGAATGTCAACACTTAAATCCAAACCAAGTGACTCACCATTAAGCGATCTGCTCTCAAACCAGTCTATTACAGGCCTACCAAGCCATTTAGTCGAACCATCACTCAACTTACCGGAGAATGAATCGTCTATGCCATAAACACGAAGACAGAACTGGTCTTCACCATATGGTACAAAATCCAGACAGACTCCAGTTTCCAGGTCAACATCCCAGTTATTCTCCGGAACACCAGTTAACACATGCTCTTTATGTAGGTTCCAAGCAGAACTGATGATTGAATTTTCGATCCAGAGGGTATGTTTTGAAGAATCCATTGGTAGGTTTTCACAGCGTGAGTTGATGATAAATCTGTCAGGATGACGGAACATAGTGCTGGGTAGATCGCTATCGCGGTTCTGAAGAACAGTGAATGTCTGAATTATATCTCTACTTGTCCCCAGATGATAGAACTCAGGCTTGGGAAGCGATACAACCGAAGTAGCGAGCTTTCCTATCGCACCATCCTGAACTTTTGGAGAATCACCCAGTGACAGACCAAATCCTGCATAGAGTTCATAACGGCTGGGAACAGCCCCTGAAAAGTTCTGTTCGGAATCATTCCATCCACACAATTCCATAAGGGTCATTATGGCATCTTCACTCATCAGCCACATACCTGTATCAACAAAGAACTCTCTGTCAGTTGCCAAAGAACTTATTTCTGCTGCTTTTGGCTTTTGCAGGAAAAAGTCCACGGCTTGCTCATTATGCTTTGTAAAAAACACCCCGAACTGCTGGGCTTCACGTGGTTGTACTTTCATCCCAAGAGCAATAATATCTGAATCAGGAGCAGCAGGCAATTTATCGTCTGAGTTCAGCAGGACATCCCCACTGGTGACCATAACAACATACTTAGAACCAGCCCAGTCCATAAGAGACTCATAATATGGGGCTTGAACATCAATCCAGGTCTGTGCAAACCGTTGACCAGACGTGTTGCGTAAAACCGGAATTGGTATTAGTGGTTTTCCAACGACAGCATATGCCGGTAACCGGCGACTCATACCACCTCCATGAATTATTAGTTTCGGGGATTCTCTGAGCCATTCACGGAAGCTCAAGTTCTCTTGACTATCTTGCCAGGCTCTGTACAACACATAAGCAGTTCCTCCACCAGATCCTAATGGTATATCTCTGGGGTCGCTTGCAGCAAACCATTCCTTATTATTCTGGGAATATGTTTTCGCCATAGCTTCCGGTAAAGATAATATATGTTGTACTTTTTGGCCCATTTTATACCTCATCCTTGAGTCTTTCATTTCCATTTAATATATGTTTTAGATTGTTTAAAATCTAACTACTCTGCTCCCAGCTACTGGTCTGCAGCGGAATATCTCCGGTGAAAATCCTGCAGGTTCGTAATATTCACGCGTTAGCAATTCTATTGCCCTGTCAGCATTGTCTTTATGAACTAGAACAGCCATACATCCGCCCAGTCCAGCTCCCAGCATTTGTGCGCCCAGGACATAGTCCTGACTAAGAGCGATATCTACCATATGATCAATCTCAGGAATGCTGCAGCTATATCCACCTGGCTGGAAGACCAACTCAGAGCCTGGAGTGTTTTCTCTGGCTAGAGCAATCAACTCTTGAAGTCCAGCGTCAGAATAATCAGCAATATAGGATCTAAACTGACAATCTTCCCATTTTGACACTCTATCACCATCATGGGAGGCATTCATCAGTTTGCCGAATTCACGCATTCTTCTATTGATTAATAATTCAGGGCACGCGCGGCTTCGTTCGCACTCTGCCAATCCAAATATTAACACAGCTCTTAGAGGATATTCCTTAAATTCAACAGAATGTGTGCCAAGATACTTTCTAATTTGCTCTTCTGAAAGTCTGGATATAAGCTCATCTCTTGATATTGTTGCAGGTATCTTGAGGAGCATTTCCAGAAGTTCCGGATAACTTACGCCAAGATTTCGGACATTTATATCCCTGACATGTTCAACCTGACTGGCATATTTCGGAAATTCGGACTTAAATATATCCCTTGAGATATAGTAACAGGCAATACGGTGGTTGAATATATCACGCGCACCTCCAGTCTTGTGGGCCTTATGGTGTGAATTGCATACTAAGAACTCATATTCTGATGGGAAAGGCACTTCGTCAACCAAATGAAATGGGTGGAAACCAGCATGTATAACCTTGCCGATTTTCGCAAACTTCATTGCAGCATGATCAGCACTTCCTCCTCTAGTTCCCACATACCATTCCCCTTCTCCACACAATTCCACAAACTGTTCAGGGGTTATATCGATATCATTAATGTGAGCAATAGCTTCTGCAACGGCTACTACTACAGCAGATGATGAACTGAGACCTGCCGCCATCGGAATATCCCCGGCAGCAACAATATTCAAACCTTTCAAAGTAATATTGGGATACTTTGTTTGAAACCTGGCAACTGGAGCTGTAACGTATTGCGACCAGTCACCTTTGGCTTCACGAGCACGCCCCTGTATTTGCTCGCTATCCACAAAATCCAGCCAGTCACCACCATCATAATTGGCGACAACATCATCAGTATCAAATCTGCGTTCCGGCATCTCGCGTGCATTCAGATTATGCAACATAACCTGACGATCACTGCGTGTACCAACAATGAGATACAAATCCTTATCTATAGCCATCAAATTCGTGTGCCCACCCTGGCTATCTACATGACGGCCCATAATATTCAAGCGTCCAGGTGCACGGGTTATTACAACATCATCATCAGCATACTGACTCACATAGCTCCGAAGCATTGATACCAGGAGTCTACGTCTACTCTCCACTAAGACTTCATCATCACCATAGGTGTCTCTCAAATGTTTGCTGGCGGTTTCTTTGCTTTCAAATCGCCTTAACCATTCACTCGCTCTTCTGACGGTGCGAGGAGGATCATTTACCGAAATGGACTTCCTCCCTGAGTAGTAATCTTCAATCCGTCTGAATTCATCTTGTGTATTAAATGCCATTACCTGTTCAGGATAATCCACAGGCACTAATCGAATGTCAGCGTTGTTTGATGCTAGAATGGATATAGTGTCGGTTAAGTACTCTTCATTTTGGGCATTTCTGCTTTGAAGTTTTTCGAGCGAGGAGTAGAGTGCGCTACTTTTAAAGAGGTAGATAGAAGTATTAGCAAATCCTGGTCCGGAGAGTGTCTCCGGTGCTATGTGCTTACCATTTAGTGTGAGATCAAAATCTTCTTCGCTAAAATGTGCTAAAAGACTCTCGGAGGTTACAGACATTCCCTGTTTTATTAAGCTCCACAATCCTCCCAAAGCCACTGCCGCTTTATTCTCGTGCTTCAGATATGCAATAGCCAGACTTTCAGCTTCTGCAGCTGAAATATCATTTTCTGCTGTTAGTTTGCGAAGAATATTGAGGATTTGTAACCGGGCAATATCGACTGATTCAACAATGCCTAATGGTTGATTATTCGTATCACAAACAATCCTGCCAGCAGACGGATTATCAACAGTATCTCCCACAATCATTGCCAGGTCGCATTGACTTCCACGATATGCATCAACCAGCTTGCGGATAGCAGTCTCTTCAACTACTTTATCCCCAGCCACAACTAATATTCCGCCATTATATCCCAGGGACTGCAGCAGATTTACAGCACATTTTGTCGCATGACCGGTCCCAAGTTGTTCGCTCTGATAACAAAAACCTATGTTCCCGGAAGCCATAGAAGCGGCTTGTATTACCTGCCCTGGAACCTCACCCATCACTATGTAGTGAGTATCGATTCCACACAATCCGTATAACTCAATGGCTTTAGCGATCACCGGTCTACCATTTATCTGGTAACAAACCTTATGCAGATGAGGTGAATGCATCCGCGATCCTTTTCCAGCAGCCAATATTACACTGACTATTTGATCCTTTATTTGTGCATTCTCCATATCGTCTCCTGTTTCTGGAGTTTGGAAGTTGGAAGTTAGGAACCAACTTCACTCTCACACTGTTTTACATTTGGCAATGCAGATACTGAGAGTATAGTTCTCCACCCAGACACAAATATCCTGTAGAGGTATAGATTGTGTGTAGCAGAATGGGGATTAACCCGCATTATTCATGACTGACTCAGCTTTTGACCCTACTGCCGGCTAAAAGCGAAGTTTGGTGAATAATGCGGTTTAACGTTTTGCAGTAACAAGTCCATTCCAGTAGAAATTGTTGGCAAGGGTATCGAAACCAACACCATTTCTTCTGGATGAGCAATGGATAAAATATCCGTTACCTGCATATATGCCGCAGTGGTCAATCTGTTTACTTCCACATGCGAAGTAAAGCCTGTCTCCAGGTTGCAGTTGGTCAAATGGGACTTTTACACCAACATTGGCCTGGCTCCTTGCAGTGCGGGGTAAGTGAATGCCAAACTTGTTAAAGACAGATCTTAAAAATGCTGAGCAGTCCATGCCGGTGTTGGGATTTTCTCCACCGAAAACATATCTTGTTCCACTATAGGAAGCAGCGATTTTTATCAATTCATTTTGTAACAACTCACTATTAGGTTCACGGATACCATCACCGGAACGACTTGTTGGCTGTGCAGGTGCAACGATATCATATTCCAACAAGGTTACTTGCTTTGCTTCAATCCAACCGGTTGCTCCATTGGACATTAATACTCCATACCACCCGTCCTTGGTTGCGATTACAGCTAAGGCTGTTTTTCTTGGGACTGATGAAAAAACGCGGCTGGTAGTACTTCGGCTGCGATGTATCTGGGCTTGATTAGCTGTAACTTCACCAACTGAACCCATCCTTACATTTCTGGAAGCCTCACGGTTGACTGGTTGAGTGGCAGTTGGAGTGTTCTTGGGAGCAGTCGCAGTTTTGGCTGTGTCTTCATCTCCATCCAGTTGCATAACCAGTGTTCCAGCGCAACAGGTAGCGGAAACTAATAGACATACAGCAACAAATGCCATTGCCTTACAAAGTGAATATGTGAGGTCTGTAGCTAAGTTTTTCATATATTATAATTATCGGCTGGAACAGGACTTGACTGGATGATATCCAGCCCAATTATACATTATATCAAGCAGCAAGCCAAACTAATTTTGTTTTGACCTTGAGTCAATAATAGTCAGGGTTAATTCAGTTTAAAACAGCCACGGGTCTGGTTTCCCAGACCCGAAGCTTTCGATATTACAAATGTAACTGATGGAACTACTATTTGGGCTTATTTGCATGATTTGTTGTTTTAGTTTTCTTAACATCGGATACATTTTTTGTAGTTTTAGGAAGTGGACAAACTCCATCTTTGCATCCACTTTGTGGGGCACTTGTGCATTTACCACTGGTCGTTGCAGGCTTAGCTTTGACCACTTTCACATACTTGGCTGGATTAGCATCGAACATCGGTTTACATGCCGGGCAACAGAAATAGTAAGTTTTACCCTTGTAGACCGACTTGCCGGCAGCTTTCGTTATATCTGGAACAGCATTACCCATAACCGGGCAGACTGCTGATATTTTCTTTACATGCTTAGCTGGTGCTTTTTTTGAAGCGGAAACCGCAACCGCACTCAACAGAGCTACAGAGATTATGAGCACAACCCAAAGTGCTACACGAGATGAAATGCGCATTTAGCAATCCTCCATTAGCAGACTATATATTTCACGCCTGCATATATTCTATTATACGTTACTATGCCCAAAATAGTGCCGGGCTGTAACGCTTTATTTCTCGGAATGAAGTATTATCTCAGCTTTTACCAGTAATTCCGGTCAAAAGCAAAGCATGGTGAATAAAGCATACTAGACAATAAAAGCACAGGTATGTGGATGAGAAAGGGAGTGAAACTATGTTATAATAACGAGGTAAAAAAGTGGTGGAGCTGGCGAGATTCGAACTCGCGGCCTCTTCCGTGCGAGGGAAGCGCTCTCCCAACTGAGCCACAGCCCCACTGTCGAGGATTATTATATCAGCCGATGCTACTGTGGTCAACCCAAACTGATTATTTCACTCTTCTGAGGATTATTTGATTCCGACCACACATAGTATTATTGGAGAAATATGGCACAGTCAGTTTTAATTAGAAAAATGGAACCAACCGATTTGTCTCGGGTTATTGAAGTTGAAAGAGAATCTTTTGCAGATCCCTGGTCAGAAAGCGCTTATTTGACCGAAATTTCCAATGCCTCGGCTTATTATGTGGTGATTTGTATCGATGAGCTCATAGTTGGTTTTGCTGGTATGTGGGTAATTATGGATGAATCTCATATAACCACTATTGCTGTTGCCAAACCATACCGTAAAATGCGACTTGGTGAAAGACTGCTTATAGATTTGCTTGAAGAATCGGTTGAAAGAGGTGCAAAACGGGCAACTCTGGAGGTTAGGCAAAGCAATATAGCTGCCCAGAACCTTTATATCAAATATGATTTCAAACCTGTCGCAATACGACGTGAATACTATACAAACAACAATGAAAATGCAGTAATAATGTGGGTCGATGACATCATCTCATATAACTTTCGCTTGAAACTCGTAGAATTAAAAGAACAAGCACAAAACACATCAATCGAAAGAATGGAACAAACGGATTGAAAATACTCGCCATTGAAACCAGTTGCGACGAAACCAGTACTGCTGTCGTTGAAGATGGCAGAAAAATATTGTCCAGCATAATCGCTTCCCAGACAGACCTTCACTCGATATTTGGTGGGGTTGTTCCGGAAGTAGCTTCAAGACGGCATCTGGAAGCTGTTATTCCGGTGATTTCAGAAGCATTGAACAGGGCTAAATGTACGCTCGAAGATATTGACGCAATTGGAGTAGTAAATAGACCTGGACTAATAGGTGCATTAATTGTCGGGGTTTCAGCAGCTAAGGCTATTGCTTACGGCAGAAATCTCACGCTCATACCGGTGCATCATCTAGAAGCACATATTTATGCTAACTGGCTCACAGAGAATGAACCTCAGTTCCCATTTGTGTGCCTTGTTGTATCAGGTGGGCACTCGGATATAGTATATGCATCCGGACACGGCTGTTATGAAGTGATAGCCAGAACCCGTGACGATGCGGCTGGAGAGGCATTCGACAAGTCTGCAAGGGCACTGGGGCTGGGTTATCCTGGTGGCCCTATAATCGATAAACTAGCAAAAGGCGGCAATCCAAAAGCAATACATTTCCCACGTGCCCGAGTCGGTGATTCACTTGATTTCAGCTTTAGTGGTATAAAGACTGCGGTAGTAAGGTTCGCTCAGCAACACGCAGATACATTCAGTATGGAAGACATAGCAGCTTCGTTCCAGCAGGCAGTCATTGATGTCCTGATAGACCATACATTTAAGGCAGCAATTCAGAGAAATGCCAAGATGGTAATGATTGCCGGTGGTGTTGCTGCAAATAGTGGTTTACAGAAGGCAGTGAAACAAATGGGGATTGAAAAGGGAATTCCAACCGCATTCCCTCCACCAATACTCTGCACTGATAACGCTGCGATGGTGGGTGCAGCTGCATACTTTAATTATATAAATGGTATCACTGGTTCTCTTGATATTGACTGCAAGGCATCAGAAAAGCTGGGGACATCTACTCGTTGATTTAAGATAGCAGGCAATAAAAAACTCAGTGAGGAATCAAAGCTCTTAAGATAGATTCTTCACTGAGTTCAAAATTGCAGACATGTTGACTTAAGCGTTTTTGAGAGCAACTCCCTCAACGATATCCGATACATCCTCACACTTGTCAGTAACAGTCTCCAGATGCTCGTAGAGTTCTTTCCACTTAATAACATCTATTGGATCTCTATTGCTAGAGAATAAGTCAGCAATCGCATGCCTGCTGATCTTGTCGGCTTCATTTTCTAAGCGGTTGACTTCAATCCAGTGCTGTTTAAGAGAACTCAGATTTTTAACATTGTTCAGACTAGTTGCTATAACTGCTGTCTCTTCGGTCGCTCTTAAAATGATATTAGCCAGGAGCTTAGCATCCTCTGTTATTGTTCCAACATTATACAATTGCAGGCGCTGACTAGTGGCATTAATGATATCTACAATATCGTCCAAAGCACAAGCTAACGCGTGGATATCTTCACGATCCATTGGAGTGACAAATGTCAGATTGAGTTTCTCAAAAATACGGTGTGCTATTTCATCACCATTATTTTCGATCATTTCTATCTTCAGACGCTTTTGATCTACATCATTATAGTTTTCTAGAAGATCCTTAAGTACTTTAGCAGCTTCCACAGCGTTCTCAGCTTGTTCCTGGAATAGCTCAAAAAACTTTTCTTCGCGTGGTATTATCCTAAACTTCATTGATATCTGCCTCCTAAGACAGTCTTTACGGTCTATATATGGAACAGAGGTCTGAGGAGCAGTATTGCTGCTGCAGCCATAATCGCTGATGCAGGCATAGTGAGTACCCATGCCCAAACGATCTTTCCAGCAACGCCCCATCTTACAGCAGAAAGTCTGTGTGTGGCCCCTACTCCAACAATTGCACCTGTAATTGTATGAGTTGTACTAACCGGTATTCCAAAATGAGAGACTGTTAGAATTGATATTGCTCCTGCAGTTTCTGCGCAGAATCCACCCACTGGTCTTAGCTTTGTTATACCCAATCCCATGGTCTTAACTATACGCCATCCGCCAGACAATGTACCCAGAGCAATAGCTGCGTGACAGGAAATAATCACCCAGAATGGGACTCCTGCATCCTTTGCAAGATACCCCGCCCCGTATAGTAAAAACGTAATGATACCCATAGTTTTCTGAGCATCATTTGTTCCGTGTGCAAGTGAGTATGCAGCAGCTGAAACCAACTGTAATCGACGAAACCAACCATCTACTTTGTATGGTATTGTGTTTTTAAAGAGATTCATCACAACTACCATAATCAAATAACCCAGGATCAAACCTACTAATG
Source organism: Abditibacteriota bacterium (assembly GCA_942493375.1). Classification (GTDB taxonomy): domain Bacteria; phylum Armatimonadota; class UBA5829; order UBA5829; family UBA5829. The sequence goes on along the minus strand of OW818698.1, from coordinate 6,873,761 downwards.
GAGAAATCACGATAAACATTGCAATCATTTTTATCTCTGTCCAATTCATAAAGCCCCCCAACAGGTGCCACTTCATATAGACAGATACAGTTGCTGAGCCAATAAAACCACCTATAAGTGCATGCGATGAACTTGTAGGGAGGCCGAAATACCAGGTTATGATATTCCAGGCAATAGCTCCAGCCAAAGCGCCAAGCACAAGAACACCGATAAATATTTCTATTTCAGCCTTAGGAGTATTAGCTATGAAAAAGCTCACTACTTTATCCAGATCGACAATACCTTTAGCTATCGTAGTAGCGACTTTAACTCCTATACCAAAAGCTGCTATAAAGTTAAAAAACGCAGCCCATAGTACGGCTCTAAATGGTGTAAGTACTTTGGTAGCAACGATGGTAGCGATGGAATTTGCAGCATCATGAAATCCATTGAGGAAGTCAAAGATGAGCGCAATAGCGATGATGATTATCAATAAGGTAAGAGACATTAAGCAACATCCAGATTCTGCCGGATTTGGTTCTTGTTATGCGAACAGAACCATATAATTGTATCTCGACAGTGCCTCTCTGTCAAATCAATGTAAGACTCCGGTAGTCCTCTTGTAAGGTTTGAAATAATGATTAAAGGAGATTGAGTTGCTGGTTTTCGCGGATATCCCCATCGGGTAGAATATGGAGTACTCTATGCCCTTTACTGCGAAGATATGAACCTAATAATGATTCTCTATGACAACGCGTAGGAAGCCCTTCAGCACACATTAGCACAACAATTTTGGATTGGGCAATTTCTATAACTTTTTCCATTTGAGAGACAAATATTTCGGATTTGGTCATTTTGTCATAATCCAGTATACCCCTTTGGGTATATAAACTAGTGTCTTTGGGGTGACCGCCCAATACCTCACCAAGATACATATACTCAAAACTATCTGCGTTAAGGAATCTTTCAAGCTCTGATTTAGTAAACTGAGGCATACGTCGACTAAAAGGTTCACTGCGAACATCAACAACAACGTTGATTTTATGTTCTTTCAGGAGTGACAGAAAATCTGTAATATCATGTTTACTATGGCCAATAGTATAAATAAAAGCCATCCAAAGTTCCAATCCGGGATTGAATGATTATTCAACCCCACACAACAGACTTCAGGATACAAGAACTGGCACTCTATCTGCATTTAACATAACTATGCACCACCCTGTTGGACAAGGGTGATGCATAGTGAATAAAGCAGACTAGAACTGACCACCAAGAGTATAACTTACGCTTCCATAAAAGTCTTTCAGACCTAAAGATCCAGCCTGAAGAGACAGATTAGGCAGTATATTCATCTGCATAGCTGCATTGAGAGTGCTCTTATCCCGCAGTCCCTTGTTAAGGTATTCCAGTTTCATCTCAAATTTAGGAGCAAGATAAAAATCTAATCCTGCGAAGATGCCATTATAAATCCCTTTACCAAACCCAAATGTCCCTCTTACAGGAGTTGTGTTTGTACGAGTGCGGAAACGATCCAATTCAGCAGAGAGGGTTCGCCCGAACACTACATAATAACTAGTCTCATCGACACCAGGACTAATATTCTTAATTTTATTGCCAAGATCAACTACACCAATAGACATACCAGGGCTGGTAGAACTTTCCTGGGTCACGTTTAGTTTTGCTCCAGTTACGTTTTGCGAACTCGAACCTGGTGCATCACTCTTGAATGATGTCCAACTGATCTCGAATTTCTCACTGACGCCATAAGCGCCTCCCCAAGCGGTCATTGTATCCTTGGAATCCTGAAAATCAGGAATAAAAGTCCCCGTGAGAACGGTAGTGCTCTTAGTTGCAACAAGATCCGTGGGTGTCTCAATCAGACCGGTGGCACCGTAGATATTACCAACAGCAGTCGCGGGACCAACTATAGCAGCCACACATAGCATGACAGCAAGCAGTAAAACGTATAGTTTCATACAAATATCCTCCATCCGGTATTCACCGGTATTTCCTAACTGGATTGACTAACAATATGTATAGACGTTAAGAATTATCCTATCTTTCCTCAGTAAATACAATGCTAAGGTGTACCAGGTGAGGTTTTTTTGATTACATCATTCAATTTAAATACAGCCCCCCCACTAGTATGATTTTTGGGGTCAGGTTTTAATTTAACTGTATTCCCATTTAGCTTCACCTGTACAGCATGCAGCCTTCCACACCTGATTTTGAATTTATATTTGGCATTCCATGACTTTGACTCTCCGGGTTTCAACTCCTGCTGGAATAATTGTTTATCACCGTCTCCGGTAACTTTAATCCACACATTTTGTTTCAATGCTGATACTGTCAATTCCAACCCAGTAGCAGGTTTCGTTGGTAGAACAGTGGGATTAGCAACAGGAGCAACCACTGGTTTTACAGGTATAACCTCGGGGAGTGGATTGGTAGTAGGTGGAAGTAGAGGAACCACCTTGTCGGTGGTACTACTCGACTCAGTAGTATAATCACTGACTCCACCTCGAACAGAGCTGGCAATATCCTGTATTACCATATCTCCGGAATAATAAGTCAGCCATATGTAAGCTCCAGCTGCAATGACCAGGATCAAAACAACAGCTACTACCCAAGCAGTGGAACTTTTTCTCTTTTCTGGAACCGTTGGTTGCGGTTCAACTGAAGGAGAAGCAAACCATTCAGATTCATATCGTTGTAATAGTGCTCCACTATCGAGATCAAGAAAATTAGCATAGTCACGCAAAAAAGCTCTGGCATAGACTTTATTTGGAAACGACTCAAATCTGTCGAGTTCAAGTGCCTCAACATTTAGCACTGTAATCTTAGTAGACTCGAAAACTTCCTGCACGCTGAGACCGCGACGTTCCCTCTCATGCCTAAGAATGGTTCCAATAGATTCCATCAAACTAATCACCATTTGTATTACTTATCAACAAGACCATGCATAATTTACTACCCCCATTATTCATGAATAGCGGTATAAACACAGTGTATTTATACTCTCAGCTTTTGTCCCTACCACCGGACATAAGCAAAGCTTATTCAATAAAATGAGCCAATATAACGCTCTATTGTACACATTCAGATAGTAGATGCGCAAATCAGAAGATAGGTATTAACTGTTCAGAATTGTTGAATCGCTGTTCAATGAGCCACAAACAACCTGTATATGCTGGAACCAGGTATTGTTCGAGCCCAATTATTTATGAGTGACGAGTATAAATACTCTGTATTAATACTCGACTTAAACGCACTGCATTTGCACTCTCACCACTTCTATTCCTAATACCGAACAAATGCGAAGTCTGGTGAACAAAAAGGGATACTAAGGAGCTTTCGAGGTCAATCACACAAGATGCCTGTTTCTGGGAAGACATCTTGTGTGATTGCATATTCAAACGTGGTATACCTGATAAATGCAGGCTATAAACAATGTTATATACGGAATCAATTATTGCTTTCTTCTGCCAGTATAATTGAGTAGCCTATACCTCTAATTGTCCGCAAATAACGTGGATAACCTGGATCTTCTTCGATTTTCTCCCTCAACCAGCGTATGTGTACATCGAGTGAACCACTATCTGGAGATGCATCTGAATCCCAGACATACTTAACAAGATCCTCTCGACTGACTGGTTGGCCAGCATTTGTCATAAGTGTTTTCAACAATTCAAACTGTTTCAGGGGAAGATGCACAGGTTGTCCGCGAACAATCACACGCCTCCTGGCTACGTCCATCTCAATTGCACCGACTGAAATAGATGATTGCCGAAGAGCCTCATGCTGTGATGTCTCGATTCGCCTAAGTATGGCTCTAACTCTAGCAATAAGTTCCCGCATACCGAATGGCTTGGTCATATAATCATCAGCTCCAAGCTCCAGTCCGATAATCCTGTCGATTTCTTCTGCCCTGGCTGTCAGCATGATGATAGGTGTTTCGGACTCTTTGCGAATAATTCGGCAGAAATCCAATCCTCCAAGTATCGGTAACATAAGATCCAGAATAATTAGATTTGGTGCAGATGCACGAAATACCCTTAGAGCCTCTGCACCATCATAAACTGCTTCAACACTGTAACCTTCTGCTTTAAGGGCATGGGAAATAGAATCTGCGATAGGAATCTCATCTTCCACAATAAGGATTCTGTCCATAAATGCCTCCTGCTCAGAATAACAACAATAATGGAATAATTGAGCCAGTGAATATGTAAATGTGTCTTGTCATATTTGCATGTGCAGAATTAATGCTCAAGCATATAAAGTACGCGGTTCTATATGAAATGGTGAAATATAGAAGACTCATTTACAAATGCGCTAGATGGATTCAAAATAAAAATCAACCGTTGGCAAAATCCGGTTTCCAAACACCACCTCTCTGCCTACATAATACGACATAGACTTGCCCTCGTCAAGGATGGTATTTCCAAAGAGTTTACATGTTGAACATGTAAAGCAAGTCATATTTCCTTAGGATGAGATTTGAAGGTAGTTACACTGTTGATATATAGCTGTATTTTCCGTTATTTGCGATATTATTGTCACACATAGATACCAGCAACGCCTAGACAGCCTGCACATATATCGTCATATTAGTGTTGTATAAATAACAACAATATGGTATGGATATTTTCTAATATGTATTTGAGGAGATTCAAAATTATGAGAATAACAATAATTGGTGCGATTAGTTCCAGGAACAAACTAATATCCCACGAGTCATGGAGTATACCCAGCATTTGTGCTGCATCGTTCAGAATCAATCTAACGCGTTAATGACATTGCAATCCCTGCAGAAACAATAAGTCCCATAGCAATAGCTGTTGTCTGGGCCATATCAGAAACGGTTATAGATTCCCTAACTGAATGAGCGTTCCTGTATCCAATCCCTAAAGGCAGAGAAGGAATACCATAATTGTTGAATATATTTGCATCGCTACCGCCACCTGTTATACCGGTAATGACAGGCAATCCGGCATAAGCAACTGCATTTTGAACCATTTTTACAACTGAAGAGTCGGGATCCAATTTATAACCACCATACCATTCACGTACAGTGACTTCCACACTTGCACCGAGTTCCGCAGCAGCTTTTTCACAACACTCTTTCATATGGGCTAATTGTGATTCCAACTTGGCCCCATCAATACTTCGTGCCTCACCGCGTACTTCACATATCTCAGGAACTGCATTTACTGCACTCCCACCAGTTATCAAACCAATATTAGCTGTAGTTTCTTCATCCAACCTGCCGAGATGCATTCTACCAATCGCATTACCAGCTGCACAGATAGCATTTATCCCGTTCTCCGGACACATACCCGCGTGCGACCCGCGACCGGTGAATATTGCAGTGATCTCTGCATGCCTGGGTGCAGCAAGGTATATCTTGCCCACAGGTTCCCCTACGTCGAATACGTATATGAATTCTGAAATAACCATACTCATATCCATATTCAAAGCTCCCAGAAGACCGGGCTCTTCAGATATAGAGAGCAGTATCTGAAGATCACCACAGGGCACTGCCTGCTCATCGACAACTCTCACTGCTTCCAGAATTGCAGCTATACCTGCTTTATCATCAGCACCCAGCACAGTTGCCCCGGCAGAACGTATTTCATCATTCTCGCGGATGTATCCCCAGTTTTCCGTTGGTATAACAGTATCCATGTGAGCACTAAATGCTATAGGGACAGCACCAGGAATGCTGCCTTTACGAGAAGCAATCAAATTCCCACAGTCACCGGCGATTGCGTCCCCTGCTCTATCGTATTGAACAGTAAACCCAAGTTCTTCCAACTCCGGTTGAATTGCTTTAGCAATAGCAGACTCACCACGACACGGACTATTGATGGCGGCGTAACGTAAAAAGGAGCGTAGAAGCCGGTCTCTTTGAATGTATTCAATCATATCAATAACAACCCCAAAAAGAACAAAGGTTGGAGGCTGCGAATTACCACACGACTCCAACCTTTGTTCTATGTCTTGAATTCAATATTCGATGTATTTATACACAAATGGATATTAGATAGTTATGCACATCTACTGAATCCACATAAGCGACAAATGACACATCCGGACTCATGGTCCAATACTCCGCCACAATCCGGACATGCACCCTGCAATGTATCCAGAGTTCCTGATAGCTTTGAGATACTCTCGTTAGCTACACCAGTTTTCTTCTCTTCCAGATAATGCTCAATTGCAATACCTATGGCATCGGAACAGGAGAAGACAGATCCACCCTTTGCCCAGGCGGGATGCGGACAGCGAATACCCCTGAGATGCTTGCGAATGGAATCAGCATCCACACCAGCTCTAAGGCTCAAAGATATAAGCCTGCCAATAGCTTCAAGCTGACTGGAGGAACATCCTCCGGCCTTACCCATCTGGGTAAAGACTTCACAAAGCCCCTGTTCATCTTCGTTAATCGTAACATAAAGATGGCCGCAGCCTGTCTGTATTTTCTCAGTAGTTCCATAAGTTTTGTGAGGTCTGGGTCTGGGACCAATACTCCCATGAGCTTCTGCAGCAGCTTCCGGCGTTTTGTCTTTATCTTTACCAGATATATTAAGTACCTGGGCATCACGACTACCATATCGGTAAATTGTGCATCCCTTGCAACCTTCTTTGTATGCCAGATCAAAAACCTGACGAACATCGTCGGCAGTAGCTTCTTCTGGGAAGTTGACTGTCTTAGAGACTGCATTGTCAGTGAACCTTTGGAAAGCTGCCTGCATTCTAATATGCCATATAGGCTCGATATCCAAAGCAGTGGCAAACAGTCTTTGAACATCGGCAGGAACTTCAGGTATGCCATATGCTGTGCCGTTATTAGCGATAGTACGCATCAATTCTTCGCTATAAAAGCCTCGATGACGCGCAATCTGTTCGAAATACGGGTTAGCTTCAACAAGCTCCGCCCCATCCATAACGCGTTTAATATAACTTACAGCGAATAGAGGTTCAACTCCACTGGAGCATGAGGCGATCATACTTAAGGTGCCGGTGGGAGCGATGGTAGTCACAGTTGCATTGCGAACATCCATTCCCTCTTCCTTGTCGAAAATACTCCCCTTGAAGTTCGGAAAAACTCCACGCTCTTTTGCCAATGCACAAGAAGCCTTACGCCCTTCATTGGAAATATAACTCATGACCTGCTCAGCAATGGAGATTGCTTCCTCAGAATCATAAGGTATCCCAAGCTGAATAAGCATATCAGCAAATCCCATAACACCAAGACCGATCTTGCGGTTACCCCGTGTCATGTCAGATATTTTGTCCAGAGGATATCGGTTTACATCGATTACGTTATCCAGGAATCTGACTGCAAGTTGAACAGTGCGACCAATCTTGTCAAAATCAACTGAAGCTTCATCTTCATGGAATTTGAGCATATTGGAAAGGTTAATTGAACCGAGGTTGCAGGACTCATAAGGAAGCAGTGGTTGCTCTCCACAAGGATTTGTGCTCTCAATGTCTCCAATATGCGGAGTTGGATTGTCCCTGTTAATGCGGTCAATGAAGATGATGCCGGGTTCTCCATTTTTCCATGCCATATTCACGATAAGATCAAATACCATTCGTGCCCTTAGACGTTTGAATGGTAGTCCGCTTCTTGGATTTATCAGGTCATACTCTTCATCCTTGTGAACAGCCTCCATAAACTTCTCAGTGATTAATACACTGATATTGAAGTTGGTTAGCTTGGTAGTATCCTGTTTACACTTGATAAACTCCAGAATGTCCGGATGATCCACTCTCAAACAACCCATATTGGCCCCACGACGGGTCCCACCCTGTTTTATCGCCTCTGTCGCGGAATTGAAAACTTCCATAAAGGAGATAGGACCGCTAGACACACCATTGGTAGAGCTGACAACATCATTGGCTGGTCTCAGGTTGGAGAAAGCAAATCCTGTGCCTCCCCCACTCTTATGGATCAACGCGGTGTGTTTGATCGTTTCGAAAATACTATCCATAGAGTCGCCAATCGGTAGTACAAAGCAAGCTGAAAGCTGTCCAAGTTCCTTACCGGCGTTCATAAGTGTCGGACTATTCGGTAGAAAATCCAAACTAGTTATCATGTCATAAAACGATTCTGCTACACCAGCCACATGTGAATCGGATCCACCATATGCCTGCTCAGCAGCTGCAATAGCATTTGCCACCCTGTGGAACATCCCGTCTGCGTTTTCTATGGAATGCCCATTTTCATCTTTTCGGAAGTATCTCTTTTCCAAAACTGTCAGCGCGTTTTTCGTCAGCATCCTATCTCTCCTACTTATTCGTGTAAACTATTTCCTATATACTTGTTTGAATTATTCATCCCCGTGAAGGACTTCGATAATATCCTTAAATTGTCCAACATCCTCAAAATGCCTGTAAACAGAAGCGAATCGTACATAAGCTACTTGATCAAGTTGGCGGAGTTCCTCAGCAACCATCTCACCTATCTGTTCTGATGGGATTTCTCTCTTGCCTGAGTCTATAATCCGCCGTTCAATAGAATCAGCAACTTCTTCTATTCGCTCGATTGCTACAGGCCTTTTACGGCAGGCAATCATCATGCCTTTTGTTATCTTCTGTCTGTCGAGGTTCTCACGACGCCCATCATGCTTAACAACCATAACCTGGGCTTCGATATGCTCATAAGTAGTGTATCGTCTACTGCAGGACTCGCATTCTCTGCGCCTCTTAATGACTTCACCATCTTTAACAGTCCGGGACTCAAGAACACGATCATCTTGAAATCCGCAGTATGGACATTTCATTATCTGTCAGCCTCTAATCTAGAATACGGCACTACATCCGGCACACATGGAGTTTACCACACTAGATATAGGGTGTCAATGGGATTATCAAGAATTTCATAGAAGTTTTTTGGGGGGGTATTTATGGAGTAAATGATGCTTGAGGCAAAGTTATACACTCCGGTTTGCTGCTGTAAAAAACAACAAACCGGAGATATTTGAACTAATGGAGTATATTATTCTTTATTTCCCATTAGAACGTTAGCATATTGAACTCTTTCAAACGCTTTAGGGTCTTCGACCTTATGCTGGTTCAATTTACCGCGGAAGTCTTCAATGGTTGCATACTCATTTGAATCCATCCATGCAGCAATTTCTTCATTCATTTTAGTGACATAACCCACACCATATTTCAAAATGGCCGAAACTGCCTGAGCAGCTTTTGCACCTGCAAGAATCTGTCTTATAACGTCATCTCCTGAATGAACTCCAGTACTGGTAACGATATCAGTTGGGATCTGACCCGACAATATTGCAGCCCATCTTAGCGGTAAACGGTTGTCTTCAGGACGACTAAGATCCAAGCCAGTCTTGAGTGTCTGTGTATTGATATCAATAGTAGGCTGATAAAAACGATTGAACAATACCACACCAAATGCTCCTGCTTTGACTACTTCAGATACAAACCCACCAACATTGGTGTACCACGGATTGAGTTTCACTGAAACCGGTATGGAAACTTCTGCAACAACATCTGAAACAACTTCCAGAGCCTGTTTTTCAATATCCGTAGACTTCTTATCTATATCCGTTTCTATGGCATACAGATTGAGTTCCAGGGCATTACAACCTGCATCTTGAAGCTGTTTGGCATATGCCAGCCAATTACCCATACTAGCAGCGTTCAGGCTGCCAATAAGAGGCATCTTAACCTGCTTGCGTGTCTTCTCAATCCACATTACATGCTCTCTCGCGCCTGCATGCTCAAGAATGGGGAAATATGTCAATGCTTCCGGAAACAAATCAGAACCTATCATCAAAGCCGATTCAAGCTCATCAATCTCAGTCTCAATCTGTTCTTGAAACAGTGAATGAATTACAAGAGCACCTGCTCCTGCATCTTCGGCCTTCTTGATATTTTCAATTTTCTTTGAAATTGGACTTGCACCAACTATTACCGGGCTTGATAACTCCATACCCATGTAGCTTGTTTTTATATTTGCCATCTCGTTACCTCTCTACTCAGGCACGCTTTATTGCTGCCAGGTGATATGTTTGCAGGCAGGCTTATACTGACCACGAACGCATATATCATACCCAGGAAATCCAGTAAAGAACCATGAAGATACGAGATTTTGCACTTGCACTCCGAGACTCGTAAATTCACAGTATTTATGACCATGAAAAACGGGGTGTCTCAAATATGAGGCACCCCGTTTTTCATGTATCTATACCGCCAGAATTGATCCTCGGTATTTTGTTTTACTCAGTTTTATTGTCAGAGTAATCAATCGCTGCAAGCTGTTGATACATCTTGTAGCGTCTCTTAACGTCAACTTCAGCCTCACCCATTAGTTTAGCTGCAGCATCCGGGTTGATCTTCTTCAGAACCCGATATCTGTTCTCCCCGTAAGCATACTCAGAGAAGCTAATAGTCGGAGCCTTGCTGTCAAGCTTCAGCGGATTTTCGCCTTTCTCAGTGAGTTCCGGGTTGAATCGATAAAGGATCCAGTGTCCAGAATTCACAGCCTTCTTCTGCTCTTCAATACCAAAGGTATTGTCGATACCATGGGCAATACAGTGTGAGTAGGCCAGGATCAGGGATGGACCATCATATGCCTCAGCTTCCATGAGGGTCTTTATCAACTGGTTAGGATCAGCCAAAGAAACGCAGCCGACATATACGCTGCCATATGTCATAGCGATCATTCCAAGGTCTTTCTTACCGGTTGTTTTACCACCTGCTGCAAACTTTGCAGTAGAAGCCCTGGGGGTTGATTTAGACATCTGTCCACCAGTGTTGGAATAGACTTCAGTGTCCAGAACAAGAATATTAACATTCTTGCCACTGGCTATCACGTGGTCTAGTCCGCCATATCCGATGTCATATGCCCAGCCATCTCCACCAAAGATCCAGACTGATTTCTGAACCAGATAGTCAGCTAGACTTGCAAGGTGCTTGCAGGTAGGACAATCGGCTTTGCACAGACTTGCCTTGAGCTCATCAACTCTTGTTCTTTGAACTTCAATGCCTTCCTGTGTGGACTGATCAGCAGTCTTTATCGCATCTGCAAGCTCTGCCTTGACCATACCTTCTTCAGCAGCTTTGTCGAGAAGTTCCAGAGCAAGCTCATTGAACTTATCGATGGTCAGGCGATAGCCCATACCGAACTCTGCATTGTCTTCAAACAGGCTGTTTGCCCAGGCAGGACCACGCCCGTCTTTTCTTGTGGTATATGGGGTAGTAGGCAGGTTGCCACCATAGATTGATGAACAACCAGTCGCGTTGGCAATAACCGCTCTGTCGCCGAAAAGCTGGGTGACCAACTTAACGTAAGGAGTTTCACCGCATCCTGCGCAAGCGCCGGAGAACTCAAAGAGAGGCTGTATGAACTGTGAACCCTGAATGCTGTCTTTCTTGTAAAGAGCAGGATCAGTTTCAGGGATTGACAGGAAGAAGTCCCAATTTGCGACTTCCTGCGCTCTCAGCGGCTCCTGAGGAACCATATTGATCGCATGCCTGCCGGTAGCTTCTTTGTTCTCATTCTTCTCAATTGCAGGACAGTTCTGGACGCAGAGACCACAACCGGTGCAGTCTTCAGCAGCGACTTGAATAGTGAACTTCTTGCCTGCAAGGCTCTTTGCCTTAGGATCAATGCTCTTGAATCCAGCAGGAGCACTTTCCAGCACAGCCGGATCATATGCCTTCATTCGGATACAAGCATGTGGGCAGAAGAGTGAGCAACGTCCGCACTGAATACAGAGCTCAGGAGTCCACTCGGGAATCTCTACAGCAATGTTTCGCTTCTCGTATTTTGTCGTTCCTACAGGGAATTTACCATCGACTGGCATCTTGCTGACAGGAATATCGTCACCGCGACCAGCAATGATCTCTGCAGTTACATCTTTGATGAACTGAGGAGCATCAGATCCTACTACTGCAGGAATGCCTCTAGTACTGGTCACGTGGTCAGGATATTTCACCTCGACAACGTTCGCAGAAGCAGCATCAATGGCTTTCATATTCATTTCAATGACTTTGTCGCCCTTGTTGCCGTATGTCTTCTTGGTAGCCTTCTTGATAGCAGCAATGGCATCTTCTTCAGGAAGAATACCGCTGATCTTGAAGAAAGCAGTCTGCATCAGAACGTTAATTCGTCCGCCAAGACCTAATTCTGAAGCCAGGGATAGAGCATCAACAACATAGAACTTAGCTTTCTTGTCAATAATCTGCTTCTGGACTTCTTTGGGTAGGGTCTCCCAAACTGCATCAGCACTATGACTGGTTGTCAGCAGGAATGTTCCGCCTTCTTTCAGGTGAGAAAGGATATCATATTTGTCTATGAAACTCGGATTGTGGCAAGCTATGAAGTTTGCTCTATCGATAAGATACGCGCTTCGAATGATGTCTTTTCCGAATCTCAGGTGCGAGACTGTAACGGAACCAGCTTTCTTGGAGTCATACACGAAGTATCCCTGAGCATAGTTGCTGGTCTCGTCACCGATGATCTTGATTGAGTTCTTGTTGGCACTGACGGTTCCATCGGAACCCAGGCCGAAGAACATAGCCTGATACACACCTGGTTTTGCAGTAACAAAGTTCGCATCAAACGGTATGCTGTTACCGGATATATCATCTTCGATTCCCACGCTGTAGTGGTTCATCGGCTCAGCAGCATCCAGGTTGTCAAAAACACCTTTGACCATTGCAGGAGTAAACTCTTTGGAACCAAGTCCATAGCGACCACCAACAATAACTGGTGCTGTTTTGAATGGAGTTTTGCCTGCAATCAGCATTTCGTCAACTGCTGTAACAACATCCATATACAAAGGCTCGCCTATTGAGCCAGGCTCTTTGGTGCGATCAAGAACAGCTATCTTCTTAACTGTAGCAGGAAGCGCAGCAACAAGATCCTCTGCGCTAAACGGTCTGTAGAGTCGAACCTTAACAATTCCAACCTTTTCACCGCTTGCTATGAGACTTTCAATAGTTTCATGTGCAACTTCTGCGCCGGAACCCATCAGAACGATGACCTTTTCTGCATCAGGAGCACCATCATAATCGAACAGTTTATATTTTCTGCCTACTAATGCAGCAAACTTGTCCATGGTTTCCTGAACAATTTTCGGAGTTGCCTGATAGTAAGGGTTAACTGTTTCACGGCCCTGGAAATATACATCAGGATTCTGAGCAGTTCCAGCCATTGTAGGATGATCAGGGCTAAGTGCACGCTGGCGATGGGCAATGACCAAATCATCATCTATCATTGCTTTCATGTCATCGTATGTCAGTTCTTCGATCTTCTGGACTTCATGACTGGTCCGGAAGCCATCAAAGTAGTGCATAAAAGGTATTCTGCTGGCGAGTGTGGCCTGCTGGGAAATCAATGCAAAATCCATTGCTTCCTGCACGCTATTTGAACACAGCATAGCGAAACCAGTTTGTCTGCATGCCATTACATCACTGTGATCACCAAAAATCGACAAAGCCGCGCAAGCAAGACTTCTAGCTGTAATATGGAAAACTGTAGGAGTTAATTCTCCAGCAATCTTGTACATATTGGGGATCATCAGCAGTAGTCCCTGTGATGCTGTAAAAGTGGTGGTTAGGGCACCAGTGGAGAGTGCACCGTGAACGGCTCCCGAAGCGCCACCTTCACTCTGCATTTCTGTTACTGATGGAATTGTGCCCCAGATATTTTTCTGGTTTTTGGCCGTCTTTTCATCTGAGACTTCACCCATAGGGGAACTTGGAGTGATCGGATAAATTGCGATCACTTCGTTTGTCGCGTGTGCGACATGCGCAACAGCAGAGTTGCCGTCGTAGCCTTGCATTTTTCTAGCCATGTTCGCTCCTCATTACATTTCGCGTCGCCATTGCAACGCCTGAATTAGTGTCGCCTGATCGGCATAGTCCATATCCGCACCAACGGGCATGCCGTGGGCTATACGTGTAGTTCTTATTCCCAACTCTTTGAGGAATCCTGCAATGTACATTGCTGTAGCATCACCTTCAATCGTCGGGTTTGTAGCGAGAATCACTTCATCAATCTCGCCTTCTTGAATGCGGGCAAGTAATTCTCTGATACGAAGTTTATCCGGTCCTACGCCATCCATTGGAGAAATGACGCCTCCCAGGACATGATATAAACCTTTATATTCGTTAGTCTTGTCCATAGAAACAATGTCCCTGGGTTCGGAGACAACGCAGATTATTCTACGGTTTCTTTTTGGATCTGAACAGACTTCACAAGTTTCTCTGTCTGTATAGCTGAAACAGGTATTGCATTGGCGTATAGTAGCCTTTACTTCCATTATGGCACTGGCAAAATCAGATGCCTCATCTTCAGTCATACGCAGAACATGAAAGGCCAGTCGTTGCGCTGACTTCGGGCCGATACCCGGTAGTTTTTCGAACTCAGACACCAATTTTGCAAGAGGCTTAGCGTAATGCATATACCGTACACGCGAAAAAGGCGGTACATATCACCGCCGCTTCCATGTCTCCTTCAACTTCGTTATTATAGCAGAAACAAACCAATGCGTCATCTTGAACTCAAAGAGCAATAATTCAATGAACTCAAGCAGTATATCGACCTGTTTACTCTGAATACAATGAAGAATATTGGTGTGTATAGCGTGAACTTACACACGCTTTGTTACAAATCACAATATTCAGAGCAACAAGCCGGATTGTGTGGGAGTTCAGTAATATGGGAACATTGTCATCCTGAGGAACGAAGGATCTGCTTTTTCCGGATGGAAAGCAGATCCTTCGTTCCTCAGGATGACAAATTCCGGCAACTCTGAACTGTTAAGTCACTGTAAAAATAAACTAGAACGGTAAGCTCATGCCACCGGTGAGTTCTTGTAACTTAGCATCTCTGATGCTCTCAGCCTTTTCAAGGGCTTCGCGTGCAGCGCTAACTACAAGGTCCTGCAGCATCTCGACATCTTCAGGATCAACACACTGCGGGTCGATCTTGATATCAAGGAACTCTCCCTTACCTGTAACCGTTACAGTTACCATACCACCGCCGGAGGAGGCATCTATTTTCAAGCCTGCCAGTTCCTCGTCCATCTTCTTTTGGCCCTCTTGCATCTTCTGGGCCTGTTTCATTAAGTCACCCAGTCCGGGCATATTTATATTTCCAAATGGCGATCTCTTAGACAATCACGTTACTCCTTCCAAGGGTCATTATCATCACTTTGAATTATTTCACCGTCAAATGTAAGCAGCACATCATCCAATAAAGGATGATCCATTTCAGCGGCAATCTGCACAGGTTCTGTATAGGTAACTGCTGGTGCAGCATCTTCTATCGAAACTACAACTACACGCAGGTTTACTCCGGTAATTTCTACTATAGCCTGCGAAATAAACGCGGCATCTTTCTCAACATTTTTTCTGTGAAACTCATACTTTTTTGTAAAACCAATCTCAACTACACCTTCTTTCAAACTAAGAAGGTTACCATTAGCCAGCAATGCGGCCAGCCCGGTTTTACGAAGTTCCTTTTTCAATCTAAGCATAATTCTGGGCCAGGTTTTACCCAGACTGTTGAGAGTCAGACTCCCTTGATCCGCTGGTTGCGCGACATCTGTAGACGACATTTCCTCAACTGGTGCAGGGGGCGGAGTCGGTATATTAACTGTTTGGCGCGGTGGGGCAGCAACAGGCGCAGCGACAGGTTGATCAACCGGACGTTCAACAAATTGTTGAGTTTGCACAGGAACGGCTGCAGCTCTGGTAACAGGAGCAGCTTCGATGCGTTGTTGAACAACTGATGGTCTGCGCATGGCACTCATCAAGGCCATTTCCAGTGCAAGTCTGTGTTGTTCATTCCATCTGAGATCTTTTTCCGTACCAGCGAAGACTTCAACTATATGGACTAGTTCATGCTGCGAGAATCTCTCCGCCAGAGAGTTCCAGCGTTGGTCCTGAGAATGGAGTTTATCGGCTCCTGCCTTGAGCATAAGCACATCTCTAAAAAACTCTGCAGCGGACTTAACCAGTTCCCTGACATCTCTGCCTTCCCTGAGAAGTTTATCAGCAGTTGTAAAAGCCTGTGCGGAATCTGCATCAGCTATAACTCTGCCGATTTCCAACAGAGCATCCTCATCAACCATTCCCAACACGCTGTAGACGTCGGCAGCAGTGATTTCACCTTCAGTAAAGGCCAGCACCTGTTCAAGTAGACTCAAAGAGTCCCTGTATGATCCGTTGGCTGCCCTGGCAAGAAGCTCAAGTGCAGCATCATCTATATGTGCACCTTCGGATTTCACTACATGATGAAGCCTTCCGGATATCTCATCCAGGGCTCCTCTGCGAAAATCAAACTGCTGGCAGCGGGAACGAATGGTTATTGGTATTTTATGAGCTTCAGTAGTAGCAAGAATGAATACGGCATGAGGTGGAGGCTCTTCAAGGGTCTTTAAAAACGCATCTTTTGCAGCGCCAGATAACTGATGTGCCTCGTCGATGATATACACTTTATAGCGTAACCTCATCGGGGGATACTTAACACCGTCACGAAGGGCATCAACATCATCAACACCACGGTTGGAAGCTGCGTCCATTTCTACAACATCAATCGCAGCACCGGCTGTAATAGAAAGACAAGCCTCACACTCATTGCATGGCTCCGGGGAGGCATGGTCATCTTTCATACAGTTAAGAGCCTTGGCAATAAGGCGGGCAACGGTGGTCTTACCAGTTCCCCGTGAACCACAAAAAAGGTAGGCCTGACCGATCTTTCCTGACTTTATCGCATTGCGAATAGTTCGCACGATGTGATCTTGTCCAATTACATCATCAAAAGTCTGAGAACGGTATTTCCGGTAAAGCGAGATGTATGCCATAGCTTTTTGAAGTATACCTTATGGGTAGTCGGAGCAGTTCTATACTCTATCTTTAGATACAAATAAGTGATCGTGCACCTACCTTTGGGATAATTATCCAAATGACACCCTGCCAGTTAGCTCCTATCAGATCACCACACGGCACATGTTCAGTCAAGCCTACCGCTGCTTCCTTCCGGACCTGGCGGGGTTTGGCAAGCCGCTCATTGCGCGGGGCCCAATCATCAACACCACTTATCAGAGCACGTTTTCAAACAATTAAACCGGGGGCAGGAATTCAACCCCGCTGTAGCGGATTGCGGGTTCAGGGCACCGCTAGTTCCCCGTCTAGCACGACCACATCTTAATCCGTTTCACTAAACTCTCAAGTGCAAAATGCACCGCAAGTGTTAATAAAAAGGATCATCATCCTCTGCAGTATATATTATTATACCGCATATCGTAAATTGTGCTTCGAGATAAAACAACCTCGAAGCACAATTCAACATTCTACACTTACCCTAAGTCTATATAATATCTTCTCTATTGATGATAAACTCTTGTTTAATCACCCTGTATTTCATATTATACTTAAGATGTTCTTCATTTGTTGATGGGAACAAGTTAACTATTGGCGCAGTATCCCATGCTTCTACACCAGTTTTATCTGTAAGACACATTCCATCCCAACCAATACGGTCCTGAACAAAGTCAGATGCTGCCGGCTCTAACGATGAGAACCAGACAACCAGTTTATAACGTTTGGATGCGAATGGATAGAAACTCACGTTCTTACTCATGTCTATCTTGGTCTTGAAAGTTCCTCCACCAATATAGACTGAGTCCCATGTAAGTGTCTTCAATTCATTGGTCTTCCAACTAAAGCTATCAGGAATTTCGAAATTTGCATCTTCGTCGCAGAGAAGCCAGTGTACTCTGGCACCATTACGCCAAATCTCTTTCTTGTTGGCATCTGCTTTCTCATTGTTCTGGTAAGCATGTGTATATACTTCCGATGCCATTCCCTGATATTCACTCCAGCGGATCATATTAATCTTGCCGCTGAGCTGTATAACTCTAGGAGAGAGCCTTTTCCAATTGACCTGGAGGCCTAAATTGATCGGCTTAACACAGTCTTTTGGAGGATTACCCGTTGCTGCTCTCTTGTTGTAATCAGCTGTAGCACCAGCCAGAGCCCAGGGCAGATCAGATTTAATCTTATTGGCCAGGTCAATGCCCTGTTTGTAATAATTCATATTACCAGTTCGCCACCCAAGCCGTAACAATAATCTGGCCAAGTTAACCCTACATGTATTGGCAGCAGCCGGGTCAGCGTACTCATCACTCTTTTTGCCGCTAGAGGTCATACCCTCTGCTCTGTCTATAGCAATATGCCACTGGGCAACTGCTTTGTCAAAAGCTCCTACCTTTTCATACTCATGAGCCAGGATTCTATCTACAAAAGCTGGTCTCTCCATTGATTCACCGGTGTTAGGGTCAACACCTTTCTGTTGAGAAGCCAGTTCGTAATATTTAATCGCGTTAGGAAAATCCTCCAGCTTCCTGTCGTAATGAGTATATCCCAACTCAAAATACAGGTTCCAGCGGTTTGGATTGTTAGCAATACCCTCTTTGAGCAAAGCAACAGCCAGAGGCAAGTATCTTTTATCTGAACGTTCACTGGCATCGGTAAAGTTATAACCAACATGCCAGGCACCAGTAGTATAAACATCCACATTATGTGGATCCAACCATGTTACCATACGGATAATAGGCAGGATTGCCTGATATAAACCAGTATGGAAGAACTCATCCGCTCTGACCCATAGTGCGCCGGCAATAACTTCCTTGAAACCAGCAAACGTAGCTACAAGAAACTGACCGGGTAACTGAACCATAAGCTCAGAGGCATTTCCCCCTGTTTTGGAAACCTGAGCTTCCATCATCGCATCAGTCTTGGGGTCATTTACTGCCTGAATCCCGAGCATGCACACAAAGAGCACTACTAGAGCCGCGTATAACGATCTCCGGGCATTAGTACTCATATCACACTTCCTTCTTATCGAATACTATTACCGCAACGATAGCCATAATCAAAGTATAAACTATCGCATATCCAGCCACTTGCAGGGTATACATTGGTAAACTAGTTATCGAGGTTTCAGGATGCAACAAAGTATTGGTTACATTGAACTTGTCGAAGTTAGGGACAATAGTGTGTATGCCTTTATAGAGCAACTGTACTGCCTTGCTTGAACCATCTGCATTAGCCAGAGTCTGGATAACAGTAGACATAACACCAAGGATGTATACACCGGTCCCAACAAAGAAGTTGACTGTCTGGGTCAGGAATGTAGAGAACATCATTACAACGCTGCTCAACACCATAAACTGCAGGAAGATCATAATGACCCCAAGCACAGTATTGATATCAAACACCTGCACACCAACCATCCCGGAATCTTTCAGTCCTGAAGATACCGATGCAGCCGCCATCTGGATGCCTTTGGCTTTGAGCGTAACAGCAATCAGAAAGACGATTCCCATCAGAGCAATATTCAAGCCCAGAGTCAAAGTAGCTCCAAGGAACTTACCGACGATGAACTCATATCTTTTCACTGGTTTGGAAAGGATTGTATAGATGGTCTTGCGTTCGATCTCTAGAGGTATAAGGGAAACTCCCATAACTATAGCCATCAGAGATCCTGCAATTGCCATTAGTCCCAGCCCGAAACTCTTGACCAGCATAAGATCGACTGCTGACCCCTCTTTTCCGGAGAACGAAAGGTTCTGCGAGAAGGATAGTGACATAATAATCAAGGCAATTGCAATTACCAGGAAGACCTGCATGACCTTCCGTCTCATTGCATCGCCTATTGTTGTCTTAGCAATAGTCCAGATAATCAACTCTTTGCCTCCCTGACTATCTCGACAAACATCTCTTCGAGCGATTGTCTCTGCGGCAGTACCGAAACTAGTTCAGCTTTACCCTTGACCGCATCCAAAATAGTAAAGAGAGTGTCTTTTGATTCAAGATATACTTTGACTTCATTCCCGTCGACAGATACTCTTTCTGCCATCGGTTTTAACTGAGCAACCAGGTCATCCTTAGCACCAATGAGCGTAACAATGGTCCGGCCAGCGTGCAGCAGTTCTTCAATGCTGCCAATTCGCACTAGCTTTCCACGGTTAATCATCGCCACACGGTCACAGACGTTTTCTACGTCAGTGAGCTGATGGGAACTCAGGAATACTGTCTTGCCTTGTTTTCCCAGGGAGATAATCAGGTCTTGAATATCCTTATGGGCAACCGGGTCCAGACCGGAGGTAGGTTCGTCAAAGATTAAAAGATCCGGATCATTGAGAAGAGACTGTGCAATACCTATGCGTTGAAGCATTCCCTTGGAATATTGTCTGAGCTGACGCTTTGCGTCTCTGGCTAATCCGACTTGCTCCAATAACGCTTGAATCTTAGGTTTACGTGTCTTTTCATCCATCTGGAAGAGCCTGGCATAGAAATCAAGGACTTCATAGCCGTTCATATGCTCATAAAAATAAGGGCTCTCCGGGAGATATGCAAGTCGTTTCTTGACTTCAATATCACCAGCCGGCAATCCTAAAACCTCGGCGACTCCCGATGTCGGGAAGATCAAACCGAGTAGCATTTTAATTGTAGTAGTCTTTCCGGCGCCATTGGGACCGATAAATCCAAAAATCTCACCCTCATTTACACTGAAACTGAGATTATCGACTGCAGCGGTTCCAACTCCGGGCTGACCACCATAGACCTTTACAAGATCATTTACAACGATGGCTTCTCCCACGAGAAAAAGTACCCCCAACACAACTGATTATGAGCATTACAGCTCATTCATGGTTTACGAAGATAGCGAGCAATCAGTTCCCGACTCTCGCAACTAAATACACAAGAAAAAAGCAGCCGTGAATCACAACGCCACGACTACACGTCAAGTATACGTCTTGGGCATATATAGTGTCAACGGGCAACAGCTTAGTAATTGGGATTTGTCATCATGAGGAACAAAGGATCTGCTTTTTCTGGATGGAAAGCAGATCCTTCGTTCCTCATGATGACAAATCCCGGTAACTCTACACTTTTACAACCACACTACCACTTGAGTGTCAAGATTACTATATCCAACGCCTTCATACCCTTGTCGGAACGTATTATGAGTTTGTTATTGCAGCATGTGCTTACGCTAAAATCTGCTGACTCCCATTTTCCATTTGATGAAAGAGCTTCAATACTCTTCGGTGCGCCTTTGGATTCATCCATCTCAAAGACCAATTCAGGCCAGTCATCTAATGACAGATTGAAAGCTCCAACAATCGTGCAATCAGGTTGTTCCAGTCTGAATGGCAGCGGATACACTCCACCGCTGACCAATAATGGAGTTTTACCTTTTGAAAGCCAATTCATGAGCGATACAATCTGCATTCGGCGGACAGGTCCAAGGAATGAACCTCCAAAACCAGTCCGTAAATCCATTGGGAAAACGACAACTCTTCCACCCAGTGAGTTCTCATATGCAGTAACAAAATCATACGCAGGTTTCTTATCAGGGTCTACAATACGGGATACTACACTGGCACCTGCAGCAGGTTCGATCTCCGCCATCAGGAAGTCTCCACCCAGACTTGGTAGAGTAAACGAAGTGAACAGGTTTTCTTTACCCCCGAAGTCCGGATTGAAGAACTCCTCAGCACTCAATGCAATGGAATTCTTATAGAACGTGCGCTTAAACGCTACTCCCAGATATTCTCCATAACCCATATCCATAAGGCACTGCGCAGCAACCATGTCCAGTATCAGACCTTTGCTCAGTAGATCTCTGATCTCTGTGTCATTGAATGAGCGCAGTCCCTGACCGTTTATTGCCGCAACTGGTGAGTCTCCGAAGGTCAAAGAGTATCCCAGCGGCTCCAGGACTTCGTGCCAGTTTTGACTCTCAGGCAACACATCGTGCCAATCAGCGCCGGGGTTTGTCTGAACAAATGCAGCCCCATCTCTGGCATTAATCAGACGAATCCCCTGCCCTTTCGCACCATAACAGCGCTCTTTTATTGCAGAGAAGAACGGTTTATTCTCACGCAGCATATCACCAATCGAGGGGACCATACTCATCGGCGTGCCGACATGGTCGTAAAGGTTCATCGTGACGCCATCTGCACCGAATATGAATGACAGAGCTATCTGCATTGCAGTAAATTTGTTCGACTTACTATATTGCGTAAAAGGCCAGTTCTCGACTTCGGTCTGCAACACGGTGCCTTTAGGCAGACAGTCTGTAGTCATTCGGAAGAAGTGTTCTGACTCATACAGTCCACGGGGACTGGACTCCTGATAGCAGCACATACATGGCCGGGCATATAGCTTCTGATCTCCAGCAAGTGCAGAGGTGAATTCTTCCCAATTGCGTCCTTCCAGGGAGTGTGCTGTCGGCATACTGCACATAAGTCCCATTGAAGTCTTGGGGGATACATCATGCACCGTCTTTTCAAAGAAGGCAACAGTCTGATTCGTCAGTTCACGGTTCATATCCAGCCACTCGGCTCTCAGCGGATCAGGAACACCTGGAGCCAGCAAAGCAGCAATCATTTCTTCACGGGATATTTCTCGGCCCATGCGCTTGCTGAACTCAGTCATATGCAATTCACAGAAGCAGCCATAGACAATAGGATCATGGTTCAGCAGCCTGATATCGTCTTCAATCCAGATAACACCCGGTTCTACAGAAGCGTAAAGCTTCCAGAGATCTCTGCTTATCTGCTGCCAGCGTTCTCCCAATGGACATGAGCACACTTTGCATCTGACGCCATCGTGCCCGACCATAGTAACCAGGTCAGGATACATACCAGTTAAATCGCGGCCACGGTCACAGTGAACATGTGTCACCCAGGGATTGATCGAGAATACGATGCCATTTTTGACTAGTTCATCGCGTATTTTGAATAGAGTCGGCAGATATCCTTCCAACCACTCAGGAGTAGGCAACCCATGGCTGAACTCCTCAGCATCTACTTTGATTATTGCTTCATCGACAGAATTAGTTTTACAGTATTCAACCAGCTCCGGAAGTAAAACATCAATATTCCAGGCAGGCAGAGTCCGCCTTAGGGCATACCAAGCAGTCTTCATATAAGCTTACCTCTCCATTTGTGTGTATTAATAAAATGTCATTCTGAACGGAGTGAAGAATCTGCTTTTTAAGGGTAGAGATTCTTCACTCCGTTCAGAATGACAGGATCACGCGTAATGTTAATATATTCTAGAACTCTACAACCAGACTGTCCATAATTCCGACTCTCTGGATCTGGGCGTATAGGGTGCCGTCGTTCCATTCGTAGTCCAGGCCATCATATGATGGGGCTAGATATACGGCGGATGGTTTTTCCGGGCATCTTAGGGTGATGGAGATTGGTCCGACTAGTGGGACTTCTTCTACTATTCCCTGGGTTGGAGAAGTCGGGTGAGCTGTTCCCATGTTCAGCATGTGGATTATAGTCTCACCTTTGCTGCCCTTGCGCAGACATAGATGAAGTCTAGCTGGAGCGTCGACTTCCATGTCGAAGTCAGCGCCGATTGAGTAGACAAGCTCTCCGATAAGTCTGCGGGTTCTCGGGTAGTTTGTAGATTTGTGGAAAGTGAACAGGTCAGAGTAAATCCCGATAGCTACACCTTCACCTACGAAGTTAACGGTAACTGCAGGGGAATCGGTCTCATCGTCTCCAGGTTCCTGGTCTTTCATCGCATACCTGAGGACTTCAGCTTCTTCTGTCAGTTCTACTGGCTGTCTTGGGCCTTTGACTGTAGTTGCCTGTCCACCGATTTCCAGGTAGTAGTAGTCTTTAGAAACTTCACCGACAGGTTTCACACCCAGGATATCTCCGAAGTCTGCGGCTGCGTTTACGCCGGTTATGAATACACGTCCACCAGCTTCACAGAAAGCCTTCAAATCGTCCTTGAACTCCTGAGATACACCGGTCTGTTCGGGTATTACGATAAGCTCATAGTCACTCATTCGGTTGCGCAGGTTCGGCTCACTCAGCACTTCCACGCTGATA
Organism: Abditibacteriota bacterium; assembly: GCA_942493375.1. Classification (GTDB taxonomy): domain Bacteria; phylum Armatimonadota; class UBA5829; order UBA5829; family UBA5829. Next base: position 6,849,867 of record OW818698.1, on the reverse strand, counting down.
TGGTTCTCAAGAAGCCCGTGCAGAGCACCTAGCAGAGGAGCAGAGACAGGGCCACCGACTGGCATCAGGGAATCCGGACTGGTTGCATATGTATGTTCAGCACAGTGAAGAATAGCGGCTTGAGGAATAGGCTCAGTATCCTGGCACCACTTCTGCCTGGCCCTGGCAAATCTGCCAACGTCTGCCATTGTGTCCTGATGCCAACTGGTCAGATGTCCATTGCGCTGAGGCTGGTTGTAGATTGTTACCCCACCGCCAAGAGCCAGAACACTGGAAATCTCCTGGCAAAGGTGTGCAGATGTCTTGAAAGTCCAACCACCCATAGCTGGTTCCATTGTTATGAAACCCCATGCCATCAAGTCCCAACTGAGACCACGGCTGGCAATGAAGCGTCCCTCTAGCATGGACCATTCAGTCCCCCATGAGTGCGAGAAGTCACCACTGATATAATCAATCGGCACATCGACTTCCGAAGGGTGACCGATGGTATACATCCAGTTGCTGCAGACCTGGCATGTTGGTTTCTTAGCATGAACTGCTTCAGCATATTTAGCTACATGCTCTTCGAACAATGCTCTATGGAAATCGGTCCATGCACGCCAGTTAGCCTCTTCCTTGCTCTTAGGAGCTACCGCGATTCCGGTCCGTTTGGTAAACTCATCACGACAAAGCTTGCAGTAACATGGAGCCGATGCCCAGCATTCGCCGTCAACCCAGAAACCATCGACATCGTATTTTTCGATCAGTTCGAGTAACTGGGGGATCATCAATTTCTCAGTATAGCCGCTTAATGGACAAGTTCCACCTGTAATCCAACCGCCGGAAACTGGCCTGTTGCCTTCAGCGTCTTCAATACCCCATTCCGGATGAAGTTCAACTGCACGAGAGTCCCAGACTCCTGAATAGTGCATAACAAGCGGAATACCCATCTCTTTGGTTACATCACGATGAATACGCAGAGCATCATTGACGACACCTTCCGACATGCTTCCGACTTCTGTGGGCCAACTGGTGTAGCCAGCATGGCCTTTGCAGTCGCACTGAACCCAGTCAGGATTGACCTTGGTCAGTTCGGCTTTCAGGTGCTCATGAGTCAGTTTTGCACCAAGTTCTGTGTCAGTTGTATTAGCGTGCAGATCGTAATGCAAGCCAAAATACTTTCCTATATGCCAATTTCTTTCAGAATCATTTGGATTCCAGTTCATTTCATTACCTCGCAATCATGTTGTTTCTATTTATATATGCCAATTCAATCCGGTGGTCATTTAAATTCCACTACAAGACTATCCATTATACCTATTCGCTGGATTTGTGTATGCAGCAGTCCACGGCTCCATTCATATTCAATAGCCTCATACGATGGAACCAGGTAGACAGATGACGGTTTTTCAGGGCACTTCATCGTGATTGAAACGTGTTCAATCGGTAGAACTTCCTCAATCAGTCCCTGCGTTGGTGAAGTTGGGTGAGATGTACCCATATTTATCATATGCACAATAGTCTCGCCACCCCCACCCTTACACAGACATATGTGGAGTCTGGCTGGAGCATCGACTTCAATGTCAAAATCAGCTCCAATAGACTGGATTAGCTCTCCAATCAGTCTGCGGGTTCTCGGGTAATTGGTAGATTTATGAAAGCCAAAGATATCGGAATAGATACCAACTGCTGCACCCTCACCCGGGAAATTTATTGTAACTGCAGGAATGTCGGTCGCATCATCACCAGACTCCTGATCTTTCATGACATTTTGTAGAGCTTCAGCATCGCCTAACTCAACCGACTGCCTTGGGCCTTTGACTGTTGTCGCCTGCCCACCAATCTCAATATAGTAATATCCTTCAGATACCTCACCCAGTGGTTCCACTCTGAGTATATCGCCAAAGTCAGAGGCTGCGTTTACGCCGGTGATCAATACCCGTCCACCATCTTCACAGAATGCGGCTAGATCATTTTTGAACTCCTGTGACACATTGGTCTGTTCGGGTATTACGACAAGCTTATACTCATTCAGCTTCTTTCGTAGAGCGTTTTCATTCAGTATGTCTACATTTATCTGGTTTTCAAGCAAACAGTGAAGAGCTCCAAGCAGCGGAGCAGATACCGGTTGGCCTACTGGCAGGAGATTGTCCGGACTGTGACTGTATGTATGCTCCGCGCAATGCAGAATTGCTGCCTGTGGAATTGAGACTGTATTCTGGCACCATTTCTGTCTTGCTCTGGCAAACCTGGCTACTTCGGCTAAAATATCCTGATGCCAACTGGTCAGATGCCCGTTGCGCTGCGGGTTGTCGTATATAGTAACTGCTCCACCCAGAGCAATGACAGTTGATATCTCCTGACACAGATGCGCAGCAGGTTTGAACACCCAACCATCCATAGCCTGTTCCAATGTCATAAATCCCCAGGCCATCAAGTCCCAGCTTAAACCACGGCTTGCAATGAACCGTCCTTCCAGTATCGACCATTCAGTTCCCCAGGCATGTGAAAAGTCACCGCTGATATAGTCAACCGGCACTGTTATCTCTGATGGGTGACCGACAGTATACATCCAGTTGCAACTAACAAGGCAGCCAGGTTTTCTGGTATGTACTGCTTCAGCATATTTTTTGACGTGTTCATCAAATAGCGAACGGTGGAAGTCAGTCCAGGTGCGCCAGTTGGGATCTGCTTTACTTCTGGGGGCATCAGCAATGCCAGTTCGTTTGGTAAACTCTTTACGGCACAGACTGCAATAGCACGGAACAGATGCCCATGAGTCCGCATCAACCCAGAATCCATCTATATCATATTTATCGATCAGTTCCAGGAACTGAGGGATCAATAATTCATCTGTGTAACCGCTAAGCTGACAGGTTGGAGAAGCTTCCGTTTTAAGATCAGCCGGTCGATTTCCGTCTGCATCCTCTATTCCCCACTCCGGATGAAGCTCCACCGCACGACTGTCCCATACTCCGGAGTAGTGCATCACTAAAGGGATGCCCATCTCGCGAGTTACATCCCGATGGATACGGAGAGAATCGACTACTACCCCTGGAGCCGTGCTACCGACTTCTGTGGGCCAGCTTGCGTAGCCTGGAACTCCCTTGCAATCACACTGAACCCAGTCCGGCTTAACTTTCTCAAGTTCTGCCTTCAGATGTTCATGTGTCAGTCTGGTTCCAAGATCAGTATCCGATGCATTAGCATGAAAGTCATAGTGCAGACCAAAATACTTACCGATATGCCAATTGTATTCGGGATCATTCCTGTTCCATTCCATTTGCTATACCACTCTATCTTCCTGCAAATAAACTCACTTAGTTGGTGGATTATTCAGAACGTATATAACACACTCAAGCGGTTTGAGTGTTTCATTTATTAGTCCCTTGTTGATCTTCTTTGTTTTGGACTCAAACATGCCTTTTGCAGTGCTGCCCGGAAGACTATTTACATTGAAAGTAATAGCCTTGCGCTCCGGATTTACCAGCAGCAGGTATGTATTGGAACCTCGTACCCACCTGCAGCTCAGTATTTCGCTTCGGTCCACATTTGCCGGTCCGATGTTCTCTCCCTCAATTATCACGCTGGAGAATTTCTTTAGTTCCGCATTGAGGGTCTTGAATGCTGGCCATAATTCGGTCTCGGGAATATACCATATACCGTGGTCCAGAGATGGTTCAGGTTCAGTAGTTGCGAAGGTATACCAGATAAATCCAGTAGATCCAAATATAATACTGGTGTATGCCTGGCATCTGAGTTCCTCTGGAGTAGGCCTGCCGAATATTCCACTAGATTTCAATTCGAATGCCTGACGGACAGCCCACATCGGTTTAGTTCCATTCCCGGATTCCATAGCTGCCGAGTCCCATCCACGCAGCCCTGCAATTGAAGCCCTTTTCTCCATTGGGAGCGGATGTATTATATAGGCATCGGGTATAAGAATGTCCATACTGGCAGCGCCGACCGCAAATACGGCTGGGTCACATATCGCCGCTGCAGCTGGCCTGTATTTATCATTTCTGCTGACAATCTGGTATGTGTCCTGTGCCTGTTTGAGCTTTTCACCCATCGGTTCATCGACAGTATACCAAAACAAAAGATTATCAAACCTGTTGGCAAATTCCAACTGAGACTTGAAGCGCGCTTCATCGGAAATCGATCCCATTTCAGCAATAGCATATAGACCGTTTTCCTTACACTTCTTCATATAGTTCTCGTTAGGCATAGCCCAACTGTCTATTACCGTGTTAAACCCATGGTCGGCAACATCCTTCAGGGCACCTTCTATGGTCAGCTCAGGAACTCCAGGTTTACGTCCCCTATTCAAATACTCGATCATAGCATCACCGACGTGATACAATCCCATAGGGAAGAATGGTTTGCCATTGACATAGCAGACACGTTTCCGATCGAACGAAACTTCAAAGTCAGAAGGAGGCAATACTGTAAAATCAAACACCTGGTTTGCCATACTGATCTTTGAACTGGATATCAGTTCCACCTGAGCTTGGTAATTGCCTGGCGGAAGTTTTGATACATCAGTTGCAGCAACGACAGTTTGCCTTGCTTTCGCCGATACAGTTGAGGACAAGAGCGACTCAGTGCTGCCAACCGGATATACTTTGGTGACTAGCTGGAGGTTCTTTCCGTCTGCATCTCCAACGTCACATACGAGCCACAGTCTTTTGTCCGGGTCTTTGGACAGGATGGAATTTCTGAAGCAAGGATAGAGCATCTTTGCAGTGAGTGTAGATGCACGGTTAACAGTAATGATGTTGCTGGATGCCAGCACACATTTCGGATTTGATTCTAGAGTCGCAACAACCTGCAGTTGAGATGGGTCAACACCAACCGATGGAACCACAAGAGCCTGAGTAACACTTTTTCCTGCAGGAACTCGGAGCGGTACCCCACGGAAAACCAGTTTGAAATCCGATAGATCAATAACACTCAATCTTATATTTGTGGATACAGGAGACTGATTTCTGACAGTTGCTTTTAGCTTTCCACCACTTGCGAACCACTTTGCTGGGGATTCCAGTATAATTCGGCTATCAAGAACCAGTGATTCCTTGGGTACAGCCATGTTGTTGATTGTTCCGAACTTATCCGGACGATGGAAATTGCCACCTGATGGACTCCAACCAGTAACCTCTGCATCTGCCGCATGTGGGTGTCGAGTCCGGAAGAAATTAGCAGTCCAGGGATGCGTATTTGCTTTGTCTGTGGGAAATGGCAAACCAAATGAACTGAGAGGAATCGCAATCTCTATGGTCCACATTTTACTCTGTAAAACTGATCGGGCAATCCAGTAACAATCCCATTTGGAATCGAATCCGCACCCATCATACTGAGTGCCTCTTGGATTAACTACAAATTGATAGTAAGAGCCCCCATCACCTTTTGGGTCCAGGAATATCTCAATGGAATCATCATCCCATACTGAACCATCTCTCTGTTTCACATTTTTTTTCAATGACGCAAGGTCCATATCAAAGCATTCAAATGCCATGAACAGCCATTGGGAGTTGTAACCTATATGACCAACGGTTCGATATCTGTAATTGTTCCCACCATCTGTATCTCTGAACTCACATATCTGGGCATTTTCCCATTCACCACTATCGAGAACCCCATCGATTTTAGGAGCATCCCTAAGATAGTAGTTTGTTAATGAAAGAGGTTCCTGTGCAAAAGCTGACACAACGATCAGTAATAAGACTATTACAAATGCTACAAAATACTTGCGCATACATGATTCTCCTTAGCGAAGAAATTCACAATAGTGTGGAGGTAAACAATTTACATTTTACGCGGTAAAAGACTTAAAGCGCGTGCTCCAACTTCTTTCAAGACCTGTTTTGAAGTGCCTGCACCAGATTCCGGTATACGCATAGCGACGAAGGCAGATGCGAGTTGGAATATACCGACCAGTACAAAGGTGATTCTCAAATCAGTAGTAAATCCAACATTTGATAGCAATTCCGGAAGGTAACCCCCAAGCGTAGGCATCGGTGCAGCCAATAGAATGACAATTACTGAGTGAATAGCCAACTGTACACTTCTGCCCTTAACCGGTGTAACTTTATATATTAATGTGCTAAGGCCAACTGCAATCCCAGCGACCCAGAATCCCTGAAACAAGTTAATCGGTATAATAATGGCATAACACGTAGCAGCGCTATTAACAAACAGCCATGTCAGACATGAAGGCGCCATCATAAAACTACAAACAACCAGTATAGGGCGGCAACCGAAGCGGTCTATCATACGTCCCCAGAAAGGCGAACTTGCCAGCATTACCAACGAAACACAGGCATTGACGATACCAACACCGATAAATGGCATCTTGAGATCACGAAGCATATATGTCGGATAGAATGGTCCTGCAATAGCCTGCAGGGAAAAGACTACAGCAAATGCAGAGACAATCAGGAGAGCTTTGTTATGCATAGCTTCCCGGAACATGAGCATGAATCCTGTTCCTTCTTCCTGCTTCTCGATTGGGATGTCTGCCTGTGGTAAAAACAAAACCGCATTCACAAGTCCAAATGCAATTCCAAACAGAAATAACCAACTGAATGATGCTATGCCTGCTCTTTTAACAGTATCCAGAAATAATCCTTCTGCCAGTGCAAAAACAGTACCTATTATGCCGCCGAACATCATCATCCTGCCAAAAAAGGTGCCTCTTTCGGCTGCTGGTATAAGATCACCGATCCAACTGCCTCTTGCATTGTTAGCCAAATGCCCAACGGCAGTTATTATGCCTATCGCGACTATTAAAAACATCAACCGGAATGATTGCGAGGCTCCGGGAAATATCCATGGAGTAAGAGCAATAGAAAACCAGCATAAAACGTTAAGTGTTTGGGAAATGAAAGTGATTTTCTTGCGGCTCCATCCTTTTTCGACCATGAAAGCAGCTACCAACTGGAAGATCACTGCGCTTAATGGCACAGTAGTCAACAAACCGATCATTATGTTATCTGCACCAAGCCTTAAAGCATAGCCGACAAGAAACATTCCTCCAGTAGAGGCTGCATATATAGAACCAAGCATAGCTTGAATACAAGACAGTTTTACTGCTTTCTTGACTTCGTGCTCATTAACTTTATGAACCAACACTTCGTTTTCCAACAACCACCTGCTTTTCTAATTCTAGTAACAGTCTATTATTAATCCAGCTACACACCGGGTTAAAATTTCACACCGAACACCTGACAAACCAGGAGAATGTTTAACAACAAAACTACCAGCCCACTAATTATCATCATAGACTTCTCTGCGATACCATTCGCAAATATACCCATTACTTTCTTACTGGATGTCATGAGATATAAAGGCAGCATTGTGAATGGTAATTGTAAACTCAGGCAAACCTGACTTATGATGAGTGCTTTGAAGACATCACCAACAACAAAAACAATACACAATGCAGGGATCAGAGTGACCAGTGTCCCAGTCTTGAACCACTTGCTCTCCAGATCTGTTTGTTTGCCCAAATACCCACTAAATATACTACCACCAGCAATACCCGCCGTCACCGATGATGAATATCCAGCTGCAAGCAATGCAATTCCAAATATGTATTTCGCAAAATTTCCGGCAATAGGTTTCAAAGAATCAGCAGCTTGAGTAAGATCAGTAACAACAATACCGTGTCGATTGAAAACTGCAGCAGCAACTATAATCATTGCTGCATTGATTGCCAATCCGGCAAGCATAGCCATTAACGTATCCAGAAACTCAAATCTTAAAAGCCTGCGAGTCTCTTTTGGATCCCTGCCCTGCCAGTCTCTGTTTTGTATGACCTCGGAATGCAGGTACATGTTATGGGGCATAACCACCGCGCCTAACACTCCCATTGCAATCAAGATAGATGATGAATCCAGACTCGGGATTACCATGCACTTAGCAGCAGCTATTAAGTTGGGCTTTACTAAATACATCTCAACAAGATAGCAAAGCCCTATCAGGCTCACAAGACCTACAACAAATCTCTCCAGTTGTCTGTATCGTTGAAGCAATATAGTTCCGGATACTACAACACACGCTATTACTGCACCAATCTTTACAGGGATGTGGAATAGTATCTCAATACCAACCGCCATTCCAAGGATTTCAGCAAGAGCAGTGGCTATACCAGCCATTATTGCCGTGCTGCCGTAAATGAAGCGTGGAATCGGCTTGATGTGGTCATATGCTGCTTCAGCCAGGCACTTTCCAAGGATTATTCCAAGGTGAGCTGACATGTGTTGCCACAAGATCAGAACAAAAGTGCTTAATGTAACAACCCAAAGCAGCTTATATCCAAACTGCGAACCAGCCGCAATATTGGTCGCCCAATTGCCTGGATCAATAAACCCTACTGTCACGAAAAACCCCGGACCAAGATATGCAAGAATCTGCCTTGCGTTCAACACAATCTTGCAGAAACCTGTATCACTCGTGCATTCGAGAAGAGAGGGTCTCCAGATTTTCATGATTTATCAGCCGCCAAAATTCTGGAATGCCAGAGCAGCACCACCCATTATACCGGCATCATCCAGCAATTCTGCCTGGACAAGAGTGCAGGCCTGAAACGCAGAATAGATAGAGTTTACTTCTATTGTCCGGCGAATTGGATCGAATAATAGATCGCCTGCTTGTGACACACCACCACCAATGACTACTTTATCGGGATTCAGAATGTTTATGATATTAGATATACCAATCCCCAGATAGAAACCAACCTCTTCAAGGGTTTCTATTGATATTGGATCACCTTCTAATGCGGCTTCTGCGATCATTGAAGGGCTGATATAGCGAAGATCGTGACCAGACTTCTGCAGAAGACTGGTTGATCTACCTTTGTGGGCTTTCCTTGCTGCTCTATGACAGATTGGGTCACGCCCGGCGAATGCTTCCAGGCATCCAGTCCTACCACAGCCACAGCGGGGGCCATTGGGATCAATAATCTGATGTCCCATCTCAGGAGCAACCTCAGTAGCACCTAAAAAGTTACGGCCTTCTATGACAAGACCACTGCCCACACCAGTCCCCAGGGTCAGCATCACCATAACGTGCGAGCCTTTGCCAGCCCCAAATGAATATTCGCCAAACGCAGCTACATCAGCATCATTACCCAATACGATGGGAAGTCCGGTTGCTTCGGTTATGGGAGCGCCAATCTGAACATTGTCCCAATTACTAAAATTCGGAGCCCAGACGACAATACCTTCGTGACTTTTGATAGTTCCAGGGACACCCATACCAATTCCGGAAACTGAATCTAGAGGTATGCCGGAATCTTTTATTGCAGTATTTATAGCGCTTGCAATTTGTCCAACAGTTACATTTAGCCCTTCCATGGCCTTTGATGGACATCTACCTTCGCCGATTCTATTACCTGATCTGTCAACGACTGCGGCACGAATATTGGTTCCACCCAAGTCTGCGCCAACAACATAATCCTTACTCATTACTTACTCCAATATCCGTTTTATTATTATCAATCTTCTCTTTTTTCAGGGCCAAGAGAAGTATCATAATACCCATTACTATTCCAAACACAATCTGAAGGGTTCCGGATTGCAACCTAATAGCCAGTGTAAATCCGGCTAAAGCTCCAATAATGGCCCCCATACCAGCCCATTTACCAACGCGTAAATCAAGGTTTCCCAAGCGTAAATGCATCAGAGTGCCTACTATAGCTGATGGCAGCATAACGGCCAGTGATATCCCCTGTGCGTTTTGCTGTCCAATCCCCATAAAAGTCACAAGTACCGGTACGATGATGAACCCGTAACCGACTCCGAGAATTGCACTCAAAACACCTGTAATTAATCCGGTGAAGAAATATGCGCCAACCTGCTGGACGGTCCCCTGTATGGTCTGATTAAAGTCAGCAGAGAACAGATTGGCACCAAAACCAGTAGCTATCATATGAATGCACACGAGTCCAAGGACTCCACAAAGAGTATATCTTAGATACCTGGACTTGATAAGAGTAGTGATCATCGCACCAATTACAGCGCCAACAACACTCCCTATCAGTATACATAGCGCAATACGCCAGTCTACAAGCCCATGCCCGGAATAGCCAATTATTCCCATAAGTGAGAGGCATATGACCACTGCAAGAGATGTCCCATGTGCTTTACGTTGGTCAAATCCGAACAGAAACACAAACATTGGAACGAGCAAAGTGCCACTGCCGATACCCAGCAATCCTCCGAGTATACCAGCAGCAGCACCTGATCCCATCAGTATAAAGATATTTCTTTGTGTCTTGCCAAGAGTCAAAGTTAAAATTCCAGAGGAACGAACTCTGCACCATAATAATGTTCGTATCCTACTTTGAAAATTTTGAATCTGAATGACTCAACAGGCTGCCAACACAGCGCTGAGTTCCAATAGTCCCCATCATATTCCAGTTGTCCTACGAAGTAAAGTGGTAATTTCACTTCAGCTCCACAGAAAAAACCATGGATGGATTTGGCACCGAGCCCTACAGTAACAGAGAAATCATCAATGTAGCGGGTGTAATTTTCTATGGGTATATGTTTGGTCAAAGAACCATATATCCCCATGCCTTCCTTTGACTGTGAACCGATATCACGCACGCCAACACCAATAGCAGGTGTTATAAATGTTTCCGGTAAAACATTCCACTGCCCACTAATCAATTCCTCTTTGCGGTCATCCGCATATTCGGCATGGGTATAGTTGAGTTCAAGTTGCTTTAACCCAAGAGACATCGAGAAGAAATTGCCGTTATTGCCGGAATTACTAAACAAAAACTGTCCACGGAACTGTCCGTTAGTCAGCGTGGTCCCTCTAGGTACGGATATGATATTATCTGCCCATACACCAGACGTTATTAGTGTTAGTACTACTAAAAGAAGAATTCTGATCTTCATACTGAGACGCTCCCTAGTTAGTATGATGAGTAAGAATACTACACTCTCACTCCTCATTGTTTTCACACCCACAGCAATTGCTGGTGTGGTTTCGACAACCCTATATATCCTCAAGTCGCACTGACTAACTCATTATTGCCTATCGGAGCATATAATTCGAATATAATAAACAAATATACATAATAATACAGTCAGTAACCAAGAAACGCAGCAAATTACAGTCTATGCGACCCATGCAATAAATCATGACTGATCTTTACATAGCATTGCTCATCAACCAGGCAATCACAGGTCACTTATTGGTTTGACTTGATTTTAGGACAATAAGAAGCACTATAACTACTACCATCAGTGGTAAGTTGAGTCAATTGATGAGATTTTATATCAAGTAACACAACATTTCTCTCTGTTGCATCCTCATTTGTCTTAGTTGCAAGTATTTTCGTATCACCATCCACAAATGATGGTTCCTCAAGGTGCTGATCCGATACAACCTCTGGAGCTCCCCCGGATACCGGGAACAATAAAAGTGTGTCTATGATCTTTTTTGCCTGATTCCTTGCCGGGACAACGACAGAATCACCCGACTCAGCAACAGCTGGTCGGCCGACTTCAGTGTTCGCCAGTCTTGCATAGGTTGTTAACTTCTGAGTTTTCGGGTCGACATTAATAATCATAGCATTGGACCCAACATTTGCTGCAACTACAAAGGCGGTAGTACCCGGGATGGCACATATGCCAGCTACAACGACTCTCTCGTTCGGATCTCGAGAAAGTGGAATCCTGGCGACTTCCTTGTCCACTGCAGGCATATAAACTAACTGGTCCACATCCACCGATGTCTCGCATGCTGCAAGAATACCGTCCCCATTGTATTCCCAGGCATAATCTTTATAAGCAGGCATTTCTTGACCATTGTTAATTGCAATGGATTGTTCTTCACGTGTAGGAAGGATAAACTCCGGTGATGCGCCATCTATATCAGCTATATATACCTTGCCCGAAGCAATGTAATATATCGACTTACCATCACGTGAGTATGAAGGATGAGTTTTTGGCCCAGTAGCTTGAGTCATTTGAACAAGCCCTTTACCATCCGCTCTTATTGAAAATATACTGGCTGATTCTTTAAATGCAGCAACAAAAATAATTTTCCTGCCATTTGGAGCGACAGATGGAATGCTCTGCGCATTTGCTCCATCAGTAATTTTAAAAGCACTACTCTCACTTAACGGTTGATAATACAGCTCTGCTTTACCGGATCGCTCGGATATATATACGCACTTATCTGCAATAGAAGGACCTGAAAACCAGGTGATATTAAACCATTTTTCGAGTGCTCCATTCATCACTGCCATTGCTGCCAAAATTATCAGCACTATACCCAACATGCCAGCTAGACCCCGGCGTTCCGGATTTGCGAGTATTTTCATGATTTCGAAATCTGCTCCTGTCTATTTCCATTAGCCGGCTTTATTCCTGGCTCATTCTACCTTCTACTTAAATCAATCATGAGTAATGTGGATTAGCCGCCAAAACAGCCGCACCCAGCGCTCCCACTATTTGTGGTTCGTCGGGAACAAAGACCCGGGCCTGCAACACTTGCTCCACGGCTTTGACAATTCCTGCATTTTTCGCCACACCGCCAGTCATAACACATGGTGGTTTTGCAGCTAATTTGGCAACCATTCCTGATATGCGCTGGGCGACCGACCTGTGCAGTCCTCCTATTATATCCTCTCTAGGGGTACCGGAGGCAACTAAGGCAACTACCTCAGACTCTGCAAATACAGTGCAAGTGCTGGATATTCTGACATCACTTGTATCAAGAGATGATAATGCGGCAAGATTAGTGATCTCAGTCCCCAGGGCTTTAGCCATAACTTCCAGGAATCTCCCGGTTCCCGCTGCACACTTATCATTCATCAAAAAATCGTCTACACGCCCGTCAGCTGTTAACCGAATAACCTTACTGTCCTGCCCACCTATATCGATTACTGTTGATGCCTCCGGGAATAATACCCGTGCACCCACTGCATGACAAGTGATTTCAGTTATAGTTCGATTTGAAAATGAAAGTGAGGATCTACCGTAACCGGTAGCAACTATAAACTCCAGTTGACTTTCATTAGCCCCACAGGATTTCAAGGAAGATTCGAGAGCTTTTCTGGCCGCGCTTTCCCCGTCAGCCAGTGTAGGAAGTATACAATATCCACATATATTCCGGCCATCATATACAACAACATCCGTAGACAGAGACCCAACATCAATCCCGGCAGTCAGCAAAGAAATCCTCCAACAGCGAAAACAGCAGGCGAACCAATCCACCTGCTGCCATAAAAACATCAACATAAGAATAGTTCTTGCTTAGAAGAATAAATTCCTTCGCTACAAACCGTACAAAGCCAAACAGATCACCGGGCAGGACAATGCATTGGAAGTCGAAATGTCCGCCCGGCGATCTGCCGGAAGTGCCCTCTCCGCATACGTGGTATCCTATAAAAAATAATACGCAGCGAATTCAGATTGTGGTAACTGAGTCTATGATTATCCTGTCGCACCTCCCACTTCCAGACACCGACAGGGATGAAACCAGTCTCTTTCGGAAACAGCCTGAGCCGTTTACGTTCCCCCGCAACAAGTCCGCTTTACGAACATTCACGGCACACAGAACGCCCCCTCAATGGGGCCGCACATCCTTGCCAGACCTTCGGCAACCCGGCCAACTCACTTCCGGTGCAGGTCAAATCCACACTGTGGATCAGCCTTACGCTTGCACCAGACCAGAGTCCCGTAGCTTTGCGTCACCCGATCACTCGGGTTTTGCCCTTTTCGGTATCCGGTATTATTTCAGCAGCCTACAGATTTGCCTCGTGCTGTCAATACTCTCAAGCTCCACGAAGCCTGCGCTAAACGCTAACCGTCCAACTCACATGTTCAGGATTCAACCATCCCAACCAATTGCAAACACGTTCACAAAAGAATGGCTCAATACTGAGCGCCCAAGGAAACATGACGACACTCTGTTTCAGCTTGCTGCACAATTCCAAACAATTATTTCACTTTTCTATATTCAACTATTTACATATTAGTTATGCCCTGCACCAGGCGTGCTCTGTACTGATGGAAATACCAGCTTTAAATTAATTATTGTGCAGAATATACGACGTGACCACTCGATACTGTATATCTGACATTTAAGTCCTTATCCAGTATAACCAGGTCTGCATCGTAACCAGGAGCAATAATTCCTTTGTTAAGACCCAATAATCTGGCTGGATTCAGAGAACACAATCTTGAAGCAGTTGCGATATCCTGACCGAACATATGAATAGCATTTCTGAATGATCCCACAGGGGTGAGAGCACTACCTGCCAGACCCATCTCTCGATCGATCAGTCTGACTCCATTGTTAGGGCCTGAAACCCTTGCCATCCCCCAACCACCAGGAAGATCATAGTCTCCATCAGGCAATCCTGCACCCAGGTTGCTGTCGGTTACAAATACAACATTATCCAGTCCTTTGCATCGCAATGCTTTTTCTACTAGAATCGGATGCACATGCGTCCCATCGCCAATAATCTCGCAACTCAATCTGTCGTCTGTGAGTACATAGTCAATTAACGACACCGGATATACACCTGGATCTATCATTTCAGGGACCACAAATGTGTCGTATAAATGTGTAACCAAGCGAGCTCCTGCATCAACTCCTGATCTAGCCTGTTCAATCGTTGCCCTTGTATGCGCGAGGGAACACACTATCCCTTTTGAAGAGAGGTAACTGATCTCTTCACATGCATTGTCAATCTCCGGTGAAATATCCCAGATAAGAATATGACCGTTACTTGCTTCCAACAGAGAATCTGTCAACTTTCGACTAACTGGTGCAAGGTCTCGCGGTATTCCAGCACCGGTGTATCCAAGATATGGTGATTCCAGCCTGAATCCAGCGAGTTGAGGTAAGGCCCGTAGATCATCGGTAGCATCTCGATGCCTGCGTAAATTATCAACACTCTCTTCAGGAGGAGCAAATAATGCCGCGACAAATGAAGATGTGCCTTGAGCTGCCTCCAACTGTGCTATCTTTGTTAAGTCTCCACTAGTAACCGACTCAAACCCGATACCGTGCATATGAATGTCCACGAAACCGGGTAGCACAATCATATCTGATGCATCGATTTCCTGTGCAGACTTGATCTGTGAATCAATACAATCGATATGTCCGTTTACAATTCCTATGTCTGCCTTTATTTGTCGACCATCAGCAGACACCAATCCATTTCTGATAACTAGATCAAAACCCATATCATCCTCCAATACGAAAAACAAAATGAACATACAGCTCAATATTTGCGTCTTATCAATACACTACAATTACTAATAGAGGGTAGTGCTGTCTATTCATAATGTCAAGAGCTCCAGGATCTATTCCCAATCTGAATGGTGTTTGCAGAATTCCATGCAGACCTTTCCATCTACGACCGGCTAAAAGATACATTTTCGACTGGCTACACCACGCAGTTGGAATATAATTCACTACTCTTGCTATTACGATTGACTAATCATCTGCACTCTGACATAATTGGGTGTAAATCAGGAGGGACTCGTTAAATGACTTTCAAGAAAGTGATTACAATTATTCTGGCAATGTCTGCAATTTTATCTATGCAGGTCTATGCTCAGGATGCCCCCGTTCAACCAACGCTCAGCCCGGACACATTCGCAACGATTAATGGCGAACCCGTTGCAAAGAGCGATTTCTACACAAGACTTGAAAATGTGCCAATTACCACTCAGAATGGTCCAATTCCAGCAGGTGTTAAAGCTGCTGAGGATTTGTTCAACGAGACTCTGGTTCTGCAGTATGCTAAAAACAATGGTGCAGCTGCAACAGACGCCCAGATTCAAGCCAAATTAGACTTTTTCAAAAAACAAGCTGGCGGCAACATGGATATGTTCCTGATGCAGACCGGCATGTCACTCGACCAGTTGAAACAAAAACTCACTGTTCAGCAGTCTTTTGTAAATGTTCTTACGAAAAACATTGTCATATCAGATGAGGATGTAAAGAAGAATTACGATGCAGCTTTAAAGGCTCCTCGTTCCCCTTATAAAGCTCCTGATGAAGCTGAATTGTCTATTATAGTGGTAGCTGATGCTGTAAAAGCAAAAAAAGCTTATCAGAAACTGCAGACAGGCGCTGATTTCGTTAAAGTCGCCACACAATTCAGCGAAGCTCCAGCAGGCAAGACTGCAAAAGGCAACAAGGCTCTGATTACAGAAGGAACCCCTGGTGTCCCTGATGATATATTCAAGGCAGCCTGGAAGCTGGAAAAAGGCAAATATACCAATACTCTGAAAGCTTCAGACAAGAAATGGTATATTGCAAAAATGGGAGACAAGAAACCCGGAACAAAGACACCTTTCGAGGATGTCAAAGAGTTGCTAAAGGAACAAATGGCAGTCGAGAAAGCAGGAGCTAATGCTTCTGTAATGACCGCATTCCAGCAGTTTGTTAAAGACTCTAAGATTACTGCCGGCACACGTAATTATCAGAGCATTGCTGATGGTATAAAAGCCCAGGCAGCAGCCGGTCTTGAAAAAATACCAACTAATGCAGGAAACCCGCAGTAGTCTGTAGAAAACACATTTAGTGCGCATTGTGCGATATTAGCCTTGGTGGATTGTCATCGTTCAACCACCGAGGCATATCAGGAATACTAAAACCTATGTATACTTGTGGAGGCAGATTGATGCATTACCGCCGTATTGTATTTTCGGCTATCCTTCCGGCCTTGCTCCTGGCTTCGAGCGCTTATGGGGCCGATTGGGCAATGGGAAGATTCGGACCGGATCAGAGCGGATACACTCCGGAGCAGATCAAACTGCCGCTCGCAGTAATGTGGCAGTATCAAACCCCGGCTTATGAGAACAGCACAGCTTCTGTAGTTGTCTCAAAAGGGATATGTTACTTTGCTTCAGGAACAACAGTCTATGCCGTAGAGGCAGACACTGGTGCACTTAAGTGGAAATACCCCAAAGAAAAAGCACTGGACGGCGCTGTCAAAGGCACACCATGTGTCTATGATGGTCATCTGTTCTTTGGTTCAGGCGATAAGAATGTTTATTGTCTGAATGCAACAACAGGAGCAATCGAATGGTTCCAGGCAACCGGTGGATCCGTCCGTTCAGCACCCATTGTCACCGATACTGGTGTCTTGATCGTCGGTTCAGATGACAATACAGTTCGCGCTCTTGATCCAGCTACAGGTAAATCGGTATGGCCCAAATTATTTGTAGGCTCCGATGACATATCTGTAGGCTTAGCTGCATCTTCCACAATCCTGGTGGCTGCAGCCATGGACGGCAACATATATGGCATTAACCTGTCAAATGGCAAGACCAAGTGGTCAACCCGTCTTCAGTCTCCTCCTGGCAATTGTACACCAGTTATCGGCGGAGATGTTGTGATGATCGGATATTCCAATACTCTTGTGGGACTATCCATAAGAAGTGGCTCACAGAAATGGCGAATTACACTTCCATCCGATATTTCAGGTAATCCTGTGGTTGTTGGAAATGAATTCTATGTAGCTTGTAACAACAACAAACTGTATTCATATAAAATGACTATTCGTGACCCTATTGTAAAATGGACCAAACCAGTTGATCTGAAACTGAGAGCTGTAACCGGTCCGATTGTCGCTGATAACAAAATATATGTCATGAGTCGAGATGGATTACTGAGTGCGTATGACCTGGAAGATGGAACTCTTGCATGGACTTATGTCTTTGTTGATAGAAACACAGACGTAGGTGTTGAAGTTACCAACGTAAAGGCTATGCCTACGCTCTCTAATGGCTCACTGTATGTTCTACCAACAAACGGCACGCTGTTCTGTCTTGCTCCGGATGCTCCGGACAATGAAAAGCCGGTTATATTGGGAATGTATCCAAACGCCGAACAACCTATTTCAGGTGTTCCACCTATTCAAATGTCAGCAGTCCTGACTGATGTGGGCAGCGGTATTAATTTCTCCAGTATTCTTTTCACACTGGACGGAAAGCCCTTACCTTTTGAAATAGATTATAAAAAATCTCTGGTAGCTTATAAAGTTAAGCCTGCAACTACTGGTCTGCAGACGAGAGTCCTTGATGAAGGAAAACATCTGTTAGCTATCAAAGTAAAAGACAACTTTGGAACTGAGCTCAACCAGGAGTGGGGATTTGTAGTTGACCCTGCGATTCTTCCTCCTGCACTCAACGAAGAACTCGGACCTAAGAGTAAAGAAACTCCGCAATACCAGCCTGGTGGTCGGATGCCTGGAATGGGTGGTATGGGTGCTGGTGGTGCTGGCGGTGCTGGCGGACGAAATATGCCGGGTGCCCCAGGTGGTGGACGAGATATGCCTCCACCCCCTCCTCCTATGGCTGGATTCTAATAGTCTGATGGACATTGGCGACATAAGGAGTTGGCTCCGGCTGAGCAGGCTGGAGCTGGCTCCTCGTGTGGCTGTCGGACTTATTCAACACTTTGGTTCTCCCGATGCAGTATTTAATGCAGATGATGCACAACTGGTAAATGTTGGGATACTTTCAGAACGCGTAAAAGAAAAACTTCGATTACCTGTTCCTGCTGCAATTGAGAAGGACCTTCAGCTCATCGAAAAGTTAAACCTCAATCTTCTGCCAATCACCTCAGATAACTATCCTGCTCCGCTAAAAGAGATATTCGATCCACCCATTCTACTTTATGTCCGTGGAGAATTACTGGAAAAAGATAAACTCGCCATAGGCATAGTGGGATCAAGAAAAGCATCACCGTATGGAAGAGCCATAGCAGAAAGGTTGGCGAAGGACTTATCAAGTAGAGGACTTGCGATCATCAGTGGAGGAGCAAGGGGTATAGACACTTGTGCTCATAGAGGGGCTCTAGCTGGCGGTGGTAGAACAGTTGCAGTATTGGGCTGCGGTGTCGATGTTAATTATCCATCAGAAAACCAGCAGCTCTTTGATACTATTACCGGAAGCGGAGCAGTAATCTCAGAATTTCCACTTGGTTCACAACCGGAACCGTGGAGGTTTCCTCCTCGAAACAGGCTTATAAGTGGTCTGAGCATTGGTGTATTGGTGTGTCAAAGCCCGGAAAGCAGCGGTGCTCTGATAACTGCCGGGTATGCAGCTGAACAAGGCCGGGACGTATATGCAGTGCCTGGAAATGTTGATGATGAGCGCAATCGTGGTTGTCATAAGCTCATAAAAGATGGTGCAAAACTAGTAGAGAATGTAGATGACATTTTGGCTGAACTTGGAATCTCTTCTAATGATACCGATAATTCATCTCAACCTTCACTTCCGTTGCCGATCCTGACGGATCAGGAAAGCAAAATAGTATCATTGCTCAGCCTTGATCCGGTTGCGGTGGACGATATAATAGACAAAACCGGTCTGCCTGCGCATGTTATCTCCGGAGCATTGACGTTATTAGAGATGCGTGGAGTAATCAAGAGGCTGCCCGGACACACATATGTAAGGAGTCTTCTTTGAATAAAATTGCAGTAATTATCCCTGCCAGAATGGCATCCACTCGTTTCCCGGGAAAGCCTCTGGTTGAGATCTGCGGAAAACCGATGATACAGTGGGTATATGAGAGCGCTACCAAATGCAGCAATGTCAATGATATCCTGGTTGCCACGTGCGATCAGGAAATTGTGGACAGAGTAGCAGCATTCGGTGGCAAAGCAGTTATGACCAGCGACAAACATACATCCGGAACTGACCGCATAGCAGAAGCCGCTGAAAACATTGATGCCGAAATTATTGTCAATATCCAGGGCGATGAGCCACTTATGGAATCTGCCAATATCGAATTGGTGGCAAGAACCCTGCAGTCTGATTCGGAAGCTGGCATGTCCAGTCTGATGTATGCAATCAGTGAAACAGAGGCTCAAGACCCCAATCTAGTCAAGGTTGTCGTGAACAGATTGAACAGAGCTATGTATTTCTCAAGGAGTCCTTTACCCTACCAGCGTAAACCTCTGGAAGGCCAGCCAATATTTGGGCATGCAGGGATTTATGCATATAAGCGCGATTTCTTATTCACCTATTCACGCCTATCATCAACACCGCTGGAGCAATGTGAGTGCCTGGAACAACTGAGGGCTCTTGAGCACGGGTATATCATTGCAATGTCTCAGACCGATGCAAGACCAGTTGGTGTTGATACTCCTGAAGATATGGAACAGGTCTGTCAGATACTGTCTGCAAAATAATTCATTATTCCTCGGGGCGCCCTTGCCCCGAGGAATAATATAGTATTCAATCTACCATTCAGCGAATGATCCATCGTCAGCGTGGGTAAGTCTGGGAGTGTCCCATTCACCGGAATATGTATGCTCTGCAATGAAATCATCATCGAGTTCTATACCGAGTCCCGGACCTTTGGGCAGGTCGATATAACCATCTGTTATTACGAATGGCTGCTTCAGATACCCTACCCCTAGATCCCACTTTTCTTCCATACCCGGATGTTCCTGGATCAGGAAATTGGGTGTGCAGGCATCAAGTTGCAGGCACGACGCCAATGATATTGGTCCCAGTGGGTTATGCGGAGCAATGGATGCATAGTAGACTTCAGCCATTGCAGCAATCTTTCTTGCTTCAAATATACCACCTGCATGGCACAGATCAGGCTGCACAACAGCTACTGCCTGCTTTTCAAGCAATTCTCTAAATCCCCATCTTGTGAATACTCTCTCACCAGTAGCAATGGGAATGGTAGTCGATTGGGCGATCCTCACCATTGCGTCGACATTTTCCGGCAGGCAGGGCTCTTCTATAAACATAGGACAATAGGGTTCAAAGGCTTGTGCCATACGTATTGCCATTGCTGGACTGATTCTACCGTGGAAGTCAATAGCAATATCGACACCTGTCCCAACAGCTTCCCGCATTGCAGCAAGGCGATTAGTTTGTCGTTCCAGGAACTCCATCGTATCAATGTTTCTGCAAGGTGCATCAGCTCCGGTCTTTAGTGCAGTGAACCCCTGGTTTTTTCTAGCGAGGGCACTTGCTGCTGCGGACTCGGGAGTATCTCCACCGCAACCTGCGTACATTCTGATTCTGGAGCGCACAGCCCCTCCCAGCATCTCATAGACAGGCATATTGTAGTATTTACCCTTGATGTCCCACAGAGCTTGTTCTATGCCACTGAGAGCGCTTACAAGCACCGGGCCACCGCGGTAAAACGTTCCCCTATAGATTGTTTGCCAGTGTCTTTCTATATCGCGAGGGTCCTGCCCTATAAGATATGGTTCAATCTCTTTGACAGCCATTGCCACTGTCCTGGCTCTACCTTCCACGATTGGTTCGCCATATCCGACCAGACCTTCATCGGTATGAATCTTCAGAAAAAGCCATCTTGGCAGGACATTAATTGTTTCCAGTTTTGTGATTTTCATATTATTCCTCTATATTTATGGTCGTGTTACACATATGGGTTTTCTGTAAGTACAGGAAGTAAAGCCCCACCATCAATCGTCAGACACGTTCCAGTGATAAATCCTGCCTTATCTGATGCCAGAAATACCACTGCATCACCGATCTCTTCGTAGCTGGCAAATCTACCCGCAGGTATGCGTGCTGAGGTTCCATTCGGGGATGTATTATGGTCAGATGCTGTTGTATATCCTGGAGCAATGGACAATACTCTGATTCCGTGTCTTGCCAGTTCCAATGCGGCATGTTTTGTGAATTTATTTAGTGCGGCTTTTGTGGGGCCATAGACGCTGGATGCCGGCCAGCAACCATCTTGTTGATTGGATGAGATATTAATAATAACTCCACCGTGCCCGGCTTCTACCATACTCTTTGCAGCTCTCTGAGCACAGAAATACGAACCTTTCCAGTCCGTACTGGTAACCTGGTTCCATAACTCTTCAGTAGTCTCCAGAAACGGGGCACACTTGGTTATGCCGGCATTATTTACCAGTAGATCAATTTTTCCGAAGTGTCCAAAAAAGCTATCGAACATACTGGTAATATCCTGCATGTTCGATATATCTCCCTGTATGCAGAAAGAGTCGACACCTTTAGCTTTTACGAGATCACATACTTCCTGGGCTTTTTCTTCGGATTTAACATAATTTATCCCGATATCATATCCATTATCAGCCAAGGCAAGAGCTATGGAGCGTCCTATCCCCCTGCTCGCACCCGTAACTAACGCAGTCTTTCTAGAATTACTCAATATTTCCCTCACGTGTAAACTATAAAGTGGCAGTAACCGCCGGTTCTGTCCTTTAGAACTTACCCAGATAAAGTAGTATTTCCTTCGGAATTGGTCACATCTATATAAACCAGGTTTACACTATATCTCCATCGTTGTAAAATAAGATTATGCTTAATAGAGAGACTTTCGCACAACCACCATCTACTTTCCGTCCTATGCCATTCTGGTTTTGGAATTCAAAAATCCGTCCGGAACAAGTTGAGAAACAGATTCTGGATTTCCACGAGAAGGGTCTTGGGGGTTTCTTCATACATGCCAGGTTTGGTCTTGAGACTGAATACCTTTCCAGGGAATGGATGGACTGTATTCGCAAGGCAATTGAAACAGCCGCCAGCGTAGGATTGGAAGTTTGGTTGTATGATGAAAACGGATTTCCAAGTGGAATCGGTGATCTGAAAGTCAGTCGTATCCGTGAATACCGTCCCAAATTCGTATCCCTGACTGAAGATTCCGCTGACCCGCAGGGAATTATCAGGACCAAAGTACCCCAGGGTGACGTGCTGCTGGCTTACGCTTTTTCACCTGATACCCCCAATGTCTCTCACATTGATATGAAAGAGCATATACGTAATGGTCTGATTGAATGGAAAGCCCCTTCACCTGACTGGAAAGTCGCTGTTTTTGTAAAAGGTACCATTGAGGACGCCAACGATGTTGTATACGGGGTAGATTATCTCAGTGTTGAAGCAATGCGCTATTTTTTCGACACAGCCCTGGTTCCTTACGAAGAGGCTCTCGGGAAATACTTCGGCAATGTAATCAAGGGTATTTTCACTGACGAACCCACACTACTCCCCTGGCATCACAACGGTATGTGGTATTGTCAGCGTGACAATGCAAGACTGGTTCCGTGGAATGATGCAATTGCTGAAGATATGAACAGTCTGCATAACCTGACGATTGCAGAGTTCCTCCCGCATATTTTTTATGATTTGGACAGTGCCACAGGACAAATACGCAGATTATTCCAAAAATCCACAGTTAACCTGTATATGCGGTCGTTCTTCCTGCCTTATAAAGAATGGTGTGAAAAGCACTCACTCAAATTGACTGGACATATGCTGCTTGAGGAAGGTCTGTATTACAACACGATCTTTGAATCTGACCCCTACCCTACTCTCTCAATGATGGATATACCCGGTACGGATCACCTCAGCGATGTTACAGAACACGGCTATTATGGAATGCCTAACGTCCCAGTTGTCCATACAAATATAACCGGACGCAAGCTGGCAAGTTCCACGGCGCATATGAGCGGTAAAACGACTGTCATCAGTGAGTCTTTTGGTTGTGCGGGTTGGGGATTGACCCCTGAACGAACGAAACTGATGACCGACTGGCAGTACAGCCTTGGTATCAATATGCTTTGTCCGCATGCCATCTTCTACAGTATAGAGGGATACCGTAAAAATGATGCTCCTCCGGCCCACAATTACCTGCCCAGCTGGCAATATCATCGAACGTTTACAGATTATGTCGGAAGAATATCCTATGCACTCCGGCAAGGCATCCACAAAGCACGAGTAGCTCTGTATTATCCTATTCAAGCATTCCAGTCAGCATATGCTCCGGAAGTTGATGGAGGAGACGCAAGGCGTATAAGTGATGGCTTTGATGCATGTTGTTCCCTACTGCCAAGGTTGCATTTAGACTATGACATAATAAGTGACAAGTTACTGGCTGGCTGCAGCGTCAGTGATGGGCATCTATATATTGCAGGAGAAACATTTGACGTCCTGGTAGCGCATTCTTCGGCTATCCGTTCAGGGACACGTAAGCTGGTTGAAGAATTTATGAGTGGAGGCGGCCGGGCGGTTATTATTACAACTGCACCAGGATTCCAAAACCTTTCAGGAGCAACTCATATCGCCGCACAAGATCTGAGTTATGATGAGCTACTGACAGCGCTCAAGACACTCCTAACGCATCAGATACCTGCTGAGCCTAAGATAACAGCAATCGATGGTGGATCATCTGAGGATATCCGCTGCCACATAAGAGCTTGTGAAAATCAACAGGTATTCTTCCTCACCAATGTAGGAGAAACAAAGATCAAGTTTACTATATGGACTCAGGTGGAAGGTCTGTGTGAACTCTGGGATCCAGAGACTGGTAAAGTTAGCAATGCAAGTGAGGTGGCCTCCGAAGCTGGAGGTATCAAAGCAACAATTGAACTAGGTCCTTGTGAGAGTACTATCCTGGCAATTGATGAAACAAAGGCATCAGAATCCTTACCGGTAATCGTTAAGTCCAGACGTGAAGTATACACATTTCCGGATGAATGGACATTCTCGACGCTGAGTCCAAACGTGATCCCACTTAATGAATGGAAGCTCCAAATGGGTTCCCGTGAAGGCACTCAGACTATGTCCTATACTACCAAGTTTGACTGTGAATACATGCCTGACAAGCTGGAATTGATGCTTGATGACATAGAGTATCGCTCCAGCCTGATGGGTTCGATGAACATAACCATCAGAGTCAACAAAACTCTTTATGAAAAGCCTGATTTCGGATGGTTCCTGGATGACGGTTTCAAAACGCTGGATATCTCAGATGCTGTGATCGAAGGCTCCAATGAACTGTGTATAACCATTGCACACTCTGCATGGGCTGGACAGCCGCAATTCCTAAACGGACCAGCATTCCTGCTTGGTAGATTTGGATGTTCAAGAGACCGGAATGCTATTATTCCTCCTTATGATGCAGCAATGTGTGGTTCATGGACAGAGTTTGGGTATCCATTCTACTCCGGCTCCGCTGACTACAGTCAGAGTTTTCGTGTAAAGAAAATGGCCCGCAATTCCAGGCTTTTGGTCTGCGTTGAAGACGTAAATGATTGTGTGGAAGTACTGATAGACGGCAAGCAGGCTGGCGTCCGACTGTGGAGACCATGGGAAGTAGACATCACCGATATGGTAACTAATAACCGGAGTACGCTGACGTTAAGGGTCTCAAATTCTATGTTGAACCTGCTGTCACTTACTCCCAAATCCTCAGGACTTATGGGAAGTGTCAAACTTGTAAGCGTGGTTTGAGGCTACTCATACCACTTGACGTTTAACCAGGAAGCATGGGATTATATATATGGATTTGAAATGCTTCAAATGCTGTGAAGAGGAAGAGTAAGCTCGAAGTAGGATCACAGAGAGCCGGAGTTGCTGGAAACCGGTATCCGAAAACGAACCGAATGTCGCCTCGGAGCTGGATCTGTGAAGCTCATTTACGAGTTAGCGGATCACGGGGGGTTCCCGTTACAGGACCAGGGTATGACGGAACTATTCCAAGTACCCGGAGGTTGGTATTCGCAAGATATCAACGAAGCAGGGTGGTACCACGAAGGCATATCAGCCTCTCGTCCCTGTATGGGATCGAGAGGCTTTTCGCGTTTAATTTATAGCCCGCTTTATTCACCAAACTTCGCTTTTGTCCGGCAGTAGGGACAAAAGCTAAATCAGTCATAAATAATGCGGGCTAGTTTTTTTCACAAAGGAGAGGACCAAAATGAGCACACGGACAGACAGTAACAACACAGGTTCTAAGCCTGTAAGAATGATAGGAGCCCGCGCGCTAGTCGAGGCCCTTGCAGATGAGGGCGTGGAGGTAATTTTCGGGTATCCGGGAGCCGCCACAATTCCAATTCACGATGTTTTGATGGAAGGCAAGATCCGTCATATACTGACCAGGCACGAGCAAGGGGCTGTTCACGCTGCAGACGGATATGCCAGAGCAACTGGGAGAGTTGGTGTCTGCCTTGCAACATCAGGCCCTGGCGCACTTAACCTGGTTACAGGGATTGCAACAGCCTATATGGATTCAGTTCCAATGGTGGCAATCACTGGACAGGTAGCGACATTCAAGCTAGGCACTGATGCGTTTCAGGAAGCCGACATGACTGGTGTCGCTATGCCTATATCAAAGCACAGCATGCTGGTTAAGAGCGCTGACGACATTGCAAAGTGCATACACGAGGCGTTTTTCATAGCTTCCACTGGTCGCCCCGGACCTGTTGTAGTGGATATCCCAATTGATGTCTCATTTGCTGAGACTGATTACATACATCCAACGGATGTTGATATACGCTCATATAAGCCGACATTAACCACTCAGCCAGAGAAAATTGAAAAGGCTGTGCAGTTTCTTACTGCGTCAAAACGCCCATTGATATTGTCAGGCGGTGGCACAATTATCTCAGGGGCAGCTGAAGCACTGGCAAAGCTGGCCCACAAGAACCAGATACCTGTCGCCTACACATTTATGGGTAAAGGCGCATTTCCGGACGCTGAACGGTTAAACATGGGGATGATTGGTATGCACGGGCAACCTTGCGCCAATTATGCCGCTAAAGAGTGCGACCTGCTTATAGCTGTCGGAATGCGTTTCAGTGACCGGTCTACCGGAAAACTGTCCGGTTTTGCACCAAATGCCAATATCGTTCATATAGATATTGATCCTGCGGAGATACGGAAAATCCGACAGCCGGATATTTCTATTGTCGACGATGCCGGTCGCGTGTTGTCCAGTCTTGAAACAATGTGTGAAGCGGCATCAAGAGAGTCATGGCTGGAGCAGTTGGAAGAATTCCGTGACAGCCACCTGACCCGACAGAACGGGGAAAACGGGCGATGCATGCCGGAAGACATATTCGCAGCACTAAACAATATTACGAATGGCCAGGCAATAGTGACAACCGATGTTGGCCAGCATCAAATGTGGGCAGCGCAAATGCTTGATGTTGAACGTGCCAGAGGGTTCATCAGTTCAGGTGGTCTCGGTACAATGGGTTTCGGCCTACCGGCAGCTATGGGTGCTCAAGTGGCATTTCCTGATGAAAATGTCTTCGTAATCCAGGGGGACGGCGGTTTCCTTATGAACAGCCAGGAGATGATGACTGCGGTTGAGAATCATCTACCAATTAAAATATTGCTTTTCAACAACGGATTCCTGGGAATGGTAAGACAGTGGCAGCAGCTTTTCTATGACAGACGATATGCAGCAACTGATATCTCAGCTCAGCCTGACTTCCTGATGCTCGCACAGGCATACGGTGCTGCAGCGATACGTGTTGAAAAGACCGAAGATATTGAAGCGGCAATAAGACAATCACTGGAGATTACTGACCGTCCTTGTCTGATAGATATCCATGTTGCCAGAGAGGCCTGTGTTCTGCCTATGATCCCAACTGGCGGAACAGTAGAGGATATGATCCTTGAACTGGACTAACTAGATTGATCCTTGATTAGATAGAATGGGATAGTGGACAGAAACCTGTGTAATTCTAACCGCTACCCCGTTTTATTTCGTAACATTTGTCAAACACTCAAAAGACCGCTACAATGCTGGATAGATATCACAATTTGTATATTCAATAGCTGATATCTGAAAGCTGGTTTGCAAATGTTTAGTGTAACCAAATCTCTGTACAGCAAATCTCCGGGTCCTGGTATGGCACAAATGGTTGGTGTGGCCTACACTGGCCCGGGTTTGGATAGAATTGAAATCCACTGTCAGGAATGTGCAGGGCGGGACGATATGCCGATCGATCCTATGCGCAGGTGGTCACATAACAACGGACGGACGTGGTCTGAATTTGAAGCCTTACCTCAGATCGTGGAGTTCAGAGATGGAAACGTGATGCAGTGGTATCCTCCGATGCCATTCTGGGATCCAATTGCTAATATCAGTCTAGGCGTTTGGCTGCGTCAAGCCTGTATAAACACTCCGGAGCGATCATTCTACTTCAATCAGTGTTATGTCAGAACATCTGATGATCTAGGTAAGACCTGGAGCGAACCGGATCAGTTGCGGTATGAGCCAGGCGCATACTTCGACGAAAACAACCCATTTGATCCAGCATTTATTGAAAACAATCAAATATACATGGGAAACAACATAATCCGACACTCCAATGGAACTCTGGTTCATGCGGGTGTTTGTATTCGAATCCCTTCCGCTGCAACTGATCCTGATCCGGAGCGCAAATTTGGCAGCTGGGATATACCATCCGAATCCCGTAATATTGGATCAATGTGTTTCATTGGGACCTGGAATCCTGAGCAGCGTGAATACACATGGACTCACGGCGATTGTGTTTGGGTGCCGAGATCGGTTTCTTGCAGAGGCTTGATGGAACCTGAAGTAGCAGAGCTCAAAGATGGACGCCTGCTTGTCATATGGCGAGGCAGCGATACAGAACTTACTGAAGGCCGAAAGTGGTTCTCTATATCGAATGACGGCGGGAAAACTCTAGCTCCTGTCGCTGAGCTTAAATTCGAGGATGGAAACAGGTTCTATTCACCTTCCAGCATTCACAGAACTATACGGCATTCTGTTACAGGTAAACTGTATTGGATAGGTAATATTGTCCCAGATCCTCCAAAGGGAAATATGCCCAGACATCCATTGATCATTGCTGAGATAAATGAAGAAATCCCTGCAATTATCAAAGACAGTGTGTTTGTCATAGATTATAAGCAGGAATCAGATAGTGACGATTTGCAACTGAGTAATTTTTCGGTGTTTGAGAACAGGGAAACCCACGACATAGAGCTTTACCTGACCAGATATGGGAGCCTGTGCTCTATTGCTGAAGATCCGATCAAATACTACGAATCTGACAGTTACCGCTATATTCTACATTTGGAGAGTGATCATGCCTAAAGAGAGAATGGATGTAAAGGCTTCCGACAACGTATATCTGCATAAGGATTTCCACGGAGCGCTGAGCACAGGTATAGAATACCTGCATACAAAATATGGGGAAGAGGCAGTAATAGACTATCTAAAACAGTTCACCAGAGATTTCTACAAACCTCTGACTGAAGCCATAAAAGTACGCGGGTTGGCGGCTATCAAAGAACACTACGAACGCATCTACCAGATAGAGGGCGGGGAAGTGGAGTTCGAAGATAAGCCGAATGAATTAGTGATGAGAGTTCTTGCATCCCCGGCAGTAATGCATATGAGAGCCAATAACTATCCGATAGCCCGTATGTTTGTCGAAACCGTAAGGACAGTGAATGAGACTCTCTGCGAAGGAACAGAGTACACAGCAGAATTGTTGGAATATGACGAACAAACAGGACAGAGCGTATTGCGTTTTTACCGAAACGGTCGATAATTACTTGACTTCAATACTATTAATACGGTATAATTATTGACGCTTGTGAGACACTACGGCTGTGTTTTAGGGGTGGAGTTGATCGCGTGTATTTATTAGATATACGACCACTTACCTTTGGTATATAGATAGCCCGGATTGTTATTGAAATGATTTGGGTAGTCCCAACAATTGGGCCGGAAACTGTCGACGGAGGAGGGATTTTTTTGGCACAGGTTCAGGTTAGACCCAACGAGAGTCTAGACAGCGCACTGAAGCGCTTTAAGAAGGTGCTCCAGCAGGACGGGGTTCTCAAAAAGGCTCGTGAGCACGAGCATTATGAAAAGCCCAGCGATAAGCGTCGCAAAGCTGAAGCAGCAAGAAAGCGCAAAGCCAAGAAGCCATAACTCTTCTCTGTCTGCTATATAAACGGCTGGTGTGTTGTTTTCAATGCACCAGCCAGACAGGTAGTTCCTCAATGTCAACAGAACTTAAGCTCCAGGAAGACCTCATAAAAGCAATGAAGTCCGGGGACAAGGTTGTAGTCTCTACGATAAGGCTTATCAAGTCTGCAATCGGATATGCTAAGATCGAAAAAGGCGCCGAACTGACTGATGAAGATGTGATGCAAGTAATTGCCCGAGAAGGCAAGAAGCGTCGCGAATCAATTGAATCCGCAAAAAGTGCAGACAGATCAGATATTGCAGATAGTGAATCCGCTGAACTCGAAGTTATAACACGTTATCTTCCAGAGCAGATGGATGAAGCCCAGGTTGAGGCTGTAGTGCGGGAAGTTATCGCTGAGACTGGCGCTACATCTACCAAAGACCAGGGCAGAGTAATGGGTGCTGCGATGAAGAAACTTCGCGGCAAAGCTGATGGCACTTTAGTTAGTGCTATCACGCAGAGAGTACTCGCTGGGTGAGCGTACCCTGCTTATGAGCCTCAAACTGACTCATGTATCTACCAACAAAAGACAGCAACCAAGTCGAGTACCCAGCATCAGGCTCGATTACTCCCGTGCCGTATTAGCTGTCGTCACCATCATACTACTGTCCTCACTACTTTGCGTCCAGCTAATCCCCAGCAAGGTGTCACTCAGCCTGGGAGACACTGCAGAAGACACAATAACAGCACGCAGATCAGTCCGCTACAAAGATTCCACGGACACCGAACTCCGTCGCACGCAAGCTATGATAAGTGTCGGTAAGGCGTATGATCCGGTCCCTAACGCCACAGATCAGGCTATTGGAGCGCTCAAGACCATATTTCACAACATTGAAGAACTGCGCTCCACCAAAGATATTGCGAATATTGATGTAAGCGTTCGCAAGATCCGCATGCAGTTAGGACTTGGACTGGGAACACGTATCTCAAACCAATCATTTCATGTGCTATTAACAACTACTCCTGTTTATCTTAGGGAAATCGAAGACAGCGCTTTGCGTCTGTTGACACTCAGTATGAGTGGTGATGTTAGAGACGACGAAATGAATGTTGCCCGTGCAACTCTGACTAAGAATGCTAATTTCCTAAAAATGCAACCCCGTCAAACAACAGCTGTAGTTGAGATTGCACAGGACTGCCTGAGACCCAATCGTCTATATTCTCCCGATAAAACCGAGGAACTCCGACAAAAAGCCCGGGATGCCGTTCAGCCGATGTACAGACAGGTTATGCCGGGTGAGACTGTTATTGCTAAAGGCGAAACAGTTCTTCAGGAGCATATTGAGAAATTCGAAGCGCTTGGACTCCTGAGACCCGAAATAGACTTTAAGATGGTGGTATGCCTCACCGCATTTGTAATGCTTGTTGTATTCCTATTCGGTGCATATCTGAGCAGATATCATGAAGATATCTACAATAATTTCAAATTTCTCATTCTGCTGGCTACTTCGGTCATTATCAGCACACTGGCATTACGGATCAGTGGAGGGTTGATGGGTATACCATTAGTCCCAGCACAGGTCGGACATCTTGGTATGTTGTGGATTGTGACCACAGCAATGCTGATTTCAGTGCTAATCAACACCCAGGTTGCAGTAGTCACGTCTGCATTGCTATCGATGATTCTGGCAATGACACTTAACAATGAATTGCGTTATGCATCGAACTCTCTAGTCATGGCATTAGTTGCAATATATAGTGTCCAGAACATTCGAGGTAGAGGCGATTTTCTGCACTCAGTTGCATCCATAGCGATTGTAGGAGTGCTGCTGGACTGGATTCTAGGTGGTATAGCCGGGGACTCTCTGAGCCTGATTTTGGTCAACAGTTTTTGGGCGATCGGTGTGTCAGCTTCTTCCGGCATGCTATTCTGGATAGGTACATTCCTACTGGAACGCCCTCTTGGTAAAACGACCCATATATCTCTGCTTGAACTTGCTGATACTAACCGTCCATTACTGAAGCGTCTGCTGATGGAAGCTCCTGGAACTTATACGCACTCAGCTGCTGTTGCCCACCTGGCAGAGACTGCCGCAGATGCTGTTGGAGCTGATTCGCTGGTTGCCAGAGTAGGATCTTTCTATCACGATATCGGCAAGATGCGCAGGCCGCATTTTTTTATTGAGAACCAGAACATTGAAAACGCCCACGATAAGCTTAACCCCACCCTTTCGGCCTTAGTTATAACCAGCCATGTAAAGGACGGTATTGAGTTTGGACGTGAGTTTGGTCTGCCTCAGGTTGTGCTCGATATTGTCGGACAACACCATGGCAACTCTCTTGTTCAATACTTCTATCATCAAGCAACTGTGCAGCAAGATGCATCATTGGCCCTTGAACAGCAGTTCAGGTATGCAGGTCCAAAACCTCAGACAAAAGAAGCTGCAATAGTAATGCTGGCGGACTCAGTTGAAGCTGCAAGAAGGAGTCTGGATAAACCAACTCCGGTTACTATTGAATTAATGGTAAACAGGGTAGTTGCCGACAAATTAAGAGATGGACAAATGGATGAATCCGACCTCACATTTAGAGAAGTTGGCATCATATGCGCCTGTTTCTCCAAAGCACTGCTGAGTACAATGCATGCCAGAATCGAATATCCTGATCTTTCGGATCCATATGCCAGGAAGGCGGAAACTAATGCAAGTTCAGCTGACGAACCATCACTCGAAGCAGATCAATCAGGATCAATTGAAGAATCTGACGATACGATTGTTGCAAGCTGAAGACTGCAGCGATATGGTCGAGGTCAGCATATTGCTTACCGATGACGAACAGATCGCTGCATTAAACAAGCGTTACCGGTCTATCGAAGGTCCGACAGATGTACTATCATTCTCATTAATTGAAGGTGAAGAGTTTATAGATCCGAGCAGTATAAAGGCCCTGGGAGATGTTGTCATCTCAATAGACTATGCTGAAAGGCAGGCCGTTGAACAGGGTCATAGTCTAGAACACGAGTTGGATGTCCTTCTGGCTCATGGACTGCTGCACTTGCTTGGGTATGATCATATTGAAACGGATGAAGCTGAAATCATGTTCGCGCGTCAAGCAGAAATAATTGGGGAATTTTCAGGATGAGGTTTTTAAAGCGTCCATTTAATGGGTTTAAATATGCTGTGGAGGGTGTTGTCCATGTATTCAGGACCCAGAGCCACATGCGCTTCCACTTCCTGACCCTTGTCCTTGTTATGTTGTTCAGTTTGTTGCTTGATATGGGCCGTGTAGAAGTTATGATACTTCTATTCACCATAACCCTGGTTCTAACTGCCGAAATGTTTAATACCGCAGTTGAAGCCGTGGTAGATTTAGTTACCCAGCAATACCATCCACTTGCCAAATTCGCCAAAGATATTGCAGCTGGAGCCGTCTTGATAACAACTATCAACGCACTGGCAGTAGGCTTTCTGTTGTTTTTTGCCGGCGGACGGTTTAAACAGGCACATATTCAACTCGACCTCCGACCTCCTGATATAGCTACTATTGGAGTTGTTGCCTTTGTATTAATGGTTTCGATGACAATTATGTGGAAAGTTGCTGGGGGTAAGGGTAAACTGCTGAAGGGAGGAGTTGTTAGCGGGCATTCCGCATTAGGCTTCTTCCTGGCTACAACGATTTTATTCCTTTCAAATAAGGTTTCAGTTGGAATTATAGGATTTTTATTAGCTGCCCTTGTTGCACAATCGCGTGTAGAAGGTGGTATACATACACTTAGTGAAGTAGTCTGGGGAGCAGTTCTGGCAACTGCAGTAGCCGGGTTTGTGTTTTTGGTATTATCTCCAATTCTAGGTCCATTCCCCAGATAGTATGGATGCTTGTGTGTAATTTAGGATGATGAGAACGTGGAAACTGATTTAGGAAATATCTTACTTAGAATAGCGCTTATAGTGGGTCTTGTATTGCTGAATGGCTATTTTTCTGCAGCTGAAATGGCGCTAGTGAGTATTCGTCGTACAAGGATCAAACAGCTCATTGATGAAGGCAATAAAAGGGCATTGCTGGTCCAGAAGTTGTTGGACAAACCGTCCAGCTTCATGGCTACCGTCCAAATAGGTGTTACAATGGTTGGGCTGATGGCCTCAGCATTTGCAGCGATCGGGCTTGCATACTACCCCACCCAATGGTTGATTGACGCAGGTTTATCTCCCGGTTTGGCTCACACGACCGCCGTTTTTCTCATCACAATATGTGTCGGTATTCTTACCATTGTTGTAGGGGTAATATTTCCAAAGAGTCTGGGAATACACGATGCTGAAAACATATCCCTTAGAACTGCTGGCGTTGTATACGGACTCTCTATTGTTGCCCTGCCAATCGTCAAAATGGTCACTTTCCTCAGCGACTTGCTGGCACGGCCTTTCGGTGCACACGTAAAGTTCTCTACTCCGATACTCACTGAAGAAGAACTGAAACTGTTGGTTGAAGCAGGTGAAGAGGAAGGTGTAATCGAAGTCGAGGAAAAAGAAATGATTCACTCCATTTTCGACTTTACCGACACTGTAACCAAACAGGTAATGGTTCCGCGAACAGATATGGACTGTGCTCCGGTCAGCAGCTCATTACACGAGCTACTGGAAGTCATCACTCGATCAGGGCACTCACGAATCCCTATTTACGAAGACAATGTAGATAATGTACTAGGTGTTGTGCATGCTAAAGATCTTCTGACTTTCCTGGTAAAAGGCAGAGTGGACGATTTCGACGCACGAAAAGTTATGCGTGAGGCATATTTCATACCAGGTTCAAAGGATGTAGACGAATTACTGGCAGAATTCCAGAGAGATAATATCCAACTGGCAATTGTCCGAGATGAATACGGCGGAACTGCAGGGTTAGTCACTGTCGAGGATTTGTTAGAGGAGATTGTCGGAGAAATCCGGGATGAATACGATATAAGTGAAGAACCAATGGTACAGACTCTGCCGGACGATCAATACCTGGTCAATGCGAGAATGCGGGTAGATGAACTCAATGAACAGATGGGATCGAGTTTTCCCGAGGATGAAGACTACGAAACTATCGGTGGATTCGTTTTTGACCTGTTTGGGCATCAGCCTTCACCGGGTGATGTAATCAAATTCAAGAATCTGGAATTAGAAGTCGCCGAAATGGACTCCGGACGCATCCAAAAAATCCGGGTGCGTAAATCTGACGCTGATATATATGAAGAATCAGAGCTCCCCAAGAGCGATGGAAAGACCAAGAATTAGTCTCGTTTTGCTTGCAAATCCCGTTCTTTCCACTACAAAGATCACCATTCCCAATCTATATAATGACGTAGAGGGTATTATATGAAATGGATCTCATTCCCCGATGACAGTATTGCTGTCCATGGCTTGCCCTGGTTTGATCAGAATAGGCCATCACTGAGCAGACTACCAATTGAACGCAAAGATACCTACAGGGAACCTGTCTGGGATTTATCACAAAATCCTGCGGGTGGACGACTCAGGTTTTCAACCGATTCTACAGTAGTTGGTATTGAAGCTAAGTCTGTGGATTATGACGTAATGGACCACATCACCAGAATCGGACAGAGCGGGTTCGATATATATGTGGATGGCCTGTTCATGGGGAGTGTATCTCCTGATGCATCCACAAAAGTTTACATTGAATGGCAAGTTGGCTCATCCAAAGCAGTCCGTAATATTGAGATCAATATGCCTCTATACAAGGATGTTGATATAAAGGCTATCGGTATCGATAATGATGGGTGTATTACGCCAGCGAAACCGTTTGCACTGGATAAACCAGTGGTTTTCTATGGTTCAAGTATAACCCAAGGCGGCTGCGCA
This sequence comes from Abditibacteriota bacterium, assembly GCA_942493375.1. Lineage (GTDB taxonomy): Bacteria > Armatimonadota > UBA5829 > UBA5829 > UBA5829. The sequence goes on along the minus strand of OW818698.1, from coordinate 6,814,347 downwards.
GCGACTCCTGGAACAGCCTACCAGTCATTTATATCACGCTGGTTGAACGTAGACTTTGTAAATCTGGGATTCTCCGGAAATGGTATGGGAGAACCGGAACTGGCACAGGCAGTATCTGAGATCCCGGCATCTTGTATAGTCCTGGACCATTGGGGAAATATCCAGGACGGTTATGGTCCCAACCTCCCTGGATTCTGTGCAACTATAAGAGAGAAACAACCAACAACACCAATTGTGGTTGCTACACCATTCTTCTATTGCACTGATCACATTGATCCCACTTTGCATAACAAAATACGTGAGGATGCCCGTAAATTCGTCCGCAACAGCAGACGCAAAGGGGACAGAAACATACATTTCCTTGATGGTCTGAATCTTCTTGGCCCGGATGAGACATTCGGGTTGGTAGATGGAGTGCACCCTATATCTCTGGGGTTCTATCTGATAGCCAAAGGATTTATGCCAATCCTCAAGAAAGTGCTCAGTTTGTAGAGCATTGGATAGGAATTGATAATGCTTCGGGGTGACACTTACCCCGAAGCATTCATCATAACTTAAAGTAGTTGTCCGCGCACAGTGAGTCCGTTGCTGTCTATGCCGGTGCACTCATCGGCTCTTATTGCCCCCTGCCAGCCCTCACACGCGTCTTTACGCCATGAAACGTCTACACCCCTGAACTGAATGTCGCTGGCATTCCTGAGGTAAAATGCATATGGTATTCCCCAAGCACCCCAAACACCTGTCTGATACGGCGGATTATCAGTCCTTGGATCGATGCAGGTTTTAAACTTGAGTGTAAAATCACTGAACACCACATTCTGGACTTCGTTCTCTTGCATACCGGATATACAGCAGGAATTATTGGCGTTAGCAATGACATTGGAAATACTTATGTCTCTGATGCATCCCTGATGCACTCCATCTACTTCAGCTCCCAGCCACATGTAGAATGGGCTGTTAACATTGTCCATCACTATGTTACTTATGCAGATGCGTTCTATCTGGCAGCCCTCTGAGATTTCCAGATACTCAGATTGTTTGGCGCTTTCGGGTCGAGGAGGGATATTTGGGAGAATAGAGACCAACGAAAACCCGATATCAGTGTCTCTCATCACTATATTGCTAAAGCAACAATCTCTGATGGGAGCGTCGCCTTCATAACCAATCCTCACACCACAGGCTCTGGATATAAACGTGCAGTTGGTGACAGTGATGTTCTCACAGGCTTTCTTTCTACCGAGACGTTTGGCGTCACTTTTTAAAGCTATAGCATCATCACCTGCACTGATGTGACAATTGGAAATATGCACATTGCTGGAGCAGTCAACATCGATGGCATCTGTGTTTGGCCCGTGTTGCGGGTTATCAATAGTAACACGGTCGATATTTACACGGTCACATCCCAGCAACCACAGCGTAAAGCATGGCGAATTGCGGAAGGTGACATCATTGAAAGATATATCAGTGCAGTCTACCATATATAGCAATGCACGAGGCCTGAAACTCTTTGGCTTCATTATGGGACCCAGATTCGGGACGTTGTTAATAACTTCATCAGTCCAGAAGTCCGGTCCGCTTCCGTCCACAGTCCCCTGCCCTATTATTCTAAACTTTTCAATTCCGTCAGCAACCAGAAAATAGCTGCTTCCTATAAAGCTTTCAGCTTCTCCAGCACCCGGGTAGTCTTTCTTTTTGGAACTTGCCTGGAGAACTGCTGTTGCAGATATTTCGAGAGTTACATTGCTTCTGAGTTCAAGTGTTCCTGACAGGTATACGCCTTTGGGGAAGAAAACCGTCCCTCCACCTGCTTCTGAACACTCGTTCATAGCCTTTTGTATCGCCACAGTATCGAGATTTACACCATCTCCAACTGCACCATATTCCCGGACATCAAAAATGGGTATCATTCATCACTCCAAATAACAAATTATGCTTTATGATAGCATAATGAAATCAATCTATCTTCGGTTCCTGATCTTCTGTTTGTTCCTGTGGAATGGGATCTACCTCTAGACTGATTCGAATATGTAGGTATTCTGCGTATTTACGTGCAATCATCATGTTGGTGTAATTTACTAAATCACGATACAGAAAAAGGTCGATAATAGTGCAAAACCAGATCAGACCACCGGACAATAAGTACATGACTCCTGTGGCATACTTTCTGAGATAGAAGCGATGTATACCAGGTAACCCTAAAAAACCTAACACACATAGTATTAAAGTAATACCAGCATCTTTGCGTTGTATCAAGTATAACTGGGCAAAATGAGCAAACTCATCATCTGTAGAATATTTAGCAAGTCTATATAAATATGTCCGCTCCGGACCTTGTGCCTGGGGTATATATCTCATTACTTTATCCAATTTTATACACCTGTTTCTGCTGGAAATATAAATCGAGTTATTCTCAATCTCCCCAGTTGGAACTGCTATTATCATCAAGGATTTTCCAATGAAGACCAAGAACATCGACTATGTGACTGGCAATAATTACGTTCTCACTACTATTCATGTCACGATAATTCAATATGTCCAGTATGGTGCCAATGTAAAAGAGTCCACCTGTTAAGAAATATATGATACCCGTACCGATCTTTCGAAGATAGAACCGGTGGATACCGGAAACACCACAGAATCCAAGAATACATAATATTAGTGTTGTATTTGCTTCCTTACGTTCTGGAGCATATGCTTGTATAAAACGTACAAATTGCTCATCGGTGGTATGTTTGGCTACTAATTCTAAATAGCTTCGCTCGTTACCCTCTGCTTGTGGTATATAATCGACTACTCTTGCCACTTATATTGCTCCTGTATGCGGCAATATAACATCCAACCGCCATTATTCATTCAACACTATACGGAGCCTTTCCTTCTCATCAAGATCATACTCAACCATTGCGATACTATTGTTATACATTTGATATTTTTCGAGTTCATGCTTATTTACGGGTTGACACTCGTGCGTATGTTCGATATAATAATCGCATATTTGGAACGGCAGAGGAGAAATTAACATGGAATTGATCTTAGGTGCTTGTGGATTAGCTTGTAATGAATGTGATGCATTTCTGGCAACACAGGAGAATAATCCTGAAAAGATTGCAGAAATAGCAAAGCAGTGGGGCAAAGAATACGGTGGAGAGTTCCAGCCGGCAAGTGTTTGGTGTGACGGGTGTATGGCTGAAAGTGACAGAAAGTGTGGCCACTGCGCAGAATGCGATATTCGGGCCTGTGTTTCAGGCAAAGGATTAGCTAACTGCGGTGAATGTGCAGATTATGCATGTGACAAAATCAGCAGGTTCTTTGAGAATGTGCCTTGCTGCAAAGGACGGTTGGATGTGGTGAAGGAACAAGCAGCAAGCTAATTTGTGCAGAACTTAGATATGACTAATAAGACTTATAGGACAGAATGGGTTAAGTCCTATTGGTCCTATAAGTCATATATGTCCTATTCTCCAAGAACACAAAGCCCCGGAGATTACTCCCCGGGGCTTTTATTTTATTTGCTCTTCAGCTCTATTTATTTATCGCGCTGAGTAGCATTGCCTTTGGCTTCGATTGCAGCCTGAGCAGCAGCCAGTCTTGCGACCGGGATGCGCTTAGGGGAGCAACTGACGTAGTTGAGGCCGATCTTGTAGCAGAACTTGACGCTGTCAGGTTCTCCACCGTGCTCGCCGCAGATACCAAGTTTGATCTTAGGATTGACCTTCTTAGCATCTTCTACACAGATGGTCATCAGACGTCCGATACCCTTCTGGTCGATGGTCTCGGTGGGGTCTGTTTTGAAGATCTGCTTGTCGATGTATACCGGCAGGAACTTGCCAGCATCGTCTCGGCTGATACCATAACCCATCTGGGTCAGGTCGTTGGTGCCGAAACTGAAGAACTGAGCTTCTTTAGCGATCTCGTCAGCAGTCAGAGCAGCACGAGGAATCTCGATCATTGTGCCAATCATGTACTCGACTTCGACTCCCTCAGCTGCCATTGTATCAGTGGCAACCTTGGTCAGCTTCTCTTTGAGGTAGGTCAACTCATTGACGGTAGCGATGAGCGGAATCATGATCTCAGGATGGACTTCCAGTCCGGCTTTCTTGAGTTCACAAGCTGCGCCGATGATGGCTCCAACCTGCATATTGACGATTCCAGGGAAGTAAATGGATAAGCGGCATCCACGAAGTCCGAGCATCGGGTTGGACTCATGCATCTCCATAACTTTCTTGAGAAGAGCTTCCTTCTCTGCAAGTGCACAAGCACAAGCGCCTTTGCATCTCATCTCAGTGACTTCCACAAGCAGGTCGCTCATGTTAGGCAGGAACTCATGCAGTGGTGGGTCAATCAGTCTGATTGTAACAGGCTTGCCACCCATTGCTTTGAAGATTCCTACGAAGTCTTCTCTCTGTAGCGGAAGAAGCTTGTCCAGAGCGGTCTGGCGAAGAGCTTCATCTTCAGCAAGGATCATATCAGCAACCAGAGGAGCTCTCTCGGAACCGAGGAACATATGCTCTGTGCGGCAGAGTCCAATACCTTCAGCTCCCAGCTTGATAGCATCGCCAGCATGCTCAGGAGTATCAGCATTAGCTCTAACGCCCATTGTGCGATATTCATCGGTCCAGCCCATGAATGTTCCGAAGTCACCGGTCATTGTTGCTGGCTCGGTCTCGAGCTCAACGTTGTAGATCAGTCCAAGGGTACCATCAATGGTGATGACATCTCCCTCTTTGACTGTGACTCCGTTTGCAACGAACTCTCTCTTCTCTTCATCGATTCTCACAGCGCTGCATCCGCAGACAGTAGGAATACCGTACTGGCGAGCGATCAGAGCTGCATGGCTGGTTCGGCCACCGCGTGAAGTCAGAACACCCTTGGAAGCAAGCATACCACCCAGGTCATCCGGGTTGGTCTCTTCACGAACAAGAATAGCTCTTTCGCCCTTAGCAGCGAATGCGATAGCGGTCTTGGAATCAAGAGCGACCTTACCTGAAGCTCCACCAGGTCCAGCATTTAGGCCCTTAGCGATCTCTTTGATACCCTTTGCAGATTTGATGCGTGGGTGCAGAAGCTGCTCAAGTGCCTCAGGAGGAACTCTCATCAGAGCTTCTTCTTTGGTGATGAGTTTTTCTTCAACCATATCGATAGCACACTTCACAGCAGCAACGCCGGTTCTCTTACCGGAACGGCACTGGAGAATGAAGAGTCTGCCTTTTTCAATTGTGAACTCAATATCCTGCATATCGCGGTAGTGCTGCTCGAGCTTCATAGCGATATCGTGGAACTGCTGATAGATCTCCGGGAACTCGTTCTCAAGCTGATCGATGGGTTCAGGAGTTCGCACGCCGGCAACGACGTCTTCGCCCTGAGCATTCTTCAGGAACTCTCCGAAGAGTTTGTTGTCTCCGGTTGCAGCGTTTCTGGTGAAAGCAACGCCGGTTCCGCAGTCATCGCCCATGTTTCCGAAAACCATAGCCTGTATGTTTACAGCGGTTCCGAGGTCATGTGCAATCTTTTCGCGGTTTCGGTAAATGACTGCTCTGTCGTTGTTCCAGCTCTTGAAGACAGCGATAATAGCCAGTCTGAGCTGTTCCATCGGATCAGTCGGGAAATCTGTGCCTGTAACTTCCTTGAAGTATGCTTTGTACTGAACGCAAAGGTCTTTGAGTCCGTCTGCATCAACTTCTGTGTCAACATTGGCGCCCTGTTTCTTCTTGAGGACGTCAAAGATGGCTTCGAAGTTGTTCTTCTTAAGTTTAGGCATCTCTTCAGAGAGGACGATGTCGGAGAACATCATCAGGAAGCGGCGATATGCATCATATGCAAATCTTTCGTTACCGGTAGCAGCGACTATACCCTTGAGGGTATCTTCGTTGAGTCCGAGGTTCAGGACTGTGTCCATCATTCCAGGCATGGAGAACTTAGCACCGGATCTGACAGATACCAGGAGTGGGTTGTTAGCGTCACCCAGCTTCTTGCCCATGTCTTTTTCAACATCAGCAAGACATTTCAAAAGCTCTTCCCAAAGGCCACAAGGAAGCTCTCCGGCTTTGGAATACTCGTTACAAGTTTCTGTAGTGATTACAAATCCAGCAGGAACCGGGAGACCAATATTGGTCATCTCGGCCAGGTTAGCACCCTTGCCTCCAAGAAGGTCACGCATAGTTGCGTTACCCTCACGGAATAGGTACACACGTTTTTTATCAGACATTAATATCCTCCCTATTATTTAACTCGCAAAAGATTATCTCTTAGCAAAAACCATACTATTTTACCAGAAATATGGACACCACACAAACCGAAGTCGTTAACCCGCATTATTCGTGATTGGCTCACTTTCGCCCCTAATGCCGGTCGAAAGTAGAGTCTGGTGAATAAAGCGGGTTAATAGTATCACAGTTGAAGGCTGACACAAGGGTCTTAATGGTGGGGTTGTTGTTAAGAATTACAGAGTTGTCTCCACACAAGGACCTGCCCCCGTTAATGTTAACCGGGGGCAGGTCCTTTGTATATCAATATTCGTTTGGCTTTTATTGCTTTGCAGGTGCTGCTGTCGAAGCATTCCCCTGCTCTGTTCCAGCAGTTTCTTTAATCTGCTTTGCTATCTCTTTGTAGTTTGATGAACGAATGTCTATTTTGGATTTGATAATAAAATCTTTCATATCCTTTTTGAACTCGCCCCGCCGCATACCCTGAGCGATCGCCATACGTTCTTGAATCAGGGCTTTAATCTCATCATAACTAGTTACTTTAGCATCACGTTTTCGGTCTACGTGAATGATATAGTATTTGCCGTCGAGGAAAATAGGATCGCTGAATTTGGCCTGCCCGGTTGCGAACGCAGTCTTGATTATGATTGGTGGGACCCTCGGCATTCCAGCGCTCAGCCAAACACCAAGCTGTCCTGCCGATTTCTTACCTGTTGGATCCTCTGACAACTCCTTAGCAACGCTATTAAAGTTTTCGCCAGAGTTGAGTCGTTTTTGCACCAATGGCAATCCAGCTTTTCCCACTGCGATAAGGCTGATGATAACCTGAGCTGGTCTCTTTAGTCCGCTCTTAGGGTCTTTCAACGCCAGTTGATAGGCTTTCTGCAGCTCAGCGTCAGAGATTGTGATGTTCTTGGAAATAACATTTACAAAAGCCTGCTCTACAGCCTGCTGTTTTTTGTAGTCATCCATAGACATACCACTCTGCTTGAGCATAGCAGCCAGGTCAACACCTTCTTGTTTCCTCACTCTGTCAATTCGGGCAGTGACTTGTTGATCCGTTGGAGCAACGCCTTTCTGCTTTGCATATTGAAGAATGAGTATTTCATCGATCAGTTTTCTGACTACATGATCTCCTGCGAGACGTGTGCCGGTATTAGTTTGCACAGGCACCTGCTCCAGGCGGGAATAGAACTCATCCCTTGATACTTTCTCTCCATTAACAGATATCATTTCTTTTTTGCCACACCCGGACAACAAAATGGAAGCAGCAACAATACCCGTCAACACAAGCGTTCCACGCAATTCAATTTTCACTATGTGATTTCCCCCTTATTGGAAGCAGATAGTCTTGGATGTCGGCACGATGCTATGGTTTCTACCGAATATCCCTAAACACAGTCATTACACAGTATGCCACAAATACAACAAATCAAGAGATGAAAAAATGCTAACCTATATTCAGTAAACATTTCAACAGGAAAGCAGTTTCACGATCAACCTTTAAACATTGTCATATCACGCTGCAAGTATCCACGCAGCCTGAGAACAGCCTGGGTATGTAGTTGATAGACCCTGGATTCAGAAACATCCAATATTCTACCAATTTCCTTGAATGTTAAGCCCTCATAATAATAGAGAGCAACAACAAGTTTTTCACGGTCAGGCAACCTGTCAATACTGTCTCCAAGAGATTTTTTTACAGCATTGCTTTCAACATCTGCAGATGTATTAGCATTTTCGTCAAATACCACATCAGCTAAATGTATTTTCTCGCCGCCATCTCCAGCGACAACAATATCATCTAGACTCAGTATTGTAGCTCTGCCAGTATCGGCTAATAGTGAATGAAAGTCCCCTAAATCCAATCCCATAAACTCAGCAACTTCTTCTTCAGAAGCAGGTCTACCGAGTTGGCTTTCCATCTGTAGGTAAGTTCTCTCAAGAAGTTTGACTCTTTCCCTGATGGAACGTGGGACCCAATCCTCTTCACGCAGCATCTCAAGGATGGCTCCCCGGATCAACGCAATTGCATAAGTCTCAAATTTCACCTGTCGTGACGCATCAAACTGATCTACAGACTTAATCAGCCCAATGATTCCAGCACCGATGAGATCGTCTCTATCTACATTTGGAGGCAGACTGGAAACCACACGGCCCGATGTGATTTTGACCAGATAGGCATAATGCTGAATAATAGCATCCCTGGCCTTTACATCACCGCCAACCTTATATCGTTCCCAAAGTGCCTTGAGATCAGGCGAACCCATTTATAGACATCCTGTCCGCTGCGCCCTCCGAAAAAGTGTTCTAGAGGTGTCAGAGAAGATCGGAATAACTCTATCGAACATAATGCTCAAGTAAATTACCCGTGCCTCATTGTACAAAACCATAAAGTCAGTGTCAACAATGACCCTCTAAGCTACTATTCTGAGAAGCTACACCCTATTCTACGGAATGTATTTAGAAATGATTCCCATATACAGGAAAAACTTGTAGAAATACTGGAATATTATAATTCCACTGTTTTGCTATATCTAGATCGCACACAGTCGCAACAACGCAATCTCAGGTCTGCAATTCAATCGTAAATGTATACGACTTGTACCCAATCCTCGATTTACGAATAATTTGGACTCACCGACATTGAATCCAAGGTATTTAGATAATCGTTCCGGTGGATAATATCCATCATTCAACTTCTTATTGCGTCTCATGTGACTCCACAAGACACCAATCCCCGGAATTCTCACCTGCCCTCCGTGAGTGTGCCCGGATAATACCAATGATGCCCCGTGATTAATCAAATCATCGACAATTGAGGGGCAATGACTTAGCGCAATAATAAAGGCATTACTATCTACTCCATTAAATGCTTTGGTTACATCATGCATTTTTGAATAAGCATCATCAAGACCCACTAGTACAAAGCTACTACTATTGTGTGAGATTCTGATAGCTGAGTTTGCGAGAACAGAAAATCCTTGTTCCTCACACGCCTGCAAAATATCACTGGTATCAGCCCATGGTTTGTATTCGCTGTTTCCAGGGACTACATATATGTTAGGTGTGTGATTTAGGGGACCTAACATCCGACGTATGTTGCCCAGCACTTGTGGGGTAGTTGCCAAATCACCAGTAATAACACACATGTCATAAGATAGAGAGGAAATAATAGATTCTGCTCGCTTCTCTAACAACCCGTATTTACTGGTATGAAGATCTGAGATATGCAGAATAGTGAAACCATCAAGTCCTTTTGGCAGATTTCTAAAAGGCAAGTCAAGATTCGTAAGAACTATACGAAAAGGTTCATAGAAACTATAAATACCGAGAGCACCTGCAATGCCTGCAATTGGCCATATACAGTTCATCTACTCGGAACACCTGACAATATCTGTATTGAACGATTCAGTAATTCTCTTCCCTGGAGAAACAACAAGCAAATCGGGATCATCTTGCCAGGAACCACTTATCAATCGCGTCACTAAAGATAGATTGCCTTCAATCTCAGAATATTCCCAGCCTCTATCGTGTGCTAATTCCGAAACGAAACGTCTGTATTGTGTAACATCCCCCAATCCAGTATCTATGAATACTGCGCGATTGTAATTAACAAGCCACATCTTTTCTTGTTCCAGCAAGAACTCAGCGTTGTCTTCACCATATTTCTCAATATATTCAGCCAGTTTCTCTGCATAATGACGCTCCCACACGTCATTTAGATCCCCCTGGTCGCTTTCCCCTTCTTTACGCTCAATCCAACCCGAACTGTAGTAATATGTGCCGGGATTCCCGCGAAACTCTTCGTCATACCTTGATCTGGCGCCTAGTAAAATCGTTATACAGTCGTGTGCACGGACCAGCACCAGTGGAATATTCCCGGCCTTAACATCGGCTGTTCCCCTGCTACAGAGTCCATAGCCGAGAACAACAGCATCATATTTTCCGGAATCAGCCAGTTCGACTTCATTTTGAATTGCTTCTCTAAGTTTATCCGGGGTATTGTGCAATCCAAAATCCAGAACAACGAAATCAACAATGTGGGGGGTATATGCAGTAGCCAGGCAGAATTCTCGGTGCAAAGCCTCGCATACTATGGCTTTAATTCTCATTCGTTCAAATCCTTGCAGTATTCAGATTGAGTCTGCAGGGGATATAATCCGTTCATACTTCGACCAGCTCAGCATGAACGGAATATGTATATCCCGTGCAACTTCAATTCTGCGTATTACTCTTGTGGAGCCTCTGTTATTTTCACAGCTTCTCCCTCAGGAACTTCTACTTTACTCTTCCGCTGCTGATAGTCACATTCGGTATTAGTGCATCTATAGCCAGCAGGTTTACCTCGATACAACCATTCACCCAGCGGGTAATTGCACTGGGGGCACAATTTCTTCGTCGGTTTGTCCCATGTGGTAAATGTGCATTCAGGATACCTGTTGCAACCGTAAAAGAGCTTCCGTTTCTTGCTCATTTTTTCTACAATGTCCCCTTCAGCACAGATGGGACATTTAATCTCTATCTTCTTCACGATCGGCATTGTTGTCTTGCACTCAGGATATCCGGGACAACCCAGGAACTCCCCAAACCGACCCTCTCGTATTACCATTTTCCGTCCACAGTTAGGACAGACCTCTTCACTCTCTTTTGGAGCAATTTTCACACGCTCCATGTTCTCTGACGCAGCTTCCAGATCTTTCTCAAATGGTGTATAAAACTCTGCAAGCAATTGAGTCCAGTCAAGTTTGCCATCCTCAACTGTGTCCAGCTTTGTTTCGACTCCTGCTGTGAACTCAATGTCCATTATATCCGGGAAGTGCTTGACCAACTGATCGGTCACAATGAATCCAAGTTCCGTAGGGCTGAACCGTTTCGTTTCTAAAGCCACATATTTGCGGTCCTGTATTGTACTAATGATAGTAGCGTAGGTACTAGGACGGCCAATGCCCTTCTCTTCCAATGTTCTGACAAGCGTAGCTTCAGTAAACCTGGGGGGTGGTTCCGTGAAATGCTGCTGAGGAGCAAGGTCATTCAACTTGAGGATCTGGGCTTCACTCAGCGCTGGTAACGGCGGTAGATCATCTTCGGAGACCTTTTCGTCTTCGTCTTTTCCTTCGGTATACACTCTCATGAACCCCTGGAACTTGACAGTAGAACCGGACGCACGGAACAATCCCTTTCCAGCTTCTATATCAACACTCACTGCATCGAATATAGCTGATGACATCTGGCTGGCCAGGAATCTCTGCCAGACCAGTCTATATAACTTATACTGGTCTTCGGACAAATATTCTTTGATCTCATCCGGATGCCTGTAAGCTGAAGTCGGTCGGATGGCTTCGTGAGCATCTTGCGCACCTTTACGCGACACTTGCCTGGCTTTAGCAGGGATAAATGCTTTGCCAAACACTTCAGTCACATATTTGCGGGCTTCTTCCTGGGCTTCATTCGCTACACGGGTGGAATCGGTTCGCATATAGGTAATCAAACCAACTGATCCCAGAGGCCCCAGTTCTACTCCTTCATAGAGTTGCTGAGCTATAAGCATAGTACGCCTGGCGCTGAAGTTAAGTTTTCGTGAAGCTTCTTGTTGAATTGTACTTGTTATAAACGGCAGAGGTGGATTTCTCTTCTTCTCTGATTTACGAACAGCCTTGACTGTGTAAGCAGCACCCTTAAGCTCATCAAGTATTCCCTGTGCTGTTTCCTGGTTGGGGATGCCGGCCTTTTCACCGTGCCAGGTCAGAAGATCAGCTTCGAAAATATGTTCAACATCAGTTGGAGTCAACTTAGCGGTGATAGACCAGTATTCGACTCTGATAAACGCTAGAATCTCACGTTCCCGGTCACAAATCAATCTGACAGCAACTGATTGTACTCTGCCTGCACTCAGATTTCTCTTGATCTTTCGCCAGAGCAATGGGCTCAGTTTATAACCCACCAGACGATCCAGGACTCTACGGGCCTGTTGTGCATTTACCAGATCCATATTTATCAGATCAGCATTATTGATGCTCTCTTTTACAGCAGTTTCAGTTATCTCATTAAAGCGTATCCTGCGTGGAGCCTTAATCTTCAAGACCTCAGAGAGATGCCAGGCAATGGCTTCCCCTTCACGGTCAGGGTCAGAAGCCAGGAATACAGTATCTGCATTACTGGCAGCTTCTTTCAGTTTCTTTATGACTTCCCTTCTTTCAGGGATATTGACATAATCCGGTTTGAAATTCTCCTCTACTTCAACACCAATCTTGCTCTTGGGCAGGTCTCGAACATGACCCATACTGGCAACAACATTAAATGTTGGGCCCAGGAAATTTTTTAGTGTTTTAGTTTTTGCAGGAGATTCCACAATAATAAGCGATTTAGGCATTCGGTTTACACTTAACTCCCTTAACTCCACTGCAAGCAGTTGGAGTGGATGATCACATTTCGTTTCCACAACACGAGAATGGATGATATCACAACCCACTAAACCCGGTCAACGTGAATTACAATATCCGATTCATTATAGCAGACAGTAATTCTGTGCATATGTTCCATACAGAAAATATATCTGCAGACGCTTTTACATCATCATATACACACTTGAAATTAGATTCTCAGAATGGACTGCTTCTGTCCTGTGCATAATTATATCACCAGTATCTATCACATTTATCCATATTACCGGAATTTAATGCCCATACAGGATCATTATGGATAATGTATATGAAGATACAGTACCCGCCATGGTTGTATACCCATACTCCGGCTGGTATAATTACAATTCAGTGGGATAGTATATCTAAATTTTGCATTTTCATTTTCGTCTATACTGTTACAATAACACAAAAACGAATCCGCTGTGGGATTCCAGGTTTAGAATACTAATATCCCACACTATCTTCAAGCTGATATTTTTTGCAGCAAAGGATGTGATCCTTAATGCACAAGTCATTACCTATCTGTGTCATTCTTCTATTTTCACTATCCGTCGCCACATTCGGTGACACCAGGCAAGCAGCTAAATTATTTAAAGCAGGTAAGACACAAGAGGCTGTCAACAACCTGACTGCCTGGGTGAGTAATCATCCTAACGATGGTCCGGCCAGAACCTGGCTTGGTTATTTATTGATAAAAACCGGCCAAGCTCCTGAAGCAGTAATTCAGCTAACTCAAGCAGTGAGTATTATGCCAAAAAATGCAGATGCTCACAATTATCTAGGATTGGCATATCAACTCTCTGGAGCACACGTTCCTGCACGCATGGAATATCAGACAGCCTTGAAGTTGGCGCCAAACAATCCGGATGCGTTGTTTAATCTGGGAAACTTGCTGTTGACTGACAAATCACCAAATGAAGCAGTTCCACACCTGGAAAGAGTCGTCAATATCAATCCAAAGAATGCTGCTTACAGAGTAAATCTTGGTATAGCGCTCAGAGAATCCGGCAATATTAAGCAGTCTATATTTCATCTTGAGAAGGCTTCTTCTATCAGCCCTAAAGATGCTACAGTATGGTATAATCTTGGACTCAGCCGAATGAAAGCTGCCGATACGACAGGCGCTGGACGTGCATTCGAAACGGCTCTTAAATTGAGTCCAAAAATGTATGCAGTAAGAATTGCACTCGGTGAAGTTCTCAGTGTACAAAGCAAAGACAAAGCTGCTATTGATCAATATGAATCAGCAGCAAAATCCCAGCCAGACAATTTTATACCACACTACAATTTGGGTGTGATACGTTCTAATCTTGGAGATTGGGACAAAGCTATTGCAGAGCTGAAAATTGCATCAAACATAGAACCAAATGACGGTGAAGTACTGACACTGCTGGGGTGGGCTCAATTCAAAGCAGGCAAAAACACAATTGCTCTAGAGACTCTCAGGCAGGCTACGGAAAAGTCCCCTACTCTTCAAATCACCTGGATTAATTTAGCAAACGCGCTCACTGTTCTTGATAAGAACGACGAAGCCCTCGAAATATGGACAAAGATCTATGATACCGACAAACAGAATTTCGCAGCGGCAGTGAATCTCGGGAATGCTAAATTGAAAGCTGATCTCTATGATGAAGCATATGAGCTTTTTCAAACAGCAATAAGAATCAATCCAAATTCATCTGATGCTTATTTTGGATTAGCTATGACGCTATCAAAACAATCAAAATCGGAAGCGGCTATATCGAGTTATGAAAAGTGCATACAATTGTCTCCCAAAAATTCAGCGGCATTGAACAATCTTGGAGCTGAATTGGAAAAGATCAACAAGATCGATTTAGCCAAGGAAAAGTATCGCAAAGCCATAGAAATTGATCCAAACAACCAGGATGCAAAGCACAACTTAAGCAGGTTCGATGTAAATCCAAGCTAGTTCTTACAATCGTGCTGTCAAGGAGAATCGACATCAACCAAATCTTGAAACAAATAGGAATTGCGGTCAATCCACTTAAGCAGGGAGCGGCGGCACTGGCTCACGAGTTGGAAAGCTGGTTTATCTCCCGTGGACTGAGCGTAATTGTCGCAGACCAGACTTCTCAGAGTGCAGTTGATGAAACAGATGCTTTCTCAGAAATTGAGATTAAAGCTGCTTCAGCCGATCTGTTGCTGGTTTTGGGAGGAGATGGGACAATGCTCCGTTGGAGCCGTTTGACTGCTCCTCTAGGCACCCCTATGTTTGGGATTAACTACGGACAATATGGGTTTATCACTGAGATTCATCCTGACGAAGCATTATCTGCAATGCAGAGCATACTTGACGGTAGTTATAGCATCAGCACAAGACTGGTTCTTAATGCTTCGATAATAAGAGCTAATGAGCTGGTGGAGAACCATTTTGCACTAAACGAAGTAGTGGTTGGCAAAGGGCCTATTGCAAGGATGCTGGCATTGAATATGCGCATCAGCGGGAAACAAATAGTCACATATATGGCGGACGGTATCATAGTATCAACACCGACAGGTAGTACCGCATATTCGCTTTCTGCAGGAGGGCCAGTGGTGCATCCTGGAGTAGAGGTTATGGTGATCACACCGATATGTCCCCACACACTCAGTGAGAGAGCTTTGGTGATTTCAGATACTGAGACAGTTGATATCAGCACAGAGTCCGGTGACTATGACCGACTGGCAGCTTTGACAATCGATGGTCAACATGCTAAACCCCTGCTTTATGGTGATTCTATCCGCGTACGCAAAGCAGACTTTGACGCCAGATTGATACAGATTGAACCTTTGAGCTTTTACAATAAGTTGCAAACCAGATTACACTGGGGTGAAAGGTTCTCTTGATCCCCGCACACATTTTATATAACACCGTGATGAACTATGCTGCTTGAACTCAGCGTCCATAATTTTGCATTAGTAGACAAGCTCCGGGTCGAGTTCGACCGGGGTTTTACCGTGCTTACAGGTGAAACCGGAGCAGGAAAATCTATTATTGTAGGAGCAATCAGTACTGTTCTCGGTGAACGTACTTCAACAGATGTAATTCGCTCCAGCGCTGACCGTTGCAGAGTGGAAGCTGTCTTTGATATTGAGGAATGCGATAAATCAAGGATTGCTGCTGAAAATCTAGGAATTGATCTAGAAGACCATACACTTATTATTTCCAGAGAAATCTCCAGAAATGGTAAATCTACGTGCAGGGTTAATGGTCAGACAACAACAGCTTCAGCTCTCAGGACTATTACTGATTCACTTATCGATATACACGGGCAACACGATCATCAGTCCCTATTGGTTCCGGCTATCCATATAGATATATATGATTCCTGGATAGGCAACCAGGCAATTCAACTGCGTAAGCAGACAATGGAACTGGATGCGAAGTTAAACGAAGCCCGAATAGAAAAAGACAGATTAAATACAAATGTCCGGGAACGTGAGAGACAGGTTGATTTGTTGTCTTTTCAAGTATCTGATATTGATTCCGCAAATCTGATTGTTGGTGAAGACACT
This sequence comes from Abditibacteriota bacterium, assembly GCA_942493375.1. Lineage (GTDB taxonomy): Bacteria > Armatimonadota > UBA5829 > UBA5829 > UBA5829. Next base: position 6,798,203 of record OW818698.1, on the reverse strand, counting down.
GAATTATCTGCGATGAGGATCAAACTGGCTTCAGCCGAAAAACTGATGAGTGGAGCTGAATCTGTATATCAGATTCTATCAGGGGACAATGCTGTAACAGACTCTCTCCAAAGTGCATTAATTGCCTGTGAAAAAATGGCTGCTATCGATCCTGGTTTGGAGAGTCTGATCACACAGCTAAATGAAGTGGTTATCGGTGCTCAGGATGCAGCGGCGAGAATTCGTGAGTATAGAGATGAAATTGAGCTAGATCCTGCGTCACTGGAAGATGTTGACAATCGACTTAATTTGATAGGGACACTCAAGCGCAAATATGGAGATACAATCGAGGAAATCCTGGCATTCCGTGAGACATCATTTGTTGAGCTTAGTAGACTTCAGCATGCGGATGAACTTTCCGGAGAACTGGATTCAACCATCGAGAAACTACAATCCGAGCTAAAGATTGTTTCAGAACAGCTTTCTGAATTGCGTCTGTCGAGAAAAGATGAGTTCGAAAATGGTGTAGAACGGCACCTTGCTGATCTCGCGATGGCTGGAACAAAATTCGAGCTCGGAATTACCTCATGTGTTCCCGGATCAAAAGGAATGGATATCATTGAATTCATGATCTGCCCAAATCCCGGTGAACCTGTCAAACCTCTTTCGAAAATTGCTTCCGGCGGTGAGATGTCCAGAATTATGCTGGCAATTAAGACTGTCTGTGCAGATTCCGGTATTCCCACTTTAGTTTTTGATGAAATAGACTCCGGTATCGGGGGAATGACAGGGCTTGTGCTAGGCGAGAAAATAGCTGCTTTAGCCGGGACTTGCCAGGTATTGTGCGTGACCCATCTCCCTCAAGTTGCCTGCATAGCAGATAATCATATGAACGTAGCAAAGAATGTATCAAATGGGCATACATCCATTAGTATTAATAGACTCAGAACGGAAGAGCGTGTTACGGAATTGGCAAGGATGCTGGGCTCCGGCGAGAAATCGGATACAGCACTGGTACACGCAAGGGAGATGCTCTCAAGTGCGAATAAAGGGAATCATAAGGTCAGATAAGCGAACTAAAAACCTGGGGAAAAGACTACACAGGGGAGATATCGCTATCATTGACCATAAGGATATTGATGGGGTATCTGCGGATATACTTATCGATGCCCGAGTTCGCGCAGTTGTGAATGCCTCGCAGTCATGTTCCGGAAGGTATCCAAATACAGGCCCCCGTAAGCTCCTTGAAGCCGGTATCATAGTCATTGATAACACCGGACAGGATGTATTTACAAAGATCAAGGAAGGCGAAGAAGCGGAGATTGAGGACTCGAATATTTACTCCGGAAAAGAGATTATCTCCAGCGGTAGTGTATTAACCGAGGAGTATGTCGCTGAGCAATTCGAGACAGCAAAGGCAAATCTTGGCATTGAACTGGAAAAGTTCGCAGAGAACACTCTCACTTACCTGGCAAAAGAAAAAGATGTCTTTGTAGATCCCAGCAATTTGCCAAAAACTCGAACTAATTTATCAGGCAAACACGTCCTTGTAGTTGTACGTGGAGAGAATTACAAAGAAGACCTGAGCATGATCCGTTCATATATCCGTGAAGTCAAACCTGTCTTAATAGGGGTAGACGGCGGAGCAGATGCTATTGTTGAGTTAGGGCTAAAGCCGGACATCATTGTTGGAGACATGGATAGCGTTTCAGACAAGAATTTGGCAAGTGGCGCTGAATTGATTGTCCAGTCATACGCTGATGGCAGGGCTCCTGGAATGGATAGACTTAATCGCCTGGGGCTTTCTGCAAGTGTGTGCGCTGTACCGGGAACAAGTGAAGATCTCGCTCTATTGCTGGCTTATGAGCACGGGGCCGAAATGATCGTAGCTGTTGGCACGCATTCCCATCTGGTGGATTTTCTGGATAAAGGCCGCAAGGGAATGTCGAGTACTTTTCTGGTACGTCTCAAAGTTGGCCACAAGCTTGTAGATGCACGTGGAGTCAGTAAACTCTACCGAGCTCATGCAGGCGTTGGATACATTGCATTTATTGCACTGGCTGCCTTTGTTGTTCTTTTTGTAGTCATTGGACTCTCCCCCACTGTCCAGGAAAGGGTCGGATTTATGATGGAAGATGCACGTTCTCAAATGTGGCATTTATATACTAAAATGAAAATCTGGCAATTAAACCGATGATAGACCTTAGATACCACGTATATAGTTTAGCCGCTGTCTTTTTTGCCCTGGCACTGGGGATAGTAATTGGATCCTCATTCTCCCGTCTGGCTCCCGGATCAAAATCTGAGCGTAAAACTATCCAGCGTTATGCAGAATCCATGCGTACATTGAAAGACCAGATTGAGATAGTCAGCAGAGATGTTGACCGCAATAAACGTGTTGTTGCAGACCTGGATGAAATGATATCCCAAGTTGAACCAGAACTGCTGCGGGGTAAACTAGCATATAGAAATGCAGCAATAATCCAAACTGGTGACTACGACCAAATAGTGACTGATGTCCAGAATGCTCTTGTAGAAGCAGGCGCTCAGGTTACCAGTGTGACCGATATAAGCAGATCGTTTGACTTTAGCGACGAACAGAAACTCTCGAAAACATTGATGGAAACGGGGATATCAATTTCTGAAGACGGTCAAACGCCTGCAGATAGAGTTATGCAGTTTATAAGTGATGCAGTTTGTGAGGGGAGACCTGCAGCGTTACTCACAGCACTTGAGGATCATGGCGTAGCCAAATTCCGGGGGGATTACAGCCGCCCAAATAGCCTGGTCATCATAATTGGAGGTTCCGAATCAGTAGATACCGACACATCGGGCCTGGTAGATTCTGCATTAATAGGACATTTGAACCGACCGAATCTGGTTGCAGTGGGATGCGAACCATTCGACTGCAAGGTTTCGTACATATCAACCTGGCATAAACTGGGCATTGCAAGTGTAGACAACGCTGACTGGGCCTCCGGTAAACTGAGCACTATCTACGCTCTCCTGGGTGAAAAAGCCAGATTTGGGGTAAAAGAAACATCCGACCAAACGATTCCAAAGGGACTGGAAACATATTAACCGTGAATAGAGTAGTTGTAATAATACCTGCGTATAATGAAGCAGATACTATCAAAGATACAGTGCACACTATGTGCATAACACCCGGAATCGATGAAGTAGTGGTGGTTGACGATGGATCTACCGACAACACTGCATTTATTGCATATGAAGAAGGTGCAACTGTTCTACAAATGGACAAGAATGCAGGAAAAGGCGCTGCACTGAACAAGGCAATTGCTGAAGTCCAGGCTGATATATATCTCCTTGTAGATGCCGACCTTGGAATCACCGCAAAAGAAACTAAACGGTTGCTGGAACCTATTGTTAATGGACATGCCGATATGTCCATTGCCATTATGCAAGCACCTCCCGGACATAAGGGTGGGTTCGGGCTGGTGATGAAGTTAGCCAAGTGGGGAATCGAAAAACTGACTAGTTCCAAAGTCATTGCGCCTATTTCAGGTCAAAGAGCCATCCGCAAAGAGGTTCTGACCGCCATTGGAGGGTTTGAGAATAAGTTTGGAGTTGAAGTCGCACTGACGATAGATGCACTGCGTAAAGGCTATCGTGTTGTGGAAATGGAACTCCCCCTCAAACACCGACTTACCGGCAGAAGCCTGTCAGGATTCACCCATCGTGCACAGCAATTTGTAGACATAGCTCAGGCATTGTGGAAAAGAAGACACTGATTCTGGTAAAATGAAATTATGGAATACGTGGCCTGTGTTTCGGCTTTGCTATTGGTTGCTGCCTGGCATTTGTTGATCTTATATTTGTCCCCGATCCTCGGGCTGATCAAGCCAAATTTCAAGCACGAGACTATACCCGCCTCGTATGGAATCATAATGCTTGGTTATATGCTGGCTGGACTGGCATTTTTTGCAACATTGTCTCCTCTCACTCGTGTTTTGGTCATACCTGTGATGTTCACAGCGTCCTCCATGTGTATACTGGGATTTATAGACGATGTGTTCGGGTCCAGAGAAGCATCCGGTTTTCGCGGGCATTTTCGAATGCTCCTGGGCCAGGGTAAACTTACCACAGGTGCTGCAAAGGCTATCGGTGGAGGACTTGTGGGAATTACGGCAGGTTATTTCCTCTCTGATGGAAACATAATCAGATGGATATTGGCTGCTTTACTCATACCTTTGGGAGCGAATACGCTTAATCTACTCGATCTGCGTCCGGGTAGAGCATGTGGAGTTCTATTATTTGGACTTCTGCTTGTGGCACCCTATGTTTTCAACAATGGAAACTGGGGAATTTTAGCTCTGGTTGCCGCTGTTACGCTTGCTTTTGCAGTTCCGGATGGACTTGGAAAAGCGATGATGGGAGATTCCGGGTCAAACCAACTTGGCGCCATACTTGGTGCACTTGTTGCTTCACAGACCCATGTATTGTTTCAAATAGCTGCGGTCATATGTTTGGTTGGGATTCAATTGTATTCGGAAAAGCACTCAATAACAGCGCTTATTGAACGAAATCCGATACTTAGGAAGATAGACCGCATATTGGGAGTACGTTGATTATGCCTGAGATCAAGATTGACAGAGAGAAATGCAAAGGCTGTGAGCTGTGTGTGCATTTCTGCCCTAAGGGGTGTTTGGCGATGGAGGATTCATATAACCGTCGCGGTTACAAACCCTCACAAATGCTAAAGAAAGATGACTGCACCGGCTGCGCCATATGCGCATTAGTCTGCCCGGATGTAGCCATTGAGGTGTGGAGATAAAACTATGCCCACAAGAAAACTAATGAAAGGCAACGTGGCTCTTTGTTATGGAGCCCTGGCTGCTGGATGTGATGCGTTCTTCGGGTATCCTATTACCCCTCAGAACGAAGTTCCTGAATATATGTCCACTCTTATGCCCGAAAACGGCAGAGTGTTTGTTCAAGCTGAGAGCGAAGTATCATCGATCAATATGGTCTACGGTGCAGCAAGCGCCGGTAAACGTTCTATGACTTCCTCCTCGAGTCCTGGAGTCAGTCTGATGCAGGAAGGTATTTCTTATATCGCTGCGTGTGAACTGCCCTGTGTAATTGTGAATGTTCAACGCGGTGGACCGGGCCTTGGAAATATATTCCCAAGCCAGGCGGACTACTTCCAGGCTGTCAAGGGTGGAGGGCACGGCGATTATAAACTGATTACTCTTGCTCCCTGGAGTGTGCAGGAATGTTATGATCTGATGCCTCTGGCGTTTGAACTGGCAGATAAATACCGCAATCCTGCAATGATCCTTATGGATGCTATTATCGGTCAGATGATTGAACCATTAACAATGCCTGATACGTCTACTGTAACAGAGCATGATAAACCCTGGGCAACCACAGGTAATAAAGATCGAGACCACAACGTTATCAACTCACTTTGGATGTTTGCACGTGTGCTTGAAGATCTGAATATACGCATGCAGGCAAAGTATGCTGCAATGCAGCGCGACGAAGTCAGATATTCTGCATTCAACACCGAGGACGCTGACATAGTTTTGATAGCATATGGTTGTTCAGCAAGAGTTTGCCGTACGGTTGTAGATATGGCTGCAGCTGAAGGATTGAAACTTGGGTTGTTCAGACCAATAACACTACTGCCATTCCCTACCCAGCAAATCCGGGATATTGCGGATGCAGGCAAACAGATCATGGTAGTAGAGATGAGTCATGGTCAGATGCTTGAAGATGTGAGATTGGCAGTTGAAGGCAGGACCAAAGTTGGATTCTATGGTCGTTCGGGAGGCAATGTGCCTAACCCGGTAGATACTCTTGCAGCCGTCAAGGCATTTGCCGAAGACAGAGTGGAGGCTTAATCATGCAACAGGTTTTTGCGAGACCAAATGGCCTTACAGATAACGAATTCAGTTATTGCCCGGGATGCATACACAGCATTATCCACCGGTTGATTGCCGAAATAATGGACGAGTTAAATATTGTGGACACGACTGTTGGCGTTTGCCCGGTTGGCTGCGCAGTATTCATGTATGATTATATGTCCTGCGATATGATTGAAGCTTCACACGGCAGAGCACCCGCGGTTGCAACCGGTGTCAAGCGTGTACTCCCCGAGAAACTCGTTTGGGTATACCAGGGAGATGGAGATTTAGCTTCTATTGGTATGTGTGAAACTATTCATGCCGCTGCCCGTGGAGAAAACCTCAGCGTGATTTTCATCAACAATGGCACATACGGAATGACCGGTGGGCAAATGGCTCCAACCACTCTGATCGGGCAAAAAGCCACCACTTGTCCCAATGGACGCTGCGCAGAACAGGCTGGATATCCTATTAAGGTCTGCGAAATGCTCGATACCCTGGATGCTCCAGTTTACATAGAAAGAGTCTGCCCAACGAGTCCTGCTGGTATTAGAAAAGCGAAAAAGGCTATCAAACACTCTTTTGAGCTGCAACTGGCTGGCAAGGGATATTCATTCGTTGAAATACTCTCAAACTGCCCTACACAGTGGAAAATGACTCCTATTGAAAGTCTACAGTTTATAGATGAACAGACATCAAAAGTCTTCCCACCGGGCATATTTAGAGACTCTGAAAAAGACTAATTATCTGTTGGAGGTGTCAGATCCCAACATCTAACCTCCAACTTTCAACTTCTAGTTCCAGGAGTTTATTTATGTATCAGGAAATAGTATTAGCGGGTATGGGGGGCCAGGGTGTTATGGTTATTGGCCAACTGCTTGCCCATGCTGCGCTTATTGAGAATTTAAACGTTGTCTGGTTCCCATCATATGGAGCTGAGACAAGAGGTGGGTCGGCGGAATGCACGGTTATTATATCGGACAGGGAAATCGGTTCACCTGTTACCAGCACCCCGGATTATCTGATCGCACTCACACAGATAATGCTGGACAAGTTTGTGGCGTCAGTAAAACCAGGCGGAACCATCTTTGTAAACACTTCACTGGCTGCAGTTCCAACATCCAGGCCGGACTGCACAATCATTGAAGTTCCGGCAACAGATATAGCTGAGCAAGTCGGTAGTATGATGGCTGCCAATATGGTTATACTGGGAGCATTCATCGGACTGGCAAAACCTGTAAAGATTGAATCAATTAAACAGGCAATGCTCGAGGTGCTTCCTGAAAGGCACCACAAGTTCATTCCAATAAACGGTGCAGGACTTGACCGCGGCGAAGAGTTAACCAACAAGATCGCTGTAATGTAGGAAAATATGGCAAAAACCAAGACAACCTTTGTATGCCAGGCGTGTGGTTATGAATCTCCGAAATGGGTCGGACGATGTCCTGACTGCGACGAGTGGGCGACTATGGTTGAAGAACTGGTAGAATCCAATTCAACCGCGAGTAAGGGTTCGTCTGTTGGCCTGTATGCCGTTCCTACCCCCGTAACAATGATACCATCCGAGGGTGCTGCAAGATTCCCTTGCGGCATCCACGAAATGGACAGAGCACTTGGCGGCGGAGTTGTCGCAGGATCAATGGTGCTTATTGGCGGTGACCCGGGTATTGGTAAGTCTACAATACTCATTCAGGTCGCAAACCACCTTAGCCGAAATGTTGGCCCAGTGCTGTATTTGTCGGCTGAAGAATCCATTGAACAGGTCAAACTCAGAGGAAAACGAATTGGAGCTGAGCACGAAGGACTTCTTCTTGTCTCTGAAACTAATATCAATGCAGTTGCTGAGTATGCCCAGCAATACAAACCCAAATTCATAATTGTTGACTCAATCCAGACCGTCCACGACCCTGACCTCTCCAGCGCTTCCGGCACAGTATCTCAAGTTAGATCCTGCACTCAGAAGCTTGCAGTTATTGCAAAAGGATCCGGGATACCAGTCTTCATAGTCGGCCATGTAACCAAAGACGGTACTCTTGCCGGCCCTAAAGTATTGGAGCATATGGTAGATACTGTGCTCTATTTCGAGGGTGACAGACATCACAGCTATCGAGTTTTACGAGCAGTCAAGAACCGTTTTGGGTCAACAGACGAAATAGGTATTTTTGAAATGCGCGAAGAGGGTCTGGTTGAAGTTGCCAATCCTTCTGAAGCATTATTGGCAGAGAGACCTCAACACGGTGCAGGATCAGTGGTTACTTCCACTATGGAAGGTTCACGTCCTATACTGGTTGAGGTGCAGGCTTTAGTCGCCCCATCATATTTCACCAGTCCAAGGCGAATGTGCCAGGGAATTGACTATAACAAGATGCTGATGATTCTTGCAGTCCTGGAGAAAAGGGTTGGACTGTCTATTGGTAACAAGGATGTCTACGTCAATGTCGCAGGTGGAGTCAGGATAATCGAACCCGCTGCTGACCTTGCAGTTGCTGTGGCGGTTGCATCCAGCCTGTCGGACTGCTGCATTGAAGGATCGACTATTATTATGGGAGAAGTTGGGCTGTCCGGAGAGGTCCGCAGCGTCAGTCAGGTTGAAAAACGATTGAAAGAAGCTGCCAGGCTTGGTTTTGATCGAGCTATTATTGCCGGACGAAGTGTAAGTAAACTCACTTCAGATACCGGAGCCAGACTTTTCGGAGTAGCCAACGTTCGTGAAGCTATTGAACATGCATTGGTCGCATCGAATCAGACCGGAGGATAACCTCAACATAATGACCAGAACAGGTATCTATACAACCATACTTACATTCTGTCTGTTGACTGCAGTGCAAATCTCGTGGGGCAGTCAAAACGGTTCATGGTCTGGATGGAGAGGTGATGGCTCGGGTATATCTTCTGAGACCAGTGTGCCTATGTCCTGGGACAGATCGGGCAACATATTGTGGAAGACAGTCGTCCCCGGGGAAGGCAGCTCATCTCCTATAGTCTCAAAAGGTAAAGTCTTTCTAACGACTTCCTCCGACTCCGGAAAAACAAGACACATCATGTGTTTTGATGCTTTAAAAGGCAAACTGCTGTGGGATACGCCAATTGCAGTTGAAAAAGTCGGACAGACGCATCCGTATTCAGGCTACGCAGCCCCTACCCCTGTTACTGACGGTAAGGTTGTGTATGCATTTTTCGAGTCTCCCGGGCTGGTTGCGTTGGACTACACTGGAAAAATTCTTTGGACTTGCCCTGCTGGTCCTGTTAACAACATCTATAATCTGGCTTCTTCGCCAGTAATATGTGGTGACTTGGTTATTATTACCGTTGACCACTATGGGGATTCATTTATTGCTGGAGTTGAGCGTTCTACAGGTAAAATACGCTGGAAGACCAAGCGCGCTCCATCTTTGAATTATTCAACTCCGATAGTTGTAAAGAACCCTGATCGTACACTGGTTGTTATGAATGGGACAATAATCCGGGCTTATGATGCAACAACTGGAAATGAAGTCTGGAACTGTAAGGGAATGACGGATGCTGTATCTCCTAGTCCAGTTCAGATGGACGGGCTTCTTCTCTGCACATCCGGACGAAACGGACCTACTGTGATACTGGATCCCAAGGGAACAGGCGATGTTGCAGAGACTTGTGTGCTTGCACTGATGCCAACTGGTGGGCCGTATGTGGTATCTCCAATAGCTGCATATGGACTGTTTATGGTTCCCAACGACAATGGGACACTGCGTGTATATGACCGTTCCGGAACTTTTTTGTTTGAAAACAGGTTCCCTGGTCAATTTTCCTCATCCCCTGTTGCTGTGGAAAAACGCATATTGTGGACAAGTGAACGTGGGGACACATATGTTTTCAGTATCGGCAACGCATCAAAACCAGCTTTCAACCTGATACGTATTAACAGTATTGGGGAGAGAGTATTTGCTTCCCTGGCAGTAGCAGACAAGAAAGTTTACATACGGACAACTGGACAGCTTTATTGTGTATCCGGAGATCGTAAAATAGCCTATAAACCGAAAGTTGCTCCCCCTGCTCCTTCATATGCAGACTTGAAGGAACGCATATTGAGCCATCCAGGGATAGACGAAGGCAACCCTAATGTTGCCATCAGAGTAGAGCTTGTCGACAAAATGGGACAGATCAAAGATCCTGATGCTCCTGTTTTCCTGAAGAAAATAATTATGGAAGACCATTGGGATGTCAGTGAAACAGCTGTAAGGACTCTCGGTAAACAGGGAGACGCTGCATTACCTGTTCTGCTGGAACTGACGGCTGACTCCAGGCAGTGGGTAAGAACGCTTTCCTGCCAGGCATTGGGTGTATTGGCAAATCCGGAATCAATCCCGACACTTACCAAAACAGCAGCTGATGGGGATAAGGTTGTCCGACTGGCTGCGTTGCAGGCGGCATTATCTGTAGCCAGGCGCAATCCTAAAACAGTGGATTCGGTGTTGAGTATCGTGGAATCATTGTTTAAGGATTCGGAAGGTATTGTAAGGGCAGCAGCAGCACGTGAAGCCGTAGTATCAGGAATGTCTGATACGTGGAAAATGCGCATTCAAGCAAGCTTAAAAGCAATGCTCTCAGACGCAAACCCGATTGCTGCAGCAAATGCTAAAATGTCACTGGCAAAACTCAACAGGAAGGTCTCAAAGTGAAATCCGACAGGTTCGCAGCTATAATCCCTGGAGTCGTGCTGTTTGCATGCGCATTCGCTCTGGTCTACTGGCTGTCGGCTGATAGGTCTCCTGTCAAGACAAATCTCCGTGAGCCGATAAAAGAGTATGTCCCAATGGTAGGCACTCAGCAGAACGAAAGTGAAGAGTCTGCTGCGCAACCTTCAGATAACAATCAACTGCCGCAAGGCGCAATAGCAACTTTACCGACTGCATCAACTCTGACCCCAAATACTACATTTGAACCACCGCAAATATCTGGTTCCTGGACAATGTTCCGGGGGGCAAACTCGGACAATATCAGCACAGACTCAACCAGCTTGGCTTCACGCTGGGCACCGGGAATGCCCAAAGTCCTATGGTCGATGGATGTTGGGGAAGGACATGCCGGAGTAGCTATACTGAACAGCAGAGTCTATATGCTGGACTACGATCGCACTGCGCAGGCTGATGTTTTGCGATGTCTTTCATTCGCAGATGGCAAGCAACTATGGAGTTATTCCTATCCCGTCAGTATAAAACGCAACCATGGTATGTCACGAACGGTCCCTGCAGTGACAGATAAATATGTAGTTACCATTGGTCCCAAGCTTCAAGTTCTGTGCGCGGATTCCAAGTCCGGTAGGTTGCTGTGGACTAAGGATCTTGAGAAGGAGTTCGGTTCTGTGATTCCTCCCTGGTATGCCGGTCAGTGCCCTCTTATAGATGGGGGTATGTTGATCATTGCCCCATCCGGTCCAAAAGTTCTGATGGCGGGTATCGACTGTGCAACAGGAAAAGTCTTATGGCAGACTCCTAATTCAAACGGCTGGACGATGACTCACTCATCCATAATCCCTGCAATCCTGCTGGGTAAGCGCACTTATATTTACTGCGGGAGCGGTGGGGTAGCCGGAGTGTCAGCATCTGATGGAAAGATCTTGTGGCAAACATTGGATTGGAAGGTGCGGATAGCCAATGTGCCATCTCCTGTCCCAGTCCCAGGTAACAGAGTGTTCTTGTGCGGAGGTTACAACGCAGGGAGTATGATGATACAATTGAGTGGTAGTGGTTCAAATATCCAGGTTAAACCTGTATATTCACTACTGCCGAAAATATTCGGTTCTGACCAACAAACCCCCATATTTTATAAGGGTTGTATATATGGGGTGATTCCTGGTGGTCAGTTAGTTTGTTTGAGTCTTGATGGCAAACAGTTGTGGAACAGTGGTGCTGATCGTTTTGGACTCGGGCCTTATGTAGCGGCAAGCGGGCGATTGTTTGTTCTGGAAGACAAAGGCGCCTTAAGCATGGTTAACCTCAGCCCTAATGGTTATAAAAAGCTAGCCCAGGCCCAGGTACTCACCGGCCACGATGCATGGGCTCCCATTGCAGTCGCTGGAGGTCGCATGATAATGCGTGACCTTACAAAGTTAGTTTGTCTGGACATGTCAGGTAAGTAAAGTAGCGGAGTAGTACAAGTGAAGTTAGTCAGTAGTAATGAACGTAGCAGTGTTGTTTTCAATAACACAATTCTCTGGATACTATCGGTAATTTTGGTTTCTATAACTGTTGCAGGCTGCGGACGAAAGTCACGCAATACAGCGATGGAAGACTATAACAATCGAATCAAGAATCTTTCGAAGTCCAATAAAGCAGATTTGTTGTATTCTGAAACAGATCAATTTAGCATCAACATGGATCAACCACGCGGCATTGCTGTGGATATCCATGATAACATATATGTTGTTGGTGATAAGAGCATTTTATCCTACACCTCAACAGGAGCCTTACACAACTCTATATTGATCGAACATGCTCCTTACGCAGTCACGGTGAATGATGAGGATAATATATTTGTTGCTACTCAAGATCATGTTCGAGTCTTCAGCTCTCAGGGTATGAATAATGGAGTTTGGGAGACCCGGGGATTCGGAGCCCGATTCTGCTCCATATCTTCGGATGGCAGTAATGTGTTTGTCGGTGATGCCGGAAACAAAGAAGTTCTGCATTACGATAACAGTGGTAAACTGCTTAGTGAGATTGGCAAGGGAACTTTTGTGGTTCCCAGTCGTCATTTGGATGTATATGCAGCTACGGATGGCAATGTATGGGCTGTAAATCCCGGCAAACATACTATTGCACTTTACAGTTCAAGGGGAAGCAGCAAGTCATGGGGTACAGCATCTGCGGACATTAAAGGATTCAGTGGTTGCTGCAACCCTACAGATATAGCATTGACCAAAGATGGCTATTTCATCACTAGTGAAAAAGGTATACCACGTGTAAAGATGTACGACCCCAAAGGGAATTTCGTTTGCATCATTGCACCAGCGGAAGCTTTCGACTCTAGCGTAGAAAGTCTGGACATAGCTGTAGATTCAAAAAGCAGAGTCCTGGTGCTTGATGCAAATCGAAAATTTATTCGGGTGTTTGAACGCAGGAGCAAAACAAAGAAATGAAACATGATCCCGAGAGAAGAGAATTCATCAAAACACTGGGGCGCTGGTCTTTGCTCGGGTTACTCGTTGCAGGTGGAATTGATCGCATATCACCACATAAGAAGAACAGCGATGTATGTATATCTGACGGTATATGCAGCAAGTGCGGTAGTCTGCAGTCCTGTGACCATCCATCTGCCTTGTCAATGAAACAATCGAAGTAGTGCATAATTGCAAAGATTAGCGATATTAAATATATGCGTTTCCGAAGCTTACTGTTCGGATATAGCTCTGCATAAACTTATGCAATTATGCATTAGATTTCCCATCCATTCCTGTCAGGTAAATAAAATCCTATGTCTGAAGATAATAAAACAAAGATGACCAGACGCGAATTGCTGAAGCAAGGGCTTTGGTATGGAAGTGTACTGGCATTGGGGGGAGCTTTAGGAGCATCTGCAGGCGATAGTAAAAAGTCTGAAGTCTGGCAGATAGATCCTTATAAGTGTACCCAATGTGGTAAGTGCTCTACTGAATGTGTCCTGACACCATCTGCAGTAAGAGCCGTTCACGCTCATAGAATGTGTGGTTATTGTAAACTATGTACAGGTTTCTTCAGACCAGATCCCAACGAATTGACAGAAGCCGCAGAAAACCAGCAATGTCCAACAGACGCTATCAGACGCAATTTTGTTGAAGACCCCTATTTTGAATATACGATTGACGAAAGCCTGTGCGTTGGCTGTGCAGTCTGTGTCAAAGGATGCACGGCTTTTGGTAACGGATCGCTATTTTTACAGATACGACATAACATCTGCCTGAACTGCAACCAGTGTTCAATTGCCTCTGCTTGCCCATCGCATGCAATATCCAGAGTCCCCGCTTCGCACCCATATATACTCAAGGATGGACAGGAACCTAAATGAAAAAATCCTTGTCCACTTCCATTATATTGATTTTTCTAAGCATACAGTCCTGGGCAGTAGAAAGATTCCCACCTCCGGATTTCAGTCCGGGCTATAAAATGCCTGTGCTTGTAACTCCTGCTCCCAGAGCGGAGTGGTTTACATTTCTGGATATCGGGATGCTGGTTCTCACATTGACACTGGCGACGTATTTTGCCATTTTTCGGAGAAGCAGGCGCGGTCTTGTTATTCTATCCATAACATCTCTCCTGTATTTTGGATTCTATAGACACGGCTGCATCTGTCCTATTGGCTCCATTCAAAATGCAGCGCTTTCGATATTTGGCAGTGGATATGCGATGCCGGTGGCTGTTGGGATGTTCTTCCTATTGCCCCTGATCTTTGCGTTATTTGCCGGCAGAGTCTTCTGTTCCAGCGTATGTCCGCTTGGTGCAATTCAAGAGCTTGTGCTGGTAAAGCCACTCAAAGTTCCCCAGTGGTTGTCCCATGTCCTTGGAGGAATTCCTTGGATCTATCTAGGGTTTGCGGTTCTGTTTGCTGCTACCGGATGTAGTTTTATTATCTGTAAATATGACCCATTTGTCCCGTTCTTCAGATTCGGTGGACCGGTGGAGATGATTATAACTGGTTCTGTGTTTTTAGTAATTGGATTGTTTATAGGCAGACCATATTGCAGGTTCTTCTGCCCTTATGGTGCATTGCTGCGATTATTATCTCCATTTTCACGCTGGAGGATTACTGTTACACCGGACAAGTGCATTAAGTGCAGACTCTGCGAAAATGCCTGTCCTTATGGTGAGATACGATATGCAACGCAGGACAGGACCAAAGTGGGGACAACTGAAGGCAGGCGCAGACTCCTGCTACTACTCACAGTTTTACCCGTGTTAATGGTTTCGGGTTACTTCGCCGGGAAATATGCTGCACCTTCATTGGCTGTTTTACATCCTGAAGTAAGGTTAGCGCATCAATTGTATAATGAAGCACACATCAAAGGCACCACAACCAATGAAGAATCGGATGCAGTAAGACTGCAGAACAGGCCTAAATCAGATGTCTACAAAGCTGCCAGATCAATCGAAGCAGACTTTGCAACTGGAACACCTCTCCTGGGAGTGTTTTTAGGACTGGTTTTCGGTATAAGACTTATATCACTCAATGTCCGAAGACACAGAGAAGATTATGAAGCTGACTCCGGTGGATGTGTTGCATGTGGCAGGTGTTATTCGTCATGTCCTGTCGAACTTGCAAAGCATGGAGACCCTGAAGCTATACGTATATTGGAGGAATATTCATGAGTACAACCATGCGTAACAATACTAATACTCAAAACAATGTTCCTGGATCGCTGCGCCGATCGACATATTATGCCTGCATTATATCATGCACCTTTCTTGCCATTGTGCTTTCATTATTTATATATAACCACGTTAAGCTGTCTTCTGCTGATCCTCAAGCAAACAAGCAGATTGTTCAACTCGTTCAGCGCCTGGCAAAATCACCTAAGAATATGGCGATTAAGGAGCAGATACGACGGACTGACAGCACCTTACGAGCAGAATATTTCCGCAGACTGGCATTTGCTGACCGCGGAAATTATGTTCTAGGGTTTGCATGTGTCTTGGTCGTTCTGACAGCTTCATCAGTTTTTGCTATGAAAAAGAATACCTCGGGGATTTCACAGGAGCCTGCAGATACTACGAGATTCAATAACATGGCCACTATTGGTTCCGCTGTAGTTGCGGTGATTGTGATATCGTTTCTCTCTGCGCAAGCTCTTAACAGGCCCCGTGACTTGTCAGCAGAATATAGTAAAGTCATTGCACGGGAAAAACCCCGCACAAGCGAAACAGCCATTATTGCATCGTCTTCATCTACACAGGATGCAAACAGAACTCCTGACTCTACAACAGCTGCGCAAACACAACCAACAGGAATTACTCCACCAACCCCGGTTCTACCTGCATTTCCAGGAATAGCTGGAATTGTGGTCAAGGCAGACAAGATACCTGTAAAGAATGCATCTACAAGTAAGCCCGTAGAAACGACTGTGCAGCCTGAGCCTAAGGCACCTGCGCTGCCACCGGTTGTAACGGTACCATATGATGAATCGGATTACAGCCCTGCACCAGATGATATAGCGATTAACTGGCCGATGCTCCGCGGACCTGGCGGTATTGGAGTTATAACAGCATCAGATTATCCTGCTAAATGGAACGGCGCAGCTGCCGAAAATCTCTTGTGGAAGACCGATATTCCCTTGCCGGGTTGGAACTCACCTGTTGTGTGGGGAGATAAAGTCTTCTTGACAGGTGCCAGCGTTGATAAGAGAGAGCTTTATTGCTTCAACGGTGAAGACGGGAAGATTCTATGGACAAAACAGCTTGATTTCATTGACCCAGCTATGAAGAAACCGCAGATCATGGAAGATACCGGGTATGCTCCCGCAACTTGTGTTACTGATGGTAAGAGAGTTTTCGCTGCATTCCCAAACGGGGATCTGTTCTGTTATGACTACGAAGGCAATCAGCTCTGGAAACGATCTTTCGGACTTCCTGAGAATATGTATGGACACGCCTCTAGTCTTGCAATGTATAAGAGCATTCTCATAGTCCAGTTTGACCAGGGGAACTCTGCTGACTCCGGTAAATCAGCCATATATGGGTTGCAAGCTAAAGATGGCGGGATTGTCTGGAGAACTCTCAGAGCTGTTCCAAATTCCTGGACGACTCCAGCGGTTATTAATGATGGGACATCTGATATCATTGTCACTATTGCCAGCCCCTGGATGTCTGCCTATGCTCCACTTACAGGTCTGGAACTCTGGAAGGCCGATGTAATGTCGGGTGATGACGCTCCTTCTCCGGCTTTTGCTGATGGAGTTGTGTATGTGACCAATATGGGTTCTTATACCTCAGCAATTAAAACGGGTGGAACCGGGGATGTTACTAAGACTAACGTACTCTGGCGCACATCTGAGAACCTGCCGGATATCTCCAGTCCTGTTGCGTCCAAAGGACTATTGTATATGGTGACTACTGATGGAATCCTCACATGTATCGATGCAACCAATGGCAAAAAGCACTACGAGCATCCATTCGATGTGACAGTCAACGCTTCACCTATTATGATTGGGAACCAGGTCTACCTTTTGGATAGTCAGGGGACCATGCATATTATTTCGGCTACATCTGTGTTTACGGAAGAATCCAAGGGTTCTGTGCCAGATAAGACCCTGGCTACTCCGGCTTTTGCCAAAGGACGCATATATATAAGGGGTTCGAAGACACTATTCTGCATCGGGGTAAAACAGTGAGCTTGAATACTATTGAAAACGCTGCAATTGATCTCACTGTTGTAGATAAAATCGTATCAAAGCAAGGAACAGCACAGTCATCTTTGATCCCGATACTCCAGCATATCCAGGAATACTATCGATATCTTCCCGACGAGGCTTTACGCAGAGTCTGCGAGCTTACAGACATCACTCCGGCATCGATTACTAGTGTATCTACTTTCTATTCTCAGTTCAGACATAAACCGGTCGGACGCCATCTGGTCAGTATCTGCCATGGCACAGCTTGTCACGTTAAGGGTTCAGAACTTGTACACCAGGCGCTTGAGCGGTATTTGAAGATTTATGATGGCGACGATACGGACCCGGATGGAGTATTCACTCTTCAGAGAGTTGCATGTCTGGGCTGTTGCACTTTGGCTCCGGTGATGCAGGTGGACGGAATAACCTACGGTCATTTATCTCCAGACGATGTTTCCAGATCACTTCAAGACTTTTTAATACTGGAAAAACGCGGACATGTGCCTGATAGATATGCTCCTCTAGATAAAGCTCCCGATGATCTTTTTGAAATCCGAATCGGTATGGGGTCGTGCTGTAAAGCTGGTGGAAGTGCTGAAGTTAAGGCAGCAGTGGAGAAAGCATCTCAGGAATCGGGAAACGCGATCACAATAAGGCCGGTTGGATGCGTAGGAATGTGTCATCAGACTCCATTGCTGGAGATTGTGACTGACAAAGGCTCTGAGATGTATGCCAAGGTCAATCCGGAGGACGCTGGACGAATCGTCAGGCAACACCTCAAACCCAAAGGGATATTTCGCAAGATTAAACATGCAATCTCTGATACTATTGACGGTTTGCTTACCGATGAAGTCTGGGAGAATGTCAGCAGATATTCGCTGGATGTCAGAGATACTCCAGTATGCGCATTTCTTGGCAAACAGCAGAGGATTGCGACTGAGTACTGTGGAGAGATAGATCCAGTCGATCTACCTGAATATGAAACCCGCGGAGGTCTGCAGGCACTGCGGAATTGTCTTAGTAAATCTAATCCGGATGAAATAATCCGCACGGTCAACGCTTCAGGATTACGTGGCAGGGGCGGTGCTGGATTTCCTACCGGAAGCAAGTGGACACTGGTAAAGAATGCTGTGGCAGACCTAAAGTATCTGGTCTGTAACGGGGATGAAGGTGACCCCGGGGCATTCATGGATCGTATGATTCTGGAATCATATCCATTCAGGGTACTTGAAGGAATAGTTATTGCTTCATATGCTGTTGGTGCGACTAAAGGGGTATTATATATCCGTGCCGAGTACCCATTGGCAGTCAAACGTGTATCTGAAGCGATCGAATTGTTCAAGGCCAAAGGATTGTTAGGTAATAATATCCTTGGCAGCGGACATTCACTTGAATTATCGATAATGGAAGGTGCTGGAGCATTCGTTTGTGGAGAAGAGACTGCTCTCATTGCTTCTATCGAAGGTAAACGGGGAACTCCAGCACTTCGTCCACCCTACCCTGCTCAAGAAGGCCTCTGGGGACACCCTACCCTGGTAAACAACGTGGAGACATTCGCAATGTTGCCCTGGATCATGCGTAACGGGGCAAAGGCGTTCTCATCTATCGGAACCTCCACAAGCAAAGGAACCAAAGTATTCAGTCTAGCGGGAAAAATTGTTCGCGGTGGACTGATTGAAGTGCCCATGGGTACCAGCATCCGGGAGATTGTCGAGGAAATCGGCGGCGGAGTTGCGGACGGTAAAAAACTGAAAGCAGTCCAGATAGGTGGACCATCCGGTGGGTGTATACCAGAGAGCCTGGCTGACACTGCGGTTGACTATGAAGCTTTGATCTCTGTTGGAGCTATAATGGGCTCTGGCGGGCTTGTAGTGATAGATGAAACCGATTGTATGGTAGAGATATCAAGATACTTCCTGGAGTTCACACAGCGGGAGTCTTGCGGTAAATGCACATTCTGCAGAGTAGGCACGCGAAGGATGCTGGATATCCTTGAAAAGTTGTGTATCGGTAAAGGCACGATGGCTGATATAGTAAAACTTGAGGAACTGGCTCTGGAAGTAAAAAAGGGAAGCTTATGCGGACTAGGGCAGACTGCACCGAATCCGATTCTGTCTACCCTCCGACACTTCAGGCACGAATACGAAGCCCATACAAAAGGAATCTGCCCGGCTGGACACTGCAGAGCTCTTATTTCCTTCTCAATCAACGACCGCTGTATAGGCTGCACCAAGTGCGCTCAGAAATGCCCGGTTGGGGCGATTGCATTCACTCCATATGAAAAGCACGCTGTTGACGACGACAAGTGCATCAGATGCGGCACGTGCAAACATGTCTGTCCGGTAGATGCAGTCGAGATAACCTCAGGATAACCCGAGGCCATCTCGAAATATATTATAGCGGTTTGGTCCATTCGTCGTATAATGCGATTATGTTTTCGAATGGGTCTTTAGCTTGCCATTCGCATTGGGCTATTACTCCGCCTTTGCCGGTGTCCAGGGACTTACGGACTCTTTTGACTGCGTTACGGACATCGTTGGTATTGCCGAAAGGCAGGATGTTTTGGCGGTCCATTTCACCCCAGAAAGTGATCTTACCCTTATACTTCTCCCCCAACCCTTCTATATCCATGCAGAAAAGCTGTGAGTTGAATGCATTAACGCCCATCTCAATTAAGTCCGGATAAATTGCTTCTGTGAATCCATCGGAATGGAAGAACACGAACTTGCCGGATGCCCGGATGATATCGCAATATTCTTTGTAGAGAGGCTTGTAGAACTCCCGCCATTTATCAGGGGAGATCAGCAGGGAGGTTTGCGTGCCCCAGTCATCCATGAACATAATGGCATCGACATCAGTTGCCGCCCACATCCTCATCTCTCTTACATAGAACTCATGCAGCATATCTCTGAGCTTATACGCACTTGGTTCTCCGTAGGCCAGGTCAAGAAACAGGTTCTCCGTGCCGCGGACAAACTGCATTCTTTCAAAAGGTCTAGTTTCAGTGCCGGCCAGTATGAAAGTATCCGATTCAGCACAGCTCTTATTAACTTCCGAAAAGTCTGCGCAATCCAGCAATTCCCACGGCAATTCATAAGAGTCCAGGTCATCCCAGGTCCTGATCGGATAATCCTTAACTTCCCCTATTACCCCATATTCAGCAACATGCCAAACCGAGCCCCATGCATCAACATTTGAGCCTATTTCATATGCCTGACCTTTTACCCTTGGTGAAACACCATAACTAACCCTCGGACCACCAATATCCATTGGGAACTGCTCATGCAGCGCCTTTAAATTCTCTTCACAGTATCTGTTTACAGAAGGCAAAGTCCACAGATTTCGTGGGGCTCTGTCCGGATTTTCAAATTTCAAAGTCCTGGTAACTCGTTCTCTAGAAGTCATATCAGTTGTCTCTTTCGTTTATTCTAAAGATGATTAATTACTTTCCAGCTGCCATAACGGCATGTACTTCGAAAATATGGCCGTTGCTGGCTGGGGCTTTTTCTTCCAGCACTTTTATGCGCACTTTGTGAATGCCAGGTCCCAGATTTCTACCAAGAATAGCGTAGCAGGAGTAGCCTCCCCAGTCCTGGTCGAACCAACCGTCCAGTTTAACAGGTTCGCGGTCATCTACACGTGCTTCAGCCATGCCCATATCGCGTTTAATTTTGAAATACATTAAGCTAATTGTATCGCCTGCTACATCAAACTCCAACTCAGCACCAGCTTTATCTGCAGTCCAACACTTACCAAAGCTCCACGCGTTTCCGAATCCCCAACCATTGTTGGAAGTCGGAACAAGATTTTCAGCATTGTACAGATGAGCAAACTCAAAGACATCACTGAACAGGGGTTTGGGCACCTTGACCAATCTGCCCGGCTTGGCTCCAGACTCCAAACCAGCTCGGACTGTATCAAATACTCTTGTGACAAAGCCAGCATAGTAGGCATGTCCTGCATCATTGGGATGAACCACGTCAGCCAGGATATCGGTCCATTTCATTTTGCCTGATTCCACTTCAGGGGTAAGGGCATCACGTGCGCTGAGCATGGGCAGCTTGTAGTGGAAGCCAACCTTGGAATGCCACTCCTGTGCGTTGCCACCGACATTGTTCATTGTGAAAAGCAGCATAACGGGAGGTTTGTTTGCACTGTTAAGAGTCTGACGAACAACACCTTCCAGACTTTCGGCACTTAATTGCTCGTTTCCATCATTAACTGAAAACTCGCAGACTACTATGTCTGGCTTGTATTTGAGGAGATCGTTGAATTCTCTATGAGCAGCTATTAAAGATCCTGTGGCGCCGATTCCAGCATTCACCAGTTTCACATCTGCTTTTGGAAAATGGTCTTTCCACCATTTAGCAACAAGGCTGGACCAGTTTTTGTCAGGCGTACTGGCTGAAGCCCCCTGGGTTATAGAGCCCCCGATAGTTCCTACTATAAATCTACCGCCCTTTTGAGCTTTGGCTATTGCTCTCTGAAGACGTGCGATATCTCCCATACTAACCAGCGATCGTTCGTACACTTTGTCCCCCAGCTTAATGGGTTCTGCAGAATAAGCAGCAGATACCCCAATTATTATTAAAGCAGCAATTAGTAAACATACTACGAATCTAGGCATAACCAATACTCCTGTATCCGGAAATAATCAACATCAACGAATCAGAACAGTTTCTCCTGCCAGAAGCAATACTTTTAATCCACCTTGAACAGGCTTAGCTAATCCATGCTTACCTGAGACTATTTTCACTGCTTTTGGGTTGACTTTCAAGACAGAAGCAGGCTGCAGTATTACTTCAACATCCGATGTAGCACTTACCTTGAGTCCTTTACTATCCCACATAAGCATTACGTTTGTCGGACGAACAGAATTAAATGACAATGTTTTAGACTTATATGTGGTTCCACCAACAATAAGAGCATTCCTGCCTTTGAAAGCATATCCGGCATAAACGCTGCTCTTGTCATCAAACATTGCAATGCTTCCCGTAAGATAACCCTTGTTTACATAGCTACTCAGCATCTTGATTCCATAAGCTATGGGTTTAGGACGGGCAGTCGGAGTGCCATCGTAGCGGAACATACCGTATGCTTCATTTTCCGAATATCCAGATGGCGCTACCCAGTTAGCCATTTCTCTCTGCGTTGGGATGGGCCAGTCGTTGAGCTGCCATTTCATACACCCATCCTGATCGTTAGCAAGGGATACCAGATAGTGCGCCATTTCAGCCACGCTTGAAGCATACTCGTCTGTAACAATCACCGGATCGCCATTGGAGTAACCGAACTCACCAAGAGTAATCGGTTTGTCTGGCCATATCTTGGCTAAAGCCTGGATATCCAGAGTCCTGTAACGTGGGTCAGGACGCCTGCCGACTGGACTGTGTCCATATTCGTGGAAGCTAACAAAGTCTAGCTGTGCATTAGTCGGTAGAGATATCATAGGGTGATCATAACCTACCGTTACCAGGAATCTCTTCGATACAGACTTTATGGCATCTACCTGGGGAGTTATCCAGTTTGAAAATGTCTCGTTTGTTGCTGCGAAGACCTGCTTCCATGGATCAGAATCCGGAAGGCTGGCATACGCTTCAAGAGCTTTTGTGGACTGTGGCCATCCCCACCTGCCATAATCCTTGCCAATTATGCTGAATGCTGCATAGATATCCTGCAGTTCTTCCTGAGTCTTGAACTCAGCGGAAACTTTCGGCCAACCGGGACGTGTCTTGACCCAGTTGTCCACTTGTTCTTTATCATACGATCCAGGGAACTTCGTGTAGGCTTGGAGCTTCATCAAAGGACTAGGAGCGCCATCCCTCCTTAAGCCCGCTATCTCGCCGAACTGGGGTTCATTGCGAAGGTCGAAGCCGATGACCATTGGTTCGTCTTTGTAAGCCTGAGCAAATAATCTGGCCTGCTCTCCGATCTCTTCTACATTCTTTGACCAGCATACCAGGTGGATTAGAAGATAAATATGATATTTACGGGCTAGAGCGAGTATAGTTTCACGTGCCCGTGGATTGTCCCTGAAGTCCCCTATCCAGATTCGCATGGAGTTAACTCCAAAATCGTGTGCCCTCTTGAAGTCAGACTCAATTAACACCGGATCGAATGTGGCTTTGTCGAAATAGCATATACGGTCAAAGTAACCGAGATAATTGACCCCGGTAAGATACAGCCTTTTCCCGTTAACATCAAGCAGATGTTTACCATCGGGGCTGAGTTTGACAAAACCCGGCTTGGTTTTACCGCTGCGTTTGAGCATAGAAGCACGGCGTTTATCGTTGGCTGATTTCCCCCACTTGACTAAGTCGTTATCACGCATCGATATTAACGCTTGTACCAAACTGCTGCTAAATACTTTGCTTATATAGAAGCCAGGTTCATTGATTCCATATATGAGCCAGTTAGAACCTTTGAACTCACCATCGTAGTTTACTAAGAGCCCGGCAGCCCAACCTCTGCGGCGTCCATATTTATCGTGCGTCGATAGCAGTGGAACATATTCTGATTTATTGGCAAGTGCATATGCAAACGCTGAGGGTCCGGTGTATTTGCCATTGCAGCTTAACTTACGATTAATGATTGTCTGACCAGAGTATACCCGGACTGCAGTTCCATCCGTTATGAAGTCTGATGAATGGTTTCCAAAGGCATTAATGGTGTCTTCAAGAGTAACACCTATCTTTTCTGTAACTGGAAGTCTGGCTGTTGCAACTTCATCGATTTGTATACTGCAATCTGGACCGGCATCCATACCTGCTTCACCAGCTAGTCCAAACCCGAATTGCGCAGCATCGCTGAGTTTCAGATGTCCTCCAGGTCTCTGAACACGGTCATTTGTGTCAACAACGCTGAAGCTGTTCTCATCGAATGAATAGAACTTCCACTTATCAGTCAGGTCAATAGATATTTTCCAGCGGGAGCCATCTTTTTCATCTACCTGGACAAAAGCCTTCGGACATTTACCGGAAGCGCGTTTAGCCCAGAATGATATGACATTGTGATCTGCTGGAATTAGGTTCTCGATTGGTGCTGCGTGAATGTCCCAGTCCCAGGGGTTGAACCCTTTTATATCCACAGACAGTGCGCTACCAAGTTGGCCTTTTACGTAAGATATACTGGTGGGACGTTCTGGATGATTAGTATATCTTGTCCAGGCAGTTGCTTCAGGGGAGTCCATGTTCTGGATAGTCTTCTCGGGTTTGACCGAGTCCGCCAGGTTTACAAGCTGAGAGCGCGAATACCACTTGTCCTGAACATATTTCACAGGATCTGAGAATGCACGCCCGCCGAGTAATACAACATCCCCACCAGCGCGAACGAAGCGCTTGATGTTTTCCGATGCATCGGCAGGAAAATGTGGGCTATCAACAACAATCAAGCATTGCCAGCTAGACGCAGAAAAGTCTGATGAAACTATCTGGTCCACAGTAACAAGTTTTGCGTTTAATCCGGATTTCTTGAGAGAGGAAATGACAATCTCAGGAGAAATGCTACTTGATTGTATTGGACTGCCAAGCACAGCAATCCGATATTCATTACTTGCAAAGACAGGTGTCTGGGAAAGATACAATGCGACAACAAAAACCATTGTGAGGAATGCATTCGAAAATGCATTCCTCACACTTATACGACTTCTTAATGAAAACCTCAAGCCTATCTACCTCCAAGACCAGAGAGCTTTATGCCTTCTACGAAGTATCTCTGGTTGAAGACATAGAGCAGAATCACA
Source organism: Abditibacteriota bacterium (assembly GCA_942493375.1). Lineage (GTDB taxonomy): Bacteria > Armatimonadota > UBA5829 > UBA5829 > UBA5829. The sequence goes on along the minus strand of OW818698.1, from coordinate 6,773,275 downwards.
GGTATAACAACCATCATTGAAGCAGCCATCAGCTGGGTATAGTTGGTTGTATGCATACCGACAAAATAGGTCAATCCAATCGGCAGTGTTCTAAGCGTCTCCGAAATGGTAACAACCAACGGCCACATGAAACTGCCCCAGAAACCCATAAATGTAAATGTAGTCAATGTAGCAAGTGCAGGCTTTGATAGAGGCAGAATTACGTTCACCCAAGTCCCAACATAACTGCATCCGTCTATCCTTGCTGCATCTTCGAGTTCCTCTGGTAAACCCATAAAGAACTGTCTCAGCATAAACGTTCCATATGCGCTGAACATGCCTGGGACAATCAGGGCCATATAGGTATCGATCCAGTGGAAATGCTTGAGGATTACGAATACTGGTATCATCGTAACTGAACCAGGAATCATCATAGTTGCAAGGTATCCCAGGAATAGTTTATCCCGTCCAGGAAATCTTAGCCTTGCAAAAGCATATGCAGCCATCGCACTGGTCAGGACCTGCCCGAATGTACCTACTATGGCGATAAACAGGCTGTTTAAATATAGTCTGAACAGGTTGACTTCATTCCAGGCATCAGGATAGTTCCCCCACCACGCCCGGATCTTTTGCCCTTCAATAACAGCGTCGTGCCAGAGCATATGCTTGGGAATCCACTGCACTCCACCAGAGACACTGAATACCTCGTTGGGCTGTTTGATTGATGTTACTGCCATCCACAGGAAAGGGATGACCATAGTTATGCCGCCGATAATCAACACAACGTAAGTCAGGATCTTTGTGCTCAGTTTGATCTTATTCATAGGTCACCACTCTTCCGCCAACTTTCCACGTTACCAGCGTAAGTATCAAGATGACCGCAAACAGGAACCATGCAATAGCGCTTGCATATCCCATATTAAACTTTTCAAATGCATTGGTATACAGATAGTATTCAACGGTGGTTGTGCTTCCTGCAGGACCTCCACCGGTCATGACTCTCGCAGTAGTGAAACCGGACTGCAGTCCACCGATGATACTCATAACCAGTATGAAGAACGTGGTAGGGCTGATCATTGGCCAGGTAACTGACCAGAACTTCATCCATGGCCCCGCACCATCCAGTTCAGCTGCCTCATACATTGATGGAGGAACTCCCTGAAGAGCAGCAAGATAGAGGATCATATTCATGCCGCCAAGACCACCCCAGAGTCCCATTATCATAAGTGATGGTTTAGCCCATTGAATGGATCCAAGCCAGTCGGGTGGACTCGTCATAAATACATTCATCACGGTAAAGACCTGTCCGCCATAAGCGCCAATTGCTATGAACGTCACCACTCCGCACAATATCACAACGACTTTATATAGCCATTCAGGCCAGAAGAGTTTTAGTTTATCGCATATCCACTGAACCAGCGCAAGGATAGCTGCAATCGTTCCGATGATCGCCAATCCCAGAATTGCAGCGCAGAGAATGACAAACGGAATAGCCAGGGCTTTGTGAGTGAAAATCACAGCACCGACGTTCCGCAAGATGTCATTAAGCAACCCAACATCGTTGTTGTAAAGGTATTTCCAAAGGATTAGAAGGGCTACACCGCCAGAGACAGTAGGCAGGAAATAGATTGTTCTGAAAAAGACCATTCCCTTTAGCTTCTGGTTCATCATCAGTGCAAAGATTAGACTGCCGACCATTCCAATTGGTATCCCGATCATCAAGTAGACAGTATTATAGAGATACTGCCAGAAGAAAGGGTCATTGGGGGCCATCTGACCATTTTCTGAATGAAAACCCAATAGATTTACGAAGTTCTCTATTCCAACCCAAACCGGGGGCTTAAAAACGTTCCAGTGAGTGAACGCCATCGCCATCGAAAGCACGACCGGAATAGAAGTGAATATTATGAAGCCCAACAGGTTTGGGAGTAGAAACCCGTATGCTGCCAGTGCTTCACGTTTACGGGTGCCCATCGCGGACTTTTTTGGGCTTCCCTCCGTTTTATTTTCTTTCTGGGATACATCTAGCATTCTTTAATCCTCAGTCCAGGAAATTCGGGTTTGCAATATTGCGCTTGATGATGGCATTGACCTGTCTTGCTATATTGTCGCAAGTCTCATCAGGTGTCTGCTCTTCCAGCCACATATTGCCAAGCTCACGTCCCATAATGGCATCAAGATCACTGCTGTTAATATACATTGAAGTCTCAGCTACCCTTGAAGTCTTTATGGAATCTATATATATCTGGTTGTTTGTTTCCTTCGGATATTTAGGGTTATAGAGAAAGCCCTTTGTAATATCCTTGGCACGCCTGGTAGGAAGCCCATCACCATAGTCTGCAATAAGCAACTGGTTTTCTGTTCCCAATATATGCTTAAGGAACTTAACTGCAGCGTCTTTGTTTTTGCAGGTTTTTGGAATCGCATAGGTCTTGCTAAGGAACAGGTTCATAGGGTTCGGGCCGCGAGGCATATCGACAACTCCCCATTCCAGTTCAGTCTGCTTCCTGTATTCCGGGATAAGGAAACGGCCAATGAACATCATTGCCACTTTCCCCTGTGCAAAAAGAAGATAATCACCGCCGTACCCACCGGTTGGCGCCATACTCTGAGCTTCACTGGCACTTGGAGTGATATGGTATTTAAGCCTGAGATCAGCCCAGAAACGCCAGCCTTTTTTAGCTTCAGGGGAATCAATGGTGCATTTCTTTCCATCCGGACTAAACAGGCTTCCACCATACATCCATGTAAAGCATGGAGAAAGAAGATCAGTTACACACAGTCCTTTTTGAACAGCGACCTTTCGGCCACCAATGGTCTTATACAGCGTCAGCTTTTTCCCAAGCTCAACACACTCATCCCAAGTCCAGTCAGGTTTTGGATAAGGCAGACCAGCCTGGTCGAAGAGTTTTTTGTTGTAGAAAACGTTGATCGAGGAACAGTTCTCTGTGATCCCCACAATTTTCTTGTCATAATACATATATGGGGCTAACTGAGGATAGAGCTCGTTAATTGGTATCTTATATTTATCTATGTAAGGCCGCAGATCCAGCAGAATGTCATTTCTGGCAAACATACGGACTGACTCGGTGGTGTATAGGGCCATTACATCAGGAGATACCCCACCTGCAACCTGCGTCAGTAGCCTTTGAGCACCTGCATCCGGGTCATTGATTACATGAACTTCGGGATTTCGACTTTCGAAAAGGGCAATCGTTTCCTTGCGGATCGGATGAGGGTCCACTACCCAACGAATAATAGTCTTACCTTTATACGTTGGTGCCTGAGTAGCACTGAGATAAATCCCCAGCACAACAACTCCGACCACCGCAACAATCATTCCAATAGTCTTAACAAAACGTTTGAGTCTGGATTCTTCGTCCAATTACAACAACCTCGCATTTCAATAAGCAGGAAAACACTACATAGTTCGATTTTCCTTACCTAATATATCGTAGATACGAGATTTGCACAACTCGCAAGATCAGGTGTGTATACAGACCAACAACCTTTTTATTCAACGAGTTTAGTGTTTCTGCAGATATTTTGCCCCTGCTTTTCTAAACTCAAATGCCGTCGGACATTTGCCTGTGCGTTTTAATATATCGGCTGTGTAGGTCTTAACCCATTCATAGAACTTCTTGTGCAGGTAATAGACTGGCTGCTTAACTCCTTTATCATCTATCATCCAGAACCCTGAGTTGCCGGTCACACCCTTGTCTTCGTTGTTATACATTTCCCAATACAGAACAAACGGACAACCCCATTCAAGTCCTGCCTGCATTACTGTGCTTGATTGTGAAGCCTGTTTTTCGGGAGAAGATGAAGATGCCGGAAACCCGTATTCGCCAATGAACACTCTCTTACCTTTGATTAATGGTTTGGGTGGGAGTTTTGATTCAATATAACTCAAAGCTGCCTTTAGCTGTGTTGTGTCCCACTGTGTATCGTAGGAGGAATATGATACATAATCTACATTTGTTTTGGGGAGAACGCTGTTGGTCAGGCATCCGGCTCCATCCATTCCAATCTTCACCAGGTTTACTTCCGTATAATTATAGACCTGAACGTTCTTGTGCTTGACGTCGCGTATGGCATCATCGACTGCTTTTTGCCGGACGTTAAGCCAGTCTATCATTCCCTGGGCAGCAACATCCGGGATGCTGGACTTCATATCATAGGTAGGGCGTAGATGCCAATCTCCTTCCCAGTGTCCCAGATAAAATGTCTTGCCTGAACCGTTATAGGTCTTTAGTAAATATCGTGCAAACTCATTTATTTCCTTATACTGGAATGACTTTTCCTCATCAGACATACCGTCATACCAGTTGCACGGAGCAAAAGGATATACCCAAATAATATAGTAAGCAAATGGCATGCCCAGCACTTTCTTGTGAGCTGGTTCGTTTTTTGCAAGGTCAGTCAGCGATTTGATGGAATCAATTGCTACAGGGACATTGCCCAAATCCCCGGAATAGCGATCCGACATTCCGAATTTGAGAATATTAGAACCCATATCCAAAATAGCCTGTGCAGTCTCAACTATCTTTGGCTGGCCTGTAAACTGATATCTAGCACCAAATGTCTGAGTGCCTACGACATAGTTGAAAGTATCAATTATTTTTGTGGCTGCACTGGATGCAACTGGTACAACTGACAATGCCAAAACACAGCATACGCTCACAACTAAGGACTTCATATACTCTCCTGCAATTTCGAGGTTTTATTGATAGTATCATTGAAGTAGACTATACCGCAAGGCCTAAGTGAATCGCATATCACAACCTCTAAGACATATTGAATATATTTTTCACCATATTGGCATTGCAGTAATTATGTGTTCGAGCCCACATTGACACCATTTATTGTTTATGTCATAATTTTTACAGGGATATCTATCCCTATTAGTTTAATCAAGGAGTTATCATGCGCAACAGAAAAGGATTTACTTTAATTGAATTGCTTGTTGTTATAGCCATTATTGCTATACTTGCAGCGATCCTGTTCCCAGTCTTTGCCAAAGCTCGCGAAAAAGCCAGGCAGTCCAGCTGTGCCAGCAACTTAAAGCAGTTGGGGCTTGCTGCAATGCAGTATAACCAGGATTACGATGAAACAGGTATTGGTAACAGAGGCTGGGGTACAGAGGGCGATCCTACTGGACAGTCAAACCAGGCTTGGGACATTCCTGAACCTGCAGGTACCTACTATCAGAACTGGATCAAAGAGCTTCAGCCCTACACAAAGAGTTCAGGCGTATTTATGTGTCCGTCTACAAAAGGACTGGCATTTACAGGTGCACCATCTGCGACTTGTAACACCACATATTTCATGAACTATTTCTCGCAAAATCAATCTGCTGCCTACTTCAAAGCACCTAGTGATGCAGTCCTGATGTGGGAAGCTACGCCTACATCATGGGCCAGAGCATATCCCATATATGTCGGTGGTGGAAGATATTGTTGCGCAGATATGGGCAGAGTCACATCTGCTACTCCCATGCACAGTGAAGGCGCTAATATGCTGTTCGTTGATGGTCACGTAAAGTGGGCAAAGAACGGCTCCGGTAAGCCATACTGGTGGGATCAGGACACTACGACCACCTGGTAAACTGGTTCAGATACATACCAGTATATATGCTTTGTTCATCGCGCCGTTCAAGCAGATCAATAATGCATACTCAACAGTTTCGACTGATAATGTGTAACTACTCAGCTTTTCTAGCTGAGTAGTTACACGTTTTAAGTGATTAAAACATTCCGGTGCACATTAATGAGAATTCCAATACTAAGAAATAATCTAGGTGCTGTCATCGTAATAGTCGCTGTTTTACTATCTGGTTGCAATCAGACCAAAGATAGCGCGGTGATTTTAAAACATGCACCTAGAAAATCCATACCCGCAAAAAATGTCGTATGCCCGACCAATGCAGCAAGTTGTGTAGTTAACGCAACCGGTGATGATAAACTCTTCTTTGAAGCTATTGCTGGAAACAACATTGCCCTAATCAAATCGATGCTCCAGAAAAACAATCGATTTCTGTCCATAAGAACCATACTGGATGCAACTCCACTGCACGTTGCGGTTACTGCAGGCAATCCCCAATGTATATCAGCATTGATAAATGCAGGTGCCGATGTCAATATCGCTAACAAGCAAGGTAGAACTCCACTGCACATTGCAGCAACCACAGGTAACTTAGCAATCATCAAGATTCTTATAGGAAATAAGGCTTCGGTAAGTCCGATCAGCAGAAGTATGAATACTCCTCTGCACGATGCAGCAGCAAAAGGTAATCTTGAGATAGTAAAATATCTCATTGCCAAAGGAGCGAGTATCAACTCTGTAAACAATAGGGGTGCCACACCTCTTAAGACCGCTACAAAGAACAATCATAAAGACATATCCAAGTTTCTGATATCCAAAGGGGCAAATAAAGCAGTGTTCTGTTGTGCGGACCTGTAGATTACTAATTTCCAGCATCTCAGGTCTCATCATTTTTGAGCTCAAAACAGGGAACTACGGATTCTAATATGTAATCACGACCATTTCGCACCAAAAAGATGATGTCGCAAATATTTCCACTGTTTGATATTTGTATATATATGTGCTCGTGCCCATTGACACATATTACCATTCATGTCATAATTCATTCAGGGATATTAATCCCAATAGAATATCCATGAGGTGTCATTTTGTGCAACAGAAAAGGATTTACTCTTATTGAACTGCTAGTAGTTATAGCCATTATCGCTATTCTTGCAGCAATTCTCTTCCCAGTCTTTGCAAAGGCAAGGGAAAAAGCAAGACAGTCAAGTTGCGCCAGCAACTTAAAGCAAATTGGGTTATCGTTAATGCAATATACCCAGGACTATGATGAGACTTACCCAGGACAGGAAGCCAATGATGGAAGCTATACATATGGCAATGGTGTCCCCTGGACATCAATCCCTTCCTTTGCTACATGGGTGGGACAGATACAACCGTATCTAAAGAGCACTGAGATTCTCGTTTGCCCATCATCAAAAGGAACCATCGCAGGTGGCAGCGTTCCTGGAGCAATGTGTTCATACATAGCAAATGGTATGGCCTGGTTCCAGTCTATGGGTTCATTTACAAAACCTGCAGAGACGATTGTTCTATCTGACCTGGCTCAGACTATGCCATGGAGCCGCGGGTATCCCGGTGGTGCTTATCCTACTTACACAGCAGGAACTGGATGGGGATTTGGACACATGTGGGGTTATGCCTGCCACTCTGACGGAGGCAACTATCTTTGGGCTGATGGCCACGTCAAATGGTTTAAAGCATCTGCTGCCGGAAATGACACCTGGGACCTATACTGGGTACTCAATAAATAGGATTTAGATATTGTGTATTTAGGCACGATCACATAAGTTGGTCGTGCCTCATTTTTTATGTTAACATGTGCTCATTGCCAAACTATGGTATAATTCCAGCCGGTAGGACTGTACTTATTTCAGGAGATTTTTCGTACCAACGATGTTTAAGCGAGTTCTTTCGGCGTTAATTGGGATTGCACTGGCTGTATTCCTTGTCTATCTCCCTGATCGCACATGGTTTGCAGGCGCAATATGCATTATTTCCATCATTGCAGTACTTGAACTGTATGAAGGGTCCAAGCGGATAAATGCAAGCCCTATCATCGTACTTGGTGCAATAGCCGTTGGCCTGTTTGTGATTTCATCCCTCACCTACGAACGAAAAACCATTAGTTCAATCTTCCCTGCTGCGCTTACGCTGTTTCTTATCCTGTGTTTCTGCGTTGAATTCTTCAGAAAAAATAGAGCTCCCCTGCTGAATGTTGGGACCACTGTTTTTGGGGCTATCTATGTTGGGTGGTTGATCTCGCACATAGTAGTCCTGCGTGCTGCTCCCGGGGATGTGTATGTCTGCGGATATAGAGCAGATGCGGGTTCTTGGCTTGTTATGATGACATTTGTAGGTACATGGGCCTGCGATACAGCGGCTTATTTTATAGGCAGGTTCTTCGGTAAACACAAACTCGCTCCCAAACTCAGCCCTAACAAGACTATCGAAGGATCGATTGCCGGTCTATTTGGTTCGATAATAGCCACTGTGGTTATGGCCATAGTCATACATCTGCCCATAGGACATGCTATTGCTCTGGGAACTCTGTTTGGTATTCTATGCCAACTCGGGGATCTTTCGGCTTCGGCAGTCAAACGGGAACTAAACATCAAGGATTTCGGCAATATGGTCCCGGGCCACGGAGGAATGCTTGACCGTTTTGACAGCCTATTGTTTACCGCTCCGGCAGCATTTTACTATGTATCGTTATTCCTGAAACACTGGCCAGCGAATTAACACAATATTCTGTCTTTGATATCGGGAGACCGCCGAGGGTCTCCCCTACGGAGAGTGGATTGTTGTAAGGGAGACTCTCAGCAGTCTCCCGAAAAATCCAACTATCAACTGCAAGTCTCCAGCTTAATACAGCCAACGATTACAGTTTTCTCACATAACCCCATCCGAATGAGAACTCGAATGCTCCATCACCAACTACACCCAGATCAACAACCATCCCAGGCACAGAATCCGGATATAACCTGAAACCGGTATTATAAACAAACCGTCCACCAACATTTCCTGCAGCAGTATAGTCGCGGAAGTTCATAAACGGTGAATTGCTCATACCTTCTGCAATAAGGCTGATTGTCGGGCTAACAGCACATTCCATGCCGAAAAGCATTGAATTGTATTTATAATTTCTCCCCAATCCAACAGTAAAGTCGGTAAATCGACCCGAATCCCGATTAGTTGTAACACGCTTACTGGCCAGTAAGAATCCTATACAACCATTACGCACATTTGGAATATTGCCCAAATCGCGATTGTCACCCAGATCCCTTACTGCAATGGCAACCGCAGGAGTTCCACGGTCTTCATTCTCAAGGGCTATCTGCCATTTCAGGCCATAATCATAGAATGTGGTGTTATCTATACGTGCTTTACTTCCCTGGTCATACAAATTTCTATCTCGTCTGTAGTAGACTTCAAAATTATCAGAGACACCCACCGTAACGGCTTGAGATATCTGCCTGTCCATATAACGCTGGCTTATAGATGGTCCCGCCACATATTCCACATGCTTTGCTTCACTGAATGTAAATGCTGCGGTGCTCTTACCTAACACACGGGCTGTCGGAATAACATAGAGGCCGGTCAGACCCATCCATGACTGTGAAGGCCTCTGCATAGCCTCTTCCTGTGCAACAACAGCACTGCAAAGCATAACAACTAAAATCAGTATAAACGCACAAATCCTACTCATCAAAACTCCTTATACCCACGTATATTACGTCACAGTTGACGCTTTTCTCAACGGTCTCAGCCGAAGCGCTAAAACCAAATTGATCAATAATAAAACCATCGTCGCAGCGAACACCGCCGGATAAGACATCCATTGCACAACACCTCCACCAATCACCGGAAATATTGCAGTCATTCCATTGAACAAGTGCATCAAGCAGATATAGCTCTTTCTCTCAGAGGGCACTGCCATTTCTAACAGGTAGTTGTTTGTTCCCACCCAAATGGAACCGGTGAATGCGCCAATCATTACAAATACTGCGATCCACAGCCAAAGTCCAGCGTGTCCGAATGCTGCTGCAAGACCACACGGAATAGCTCCACAGATCAGAGTCCAAATAATAGTCGCACGCGGTCCTATATGGTCACTTATATATCCTGCTATTGAAGTGAACACAATCAATCCAATTACCTGCGCCGTAACAAGCGTGCCTACAGATGAGCCAGCAATTCCTGAAGCATCACGAGCATAAAGGATAAAGAAAGGCAGTGCCATTCCAAAACATCCCAACAATACCAGAACACTCAGGAAACGGCGTAACTCCACATTGTCTTTTATCATCCTTAATAGAGAAACAGTATACTCATTCATTGTCAGATCATTATTATCTACATCACCCTCAGGCTCTCTGACCAGACTTACACACACATAACTGGCAGACATACAAGCTGAAGCTATAAACATTAGAATGCCATAATTCAGAGGATATCCAGGGCCTCTTGGCGATAACACCCATGTAGTAGCAAACAGGGCTACTAATGCAGATAGCGCCGCTCCTACAGCCTGAGTATTACCAAACAACCGTCCACGCAATCGTTCAGGAACAGTTTTGGCAACCATATCAGTCCAGGGCACCATTGCTGCACCTTCAGATAACCATAGTGCGGTATACACTAGAAGAAATGTTATTAATATGAGTGTCTTCTGCTGTGGTCCAGCAACAAACAATACAATTGCCAGCAGCGATACCCCAATCCTGGATACAGAAGCAACTTTTACCAGGAATGGTTTATGCCTGGTCCTGTTGCGCAATTTGTGGGCTGTCCATATCTGAGGTATCAACATCCCAAGCGGACGGATAGCCATTACTGCTCCAATAATAATGGGAGAACCAGTGAGGGTTGCCAGAAACATTGGTAGAATGGTAGAGGCATCCAGTATTATAAAGCCTGCGTGGAAACAGGTTACGTCCCCAAAAAACAGCCAGTAACTTCTACGGGCTTCTCGTGAAACTGAACTCAATACGTGTATCCTTACTATAAAAATAATCTTAACCAGCAAGACATTATATCGATAAGTTGCCTTTATTGGAAACTTTTCTGATATGAGTTCAGTTTCATTGAAACATTGTCATCCTGAGGAACGAAGGATCTGCTTTTCCCGGATGAAAAGCAGATCCTTCGTTCCTCAGGATGACAAATTCCCGCAACTCTGAACTATTACCTTTTCTGCTGGTTAGCATGATATATCAATTGCAGCTTCAACCGAAAAACAAGGTCAATTGGGAGATTTTGTCGATTTTCGCTGGGTTATTAATTGATGTAGTCAGAGGATTTTGCATTACCAATGCATAAATCAAGATTAGTTCTATGCGATTACGATAATAATCTCACTAGCCTGCATTACTCACGATTACCTCGGCTTCTGCCCCACTACCGGGCAAAAGCGAAACTTCATAAATATAGCAGGCTAACAAACATCATTCTGACCTCTGCTCAAGGAGATTAAATAAAATGAAAATTGTTTGCATACTGGGAAGCCCCAGAAAAGATGGGAATTCTGCGAAAATAGCTCATAGTTTCACAGAAACTGCTGAAACATGTGGAGCTTCCATCCAATCCTTTACATTGAACAGTCTTGTATTCAAGGGGTGTCAGGCTTGCATGAAATGCAAGACTGGTATAGATGAGTGTGTAGTAAACGACAGCCTGGCATCTGTTCTGGCTGCAGTAAGAGCAGCAGACGTGCTTGTCATGACGTCTCCAATTTATTTTGGACAAATCACCGGTCAATTAAAATGCTTCATCGACAGGACATTTTCGTTCCTTAAACCGGATTATATGACAAGCGAAAACCCTTCACGTCTGGAGCCCGGCAAGAAATGTGTATTCATACTCACTCAAGGCGACCCAAACTCCAATATGTATGCGAATGTTTACACTGAATATGAGGCATTCCTGAAATGGTATGGTTATGAGATGCACTGTTTAAGGGGTATAGGACTTCTAGAAAAGACAGATGCAGAGCATAACGAAGAGTTGATTAATGACACCAGAACACTGGCTAGAAAAATAGTCCTGGGCTAATCCGCATTATTCACCAAACATCGCTTTTGTCCGGCAGTAGGGACAAAAGCTGAGTCAATCATGAATAATGCGGGTTAGCTTAGTGGAAACGATTGTTGGCAGACTAACTTTTGTCGCCATCTATTTGGGATTGTTGATCGTTTATCGTGTCATATTCCGTGTGCTTTGACTTCCCACCATTAATCATCTCGAAAACATTACGCAATACAACCAATGAGTCCTGCAGTTCGATCAAACGCTTCTTCAGTCCTGTAACCATCTCCTGGAAGTTATCTGCGTCAACACCCACTGCCGGGGTTTTGAAATCAACAAGTGAACGCGTGATTGCATACTGATAACGTTCAAGCGTGGTCTTGTATTTGGAGTCAAAGTAACCCCGGATACTAAAAGGCAGAGTATATTCATCAGATTCGGGGATATCCAGGAATCCGTAACCTTCACCGGCTTCAGGCTCTGCTGGTATTGATGTAAATGGTACATCGGCTTCATTTAATGGTAATTCAATAGCTTCTAATACAATCTCGGAAGCATGGTGAATGGTCAAATAGTCACAGAGTGCCTGGGCTTCATCACGTGTAAAATACTGATCAATATAATTGGATGCTGTGTTATAATAACTCAACTGGCGGTCGTCGACGCTGTCACTTTCAAGTATTTCAGCCCATTCAGGTATCGCTTCTTCATAAGATACAACTGGTCTTTTCCTTTCGGCGCAGAACCAGTGTATGGTGACACCTATGTGGGTCGCCCCTGTTTCTTTACTTGTGACAATCTCATTGACTGCCTTAACTTTATATATAGCGTCCATAATGCAGTTTTTCCATCTGTGAACATAACAAAACCTGGTATCTTTACCAGATATTCTACTTGCAAGTATAATGTCAGCCTAAATTTTGGCAAACATCAACATTACCTCAAAAAATGGAGGAATCAAAATGGCTAACGGACAAGTGCGATTAGGAATAGTAGGTGCTGGGGCTAATACTATTGCCAGACATATACCCGGTTTCAAAGCAATTGATGGTGTACGCATTGCAGGAGTGTGCAATAGAACAAAACAGTCCACTGAAACCGTTGCCAGACAGTTTAACATACCATCTGTATATGATAATTGGACTGATATGATTAACGACAGGGAACTGGATGCCATAATGATTGGGACCTGGCCATACTTGCACTGTCCCGTCACTCTAGCAGCCCTGGCTAGCGGCAAGCATGTATTGTGTGAGGCCAGAATGGCGATGAACGCTGAGGAAGCAAGGAGAATGCGGGATGCAGCCAGACGCACACCATCTCTGATAGCCCAGGTCGTCCCTGCACCAGTCACACTTAGAGTAGATGCGATGGCACAACGGTTGATTTCAGCAGGCTTTCTCGGGGATATTTTAGCTCTGGAAGTCCGAGACTGCACTGATTTCCCGGACTGGGTCAGTCCATTGCATTGGAGAGAGGATGCCGATCTAAGCGGGCTAAACACAATGACCCTGGGGATTTGGTATGAATGTGCTATTCGGTGGCTTGGGGAGGCAAATACAGTCTCAGCCCATGCACAAACCGTCGTAAAAACCCGCAAAGATAGCAATGGCATCTTGCGCAGCATACGGATTCCAGACCATCTTGAGGTAACTGCCGATATGGACTGCGGAGCTATGGCACACTTTACTATTTCCAGAGTTTGTGGTTTTGCTGGACCTCCCACAATGACTGTTTATGGCAGCGATGGAACTATCAGATTCTCAAGGGATACACTGGAAGCGGGTAAGCGAGGAGACAGCATGTCTCTGGTCAGTATTCCTCCGGAACTTGAAGGTGGGTGGCAAGTGGAAGATGAATTCATTCGAGCCATAAGAGGTATCGAACCAGTCCGCAGCACTACGTTCGATGATGGAGTCAGATATATGGAGTTTACCCAAGCGGTGGCTGAGAGCATAGCAGAAGGTAAAGTAATACCAATCCGCAGAGACTAATTGAGCCATGATTAGATATCATCCAACTCAATTGAATTGGATGATATCTATAAAAGTTACTCAGTCACCACTTTTGGAGTCTATAAGTGACATAGTGCGTTCTGCGGCCCAGATAACAAACTTGGGGCAGAGGGTATGGTGGAGATCCCGTGCTACAAACTCTTTCGCACCCTCATCGGTCATCATATCACAGCCAGTCAGAGCCTTGCATGATACATGCTCGAATTCCTGCTCAAAGTCGGTCCACAGCTCATCAACCATAGCATATAGCTTTGCTTTTGCTGCATTGTCCGGTGTAGTCCGTCCATATTTCAAACCGAGAGCCATTATAGCTCCAGTTAAAGCACCACAAGTCTCTCCATGGCGGGAAATCCCTGCTCCAAACCCGGATGCAATCATAGGTATAATATCAGACTCCACCTGCAGTTCGGTAGCGACTCCTGCAAGCACAGACTCCGCACAGTTAAATGTCTGATTAAATAGTTCCTCAGCTTTCTTACAAGCTAATCTATCGCACATTAACATATCTCCTGATTTTTTGAGAAACAGTATACTATTAAAACTATCCGTTGGTTGATTTCAGATCAAATGCATAAATCGCACCGTCCGTGACTTCAACTTCAACAATAATGTAGTCGTTGGGCACATGAGGCAACTCTGATTTTCCATGCCATGAAATCACACGGTGTTTGAAGTCACCGCTGAATGAATCGCAGTCAGTGAAGTCATATCCTGCAACAGTTACGCCAACGCCATTCATAACACGGGCACGAACCATTCCGGATTCCCGGGTTTTGACGTTTACAGCTATCTCACCTTTGAATCCCAGACATCCAGTATGGATCTCTATTCGGTCTCGCAGACTTGTCGAGTATCCTATCAGCCGATCTTTTGGCCATTTTAGAATACCTATCTGAGCGAACCCGCCTTTGCCCTTGAGAGTGTCCAAATATTCCATGTAGCCACGGTCAATCCCGGTCCATCCATGCCTGTCTCTAGTGCCGGTAAAATACAGCCAGGTCTCTCCACCTACGTCTAATGGACTTGAAGACGTGTAAAGAGCGCCTCTGGCCCATTCCGGGGCATTCTCAGCGCACAGCCAGTCCGGCCTGCCATACACATGCCTCCAATTCGCGCCTCTCTCAGACTGATAAACCAAAGATAAATCGACTCGCCCCATATTTGCATATCCACCAACAAGTGGAGACATATGCCTGAAATTCCACAAAAATCCTATAGTTGGTCCTGATGTGGGCATCACTCCCATTCCATAATAGTCAGCTGACTGGAATCCTCTGTTATGAGCACAGATGTCATCATATTCGTCAGGCATAATAGCCGATGCTTCGGGTGTGACTATCCCATCTTTCCACGATGCTTCATAGACACATCGTCTTCCAACACCACCGATCGTTGCAGCTCTCTTCAAGAACACCCTTGCACAGTCAGCATATGGGTCCCAGGCACTGGTAATTACATCGCCATAAGGCCATGCTGGTTCCGATGAATCTAATGTCCAGTGCAGACCATCACTCGAATGAGCAGCATAATATCCACTGTGTTCTGCTTTGTGGAACTTGTAGCGTTCCTGCATGGTTCCAACATTTATGAATCCGAATGCCTTGTAGCGTTTATCTGCTGGGGCATGTGGATCGATAAAGACTGAAGGGCAATGGAATGGCAGATCAGTCAGATGATTGTCTTTATTCCCATGATAATCTATGACACCATAAGCTGGGCGGCGCCAATTAATTCCGTCATCGCTCTCAACACAGGCAACCTGGTTGGTATCATTCTGGTCCCAATCATCCGGCCATGCCTGATACCACATACGAAACAGCCCGCTATCATTGATCACAGAACCATAGATCGATGTACCATACATGTCCACCGGAGTCTCGCCGTAGACAACTGGTTCAGGACTCACCTGAGGAGAAGTGACTATCTGATGAAAACCATCTGTAACCCTTCCAACTCGAGGATGTGACTCACATAGTATTTGCATTCATGCTCTCCAAATGCTTCTGCTTATCCGAATAAAAACGTATTTAGTTATTTCCCTGCAATTGCTTTACTACCCTGTACTAGAAGATCCAACATTTTCATATGCACATTTTCCATATTTGCAAGAAAATCAAAGAATCTGTTCAGTTCATGATCTGCTACATTGGCATCCCTCTGTTCAAGGTAGAAGTCACGTGCATGAACTTCCTTGTCCCGAGCAAACACGTAAACCTCCTCATAGGTGCTTTCAGGATCTACAGTTACATCAGATAACTCAATGATTTCTGTAACACGGACATCAGCTGATCTGCTGTCCAACGTGCTGAAATCAACCACCGGCCAACCATGGCTCTTCTCAAGAGCTGTATAAAAGCGTTCAACAACATGAGCATGTGCTTCTTCATCATGCCCAAGGCTTCTCAATACAGATTCCACAACGGGATTGTGCGCTCTATCAGCTGCTTCCATATAAAAGGCATAACTTTGCTTTTCCATGGATAACGCCAATTTCAATGCATCACTAATACTACTACTCATTTACTTCCTCTCTCAAACCGAGTAGAACACACTCAGTTGACTGGCCCGTATTATTTATGATTGGCGGTGTAATTGCTCTGCATTTACACTCTCAGCTTTTGTCCGTACTGCCGGACAAAAGCGAAGCTTGGTGAATAAAGCGGGTTAGCTTATAGGAATTTATTCCTGCCACGCTTCTTGATCTCATCCAACAGGACCTTTACATCCTGAGCACGGCCTTTTGGCATTACGACAACCACATCGCCGGAATCGATAACAACCATGTTATCCAGACCAACAGTGCATACGAGTCTATCTCCGGCATGTACAAGACAATTGTGGGTATCGAGAGTCAGTGTGTCACCTGTGACTGCATTACCCTCTTCGTCCTTTTCCATCATCTCATAAACCGAAGACCAACTCCCCAAGTCACTCCAGCCAATTGAAGCTGGAATCACACTGATATTTTCAGCATGCTCCATAATCGCATAGTCTACCGAAATGCTGGGAAATGCTTCGTAGACTTCTTCAAAAACCTTTTGCTCATCCGGAGTACCGATAGCTCCATCATATCTAATTAATAGTTTATATATATCCGGGGCGTGATCACGATAAAGATCCATAATAGTCTTCACGCTCCACACAAACATACCTGCGTTCCAAACATAATGCCAGCTGGCTACATAATCTTCGGCTGTCTTGGTATCCGGTTTTTCTTTGAAACTCACAACTTTATGTATGTCTACATCGCCATCAACAAGCTTCTCTTCGGCCATCTGTATGTAGCCATATCCTGTTTCAGGACAGGTTGGACGTATGCCTATAGTAACTACATTCTGTCCTTCAGATGCTATTTTTTCAGCCACTTCAAGTATCCGTCGAAACTGCTTTTGCTTTAGTATTATATGGTCAGCTGGAGTGATTAAAATCACAGCATCAGGATCAGAATGAGCTATAAGTGTGGCGATTATCCCGACAGCAGGAGCAGTATTCTTAGCTACTGGTTCCCCGACAAAATTACGTTCTGGGAGCCACTCTACCTGGGACATCACTGACTCACGGTGTGACTTGTTGGCTATCACATAGAACTGGTCATGTGCAACCATGGGTTCCAGACGCTCAACAGTTTGTTGAAGCAGCGTATTTTCACCGTATAAAACATGGAATTGTTTTGGTTTTTCCTGCCGTGACCGCGGCCAAAGACGAGTTCCCGACCCACCTGCAATTATCGCTGCATACATAATAAATCCTCCCTATCACCCCAATACCCTACCAAACGCACAGGGCATTTTACATATTGTTAAGCAAACACAATTGGTAATGTTATACCCGTCACAACTATGAGCAAACTGTTGCAGTATATATATATAACGGTATAACTTGATATAAGTTCTATCCAGATAATCAGGTATCCAATTTGTTATCTGCTAAATGAAAAGGCAATGGCAAATAGTCGGAAAGCTTTCGGATATCGTATTGTGTTCCTGAGCATCCGGCTAATATTTCAACTCCATTGGGGACTGCTGCGAATTCACTGATTACTTGAAGACACGAACCGCACGGTCTCACGATGTCTTTACTGCTGGATACAACAGCAATTGCTATCAGTTCTCTCTCTCCATTTGAAACAGCCTTTAAAATCGCAGTTCGCTCAGCACATATTGTAAGACCATATGAAGCATTCTCCACGTTGCATCCGGTGTAAATCTTACCGTCAGCCCATAGAGTAGCTGCTCCTACCTGAAAACCGGAATAAGGGGCATATGCATTGTTGTATGCGATTTTCGCTGCAGCAATCAATTGTCCAGCAATTGTCTCATCCATTTAAAACCCCTGTATTACATACGACACTGGAATGTTTATATTCAATTTTAGCACCCTCGTATCCTTCGTATAATGGCGAATGTTCATGTGAATGGTGGGCTCAAGCAGTCTTCAACTACCGCAATTGGACCCTGTAGATCGGGTGTAATAAATGCAGCTGGCGCGTATTATTCGTGATTGACTCACTTTCGCCCTTACTGCCGGTCGAAAGCAGAGTCCGGTGAATAATGCGCGCTAGCTGCTCAGATGTTGATTGACACAAGGTTCCGAGCGTGCTATAATTCTTTGGTTGCCGTGATTGGCAATCGGCAGGTTGCGCTCGTAGCTCAGGGGATAGAGCGAATGGTTGCGGACCATTAGGTCGGGGGTTCGAATCCCTCCGGGCGCACCACATATATGGCCGATTAGCTCAATGGATAGAGCGCCGCCGTCCTAAGGCGGGCGTTGGGGGTTCGATTCCCTCATCGGTCACCATTTGTCCAAGGCTCCGAACCTTGCAAAAACAGTGTAATGCTGTTAGAATCATTATCGAAATGGGCGGTTAGATCAGGGGGAGATCGCTTCGTTGACACCGAAGAGGTCATTGGTTCGAATCCAATACCGCCCACCAAAGTTGAAATCGAGATCAAGAGGATTGCTTCATCAACGAAGCGATCCTCTTTTTAGCATGTACGGTCTCTTCGGCTGAGAGTTATTCACACTGAGTCATAATCACTTTGTTTGTACGGGATAATTATGTATGGAAGCATCCTTTCGTTTTTCATATATACCAGGTGATGATAGTGCAGGAGTTGCCAGCCGTAGCTCTTTTACTAGTCTATCTGTAAGTTCGTCAGTAGAGATTGCTGACCATTCTTTGGAGTTGTTTGGTCTGAACCAGGTTATGTCAGGATTATTTCTATCTATCATAGTTTCTCCACCCGCCCACTTTGTATAATTAATCCTTTTTTCGGGTTCCAAAAAGCCATATACAATTCGGTAGAGTGGTACTAGCTTATATTGAGGAATTGGTTGTATTGCGCTCTGTTTCCAAGCGATACCACCAACAAATAGTACTAATAGGAATACAATACCGACGCAAACAATATACTTTAATACTCTATCGTATACGGTTACCCTATTGCTTAATATTCTGTCCACCTTACTACCTCGTCATATTAGCCCCAGGTTCAGGCATACTTATCGTAAACATCTATCTGTTGCGTGTGGATTCAATCACTTCAGGATGAAGATACTGAGTATTCAAGTGCACATCGATATGCAACTTCGTCTTATACGGTAATATATGAGATGCACAACATATAGACTCGTACACATATACGATGTGTTACATGTTTTTTGATAATTTCATCCATTCGAAGTTCGAAGCAGCATACACTGATTATTTTGAGCTGGAATGTCAATAGAAGTCTTGGGGAACTGAACTTCACAGAGCTAATGCTGAATCTGGAAAGAGGATGTGGGATATTAATATTCGTAGTATTAAGAACAGGATTGATTTAGTGTTTGTATGGCACGTTGTAAATCTGATCCGTATTGTCTACTTCGGGAGCACATTGAAGCACCCCCTACTCTCTGCATAGATAACAGTACGGACGACTGCGTATTACTAAAATGCAGAAAGAATACTCCAGTAGTATTAATGTGGGGCTTGTGCTGTTGATTTACGCACGACCAAAGTTGCCGGAATTACTGTAGTATGTGCATTGCGTGGTTCGTTGGGGTTCTCTATCATTTGTTTAAGTGTGTCAACAGCAACAGATACGACCTCTGCAATCGGTTGATGGACAGTGGTCAGGGGTATGACTGATTTTGCGGCGTCAAGGCTGTCATTGAAACCGACGATAGACATTTTTTCAGGGAATCTGACATTATGCTCGTAAAGTCCGCGCATTACGCCTAAAGCAACTTCATCATTGGTACAGAAGACGGCAGTTGGTTTCAGAGGATGGTTCAAGATACTCTCCGTCATATTATAACCCTGCTCGAAGTTCTCAGCATCCGGAAGACCCATGAATAGAGATTTGTCTATCGGGAGTCTATGTGCATCGTGTGCTTTGCAGTATCCCTCTACTCTTGCTTGAATTAAAGGGCTCTGGGGCGTGCTGGATGCAGTAATTGCTATACGCTTGTGTCCAAGTCCAATTAAGTGTTCAAATGCCTGGTAAGAGCCCTCTACGCGGTCTACGGTAACGGCTGTGATATCTGGGATACGCCAGTCATCCATAGCTACAAGAGCAACACCATGTTCTTTGCAGTATTGCAGGGGTTCGAGGATATCCGTTGTATAAGCAGCCAGCAATAATCCAGCTACCCCAAGACCATCGATGAACTCAGCAAGACCTGCAGCTCCCTGCTGTTGCCAGGCAAAATCGTAGGTAACAACACTAAAACCCAGATTATGGAGAATCTCTGCTGCAGCGTATGTCTTTGCGTGAGGGATCGGGCTGTCCAGATCCATCCCTATTACGCCTATGACGTTGCTGAATCCGGTACGGAGTGCACGGGCATGCGGGTTCCTTCGGTATGACAGACGCTTAGCTGCTCTACGGACTCTGGCCTGAGTGTCCGGTGATATTCCTCTTTGATCTGCTTTGTTGTTAAGAACCAGAGACACGGTAGTAATCGATGTCTGTGCTTCTTCTGCAACATTTTTAAGTGTCGTCATCAAACCTGATCTCCCAAACGGCAATTATTATCATTCAATGGATATGCAAATAACAGTATACACGAGTGCGAAGATTGTGTATATTTTCCTGGCACCGGTAAAATCTATCACATTGATACTGATCTTTGTATCCTGCTAATCCATTTGATCACATCTTCGCGAACCTGTTGAGGTTCTATATCATATTTGTTTATGTCTTTTGCCTTTAAATCATCCAGATACTTCTGAGCATTTCCAGCTTCCTTACGTGCCTGGGCTTTCTTCGAGGATTTCGCCTTTGAGATGTATTCGACCAGTGTATTTATGTATCTGATATCATCCATACCCTCCCGATATCCTTCCCATTGGAGGGTATCAATTATACCGTTTGCTGTTGGATACACCATATTCATCTGTTTACTGGTGTCCGGATTTTTACAGAAATCGTTCCAGCTCGATGCCCAGCTGATAATACCTGGATTATTGATCCCAAGATTGTTCTGTATGGTAGCGTTGTGATAGATATAGGTCATTGCTCCATCATAGTTGTACTGCCATAACAAAACACCAAAGTTGCGCCTGAATGTGTCCGGCTGCTCTCCACCGGACTGTGGATTTGCATAACAGACTATTTTTCTGCCATTGCGGTGCCACTGACTGGCTTCACTTGATGACGGGTAATTGGCGCGCACAGACAAATCCAGCACATCGCCGACTGCCCCAAAGTATTCTTTTCCACCGCTGCCTGCAACAAACATTTTTCCACCCGCACGATGTATAGTGTTCCATGCCTGAGTTTGTGCTTTCAACACATCACCCACAGCCTCATCGATGCCATAGAAATATACTTCCTGAACACCTTCAGCACGCGCTGTCTCAATCACTTTCGCTGCTCTAGAATATAATACTTCCAGCCCATCACTCGATGGGATTCCAACTGGCAGGCCGTCAAGATAGAGCACGCGAGTATGGAGTCCGGACTCGTTCATGATCTTAATTTTGTATTTCAAGTCTTGTAGTATCAGGTCAATATCAGCCCCAGGGAAACCCGCACTGACAAACGGACCATATTTGTATGGTTTTTCGGTTGCGACTGCTGTTTGCACACCAGAACCAAGCGCAAATAACAGTTGCGTCATAGGAGATGTGACACCATGAGCAGCCAGGTTTTCCATTTCGTTTCTGTACTGCTGCCAAATGGACTCGCCATAATATTGAGGGGACGGAGTCCTGTAGTAGATACTTGAGATTGAATGTCCTCCTGCCAATTTAAACGGCAAGACAGTAAGTCTAACAGACAGAGAACCCTTGAAACCATCCGGTGACTTGAATTGTATAGTTCCTCTATATTCACCTGGCTTTGCATCTCTTGGCAAATGTGCAGTTAACCAAAACTGCTTATTGGTATTGGAGGAAATATCCACAGGCCGTAATGAGGACGCATCACTAACTGGAAATTCAGCTATTGTGTCACCAGGTACACCATCCAGGCTGGAGATGTCTACATAACGATCTCCATCAACAAACCTCAGTTTGAGCTGGTTTCCCTTGGCTATTGTATCTATCTTCACAAGGGAATCATCATTCAAAAGCAGTTCCGGCATCAATGTCTTTATACCAGAGTGAGCATATGGACTGTGCGTTTCTGCAGGGGTTTTCTCCCTGTAGTTGATATCCTGATCCTGATACCAGCATTTAACAGTCCTGATATTCAATGCGCTTTTTGGAATAATGTATCCATTCTTGCTCTTAAAATCACCGACAGACAAGACAAGGTTACGGACACTCTTCAGAGGCCTGATGACAAAACTGGCTGGTTCATATTCACCTGGAGTTGCGGTAAGAGAAACCGGTCCGCCTACTACAGCATCGGAGATATATTCAGTATCCGGGAGTATTCTTTTATTTGTAACTGCTGAAGTTACAAATACCAGGTTCCCATTCCATCGATCTATTTGTCCGTTCTTAATTCCATGAATTACTGCTGATGACCATTTGAACTTATCATTGAGCAACCGGTATTTCTCGCGTTCAATACGCGTCCCGGAAGAGACTAATGAACTGACAATATTCGAGATCTCTCCACATTCTCGTGCCAGAATAAGCCTGGCTGACGAGGATTTCGGATGAAGCTTAAGTGCTTCGCTTAGAGAACTCTTGACATTTGATAGAAATGCCGGATTGATGCTGACTAGATCAGCTGGTGGAGCAATCTGGCTTAGCGAGATATCATCGATAAGCAATTGAGAGGGTTTGTCCACTTTTCCGTTGATTATTATTTCCAGATAGCATTTCCCACGGCTATAGATGTTATCCGGTCGATACTGCTTAACATCCAGGACAGCTTCCTGTGTGTGCCATTTGCCATCACCTACTGTATCGAAAGCTCTAAAAATCCATGGCGGGTAACAGACTGGCTGTGCACTGATTACAAACCAGACGGGGGCTTTGGAGAGTGTTTTATAACGCAGCGATATCCTGAGTTTTTTGTCCGGATCCAGGTTAAATATCTGCTGGTGCAGGGAGATGCCATAGCTCGCTCCGGCAGGCTGGTTTAGATCAATTGATAGTGCGTTGCCTGCCCCTGGCTCATCTATTGGTAAAAGTTGTAATGCTAACTGTGGAGTCCCGTAGAAGAAATCGATCCCCCACCCTAACGCCGGGGTATTGTCTGATCCTTTAGAGCTGTCCTCAAAACCAGGATTAATCAGTTTGATTTGCGCATCTGCAATCTGTGGAACAGCCATAATGCCCAACACTAGAACTATCAGTATCAATTTTATTGTGTTAATCATATAACCTCTCAAAGCCATTGTGCAGCTATGGAAATGCGGGTTAAAACATCTCATTTATCATTGCCACAGCTTTATCAGATATCAACTCCAGTGTTCCTGGAATCATTTTCGCCCAATAGGTAGTATTTACCTCGTGACCACCGCGCTTGAATGCATCTATAGTAGGTATGTAACCTACATATTGAGTGCAGCAATGAGCAACATATGTAAGCCTCGCTTTTGAACCCATCTTAATGGCGAGTTGGCCTTCCACGAATGGCTCACCTGGCAAGCCGACAAGTGCAATGCTGCCAATACGCATTACCTGTATCTCATAATTCAACGTCTGCTCTCTCTGCTTTATTAAATGCACACTTAATATGCCGGCTGCCCTCATCCAGTCCCATTCAATTGCCGTCTGAGTCTCATCAGTCCAAAGAGGTGTTGGATTCTTTGAAAGTATTTCTTCTGCCCAGTCCAATTCCGACTGTTCAACGTCCCTGATAGGCAAACTAACATGCTCTACCCGGTAGTCAATTACTGGTTCTTCATCAAAGGAGATTTTTTCAATAAGACCTTGAGCAGTCTCAGCAAGCATCCTTCCCATTCTCTTGTGGTCATTTGGATAATCAGGATCAAACGGATCCCATGGATTGATATTGCCACAACACCCATTGATTATCAGCGGAACACAAGACTCCCCATGGAGTTTTTGAAGTTGCAGCCCAAGTTCACCCGGCCAGTCCGCAGATACCAGTCTGCCTTTAGTAAATACATGAACAGGATGACAAGTATAATGCGGCAGCATCGCAACCATATGCAGATCACTATCTTGAATACAGATAATGCCCAGTTCCGGGTCCATGGGACCCTCCATATATTTGATCCAATTCGGGCCATATGGCTTCTCCCAACCGGATCCCGGCATACCCACTGAACCGTCTTTCATTACTGCTCTTCGATTAAATGCAAGTCTGCCTTCAAGACCACTCAGTGCCCCTATACGGACTGGTTTTTTATTGTGGAGTGCCTGGCGTATCGCCTCAATGGCACCTTTCGCCGCAAAATCACTGTATCCCGGCTCTCCTCCACCTATCCACTCCTTGCCCTCAGGTATACCTGTAAAATCCTGATCAGCCATAAACCGACCAACCCCGGGGGCAGAATGAGTCTGTGTAGCGTGTACCATTACCGATTCAGGATCGAGACCAAGCTCGGTTGCTGCTGCGCGTATTTGGTCCGTATACTCCTTACAGATTATCGTAACATCCAGAGAGACAATACATATACTCTTTGGGCCTGCTTCAATGATGACTGCCTTTGCATATGTCTTATCTATGATGACTTCTGCAGGCCTGTATCTTCCAATATCACCTGACAGGTGAACTCCTGCTCCGGGGGTTATATCCACGATAGCGGCACCTGCCATTATGTTATTGAATACATCAGATGATACGGTCATGATCTCACCTCTTACGATACTGCTAGAAATAGTATATAGTAAATCCAAAAAAAGAGGGCTAGACTATAAAAGTCCAACCCTCGTTATGTAACTTCAAAAAGTCTAGAAAGACTGACCTATATTAAAGTGGGTTCGTGCGCCTTCCTTGCCTGAACCATAGTCCAGTCTGATGAATCCCATTGGTGTAGCAAATCCCATGCCAACTCCACCAGACAGATTTCCTACAAACTTGCTGTGTTGAGTCAGAGATCCCACCTGGAAGTCAGGATTTGCATCCCATGCATCTCCATAATCGCCGAAAACAACAGCCTGGAATCCTGAACTAATTGGGATTCTTAGTTCGGCTGTATTCAACCACATCTGTTTTCCGTAGAATCTGTCCTCTCGATATCCTCTGAGAGTATCTGCTCCTCCAGCAAAGAAATGCTCGAAGAATGGCAGCTTACCGGATGCAAAGCCCACTCTGGAGCGCAGAGCAAGAGTCAATCTCTTGTCTGTGGGAGCTTTCTTGCGTCCACCTTTAAGCGGAATATATGTTCTCAAGTCAAGTGACATCTTCTTGAATGAACCGTCAAAAGGTATGGGTAGGAACTCAGGACTTGCACCATATCGAGTTGACTTTACCTGGCCAAACTCAACTGCAAGTGAATTGAATGCTCCGATAGAAGGATCAACTCTTACGTCTCTTGTATCGAGTTCAAATCTTGAAGACACCCCCATTACATCACCTCTCTGAACTACTGAGGCAAGCTCACCAGCGCCGGAGAGCAATGATGGGTCCGTATCTACATTCTCAAATCTTCCACCAAGGAAGACTCTGAAGTGATTACCGAATGGACGACCAAATGTCAGGTCTCCACCTTTACGGCGTTCATTGTATGTCTGGTCAGTAACTATCGAGCCGCCGCCAAATACTCCAGAAGAGAACCTGTATTGTATTTTGTTGTATGCATTTACTGACAGGGATGTGCGGTGACTATCAAGCCATGGCTCAACAAAACCGAGCTCGAAGCTTGAATTCCCTCCAACACCCCCGGAAGCACTGCGTTCCCACAGCAAATTGACTCCCTGGGCTTTACCACGGAAGTTTGAATCGGAAAGTCTAACTTGACCGACCAGTTTTTGTCCACTGCTGTATCCAACACCAGCACTGACCTGTCCGGTTTTCTTTTCAACGATTGGAAGCGTAATATCAGCTGTACCCGGTTGTGCACCAGCAGTAATCTGGTACTGCTTTATATCTTCAAGAATATCGAGACTATAAATAGTGAATATATCCTCATTTAGCGTTTTGAGATTGAGGAATTTACCTGGTTGAGTCTTCATCTCTCGCGTGAACACCCAGGGCTTTGTCTTCTTGTTTCCAGTTATGATTACTTTGCCTACTTTGTTGACCATCATAGGAATAGTGAGAGCGCCCTTTTCATCGATCGGTGGTTCCCCGGCTGGTATGGCGAAGTAACCTTCATCAGCGAATATCGACTGTATAGTTTCCAAGTCTTGCCTTAGTGTGATTTCGTTCAGCACCATTCCAATCTTGGTCTTCATTTTCTCTACAATCTTCGCTGCTGGGATGGGATCACTACCAGTAACAGCAATTGAGGTGACCTTTGGATGCTCAACAACTTCAAATGTTACTTTGAGTCCACTTGGCTCAATCAGTCTTCTTGCTACAACGCCAGAGAAATACCCTAATGTCTTTATTGACGCAACATCATTGTCTATTGCCTGCTGCGTATATTCATCCCCGACTTTGCTGGTAATTGCGTTCTGAATAGTGTCGGTGTTAATGTTCTGGTTCCCGGTCACGAGAATCTGTCCAATCTTGTTGGATTCTTGTTCCTGCGGCTGGACCGGTAATCCCAGTGCCATACCGGCAATCACAAGACACACCAGGAATCTAGTTTTGTGGTTCTGCATCATTTCACTCCTCGTTATCATGAAGGATCATACAATCCAAGTGCACGTTCATTATACAACGGTAACAATATGCTAACTAGAATAATAAATATTAGCAACATTTCATGGTCTGATATATGGCTCAAGAGTCTTCCGAAGGGAACTCCTTGCTCGTGCCAGCCTGGTCCGAACAATATCTGCCGTTACTCCAATTACATCACCTATCTCCTGATATGTCATATCCTGCATATCTCGTAGAACGACAACAACACGGTGATCATATGGCAGCCTGACAATAGCCTCTTCAATGTGTTTGCGCAGTTCTTTTCTGTCCAGACTCTCCCATGGTGTATCGGGAGTCTTTGATGCGGCGAGTGGTTCTGCAGAGTCATAACTCTTCGCCTCATCATCCAAAGAGAATGTATCTTTTACTCTTTTTCTGACCATTTGCCTAAACCGGTTTTTACAACGATTTACAGCTATACGATAAAGCCAGGTATACTCTGAGGAATCACTCCGAAATTTGTCGGCGTTTTTATATGCCGACACGAACACATCCTGAGTAAGATCAGCTGCTTCATCAGCATCCCCCACTAAACGCAATATTAAATTGTATATTGGCTTCTCATATTTATCGAGAAGTTCTTCAAAATCCACTAGAGCTACGTCCCAATTGAATCGCTTACTGCATGCATTCAATCAACCAACTCGTGTTATTCATCATACTTGCTTTAGCCCAGTACCAAGAAAAAAGGCTGATTTAGTCATGAATAATGCGGGCAACACTTATCAAGGACGACTCAAACAGCTTCAGATTGCCAAAAAACACTCAGGATCGCTACTTATATATGAACAATAACTAAATAGTGGCTCATCCGTTGAAAAAGTGCACTATATCCTGTTCATTATCAATATGCATCGTATTCTGTAGATTAATTGAATAGCTTCGAAATGGATAATTCCATCGAATACACCTGTTGATCGTCAACACCTACAGTCAATTGATATGGTCCTTTAGGTCTATATCCTAACTTTAATTCAAACTTTTTGCTATCTTCATTAGTCAAGCCTGCCTTCAGAGTTTGGAAATAAGACACATAGAAGTTACCAGGCAATGTCCTTGAAAAATATAGCGATGATTGTGCTGACCTGCTGTAGTCAAGAGAAAACTGTTCAAAACCCAATTGCTCGACAAAAATCGTCTCAATAGGTGAGAACAAAGTACTTGAACCAACAGCAGATACAATATTGCTAAGTTCTTTTTCTATCTCAACTCCACCCGAACCAAGTGCTCCAACATGCCCCAACTCGGCTAGTATCTGTTCTTTGGAAAGACCTTCCGGTTTGGAGGTCAGATCCACATTCATCTTCGCTAGACTACCAGTAGCACCTATCGAGACAAGATATCTTTCTTTCTTCCCGAATGCATTTGATGCCGTCAGAGAAGTAGATGCCTGGAAGTCAACATTGACTTCCGGTTGATAATCAGCTCTCCGTGATAAATCTGCTGGCGGTGCATAATGCACTGCCAGTGATCCACCAGGTGTAACTCTCATTCTTCTGGCCGCCATAACCATGTACCCTTGTTTCACTCCAAGATCGAGAGTGAGATCAGGATTATTGAGACTGCCAATAAGTTTACCTCCACCAGTTGTTACTATCTTCAAGGCTGGCGGCTGTATTAAGACATTATCTCCCAAACGCATAGAAATGTCGAATGTTGGATCAAAATCAAATGGTTTGGTAGTCTTTGTGGTCTTTGCTTCAGGAATTGCGAAAACCATCTTAGAGTCTGAAATGACAATTCCACCCTTCACATTATCAACATCCTGATCGTGAATATCAGGTTTCAATATAGACCCATTCAACCCAAGTCCTGCATCCAACTTCAACAAAAGGTCCTCAGTCATTCCAAAGAAGTTTTTTTCACCAACCTTGAATCCATCTGCAACTACCTGAATATTTGCTTCACCACCAGGATTCCCGGCGAACTTAACATATCCCCCCGGTTTGACATAGAGTTTTCCGCCAAGATCAGAACCAATGGTAAACTGATTGACACTCAACTGGTCACCACCAACGAACCCCAGGTCCAGGTTAATATTATTGAACTTGTTCTTGAAACCAGTTATAGCCACACGACCATCTTTCAGCGTGACTCCTCCGCCAAACTGGTGCTTAGCGAGTGTGCCGGTAAGGTCAAATGATCCCTGAAGGATTCCTGATGTATTAGCCGCATCAAATAGAGGCGATAATGCAGCCAGCGTAGACATCTGTTGGTTCTTGATGCTGGCCGTAACATTCAATGGTAGGTCCTTTGGAATGTTGAACTCAGACCAATCCCAGGGAGCGAAACCACCAATATTCAACTGATGATCTGCTAATGACACTACAGCATCGTCAGCTAATACTATGGCCTGTTTGTTTCCCAATGCAGTTCTGAATGACTCATCCAGTTCGCTCTTGTCCAGTGAAATACGAACATCGCCCGCACGTATACCATCCAGGATAAAATTCCCGAAACCAGGGCGTACAAGCTCCAAAGACCCTCTGACAAATGGAGCCTTAATGCTGCCTTCAGCAAGGAATTCTGCTTCCATTGTTCCCGATGGAGTAGAAGAACCAAGAAACGGACGTAATGACTTCAGATCCAGGTTCCGTACGCTGAATGTTGTTTTTGTTTCTCCGTTTGAATAGAATGGCGCTCCTGTCGCTTCAATAGTGCCTTCACCGACCTTAGCCAGCAATTGATCAAGATTTAAAATCCCATCTGCAATTGAAGCAGACATTTCCACTGATTCAATTGTGTCCCTGTCCAGACCGATATTTTTGACATCCAAACCAGCCGTACCATTGAGCTGGTCCATACTGCCGGACAATTTAAAATCTCCATTCAACACACCAGAAGTGACTCTGGGGAATTTCCCAGCTGTCTTTCGTATGTTACTCCCTGTTTCAGATGGCGTTGAGAGCACAGCATTCCAGAGATCAGTCACACTGACATTTTTCAGAACACCACTGCCTCCAACAACATATTTACCGGGAATATCAACTTTATCTGCCGACAAATGCATTAATTGGTCACCACGCTTCAGTTCAACAACGCCATCCTTGATAATTCCCGAAGCATAAGTAGCCTCAAAAGATGTTGAGTCAAAGACCAGGCTATTAACAAGGAGGTTGTCCACTGATCCGGACGCTTCTATAGTTGGATCAGTCCACAAACCACGCAGTGTGCCCGATGCTCCGCCAACACCCGAGAAGTAAACCTTATTGCCTATACGGGAACGAAGTTCTGCAAGATCGAACTCCTGCAAATCGAAATCAACATTCATTTCTCGTGTGGATGGAACCATTGTCCCTCCAGCAGTAAGTTCTGTTTTATCACTCTTGGCAATTGCCTTAACAATACTCAGGACATCATTGTCATAGCTCAAACTGAGAGTTGCCTTGAGTGGATATCCATATGCTGTTCCATCATCTACGTTGGCAAGCAATGATCCCTTCGACTTCTTGAAAGGAATGTTATCCGGCTGTGGCTTGGTGAGTAAAATACCGGATGCCCACAAATCACCAGATACAATCCCACTCACTTCGGCATCTCGATTCAACATCATGAGTGTGTTTTGAATATCCAGTCTATGGACTAACGCATCAACAGTAAATGGCATCTCATCTCGACCAATATCCCTCAGTTCAGCTGTAAAGCCCAAATCAGTCGGAGATCGCAGCACAACTCCATCATCAATCTTGAGTTTCTCGATATTTCCGGAGATTAATCCTTTTACATAGTTAGCTTCGTATTCCTTATATCGGACAGAGAATGCTTCAAGTAATCCATCAACCCAGGGTCTCCTGGGATCCCCGAATACTTTGCCGTCGTAAAATGCGTAACCACCAACTTCCTTTACATTAAATGCCGATGCGGCCTTTTTGCAGTCAATTTGTCTAGCACTAACAGCTAAATCCAGACGGTCTTTAGTTGCTTTTCCTGTCACTGCAAGTGTGCCACCAAAGATACCTGCCGCTATCGCATCTTTTACAAGCAATGTGTTATCAAACCAACCTAATTTCGCGTATACTTTGTCTGCATCAATAGACTTACCGGCATTTTTCCCGGAGGGGTTTTTCACCCAGGCAACTGCATCTATCCGCGGAGTATTTATAGTGCCGGAAGCAGTCAAGTCCATTCCACCCGTTCCTGATAGCTCGTATCCTTTCGGGATTGGAATTGACGACATATTCAGATCTCTGATCCAACCTTTGAGATTAATCTCCGGGGAGTGTTGTTCAAAACCAGTTACATTGCCAACGACTCCAATTTTGGCTCCTTCAAATCTGAATGTAAGACCATCTACATCGACTGTTCCTTCTGAATAAAGCCCATGGATCGCTACCTGCTTCACGACGTAACGGCCATATTCTATTTGGGGAATATAAGCTGTAGTGTCTATATAAGGATCCGCAGCTTCTCCCTTAATTCTTGCAGTAATTCTGCCGCTACCTGTAGTTTGAAGACCCTGGACGGATTTGGGCAAATGTACCAGTTTGAGGATTGATGCACAATCTACATTAGGTATATTGACAGCAAAATCAAGCATCGGATTCTGAATGCCTGTCACTACTCCACGTATCTCTCCGGGTGATCCGGCGAAAGCTCCATTAAGGTTGACCGCCAATTGTTCACCAGTTATCACGGCAGTTCCTGTTAAGTCACTTGCCTCTACGCCAAATTTGGGAGCCGAAGCACTAAGATTGCTCAGAGCAACCGAAGCATCCAAAGCTCGCATACCTATTTTACTATTGGCTAATGAAAACCTCGTCCCGGCTACTACATCCATATTTCCTGTTAAAATCCGGATATCACTGGATAGTCCAATAATGCCGGCAACATATGGTAAAGAAATGGCTGAAGCATTCACATTAGCTAGTATTGCCTTGGTAACTTCATCGTATCTTGCTGAGACTCGGAGATTTTTTATCTTATCCGACTCCCCTGTCGCACTGATCAATGCTCTATAAACTCCGGGAAGTCGGGCATCAAGGAATGCATTGGCCTTACTCAGGCTCGTAGTGAAGCGTTTTAGCTTGGCAAAACCTTTCAGATCATCATAGGACACCGTTGCATCTACTATCTTGATCTGGCCTCTGAAAGGTGGTCCAGCAGGTCCAGTCGGTGGTTTAACAAGATCCTGTATATTTAACCGACCATCAGGTCTGCGGATAAGGTTGACAACCGGACGATTGATGGTGATTTTCTTTACCGACTGAGCACCTTTGCCATTAATAAGCTCATCCAGATTATAGTCGACTGACAGATGATCAACTTCAGCAAGATATTGGCGGGGAATTGCCCCGGGACCAGGAAGATCCGGAAGGGTAATGCCATAGGCTTCAGCATGTCCAAGTGGGAATATCTTTATTGACCGAATTGATATATCACGCCCTAAAGCAATGCTGATTTGATCTTCAGCAATCGTATGGACGTTATTGAGCGCATGGTTGGCTTGCTTAACCACATACGTTGTGGACATCGTCAGCAGCACAACCAATGGCACAATAACGACTATAAACTTGAGTAGTCCTTCGACAAATCTCAATAACTACTCCTCAAAGACAAGACCAAAAATCGACGCAAACTTTCTTGCACATATCATTTTTACATCATTCATTTCGGGTACATATCCAAGCAGCTCTGACAGTGACGAAACCTGCTGAGAATTGAGACCACATGGATTAATATAATTGAAGTGACTCATATCCGGATTCACATTAAGGGCAAAACCGTGGTATGTAGTCATCCTGCGAACAGCAACTCCAATTGAACAGACTTTTTTATCTCCAACCCAAACACCAGCCGGTCCATTCCTGTCACCAACCAGTCCGTATTCTGTAAGCAGGTCAATAATTACCTGCTCCAATGAACGCAGGTATGAATGCAGATCGTGTCCAAGCTCCCTCAGGCTGAATATGGGGTAACCAACAAGCTGACCTGGCCCGTGATAGGTTACATCCCCTCCCCGATCAGTCTCAACCAGCTCAATTCCAGCGCTAGCGAGGACACTCTGATTCACCAATACATTCCCGGCACTGGAATTCTTCACTCCAAGAGTAATCACCGGGTTGTGCTCCAATAGTAACAATGCCCCGTTTTCCGGGTTTTCAACACATTTTTGATGAATATCATGCTGAAGAGCAAGCGCATCCAAATAAGATATCCGGTCAATATCCCTGACCTTTAGAAGTTCATACATTATATATACTGTCCTAATACTATTATCTCTATGGTAAAGTATATGCATATGAGAGTAAGGGGTCAAGATTTCAAGTAAGACTTCATTCATTCGGGTGTTTTGTCATTCTGAACGCAGTGAAGAATCTCAAAGCAGATTCTTCACTGCGTTCAGAATGACAATTTTCCTATTATATTTTATTGTTGCGATTTCAAGTTTATGACTTGACTTACACCAGAAAGAATAAGTATAATCTGGCTAACGATCTTTGCATTTACGATTTCTGGGAGGATGATGGTATGAAGGGTCTTAAAAAGCTGATGATTGCCGGTTTGACCGTGGCTGTTTTTATAGCAACCACCACTTGCATAGTCATATATACGGCTGGATGTGGCAGCAGTGGAGGATCGGATGATAATTCGTTAACACCGACTCCTACACCAATAATATCCCCCACGCCAACACCTCAAGTAGGCCCTAGCCCAACTCCCAGCCAGGGATAATTATTACAGCCCGCATTATTGAAATTATTTCATAGTGCGGGCTGATTGATATTTATAAATGTTGGAGTAGCTTGGATGTCTGCATTGCTGCGTCTACAATTTGCATGAATCTCCTCTTTATTCTCACTTATTATCGTCCGCACATATCCGGCCTGACAATATATGTACAACGCATAGCTGAAGCCCTGGCTAAAACAGGACACACAATAACAGTCCTTACTTCGCGATACGATTCAACATCACCTCAAGATGAGGTTTTAAATGACGTAAGAATCGTGCGTGTACCCGTGGCATTGCATATTGGCAAAGGGGTCATAATGCCGGGATATACGGCACTTGCTAAACATCATATCCAACACTCTGATGTGTGCTTTCTTAACCTGCCTTGCACACCAATCGAGGCAATATCACTACCTGTTCTTGCTCACAAAGCACGTAAACCAATAGTTGGAATATATCATTGTGACCTGAAACTACCTCCTGGGCCTGCAAACCGGTTTACCAACGCTGTTGTAAAAGCATCAGTTAACTACGCAGCAAAAACGGTTGATAAATTAGTTATCGGCACTGAGGACTATGCAGACGCCAGACCGGTATTGAGACAATGCAGGAATAAATGTGAATTGATTCCGCCTCCCATTTATATCCCCAAGCCCAAAGCACCGGATGTCGAAGCATTCAGGCTTAAGCATGCACCGGATAGCGAAACACTCATAGGGTTTGCAGCAAGATTTGCAACAGAAAAGGGATTAGAGTATCTGGCGCAGGCAATTCCGGATATCAAAAAGCACATACCCAAAATCAAAGTACTATTTGCCGGCCCCTGTATAAATGTGGCTGGCGAAGAGAGCTACCGAAATCGAGTAATGCCGTTGATAACTGCCCTTAATGGAAAATGGGAGTTTTTGGGAGTCCTTGGGGATGTAATGGAAACATTCTATGCTGCCTGCGATGTAACAGTACTACCAAGTGTAAACTGCACAGAAAGCTTCGGATTAGTCCAGGTAGAAAGCATGCTCAGCGGTACTCCTGTGGTTGCAAGCAACATACCGGGAGTCAGAATGCCAATTAAAGAGACCGGAATGGGAAAGCTGGCTCCTCCAGGTAATTCCAGGGAACTTGCAGATGCCATTGTCAGCGTGCTTCAAAATAGAGAAGATTATATTCGTCCAGCCGAGGAGATCAGCAACATATACTCCCTGAAAAAAACTGTAGGTCTGTATGATGACCTGATCAACCGTTTAACAAACAATGTGAGGAGTAACTGAGTGCAAGACTGTGTCTCCTCAACAATGAACGTGACAGACAAGGATTACCTATGGGAGCATTTACAGGAAGTCCCACCTTTCCGTGCGCTGGTTAGAAGTGTGGAGTCGCAGTTTTATGCGCAGGTGGGTGATTTTGACTCCCCTGCCCTGGACCTTGGCTGTGGTGATGGACAGTTTGCTGCTGTCACATTCAATCAGCCTTTATGTGCTGGTATAGATCCTGACCCTCAGTCAATTATCGAAGCAAAGGCGCGTAACCTGCATCAGAGATTGATTGAAGGTGATGCAACTAGGCTCCCATTTGCGGATGCTGAGTTTGCAACGGTTATCTCTAATTGCGTATTGGAGCATATACCTGACATTGATGCTGCGTTAAATGAGGTTTACCGAGTACTTCAGCCAGGCGGTAGATTCATATTCAGTGTGCCCAGCCATTTATTCGGAGAGTTGCTCCTGGGTTCTACGATATTGCGCATTATACATATGAGCTCAGCATCAAAAAAATATGCAGTTTTTTTCAATAGAATATCCAAACACTACCATACAGACAGCCCGGAAACCTGGATCGAACGGATGAATACGCACGGTTTCAATGTTATCTCCTATTCATATTATTTAAATGCAAAGGCACACAGAGTTTTTGATTTCGCTCATTATATAAGCATCCACTGTCTGTTAAGTAAAAAACTAACCGGTCGTTGGACTGCCCTGACTCCGAGAATCATTAATAAATTGTATGCAAACTGGCTTCGTCCATTTTATGAAGCTACACACGGCGAACATGGACCTTATTTATTCTTTATTGTTGAAAGAGATAGATTATAGTGAAAGTCAGAGTCACCAATATTCCTATGGCAGCTATAACACTAAGCGCTCTATGCTTACGGTTGTGGGGTATCGGGTTTGGTATGCCTCTTGTCACCAATTTCTACATAAGACCTGATGAAACTTTGATATCCGTGCCTGCAATAAGAATGTTGGAGAGTTTTGGTAATCCACACTATTTCGCATATCCTGCACTTATGCTGGAGATAAGCGCACTTTTCTATCAGATACGATTTGTGATTCTACATAACCTGGGAATCACATCCGCGAATTGTATTGCAGCAGATTTCGGGGTTGATATGTCCGGATACGTTTTGATCTCCCGTTGTCTTTCTGCCATTTTCTCTACTATCACTGTAATACTTGTCTATAAACTGGCTCGTAAGATAACTGGTGAGACAGGAGCAATAATTGCAGCGGCACTGCTGGCTGTTTCGCCTTTAGCTTGCCGTGACGCTCATTTTGGCGTAACTGACTGCCTGCTAACTCTCTGCGGAACAGGTTGCATATATATGCTTGCCGGGTATTTGGAGACCGGAAAAATAAAGCAACTTGCCATTGCCTCTGCAATTTTTGGTCTTGCACTGGCAGCCAAATACTCCGCAGCTACCATATATCCTGTCCTCTTTCTTGTTATCCTGTTCAACATTAATGTGCGTGGAGCATTAACTAAATCAAAACACCTGGCCATTGCAGCTATAGTGCCAATACTGGTATTTCTGCTATTCAACCCATATATTATCCCGGAATCGAAGAGTTTCCTTTCATCAATGGGAGTAACTGTGGGGACTCTTTATTATAACAAACAGACCAGCCTGCCTTTGACAGTTATTATTACGCAAGCTCTGATCCCACTCAAATACGGGCCGGCAGGGCTTATATGTATTCCACTTCTATTAATTTCTTTGTTTTACAAGAGCAAAGATATAGCTAATAATCGCTATAAGTGGCTCGTTGTTGTAGCATTCATCTTCGCTATTCTGCCTATCATTTCCACTAAACACAATATGCCCTATAGATATGTTTTACCAGCATTACCTTACGCGTCGATTATGGTAGCACTAGCAATGGAGGTCATTGCAGCCAAATTCGGTAAAGAGATGCATAAGTACGCATATGCTGGTCTGGCAGTTATTGCTTTGGCGCCAACGTTGATGTCCTGCGTGTGGACAGATATCCTCCTCAGTCGAACAGACAGCCGGACGTTAGCGGGTGAATGGATATCAAGAAACGTCAGCCGTGATATACCTATAGCAATAGCCGGTTGGCCGGAATGTGAACCCCAGGTCCCTGAGACTGAAGCATCGATAAACAGGAGAATCGATTTCGTCCGGCGGTTATATGGAGAATCAGCCGTTCCAATTGTAGCTCAGCCCTACTATACGCAACTTCGCAGTAATATAGATCGAAAAGGTTCCGGGTATGAGCTGTATCGGATTGCTGTCCCATATAGTGTTCCAGGAGATAAAATCTGTCTGGTCATTCCGACCTACCCATACACACCGTCAGCATTGAAAACGGACCAGATACAATCAATGCTTAGCAGGTATCCAGGCAGGATAACTAGAAGAACAAATATAATAACACTGCACAAAGAGTCAGCAAAGCATGACTTTGATCCTTGGGATGCATTTTACCTACCGGTAGACAACCTTTCAAATATAATGCGTCCCGGACCAGGCATGAATATCTATCTGATCGACCGTGATATAAGAAAGGCCAAATAAGCAAGTATGGACAAGGGAATCTCTTTTGTAATACCGGCTTATAATGAGGCGGATAATATACCAGGCGTTCTAAAGGCTTGTCTTGAAACATCAAAGTCATTATCGACTGCATTTGAGATAATTGTGGTGGATGATGGCAGTATTGACGGGACATCAGAGGAAGTTACTTCTGTTCAAAGGAATAATCCCGAGGTAGTGCTCATAAAGCATGAGAAGAATCTGGGGATAGCGCAGACCGTGCGTGACGGTTTCGCTGCAGCGCGTTTCAATCATATCTTTTACACTGATGCAGATGCTCAGTTCGACCCGAATGACATCAAACACCTATTACCATATGCGGATAAATACGACTTTGTTGTTGGTTACCGGGCTCAAAGAGCTGATCCTTTCAATCGAAAGCTCAACGCCTGGTTATACAACCTAAGCCTGCGAGTTCTCCTTCGTATTCCAATCAGAGACATAGACTGCGCTTTCAAATTGATAAAGACCGATTCTCTGCGATCCTTGAACGCGAGTTCCGACAGTGCATTCTATTTTGCCGAACTGATCAACGCAGCGGTGCGTTCAGGCATGACTTTCTATGAAGTCCCTGTAAATCATTATCCCAGGCAAAATGGTATGCAGACCGGAGCAAATCCCAGAGTTGTGTTAAGAGCAATGATGGATATGACCAATCACATTCTAAAGCGAAGAAACTCTCAGGTCAGTGCAGACCGTGAAGCTTGAAGCAGTAAAACCACTCATCCTGGTTGCAGCGTTTATTATCTGCATTTTCCTGGAGCACCTGCCGTTTGGAGCCGCCATATTACTCTCACTGGTTCATTTTGGCTCTTTGGCAATATGCGGTGAAATTGTCCGCCGATTGGTTGGACTACCTGCCTACTCATCACTTTTCGACAAAGCTGTCCTCAATTATCTACTGGGTTGGTGTCTTGTTCCTGTGCTGGCATTAATCGCATTTATATGTGGTTCAATCGGGGTTACGATAGGGATTTTTATTGCACTTTTTGGAACTGTTGGACTAGTGCTACGAAGAAAATGCCCAGAGAAATCACTTGATGTATCAGATGGAATTCCAATCTCACTATATATCGTAGCTGGTGTATTTACAATTGTATCAGTCGCAGTTCCATTTTCATGTTTTTCAAGCACGTCCATACTACGGGAGTTCTATGGGGATGCTGTTCAAAGGTTTGGGGTGATATATTCACTGTCAAATAATGTTCCTCCAAAAAACCCGTTCTTTGCCGGTGCTCATCTTCGATATTACTGGTTGTGGATGATCCCTTATGCTGCTGAGTTCAAGTATATATGCAGTGATCTGTTTAGCGTGTGGAAATGTGGACAAACGTGGACTGCTCTGTGCTTTCCTCTTGGATTGTGGTGTCTGCTTCGACAATTGCTTAACAACCGTAAGGCTGCCTATATTGCCATCCTGCTGGCATTAATATTTACTTCATTTGAAATATTCGCACATCCTGTTTTACTCCAAAAAGCAGCTGGACTCGTTGGATTTCATTACACTCTCCCGGCTTCTGCAAAAAATATAGTAGACCCGGATTTCACGATCGGTGTGTTGCAACCATACAGCGATCAGATATTGACTGAGGATTTTCTATACATCCCTCAAAACACCTACGCTATTATTATCGTATTGGTCTCTATCGTTGCGATGGCTGCAGGACGAGTCGGCACGGGTGCGTTGGTTCTGTCAGCTTTGGCAGGAATCAATCCGTTCTTTGCTATTCCGGCATATGCAGCATATCTGCTCACTTGTCTTTTATTGTATGGATTTAAGCGTGGATTAAATGCTTTATGCATTCTGATTGCCAGCAGCAGCATCTGGATGGGAATATGCGGGATTATTGCACCCAGGCAAGCAATTATTATGATTGGTATCTTTGCACTACCAGGATGTATATCCACCATCAGACGAAACACATTGACGAAACAAAATATCTCCGGAAAAGCTACACAGATATGGGCGATTGCTATGTTGATCTCATTTGCTTGCATAATCGCGCTCTCACCTATCCACAATGCAGCAGCGATTGTACTAGCATATAGTCCATCGATTCTTTTCGGGATATACTATTTAGTTCACCTGGCGCGAAAACGAACTATTGAATCCATACAACCACTAATCATTTTCCTGTTAGTTTTCTGCACAGTCTTCGCACTTACTACCGTGTTTATTTCGTTCCAACAGATTGGTGCTGCACCTGAATGGCTCCAAAATGCAGCGATACAAACCGGCAAAGAGATCAATCTTTTCAACTTCTATCACAAATCTGGGAAGATGGTCAGGGTAGCATGGGCTGTTTTTGGCGCTATGGGTATGATTACACTTCTGCCATACCTGCAGCAATTAGCCGAGAAAAGACGATATCTGGTGATTGTCGGAACTGCTTATTTAATGCTGACAGCGATTACCACAATAGTCCGTCCATTCACATATCTTGGTAATATCCCCGTAGCTGAATCTGATGCTGCTGCATATTTGAAGAAAACCTCGGCCAATGAAATTGTATTGGTAGAAGATTACAAGAATTCCGAGATAAATGAACTAGTACCGGTTCAGGTTTTCTACTATTCACAATGGTCAACCGGCAACAGCGGGCTTAACACTCTTAGTGGAACATGGGCTGATCAGTATTTGCCTGCTCACAGCAAGTTCCTGAGTCTGCGCAGAGTGCAGCAGGTCAAGGATTTCTTTACTCCAACGACATACACAAATAGACTGAGATTTCTGAAGAGCAATGATATCTCATTCATATTGACTAGACAACCCTATGACTTTGAAGGAATTGCCAGTCTTGTAGTAGACAAACCGGGAGGATACCTTTACCGTGTGCAAAGATAAGAGAGTTTGTATAATTGGAGCTGGTTTCACAGGACTGGCTGCAGCGACTGATCTGCTTGCATCCGGAGCCAGTGTGCACATTGTGGAGCAGAATGATAAGCTTGGGGGCATGGCTGGTGGATTCCAGGAACCGGGCTGGACGTCTTCGGTCGAATATACATACCATCACTGGTTTTCAACTGACCTTGCATTTCAAGAATATGCCGCTAAGTGGAATGCTACGGATGGCCTTATCCTCAAACGTCCCCTGACGTTAGTTGAGACAAGAGCATCCGGTTTTGTCAGGATGGACTCCCCCACCTCGCTGTTGAAATACTCCGATATCAGCCCAATCGACCGGCTCAGACTAGGCTTTGTTCTACTGTATTTGAGAAAGGTTGAGCAGTGGAAGCACTTTGAAAATGTCACCGCAGAAGAATGGTGCAGACGCTGGATGGGATCTGCTACATATGAAGCTCTCTGGAAACCTCAGTTAATAAGCAAATTTGGAGCAGACTGGGAGCCGAAAATCAGTATGGCATTCCTGTGGGCAAGGCTGCATGCACGTTCACCAGAGCTCGGGACATTCAAAGGTGGATTTCAGAAGTTAGCAGATAGGGCCGAAGCACATCTTATTCAGAACGGCGCAACCGTACGCAAAAGCGTAGCTGATGCTCTTGTCGAATCTGCAGACAACGGTCTGTGGCGAGTACGGATCAACGGAGAGTGGCAGGTATTTGACTGCATTATTGTCGCTGCATCACCACAGGCTCTGCGCACTGTTGCATCAGATGTAAACCCGGCATTCTGCAAGCTAGTATGCGAACAACCGTATCTGGGAGCGCGGACAACTATTCTAAGCCTGAACCGTCCACTCGGAAAATCCAGAGCTTATTGGTACAGCCTGCGACCCAGAGTAGATTCACCTTTCACAGTCGTTGTAGAACATACCAATTTCGTTTCATCTGACGAATATAGCGGTGAAAACATTGTCTATCTGGGTGAATATTTGAGGTCAGATTCACCGGAATGGGACTGGGATGACTCGTTACTACATGCCAAAGCAACGGAGTGCATCCAGCGTATTAACCCGGAGATTACTGAAGACAACATCAAACACCAGCGGATTTTCAAATATGAATACGCTCAGCCGGTCAGAGGCTTGAATGCATCAGCGGATATTCCCCCACTGGCGATTCCCGGCTGCAATGGCCTATTCTTTGCGTCGATGGCACATATCTATCCCTGGGACCGTGGAACAAACTATGCCATGGAACTGGGCGGTAAAGTGGGAAAAGCTTGTAATGACTATATTCGTAATGGTGATAAATGAGTTTTTGGGAAGCTATTAGTTTTTATATATCGGGTGGCAGTCTAGGCCAGGTTTTGCAGTGGTGGGCAGTGCTGTTTGGGATTGGTCTACTATTTCTGCCGATATGCTTCCGACTGTTCAGAAGCTATTTTGACAAAGGATACACCTTTTCTAAAGTGTTGGGGATGATGTCGGCTGTCTACATCACCTGGCTCTTAGCATCTTTGAAAATCGCACAATTCTCTCAAAGAACCTGCATATTTGTTGTCATAATGATCGGTATTGCAGGGCTAATCGCAGCACGTGGTCAAGACTTCAAGGCGACAATCAGGCAACACCTGCGAATAATGCTTCTTGAAGAGGGTGTTTTTCTGGGTGCACTTCTGTT
This sequence comes from Abditibacteriota bacterium, assembly GCA_942493375.1. Lineage (GTDB taxonomy): Bacteria > Armatimonadota > UBA5829 > UBA5829 > UBA5829. The sequence continues at coordinate 6,731,447 of OW818698.1, read as the reverse complement.
TTGGGGATTTATACGCAGCCTGAACCCGCAGATATATGGACTTGAAAAGTTTATGGACTACGGGTTTATGACATCCATACTCAACTCTGCTTATATGCCTCCTACAGACCCATGGTATTCGGGGTCAACTATCAACTACTACTATTTCGGGCACTTTACTTATGCATGGCTTACTATACTCTCCGGCATAAAATCAGCCGTGGCGTTTAATATTTCTGTAGCAACCATCTTTGCATTCTCATTTTCTTTGGTCCATTCTCTTGCAGCCAACCTGGTGTTTCTACGCAAGGACTGTACAAGAAACGAGTACCACGCTGCCGGTTTTATATCTGCTGTGCTATTTACACTTGGGGGCAATTTGTATACTGCAACTTATGGTTTTTTGCTCCCGATATTGAAGATAGTGGGAATATACCACGGAGATCTCTCATCGACCTATGCAAATGCGACCAGGTTTATCGGCTTCTTTCCACCTACAACAGATAAACCGATCACTGAATTTCCATCATACTCATTCGTAGTAGCCGACCTGCACGCTCATGTAATGAGTATTCCCATTGTATTAAGCATACTTGCGTTATGCGTGGTATGTATACATTCAGCACTGCAGGAAAAGACAAGCAGCGCGAAGTGGTATCTTCCGTATATCACATTGTTTCCATGGTTAGCGCTTCTGCTCGCTGTAACAGCATTGACTAACGCCTGGACTCTTCCTACCGGAATGCTAATTATCTGCACAGTATTTGGGTTTGCAAGATGGCGGGGATCCGGTAAGTTTAGGTTTGGAGTATTGGCATTTGCCTTGACAGGATTTGCTCTTGTTATTGCCACTGCTCTATTGACTCTCCCCTTCCAGATGCACTTTAAAAACTTCAGCCAGGGAATCCGTCTATCGAATGTCCACACGCCTTTCTGGCAGATGCTGATTCTATGGGGATATCAGATGTTAGTGGCAGGCTGGTTTTTCATTGCACTACTCATCAAGAAGCGAAAATCCTCGTTGAAGCTAAATGCTTCAGACTACACAGCAATTGCCTTTGTCCTGTGTGCATTGGTTTTCATTGCTATTCCTGAATTCATTTATGTAAAGGACATCTACGGGTATTCATTCAGACGTGCAAACACTGTGTTTAAGCTCTCATATGAAGCTTTCATTCTATTAACGGTGCTGGTCGGATACTTTGCGGTGATAATTGCCAGACGGCTGACTGATTCACCTCGCAGAATGATCACTACAGTAATCCTTACTATGCTGTTGTATCTCCCAATGACTTTTACATGGCTTGCAATGATCCAGGGATGCAAGCTGCCTTATGTCCCACGATACTGGGGACTGGATGGGTTGGCTTATATGGCTAAAGAACACCCTGGCGATTACAAAGCAGCAAACTGGATAATGGACAATACTCCGGGCAATGCAAAAGTTCTGGAGGCTGAGGGAGACAGCTACACAGACTATGCCCGTATATCAATGATGAGCGGACATCAGACAATCCTGGGTTGGTATGTGCATGAGTGGCTGTGGCGCGGAGATAAAAAATCAGTGAATCTGCGCCGCAAGGATGTCAAAGCTATATATGAAGCAAAAAACTCTTCGGAAGCCTTTGCTTTATTGCGTAAATACGATATAAGTTATCTGGTTATAGGTAATCTTGAGATCAAACGCTATCCCGATATCTCAATGTCTGTACTCTTCCAACTTGGTAAAACGGTCTTCCATTCTAACAACACTTTAATAATAGAAGTCCAATCCAGGAATCGGTAAATCATTAATCCGATATAAATTTGTGATACCGTCCCATCCAGTAAGGCAGGAGCCAGGCTGTGCCATCTTCTTCAACCTTGCCGCCTTCACCGCCGTCAGGGGTCCACGGATTGCCGTTCCATCGCCAGGGCTGACGTTCACTGACCGGAAGTACCCTGTCCAATTCCCGGATCTGGATCAAGTCCGGGAACTTTAAGTTCACGTCGTGACGCTGGCTGTTCTTGGTGTCATATCTTACCAGATCAAGCGGCCAGTCTTTAAGGTTCGCCGCAGCGTATTCTACATCACACGGTTGATCTGTAGTGGCACCATATATGAAGTTATACAGGCTGGAGCGTTCGGGTCTTATTGATTGCCAGAGTCTCGAAAATGCATGGACTAGAATCGCATGCCTGGCCGGGTCTTTTTCCAGCATCATTAGCGGATAATAACCCAGGAATGCAAGTTCATGATCGGAATGGTTGATCTCATACCACGGAACTTTGATCGGGTATTCGAAAGCATTGAGCAAGTAATGATGATTGTTTATAAGATCCTCGTAGGCAGACTTGTAGGATTCATTGCCGCATATATGATACGCGACTTTCAAGAAGCAGAGCATCGAAATTGAATTCAATGCTTTCTCTTCACGCCAAGTAGGGTCATCATTGAGGGATTTCGGATCGAACACACCCCATCTAGTCTTACGACCGGTATGACCTACAAGAGTGTAGTTGTTTCTGAGCAGGTTATCTGTTACTGCAGAGACTACCTTACGAATCTCCGATTTTTCGGCTTTCGTGGCTACTAAATCGAAATAGACATACCAGGCGAAGTAATGACCGTTTAGTTCATCAGAGGAAGTGTCGCCTTTACACAACACATCCGGGTGAGTGGGTGATTTATACCATATCTTGTCAGTCTCTCCCTTTATGCGCACTGTCTCATTTAAATCACAGCCCAGTGGATTTTCACCACTAAGAATGATTGATCTGGCAGGGAAACCCGGGTAACCACTCAACCTCACCAGGTCTAATATGGCATTCATACCCCTGCGAGATTTTTTCTTTGCTTCTGAGGATTTTGTAGCTGCATATCTGAAAGCTTCAGCAGCAACATACATACCTGTCCATAAGCCATCATTGTCATCAGAACTCAGCATTACACCCTTGTCAGGTTTACCAGTCACTTTCAGAGTGCTGGAGGTAACGAAACCGTGCCTGTCATGACGCTTTGCAATGATATCCTCATAGATTGCAGCTTTCTGGTCCATAGCCATTGACCTTTCACTGATCGAAGCAATGCCATTGTCAGTTGCCAGCCAAACGGAACCATCATTAGTAATCAGAATATCACTTACATTGTTACCAGGTATCCAGCGCTTCCCCCAGAAATAGCGCCATTCACCTCCACGAAACCTCCAGGCACCCTCCGGAGTTCCACCCCAGATGTCTCCGTTAGGGGCGAATGCAAGGCAGTTGACATGATCATAAGGCATTCCATCATTGCGATCCAGGACATACGCCCAGGTGTCACCTCTTTGTGCACGTATTCCACGGTCAGTTGCCAGCCATAAACATCCACTGGTATCTTTGACTACTTCGCGTACATTAATACCATTCGGTATATTGAGAGCAGAATTGTCCATGGGTTGCTGAAGTGACGACAGGTCAATATCAACTGTGTTCCAATGATCACCCTCAAGCTGACGAACCTGGTTAGCGGATATAGCACAAACTCGGCCAGTCTGAACTCTTAACGATAGATTCTCACCACTGGGGAGGCCGTTCTCAGAAGTCCAACTGGTAGATATCATTTGAGGAAATGCACCTAATTTCAAGGTGTCATGTGATGCATCACTGCGATCAGCAATAACCATCAATCCTAAAGCGACGAAAACTGACAGAATGATATTTTCCCACATATTGCTTGCTTCCAGTCTCCAGTATCTCAACACACCGTATTTGTATTTAGGATACATACAACAAACAGCACAATCAATCCTGCTTATAGAACACCTTATGATTTATAGAATTGAGTTATATTTCTATTGAGAATAATTCATCTCACACATAGGTTTCTAGTCAAATCTCAAATTGTTTTCATTAGGTGTTTCAGTACCTATGCACACGGGTATGTTGTGACGTATGTGCTCATCCCTATACTTACGCATTCACTGAATAGAATAGCATTGTTGCAATTAATTTAGATTGCAACAATGCTAACAGCAAATAGTAATGCAAAAACGATGAGATTTTGGTGTGTTCCAGCCCACAATGAGGATATTTTTACCAAAACCATATATCGATAAAAAAATCTCTTGACTTATATAGTGAAACATTGCACAATATCATTATCTTAACAAGATGTGCTTGCTAGCTTTATGCCGTCTGGATGTGTCAACCAGTCTGTTTACTGACAGCAAGGAGGAGCGGAATTACTACCTTGATAATGGCAAGTATCCGTTCATTTGGTGTTTGGTGGAGGATGAAGAATATGAAAGTTGCAAATGTTTGCGTAGTAGTCGCGTGCGCGCTTCTACTAGCCCTGCTAACATGGCAGTCGCGTCCACAAGCCCAGGCAGAAGACTCAAACAAATTTATGGGTTCAGAAGCTTGTGCTGCATGCCATGCAGATGTAAGTAAAAAATGGGCACTAACTAGTCACAGACGGACCTTGACCAACAAGGATGCCGTCAAAAATGGTTGTGAATCTTGTCATGGTCCCGGAGAACAGCATATTGCTGGTGGTGGAGACAAGACAAAAATCTCCAATCCAAAATCTCAAAAACCTAAACAGATTGCAGATATGTGCATGAAGTGCCATAAGCAGGAGCATGTAACACTCTGGGCTAGCAGCACTCATGCAAGGGTCAAAGTCTCCTGCCTCAATTGCCACGACCCACATAGTCCGGAAACCGCAATGATGTCCAAAGACATAGAAAACGGTACAAACTCCCTCCAGGGCCTGGCAGCCGCTATTAAACAAGCTGAGCTTGCGGTTAATGACGCTGAAGTAGGTAGCGACGACAGAACCGAAGCAGAGACTAAATTAGCAGATCTCAAAAAACAGGCTGATACTCTTCGCGAGAAAGTCAAAGGAACAGAAACCGCTTATAAGCGTGTTGCTGAACCTTATGTCTGCTACACATGTCACAAAGCTCAACAAGTGCAGTCCAAAATGCCATCACATCACCCGATTGCTGAAGGTAAGATGAACTGCAGCGATTGTCACAACCCGCACGGTGGTGCTAAGGGCATGCTCAAGGCAGAATCAGTAAATGAAACATGTTTCAAGTGCCACGCGGAGAAATCCGGACCATTCACCTTCGAGCATCCACCAGTTGCAGAAGATTGCACTAACTGTCACTCTCCTCATGGTGCTGTTCAGAACAAGCTTCTGACACAAAGCCAGCCGTTTCTTTGTCTGAAGTGTCATGCGGGTCCTCACAGCCGCAGTGGTCTTCTTGGAAAACCGGAACTGATCCCAGAACGTTACACAGAGTGTACGGACTGTCATTCTCAGATACACGGATCCGATAAGCACGCTGCACTGGCTTACTGATGAAGACTAGAGGAACAGGAGGAAGTTATGCTATGAGAAAGAAATTGATAAGCTGCTCCATAATACTTGGAACAGCATTTGTGTTGCTCTCCTCTTCAGCAGCATTTACCGAAGGGGACCTTGTAACTGGTTATGATTATCAGAAGTCATATCAGTTAGGGGTATACAATCCACAGGAAAGTGGTAATCAAGAACGAGTAAGACAGTATGACAGTCGAACATTTCCAGGTTTCGGCATTGAGTTTTACAGTGTATATGGATACGACGGAGAGGCTCAATACAGACTCAACGCCAGCGACATTCTAGTCGGTGGAGACGAGACGGTCGATTTTCTGTTGAGTAACAGAGCCATCAAGTTCACTGGTGGAACCAGTGCAATGGTTCACCGTTTAGTCCAGACCCCTGCTGCGAATCCTTGGGTTGCTCGTATGTTGAGCGCCTTGTCACCTCCCGTACCGGCAGCAGGAGTTGGAACATCCTGGGATACATTTAAGGACCTGAGTCCTGATGATCAGTACTACTTAAACCGCCGGGTTAGTGATCTGAACATGTATGTCAATGCAGATTCCAATCAGCGTGTTGGAATAGTCGCCAATTGGTGGAATGAGTCTGAAACAGGGCAGAAGCAACTTCTATTCAGAGCCCGGGCAGCCAAAGCTGGAGTTATTAATAGCTCTCAGCGCGGCGGAGTAGCTATGCCGATAAACCGACAGACAAATGAAGGCACAATTGGCGCTGATGTTGCAGTCGGTAATAACTCAGTAGTCAACTTCCGATATACCAACATCAAATTCGAAGATGATGTTCAGAAGCCTATTAAAGGCAGTCGGCTTGATGTCGCACCGCTAAATAATCAAACCGTATTTAGCAATGAGACACAGAATCGGGTAGTCAAAGCAAGAAGTAATGTAACTGACAATCTTCAGTTCACTGGTGTTTACACCAGCAGACAACGAACAAACAGCACAAATGGTATACCTGCAGGTTTTGCTGGTGTTGGAAACTCTCTAAGCAAAACATTCAAGACTACTTCAGCTAATATGGCTCTGGTATACAGAGCTGCTGATTCACTGTCTTTCACAGGACGATACAGGGATATTAAAGTAGATAACCGTGTACCGCCTGTTTTCACCACCACCTCGCAAACCCCAAGCAACCTGCAGTTGTCGACACGTACTAAGTCGGCAGAAATCGAGGGTGTTTATACTGGTGTTCGCAAGGTCTATCTCCGTGTAGGATATGAAAACAAGAAAGACGAACGACACAATAGCACGCTCGCAGGCGCTGACGATGAACTCGATATTCCATTCTCTGGAGAAGACGTCAATAACAGTTCCACCACATGGGATATTGAGAGAGTTTCTCTGCGCTATCACCCATTCAGCCAGCTGAACATCTCTGGTAACTATGAGAATGCAAAAGGCGGTAAGGGAGAGTTCGTAGGGACACCCAATGAGCGCAAGAAAGCTGTTCTCGATGCAACTTACATGCTTCGCGACAATATGGCTTTCTACTGTAATATGAGCCAGATTGATGAAAAGAACTCTGATGTCCGTGTGACAACAATTCCAGTTCTTCCAGTTAATCCTGGTTCAGAAGCAACAGAAGAAGAAATGAATGCATATGAAGCTGCTCTTGAAGCTTATACTCTGGGAAGGGAACTACTGACTGGGCAAGGTCTCAACAGTAACTTTAAGACCACTAGTATTGGCACATGGTTTGGAATAAATGAAAAGCTGACTCTTGACTTAAATTATGGTCTTCTCCAAAACGGGACGAATACCACGTGGATACTGGGTTATGAAACAGCTTATCTGCCACACCTGCCTGTACAGACGGCAGCTTTTAGATCCAACGACACTCAGTGGTCGGCCGGTGCGAATTATGTGTTCAGCCCACGACTCAAATTAAATGGTGGATTCTTCCACTCCAAATCCGATGGAGCAAGCCTGGTTGACACAACCAAATTTGCTGGACTCGGACCAGTCTGGACTCCATTCAAGGTCAAGCAGGACAGATGGTCATTTGGGGCCAACTATGGACTCAATCAAAAGGATTGCTTGAACTTCGATTTCTCAATTGGCAAATGGTCTGATGAAATCGACTCAGACAAAAATGGCACTTTCCAGGTTTATCGCCTGGCTTGGGCCAGAAGCTACTAACTCTTAAAGTTAGTATTTCTAAACAATATTGGCGGAGTTGCTATCTTGACGCTCCGCCAATATGATATCATCATAGACATCCAGGAATGATCACGCTATTATTGTAATGGACGTAATGATTCAGATAGTGAAGAGAATTTATGCATAATACAAACGAATCATCTCCCGGCCAGCAGTTTATACCCAGACTCATTTTCTGGGAACTGACTACGGCTTGTAACCTCAAATGTATGCACTGTCGAGCTTGTCCAGTCGACCAGCGTTCCCCCGAGGACATGACAACACAGGAATGTAGATCATTTCTCGATGAGATCTCGTCATTTGCATCCCCTGCAGTTGTTTTGAGTGGCGGTGAACCGCTTGTTCGGCCCGATATCTTTGATATCGCCAGTTACGGCACATCAAAGGGACTGCGGATGCTGTTGGCTACGAATGGTACACTTCTCACACCACAGATCGCTAAAGACCTTGTAAATGTTGGCATTCAGCGGGTAGCTATTAGTATCGACGGAGCATCAGCTCAAACCCACGATTCATTTCGACGTATTGATGGAGCTTTTCAAGCAGCCTGGAATGGAATCGAATGCCTGAAAGCTGCGGGACTTCCTTACCAGATCAACACCACGGTCTCTAAGCATAACATTGACGAAATCCCTGAGATTCTGAATATGGCTGTCAACGCAGGAGCGGTTGCGTTGCACTTGTTCTTGCTCGTACCAACCGGTTGTGGCAAAGAGATCGCGGATGACGAGATGATTGATCCGCAGGAATATGAGCGGGTACTCAACTGGTTCTATGACCGTTCTAAGGATTCTCCGATCAACCTGAAAGCGACCTGTGCACCGCATTATTATCGGATTATGCGACAGAGAGCAAAAGAAGATGGATCAAAAATCCAGACAAACGCCCACGGGCACGATGCTGTAACAAAAGGGTGCCTTGCCGGTTCAGCCGTCTGTTTTGTGTCTCACAAAGGTGAGGTTTATCCGTGCGGTTATCTGACAGTCTCTGCAGGAAATATTCGAAAGACAAACTTTAAATCTATTTGGGATGATGCTGAGGTTTTCAGGGTTCTCCGAAATGAAGACAACCTTGAAGGCAAGTGCGGCCACTGCGAGTATCGAAGAGTCTGTATGGGATGCCGCGCACGTGCTTTTGCCTATACAGGTAACTATCTAGCACCTGAACCCTACTGTATCTATGAACCAGGATCAGGCAAAAAGGACTGTGAAGGGCATCAAGTAATTGGATGATATCGATAGAGAGCTTCTAAATATTGTCCAGGCTGACTTCCCTATCTGCCAAAGTCCTTATGATGTTCTGGGGGAACGTCTCGGTATTACTGGAGATGAAGTCTTTCACCGAATCAATTTGCTTTCAGAAGCCGGAATTGTCCGCAGAATCGGGGCTTCATTTGATACACGTCGCCTGGGTCATGTGAGTATTCTGGTTGCAGCTAAAGTCCCTGCGGATAGATTAAATGAAGTCGCAGCTATAGTCACTTCGTTCCCGGAAGTAACCCATAATTATGGGCGCGATTTCGAGTATAATCTTTGGTTCACTCTGGTATGCCAGGGAACCGAGCAGATTGAGGCTGTAATCAATAGTATCAAACAGAAAACCGAGATCACGGATATTCATAAGCTTCCTGCTGAGCTGATGTTTAAGATAAAGGTAGACTTCGAGTTCTGATGACTGATACACAGATTAAGATTATCAAAGCACTGAAAAATGGCCTGCCATTGTCGCTTGAACCGTATCAAGAGATTGCGCAGCAAGTTGGGATATCTACGGATCAGCTATTAGAGCAGTTGCAACAATGGAAAACCGATGGGACTATACGCCGTTTTGGTGCGATCTTAAGACACCACCGTGCTGGATATGATGCGAATACGATGGTAGTGTGGGATGTATCAGACGATCAAGTTGAAAGATTTGCAGAGGTGGCAGTGTCGTTTAAGAATGTTAGCCATTGCTACAAACGGCCCAGATTCGGTGGATTTCCGTATAATCTATACACTATGATCCATGGCAAGTGCAAAGATGACTGCCGTGCAATAGCGCAGAGCATTGCTGATCAGACTGGAATATGTGATTATTCGATGCTTGATACGACTGCTGAGTTCAAGAAGAGCAGTCCTGTCTATTTTTCATCGAATGAAGAGAGTTTAAATAGGAGTTAACAAGTGATAGGAATCACCAAACTATACTGCGGGACAGCCACAACGGGCGACACTTTGAGATATGGTCGACAGAGCAAAGACCTGCCTGCCAACCTACTGCAATATTCTTCCGATAAGAAACCAATTGTTGTCTGGAATTCCACAAGGCGGTGCAATTTAAAGTGCATCCACTGTTATGCTGATTCAGATAATGTATCATATCCTAATGAACTTACTTTTGATGAAGCTCAAACAATGATACGAGATCTAGGTGAGTTTGGTGCTCCGGTATTATTGTTTTCCGGAGGGGAACCTATTATCAGAAAGGATATGTTTGAGCATGCTGCGCTTGCAAAGAGTCTGGGTATCCGTCCTGTTATATCCACAAATGGTACATTGATCACTGAAGAAATCGCACAGCGGATCAAGGACACCGATTTCGGATATGTAGGCATAAGCCTGGATGGCATTGGAGAACGTAACGATTTCTTCCGGGGCAAAGTCGGCGCGTTTGAAGCTACTATGCGGGGATTTGACAACTGCGTAGCAGTCGGGCAAAAGTGTGGCTTACGCCTCACACTCACCAAACACAACTATCAGGATCTTGATGCGATCTTCGATTTCATTGAGGAGCACAAAATCAACCGGGCGTGTTTCTACCACCTTGTATACACAGGTCGTGGGAGCGGAATGAGTAAGGACGACCTTACACATGAGGAGTCCAGAAAAGCCGTTGACCTAATCATCGACCGTACAGCCGACTTTAACAAGCGTGGTCTTGAGGTTGATATATTGACAGTAGATAACCATTGCGATGGTCCATATCTCTATATGAGAATGCTGAGAGAGAATTCCCCTAGGGCAGAGGATGTTATGCAACTTCTCAAGTGGAATGGCGGTAACAGTACCGGAATAGGTATCGCAGATGTAGACAACGAAGGCAATGTCCATCCGGACCAGTTCTGGTGGCATTATTCATTTGGCAACGTGAGAGAGCGCAAGTTCAGCGATATTTGGATGGATACATCAGATCCTGTAATGGCCGGGCTAAAGAACCGCAAACCACTCTTGAAAGGTCGATGTGCCAAATGTAAATGGCTGGACATATGCAATGCTAACTTCCGTGTAAGAGCAGAAGCTGTATATGATGACATATGGGCTCCGGATCCTGCATGTTACCTGACAGATGAGGAGATTGGCCTTACTGAATAATTGAGTTTTAATGCCAGGTGATATGAACACCCGGCACATTCTTTTTCTATATTTTATCTAGACTTGGATATGGAGACATATGAAGAAAGTATACCTTGTAGGCGCCGGCCCCGGTGACCCTGGACTACTGACAATCAAAGGTATGGAGTGTATTCGCAAAGCGGATGTTGTGGTATATGATCGGCTTGTTCACCCATCTATCTTGAAGTATGTGCCAAGTGACGCCGAGATGATTTATGTCGGCAAAATATCTAGTGACCACACTATGCGCCAGGAAGAAATCAATCAACTTCTTGTTGACAAAGCCCTGGAAGACAAAATCGTAGTAAGGTTAAAGGGTGGCGATCCGTTTATCTTCGGTCGCGGGGGAGAAGAGGCTGAGGTTTTAGTAGCCAATGGTATTAAGTTTGAAATCGTCCCTGGCATATCCTCATCTGTAGCAGTCCCTGCATACGCCGGAATACCCGTCACCCACAGGGGACTCTGTTCAACACTCGGCATAATCACTGGACACGAAGACCCAGGAAAAACTGTCTCCAGCATAAAATGGGACAAAATATCAACAGGAATCGACACCCTTGTTTTCTTAATGGGTGTAGAAAACCTGGTTAATATTGTCACAAACCTGATGGACAATGGTCGGGATCCGTCAACACCGATTGCACTGGTCCGATGGGGAACACGTGCAGAGCAGGAAACAATCACCGGCACGCTTGCAACCATTGTAGATGAAGTAAAGCGCACCGGGTTCAAATCTCCAGCGGTTACGGTTGTTGGTGACGTAGTGAACCTGCGTGAAAGACTTCGCTGGTTCGATAATCGCCCACTATCAGGGATGAAAATTCTGGTAACACGCAGTCGTGAACAGACCAGTGCTCTCTCCGATATCCTGCGTGATTATGGGGCAGATCCAATAGAATATCCGGTTATAAAAATCGCTCCACCAGATGATTTCACCGAACTTGACCGGGCACTTGATAGTATTGTGGATTATGATTGGATCCTGTTTGCCAGTGCGAATGCCGTCACATCAACCTTGAAACGGCTCAAGCAACTCGGTCGTGATGTACGCAGCTTAAAAGGACCAAAGATCGGTGCAGTTGGTCCAAAAACCTCAGAAACTCTGGAATCTCTAGGGATTTGCGTAGATTTCACTCCCACAGTGTTTATGGCAGAAGCAATGGTTCAGGAGTTCCCTGAAAATCTCTCAGGAAAGAGAATACTGCTTCCCCGCGCCAAGGAATCTCGTGAGGTAATTGTAGATAAGCTTATTGAAAAAGGCGCCGCCATCGATGCTGTGACAGCGTATCAAACACGGATCGAAGATTCGGACGCTGAAAATATCAAAGAACTTCTAAAGAATGGCAAGATCGATATTATCACATTCACTAGTTCATCTACAGTGCGTAATTTCGTGCAGCTTGTAGGAGATTTCGAAAAGAGTCCTGATGGGGTTAAAATTGCATGCATTGGGCCGATAACAGCTCAGACATCAACTGAGTATGGTATAGTACCGGATATAGTTGCATCGGAAAACACTATTGAAGCGTTGGCTGCAGCAATTGCAGAAAAACTCGGTAAAAACTAACAGCGATTTATTGTTTTCTATATCAGTAATTAAACGCGCATTATACACGATACTTGATATTAGAGATGTAATACTTTTTTATACAGATTGAGGTAGGTATTTTGGCCGAATCCACAGAAATTGCTTTGTCGGCTTGCAGTATATTTGATTGCGTATCGTGTATCCATCGCACAAAGCATAAATGCCGGGGGTGTTCACAAGGCAACGCACTATTAGCCGCCCATGGAGAATCACGGTGCGCCATTTATTCATGCGTTTTGTCTCATAACATTGCTACATGTAACGACTGTACCGAACAAGTCTGTCCATTTACCAGGTCTTTGGCGATGGTTTGTCCTGTCAGGTCCAATTTTGAGAAGAAACGAACTTACTCGCGCAGGATGTCTGATCATTTTTCAAAACTTGCACCCGAAAAGCAAGATACATCATTAGTATCTAAAAAACTGGACAAAGCCATTGAGAGGCTTCCCTGGTACCTATTCGCAGTTCAGGAATTTCAAACTTATGGTGTTCAACAGATTTCATCAGAGGATATCTCACGCAAGATAGGTGTCAAGTCGTGGTTAGTCAGACGTGATCTCAGTCAATTCGGAGAATTCGGACGTCCAAGTGTTGGCTATGAAACATCCCGCCTGCGTGAATGCTTGACTGAGATCCTGCATTTGGATACTCCAAGCAAAATTGTCTGGATAGGTGCAGATCGGCTTCTGGCAGATATCTCTATCGTAAACAGATTCTTAGAGCATAATTATCATATTGTAGCAATATTCGATACGGACATTTCGAAGACATCAAAGATGATCGGTAGTCAGAGAATCATGTCGATTGACGACATGCCTGATAAGATAAGGGAATATGAAGCAGGTGGAGCAGTAATTGCTACAGCAGCAGATGAGGCCCAGGTTGTCACCGATGCACTCATTGCTTCAGGTATTAGAGGTATACTTAATTTGACTTCAACACTTATCGCAACTCCGCCGAATGTATGTGTACGCAGTGTTGACATTGTTGCTGAACTCTTTGCTCTTTCATATTACTGCGGTGAACTTCATGGAGCAAATGATGAATGAGTATTTTGTCATGCTCAGCGGGTTTTCAATCAACCATTTGAGGGCAATATAAAGAAGCAATGTGCTGTTTTGCATAGGCTGACTAGACACATCCAATGCAGTAATTTTTTCTTGACAAAGCGATTGGGTGAGTTTATACTGACATTGTGCAAATATGCACAATACTTAGAGTTTGCATTATTAGCCTTAATTGATACTACATTTCGTAGGAGGAACGGTTGGCAAACAACTTTGATAAGAATGACGGCACACTAAGTGCCCCAAATGAACAGCAGCAAGCGAACCTGACAAAGGCACTTTGGAGCTTCTTCAGCGAGATGAAGACTGCCATTGTCCTGTTGTTTATACTCGCGTTAATTTCAATCCTCGGTACTGTCATAAGGCAAAATGCATCACCAGAGGAATATACTGCTGTTTATGGTGCTAGTAAATATGCCATTATCAAACTTTTAAGCCTGACAAATGTTTATGATGCCTGGCACTACAGGTTGGTTCTGGCTCTTGTTGGTATTAATCTTACCGTATGTAGCTTGAATCGGTTCAACGTCACATGGCGTCGGACATTCCAGCCAAATGTTCGTGCCGGTGCAGACCGTATTGAGAAGATGCAGCGTTCTGAAACTATCGCTTGTTCCGGAACTATTACCGATGTTACAGAGAAGATATTTGCTGCAATGCACTCAGGGCATTACCAGGTAATAAAAGATAATGGTCCTGATGATGTAGTCTTGTTGGCTGCAAAAGGCAGAATCAGCCTCTGGGGACCTTATCTGACACACCTTAGTTTGTTAGTCATTTTCATAGGTGCGATTTTCGGTAAATCTCTTGGATTCACAGGATATACAGCCATACATGAAGGCGGATTCACAAGCACTTATGCGACTGAATCCACTAACACCGAGAAGAATCTGGGCTTCAAAGTAGGATTGGATAAATTCGAAATCGGCCATGATAACAAGGGAAATCCTACTGCATACAAGAGTGATCTTCAAGTTTATGAGGGTGATGTAAAAGTGGCGGAAAAGGTCATAGACGTTAATCATCCACTCACATATAAAGGGGTTTCGTTCTTCCAGTCCGATTATGGTATGACTTCAATTAGAGTCAAGATCACAGGTTCTGGTGGACAAACTAAAGATATAGACTTTGATGTAGAGACGGGAAGCGGTCCATTTGGAAAAACATTCACAGTCTCTGGGGAGTCTTTCAAGCAAGTCTCCATAGGTGGAAAATCGTTGACAGTCTTTGTTCATGATCTTGTACCTGATTATGTCCAAGGATCTGAAACAGGTCAGAGCGACTTACCGATAAATCCAGCAGCCAAGATCATGGTCAATGACAGACTCCCTGAATATAAAGAGCTTGATGCATGGCAACAATTAGGTTGGTTGGAAGTGGGGAAATCTGCTCAGTTCAAAGATTACACTGTAACATTTGATAAGGTTGTAAATTACACTGGACTACAAGTCTCTCGTAATCCAGGATTGCCTGTTGTCTATCTGGGATTTGGCCTACTACTTACAGGCATATTCCTCTCTTTTTACGTACCCTACAGAACAATGAGAATCAGAATCTCAACAACTGGAAACCGTCTTGCTGTAATAGCAGGTGCTTCAACAAGAGATGACACTTCAGTTTTTGATTCGGATTTCAAGAAGATTCGTGATGCGATCGCTTAACACGCCTTATTCAACAATTTCAATCACGAATAATGCGGATTAACGGTCAGTATGTTTTTGGGTATATCTTTGTTTAGGGGTGAAGTATGAAAAGACATGTATCCGTTCTTTTAGTTGCTATATCGACAATTGGATTGATGACAGCAGTAGTTTTGGCAGATGTACATTCTGCTGCGTATAAGGGCAGTAAGCTTTGTATAATGTGTCACAAAACCCCAAATGCAGCCATCGTAAAAGGCTTCCAGAAAAGTCCACACGCAAAAGCAATGCAGGCAGCCACCGATGTAGGAGCAATTGTTGGTGACTTTGCCACTAATACTGCTTTCAAAAAAGAGGCTGTGGCATTTGTGCTGGGAATTGGTCGACATGAGCAGGCTTATTTAGATGCCAAGTATCAAGTGTTGCCTGCTTCATGGGATGTAAAATCAAAGACTTGGATACCTGCTAAGGTTGTAGATGGTGCAACACAGTGTATAGGATGCCATACTACTGGTTACAACCCGACGACCAAAGTGGCTATTCAAAACGGTGTAGGTTGTGAAGCTTGCCATGGGCCAGGTGGAGAGCATGTTGGATCTCCTAAAACCATCAGTGTTGTCAAACCGGAAGCAATGAAGTCAGAACAGAGTGCAATGGTGTGCGGTCAGTGCCACTCGGTCGGTAAGGATCCTACAGCGAAACATGCTTTCCCGGTAAATTACCGTCCCGGTGATGACCTCGCAAAGTTCTTTATTGATGGAAAACCCACAACCGCTGGACGCAATCAGCAGTATTCTGACTACATTACCAGCAAACACTACAAATCAAATGTCAAATGTGTCACTTGCCATAACCCACACAACGAACTCCTCAACCCTGATGAGACTAATAAAGATCCTAACAAGATAGGAAAATATCCCGATCAGTTGAGGAAACCCATCAATGAGTTGTGTCTTGAGTGCCACGCCGTGAAGGTTAAGGATATGGCTACTCATGCTCCAGGTGCTCCTGCAGATGCAACATGTGCTACTTGCCATATGCATGAAGGCAGACACTTATTTGCCAAGCCAGGAGCTTAATAACAGTAATATTTAATAGCTATGAAAAGGCTATAACTGATAGATTTGACTGACACCTCCGGGTTGACCAACTTGGAGGTGCACTCTTTACACTGGATATCTAAAAACAGACAGACTCGCGTTTGGTATGTTTTTAGATTGTATTTAATGGAGGAATGGTCCACATGACGATAGAATTGGGCGCAAGCCTTTTTCAGTGTGTTTTATATGTTTATGTATTGAGCACTGTATGCTATATAGCGTTTCTTTATAGTTCAAAAACTAACATAGGGAAACTGGCTACTATATCATTGTCTGCTGGCTTGGCCCTGCATACAGTGGCTCTGGTTGTCAGGACTATTGCAGCTAGTCGGCCTCCATTTATGAATCTTTATGAATATGTAATATCACTCACTTGGGGGGTTGTTTTAGTATACCTGGTAGCTGAATACAGCACAAAGAACAAACAACTCGGTGCATTTACTGTTCCTTTAGTCACTTTATTTGCGTTCTATGCAACCCGATTAGGGAGCGAATTGAACCCTACTATGCCGGCACTTATGAGTGCATGGCGCGTTCCTCATATAGCGACTGCCATTCTTGCATATTCCTCTTTCGCTTTAGCATTCAGCCTTGCGATTATGTTCTTGATCAGAGAGAAAGTTGATAAACAGAAAACCTCTGCATGGACCACACGTTTACCTGCCAGCGAAGTTCTGGATAAGATGATTTATCGCGCCATCTCTTTCGGTTTTTTGATGCAAACAGCCTTGTTGATTACAGGAGCTATATGGGCACAATTTGCATGGGGAAGTTACTGGCAATGGGATCCTAAAGAGACATGGGCACTTATAACATGGTTGCTATATGCAGCATATTTGCATATGCGTGTAACAAGGGGATTGCGAGGAAAAAAGTCAGCCGTGGTATGCATCATCGGGTTTATAGTAACTATGTTTACCCTGGTCGGTGTAAGTCTATGGTTGCCTGGCCTACATAGTTATGCTGGATGATTTGAGTATCAATAGGAGTAAGCTATTATGCATCTTGTGCAGATCGGTCTGAGTCACAAGACTGCACCAATAGATTTGCGGGAACGATTGAGCATATCAAAAGCCCAACTTCCCAATGCACTTGAGAGTCTCTTGAGCGTTGAGGATGTTTGTGAGTGCGTGATTGTCTCAACATGTAACCGTACGGAGATCTATGCCTACGCAAATAGCCGTTCAACGGACCAGGCACTTATCGAATGGTTTGGTGAGTATTGTGCTGTACCGACTGAACAATTCCTGCCGTATATCTACATACGTGCTGGACACAAGGCGGCTGAGCATCTGTTTCGTGTTACATCAGGAATGGATTCAATGGCTTTGGGGGAAACGCAGATCCAGGGACAGGTAAAAGAAGCATATGCTACCGCTGTACAGACAAAAACCACAAGCGCAGTCCTAAATGCATTATTCCAGCAGGGAACAGCAGTAGGCAAGCGGGTACTCTCCGAAACAGGTATTGGTAGAGGAGCATTTTCAGTAGGTTCGGCTGCTGCCAGACTGGCGAAGTCTGTGTTTAGCGATCTAAACTCGAGCACGCTATTGGTTGTCGGCGCAGGTCAGATGGCTGATCTCACAACAAGCCACCTGGCTGCTTATGGGATGAACAAACTTCTGGTAACCAACCGCACATATGAACGTGCAGTGGAACTTGCCCAACGCTTCAGCGGTCAGGTGATCAGATTCGAAGACCTTAGTTCTGCGATTGAGAAAGCGGATATCATAGTCTCGTCTACCGGCGCAGAGGGTCAGGTCATAACTAAAAGCATGGTATCTACTGCTATGCGTGTGCGCCGTGGGCGACCGGTATTTATAATTGATGTTGCAGTTCCAAGGGATGTTGAAGTATCAGTTGGCGATATAGACAATGTATTCCTCTACAATGTGGACGATCTGCAAGCTGTCGTAGAAGCTAATGATGCCAAACGTCGCGCAGAGGTTCAAAAAGCTGAACTTATAATCTCTGAAGAGGTTGAAGAGTTCAATCGCTGGTTCAAGACACTTGATGCTGTTCCAGTAATCACGGCACTCAGAGAAAAATTCGAGAGAATCCGAACCGTAGAAATGGAAAAACTCAGCCGCAAGCTTCGGCACCTGCGACCAGAAGAATTAGAAATTATCAACGCTGCTATGGGTTCCGTTGTAAACAAGATATGCCATGAACCAATGATCCAAATCAAAGAATGCGCTATTGGACCTGATTCGACAGCAAGACTAGAAACGATGTGCGAAGTATTCGGCCTTTGTTTGACCGATGTTGAGACTGGTAAAGAACAGTCGGGAGAAAATAATGCCCAGCCAGTCCAGTAGCCACCTGGATATCGTTCATATAGTAAGTTGCATTGTTGCTTTTGCTGGTTTTACTGCATCGTTCGTTGCAGGTATGACCTGTATCATTCACGCGCGTTTGCTAAAGGCAAAACGCATTAGTGTACTTCACACTTTTTTCTCAGCACTTGATAGTACAGACAGGCTTGCATATAGAATGGTAGCTTTTGGGTTCTTGATGTTGACTCTTGGTATTATATCCGGATCTCTGTGGTCTCAATCAATTAAGGGAGCATTCTGGAGTTGGGACCCAAAAGAAACATGGTCTTTAATAACCTGGCTTGTTTATGCAGCTTATTTACATGTCAGAGTTCTAAGCGGATGGCGCAGCAAGTGGACTAATTGTTTACTAGTTGCTGGATTCACCTGTGTATTGGTAACGATTTTTGGAGTCAATTACCTTACTAATAGCTGGCATAAATTTGGTTAACCAATGGCACCAGACACCTTACCTACACACAAATAGTTTGTGGAACAACGTCAATTGTCACAGAATGATTTGTATCCGTCCTGAGAAAGGAATTCGCAATGGTTCGTAACCAGATGGTTACCTGTGTGCTTATACTATTAGGGGTTACTATGTGTGTACAGCAGCTACATGCTGGTGACTTGGCTTGTATGACATGTCACAGTGCGCCAAGTTTTCGTGAAGTAAAGGTTGGCGGCAAAGATAAGCCCATTTATGTCGATCAGGATGTATTACTACACTCCGTCCATAAAGGCAAGGTTTGCCTGGATTGTCACTCGGACTTCAAAGGCCAAAAACTCCCCCATAAACAAAAAGCTGATCCTGTTCAGTGCGTTAAATGCCATTATAACGGCAACAATGTAGGAGCACCAGATACCACACATATAGACAAGTTCACAGATAGTGTGCATGGTAATGCATTAAAGAAAGGGAAAGCTGACGCTCCAACTTGTATGACTTGCCACGGGACACACGACATAAAACCTGCCAGCGATCCTAAGTCAATGATACATAGGACTCATGTGGCTGCAACATGCGGGAAGTGCCATTTCAATCAAGATTTTGTAAAACGTCATAATCTCAAAAACATAAAAAAATACAATGATAGTGTGCATGCAAAGATAGTTGAGGTAAACCACGAGTATACAGCTGCTGCGGTATGCACCGATTGTCATGGAGTGCACGATATATCTGCACCAGGAAAAATGGGATCATCAGTCAGCAGACCCAATGTACCTGAAACCTGCGGCAAATGCCACAAGACTGTATTCCATAAATATAAGGCAAGCACACATGGCATTGCAGTAGCACAAGGCGTAAAAAGTGCTCCTGTTTGTACCAATTGCCATGGGGAACACTCGATCAGCAAACCCTCATCACCAGAATCACCAGTCTATCCCACACACGTAGTTGCTACATGCTCCAAGTGCCATGAGGACCTCAAGATCCAACGTGAATATGGGCTTCCTGCAAATCGATTATCTTCATATATAAGCAGTTTCCATGGTGTTGCTAACAGGTACGGAGATATCACGGTTGCTAACTGTGCCACATGTCATGGCGCACATACTGTATTGCCATCAAAAGATCCCAGATCCGCTGTCAATAAGAATAACCTGGCCAAAACATGTGGTACTTGCCACCCCGGCGCCAGTAAAAACTTCTCAATGGGCTCCATACACGTAATGCCTTCACCCAAGCGTGATGTTGTTGTCTTCTGGGTCCGGATATTCTATATGCTTTTTGTAACCGGATTAATCAGCTCATTTGTGGGTTATATTATTCTTGACTTGCGTGCCCGATGGATAGGCCGCCTGCCTTGGCGTAGAGGAGAACACCGGAAATGACAAACACTGCAAGCCAGGAACGGCGCTTCAAAAGAATGACCCTCAACCAGCGCATTCAGCATATTATTATGATGACCAGTTTCTTTTCGTTGGTAATCACGGGATTTCCGGTAACTTTCCCCGATTCACCCATATCAGGGACAATTGTCAACCTGCTGGGCGGTTTCACTATGAGGTCAGCCTTACATAGACTGGCTGCTGTTGTACTGATCCTGCTGTCAATATACCATACATGTTATATTGTACTAACTCGACAGGGAAGATCGGAACTCAAAGCCCTATTGCCAAACTTCAAAGACGGTTTTGATGCGTTTCAGATGCTTAAGTTCTATATCGGAATGGCACCAACACAACCAAAGTTCGACCGTTTCAACTTTATAGAAAAATTTGAGTATCTGGCACTGGCTTGGGGCTCAGTAGTAATGATAGTCACAGGATTAGCCCTTTGGTTCCAGGATCAATCAATGATGATCCTGCCCAAATGGGCGCTGGACATTGCCAAGGTTATACACAGTTACGAAGCAGTCCTGGCTTTTTTGGCAATTATTATCTGGCATTTCTACCACGTACATCTTAATCCTGAAGTCTTCCCCATGAGCCGTGTCTGGCTGGATGGTGAGATATCTGAACACGAGCTCAAAACTCTACACCCGCTGGAATACGAGCGGATAATGAAAGCAGAAGCTCTTGAACGTGTAAATGTGGAATCCATTCAACATTCAACCACAGTGTCCCCAACTGACAGAGAGGATTAGAGGTAATCAGAGTGAAGTTTCCTCATATCAAAAAAGGTGAATGGCGTCGCAGACTTTCAGAAAGATTGCGATCAAAGATAAAGATTCCTTTCATTGGACGGACAATCAGCTTGTGGGTCATTTTAGCATTGTTCGCATTTATGGCTGTTGCATCTGTTGGTGGAATCATTGCCACTAATAGATCCATTTTTTGCTCCTCATGCCACGAAATGGATGTGCAGTTCAGTACTTGGAAGATGTCATCTCACAAAAATATACCTTGCGAAAAATGTCATGTTGTCCCTGGCGTAACCAATATGGTTAAGTCGAAGATCACATCGCTTCGATTGGTATATCTACACATAAAAGGCGGCGTAAAAGCTGAAGAAATCAAAGGGCATGTTCCTAATGTAAACTGCAAGACCTGCCATACCAAAACACGTGATATTGTAGTCTATCACGGTCTAAAGATCACTCACAAAAAACACTGGGACATGGGGATTGGTTGCACATTTTGTCATTCTCGTGTAGTTCACGGCCCCAATGCAGCAACAAAAAATACTCCGACAATGGCTACTTGCTTCAAATGCCACGATGGAAAAAAGGCATCAAATACTTGCGGGACCTGCCACGAAACCCTGGGAGTCAGAAAAGCTTCAGTTTTCAGCCCTGAATGGGTAACTGGTCACAAGCAGGAAGCATCCGGTGACAAGGCATCTTGTAAGCGATGCCACCAGGCAGATTTTTGTGACAACTGTCACCGAATGGCGACGCCACACCCCCCAAAATGGATAGATATTCACAATAAAGAGTTCACTAATAAGAAGCAAGACTGCAGAATGTGCCATGCTGATACATTCTGTTCTGACTGCCACCAGATCAAGCAAGCCCACAAACTGGGTTGGATGGATAAACATCAAGCAGCGTTCAGAGCGCAGCCGGAATCTTGCAATCAATGTCACGACCGCAAGTTCTGCTCGGATTGTCACACTCGTTATCGACCGCATCCTGAAGACTGGGATACAAAGCATGCAGGACCCGCTAAAACTAATTCAGATAAATGCAAGGTCTGTCATGAAGAGAAATTCTGTGTATCATGCCACAAGGGTACTACCCCACCCTCACATAAGGATGCGACATGGTTACGCTCTCACGGTGATAAGATATCACGCAGTGACGTGGACTGCTCACAATGCCACAACTCTAACTTCTGTTTGAAGTGTCATCGTCAGCAAAAACCGTCTTCACATCTGGTCAATTGGCAGAAGCTGCATCCAATACAGGCAAAAATGAGTAGTAAATCATGCAATACCTGCCACAGCAAGGATTCATGCCAGAAATGCCACGGGATGTTAATGCCTCATCCTAAGAAGTTCAAGTCAACACATCCTAAATATGCCAAAGCTGATAAGAAGAGCTGTAAGCGTTGTCACGAGGAGCAGTTCTGCGCATCGTGCCACCGTGGCAGCCGACCATCGAGTCACAGCACCGGCTGGATTAACAACCATGGTCAACAGGCAAGAACCTCTGGAACCTGCACCGATTGTCATACAAAGATTTTCTGCGATGCGTGCCACACAAGCACAATGCCCCTTTCGCACGGTGGAGACTGGAATAAAAAACATGGCAGTGTTGCCATGAAGTCTGCTGATTCATGTAAAAAGTGTCACTCAGAAAAATCATGTGATAACTGCCACGCAGGCCAAAAGATGCCCCACCCTGCCAACTGGGCTATGGGACACAAAGATGCCAAAGGGGCCAGCCGTAAACCTGGTTCTGCATGCCTCAAGTGCCACGACATTTCGAAGTGCAATACCTGCCACTCACCTGATTAGCATAAATACAAAGTAGATGATAAATGAGTAAATAACCGCCCTGCGTTCAACATACGCAGGGCGGTCCCATTTAGGATCAATCTGAGAAGCAATTATTTGTGGACTGAGGCGCTATTATGCTGGAAAAACCCGACTTATATACCCAGGAACTTCATACGCTGCCTCAACCCGATCTTGGAAAGATATTGGTAACAGGTGCCACCGGTTATGTCGGAGGCCGACTTGTACCGGAGCTATTGGCCAGAGGGTATAGTGTCAGAGTGATGGTAAGGGCTGCATCTAGTGACTATCAGACCAGATGGCCGGGTGCAGAGATAGTTGTTGCTGATGCCCTGGATATTGACAGTCTGCCTCCTGCTCTGGAAGGCATACACACAGCATACTACCTGATTCACTCCCTCCTGGGTGGTCACAAGCAGTTTGAGGAACTGGATATACGGGCAGCGACTAACTTCCGAATAGTGTCGGATCAACAAAACATCAGCCGAATTATTTATCTCGGAGGCCTTGGAGATATACAGTCCAATTTATCGAGTCATCTACGGAGCAGGCAGGAAGTTTGCGCTGAATTGATGAGAGGAAACGCTGTAGTCTCTGCATTGCGAGCAGCTATAATCATCGGCTCAGGCAGCGCATCATTCGAAATGATCGAACACCTGGTCCGAAGGTTTCCGATTATATTTCTACCAAAGTGGGCTGCAACAAAATGCCAGCCAATCGCCATTCGAAATGTCATTGCCTATCTAGTTGGAATACTCGAGACTCCTGCAAAAAATCACTACTCATATGATATTGGTGGTCCTGATATTCTCAGCTACAGGGAAATGCTGCATGTCTTCGCCGAGGTTCTCGGTATGAAACGAATATTCGTCCGTGTTCCCATCTACAGCCTTCCCATATATTCATACCTTGTCAGCCTAATAACGCCTGTAGCTCATTCTATAATCTTTTGTTTGTTTGAAAGTGCAGCAAATACTGTGATCTGCCAGAATAATGAGATACTCAGCCTGGTTAATATTGAGCTACTTCCGTATCGCGAGTCTGTATTGAGAGCGCTTTCGAGAGTAGATCAAGACCGCATTCACACAAGATGGTCAGATGCCTATCCACCAGCACATGAATTGGCAATAAGACTTGAAGAAATGGAAAGGTCCAACCTCTACACCAAATCTGCCTCTCTATATACAAAAAAGTCTGCATCTGCTCTCTTTGACTCTATCTGCAGGATAGGTGGGAAAAGTGGTTGGTTCAACACAAACTGGCTGTGGAAACTGAGAGGTATGGTTGATAAGATACTGACAGGAGTAGGCAGCATGCGTGGGCGGCGCCATTCATCCAATTTGAGAGAAAATGATGTAATAGATTTCTGGCGTGTTGAAGACATCGTGCAGGAACAAAGATTGCTTCTACGTGCAGAAATGAAACTCCCAGGCTGGGCATGGCTGGAATTTTCGATAAAAGATAACGGGGATGAAATCCACACCCTCTCGGTGACGGCCTATTACCAGGCTTCAGGATTTTGGGGCAAAGTATACTGGTATGCTGTCTATCCATTCCATAACTTCATCTTTCAGGATCTTATTGAACAAATAGAGCAGAGATCATAAGATTCTGAATACAATCACTAGAAAATGGGAAGATACAAGCATATCCACAGATTTTTCTAATTCATCACCGGAACCCATTGACTTATTGTGACACTTTGCACAATAATATAAATAGGCATATTTTTACTCATTGCGTTTCTTTTACTGTTTTATGATTAATTGGCCCGAATATGCACCACATCACGGGATTGATTATTGTGTGGACAGGAAGGTAGAAAGATGGAATTACTTTACCTCAGTAAAAAGGACATTAGGAACCTGGGAGTAACAATGGGACGCATCATCGATGCAGTAGGCGAAGGGTTGCGATTGAAAGGTATGGTAAAAGTTCAGATGCCGCCAAAATCTGAAATTCGCCCTGTCCCTGATTCATTCCTGCATGCGATGCCGGTATATATAGAAGGTTCACATGTCTGTGGAATGAAATGGATGAGTGGATATCGAAGCAATGTGGATAATAGTCTGCCCTATATCAATGGACTATTGATCCTCAGCGATGCATCAAATGGACTTCCCCTGGCAGTAATGGACTGCTCCGAAATAACTGCCACACGGACAGGGGCAATGGTAGGAATAGCCGCAAAACATCTAGCCAGAGCTGACAGATCTGTTGTAGGCTTTCTGGGATGCGGTGTACAGGCCCGAAATAGCCTTACTGCATTGATGGATGTAATGCCGAAGCTCTCTCTTGTACGCTGTTATGATACAAATCCTGAAGCCGCAACTTGTTTCGTAAATGATATGGAGAGCAATTTCCCACTAACATCTTTTGTGGTTTGCAGTTCTCCGGAAGATATGGCAAGTTTTTCGGATGTTGTCATCACCGCCACCCCTGTCATCGACAAACCTAAACCATCAATGGATGCAGGTATGCTGAAAGAAGGGGCATTGGGCATAGCCCTCGATTATGATGCTGCCTGGACTCCTGCAGCAATGCACGAATGCGATAAAATCGTAGTTGATGATGTCGACCAGCTGATGTTTACTAAACAGCAGGGTCAACATTTCGGTGCAATTCCAGAGGACAGTTATATAGACCTTGGAGATGTAGTAGCTGAAAACAAACCTGGACGCGAAACAGACACTGAACGAATTCTCTGCATGAATCTTGGTGTCGCTGTCGCTGATGTTGTTACAGCCAAACTGTTCTACGACAGAGCAGTTAAGCAGGGAATAGGATTGAACTTACCGCTCTGAGAAACACAACATGCTCTGATCCTGAGATTTAACGCATGCATATTGCATCAGGCAAACAAAACATGACTTGATGCAATATGCGTGAGATTGCTTGTCGATTTTGATGTTACGATAATCTATCAACAATGTGTGATGCCAGCTCTTCAAGGGCATCTTTATACATGTTATGCGGCAAACCGGAAAGGTTGCTAATTGCTGATGCAACGTAGTCTAAGGCAGTATCTCGGGCTGAATCCACCGCTCCACATTCAACTAGAAATGCAGCTGCCTCACAAGCACCTTGCTCATTCATTGCACCCGACACAAGTATTTCATTGATACGCTCACGCACTCTGGGATCTTTGGAACCACACGCTACCAGCACTGGCAATGTGTATTTACCCTGAGATAAATCAGCACATACACTCTTACCTGTCACTCTTGGATCTCCAATGACATCCAGAATATCGTCGGTAATCTGAAATGCAATACCAATAGACTTGCTGTATATGGAGAGTTGTCTGGTAAAATGAGAAGAAGCCCCGGAGAGCCGCGCACCACATCTACAGCCAGTAGACAATAATGCAGCAGTTTTACCTTCTATGATAGACATATAATGCTTTGCCCACATATCGATATCGTCTGTACACATGGCTTGTAGGACTTCACACTCAGCCATAAAAGTTGCGGTATCAGCAATGTCCCTTAGCATCGTCATGTCACCATGAGTCCCAACCAGTGCCAGACAACGTGACAGCATATAATCTCCACCAAGAACACTGATTCGATTTCCATAGACAGTATTAGCGGTGGGAAGACCTCTTCGCATCCTGCCATCATCCACGACATCATCGTGAATCAACGAAGCAGCATGAAGCAGTTCAATTGCTGCTGCCATTCCTGCCACATCGTCGGTGAATCCGTCTGGATCTACAGATAGAGCGGAAAGTATGACCAAGGCAGACCTTAGCCTTTTTCCGCCAGCATTGAACAGTCGTAAGGACATAATCCTGGCAGCATCTATTTCTGATTGAACAGTCTCTTGAAGTAAAACCTCCATCCGTTCCAGTTCAGATCCAATCAATGTCCCCCAATATGGCGCTTTTTCGGCAATGGTAATGCTCAAGATTAGATACTCCTGTAAAAGTGAGTGGATAAAGGGCTACTGAGTAGAATGTCATGAAAAAGAATACATCTAATATTCCTTGTATTCCATTACGAATATTGAAAAGCGATTAATTTACTTATTATATCATATATGTTCCGTTGAATACTATGTCATACCAGTCGGAATTGTCAGGTGTGTTTGCCATGAAATAGTGTTATATATACAGCAAGACACTTCCCTGCCTATCAGCAAACAACTCTCTATTTCCAGATTACCCAAGCAAGCACTGTATTAACACTACTAAAGAAAATGTTTGTCTGATATATTCAAAAAGCCCGACATAACATTGGGGTCCAACCATAGGGCAGATTTGTGCTAAGGGTGATGTGAGGTTTTCGGTAAGTAAAATCAAGAATGAAGGTCAATATTGATAAATTTTGAGTAGTATATGGACTGTTGAGTGGACTACCTGTATACGGCTGATCTTCTGCCTTATGCGCTGTAATCATCGTATGTTCGCACAAGGCAGATTCACAAACTTATCGCTTTAACAAAGCTTTGTGGGCTTCAGCCAGTTGTTTTATGATCTCCAGTTTCTGTGGACATTTAGTTTCGCACAATCCACATTCAATGCATGCTTCGGCATTCTTGCCGGTCATCCAGGGCACGTTACCGATGGATGCATAGGTATCACACGCAGGATCCCACAGACCATATACTCGTGCCTGATTGTATGCACCGAATATCACAGGAATATTCACTTCATTCGGACACGGCATACAATATCCACAGCCAGAACAATATAGATCTGCCATATTGTGTAAACGCACAAGGTGCTCATCGATTGCGGTCTTATCATTTTCCGACAAACTGGTGGGATCGGATGCAGTAACAACATTCTCTTCTACATGCTGGATACTGCTCATACCGGAGAGAGCTACAGTGACATTTGGATTTGCCAGAACAAATCGTAAAGCCAATTCCGGAACTCTATTGACCCCTGGGACCATTTTCTGCATAACTTCGCTGGTAACACCCAGACGTCCACCGCCAACCGGTCCCATTGCGATTATACCCACCCCATTCTCATGGGCATGAGCTATCCCCTCTTCAAGCTGACGATCAAGCATATTGTACTGTAAAGTGATAGCTGCCGGATAACCTGAATCAACCAGCTTAATAAGCGCTTCGTTGTTATCATGGAATGAACAGCATATGTGCTTGATTAAACCCTGCTCCTTTGCTTTGAGCATCCATTTTCCAACCCGAGGTTCTACAGCGGTCTCATATGCCTGCCAGGTTATCCCGTGATGGTTGTAGATGTCGATGTAATCTACCTGAAGACGTGTCAGACTGTCTTCCAGATTCGTCCACCATGCTTTTTCATCTTCATCATAATAATGATTCTTGGTCGAGAGCACTATTTTATCACGCCAGCCCTTAAGAGCATCCCCAACGGCACACTGGCTGTCTCCGTTGCAATAAAACACGGCTGTGTCTATATAGTTCACCCCTGCTTCGAATGCACGGTGTATCATGGGAATTGCAAGGTCACGATCAACTTTTTGATTCCCCTCTTCCCCACACATAGGTAGCCGCATAGCCCCAAATCCAAGCTGTGAAACCTTTAATCCTGTCTTTCCTAATTCACGATATATCATTTTTACTCTTTCTTATAGCGTCTTGATTATTTTTTGCAATTCTGAGTTACATTAACCATTATACTATCACAGATACAGCATTACTCAACTTAATTTGCTCGATTCAATCAAAACAGATTTTGTTCTTTGGTTACTTGTTCAGGGTTGCTTCGAGTGAGAGCCTGATAATGACATCATCAGAGATACTACCCTGATCATGTGTCATTGCAAAGTCAGAGCGATGGATCGTAAGCGGTTCAGAGACCATCCCTATCCTTGTTTTACCCCACGGATCCTTGATCGGTCCATATACCTTGAACTTGATCGAAACCATTTTAGTAACCCCATGGATCGTCAAATCGCCAGCAGCTATGTAGCTGCTTCCCCGTTTGCGGATGGATTTACTTACGAATGTTATCTCCGGGTACTTCGCTACATCGAAAAAGTCAGGGGAACGCAGGTGGGTATCGCGCGGTGCGACGGCTGTATCAATGGATGCCGCATCTATATTGATTGTCACGCTCGATCTGGAAACGTTCTTTGCATCCGCATGAATCGAACCGACCGGTTTTGAGAAACGGCCCTGGACCCGTGATAGTCCCAGATGGCCAATATCGAAACCTATGCTTGTGTGAGCGGGATCGATTGTAAAGTCACCCTCTTGCGGGAACACTGCAGGCACATTCTTTGCGAACGGTGTCTCCGTAAAGGCAACTCCCGGATGGAACATGACGTATCCGGCTGCAAAGATCGGAATGATCATGAAAATTAACAGTAGTTTTCGTTTCATACAATTCTAGCCTCATTGTTTTATTCTATGTTGTCTAAGCTACGGGCTCATGCAGCTAACATTGTCCATTACTCGCATAACAAATGCTGTCGCTGAACTCTCAACTCATTTTCCTTAATATACCCATGTTTGTGAGAATATCCTCCTATCTAGCGGTATCAATCTGCTTGAGAACAGACATACTCTTCACCGTATTTGTGTAATCGCAACATCTGATACATTGTGCATATATATCTGCATGTTGTCATATTCATAAGTAACAAATGCCTGCGTTGCAAGCATTAGGTGGACTGCTACGTTGCTACGATGTAAAATCATGTGTATGATTGGTTAGCGCGCATTATTCATGACTGACTCACTTTTGCCCCAACTGCCGGTCAAAAGTAGAGTTTGGTGAATAATGCGCGTTAGCAAAAAGGGAGAGGTGAGTGGATTGGCTACTAATAGCAAAGTACTCAGACCACCGGCTGAGGTGGAATATGCTGAGGAGTTCAGGCTGCTGGCACAGGCGGATACAGATCCTCATCCACCGGGGTGGAAGCTTTCTCCAAAGGCTGTGAAGGCGTTTATCTGCGGCTGTGATAACCCTAAGATTCCGCGTAAGTTCTACGGTGATGATGTACTGGTTGAACGGGCTATTATTGGGCTTGCAGGCAACCGTGGACTGCTGTTGGTAGGTGAACCGGGAACTGCTAAGACTATGCTATCTGAACTGCTCTCTGCAGCTATTTCAGGAACATCGACAAATACAATTCAAGGCAGTGCAGGCACTACAGAGGATCAGGTCAAATATTCCTGGAACTATGCACTGCTGCTTGCTGAAGGGCCATCCCTCCGGGCACTGGTTCCAGCTCCGATCCATGTTGGAATGCGGGAAGGCTGCCTGGTGCGGTTTGAGGAAATAACCCGCTGTGCACCTGAAATCCAGGATGTGCTTATCAGTGTGTTGTCAGACAAGGTTCTGATTGTGCCTGAGCTCAAAGATGATGACCGGGTGCTACTTGCTAAACCCGGGTTCAACATGATCGCTACAGCAAATATCCGCGACCGTGGAGTCCATGAGATGTCCAGCGCTCTCAAACGTCGGTTTAACTTCGAAACCGTAAATCCAATCCGCGACCTGAACCTTGAAGTTACGCTTGTCCACAGAGAATGTGAACGGTTGCTTTCTGATTCAGGTGCTGCAGTTAAGGTTGATAGGGATGTGGTTGAGCTACTTGTGACAGCATTCCATGACCTGCGAGACGGAGTTACGTCTGAGGGTATCCAACTTGAAAGGCCAGTCGCAGTAATGTCTACTGCTGAGGCCGTATCGGTTGCTTTTTCTGCCGGTCTGGATGCTTTCTATTACGGTAAACGCATACTCAGTCCGGAATACATCTGCAGGCATCTGGCTTCAGCTATGGACAAAGATGGCCCTACCGATGTCCAGAAGCTCAAGCACTATTTTGATGTTGTCGTTCAACAGCGCAGCAAGAAGAGAGGCGGTCTGTGGGAGGAACTACTCAAGAGCAGGAAATGGATTCAATAGTCCCGGTTGATGTAGACCTGAATGCACGCGTCGTCTATTTTCCGGTACGCCACCACTCGCCTGCCTGCGCCTGGCATGTTTCGCGCCTGATCAAGGAACTACGACCAGACTCAGTGCTCATCGAAGGACCAGGGAATGCCACTCCACTCATTCCGCTGCTGTCACACACTGAATGCCGGACACCGGTTGCAATATTTGCTACATATGTCCAAAGGCGCGATCAGGACCGCCCTACACGCCACTCTGCATACTACCCGATGTGTGATTATTCTCCCGAACTCGCTGCTATACGTGCAGCACATGAAGTCGGCGCTCAAGCAAGATTTATAGACCTGGCTTTTCCGGAATCTGTTGAGGCTAGTTCTGAACCGACAGATGGCAAAGTGCTGAGCATGCTGGATGAACGTTACCTTACCCACAGCAAGTTTCTGCAAGCTGCCTGCCAACGGGCTGGAGCAAGAGACCCTGATGACCTCTGGGACCACCTTTATGAAGACAGTTATATGGAGTTGGATACTGCGGTTTTTATGCGGAATGTCACTGGATATTGTGCACTTTCCCGACAGGATTATACACAAGAGATGCTGGATGGTGAAGGCTGCCTGGCTCGAGAGGCCGAGATGGCAGCTTGCATAGCGGAGGAAAAGGGACGGGTTCTGGTAGTCACAGGCGGCTTTCATACTGTTGCGCTTCCTTATACTAAGCCCAGGCATCCAAAAAAGGTTCAAGTAGCTGAGAATGATGCACAGATCGCTTTGATCAGGTATAGTTTTGAACAGCTTGACAGGTTGAACGGATACTCAAGCGGAATGCCATCTCCGGAGTTCTACCAGAGACTGTGCGAGAATCGGGACGTTACGGAAATGGTGGTGGAACTCGGTTCATCAATCAGGAAGCGAGGCGGTGAAGTTTCGACAGAGGATGAGATATCTGCGTTGACACATGCACACAGGTTGTCCCGAATGCGGGGACACACAAGACCTTCCCGTGAAGACTTGCTGGATGGGATCCGTTCGGTGTTTGTCAAAGGTTCTATAGATGTAGAGGGGGTAATTGTCCTCACCCAGGCACGAAAGCTGCTTGCCGGAAATCGCATTGGTGAGGTACCTGCTGAAGCTGGTCAACCTCCGATTGTGACTGATTTCAGACAAACAGCCAGTCGCTTGCGAATCGATATAAACCTGGGAACCTCAAAAGAGACAACTCTGGACCTGTATAGAAAAGCATCACACAGAGAGGTAAGCAGGTTCTTCCACCGACTGCAGTTTCTGGATGTTCCGTTTGGATCGAAGACACGCGGACCGGACTTTGTTACAGGAGAGAATCTGGACAGAGTACAGGAAGTTTGGGAATATCGGTGGTCCCCTAACACCGAAGCCAGCTTAATCGAACGATCTACATATGGATCATCTCTAGAAGAAGCATCGATCTCTCTGCTCCTTGAACGGTTTGTGGAAGCTGAGACTGCAGGACAAGGGCGAAGGTCTGATGTTGCAGCTGCACTACTGCTGGAAGCCTGCAGAATGGGACTTCACCGCCACGTGCCCGATCTCTTGAACCGCACCAGGAAGTTGATCTCAGAGGATTCTCTGTTCCACTCTCTTATAAGTGCCACTGAAAGTATATTGATACTGCATATGTCGCGGGAACCACTGGAAGCCCATTCGCTGGAAGGATTGGACGAGATGGCTGAGCAAGCATATTTGAGGGCCTGCTACCTCATACCTGGCCTGGCAGCTACAGCGAATGTGGATGAAAACGATGTAATAGAGTCACTGATAGCGTGCTCTCAGATACCATCTCAGCTTGGTAATCAGCCTGAACACCGACAGTTGTTGTGGGACCGGCTTTATGATCTCGTTCATGTGAATGGCGGAAATGCAGCAGTGCTTGGTGCTGCTTGTGGTTTACTGTTCGATGATGGACAGATGCAGCCTGCGGAATTAGTAGAATACTTGCACGGTTATCTCATAAGTCGTATTGAGGAGAGTCAACAGGGAGTAAGTTTTCTGAGGGGATTATTGCGAACTGCCAGGAGTGTATTGTGGCAGCTTCCGGAGGTTGTTGAAACCATTACCGGTGTGCTTTCAAACTGGAGTGAAGACGAGTTTATTCAGCAGTTGCCGAATATGCGGCTGGCGTTTGCTGACTTAACACCCAGAGAATGCAACCGGGTCGCACATGAAGTTTCAGAACACCTGGGCGGAATTTCTGTAGATACTATTCAGAACAGGAATATCACTGAATATGAAATGCTGGTTGCTCTAGAGGTTAATCGTCGAGTGCTGGAATCGCTGAAGCAGGATGGTCTGGAGGTGTTTGTCGATGGCTGACGTCGATCCCGGAAAACAACTTGCTGCTGCCAGATGGAGACTCGTGCTTGGACGCTTTGCAGAACAGGAACTTGGAGACTCAATGCAAGGCCAGAGTATATATCAACGAATGGACCGTGCTCTGCACTACCTGTATGGCCGTGAATATGCAGGACGAAACACAAGAGATGGCGACATGCAGGCTGGAACTCTTGACCCAAGTGTGCTAAATGTCCCGGATTGGATTCGTGAGGTCAGGGATTTATTTCCACAAGACACCGTGGAGATTATCGAACGGCATGCTCTGGACCGCTATAAAATGACAGAGCTAGTCACCGATCCTGAAATACTCAAAAAGATGGAACCCAGTTATGATCTATTAAAGACTGTCCTGACTTTTAAGGGCCTGATGCAAGGTGAGGTGCTAGAGATAGCACGAAAACTGGTCCGGCAGGTTGTGGATGACCTTGCTAGAAAACTGAGCAAGGAAATACGGCCTGTGCTCTGGGGAAGATTGAGCCGCAAACATCGAACAAACCTTAAAACTGCCAACAACATGGACTGGCGGCGGACTATCCGCGCAAACCTGAAGAATTATGACGTCGAGAACAAACGCCTGGTGCTTGAGACTCTGCATTTTCTCTCGCGTACAAAAAACTACATGCCCTGGCATATCATTATGGCTGTCGATTGCAGCGGGTCTATGATGGATTCTGTGATACATTCTGCAATAATGGCTGGTATTTTCAAAGGATTACCGTCTACAAGAGTTAGTTTGATTGCGTTTGATACAACGATTATCGATCTGACTGAGGGGATCGATGACCCTACGGGCCTTCTGATGAGTGTCCAGCTTGGTGGTGGGACTGATATTTCGGGAGCTCTTAACTATTGTGAATCGTTGGTCACCCTGCCCGGCCGCACGATACTTGTGCTGGTGACGGATTTTTGTGAGGGAGCTTCCCCGGCAGGAATGATTGCTTCTATTAAGCGATTACGAGAATCAGGTGTTCGAGTTTTAGGGCTTGCAGCACTGGATCAGTCGGCAAGTCCTGTATATGACAAACAAATGGCGGAGCGCTGCGTAGATGCAGGCGCAGAAGTCGCGGCACTTACACCGCAGAGGTTAGCGGAGTGGATGGAAAAAGTGATCTCCTGACAAAGATTCGAGAAAGTCTGGCTGCTTATGACGATGATGCTCTTGTTGCATTAGCCAATAAGGGTCTGTTTCGTCGTGCCCAAAAAGACCTTGAGGAACTCTCTCCGGAGATAGTCGGTGAAGTCGACGGGAAACTGAGGGTAAGGTTTGGTGATGCTCTGGTAGATCTCCGGGAAGCACCTGTTCAGTCTACATGCAATTGTCCATCCGGTGGAATCTGCCGTCACATACTTGCGACACTACTGTTCCTCAGAAAATCTTCAGATGAATCCGAGCAGTGTGTGTCGTGTGAATGTGAGATATTAGCAGTGGATGAGGATATGATCCGCAAGTGGGCTGGGTCAACTCTTATGAAGCGCGCAATGCAGAAACTCGCTCAAGGCTTTGAAGTTACTTATCAGGGCGAGTCCCCTATTCTATTCACTATTCCAGCATTGAATGTGAACTGCAGATGGATGCCCGGTGGTGGTTTGAACGGGATGGTCTGTGATTGTCACGCAGCTACTGTGTGTGAACATCGGGTAATTGCCGTGCTGGCTTACAGAGCATCCAAAGGACTTTTGGAGATTGTATCTGAGAGTCAGTCACTGGAGGTTCCAGTTGGCACTGCGCGGACGCGGGAGGATATTCTGGTATCTGTCAGAGCAGTAATACATGAGATGGTTTCACAGGGACTGTCACGAGTATCACTCTCCACCGAGCAGAGACTTCAAACACTGGCTGTTTCTGCACACGGTTTTGATCTACCGAGGCTGGAACGGTTATTAAGAGGATTGGCCGATGAAGTCAGGCTTCAACTGACGCGAGATGCCGGAGCTGACACCAGGAATTTATTCAATGCTACCGCCACAGCAGAAGCACTCTGCTGTGCACTTGAACATCCTACACAAAGCACTGTCGGCGCTCACAAGTCCCAATATATGCAGGTAGGCAGTATTGAGTTAACTGGTCTGGGTGCACGAAGATGGCGCAGTCGCAGCGGGTATGCAGGACTGACGGTCTATCTATGGGACAAGTCTGCCAGCAACTGGGCCACCTGGACAGATGCACGCCCACTGACAGTTGGAGAGTTTGATGCTGTATCCAGATACAGGCAGGCTGGTCCCTGGGAAGGGAGTATGGACCCAGCACAAACATCCCGTAGTGAAATGCGATTAACCGGAGCCTGGCGCAATACTGTAGGCCGTATTTCCGGCAGGTCCTCCACAAGAGCATTGATATTAGGTGAAACTAATGTTGAGCAAGTGCCGGGTATAAGTGAGTGGAAAGAATTGATCGACTGTGCCACGAAATTGTTTGGTGGTGGGTTGAGAGAAAGGGACGAAAGAGATGAGATAGTGCTTTTGCGGCCTGCACATTGGGGGGAACCAGCATTTGATGAGATTCGCCAGGAAATGGGGTGGCCGATTTCGGATTCTGCAGGCATGTTGTTGAATTTAGTATTGTCTCATACACCGGAAACAAAGGATGCGATAAAGACAATTGAAAGAATCGATCGTTTATCGCTGCAGAGTGTCCTGGGAGTTCTGCATGCAGTTTCCGGAAAAATAGTTGTCGAACCAATCGCGTTGCATGGTCTAAATGGACAAATAAACCTGACTCTAGACAACACTCCACGTGCACCGGCAAAAGCGAATCAGCCACAAATTCAAATTGAAGAGATTGAGGAACCGAAAGATGAGACTGATTCCCCAAATGCTTCCACAACTCCGCTTGGTCTGCTGCTGGCAACAGTAGAGATGGAACTAGAGGAAATCGCAGAATCCGGGGTATCTGTGATACGAGATTTAACATCATTGCAGAATCTATCTAAGCGACTGGAAGCACTCGGAATAACCAGTTGCTCCTATCCTGTTGACCGGGTTGTCAGGTTGCTTGGCAAGCCAGAAGAACAGACTGGATGGGCTGAAGCTGTTCTCCAGGCATATTATGTTTGTCGTCTGGCATCTGCACAGGAGATGGTGCAGAGTATGATGTTCCAATGAAGAGTCTGGAGGTTGATTTCACCGGTACCCACTACCCGAAGAAAATGTTCCGGTTGCCCTGTGCAGCCTCTGGTTCAGAAAAGTATCTCAGAATGATTTCAACCCAAACAGCTTTCACCACAAACCCCTGGGTGTTGTCCCCACTGTGCTACTGAGTGACTGCTGGAATGACCTGAATGCAATAGCTGCAGAAGGAACCGGGTTTGATGAAGAGTGGGAGAAGAAAACTGGATATGCAGTATGATATCACCAGAGATTACTGTAACTAAATAATAGTCTTCTCCGATGATTGTACAGCGTGTGGGAATAACTGCTATTAGCTTGGAACGATGCGGTATTATTGGCAAGTCTATGTGATACTGTTTTCTTCATCCTGCCATTGAAACTCATATTGTTGTAACCGATAACTATCACGTTGTATTAGTGCAATGACTGGCCAATAGAATGTTCCGAAGTAACACTCTCCGCTTTTTTGTGTCGAATATAGATTACTGCATCTTCTACCTTGTTATTCTGCCAGCCAGTGGCTGTGAATGGAATCCATGTTTGTCCATCTGCAAAGGTGATTTCAACATAGAATTAATTATGTGCTGAATGTTTTCTTCTGGGTTTTACCAGTTTATAACCTGAATCAACAGTATCAATCTTATCCCAACTATAGCATTTCTCACCACCTCCCCAAATCCGGCGGAAATACATACCTTCATCTGTTATTTTCGTATAGTTGCCGGCGCACATGACTATAAGTAGAACAATCGCAAAGGTTAAAACCTTTGAAAATAAACGATTTAATTCTTCGTTCACCTGCTTTTTAGAGGCTAATATATTCAGATACTCAGAAATATAGATCTTGTATACACCTGTAAAAGACAGCATCACTTCTGTTATATATCCCAACATCGAAATAAGAAATAACATGAGTATAATGCCCACCCAGATAGGTTCAACAGTTAAGAAATATATAGTCCCGTCTCCAACCTGGGTGAATAAATTGCGGGATATCGACGCTAATTGATCTGTAAACGCAAACCAGCAAATAGAAAGAAGTGCAATAACTCTACCAGTAATTGCAATCCTCTGGAACTGCCTGATAACGTTTCTGACTTGTTCGCTTTGCTTTGATAAATAATCATCTGCTGCTTGTTTGTTAAGGAATGAGATTACTCTCAATTCTTTAAATGTCCACACTACTCCTCTTCCTCCTGCTTTCCACCTGCAATTTTGCGCAGATCACCCATTGTTTCGGAGAATACAATTGGAGGGATCTGACTAAATTCCAGCAGACGTGGGTCGTTTACGTTTTCTGGTTCGTCGTAGGTATAGCTGCCCACTTTTACAGTTCCTGTTTTTACGAAACAAACATCACTGAGTTTTATATCCGAATACATATCGATTCCTATATACATATCTTCCAGGAAGATAAATACATCGACACCTGCACTGAAAAAGCTCTTGGTATATGAGGTAATACCACCGCCATCACAGACTGATCCTCTACGCCAGCCCAGTTTCTCAGCTCTACCCCTGAATGTCATTGCATTTATATCTGTGCCTGCATACTCCTTATAATATTTCATCTCTGCTTGTTCGGGAGCAACTATATTTACCGGACGTTCGAGTTGTGGAAACGGAGATTGGAGTTCATAATCTGAAAGGTGAATCAACCAGTCTTTGCACAGTTCTTCGGCAATTTCTAATGGGTGAATTACACCTATTGTGCAGCTGTCAGGAAGCTCTACAGTGTTATCTGAACTGTCAGTCAAGGTACGGTCCTCCAGCGCCCGGAATGTGGCAACCAATGAACCAGAAGTGTCATATGCTCCCCATACAAGGCGGACACCAAATGGAATCATCAGGGGATGGTTGAGAAACAGTTTATTCCAGTGTTCTACCGGCCATCTGCGCTGCTGCACCATCAGGTTTTCTATTCTCCGAATCTGAGCTTTGGTAAGTTCACGCAGCAATGCTGGAAGTTCCTTGAACTCGATGCGGACATCCTCAGGAGTATTGGCAGGAAGAGAAGATACTTTTTTGTTTTTGTCTACATCGTGGAATTGCAGCTTGAAATCCAGACCGATCTTTGCCAGAATCTTACGCTCTCCACATATAATTTCACGAGGTTTGCCAGGTTCAAAACCGAACCACGGGACAACTTTATCGCCAAGTTCATCAGCAGATACACCAAGACGCTCTGCAGCAGTCAGGAAAGCTTCAGAAGCCGCTGCACCGACATTTTTCATCTTGCTCCGGTAGCGCATGGCCATTGTGTCTATAGCCAGCAGTGCAAGGTCAGTAGCAAGTAAAGCCAGGGCTTGAACGGCATATTCAGCAAGCTTACCCCGGTTACTATCCACCCAGCCTCTAATCAGTGATACCAATACTGGAACAATCCGGTCATCACCAAGCAGTGCAGCGGAAACCAGAATCCACTTGTCTTTGGCATCAGAACCGGTCACAACAAAATAACTAAGCAGCATCAGAGCAAAATCTCCGCTGGATGAACGATCTATCAACTCATATAGCGGTTTTAACTCATAAAGCGGTTTTATCTCCTGCCCTCCGGACTGTCTCCATAGAAGATACTGGACCATATTTTCTGGAATAGGTTCTCCACCGATATAGTTAATCGTCGGAAGCGCTTGCACGGCAAGCCACTTTGCAGGAGGCCACTTAACACGTGCAGCATTCTTCTGGGCTCTCGATTCTACATCCTCACGGGTCAGTGTTTTCCCGGATGATTTCCAAACTTCCTGAAGAGCTGCCAGAATATTTTCACTAATGTCCCCATCCTCTTCGATGTCGAGATGTTTATCCAAAATCTCAAGCGCTTGTTCCGAGTTGATTGTTATTAAGATGATAATCGAAGCCATGCGTATATCAGCTTTACGATGTCCAAGTAGTTTCACTGCCTTCGGTATTGCATCATTTCCTAATCTCCCGAGAGCCCTTGCTGCAGATTCGCGGACAGGTTTGGACTTGTGCTCAATCAGTGACCATAAAGTTTCCTCAACTTTCGAGGTATTCCATTTAGCTGCCAAAGTAATGTGCTGGATGACTTGGTCCGTCTCCTGATGATGCAGCCCCGTTTCCAAACGATCGCATATGATGGTTGCATGTTCACCATCATCGATATCTATAAGAAGGGTTAACGCTTCAAATGGTGTATCAGAATCATCAGCATTTAACCCAGCTAGTATGATCGGTAAAGCATCTTTCCCAAGCACACTCACGCAGTATTGTAATATTCGCCTTTTAGCATAACCCTGGATATATGCGGTACGTGTCATATACTCAGCAATTTCCGGTATTACTTCACAACCGAAATTATTGACCATCCACTCACATACTGCACCGTGATTATTACTAAAGTCTCTTCCGGCTAATGAGCGCCTGGCTGCTTCAAGAACTTCGCGTCCATAAATAGAAAAATCATACTTGGCAAGTTCAACCCCTGTACAAAACCTGTTGTATCGATCTTTTGTATCCCTGAAAGCTTTAAGAACATCCTCTACATACATGTTGTTTCCTTTTTCTAGCAGGTAGCTGCAAGTTGGTGCAAGACGACATTTCTCTCTTGGATTAAGCAAGTCTTCAACCATTATCGGAACCCGTTCTGGTGCATACTCCAGCATAAATAGAACAACAGAATGGTTGCTATAAGTATTGTCCGCAGCTTCTTTTGCCAAAACTAGTAATTCAACATCAGATAACGATAAAAGATACCTACCCGCTGATGTTGGTTGATCTTTGTATGCTAAGTTCTCGACCCATGGTATAAGAATTCGAATACGCTTTATGCTGTCTAGACCAAAATCAGCCAGCTCAGCGGTCAATATACCAAAGAAATCCTCCGTAGGTTTTTCCTTAACTAAGTGCTTATCGAGCCATTCGCTTATACACTGCCAAAAACCAAGGGTATGGAATACATGCAATATCCGTTTGTGTGTGTCTGACAACATGTTTGGAGCAGGTAAAAAATCAATTAGTGAATACCACGGCCAGAAGTTGGTATCTGGAGGTAGATTTTTATATTGCAGGAGTTTTGCGCAGTCACCCGACTTGATGTATTCATATGCAATTCGTATCTGTGGAGCGTTTAAATACGGCGAATTCAATCTCTCTTGGAACCATTTCTCGATCTTATCCATCTGTCTACCTCTTGGATACTATTTACTACGCACAAAGTTCGCCATTCAATGCATATTCCCCTGCTAATCAACATTTGCAAGCAAATCTACAAAGGAATAAATTTTGGCAGCAAGTCTGCGTTGTGTTTTTTAAGGGTATTTCTACAAGGTGATACAAAGGCTGAGTCAATCATGAATAATGCAGGTCTAAGACGGGGCTATATCTGAAATGGTACACACCATCTCAAAGAGGTAATTCCCGTATCGAAGTGGAACTATATGATAAGATGATTATCGTAGGATTGACTATGACTTGTCCCGATTCGGATGTAGATATCCCCGTTTTGGACATTATGGAAAGGTGGATTAGTAAGATTGTCAACTAAAGTAATTCGATTCGGCATCATAGGCTGCGGGTTGATGGGACGCGAGTTTGCATCGGCGGCGGCCAGATGGATGCATCTGCCGAACATGGATGTTCGACCAGAGATTATAGCTATCTGTGACACAAGCGAGAAGATGTTTCCCTGGTTCACGGAAAATTTCGCAGGCATCAAGCAATCTACAACAGATTACAAGGAGCTACTGGCCAACTCTGACGTGGACGCCGTCTACTGCGCAGTGCCCCATAACTTCCACCAGCAGTTCTACTGCGATATCATATCAGCCGGCAAGCATTTGATGGGTGAGAAGCCGTTTGGCATCGACAAACCCGCGAATGATGCTGTTTTAGAATGCATAAAGACTCATCCGAACATCTTTGTGCGCTGCTCATCTGAGTTTCCGTTTATCCCCGCAATGCAGAGACTCTGCGATATGATAGATCGTGAGGAGTTCGGAAGAATTATCGAAGTCAACACAGGTTTCCTGCATTCGTCAGACCTGGATATCTCTAAACCCATCAATTGGAAACGGATTATAAATTTCAATGGGGAATACGGATGCATGGGAGATCTGGGAATGCATGCTTGTCATGTTCCGTTCAGAGCTGGCTGGGTTCCGAAGAATGTTCGTGCGATACTCTCCAACCTTGTATCCGACAGGCCGGATGGCAAGGGTGGTATGGCCGTATGTGAGACCTGGGATAACGCTACGCTCTTCTGCGAGAGTATTAATC
This sequence comes from Abditibacteriota bacterium, assembly GCA_942493375.1. Lineage (GTDB taxonomy): Bacteria > Armatimonadota > UBA5829 > UBA5829 > UBA5829. The sequence goes on along the minus strand of OW818698.1, from coordinate 6,689,915 downwards.
CTCTCGACGGTAACTCATTCCCCTGGACAATGAAAACCCAGAGGATAGCTCCGGGTGAGAAGGATACATGGTATATGGAAGTACTTGGGATGAAGAAGTGTGCCAGGTTCACATCCAAGAACACCAACTCCATCAAGGTCCTGAATTATTCATCAGACAAGGATCAAGCCTGGCAGCAGATCGATATGGGTCACGAGACAGCATTCAAGAGCATAACCGGGGGCATCTTCGAGTTTGGCTTTTCGGACTCAATCCTGCAGATGTGGGCAGGTTATCTATATGAACTGGTTCACGGTGAACCAATAAAGAAGTTCGCCGGATGTGTAACGCCAGATGAAACTGCACTGAGTCATAAGCTCTTTACTGCAGCGCTTGAGTCTCAGCGAGAGAACAGCACAGTTCCCGTCTGAATCACTTGATCGAGTAGATCCCATTAACTTTTACAGCCCGAAGTCCCACCACATTCTCCGGTGGAACTCCGGGCTGTAATTATTTACCGACCGTACACGAAAAAGCCGTGTTATCCTGGTATTGACTACAATTCCAGAACTCCACGACTGTAAGTTCGCAATATAAAATTGGGAGCGGGGGCAGGATTTGAACCTACGGCCTTCGGGTTATGAGCCCGACGAGCTACCAGACTGCTCCACCCCGCATCGACATACATAGTATAACAGTCCCCGAAGCATTTGTAAAGCCTTTTAGCTAATAAACATTAAGTATTCTTGCATTTCATATAAAACTGACAAAGAGGCATTAGCAATTTTAAAGATTGCATTGGACATATACAATGAATATTAAATATAAGCAAAGATCATATAGGGTTATTGTTTGAATCCATGAAACCCCACAACATACAACATTATTCTGTGCTCGTACACCGGTTGACACAAGACATATTTCATGTAATACTATCATTAATAAGTAATTTAATATCACTTCTAAAAAGAGGGATCTTATGCAGCAACGAAAAGGATTTACCTTAATTGAACTGTTGGTTGTTATAGCAATTATCGCTATATTAGCAGCCATACTATTCCCCGTATTTGCAAAGGCTCGTGAAAAAGCCAGGCAATCATCGTGTGCCAGTAACCTCAAACAACTTGGACTGTCCATAATGCAATATACGCAGGACTACGATGAAACGATGCCAGGTCAAGACGGCAATGAAGGTAACAGCTTGTATGGCAATTTCATTGCGTATACAACTATTCCTGATTCTGGTTCATGGATTGGACAGTTAAAACCGTATTTAAAGAATTCAGAAATATTACTCTGCCCGTCAACTAGAGGTAAAGCGCCAAATGGCACTGTAGCTGGTTCAATGTGCTCCTATATGGCGAATGGTATGACATGGTACCAATCTATGGGTTCATTCACAAAACCCGCCGAGACCATAACTGTTTCTGATGGTGGAGCCACATATTTCTGGGCAAGAGGTTATCCTGGCGGTGCCGCTTGGTCAGCTTATACGCCTGGAGTTGGATGGGGATTTGGACGTATGTGGGGATACGACGGTCACTCAGATGGATGTAATTATCTTTGGGCTGACGGCCATGTCAAATGGATGAAAGCATCTGCCGCAGGGAATGACACTTGGGATTCATACTGGTTGGTATATAAATAATTCTATATCGTAATCATAATGCATTCAGACAACAAACAAAACGTGGACTTGTCTGAATGCATTATTAAGTAATTGCACACCTCTAACACCTAATATTCAACCTCTCTCGTTTGACAATCCCCTCTCCTGCTGGTAACATAGGTTTCGGGCGTCGGCCCGGTGCCCACGATTCTTTTCTTCATTTTTTACGTGAGGTACACCTTTGAAAACCCTCGGAGTCGGTGTAATCGGATTTGGCTTCATCGGCAAAGTCCACACCTACGGATACACTAATATCCCCCTCTTCTATGACCCCGCACCCGTAGCAACCAGGCTTGTAGGAGTAGCAACCTCTAGAAAAGAAACTGCTGAAAAGGCACGTGTTCAAGGCTGCTTCGAATTTGGCACAGATGACTGGCGGGAACTCATTGAAAGAGATGACATCCAGATCATTAACATATGCTCCCCCAACAGCCAACATCTGGATCAAGTAGTAGCTGCAATGAAAGCCGGCAAACATATATACTGCGATAAACCCCTGGTAGTTGGATCAGATGCTATTAAACAGATCGAAACAGCAATGCTCCATTACCATTCCACATTCCAGATGACACTTCAATACCGCTTCTATCCCCCTACTCTTTTGGCTAAGAAAATGATTGATGAGGGATTTCTGGGTGAGATTCTCAGTTTTAGAGCAATATATTTACACTCGGGAAGCGTTGATGCAAATAAGAAGATGGGCTGGAAACAATTAAAGAGTGAAGGTGGAGGTGTGCTTCAGGACCTTGGTTCACACATACTTGATCTTATGGACCACCTGATAGGCCCCATATCTGAAGTCCTTGCTCAAACCAGAATTATATATCCCCAGCGCCCTGATGCAACCGGTAAAATGGTGGATGTGGAAGTTGAAGACCACATGATTATGCTGGCGAAGCTTTCTACTGGAGCGATGGGAACGATTGAAGCATCCAAAATAGCGACTGGTTCAGAAGATGATATGAGATTTGAAATTCACGGATCTAAAGGCGCGTTAAGATTCAACTTGATGGACACAAGCCATCTTGAAGCTTACGATTTGCGTGATCATAGCAATCCACTAGAAAGGTCTAGCGGGTGGCAGAAGATTGCCACAGTGCAGCGTTATGAATCTCGCGCAGGTTCTCCCGATCCCAGATTTGGTATCGGATGGATGAGCGGGCACATGCACTGTCTATACAGCTTTCTAAGGTCCATAGCCGATGGCACACTCGCTCAGCCTTCCTTGCAGAGAGGCATCCAGCTGCAGAAAATGCTGGCTTCTGTCCAGGAATCTGCAGAGACATCGACCTGGACCAAACTACCAACTCAGTAGCCAGCATACCCCACGGGGTATCATTATTAATAGATTAGAGGTATATTATGAAACCACTTATGTTCGGAGAACAGTCATGGTTGCAGTTAAAGGACCATATTGATAAGAATTCACTTTTGATTCTGCCTGTCGGCACAACAGAAGAACACGGCCCTCATCTCCCTGTTGATACGGATGCCCGCATAGCAGAAGCCTATGGCAAAAACCTGGCTGAAGAAGCGTCAAAGACGATGCCTGTCCTGCTGATGGACACGATTAGATATGGCTATTCCATGAAGATAATGAAAGACTGGCCGGGGACAATCATCCTGCGCAGCCGGGTTTTTATGGATATGATATTCGACATCAGTCGCAGCGTATTGGATATGGGATTCAATAAGCTGGCGATACTCGACTGCCATGGCCACCATGCCGGAGCTCTCAGCACTGTATCGAGAGAGTTATGCGATGCGTGCGATAAATCAGTTGCTGTGATGAGTCCTGCAGTTATGTCACGCGAAGCTTTTAATAAGATCCGTGTATCTCCTCAGGGTGGAGCAATACACGCTTGCGAATGGGAAACATCGCTGCTCCTGCACGTGAACCCGGAGCTGGTTGACATGTCAAAAGCGACCGATGAAGATACAATGAACTACCATTCAGATTTCGTTGCAGGTGACGGTTTCGCCGGCAAACAGATGGTCACCTGGTCAACATGGTACCTGCAGAGAAGTAAATCCGGAACATATGGTACTCCAACCGTCGCAACAGCTGAAACAGGTAAGATAGTTATGGATGCGGCAGTAGAGAACGGAGTCAAGTTCCTGGAAGACTTCTGGGCTAGGCCAGAATTCGGCGGCGAATAACAAGCCATTCCTTGTCATGCTGAACGCAAGCATGTGTCATTCTGAACGCAGTGAAGAATCTGCTTTTGCCAGTATTTATTACCCCGAAAAGCAGATTCTTCGTTCCTCAGAATGACAATATTGGTGTGTTCAGAATGACATTGATTTATACTCTAAAAGAATAATATGTACCAGCATTGACAGCCGCTATTCTCACACATATAATGAAAACAATCTCAGTATGCAATTACCACCTAAGGTGAACGAAATTACAGCAGTGCCATTACTTACTTGGACAGTCTGCCTGGCCAGGATGCAACCGCGACGGACAATCATGGTTGTATTGTGTATTATTGTCGCTGGTATTTCCGGATGTCTTATCGTAGGACCATTATCCGGATTAATTGCTGTAGTTGCACTCTTGGGCGCGCTTTCTGAATTCCTGGCTCCTGTCAAATGCACCTTGACCCCGGAATATGCAGAGATACATACCATCACCAATACTAAAAGAATAATGTGGTCCGAAGTTGCCGGTTGCGCATACTCAGACCAGGCATTGCGCGTCTCCACAGTCACCCAATCAAGTCCACTCTTCTCATTCCGAGGCATTACAATGCACTATGGTCAGAACCGCGACGAAGTGCTGGATTATGTCCGTAAGGTAAGGAGTGGATCGATATGACAGTAGTCGTCGATGACGTCATGGAACGCACAGCCCGGTGGATTGTTGAAAAACGTCTGGAAACACCGGCAATTTTGTTCCTGGAGATCAACAAACCGCTCTCATTTGTAATGGGACAATCCCTCTATTTTAGTGCTCCCATGTTGGCACCGATTTTTGGATATGAGAAACTTCAAAAGGCCGCTGGACTCTTGAGTGATCACAATTCCCTTGAATCCCTGATTTCATGTATTGAAAAAATGTCTGCCCAGAAAAGGGAGGGTGTAGAAAATGCATGAAACAATGCGCTTATTCCTGCACTGGCTGGACGGTCCATGGGACTCAAAGTTTGCTAATCCTTTGGTGTGGCTTATTGAAGGGACTCTAGTCTTTATAATACTCTATAAAATCCTCAGCGCCCGCAAAGGAGCCAAGCTTTTTATCCGCCGCATACCTGGGTTATCAGTGCTCAACGAAGCAATCGGCAGAGCAACTGAGATGGGTAAGCCGATAATTTTTGCACCAGGCATTACAGGGCTGGATGTGGTTGGGCTCCAAGCGATGAGTATTCTGTCCCACGTAGTCAAGCAATCGGCAAAATACCAGTCCAGGGTAATAGTCACTACCGCTGATCCCATTATGTATACCCTTGCTGAGGAAGTCGCCAGAGACGCTTGTGCATCTCAGGGCATGCCTGAAGCATTCATACAAGACGATATCCGTTACCTCTCAGACCAGCAGTTCGCGTGGGTCTCAGGTGTGGTTGGTATTCAACACAGAGAAAAAGTAGCCTCCTGTCTATACTTCGGTAACTTTTTCGGCGAGTCGCTTATTCTGGCTGAGAATGGTCAGATGGTTGGCGCAATTCAAGTCGCCGGCACACCTATGACTACACAGATCCCATTCTTCCTGGCCTCCTGCGACTATACAATAATCGGAGATGAGTATTATGCAGCCAGCGCTTACCTATCCAGAGAACCTACCCTACTGGGTAGTCTGGTTGGCCAGGACTATGGCAAACTTATCCTGATAGGAATTATTATACTGGGTGGTATATTGGCAACACTACATGAATTGTTCACCGACTCCTCAGTGCTATCAGCAATACATAAAACCTTTATGGGATATTTTGGTGGAGGATAGCAATTGTTGACCGATATATCCAAATATATGCTTGCTCATTTAGGGCCGACGTGGTGGCTGGTATTGAAAATAATACTAGGTGGGGTTCTTGGTGGCCTGGGACTGTTTCTACTCACACTTATTCCACCACGTATGCGCAAATATGTTGTGATGGGTGTAACATTCATTGCCGGACTCTATTTTTCAATTGAATTTCTAATCCCTCATGAATCCGCACTGACCAGATGGATGCCCACACTCACTGACATCCAAATTGTTGTTGCATCATTTGCAGTATTTCTTGGTATTGGAAACCTATTTCAACTACACGGTAAAACAATCCAGCGCAAAGCTGAAAACTGGCCAAATTCCCTGGCTTTCTTCATCGGTTTTTTCTCGATACTAGCTGCTGGCTTGCTCAAAGACTACGCTCATTCAACATCGATCAAAGATATCGGTGATGCGTTTTTCAACATCTTCTTTCAAGGGTTCCTGGTATCTTTGCAGTCGACAATGTTCTCATTAGTCGCTTTCTACATAGTATCAGCCAGTTACAGGGCATTCAGAATAAAATCTACGGAAACCGGTTTGATGATGGTCGCTGCAGTAATTATTATGCTCTCATTGGTACCCCTGGGGGTAGTCATTACCAACTGGATTCCAACCGAAGGCACCTTTGGATTCCTCGGATTTCTTAGGCTTGAAAGAATAGGTCCATGGATTCTTGCCAATCCAAATATGGCTGTTCAGAGAGCTATAGCCTTTGGTATTGCAGTCGGTTCTCTGGCAATGGGTCTGCGGATTTGGTTGAGCCTTGAGAAAGGTAGCTTCTTTGATAAGCAGTTATAGATGAAAATACTTGATAAGCTGGATAAACTGGATAGACGCTGGTTGTATGTGATGATCACTGCTGTGGTTATTGTACCTCTGATCATCAAGCCCAAAGCACATCCTACCATAATATTCCCTGAAGTCAACAGTGCGTATGCTACTCTTGAAAAAGTGCCTGCGGATAAGCTGGTGATTGTCTCCTGCATATGGGGGCCGGGGACACAGGCAGAGAATGGCCCTCAGACGGAAGCTATCTACAGACACCTGTTTATGTCAAACAAGAAGTTCGCAGTCATTGCCTGGGATCCAACAGGTAGCACTCTGACTTATGAGATGGGAAAACGCGTTGCTGACGAGTTAGGAAAAAAATACGGGACCGACTGGGTCCACTTTGGGTATCGAGTCCCAATCATTTACTCCACAGTAAAGAGTATGGCTCAGGACTTCCAGAAAACATTCTCTAAAGATCGCAATGGCACCCCTACTTCAGAGTTACCTGTAACACAGAACATCAAAGGCAGTAAACAGATCGGCGCTGTAGTTGAGATAACCCCGTCTTCCACTTTAGAAAGTTGGATTGCCTATTTCAACGGCCCGTATAATGTCCCACTGATATATTGTCCAACTGCTGTAATGGCAACCGAAGCTTTTCCATATCTTGATTCCAAACAGATCCAGGGGATGCTTAATGGTGTTATAGGAGCAGCACAGTATGAGACCCTGATCGGTGAGGGAGATAAGGCAACGGAAGCCAGTGCAACTGCCTGGGCGCTTTCCGGAGCGCATGTATTCATTGTTCTTCTTATTATGCTTGGAAACGTTCTTTACTTTTTCCAAGTCCGAAAGCGAAAGGTAGATAAGTAGGACAATGCACGACTTCCTAAAAGATAATTTATTAATAATAATCGCTTGGTGTGGAGCTTTCTGCACAGTAGCAATGTATAGCGTGCTGTATGGAGAAAACAGGTTTTACCGTTTTATGGAACACCTGTTTATCGGTCTTGCTGCTGGTTACGGAGTCTATATAACCTGGTCTCAGCTTCTCTATCCCAAGTGGTGGCAGCCAATGGTTAGCGAAGGGCAATGGACATGGATATTCGCAGCAGTAATCGGATCGATGTTCTACTTTGTATACAGTAAACGCCACTTCTGGATCAGTCGAATAATATTCGGAATATTTATGGGACTGGCATCAGGAGGTATTTTCAGAGAGTTCTATGAAATATACTTCCCTCAGTTAAGAGCATCAATGCGTCCTGTCACTGGAGACTTCTGGAGTGTTGCAAATACTCTGCTATTCTACGTGATTCTACTCTCCTGTATGAGTTATTTCTTCTTCAGCTTCGAACACAAAAATAAATTCATAAAGAGTAGTAGCTCACTTGGAAGATGGCTCTTGATGATTGGTTTCGGATCCATATTCGGAGCAACCATTATGGGAAGACTGACGCTTTTCATCGGCCGTTTCAACTTCCTGGTAAACAAGTGGTATCCTGCTGCCGAGCAGACTTGCTCAAACACTGGGGGATTGATAACTGTGATAACAGGAGCAGTGATTGCTGGAGTGATAATTTACCTGATGACTCGCAAGAAACCAGTTAGCTTGGATACTACTGAAAGTTAATCAGTTCTTCATGACGTATTCTGTCATTCTACTCTAATGTAGTCAAGTTTAATTCTTGGTGTTCGCTATGCTTCTGTGTGATAACCCTACTATACTTGATGGTCCCACATTAGTGGCCCATAAACTTCCTTCATCGATCATCGCAGAAGCAGGCGGAGCCGGTATGTTGCTGAACGAGAAGATCACGCGACTTGTCGCGTCCCTTGTTGGATGACTAGACCGTCCTCCGCCTTAGCTTTTGCATATTGCTGTGGATCAAACTCCGATTGATCACGTGCTATTGCATATATCAACTTCAGGAATTTTCGGGCCACAGCAATTCTGATTTGCCCTGTCTTTTTGCCTTTGGCTTTTACTTCTTTTGAATATGAGTCATATAAGCCACCTGTTTTGATCTGAATTATGGCCATATGACAGATTATATATCTTGCCAGTGCGCGTCCACGCTTACTTATGTGTTTTTCTCCACTGTGTTTACCACTGGAGACTTCAAAAAGGTTCAATCCAATATATTTCTCAAGTGATGCATATGAATCATATTTGCTTATATCCCCGCACTCACCCAATAGACCTGCCACACTTACAACTCCCACGCGTGGCAGACTAAGCAAGCACTGCGCTATCTTGAGTGTCTGAAGGATCGCATCCATCTCACACTTCAATTGTTCTCGGCGCGATTCGACCATCTCTAAATAATTCAGTAAGGATACCATCGCATTATGTCGTGTCTGTTGGCCCAGTTTTGCCGCAATAGAACGCTTTGCAGCCAGGGCCACCACTTCAGCTTTGTGTGCCATTCTGCCAGAAGTCGCCTTTTTGAGCGTGCACCTTATACTAGTTATCCTCGAACTGGCTACTTCATCAGCATTTGTATACTTTCTAACTATACCTCTCACACTCTTGCAAACAGCGTCCTTGAAGATGTTTCTCAACTCTGGAAACCACACTTCCAGATGACATTGAAATTCGTTCCTGAGAGAAGTGCGTTTCTTGGTCAGAGAATCCCATTCTGCAATTGCGCAGCGTAGTTGTGCATATTCATCCGTCAGCTCCTGCACTTCCTGATAACATCCCTGCCAGACCAGATCAGCTATCACACGCGGATCCTTAAGATCATTCTTCTTGGGAGAGTTATCTCTCACTTCTTTGGTGCGTTTCACATGGTAAGGATTTACCTGGACTAACCTCAGTTCATTTCGTTGCACCCATTCCCTGAAACAAGTGCTGTATGGACCAGTCGGCTCGAAAGCAATCCAGAGATCGTAACCCGCATAAATCAGGATATTCACGAATGATAGAAACTCTGTGTAACCATCGGCATTTTGTAAGGATCGGTGCATAATGGATTTCTCAGCATACCGGAAAGCACCATAATCGATCCATCCCTTGCTGATGTCTACACCAACAACTATACCATTCACCGGATTTGGGACAGCTTGACAATCTTTCTTGTTAATAAGCATACTTTTCATGGTAGGTTCTCCTTGGTTTTGTTGTGCATATTAATAATACCAAGAAGCACCTACTACATTATAGGAAGCTGAACGCACTCATTGTCATCCTGAAGTATGAAGGATCTGCTGTTTTAGCATGTTCAAAAAAACAGATCCTTCATACTTCAGGATGACAGGATTACAAGTCAGGTTCAATATTATGTGCTGCGCGCCTGGCTTCTGCTCTTCTGGTCGCTGCAGCTGCCACTTCAGCCCCTAACACAGTGACCATTGAAGAAGCATTGACCCAGAACATCCACAGTATGAGTCCACCCAGGCTTCCGTAGACACTGCTGTAGACTGCAAAAGCTGCCACATAATAGCTGAACACCTGTTTAGTGCATTCCCAGATGCAGGCAGTAAACAGAGCGCCACCTAAAGCGATTCTGAAAGGCACCTGCTTACGTGGTAAAACGAAAAATATTATCGTGAATGCAATTATGGTGATAAGCAGAGGCAATACATAACTATCGAGAGCCCAGAAGAATGTCCAGCGCGCTGGACGGAGCCATTCTATGCCGGGGTCAAAAGCCTTAAGAGTCCGAAGTAATCCGGTGCCCAGGACTGAAAGACCAAAAAGCAACGTCATAAATGGAAGCAGAATTACAGCAAGCAGACGTTCCTTGATGAATCCACGAGATCCCGACACGCCGAATGAGTGATTGATAGCTTTGTCCAGCACCGTAATAACTCCTGTGCCGGCCCAGAGCAATCCCAGGGTTCCTACCCACGTAGCAGGTCCACGAAACGCCACAAGATCGCGGACAAGGCGATTGATCGTTTCCCCTTTGTCACCAGCGAGAGCTGGAGAGAAATCACGCATATACGAAAAGACTATTTCCTGCGCATCGTGAGTAGAACCGAGCACATACCCCCACCCTGCAACAGCCAGGAGAACAACAGGTATCACAGACAAGTAGACGTAGCAACTTATTGCAGCTGCCAGCATAGTCCCCTGATTCCGGCAGAACGAACTATATACATCAGCACTGAATCGCCATGCTCTATTAAGCAGATTTTTCAGCGATGTGATGTGATGTCTAACGGTGTCCGTAAATGACCCGCGATTCAATAGGCTTCTCCGGGTGATCAGTATATCGAACTACGATGTTATATTGCATACCCTTTGTCTGCAGAATACCCGATAACGGCAGCGGACCAAATCGAAATGACCCATCCTCGGTCACTGCAACAAGTTGTGAAGCAACATCCCCAGCAATATTTAACAGGCCTGTTCTGCCGTTTGAGTAAGAAATCTGAACCAGAACCTTGTCTCCCGGATTAGCGGTGCCACTGACTGTCACATTGTCTGTTACATCAGCAAAATCCAATGGGACAGCCAATACGATGGGTTTGGCTTCCGGTGGTTTCGGAGGTTCCACAGGCTTTGGTGGCTCAATAACGGGCGCAGGCGGTGGCGCCGGAGGTGTTAGGTCAACTTTAGGCATCTCTACGGGTGAAGGCAATTTCTTTTTAATTGGAAGATTCAAGTTCACTCGATTTTTAGCTTGTGCAGGTAAAGCGGGCTTACCATTCAATGAAAGATAGCCAGTAACAACAGCATCTCTCACAACAGAGGTTGTACGTATTGGAATGGCTCCTTTATATACTCCAGGTGTCGTTTCCTTTAGTGCTGCCGGACCTGCTATGCCACGAATTTCAGCTTTAGCTACCCCTTTAGGAGTGCCAATCAATTCAACTATTACAACATCACCGGAACTCAGGCTTGGTGACGCTTGAATTGTAACGCCATTAATCTGGGGACCAGACCCAAATTTAACTGCCGGATTTGCAGGCACTGAGGGTGCTTTTACTATGGCAGCAGTCTGTGGCTTTGGAGTATTTGTTTTCGTTTGAGCAGATGCGGTTGATTGACTACCGCTTACAACAACCGTCCAACACTCTTTTGAGAGAGGCTCAAGACGACAGATAACAAAAGCACCGGACTTCACATCGCTCATCAGGCCAAACTTGCCGCTGGCCAATGCAATCTGCGCATTCTTATGCAGGAATATTGCTTTTCCCTGTTTCAAGACAATCTTTCTGTCGACAGTGCGGTCCACAATACCTGCTATTACGGCATAACTCGCCCTAACGACAGTAACGCTGTTATCTGCCCCTGTGACGGCTAACACTCTATCACCGGGAGCCAGTTCCTTAACTGCAACTGCTGCCTGTGTTTTGCCGACCTGACCTCTGAGGACCTTTGTGCCGGCATTCAATGTCACCTTGCGTGTCTGAAGACCATCTTTGATCATCAGAGTCCTGCTGTCCGGCGACAGAGATAGCAATGTGCCTGCAACAGTATCAGCAGATACCGGACACAATGCAGCACATACAATCATAACCGCACAAACGACACAAAATGAGGAATACCTAATCACGAGACCCTCCGCCAGTATTAGAGTCGGATTACACTTAGTAGATACCATCCCTACTCAGTCATAAGGATAAAGTAGTCTTGAATAATCCAAGCTATTACACATAATTTCGTGGTAATATACACGACAAATCCAAAGCAAGAAACAAGCAGTATGCAATCTACTGAGCATATTTCGCTGATGATAGTGATCGCGTAACGGTTTGCGTGAAGGCTGCAAGCCATATTACTCACACGGATATATTCGCCTGTAAGGTTGTAAATACCTTCTTAACAAGTATTATTCGTGACTGATCTAATCCCTATTACTGAGGACACATCCGATATGAAGTATGGATTGAAGGAGAACCACTCGATTATGATCAGGGTTTCAAGGAGGCGGCGATGCGTTCGAGTTCCCGAATGCTTACATCCCCTACCAGAACAAATCCCATCCCATTTTGATGCCAGGAGACTATATTTGCTCCTTGGGTGGATTTTATTTTCCGGAGGACTTCACCCTTAGCCAGTGGTCTTTGGAACAGCGATATTCCGCTGACTCCGTTTGAGAAATACATATGGTAGCAGAGGTGCCCGTCAGCCATAACTTCACCTTTAGCCACCTTGAGATATCCCTTTGGAAGATATCCAGGGCTGAACGTGTGGAAATGGTCAACTGGTTTGGAGAGTTTAATGGTGTTCTTAGGTAATTCAAAGTGGCGTCGATCTAGTTTGGGATTGAAAGTAATTTTAGTATACTGACTGGAATTAATTATCCTGCCATCTCGGGTAAAAGCTTCTTGTTTAATCACTATAAAGTGTTCTTTATCAACCCAGATGCGTTTACATAAATCCTCACTAGACTTTGGTAATGCTTGTACGATAATAGTTTTGCGATTAGCTACACTCGCTTCACCAACTACATTGATACTGTAATTTCCCAACACAGAATCATCCCCTTCGTGCGCTTTACGATTGCGATATGCTACCTGCACCCAACCATTAAAAGAGGGTGAAAATCGCCATGATGTATCGTTTCTTCTGAGGATAGTGGTACCTTCGAGTCTTTCTGGTTGGAGAAATACTGTTCTGGTATATGCAGGTTTGAGATGCTCAACCTCCAGGACTGCAGTTACACAATTCATACCACAATGGGTCTTGCTGATTTTCTTTCCTTGATAGCTAACTAACTGTTGTGCCTTATTAATCCGGGCAAGCAGTGAGCTGGTATCCGTTTTTGTAGTCGGAGCGACAATGAAAACACCGGCCAGCACACAAACTAATACTCCACCCATTTTACCTGTCTCCAACATCCTGCATGCCAGCTGCTACCCAATAGACATCCGAATCTGAAAGGGGTTGATTTGCACCAGCACCAGCGTGTATGTTGATGTAGTCGGTATAGGTAGCGGAGTTACTGGATGCAGACAATTGAGGAGAAGAGTCACGAGGAGTCATAAACATATAACCAGCCAGCAACATCGCAATAGCTGCAGGTGCAGCGACATATTTCCACATGAAGACACTATATAAAGGTCTCCTCTGCTTATCAGTAATACGCAGACGGACCGATGGCCAACAATCCTCAGGGACACTGTTGGTCCCAATAGACTTCAGTAGTGTGGTCATGTTCTTGAGTTGCTTTAGTAAATTATCGCACTCATTACATTCAAGTGCATGCTTGAGTAAAACCTGTGCCTTGGGTTGTTCAATATCCCCGCAGATTAGATCTGATACATATTTTCTAAACTCATTGCAGTTCACAAGACATCACTCCCCTGCTTTTGAAGAATGCTCTTTAGTTCCGCTCTGGCGCGTGAGATGCGTGATTTCACTGTTCCCACAGGAATTTTTAGAATGCCTGCAATCTCTTCCTGTGAAAGCCCTTCCACATCATGCAGGACAAGAACACCCCGTAGCTTCAATGTAAGCATACTGATTGCCGCTCGAAGTGTTCGTTCAGTCTCATTTTTATCCAATACACGCTCAGGATCTGAGTCCGGATCCCTGGATTCAGGTTCAAACCCAACTTCTGTAAATTTGAGATCATCAAGACTCTCTACTTTACGATTTTTGCGTTTTCTAAGCCAGTCGATGGCTGTATTAATAGCTATCCTATAGATCCAAGTGTAAAAAGAGGAACTAGAGTTGAATCGATGAATGCTTGTAAATGCCTTAACGAAAGTTTCCTGGGTAATATCAAGAGCTTCATCTGGAGCATAGACATAGTTAAGTACAGCGCTGTAGACACGGTTCTGGTATTTATGCACTAATGCAGAGAATGCATCCGTGTCTCCTGCCAGCACCTTCTCAACAACCAGAATATCTGACTCCGAGTTAGGGTTTCGCTCTTTTATGCTGGTATTCACACCAAGTCTCGATATTGTGCAGCTTGCACTTTGCATTGTCGCGTCTCCTTATCATACCAATAAGCCCTGTCACGTGCAAACTAGGGGGCTTACGCTGTATAATATAATTGAATTATTCGATTAATAATCGAAAGACAGGTCAAATATAGCTGTATTCCGGAAATTGAAACAGCTTGCTTCTGAATATTTTACGTTAGCCGTTTGAGTTCGTTCCGCTTTTCAGCGGATTTATATAAGAAATACTTGTGCAATATCGAAATAAGGGAGTTACTTTCGGCTATAACTGTTGTCAAATATATTAGTAGAAGACATCTTGTGCATTTGTAGCTTGGTTTTGTTTATAACCGGATAGAATGTTTATATGACCGGGTGCTATTCTACCAATCTGAATTGATTGAGTTCTGAATAAAACTTTGCTATACAATACTGGGATATGGATTTATATCTATGGAATGTAACAGAGCTGCACAACTTATATTAAATGGTGTCTTGGACAAAGGTGGCGTGGAACTTGAGCAGTTGCGAGAACACGCTGCACATTGTGACGTGTGCTTCAGGGAGCTTAGATCCTATGAGATTCTCTTATCCGGCTTATCCGATTTGGAAGATCACAAAGTGCCTTCTAAACTGCATGCCAACATAATCTCAGCAGTTGCTCCCAGACAGGTTTCCTGCAGTGTCGCTAAATCACTCCTGTCAGCAGCGCATGACAATGAACTGTCATGGAGTGAATCCGACACCGTGCACAGTCATATAATGTTTTGTCCTGACTGCGCTTCTGATCTGGAGACTATAGGTTTAGTTGCAACTGGTGTTAAAGAGCTTGAATCGTTTGCCCCACCAGCACGTGTTCGTACACAGATACTTGATAGGATTGGCAAAACAGAACAATTTGGCACTAACACAATTTGGAAAGGAAGCTGGAATAGATCATGGGGTCTGGGCACCGCTGCTGCTAGTGTAGCACTGTGCGCTCTCATTTATGCTATTATGCCGGTTAGCCAGCATTTCAACAATGCTCCAACTATATATATGGGCAACGGTTCTGCTATAGTGCCGCCGACTCTTGGAAATCTTCCGCGAGTGCCGCAGGAAAAGTCTTCAGCAGTTGATGTAGTGGCAAAAAATGAAATGAACGATTTCAATATTGTTCGGCACAGTTTTTCTGGACCAATATACAGTTCTTTATCTATCAGCAATGCAGATTTTATCAAACCTGCAAATAGCCATCGCCCTTTGGACACAGCGAAGGCAGTCAGTGCACTTTTTAAGAAAAGCAAGTCTAGTAAGCAGACAATAGATATAAAAAGTTACTCAGTTATTCCGAACGCTGATGATGTCAGATACACCCTGAAAGAAAATGAACCGGTAAATATTAATTCTGAACCGGAAGTAGTAGCATCTGTCGCCGGTAGTAACGTCAATAGTGAATATACAGGTGATGAACAATACTTCACCAAAGTTGCTGAGAAAGTGCAAAACAGAAACAAGCTTGACGAATGGCTGGAAAAATCTAAATCATATACTGAAGAAGCAAAGCTTTCAAAGAAGTCAGCTAATATACAAATATTGGGATTCAAATTTTAAGCCGCATTATTCATTAATAATGCGGACAGATATACCCCCAGGGGTAGCCTGATCACTCTTTCAAATGAATACATCAATACTGAAAAAACTGAAAATCGGATTTTTATTAGCGCTGCTGACGGCTGTACCGACATATGCAGATGCTGCACCTGTCTACACCTCCCCTATTGCCACCACAGATAAATCGACTGATGCACCATCTCAGGATATCGGAACAAGAAAGTCCGATATTCTGGTCGGCACAGGCAGATACTCAATGTATCTGCTCAGCAAAGCCAACATCATCGGTAAAACAGATTTTGTAAGTATCGGAATCAAAAGGATGGTGCGCGGCACTGACTATACAATAAACTATAACACCGGTGCCCTGCAGTTTAATTCAGTAGTCAAAGCAGGCGAATCCATAAGAGTTGATTACCGGTACAAAGGTGATGGCACTCCAGTCAGGAATGTTGTTGACCCTAGCGCATCACTTTTGAAATTTGGTTCAGATAAATCCAATGTAGTCATGAACTTCGGCTACAGAACGGCTGATACTAATGCAGGTGCCAACGCTGCAGATATACTCACATATGGTTTGAATACCAGTATGTCATTCAATGATGCTACCAAAATGACTGGACTGCTCTATTCTGCCACTCCTGAAACTCCTAACAGGATAAATTATAGTGCAGAATCCAAAACGGCTCCCCGCAAAGCAGCAGAAACCGCTGCCAAAAAAGGAAATCTGCTGGTGCAAAATCTGGACTCCAAACTGGGTAAAATGGCTTTCACAGCTACTTACCAGAATGTAGATGAGACATTCCAGGGATTCCAGACTATGCGGGAATCCGGTAAAGTCGATCAAAATGTAATTAATCAGCTTGAGAAACAAAAGGGAACCAAGCGTACGGGTTTCTCTGCAATGGTTCCTACAGGTAAGAATACTTCCCTGCAGATCACTAACGATTCTCTGGCAGATAAGACTGGCGCTATCAAAACACAGTCTATCTCTCTGGGCGGCCCCAAGCTCCAGCTGAACATGAAGACTGTTGATAACAGCAAGGATTTCACCCATTATACTGATGATCAAACACGTAAAGAGTCCGGGATCAAGCGCACTTATTCAGATTTCAAACTTGCCGACAAATTCGGAACTCTTTCGTTCAGTTCCAATCGCATTCAGGACAATCGTTCTGAGAAGAGTTCAGGAATAGACACCCAGGCATTGTCATTCCAGACTGCTACAATTGCCGTAAACATGACCTCACGAAATATCGACAAGAACTTCATGAGAGGAAATGACCTGGCAGAACCTGAACGGGCACAGCTTGCCTCTGAGCGCGGCATTAAACGCGACACGATGTCAATTACTATGCGCACCAGCAAAACATCTTCGCTGGCATTTAACTCTAGCAGTATCAAGGACAACATTTCTGACCAGACCAAGGGAATAGATGCTAAAGGTTTCTCGTTCACAACTACCGGGATGACTCTCAGCATGAATACACGCACTATTGATAAGGGTTTCACACGTGCTAACGACCTTGCTGAAGCAGACAAAGCTCAGATCGCTGTTGAGGTAGGGACAAAGCGCACAGCCACCGCGCTGAGCATGCGCACCGGCAAAAAAATGGACAAGTCCGCAGCATGGAGTTCGTTCTCTGAGAGCAGGCTTGATGTCGATAACTCTCACTATGCCCGCAGGAACATGGATGTAACACTAGGTAAACTTCGTGTGCAGGCCATATCTCAGACAATGGACAGAGACTTCAATCGCATTGCAGCGTTAAACTGGAACGACCGCGTCGAAATGGCTGTCGCTGCCAAAAAGCAGTTTGACGTCAACGCAAGCGCTGGGCAAGTAGTTCAGGACGATATAAACCGGACATACAACGAGACTGGCATAAACCGTTCCAACTACGCATTCCAGTTTGATGATAAGGGATATGCGATAACCGCAGCGATGTCGAATGTGAAAACAACCGATGCAGGACAAGGTGCAGTACAACGGACTGCATTCACTATAAACACACCTAAATATAACATGTATTATAAGCGGCACGAAATAGATGCAAAGTTTAGTCGCTTAAGCAGCTTACAGCCTATTGAATTGTCTAATTATGGCAATGAATATGGGATGGCCCGCACCGAATATGGTGGAGCAACAAAGTTATTGGGTGGGAATGTCAACTATATGCAAGCTGACATAAAAGACTCCACCAAAGCCGCATCGATCACAAGATCATCATTCGACTATAACGGCAAGTTATTGAAAGTCAAAGCAAACTTCCTGAATGTGCCGACGGCTTTCACACGTATTGGAGATCTCAGCAATCCACAGGCGGACAAGGACTTCCTTAACAGTGAATATGGATTTAGCCGCAAAGACTACTGGGCAAACTTCCAGGCGAACGCTTCATTGAACGTGGACGCCTATATATATGATTCGACCAGTGTGGATAAACGGCAGGACAAGAACCAGAGAAGATTCTCAGTGAATTATTCGCCAAGAGTAGGTCCGCGGCTCACTGGATTCAGTGACACCTACAATTTCACCAGCAAGGATACTGGCAACCTTTACAAGTATGAGCACCGTGTCGTGACTTTCGACCACAATATCAAACAGTTAGGTGCTTTGGCTGTATCAGCATCACGCGATACAACAACTGTCGCCAGCAACCATGACTCACCAACCGAGACAACTATAGACAGACTGCACCTTGACAGGAATTTCGGCAAGTATACCAAACTGGCTTATGACTCGACAGACATCCAGAATAATAAGGGTGGATATGACAAGACCAAGAAATACACCCTGGAGAGTCCGATTTCTCGAGATTTGGCCATTACGGGCAACTTCACAACGAGAGATGTCCCTGATGATAATTATGATGAAGAGAACTATGTGCTGGGACTGAGATATGCGCTGAACTCAAAACTATCAGTGACATTCGCTTCAGTTGTTAACTCAAGCAAAATCGGTGGAGTCAATAGAAGCACGCAAATAACTGCTTCTGGTCTCCTTGCCAAGCGTTTTGGCCCACTCTCTGATATTACTGTCAACTCCAGCGTAAACACAACTGAGACAAGGCAGAGAGAGACATCACGTAACAATGTGACCAATCTATCTGCTGGTTTCCTTGGCGGAACAATTCAGGTTGAAAGTTCAGAAGCAATGAACCCGCAGACCGGTATATATTCACCGGTTCGCAGGATGTCTTTCTCGTCCGCGGCTGATCCAAAGCGTCCCTATCAGATCAACTATCAATCTAATGAGTTCAAAGATTCTACCGGTCGGATGATAAAGCAGAACACTGCTGATGCTACATACAGGATAAATGCCAGGTCGTCACTCACTCTGAATACGTATAAAGGCACCAAACAGGCCAATACACCAAATAACGCTCTGGTCATTCTCCCGATAAGTGGGAACCGATACACATATAGCAATGTTCTGAGTTCAAAACAATCTCTATATGGTGACTACTCAATAGACCAGGATGAGAACTCCCGCAGAAGAGCAAGAACGTTTGGGTTAGGCACCAGGGGAGATCTGTCAGCAACTATGAAATACGACGCGTATGCTGGTTGGGCAAGACTAAATGAGAATGGTAAGTCAAATGATGAGGGGATTTATCGATTCACTCTGGATTGCAAGATAAACTCAGATCACTTTATGGTATTCACAGCACAGAAAAAGTCTAATCTGGAAAAGAGCACTATCAATCCTGATGAAGGAAAAGCCGTGTTAAAAGTGGATTACCGATCAGTGTTCAACTAGTGTGACATACATTATCCGTTATTGTCTGGCTTAGCGGGGAAGTGTTTTTTATCCGTCAATACCTGGCCTAGAGGGTAAGTGTTTTTTATCCGTTCGTGCTTCGACAAGCACGAACGGATAACATTGAAGTTGGAACATTTCCTAAAAGTCGTTATGGACAACCTTAGCCGGATCGGTGTTCTTTGCTGATTTATACGCAGCTTCCACAACCTCCACTGCTCTCGCACCATCAACTCCAGTAACAGGGAATGGACTTCCGATCTCCAGGCACTCAGCAAACTCCCTTATCATGATATAGTCCATATCATCTCCCCAATACTCGTAGTAGTGGCGGTTAGTGGTGTCGGAGAAGACGTCAGCTTTCTGGTTCAACAGATCAACAGCGCAGACACCTTTAGTACCTGTAACTTCCAGCTTCACATTGCCCCAGATAGGATTTGTCTTGGGTCTTGTCCAACTGCAATCAATGGTTGCAAATATGCCATTGTCCATAGTTACGTTGACAATCCCGGTGTCATCGAAGTCTTTACCAAACATTGTATTGTCTATTTCGGCATATACGCTATCGGCTTCCTGACCTGTCAAACATCTGATCAGATCAAGGACATGGACAGTATGGTCCGTTACTGCTCCCCCACCCGCGAGCTTCTTGTCTACAAACCAACCCCAGGGGCACATCCCCTGGTTAGTAGCCTTGATCGCCAGCACATCACCAAGCAATCCTGTATCCACCATTGTCTTCAAGCGTTTGAATGCCGGATGGAACCTGCAGGGGAATGCTGTCATAAGCCGCACGTTGTTTTCTACGCATATGCGAACCATTGCCTTAGCATCTTCTGAGCAAGTGGCCAGTGGCTTTTCGCATAGTATATCTTTACCAGCCTTAGCGGCAAGTTCAACGAACTTGAGATGATTCACATTTTCAGAACAAATAATCACTGCTTTACAGTCGGAATCAGCCAAGCTTGCCAGGTCATCTAGGACCGGAGCGCTAAATGACTCAGCCATAACTCTTGCGCGTTCAGGCACTTCGTCATATATCCACGCAATACTGGCTCCATGAAGCCTGTTGATACATCCAGCATACGAAACCGCATGCCCGTGTGCAAAGCTGATCATTCCAATTTTTATATCATTCATTTCGGCCACCTTGCAACCTCACCGGCTTACCTGTGCGGATAGATTCCAGTGCGCATTCAGCTATCCTGACGGCCTCTATGCCATCTGTAGGGCTGATATCAAAGTCCTCACCGCTATCCAGGCAATCGACGAAGTTCCTGATCTCTCCCAGCATTGGGAAGAACTCACCGGGAGCTTCATATCCGGTCTTGAGTGCACCTTGATCATCTTTGTAAGCTGAGACAACAGTAGCAGAGTCGTTATTGCTGAAGTTGAATAATCCCTCAGTGCCTGATATCTCCAGATTAATCGATGTCGCACCAGGACGCGCCCAGCTGCCTTCGACATGACCAATTAGTCCACTCTTGAACCGGAGAGTAACAAGCGCATAGTCCAGGTTCTC
Organism: Abditibacteriota bacterium; assembly: GCA_942493375.1. Lineage (GTDB taxonomy): Bacteria > Armatimonadota > UBA5829 > UBA5829 > UBA5829. Next base: position 6,668,797 of record OW818698.1, on the reverse strand, counting down.
AAGACCACGGTTCACAAGTCCCTGAGCATAGACACGTTCGACTTCGCCAAAGCACCAGCGCATCCAGTCGAAATCATGGATAATTAAGTCCATTATGACTCCGCCGCTCAGCGAATAGTCAGCAAACCAGCCAACCGGATGAGCAACACAGCGGGATGAACGAACAACAACAGGTCGTCCAATGGCGCCTGAATGGGCCACTTCCCTGGCTTTTAAGTATTGAGGGAACCAACGCAACACATGTCCCACAAACAGCCTGACACCACACTCCTCAGCGATCTGAGCACAAGCCATAGCGTCGCTGACACTGCCAGCCATCGGTTTCTCAACACAGATATGCTTCCCTGCTTTTGCAGCAGTTGTAACAATATCAAGGTGAGTAAAAGTTGGGGTGCATACATCGACAGCGTCAATCTCGCAGTTGCTCAGCATTTCTTCCAGTGATGAATAACAAGCAGAATCTGCCAATGACGCCATTTGAGCTGCTGCATCCGGACGGACATCACAGACTGCTGCAATCTTGGCGTTTTCGAGGAGTTTGTAGTTTCCTATGTGCGAGCGAGCGATATGTCCCGCACCAACAATTCCTATTCTCTGCATATACAAGTCCTCCCGGTCTTAGGGCCGAGGATACATACTAAACAGCCAGACAACAATTGCTCGTTGCCTGGCTATTAACTTAATACTGATTACGACTTACGCAAAGATTAGATATGGAGACTCCAATATATCGCGTAGTCTGGCAAGGAACTCAGCTGCAGGAGTTCCATCCAATATTCTGTGATCAAACGACAGGCAGAGATTCATCATTGGTCTGATTTTAATCTCGCCATTCACAACAACGGGTTTATCTGCTATTCGGCAGACTCCCAGTATTGTGCTCTGACCTGGGGTAATGATCGGGTTGAAGCTGTCTATGCCGTATACTCCAAGGTTGGAGATAGTGAATGTCCCGCCCTTGAAGTCATCTCCTGAAGCCTGACCGGATCTAGCTCTAGCAGCAAGATCCTTAATCTCTTGAGAGATAACATGCAGGGGTTTACCAGGAACGTTTTTAACAACTGGCACAACCAGTGCACCCTCGATGGCTGTAGCTATTCCCACATTGATGTCCGAATGGACTACAATCTGGTCACCTACAAGTGAAGCATTAGCTAACGGCTTATCCTGTATGGCACGTGCACATGCTTTGACGATGATGTCGGTGAAGGAAATACGGACACCGAAGTTTTTCTCAACGTCAGCAAGTATGCTCTTACGCATAGCAGTGCACTCAGTCATATCAATTTCTGATACCAGAGTTACGTGTGGAGCAGTCTGTGCACTCAAAGACACATTCTGTCCAACAGCTTTGCGCATGCCAGCATATGGTATTGTGTAACCCATAGCAGGCGGTGTGTATGCAGGTGCAGCAGGTGTAGAAGCTGCTGTGACATCGTCGCTGGTGATCTTGCCGCCAACGCCAGTGCCTTTGATTCCAGAAATCGCAACACCCATATCCGCAGCCATCTTACCAGCGAGTGGTGTAGCGGACGGACCGGTTGCTATGAAATCTTGAACGTCTTTTTCAACAATCCTACCGCCAGGGCCTGTGCCCTTACCAGCAAGCAATTCAACATCAATACCGCTTTCTCGAGCAACTCTTCTGGCTGCAGGCGAAGCAAACACTCGCTCCATTGAAACTGCGACAGCAGGTGCAGCAGTTTCTGCTACAGCAACTGTTGGAGCCTCGACAGTCGGAGTTGACTCGGGTGCAGCCTCAACAGTAGCACCTTCGGCAAGTAGTGAATCTATTGACTCATCGGCTGAACCGATGATACATATGGGGTCCTTGACGGGGACAATTGCATCGACAGGAGAATAAATCTTTCTGAGCACACCTGATTCAGGTGCCTCAACTTCCATGTTGACCTTATCGGTCATGACTTCAAGCAACGGCTCTCCAGCCTTGATGCTATCGCCTTCATTCTTGAACCATTTGATAATAGTGCCTTCTTCCATCGTCTGACCGAGGAGTGGCATAAGCATTTTCGTGGCCATTGAAACTAACTAAGCCTCCCAAAAAACCGTAGTTCCACGCAGACACTATTATACCACCGATACCCTCTGAGCGCGAATCGGCGTATTTAATTGAAGCCATTTTGTGGTTTCTTGCGACTCAATACGAACGCATCCTGGAGTTCAGTTATACATCCACCAATATAACAGAGATAGAAATTTCGCGTGTTTGGCGCATTTTGCGGTTTTCTTCCCACTGAATCAGCCAAATTTGCGGAGAATCATTCTAATGCGTTCATGCTGTTAGGTCGGTGGTTTGACTATAACGGGCTGAAAACCATATAATAATCTTGGTTTTCCGGGGTCGTCCAATGGCAGGACAACGGTTTTTGGAGCCGTATACCGGGGTTCGAATCCCTGCCCCGGAACCATCTCTCCAGCTATCAACCTCTATTTGCTGGTGACAACAGGCTTTTGCTCCTGACTCTCAAAGATAATTTGAGACCGCCACAACGCAGGTTCCCATGGTTGGACACTATTTCAGCTCTCTACATCGAAAAAAGAATATTTTCGTCCCTTCGTGATGAGTCCAGCAGGTTTTCGCTGCAGGCGAAAATCGAGAGGACTCATGCCACGATTCCTAATCTTCAAATCTCACTTCAAAAATAATTCCCGGGGGATTTTTTGTGTTGAATAATACTTATGACATGAGTGAATTAAAATGGAACCTCACCGGCTGGCTGCCCCATCTCTGGAAACTCGGTATCCCGGTGGAATCAGCTGCAGCACAAGCAGCAGAGATACATCCTGTTCCAACGACCGTACCAAGTTCAGTTCAGAAATCTCTTCTGGACGCTGGAGTCATTGAAGACTGGAACAAGGGGACTTACTACCGAGATTGCCAGTGGGTAGAGAACTTGCACTGGATTTATGAGACATCTATTCCTGCAGAATGGACCAGCACTCACCAGAATGCAAGACTTGACTGCCTGGGGCTTGACGGATCAGGTTGGGTCTTCCTTAACAAAAAGCAGATAGGCTCATTTGGCAGCTCATTTGTCCCCTATTCTATTGACCTTACAGAGCATATGACTGGTGAAAGCAACTTACTGCAGATAGTATTTGACTGTCCTCCGAGATGGTTGGGGCAGTTTGGATATACCTCCCAGATGACCGATTTAAAGACCCGCTTCTATTACACTTGGGACTGGACTTCAAGAATGGTACAGACCGGCATATCAGATGCTGTTAACCTTGTCTGCTACGATAACGCCCATATCAGCAATCTCCACGCAACAACCTCTGTCGAAGCCGGCAAAGGATCTGTGCTGGCTGCAGGTGTAGTTGCAGCAGCTTCCGACAACAGTGTCTGCATAACAGTTTCCTCAAATGATAAACAGATTGCTCAGAAAACTGTTTCAGCTGTGGCATTTAACGCCACCGGCATCAGCATCGACAATATGGACGTAGTCCTCTGGTGGCCGAATCTGCACGGTGAGCAGCCTGTATATGAACTGAAAGCTGAATTGCTGGACGCTGCAGGAGCGATTATAGACTCATCCAGTCGCAGAATAGGATTCAGAACTGTCGAATGGCAGCAGTGTGAAGGCGCTCCGGAAGGCGCAGACCCGTGGATATGCGCAGTCAACGGCAAACCGATATTCCTGCAGGGAGCAAACTGGGTGCCTATTCGCCCCAATTATGCCGATGTCACCGAAGCTGACTATCGTAAGAGACTTGAGCTATACAAGAACCTCGGTTTCAACATTATGAGAGTCTGGGGAGGAGCAGTTCTCGAGAAGGAATTGTTCTACGACATCTGCGATGAACTTGGAATTTTAGTTTGGCAGGAGTTCCCGCTTTCATCCTCAGGATTGGACAACTATCCCCCCGAGAATGAACTGTTTATCCAACAAATGACTGACATAGCCCGCAGTTACATAACCCGAAGACAGCATCACCCGTCACTGATTATGTGGTGCGGTGGTAATGAATTGATTGGCAAAGAATATACGCCGGTTGGTGAAGAGCATCCAATGTTAAAAGCTTTGGCTGATGTAGTCAGGCAGAATGACCCGTCCAGACGCTACGTTCCTTCATCTCCAAGCGGTCCCAAATGTCACGGATCGACAGATGACTATGGCAAAGGGCTGCATTGGGATGTTCACGGCCCCTGGAACCACGAAGGCAGCTTCGAAGAATGGGAAACATATTGGAACACCGATGATTCCCTGTTCCGCTCAGAGACAGGTTCACCCGGTGCCAGCGCAGCCGATATTCTTGAAGAGTTCGCTGGTAATTGCTCCGTCTGGCCAATTGATGCTACAAATCCTTACTGGCGCAGACACACCACTTGGTGGATCGACTACCCGAAATTCGTCTCCGAAACCGGCAATGAGGACAAGGACCTTGTGGCATACAGCAACTGGAGCCAGGAGCGCCAGAGACGTTTACTTCACACAGCTGTCTCTGCAAGCAAGAATCGGTTTCCAGCCTGTGGAGGAATTATCCTCTGGATGGGACACGACTGCTTCCCTTGCTCAGCTAACACATCAGTGATCGACTACTACGGGCGTCCCAAGGCTGCAGCACTGGACATCGGAGAGATATTCAACAGCAACAACTAAATAAGTCTATTTAATCTTGCATAAAGAACAGGCAGGTATTCGGTTGGTAAAAAAGTATACAGCGCATGTAGTTTCACAGACCCATTGGGATAGGGAATGGTACAAGCCATTTCAGACGTTCCGTATGCGTCTGGTGGATATGATCGACGATCTACTGAACCTGATGGAGACTAATCCCGAATACAAGTATTTCACTTTCGACGGACAGGTGGTTGTTATAGATGACTACCTTCAGATCCGTCCGGAAAACGAGAGCAGGCTTCGGAAGTTGATCGATGACGGCCGTATAATGCTCGGACCATGGTATAACCAGCCGGACGAGTTTATTGTTAGCGGTGAAAGTTTAATCAGAAACCTACTGCTGGGTCTGGATAAATGTCGAGACTATGGGGGCTATCTAAATGCCGGTTATGTACCTGATTGCTTTGGGCATATAAGTCAGCTCCCTCAGATACTCCTGGGATTCGGCATTGATAATGCGATTCTATTCCGCGGCATTACTCAGGATCAGACTGCTTCTCAGTTTATTTGGGAGTCACCGGATGGATCTTCCGTCCTGACTTTCAAGCTGCCTGATGAGAGAGCATACAGTGATTTCCTCTATGCTCTTCTCGAAGTCCTGCGGCACGATGACAAGCCTGTAGATAAATCAGAGGCTTGTGCCGCACTGAAAGTTCTTCTGGATGACAGTATAAACCTTGGCGCAACAACCTCACAGCTGTTGTTTATGGATGGAGTAGACCATGTATTTGCGCAATACAAGACTCCGGAAATCATCAAGTATGGTAATGAAGAGTTAGATGATCTGGCATTACTCCACAGCACAATCCCGGCTTTCATCGATGCTTACCGCAAAGAACAGCCTGAGCTTGAAAAGCAAACAGGAGAACTGCGCTGGGCAAACCGGGACTGGACCTTCCAGGCAATCCTGGCACATGTTATGTCCAGCCGGATAAACATCAAGCAAGCCAACCATAACTGCGAAATCCTGCTGGAGAAATATGTAGAACCACTCTGCTCATGGGCATGGTGGATGGGTGATGACTACCCTAAGAGCTATATAGACCTTGCATGGAAGTATCTCTTACTCAACAGTCCACACGACTCAATCTGCGGATGCAGCGTGGACCAGGTCCATCGGGACATGATGTATAGATACGACCAGAGTAGGATAATATCAGAAAACCTGCTTAAGAAAGCTGCTGCATCAATCACAAGTAAAATCGGAGTCACAGCAGATTCTCCAGAAAAAACCTATGTCACAGCAGTATTCAATACACTATTAGGAAGTCGGACGGATGTGGTTGAAGCCGATGTATTTGTACCTGGGACAACTGCTGTAGGTAGTGTAAAGATTCTGGATACTGATGGTTCGGAAATTCCCAGCACAATGCTCAAGATCGATCGCCCAGCAAATCTTCTGCAGACTCCACACGACATACCAAGAGATGCCGGACAACAGAGGATAACAATTGCATTCAAAGCTGAAAATGTCCCCGGGGTCGGTTACAAAGCTTACAGGATTGAAGTATCAGACAAACCTAACAGGCAGCTAAAACCACTCCTGACTGCTCCAAATAAGGCTGAAAACGAACACATTGCAATAGAGATAGAAAGCAATGGAACTCTCACACTAACGGACAAAGAGACCGGCAAGACTTATCCAGGTCTGATGGTTTTCGAGGACGGATCAGATATAGGAGACGGCTACAACTACCGGGTTCCGATAAATGACAGCATAGTTCTCAGCACAGGAATGAGACACAGCATCAGCGTTGAAGAGAACAATTCAGTCAGAGTAGTATTCAAGGTTGCTACTGACTTTGTCGTGCCTGCGTCTGTGCAACCAGATATGACCGGACGGACCGATGAAACCACGGTGTGTCATTTGGAATCTCGCATTACGCTGGCTGCAGGCATTAAGCGCGTTGATATTCAGACTACAGTCGAGAACACAGCAAAATACCACAGGCTCCGCGTCTTGTTCCCCACTGGCCTCAACTGCACTACATCATATGCAGAACAGGCATTTGATGTAGTCGAACGCAATATACAAATCTCACTCTGTCCGGACTGGAGGGAACCTATGCCTAAGACACAACCACAGAAGACATTTGTGGACTTGTCTGATGGCATTTCAGGCTTGGCCCTAATCAACAGGGGACTTCAGGAATATGAAGCAGTCGATGATGATTCCAGGACTCTGGCAGTGACGCTCATGCGGTCAAACTATGGATGGCCGGGAGAATCTGGACCGGTGCGAGACGCACAATTGCTGGGAACTCACTGTTTTGAATACGCCATATATCCACATGCGGGAAACTGGGAACGAGGCGGTGCATATCTGGAAGCCCACGCGTTCAATGTGCCTTTCATATGCAGCCAGGGAGCAATCGGTGAAGGTGTTCTCCCGATGGAGTGCTCCTTTGTTACTTCTGAAAACCAGCCATTTGTAATGAGTGCATTAAAAAAAGCTGAGAAGCAGGAGTCGTTGATTCTGCGTGGTTACAACACAGGTTCTGAGGATATTGATGTTTTGCTCAACACTGACGCCATCTCTGCAGAACAGGTTGATCTGAAAGAGCATGCACTGTCTGCACTGAATATCGACGAGGGAAATATCATTGTCAATACCCGTAGAAAAGGTATCGTCTGCATCAAACTGTCCAGGTAAGACAGACAAAACAAAGGGGCGGTGAATATCCGCCCCAAGTATTATGTGCCGTCCGACTTGTCTTCTGATTAATGTTTTCTTTATGCTGCCTGACGCTGTGCTCCAGGTAGACTGTTACCCCAAGCCAGTATCTCTCCGGACTTCCGCAAACCATCACGGACGTCATTAACAATAAACTCCATGTCGGATGTTCTGAGCCCCGCGCATTCTGCTATATCTGCGATACTTATTTCCACAGGAACTCCAACGATGTAGTTACGCCCCAACCTCTTAGCAAGCATATTACCTGCTTTTACGGCTCTTGCCAAGTCTGCATGCTCTCCAGCTTCCTCAGGATTGTGATGGAATCTGATAGCCGCAGCCAGCTTTGTAGGAAACTCCCATTGATCAGCCAGATCACCGCCGATAACACAATGATTTGTGCTCAAATAGTTGGTTTCAGCTCTGACCATCTCGAAGTTGTACTCACGAACAGCTTCTACAATCTGAATAAACCGACCAGGCAGTGCACGTGCAATGATTAGTTTTCCTATATCATGCAACAGTCCGGCAACAAATGCAGACTCACTGTTATTGCGAGAACCACCTCTCGTATTGGCATAAAAAACACCTGATGCCACTGCACAGGTCACAGAGTGGATCCACATATCCTGCCAATTGAAGCCAGGAAACATTCTCTTAGGAAACAGAGCTTCAATAACTGATGCCGAAGCAGCAAGGTTTCTTACAGCTCCAAAACCCAATGCAACCACTGCATCGGTAATAGTCTCGACTTTGGTCTTGCGCCCTACATACGCAGAGTTAACAAGTCTAAGTACCTTTGTCGCCAAAGACTGATCGAGTCTGACAACGGCAGCTAACTGCTCCGCTGTAGAATCTTTCGCATTGGTGATCTCAATAATCCTTGCCAAAGTAGCAGGCATACTAGGCAGATCTACTTTTCCCGATGAACGGCCAAACATAACAACCTCCAAAACATCTTACAAGCAAATTGGCAAACGCGAATAAAGAGTGCATTTGATTTTCGCTAAAGTATCCATGCAAACAGTAGAATTGGCGCCCGCTAGCCAGTCTTCACACGCCTACTCCAATCTGTTATTCCGCAGCTGCAAAGGATATTGAACAATATTCCTGCGAATATCATAAAGATATCTGTAATAACACAGGTAAGTGCAGCAATCATCACGTCATTGATGGGTAGCACACAGTTATTATGGGTAAAATGAGCAGGTATCAATATGGGAGGTGTGGCCATGAGTCTTAAATTTTGTAAGAAACAGCCTGGTGATACACCGTTGCCCAACTTCACATTAGAATCAATTGATGGAGCAGCGATTTCGCTTTGGGACTTCCGGGACCGGTATAATGTGGTAATTCTGTTCTTTGATCCTTCTCGCAGCACCGACCTTCATGCTCTAAGCTTGTTTGGAATGAAAGATCCGGAATTTGCTGATGCAAACGCCGAAGTACTTGCAATCGCCGAAAATCCTGATGAACATGCTATTGCGCATATGAAGAACATGAGTATCCCATTTCACATTCTCAAGGATCATGGGGCAACAGTCAGAGCCAGGCTGAACATTAATGATTCACCGAGTGTAGCAGTTCTGGATCGCTATGGAATGCTGCTGATGCTATGCTCGAAGTGTGAAAATGCAAATGAAACACTTGAAGATATCATTTCGGAATTACTGTCTGTAGAAATGCAGTGTCCCGAGTGTGGAGTTAGTTCGTGGAGGATGGATTACTGAAAACCATACAACATAATCCGTTTAGAAAAGGTTTACCCGTTACTGCATCTGCTGGGCAATGGATATTTGTACTGTTCGGAGCCACCGGTGATTTAGCCAGGAAAAAAATTCTGCCATCTTTATATTCCCTGCACTGTTTTGGATTATTACCACAGGGGGCAGCAATAGTTGGCTTCGCCTCTCCTGATATGACTATACTGCAATTTCGTGAACTCGTGGCAAAGTCCATCAATGAATATGTTACATTTAAGCATGATCGTCACACGATGGCTGAGTTTCTGGAGCGAATCCATTATGTTAAACGGGGAGCAGAAGGTTATCAGACGCTTGCAAATGCCATTGAGACTATTTCCCCGTCAGCTAACTGCCTTTTCTATATGGCCGTCCCACAAGAAGCCGCTGCAACACACATAAATGGTCTAGAACAGATTGGATTTGGCGGCTATGGCAACCCAAATTTGGTTCGCAGAGTGATAGTGGAAAAACCTTTCGGACGTGACTATGAGTCCTGTAAAGCAATGAACCAGCTGATCCTTGATGTTTTTCCGGAAGAAAACATCTACCGGATAGACCATTACCTTGGTAAAGAAACTGTACAAAACATTCTGACACTCAGATTTGCCAACCAGTTCCTTGAACCTCTACTCAATAATAACTACATAGACAATATCCAAATCTCCATCGCAGAGACAGTCGGTGTAGAAGGTAGAGGCGGGTTCTACGACAAGACTGGTGCTTTGCGAGATGTAATACAAAACCATGCCTTGCAAATGATGTCATTGGTAATGATGGAACAACCCCTATCACTGACTGCCGCTAGTGTAGAGTTAGCAAAATCGACGCTTTTGAATCAGGTAAAGATAGTTGACTCTCTTGATGTCAATAATTGTGCATCTCGGGGTAGATACGCCGGTGCTGATATGCATACTAAAGATCCTGGAGATCATTCTCAAGTGAGAGCTGAAACATTCGCAGCAGTAAAGCTTGATGTTGACAATGAACGATGGACAGGTGTTCCTGTGTTCATCCGGACCGGTAAGTGTCTAGCCAAGCGAGTAACCAGCATTACACTGGTCTTTAAGAACTCTTGCCCACTGCAATTTGGCGAGTTCTCACACTGTAATGACCGTCCAAACGTAATGAACATCCAGGTTCAACCGAATGAAGGCATCTCGATAGCTATGGAAACCAAGCTACCTGGCTCATCCTTTGCCACTCGCCCGGTTATGATGGATTTCAGATATGGGACTTCTATACACCAGCGTGTACCGGATGCTTATGAGCGCCTGATCCTGGATGCCTTTTCCGGAGACCGGGTGCTTTTCGCCGGAGCCTCTGAAATAGAAAGCATGTGGCGCATCTGCGATCCAATACTTTCAGCCTGGGAGAATGACTTGAGCGATATCGAAACATATACCCCGGGCACTTGGGGGCCAACGTCATCTGATGCCATGATTTCCAAATACGGACGAAAATGGAGGAGGTTATAAGATGCCAACAATCGTCGATAACACTCATACGGAAGTGTCGGATGCACCGATAGTACGGACTTTGCTCTACAATCTGATAATCATCTCCAGTTCGACTGCAAAACAGGCATATTATACTGAAGTTGCTAACCTGGTGGCATCGGAAATTCCAGGTAGAATAATAATACTCGTGCCTGATATAGATGAAGAGCTACCAGCCTCAAGACTCTTTTGCAATATAGCTGCTGATGGCAAGAGGACATTTTGTGGCGAAGTAGTTACCCTCAAATATGATACTGATCCAGCCAGGCTGCCCGGACAAGTATTTCCGCTAATTGCCCCTGATTTACCGGTGTATGCTTGGAATGATGTATTGCCCGGCTCTAGTAACGGCTTTGAATGGCTTTCTTCTGTAACGGACATACACATCATCGATACCTGTACAACATCAACAGATGCCTTTCTATCTACGAACACTCTCGACATGACCTGGTTGAGGCTGGATGCATGGATGAAAGCTATAATCCGAGCATTCGATAACATGGATGTAATGAATTCAATTCCCGACTTGGAAGAAATTGTCATAAACACGGATCAAGACAGCTCAAATACCCAGAAAGTAAATTCAGGTTTACTGGCAGCGTGGATAGCTGATTGTATTGATCCTGATGCAACACTTGTAAAGCAATCAGAAAACGTCCAGCTGTATCTGCACATTGGCGATAAAACAGTCCCTCTTACTCTTGGATTCACTAGTCCGTGTTCCAGTGTCAAATCATTAGCACTCAAGTTCTCGGGAGAAAGAGGAATGCGGGAGATTATTGTTGAACAAGAGTCTGACAGGTTGCGTATAACATCCTGTCCTGAGGATTTTCTGCAGTCTGTATCACCTGAACCAATTCCACCCGATGGGCTTCTGCTTTCCCGTGAGATCGGTGATGAAGTTATGCTGCATAGATACTCTGCAATAGTTAAATTGGCAGTCAAAATCGGATTAATCGAGAGTTCATGAAATGCTGAAAACTATATGTAATACACTGGTACTAACTACGGCTGATGAGGCATGCGCCGAAGCGGCTGAGCGGTTTGTAGGTCAGGCTGTCTCATCTGTAGCTGAAAATGATTTCTTCGCTGTGGCGTTACCTGGCGGTGTCACTCCGGCTGATATGTTGGAGAAACTGGCAAGTCCGGAATATGCGTCATTGGTTCCTTGGAGCAAAACACACATTTTCCAGACAGATGAAAGGCACGTACCGCACGATCATAAAGACAGCAATTATCGAACTCTTAATCAGATACTGCTTGCCAATGTTCCCATACCAAGTGCAAATGTCCACGCATTTGCTGTCCACTTGCATCACACTAAAGCTGCCACAGAGTATCAAAACGAGTTGATTGCAGTTTTAGGTGAACCTCCATGCTTGAACCTTGCCATACTCGGTGTAGGTACGGATGGGCATACGGCATCGTTGTTCCCGGGCTCAGATGTTCTTGATGAGAAAACAAAGTATGCAGCAGCATGTTGGGTAGAATCGCTGGCAGCCCTTAGATTAACACTGACACTCCCTACACTGCGTTTTGCACGTAAAACAATATTCCTGGTCACCGGTGCACACAAAGCCTCAGCAGTGGTCAAATGTATAGGTAGTGATGATCCGGAAATCATTCTCCCCGCTAGAATAGTAACACAGAACAGCCGTGATGCATTATGGATTCTGGATGAATCCGCAGCATCACAGCTTTCAAGGTATTAATTTAGCCACCATGAGCATTATGCTATATATTATTAGCCTTTCCTAAAGTTCAATGTTGATGTATATCCAACAGCGAACTACTATCTATTGACATGCGTATTAGTATAAAGCAGAATATAGTCAGTAGATTTATCTTTGAAAGGACAGACAACATGTTGTCGCAAGTTCATATTCATTCATGGCAAGCTCTCATAAGACCACCTGCGCCTGGGATAAAACCACCCGATATCCCCGATGTTAGTCTACAGGCTCTATCGTGCCGACAAGCTCGCGTGTCAGTTACAGCTGTATTGACTTCACCCGAAACGCTAGAAAGATGCCGGATTGAAGTCTCAAATCTAGTCAGAGGCAAATTCCACATACCGTCCACCGGAATTTGCTGCAGACTGGTAGCATCGACGAATATTGCAGGACAGGGACCGGTAAGCGATAAGCTGGTCAACTGTGACAGCTTCACAATCAATGTATCTTCTGCTGTAGTGATTAGCATCGATGTTCCTCTTGAAATCCCTGCGGGAGTTTATCAAGGTGTAGTAAAGGTATATTCAGATGAAATCGAGTTAGCTCGTAAAGACATTCTTGTTGAAGTTGCGGATGTAGTTATTCCCGAACATAGTGATGGGGAGTTCAGCCTGAATGCAACACTCGACCCCCAAAAAGTAGCACAAGCGCACAATTGCGAAATGTGGTCTGACAAGCATTTCGAGCTCATGTCTCTATACGCACAGACCTTGACAGCGATCGGTCAAAGGGCCATACCAGTTACAACGCCCTATGAATTGGTCAAGCTGGACTCTGTAGATGATAAAGCTGACCTTTCACTCTTCAAGAAGTTCCTGGCAGTGTATCATCAGGCAGGAATGGGTGATTATGTCTATCTATATAACCTTGTAGAATCATCTGAGGGTGATATCGATCCGGATGGCAAACTGGTTGCCACGCTGAAGGCTATTTCAACCGACATCGGTCGCGCTTCCATTTCACTGCCTATATATGTCGTGATCTCCGAAAAATCTAACATGCGAGCTGCATTAACCGCCGATTATATCCGGACAAACACTCCGGAGTTTAAGATACTAAACATCGAACACTCAGACAGTGTCAGTCTGCTGCGGGCGGAACATGTGTCTACTGCTCTGAAGTTTGATGACAACGGTGTCGTTGAAGATGATGAAGTTGAGAGCAACATCAAAGAAATAGCTTCAATCCTCGGTGGCAAGGGCGATATAGATGATTCGCTTCCGGATTCCGAGCTAAAACTCTGTCATATTGAAGGTATACCGGAATCCCCGGGCATGTTTGTCCATTCTCCGCTTGTGGAAACGCGCATGCTGCCGTTCCTGGCTGCTCAGATCGCTTGCGATGGTCTGTCATTATTCTCATATGGTGACTGGCCTGACCCAAACATAGGGGATGAAGTAGGTGGAAAAGAAAACTTCTTGATCTACCCATCTGAAGATGGCCCCATTATAAGTATGCGCTGGCTGCAGCTGCTGGAAGGTATCCAGGACTACGAACTGGCGATGATTGCGCTCAGGAGGATCAGTTCAACCGAAGAAATGATCGATTACCAGCAGGCGCTTTCCTTAGCCTGTAGAGACGTCAACGGGACAACAAAATCCACTGGCGATATTGAGATAGCCCGACGGTTGTTGATTCCGATAGCATCGCACAGCAGACACAGCTCCGAGGAAGGTCCACTTTGAGAGTAGGATTCCCGTACGGAGATGCATTCAGCCCGGTAGACGTCCCGGAATCTAACCTGCTTGGAGTCTTTGAACCTGTTGAATATTCACCAGTTCCAGATATTCAAGCTTGTATCATTGAAGCTGTTGAAAACCCGATAGGTTCTCCCAGACTCGATGAACTGGCAAAGGGTTGTAAATCAGCCTTAATAATATCGGATGATTATACCCGGCAGACGCCTGTCGATGTGATCATCCCGATATTTGAGCAGATTCTGCACGATGCTGGGGTCAACAGCATTCGCATTCTGGTTGCATTGGGCACTCACAGGCCAATGACTGCAGAAGAAACTCTGACACGTTTTGGGCAGGCTATCATTGACCGGATCCCGATTATTCAACATGAATATAAGAATCTAGAAAGACTTACCGATCTTGGAACCACTGAAACCGGATTTCACCTGACTGTGAACAGCGCAGTAATGGAAGCAGACATGGTGATTGGTCTGGGGCAGATAGTCCCGCACAGGATAGCAGGTTTTTCCGGAGGGGCAAAGATCATCCTCCCTGGTATATGCGGAGCATCTGCTATTGCCAAGACCCACTGGATGGGGAGTCTTGAACAAGGCGAAAAGATGCTGGGATTCGAAGAGAACCCGATACGTGCTGAAATGGACTATGCAGCTTCCCAGTGTAAGCTTAAATTCATAGTAAACGCAGTCTGCGATCCTCAGGGAAGCCTGGTTGGCGTATTCGCAGGTGATTACGTTAAGGCCCACAGAGAAGGATGCAAGCTTTCCAGAGAGGTCTTCGGCGTGAAATTGCCTGAGAAAGCCGACATAGTAATCGCTGATTCGTTTCCAAAGGATATCGAACTCTGGCAGGCAGCCAAGGCTCTATACGCAGCAGACTTAATGGTCAAAGACGGCGGAGTAGTCATCATAGTAACCCCCTGCCCCGAAGGAGTCGCTAAAAGTCACCCTCAAATCCTTGAACGAGGATATACCACAGAGGAAGAGACTCTCTGTGACGTCGACTCAGGCAAACTCAGCAGTCTATCAGCTGCTGCCCACTGTTTAAGAGTAGGCAGGCTGATAAAGGAAAAAGCCACAGGAATAATGGTGCGCAACGGAATCCCGAAAGAAGACATCGAGCACCTTGGATTTCTATATGCTAAGACTCCCCAAAAGGCTCTGGAAATGGCATTTCAGATCACAGGAAAAGAAGCCAGGGTGGCAATTCTGCGCAGAGGTGGAGAAGCGTTGCCGGTGTTAGAGAATAGGATATGATATTGGAACGCGCGCAAGCATTGAGATTGATAGCAGAAAGAAAACTATCTCTTCTTTCTATAGATGAACGTGAAGCAGAGATCCTAGATTATTGGACTATTGAAGTATCCGATCCTGATTTTCAGAAACTGCCAGTTGAACTCCAGGAAGCAATCATTTCAGAAGCTGAACCTACAGATTTCGTAAATCCAATTTATGATCACTTAATATTGTTATCCTTAATGGATCCATATCGTGGTGTGAAAAACGAATTCATCGCATCTGAAATGAAAGGGTTGTTTGGAGAGGAAGTCTTAGTTGAAGGCAAAGTCGAAAAACTATTTGCATGCCCCTGCTGTGGTTACCTCACTCTAACCCCACCGTATGATTTCGCTATATGCCGTGTATGCCGGTGGGAATATACTGGAGTAGACCAGGATATCTACAGTGGTCCTAACCATATGACACTACAAGAAGGTAAAGCAAATTTCAAACTTCATGGTGCCTGTGACCTCGCAAGTGTAAAGTATAAGGAAGAAATGCCAAGCAACAAATATTACCATGCAAACGATTATTCATAATCGTTTGCATGGTATAGTATTACAAATATTCGGTAGATACCGCAAGGCTATCTGATATGAATTCCTGAAGCCTGAAGCCCGAAGTCTGAAGTCTCTCCCTTCCCCTCGCGTTGACACTCTCTTCCTCTGGGGATATAATCAAAACGATAATACTGTTGTGATTTTGTACAACGGAACCAGCCGCATTGGCTTGTTCCGTTGGTTTGTATAAGGGGTTCTTGATGGCTGAAAAACGTAAATATGAATTCACCGATGTAGAGCGCAAATGGCAGGCAAAGTGGAAAGAAGTGGACCTGTTCCGCACTTCCAATGACACCGATAAGCCCAAGTTTTATGGGTTGGACTTCTTCCCCTACCCCAGCGGCGCGGGATTAAGTGTGGGTCACTGCCGTAACTACATTCCTACCGATGTCGAATGCCGGTATAAGCGGATGAACGGCTTCAATGTGCTTCATCCTATGGGATGGGACGCATTCGGCTTGCCTGCTGAAAATGAGGCAATTAAAAAGCACAGCCACCCCAAGAAAACCGTTCCGGAATATGTCGCTACATATAAGCGTCAGATGGATTTGATTGGGATCGGATACGACTGGACGCGCGAGGTTAACTCCAGCGAACCGGACTATTATAAGTGGACCCAGTGGATCTTCCAGTTGCTGTACAAGCGTGGTCTGGCTTACAGATCACTTGCTCCTGCAAACTGGTGCCCATCTTGTTCCACGGTTCTGGCAAACGAGGAAGTCAAAGACGGTAAGTGCTGGCGCTGCGACTCAAATATCGAGAAAAAAGACCTTCCCCAGTGGTTCTTCAAGATAACCGAATATGCAGACAGACTTATTGACGATCTGGATACCATTGACTGGCCGGATTCCATTAAACTGATGCAGAAGAACTGGATCGGACGGAGCGAAGGTGCTGAAGTTACGTTCACAACCGAGCAGGGAGATCCCTTGGTTGTATATACCACACGGCCTGATACTCTCTGGGGTGCGACATTCATGGTTTTGGCCCCTGAGCATGCGATAGTGGAGAAGCTGACTAGCCCGGAGAAACTGGCCGAAGTGCGTGAATATGCAAAATCAGCACAGCGCCAGAGCGCAATTGAACGCCAATCGACAGACAAAGAGAAAACCGGAGTCTTCACCGGTGCCTACGCGATAAATCCTGTCAATGGTAACAAGACACCTATATGGATCGCAGATTATGTAATGATGGGTTATGGAACCGGGGCTATTATGGCTGTTCCGGCACACGATGAGCGCGACTTTGCGTTTGCCAAAAAGTTCGGTATCCCCATTGTTCCGGTCATCAAGAATCCCAACGCTCCTGCAGACTATGTAGTTGATGAGACCGAGGACTGGGGCGGGTTGACTTTCCATCCTGAATATGGAGAGATGTTCAATTCTGGTGAGTTCACAGGAACACCTGGTGACTGTGCAAAGAAAAAAGTTACCGAGTGGCTTGAATCCATCGCAAAGGGCCGTTTCCGGGTCAATTTCAAGCTGAGAGACTGGCTGATCAGCAGACAGAGATATTGGGGCGCTCCCATACCAATGATTCACTGCGAAATCTGCGGAGAACAGCTTGTTCCTGAAGATCAGCTGCCTGTGTTACTTCCGGATGTAGACAATTATGTTCCAAGTGGCACTGGGGAGTCTCCTTTAGCCTTGATACCGGAGTATGTCAATGTGACATGCCCCACTTGTGGTGGTCCTGCAAAGCGCGAGACCGATACCATGGGTGGGTTCGCCTGTTCAAGCTGGTATTTCCTGCGGTTTGTCAGTCCAAATTTGGACACTGCAGCATTTGACCTGGACCAGGCTGCTTACTGGCTGCCGGTTGATCTATACGTCGGTGGAGCTGAGCATGCAGTCATGCACCTGCTCTACGCAAGGTTCTGGACCAAAGTTCTTCACGACGCCGGTATGGTGCCATTTATTGAGCCATTCCAGAAGCTGATGAACCAGGGAATGGTGCTGGCCAACACTCCTCATCGCACAATGGAGATGGGTGAGGATTACGATCCTGATGGGGATACACCCGAAGATCGCGATTTGATCCCACTCTTCCCTGAGGAAGTTGAAAAATACGACGCCGACAAGATCATCTGGAAGTTCACCAAGATGAGTAAGTCGAAGCGAAACGTAGTCACTCCGGATGTAATGGCAGAGAAGTTCGGCGCTGACTCCCTGAGAATATACGAACTGTTCGTTGCTCCATTTGAAGACGCTATTCAATGGAGTGAAGACGGTATGAACGGAGCTTTCAGATTCTTGAGCAGAGTCTGGAGAGCTGTTCTGGAACATGCAGAAGTCTACAATGCCAACTGGAGTGCATCCGCAGCTGAAGAAGCAGCATCAAATCCTGCTGCTAAGGCACTCCGCCGTAAAGTCCACCAGACCATCCGCAAAGTTGGTGATGATATAGACAAGTTCGCTTTCAACACAGCAGTTGCTGCTCTGATGGAGATGGTCAATGAGATGCAGTCGTTCTCCAATACTCTTCAGGGGAAAGCCTCTGCTTGCATGAGCGAAGCTGTTGAGATGCTGGTCCTGCTGCTGGCTCCAATGACTCCACACATAGCTGATGAGCTCTGGGAGGAATTGAACAAGACCGGATTCACAATCGATGAGACTTGGCCAAGTTATGACTCCGAAGTCGCAAAGGCTGACGAAGTAGAGATCGTCATCCAGATCAACGGCAAGATCAGAGAGAAACTGGTTATCCCGGCAGATTCAGACGAAGAAGCTATGAAGCTGATAGTCATGGAGAATGCCAAAATCAAATCAGAAATATCCGGTAAAACCATCCGCAAGATGATCATAGTAAAAGGGAAGTTAGTTAATATTGTAGTAGGATAGTCCCTGGTATTGTGTCATTCTGAACGCAGTGAAGAATCTGTTTTTGAATAGACTCTTCACTAAGAGTAGATCCTTCGCTGCGCTCAGGATGACAATTACCGAGTCTTGAATAATCACATTTAGCAACCTCTGAGGCTGTGTGTAGATGAATATAACAAGAAAAACTACACTCCTGCGTTTGATTGCCACAAATCTAGCCCTGCTTATTCTTTTGAGTCTGGAATTATCTGTCTGCGCCGATCAGCTTCATAAAACGGGTTATATGGAAGTCTGGCCATTGGTTCTCACCAAGCATGTGTATCAGTTGCGGATTCCAGCACTCAAATCGCAGGATATGTTTGTCATGCTGGATGTAAAAATCACCCCCAAAGATAATGGCATAATTAGAAAAGTTCTTGCAGTAGCTAAATGGCAGGAAGTAAACTGGCCACAGGATGTATGGAAAAACGCCGAGTTACCTGCAAACAGCCAAGCCCAAGGCGCCTGGATTGCAGAAGTTCCGATTGCTCAGGACACACCAGGTAAATACAGTATTGCATCCAGAATTGTTTTCCCAAACACACTCAACACACTCCGATTTCAGGCTGACGATGTGATGCTCTATGCAAAACCTGACTGGATGAAATCTAAAGCAGGTGTACAAGGTCTTAACGCACTGCTAAAGTCCTGGACTCCTATGACTGTCCAACGTAAGAATGGGAAGTTGGAACTGGATTGTTGGAACCGTCGGACTGAACTCTCATCACGTGGGGGATTTATCGATCAGATTAGAAACGGAAAGGAAAACCTGCTTATTGCTCCAATGCAGATGATTATTTCAGATGCTGACGGAAAGCTGCTTAAACCTGCAGGGACTTGGCAGCTAGTAAAAAAATCCACTGCAAAAATGGTTGTTCGCAGTATTTACAGCAATAAATCAAGTAAAGCACAGATCACGTTAACTCAAGAGTATGACGGCTTCACGTGGGTAAATATTGATTTCAAGGGGAACCGGGGGATTGGTCGACTTGAGATCAGAGTGCCGTTACAAACCAAGCTGGCAAAGTATATATACTACTATCCCGACAATCCCTGGTATTGGGGAAACATTAAGAATGTTATTCCAGTGCCTCGCGAAGGTCTGGGTTGGACGGCAAGTTACAGGGATTATCTGTTCATAGGTGGTGTTTCAGGTGGACTTTACTGGTATAGCGGTGATCGAAAGCAGTGGCAGAGACCCGATGACGCAGATTCTGTGCAGGTACTGTCGAGTGTTAAGGCAGTAGAAGTACGATTCGTTATTCATAAAAACCCGGAACGGTTAGATCATGTCAACTATGAGTTCGGAATGCAAACAACACCTGTAAAACCGTGGCCCCGAGATCCACTGCACAACCGCATTTCCCTGTTCAACTGGGATGAATGTATAGTCAACTCACTCGACCGCTTAAAGGAAGTTGGATACAAGGCAGTTGGTCTGTGCGAATGGTGGACTACAGCGTGGGGCGGCATAACTCCTCGAGATCCCAAAGCCCTGAAGCATTTAACCGAAGAAGCACACAAACGCGGAATGCAGGTCATTTTGTATTTCGGATTCGAAATAGATGAGACTCAGGAAGATTTCAAGAAGTTTTCCTGGGAGCTGATTGGAGCCGACCCGCGTTTAGCTTCAGTGAATTCGGGTAAAGCTGTCTCGCGATTTTACCCTCCGGAACGCTTTGATGAGAGTCTCCCTGACAGAAAAGTCTATGGCAGTCTGCGCAGCGGTCCCGAAAAGGAGAGGTTGCTGGCAGGCATGAAGACACTGCTGACTGAGTATGGAGTTGACGGATTCTATCTGGATGGAACTCAACTCCCCACCGGTTCCCTGCATGAAGCCCGTGATCTCATGAAACGCATGCGCTATCTGGTAGATACATACGCCACGCGTGGAATCATTTATGCTCACACTTCCAGCCGGAATGATATTGCTGTAAACAGCTTTGCAGACGTAGTATCCAATGGTGAACAACTGGCAGCAGTCCCGGAACTGAGTGGTTGGAAAGATGATATTGGCCCGATGCCGATGGATTATGTATTGATGATGCTGAATGCTCAGCCCTGGGGAGTGCCACACGATATCGTGGATGTCCTGGGTCCACAATATTCTGATCTTGCCAGTCTCCTGGGAACTGGATCATCAAACTATCAGTGGGGAGAAGACCAATGGCCGGCACGCCAGATATGGGTTGAGTCCGATCTCTGGCATGCAGCATTTACCCCATTCAATATTGTGTCCGCACGCTGGGATAAACGGCCAAATAGCATCTATGTTTCATATTACCTGGGAACCGATGGTCTTTATACTGTGATCGTATACAATGCAAATTCCGCTGCTCAGGAAGTAAGCGTGCCCATTCGGACTGTATTGAACATTGCTGCCGGTCAGAAGCTGGATGAACCACGGGTTGCATTCTCACGTTCTACGGTCAAGTGGAGTTCTGAGGGGGATATTTGGAAAGGTAATATACCCGCCTGCAGAGGGATCATTCTGCAGGCAAAGGTATTACCATAGAGTTGTAGCAAACGCAGGCAGGATGCCTGCATCACAAAGATATTCCACAGTCTTCGGTATAGTTAATATGCCACCAATGCCCGGAAGTTCCTGGCTTTTATAGTGAACTCCACTTTACCGTCAATTACTTGTTCTGTAATGATAGGTCTTCTTTCCTGTTGTTCGGCATAGACATCATCCATTTCAACCGGCGCCTTTATACCGAGTTTGGTCCAGTTCGGGGTGAGGGTGACTTTGGCGTCTTCATCGGAGTTATTCATTACTACAAACAGCACCCGACCATTGCGCTTGAAGAATGAGACTTGCGCTGCTGGTTTGTCTGATTGCAGTGTAACATAATCGGCATTTTCCCAGTAACCTTTGAACGCTACCTGATCATCCCATCCAAACAGCATCTTTGCGTGGTTTACCCTCACCATCGGTACCGGATTGACCCAACTGGTCAGCATTGGAACATCGTGCAGCCACAGCATTCCAGTCAGGTGTTCAACTGCCGGTATTCCCTTATCACTGTAAACGAAAGCTGTCTTTTCAACATCCGTACCGACACATCGACCTATCTCAGGTAAAAACACAAGCGGTATTCCGAAATTCGATCCCAGGAACTCTGAGCGGATAACATCATAGTCCAATAGCTCGTGGTAATCCAAGTTGGCTATGAGCAGTGGACTGTCTGTATAATGTTCACCCGATAGCATCATATCAGCAAACGCCAACTGGAACATATGAACGGAACCTGACTCGTGGTTCATAAACAGGAGCTGAGGCCATTTCTGTTTCACAGATAGATAAGCGCGTTTCTGCAGATCCCTGGTCCCCAGGACAGAATAGCTCTCATTGCTCCATCCTGCTTGAGATGTATCCAGATAAAGCCCTGTCACTCTGCTAGCAAGCGTTGGGTTGTCGATAAACAGATGGTTGACTCTCCATACCATATAATCCCTCATATCAGGATCCCAATGTCTTGAAGCAATTGATGTATAAGGGTGTGCATTCTTTTGGTATTCTCCCCAGTCTGAGAAAGTCTGCAGCACCTCTTCACCATTCCAGAGCATTCCAAGGTTCCAATATAGATATGGATACAAGTTCCGGGGGTTGACGCGGTCCAGTTCTTCGAATGTGTAAGGAGAGGCTTGCAGGCGTCCGTACGGTCCATCAGGTTGGTTATCGACCTTTCCCCACTGGGACCAGTATGTAGGGCTCATCCTGCCCTCTTTGGATGTTTCAGGATCAGGATGCCATTTGTATGCACGGACAAGTTCAAGCTCCCACTCCCTGCGTCCTGAAGGCATTGGTTTAACAGGAGTAGCCTGCAATCCAAATGTATATGAGAGTGATTTACCTTTCAAAGAAGTAGGATTATCTGCAAGCACAAAGCGGATATTGGTCGTGGCACCTGCCTGTTCAACCTGCAGGAGCTTGTTTTTGTCCTGAACATTCCAATCCTTGAAGCTATCGGTCGACCACTGCAATCCGCATTTTTCATTACCAAACCAGATTACTGGTTCCAGGCCTAAAGCAGTCGTCATTGGATGGAGAGCTCCACAGCGAATTGCACCACGGTTACCATTCACAAGTGTTGCAGCTTCACTGCGCATCGGTATATCCAAGGTGAGTCTTTGCAATGTGACATTCGATGACTTGCTTCCCAATGTTGCATTCAGCCACATAAAGCCATCGAACTCCAAATATCCATTGACTTTTAGAGGAATATTTCCAAGTCTTGCACTTGAGGTAAAATCGACCCTCGTTTCAGAGACTTTAGTGACCTTAAAGCTGCCTTGAGTGGTCTTTACAGTTTTGCCGGCGATCTTCGCAGTCATCCTGATAGGTCCCGAAAGCAGTTCCGTTCCTGCACTATTGATCTGAGATGGAAACGCGTTATCTCCCCATTTGTATTCTCTTCCCCAGCAGGTAATGGCTTTGCTGCTGGCTTTCATCGGAGTCCACGGAGCAGTAACGGCAGAGAAAACACCGAATTTGTTTCCAACCCAATTCGGTAAAGCAGTGACTCTTAGTATGGTTTCTGCTGAAACGATTGGTTTCTTATCAAGAACCAGGTTACCTCTAAACAGATATTCACCCGGTTTGAGACTCTTTGTGGATATCCCTGAACGCTGATTTAGAGCAGTGATTGCGGTACGCCCTCTGAGCAGCACGCCAGGTTTATCCTTAGCGTGAATCTGGTATTCCAGAGTAGATCCTTTAAGGTCTGAAGTATCCCAGCCGACAACTTCAGTATTAACATTAGCTTTTCGTAATCTTGGATTGAATGTTGCTGTTATGTTGAAAACAGGTGCTACTTCTGATTTACTAGATGGCTGCAGGGCATCAATTCCTTTTTCATAGATCGCTTTTGCATAGCCTGGGGTAACAGGTTTATCAAGGATCAATACATTGTCAATTGCCAGATCCTGAACACCATCACCATTCCTGTTTTGTCCACCAATGATAAATGTTGAGTCAAGCGCAGATAGAAGATTTGGGGAGGGAGTATAGGCCGTTCCAACAAATTGTCCATTCACATACAAACTCATCTGGCTGCCTGACCATGTGGCTATTACGTGTGCCCAGGTGTCCTGTTTCCACTCAAACCGAACAGCCCCACCCCTGTCACCTGAACCTGGTGTGACTGAATAGAACGAACGCTTGTATGTATCCTGCTGCACAAGCCAGGTAACCGGATAGATAAAGTATTTATATAACCAAACAAAGTTGCCGCTGTCAGCTGAGTTGGGTCCGGATGGTTCATGAAAACGGAAATAGAACCGCATCCAGGAATCACTCTCTCCCCAACCAACAGGTTTTATCCACATAGCCACAGAACCTGCTTTGAGCTTACAGTTACCAGCTGTCAGATAATTCAGTTCACTCCCCTTACTGCCTGTCAGTATTGCCTTGCCCTGATATCCTTCGGTGAACTCTGAGGTAGTAGAGTTCTGCAGCTTTCCATTTCCTTTGGAAATTGTAGCGTCAAATGAGCCATCGAACGTCGCATAAAACAATACATCATCTTTGGTCGTGCTAGAAATCGCTATACAATTCACAGGCAAAAGCACTGCAAAAATCAAACTGGCAACTAGAATCAAGTATCCGTAAGGTCGCATTGTATACTTCTCCTGCAATGACCACTTCAGTGTTCAAGAGCGTTATTTCCTGGGGTTATGCTATATGAGTTGGCAATGTATGTCAACCCCAATAATTATATTATTACTAGTTGGAAAACACATCAATTTGCGAGATGGGGTTTGGGTCGTATAGAATAATCTTATGAATGCAGAAACTATTAGATCGATATTAAAAGATGTTGCAGACGGCGGCAAGTCCGTTGAAGATGCTATGGACCAGCTCCGCAGACTGCCTTATGACGATATAAGCTTTGCAAAGCTGGATAATCACCGGGGTATCCGAACAGGATTTCCAGAGGTTGTATTTTGCCAGGGCAAAGAGACCGAACAGATTGTACACATACTCAAGAAACTCCGTGAGATGGATTCTTGCATTATGGGAACGAGAGCAACGCGCGAAGTGTATGAAGCCGTGCTTATGGAGATTCCCGAAGCAGAATACTTTGCAGCTGCCAGGATAATCCGTGTGGGTAAACCCAAAAAGAGTATCGAAGAACTGGCGAAGGCAAATAACTATGTGGCTGTGCTTTGTGCCGGGACTGCGGATTTACCCGTGGCAATGGAAGCTGTTGTTACGATCCAGACACTTGGCAGTAGAGTCGAGACGGCATTTGATGTCGGGGTTGCTGGTATACACAGGCTGTTGGGTCAGCAGGAGCTGTTGCAGCGTGCAAACGTGCTGGTTGTCGCCGCCGGAATGGAAGGCGCCCTGCCGAGTGTTGTTGCAGGACTTGTAGGGAGACCGGTTATTGCTGTTCCTACAAGTGTTGGATATGGTGCAAGTTTCGGAGGACTGGCTGCAATGCTGGCGATGTTAAACTCCTGTGCTACCGGGGTCAGCGTGGTCAACATAGATAATGGATTTGGCGCAGGTTATCTGGCGCATATGGTGAATACTACTAATGAAAACACTTTATCTTGATTGCTTCTCCGGGATAAGCGGAGATATGACCCTCGGGGTCCTTGTTGCTGCAGGCGCTGATTTCGAATTGCTAAAATCAACACTAAATAAACTGCCGGTTGCTGATGAGTTCGAAATTGTTATGGACCGACCGGTACGAAGCGGAATAGCCAGTGTGGATATCGATGTAAAACTCGTCCACCATCATCACGATCATCACCACCACGGACACCATCACCGAAATTTGGCAGATGTGCTGGAAATCATTCATGAAGCTGGATATTCACAAGCCATTGAACAGAATGCAAGCGCCGTATTCCGCACTCTGGCTGAGGCTGAGGCGATGGTTCACGGGACAAGCATAGATGACATCCATTTCCACGAAGTAGGCGCTGTAGACGCGATTGTGGATATAGTCGGTACATGCATCTGTCTGGATTTACTCGAAATCGAGAATGTAATTGCTTCTCCTGTTCCAACGTTCCACGGTTTTGTGAACTGTGCGCACGGCAAGCTTCCCCTACCCGCTCCTGCAGTTGCTGAACTGCTAAAAGGGATTCCCTGGCGGACTCTTGATATCGAGGGTGAACTTGTTACTCCTACCGGGGCTGCAATTCTCAAGACTCTGGCAAAATCCTTCGGCACAATGCCAGCTATGACTGTTGCCAGCCTTGGATATGGATGTGGAAAGAAAGATTTCGGAATTCCAAACCTGCTCAGAGCGTTTGTCGGAGAGTGCCAGGAGAGCATCACCCATTCTGATGCAGTTACAATCATCGAAACCAACATAGACGATATGAATCCTCAGCTTTATGACGAGGTAATAAATCAGCTTCTGGAAGCTGGAGCTTTGGATGCATATTTAACTAATGTCCAGATGAAAAAAGGCCGTCCAGCTATGCAGCTTACTGTTCTTTGTAAACCACTGGATACTGATAAAATATGTGATGTAGTGCTAAAGCAGACGACATCGATTGGTGTGCGGATTCATCAAGAATCGAGAATTTGCCTGGAACGGCGGACAGAACTAGTAGAAACAGCTTTCGGACCGATCAATGTAAAAATCTCGCACAAAAACGACAGCATATACAACATCAAACCGGAATATTCTGAGTGCCTGGCAGCTGCACGGACATCATCGACACCTGTGAAAGTAGTTCTTGAAAGTGCCATTACCGCAGCTAATATAGCCTTGAAAGACGGTTAAGTCCTATTAGTCCTATTAGTCCTATTGGTCTTGCGGAAATGGTAAGACTAATAGGACCAATAGGACTTATAGGACTCAAATTTATTTTGCTGAAGCTACCAGCGGTGTTATTGCTGCTTCCAGGGAATCCTCTGTATCTCCGGGTTGGACTCCTTTGAAGAGGAACCAGTTTTCTACGTGGACTGCTGTGCAGTCGGGATGAACTGATCCGTAGGTGCCGACAGTCTCTACTTCCATGAAGTCTCCGCTGGTGAATGTTTCAAAGTTGCATCCGTTGTCGGGATAGGTTTCACCCTCTATGTATGGAAACTTCTTGACGAACAGGGAGCCGTCTACCAGATACCCAGCCCAGCCTCGCTTATTGGCTACACCAAGTTTCTGCGGATGTGTGATTGATGCATCGCACAGCAGTGTGACAAACTTCTTGCCCCAGCACCATCTGGAGTCGCTGAGATCGGTGTAGTTCCACAGGACCATCGGTCTTGCAGGCAATAGCTTGTCTGTATGTGGGATGAATGGCTCCTGTGGGATTATTGTCTTTCCACCCGAACGCATAATTGTCAGAGCCCAGGGAGCAAGTTCAATGGTCCACAGGTTGGTATTGGTGAGTCTGTGCTCGATTGTCACTTTAGTCCCTGAATCTGCCAGAGTCACTATAATCTCTTTTACGATACCAGTCGCCGGCTCAACAATCTCCGTAGCCCTCACAGAGAACTCGCTCTCCTTAACGATCGCTACCGGGTCATTGTCCGGACTGTAACTGCGGGGTTTAGCTTCAGGTGCATGCCAGAGTCTGTGACCGCCACGCGGGTGCCAGGTGCCCAGATCAGTATCGACTTTGATCTCAGGACCTATCTCAGCCAGCATATTTTTATCGCCAATAAACCGATAGGCAATAACTCTAGGGCCGATATCAGCAGTAAGTAAAACCTCTACTTCGCCATTAGACAAGCGCACACAAGCGCCGAAATCTTTGTAATCAACCATTTCAAACGACATTCAATGCCTCCATATACAGCATGATCCGCTGTCGAATATATCAACTATCATATTATGCGAAAGCCTGGCTCATTCCTGCCGTATTTGTTGGAATCACTCATCGATTAACATATACCTAAATCACACAAGCTTGGATGCCGATAATTGTATACGGTATATATAATTTGTCATTCTGCGTTTTTGGAGTAAATATGTTTCCGATACAGACGAAATCACTGACCAAATCTTATAAACTTCCTGATAAAAAGACCCGACTCGCTGTGGACTCCCTTAGCATCGAAGTGGCGGAGGGTACTGCGTTTGGTTTTCTAGGCCCAAATGGAGCAGGCAAGACGACAACCATTAAGATGATTCTTAACTTTCTGGAGCCAACTTCCGGTGAAGTGCGTCTGTTTGATCTGCATGCATCTGATCCAAAGTCCCGCAAAGACATCGGATATCTACCTGAACAGCCATATTTCCCCAAGTTTTTAAAACCCATCGAAGTCGTCAGTCTGCACGCTCAACTGTCCGGATTTTCAGGCAAGCAAGCGGAAACACTGGCAATGGAAGCGATTGAACTTGCAGGGATATCGGAATATACAAAAACTCCGATTTCGAAGCTCTCAAAGGGACTGACACAGCGTGTAGGTATAGCTCAGGCACTAGTCAGTAGGCCAAAGCTTCTGATACTGGATGAACCTACCAGCGGACTGGACCCCATCGGTCGCAGGCACACTCGCGATCTACTTGCTCATCTAAAATCTGAAGGTGTGACCATTTTCCTCAGTTCTCACGTTTTAAGTGAGATCGAAGATATCTGCGATACAGTAGCAATAATGAAACGCGGCAGTCTGGTCGCATGCGGACCTCCACAGAGTATACGAAGCGGAACACCGATGATCGAGATTATATTGGATGCTCTGACTGATGAGCATAAAACTCGGCTGAGTTTCCTGCAGACGCAGATCAGGATCGCAGGCAATCAGAGCATCATCAACGTTGCACCTGACAGCCTGTATGAAATCACACGTGCTCTGGAAGAGATGGGCGTGCAAGCGAACGAGATCAACACAAGGCACGAATCCCTTGAAGAGGCATTTCTGCGGCTGGCCGCTTAGATAATATTCGAATGACAAAATCCATAGGAGCGAGGAATATGCGCACTATACTCATACTGGCAAAATTATCAATACTGGAGAATACACGCAAACACGTTTTCCACGTGCTCTGCTTAATAATACTGGCCGTGATCGCTGGTTCAACTCTTCTTTCCATTTTCACCCAGGGAGTGCAGATCAAGATACTGAAGGATCTGTGCATGACAAGCATTCTATTCGGTGGAGGAATGCTGGCTATTGCACTGGGTTGCTCGGGAGTCCCTCAGGATCTTGAGACCAAGAACCTGTACCCTATACTCGCCCGTCCATTGACCAGAGCACAGTATCTGATGGGAAAATATGTCGGCAGCCTATTGACGATAATCGTAGCAATTATGGTGATGAGCGTCGTTTTCGGTATATTAATCGTATCTTACGAACATACCTTTGATACCAATCTGGTTCTTGCAGTTGCGTTTACTACACTGCAATCAGCCATAATACTAGCGATTGCACTGACCCTTTCCACAGTTGCCTCATCACCTATAGCCGGTATTATGACCTTTATGGCTTATGTATTCGGAACAGTCAAAATAGGTTATCTGGGGCATGTCGTTGATTCTGCTTCCAATGTACTTGTGAAGACAGGATTCGGCATTATCTACCACATACTACCGAATCTGGAATGCTTTAACATGAAAGACTCACTTGTCCATCATGATCCGGTGCCTGCAACATATATGGCTCAGGTTGCATTCTATGGAATTCTATATTGCACGGTAGTCCTGCTGGCTGGAACTGCCATGTTCTCAAAAAAGGAAGTCTGACGTGATTAGAAGTATATTTTACAGTCTATTCGTAGTCATGCTATCGACACCCGCATTCGCTCATGCTGGTCATGAAGAAGCTATGCACCATTGGGATGATATCCGGTACATAAAAGAGATCCATTTCCAACTTATAGCCTTACTAATCGTAGCCCTGCTACTGGGCGCTACTGTGTTAATAAAACGCAAGAGGAATCCGGTATGACAAAATCACAGAAAATACTGCTGGCAGCTGGTATACTCTTTGCCATGGCCTGTGTAGTCGAATCATCGATGAAACCACTGCCAGGCGTGGGACAGATAGCTTCAAAGGGCTCCAGCATATATGCAATGGCCGGAGAGTTCCGAACCGTTGCAGCGAATCTACTCTGGATCAAAGCTGATGCATACCATCATGAGTTCGTAGCAAAAAACGGCGACTGGACTGCTAACAAGGAACTGATCGGCATGTTCCGCATGATAGTGGACCTGGACCCTCATTTTGAGGAAGCCTACGCATCAGGGATGTACATATATATCCGGGGATACAAGAGTCCAAAAAGTGCTCTTATATTTCTTAAAGAGGGTATCAGCAACAATCCCAATTCCTGGGACCTAAACAGGCTTGCATCGCTGCTTTACGCTATTGAATATAAAGACTATTCAACAGCTCTTGTATATGCCAAAAAGTCGTTCGCTTACTGCAATGACCCATTCAACAAGAAGATTATTGCCAAGCTGATACTCACTCTTCAGGAGAAGACCGGTGGCAACAAGCGAGTTACTCGTCAGTCTCACTCCGGGTAAGTGTTCCCTGTCCATACGGACATAAACCAATCAATAAGCATATATCACATTTTGGTTTTGGAGCTTTGCAGACTGCTCTACCATGATATACAAGTAAGTGGTTGAAATTGGTTGAGTCCTCTTCAGGGAGAATTTCGCGCAAGTCATTCTCTATCTTGCCGGGATCAGTGTTTTCAGTAAGTCCCAGCCTGAATGAAATCCGCTTCACGTGGGTATCAACAATCACTGCAGGTTGACCATAAGCTACACCCATTATTAGGTTGGCGGTCTTACGGCCTACTCCGGTAAGTGAAGTCAGCTCACCCATAGTGTTCGGAACCTCACCACCGTGTTCAGCTACAATCTGCCTGGCAGATTCTATTATCGATATTGTCTTGTTGCGAAAGAAACCAGTGGATTTGATCATATCTTGAAGCTCTGAATATGATGCCTCTGCAAACGCATATACATCAGGATACTTCTTAAATAATTCTGGAGTGACCTGGTTGACGCGCTCATCCGTACACTGTGCCGCAAGAATGGTGGTAACCATCAACTGATGCGGTGTACCAAAATCCAGTGAGCACTTGGCATCCGGATATTCGCCATACAGAAGCTCAATAATCTTCTTCACACGGACTTGTTTCTCTGCAATTGTTTCAATCGACATAAAAAACCTCTTAGAGATATGCTTTGAATAACTCTACCCAGCAAACACTCTGTCTACACATACCTCCGTCATCCTGAAGAACGAAGGGATATCGCAGGCTGGAAGCCTGCACCACAATTTAGCCTATACTAACCCAACAGATACCAGATCCTTCAGCATTAATACTCCGACTGGTTTGCCATCTTCTACTACAGCTATTTCGCCAATAAGCTTACCTTTATACTCCATTGCACGGAGACCTTCGGTAGCCAATCTATCCGGAGCAATGACACGCGGATCACGAGTCATAATATTGCAGACATATTTGGTCAGGGCTTTCTCATCGTTCAGGATAGATCGCCGTATATCCCCATCAGTTACTATACCTGCAAGCTTTCCATCCTGGTCGACTACACAAGAAGCGCCTGCACCTGATTTTGTAATGGCAAACATCGCTTCCATCACTGTCGCATTTTCTGAGACTACAGCGATAGCATCCCCTGAACGCATAACATCTGAAACCAGCATGAGAAGTCTTCTGCCCAGAGTCCCACCCGGATGCCTCAGGGCATAATCTTCGCTGGTGAAATTCCGCACTTCCATAACAGCTAGAGCCAGTGCATCACCCATAGCCAATGCAGCCGTTGTAGATGTAGTCGGTGCCAACCCCAGGGGGCATGCTTCCTCTTTGACTGCAACATCCAACACAACCTCTGAATATTGTGCAAGAGTGGATTCCACCCGGCCTACAAGCGAGATCATTCGGGCGCCAATTCTAGCTATTGCAGGCAGGATCCTTACGATCTCTTCTGTTTCACCGCTGTTAGATAGTGCAAGCACAATGTCATCCGCGGTCAACATACCCAGGTCTCCATGAATACTCTCAGCAGGATGCATGAAGAATGATGGTGTTCCAGTGCTGGCGAATGTACCTGAAAGTTTTCGACCGATAGAGCCCGATTTACCCATACCGGTAATCACCAGTTTCCCACCCGATGAAGCTATCAAATTTACAGCCTTAACGAAAGCTTCCCCCACTCTCTCTCGCAAGTCCATAACAGCGCTGCCTTCACTCTCCAATACTGCTATACCCCTGGAGATAATTGCTTCATCATAGTTTGGTGACTTGCTCATAATTTGAGAACCATACTTTCTATTAGTTTTCAGACTTCAAGCCTTGGGCTTTATTGTCTGTATATATTGCTTGGTGTGTTGTTTGATTGGTTTCAGTATTCTTGAGTCATTTAATGCCAGTATAATTCCATCGGCGATGGCTTTAGCCATTTTGTTCTGGCCCGAATCTGTTTTTATAAACTCTGAATCGTGGAAGTTATTCAAGAAGACCATTTCAATAGTCACTACTGGAACTTTTACATAGACAGATCCACGCAGGGCACCTTTCCATTCACCAACTCTGGTGCGGCTTTCTCCCCTGACACCACGATCTCTGAGGATTCCGTTCAATCCATGATTCATACCTGAGCGTATACGAAAAGCTGCTATACGGCTGGCCACTCTGACAAACTTGCCCGGCCCATAATTCTTGCCATCATACCCGACCTTGTTTGGATAATAGATAGTATAACCCTGACTGGGGCCTGCATCGCAGTGAATCCTGACCATTAAAGACGCACCAGCATCATTGGCAATAATAGATCGTCGCGGATTAGAAACCAGTTGGTCACGCTGCTTCTTCGTCAGCACAACTTGAAATCCTGAAGCTTCCAGAACTTTTCTAAGCTTAAGGGAGACTTGCCAGTTAATATCAACTTCCCGCATCCCTCTAACATGATGCATACCACTGTTGAACTCTGTGGGATGCCCGGGGTCAATACACACAACGAGCCCTTGAAGGCGATTTAAAACTGGATTCAGTTGATGTTTTTTTGATAAATGCCAATAGTATACAGCGACTAAAATTAGACATAAAAAAACCGAAAGTAGAATTGATGGAATACAACGATTGGCGGTTATCCGCCTGCATATAGTCAAAATTGCCGGTTCACCCCTGGATTTTCGTAAAAGTTATTCGCTCGGACCCGTAAAATAACAGGATTGGATTATCTATCACATCGACAGAAATAAGTGCATTTCCGAATATAATAATACCATAATCAGGGCTTATCTACGAAGTCAGGAACGTTATTTGGGTAACATGAAGGTCATAATCATCTTGGGGTATTGCTACAAAGTGGATTTTTAGAGGGAGGCCGCGAAGGGCCTCCCTACGATCGTTGGTTAAGTTAGATTATGGAATCTATATGCTTAACTCTTGATTTCCAATCGACGCTCGGAGAGCTTCTACTACCTGGGGGTCAAACTGAGTTCCAGAGCATCTGACTATTTCGTTAAATGCATCGTTTACACTGCATTTTTCTTTCCAGGGAGCTCCTGATACGAGGATATCGAAAGTTTCAGCAACACTTATAATGCGAGCACCTAATGGAATAGAATCACCAACAAGGCCTTCAGGATAGCCTTTGCCATCATAACGTTCATGGTGATGTTTGATGAGGGATGAAGCCGGGCGCAGAGAATCTACTTTAGCCAATACATTCAATGCAACGGTAGAGTGTATTTTCATTATCTCGAATTCTTCAACCGTTAAACGCCCCATCTTGTTGAGTATACTCTGGGATATTGTGATTTTACCAATGTCGTGTAGAGCAGCAGCATTGACTAGATTCTTAAGATCGGAATCCGAAAGTCCCATCCTCTGACCAAGCACTTTGGAATAAACCGCAACGCGTTTTCCATGGTCCTCGGCACCAGCATCACATTGTCCCGCTAACGCCATAAGGGCAGCGACTGCCTGTGACGTGGATACATCATTGTTATTTGTAGTATTTACTTCGCAACTCATAGTTCGCCTCCGTTCTCACCGATGAGAGCAACTTTATTCATTTTCTGTCTGTTGTGATGGTCGTCCAATAATAAAGAACAGTTCTAAATTTCAGAATGCATACATCCATGTCTGCTCTCCCCGGCATTGCCAGAGATTCTGTTCGAAGACGTCCAGTAATATATTCGGCAGATACACTGGATGGCCTCAGGTCAGAATGGTGTTTTTCCATGACTACTTGAAAATAATAATCACGCAGTCAAATAAATTCACCACTGCAGATCATTAACCATACAATTATACCCGATTGGATGCAAAAATCACTTCGTATGCAAACAACCAGATTATAGGATGCTATGTCATGGCTATCCGTATTAGTTGATGATTTCTAATCACTACATGTAGAAACACAATTATTATACAAGCCAGCATGTAACTGATTACAACTTACTCCGTCTAAATAACTGAACCTTTGACACGATCGGTGAGATTCTGGTACTCTGGAGACAAGTCG
Organism: Abditibacteriota bacterium; assembly: GCA_942493375.1. GTDB lineage: Bacteria > Armatimonadota > UBA5829 > UBA5829 > UBA5829. The sequence goes on along the minus strand of OW818698.1, from coordinate 6,634,685 downwards.
GATGGCGACTATTGAACAGGCGGTATGGTTATCGCAGTTGAGCAATGGTACTCAGGTAAGTAACATAGACTGCAATGAGGAACTGCTGGCTATGTGTGCCAGGCAGGACCAGGCCGCACTGCGCGAACTTTTCACGCGACATGAAAGAGCTATATTCGGAATGCTGCTGCGCACACTGGGTAACCGGCAAGATGCTGAAGAAGCTGTCTCTGATGTCTTTGTGAAGGTATGGAAATCCGCTGCGACTTTCAAAGGCGATTCAAAATTCACCACATGGCTTTATCGCATTGCTACAAACACTGCCCGTGATTATCTTAGGTCAAGAGCATCAAAGCAACGAGTAAAACTACAGAGCATTGAGCGCTACGATGGAACAACTCTTGAGATTGCTGCTCCAACCAATTTAAACCCGGAAGAATCAGCAATTGCATCATCAGAATGGAATACAGTAATAGCTGCACTGGCAGAATTGTCAGATGATGACAGAATGCTGATAGTACTTTATCATTTCCAGGAACTGGAATATGATGAGGTTTGTCAGGCGACCGGCATTTCTCCGGAAAACCTAAAGGTCCGTCTATTCAGGGCAAGGCAGCGTTTGAAGAAGCTTTGCGAAAAAACTGAGAAGGACTCAGTATTATGAAATGTGAACAGATTCAACCAAATTTACTGGATTATTCCAGAGGAACTCTCTCTGTCAGCGAAAAGACAATAATTCGCGAGCATCTCATGACTTGCGATGACTGTTCCGCTGTTCTGCAAGAGGAAATGGCTCTTGATGCAATGTTCAAGAGTGTACCTACTGCTGAGCCTACCGCTGATATTTGGAAAACAGTGGAATCGCGTATAACCTCGTCCAAACCCGGGATAATGGATAGACTGCGCATTATGACGAGAATGAGACTGTTCAGGACAACCGGAGCGATTGCTGTAACCGCAGCTCTTCTTGCGGTGATCACATTCCAATTCCGGCCAGAACAGCGAACAGCAAATAATGGGATAATATCAAAGGATTCTGTGACAGTAGCCAACGTATCTGTCAAGTGGACAGATGATCCAACAGGGGATAGTTCCGATGCAATGGCCAAATATATAGAGGGCTTGTGAATCGCGATCTAAAGCACAAGCAATAGAGTTCTATAATGATTAACAAAACATATAAAAAACCAATTGTCGCAAGCATATCAGTGATGTTGCTGCTAACAATAGCAACATGCGCTTCCGCACAAATAGATACTCTTACTCTGGAACAACGAGCTAAACTGAAGCAATTTGCCCAGGAATACCGGCAGAACTCGATGCAGCTGAGACAAGCACTGCATACAGCCCGGAAAGATCTAGCAAAACAGTATGAGCAAGTGCATGTAGACGAAAGCAGCACACAAGCAGCGATAGAAACTCTCTCGAAAGCTCAAATGGCACTACTATCTATGCACCTGAACAATCAATTGAGTATAAGACAGATACTGACTGAAGATCAATTTAAGATGACTGTTGGACGGTTTACGAAGGATAGACCACACCGCCCACATATGTCTGGAATGGACGATTATCCGGACAAGAATCTTCTGGATTCACTTGCTCTTACTCCGGACCAACAGAAACAACTTAAAAAACTACCTGCATTTGATAAACGGAGATTGGCTGAAACGAAGTCAATGAATGAAGATACAAAAAAACTCATGCAGTCCTATTCTGAATATAGACTAAAAGAGCCACGCGCCCAGCGTTTGATCTCTTCAATACATCAGCATCAACGCAATCTGACGCAAATATCGCATAAAACGCTTAAACTGCTACACAGTGTCCTGAACAGAGAACAAATAAAACAACTGGAAGAACCACGGAAGAACCTGCTGGACAGGATGAAGACTTGGCGAAAGCCGGGACAAGAAAAGAGAGAGCGTTCATTTGGTGATACAGACCGCGGCTACACACCCTCCCCGGAGAATTACTAAGCTACCACCATTTATTATTCTATAGCTGTTGTGGTTCTACTACTGTCATCCTATGGCTGTTGTCATCCTGAACGCAGTGAAGGATGACAAACGGATGCAAGAGACTCATAGTTGCTATGCCATTAGTCTGCAGTCTATTCGGTGGGAGTAGTATCAGAAGCTGGTTTCTGTATCTCAAGAAGTTCCACTTTGGCTTGTTCCATGAAAATTGCAGCATTGTTCTTGAACTTCACCATATTAGTTTCCAGGTATTCCAGAATCCCTGTAGCTGCCTGTGCTCCGAGTCTACACGACTGCACTCTATTAGCATTAGCCTGTCTCATCTCAGGTGGATATAACAAATCATCGGCATATACAACCAGGGATTGAAGTTGAGTCTTTGCAGTGCGAATGCTCTCGTAACATGATTCCCTTGTAACACGATGAGATTCAAACGTGGCTAGATCTGACTCCATCTGGCTTAAAAGTGCATTTACATCATAATCCAACACTTGTGTAAGCCACTTATATCGATTTGCAAGTACATCAGCTGGTGGGGCCGCTTGAACCAGATTTAGTTCTATCAGTTCCTTGCGGGATTCGATAAACCTATACTGAGCCGCCAATAAAATCGCAAGGCGTTCATATGCTTGCCAATTTTTTGGATCATTTAATATTACCTGCCGATATGCCTGTTCAGCCCCTTCGGCATCACCACCATTCCATAGTTTGTCTCCATCGGATATTCCGGAAGCTACTGATGTATTAATAAGACTTCTACTTTGGTTGTTAATGTCATTATTTACTGCGGGTTTTGTGGCGGTAGTGGTAGTATTCCCGGATGGGTTTGTAGTAGTGGTCTTCACTTCAGGTTCGGGATTTGCATGATTATCGGTAGCCTCTGTTTGAACAGGAGGAACATCCCCCACTCCCAAAATCCGCTGTCTGGCAGTCTCGATAACGGTTTTATCTGCCCCGAGAGCAATTGCTCTATCCAGTTCTTCGCCTGCCTCTGTGTCCATTCCACGCTTGTGGTATACCTCTGCAAGCTTAATTCTCAGTGTATAGTCGGATGGATTTACATTTATGGCTTTCTGGTATAGATCAATTGCGCTGGCAGTATTTCCTTGTTTAAGATTATCGGCTGCTGCATTACTGATTGCCGTTGCATTTGCCTTTGTATCAGTTGGTTTAGGTGCAGGTTGATCCTCCTGAACGGGAACTGTCGGTTCAGGCGCAACAGTTGGCAGTTTGGAGAATGCATTACGAACCAGCTCGTTGACAAGACCACTGGCGACACTCTGGATCGCATTGCGCATCCCGGTATCATCCAAACGGCCAGCAGCAGCAACATAATCAGGAACTTCCCACTTGCGTTTTGTATTAGCTCCATCAATCAGCCACATAGACATCTTGACCTTTTCCTGGTCTACCGACATACGAGCTCCGCATGCGTAGTCTAAACTGAGTGAATTAGCAACTTCAGCCCGGGCTTTCTGGCTCTCGTAGTTCTCAATCTTTTCAGGAGAGACCCTGCGGTCCATTATTGCTCGTTCTACAAGCGGAGATTTTTTGTCAAACAGAATGGCCTCTACTTTACCAGATTGCCTCAGGTAATCCCTTATCGCTCTGGTTGCAGTGGTGACTAATGTCAGGTCTACTCCTTCGTCTGCATTGACTGTAAATACCAGTACAGTTGGACGGTTTGCAGATAGACACCTGGTAGACGACCCGATCAGAAGTGATATCGCCAATAGTGCCAATGACCCTATAATGCTAATATTTCTCAATCCATCAAATCGTTTCATCGCTTCTTATTTTCCAGCTTCCGAATGAGCCCTTTCGCTAACTCGATCCCATTCTCACTGGCCTCCACATTACGACCATCCGCTGCGTTTCTCTGGAACAATTTGTGAGATCTCTCCGCAGCAGCCATTGCATATGCTTCTTGTCCCTGCTTTTCAAACTCTATGGCACGTGCTAACCAGGTATCAGGATCATCTGAGTCGCTGTCATTTTGGTCTTGATTAGTTTGTTCAAACGACCCATTACCATTGCGTCCATTCGTTCCATTAGATAATGATATCTGAGGAGCGTTTGGTTTCCCTGTTGATGCCTTGGGTTTATTATTGTTCGAAGGAACAATTTCCACCTTTACCGGATCAATTGGAGGAAGGGTCCTTTCATATCCGGTATCATATGATCGTTGCCGTGCAGCATCAGCTTGCTGTTGAGTATAGGGTGCAGGCTGAGGCGCCTGGTTTAGTCTGGCTGGGGGGAACGTATATACTCCACCAACTGACCTGTTTTGGTTCTGATTCGGAATCTGAGTTTGTGGGGTATACATAGACTGACTTGGAGGCACGGCATACTGAGGAGTGCTCACCTGAGCTGGATATAACGGTTGCTCTGAAGAAGCACGATTTCTGGACATATTTGCTGCGATACCTGCACATACCAGGATAACAACAAAAACCGTCACAGCCGCCCACACAGGAAGCGGGATCTTCTTCAGGAAAGCCCATCTGTCTGGCTCAGAACCAAGTACTTCATCTGCAGAAGCCAAGAGTTTGTGCTTCAAAGCCAAGAGTTTTGCTCTATCTGCAGCACTATTTGGGTTCTGTTTTACAACCTCTTCATACTCTTTGGCAGCATTCCCAAGATCATCATAGTATGCCGCAATGTCACCTCTGTCATACTCAACTTTGGCCCTCTTCTCGTATACAAGAGCAGCCATTGAATATATGGATGAACTGCCGGACAGGTTCTTTTTTACATCGGCGATCTTTTCAAGAGCAACATCGAACTCGTTTATCTCGTAGAGTTTCCAAAGCTCCACAAGCTCATTCGAGAGCCTTTCATCCAGAGGAACAGACGAATTCTGTACAACGGGGGGTGCGTCAGGAAGTTTGTTTGCACACTCCGAACAGTACTTCGCCCCAATTCGATTATCTGATCCGCACTTCGGGCATTTCATATCAATAGTTACCAGCACTACAACAATTGCCCCTGTCCATTTGGACTGACTGCATATCCCAGGTGCGCATATGCCAAAAGCGTAGCGATCCTGCCTCTCGGAGTACGAGAGAGAAAACCAAGTTGGATAAGAAAAGGCTCGAGTGCATCCTCGATGGTATCCCTTTCTTCTCCAGTGGCGGCTGATATGGTGTCTACTCCAACCGGTCCACCGCCAAATTTTTCTATGACCGTCCGCAGCAGTCTGCGGTCTGCATCATCCAGGCCGACCTCATCAATCTCCAGCATCTCTAGAGCATCGGCTGCTGTTTTCAAATCAATACTACCATTGCCCCTGACCTGTGCATAGTCTCTGACACGCCTAAGCACCCGGTTGGCAATTCGGGGTGTGCCACGGGACCTGCTGGCGATCTCATATGCCGCATCCTCAACAATCCCGATACCCATAATCCCCGCAGAACGTTTTACAATGATCTGCAGAGAGTCAACCTCATAAAAATCGAAATTATGTACAATCCCGAACCGACCCCTCAAAGGAGAGGATATAAGTCCGGTCCTTGTTGTAGCACCGATAAGGGTAAAGCGGGGTATCTCCAACTTGATAGTCCTGGCCGCTGGCCCCTTACCTATAACTAGATCCAACGTAAAATCTTCCATTGCCGGATATAGTATTTCCTCCACAGGCCTGCTCAACCTATGGATTTCATCAATAAACAATACACTACCTGAATCCAGGTTTGTAAGTATTGCAGCTAAATCTCCTGGTCTTTCTATTGCAGGCCCGGAGGTAGTCTTCAAATTGGCATCCATCTCATTAGAGATAATGTTTGCCAATGTTGTTTTCCCAAGCCCGGGAGGTCCGTAAAGCAACACATGATCTAATGCTTCGGATCTCATCTTTGCAGCTTCGATAAAGACGCTCAGACTCTCTTTTATCTTTTCTCGACCGATAAACTCACTCAGCCTGCGCGGCCTCAGTGTAAGTTCTACCTCTGCATCTGCATCCTGCACTACGCCATTTATCAGTCTCTCCTCGAAATCCATCGTGTTATCCCTTAGAAAGCATGTTTAGCGCACTTCGTATGATAGCCTCGGCTTCCGACGCAGGCTCATTCCGTGCAGAATCTTCAGCAGCTTTACGGGCGTGCTGGCGATTGTATCCAAGACCAACCAGAGCTTCAATTGCATCTCTCAAGGCCTTTTCTTCAATAGTTAGAGAACGCTCTTTAAGTCCCTCTAATACTACAGACGAAACTTTGTCCTTAAGATCAACTGCAATACGTTGCGCTGTTTTAGCGCCAATACCCGGAACTCTGCTTAGTAACTGATATTTATCACCGGAAACAGCATCCTGTACTTCTTCGACGCTTAAAACAGACAAAATGTTCAGTGCAGCCTTGGGTCCAACTCCACTGACTCCGAGTAATAGCTCAAACATTGCCTTTTGTGCATTCTGTTGGAACCCATAGAGCGTGATAGAATCCTCACGCACTATGGTCACGATCGGCATGCCGACTTTACCCCCGAGCTCAGGAAGTTGAGCAAGACATGTAAGCGGCATATAGACCTTATATCCAACACCCTGCACATCCAGCACTATGTGGTCTGAACCTACACTATCCAGCTCTCCTCTGAGATTGGCAATCAATTAATATATCACCTTATTCAAAGGGTATTCTACTATTCCGGAAGCTCCAGCCTTGCGAAGGCGTGGAATCAGTTCTCGGACGAGTTTCTCCTCGACAATTATCTCTGCTGCAACCCATCCATCATCAGCAAGTGAGGAAATGGTCGGTCGCTGAAGAGCCGGTAACTGAGCAAGCACTTCTGCGGTCTTGTCAGCAGGAACATTCATCTTCAATCCGACAAGTCCGTCAGCATTGAGCGCGGCTTCAAGTAACATAGAAATGCTTTCGATCTTGTTGCGTTTCCATTCGTCATTCCATGCATCTTTGTTAGCAATAAGACGAGTGGTCGATACAAGCAAGGTGTCGATGATCTCCAGACCATGCGCAAACAGTGTGCTGCCGGTCTCAGTGCCTTCAACGATTGCATCTACAAGACTTGGGACTTTGACTTCTGTAGCTCCCCACGAAAACTCAACATGCGCCTTAACGCCATTCTTCTCAAGGTATCTCTTGGTTACGTTTATAAGCTCAGTAGCTATACGTTTTCCCTCAAGATCCTTGACAGTTCTTATTGGAGAACCCTTAGGAACAGCCAGTACCCACCGATATGGGCGGGTGGTAGCTTTCGAGTAAAGTAGTTCACAGACTTCATGGACATCAGATTCGCATTCGCATACGTTGTCGTATCCGGTAATACCTACATCTAATACTCCACTTTCTACATAGCGCGGAATCTCCTGAGCACGAAGCATTGTTGCCTCGATCTCGGGATCATCAACCGTGGGGTTATATGAACGCGAACTGACTCTAAAATCCCAGCCCGCTTTCTTGAACAGATTAAATGTGGCTTCCTGAAGGCTGCCTTTTGGTATTGCTATTTTAAGTGCCAAAACCTACTCCTTATTCAATTGTTTCAGATAGATTATAGCCTGTTGTGGAATAGAGGGTCAAACGCAAGAGGGAATTTCCGTCCGTACTTCGACAAGCTCAGCACGAACGGGTTTACTGGTGGATTTGATAATTGTAATCAGCACTTCAAAGTTACAAGGTCAACATAGAAGCGCTGGAGACAAAGTCAGTCCATCGACTTGAGTATATCCTGATACACCCCGGGCACACTATCGGGTATAGGTACCGCTCCTGTGTTCCTATGGTAGAAGTCTTGAGGTCCGGCTGAACCTATTATTGCATAAGCGTATCCCATTTCACGCAACGCCTGCATGCATTTTATGAGCAAAACACGTCCGATACCTTTTTTCCTGAACTCCGGATCAACTCCGGTAGGCCCAAAGAAGTTACGATTAGTGCCCTCAAATGCTGCAAAGCCGACAATACGGCTTTCGAACGTAGCTATGAAACAAGTTACAGGATGCTGTGAGAATGCCATCTCTGCCTGGTCAGCCCATCCAAGACCAAACTGTTTTGTCACATATGCTACCAGATGAGCTCTTTCATACGGCATAACCCGGCGAACAGTAATGCCATCAATTGAGAGATCCGGAAGATCCTTAGTGTATTGATCCAGTAGCATCAAATTCACAAGCATATCAGACATTTCGGCACCTGCGATTACTCAGATAGACAGTAGATCAAAATGTATTACGTTCGTTTTTCGACTACGCTCAGGACGAACGCAACTTGCGGCCTGTTCGCCCTGAGCGAAGTCGAAGGGTGAACAGGCCACTAAGTGTACAGCAATTACTCCAGTGGTTTCAGACCATCCCGATACACACCAGGAACGCTGTCAGGAATGGCAGCTGCCCCTGCACATCTGGTATAGAAGTCTTGAGGCCCAGCTCCTCCGATTACCGCATATGCATAGCCCATCTCACGCAAGGCTTGCAGACTCTTAATAAGTAGAACGCGACCGATACCCTTATTTCGGTATGCCGGATCGACACCTGTTGGACCAAAGAAATCACGTGAGGTGCATTCAAATGCAGCAAATCCGACTATTTTTCCCTCACAGGTGGCAATGAAGCAGGTCACAGGATGCTGAAAGAACGCCATTTCGACTTCACTGGCCCAACCAACACCGAAATGTGTCTTTGCGAAATCCATGACATGCGCTCTCTCGTAGGGCATGACTCTGCGGACATTGATACCATCTGCGGACAGATCAGGCAAGTCCTGCGTATATTTATCCAGCAGCATTAAGTTTACAAGCATATCGGACATTGCATATAACTCCAAGTGTAAATTTGTGACCGTTCATCCCCAGGATGAACGGTCTTTACTTCATTTATTTATTCTTCAGTAGGCAGTTGGTATTTTTCACGGATGTATTTGTCAATGCCTGCTGCAGCGATTTTGCCTGCTCCCATGGCACTTATGACTGTTGCTTCTCCAGTCACAGCATCGCCTCCAGCGAATACCCCGGGAAGACTTGTCATACCGGTAGCTGGTTCTATTATTATCCCTCCCCACTTCTGAACAGTTAGTCCTTCGGTGGTAGAGCGAATAAGCGGATTGGGATTCTGTCCCAATGCTACGATAACGGTGTCGCATTCGATTGTAAACTCAGAATTTGGAACCGTTACAGGTCTGCGTCTGCCGGATTCATCCGGTTCACCCAGTTCCATCTTGAGACACTCAATAGCTTTTACAGCACCCTTCTCGTTCCCAATGAATTGCTTGGGGTTAGTCAGGAGCTGGAACTTGACTCCTTCATGCTCTGCATTCTCTATCTCTTCAGCACGCGCAGGCATCTCAGCTCTGCTTCTTCTATAAACGATATGTACTTCCTCTGCACCGATGCGCAGAGCTGTGCGACAACAGTCCATTGCGGTATTACCAGCACCGACGATAACCGCCCGTTTGGGAATTACGATTGGAGTAGCATATTCCTCACGATGTGCTCTCATCAGGTTTATTCGTGTGAGCCACTCGTTACCGGAATAGACTCCACCCAGGTTCTCGCCCGGAATACCAAGCAGCTTCGGTGCTCCGGCGCCGCTGCCGATGAATACAGCATCAAATCCCTGCTGCATCAGTTCTTCCAGTTTGAAAGTCCTGCCAACAATGACATCGGTGATGATCATTACTCCGAGTGATCTAACATATTCAACTTCACGGTCGAGTATGGTCCGTGGCAATCGGAACTCAGGTATTCCATATCGAAGGACGCCACCAGTCTTGTGCAGTGCCTCGAATATAGTAACGCTGTAGCCTTCTTTAGCAAGATCGCCTGCTACAGTTAATCCGGCAGGGCCACAACCAACAACTGCCACGTGGTATTTCGCCAATTCAGGATGTTTAGGAGGTGTTACTGCTTCAGGTTCACCGTCAGAAGCTGCGAAATCCGCAGCAAATCTTTCCAACCGACCAATTGCAACAGGTTCCATTTTCTTACCCAGGACGCAGAGTTGTTCGCACTGCTCTTCCTGTGGGCAAACTCTTCCACAGATAGCTGGGAGTGAGTTTGTCCGTTTGATAACATTAGCTGCTCCTGTATAATCCTTATTGGCAATACAGGATATAAACTCCGGTATGTCGATGTTAACCGGGCATCCCTCAACGCAGGGTTTCTTTTTGCAGTTCAGACACCTGACTGCTTCTTCCAGGGCCATTTCTTCAGTGTAGCCCAGAGCTACTTCTTCAAAATTCTTGACTCTAACTTCAGCCGCCTGCTGCGGCATGGGCATCTTCTTATCTTTTGCCATCTTACTGCTGCCCTTCCAGTGCGGCCTGTCTTGCCGCCTTTTCTTGATCGAAATAAAATGCTTTCCTGGACCTTAGTTCATCCCAGTCTACTTGGTGTGCGTCAAAGTCCGGGCCATCAACGCAGGTAAACATAGTCTTGCCGCCCACTGTCACCCGGCAACCACCGCACATACCCGTTCCATCTATCATAATAGGATCAAGGCTAACAATCGTCTTAATCCCGCGTTCTCTCGTTGTCTCACCAACCGCCCGCATCATCGGAAGCGGTCCAATAGCTACAACAAGATTAACTTCCCTGCTGTCCATTATCTCTTTCAACGGTTCAGTAACAATCCCATGACGTCCATAAGAACCATCGTCTGTTGTAATTATGAGTTCATCAGAATAAGGTCGCAATTCGTCTTCAAGTATGACAAGAGAACGCTCTCTTGCACCGATTATCGTTAATAGCGTATTGCCGGCTTTCTTAAGCCCTACAGCTATAGGCCTTGCAATTGCTGTTCCGACTCCGCCTCCAATAACTACACATGTTCCATAATTCTCAATTTCGGTAGGTTTCCCGAGAGGTCCGGATAAACTGGGTATATCATCACCAACATTAAACCTGCCAAGCTCGATAGTTCCCCGGCCTACTTCCTGGAATATAATGGAGATTGTACCTTTTTCAGGATCGATATCAGAGATAGTAAGAGGGATTCTCTCGCTGTGCTCTCCTGGCCAGAGCATTACGAACTGCCCCGGTTTAGCTGACTGGGCGATTAGAGAAGCAGATACCTCGAGCAGGGTGAGTACGGGCGACAGTTTATCCTTTCGGACTACTGTATGCCGCATGTTGTCCATGGTAAGGTCAGAAAGGAGACACTTACCGTTGTTATGATCCAAACACATCATGATCCTCCGTAAGAAATATGAGCAATTATCAATTCGCTACAATATCAGACTAGAAACTTACTTTTTATTCTTCCCGGCACACTTTGACCATTCTGCCAGTGGCCGTGGCTATTACTATCCCATCATCATCAGTTGCAGTAGCAGATGTGGTCACCGTCCTACCATTATCCGAATCTATTTTTGCTGCAAATCGCAGCTGTCTTCCTACTACTGCTGGTTTCTTAAAACGGACTGTCAACTCCGCAGTAACAGAATAACAGACTTTGTCCATCGCACACCTGGCCATCACCTCATCCAGTAGTGTTGATGTGATTCCTCCGTGGACAACACCTTTGTATCCCTGGTGTTCTTTTCGAGGGGTAAAATAAGTAACGTATTCGTCTTCCTCAATCACAAAGCGCTGCCGTAACCCTATAGGGTTGGCTTTCCCGCAAACAATGCACCAGCTATCATCTATAAGTTCGAGTTTATCGGCCATCCGCTAGAACACCTCCAGTAAAACACACCGAAATATTATACCATCTCGCTTAATCACATATACACAAGGGAGATTATCCTCAACTATCAAATATCCCAAAATGATCCAGCGTCAGTTTCTGGAGATGCTCTACCATGCTGAGTGCTTGAATCTCGTGTGGGTGGAACCAGTGGAAATCCTGGTGTTCAAGGCTCAGACAAACTGAGAGGCTTTCAGGTATCCCGGTCATTATGATATTAACTATATTGAATGAGGGACTCTCAGATTCTACAGAGCCGGCAAGACCAGTCAATTGCATCGCAAGACCAGTTTCTTCAACTACTTCGCGCAGAATTGTATCCTCAAACTGTTCTCCCGGATCCATCTTCCCACCAGGCAGATCCCATTTTCCGGGATTATTCTTGCTGGATTCAGACCGTTTGAGCAATAAACAACGTCCTTCAGGATCAGTGATTATTACTTTTATTGAAAGTGAATACGGCTTCAATCCGCAACCCCCGACAATCTGAAAGGTTCATTGTAAAGCAATTGGCCCGCATTATTCATGATTGACCCGCTTTCGCCCCTACTGCCGATCGAAAGCAGAGCTTGGTGAATAAAGCGGATTGGCTTATTATAGCACAAAAAATGCGGATATGATGACAATAAATCAGTATAATGGTATAAGTTTATTCATAACGGATGACGGCGGAGCCAGTCAACAAGAAGAGCCATTTCGGGTGGCATAGGGCATTCGAATGTCATTGGCCTATTTGTTATCGGGTGTGAAAATTCCAATCGATGAGCGTGAAGGGCTTGACCACCGACTCCTTCAATCAATCTCCGAAGTTCTTCCTGCTCTTTTCGGGAGTAGCTGTCCGGAATTGATCTTTTAGATGCACAATAGACCGGATCACCAACTACCGGGAGCCCTATAAACGATACATGCACACGTATCTGATGTGTTCTGCCAGTTTGTAACGTAGCTTCCAACAAGGCAAAGCCTGTGAATCGTTCGATTACGTGAAGATGGGTTACTGCTTCTCTGGAAGTATATCGTTCGGTTTCGGTAATGACAGCCATTTTCTGCCGATCTTTTGGATGCCTGCCGATTGGGGCATCGACTTCGGCTTCCTCGAACTTCGGCGCACCCCACACTAGTGCATAGTAAGACCTATGGGCGGTACGGCTTTGTATCTGTTCAGCCAATCCAAGATGGGCCTTATCTGTTTTGGCAACGACAAGGAGTCCGGAGGTGTCTTTATCTATTCTATGGACGATTCCCGGTCTCTCAACACCACCAACTCCCGAAAGCTCATCACACCTGCCCAACACGGCATTAACAAGGGTTCCGCTGCCATGCCCTGGAGCAGGATGCACAGTCATGCCCCTGGCTTTATTGATAACAATCAAATCAGAGTCTTCATACACAACATCCAGAGGAATATCTTCAGCAATAATATCAGTTGGCTCAGGTGGTGGAATGCGCACAGCAACAACATCGCCAACGCGCAAGGGGTAGTTGGCTTTCTCTATATTCCCATTAACTGTGATCTTGCCAGATTTAATGAGCTTCTGCACACCGGAGCGTGTGAGATCTTCGACAGCAGCCGCAACAAACACATCCAGACGCTCAGAAGCACTTGATTCATCATTGTAAGTTATTTCATATATTGGGAGATTCAATAATGGCTACACTGCCTTTGTACAAACAAATGAGCCAGACTACAGGAATCGAAGTTACCCCGAACTTCCCGCGGTTGCTGGCTCTACGTCCGGCAATGGTAGAGGAGAAGGACCAAAAGATCCTCCGTTGAATGCTGGTTTTTACATGGGTATAAACCCGAGTAAGGAGCAGCCAGTCCCGACCACCACACAACTGTTTCGGACATTTATATTATTCCCCATTCAGACGTGATTTACCTCCCTTATATAAAAAAATCACAACTGTAGTTTGGTTATATATGTTTGAAGTAATCCTGGACTCAGCAAGAAGGTGAGGAGGGTCTTCCCTGCATAAGGATGTGCAAGATGAAATCAGGCTAATCGACGTTTTCTAGACGAAAGTATTTTTTCGTCTTCGCGATATTTGGCGACTGTCCGTCTGGCAACATCAAGTCCTTGTGATGTCAATATTTCTACTATCTGCTGATCACTAAGAGGCTGGCTTGGATCCTCTTTTGCGATTAGTTCCATTATCATATCTTTTACAGAAGCTGAAACATCGAAAAGTGACTCAAACGGCACAACTTCCTCTGTAGGAAGCTGAATATACTTGTTGGATGATGCTCTGCTGACAGTAGCTTCATGGAGTCCGAGCTTCTGCGCAACCATTGTTCTGGTTAGAGGACGCATAAAAGCTTTCGATGACGTTTCCAGATACCCTTCATGGAAGTTGATCACACATTCAGCGATTCTTTTTAAAGTTCGTTTACGCTGGTTAATATGGTTTACAAAGGACTCCGCTCTTTCTACAAATGCTGTGATATGAGCTTTGTCATCTACTGAGTAATGGGCGTCATGTCCTTCTTTGATATCCTGGTACATACTCAGATACCTTGAACTTATGTGAAGGAAATGGGCATCGTAACCGACAACCTCTACCGAATATCCTTTTGTCGTTCTGGTAACCACAATGTCGGGGCGAACAGACCCCACATCAAACTCCACTTCTCCCTCAAAACTGCGCCTAAATACTGCACCAGGATAAGGGGCTAGGTGGTTTTTTATAAAAGAAATTGCATCTGTTACTTGCTGAAGCGGCAGTTTGAGTTTTTTGGCAATTCTCTCATACTTAGCACTGATCATTTCATCCCAAAAGTCATTGACAATATGTAATGCTATATCATTTCCCTGTCCATCTTCAGCAAGTCTGAGCAATTGAACATGCAGACATTCCCTGAGGTCTCGCGCACCTATTCCAGGAGGATCCAGTTGATGGATTCCTGCCAGAGTCTCCTCGACCAGTTCCATATCTGTCTTTAAGTCTATTGAAGCCTGTTCTACACTGATATCTAAATATCCGGTCTCTCTTATATTGGCGATGAGATATTCTGCAATGTAGTGTCTTTCAGAAGGAACAACTGAGCTCACTAGAGGCAGTAGATATTGCTCCAGAGTGACTTGAGAACTGACGTTGAGTAGAAGCTCTTCCCCTAAATCCTCATCATCAAAAGAAAACTCTCTGCCTGGCTTTTCATCATAAACTGTAAGTGAGGCCTCTAGAATCTCAGACCTCATATGTTTGTTAAGAGGACAATCAACACACAAGACTCTGGGTTGATCACACGACGAGCACGGGTCATCATCCGGAGCCTGCAACGCCGGATTCTCAGCCAGCTCCACTTCTATTGCCTGTTGGAGTTCAGCTGCTGATAACTTGAGAATACGGTTTGCAGCGATAATTCTCGGTGCAATTCGTTGGCTCTGTGATTGTCGGAGATCTTGACCCGCTCTCAATTATTTCACCACTAATCTAAATATCATTGACTGTCATTATAAATGGTCTAGCTATTTGAAGTATTGTCGGCTAGACAGACACATTTCTTAAGGCTGGACTCATCCTTGCATGAATGCCAATAGTCCAGGAGTATAGTCCGAGCAGAATCCTTATCACCTGGCCTTACCGCGCCATCCAAAACCTGGGACAATAGAAACTGTTTGAGTTTACCTATAACCACACCCTCGTTGCATCCGGTTAACCCCATTATCTCTCTACCATCCAGAGGACTGTCATAATGAGATCCTTCACTTTGAGAAATAGTTACAGCTTTTCTCTCAAATAAATCCAGGTTTGTAGCCATTGTACAATCGGCGGTTGCAGTAACATGAGCTCTGGCCAAAATCAATAAATCAGTAAAACGTGTTCCAGCATTTTTGAGAAGTCTGCGTATTGCCGGATCATCTAGTAAACAAGTGTGCAAATTGAGATAAGCCAGCTTACCCACTAACCATATAATACCCTCAGTCTCGGTATTAGAAAACTTCATCCTGTGCAGGATTTTTCGCAATAAATCCTGTTCTGGATGCAATACTGGATCGACATCTTTTGAGCTCTCAACAGTCCTGTCAATGTCATGCAACAGACCAGCCAGCCTGACGGATAGCCCTGCTTCCAATGGTATGTATTCCATAGTCAGCACAGAATGACTCCATAGATCGTGATCACTAGCGCAATTATTGGCAAATCCCCATAGTTTATTGAGTTCAGGAAGAAATATTTCCAGTAGTCCGGTAGACCGGAGCAACTCAAGGCCAGCGGCAGATCCCGAAGCAAGTTGAGCAGTCGGAGATGCTATTTCCAAGCAGGGACTCATGATGACTTTTACAAACTCATCTCTGATTCTTTCGTAGCTGATAATATTAAGACGGTTTACTCTTGACCTAATTCCCTGTAAAGTCTCATCAGAAATACTGAACCCAAATCTTGATGCAAACCTTACTGCCCTCATCATCCTCAGGGGATCATCATCAAAAGTAGCTACAGGATCCAGAGGCGTACGAATTATTCCGGCTTTCAGGTCATCTAGTCCCTTGCCGGTTAAATCCAGCAATTCGCCAGTATGGAGATTCTCAAGCAGAGTGTTGATTGTAAAATCCCTGCGATACACATCGTCCTTGAGAGTAGCAGGAACAGCATCGGGTTTGCGGCTGTTGGGCTTGTATGATTCCTTGCGCGCTCCAACTATTTCGATTTTGCATCCCGCAACACTGACCATTGATGTACGAAAACGAGGATACGTAACAGGAAAGTGCTCGCAAATGCCCTTCAAATAAAGAGTATCGGTAAGGGCAAGATAATCACCTTCACAGACCAAATCTATATCGTCTGATTCGGTTGAGCTGTCTGGCAAAAGCATTTGAGGTAATGTATCAAGCAGATGAGACTGTGCAAGGAGTCTATCCCGGACTATACCGCCGACAAGATAGACTCGTTTTTCGAATTGAGTGCCTTTAAGGGCCTCACGAATTATCTCCAGTGCTTTCATCAACACTAAGAAGCCTCGTTGCAGTTCTGATTGCTTCCTCCAGCCGGGTCTGCTGACGGACAAGAGTAATATCGGCGCGGGTTCTTTCAATTACGCCTCTAACCATATCCGTATGTCTCCTCAGGTTCTGAGTTACTGCGTCCGGATAGTCAAAGGCCATTAAGACGTAAAAGACTTCGTCCATGGTTTCTAAAAGTTGTTCAACACGATCCAGATGTCCCTTGCGAAGCTCATCCAGAACGTGCCTGCGGCACTCACCAACTGCTTCAGCCATTCCATTAAGGTATGCTGCGGGTTCAACTCCCAAATCAATATATGAAGGAAAATCAAGATCACGGATTAATGCATAAGTCAGCTCAGATTCCGTATATTCTTTCTGAGCATCCTGAACATACCCGGCAAAATATATCTCCTGGTTGTTTTTCAACAATTCGGCGAGTTCTGTAAGTTTGGTCCTGGCTTCAGACTTGACACTGCAGGCTTCATCAAACTGCCCTCTGTGGCTTGATTTTATCGATACCGAGGAAAGGCGTATAACATCGCGTGAAACCCTGAGTGCGGCCTCTCTGGCACGATTTGATTCTTCCAACTGCACACGTACTTCATCTGCCAAGTCTTTTAGGTTAGTCACCATCAATACAACCTCACCAAGTTGGTTTTTATATTACCAGCGATTGAAAGCTAACACTGTTGAATAATGCTTGTCAATTATTTATGCTTGATCCGCATCATTATGTTTTGTAAGTCATCTGCACATTTGTGCAGTTCATGCGCTGCATCTGTAAGTCTGCGATGGTTTTCTCTTCTCGCAGGATGCGGAGAACTCTCCTCTATTGAACCTGCGGCAGCTACGATCCGATCTTTAAGCGCACGCAGAGCAAACTCGTTTGAGTCCATATTCCTCCTTCAGGAAAGCCCGTTCTATTACGGTAAGCTGTATTTACCACAGATACCGCTGGGTCACATAATACAGTGTACCACTCACCAATATGATTGGGAGCAGATAAGTATAGTCTTTTTTCACGGTAGAGCGGTCTTCTTTATTTCCAAAAAGCAGCAGGACATCAACCAATGCCAACAAGATCGCTCCGACACATATGAGTCCCGGAGCCAACGGCACAAGTGCCGGCAGCAGTTGAGGATATCCCATATATGCAAGCATCAACGACCCCGCAACAAGGACAACCAACAGTCCAACAACAAGCACCAGCGCTGCAACCATTAAGGACCACCTTACCATAGTTATTTAAAGCATATTATATCACACCTGCAGATTTATAAGGTTCTTGGGGGATAATTAACTAAGGGATATAGAACCAAAGTCCGGCAATAATATCCTATGGGTCTTATTGGTCCTGTTTGTCTTACCTAGAACTGTAAAGACCAATAGGACTAATAGGACTTATAGGACCTAAACCAGGATCTGGTGATAGTTTAAAATCATCCGAGGGTTGCTACGGTTACGCCTGCGCCGCCTTCTTCCGGGTCACCTATTCTAAATGACAGAACTGAACGGTTATCTTTCAAGTATTCAGTCACTGCAGCCCGCATAGCACCTGTCCCTTTTCCATGAATTATCCGAACACTCTGGGCTCCTGCTGATAGGGCATCATCCAGATATTTATCCAATTCAAGTAGTGCAGGTTCAACTCGCTTGGCACGCAGATCGATCTCTGAATGGAACGCAAGGGTCTTTCGCAAAGAAATGCTTATTGGTTGTCTCTGAGGTTCATTCTTGTTTTTACCAGTATCTCCGGAAGCCCTGCGGAGCGATGCTATTGGAACACTCACTCGCATGGTCCCTGCTAATACAAGGACTTTACCATCAGACTGAGTCTCAATGACTTCGACATCCTGACTCATACCCGCAATCCTGACCTTACTACCGACTTTGAGCGGTTCATCTTCGGGTAGTTTTTCTTCCTGAGAGGGTTGGCCAACTTCACGGGTGACTTCGTCAGACATCTCATCTATAAGCTTTTCGGCTTTTTTACGCAATGCTTCAGAACGGTTCTGATCGAGTCTCTGCCGGGCAAGTTCATCTAAGACTTCATCAAGCTTGTTACTGTATTCCTGAATAACCCCTGAGGCCTTATCACGGGTTTTCTGGAGCACCCTGCCCCGCTCCTCTGCAGCTGTAGAGACCTGCTTCTCATATTGGGTTTTCAGAAGCACTGCCTCTGAAGACATTCGCTCAGCATCAAGTCGTTCCTGGCTCGCAGCTCTCTGTGTTTCTTCAATCCGACGCATCAGCTCTTCGGATTCGATCCCACGTTTGTTAACATTTGCGCGCGCAGAATCAACTATACGCTTGTCCAGTCCTATTCTCTCGGCAATTATAAACGCGTTGCTGCTTCCTGGAACTCCACTGAGCAACCTGTATGTAGGACTCAAGGTTCTCAAATCAAACTCAGCGGATGCATTCTGAACTCTGTCTGTGGAATAGGCATACTCTTTGAGTTCGCCGTAATGAGTTGTAGCGACGACTTTCGCACCTCTAGACAGCAGATGATCAATCACTGCTTTTGCCAGAGCAGCTCCTTCGGCAGGATCGGTGCCTGCTCCTATTTCATCAAGCAGGACAAGGCTCCTTGAGTCTACTGCGTTGGCTATGTCTGCGATATTGGTCATATGTGAAGAAAATGTAGAGAGTGACTGTTCTATGCTCTGTTCGTCTCCGATGTCGGCATATACACCTGTAAAAAGAGACACTTCGCTGTTGTCTGCGGCTGGTATCCATAATCCTGCAGCGGCCATCAGTGTCAACAAACCGATGGTCTTCAATGACACTGTTTTTCCACCAGTATTAGGACCGGTTACCAATAATGCATCATAGGTTACCCCGAGTTGCACATCGATGGGAACAACATTGCCTTTTAACAGAGGGTGCCTGGCTTTGATGAGCCTAACTACACCACGCTCATTAATTACAGGCTCCATACAGTCTTTAGATGCCGCATACCTGGCCCGTGCACTGATGCAGTCCATAAGAGTTGCTGCAGAGAGTGTCGCAGACATTCGACTGGCTTGTGCTCCAACTATTGCACTGAGCCTTGCCAGGACTTTCTCGACTTCCTCAATCTCTTTAACAGTAAGTTCTCTTCGTTTGTTTCCCAGTTCAACCACAGCAGTAGGTTCAATAAAAAGAGTTGCACCCGATGCACTGGAATCGTGAACAATTCCCGGAACATGCGAACGGTATTCGGATTTAACTGGTAGGCAATATCTATCGCTGCGAACAGTTACCACTGGATCCTGTAAGGCAGTTCGGATTGTGCTGTTCTGCATGTATGATTGGAGTTTTTCAGTCAGTTGCTGCTGGTTTCGCCGAATGTCATTTCGGATTTTTTGCAAAGCAGGGCTGGCTGAGTCTAGAACTTCCCCTGCCTGTGAAATAGCACGTGCAATTTCGCGGACGGCATCATCATGGCTTTCCATGCGATGACCAATATCTTTGAGGATTGCAAAATCGTCTTCTGAGAGTTTAATTAAAAACTCACGAAGTCTACTACAAGACTGCAGGGTGTTGTGAATTGATATTAAGTCTCTGGGTGAAAGTATCGACTCGACCTCTGCCCGAGCCAGTGGGTCTCTAATATCTTCTATTCCCCCAAGTGGAATGCTGCCGTATCGATCGAGAACACCCACAGCTTGAGTAGTCTCTGATTGTGCAAACTGTGCTCTGTTTAATCGTGTGGCAGGCGACAGCAAGCGTACCAGCTCCGCACCCATAACTGTAGCTGCGAACCCGCTAACTTCCTCCAAAACCTTATCAAATTCTAAAACACGTGTATAATCTCTCATAGCCTTTAATCGATTATACCAGCTTGCAACAACATGGGCCAACAACTGGAATGATGATATTGCAGTTATTCAAGCACAATTTCAGCATATTTGTTCAATTATAGGGTATAAGAATGGAAAGCAATAGAGTGTATCCACGTCAGAATTAATGTGGTTGCAGCATTCATACGGGTTGACATTAATTAATAGGTAGTGGTAACCTGCAATCTAGTGCTATCAGGTAGAATTTCTATGCGATTTTTTATGATTATTGCCCTTGCCGTTTTCGGCTTATCCCAAATACAGACGCCTGTATGTGCAACAGATGCACGTCCTCATGAAATACGTGTGGGCCTGACAATGACTGCTGCCGGGCGCAAATCGGTGACCATATCAAGCCATGCAGGTCTTACTATATCTTCCTTCGAAGCAGATATACCTGCTATATCTATACCCAAAGATATTAAGTATGTACTTTCGTTAGGAACACGGACAATAACTGGCGGAAAATCTGATTCAACATTGAAGCCTTTAGGCAGTCAGATCACTATATTCTCAGGAAACCGCAGTGAAGCTATACAGATTCAGCTCAAGGATAGGTTTACAAAAAGATATCTGGGAGCACTGGAAGTCACTGCCAGGGATGACAGGATTCAACTAGTCAATGTTCTGGACATGGAAACATATTTGCGCGGAGTCGTTTCGAACGAAATGCAGTCAAAATCTCCATCTGCTGCCTTGCAGGCTCAAGCAATATGTGCCCGGTCCTGGGCATATCGTAATCTGCACAAACATGGGCTGGATGGATTTGATGTGTGCGAAAGTACCCATTGCCAGGTATACGGAGGAGCCAGTTCACAACATCCAACTACGGATGCTGCCGTTTCACTGACTACCGGGCTAGTAATAACTTATATGAATGAATTGGCATCCGTTATGTATTCCTCTGACTCAGGTGGTGTTACGCAAGATTATGCCGAATTGAAGGGGACTTCCAGGCATCCTTATCTCACATCAGTTATGGACCCTCCTGAGATCCCACACCGCAGTTGGACACAACGTTTTCAACTCAGTGAGTTGGAGTCCAAGTTGCTCTCTTCGGGGATACGTGATGCCAAAGGACTAACATCAATCTCTATCTCCCGCACAGGAACAGGTGGACGAGTCCTGACAGTTGCGTTAATCAAACCTGATGGACAGACTGAAATACCTGCAGAGAAGTTAAGATCTGCACTGGGTGTTAGTGTGATTAAGAGCACATTATTTGCACTAGATGTCAGTTCACCTGGATATATTGTATTCTCAGGTAGAGGATACGGGCATGGAATAGGAATGTGCCAGACAGGCGCTAAAGCACTGGCTGCTGCACCGTTCAACTATTCATATGAGCAGATTCTATCTCATTATTTTCCTGGAACACAGTTAGGTGTGGTAGAGCGAACCGGCTCCACCACAGCAAGCAGAGGAACAACCAACCGAAACGCACGACGTGCCTCAGTCGTTAAATCTCGCTGAGTCAATCCTCACAAACCAGCCACAACATATTTACCAGTAACTATAACTACACCTCATCACGCCTCAAATCATACTGCATAGACTCTTATTGGAACTGGATCATGGCCAATATCGTATGCAAAGAAAGCATATACTATATAACACGATAACACGGATGCCATTTATCCATTGATGCTTGAGGATAATCATAATGAGTTTCATCCCGTTCATATCTATCTGGACAATTAGTCTACTGGTTGCTTTATTTATTAACTCCATTCTGCGTCGACGAATGCCTAATGTTACTCTGGGGCGCATTATTGCTATTTCCTTTTCATTAGCGGTCCTTTTAGCAGTTGTTTATCTCGTGGTCAGAATAGTGCACGGGCATGTCAGAGATATATGGCTGGTAATGAAATTCTCATTTGCAGCAATATTCCTGGTCGGGCCACTAGCTTATCTGGGTATTCTGTGCATATCATCTCTTGCATTCGCCAGAAGCGACAGCATATTCCCTATAAAGAAGAGAATATCCTTTGCAGGAATCATTTCAGGAATCCTGTTGACTTTGGCTTTTGGACTCCCAGCGATGGGAGTCTATATGAACAGGATCGAACCGAACTGGGTTGAAACCACCAGGACAACTATTCAGTCTCCGAAGTTAAATCCAGGTGCTCCACCACTTACAATCCTGCAATTATCCGATCTTCATATTGAGCAAATGGGCAAACGAGAGATTAAAGCACTGAGTATTGTTGAGAATATAAAACCTGATATCATCGTCCTCACTGGAGACTATGTAAACTTATGGAGCAAGGCTACTTTGATGAATGAGTTTGCGCGAAAACTGAGAGCTCCATATGGGATTTATGCTGTACCAGGCAACTGGAACTGGAATTCAGCAATGCAATACAGCAAATTCTTTAAAGGCACTCATGTGCAGTATATAAGTGGAAAAAGCGTATCAGTCAAGACTCCATCAGGGGATATACTGATTTCGGGAGTGGATTATAATGCAGGCAAGTTTGGTGGATTCAAGGTTCCAAAAACCAATCACTTTTCGATTCTGTTGTCCCATACACCGGATGCTTCATTGTATGTCGGCAACGAAGTCGATTTACTGCTTGCCGGGCATACCCACGGTGGTCAAATAAGGATTCCCGGACTTGGACCAGTAGTTACATTTGCCAATATCAAGCGTAAGAGTGCTGCAGGACTGAGCAGGCTCAATGGTGGCGGCTATATGTATGTAAATAGAGGCTTAGGTATGGAAGGCGGTAAAGCTCCAAGAATCCGCCTGTTCTGCCGTCCGGAAGTGACGGTGATAACCTTGAAGCCACAGAATTAGTGAACAGTTCAGTAATATTGGAACAATGTCATCCTGAGGAACGAAGGATCTGTTTTCCGAATAGAAAAAAAGATCCTTCATTCCTCAGGATGATAAACTCCAGAACCCTGCAGATGAGTTATAGAACCGGATGCTTTACCGATTCGGTAAACAGTGCAACCGGTTCGCTGGATGTCTGACCAACATCGAATGCCAACCAGTCGTTTGACCAAGTGGCTAGTGCGAGTATGCTCTGGTTGTCCAGTCCTCCCAGTGCTAGTCCGCTTGCCAGTGCTTTGCCATCATATGTGGCATCCAATAATCCATTTTTTAGTGACAGTTCAATTTCAACCGGACGGTCTTTGACTGCAGTCGGTTGATATAGAACACCACGGTTCCATGGATCGAGTCCAAAAGAGACCCAGTTTCCACCATATGTAAAACCTGAGTTACCAATAGCTATTTTAAGTATTCCGCTGTGCAGGATCTTAAATTTCACATGCCCACCGGAACCTATCGAGTATTTCTCCAATCGGATATTTGCCTCAGCCATCCAGAGAGTGCTGGTCAATTTAATACATCCGGGAGTATCTCCCATTTTATATTCCCGATCTATACCAACTCCATATCTGTCTTTGGCTAGCTGCCAGTCTTCGGAAGCCAGTTTCGGCACGTTGAACTGGGAAGGTTTTATGGATGTATCAGATGTTGGCTTGTCAGTAACTACTATATTGCCTGCCTGTGGACTGACCAGAAATGCTGCATATCTATGCAGCTTAAGGGTCAGCACCAGCTTACTATCTTTCACTGCAAAAGGCACTTGATTCACAACATCGGTAGCTTGCAGAACCTTACCAGGGAACAGTTTGGAGAGATCAACAACAACATCCTGATCAGTCCATGAAAGGTTCCCGAGTATCACCATTGCTGAATCATCTTTTCGGTAGTATGAACACAAGACATTACCTTTAGGGATTTTCACATGTGGCTGCGTTTGCCAGTATGGATAGTATTTCACTTTAGAATCATCCTGAAAATCGCCATATATGCGACTTTCTAATGCTGCTCCTCCTGGGTCTCCATAAGGACCATCACCAACTTCACCATCGTGCAGAAGTCCCCAAGTCCTCATTTCCTCACAGGAGTATACAGGACGTATCGGCAGCAGGTCTGTGCGGAATCCCCAGGGGCGTCCACAATAACCGGAGGCGAATGTACTTAAGGGCAATCGATATCCAGGCCTGTATCTTGCAAGTTGTTCACCTTCATAATGACCATCGCACAGGGACATTGTAGCGATATTGATTGCCCCACCTGTGTGTGCCATCATATAGTAAGGTTTGTTCTTGCTGTCGAAAATGCCTCTCAAGCGTTTGAGGAAACGTCTGGTGCCAATGTAAGGTGTAAAGTCCTCTGTGTCCCAACCGATCTCCGGGCGACCTGCGCAGTATATGTGAGAAGGATTGTCGCAGTCCCACGGTACGCTGGTGCCATCCATATATACTCCGTCTATGTCTCCCTGGTCTGAGAGTTTTTTGATCCCATCCAACAACAAGTCACCAAACGCTCCCCTTGCACACGATACATAGCAGACGACATCCTTGCCAGGATCGTATGCACGCTTATACCAGCCTCTTGAAGGAGGAGCCAGGAAATCATTCTGAAATTCATTAAATCCAGGAGCATTGGAAGCCAAAACCTGCCCAAAATAAATCATCTGAAGCTTGCCTTCGGCATGAGCTTTATCGCTGCGCTCTTTTACTTTACTCATTTTTGTAAGATCAGGATATCCCTGATAGTCAGTCCATTCCTCAAACCAGAGAGCTGTGCGATGGTAAATCCCGGTCTTATCCAACGACGGCTGCCTGGTAGGAGTCGGCTGCAAAATGAACCTGAATATGTGATCCCGTTCTTTAATCTGCCCTTTGGCATCTACCAGATTGACCTGTAGCCAGGTTTTACCTTTTTCTTCTACCACCTGAATCTGAGATCGTTCATTCTTCGAAAGGAACACCGGCGTATCGAAATCGAATGACAATCCTTTGTCGTGTCCACCCATCCAGACCGGACCAGCCTTGCCTTGCCAGCCAAATCCAGTCAACTCACGCACCGTCTGAGCAGTTTCTCTATAAACAAATTTGGCATCCTCTGGCTTTATAGGAATACGTAAAGCCAGCTTGTTAATGGTAGCTGGGTCAAGTCCGGTAACACGCAGTTTAACGACGGTAAAGCCATCGTAGTCCACCATATTTCGAATTTCAACTGCTCCACCAGGTATAGGATTAATTGATTGAACAAGAGCCTGGTTTCCTAACAACTTAGCGACAGTCTTACCAGCTCCCAGTTGCAGTATTTTACCTTTGGCCTTGAGAATGACTTCAGAATTACCGGCCAGTAAGTCTCCATCAGCAAAAGCAACTGATCTCAAAAGACCGTTGTTGCCGAAATCCATTGTTTTATTATGCAGCTTAACTTTGTGTCCGGTTATTACTGGTTTCTTCCACGGTGCCGGGACTTTCAGTTTTTCATATTCAGCAGATACATCATTGCCCGACCACGTTGGTTTGTCGGTCGGGTTCTTGAACTCTTTGGACTCATCAAACAAGACCTTGCCATCGGTTGACCGAACCGTCAGGTGCGCCTGCACAGTTGATGTATGTGACTTAGGAATATTTACTGCCAGCTTTACATCATTAGCTTTGATGGTAACTTTTTTCTCCCCTACCCCGTCAATTTGCAAGACTGCAGTAGATGGTTTCTTGGCTGTGCCCCCATTTATCCGCGCTATAACTTCTCCTGCAAGCGGGTAGTAATCCATGACGGCAATTTCCTTCGGAGCGATAGCGGTGGATTTCTTCGTCAATGCAACTGGTGGCAGCGGCTGCTCTAGTGTCTTTTGATCAGAATCCGACAACGTCAGTGTCCCGAACGACATCGGAGTGTATCCGCCATATGCCTGTGCATACCAACCCAACGTCTCAGGAGGACGGAATCTGTAGAAGTTGAAGAATACAGTCCTGCCCTTACTCGATTTAAATCCCGCAGACTCAAACGGTATTCTCATCTCCACATACCATCCATCTGCACTCTTCGATACTGCGGATTTAAACAATGGTCTTTCAAGCGGACTTTCGTTATAAGTGCGGGCTAATGCACCGGCAGCATTAACAGAGAACTGATAGTAGTGGTCAGCCTTGGCTACTTCGGTGTTCATAGCGCCTTCGTAGCCACCCATCATCAAAGTATCTCGAGTAGTGCTCTCATCGGCTACACCTAGTACAACCTGCACTGCGTCATCATCACCCAAATAATCCGTAGGTTTACGCTTATACGCTTTTGGATAGCTTTTTACTTTCTCTGTGCAATGAACGCCGACATACAAAGCCTGCGAATCGTACTTAAGATATACTTTTGTGTTCTGCGTAGACTGTTCTGTAGTCCCGAGTATATACATTCGCTGTAATAATGCAGCATCCTGCCATTCATTGGCATGAAACTGACCGTCAATCTTGACCGGAACCGAAGCAAGCGGTACTTTGACGTTAGGCAACCCATCTGCTACCACACTACCAGCTATGAACAGTAAAACGAAAACAGCTATCCAGTAACAATGCATATTAATATTCACCTCAGAAACTTACTGTTGTATTTGATACCAACTTAATCACATTTGATTACGCAAAGTCAAACCTGCATTGTTGCAATACAAGAGCGTCTCACAAGCGACGGTATTGTAAAGTTATCAGCAACCAATTCAAAGACTGACTCCATCATCAATTTACACCCAAGTATGGGTATGTTATACTTTTAATGAAGAGCGAAAAAGAAAGTGGCGTCTTATTGGAGGCTACTAGCCTGTTTGTTCGCCTCCAGGTTATCTGATGTTCGACAATTTTAGAGCTGACTGGAATGCAGTATTTCAAAATGATCCGGCCGCCAGGAACGGTTTTGAAGTCCTGACCTATGCCGGATTGCATGCTGTCGCCTGGTACCGAATGGCCCACTGGTACTGGATTCACAACCTCAAATTCTTAGCCCGGTTAACCTCACAGACTGCCCGTTTCCTCACAGGTATCGAGATCCATCCTGGCGCTACAATAGGCAAAGGCTTTTTCATCGACCATGGAATGGGCGTTGTCATTGGCGAGACTGCTGAGATAGGTGACAACTGCCTGCTTTACCACGGTGTAACTCTGGGCGGTGTTAGTCTTGCGAAGAAAAAACGGCACCCTACACTCGGTAACAATGTAGTCGTTGGCGCCGGCGCAAAGGTGTTGGGAGCAATAACCCTCGAAGACAATGTCAAAGTAGGCGCGAATGCAGTTGTCCTTAAGGATGTGCCTTCAAATTCAGTTGTTGTTGGCAATCCGGGTAGAGTTGTTATTCGTGACGGTAAGAGGGTTGATGATTCACCTCTAACCCACGGACGCGATCTGGACCCAGAGGGTGAGATGATCCGATGTATGGTCAAAAAGATCGAAAATCTGGAGATGAGACTTAGGGAAGTCGAGAAGGTCGAGGACAACAGCAAATCGGTTACTCAACCATCCGACAGGATATAGTCCTGATTTGGTCTAGTTAATCAATATTACCGTCTGGCATATGCCAGCATTTTGTATTCAATCGGAGTGAACTAATATGCCTTTGTCACTATATAACACGTTGAGCCGCAGCAAACAGGAGTTTAAACCACTCTCAGATGAACGAGTGGGTATGTATACGTGCGGTCCGACTGTATATAACTATGCTCACATCGGCAACCTACGCTCCTATATTTTTGCGGATATATTACGCCGGACTTTGGAACACTTCGATTATAACGTCCAGCAAGTAATGAATGTTACCGATGTTGGTCACCTGACTTCTGATGAAGATGCCGGCGAAGACAAAATGGAGCTCGAAGCCCGGAAAGTCGGCAAGGATGTCCTGGATATCGCTCGATATTACGAGCAAGTATTCTTCGAAGACTTAAAAAAGCTCAACATAAAATCACCAGCGGTTCAGTGCAGAGCGACTGACCATATTGAAGAGATGATTACTCTAGTGGAAAAGCTTATTGAACGCGGTCATGCCTACGAGACCAGCCAGGCCGTCTACTTTGATATCTCGACATTCCCCAAATACACCGAACTCTCCCGGCAGTCACTGGAAGACAAACTGGTCGGTGCTAGAGATGAAGTAAACGAAGACCCGGAAAAGCGCCACGGCGCTGATTTCGCTCTCTGGTTCAAGGCTGCCGGCAGATTCGACAAGCATATTCTGCGGTGGGAATCACCCTGGGGTGTAGGTTTCCCGGGCTGGCACGTAGAGTGCTCTGCAATGAGTATGAAGTATCTGGGAGAGACACTGGATATCCATACCGGCGGCGAAGACCACATCTGGGTGCATCATCCCAACGAGATTGCACAAAGTGAAGGCGCAACCGGCAAACAATTTGTAAAGTATTGGATGCACGGAGCGTTTCTCGTTGTTGGTAAATCCGACAATGATGAAGAAGAGAACCGAATGGGAAAATCCGAAGGTAACTTCCTTCGTTTGCAAACGTTAATAGATAATGGATATGACCCGCTGGCATATAGATATCTGTGCATGGGGGCCCATTATCGCGCAAAACTCAAGTTCACTTGGGAATCACTAGACGGAGCAGTATCCGGCTATTCCAGGCTCAAGAATTTTTTGAGCAGGTGTGAACAAAAGGGTGGAGAAGAAGCTAAATGGGTATCAGAGTATAGAGAACGGTTCACAGCGGCTATCAGTGATGACCTTAATATGCCGCAAGCTATGGGTGTGTTGTGGGACCTGGTCAAAGAAGCCGACAACCGTGAAGATTACAGCGTTAAACAAGCAATATATGACTTCGACCAGATTCTAGGACTGGATCTGCAAAAACAGGCGATGAGTTCTACTTCATCTGATACTGAGATTGAAGCTTTGGTCAAGGAACGTTTTGAAGCTAGAAAAGCAAAAAACTGGGCTCGAGCAGATGAACTGCGCAAAGAGCTGACAGATAGGGGTTTGATCCTGGAAGACACAGCAGATGGCACACTTTGGAGAAGATCGAACTAAACAACAGCTTAGTATTTTGCACAATATTTTTATGTAAGACAAATAGTCACGGAGCAATTAATTGAGAGTCAGTTCAAAAAAAATAATAACAGGCTTGGGTTGCACATTGATTGCAGCTGCAGTAGGACTGACAGTATCTACCTATGTATTCGTGAATAGTGATAAAGTCTGCAAAGGTGTATACATTGTTGGTGTGGACCTTTCAGGTATGCGCAAACAACAAGCCGGAGACATTCTGCAGAAAATGGCACAATCCCGCATGAATGGCCGTATAAGCATATCTGTTCTGGATCAAAAATGGTCAGCTGCAGCCTCCGATTTAGGCGTAAAGGTTGATTGGCATAAATCACTTGAAGATGCAATGCAGGTAGGCAGACGTAGTAATATACTTACTCGTTTGACAGACATTCTCTCTGGACCTACAGATTCAAAGCAAATTCCTCTTGCAATGAAGTGTGACGAAAGTGTTCTACGCAGGACTATTATAAAAATGGCTAATGTCATCGATAGACCCGCAAAAAATGCATCTCTCGACCTTTCCAGCGGCTCCATAAGTGTTTTGCCTGAGCAAGACGGCATAAAACTCGATAGAGAAGCCTCTGCAGATTCTATATCTAAAGCATTGACTACAGGGACAGCTCAGATATCATTAAGCCCAGTCGTTGACAAAGCAAAAGTCACTGCGAGTGCCCTTCAAAGTGTGGATACTGTGCTGGCAAGTTACACGACAACATTCGTCCGCGCAAAAAGAGACCGATCCCATAACCTGAAAGTTGCATCAGACAAAGTTAACAAAACGATATTGATGCCTGGCGAAGAGTTTTCATATAACAAAACGGTGGGAGAGAGATTGATCTCAACTGGTTTCCGAAATGCTATTATATTTGTCAAAGGAATGATGGAAGAGGGTGTGGGCGGTGGTATATGCCAGGTATCATCCACACTGTATAATGCTGCTCTGCTTGCAGGTCTGGATATAACTGAAAGACACCACCATTCCAGAACTGTCGTATATGTTCCCGCCGGAAGAGATGCAACTGTTGCATATGGATCAAGAGACCTGCGTTTCAAAAACTCAGGATCATCCCCCATATATATTACCGAGACCATTACAGGAAACCGCCTTCGCGCTGTCATATATGGCGCTTCAGCGGACAAGAAAACAGTTTCTGTATATAACGGGCAAACGAGTTATACTCCGATTAATGGACAGAAGACTGTCGTTGACCGTACAATTCCACCTGGAACAACCAAAGTTACCGATAAGGGTTCAAAAGGTGTATCTACAGTCGTATACCGCAAGATAGTGGATGAGACTGGACAACCCAGGGTAGAAGTCGTATCCAGAGATAAATATCCTGCACAGAAGGTTATAGTTGCTACAAATCCAGTAGCTGCTGCCCCCGCTCTTCCAAAGCCGGAACCTGTAGTTAACTGACCCGCATTATTCACCAAACTTCGCTTTTAGCTGGCAGTAGAGACAAAAGCTGAGTCCGTCATGAATAATGCAGGCTGACACAATCAACCTAACTGGCAACCTATAATCATACCGGGACTGGTATGTCATGATGGATATATATAAAGATAGAGAAGAAGCCGGACAAAGGCTTGCAAATGAACTGTCAGCCTATGCACAGTCCCCCTGTGTCGTGTTAGGAATCCCCAGAGGTGGAGTAGTTGTAGCAGCTCAGGTTGCGTTACGCTTGAATTGCCCACTGGACATTGTTGCTCCAAGAAAAATAGGCGCACCCGGAGAACCCGAGTATGCAATAGGCGCGATTTGTTCTTGGGGACCGGAGAGATTCATAAATGAACAAGCTGTGCGTATGCTCCGGATTCCAGTAGAATACATCGAGTCTGAATCAGCATACCAGATGGAAGAGGCCAAGCGACGTTTATTGTTGTATAGGGGATCCATCGACCCTCCTGAGCTTGCAGGCAAGGTTGTTATTGTAGTTGATGATGGTGTAGCTACAGGCTATACAACTCGTGCAGCACTAGCATCCATACGCAGAATCAATCCACTAAAGCTTATTCTGGCTGTTCCAGTCGGTGCTCCTGACAGCATACTGGCTCTTCGCAGCTATGCCGATGATGTGATATGTCCTGAACAACCAACTTCATTCCGGGCTGTTGGAAATTGGTATAGATACTTCGATCAGACATCTGACAATGAAGTGATTACAATTTTGCAGGAGACGGGGCACTAGCCCGCTTTATTCACCAAACTCTGCTTTCGACCGGCAGTAGGGGCGAAAGCGAGTCAATCATGAATAATGCGGGCTAGAAACTTGATACTAAATGGCGTATGTATAGAATGAAAAAGATCGTAATCTGCAATAAATACCACAAGCACATCACAGATGAAGATTATGATGCACTCAAACTTATCTCCCCAGGTTTATCCCGTAACGTCAAAGCCTCCGATTACGAATCCCCCACCCATTTTGTTTGCGCAAAATGCGGTCAAGTAGCACCAGTCAAGATCAGAACATTGCATACGTGTGATGATATGGACATTTCGGGAGACCGCAGAGAGTCGCTCCTACGGACACAATAGTCTGAAATTGGTTATCCGGTGATACCTGCATTCACAACCGAGCTTTACGGGTATGCAGGTTTGCCCTGGGAGGTGGGTGGTAAAGACTCTCGTTTGGCCCGCCTTTTTTCTTGTGGACAACTATGGCAGTTGCAGGTACAGTTCCATTTACTGCTTTACGCAGAGCAAACGCGAGATATCCAGCCCCACTGGCATAGGCATTGCCAAACATAACTTTTCCAGTATTTCGATCAACAACAGCTCCTGCAATTCCGTTGTCCAAAACTGCCGTTTGCAGAAATTCAAGCACATCATCACCCCGCTCAGCTAGTAGATCATTTGCTGCACTGAGGATTGAATAGCCACTATCTCCTTCACCCACCCAAGTCCTGTCCTGGAATCCCTGATTAGGATTGTATTCTGAATGAATCCACTTAACTGTATTCAAATATACAGGATCATCCGGTTTGCAGAAGTTTAAATATGTCAGCAGTTGCAGGCTACCTTCGACATCGTCCCCCAACTCATATGCACCTTCGAGATCAATTGACCGGGCAAACATCTTCCCAAACGGTCCGTCCACTACAAAATTGCCGAGTATGCTCTCTTTCACTGTCCGTGCAAGTAAAGACGCTTCGTCAGACCTGTCCATATCCCTGATCCGGTTGTAAAGGACGGC
The DNA here is from genome assembly GCA_942493375.1 of Abditibacteriota bacterium. Classification (GTDB taxonomy): domain Bacteria; phylum Armatimonadota; class UBA5829; order UBA5829; family UBA5829. Next base: position 6,602,257 of record OW818698.1, on the reverse strand, counting down.
TATATCCTCCAGTATCCTGCACACAAGGACATTGGAATAGCACACATATGGTAGCGTCGCATATTCCCCAGATGGCAGGAGAAGAGTCTCAAACAGGGCTTCAGTAGGATGCCTCTGGTCTGCCAGTAACTGCTGGATACGGTTGATCCCGCTCTGCACTCTGCGATCAAAAATCAGTGACAGATCATCAGTCAAGTCAACATAAGTATCAAGGGCACGGATCGGCGCACACAATTGATCAAGTTGCAGTCCGGGTTCAAGTGCGATTCCATCTATAAACCTGGAATGCATTCCCACATTATTCAGCTGTCTGGTTAGTCCATATAACAACATCCTTCGAGCATCAGACCAGCTTACCTGGAGGACTGCAGGCAGCGACCAACGCATAGCATCTCTGTCTCTGTAGGCTGCACAAAAATCATTGGCTGAACTACGAGAGGTAGTAACTATAAACTCCTCTGTATCCAGAGTCATAGCCTGGCAATAGAAGTAGTTGTAGAATGAGTTCAGATTCATGACGTTCTTTATAACATCTTCAGTGTGCCCAATTGTATGTTCAACAAGCCATTCCCGGGTCTTCTCAATTATCCTTATCGAACTTTGCAGTTCAAGCTCACGAGATGATGCAGCTGCCGACACTTCCTCAAGCCCAAGACCGGCATACAAGGACAGGAACCGGGTCTCCCCAGGTACCAGAGTTATCTGTGAACTCATAGAATAGCCGTCACAGTCCGAGGATGTTTCAGAGCAACAATGAATATCCGCCTGTGAACAATCTGAGGAACGCAGAGAGAGAGCATATAACGGGGTTTGACCGGTAAACTCCAGCGTAATAAGAGCTCCGGCATCTTCTCTTGTATAGAGTCTCCGTGATGCTTGCATTTGTTTGGCTTGACCAGCAATTATATGGCTGTTTGACCAGCATCCACGCCAACCCGCCGCAAGGGACACTGTGTCATTGGAATGGTTCGATATTTCCAAAACAGCACAAAATCCTCTTCGTGCAATAGGAGAAACAATTGTGTAGGTAACTGATGATGCATCACTACTGGTTTGAAACTGAGGTATCCAGTAATCAAGCATTGATGCCGTAACGGAGGAAGTCAGGATGTTTTTACCATCAATTTCTACAAACGGAGTGATGAGTGGATCTGTTTCAGAACCACTCATCTCTACACATCCTCTAAATGACTCAGACATGAATCCCAGTGTCTGAATCCCACAATCCCCGGTATTTATTCGAGGCAGGGAAATGTATTCATTTCCGGTAAACAACGAAACAAGCTGGTTAGCACTCATATACTACTATCTCTCCAGTAGACGGAGCACCAGTCCGCTGATAAGTTTGGGATAAAAATAAGTTGATTTTTGCGGCATCTTCTCCCCCGCTGCAGCAATATCCATTATCGGTTTCACACCAACTGGATTGAGCAGGAATGCAATCTGAGCCTGATATGAATCAACGCGCTCTATTGCTTCTGCAGCATCCCTTGTATAGGTGACATTGGTCTGATTGCGCATATCTTCCACAGTCAGTCCCAAAAGGTCCTCAAGTATAAGTTTGTGCAGAATATTGACCTCAAGTGACTGTGAAGCCTCACAACCTTCAATACCCGTTTCTACTCCATCTTTGAGCTTCAGGATAAATGAATTACTGCCCAAATGAACTCCAATAGCCTGTTGTCGTGCCATGTCCTGTACGATTGTTTCAGGTTTACTAGTATGGGCTACAAAGAAATTCGATAAACCTGCAGACAACTTAACAAGTGATTCAGCAGTCAAACCAAACATCACCCTGTGAGTTGGAAGAACCGTCAAGTCTTTTTGATACACATTAGCAAGGGTCATCAGTGTGTAGTCAGAACTGAGTGGTATGTCCTTACCCTGTTGTGATAAAGCTGCACGTGCTTCTTTAGAGTATGCCAGAGCGGTCTCATAACGATGATGACCATCGGCTATGGCTATTTGTTTGTCGGAAAAGAAACTGCCGATATCATCAAGACTTGCTGAATCAGATATGGACCATAATCTGTGTCTGACATTGTCCTTATCTATGATATCGAAGACGGGCGTTTCAGACATTGTGCTATCGAGTATCGGCTGGACATTGCCGTCAGGATCTTCATAAAGTCCATACACGCTGTCAAGATTAGCCCGGACGTTTCTGATAAGCTCTATGAGCTGCGATTTTGGTTTAGCTAAAGTATTCTCATGCGGCAGAATCACCTGGTCAGTATATTCATGCAGCTTTACCGCACAGATCAGACCCAGGACACATAATTGAGCATCATCTCTGGTAAAATCCTGCCGATATACATACATAGCCGGACTGGATTCCTCACGCATTGCATCAGCTTCAATCCAGCTGTTCAAATATTTTCCAGCTCTTGAGAACCGATTGTCGTCGCCGGAATCTGTCTCAAACTCCTCGCCGAGAACAAGCCTGACAAAATTGTATGGATTGATGTTGTGATAATGCCGGCGGTCTTCCGGAGATATCACATCATAAGGAGGACAGACGACTGTAGCCAAATCCCCAACCACACTAGTGTTATATCTGACCCCTTTGAATGGGGCTACTCGCGTCTCCTGAAGTGCCATTTACTAATCCCTGCTCCTTTTTAACCTAATCCGCTTTATTCACCAAGCTTCGCTCTTGTCCGGCAGTAGCAACAAAAGCTGAGAGTGTAAATGCAGAGCAATTACACCGTTAATCATGAATATTGCGGGCTAATACAAATAACATTAGCAGGGATTATCATACCATGAACAAGTAACAAAGAGGAATTCTGAAACAGGTGAAGAAGTTAACAGTAGATAAGACCAAAATAAGAGCAGGTACGATAATATGACAAACCCTCTCGAATATGTGTGCAAATATACTCCATCTCCAATAAAAATAGATGGTAGACTCGAAGACCCCATTTGGAATACTGCAGACAATGTTCGTTTTTATGTTCCAAAAACATTGGAAGCACCTACAAGTCGCACTGATGCAAAATTACTCTGGGATGATGAATATCTTTATGTGGGGTTTAGGGCCTACGACAAAGATATATGGAGTTATCTTAAGGAACATAATTCTCAAACTTGCACTGAGGACTGCCTGGAAGTCTTTTTCAAACCATGCGAAGACCAGGATACCTATTATAATTTTGAAATAAACGCATTAGGCACTGTATATGACGCAATGACACTCAAAAGAGGTGCAGGACAGCACAGATGGGCTATGTGGGACTGCGAAAATCTTAAATTGGCAGTAAAAATAATGGGTGACATAAATAATCCGTCTGTAGTTGATGAATGCTGGGAAATGGAAATAGGCATACCTTTTGCTTCATTACCTTCTCTAAAAGGCACCATTCCTAAGCTAGGAGATACATGGAGATTCCATGTAGCCCGATATGATTATTCAATCCACCTCCCTTACGGAGTCGAACTAAGTAGTTGTGCGCCACTGAGTAGAATTGATTTCCATTATTATGAAGAATGGATTCCCCTAAGGTTTGAACGTTAATGTGCATTGTTTTCAGTTATTTTGTATTTTATGCCAATCTACGGGAACCTTTCGCTTTCGAAAATCGATATTGTATATGAGAAGCGATGAGGAGGTTGATAGATTGGAGCTAGCGTGCTCTGTTACGGATGATTTTAGAGGACAGGACAGAAAGCTGTTCGACCAGCTGATGGAAAAACACCATAAGCAGGCGTATAACGTCGCTTTCAGGATGTCCGGCAATCATTCTGATGCCGAAGACCTGACTCAGGAAGCATTCATCCGGGCTTATCGTTTCTTTGGCCAGTACAAACGAGATATGCCGTTTGAAGGTTGGCTTTATCGAATAATGACAAATGTATTCATCGATGGACTCCGACGAAAGCCAAAAGCAATGATGCGTTCGTTGGACCAGCCGATTGCCGGAGATAATGGCGAGTGTTATATGGAGATCGAGGACAAGGGTGTTGGCCCGGAAGAGGCAATACTGTCCAGCGAAGTTGAAAACAAGATCCAGGATGCACTCAAAACGATGCCGGATGTTTTCAGGCTTACAGTTATTTATGCGGATATTGAGGGGTTGTCATACGAAGAAGTTGCTGAGGCAACCCGAACTAATGTAGGAACAGTTCGATCCAGGCTGCACCGTGGACGCAGAATGCTGAGAGAAAAACTCGGCGATATGGATGGACTGATATAGATTGGATATTGGTGATTAGCAATGAATTGTAGACACATTATAAACAAGCTGTCTGCGTATCTGGACGGTGAACTTACTGGCGAAGAGATGCTGTTGATTCGCAGGCATGTATCGGAATGCGAGTCCTGTTCAACAGAGCTGGCATCGGTCAGAAAAACAAAGTTATTGCTCTCCAGGCTCAGGACGGCTATCCCCCGCGAGGAACTACTGGGTGATATAATGCTGTGTCTTGATCACCCATCGTCCAGCCGTTTCCACTCTTTTTGGGAAACTCATCGGTCTATATTTACGAATAATTTTGCCCGAGCAGGATTCGCTGCTGCTCTCTGTGGACTGCTATTTATAGCTCTATATGCCAACTATACGGGAACCAGCAGTGGCAGAAATGAGTTTAACGGAGACCAGTATATGGCAATGATTGATGCAAGTACCAACGGTTTCACTCGTATGCCAAATGTCCCGGGAATACCGTATTGTATTAGCAATGACAGGCCTTTACAATTAGTTGGCGATAGAAGTCCATATGCGGATAGTCAGATGGAAATATATCCTGCTGTATTTAGTCAATGATTTGATTTTCTTTCGTTTTCTCCTGCAGGCTATCCCTCGGGATAGCCTTTTTGATTTTAACATGGAACCAGTTCCAAATTGCTTCCGTCAAAAAACCTGAAAAGACATAGCAGTTATATACAACGGCTATATACGTAAAAACATTAATTAGCACCAATCAGGAGTAGAAACTATGAAACGTTTAGCAGTGTTACTCAACGGTAAAACCAGCCTGGCTATTGTTGTCGTGCTGAGCATCGCCCTGGGATTTTCGCTGGCTTATAACTTGAACCGCCCAGTGATCAGTCCTGCCCAGGCTGTTAGTCCTGAAGTGAAAATGGAAGACTTCAGGACAATATTTGCTGATGTAGTTCAGAAGGCTGCACCCAGTGTGGTTTCCATAAAAAGTGAAAAACTCGTAGATGCTCCCTCAATGCAGGGATTTGGTGATTTGTTCGGAATGCCTTTTGGTGACGAACAACCAATGCCAAGAGGCGGAGGTAAACAGAGACAAACTGGCACCGGAACCGGAGTCATTGTCAGGTCAGACGGATACATACTAACAAATGACCACGTTGTCGGAGGTGCAGACCGTGTAACAGTTATGCTTTCTGACGGTCGTGAGTTCAAAGGTGTAGTCACCAGAGACCCGCGCACAGACCTGGCTCTGGTAAAGATCGAAGCAAAAGATCTTCCTGCTGCAGGATTCACCGATTCAGATGAAGTCAAGGCAGGCGAATGGTGTATAGCAATGGGCGGACCATTCGGACTGAAGAACACAGTCACAGTCGGAGTCGTAAGCGCTTTACGCAAGCAGACCGACCCGGACATGCCCCTACCCTATCCTGAAGTAATACAGACTGATGCATCAATAAATCCCGGAAACTCCGGTGGTCCGTTGATGAATCTTGATGGCAAGGTAATGGGGATCAATGGAGCAATAATTTCCCCTACGGGCAGTAGTGCCGGAATAGGATTTGCAATTCCTGCAAACACAGCCAAATTCGTCATGCAGAGATTGATTAGTAAAGGAAAAGTGACCCGTGCATACCTCGGAGTCTACCCCAGAGACATAACCCCTCTTCTCTCCAAACAGCTTGGTGTAAATAAGGGCGCCTTGATAGAGTCCGTTGAGAAAGATGGCCCTGCAGACAAAGCAGGTCTTCGAGTCAAAGATGTCATCACTAAAATAGATGGCAAGCAGGTAGGCTCTGCTGTTGAACTCAGGCATACAGTCGAGGTAATGGAACCTAACGACACTGTAAAAGTCACTATTGTCAGAGACAAGAAAGACAAAGTAATTGAAGTAAAGCTTGCAGAACTTCCTTCAGAAGAAGCAGAAAATCCGCAAGAGCAAGCAGATAAGCAGTTAGGCCTGTCAGTTCAACCTCTTACTCCAGAAGCAACCAAACAGCTAAACATACCGGAAGGAACCAAAGGTGTATTGGTACGCAGTGTAGAATCCGGAAGTGAAGCAGAACGTTCGGGTATTAGACAGGGTGATGTTATTACCGAAGTAAACGACACTCCGGTAACCAGCGTAAACTCTTTCCTGAAAGAAATACGTAAACTCAAGTCTGGAGATACAGCTGTAGTAGTAGTTCAAAGAGGTGATAGGACTACAATCCTTGAACTAACCAAAGACTGACAATTAATATTAAGACCCGGAGCAAACGTTCCGGGTCTTAATTTAGCCATCTATTAGTCCTGAGCGCAGTCGAAGGGCAAACAGATGGCTATTTTGGCTATAGATACAATATCAATAGAATACTATCCTGATATTCGCTTGATAGACAAGTCCACTTCAAATGTATTCTCGAACAGAATCTTTTTCTCTTCCAGTGACCACATTTCCAACGGACAATCTTCACCGCAGTAGATCTCAATCACCATCTTGGAAGGTGCTTTAATCCACCGCAAAATGACCTCCCTGACATATCCTAACTGACTTCGGTCCAGTGCATCAGCAACTCTAAGAACAGACGCAATTACTTCAACCAACCGTCGGTGTGCTGGACTCAGTGACATACCGGCACTTTTCTTTGGACTCTGTTTACGATGGCATAGAGCGGATGCAGCAATGATCTCAACTTCTTCACTGTCAAAGCCCAATAGCCCCCAGTTTTTAATCAGATAGTGTGAGTGCTTATGATGGTCAGCCATAGAGATAAATGTTCCCACATCATGGACCAGCGAAGCATAACGGAGAAGCTCTTCCTCACGCTTACCATATGAGTGCACACCAAGATCCCTGAGCTGAGCAAATATCAAACGAGCAAGCTCGGTCACTTTTGCGGCATGCTTCTCCTCATAGTTGCAGGACCGGCACAGTTGCATTATGCTCCGCAGTCTCGGGGAAGTAGCCAGAAATTCTTCCTTTACCAGGTCTTCCTGGAATATATAATCAATAACTATTCCATCACGCAGCGCCCTGTCTGAAATTCTTATACTATCTGCACCGACCCCACTCATCACACCCTGAAGTATTGCTGCTCCACTGACTATTATGTCAGCTCTCTCCGGGTTAATGCCGGGAACATTGCGGCGTTCATCTACACTGAGACTGCAAAGCATAGCGGTTGTCTCTACAAGGTCGGAATACTTGAGCAAATAGTTGCGTATATTGTTTATGCCTGGGGATACTCTTTTCGCAGTTATCTCCCCAAGATTGATTATAGTTCCGGAACTTCCATATGCAGCATCAAAGCCCATTTCAGTAATCTTCCGGGTCGCATTACTTGATGCCCCTCTTATGTAATCCAACATCTCTGAAAACTTACGAGGCGTAACAGGCCCTGTGTTTCCGGATAGGAACATATCTTTTAATCTTATAGCACCCAGTTTAACGGAATCAAGATATCTGTAGTCCATCTTGTCACCGAGTATGAGCTCTGTGGTGCCACCGCCAATGTCGATAAACAGACCATTCTTATCAGCTAGATCAGATCCGCTGGATATCCCTAGATAAATCAACCTGGCTTCTTCAAGACCTGAGACCACCTTTACCTCTACCCCAGCCTCATCTCTGGCTCTATCAACAAACTCCTGCTTGTTCTGAGCTTCCCTAACAGCTGCAGTGGCTACAACAGTGATTTCCTGAGCGCCATGCCTGCTGGCTATCTCTACAAAACGACGTAGAACCAGTAAACCTCTTTCCATAGCTGCTCTGGTGATCTTGTTATGGGCAAATTCTCCCTCTCCAAGACGAATAACTTCCTTCTGCACAAGCACAAGGTGATAACTGTGACTCTGGTCCACCTTGGCCACCGCCAGGCGAATGGAGTTGGTTCCAATATCTATTGCTCCGATGGTTTTCAATTTACTGCTCCAATAACCTTTGTATAATATATGGATGAGTGAAATGCTTGCATGAATTTTGTGCTATTAAGAGGATTGCTACAATAAAACGCGATCTACTTTTGCTGAAATTCAATCTCTCTACCAAATATCTGCTGGAAAAGGTCCGCTTTCTTGAGAGCTTGCCGTATACCATCTGAACAATCACATTTTGCCTTCAATTGGATTACTACCTTGCCTGATCGTATATCGCACGTGAGTGAATCAACACATGACTCATGTGCGTAATCCAATCCATCAGCAATACGTATAATGGCTGACAGCTTCTGAACCACACCACGTTCACGTGAAGATAGATGGGCATATACTGAGTGTGAAGGACTTGGCAGAGCTTTCCGATGGTAGCGTGCTATACAGGCTATTCTAGGTAGGATATCAGGACCGATCGTGGGGGGTGGGTCTGCCATTAATATGTCTGAGGAACTCTTATGGTGCTTGATGGCACCGTTGTGCAGACCTATGTCGTGAAGTATAGCTGCAGATTGCAGAGAGAATAGATACGACTTAGTCAGCTTATGCAGACCGGCTAGACACTCAAACAATAACTCACTAAGTTTCAAAACCTGCAATGAGTGCTCAGCGTCAAAGAAATACCGCTCTGCATAACTGATCAGTTCGTCACTATTTTTCATCAGCCCCAATCATTAGCATCTCATAGAGCAATCCATGTCTGAACCCCATAATGGATACAGTCATCTGGTCTTTCTCGAAGAACCTGAGAACTCTCCAGAGAATAACTGCTCCGGCTACTATGATGTCCGCACGGTCAGGATCTAGTCCTATCAGGGTCTTTCGCTTGTCAGGACTTAAAGCGCACATACCTTCAACCAGCTGAGCCAGATTGTCCTCGGTCAGTGCCGTAGCGTGGACTTCTTCTGTTTTATCCGGCGGGACTTCATTCCAAATCCTGGCAAGGTTAACTACACTTCCGCCAATACCAACGATTCTCCGGATGTCAGGAAGCTGTTCTAAAGCAGCAAGCCGACCATCAACAAATGCGGCAGCTTCCGATATCTGTCTGGAGTTTGGCGTTTCGAAAGGCAAATAACGCTCTGTCAGTCTGACGGCCCCAAGCCTGATACTTATAGTACTGTGAACACTCCTGCCACAACCAAAAGTGAATTCAGTCGATCCTCCACCAACATCCACAGTAACCTGGCTGGAATCGAATTGGCTCAACGCAGGATCCAGTGCTACTGCACGATATGCATATGCACCTTCTTCTTCGCCTGTAATCACCCTGACGTTACAATCATATTCGGATTTCAACCTTGCCAAAAAATCAGAGCCATTCTTGGCATCACGAACTGCAGCAGTAGCACCCAGGGAGATTTCCTGCGTGTTTAGGGAGTAAGCCATTGCAAGATGCTTACCTACAGCACGTACGGCCCTCTCTTGAGCATCGGGATCCAGTACTCCTGAAGCATCAAGACCCTCACCCAGGCGAACGCCAACCGACGCATCCTTCAACAGGTGGAACTCGTTGTTGTCATCAACCTGCCCTACAGCAAGTTTTACAGTGTTGGTACCAATATCTATTGTCGCAGCTCGTCTCACTTTTTCCAGAACCACCCGATCTAAAGACAAACGGTTCACACCGCACGTCATTCCCTGACTATACCAAACAATAACCTCAATAGCTCATATTATTCATTGCTGGCGAATAATACAGGCTAGAGATTTCGTTAAGCATGTTCTACTTCTACAACAGGTTACCCGGTTTCCTGCTTTTTGCGCACGTTTTTGAGCTAGAGTATGCATAAAAAATAGTTTTTTTCGGTTAAGGGGCGAAAACAGCTCGTTTTACTGCCAATTCGGCTGCAAATGCCATTAGACTACCGTATAACAAGCATTCATTAACTTCTACTCCATTTGCCTTAAGAGCTGATCACAATGTATAACATGACTAGTGCAACACTTTCTTATTTTTTGTTGATTGGAGCAAACCGCTTTTTATTGATTGCCAGATTTATGTTTCTGACAATTTTCTGCGGAAAACCGGACTTATGAACATGCAGGGAGGAGGACGTTGGGGAGGAGTTGGCCCACGCACTCCACAAGACGCTAGAACAGCTTTTAAGAGAAGCCTGCAATGGGCAAAACCACTGGGGCCGGTATTGATATTTGGCTTATTCTGCACATTGGCAGGAGTCTACTTAAGCCAGCAACCACCCAGGATAATCCAGTATACAATTGACACTGTTATAGGTGCCGGTAACTACACACTACTTGTCCATGTAATACTCCTCTACCTCGGGATCGTTATCGCAGGACAGCTGATAGGATCTTTAAGTGGATACTGGATGAATGTTGCGGGGCAAAGCCTGCTTCACACCCTCAGAGTGACCATTTACGACCACTTCCAGCTGCTCTCTCTCAGTTACTTCGATAACAAACGCACCGGAGATCTAGTTGCTCGTGTAACAGGAGATGTCAACCAGCTGGAGGGCTTGATTGTAAACACATCCAACTCCCTGGTCCGCCAGGTCTTCGGTGTGGCGTTTGCGTTGTATTATATGTACTCATACAGCTGGCAGCTGGCGACTCTGGTGCTGATACCATTACCCATCCTCGGGTTTAGCCTGTATTTCTTCACACGCCGGATAAGAGTTGTCTACCGATCTATCCGGGAAAACATGGGAGAGTTCAGCGCCAAATTGATGGAAAACTTATCCGGGATCCGAGTGATAAAAGCATTTAACCGGGAGATAGAAGAGCACGATTTGGTAGCAGCTACCAGCGATGGCCTGCAAGTCCAAAATGTCAAAGCCACCAAGATGACCTCCGTCTTCTATCCTGCTATTCAAACACTGACCACAATGGGTACTGTGATGGTCCTTGGGGTTGGGGCCTATATGATTTCAAAAGGAGAATTCACTGTAGGTATGTTGACAGCATTCCTGATGTATGTCGCGAACTTCTACCAGCCGGTGGGTGAGTTTATCCGCACTTTTGATTCAATTCAACGGGCTCTAGCATCAGGGGAACGCATTTTTGAAGTCCTGGACACCATTCCGGAAATCCAGGATCCGGCAGATCCTCTCCCTGTAACACGTATAACCGGCGCGGTTGAGTTTCAGAATGTCTGTTTCCGCTATTCAACCGGAGAAGAGGTGCTTAACAATGTCAGCATTATAGCTTCACCAGGACAGAGAATAGCCATCGTCGGGCAGAGCGGCGCAGGTAAGTCTAGCTTTATCAACCTGATCCCCAGGTTCTATGATGTAACTACAGGGAGCGTACTGGTTGACGGGATAGATGTCCGTAACTACAAGCAGAGCGATCTGCGGAGGAATATATCGCTGGTCTTGCAGGAAACATTTCTTTTCAACGGCAGTGTAAAAGAAAATCTTATTTTCGGCAAACCCGGAGCAAGCGATGAGGAAATCATAAACGCCGCAAAAACTGCAAACGCCCATGAATTCATTGAGCGTTTGGAGAATAAATATGAGACTCAGATAGGTGAACGTGGAATCAAACTATCCGGCGGACAGAAACAAAGAATCGCCATCGCAAGAGCAGTGCTTGCTGACCCGAGCATTTTAATACTGGATGAAGCCACATCGTCGGTAGACTCAGAGTCTGAGTTCTTGATACACCAGGCGTTGGATAGGCTTATGATAGGCCGGACAACATTCATCATTGCACACAGATTGAGCACAGTGCGCAATGCAGACACCATCCTGGTGTTAGAGGGTGGGAACATAGTTGAGCGTGGCGGACACAATGAACTGGTCGAAGCCGACGGCAGATACGCACAGATGTATCACCAGCAGTTCTGGATAGATGATGAGGCAGAAGATACATCGACTAATGAAGAAGATGCATAGAATAGATATTCGAAAGGTTAATTGAGTAACAGTGCAGATAGTGCCATCTTAAATCCAACTCATAATGACACTACCTGCGCTTGTCAATTTTTTATCAGACATGTGCAATGTGGAATTGCTGAAGTATTAACGAACAGTATATGGAATTTCCAGCAGCAGTGTCTTCTCGCTCGTAGCGTTCTCAATTCGATACACATTGATAATCCCCTTTCCTGGAGCTTTTGGTTTGAATGGGATTTCATATTGAACCATACTGCTGCCTGAAACAGGTGCAAGCTTTACTGCAGCAAGCATAGTTAAGTATTTACCACTTTGGTCATCTTCAGTCTTGTAAGTTACTGTCCTCTCAGTATCTTCAGATTTGAGTGATTTTAAGAGTATTAAATTCGCGCCAGCAACGGAAACACTAGTCCTCAAAGCAATGAAATTGGTATCACTTTTATCAGTGTTTGAGTATATGTTACGGGAAATTGTCACCTCGCCTTTTGCACTTGTAATGGGAGTCTGGTATTCACGACTACTGAAAATCGAATTTACTGGACCCTTAACCGATGGTATTACTTTTTTTCCAGCAACACTAATCTTATATCCGGTATGCGCTAAAGTGTCATCAGGCAGAGGATCAATCACCGTATAATTGTCCACCGGAAATATCTGATTGACCTCAGCAAACAAATAATGAGCATTATATATTGCTGCAGGCCAAGTACCCATACTCACACCCTTACTATTCTTTATCTCCAGGATATATGGTTTGCTGGATGGAGGTATATCAATTTTGTGATACGTGCGAAAGAACGAGATGTTTGTGGGTTCAGTCAAGAAAAACCTAAACGGTGCATCTCTGGTTCCATGAAATCCTGCTGGATGATCGCTCAGATTTGATTCGTTGGTATATATAGTCTTTACTAGTGGATCGGGCAAAGTAGCCAAATCTTTACCGGTAATGGTATAGAATCCCTGTCCTTTTGACCGACTATTCTTCGACCATGTTTTGGGACTTGAATCGATGATAGTATAGGTGTCAGCAGACAAAACAAGAAAGAGTGGTCGAGTCCAGTAAAACTTTTTCACAAGAGCTGCCTGACCCTTTGTTGAAAAAGCCTTATTGCTCGAAACAATCTCAATAGTCCCTGCCGGCGCTCCAATTCCACCATTGTAGTGATATGTGGAAATGCTGGTAAGTAACATCGGTTGTTTTAATGTGAATGTAGTTGGGCTTGTTGGTCCGTTGGTTACAGCGGAACCATTTTCGTTGGTAAACAGCACACGTTCAGTGAGTTCCTGCGCTTGGCAGGATACAACGAATATTGTGGAGAGAACTAAAAGCAGCAGTGAGAAGTGAACTATATGACGCATATGATTCTCCTTTTCTACCATTAATGCAAATATAATAATAATGGAGAAACACTTTGTCAAAATTTATTAGGATTTCCCGAGACATAAACTCGAAAGAAAAGATTTCGAGTTTATGTCCCCTCAATTTAATTTAGAGCATATCTTTTCGATCTGGCCTACTTTCCAGATGAACTTCCATTTCGCAAACCTCACAGTCGAACAGTAATTTGAAACGGTTACCATCCTGGTCGACCAGGAACAGAGGAGCAGCAAATGCCTTGCCTCCATATTTGGGGCACATATCCAACTGGTGCTTGATGCAGTACCTATTCCGCATTACTCTGCGACCTGCAAGGTCTGTACCGGATTCTGCAGCTGGCTCAACTTCGAACACTCCATGCCTGCGATGGAACCCAAATGCTTTATCGTTAAGTATGTTACCATCGAAAGTCTGTTGTATGGTTGGGAATGGTTCACTGTTGACAACCGGTCCACCAGTCTCTACAGGCCTTGCACTGAGTCTTGCCTGCGTGAGGTTCTCCAGAACTCCTCTACGAAGTGCATTAAGCATAGACATCGGAACAAAAACCGGCTTTGATACCTGCACGTCTACTCCTGTGCATTCATAGTCGGATTCTCCAGTTTTCGCCATCTGCTTGCGAATATTATCCAGGGCCTGCTCTGGTTTCTGGGCTTCCTCAAGGACGCATTCCAGATGAAACTCTGCAGTGACTGAGTTCTCATCTATTGCTCTGGCAATTAATCCGTCTTCACAATCTACAACACTCAAAGCAACCGACATTTTCCGGCGGGTTCGACTATTCTCTACTGCCGCACCAAAATGGTGATCGTGGTTTCTGAAAATCTGCATATGCTCACGGACACCGTGTGGTTTGTCCAAAGTAATAATTGGCCCTTTTACTTCATTGACCACGGTCCCTTTGAGCTCTCTGTTTAGGCCGAAGAAGCAGACGCCGTCCCCCGGATGTATTCCCTTGTCCCTGTCCAGTTTGATGCTCTTCCCCTGAACCGATAGAATAGTGCCGATATACTCCCCTATCATCTTCGGTGTATCGACATTGGCAACTTTTTGTATAGATTTTCCGTTCAGGAATCCAGTAGTAAAACCTCTATTGAATGTCTTTGTAACATCAGGAGTGAAGTCACAGACGCTGGTTCCCGATGAGGTTCTACTGAGACCGAGTTTTTTAATAATCCCATCCAGTTCAGCACGGTATTGCGAGACAACATTAGTCACATAGGCACGGTCTTTGAGTCTGCCTTCTATTTTGAATGCGCTGACACCAGCCTGAATAAGCTCCTCCAGATGTCCCGATAGATTCAAATCTTTCATCGAGAGCAGGTGCTTTTTCTGTGCAAAGACTCTCCCGGTGGCATCTACAAGATCATAAGTACGTCTGCATGGCTGAGCGCATTGCCCTCTATTACCGCTTCTGGCGCCCAGTGAATAGCTCATATAACACTGACCGCTGTAACACACACACAAAGCGCCGTGAATGAAGCATTCAAGCTCTATGTCTGTGCTCTGCCTTATTGCTTTAATCTCATCAAGATTCAATTCTCTCGCCAGAATTGCCCGCTTGAATCCCACTTTGCCCAGAAACGCCACACGCTCAGGTGTGTTGTTGTGCATCTGAGTGCTTGCAATTAACGGCATCGGAGGTAGATCGCATTCCAGCAGACCTGTATCCTGGATGATGAGAGCGTCAACTCCAAGGGTATGCAATTCATCGATCAGGTCAAGTGCCGCTTGAATTTCGTCATCCCGCAAAAGTGTGTTGACCGTCACATAGACCTTGGCCCAGTATTTATGGGCGTATTCAACAAGCTGAGCGATATCGTCGAGTGTATTACCGGCGTTTTCTCTTGCGCCGAATTTAGAAGCGCCTATATATATAGCATCAGCTCCGCAGTCAATAGCAGCACGTCCACATTCGATGTCTTTAGCTGGTGCAAGGAGTTCGATTTTTCGTGTTATTTGGTCCAATTCAATATTCCTCTAGTGATCAGGTCAGGTAGTATGCAATTCTTGAGTATCGGTGTCATCAGTGCCGGATCAGATGTCGGTCCGTACCAGACAAGTTCATCAATCTCTGAATTTGGTCTAGCTTCTCCGATCAATGATCCGCTGTATAGTTCTATTCGGACAGTTTTACGCTCAGATGGATCATCCGATGCAGCTATATCCTCATATGAGCCGATGAAGTCAGCATCTATCAACTGAACGTCCCCAAGCTCTTCATTCAATTCACGCCCTAAACACTGCAGGGAACTCTCCCCCTGCTCCACTCGCCCACCCGGCAGTATAAGCCCGGCATTGAGACCACGCTTCCGGCAAAGCATAAAGCTGTCGCCATTTATAAGAAGCAGTCCCACTTTATTGAAATCAGCCAATTGCCACTCCTGTTGTATTACTTTTGTATACATATATTATACAACAGCCCACCAAACAGAGATTTTTTACGCTTCAGACTTCCCAAATTACCCCTGAAAGTGCCATAATAGACAATTGAACGCAACCAGGGCGATTGCGTATATTGCACGCCATTGTGAAAGGTAAGCCGGATTATGTCATCACACGACTCATGTCATTGCAATTGTTCCAAAACACCCTTCGAGCAGACGGGTGCCAAGTGGATTTGGCCAGCTGAACCTACTGGAGATATCAACCAGTATTTAGAGTTCAGACACGAATTCGAACTGGCAGAAATCTCCGAAGATTCCAAACTTTATATCAGTGTAGACAGTGAATATGCTGCATGGGTCAATGGCCAGTTCGTGCACTGTGGGCAGTATCACGACTTCCCGGATGACAAAACATACGACACACTGGACCTTTCAGGTAAGCTGACAGCTGGTAAGAATACTCTCAGCATAATCGCTTATTATCAGGGTGAAGGCAGCTTCCAGTATCTGCACGGTGATCCAGGTCTGGTTTATGCACTAGTCTCCGGATGCACATCGGTAGTCTCGGGAGAAGCTTCCATATATCGACTCTCCAAATCCTATCACAATGGTGAGATAGCACGCATTACTCCACAGCTCGGATTCACATTTGCATATGACACTGCTGGAGATGACGGCTGGAGATGCAACTGCTACGCACCTGGTAACGACTGGACCCATATATTCGCGAAAGATATCAAGCCTCTTGAGTCCCGCAAAGTCACCAGACCAAGACCGATCAAGAAGCTCGATATTCTAGATAGAGTCCACGCAAAAGTAGTCTCTCAGGGTTTATTTACCAGGCTTCCAGTTGATGGATTGACAGTTGCTGAGCAAATGCAGTCTGATTTCCTGTCAATGACTGTTGCTGACCAGATTTTCGATGGTCAATTCAGGGTATCATTCCCATCTGAAGAAGGCGTAACTGTCGCCAATGCAAATATCCCTGCAGATGGTGGAGTCTATGTAGTAATCGACCTTGGTAGAGAAGAAGCCGGAATATTCGATATAGACATCGAAGTCCCGGTTTCTACGGTAGTGGACGTTGCATGGGGTGAGCATCTGGATGACCTTAGAGTCAGGGCTTCCATCGGTGGACGCAACTTCGCTGCAAGGCTCAAGTGCAAACCAGGCAGACAGACATTCACTCATTACTTTAAGAGAATGGCCGGAAGGTATCTTCAGCTACATATTTTGAATCCGCAGGCCGGGACAAAGATATATTACGCTGGCTTGCTACCCACAGAGTATCCCATACAGGTCCCGGGCGAGTTCAACTCTCCTGATACACTGCAGAAAAAGATATTCGACACAGCAATCCGTACTCTGCACCTTTGCATGCACGAGCACTATGAAGACTGCCCATGGCGTGAGCAGGCCCTGTATGGAATGGACTCACGAAACCAGGCCCTTACCGGCTATTACTGCTTCGGAGAATATGACTTCCCGGCTGCTTCATTCAAGCTACTCGGGGACAGTCTGCAGGAGGATGGTTACCAGGAACTGTGCGCTCCTATGACTTTCAGCATCACCATACCATCATTCAGCATGGCATGGATTGTTGAAACAGCAGAACAGTATCTGCACAGCGGTAATATTGAAACAGCCAAAGCAGCATATCCGACAGTAGCGAAGATGGTAAACACTTACATAGGCAGTATGAGCGAAGGCGTGCTCCCCTGCCCTGTGGGCGACAGATTCTGGCAGTTCTACGACTGGGCTGATGGCTTAGACGGCACCGCACCGGGAACAGATGGCTGGAAAAAAGTAGAAGGCAAGCAACTCGACTCTACATTCAATGGCTTTTATGCACTGGCACTGATTTCGGCTGTATCTCTTGCTGAAGCATGTGGCTTTGCAGATGATGCATTCAAATACAGAAAAGCTCTTGGTGAACTGAAGTCCAATTTCCACGACACATTCTACGATGCAGAAGCCGGGGCATATCTGACCAGCATAGGCGAAGGTATTTCCAGGCACTTTGCAGAGCTTCCACAGGCACTTGCAATTTTGACCGGTCTTGCACCAGTTGAGACAGCGGCACAGCTTCGAGAGAAACTGGCTTCTGAGAGCAATGGAATGACTGAGACAACCCTCAGCCAGTCACTCTACAAGTTCGAATCTCTTCTCCAGGACCCCGACAAGTATGCTCAGTGGGTCTTTTCGAAGGTTGCCAAAGACTGGAGCTACATGCTTCAGAACGGTGCAACTAGTTTCTGGGAGACCATCAAAGGCGGGGACGACTTCGGAAACGCAGGTAGCCTGTGCCACGGTTGGTCCGGAACACCGGTATATCTGTATCAGGCATACATACTCGGAATCAGACCCACATCACCAGGATTCAAGACATTCAAGCTGGAACCAGTAACCAACGTAGTAGACAAGGCATCCGGAAAAGTGCCAACACCTTATGGATGTGTTGAAGTATGCTGGAAAAAGGTTGATGGCGAAGTAAAGCACAAATTGAATCACCCAACAGAAATCGAGTCTGAGATTAAGATCAAATAAAACCATATGTCGTCCCCAATTGTCATCCTGAGGAACGAAGGATCTGCTGTTGCAAGCGCTCAACATAGAGAAGGAAAAGCAGATCCTTCGTTCCTCAGGATGACACGAGTGATGACAAAGTAGATGGATGACAAATACGAAAGGAAATTTTGAGATGGAACGAAAATATTCTGTAATTCTTGGCAACCTTGGCAACACTTGCGACAGGTTCTGCAGCAGCTACAAAACTAATCCTACAAGTATGGAGATGCTTAAACAGGCAGCAAAGATACCTTATGTGAAGGGTATCGAGCTTGTTGGCACTTGGGATATCAGCCCTGAAAACTCTGCAGAGATGAAGAGCGCTCTGATTGATCTGGACCTGACCTGTGTGTCGATCATCCCTGACCTGTTTGCCAACAACCTGTATTGGAAGGGCTCCTATTCCAGCAAAGATCCTGCTATCCGCAGGCATGCTATCGATTACAGCCGTGCGATGTGCGATATTGCTGAGGACCTGGGCTGCAAGATTATGAACCTGTGGCCGGGACAGGATGGCTATGACTACCTGCTGACAGCTGACTATGAAGCAGAGAGAGAGTGGGAGTGCGCAGCAGTAAAAGAACTGGCTGAAGCATATCCTAACCTTGACTTCGCTCTGGAATATAAGCCAAAAGAACCCAGAACTCACTCCTATATGGCCAGGATGGCTGACACACTGCTCCTTGCACAGGAAACTGGCTGCAAGAACGTAGGCGTGACAATCGATACCGGACATGCATTTGTCGGCGGTGAAGTGATCGGTGAATCCATTGTGCTGGCTAAGAGAGCCGGAAACAGACTCTTCCACATGCACTTCAACGACAACTTCACATCGTGGGATGATGACATGATGGTCGGCTCCGTGCACAGCATCGAATACATCGAGATGCTTTACTGGCTGGACCGTGCAAACTACACCGGCTGGCTCTCAATGGACCAGTATCCCTATCGTGAAGATGCAGCAGGTGCAATCGGAGAGAGCATCGAGTGGCTGGTCAAGTTCGACGCCATCAATGTGGCCAACAAAGCCAAAATCGATGAGCTCGTAAAAGTCGGCGACCCCATCCAGACATCCAGATTCCTGCGGACAGTAATAGCTTAATTAGCACGACTCTCTCCGTTCGTCCTGAGCTAGTCGAAGGATGAACGGAGGGTATACACCCTTCGACACCCTCAGGGTGAACGGAAATGTATTCACAGCGATATACCGAGGTACCATCTTGAAACCAGGCACACTAAATCACCTGAACGGCCTCATTTCCAGGCATCCTGAATTATCCTCATTGCGTGATGACATTCTCAGGGCAGTTGAGATTATTGTAACCTCTCACAATCTGGCTGGTAAAGTGCTTGTGTGCGGTAATGGTGGCAGCGCGGCGGATTCGGAGCATATTGTTGGGGAATTGATGAAGGGGTTTCTGTTGAAGAGGGAGATTCCGGCTTCAGATATTGAGAAGCTCAAAGCTGTCGGTGCTGAAACTCTTGGACCTGTGCTGCAGACTGGCATTCAAGCTATCTCCTTGACCGGGCACATTTCGCTTTCTACGGCAGTTTTGAACGATAATGACCCTCTGATGGCTTTTGCCCAGCAAGTCTATGTCTACGGGCGTCCTGGCGATGTTTTGCTGGGTCTCAGCACATCCGGTAACTCCAAGAATGTTATTAACGCTATTAAGGTTGCCAGGGCATTCGGCGTATCCACAATAGGTTTCACCGGCAGCAAACCAGCCAAAATGGATGATATCTGCGATGTCATAATCAAAGTTCCGGAAGTAGAGACTTTCCTGATCCAGGAGCTACACCTACCCGTATACCACACCATCTGCGCTATGGCTGAAGAAGAAATATTCGGTGCCTGAGCATCCTGTCATCCTGAACGCAGTGAAGGATCTCAAAAGAGAGATCCTTCACTGCGTTCAGGATGACACAATTACCACAACAGATCGGTAATAATAACGACCATATAGTTAAAGCCTGGAGAAAACAAATGCGGATTCTTTTTCTTGACCTCGACACTCTGAGACCCGATCATCTGGGCTGTTATGGATATCATAGAAACACCTCCCCAAACATCGACAGCATAGCAAATGAAGGTGTTAGGTTCACCAACTATCACTGTTCCGATGCTCCATGCCTGCCTTCCAGAGCAGCGCTTATGTCCGGCATGTTTGGTATTCACACAGGAGTAGTCGGTCACGGTGGGACTGCTGCAGATATGCGGCTGGAGGGTGAGTCCAGAGGTTTCAAGGACCAGATGGAATCGACCAGCCTGCCTGCAATATTCAGACAAGCTGGGATGAGAACTATTTCAATCAGCCCATTCGGTGAAAGACACAGTGCCTGGTGGTTCTATGCCGGATTCAATGAGATCTACAACACCGGGGGATCAGGGGGAGAATCTGCTGAGGAGATAACCCCTACTGCCCTTGACTGGATTGAACGCAACGCTGATCAGGACAACTGGTTCCTCCACATCAACTATTGGGACCCGCATACACCATATCGCGCACCTGAGGAATTCGGCAATCCCTTCAAAGATGATCCAATTCCTGACTGGCTGACTGATGATGTCCTGAAAGATCACAACAATCAACCGGGACTGCACGGTTCCCGGGAACTGGCTATGATTGACAATCAGACCGATCCCAAATTGTCCCGTATGTTGGGCCAAGTAACTAATATGGTAGATGTCAGGAAATTCTTCGATGGTTATGACTGCGGGATCCGATATATGGACACCCACATCGGTCAACTATTCGAAGCATTGAGCAGAAAAGGTGTTATGGACGACCTGGCGATTATCATTTCCTCTGATCATGGTGAAAATCTCGGTGAACTCAACTGCTATGCTGAACACGGCACGGCTGATGAGATAACAACACGTATCCCAATGATAATCCGCTGGCCCGGTGGGCAGAAGGGACGTGTTGATGCAGGTTTTCATTACAACCTGGACTTATCCCCTACCCTTGCGCAGCTGCTTAATGGCAAACCATCGTCTCGTTGGGACGGAACCAGCTACGCCGAATCAATTACCGATGGTATAGATTGCGGCAGACCTTATCTGGTCGTCAGCCAATGTGCCCACACCTGTCAGAGAGGCGTCAGATTTGGTCATTGGCTCTATATGCGCACATATCACGACTTCTATCACCTCTGGCCGGATGAGATGCTGTATAACCTCGAAGATGACCCGCACGAACAGCACAATATTGCTCTGGAAAATCCGAACTTGTGCGGAGAAGCCGTATATTATTTGACCGAATGGCACGACCAGATGATGAACTCGATGCAATACGACAATGACCCATTATGGACTGTCATGAAAGAAGGCGGACCTTATCACTCTAAAGGATTTCTGAAGTCATACAGTGAATATCTAATAAAAACCAACCGGGCATGGGCTGTTCCCGAGTTGAAGAAGAAACATCCAACAGAATTCTGATTAATAGACTCTACCCACGATGCGAAAGGTGGACAAACTGAATGTCTATAAGACTGCTTCTATTGGCACTGCTGGTTGTCTTATTTTCAAACCAGGCGTTTTCACAGGACGATGCACCGGGAACAACACCAGAGGACGCCGCTGTCACTCATGATGTGACTGCTTCACCCGTTCGCCCAAAGTCCACAAGTTATGTGTTTGGCACATCCTACTCATTCAGGGACAGCCTCGATAAGTTTTGGATCCATTTCTCTCCAGCTGTAAATAAAACAGGTTGGCTGGGACCGTCCGTCAGTATTTCTTCTTTAATGATTGCGGTAATGACCGGTCCCGATGGTGTAGAACCATATGATTCATATAGATACCGGGTGCATGATTCCACAACCGGTGGCATCGGGTTCTTTGGCAACTGTGGTATCAAGTTTGGACAAGGCTCCCTGATCACCAGCGGTGGACTGGAAGTAACAATAACAGAGGAGCAGCGCCTGGGCCGTTACGGATACCAATGGAACTCAGTTGGCAAGGTTCTGGGTAGACCTGTTGGAATGGTCGGACTTCGTTTACCATTTATAAGCCAATCAGACCTGGAACTGGGATACAAAACAACCGGGACAACGTTCGTAAGTCTACTTATGCCTTTGAATTAGAAAAGCATTGACCTGCGCAGTCAGATGCTGCATAATGTGGTCGTTCTTTATTCTATCTTAATACCTAAAAAAGGTTGGTATATTATGACAACGCATATTATGCGGAAGCACGATGATAACTCTGTAGCTGTATTCTATAATGATGAGCCCGCAGGCTTGCTTCAGGCGCTGGTTATACGTCCCGGCAATGATAAGCACTTTAATCCCTGGGTTTGCCAAATAGTCTCAATTGAGACCGATGCCAATGGTACAACCGTCATATGGAGGCGTGAAGACGAAGATGTCAACGCTGTCCTCAACCTGAACTCTCATCCCGATGGATACACCGGGGAGTTTCGTGTTTCGGGCACCGGTCACTGTATAGTAAAACTGGTGTGGAGTCTGCCGGTAGATGAACGTGGATTCCCGTTCATGCCTGCATTCATGTATGGATGCAATGAAGGCGGTAACAGCCCGTGGGCGATGTATCCACAGCTTGATAACGGCAGCAACGGTGGTAATACCAAGCCCTGGGTCGCCAGAGAATGGTATGTCCGGGCAGACCGATCCAGTCATGGTCTGACCTCTGTAATCACAGACCGGTTATTCTATGCAATCGGCGGTCGAGACGTCAGCCGTTATAGTTACAATAAGATCGCCTGCAAAAATGGACTGGCAATCAGTTCGACCGATCCCCACAAGCTCACATTCTCAGTCGGATACGCCAACTGGCCTTTTACATACAGCGTAAATCCCGGTCGTAACTTCGCACTGCCGGAAGCCTTCGTCAACTTGTCTGCTGGTGAGGTTATTACACCGATATTTTTGCTGTTTGGCTCGCACGAAAATCGCCAGGACGCCGCATCCAGAATACTCCGAGAGAGCTACTTGCTGCTTCACGATAGAGTAAATGATGCCGGTAGTGTCGAGGATGGCATCCGTGCAGTCTCGGATGCTCTTGTGGATTATGGTTATTCTATCAAAGCCAAAAATTTCTATGTAACACTATCAGATGACCCACGCATTGCTGAAACATCCACCCAATTCAACAGTGCCTGGGCGGGAGGATTGCGCACGGGATATCCTCTGCTTATTGCCGGACATCAGCTCAAGAATAAGAAATGGCTAGAGTGCGCCCGGTCTCTATTCGATGATATGGCAACTAATGGAATCTGCGAAAAGACAAATATGTTCTTTGAGAACTACAATGTCAGCAATGACGAGTGGAGCACGCGTGGCTGGTGGTATGGAGCGATGGAAAATCCCGGACATTCGGGATATGTAAACGGTCAGGTCTGCCACTATATGCTGCTGGCTTATATTGCAGACAAGGAAGCAGGCATGGACCATCCTGACTGGCTAACCAGTTCAAAACGTGTTCTGGACCACATAGCCAACGTTCAAGCTGATGATGGTCGCTTTGGTTTCTCCTACAGCGAAGAAGATGGTTCGATTGCTGATGGCGTAGGTTTCAGCAGTTGCTGGTTTACTCCTGCATTTGCAACCCTCCACAAGATAACCGGAGATGCAAAGTATCTCAACACTGCAAGAAAGGCAATGGACTTCTACCGTCAGGATGTTGAAGCATTCAATGTCTATGGAGGCCCGCACGACATCCCCAAGAGTCCTGACGAAGAAGGCATACTTGCATGGATTGATGCAGCAAGAATACTTCACGAGTCAACCGGCGAGGAGCGATTCCTGAAAGACCTGCTGATCGGACTCGACTATGAGTTTTCCTGGAGGTTTGCATTTAACGTCGTCAACGAAATGGAACCTCTGAAATCGATGAACTGGTGTTCAACCGGTGGATCAGTTACGTCGGTCAATAACTCTCACGTCCACCCAATGGGCAGTGCAATCACAGACAGCATACTCTACGCTCTGGAAGCCACTGGAGACCCATACCTTAAATCACGCCTAATCGACACAATCCGCTGGACACTGACCACCTACCTGCATTATGACGGGGACTACGGCTGGGGCAAAAAGGGTATGATCAACGAACGCTTCTGCTATACGGACTCCCTTATCCTTGAACGCTTCCCGAACGGCACCCCCGCCAGCACCTGGTTCTGCGCCCACTCCTGGGCATCAGGAGCTATACTGGAAGGATTGGTAGGGAAATTATTCGAGGCGGTTCGAGAGGGTAGATTTAGTATAGAAGAATAGTAGACTCAAACAATCGGGAGGCCTCGGAGGGCCTCCCTTACGAGCTAGGATTCTGTCCATGCCTTGTAGTTAGCTACTGCTTCACTGGTTCGCAAAGCGCGGTTGTAAATGCGGATCAGAGATATTTGTTGTGAGATGCGGAGTGTTTCACTGCCGGTGACGTTTTTGAGATGTGGGCTGAAACGTCCCCAGCCAAACTCGCGGGTGTCTCCACCATCGCATAGGACGCCATTAGCAATCACCGTGATGATCTTTGGTCCACCATCGACTATAAACGTCACATGGCATTTCTCAACGGGTTGCAACACTCCGGGATCAGTATCCCAGCTGACTTCGCTTCTGCCATCGTTTAGAACAAGCGCCAGAGTGCCATTGTCGGTAGTCCTTAAACATAAACCTTGTCCATCGTGCCTACGGCTGTCCAATATAATCTGACCAGCAGATAATGTTTCAAGTGTAAACGCAACTTCAATAGTGAAACCACTGAGTAGATCCATTCCACCCATGTCCATCCGGCTGGGATCACGCATGTTGAAATCAGGTAAACGGGGCATTGCAACTGTTGAACTCCCAGGTGTAACTTGCTCTAACAGCAGTCCATCTCGCGTAATCCCGACTGCATCCCACTGAGAGAATAAACCATCCAGCAGTGCGGAAGGGATTTCGTGCACTCGACCAACTGCTTTCTGAGTCTCGGTGACCCAGAATCGCCCATCATTTTCGATCAAGTCCGGATAACTTATAACCGTGTATGGATCATCATCATATAAAAGTATCTCCGGCTGCGTAAACTCCAGCATTAATCCACTGGGGCTTTCGATTTCCCTTGCAGCCATAAGCCATACCGGATTGCGATCACTCCAGCAATTCCAGAATGGATCAGATTGGATGGAAGGCCCCCCATGATTATGAAACCAGTAAAGGAACTTGCCGTTGGAGCACCGCCAGATGAAATTAGCTGCCCGTGGATGCTTGACTCTCCTTCCATCCGGTGAACAAGTCAAATATGCAGGATTAGTCCAATTATGCCCACCATCTCTACTATATGACACCGCAGACCAACCATCCTCAGTGCGATATATGCAACATAGCGATCCATCCTTGAGCACTGTAATACTTTGTTCTTCTGCTATACGACCACCATCCGGCGCACGGAGCCCGATATCTCCATCAGGAAGAGTATCGAATGTAATCTTCCCCGGATCACGCTCTGTCAGAATATTGGAGCTTCGCATGAAACAACCTTCAGACTGGGCAAAAAACATCACACCGATCTTGTGCAACACTAAGAAGACTTCATTGCTCAAAAGCAACGGTCTTCCGACATTCCAGAAGAATCTTAGTGAGCCACCGTACGAGTTTTCACGGTCACATGCAAACTCCCGCACAGGCACCTCATATCTTTGGGTTGACCAGCTTCTTCCATGGTCATCTGAGTACTTATAGACATAGTGCCCAAGTGAATCTACCCTTGTGCAAACACTACCATCATCCATGACAATCTCACGCACATTGTCTGTATTGTGATCGTAGAAACAGTAAATCCTGCCGTAGGGTACTTTGAGTAATACTGCATATGAAGCCTCGGGGCCATCTGCAGGCTCAACATCAATGATATCCGTCCATGTCTGCCCATTGTCGGTGCTGCGCATGCTGATCACATGCTGGCCCCCTTCACCCTCGTGCCCTTTGCCTGTAGTCACCGCTAACAGCCAAGCACCATCATCTGTCTGGACGACATAAGGTTGATCAGCATATCCCTCGCTGGGGATTGGTAAACCGGTTGAAATATTGCGCATGTCACGCATAATCATATCCTCTATTCCTGCACAGGGCCATTGATATAGTAATCTGCCGGGACCAACGTGATTTTAAACTTCTCGCCAAATGGTGTCCTATCAAGAGCTAAGAATGATATTTCAACATCTATTGGATCCCCAAATGCTGAGCTTGTCAGCCGGACATCACTAAGCTCGGTTGAACTCTGATGCAATAGATCCGATTGCAACGGAGTAGTCATTTGACCTGTTGCAAAAGTGGAAGTTATAAACACCTTACCTGTCGCATTTCCAGATACACTCGCAAGCAGGTAAGCTTCTCCCAGGTTCGTAATATTTATCCTGGCAACTACAAGAGCATTTGAATCAACCTCGATTTTCGATCCTTTAGCAACACTGACCCATTTTCCAGAAGCGTTCTTTATTTCAACTGTATCAAAAACCGCATCCAGATATTTCGGAGGATTACTGCCACTGCAAGGGTTATTGCCAACAGCTATAAGAGGGCAATTCGCAGAGTCAGTGCCGGTCCCTGTTGTTTTGAATCCCGGTTCAACGCCCTCCGATATCTTCTGCCAGAATATACCCTTGAATTCATCATGAAGTCCTGCTATACCGTCTGGGTGTGTATCGCGGTCTATCTCGATCATAAACGCAGGCTTGGGTTTGTCCGGTCCGTCAATGAATAGCTTCGCATTATCCCGAATGACCTTACTGACGGGTTTGTCGGTGCCGTCAGGATTAATTATTCCATAGTCACTGTTCTCACCATACCGGAATCCACCCGGATACCACCAGAAGAATACTCCATCAGTCCCGGTAGAGATCAATAGCTTGTAGAAAGCCTTGTGGAACATTTCCTGGAAGTCCAACTTCGATTGGGTATTCTGCATTCGGGAATTGTCCCAGGTAGACACACCCATCTCAGCCCATATACATGGTTTGTTCGGTGCTGCCCATCGAGCGTATGTTGTCTCAAACCAACCAGGTTTGACCTTCTCCCAGTCCCCTATTCTGCCATAAGCCTCAGGAGCCAGGAAATCTACAGCAGACGCCAGATATGGAAAGTCATAAGCAATACGTCCATCCCAGCGGTAGTCAGGATTACCTGCCTCTGACATTCTGAAACTTACATGATGGTTGGGATCGAGAGTCCTGACCAACCTTCGTGCTTCTCCATATTTCTTATATAGCAGAGTATCCAGAAACCGACGATAAGCTGCAGTCATCCTGAACCAGTCTCCATTTGTGTCTATCTGTGCAGGTCCTGGATTAGTTACTGTTCCTGCAGCATCCCTCGGGATCGCATAACCCCAGTCTTTCTCAGCATTCGCGACGCTGCCATAGCGCTCTGCAACCCAACTCTCCCAGTCTTTATCCCATCTGACTCTTTCCTGTTGACTGCCAAAACTTGGCTCCCATGCCAGGTCATAAGCAAAAACAGTATCGTTGTCCCAGAGCCTGTAGGTTTTGATCATTTCGCTTATGTGATTCCATTCAAAATCGAATGGTGTCCCTGGCCTCAAAGAGACGTTGGCCTTCATCCCACGCTTATCAAGCCGGCGAAGGATATCCAGCAGGTTCATATCTTGATTGGATGTGTAGTGCATAAAGATAGCAACAGCATTGATACCCATGTCCTGCAGATGACTCAGGTCACGTTCTATCACCTCAGGATCGTATGATCTTGCTCCAATCCAATATTCAAAATAAGGTCCATCCTCTATACCTATCCCGGAAGAAGGCATATAGTTAACACCATGAGCCCGCCATCGCTTGCCGTCGAGTATAAAGTTGGCATTCTTTACAGTGACATAGTGCTTAACACTCTTTGGTTGATAGACATTTACATCGTGTCCAACCCGATCTATAACCTTGCCGCCCAGCAGTAGTTCAGCCCTTACCTTAAATCCATCTGCTGGCCAGGAATCAGGAGTCATAGAATCTGAAACAGACACTGTTTGCCCCGGCGCAATAGATAGCGGCCAGTCTTTAGAGAACAGTGTTGTCCCAGCCTTTGGATCAATAAGAGTAACACGAGCAACCAGTCCTGATCGAGTAGTCTTTCCGACATTAACTACCCTCATACCAAGTTTTATCTGCTGGTCATCAAAGTAGGTATAGAACGCGCTCCCACCATCCAATATAAACAGGCCGTCCCGCATTCTAGCGGCAGTTTTGCCAATTGTCTTAAGGACGGAGGGATTCAACATTGTTATGCTGTCCGGTATCCCGGCAGACAGCCATACACCGTTCTTGTAATCCCCATCTGCATTGACCGTGCAAGTAATCGGTGTTCCGCGCCAGACGCCGTCTTTGGAACGAGCTTCCATCAGAGGGATCCATCTCCACACACGTCCCTTATCGAATCCGCCACCTCCCGGTCTAGGATGAGGAGAACGCAACAGTTTAGACACTTTGACGCTAGCTAATGAAGTTGTCATTGAACTGGCAAGGGGATTTAGCTTGACTGCAGTTGTAGTATCGAAAAGTTTATATGGAGGGCTTAGAGTATCGATTGCAGGTATGTTACTGATCCCTGAGAGATTGGCGATATCGGGAGTGGCTATTTCGGTACCAATTGGTCCTATCCAGTATTCCTGCACACCAATTGCTCCACCTGTATGGGTCTGTGCAAGGCCAATACTGATCTTTTCAGCATTTTCTGGTTTCAACATATCCCCAGGAAATCCACGTGTAGGGACGCTTGTCCAGTATTTAAAGTCGGATGGAACAAGGATATACCGTCTCCATTCCTGGGTTAATGGAATAGTGGCAATCCATCGGGAACCATCCTTTTCGCTCCACTCTATTGCCAGAGAATTGGTGTTAGTTCCACCTTTAGCTGAGAATACAGTGAGGGTCTTCCCACCTGCAAATGGATTGTCTAAAGAAGGGGAAACAAGAGTGTCCCAACTTGTTAACACTGGAATTACAGCGTGCAAAGCTCCGGAGTTCTGCGGGCCGGTCGTCACATCGAGTTTCGTCGGGTTGGACATTTTATCTGTAGTGCGGGTCCACTCATCAAGCTTCTGTGGATCAAAAGTGGCAACGATGTTCTTAGGCAATTCCTGGGCATGCTGACGAGAGAAGTTCTCTCTGGTCGTCCATTTACCATCTATCTTGATAATAGGAAACTGCCACATCGGTGTATTGAGGGCAATTATATCCCCTCCACCACGCAAGAATCCTTGAACGGAAGTTACGGCATTCATTGGTAGAGTGGCTGAATTGGGGATCACAAGCAGATCGAGTGTCTTCGGATTCAACACTGCAGGATCGCACAGGTCATCTGAGCTGATAATCGATACAGAATATCCGGCGCTCTTTATTTGCTGTATGACTGCTTTAATGACTTTACTGTCTTCACCGGTAAAACCAGTCTTTAATATTGCTGCCGAATCATTGCACGATCCCGCAACAGCACATATCACAGTTAGCACAACAACCCATAATGTATACAAACCTCGTGCAAAACCACCCATAACCAAACCACCCTTCTTAATCGAGAGCATTTTTTGATCTTATTATTTGATTAATACGCAAGCGTAATCCGTTCGTACTTCGACTAGCTCAGCACGAACGGATTATGTCAGTTAACAATCTACGATTTAATGGAACCCTTAGTATCAAACACTCCAACTTGAGTGCTCAACGAATATGCTGGGGAACCTGGGAACATTACCTCTCCGAAAATCGCTAGATAACCTTTAGTCGGAAGCGGGACAGATCCGGCAAAACCGGTTTTTCCTGGTTTTAGTTCAACCGGATTCCATGTACTCTTGCGAAAGTCCCGGGTATTGGAAACTGCAACCCACATTTTTGCATCGGTATTTCTAGTAGCTGTTTTAATATTCAGCCAGCAGAGGTTCGACTTACAGCCATACTTCCAGTTCATTGGGACAAGTGACTCGCCCTTTGCCACCGAGCGTATAAACGCTGTCATGGGAGCAGCTATTGTTATCACATTCTGAATCTCCATGTTCCCCATTCCCAGATCGTGACCGGCATTCGGAACATACAGCACAGACTTGTTACCAATGAGATCCTTCCAATAGATATTCATAGAGGATATGTTCCAATAGGGATCATTGGCGCCATTGATAATCAACTTGGGCATCGTTATTCGTTTGATATAAGACCAGGGATCTACAACTTTAGCAAGTATCTTACCTTCAGGTGTCTTAAGCTGTGCCTGCAGGTGAATATCGGTATACTCGGAAATCTCATCACTATATTTCCCATATGCTGAAAGCTGAAGGTCCATCTGACTCAAAAGATTCAAGTTATCATATACCATTGGAATGATACCTTTGACTCTTGCAGGATCAGCGGCTGCAGTCAGCCATGTAGTCCAACCACGTTTGGAAGCTCCTCCAACGACGAACTTAGTGATTTCAGATTTCAATGAAGCCTTGGAATAGGCCTGCAATATGTCCATTGCGCGAACGGAACTCTTAGTCATTGGTAATAGTAACGGCCACGTCATATCGTTAGTCTCAAGAGCCTTGGCAAATGTATAGGCTATCAAAGAGTCCTCACGCAGATTGTTATATAAGGGCTGGTTGGGAATATTGTGCAAGATAGCAACAGGACATTTGGTCATAGAAGCTACCAACATAAGGAATTGCGACTCTCCTCCACCACCGTTACCGCCAGCTACTATCATCAACGCTGTATCAGGAAATTCACAGGATGGTGGGATTAACAATTCCAATTTGTGCTTCCATGCGATCCCCTGCCAGGTCTGACTTGTCATACTGAAGACAACCCTTGTCCCAAGTGGATTTGTAGTCTCCTCCACCTTTTGCCAGGCAAACGTACTGTCTGGTTGTGCGACATAAGACAATAAATCAGCAGCTATGCTTGGAACACTTAGGACTACACTCAGAAAGCATGCAAACAACCATAAATAAGTGCGAAAGGTAAATAGTCGAGAGAATGGATACTTCATAGTACACTCCTTAAGATTGGTATTTGCCATTGTAATGGGATTTCGGTTCTGCACATTGCAAACCAAAATCCCATTACATGACTTATCACTACGATGTGACTAAACTACTTCAGGTGCTATTTTGCTTGATTCTGACTCAGATATAGCAGCCGTGCTTATTGGGCGCAGCAGCATACTGAAAGTGAATTCTTCAGTCTTCAGAAGATACTGTTCCCATGGGCCAGGACCGCAACTCGCAGTTCCGAGTCCGTTCTGTTTATAGTCCAGATTGACCGTCAGATAGTCTCTGGGTTCAAGTTCGTGTGTGTGTTTGGCTTTCTCGAAATCATCTGTAGTGAACCAATGCGCGCTAAAATTGATCTCAGGCTGCCCAATGACCATCAGTCCATTGCCCTGCTGGTTAGTAAATGTAACCCAACTGACTTCGCTGCGGTTACCATTTTCCTGCGGGAACACATAAGGCGTATAGAGATCATCTAGATCAGCTCTATATGATCCAAACCTGCCAGCCTGCTTGCTGTCTACATAGCTCTCACCAGGCCCTTTGCCAAACCATGAAACATTATCCAGATCACCAGGTAGACTCAACTGCAAGCCGATCCTGGGTAGGGTCGGACACCAGTCACCTTTAGGAACTCCGTTTACTTCGAGCAGCACATCACCATTGCCATATATTGTATAGACGTAACGACAAGCAAAGGATCGCGCAAAGATCGGTGGAGCTATGCGGACATCCGCTGTAATTCGCACAACCGAAGCACTCAACTGCACAACTTCGACATTATCTGTCCTGTGCTGTAGATGCTCGAGTCCTGCTTCTCTCCAAGGCTTAGCATTGTCCCACGAACGATCATTGTCGGTGGTTGCCCTCCAGAAATTGAGCCTGGGAACGGCAGGACCATATTCTGCATCGATCTCCGGCTCAATCAGAGACTGACCGCCGCTGACCCAATCACTGATAAATGCGCGGATTTTATCGAAACAGAAATGGAAATCGGCTCCGGAAACCGTGATGTAACTGTCGACATCAACAACCTCAAGCTCAGGCATATCGTCAGCAGATATAACCGCAAGCTTCGTTTCCACCGGCAACTTGAACTGTGACCAGGCAACTTCGTGACCTGCAACTGCCCATGTCTGATTGAAAGCCAGCCTAAATGACAGGGTCACATAGCACTCACCGCGCTTACCGTAGGGATAATTATACGGGATATTGATATCAGTCGATGCGCGACCAGAAATCTGTGGGACAAGCGTAACTCCGGACTCGACTTCAGTTCCATCTATAGTCACTGACCATGATAGAGCCAGGTGCTCCAGACTGCAGAAATCATAACGATTAGTTATTTTAAATGAGCCAGCAAGTAAGTCCAGAGCATCCACTTTGACTGGTTCAATGACTTTCTTAAGCTCAATTAGGCCAGGTGTAGGTGTTCTGTCCGGCATCAATAATCCATCACACACAAAGTTGCCGTCGGTTGGTAGATCACCGAAATCCCCACCATATGCAAAGTATTCAGTGCCATCTTCAGTTAACTGCCGAATACCATGGTCCAGCCATTCCCAGACAAACGCTCCCTGCAGACGATCGTACTCGTATATGGCATCCCAGTATTCTTTTAAACCACCAGGTCCGTTGCCCATAGCATGCGCATATTCGCACAGGATAAATGGAGCACCGGCGAAGCTTTCAGGAGCCAATTGACCATCCCAATAAGCCACCGGTTCGCCTTTGCCGATTTTAACAACATTATCTACGTGGGTATACATCTGACTGAAGACGTCTGCCACCTCCATCTTCTGATCACCTTCGTAGTGCAGAGGCCTGGTAGGATTGAGACTGCGTGCATGATTTGCCATTGCAATGTGATTGCAGCCAAAGCTGGATTCGTTGCCGAGTGACCACATAATAACTGATGGGTGATTTCTATCCCTGCGTATCATCCGGTCCATACGGTCAACACAAGCATTCTCCCATGTCGGATCGTTGGCAGGATTTCCACCCCAGTCTTTTTGCGAACCAAAACCGTGAGTTTCCAAATCGCATTCATCAATCAAGTAAATCCCATAGTAATCACAAAGGTCATACCATCGGGGATCATCACAATAATGGGAAGTTCGGACAGCATTGATATTGTGGCGCTTCATCAGCAGGATATCCTGCACCATAGTTTCAATCGGAAGCGCTCTGCCCAGGTCTGGATGATGTTCGTGGCGGTTGGTGCCTTTGAACTTGATGGCTACTCCGTTGACCAGAAGGTTACCATTCTTCATCTCAACCTGTCTGAATCCAACATTTATCGGTACAACTTCTGTGACTTCACCCATAGGATTAAACAAGCTCAGCAGCAGTTTATAAAGATAGGGTGTTTCAGCAGTCCATTTCTGGGGATTTGTCACAGGAATACTGATCCTGACAGAATCTGATGTCACCTTGCAGAATGCCTCCGCCACAGGCTTGTCGTTCTTATCGACCAGATGAGCTTCCAGAGCATATCCATCAATAGGACCATGCACCTGAGCATTTATATCCAGGGCTGCATTAGTATAAGCTCCGTCGAGTTCAACCTCAACACAAGCATCCCAAATATGCGTCTCCGGCAGTGCGAGCAAATATACATCACGGAATATCCCGCTCAACCACCACATATCCTGATCTTCACAGTAACTGCCATCGGACCACTGATATACACGGACTGCGAGATCATTCTGGCCTTCTCTGAGGTAGGAAGTAATGTCGAACTCAGATGGAATCCTGCTGCCCTTGCTGAAGCCGACTGCCTTGCCATTGACCCAGACATGAAATGCAGAATCGACTCCCTCAAATCTCAGATGAATACGTTTGCCATCCCAATTAGCCGGAATCTCAAACTCGCGCACATATGACCCGGTTGGGTTCTCTGTGGGGACTCTTGGAGGATCGACAGGAAATGGGTAGTTTACGTTTGTATAGTGAGGATATCCAAATCCTTCCATCTGCCAGCAGGACGGCACTGTAATCTCATTCCAGTTTTCTTCACCTGTGCCGCATGTGCAATCACATGAAGATTCAGAATCCATAGAGGAATCCTGAAGACCAAACAAAGAAGCATATGGTTCACTTGGTGGGATTAATGGAGATGAAGAATACTCGAACTCCCAGGTCCCGTTTAACAACATAAACCAGGGGGATACACCTCTCTGAAAACTTTTAGCCGATGCTTCATCCGGATATGGAAATGTATACGTCCTCCCAGGAAGACGGTTGCGATTCGTTAGTTCGGGATTTTCCCAATCATGCATATCTGTTTCTCCAATCTTTACTGCAGGATAATAACTATAATTGGTTATTTACCATATTGAATTGTTAACCACAGAGCCCCTAACATCCTCTAATGAATATGAAGTGAACGGTTCTTCAATTACGCACTCTATATTATTTACTTGGCATATATTGGATATATGAGATACTATAAACCAATCAAAACTAAATACATGAATATGAATCAGGAGTATGACATGCAACACACACAGCGCATAACATTACTCGCGATATTCTCAGTCACAGCTTTCCTGATGATAGCCACAGCAGCTCAAAGCGCAGCCATTAAATGGGAACCAGTTGGCTTATCGGGTGGCGGAGGGATGTTTTCTCCCGGTATCAGTCCAGTTAACCCCAAGCTCATGTTGATAAACTGCGATATGGGGGCTGCATATATTTCATCTGACGGTGGTCGTAATTGGCAGATGATCCACTATTCACAACTGCGGACCAATACCCGCTGCCGTCCTGCATTCCATCCAATTGATCCTAAAGTCATTTATGCAGCTAACGCCTGGTCAGGCCTTGCAATCAGCAAGGATGCTGGTGTCACATGGAAAGCTATTGGTAACCTGCCGGGTGACCTTATGGGTGAGATTGCCATTAATCCATCTTCACCTCAACAAATGCTGGTTGGCGCTGGTGGAGGTATATGGCGTTCGGAAGATGCAGGAACAACATGGGAACGGAGTAATGGCCCCACAGGTGAAGTGCTGGCATTCCATTTTGATCAAACGAAACCAGGCATCTGCTTCGCTGGAACTACCGAGGGAGTGTGGATCTCCAATGACGATGCAAAGACCTGGGAGCGTAAGACAAGCGGTCTGCCTGCGGGTGCAATCCTCGATTTCTCCGGAGGGTCGAACTCAAAAGACGGATGTATCCTGTATGTAACGATACCCAGCAAAGAAGTAGATGGCAAATTTACCGGTGGGATATATTGTTCTTTGGATCACGGAAACACTTGGAAAACAATAAATGGTCAAGGACTGAATCTGGAAACAAAACCGTTTGATGAGTGGTCGATGGGAACTATCGCACAATATCAACATATAGTAACTTCCAATGCCAAACCAAAAACCGTATATGCATTCAATACCAATACTGGAATACCCCCACCCCATAATGCCAGCGTTTATCGTTCAGATGATACAGGATCTACCTGGCGTTCAACTTTTCAAGCTGATCCCCGGTGGAAGCCTATCAACGTGGAGCAAGACTATGTGGTATTCAACGATGGTCAATATTATCAAGATATCCCCAGGATAGCAATCTGCAATACCAATCCAGATATTTTATTAACCGTAGACAATGGACACGCTTACACAACAGTCGATGGTGGAAATTCCTGGCAGCTTGCTTACACTCAACAGGCTCCTGAGATCCCCAACAAACCACGACATTGGATTTGCAATGGTCTGGTAGTAACAACCACCTGGAACTACTACATAGATCCATTCGAACAAAAGAACCACTATATTTGTTACACTGACATAGGTTTTGCACGCTCAGAAGACAGTGGAAAAACATGGGAATGGTGGGCCTTGAAAGGTCGTGCACCATGGAGAAACACTTGTTACGAATTAGCTTTTGATCCCGAGATTCCGGGAAAAGTCTGGGGAGCATTTTCCAATGTCCATGATATTCCAAACGACAACATAATATCAGGCAGGCACAACAATAACGGTCCCGGTGGTGTCTGCGTCAGCACCGACTTCGCATCAACATGGACTCCAAGCAATCAGGGACTTCCGGTCACTGCAACCACCTCTGTAGTAATTGACCCTCGAAGTCCCAAAGGCAATCGCACACTATATGCAGGACAATTTGGCAAGGGTGTATTTAAATCAATAGATGATGGCAAAACTTGGCTAGCAAAAAACGACGGACTGGGTGCTCCGGGGAACCTTCGCGTATGTCGGGTTGCTCTCCACAAAGACGGCACTCTATTCGCATTGGTAACCGCGCTTCGCCAAGACGGTGCATTCACCAAAGAAGGCGTCGGGCTATTCCGCTCAACAGATGGTGGAGACCACTGGACGATAGTGAATGAATCTCAACCTCTGCTCTGGCCGAAAGATTTCACTGTAGATCCAGGCAACAGCAAAATAATATACATCGGCGCAGCAGGTGCTCGTGATGATAAACAGGGAGGCCTATGGCGGACAACAGACGGTGGTGCTACCTGGAAGTGTATACTAAAAAAAGGTCCTGAACACTTCGGTGCATATCTGCATCCCAAGCATCCAGGCTGGATATATGCAACACTCACTGAAGGTGCTCCTGATGCTGGACTCTGGCTCAGCAAAGACAATGGCACCACCTGGTCAGCAATGTCAGGATTGCCCTTCGGCAATGCTCAGCGCGTAACATTCGATCCCGCAGACCCTGAAACTATATACGTAACCACATTTGGTGGCAGCGTATGGAAAGGCCCTGCGCAGGAACAGGTTGTCTCTGTATATAAAAATTGTCATTCTGAGTGTAACAAAGAATCTGCTTATTCTGTCATTCTGAACGCAGTGAAGAATCTGCTGTTCTGATTGCCAATTTATTCTTACAAAAAGCAGATTCTTCGTTCCTCAGAATGACAAATTTGTTACTTCACTGCTGCGCCTTGAATATAATAAAACCCAAAGCCTTTAGCCGGGATTTTCACATTCAACATTTTACCAACAGGCAGCATCTTACCATTCAATACATTCTTGACAGTCATGACTTTGCCAAATGGTAACTTGACCTTGACCGATGCCGGGAGGGAATTGTCGTAATTTCCAAGCAACAACAGCATTTCATCACGGCCATTCCACCAACCTGAAGCCAGCACTCCCGGTGCATCAACTTTCACCTTGTAAGAAGTGCCATTCAAGAGCAGTTTCTGATACGGTGCGATGGCAGCCAGGGCCAGAGCATGAGCTTGATAATCCAGTGCTGTGTCAAAATCAGTAAAACAGAAGTATGTAATCCCCGTTGCACCATTCATAAAACACTCAAGGATCAGGGCTTCAATAGCAGCAGAATCCGCTTCGCCGTATGTGCCTGCAGTCAGCCAGGGTAAGATTACTCCCTTTTTACCTTTGAGAGCTTCGAAATCTGCACGGACGGTATCATGTGCATATTGGATTCTATTCATACAGTAGAGACTTGGCTGACTGAGCTGGACTAGATTTGGATATTCAAGGCGGAAATCGTCAACAGACTCATAAACCGGATCGGATGCATTGAGATCATACATACCAATAATCGGCATTTTTCGACCGAGTTTCTTACTGCGCGCCTGGATTTCATTGAACATATCCGACTTCATCTGAGCGCCCATATCTACCAGGCATTCGTCCATACTCTTGCCACTTTTAGCCTGCCACTCAAGACACCGCGAACATAACCCGGCTTCCCGTGCACCGTTATACCAGTATTCTATATCGTAGAACACATAATCACCGGCACACATTTCATAGCAGTCACCGACACGCTTGATTTCTTCCTGGTAAAAGCGACCTCTATAAGATGGACATGGATTCTGTGAAGGACCACCGGCAAGCTGGCTGTTCATTTCCGTCTCGGTTCGGTGGATCCAACCCATCTCATGGAATGGCGATTCGTTATATACAACATTGAAACCACGCTTACGCGCTTCTGCCAGCCACGCAGCAACATCGGGTTTGATCGTCCCATACCAATAGCGTGGGAATGTGCTTACAGCATTGAAACCCATCTGCTCCCAGGCATCAAAGAAACCAGGCCAGTCAAGAGCATTGCCTTCGCCCATCCAGGCCAGGCTCACATGCATACCGTTAAGTCGGGGAACTTTCGGAATCTTAATAGGGATCAACGGAACAGTTACACGGTTTGGCTCGAAGCCTTCGCAGCGTGCATAAAAAACTGCTTTGGGATTCTTCGGAAGTTTACCAGCAATAGAAAGATAGAAAGGCATTTGCCACAAAGTACTATTTGAGGGCATTGTGAACGACCAGCGCTTCCACTTTAGTCCATCAGCCTCAAAGTCTTCGCTCTTAATACCCTTTGAAGCATCGCTGGCAAGGAACTTTACCTGCGCTGGCAACTCAATCACACACATTGCCTCTTTAGAACGAGCCTCAGCGGGTCGACAATCAAGTGTGCGGAAGAAGTTGGGTACATTTATATTGGTGGCAATGGCAAGTTTGGGTTTCATCGGACCAAAGATAATTCCTTCAGTAACGAAAGTAACACGCCGATCCGCTATGAATCTGCTCGCAGCACTCGATGGAAAGCTCCCCTTTAGAACGGCTATTTCATCACAAAAGACTGAGTCTGTGGCTCCTTTTACAGCTAATCCTATGTACCTCGCATTCATTTTTAGCGGGAATGCAAATGGATACACATAAGCTGTGCCATCCTCAGCTATATAGTAGTTGCCAGGTTGATTTGCTCTGTCACGTTCAGCCGGCATCAACTTAATCAGAGACGCCACTTTATAAAACTGTTTCCCGTCCTCGCTGGCAACGACTGTTATCTCGCTTGGAGCAAGTAAACTCCCCTGCTCACCACCACTGAGGAAACGTGCAACTACCTTGCCCACAGGTTGGACAGAACCAAGATCTAGAAGAATATTTAATCCTTGTGTTGGACGCGCACTTTCATACCAGCCGACTGCCTCACTGTCGAACCAAATCTTATCATCCCCATGAGTCGATAATTTACCATCAGTAAGTTGTTCAGTATCTTTGGCATCTGTGGTCAATCCATAGTCAGGTGTCAGCGAATATCTTACTCGTTTACCCAGAGCCAAGTTCTCACCCTTGGTTTCCCGCATCCACCTCAGACGGTTTTGCACTGTCAAAGGCGTTGCTCCATAACTATCGAGGATATCAAGCTTTCGTTCCGTTTTAATATCGAAATAGAAAGGGGCATATGTATGAACAGACTCCGCACCAACAACCGCTGAAGCGAGCAGCGCATTTAATCCATCCGTCGATGTCTTGAGCGATTCCAAGCTAATAGTGTCAGACTTGATAGAAATCGCCTTCGAATATATGCGATCTCCGGCCTTCTCATCACCGTTCCTGCCATCATCCCGCAATAATACAGATTCTTCCCCATCAAAACTATAAGGCAGCATTTTGGAAGCAAAGAAGAAGCGTACATCAATAGGTTTCTCAAGGGATTTTTCACCTGCAAAATAACGCAGGATGATGGTTTCACCCACCTCAGCTGTGCGGTTCGGTTCATCTTTCTCAAGCAATTCCATTGTCAATCCGCTAACTGGTAATTTTACGCATTTTATCCAATCCACGTCCAACCAACCGCCAGGCTCAGTTCCTTGTTGACCGATCATAGTCAGAGAAAGCGCCCAATTACCTTGACTGCCATAGAAAGGCTGAGCAGACAGGTCCACAGTCGTCACTCCGACAAACATCTTACCCATACCCAATCCACCAGTACTGGCATTGCCTAGCAAAAGACCGTTTTTTATGTTTTCTATTGCTGCCACGCGGATTTGGAGGTATCTGTAATTGCTGGTAGGTCGACAATCGGATGGTATATAGCGTTCCAATGATCCCCAGGATTGCTGAGCAATCTCGCGAAGACGTGCCTTTCCTACGACTGGTTCAACACTCACCTGATCCGGGTCTGAATTGCCCCAGCCGGAAGTCCGGTCGTCGTTAAGTTCCAAAGTATTGAACTCTTCAACCCACAGTGTATTAGAATTGGGATTCACTATCAGCGAAGCATTTGCTTTACCACACAAACATACTCCGATAACTAATGCTGCTATTGTCCAAAACCACTGACTTTTGCGCATCATACTACCCCCAACTATCATTCTGAACGCAGTAACAAAATCGATCAGCTAAACTTATCCCAGCATCTGCTTAACAACACCCTGGGCTTCTTCCAATGTCAGTTCTGAATCGCTGGCGATTATATAAACAGGTCGCCATATACCACCCATCTGTGCTTCATTGTAGACCCGCACAGATAGCAAATTCGATTCACCATGTTTCAAGCTACCTGTCGCTTCAAACATAAATGGAGTTATCCAGATATGGTCCGGCGCAAGTTTTGTGGTGATGCATGTATGCTCGAAGGCAGGTTTAGATCCGCCATTCAAATAAATCCACCCCTCTTCATCAATGGCTTCAAAATGAACATAAACATGCTTCTGCTTGATGTCAGCGGGAAGATTGAACTTCTGCCGGTACCAGCCAAATCCTGTATATCCCGGGTAGCCCTGCTTTTCCCAGCCACAGTCATAATCAGTCCGGTTTTTACTCCACTTGGTATCATCAAAGCTGGTGCCAAACCATTCCTCATTTATCCCTGCTTCTTTTGGGTCAGGAGCAAAAAGCCATGAGGTTGCCAGGCGCACCACGGTGATATCGCCTTTTGCAGAACTAACCGTTTGAACGGTCTGAGAAGCACCGTTGTCGGACACCATCCGCCTCATCCGTTTGGCCCAGTCCAGTAATTGAGCTCCCTCGGATATCATAGTAATATTCTCACGCTGAGCTATCCTGATAAACTTCTCAAGTATACGGTCCAATTCCTGAAGGTCATCAAGTTTGCCGTCTTTGAAATATTGGGCCTGTATCTGGCTGATGCGAGAATACATAACAGACATTTCTGCTATCTCAACACGTCGCAGATACTCTGGATTATCAACGACTGCTGACAACGCCTGCTCGAAGATTTTCGCTGATTTGTCCAGAATAGCTGGGGCTACATATGGTGCGTTTGGTTGCGCTCCAATGCTCATGTAGAAATTCGATTTGGCCTGGGTATCGTGGATCAGATTTATGTAGCGATTTATGTAAGGTGCAGCTGGACCGTAATAGCCGCTCAAGAATTCTTTGAGGAGTGCCTTGTCATTTGATTTTGGATTCCAAAGGAGCTTCCCGAGCATCCAACTCCGAAGTGCTCCGAATTCACTCCCTGCGCTCTGATAATCCCCTTGCTCAAACAAGCCCTTGACGTGATTCTTAACATAAAACCGAACATTCGGACCTATTACACGCAGATTCGGATGAGCCTGCAAATAATGAGCAAAGTTGGTTACATAGTCCCAGATATACAGCCTGTCCGTAAGTTTCGACCAGTCAGCGATGTCTTTTCGGAAAGACATATTGCTCTTATCATCCAGAGGTTTTGCAAAGTTACATTCAATACTGCAGAGGCGAACTACAACATTCTTTCTTGGCTTGGTAATCTTCGGCGCTTTCCGGGTGTATTGGTATGCAAAAGTATCAACAGCTATATTCGGGAACTCTGGTTCAATTGCCTCAGCTACAGCATTGACAAACCGGATCATTGTGCCGGACTGGCCGCCCTCTGCTTCGTCCACGGCTTTACATTTTGCACATGTACAATAACCAGCACAGTCATTCTGGGTCAGAGATATATATGCTGCTTTGGGATTGTCTCTCAACCATTGCTTGACTTGTGTTATCACAAATGCCAGAAGCTCAGGGTTCGTCAGGCATAGCTGGGTACCACTTGCAGTTCGCACTCCATTGATTTCAGAATACCATTCAGGATGTGTATCAAAGTATTTCGCAGGTGGCACCAGGACAAAGAATGTGTGGCAGCCAGGCCCTGCATAGGCCATGTTTCCACCACGGGCATCATCTGTCCCATAATATCCATTGTTCTTGGAACGCACAGCAAAGTCTTTTTCGAATGCTTCCACATAGTATGATTCGCGCCTCTCAAGTGCTGGGACATAACGTATATTCAGATCCTTTACCTTGAGTGTAGGTTTCTTTGGAACAGTGGTCTCGCTACTTGTCCACCACCGAAAACCGACGTAGTCTTCCAGGAATGTATAGACAGCATACAGAGTTCCCCGCGGCGCTCCCAGCCCACCTGTCAGAATGATATTGGGAGATGCACATTTGATTATTATTCCATCTGCACCCAGGCTACTAAAAGAGAGATCCGGAGCAATCGCTCTTGCAGCTCCGAAACCAACTGCAAGCTGCGGTCTCTTCCCTGCCTCTGCAGGTGTGCAAATCGGAAAATCTGCACCTGTTGCCTGCTTTAATAATGCAGCCAGTTCTTCAGCCGCATGCCGTTCAGGAACAGATGCCCTTGTATCAACAGTAATCACGTATTTAGTGACACCATTTTTCGCCAAATAGAGTGGTAGTTGAATACCCAATGTGGCAATGGGAATAATCGCAAACAGAATGCTGAAGCACATAAAATACCAGCAGCGTTTGATATATCCAGCGTTGGAGACGGATGTTAAAGTCTGATTCAAGCTCCTAGACCTGCTTTCTGATTTGGAATCTTATATACGGAGACTTTTACGCAATACATATGAAGAGATTCTAGCATCAGGGGAGTCTGTGGTCAATTGAATCTTTATATACTTGAGAAACATATAGCGTACAGTTTGGCAGATTGCATACGAATGTCCAGACGAATAAACTGATCGGCTAAGTGCGACAGATCACTCTTCGTTCGCCAGGACATAACATGCACGAGCTGATTCAAGTCAACACGATCACACTCTGAGTGAGTAAAACCTTTCAGGGGGGTTCCATCTGCGTCCTGGATTTCCACACTACCCTCTCCTAATCCACCGCAGTCGATATTCATTGCAAGTTCTCCACCAGGCATCTTGAATGGATGGGTTTGAAATCCGCCACCTTTGTGATCAGAAGTAGCTGCGATAAAGCGGTCTTTCTCCTGAACATACCTGAAGACGGAGCCTGTCCGCTGCATTTCACCGGGTGAGAACACTCCGTGGGTCTGGTGTTGACCAAATCCGTATTGGTAGACACTGTTATCTCGATGGATCATCCCAATACCAATGCTGTTAATACCACCATCAACACCGCCAAAGATACCTGGAGAAAGATAAGCAGTACGGTCCGGGCGGGTCCAGTGATGTCCATCACGACTGACAGCAAGTTGGGTTTCCCATGTGCCGTCATTGCCTTGCGTAAAATAACGGCTGACTTCTCTCCCGTCTCTATCCAGACCTGCTGGCGGGTATTTTCGGAAGAGTGCAGGAAAACCAAACCAGGTATTGGTTCCATAGCGATGGGCGCTGATGTGGTTTATATCCAATCCTGGAAGCGCAGGATCCTCATCATCGATATCCAGCACGGTTTCAAGTTCATCGGTGATATAACGTGTTCCTGTTTCATCCCTGACATTCCCATTTTCAACAAATGGCCAGGGGGTCTGGTCAAGATTGTCGAACTCACACCAAACCGTCGTTCTTCTACCAGGAAAACCTCTCAGAAGAGCGACATATTTGTCCGTATCCGGATTATAAATAATCTGATTAGTAGTATCCGCACAAAACGGTAGACATGGCTCAGATTTACGTGTCCAACACAGTCCATCCGAAGAGACTGACACAAACAGATTGCCCTGGTATTCGACAATGCCCATAAATCGTTCATCAGAAAAACCTTTAGGATTGATCGCAGGCACACCACAGGGCCCTTTTATAAGATTATTTCTCCTGTTACCTCGAAAATCGACCAGTCCAAGATCCGGACGTTCCCAGTGGATGCCGTCCGATGACTCCGCATAACAAGTTCCAAACATCTCATTCTGTAAATAATCTATATCGACTAACGGCCAACCG
Source organism: Abditibacteriota bacterium (assembly GCA_942493375.1). Lineage (GTDB taxonomy): Bacteria > Armatimonadota > UBA5829 > UBA5829 > UBA5829. The sequence goes on along the minus strand of OW818698.1, from coordinate 6,558,130 downwards.
CAATCAACACAAACAACCTTGACACCAGGATTTAGTGATTGGCATCTCGGACAAACCAAATCGTAATCAACACCAGGATGACATGCTATGGCAGAATACCACATCTTGAATAAACCATCGTGCTCAATCACACAAATAGGAGAAACACGATACGCTTCCCACTCACGTTCAGGAGCCAGCACTATACCTTCACACCGTGGAGGATGAACCCGAAAGCTAATACCCGCAGACCCAACCATCCATTCCCCATCAATTAATAAGTATGGTTCATCAAGACAGATATGAAGTGGTGACAGCATAATGTGATTCCTTCAGTTGCCCATTGGTGCAGGCAAACCTTTTAATCTATCCTTTATATCTGTGTAAAGCTCATCTATCCAAACTGGAAGCGACAATCCTGCCCTGTCCACATCAGTCTTTCGAAAATCCACTGGACTTAGAATAACCTGGATATTAGTTATCCCGGTATCCGCAGCCAGGACGAAAAGATCTTCTGATGCTTGATCACCCATAGCCAAACAGCCTATTGAACAATTGGAACCATGGATCATAATATCCTGACCCAATTCAACACGTCCGTCAATTCTACCCTTTTCTTGATCAAAATCATTTGGATAACCAACTCGAAGCGCTAAATGATATAAGCTGTTTGGATTCAGATAAGTAATCCGGTAAACACCTTCCGGAACCTGTCGGTCACCCTCACGCAGTTTTGGACCGATTGTTCCACTGGCAGCTAGAATAGGATAGGACATCACATAATTAAAACCCTCTCCGTTTAAAGCATAAACCTGCAGTGTTTTTTCCTGCTTAAGCCCTACAAACACCAGCTTCTCAGGTGGATACGAGATACCACTTGCTCCAAAGACTGTTTTAAGCCTGCTTCGAGCTGCTGGACCGTATGTTTCCAGTCGCTGTTCAAGTGTCTGTTTACCCCTTATGCGAGTTAAGACCCTCATAAAAACAGGAATGCGAAAAACGTAGGCCAGAGTTAACAGTATAAGCAACAAACACAGGACCATTGCTGCGCGCTTGTAGAATGGTGATTTATTGTGCATAGGAATTGTCCTCAGATTATTGCAAGCAGTCTATACAAGCCTTGCATCCAGTGTGATCTCAATTGCAGCAAGCGCCTCAGAGACCGGGCATGTCTGTTTCACACGTTCAGCATATTCCTGGAATAAAGCTTCTTCTATATCAGCAACCTCAGCAACAGCATCCAGGTGTATTCTGGCAACTTTAAAACCAGCGCCGGTTGGCTCCAGGTGAACATCCGCATTGGTAAACACATGTTTAGGAGAAAACTTATCTTTAGCCAGCGCTGCTGTCAACGCTCCACTGTAACAGCCTGCCAATGCAGCACCAAGGACCTGAGTCGGACTTGTACCTGGAGCCTCTCCGACTACCGAAGCAAAGTTGTAACCTGCCTCAAAATCACCGGAAGTTATTATTCCCTCACCCGTCCTGAAATCACCGAACCATTCAGCTTTTGCACTCTTGATTTTCATTATTGCACCTTTCTCAAAATATAGAATTAATGATCGCAACACTCGTCATTTCAATACAGATATTGGTTTGGACCCAGCTTTCTCCAGAAGTATCTTTACATTCTGCCATTGGATTTTCTGTCTATCAGTTTCATCAAGGACACTTATATTCAGCCTCGCCTGGAAAGCTCTCGGTTCATAACTGCTATAATCTGTCCCATATAAAAGCCTGTCTGCTCCCAATATCTTGAAAGCCTTTTCTAACGCACCAATATGAAGCCCACCTGCACTGCCGCTGATATCAAGACTTATATTTTCATACTCAGCTAACCTCGGCAGCAGCTCTATATCGATATGTGAGCAAACAATAGGCAACTCAGGAAATGTCTTTGCAACCTCCAAAATGTCTTCACTGGTATGCAGCTGCAATATGTGCCCATGTTTATCGCACTCAGCACACAGGTCAAGAAATGCCTGGTCTGTGTATCTATAATCCATGAAATAGAAAACCAGCTCCCCAACCCATTTATATCCCATTTCTCTGTAGCGGATCAACCATTCTTTTGACAGCTCAGGATAAACAGGATTTATTGTCAGTCCGGGATACAAATAACCATCGTATTCTGCAGTAAGCTCCAATGCATCAGCGTTGGCTTTATCGATATCCTCAGCATTCCTCGCTAGAACACCCTGCCAGGTATTAAATATCGCAGCATCAGTCCCGGTATTCCGCAAATATTCAACAGCATCATCTACACTCAAGAAATTCCGGGGATCATCCGGCCAGTGAACAGCCGGCATGTGAACATGTGAATCAATCAGCATAATGTAACCTCAAGACTTATTGGTTGAATGTTCTACAAACATTTGCTGTTTCCCTCTACAAGAAGATTTCAATAGCACACAAACGTAAATTACCGCTCACGGTGTATAATATGGCAGTGATTGTTTGGAGGTGTTGGGTGGGTGCGTTTTTCAGAACTGGATTCGGGACACTTGTAGCAAGCTGCTTATTAATTGCTTCTATAAATACTTTCGCTGCATTCGGAGGGCAGCCTCCTTTGGGTCCGGATGACAGCTTGCGGCATTTGTTGAGACCGTATGATCTGTTAGAACTCAATTACCTGGGGATGAATTACTGTCAAAACCTGCTGGATGTGCGGAGTAATCTGGTCAGCTATACTCACCTGGGTTTCGACTCTCCTACATCAGATTCTTGGAACCTGCAGTTTCCGGACGACAATGCCCGGCTGCTAGAGGGTATCACCTGGGAGGATGAATACTCTTCAGTTGTGCGTATTGAACTTGCACGTCGGATCATGAAAGGTCTTGTCGCATCTCACATTCCCGGAACTAAAGGGTACTACTCATTCAGAAATCGGATCGCAGGCAAGACATATCTAATATTTGATGATGCAGGATCAGATAAACAAGGTAGACTGATGGCATCCATATGGGGAGACTCGCTCAGCGGAATGTTGAAAATCGGTTTTCGAACCCAGACAAAAGGCAAATGGCAGGAGATCAACGACTACACGTTCACCCAAACACCCACCGATGCAGCCAATCCATCAGTAGCCAGAAACAACAGCAACTGGAACCGATCACCCTATATTTTCACCAGGCACTACACAACTCCTTCCAATAGCGTTGATGTAAGAAGTAAATACTGGATGAGTGATGAAGACAAGCCGCTTGAGTTCGGTTTCACCTCCAGAAACACGGACAATCTTCAAGTAGTTATTGGTGAACCTGGAATAGCAATGCCATTGATGGGAGACAGTGCTGCACCCGGGATCATTCACTTGCCCGATGGAAAAACCGAATACAGTTCCACTGATGGTGACCGGGTGATAAATAACCCGGCGTTCAAATATCTGATCCTGCGAAAACAGACAGCATGGGCGTGTCCGGGATACTCTACAGCACTCCTGGTAATGTGGTCTGAAAAGTCTAAACAGATAGAAGCATTAAAGGAGAATGGATTCGGCCAGATCAAATTGACTTTCAACCGCAGGAATGCAAAGGTCTGGGTATATCCGTATCTCTGGGTAGACCAGGCAGACATGGGACATATATACAGAGATGCAGAGCAATTCCTGAAAACAGGCAAACTCATGCACAATGGTTATCCTTCGCAGCAACTGGTAAATGCAATCCCTGCAGGTCTTGCTGCAGGTGCCTATCTGCTGACCCGCTACAGCGATCCATATACTCCTACTGCCCGAGTGAATGCGCAGGCAGCAGTCGATGCACTGATAGACGGAGAATCGCAGGGACGGACTTTCATCAGGATATTCTTTACCGTGCGAGCTGCTGCATGGATGGTAAAGCTTGCCAAAGAACTAAAAGACCCGGAGATGATCGCTAAGTATACTTTACTTCTAAACAAAACAGCCAAACGCATGATGTCCCCGGAACTGGGATATGACGGCAAGGGTTGGAGCAGCGGATGGGATCATTTTAATGCATTGAAAGCCGTTTGGCTTGCCTATGATGCAACGGGCAACACAGACTATCTGGATGCATACAACCGTGCACAGAGTGTGTATACAATAGATGAAGCAGGGATCTATAAGTATGACAAAGCAATGGCTGCTCCTGGTGGATTTGAGACTTACTTCGGGTCAATGCCGCTTGGTGCCTGGGGGCATGCGGGTAAACTGGATTTTGCAGACAAGTTGATCAACCTCTCTGTCCCCGCAGATTCAACCAATCCCAACCAGACACTGAAAGACCTGTGGAATGATGCAGGAGCAGGTCCCTGGGCTCAGGATGACGCCAATCCGGAATATGTCGGCTTTGCATTGAAAGGCGTAAACATTCCAGTCAACAAGAAACATATCCTGCCACTGGGCGTATATCCAATATACGATTCCAAAGGCAATGTTGACCTGTCTCATGATCCGATCGTAGAGAACCCCTTCTCCCCTACCCCAAACGACCCCTTGACCACTCTGGAAGGTGACAATAGAGCACTGCCATACACTCTCAGAAACATTGAAATACTTCCAGGTGGATCGAACGAACTGACAACTCTTGCCCATGCAGCCGGCAAAGTAGAAAATGATACCCGGACTTGCAGAAGTAAAGAAACCCTGGTCTACAAGCTGGATACGACAGAGGCAATCGGTGCAGCAATGGATATTCAGATAGAGGGTAACGGGTATACTGTTGATGTGTCTCCGGATGGTAAAAAGTGGTTCAGGCGGTTGGATTCCTGGTCAGAGAAGCTTACAACAAGATCAGCAGACTTCTCATTCCTTACAGGCAGTAAAGACGAACTGGTAAAGGTTATTTCCGTCAGCCCACCTGATGACAAAGCATATCTCATTCAGGGCAAGTCTAGTAAGACAATAGATGGTCGGAGATACATTGGAACTGATGGCATAATCTATAAACTCGATCTACCAATGGCAAATGACTGCAGAGTGGAACTGATTATATCTCCCAGCAGCAAAGTAGCATGCTCTAACAATGCAAGAGACTGGTCTGAGCAGATCGACAATATCTCATACAAAGCCAGTGTAAGCGAGGGCATAGTCAGAATCATAAACCCGACAGCTTTGCTGACCTCGAACAAGCCACTCTACATGAAGATAACAAACCCGACTCCCGGTGCATTCATTGACCGCTTGACCGCCTATGCGTCCTTTGATTGCCCAACGCTATTCGTGCGCTTATCGAATATTGGTACAGGATTTAATGACTATTTCAGAGTTGGGAAAGTGAAGTTCCGGATTTGGGGGAGATGATTTATATACACATCTGTGCTCTGGCACGATTTGCAATCGTGCCAGAGCACAGATGTCACCTCAACGTACTCAGTCTGAACCAAAGAGTATCACCAGGTAGAAAATCGACATAAATGGTGTTATCTTTCTGACTGTTGATTGTTCCCTTAATTGCTTCAGCTCGGATGCCTTTGGGAAGATAGATCGGCTTAAGGCCTCCATTTCCTGAGTGGACTGCAACTATATTTCCGTCTGTCTGAACTATCGATGCATCCCGGGTCCATATATGAGCTCCAGCCATCTCGAATAATTCAGACAACACCGTGTATGGAAGTCCTACATCTCCCACAAAAACACTCTTGTGTCTGCCGACCTGCTTTACAGCCATTGAGTTCAGACCATCACTTGAGTATCTAGCCATCACCACTGCCTTCTCATCCGTTACAACCAGTCTTGGCGACGTAGAAAGATCAGGTGTCCACTTGAGATTTTGCAACCGGCCAACTCCTTCGCTGCCCAGTTTACCTTCTTTCAGAGCCAACTGGATACCAGTAGCGTCGCTCGATCCTGCTACATCAGGGCCATTCGTTCCGATATAACCTGGTGCATACACCCAGATAGCAGTAGCTTTTTCTTTGTCCAGTCTGGCGTTGATGGCATGTATCTGGTCATCTGTCAGGTAGAATGTGTCCGCAAAAAGATACACCTTGCAGCGAGGCACTTTGCTGCTAATAAAATCCTCCAGCAGATAATACCCTATCGAAGCACCTGATCTCTCGCACTGGTTTCTGAGATCGTTCTTAAACCAGTTTCTAGCGTCAATGTCACTCTTTACAAACATCTCCGAGTGCTCATCAACAATCATTGCAACATCAGGACGATACGGCTTAGGGTGTCGATAAACATCCTCATAAAGCGGCATGCGCTCTTTCAACATATCCCAAAGTGCTGGAGAATTGAATGCTCCTACCCCCACCAGATCGCACCACCATGTCGCAGCCCGGTGGCACAACAGTTTCGCAAGGTTTCTCTCCAGAATATTAATAGATTCATGCAGGTCTTTCGATTGATACCCAAACTCAGATGGCGGAAGCCATGAGGGTAGATACTTTGTGTCGATCAAACTAGTCCGGGTATCATCCTCATTGAGCCACAGCTTGCCGTGCGCCGTAACAGTGTCCACGGGCGACATGAATCCTCCACATCCACCCGGCAAGCGATCAAGATAGGAAATTGGGCTCATAATAATATCAACAGCCGGATTTTCCAATACCCGATGCAGCGCATAGTGACCGTGAAAGCTGCTCATCAGTTCGAACAGGTAACCATAACAAAATACATTCAGCTTTCTGCCACCTGTCTCGCGCTTGATTAATTCCGCCCAGTCGATGATCCTGTCGGCGACAAGGTTGTTGTAATAATCGGAATAGTCCACCCAGTTCTGCTCACCGGGCATATCGTAGAACATCTTTATCACTGCCGAACTACCTGCTCCATGCACAGGAAATCGACCAGGATCCTGAGGAATGCGTGCGGATTCCAATGTAATTCCGGCTGCTCCCCACGCCTTTTGAAGAGCTTCATCAGTCTGATATTTCATTCTCAACCACTTGCGAAATCGTCTCTGGTTAGCTTCACAGATATCCGGACCCTTTATAAAAAACTCGTCCTGGAACATCTCGAACTGAGGGCCTCCGATATTATAGGCCAGTATTCTATTTGCGAACCTGCCGTCCTCGAAGTGATGAATTAAATCAGCCATACCCTTGTCGGACAGTCCCCAGAAATATTCCGATGCCAGGCTGATCGTTGTCATACTCCCATCCGTGAACAGCATTCTTTCTTCTTTGGGTATAGTAGCCCATTCTTTCCATCCTGGATGAGGACCTGGAAATGTGCGTAATATGAAAATAGCCTGCGGATCAACCTTAATAAATGAATCCAGCGTCTTGTCGAACTCAGAGTAATCCGGAACAGCTCCACTATAATTCGCAGACCCAACCAGCATTGAGTAGATGTGAATGCCTGCATCCATCGCAAGCTTCACCTGTGGATCCTGAAACCTATGCAAGGCATTATCTACTTGGTTAACATTGAAGAAGAAAGTGATGGGTACGACTGGTTTTTCATTTATCATCAGTCGAGGCATACCACCCTTAAAATCTATCCTGGCCTTTCTGACGCCTTGAAATTCCTTAACAAGAGCATAGCTGTATTGTGATGAAAGAATAGCCAATACGCAGAACAACCCTAAGAGCAACAAGCGAAAAGTCATAATGGTATATCCATATTCTTTAAGTCAACCCGAAAACGCATCCTTAGTAATAGTGACAATCGGGGCGGAGCCTTTTATGTGCTCTACTTCTACTATATCAAATCGCAATGCACATTCTCCTAAGCCTTTCGAGGTTATATAGTGTTGGGCTGCGTACATTATGCGGGTGATTTTGCGCTGGTTAATTGTTTCGATAGGTCTGCAATAAGCAGTATTTGTGAGGCTTCTGACTTCTACGAAGACGATGTATTCGCCGTCTCTGGCAATCAGGTCGATTTCGCCATATTGGGTGCGGTAGTTGGAGTCGATGATGAGGTAGCCGAGTTTTCCCAACTCAGCGGCAGCGATGATTTCTCCCTTTTGACCTACTCTAGACCGGGCAGAACGCAATTTACGCTCTCCTGTTTGATCGGGGCAAAACTCATCCGATGGTGGGGACACGGACCGTGTTTTTGAATAGCAGCAAGGTGATCTTTCGTACCATACCCCATGTGGGTTCCGAATCCATACTGGGGATATATAAGATCGTATTCCTGCATCATGCGGTCGCGAGTAACTTTAGCAACAATCGATGCAGCAGCGATGGAAACACATCGGGAATCCCCCTTAACAAGTGCCGTGCAGTTAACGCAAAGTCCTTGCACAGGGAGACCGTCGACAAATACGAAATCACATACAACGCCCAGGTCATCCAGAGCAGCTTTCATTGCCATATGAGTAGCCCGGAGTATGTTTATTTCATCAATAACAGAAGGGCCGATGATACCAAACCCTACGGCGATAGCATCGGCCATTATTCTTTCATATGCTTTTTCGCGCTGCTCTGCGTTGAGCTTTTTGGAATCATTAATACCGGTGCAATCAAAATACTCTGGGAGGATCACTGCTCCGGCTACTACAGGACCAGCCAGTGGTCCTCTGCCGACTTCATCTACACCGGCAATTGATGAAAATCCTTTGGCCCTCGCCTCGGACTCAAATTCCCAACCAATCAGTGTACCCATCTTACACGCGGTATCGGCCAGAATATAAACATTGCTTTACCCTGCATCCGACTTCTGTCCAACAACCCCCAGAACCTTGCATCGAAGGAATCATTCCGGTTATCTCCCATTACAAGCAACTTGCCTTTGGGGATTTTCATTGACTGCAAGCCGTGCATAGTAACTATATTACCTGAGTCATTTGGATTTATTTTATATAGCTCCGGATATGAATCATTGGGATCTTCAAGCGTGTAAGGCTCATCCAATGGTTTTTCATTAATGTAAACCGTCCCAGGGACAATCTTCACCTTAGCTTTAGGACCGCTGTTCTTGATCTGAGCGATGTCCGATAAGGACATTTTTGATCCAACAACAATAGCACCATCCTTGGTAAATTTTACCTGAGCTTTTTTATCCAGACCTTTGAAATCACGAATCGATTGACGCATATCTTCCGCAGTATATTGTATATCGTTTATCAAAATGACTGGTGCGGTAATTCGAATAATATCCCCAGGAACACCAATTACGCGCTTGATAAAGTCTTTCTTTGCCGGATCACCACCAGTAGCTTCAAATGGAGCCTTGAATACTACTACATCCTTAAACTTCGGTTCACTATACCTGTAAACCAGTTTATTGACCATGATGTGGTCAGACTCTATAAGTGTGGGATGCATGGAGGCTGACGGAATATAGAAAGACTGCACAAAAAATGGGCGAATGATGAGGAAGACGAGTCCCAGCGCTAACGCCAGGGACTCGCACATCTCCCCAATTGATTTGAGAGTTTTGTTTTCCGTCTTGCGAAGCGCAAAGCGAATCGCAAGGAAAACAGCAACTATAATCAGTACTTGTGGAATTGTTAAGTTTGCAAGGGTGTCGATAATTCCCTACCTCATCTAGCTGTCTGACGTTCCTTAATCTTGGTAGCTTTACCGATCTTATCGCGCAGGTAGTAGAGTTTAGCTCTTCTTACAGCGCCACGCCTTACAACTTCCAGTCTGGCAATTCTCGGAGAGTTCAACATAAATGTTCTCTCCACTCCGATTCCGTGAGAAATCTTACGGACTGTGAATGATGCACGGATACCGCCATCCTTCTTACCGATGATAACTCCTTCGAAAACCTGGATACGCTCTTTGCCACCTTCAATAACCCGGGTATGAACCTTAACGGTGTCTCCCGGTCCGAATACTGGGGTATCGGTTCGTATCTGTTCTAACTCTATATGGTCGATGACGTTCAACTGATATTTCTCCTCGCAATTTGTATCGCTAACTAACGATTATCAGAACTACTCTTTAATATATTTTCAGCAGATTGCTTGTCTTCAGGGGAAAGCAGATCAGGTCTTCTTTCCATTGTCCTGCATAGCGCCATCTGCTTGCGCCACTTATCAATCTCCGCATGGTTGCCGGAAAGCAACACATCCGGAACATTCCATCCTCGAAACTCAGCGGGCCTTGTATACTGCGGATATTCCAGCATACCACTTGAGAATGACTCAGCCTGGCTGGACTCATCATCTCCCAAGACTCCCGGTAACAACCTGCACACTGCATCGGTAATTATAAGAGCAGCGAGTTCTCCTCCAGTTATGACATAGTCCCCTATAGAGACTTCATCGGTAACCAGATGCTCTCTTATTCTCTCATCAAACCCCTCGTATCTTCCACAGATAAAAACGAGATGGTTCTCTCGAGAGAACTCTTCAGCCATCCTCTGATCAAACCTCTTACCTTGAGGAGTCATCATGAGAACTCTCGGCTTAGGACCTGAAGAGCGGAAAACAATATCCTCAACCGCTTCAAACACCGGTTCGCATTTTATAACCATCCCGGGTCCTCCCCCATAAGGGGAATCATCGGTGGTGCGATGTCGGTCATGTGTATAATTGCGCAGGTCTACAGCATTAATACGCACTAAACCGTTCGTTCGTGCCCTGCCAATTATACTTTCCGAAACAACAGGCTCAATAATGCCTGGAACAGTAGTTATTATGTCAAAGTTCATGGGGACTCAGTCCGCCAACATCCCCGCCATAGGGTGTATTGTAATGATCTTGGCAGTTGTATCAACATTCAAAACAACCTGCTTCAAAGCCGGAATACACAACCCGGTTGAAGTGATGTAAACATCATTCGCCCCGGACTGAACGATTTCGGTAACAACACCTAGATCTCTGCCATCGTCAGTCAACACACTGCAGCCAACAATTTCGTAAATGTAGAAACTGCCTTCCGGCAGCGCCTCTACTTCGGACCTGTCAACTACAAAATCGGAATCGCGCAATGCTTCTGCCGATTGTCTGTCCACACACCCATCTAAATGAGCAACACTGACATTCTTGTGCTCCCGAAACGATCTCAGACGTACATTCCGTCTGCTATCATCCGGCATCACTAGAGTCAATACTTTACCGGCAGTAAACCGTTCAGGAAAATCAGTAAGGACTTTTACTTTGACCTCACCTTTGTTCCCAAACGGGCCGAGAACTCTACCAATGACAATATCGGAATCAGTTAACATTCCACTATTTATCAAGGCAGGATCTTCACGTAGACGTTCTTGTGGTCCTTGAGGGCTGCGGCCTTAGCCACGGTCCTGAGAGCATTAGCAACACGACCCTGTTTACCAATGATTTTACCAAGGTCATCAGGATCAACCGTAACTTCATAAGTTACAGTCTGCCCATCACTAACTTCCTCGACCGAAACGGCCTCCGGCTTGTCCACAAGGGCTTTTACCAGAATTTCAACGAGACTATCCAAGCTATTAAGCTCCTTTGTCTAACTGATTGTGATGCAGGCATCTTGCCTGCTCTTAAAACAAGCCATTACCTGCCTACCAGTTAATCTAACCGCTTGTGATGCAGGCATCCTGCCTGCCTATAAAGCGAGCTTCTACCTGCTTACCAGTTCAATTTACCGACAGATCACTCAATAACGCCCTGTTTCTTGAGCAGTGATCTAACTGTATCGGTAGGGATAGCACCCTTGCGAATCCACTCCTGAGCCTTTTCACCGTCGAGTTTGATTTCTGGTGGGTCAAGGTTGGGATCATAGTAACCTATGTTCTCAATGAACCTACCGTCACGGGCACATCTCTGATCCGCAACAACTATTCGATAAAAAGCACGCTTCTTCGCACCCATTCTTCTAAGTCTAATTCTGACCACTAATAATCCTCCATCTGAGTTTCGAGTTCATCATTCATTACTAACCAAAAAATGGCATGTTCGGCATCCGCGAACGCTTTTTGCCTTTACCCATGCCACCAGTAAGCATCTTCATCATCTTTTTCATTTCATCAAACTGTTTGACTACCAGATTGACGTCCTGCACACTGGTTCCACTACCCGCTGCGATCCTCCGCCTGCGGCCAGCATTTAGAATACCCGGGTCTGATCGCTCATCCAGTGTCATCGACTGTATAACAGCTTCAACTCTTTTGAGCTCTTTCTCATCAACCTTGGCATCTTTGAGTCCCTTGACTCCACCCATACCAGGTATCATACCCATTATTTGCTCTAAAGGCCCCATCTTTCGCACTCGCTGGAGTTGATCAAGATAGTCCTGCAGATCAAAACGGTTTTCACGGAGCTTTCGCTCCATCTTGATGGCTTCTTCCTGGTCCACCGACTCCTGAGCCTTTTCAATAAGGCTGAGGACGTCTCCCATACCGAGGATACGTGATGCCATCCTCTCGGGATAAAACGGTTCCAGGCCATCCATCTTTTCGCTGGTTCCAACCAGCTTGATGGGTTTGCCGATGACCGAACGAACAGACAGCGCCGCACCACCCCTGGCGTCACCGTCCATCTTGGTCATTATGATTCCATCAATATCCAGCGCCTGATTGAACTGCTGCGCGACATTCACGGCGTCCTGCCCGGTCATGGCATCCACAACCAGCAGCATCTCGGTCACCGGAAGCGCTGCTCTCAGTCGGATCAGCTCATCCATCATTTCCTGGTCGATGTGCAATCGACCGGCAACATCAATTATAACAGGATCGTGCCCATGCGTGTTGGCATATGCCAGCGCGGACTTACCAACAGCTACGGCATCCTGTTTGTCGCCGATATCGAAAACATCGACTTTTACCTGTTCACCCAGGGTCTGAAGCTGCTTGATAGCTGCAGGACGATATACGTCACCGGCAACCAGCAATGGCCGTTTTCCGTGTTTGCGGTACATCAAAGCCAATTTAGCGACGCTGGTAGTTTTGCCCGATCCCTGAAGCCCTGCAACCATATATATGGTCGGCGGCTTGTCAGAGACTCTGAGCTTGGTACCCTCGCCACCAAGGAGCGCTACCAGCTCCTCGTTCACAATCTTTATAACCTGCTGTGCAGGATTGAGACCTTTTAGAACATCCTGACCAATTGCCCGTTCTTTCAGCTTGGCAACAAAGTCCTTGACGACCTTAAAGTTGACATCAGCTTCTAACAGAACAAGCCGGATTTCGCGCAGTGCATCATTAACTTCGGCCTCGGTTAGACCACCGTGGCTCCGGAGTTTAGAAAACACATTCTGCAGTTTTTCCGACAGGCTTTCAAACAATCAGAACACCTGCTCCGTCACAGACGGGCACCCAATAAAATCTCATCCCAGCCAACAAAAATAGCCGCCACAGCGGCTATTAAAACCAGCAATTGGAGGACTCTCTGAACACACAGTTCTAAGAGCACGCACCAAGGATAAATTATAGTGCTCACAGCCCTTAATGTCAAACTTTCGAGGGAATTACGCTGGTTTAGACGTCCGTTTTGCCTGCAGATTCCAACTGTATCATCCACCGCTCTACAACAGCCCTTGCAGCTAGTTTGGCTTCCAGCACCCCATGTGTCCACCAGAAATTGCCACTTCTGGCATTGTGGAAATCAACTATTCCATTTATATACGCTTTACCTATTTCGCTGGCTACGTTGATCTTTGTAATACCTATTCGAACGGCTTCATTGAGCTGATCAGGAGGAGTTCCGGAACCTCCGTGCAATACCAGATGCACATTGACTCTGTTCCTAATCTCCTGCAACAATTCAAAATCGAGTTGAGGTAGTGATGTATACATACCATGAGAGTTACCGATCGATACTGCTAAAGCATCAACTCCGGTCCGCTCCACAAACTCAACAGCCTCATCGACGTCGGTCAGCGTGGTCTTACCGCCTTCAACAGTGCTCTTGTCGCATCTACCAATAGCCCCTATCTCACCCTCAACACCTATCCCCCGGCTGTGAGCTTCTTCAACAACCAATCTGGTGTTCTTAATATTCTCCTCAAAAGGCAAGCTGGAACCATCATACATTACTGAAGGAAACCCGGCATCCATACATTCACGCACAAAATCCACAGTCGGTGCATGGTCCAAATGCAATCCTACAGGCACTCCACATCCCTCAGCAACACATTTCACTACTTCCACTAGTCCCTTTGGTGTCAGAATAGGAGTCTCTTCGTGACTGGCTATAAACAGGACTGGTGACCGAAGCTTACTGCCGGCTTCAATTGCAGCCAACGCTGTCTCCGCATTGCAGCAACAAAAAGCTCCTAATCCATAATGGTGTTTCTGGGCGTGATCAAGCATGTCGGTGAAATTTGTGAGTTTCATGTGGTCTAATGCTCCAGTGGTTCATAGCAGTCTATTATTGCTTTTCGTGTAATAAATCATATTTGGCTTCAAGCTGGATAACAATCTATTATACCACCAGCCTACTCATCAGCAGTAATTGGTGAATCGACGCGGGTTATTCCTTCTGGAGTGTGTAAATTCGAAAATGTTCTTCTGCCCGTATTCAATTGTCATTTACTCACTTAGTTATTTGTGTTGTTTTTCTCATTTTTCTCTGTTGCCAGATATCAATATCTTTCCAACGTTCATTGAGCCAGTTGAAAACTCTATATACGGCCCTGTTACAAGCATCTCTGTTTGCATATGCTCCAGATCCGTATTGCTGTCTCCGTAGTTCACGGAAAGTGCGCTCAATCGGATTAGAGGTTCTCAGATATTCCCAGTGAAGTTCATCGCAATTATAGAATGCAAACAGATATCCAAGGTCCTCTTTTACACTGGCTACTAAGTTAGGATACTTTTCGTCCCAGCGTTGCTCCCAAAGACGAAATGAATCCTTTGCTCCAGATAGATGCTTGGCATCATAGACAAGCTTCAAGCCTCCAACCACTTCACCACGATCCGATGCAGCAACAGCTTTGCGTACATTACGTATCCGATGTGCCCAACACAACTGCCCAGGAACGTCACCTAACACCTCAGAAGCAGCGTTAAGTAGACCGTTATGCTCATCGGAAATCACCAGGGCCAAGTCGCTTGGTTTCAACCCACGTTCCACCAGCCGACCAAGAAACCCTTTCCAGGAAGACTCATTCTCTGTTGATGTCCGTTCAAAACCAAGAATCTCCTTCACACCAGTGTGCGTTATACCAATTGCAGTCATTATACAAATACGTGTCGCAGTTATGCCTACTATATCCTTAGCCCAAGCCGCATCTAAAAACAGATATTGATATCGACCAAGTAGCTTGCGTTCTCGAAATCTCTTTACCTGCTCATCAATCTCAAGCTGCACTCGCCGTAATAACCTATCAGATGGCTTGCATCCTGTTGTAGATTCTAGAAGCCGAATCACCTCAGCTCGGGTTAGACCTGATAGGAATGCCTTACTTACCCAAGCCTCGACTTCGCGAATGGCACGATGGTTCGGCTCCAGAAAACTCGGCACAAAACCGTTACCCCGCAAACGGGGAATGCGAATCTCCACTACCTGGTAGCTAGTTTGAACCTTACGATGACGATAACCGTTGCGATAATCGGTTCGCATCTCGCCACGCTCATGCAACCTTACACCTGCTCGCTTTTCTATCTCAGATTCAGCCATGGCCTCAAAGATAAACTTTGTAACAGATGCAGTAGCAGAATCCAAATCTCCATAAGCCAGATTTTCACAATCAGGTATCCGACATGCAGCTTTCTCAAATACTTCTTTTAGCGTAAAATTATTCATGGGTGCTTCCTCTCTTTGATTTGTCTTTTCAACAATTTCATACGAGAGAAAAGCACCCGTTGTTGCATTTGGTTGAAAACAGCCGCTCACCTCCTTGCGCTAAATTTAGGAGCGCCGTCGGATCGCTGGGTCAGCCTAACAACCAAAAATAATTACACACTATAAAACTACGCTACCATCGACGCGCTCTCCAAACTCCTGCTTAAATCTATCGGCCAGGTCGCTATCATTCCTGGACTCAACGGCTTTGGTTATTTTCTCAACAGTCCTGTCGCTCGCATATAGTTTGAGCGTAGATATCGCCTGAGCTGCAGTCTGGGTGTCTGCATTACGGACTACATCCAGCAGGAAGTCAAAGGCATCATCGCTTCTTATAAGCGCAATAGATAACATAATCGCACGGCGATAGAACAGAATAGGATTCTCTTCCCAACAATTTTTCAACGTTTCAAATGCTTCAGGAATATGTGAACCGCCAATTGCCAGCGCTGCGGATTCTACGATGGCAAGATCGTTATGCTTCAGATAGCGCGAAACGAACCCTAGAGACTGTTTTGGAATAATGGTCATAAGCGCAGTGAAGCATTCACCAATCACTTCAATTTCAGAGTCACCTACAAGCACTTTGAGGCGAAGCATGACATCACTCTCAGGTGTTCCCATATATGCAAGCGCTTTGACTGCAGCAACACGGACAGAGGTTTCATGGTCTACAAGCAAGTCAGCAAGGACATAGTGAACATCGGGATAGTTTATGCGTGCAAGTCCAAATGCACAACCGCAGCGAACTTCGATAGCCGTATCTGCCTGCCCTCCCCATACCGGTTCCATCTGCACATATTGCACCCCGGCAAGGTACACATCATCTCCCAAATATTCCAGATTATTCAGCGCATTAATGATTGAAGTCTTGGCCGTGCACTGTTTATCTGCCTTGCCATTATTCACAAGAAACCGATGGAATGCAGCTGTCAAATCCGGGAGGAGATCATGCAGTCTCCAATTGCTCACAATGTCTGCAGCTTTGGCTACAAGCAGACTGATATTGCCATTCAGTGCACGCTTTATCTCCCCTATCGCTTCTTCAGATACAGGACCACGCCCAAAACGGGAGAGTTTACGATAGGCTTCTTCTGCTTTTGTCAGTTTTTTCATTAGTTAATATTAATATTCCAATGCATGTATTTCCGAGAGCTGTGACACAAAATGTCACAGCTCCATGTCACAGCTTGTCATAGCTCATGATCCATTGATAAAGTTTAAATGGATTAGGACACCTGAACAATTCCACTCTTATCGACTAAGTAACTCCGCAGTAAGCGTTCCGGCTACAGGCAGCCGTTGTTTGTTGGCCAGAATGATTATATCCCCGGATAATGATGCTGGAACCGTTACACCTTTGGAGTTATCTTCTGAAAGGTCGCTCAGCACGTGCCATTTACCCCTCAATACTTCACCAGCTTGAATTGCCAGGGCTTTGCTTCCGACTGTAACATGACCACCGTGCAGTGCAACTATCGCCATTTCGGATGACAACGCGATGTCGGCACCGTCCAAAGAGACCATGACGAAATGCCCATCCGCCTTGACTATTGCCTTATCACCACACTGGACATCACCCTGAGCCTCCAAACCTACCATTCTGCCATTCTGGTATATGACTGTTGCCTGCCGGTGTGATCCTACCACTAACTTGTGAATGACACTATTGATTGTAACAGACACCTGAGCCTGCTTGTCTGATTCATTGCCAATGACTACAGCTTCGCCCTTTTCCATTGGCACCTGTAAAACTCGAATGCCGGAACCGTATGATGCGCCTTTAATCTGCAGCTTTGCCGGGTCTTTATAAAACACCACGTGGTCAGCAGACAAGTCCTTAAACTTGCGCAAGTTTGATGGTTTCCGGTTTTGATCGAATTCTATATCGTCTGATAGATGCAGCGTGCCGCCGTTTTTGATCCAGGCAGCCAGGAAATCATAAGCCTTATCTGAAACAGCAAACGCAGCAGGCATTACTAAAGTTTTAGCTTCAGCTGGCAGCTTTTCTATGTCCCACTCATTTATCGTGCCAAACCTGATATTGGCATTGATCATCTCTTTGGCTGCATTTTGAATGGCTTCAAATATGCGTCCGCTGTCTCCACCGAACCTGGATTCATCGGGCAATACCAAATAGGTATCAGGAGCTACATACTTCGGATGCAGTTTTGTAAACAACAGCGCCATTGCTCGATACGATTTAGCGACAGGCTTTGGAGTCCAGTTAGAATATATAATCCCGTAGGGGAAGATATTGGTAAACGGGTCCCGATAGTGCCAGTTGCTGACAAACAACCCACCGAATCCAAGAGTATAATGACCAACATGCAGGTATCTCTCTTCCTGCTGGTCTGTGGTGTCAAAATTATGCCTGCTCTCGACAAATGTAGGGAAGGTCTTTGAACCGAACTCTCCGACAGACGGAGCCTTGCCTTTGTATCGCCTGTCACTCATCACAAATTGGGCTTCCCAGGTCGCCAGGTCGCTCACAGGACCGTACCAGTGCCTGTTGATAAAGTCCAGCGAGTCAGATGTTACTGCAGGATCCATCGTCATCTGTGGCCACCATTGTAGATATCCTACTGATACAAGCCGCTTGGGATCCTTGCTCTTGATTGCTGCCACGATAGCATCCACCCAACCTCCGGAAGCATTCAACAGGAACCGATAAGTATCCCGGGAACGTATACTTGACCAGTCACTACCAGGCATCGATATTTTGACTGTAGAAATATCATCTCCTGCTGGCAACTCATTGCCCCATGCTGCACGGAGGGATTCAGTCGTTCCATATTGCTTGAGGAGATATTCATTGAAAGCCTTCTCGGTACCCGGTTCATTACCTGATCTCAGCAGCGTTGGTTCGTTCCGGATATCAATCATCATCCCCGGAACATCCTTATACCGTTCAATCAATACGCTTGTATAATCGGTATCTTTCTTTACAGACTCCGTATCTATATTTGCATCCGCCATTCCCTCGACAAAAAATGCCACATGGTGACGCTGGGACGCCATTACCAGTGCGTCAAGGAATCTTTGCTCGGTTCCCTTTGTGAATGTTCTGGAAACCCTCATGCCCATGTCGGACATGCTGGAAAAATCTCGTTCTATATGCAGAGGGTCCATCGCAGTGACTGCTTTCCAGGGATAGAACGCCTGCACACCCAGCATAAACCTTGGAATACCGTTATCTGTAAGGTAGTTATCTTTGTACGATAGCTTCATACCCTTTGCAATGGTTTCAGGATTCCATACATAGAATCCTGTCCGCTGCTGGTCTACTACTTTGGCTCCATCATTCAATGTAACTTCAACTGTATAGAAATCATCTCCAAACATCTTGGGTTGCCAGGTTGTTTTTAATTCTGTAGTCTGACCAGCCGTGAGTTCAATTACCTTACGATTTCTGCGTACAACGTTTCCGGCTTCATTTTTGATCACACAATTCATTGTCACTTTGCTTGAAGCCAAACCGTAATTACTGGCATTAGCCAAAATATCAACCGGTTCTCCCTGCTTGAAACATGCAACAGAGGGACGGAGTTCATGCAGAAAAACACCTTTTTTCAGTCCTTTGACAACAGAGAGTAACAAATCTGCACCCTTACTGCCGGCAAAGATATCTACACTTTCCACTCCAAAATAAGCCCAGACTGATCCCTTATATGGTCCGGAATAATTTACCATCAAAGATCCAGCATTTCCACGGAATCTGCCATATTCATCGTGTGTCTCCAATAACGGAATTAACCTGCTCCGATCTGATGGAGTTGTATAGTACCAATCTGAACCCGTTGTTCCTGCAGCAGCCCATCCCTCGAATTTGCCCTTCGCAGTATACTTATCCGAGATAATTCCTTGATCGTGTGCAGGAACGATCCCCTTGCCCCCGGTAAGCCTATAACCTGCATCAAACACCCCAAGTTGTTCTGGTTGCCATTCAAGGAAGTCATTGGGTGCACCATATCGCATATTTATTGGCTTAAGAATGTCCGAAGTATCCGGTGACTCGATGGATTTCCCGCGCGGTGTCAGTTTTATTCGCTTAACAGCAACCCCGAGCATTCTTCCGTCGCCGTTGTGTTCTATTTCATTTGGCGACCATAGTTCCACATCAAAAACAATATCCAGGGTTGTCTTGGTGCCTGTTTGGGCTGGAGTAACCGCAAGCTTAACTGTCTGGTCTTCAATTGCAGGGATATCAGCCGCAAATTTGCCATTCAATAGTAATTGCCGCTTCAATTTTGCAGTCTTTGGGTTGGTTGAGAGCTCAATTTCAAGATCATAGGTTGTCTTACCCTGTACAGGCAACCTCACGCCGGCCATTTTTCCGCTCCAGCGTTTAATAGCAGGCAAACTCTCGGGCATGCTCCACTCGCCGATTAAATAGCCCTGGTCTCCAGGCGCTCCTATTTGGAGTTCTTTTACTGGTATAACAAGCCTGGCTTGACTCCGGGTGACCCACTTCCCCTGCCATTTGATAGTAGATTCATCGAAAGCGTATCCTCCAGTAGAGAGAAAATCTCCACCACCACGAAGGAACGTCAGAAAGTTATCCCGTGCGTTAGCCGGAAAAAAACTACCATAGGGAAGTATAACCAGGGAGAATTTTGATGCATTGAATAATTTTGGATCAGCAAGTTGGGTGGAATTGACGAACTCAACCTTATCCCCTGCCTTTTGTAAAACTTTGGCGATAACATCCGGATTTGAATGTGAAACCAATTTCGGAAAATCTTCTTTCAACACAGCGATATTCGCCGCATTCGCTACACCAGAGCCGATTATAACCATAATCGCCACCAATCCCAATAGTACTTGTCGCATCATATTCTCCCAGTAGTTTTTCGTGTCATCGTGAAGAATGACATTATATTATTATGGTGTTAAGTCCACAACCATCACCTCGCCAGCTGGTAAGGTGACTTTGAATGATGAGCCTGATACTTCAACATCCTTACCCGAGAAAAGATCCCTGGCTTTGACTGTGGACTTTAGGTTCAGTTTGGCAGTGTTGATCTGTATATCTGCCGTTTTGCTCTCTTTACCATCGTTCATAACCGTTATATAGCGTTTACCGAAACGTTCCAGAATCACATCCTGACTGGAACTTCTGGCGTAGGTAATCGGTTCCCATCCAGCTTCTGAAACACGCTTTATGATCGGTATGTATTTCTTAAACAGTTCTCTGTCCCTGTTATACCACTTAGGTGTCTCAAAATATGCTTCATTGGCTGCATTGTAACTAAACATACCCGGAAGCATGCCGTAGAACCCGCTCCGCTTAAAATACTTCTCCACCATATCTACTCCGAAATCGTCAAACCTGGTATTCATCAAGAACAGATATGGTTTTCCATAACACAACGCTCTGCGCATTATCATGACATCATCTGTTTCCGGGACATATTTGCCATTAAACAACCAGTTGGTCTCTGTTCCCATAACATCCAACCACGGGCACAAATATGTGAATCGGTAAGGGACACCATTAGCAAACATCAATTTCCCGATACGATGCACATCATCAGCAATCCACTTCGTCATCTCATATATCGTCAGCCCCTTAAACAAAACAGGCTTTCTCTGGTCATCAAAAGTCAAAGGAACAGTCGTATATTTGAAATGCTCTCGTTTGTAGTTAAGATCACTGGTTACATAACCTTCCAGAGAGTCCAGATACTCTCCAGCTCTTACATTCTTTGCTGTCGGGCCATAATCTGCTTCCCGTATCTTATCATTCCATAGCACCGAACCACCATTTGGTAGTTGGGGAATGTAAGGATTGGGATTCATATTCCAGACAACTCCATCACACCATGGTGTATCCAGGACCTGATAACAGGATTTTCCACGGGCATCCTCCATACCAGAGTTGATCACAGCTTTAGCCATCGTCGGGTCATTTGATCCAGCCAGCCGGTCCCTTTCTGCCAGAACTGCAGCCTCACTGCGATCACCGCCTTTTGGCATCGACATCCACCACGTCGTCGGTTCAGAATAGCGGAAAGGCAGGATATTGTTAGCTATATCGAATGGAACGTTGTCTATTCCCTCTTTGTATTTGAAACCGAAATCCTGCCACCCCTGCACACGGCTGATATCACTAAACGGCATCCATATCCCGTGTTCCTTTGAGCGCACTTTGAAGTAATCCGGGAATATCCGGGCATAGTCAGACCAGGACTGTCTGAACCCCCACCTTGGATCAAACTTATAGATAATAAACGAGAACTCAGCGGAACTCGGAAAACGCTGTGTCTCAGGGACGATTCCGAAATCGTAGGAAATCGCAAGCTGACGGGTAGCTGAATTGTAGAATACCCGGTAGACTGCAATCTTACCCATGTCTATTCCGATGCTCAATCCGTCAGTTGGTCCCGTTATAGCCGCAACAGGATATACTGAAGCCGAGGTTGTAGACCCGCAGGGTATGTCCGTTGACTTAATATACTCAAGTCCAGCGTTGTCATTGTTTATTTTTGTGATACCACGGCTGCGACGCATGTCGTCCCACCACGTCCAACCGGATGCATCGACTGGCAGAGCAAACATCAGGTTGATCGCTCTGTCCTTGCTCGTGGTATCAACTACCTTACCGGTTACTCTTATATACTCAGGATTGGATTCAAACCTGGCATCCAGCCGAACACCCAGTTCCGAACACTCAGCAGCTAGTGATGATTTAGTGGTCTTAACTTTAGAAAACCCATAGTAATCCGTATTCTTTCGGACATCGCGGACAAGAAAGCCCGATGGAGAATCGCAGCTAAGCAGCTTTTTACCGGACTTTACCGAAACCACCGAAGCGCCATCAAGAGTCATACTAAGTCCGTTCTTTGTGTTTATGTCCATGCTCTTCACTCTCTTGCCCTGTCTCGGAAGAACTTGAATAGCCTGCCCTTGAAGCATCTTAACACCAGAAATGGCTGTCAATTCCTCTATACGGACATCATCAAACCAAGCCTTGCCTTTCTTGTTTCTGAAAAGACAATGGGCCGAAATTGACTTCACAGGTCTGGTCGGATATATTACATACTGCCAGTGATTCCAGTCGTTTGTACCTGTCGGAAATGCACGGAGTTGTCCCCAGATAGGGGTTCCGTCGACACATTCAAGATCAAGGTAAATGGAGTAGTCAGGACTCGCAGAGCCATCCACACCCTCACATTTACTCCAACAAGAGACTCTGATAGGATACGGTTCGGTTTGATTCAGGATAATAGCCTGACTTCCACCGTATTTATGCTTTACATCCGGAGATTCGCAGTATATGGCATTTGATCCATTCCTGCCAGCTCCACGCGCAACTGTGTATCCTTCTTCATACTGGTTCCAGTCAGAAAAACTACCATCCTGTATGCTCTCAAAATTGCCATTTTTCGACAATAACTTGCCGTTCTCCTGGGAACTCTCCAGTGTTTTTATCACCGGTTGGCTAAATACATTAGCTGCTGCAAGCAGGACCATTAACAAAGATACAATCATCAGCTGCTTCATAGGATCCACCTCCGCGATTTACGGTTTTAGGATACCATGAAAAGCTGCATATGTAACTACATAACCTCATTGACAATGATATGGGACGTTGTTATAATCTGAACAGCACTTATGACATAAGTTAACAGTAGCGGTATTGTCTTATGTGTAATCTGTCGCTACAACCTCACTTTGATAACCCACAAGCACCATTCCGGAGGATATAATGCGTTTTCACTTACTCTTTACGGCAATTGTAGCCATGTTTTCTACCTGTGTGATAGCTGCCACAAACCCATCCCCAACAGCCACAATCGCACCTGCTCTAAAATCTCCGACAGTCGATGGGACAATCTCATCCGGAGAGTATGCCGGCTGTGCGCGTCTGGGATCATTTGCCATTTTTCCAACCAATCAACTAGCCAAGGATCAAAGCGAAGTATATGTCACCTATGATGATACTAACTTTTACATTGCATTCAGGTTCTACTTCAGTTCAGGAATCCCTAAAGCAACTTGTGTCGGAGTCGATGGAAAGCTGTGGGAGGACGATGCGATTGAACTGTTTATCCAGCCCGATACTACTCAGTGGAAATATGTCCAATTTATGGGTAACCCGACCGGAGCTTATCTAGACCAGTATTCAGGTGGGGAAAATCAGAAAGACTTCAACTGGAATGCTCTCTGGACATATAAAGCTCATGTAGCTGCCGGATACTGGGAAGGTGAAGTAAGCATCCCCTACTCTGCTCTCAATACATCCAAGCCTGCAGATGGTACTATATGGGGATTCAATGCCTGCAGAGACCAGCAAGTCCTGCCTGCCGTACTCTCGAGCTGGTCGATCATCCGGGATTATGGTTTCAATAATCCGATATCGTTCGGTAAACTTACGTTCTCGCCTCAGTCCTCAACAACTCAACTCGATCTCAATAGCAACAAAGAAACCCGGAAGATTGAGCTTGTTGGAAACGTTGCAAACAATTCAGAGTCCAGCAAGCACATAACCGGTTATCTTGAGACTATCCGCGAAGGCTCTGAGGCTAAACGGACAGAAATTGATCTGAATGTTGCTCCTGGCCAAACCAAGGTAGTTAGCGTGCCGGCAGATCTGGATTTTGGTGACTATACGATTTTCTATGTATTAAAAGACGCCGATGCTGTTATTACCAGCCAGACTTCTTATTTGTCTTTACCATCTCCACTTGTTGTGCATAAATATTTCTTCCACGACAAGATCGGATTGTCTCTGCCTGCAGACAAACTGGCAGGAGCAACCTTGATCAAATATAGCGTGTTTAAAAACGGAACACCAGTCGTTACAACTTCTCAGAGCTTAAAACCAAAGTCTATCGAAGAAACACTCCTTGATATTTCCAAACTGACAGCAGATAAATACTCAGTAACAGCTTCAGTTATGAATGGTGAAAAACTACTGTTCAGTGCTACTGGGGAGTTCGAAAAGCCAGTTAAGCCAGAATGGTGGGATTCCAAAATCGGGATTTCTGACAAAGTGCTTGCCCCTTGGACTCCACTTAAGCGTGACAACCTTACAATCAGCTGCTGGGGACGAACATATACATTTGATGGTCTACCAGTCCCAAGCAAGATATCCAGCAGAGGGGTCAATCTACTCGGAAAATCAATTAACTTGAATGGAACAGTAAACGGTAAGGTAATTACCTGGAAGTCAGCCAAATCTGTAGTTGCACAGGAAACCCCGGCACGTATTGTTCTAAAAAGCACTGCCAAGTCAGGTTCTATCACCCTCACCGGTTCGACTACACTCGAGTACGATGGGTTTGTGCGCATAGATATGAGTGTGAAAGGCCGCAAGACCGATACTCTGGACAAACTGGTAATGGACATTCCGATGGACAAAAAGACAGCTGAGCTGTTCTTCGCATCGACCACCGAGTCCTATCTCTCGCCGATCTGGCCATATTGGAAAGGTGGAAAGAACGGACTCGTGAAAGACAGAACCATCACCGGGCCTTTCTCCCCAAGCGTTTGGATGGGAAATAACATGCAGGGCTTATGGTGGTTTACAGAGGGTGCAAAAAACTGGGCAAACAAAGATGACCAACGGGTGATTTCCATTATTCCCAAGGGAGAGAACGTAATATTGCGTGTTGCCTTCGTGGACTATCCTATATCATTGAACAAACCTCTCGACCTGACATTCGGTCTGCAGGCTACTCCAGTAAAGACGCCATCAGAGCCAAAAAAGATATGGAGAGGTAAACTTGAATATGGGACTGAGCAGAATGTCAGCATACGAAGCACAAATGTCGGAATGCTCAAATATCCTGCAAAAGGAAACATCAATCCGGATAAAGGTTCAGTGCATCTCTGGACATCAATTGATTTTGATCCAGACATCCAAGTCGAACCAAATGTCCCACGCGGGATGTACAACCAGAGCCTGTTCAGTCTGGAATTTCCGAACAAAAACACGCTGGGATTGTATTGGAATATAGATGTGCGTGGAATGGTCTCTTTTATATCTCAGAATAACAAATATCCGGTTCTCAATAACTTCAAGGCTGATTTCAAGAAAGGTGACAAGCACCTGATAACTCTTTCCTGGGGAGATGCAGTATCGGTGTTTGTCGATGGAAAGCTCTGTTCTACACTGCCTTATACAGGCTCTCTACTCGATGATATCAAGGATGGAATCATTAACCTGAGCGGAGGATTCGGAATAAGTGCAATAAAGATAACCGATCTTCCATACGATGGGGGGCAGGTAACGCCAACTGCTGATGGGCACACACTGCTTCTAGATACATTCTCAAAAGTATCTGACAATACAACAACGGCAGCCGAAAAATGCAGTGGAGCTTCAGGTGGAACGCTTGAGGGTAAATATACGGCAAAGCCAGGCTTGGTCAGCTTCTCATCTGACACCAGACCTGTAACTGTCTTCGATGAATGGAAAGACCAGGGGTTTGATATCATCCATTTCCACGAACACTGGACTGAGACCGAGGGTTACCCCAAAACAGTCAAACATGCTTCAGAGCTCAAACCTATCGTTGATGCAGTTAAAAAAGCCGGAATGCGGATGATGATGTATATAGGATTTCAACTAGGTGATAACGCACCAGAATGGAGACTATACAAAGATGAAGTCCGCACTGAACCCTGGGTCGAGGGCCAGGGCTGGAAACGTGAAGACCATATAGGTTACGGCGTATCCTATGCTGGTAGATATTCAAACTTCATGCTTTATAACATGCGCAAACTCATCACAGACTACGGAGTGAATGCGTTCTATTTTGACGGCACGATATATCCGCCAGCAGACACCAATAAATGGCACGGTGCTGGATACATCGACCGCAAAGGTAAACTCCAACCTACCTGGCAGGTATTTGCTTACAGGGACTTCCTGAAGCGAGTTAGAACAATGGCTGCAGAGCTTGATCCCACTTTCTGGATAGATATGCATGTATCAGGCGGGATCTTCACCCCAACGGCAGCATTCGGCGACACAACGTTATCCGGTGAACAATACGCCCCTCTTGGAGAAGCTGTCGGCAGGTCGCTCTCTGCAGTAGTAGACCCGGATGATTATCGCGCGGAAGAAGTAGGCGCGCAGTATGGCTTCCCTCTGACGTTCCTTGCATATTTCGACTATCAGAGCGCAGATGCACTGGCATTCACACACGGCAACATACCAGCAAAGGAAGTATCCAAAAAACTTGGTATCGATCTTGCAAATGCAAAATGGAGTCCTTACTGGGAAAATGCAAAAGTCATCAAGACACCTGCAAGCACTATTCGTGTGAGTTATTACCAGACCCAAAAGGACGGGTTGATATTGGTAGCTACAAACTACTCAAAAACAGCGGTAAACGCTGACATCACCATGGATCTGAATGCTCTAGGACTACCTTCAAATGTGGCTGCACACGACGTGCTCAGCAGCGAAACGATAGTGAATAGTGGAGGAGTAATAAAACTGCATCTAGAACCATGGCTGGTAAGGTTCATCAGTGTAAAGTGAACAAAAACCACCCGTAGGGGAGGCCCTCAGCGGCCTCCCGCAAGGTTGGCATAACCTCTGGGACTGTCATCCATGAACTCTCGCAAAGTATTCGGGCGACCGCAGAGGGTCGCCCCTACGTTTATCCCGTCGGTTGACCACGGAGAATCGCCCCTACGCTACTCAGGTGATTACTGCTTAGCCAATCTCAATAGTATTGCATCCCCGGCTGCAAGGTCTATATTGCAGGTAGTATTGGCTCCCTGAAGTTCTACTGCCAGCTTGGTCTCTTTACCGCTCTTTCGGCCTACTGTATTTACCTTGACCTTGCCATTGAACGTCACCCTGGCTTGTGCGCTATTCTTGTAGTCCCTGTTTACTATCATTGCATAGACATTTCCGTTCTTATGCTTGAAGAATCCGACTACAAACTCCCCGTTTTCGACACTCTTTATGAACAGATTTCCGCTTGACGGTAGTTTCTTGGCTCCGTCAGGTATTGTCCCCGTATGGTAGACACTGGTAGATTTCAAGCGCATCAACACTGGAGAGAGCGCCATAACTTCTGCATTTATCTTCTGTGAATAGTAGTATTTCTTTGTAAGATTGCCGTTTCGGTCTACAAGCCCATCCTGGAAATCCGGTGATGCAAATGTTGGTACGAAGAATTCAAAATACATCATGCCTTTAGCGCCGTAGACAATGCTGGTATATATCTGCCACCGGAGCTGAGCTTCATCAGGATCAGCAAATATATCGAAACGCATGGATGCAATAGTCGTTATCAATGGCAGATTGTGTGCCACAGCGGCATCCCTGCACGATTCCAGGTTCTGGAAATACCCGCTACCCATAGTCCCATCCGCACGGATGGTATAGTGATCAAACGCCAAATGACTCGGTTTCACGGTTGACAGATAGTTTTCCAGATATGACACATAATCAGGACTGCCCAATTGCTCTTTGGAAGCATAATTCGGAAGCATATTTATGAAACCGACGTGCTTCGGGTCATTCTCTTTCAGGTAGTTCATAATGGCAGTAATGCGTTTATTCTTGCTTGTATTAGGTTCATCAATAATTGAATAACCCCACAATGCTGGATGGGTAGACCAGTCTGCAATTATTGCTTTTAGGTTCTTCTCAATGAGATCCTGACTTGGCTCTCCGACAAAATCACGCGCCATATCGTTCATACGCGAATCTTCAATCATTGCTTTCAGACCGTGTTTCTGTGCCAGGTCCATATGAAACTTAGTGCAGCCAGGAGCAATCATGATCAGATTGAAATTCGCTTCTGCTACCTGACCAAAACGCATATCAATATCAACCGGACCATTAGAATAGTAAGTCGCTGGAATGTCCCCTGGAGTATGAGTAACAAATGAGCCAATCACGAAAGTGTCTTTAAGCAATGTAGCGGATTGAGCAATAGTACAGAAGACCATGATAATAAAAACGGAAAGAATCAGTTCACGCATATTAACCACCTGCATGTAATCCAAAAAAAGCGGACGCGATGGACTGAACCATCTACGTCCGCTTTATTTTCAAGTAAGTATCAAGGCATCAGACTAGCTGGCCTTAATACCACCTCTCTTACTCCAAAGAACAGCACCAACCAAGAGAGCCAGAGTTACAACAACGATTGTTGTTCTGACTGCAACATCAAGGTCCTGTATTGCGATAGGAGCGGCAAGAATCGCGACGAGGTTCATAACCTTGATCATCGGGTTCAGAGCCGGACCTGCAGTATCTTTGAATGGGTCGCCAACAGTGTCACCGACGACGGCTGCTTTGTGCTCGGGAGTTCCCTTGCCACCAAACATACCATCTTCGATCTTCTTCTTGGCATTGTCCCAGAGTCCGCCGGTGTTTGAAAGCATAACTGCCATCAACTGACCGGTCAGAATCGCACCTGCAAGGAATCCGCCAAGAGCAGCAGTTCCTTTCAAAGGTCCGCCGTATCCAAGTCCGAATGCAACCAGAATAGGAGCACAAACAGCCAGGATTGCCGGGCTCATTAGCTCTTTCTGAGCAGCAGCGGTGGAAATAGCAACGCAGCGCTGATAGTCAGGCTTGCCAACATCAGATCCGGAGCGAGGATCATAGCTCATGATACCCTTGATCTCGCGGAACTGTCTGCGGACTTCCTCAACAAGCTGGAATGCAGCTCGGTTTACAGCATTGATTGCGAAGGAGCAGAACAGGAACGGAACAGCTCCACCAATCAGAAGGCCGATGAAAACTTCGGTCCATTCTACATGGATACCGGAATTCAACGCGGCTGTAACTGCATCACCGGCAGTTGCTGCTGCATCGTGTACATACAGCAGGCCAGCATCAGCCATAAACGAGCGGAATAGAGCTGTAGCTGCGATAACAGCAGTAGCAATAGCGAGACCCTTTGTGAGAGCCTTGGTGGTATTGCCGACTGCGTCCAGCTTAGCAACAATCTTGTTGGCGTTGGAATCTTCTCCAACATCCTTCAAAGCGCCCGACATCTCGAAGATACCATTGGCGTTGTCGGAGATGGGTCCGTAAGTGTCCATAGCCAGCATAAAGCCGGTTGTAGTCAACAGTCCGAGTCCGCACAGTGCTATACCGTAAGCAGACATCGCAGGATCGCCTCTGAAGAGGAGCATCGAGGCCATGATTGCCATACACACAGCAATAATACCCCATACACTGGATTCAAGGCCAGAAGCAAAACCGGAAAGAATGATAGTTGCAGGGCCTGTTCTTGCAGACTCTGCACACTCAGTGACCGGTTTCTTGTCTACGGCTGTGAAGTATTCAGTCATCTTGCCGATAACAAGAGAAAGAATGATACCGGTACAGTTTGCCAGCGCAAATCTCCACCATTCAAAAGGCTCTGTGGTAGCTACATTTATAATTGGAGCAACTACATCGAAAATATAGTATGAGAGTCCAAAGAAGCCTACAACAGATAAACCAGAGGCAATATAGAAACCGACATTAATCGGCTGCATCGGGTCCATATCCATATCTTCTCGACCCTGCACACAATAGATACCAATGATCGAAGCAAACACACCAACCGCTCTAATAAGCAGAGGATATACAACGAGGGCGAGTACACTGACTCCACCGCCGACTACTGTGGATGCAGCAGCACCAAGGATGATAGCTGCAACCAGAGTAACTTCGTAAGACTCAAAGATGTCAGCAGCCATACCGGCACAGTCACCAACATTGTCTCCAACGTTGTCTGCGATGGTAGCGGCGTTGCGCGGGTCATCTTCAGGAATATCCTGTTCAACCTTACCTACAAGGTCAGCTCCTACGTCTGCAGCCTTGGTGAAAATACCACCGCCGATTCTCATAAAGAGAGCAGCCAGACATCCACCAAAACCGAATCCAATAAGAACCTTCATCGACTGATTGTCGAAGAGGAAGAAGACTAAACAAGCACCCAAAAGGCCAAGGCCTACTGTTGCCATACCGGAAACACCACCGGCTCTAAATGCAACGTATAAAGCACGCTTGAAACTTGATAAAGCAGCATTAGCAACGCGGACGTTAGCTCTTACCGCCATCTGCATTCCGATCAGTCCTGCGCCATAAGATGCAGCAACTCCAAGAACGAATGCAATTCCTACACCGATGTATACAGGTATGCCGTTCCTGGAAACACAAAATGCGTCTACCTGACTGTACATTGCCATTAGGCCAATGCAGATCGCAATAACAAACCAGACCATTGTCTTGATCTGCTTCATGAGATATGCCCAAGCGCCTTCTTGTACGGCCTTGGATACCTCTACCATTCCTACGCTACCCGGACTCTCCTTCATGATGGCTTTGAACCACATCATGCCGAAGATTAACCCGATTATAGCGCAAGCGAAAACGATGTAAATTGACGTCCACATCATAGGAAGCTTGCTGAACTCTGGGAGTTCAATAGCTTCACTAGCGTGGGCGGCAACTGGAAGCAGTGCGGCGAAGGCACCGACCAGGAGTGTGGTCAGCAGTGAACTATAACGTCCACGATTGCTTTTCCTTAGCATCCTTAAGTTTCCCCCTTGCAGTATTGTGTGATTAGAATCGGACAAACAAAACGCCGCTACCCAAACGAATAATTCCTCTTGAGTGAAGCGGCTCAATCGTAAAACTGATTTCCCTGCACAAGCCTACTAGGTTCCGCAAGTTCTGTTGTTTGCCTAAAAGATTATAGGTAAAGTCAAGCTGTGTGTCAAGCTGTTGACACTCTTCAATTCAAGGGGTATAATGCATACAGTTGTTTACAATTCGACCTTTAACACCAGTCCCGCGAGGCTGGTAAGGTGATACGTAGGAATTGTTGTACGTAAGCCTTCCATCCTCCGGGTGGAAGGCTTTTTTGTTATGTCTGATGCAATGAAAGTTATGGATGAAAACGAAATCCGCAGGTCTATAACCCGGATTGCCCATGAGATCATCGAACGAAACAAAGGCGCCCAGGATGTTGTTATTATCGGAATACAAAACCGGGGTGTCCCATTGGCTAAACGGCTGGCGGAACAAATCGACCGTATAGAAGGAACTACAATCCCTATAGGCAGCCTGAACGTTGCCATGTATCGTGATGATTACGACACAAAACCTGCGAGGACCGTATCTGCAAGTTTGATACCTTTCGATGTCAGCGGGAAATCAGTGATCCTGGTCGATGAAGTCTTATACACTGGTCGGACTACCCGTAGCGCCCTCGATGCAATTGTTGATATGGGCCGTCCTGCTGTTATTCAGCTTGCTGTACTAGTGGACCGGGGTCATAAGGAGCTTCCGATACGTGCAGATTATGTGGGCAAAAATCTGCCTACTGCGCGCACTGAGACTGTGGATGTCTGCTGGACTGAGACCAGAGGTGAAGACGCAGTATACATAAGCAAATCACAACAATAATCTTGTCATCCTGAGCCCTTAGAACCCAAATTGTGGTGCAGGCTTCTAGCCTGCCTCCCGGTTCCTCATGATGACACTACAGTGTTACATATATATTAAATCAAGTTCGGCCTAATCAGGCAGGGGATGTAATATGCAACTACAGAGAAAAGACATTCTGGGTCTGCAGGAGATGTCTTGTGAGGAAATCCGGCTGATACTTGATACAGCTATTTCCAACCGCGAGATCCTATCAAGACCGATCAAGAAAGTTCCTATACTTCGGGGAAAATCGGTCTGCACTCTGTTCTATGAAAACAGCACCCGGACCAAGACCAGCTTCGAACTGGCAGCTAAAATCATGTCCGCCGACACCACAAGCATCTCAGTTGCTGGCTCCAGCATAAACAAGGGTGAATCATTCAAAGACACCCTCCTTACTCTGGAAGCAATGGGAGTTGATCTGTTTATCATACGCCATGGCGCAACCGGTGCCCCCCACTTCGCAGCTAACCTGTTAAAAGCCCACATTGTAAACGCTGGAGATGGCACTCACGAGCACCCTACACAAGGTCTACTGGACATGCTGAGTATAATTGATGCTAAAGGCGACATCGAAGGCCGAAAAGTATTGATTGTGGGCGATATAATGCACAGCAGGGTTGCCCGAAGCAATATTTGGGGACTGAGTAAAATGGGAGCCGAAGTCAGAGTTTGCGGCCCCACCACCCTGCTCCCTGCACAGATCGAAAAACTGCCATGCAAAGTATACTGTGACCTGGATGAAGCAATCGAAGGTGTAGATGTAGTCAACGTTCTCAGAATTCAACTGGAAAGAATGGATAGAGGCTTTTTCCCCACACAACGGGAATATTCCAGGCTTTTTGGCATAAACACGGACAGGCTGCAGTTAGCCAAACCTGATGTAACCATTATGCATCCCGGTCCAATGAACCGCGGGGTGGAAATCTCCCCTGACGTGGCTGATTCTGATCAGGCAGTAATTGTTGATCAAGTAACCAATGGACTTGCTGTGAGAATGGCAATCCTATACTTAATGCTCGGAGGAGGCAGCACCAATGTGGCTTCTGCTTAAAGGCGGACATATTATCGACCCGGCAAATGGCATCGACTGTGTTGGTGATGTTCTGGTTCAGGGGACAAGCATAGACCAGGTGGGTGATGTTGACTGCTCTGAACTGGATATGAATGATGGAACAGTCTATGATGTCTCCGGTCTTGTTGTTGCTCCCGGACTTGTAGACATGCACGTTCATATGCGTGAACCGGGTTACGAACACAAAGAAACAATACAAACAGCCTCCGAAGCTGCTGCAGCGGGTGGGTTTACTACTATTTTAGGTATGCCAAACACCTCCCCTGCGATAGACAACAGGGCGCTGGTTGAGTTCGTCCTGAATACAGCAAACCTTGCTCCTGTAAATGTCCTGACATCCGGAGCTGCTACAAAAGGCAACGAAGGCAAGGAAATGGCTGAGATTGGGGACATGGTTGCAGGTGGAGCAGTTGCAATATCCGATGATGCATTCCCGGTCCAGAACACTGATCTTATGCGCAGGATAATGGAATACTCGAAAATGTTCGATGTCCCGGTCCTGACGCACTGCGAAGACAGGTCAATGACCGCAGATGCAATCATGAACGAGGGAGTTGCTTCCACAGTCTTTGGACTAAAGCCGTGGCCAAGGCAAGCTGAAGAGATGATGATATTCCGAAACATATCACTCTCCGAACTGACTGGATGCGCTGTTCATATTCAACATGTAACGACCCGTAGAGGAGTTGAGCTTGTTCGTTGGGCAAAAGACAAAGGTCTGAATGTAACAGCCGAGACTTGCCCTCAGTATATTTCACTGACTGATGAAGCCCTCACGGGTTACAATTCTAATGCCAAAATATGTCCTCCATTGCGCACATCTGATGATATTGAAGCGCTTAAGCAGGGACTGGCTGATGGGACGATAGAGGTCATAGCTTCAGACCACGCTCCACATGCACAGCAGGACAAGGAAGTTGAACTGCAATATGCAGCTTTTGGATCAGTCGGGCTTGAGACTACTCTACCGGTAGTGATAACTGAGCTTGTAAAGACCGGCGTAATGACCATGAGCAGCGCTGTGCAAGCAATGAGCGTCACACCAGCTAGAATCCTGGGAGTCGACACAGGCAACTTATCTGTAGACGCTGTAGCTGACATTGTGGTCTTTGATCCTGAAACTTCAATCACCGTCGATCCCACAACATTCCGCAGCAAAGGCCGGAATAGTGCTTTTGCAGGCAAGTCTTTCTCCGGTAAAGTAACAGCAACAATATCCTGGGGACAGATTGTCTTCGGGGAAGACAACTTGAAAAGAATATAAAAACCGTATCCGAATCTATGCCGTTGTTTAGGCAGAAGGAAATACTACTGTGAATGAGCTGTATGACAAGATATTTGAAGCCGGATGCATCAAGTTCGGTGAGTTTAAGCTAAAAAGCGGGATTCTGTCCCCGGTATATGTTGATTTCCGTGGATTGATCTCAAAACCTGCTCTACTTGCTGAAATTGGCGCTGCACTAGCTGCCAGAGTTAAGGAAATCGGATGCGACAGGATCGCAGGGATTCCTTATGCTGGTCTGCCTCTGGGAGTCGCCACTTCACTGGCCGGAAATATTCCGTTGATATACGCCAGGCGCGAAGCCAAAGAGTATGGCACCGGCAAACTGATCGAAGGAGATTACACACCCGGCGAACAGATAATGATGATCGATGACATCATTACCGACGGACGCAGCAAAGTGGAATCAATAACGCCATTGACTGCCCGTGGACTGATAGTTCACGATGTATTGATTATTCTGGACAGAGAACAGGGCGGAAAACAGCTGTTGGAAAAAGCCGGATTCAGGCTTCACTCACTTGGCACTCTTTCCGAAGTCCTTGACACTCTGGTAGCATCTAAAAAAGTCTCTGCAGTAACCGCTGCACGAGTCAGAGAGTTTATTAAAGAGAACCAATTCGCGTGACATAATCTGTCATCCTGAGGAACGAAGGATCTGCTTTTTCGAGCAGTCCACTAGAAAAGTAGATCCTTCGTTCCTCAGGATGACAGAACTGAAAACTGTAATTGAATTACAAACAAATATAACGGAGATATCATTTGAAAGCTATCCTCCTTCTACAAGATGGGACGACGTTCGAGGGTGAGGCTATAGGGGCATACGGGACCACTATTGGGGAAGCGGTGTTCGCTACGGCTATGACCGGGTATCAGGAAATGCTGACTGACCCTTCATTTGCCGGACAGTTGCTGACCCTCACATACCCGTTGATCGGAAATTACGGGGTCAATACTGAAGACATCGAATCAGGGAAGATCCAGGTTGAAGGGTTCATAGTCAGAGAACTGTGTGATGAACCCAGCAACTGGCGCTCTAACCTTAGTCTTCGGGATTACTTGACTCAGAGCGGCGTAGTGGCTATGCAGGGAGTAGATACCCGTGCTCTGACAAGACACCTCAGGCTCAGTGGTGTAATGATGGGTGCCGTATCCACTGAATTGACCAGCAATGAACTAATGAATGAGCTCCGTAACACTCCCAATTATGGGGAGATCAATTTTGTAGAACGAGTATCTACCAATAGTGTTTATGAGTGGGCTGGTGACGACTGCAGCAGGCTTGGAGATTGTCCCGTTCCCAAGTGCCGTATTTCATTGATTGACCTTGGAGTCAAACGCAACATTGCCCGTTGTCTTGTTCAGGAAGGCTGCACTGTGACGGTACTCCCCTGCAATGCAACAGCCGACGATGTGCTGGCGACTAAACCCGATGGAGTGGTCTTCTCTCCCGGCCCCGGCGACCCGACCAAACTTGTTTCGACTGTAGAAACCATGCGCAGCCTGCTGGGGAAGAAGCCAGTCCTTGGAATATGTCTTGGACATCAGATGCTGGGTATGGCAATGGGGGCAGATATCATCAAGTTGAAATTCGGCCACAGAGGCGCTAACCATCCAGTAAAGAACTTGATAACCGGTAAAGTAAGTATCACTGCACAGAACCACGGGTATGCAGTAGATCCTGACAAACTCAGCAGTGATGCCGAAGTCACCCGTGTTAATTTGAACGATGGAACGGTTGAAGGCCTTAGGCACAAGAGCCTTCCGGTCTTCTCAATACAGTACCATCCCGAAGCCTCGGCTGGACCTTTGGATGAAGGTTATCTCTTCAAAGAGTTTGTAGACAGCGTAATGGCTAATAAATAGATATGTAACTACTCAGAACGGGGAAATATGCATCCCCCTACCCCCTTCAAAGGGGGAATTGGACAATTGTTTTCCAGTATGCGATAACGAAAGCGAGTGCAATGCCGAAACGAAGCGATCTGAAAAAGGTAATGGTTATAGGCTCCGGTCCGATTATCATCGGGCAGGCAGCAGAGTTCGACTATGCGGGCACACAGGCGTGTAAATCCCTGCGTGAAGAAGGAATCAGCGTAGTCCTCATGAACTCCAATCCCGCAACTATCATGACTGATGTTGAGGTAGCAGACAAAGTCTATATTGAACCAATAAACCTGGAGTTTGCAACGCGTATTATCGAACGTGAAAGACCCGATGGACTCCTGCCAACCCTCGGCGGTCAGACGGGGCTTAATATGGCAGTCGAACTGGCTGCTGCAGGCGTACTGGAAAAGTATAATGTAGAATTGCTGGGAACTCCTCTGCAATCGATTATGAACGCAGAAGACAGAGAGCTCTTCCGAACTCTGATGCGCAATATTGGCGAACCTGTTCCGGAAAGCTGGATTGTCCAAACCAGAGATGAATTGGCCGCTATCCTCGATGACAATCCGCCCTGGCCTTTGATCGTTCGACCTGCATATACACTCGGAGGAACCGGCGGCGGTGTAGCATACACTCCTGAAGAACTGATGGAGATCGGTTCCCGCGGATTGAAACTCTCTCTCAAGAGCCAGGTCATGATCGAAAGATGCCTGCTTGGCTGGAAAGAGGTCGAGTATGAAGTGATGCGGGACAGCAATGACACCTGTATCTCAATATGTTCGATGGAAAACTTCGACCCGATGGGTATCCATACAGGAGACTCGATCGTGGTCGCTCCCATGCAGACCCTCACCGACAAAGAGTTCCAGATGCTCCGTTCAGCTTCTCTGAAGATAATCAGAGCGCTCAAAATCGAAGGTGGATGCAACGTCCAGTTGGCAATGAATCCTGCCAGCTTTGAATATTTCGTCATCGAAGTCAACCCAAGGGTCAGCCGGTCATCTGCACTTGCTTCCAAAGCCACCGGATATCCTATCGCTCGTGTCGCAGCTAAGATAGCCATTGGTCTGGACTTGGATGAGATACCCAACGCCGTCACCGGCAAGACTATGGCAGCTTTTGAGCCTACAATCGACTACATAGTAGCTAAGATCCCGCGCTGGCCATTCGATAAATTCTACCTTGCTGATCGCACTGTGGGAACTCAGATGAAAGCTACCGGCGAAGTCATGAGCATAGACCGAACATTCGAAGGCGCTCTGATGAAAGCTGTCAGAAGCCTGGAAATCGGTCTGCACCACATAAAGCTCAAAAATGCCGATGAACTCACAGTTGAAGATATTGAAAAAGGCCTTGTAAAAGCTACCGACGAGAGATTGTTCCTGGTAGCTGAAGCATTGCGAAGAAACATAACCATCGAGAGAATCTGTGAACTGACCAGTATAGACAAATGGTTTGTGAATAAAATCCAGAACATCATCAACATGGAACGCGAACTTACTACCCGGGGAAATGAGATTGTAGCTCTTACATCCGGTCAATCAGCTTCCAGGCCAGAAGCTCTGGAACTAGTGCAAAGAGCCCGATGTATGCGTTTCCCGAACACTGTGATTGCTAAACTTACCGGCGCGAACTATCCACAGTTGAGATGGATCCAGAAGAAGACCGGGATGCTTCCGACATTTAAAATGGTTGACACCTGCGCTGCCGAGTTCGAAGCGCAGACACCATATTTCTACTCCTGCTATGAGCGGGAAGATGAGACCGGATGTCCTCTTGGTCCGAATCAGCCCACCGGCAAGCCAAAAGCGATAGTTATCGGCTCAGGTCCAATCAGAATCGGTCAGGGAGTTGAGTTCGACTACTGCAGCGTTCACTCCGCCTGGGCTCTTCGAGATGCGGGTTATGAAGCTATTATCATCAACAATAATCCTGAGACTGTCAGTACTGACTTCGACACATCCGACAGGCTCTATTTCGAACCACTGACCGTTGACGATGTGATGAATGTCATTGAATACGAACAGCCGGACGGTGTTATTCTGCAGTTCGGTGGACAGACAGCTATCAACCTGGCAAAGCCTTTAAGTGCTCTAGGAGTTCCGATTTTCGGCAGCGATTTTAAATCAATTGACCTCGCTGAAGACAGAGAGAAATTCGAAAAGATACTAAGGGATAACAACATCCCTAAACCTCCCGGACGAGCAGTATTCGGAGCTGATGCAGCAGTAGTTGTTGCTAACGAGATAGGCTATCCTGTACTGGTAAGACCCAGCTATGTTCTCGGCGGTAGGGCTATGGAGATTGTGTTTACCGAAGCTGAACTTAGAACATATATGGCTCACGCTGTCGAGATAAGTCCTGACCCCGACGCTCCGATACTCGTGGACAGATATGTCCTGGGTAAGGAAGTAGAAGTCGATGTCATAGCTGACGGTGTAGACTGTCTGATGCCAGGAATAATGGAACATATCGAGAGAGCCGGAGTCCATTCAGGTGACTCTATGGCTGTATGTCCTCCACAGACTCTCAGCCAGGACATTATCAATCAGATTGTCTCCCACGCAACAACTCTGGCAATGGCCCTGGAAGTCCGGGGACTGATGAACGTCCAGTTTGTTATCGATGGCGAAGAAGTGCAGATCATCGAAGTAAACCCGCGTGCCAGTCGCACAGTTCCATATCTGTCCAAAATAACCGGGGTACCGATGATCCAGGTAGCGACTAATGTTGTTCTGGGTAAAACCCTCAAAGAACAGGGATACTCCAGTGGTCTTTACAAACAGCAAACGTCGCTTGCGGTCAAAGCCCCCGTATTTAGCTTCCAGAAGCTTACTGAGGTCGACATATCCCTAGGACCCGAGATGAAGTCCACCGGAGAGATCATGGGTATCGACAAGGACTTCTCCAGAGCTCTCTACAAAGCAATGGTTGCTTCACATATGGACTGCCCCGTTGGCGGTAAGATGATTGCTACAATAGCCGACCAGGACAAGCAGGAAGCAGTAGATATCATAAGAGACTTTGTGGATATCGGTTACGAAGTCTTCGCAACTGAGGGCACATCAAGATTTCTTGAACGAAACGGCGTTAAGACAACTATGGTTGGAAAGATTGAGGATAAGGATTCTATTAACCTGATGGACCTTATCCAGCGTAATGAGATCAACCTACTGATTAACACTGCTTCAAAGGACCGAAAAATCGAAAAAGAAGCAGCCTTGATCCGCAGAGCTACAGTCCAGCGCTCAATTCCATGTCTGACTTCTCTGGACACGGCAAAAGCGCTAATTCTTGCTCTAAGGTCCAAACAAAGAGGCGAGAACCCGGCTTGTCTGCCAATAGATGAATACCTGAGTTTCGATCACCCCGTAAAATAAGAAACTATAAACGTAGTGGAGGCCCTCAGCGGCCTCCTCCACCTGTATGACTTCATATACACCATAACTTGATTAACCCACAATTTCAGGTTCATGTTGTACCCATCCCCTACTCCATACAAAATTATTTTCTTTTTTTTCTAAAAACAGGTTGACATTGTCCCAAAGCTTGGGTATCATCATGGTGTAAGTCTTTACACCTTCTGCTGTTTCGCAGAGGATACAAGACACAGTGTGCTCTTCCATTTCAAACACACTGCAGCATCAGGAGATCATTTTATGCGACCAGCGTTGACCGATAAACAGAGACTGATACTGGATGCTATCGAACGGACTACATTGACTGATGGCCGTCCTCCCAGCATTCCGGAACTCATGAAGTTGTTTGGAATATCAAGTCCAAATGGTATAGCTAAACACCTCAAAGCGCTTGAGACAAAGGGATACCTGGACAGAAAAAAGGGTGCACGTGGATCGGTTGTTACATCAAATCCTGAACTGGATATCCCGGTAAATACCGTTGATGATAATGATGTCACACTCAGTGAACTGGGCGCCAGGCAGATTCCTTTACTGGGAACAATAGCTGCCGGCAGCCCTATTCTTGCAGAGCAGAACATAGAAGATCAGTTAACTCTCCCGGATGCCCTGGTAGGCAATGGGGAATCTTTCATGCTGCGTATCAAAGGGGACAGCATGATAGATGAAGGCATCTTGTCCGGGGATCTCGTGGTAATTGAGAAGTGTGATCGCGTTAGAGACGGAGAGATCGCAGCCGTCCTGGTGGAAGATGAAGCTACTTTGAAACGTTTTTATCAGCGCGGACGGATGGCAATACTTGAACCAGCAAATGTGAACTATCAATCCATTGAAGTAGATATGGGTTCTGAGTCGTGTAAAATTCTCGGAAAGCTTGTGGGCCTGGTCCGCAGCTACCGGGCACGGATATAGTCATCAGCAGGGAGGCTAAGACCATGAAAAAGAATATGTATTATTGTCTTATAGCAGTTTCAGTGTTTTCTGTATTGGCGATCTGGCGTTCTGTTAGCGCAACAGCATCCATCGCTTTAATTGTTGCAGGCAGTGCCTGTTATCTTTGGGATAAGAGAAGTAAATCAGCTGCGATCCGCAAAGCTGCACTTTCTCGAAATGGCCACTTGGTTGCAGCAGGAACACTGTTATTCATTCTAACACTACTCACCATAGGCTCAGACACTTCACAGGCTTCTGCAGGTCTCACAGGCTTCTTGTGGGTGATATCCTATGCGTTCTCAATGACTGCTGCTCCAGTAATGCTTTGGCAGCATTTTGCCACAAGACGTTACCAGATGGATAGAAGCAGACTGGCAATCAGGCAGAAGGTCACAGTGACCTCAAGTAATCCTGTTTTCTTTCAACCATTAGATAATGTCTATCAGGCCAAACCGTTTTCATACAAGCCATCCCGGCATCAGTCGGAGCCTGATCAGAGACAACTTCGCATGGTAGTTTAGTATATATGAGATCAAATATCCTGGGATTACATATCCCAGGATTTATACTTATAATTTTTAAAACTACTACTATCAAAACACGGCAAGTCATGGAAGAACCTATATGAGCGGCGAGCAGGGAAAGGGGACGCTATATGGGGCCTGTAGGACTGCCGAATGTCTACAGTGATCGCTCCGTACGACTAACAAGGCGTGAACTGGAAGTTCTCACTCTAGTAATAGAAGGAAAATCCAGTAAGGATGTGGCGGATGCCTTATTTGTCAGTAAGCGAACAGTAGACTTCCATTTGGCCAACATATATGACAAACTCCAAGTGTCCAACCGTGTCCAAGCGTTCCGACGCGCCACAAGGTTAGGGCTTATCCCGTTGGAAACATCACTAGCGGATAGATAGGTTGGATACTACCCAGTTCGTTAAAGTGCAAAGGGCTGCCCATTGGGTAGCCCTTTCGCTTATTTAACTGTATTTAATCCTAACATATATATCTTGCCATCACTACAGTCCACTAATACTCGACTGGTGCTTGGCGACCATATACTACTGACTACTTCGCCACCCAATGTTTCTGATTCCGTAACATTGCCATTACTATCGACTATAAGGAGCTTG
The DNA here is from genome assembly GCA_942493375.1 of Abditibacteriota bacterium. Taxonomy (GTDB): domain Bacteria; phylum Armatimonadota; class UBA5829; order UBA5829; family UBA5829. The sequence continues at coordinate 6,516,443 of OW818698.1, read as the reverse complement.
CCTCCAGACCCATATGCAAGAACACTGCCATCGTCAGCAACTGCCAGCGGAGTCAAGTGGAGAAACATCGTACCCTTGTCCCATAATATTCCCCCGTTTTTATCCAGCAACATCGCATGATTCTCGACTATTGCTTTGCCGGAATGGACAATTTGTTTCTCATATCCAATACAACAATGTTCTCCAGTATTGCTGACCAGTACACGACTTCTATCTTGAGCCTTTACCATCTCTTCCCACAGTTGATTGCAGTCCTCATTCATCATTCGCAACTGGGCGTCACTACCTTGCCTGTTCGGAATAATCAACACACGCCATTTTGCACCATCACCAAGACTTGCGATCTCAGGCAGTGCAGCCGGATCGATGGCGGTAGACCATCTCACAGTGCCTCGTCTTGTTGACCTTAACAGAAACGACTTCTGCCATGTTCCATAGAGCAGATTATCACCATCCGGTTCAAAACTGACCGAAACCACTACTCCTGGTGCTCTCCAACGCACATAATTACGTCCATTTTCACTGAATGTTATGCAATATATCTGTCGATGTCCTGTTCCTATTGCGAACCGCGACTCACCGTTACTTTCCCATGAATCTGCACACCACACAGATCCACCAACATCCAGCGTACTGACAATCTTACCATTCGTATCCAAAAACCTTACAATTGTCCGTTTAGGGTTAAGATGACTATACACCATTGTAATAGTGCCATCCGGGGATGCGATAGCTCTATCAACTCCAGCAATATGAGCCTGGAATTTCTGTGTTTTGGAATTATGAAACAGTGATATATCCCCGCTTGGTGATACAGTAGTGAAGAAACGACCACCGGGAGCAAATGCCCAATGTGAAAACGTGCTTGAACGACTCTTCCACAACACCGCTGCGGAAAGAACATTGGTGTCTGTTTCAGTTCTGGTGTCCTGGGGGACAATAAATACACGAGAACAAATCAGAATACAAATTATTGAGGTAAAGACTATAAACCAGAGCAGGTTTCGAACGGAGATATAGTTCACCGAAGGGTTCACCAGCTTCTAAAATTAATTGCCATTAAGAACTGCGGAAGCCATGGACAACTCAGGATATCACTCTATTGTGTGTGTGTCAATCTCCATAACTGGCTGTATTTACCGGAAAGACGTGAGGATATGTCCACTAGAAATCGATTTGTACTGTTGACTTCAGTCTGTCTAGTTGTTGTATTTACTGTATTTGCTTGGGGTGATCTTGCTCCAGGGAATAAAGCACCGGATTTCACTCTGAAAAATCTTTCAGGTAAATCGGTGTCTTTATCAAGTTTCTTCGTAAAACCAGGCAATGTGGTTCTTCTCGATATCTGGGCTACTTGGTGTCCCCCTTGCCGCTCAGAAATTCCTCAACTAGTGAAACTTCAAAAGAGCTACAAAGGTAAGCCATTTAAAGTAGTTGGCGTAGCTATCGATGATGAAATCGCCACAGTAAAATCATTCGCTAAGGATAACAAGATCAATTACACAGTCTGTCATGATCCTTCCGGAAAAACTGTCGGTAAGCCCTATAAGGTTCAAGGCATACCTGCCACCTATATTATCGACAAGACCGGTGTAATTCGCTTCGCACATATGGGATTTCCTGGAGATGTTGACGGTCAAAAGATGGAAATAGCTAAGATGAAGAAAGAGATTAATTCTCTATTGTAACCGCTCATAGGTGAATTGCATCGTCGACTATTATATTGATGATGCAATTCACCAGCAATTTATTTACGGTAAAAACGATTCGGCAACATCACTAAGCTTAAGGTAACCTTCTTCTGTTGTTCTCAACATGCCGTCTGATGTCTCCAACAAACCAACCGCAATGAGATTGCATGCAGTATCACGGGTTTCCTGGCTCATTGTATCCAAAATACAAAACATAATTCCCTCAGTAAGCCTTAACCCCATCATCAATGTCTCGGCCTCAAGCAGACGTCCAGTAACTATCTCAGACGACTGTATGGGTTCCAAGTCGCACCTAATGCTCTCAATGTATTCATCAGGGCTTTGCAATCTAATGGACCTGACTCCGCTGGAATAACCAACTGCACCCGCACCAAATGCCCAATGGGCCTCATTGTGCCAATACATCAGGTTGTGTCTGCATTCAAATCCCGGTTTGCAGTAATTGGAAACTTCATATCTCTCATATCCTGCAGAATGAAGCAATTCCTGAGCTTTAGTCACCATTTCTATCTGCTCATCTTCTGAGGGTAAAGAAAGCTCCCCAATTGCTACTGCACGTGCCAGCGGGGTATCATCCTCAATAGTTAGTTCGTAAGCCGATAAATGGGGTAGTCCCAGCGAAGCAGCAATTGACAAATCCGAGAGCCAGTCATTAACATTTTGGTCTGGAAGCCCATACATCAAATCCAGGCTTAATGATTCAAAACCGGCTTCCCTGGCTGCTGCCAATGCAGAATGAATATCCGTAACACTGTGAGCTCTACCCAATGTTTTCAAAAAACGGTCCTGGAAACTCTGTGCTCCGAAACTCAGTCGGTTGAATCCAGTTTCACGCATCTGAGCCAGCATATCACTGGTAACAGTTCCTGGATTGGCTTCTACAGATACTTCCGCGTCAGCATTTATCGAGTACTTTGCATCAACGGCACATAGAATATCGCAAAGACGGTCTGCTCCCAGGATTGTTGGGGTTCCGCCTCCAAAATATACAGTTTCAAGGGGAGGTCCAAAGGGTGCGCGACTAATATCTAGAATAACTGAGTTAGTATAGGCATCAAATATCTCAGTTTTTCCTGAATATGAGTTGAAATCGCAGTAGAAGCATTTTGACACGCAGAACGGAATATGTATATATGCTGCTAATGGTGTAATGCGTCGATCATGGACCTGAACCATCAGGTCCACTCCTCCCGTTGAGCATATTCAAAATCGGTATTCGGTAGCCTGACTAGATATGAATATGCACTCAATGCCGCTTTAGCACCTTCACCAGCTGCAATTATAATCTGCTTTTCCGGAACATTAGTAACATCTCCAGCAGCATATAGACCCGGGATGCTGGTTTTCCCACCGCAGTCCACAACAATTTCCCCACATTCGTTTAGGTTAATAATATTTCTGAGGAAATCCGTGTTTGGAGATAGTCCAACTTCAACAAACACACCTTTAACTGGAATGGTTCGCAATTTGCCGGATAGATTGTCACGGACTTCGATTGACTCTACGAAATCTGCACCACCAATACTAACAACACTGGTATTCAGGACAATTTCAACGTTTTTTGCAGCAGCAGCATGCTCTCGCATGACTTCATCGGCACGAAGTGAACCACTATTCTCTAAAAGATACACCTTAGGGCAGATCTTCATCAGCTGGACAACTGCATCCAGACCCGAATTACCACCTCCAACGACAGCAACATCCTGCCCCGAAAACAGAGGACCATCGCACGTTGCGCAATATGTGACTCCTCTGCCTGTATATTCCCTCTCTCCGGGAACTCCAAGCAGCCTGGGAGATTTCCCCGCTGCAATAATCATTGCACGGGAATCATACTCACCACCTTCTGAAGTATATGCACGGAAAACATCATTTACATAACGAATATCAGTAACTCGGGTATATTGCACGTTAATATCGAATTTCATCATGTGTTCTTCGAATTTTTGGACAAGTTCAGCGCCAGTAATGTAAGTGTAACCGAGATAATTCTCAATCCCGGAACTCCATGCAGTCTGTCCTCCGACATCAGATGTCAATATCAAGGTCTTCAGGTTTTTACGGGCTGCATATACCCCGCTTGTCATTCCCGCAGGACCAGCCCCAATTATGGTGAGGTCATACAAAATGTCCGAATGCATATCCGATAGTGCTCCCCGGCGTATGAGGCCATCGTCAGTAAAGTGTTATACTAAGACAGCCCAAGTAGCTCCTGTAGTTTAGTACGATTGAACCCTATTACAACAGTGCCGTCTATGTCAATAACCGGAACACCTAGTGAACTTGACTTAGCTTTCATCTCATCTCGAGCTGATATATCAGTAGCCACGTTCTTGTCAGTAAAGGAAATATTATTCTGAGTGAGGAACTCTTTTACTTGTCTGCAATAAGGACAAGTGGGAGTTGAATATACCATAACATTTTTATTATCCGACATTTTGCTATCCTCCTGGGACTATTTTACAATTAACTATACCCATTATAATGCATTCTATTGCAGCCATACACAATATTTCTGCTATTTACCTGTTTGTTTATAATGAATGCATGGTATGATTTTAACATCAACACTGGCGTATGTCGCAAAGCACCGCATTATGAGAGATACAGATGACCGAAAAACAAGACTACAAAACACTAGAATACCATCACAAACTGGCACACCGTGCCTGGCTAAACAAAGCTGCAATTAAGGGGTTTCCCCAATCAGAAAATATCAGCGAACTGGTCTGGGAGCTTATGCTCCTGTTTCCCGATGCAGACAAGTCCTTTGATTTGGTTCAAGATGATATATATGCTACCGCTGCGGAAATTGCTGAGTGTGCACTTGAAACTCTCAAAACACGCCAGGTAATGGAGCTATACAGGGATCTGGTAGTAGACTCTATCATGCAATTTACTGGTGCACGTCCAGATCAATGCCTTGCTACCATACGCTTCTCTAATGTCATTTCGGATGCAATTGCTAATTCCAGCATGGCTCGATTAAAACACATCATGCGCACACGACAGGCAGAGAGCCAGTCAAGTGAAATGCGTATGGCAAAACGTATCCAGAGAGCACTATTGCCAAAATCAATCCCAGAGATTCCGGGATTTGAGTTTGCAGGACGGCTGACAGCTGCCGATGAAGTCGGAGGGGACTATTGGAGCGTCAAGCTGCATCAGTCTACCGGAATAGTCACTATGAAACTGGCTGACATCAGCGGGCATGGCGTGGCAGCAGCTACATTGGTTGCAGCAGTAAAATTCATTTCAGGTGGCTATTATCAAGGGGCTGCAAGCGCGTCATCTGTAATGGAAAAGACCAATCGTGTGTTGACCCAGGAAACACCCCATGAAATATTGGTCAGCATGGTCTATGGATGGTTGAACCCAGGCACACGTGAATTATCATTAGTTAATGCCGGTCTAGAGTCTGTTTTCGCCTGTGGAAGAGATATGTGCACGGACATATATCCAACAGGACCAGTAATGGGATTCGATGAAGACGCCGAATACACCGAGATCAAACTTCAACTAAAAGAAGGGGATGTCGTATTCTTCGGTTCAGACGGTATCACGGAAGCCGGGCTTGGAGAAGCATTTGGAATGGAAAGACTGAAAGATTTAGTAGTCAGCAACTCCAACCTGAAAGCAAATGAGATTGCCGACTTAGTGGTCAAGACAGTCATGGAATATTCTAAAGTACAGAGAGACGATATCTCGACTCTAGTATTGAAGGTCACAGACTAACAGGCATTATTCACCAAACCGCACTCTTTGCACAGCAGGTGAATAATGCGCGCTAGACCATTCACTTAATACTAACTATCCGTAAAGCTCTGCACCTTTTACTGTCTGTGAAAGAAGCATTGCTATGGTCATAGGCCCTACTCCACCAGGCACTGGAGTAATCCATGATGCTCTTTCAGCTGCCGTTTCATACTCTACATCACCAACGTCGTGCCCACGGCCTTCAATCCTATTATAACCGGCATCAACAACGACAGCGCCTTCTTTGATCCAATCACCTTTTATGAACTCGGCTTTACCAATGGCTGCAACAACAATATCAGCTCTACGCACAACATCAGGAAGATTCTGAGTTCTAGAATGACATATTGTCACGGTAGCATGCCGTTCAAGGAGTGCAAGTGCCACTGGTTTACCAAGAATTATACTGCGTCCGATGACAACAACTTCCTTGCCTTTGATTGGTATATTATAATGCTCAAGCAGTGTGACTATTCCGAGGGGAGTGCATGAGACATAGTCGGCATTACCCAGAACAAGCCTGCCCAGGCTTAATGCGCTTATCCCATCTACATCTTTTTCGACCGCTACAGTTGCCAGGATATCCAATTCGTCCAGATGCTTAGGCACCGGATGCTGAACAAGGATACCATGAACCGATTTGTCTTCATTAAGCCCGTTGATTACTTTCTTGACCTGCTCCTGAGTAGAATCAGCCGGAAGCACAATCAGATCGGATATCATCCCCACTGCTTCGCAGGCTTTCTTCTTCATCTTGGTATAAGTAACGGATGCAGGATCATCACCAACCAAAATCACAGCAAGGCGTGGAGTAATCCCCCGCTCATTCTTCAGTTTTTCAGCCTTATGGGATAATTCTGCGCGTATTTCTTTAGCTACTGCAGCACCATCAAGCAATTGTGCATTCATATAATGCCTCCCTATTTACAGCAAATACTGCGTTGTATTTAGTTATGTATCTGTCTACAACGCAGTATTTCAGTTCGCATTACCCGCAAGATAACCTATGTTCCCGTCAGCTTTTTCTAGACCTGAGATATCCAGCCAGAACACCATTCACAAACTTACCGGAATCATCAGTGCTGTATAGATTTGCCAGCTCAATAGCTTCATCTATGGACACAGCATCCGGTACATCCGGCTCATTGATAATCTCATATAAAGCTATACGCAATACGTTTCTATCAACATTCGGCTGCCTATCCAGAGACCAGTCGCGCGCTAATCCCGTAATAATAGCATCAAGTTGTACTCTTTGCTCCCTGACACCCCGAGCAAGCTTTTCTGCATATGTATCCGGGCATCAGCCGAAGTATCATGTTTTGCTGTTACAAGATCTCCCAGATTGGCGTTTTTCAACGCCACCGGCAAAGCTTCATCAAATGGGACTCCCAAATCACACTGGTATAGGATGTTGAGTGTCAGTTCTCGTGCAGCCCTTCTGGTTTTCTTCAATACAGCTGTATTGTCCGGGACTTGTTTCAAATTCTTTCCTTTTCCGGATACCTGTTGATTGTCAGAACTACTCATTGATATTTGCCACTGGTCCTATTATTCTGCATCCGAAACCATTCGTCTGGGGATGAAGCTGGTTGACAGTTCCCCTCGTCTAAAATAAGGATTCAACAATATCTCTCTTTGATAAGAGATATTAGTCTTAACGCCCTCAATCTCAAACTCTGATAGGGCACGCAGCATTCGGTCGATAGCTGCTGATCTGGTCTTGTCCCAAACAATCAACTTAGCCAGCATAGCATCATAATATGGAGGGATATCATATCCAGCATATATATGTGTATCGACCCTGACGCCTGGGCCACCGGGGATTACAAGATGGGATATAGTTCCAACTGAAGGAGCGAAGTTATTATATGGATCCTCTGCAATGATCCTGCATTCGATGGAATGTCCCAGGAACTTTATGTCCCTTTGAGTGACATCCAGCTTTTCACCAGCAGCAATCCGTATCTGTTCTTTGACAATGTCTACACCGGTAACCATCTCAGTAACCGGATGCTCAACCTGCACACGGGTGTTCATCTCCATGAAGTAGAACTCCCCGCTCCTGTCTAACAGGAATTCGACTGTTCCGGCACTTGCATATCCGACCGCTTTGGCAAGCTTGATCGCTGCATCACCCATCTTGCGTCTTATGACAGGCGTCACAGCAGCAGAAGGAGATTCCTCAATCAGTTTCTGGTTACGGCGTTGAATGGAGCATTCTCTCTCACCCAAATGCACATAGTGGCCGTGTTCATCACCCAGAAGCTGGATCTCAACATGCCTGGGCTCTTCGATTTCCTTTTCGACATACAACAAGCCATTGCCGAACGCTGACTCAGCTTCAGCGGTAGCTATTCGCAGCGCAGATGCCAAATCTTCCTCGTTCTGGACGACTCTGATACCTCTGCCTCCGCCACCAGCCGTGGCTTTTAGACGAATTGGATATCCCATTTTACTGGCGATCCTGTAAGCATCCTGCTCATTCTGTATGACTCCCTTACTACCGGGAATACACGGAACTCCAGCTTTAGCTGCCGTCTCTTTAGCTCTTGCCTTATCCCCCATCAATTCTATGGCAGATGCTTTGGGGCCAATAAACTTGATGTTGCAGGCTTCGCATGCCTCAGCAAAGTTCGCCTGCTCAGAGAAATAGGCATAACCAGGATGTATAGCTTCAGCACCCGTGATAATTGCTGCGCTGATTGTATTAGGCATGTTTATGTAGCTCTCTCGATTTGTAGGGCCACCAATACAGATCGCTTCGTCTGCAAGTCTGACATGCAGAGACTTACGATCAGCTTCCGAATACACTGCTACCGTCTTTATATTCATTTCCCGGCAAGCCCGGATGATTCTTATAGCAATCTCGCCTCGATTGGCGATCAATATTTTCTTGAACAATATATGTCCTCCAGTCCTGCCAGGGAACAAGTTGATGCAACACTCACAGGCGTACTATATCACCAGTATTGCCGTTATATCTAATAATTACCATGCCGCGGGGTAGTACACTTGACCAGTCCTGACGCCGGATCATATGTATAAGGCTGTCCTGACACTGGGCACTTGTAGAAGTCCGCAGAGACCCCAAGGTTGATATCAGCAAGTGTAGACGGATTCTCATCGGTTCCTGCAGTAGTCTTGTAAGTCTCAATACCTTGACGTATTTGAGACAACTGGGACCTGCACTGCGATGACTTACCCGAATCCAGCGACTGGCCAACAATGCTTTGAGAACCAGAAGATGCTGCTGGTTGCTGCGGTTGTGTATTTTCACTCACTTGCTTAGAGCAACCAATGACACACAACAACAATCCTAAAAAAACAACAGTAGCTATTCGAAAGCGCAAACAATTCGGAGTTCCGACTAGCAATTTGTTATTCAACCCGGGCACCTCACTACTACTCTATTTCCGGTGCTACCCGAAACAGCGGTTGTCCGTATTCCACCGGAGTACCATCTTCTACCATTGACTCTGATACATAACCTGCAACACGACTGACAAGCTCATTGTGAATTTTCATCGATTCTATCATACCCACAACTTGACCAACCGTGACTTTCTGATCGACCTTTATTGCAGCACTCCCGGTATGGAATATCCCAACCATTGGTGCAGTAATAAACAGATCAGTTGAATGTACAGGTTCAGGTGTGACCTTTGAATTATCCGTCCGGCCAGCCTTTTTGGGGGACAATTTCTTCCCCTTGCTTTGCTGGGACTTGACAATCCGGACCACAGACTCTCCTGAACGCACTTCCAGCTCAGAAGCTCCGGAACCTTCCAGTATCGTGATCATGTCCTCAATGTGCTGAGTATCCATGTACTATTCCTTGCACCGTTCCAGATATTCGTTTGTTCTGGTATCAACTTTGACTTTATCTCCAATGTTGATAAAGAACGGGACCTGAACGACCGCACCTGTCTCCAGAGTAGCTGGTTTACTGCCACCAGAAGCTGTATTACCACGCTCTCCCGGTTCGGTGTCAGCTATCAATACTTCAATGGTGAATGGCAATTCTACATTAATCAGTTCTTCACCATGAGAAAGGGCAGTGACTTCAAGTCCTTCTCTCAGATATTTTACCTGGTCGCCAATCTTCTCACTGGCAACGGTAATCATTTCATAATCTTCATTCATAAAGATATACTCACCTTCCTGCTCATAGCTGAAGGTCAAAGGATATCTCTCCAGGAATGCCTGGTCCATTTTTTCGCCGGCTCGGAATGTCTTTTCGACTGTCGCGCCGCTTCTAACATTTCTGAGCTTTGTCCGAACAAAAGCACCGCCTTTGCCGGGTTTAACATGCTGGAATTCCACGATAGTGAATATGTCATTATCCAAAATTATGGAAATGCCATTTCTAAAATTACTTGTGTCCAAGAATGCCTCCTTCCAACTGCGCAATCGCGCGATTGGAGACTGTCCCAGAGATTGGGACGCTTGGCATTATAGCATGTAGGGGACTCCGCAGGCAAACTTGAGCAGTGATTTAAGTGCTTCAGTTATACCCGATCAATCACGGCTATAACTGCAATTACTTAAACAATAAGGATAGAAACATCACAAATACATGCGGTGTATAGAACTACAGAAGATAAACGAAACGAGCCTGTTTACGGTGCAGGAATCACCAACTCACATTCCTGTCTTGCTTTAATCCAATATCCTTTCCAGGGTTCCAGAGTCCGGTCGATACTATATTCGGTTACCAAATAATAGCTCCCTCGATTTGGTAAATCAGCATCCGGGCGCCATCCCCAAAGCCAGCAATTTGCAAGGTCAGTGCGTTGCGATAAGGTCTGAGCAATGCCACCAGGTGTGCGTACCATAATGCGGTCAATCCCCCATTCAACTGGTGCAGCAAATGGTGTCCCTATTAAGTTCCAACCCGGGTACAGTCGAATCACCCTGTTGGACTTCTGATCTGGTATATTTCCGGATGGAACAACTGATGGCTTTGAATCAAACATAGCCCAGAATCCCCGATCCGGGGTCTGTGCGGGAATACGGAACCATTCATAATGGTCGCTGGATGCATACGGACTATAACGCTGCTCCTGAGGTATAAATGCTGACCAGTAGTTCATGAATCCCGTAGATATCTTAGGATCCGCATAATCAGGCTCAATTGGCAGAGATACCAACGCAAGTCCACTCCATGCATCTCCAGGAACACACTCTTTGTACGTAGCCTTCAATTCAGTAGAGTAGGAATTACCTGTAGTATCTGTAGCCGATACTATCAGTCTATTCTCACCCTCTTCGAGATTTATAGGAGAGCTCTCCCATTCACTATTTCCATAGCAAGTTCCAGTTGCTCCCGAATCCAGGCTCCAACTCCATTCCATATTTCCTTCAAAGCCAACAGAAGTACCACTGAGCACCAGGTCAGGCACATTGCGAATACAGGATGGCTCGGGTGTTGGAAACAGGATATTGATTGCAAGGGTGTTCGGAGTATATGTCACCGAAGACGCTGTTTCACCAGTGGTAATATTAGGATTGCCCACAGTATCCGTAACCGAGTTCGCCTCAATCTCAACCCCAACCGTGCCTTTGGACACTAGGCCATTTACAAGGATCAGATACTCTGTTGGGCCACTCTGAATTGATATTCTTGGCACACCGCGGGCGGTACCAGAGAAAACCACGTCACTGGATGTAAATCCCGATACAGCTTCGCTGAAAGTTGCGCGGAATTTTATAGGCTGAGTCTCAGTAGGATCCTGCTGCCCTTCCGCCCTGGATATGACTACATCAGGATTAGTGCTATCATACAGTGTCGTAGCATAGTTAGAGAGCCGATTTCCGTTGCCCGAGAAGTCCATACAGGACATACCCTTAACATTGCACTGCACATAACCGTCAGCTTTAGGTTCAACAATAACCGTATAATCTGACCAATCACCCGATATATCTGTGATTTGGCCATTTGTAACAGCCATGTTCGCAGGACTGAAATCCTGTATGGGCTCCGAGAAAGCTACATGGAAAGTCAGAGGGGCGCTATTTGTTCTATTTGTGGCTGTTGAAACCGTGCAACTCGGTCCAATCATATCTGCAACTAAAAGCTGCCCGGTTATATCCACACCAGACACATTGCCGCAAACCGCACTGTTGTCCCTGGAGCTACCAACTGAAACATCAACACTATTGAACGTATATCCGGGTTTATTTGCTACAACCGTGACATCTTTACTGGATGGTACATTTTTGATTCCATATATCCCGCGTTTATCTGTCGTATCCTTAAATGTGATCTGTCGATCTGAGACCGTAGTTGTGATCGAGACTTCAGTTTCCGAAATAGGTCGTCCTTCACCATCGACTACCCTGCCGCTGACAACCTCTCCGCTCCCTTTTGTAAACACATTGTATATGGCCATAAAAACAGATCTGTAAGGAGATGTAGTTTCCGGTAGGTTATACCAGGCATTACATACACCCGACCAACCAAAATTCAAATGGTGGTAAATCACCGAATCATTATATCCATAGCCGTCACATACGACAGCATGGGCTGAAGTAGGACTTTCAATGGCAAATATGACTGGCAGGCCGGCATCCAGGTTGCTATCACAGATTTCGGGGATGTTTGGCGTAATATCTTTACCTGAGTTGATGAAAACAATCGAGTTCCCGTAATTGAACGTATCCAGTAGTGCTTTTCTGGCCGAAGCAAATGTAGCAGCACTTCCATTCGACTTATACTGCGTCTCACAGGCTATCCCTGCATCGTAGCAAAGAGCTCCAATTGCCCGGAGTTCGTCTATAGTAACCGATCTATCAGATGATGGGCTGTAAGGCATTGTGCTATATGAATATGCCCCTCCATTGCTATCACCACCGAGAGTTGCGGCTGTTTGAGAGATATTATCGACTACTATTCTCGATACTCTTGTCCCGATGCCTTCTTCAGGCCATGAATGATAACGTATGAGTTGTGCAAGCGATGTAGCCACACAACCTGATGGGTAATGTTTGGGTGTGTAGTAGTTATAACAATAGTCGCCATTAGTCAGTTCTAATTGTCCCCACTGAGTGCTTACCAGAGGTGGAACCCTGACATCAGTAATTGAATCTGAATATCCTGAAACACTGCTTGTAAACTGTTTCCATCTACGTTGATTACGTGCTGCTTGTCTGGATACACCTGCAGAAAGGGATTTGTATCTGTTCTTACCGTCAAACAGCGCCTGGTGACGTCCCTGCATATCCGCATCCAACCAGGCAATGAGCGGATTATCTTTAGTAATAGTGGTATATCCATCGGGCAAATATGCAATAACAGGTTCGATCAGGTCATCTGAGGAAACAATGATACAGCCTGTCGGGGACATATCTACGATGTAATACAGAGTGACACCGGCAGCTAGTTGGCGTTTACTGACCTTGACAATACGGCTGTTGAAATCTGTACCAGACATTGCAGCACTTGAAGACATCCATGAACGCACAGCTGCTTTGACCTGGGCCATAGACACAGGTTTGGCCACAGACACGCTCGATGCTAAAACAAGCACAGCACAGGCCATTACCAGTGATAGAGTCAGTCTTCTACAAACTTGAACGCCTATCATTTGCTATTCCACTCACAAATCATCTTCAAGCCCCATATCGATACCAAGTAGTTTTACTAGTAATAACTTCGGTATTCTTCAACGTAAGCTGGAGGTCTAGAACTATAAGAGAGGAATATGTGGGGAATCATTCCCCAATACCATTACTAATAGTCATCATATGACTATTAAATGTTCCTGAAAAGCGAGGGAATTCTGGAATACAGTGGACTCAGCATTGAACGCATCTGAGTCCACATTGATAACTAGAAATAGCTGTTTGATGCCTATTTCTGCAGTTGCAGTATGTAGCCCGTGACCTTGAGACGGATTTTATCATAGTCAGATGCACGTAAAGTGGGGTTGTAGAGAGTAATAAAAACATTATCCACTTGTGAAATTGCCCGTTCCATCCGATCACGTCGTGCTTTCCGAGCGATGGTTTTCAAAAATGCCTCAGCCTCCAACGCCAGAGACTGTTTAATGGGTATACCAGATAATTTGATTGATGCTATAAGTCTTTCCAACGTCAAGATGTAGCGGCAATCATCTATTCCTTCACGACGGACTTCCCATCCAATAGTAGGATGCACTGTGTCCCCGGCTCGCAAGACATAGTTTATAGACCACGGCCCCTCATAATATGGATATTCGAGTCCTAACTCACCAGCAGCATTCACGCGCCCACCATTAGGAGGTTCGGTATAACACCACTGCCAGACACCTTTAACCCCTGAAGCCCAGGGGAGCAATCCAGCAATATAGCGATCATTTACCGGTATTGCTCCGCCTGCCTGGCAATCATATATCCAACTCTCTTTCCCTTCCTTTTGAGCATCAACAGCTACTTTCGACAGCTTTGGTTCATAAACACTGCTAATCCAAACATCATACAAATTCCCCAATGGTCCAGGCTGCACACCGGCAGTTACCGTGCGTGCCTCCGGTACACCGTGAATCATGGAGGTTATCTTTTCAAGATTCGGTATATTCGCTACAGAGGGCTCATCACCAATATAAAACAACAGTTCAGGCCAGCCCTGTTTCTTCTCGTGGGCTTTTATCGCCTGCACCGTTTTCTCTTTGCCTATGTACATATATTCACGGTAATCCTCAGGAATATAGAGAATCGGATGATTCCTGCTCATCAACCCGGATTCCCGCATCAGATTCATCAAATGGTTCAATGAATATCGCGGTGCGGTGAGTTGGTAATCAAAATCTACAACATAGTCATCGCGCCTCTCCACCATTGCATATACGCTTGTGGAGTTCATCCCGTGTTCTTTCATATCCCGCATGTCATTTAGAAATGTTTTAGCATTAATGTATTCCGGATACTGTTCGTGGGGTTGATAGTACATACCGTAAGTAATCTCAGATTCCGCCAGCTTGAAGGGCAGGACTCGGACTACAATCGGAACTGTATATCCCCCGGATTCTGCAGTCATTATCTTGACGCTACCGGAATAATCACCTGCTGGAGTATCATCAGAGGCTCGGACAGTCAACCAATACTGCTGGCTTTCCTTCTCATTTATCCCAACTGGAGAAGCTGGAAATAAGAACAGAGGACGCCTTTCATATCGCTGACCAGCTTTCAACGGGGCACTATTATTAAGCCAGCGAGTAATTGATTTAACCATCCTTACGTCTATGTTCTTTACAGGAATAACCTCTCCGTCTTTTGACTTCAGATCATCAGCAACACTGACTCTGACATCATTCAATGCTCGGATTGCACTAATTAAAAGGCTGACAGGTTCGCGTTCTCCGGGTGTCAATTGGCAACTCAAACGCTTTGTAATCTGAGAACGAGTGGGATAATAAGTCGGATAGATTATATCGGTCCAGCTTGGCTGTGAGATCAGATACCCTTTGCTTTTCTCGGCATCTGAAGCTGATGGAAATCCATATTTTGGCCTGGGAGACATATCCCCTATCTGAACGCTGTCATCTTCATAGAGCTCAACCTTGTCATAACATATAGCACTTCCATAACGCTTACCAACACTTATACCGATTGACGTATTATTCCCACTTCTGAATGGCAGCACCAAATCCGACCACTTGCCCATTGCGCCGTTGATATATACGTCCCGGCAGACATAAAACTCACTATCCCTGTCATGAATTGCGAAAGTAAGATGACCGCCACCATTCACAGTAACTCGACAACGAGCCACATATCCGGTATTCGGCTTTACATCGACCCACTTTAGGATAGGCGCTCCGGTATCACCATCGACTTTAAGATAAGCCTTTCCATCCGAAGCTCCACCGGTCTCTACAAGTGTAGCTCCCGAACCCAGCACCCATCCGGCATCCGTAACTGCCTGCAGTCCACCCTCAAAACTTCCATTCCTGACCAGGTTGGGCTTACTTACGCAAGATCCGCGTGATAAAACACCCACTAATATACAAAGTGTAAAGCAAATTGGCAGTATTCGATTAAATGTCCTATGTGTGTCCGTCATGTCCGTGTCTCCTCGTATTCAAGCAGATTACGTGTTGATTTACGTTGGATTATATCAATGGCTCATTGATGATTGATTCTACGAAATCAAGGATTCTCCTTCGTGTATGCCGAATAAACAGAAACAACATTAACCCGCAATTATTACGAACAACTGGAGCGGATCATGCATATAACGGAGATAAAAGGGCTTGTAGAATTTCCGGAAGAGGGATTGCTTATTGGTAATGGGGACCTTTCGGTTAGTATTTACAACAAGCCGGGAAATATTATGTGGAGATTTGGTAAATCAGATGTATGGGATAGACGCCTGGACAGTCACCTGAATCCTCCACCAGCTACTATAGAGGAACTCTCGAAAGGGATTGCTGAAGAAGGTTGGAAGTGTCCCGCATATGGAGGAGAAGTCGTCGCAACTCTCGGAACCGATAATCCACAGCGAATGCAGGAAGTCTGCCAGCCAACACCCAGCGAAACCAAACCATATCCCATGCCAAAACCGGTCGGTGAATTGTCTCTGCGATTGCATCCGAATCTTACTGGATTTGAAATTGTGCAGCACCTTTTCATTGAGGAAGCCCGCATTGAGATCAACTGCAAATGGGACTGTGGAACTACTCTTGTTCTAAACTCCTTCATACATCCGGTCTATGATGTCCTGGTTGCAGACTGGAGCTACACAGGTGATGATCCCCTGTTCATCTCTCTTTACAGATGGGCTGATCCATCTTATCAAGAGTTTGAGGAAGCTTATGTATGCCAGGGAGTAGGCGGTATGAACCTCGATGGTCAAGGCTGCCAACCCCTTGATCGTCCATATGTAACTGACAGCAATGGAACTCTCTATATCGAGCAGGCTTTCCCTCCTGACCCGTTATTCGAAAATAGTTTCAAGTATAGAATGACTCCGTATATCATCAATGGTATCATCGAGCCTATGCCGATGCCCATCCTCGGTGAAGCCAGGTTAAAAATGCGTCCAGACGGCAATTCTCAAAGCCAGGGGCAAATGATAATCCATGTAGCTACCAGCCTGAGCGAAGGCGGATTTGATGGTTGCTTTGATACAGTCAATCAATTGTTATCCTGCAATATCGAAGAACTGATTGCTGAATGGAAGCAGGACACCCTAAAGAGTGCACAGGAGTTCTGGAGCAAGTCATCGGTATCTATCAGTGACCAGCTATTGGAAAATGTCTGGTATGAGACCCTGCACGCTCAAAGGTCTATCTTTGGCAAATGCCAGGTTCCGCCTGGTCTCATGCTCCCCAGCACACTGACTGATTATGTCAGATGGCATGGGGATTATCATTCCAACTACAACTTCCAACAACCTTTCTGGGGATTATATACCGCAAACCACCTTGAGCTCGCGGAATCATACTACAAAGGTATGGACTTCTTCGTAGAGATGGGCCGGATCATCGCAGAAAAATACTACAACTGTAGGGGGACGTTTATCCAGCTGTCAGCATACCCTATTGCCCAGCTGGATGACTGCCTGGGTTGCTGTCCAATGGGTCGTATGGTATATATGACCGGATGGGCGATGCACCAATACTGGTGGCACTATCTCTACAGCCAGGACAAAGACTTCCTCAAAAACCGGGCCTATCCTGTTATCCGTGACTGTGCGGCATTTTACGGGGATTTTCTAAAAAAGGAAGCTGACGGACTCTATCATGCATTCCCATCAAATGTGGGTGAAGACGGGTTCAGTGGAAAGCCCGACGAATACCGGGACCGCGCTCAGATAATGCAGCACATCATCCACGCTCTTTCGATTGCAATTTCTGCAGCAATTGAGTTGGATGCCGATGCTGATTTCGTACAATTCCTGCAGGAACGTCTGGACAATCTGGCCCCCGAAAACGCCATGGATACACTCCCGGCAGACTCCGGATACATCAGACTGCACCATCTTAATCCACCGGAGTTTGGTCCACTTGTGCTGGTAGATGAGCAAGTTATGGCAGTTCCTCCATTAAGAGACAGGAAACATCACACCTGGAGCTGGTATTTCGGCAAGTTGCCTTATTCAACTATGGCACTGCTGAGAACCGGCAGGTTCGACGCTGAGCGGGATTTCGAGGACTTCCGGGGGATTATAAACCATTGGCGCAAACCGAACGGGCTGTTGACTGCAATGGCAGCATCAGGATATGGGCACACAGGCGCCTGGGCTGAATCTCTTGGGATAACAGCGCCAATCCAGGAGATGCTCCTGCAGAGCTGGACAGGAACTATCGAAGTATTCCCCGCCTGGCCAAAGAACACAAATGCAGAATTCACAGACCTCCGCGCAGAAGGCGCATTCCTGGTAAGCGCGAAACAGACTAACGGCCATATTGAATCAATCCAAATAACCAGCGAAAAAGGACAGGAGTGCCGGATTATTCCGCCATGGAAATCAACTGTTCTTTCTTGCCTGATTACTGGAAATGATTTATCAGTAACTGCACGGGATGGAGTCATCGTTTTTGAGACGTCACCCGGGCATACATACCAACTCAAAGAAGCTAAATAATTACATTTGTTGGGATAGCGCGAGATCAGCAATATCGAGCTATCCCAACAAATGTAATCAAGATATGATCACATCCCCAACTCTATCCAGCCATTCATATAGAACATGATTTGACTCCCAGTCAAGGTCCATCATGCATGTCCCACAAATGCACAGCCCCATTATCTTCTGATCCATCAGCATCTGTTCAGCTACTTGAAGGTGGCGTTGCATCAATTCCCCGGGGATATGCCTGGAGTTCCCAAAGTCATATACATACAGGCACAACATTACAGACTTATTTCCACTGATTACAGCAAATCGTTCAAGAACATCCGAGAGAGTATCTATCTGATCCGCATGCCAAAGTGGAAACAAGAATTGATCGAAATAGGGAAGAAAGGCATGCACTTCTGGTTGGTCGACATTCATAGAATAAATTGTGCTGCTTAAATTGATTCGTGGACCATTCACTGAGTTCTCAAACAGTAAATGTTGCAGATGCTCAGGTTTGGCCCCTGCTCCTATACTTCCGGTGCTGAAGTCATCTATATGATATCCGTCAATACGCGTGTCCGCCGCGGCCAGTCGTTTTGCATCCATCATTCTGGCTAGACAGTCCTCATAGTCAATTACATTGCTGCCTCCAACCTGGTGATGCAAACTCCATTTGCAGAGGATCCTTTTGGCAAGAGGCATTGCAGCAAGCGACTCCGTACAGATAGGAAGACCACCAGCAAGAATGACATTACAGACACCTGTGCGCCGCATGGCATCATCGACAGTCATCCTGGATTCTCCAAAGCCCAAAATAGAGTAATCATCCATAGCTTGCAAGGCATTGACCTTCATACCCCACAGCCAGATCCTATCTCGAATGGATTGATTCATCATAGCAGCTCCCAGTTTTACTCTAGAACATAAGAATATTGATCAATTATCCAGTACCAATCCATCATCAGTCACCCGGATTCTGGCTATACGACTGTCTGCTTTCCCCGGATTCATGATCTCACCCATATACGTAACCAGCACCACGTCCGGTTCAATCTCTACTGCCTGTTGGTTTGCCCATAAACAGTAGTCGATAATAACGGGTAATCCCCAGGTCCTGCCATTATCTATACTCAAATATGCTGCAAAATGAGGGAAACGGGTTGTTGCAAGAATGGCTCCGCTTGCAGTTCGCGTCAGAGATGGGCAATAACCAGGAAAGTGTCCCAGTGCAGCAGGTTCCCACGTCCGTCCACCATCGTTGCTGCGCAGATACCACATATATGGATCCCGCTCGGGTCTCCCTATGCCTATCAAAACACCATCATCAGCTTCATCCATAGCTACTTCAAAATAACGAGCCGCATGCACAAGTCCACCACCCATCGTTGGTGTCAATTGCTGGCCTGGTTTGAGGTGATTGCTGTCGCATAATACCGGAGCTGACCATGTGTATCCATCGTCTTCGCTGCGTATAGTCAATGCAGCCCAAAATGGCACCAGCGAAGGAGACAACGGTTCATCAGCAAGTTTCGACATTACCGGTATAACAAGCGAACCATCACGCAGACGAACAGGACGCCAACCGCTGCCGATCTCCCATTCTTTTGGCCATCCACCATCGATCTTCAATGGATGGGGACCAGTCCAGCTCTCTCCTTCATCAGTTGAATCATAACTGTATAGTGGTGATTCTTTATAAACAGGATGATTGGCAAACACACAAACCCAGCTGCCATCTCGTCTGACAAATGGTGCACTCAGCCCCTGCTGAAGTGTCGCGGGTTGTGGCTTTCCCCACGTCCGTCCACCATCGACAGACCGAATGTAGACAGCACGCCTGGTCTCACAACAGTTGGGATTACCGAAAGTCAGGTAAAGCGTGGCAACTCCGGTATTGCTCTTTATCAGACTAGCATAACTCTGGTATGTATTTGGTTCTGGTTCGGGACATGGCGTTATCCAATATGGTTCAGGAACTTGAAGACCTGAACAAGGGATATTGTTTGGTTTACCATCTACCCGAACGGATGTAAACCGGCATGTCTCAGTATATGGATTCGTAATAGCAGCCAGACCTATTCGCCCACAGGCATATGTATCATCTTCAACATCAACAACCGGAATATCATTAATCCACGCACGGATACGGTTTCCGCTGGTTAATATCCTGATATCGTACCAATGCTGCACCTGGCAGCAGAGCCCCGGTACCAACTTGAAACTCAGGTAACGTTGAAGCGGTGTGCCGTCGGCAACAACCAGTCCAGCCCAAAAATGCCGGGACCGAGACTGCTGTCCGTTTATTGGAATATCGAGGGCATAGAACCTGCGTGAATCCTGCAATCTGAACAGGAATCTTGCCGCTCCACCTACAGATCGGAACTTGAACCTGGTATTCGCTTCAAAATCGCCGTAAACGTCATCATTCCTGACAGCCATATATTCAACATCGGTGCCGTCCGGAGGGATCATTTCACCCTCCGGTCCGTCAGCCCAGGCACCATTCAAAAACGACCAGTTTTCTCCGGAACCGATTTCCCAGGTATAATGATTGTCCGTCATTGTTTGATCTCCTGCCCAGTCGGTATTATGAAGCCGTATCTGTGAATCCTTTACCCAACTTTAAATATCCCGTAAGAGACACCCTTCGCAGCAAATGTCACTTTCCCATCTTTGATGCAGGCATCGCAGCCTTTACTCATAAGAGCAGTAACGCTGCCACCCTCCACATCAACAGGCAGGCTATACTCCGTGTCAGTGCTATTGATAAGTATCAGCAATCTCTCGCCGTTTATCTCTCTCATATACACGAAAGGATACTGGTCTTTCTCGGCATACACCGGGATGAATTCCCCATCGGCACACAGAGCTTTGTGCTGTTTTCTCAACTCGACAAGTCTCTTTACTTCACTATAAAGACTTCCATTGTCTATTATCTGAGAGTCTACAGTCGGTGCATCGGAAAGTGAATCCACAGGCAGATACAGATCATCCGATTGGCCTTCGGAGAAACCAAGGTTCTTGCCATCAGACCACTGCATAGGAGTTCTGGAACCGGTCCTGGTGTCTCCACCCTCTTTGGACTGCAGACCCTCGATATATCTCATCCCTATTTCATCGCCATAATAGATAAATGGCACACCAGGCATAGTCAACAGAAATGCAAAGATCACTTTCATCTCTTCGTCAGTGTAGTATTTGCGAAGTCTATTTACATCGTGGTTGCCGGAGACAAAGCACATATAGCCGTTGTCTTTGGTTGCATAGTAGTCTTTGAGATAGTTCTCAACGAACATCGTGATATCTCCCCCACCCTCACGGCGGAAGATCGGCTTATATTGCTTCTGATATATCGGCATAGTCCAACAGGAATCATCCCTGGTGAGGTAGTCACAGTAATGCATCATAGCAAAGTCCATGTGAAAACCGCAGTTGAGTGACTCGGACGGAATAAACCACTCGGAAATCAACACTGCATCGGGATAATCACTGTCGAACATTTTCCGAATTCCACGCCACAGTTCCTGGGTCTTGATTCTATCCTTATCCCGCTTAATCAGCGATGGCGCCATATCGACTCTGAATCCGCTGCATCCCATATCGAGCCAGAACCTGAGTATCTTGACGATCTCAGCCAGTGTAGCCTGACAGTCAGGATGGTCAATCGGCATCTCCCAGAAAAACTTGGTCTCGGCATATCCGAAGTTCAGTGCCGGTTGGATAGCAAAGAATGACGCCTTGTATGAACCCCTCGGGCACCAGCCGCTGACATAATAATCTTCATGGTCCTCCGGATCTCCCCTCCAGCACAGCCATGGGCTCCAGATGTATCTATTGGAATAGTCATTAGGTTCCGTTTCACACGACTTCTGGAACCATTCACAGTCCATTGATGTATGCCCGGCTACCAGGTCCAGACACACTCTGATCCCCCGCTTCTTTGCTTCCTCAAACAGTCTTTTCGCATCTTCATTGGTCCCATATCGAGGAGCAACCATATAGAAATTGCGTATGTCATAACCCGCATCCTGAAAAGGAGAATCATACCATGGGTTGAGCCATATGGCATCGCACCCCAGATCCTTAACATAATCCAGCTTTGCTATAATGCCGTTAATATCCCCAATGCCATCAGCATTAGTGTCATAAAAGCTCTGAGGATATATCTCATAAAAAACAGTCCTCTCAAGCCATTCAGGGGTGTTCTTACTCATATTGGTTTACTCCATCAAATAATCATTTCAATTAAAATCACTGGTGAATTATTTAGAACTTCACTCCAAACACCATCAACAACCGCAATACTGTCCACATAAGTGCGGGTGCCAATGCACACAGTAAAGATACTACCATTCCGATCCCCAAAAGCACCGTAGCGACTCTTTTCTCTTTGAGTCCGAACAATCTCAGAACAAGCTCCGCTATCCAGCCACCAGTGTAGCATATGTTAATTAGGATTGGTGCAAGTATTAGTGCAAAAGGCTCAATTGCATCCTCGCCGGGTTTCAGGTAACCAGAGGTTTCAAGAAGAAAATAGTATATAACCAGGCTAATGAGCCCGACAGTGCCTATGACGACATTATACGGAATCCGCCGCTTTTCCCACCAAACAACAACATCCCAGTTACCCTCACCACTATCTACTCGACCAAAAAACCAAGTCCAATAACGTTTCATAATCCTGCAACACCTCCAGTTCCCGCCAATTTTGCCGTGTCGTACCCACGATTACATTCCGACTTGGACAAGTGTATCAGGACTGATTGAAAGACGCAATTTGTGGGATTGTTTGAGGTAACGAAGAGGAGAAGCAACGATTACTCGGTAACCGATTGAAACGCGTGCCACTCGCGCCAGAACTCGGTGCTTCCGGTCAGCAGCGCAATTCCGATCGCAGCATAAATATAGCCGATGATCGGGAAGATGTGCCAATGTGCTCCGGCCAAACGACAGAGTATGCCAATACCAACCATGAGGATAATCGAGAGGTAAGTGGGAACAGCGTAGACTTTCCAGAAAGGGGAACGCTCATCAAGATTATGAATGTGATTGACCATTCGAACTGCCATTTTCGAGACGATAAATCGTCCTTTTAACACTCCGAAGACCATAACGAGGAATGTGCCGATGATGATGAAATGGTGCATCGGGACATTTGCAGATACCCAGACAGCCCCACGAATGATCAGCATCGCAGCAACCATCGTCCAAATAATACCTGCATTCAATAGATGTTGGCGTTGTGTTATCACTCTTTTTCTCCTCAATCCCATTATACGTGAGTGACAAGCCCACCTGCAAATAATCGTAACACCTCAGAAATATTGGAAGATTGTCATCCTGAGGAACGAAGGATCTGCTTTCCATCCGAAAAAGCAGATCCTTCGTTCCTCAGGATGACAAATTCCGTAACTCTGCACTGTTACAAATAATCGTCATGAGCGGATAAAAGTGGTATACTTTGCGCAACATGCTATCAGCAGAATTACAGTGTTGGGCAAATGGATAGCCTGGCAAAATGGAGGAATCTTTTGGATATCAGAATCAAGAAAACCGGAATAATCGCATCTGTTATTTCAACGGTGGCAATTATCGGACTCTCCGGAATGGCATTGGCAGCAGAATTCTCCGCTGACTCAAAGCAGACAGTAGGCGAAAAAATGACCATAACAGGAAAAACCTATGTTAAGGGTAACCTGGAGCGTAAAGAAACCTATGGTAAAGCAGCACAGGTAATGATCGTGCGTCCCGACAAAGGGATAATGTGGATTCTTAAACCGACCGAGAAAAAATACACCGAAATGAAAATCCGTGGGCCAAAGGGCAACATGCTGGATAAATTAAAGCAAATACCTAACTTCAAAAAAGCAGGTACTGCAAGGATATCCGGCTACACGTGCGATAAATACACTTTCAACGACACCAAAAACAACATCACAGGCACTGCGTATATATCAAGCCAATTGAGTCATGAACTTAAAGTAGATGCCAATATGATGGGCATGAAGACTATACTTGAGCTAAAAAACATAAAAGAAGGCCCCCAGCCTATCTCTCTTTTCAGTGTCCCTAAAGGCTACAAAAAGCAGGAGATGGTTCCGATGAAAATGCCTGGCATGGGTGGCAAAGGAATGCCCAAATTCCCCGGCATGGGCGGCAAGATGCCTCATTAATGTAGATATATAGCGATTATTACACGGGTATTTGGGGAACAGATAAGGAATGATCTGTATCTGTTCCTCAGGATATGGAATATACACGGAGATCAGTATGCCAAATATCTCCGGAGGCTACCTCGATCCCGCAGATAGTTTTGAACTGCAGGTTTCAACCCGACTAAATAGTCAAAAGGAGAAATCATATGTGCAGTAAAATAAAAATATTATGGATGATTGTGTCCGTGTCTCTGGTGGCACTGTCATATTCACTATCTAGCAATCATGCCGTAGACAATCCTGTAATTACCCCGCCACTTGCTCCAAAGCATGTTATTCAGATAGACCACAAGAATGCAATTACATCGCCCCAGCTTTCAACACCAGGCAAAGATCCAGAATTCTGTATGATGCCAAATATGCATATAGATGATAAGATGTGCATAAAACCGCATATCTGTGGCGATGAAAAAATGGCAATTAAACCAGATGCTTTGCATCGCAAATAAAAAAGTTGAATGCATTCTCAAAGTGAAACACCTAGATAACCAGGAGAAAGAATATGTATAACAGGTTTGACAGAACCTATGTATTTGCATTTATCCTTTCAGTAGTATCAGCACTTTCAGTAACCGGTGCAACACAGGCAGGGGAGTTCTCTGCAAACTCTAAGCAAAGCATGCCGGGATACAATGGAAGCTCAGTGACTACTGTGGGGAAAATCTTTATAAAAGGGCAAATAGAACGTAATGAAACTGCCAGTCCAATCAAACAAATATCGATCATCAGACCTGATAAAGGTGTGACATGGATTTTAAATCCTGCGCAGAAAACCTACATTGAAATGCAAGTACAGCCAGCGGAATCTAGAAAGTCTTTACCCGATAAAATGAAGCATATAACCAATTTCAAAAAAGCAGGAACTGCTAAGGTAGCTGGATATCTGTGCGATAAATACACGTATAATGACAAAAAGATTAATATCTCCGGGGCAGTATATATTTCACCAAAATTGAATTACCAACTAAAAGCAGACACACAGATGTTTGGCATGAACACCACATTTGAACTCAGTAATATAAAAGAAGGCAAGCAAGCTGAATCTCTCTTCAATATCCCAAAAGGCTACAAAAAAGTAAAGCTGAAACCATTCAAAATGCCAGGTATGGGTGGCAAAGGAATGCCTAAGTTCCCAGGTGCAGATGGCAGCAAGCAGCATTTACCAAAGTAGGCAACTGTTCTATCTATCGGGATTTGAAGTGCAGTATATTCTAAATGGAGAAATCTCATGAAATGTGAAATCAAAAAATTGTGGATAAAAGCATTTGTCCTTTCAGTATTAATAACTGTCACATTCTCTATCTCAATCCCGGCGGCCGAATTTTCTGCGGATTACAAACAGAGCATAGGCACTGGCAAACCCCATATATGGAAGACTTATGTAAAAGGAAAAATGAGACGCGATGACCCCCAAAATCCAAATGGGTTAACAACAATTATACGTCTTGATAAAGGCAAAACATGGTTCCTTAGGCCAGCGGCGAAAGCGTACGTTGAGTCTCCAACTAATTGCCGTTCTGCATTGGATAAATTGAAAGATATGGGTAATGTCAAAAGAGACGGTATCTCAAAAGTTGCCACATATCTGTGTGATAAATATACATATCAAAACACTCAACTCAAAATGTCTGGGACAGTATATTACTCACCAAAACTGCAGACTGAACTGAAACGCGAAATGAGATTTTATTTCACTACGGGTTCACAAAAACACTTCGACGGAATCAATCAACTCAGTAACATTAAACCAGGCAAGCAACCAGATGCTCTCTTCAATATCCCAAAAGGATACAAAAAGGTAAAAATGTCAATACAGGATCTAATGCTTTTGCCGAATTACAAAGCCCAAAAGAAAGCACCTATGGTGAATCTCAACAACGGAACCTAATTCCATACATGACAACAATACGCCGACAAGTAACTATTGCCGGCGTATTGACTCGTTCACATGGCACACATCGGTTATTTAACCAGCCTCCCTTTCATCCACGCATATATCGAATCTGCCATTTGTTTATAGCCGGATTCTGAGGGATGGACGGCATTCACCATGCGGGTTATCTTCTCCGCTGTGCGCGAGTTGGCAGGAACAACCTCAACCGGGAATCCGTGCTCTGTGTCCACATTCACATAATCCGGGATCAGGTAGATACGATCATTCTCACGGTTCCCATATTTCGATATCATCTGCTCTGTAAATCTATGCTGGTTGCGTCTGTATTGCCAGCGGGTCTGACCGCATCCATAATTGTTCCCGAAAGCATCCTGCGATGCTGCCGGAGGTGGTAGCATTACAAAGCCAACCTTTGTGTTTGCACCTGCATCAAGTATTGCTTTCAACAGCTTATCAGCAAACCCCAACGCCCTGTCTATTGTAGACTGCTGATCAGCCTCATTTGACCCAAAGATATCATTGCAACCAAGTTCGATAGTCACAAAGTCCGGAGACTTTCCACCGCAGTTTTCCTGGACATATCGTTTGAAATCCAGCGTCGCTTTGCCGTCCTCTAAATATACGAATGGACTACTCCGAGTGCCCAGATCATCCGAAGTCCGGTTCTCCGAATAGAACGTAACGAATTTCTCAAATGTCCATCCGCCATAACCCTCATGCCTGTTTTCAGGTGAAGTTCCCTCAACATGGTGTGTACCATAAAGCTTGAGTGTGGGATTACCAGGTTGCTTGCACAAATTAAGCATCTCTTCGGGATATACAGAATGATGGGTAAGACTATCACCTATCATTAATAGGGATGTTTCCTTGCCCGCCCCAGCATCAGCTGGAACGATATGGACTATAGTTTTGGCTGAAGCAATAACCTTGTTGCTCGCGTCCCGAACATCAATTGTTAGTCCAATGTCACCAATCTCAGATGCCGTTGGAACATATGTCCATCTCTCGTCCTGCTGTATTCCCCTGGCACACTCAACATCGAATAGCAACTGGCGCCGGTCTGGGACAAGTAGCACATTGTCAAAATAGATATTAACCTCATGCCCAACAACAGCAGGAAGCACCGACGGCAATACCAAACGGCAAGGATTAGTAACCTCCTCAGCAACAGCTGGACTCGATATCACCAGACAAGCCAACCCACACAACAGGATAGTGACTTTCAAAAGAAGATGTTCCAAGACAGTTCTCCTCTACAATTGGAATGATATACAAATACAAAGAAGCGCAGTGTTAATCACCATATGTTAACTACTGCGCTTCTACTATCACCTATTTACTTCCAGCCGACATCTAGTGCCGCATTCTGAACAGTCTGCCATCTGCAGCATCCAGAGCAACCGTAACCGGTTTTCCGGACTTCACTGTGCAGTAAGCTTTCCATTTACCAGTCTGCCTGTCAAACTCCTGCAGCCTTACAACATCAGTTGCAAGTGTCAACTGGACTTCAGAGGCCTTCTTATAATCGCGGTTTACAATCATAAAAGTATCCGCATCTGCATTTGTCTTGAATAGACCAAGCACGCATTCGGGTTTGCCAACTACCTGCACAGGACAATCAGCAGGAATTGGTCGCGCACCAAATGGGAGTTTGGCTGTGTGATAGATACCAACATTCTTGAGCTTCATCAACACAGGGCCC
This sequence comes from Abditibacteriota bacterium, assembly GCA_942493375.1. GTDB lineage: Bacteria > Armatimonadota > UBA5829 > UBA5829 > UBA5829. The sequence goes on along the minus strand of OW818698.1, from coordinate 6,488,617 downwards.
AGAACGTTCATCTCTTTGTTGAGCTGAGCAGCATCCAGAGCAAGCGGCATCCGCACTCCGTTCTCATACAGACCATGGTATTCCGTTGGTCCCCAATACGTGAAGTATGAAATCCCTCGTCCACCATATGCCAGTGTTGTATATACAAGGAACCGCAATTCGTCCTTGTTAACCAGACGCCAGTCAGCGACAATGGTATCAGCCTGAATGATATTCAAGAAAGGTTTTTTTGCTTCCAGAGCCGACTCACGGATTAACTCGAGGTTAAGGAAGTATTGTTCACCATCAAATTTCTTGAAGAAATGGTAGTGATCGTAACTGATTAACTCAGGCTTAACAACCTTTATAAACTGTCTCAAATACTCCTTATATGCGGCTGCAACTGCCTGGGTACCTGCATTACCGGCAAGTGCCACAAAGATCTCATCACCACTGTTCGATTTCTTCCTGATCTCTTCTGCAGACACATTGAGCTGTTCATTTGAAGCATAAGTTGGATAAAGATTGATAAAAGCCAGGTGCTTAGGATCACGCTCACGTAGGTATGCAACCAGTTTACCCCAGCCCGCAAAAGCCGAAGTCCCAGGCTCATCTGTAAGATAGTATCCTTCAGTCGCCGGATGCTTTTTAGCAACCTCGATCATTGCATCGAGTTTTGCTCTCTGCTCAGGATTGTCCAAAGTAGCCGGCACCAACAGACCATCATTCACTAATGCTTTCAACCCATGCTTCTGAACATTATCCAGTTTGTCCGTAGTAGCCCATGTCAGGGTATAGCCCTCTTCTGCAAATGCAGACAGTGGTCCATCTTCAGCAGGCGGTGCGCACCATACTGTAATCATAAACTTATCCTGCTTCCAGGCATTCGCAGGAGCAGCACCGATCAAAACAATCGATATCAGTGCAAGAAACATAACAACTTTAATTAAATCCATCTGTTCTCTCTTTCCTTTTGCTTATTAGAATCTGTAGAAACGTGCAATTGTTCAAAAAGCGTTTCTATGCCTCATATCTGAACTTGCTATCGCCTATTCTCAGTTCGTCTCCGGGCTTTAGTGTCTGCTCGGTAACCTTAGCGCCATTGATATATGTACCATTGGAGCTGCCTTCATCTTTGATGCTGCATTCACTTCCGGACACAGTTATCACTGCATGCCTGCGGGAGACTGTAGTATCCTCAGGTAGAGCTACATCACACGACGGCTCTCTACCCACAATATTCGTGACTTTCAACTCAAAGATCCGCATTGCATATACACCCTGGCTGCCAATCAGTCTAGGAGCAAAAACCGCGCTTGCAGAGGATACTGAAGCTGCCGGAGCACCGGTGAGACTACATGCACAATTCCCTGCTGCATCCTTATCCTGTCCGCAGAAAGGGCACTTGTTGGAATCAACAGCAGGTATGGGAGATTGAGGCTGTCCAGGTATCGCAGGCTCCTGACCATCTTCATTAACCTGAACGCCAAGCTTCTGGAGAGTATCTTTTGCTGTTATTCCCTTGGATTTTAATATTGTCCAAACTGTTGCTATAATCAGAGCAAGTAGAATCACCCCAACAAGTGAACTGAGAAGTGATCCTCCACCGGAGGATTCCTTTTTCTTGCCAGACTCAGACTTCTCGGAATGCTTCCCCGGCTTTTCGGATGATTCAGATGGCTCAGTTGTTGCAGAGACTGTGTTAACATCACCTGACACTCGAATATCGGTTTGAAACGCTGGAGTATCCCTTTCTAGAGGCAATTCCACATCCGAGTCAATGGTCTTTTTCAATCCATCTGTTTGAACTTTGACATTGATCTGGCCAGCAGCAACATTTCTCAGGTGGATCATACCTTCATCTGCAGGGGTAAGTGCTACAACATGCTCATCCCCTACTCCATCAGTAACTTTTATGATGGCACTTTCGACAGGTGAACCGTCCTCAGCAACAACGCGTAATGCGACATTTCCAACATACTCAAAGTTGCTATCTTTTACCTGGATGGAATCCTTACCTTTGAGGGGTATAACGGCGACGTTCCCGGTCTTGCGGTCCATTACACATAGCGTGACTGGTTTGAGGTCGCTGCCCGGAATATCTACTATGCTCAGATTTGCCTTGTCACCCTGTACTCTAACAGGTTCTGTAACCTGCTGCGTTCCTCCCGTTCCCGGATATGTGAACCAGCAGATATAAGTCCCTTTACTCTCAACTCCGAGAGAAACTCCAGCTGCCTGAGCGATAACAGCCAGACTCATCACACATATAGCAACTAATAAAACCGCAAAAACACGAACTCTCATAATTCCTCCTCGTAGATAATTGACAATTGATAATGGATAATTGAAAATAAAAGACTCGATTATTCAGTCAATTGTGCATTATTAGTTGTCAATTTCTCCCGTTGTAATCTGAATTGACTCGCCAATATGGTCTACTAAATCCGATGCCAGCATTGCTGCTTCGCCAAGTTTATCACTCGCCAGTTCACCAGCCAGACCGTGCAGATAAACACCTGTCACTGCTGCCAGATCTACTCCAACATCCTGAGCAAGTAGCCCGCCTATCATCCCGGACAAAACATCACCAACTCCTCCACTGGCCATGCCACTGCAGCCAGTAGGATTGATATAAGCTGTTCCATTCGGTGAAGCAACTACAGTCCCGGCCCCTTTTAGAACAAGGGTTACACCATAATCTAATGCAAACTTTATGGCTACCTCTAAACGGTTGGACTGGACTTCGCTTGTTGCTGTTCCCAACAACATAGCCATCTCCCCTGGATGAGGGGTCAATACAATATCGTTTTTTGCTTTCTTCAATAAAGATAAATCTTTGGAGACTGCATATAAAGCATCAGCATCCAACACAACAGGACATTCCACAGATTCCAAAAGTTCTCGAACAAAAAGCACAGTGTCATCATCACGTCCGATACCAGGCCCAAGCACTAATGCATCACGTTTGCCGATTTCCTGCAGAACTTTATCCCTGGACTTCAATCCAAACTTGCCTTTGCTTCCTTCAGCAATGGGAATGGACATAGCCTCAGTAACTTTGATTTCCACAATAGGATTGATTGACTCAGGAACAAGCATGGTAACCAGACCAGTTCCAATCCGAAGGCCACCGAACGCACTGAGAGTTACCGCGCCGGACATTCCAATCGAACCAGCAGCAACAGCCAGATGTCCAAACGTGCCCTTATGGGAATCAGCACTGCGATCCGGTATGCCAATCGCAGCTCGATCCTGAGTAATCAGATGTGCCGCGCAATTACTTTTATCCACAGCACTGGAAGGAATGCTTATTTCTGCGACTATCAACTTGCCAACTCTGTGTGCAGCCGGGTAAGTAACCATGCCTACTTTGGGCAAGCCAAAAGTAATAGTAACATCAGCAAGAATGCTTTCCCCTGGCAACTGCCCGCGGTCAACATCGATACCTGAAGGGATATCGAGAGCAAGCACCGGTATGCAGGATGAATTCACCATCGATATGACATCCGATATCTCAGACCTTGCAGGTCCACTGGTCCCAGTGCCCAGCAGAGCATCCACAACCAGATCAGAATCGTTTATCATCGTCCACAAATGTTCTTCAGATGGCTTCTCGTGTATTGCTATGCCCATTTTCGAAGCAATAAGCATATTAGTCCTGGCATCTCCCTTAACTGAGTCCAGATCACCTATGTGAGCTATGTGAACACTTGCGCCGGAGTTATAGAGGTGTCTGGCAACAACATAGCCATCTCCCCCATTATTGCCCGGTCCACAAAGGACCAGGATAATTGGATCATCTATATCTTCAAGCATCTCCATCGCTGCTTCAAATGATGCGATACCGGCATTCTCCATCAGCACTATTCCAGGGATACCATATTCCTCAATAGTGAGTCTGTCCAGTTCTCTCATCTGCTGTGCGGTTAATAGCTTCATATTAATTCCTCCATAACAGCAATCGCCATTGCATAGTCCTGAGAATGCGAAATGCTGATGGATATTTTATAGTGCCCGGCAATTTCTTTTGCATTGCCATATAACACCACACTGGGTTTACCCAGTTCATTGTTAATTATCTCAACTTCCAACCAACTCAGCGGACATCCTATGGCTTTACCGATTGCCTCTTTGGCTGCGAATCTGCCTGCCAGATGTTGAAATTTGGCTCTATGAGAGCAGCAGTATTCCAACTCCACTGAAGTGAATATCCTTGCAGCAAATCTGGGAGAAGACTCATATGAATTCTTCACCCTTTCAATCTCAATAACATCGCAACCCAATCCAGCCAAACTCATAATATATATCTCGCCTCATTAACCCTTCGTCGATATATACAACAACAGCATCCCAAACTCCTGCATCCGTGTACAACCGAATGAGTGATATCATCAATCCCAATATCTTGATTCTTTACGACTATGCTTGAGACATATCTAAAATGTTATCAGGCAACAAACATTATGAACGCATCTCTTTTCCCGAAAATCTGCGAAAATCTGCGAAATCTGCGGATAATTAAACTTGATGCATTCATCCTGAGGTCAGGATTTGACCGACTGCTCTTTACGCAATAACATGTTCTGGATGGCTAGACGAAACAGTATTAGAAAAAACAGCGGAAAAGTATCACCGCTCATATTGATTGTAGTCCTGGTCGCACTTTTTAGTGCGGGTGCCTGGATTGGTTTCGTCTCCGCTCCAAAACGTCATAAGCCTGCCGGTCCGCAGATGGTTGTTAATTTCTTGAATGGCAATCTGGGGGGAGGAGTCCTGATTTCATACCCAAATCATAAGCTTGTATTGATAGATCCAGGACCGCAAACCTGTGCAGATGACCTCATATCACATCTTGGCCATATAAAAGCAGAGAATCTGACTATCGTTGTTACTGATACCGATAAAACCGCATACGGTGCAATGGATTCCATTGTAGATACATTCTCGGTCTCGCAGGTAGTGTATCCGGAGGGAGCAAAAGGTGATAATCGTTGGAAAACATCTCTAGCTCGGATCAACGAACGCAGCATCCAGACTTATGGAGTTTCCGAAGGCGACTCGATAGTCTTTACTAAAAATTCTGCAATGCAGGTACTCTCACCAATCCGGAAGCGTATCGATTCTGATGGCATTCAAAAGATTGTCGGCAGGCTTGTATTCGGAAACATCAGCTTTATGTTTGCTTCAAGACTTGAACCTGCAGAAGAAGCATCTCTGGTGAGTGCTGGACATTCTCTTTCCAGCAATATATTACATGTCTGTTCCAGCGCGTATGATTCTACATCACTGGAGCTATTATCCCAGGTAAGACCGGAATACTGTGTTGTATCCAGCGGAAATGGACGCAGACGGCCATCATCTTCTCTGCTCCGCCGTATTGATCCACTAAATACCGGTGCAGACTTACTTCAATCAACCCGCAAATCAGATGTAATTATCAAAACCGACGGCGCCGAGGTCAGCGTAAGTGAATAATACGCAAACTCGGCGCATGAATAGACATAACAGACAAACACCGCTGGCATTCACCAATAAATGTAGCCAGTATACACTTGAACCTACAGGAGATATTAACAAATGACCTCGCCACTAATCGGCCTTACAACTACCCAGATCAGCGAGGCATGTGTTCTCCAGGGGTATCCTGCTTTCAGAGGCAAGCAAATCGCAACCTGGATATATGGCAGAAATGTACTGGACTCAAGACTGATGACCAACCTGCCTGCAAATATCCGCACATGGTTGACTCCTGAAGTCATCGGCGGACTGGAGGTTGTTGGGCAAACAGAGTCCCCAGATGGAACGATAAAATATTTACTGAAACTTGCTGATGGAGAAACCATCGAATGTGTTTTGCTGCCATACAAAGACAGAGTGAGCTTATGTATTTCGTCCCAGGTTGGATGTCCACTTGGATGTGTATTCTGTGCAACAGGGGCTTCAGGATACACAAGAAATCTGACAGTCAACGAGATCATAGGACAGTATATTGCTGCTTCAAACCTTACAAAAGATCGGATATCCCATGTAGTTTTTATGGGAATGGGAGAACCGCTGCTGAATGTAGACAATGTCCTGGCTGCTCTGGGGACATTGGAAGATGAAATCGGATTGTCCGCCAGGCACGTAACCCTATCAACAATCGGCATACCTACACAGATACGCAGGCTGGCAAAAAGCAAGTTACAGTCAACTCTGGCAATATCACTTCATGCTGCAGACCAGAAACTAAGGGCAACACTGATGCCGGCAACTGCAAAATACCCGATGTGGGAGTTGATGGCTGCATGCAGGGCTTATTTTGAAATGACTCACAGAAGACTGACTTTTGAGTACCTGATGATTGACGGCATAAATGACATCCCTGCACACGCCCGCAAACTGAGCGAACTACTGCGAGGATTGCTCTGCCATGTCAATCTGATCCCCTATAATCCAATTCCCGGCTGCGAATTTCGCAGGTCCAGCAATGAAGCGATCAGCCTTTTCAAAGCCCATCTGGAAGCAGGCGGAATATCCGTAACTCAAAGGTTCGAACGGGGTGCCTCTAAGGACTCAGCATGCGGACAGTTACGAAGAAACTCAGAATCCGCTTCCAAGTAAAGAGAAAATAGGGTAAACAGGAAGGATTTAGGGTAGTATTCAGCTAATGATTACACCTAGCACTGTTTGCTCAACTTGTATAGATTGTTCCGGAGAGATAGATGCGCAACAACGACCTTTTTAGCCGAATTCTCGGAGTTCTGGTATTCCTGGCTGGAATTGCCATGCTCGTATATGTCTTCAAGAGTGCCCACACAATGTTCACTTCGAGCAGTATGGGACTGTCATTGACACCTGTCAAAGGTGCCATACCCGGTACCGCCACAGCAGCGCTGGGGGAATCCGCCATAAAACTTTTTGTGCGCATTATTCTTCTGCTCCTTATGTCTGTGGTTGCTTCCCTTGTATCAAGTAAAGGCATCAGCCTGTATTTTGCAGCTACAAAGCATACAGTTACCGATGCAGTTAGAGAGATCAAAGAATAGAACACGATTTTTAGGATTTTTGGGATTTGCACGATGTCTTCTTTACTCTTGTAAGCCCTGTTTCGCCCAATACAAACATATTATCCAGGACTTCTCCCCACTTTAATAATGCATATGTGAGGTACCTATGAAATACTCTATCGGCATTGACTTTGGAACATTATCTGCCCGGGCGCTCCTTGTTGAAGTAGATACCGGAAATGAAATCGCTACGAGTGTTTATGAATATTCCAATGCTGTAATTGACGACATCCTACCTACTTCCAAAGCTAAACTTCCACCTGATTGGGCACTGCAGGATCCTGCGGATTATATAAGAGGTTTAGAAAACACTGTTCCTGCCGTTTTGAAAGAGTCCGGAGTCAGCGCTGATGATGTCATTGGCCTGGGTATCGATTTCACTGCATGCACAATGCTGCCGATAGATGCATCCGGCAAACCTCTCTGCTTTGATCCAAAGTGGGAGAATAATCCGCACGCATGGGTCAAGCTCTGGAAGCATCACGCTGCCCAGCCGGAAGCCAACAAAATTAACGAGACCGCCGCTGCAATGGGCGAAGCTTTCCTAAAGAGATATGGTGGCAAGATCAGCTCTGAATGGTTCTTCTCTAAAGCTCTGCAAATCCTGGACGAAGCGCCGGAAGTTTATAATGCCGCTGACAGACTCATAGAAGCCGCAGACTGGGTGATACTCCAGATGACCGGCAACGAAGCCCGTAACGCCTGCACAGCAGGTTACAAGGCGATGTGGGAGAAAGCCTCAGGTTACCCTCGCAAAGAATTCTTCAAAGCTCTAAATCCAGGATTTGAAAACGTCGTAGATGAAAAGCTCAGCCGGAATATATACCCAATCGGGGCCAAGGCTGGTGAACTCACCTCTGAAATGGCCGCAAAAATGGGACTTCGTCCGGGAATTGCTGTTGCAGTTGCAAATGTAGATGCCCACGTAGCTGTCCCCGCCGCAACCGTCACCAAAGAAGGCATTATGGTGATGATAATGGGCACCAGCACCTGCCACATGGTATTGGGCAAAGAGCCTAAGATAGTCGAAGGAATGTGCGGGTATGTTGAGGACGGAATCTTGCCCGGTTTCTTCGGTTTTGAAGCTGGACAGTCCTGCGTCGGAGACCACTTCGCCTGGTTTGCAGAAAACTGCGTGCCTGCAGCTTATAAAAAAGAAGCAAAAGAGCTGGGGATAAGCGTCCACGATCTCCTTACACGCAAAGCATCCCTGCTTAAACCCGGGCAGAGCGGTTTATTAGCTCTGGACTGGTGGAATGGCAACCGAAGCGTGCTGGTGGATGTCGACCTTACCGGTATGATGCTCGGAATGACCCTGGCAACTAAACCCGAAGAGATTTACCGTGCCCTGATCGAATCCACAGCATTTGGGACGAATGTAATAATCCAGGCATTTGAATCCAATGGAGTCGCTGTAGATGAAATCGTCGCATGCGGTGGCCTGCCGGAGCGTAACGAAATGCTTATGCAGATATACGCCGATGTCACTAACCGGGAATTCAAAGTAGCCGCATCTCCGCAGACCTGCGCACTGGGTTCTGCAATGTGGGGAGCAGTTGCTGCCGGGAAAACTGAAGGAGGCTGGGACGACATCAACCAGGCAGCAGTAGCTATGGCAAGGGTCAAAGACCAGACATTCAAACCCAACGCAGAATCTCACGCAATCTATTCAGCGCTTTTCAACGAATACAAAAAACTCCACGACTACTTCGGTCGAGGAGAAAACGATGTAATGAAACATCTGAAACAGATAAAAGAACAACAGCACCGCTAGTTTTTTAATGAACCGCGAAACGCGCCAAATTACGCGAAAGAGAAAATGGCTGTTTTGTCATCCTGAATGCAATGAAGGATAACAATATTCCTACAATATGAATTGTTTCTTTTTCGCGTGCTTTCGCGTGATTCGCGGTTCATTTATATCCATATCCCTATGTAAAACTCCGTTGACAATCCAAATTGTAGTCGCTATACTGTTTCTAGTTAAGCGGTTGCGGTTATACGCTTGCATAGGTTATATACATTGCGAACGACCATTAAAGACATAGCTACAGAGGCCGGTTTTTCTACTGCTACGGTATCTCGCGTCTTGAACAGAGCAGATGATCCATTTATCTCTGAAAAGACCAGGAACAAGATACAGGAAGTAGCAAAATTGATGGGTTACACGGTAAACCGTGCAGCCCGGACTCTGGCTACAGGCAAGACCAACCTAATAGAGATACAAATACCTCCGTTCCAATCCTACAATGTTGAAGTATCCAGGACCCTGCACGATATCCTGAGGGCTGATGGGTATGATACTTTCTTCAAAGACCCAGCTGAACTGAAATCAGGACTGCTTGACCAGGGCTGGCCGGTAGACGGGGTAATCAGCATGGCAAACCCGGATTATGTGATCAAAAACGCTCCCGCACCGGGTAGCAAACCGCTGCCGTTTGTCAGTATCGGAGCGGACTACTGCGCGGATGTAGACCATGTAGGGCTTGATCTTTATTCTGGCACAGTTGAGTTGATCAGTCATCTTATAGATACTGGCTGCAAGAAAATAGTATATCTAATCGACCAAATCACAGACTACACTATACAACCGCGCGGAATGGCATATCTGGCTACCCTTAAAGCTGCAGGTCTAGACCCGGAGTTCATATATGCTGATGGAAGCTCCAGGGAAGCAGCAAGAAATGCTACGCTTGAATATGTAAAGCAACATGATGTTCCAAACGCGATATTTGCACACAACGACGACAGAGCGATCGGTGCCTGCAGAGCACTCAAAGACTACGGGTTACGCGTGCCTGATGATCTAGTAGTCGCCGGATGTGACGGAATAATGGATGTCCAGTTCACCATTCCAACTATAACAACCATAGCTACACCAATCACCCAAATGGCAGAAACAGCCTGGGAGTTTTTAAAGAGACGGATGAGTGATACCGATACACCACATCAGAGTCTGGTGTTGACGCCATATCTGGTAATAAATGAATCCACAACACGGCAATAATGGAATGAGTCGTACCTGCGGAGGTTGTTAAATGAAGCTGCTATCAATCCTGGGTCTTCTGACAATCACACTTAGTTCTGTGTCTTTTGCTCAGTCAGATATGAGACCATTCCTGGCTGTTCCATACGTTCAGAAGGCTCCTGTAATCGATGGGCATATTGACAATGCCGAATGGGATGCTACTGCGGGAGTGTGGGGCTTTATCGGAGAGAACGGCAACCTGTTCCCTAAGCCTGTGAGTGCCAAACTGGCTTGGAGTGCCACAGGATTATATATATGCTTCGTCACCTCGCAGAACAGTCTTCGAGCTGAAAACTCCGCAGATAGCACCGATGCTTTAGTGTCATCCGATGATGCCGTTGAGATTTTTCTGCAATCTAAACCAAACACCTACAACCACTTCATAGCAAACTCTATCGGCGCAAAATATGACGCGCGGGGGACTGATGCAAGCTGGAACTGCAATTGGGTGACTGCTTCAGCTGTATCCGGAAACACATGGACAGTAGAAATATTCATCCCCTACTCCAGCGAAGTCCCCAAACCAAATGCGGGAGATGAATGGAGCTTCAATCTGTGCAGAGACTTCAAAGACCCGATAGGCTGGACATCGTTAGCTTCGATGGGCGGATCATTCCACAACCCATCTGCATTCGGCAAAATCCGTTTTGTTAAGAACATTCCAGGCGTTTCAATAGTGTCTCTCGATACCCCAAGGGTGAATGGATCATCTCTGAGGTTGAAAGCAATATCTACTGCAGATAAGTCAATAAAGATCAAATGGAGCGCGACAGCTGTTGAGACTGGGCAGGGACTTGGTTCCGGAGAAGTTCAATCAACTATTAAAGCCGATAACTTGAGTGATATCGAAATACCGCTGGTAGTGCCGGTTCCTCCGATAACAGGAAAGAACCACAGATTGTCCATTGAAATATCGTCAACTGACGGCACGCTGTTGCAAAAAAGAGTGATCGGCTTCGTCCCGTCAGAGGATGTATCATTAAAAATACAACCCAACCGCAAGTTGCAGAATGTCACAGTAACCGTCGATACTACCGGACTAAAAGGAAAAGCTTCAGGTAAACTGCGAGCAATTGCAAACTTAAATGACTCATCGGGCAAAGTTTTAAAAACGTGTAACCCAGTCGATGTCGATGGACAGTCAGCCGTAATCACGCTGGATATGTCAGGACTCAACGATGGAAACTATGGTATCACGGTTGATATATCATCAGAAGATGGTCAACTAGTCGGCACAAAGAGTGCCATTATGAGCAGATATGAGCTTCCTGACTGGAAAGGCAGCAAGATCGGGCTGGATGACAATGTCCCATTTCCCTGGATTCCCCTAAAGCTTACCGGCAGCAAATTGTCCTGCTGGAACCGTAACTATGACTTCGGAACAAATGGTCTTCTTGCCCGAATAACCGCAGGAGGCAAAGAGCTTCTCGCCGGTCCAATGATTCTTGACGGTGCAGTTGACGGTAAGAGGCTCCGCTGGAAGCCAGTGAGTTCAAAAACTATTTCAAAAGCTAAAGGCACTGTAGTTTTATTAAAACAGCAAAAAACTGACACCATCCTGATGTCATCTAAAATCACCTGCGATTTCGATGGTATGATCAGATTTGATGTTACTCTTAAACCTGCAAAACCCGGCGTTAAGATCAATAAACTGGCACTGCGAGTGCCAATCCCTGAGCAGTTCGCCAAATACCACTACAACTACGCCTACACATTCGGAGGAGGCAAGGGTGCTACTCAACCGACAAGTAAAGATATGATCGGCAAGCTGGACACTCCCTGGAGATCAGAGTTCCAACCTGGAATGTGGATAGGAAACGCTTCAACCGGCATAGGATGGTTTGCTGAAGGCAAGATGAACTGGAACCAGACACAACCAGGGAAAGCCCTGGAAGTAGTCCAACAGGGGACCAGTAGAGTCCTGATTGTGAACTTCGTTGACACCGATACAAACCTGATTAAGCCCATTACTCTGACTTTCGGTATGCAGGCAACTCCTACTAAGCCCTTCCCAAGACCAAAAGACTGGCTGACGTTCAGACCCGTGGAGATGGTCGGGAACAAGCTGTTCTTCTGCGGATGGGGTGGAGATACACGCTGGGAAGGCTTCCCGATTATAGGCAATCACAAAGCAAAATCTGGTGACCCCAATGAGTTCGATGACAAGGGATTTATAGAAGGTCAGAAGAAACTCAGAGCCAGAGGACTCACACTGCCGATGTATCTAAACCCGGCAACCGCCGTAACCGATATGCCGGAGCTAATTTACTATAGAGAGCAGTGGAAAAACACTCCGGAAATCGTCACCGGCACGGACACCGGTCAGGAGATAGTCCTGGTCTGCGGGGCTGACAAAGACTGGCAGGACCTTTATATCAAACGCCTGCAGCAATTTATGAATAAATACGATGTCGATGCAACCTATATGGACTGGTCATACTGCCAGAGATGCTCCAATGCAGAGCATGGCTGCGGGTATACAAACCCGGATGGCACTCGTGAAGCCACCTGGCCGATATTCGCTATGCACGAGCTCCACAAACGCATCTATAAGGTAATGAAAGCAGCCAAGCCCAAGTCTCCGCTGGTAACTCTGGCACACCCAGTTGGAGCAATGTGCCTGCCGCACACCAATTTCTGGGATGCCTATGTTGAGGGTGAATATATCAACGTAGATATCCGTGGCCCAAAATATGCCGGGGACTACACTGCATTCTACACACCTGAAAGGTTCACCGCAGAATACAACGGTCGTAACTGGGGTTCAATTCCGCTTTTCATGGCTTATGTATCTGAACCAGCCAAAAGCAGAACAATCTTCGCTATGGCTTTAATGACCGGAGCTGTTGTCTGGCCCGCGTATCTTGATTGGAGCACCCAGATAAGCACCTGGAATGCACTGGACAAGTTCGGAGTAGACAAGATAGAAGAGTTCCTCCCTTACTGGGACAATAAAGGTGCGGTCAAATGGACCGGAGGAGATAAAGTTTTTATCACAACCTATCGCAACAAAGGCAAGGCGATGCTGGTTGTATCCAACCTTGGACCAGACGCTGCAGCTGTTAGCATTACTATAAACCAAAAGCTTCTGAAAACCACCGGCTTGACTATAACCGACCCGATAACCGAAACAAAACTGTCTGAGAACAAACCCACCATTAGTCTTGAAATCCCGGCAAAGGATTTCAAACTGCTGGTTGTTGAATAAACAGGAGATACATTTTGAAACACTCACTCATCATAACTGTCATGGTGTTATTCATCTGTTCACACGCAATAGCACAGACCAATGACATCCGACCGACTATTGCTATTCCATGGATAAACACATCACCTGTGATCGATGGTAAAATTAGTCCGGGTGAGTGGGATGAATCTGCCGGTGTATGTGGTTTCATCGAAGTGAGTGGTTCGCTGTTCCCAAGGCCTGTTAACGTAAAGATGGCTTGGAATGACAACGGATTGTTTGTCAGCTTTGTATCCGTGCAGAACAGTATAAAAACAACATCTGGTATCAAGAATGATGATGACTCAGTAGCCGGGGACGATGCTGTCGAAGTTTTTCTTCAAGCTAAACAGGGCCGTTATTGTCACTTCATAACTAACTCAGCCGGAGCTAAATATGATGCGCTGGTCAATGATCCTGCCTGGGATTCCGGCTGGCAGACTGCATCGACAATTGACGGCAATAAACTTACAGTAGAGGTCTTCATCCCCTACTCTACCGAACTCCCCAAACCAGTTGACGGAGACCAGTGGAGCTTCAACCTTTGCAGAGACTTCAAGGATCCAGTAGGTTGGACATCTTTAGCTCCGATGGATGGAACATTCCACAATCCCAAGAGCTTCGGAATACTCAAGTTTATTCGCAACATACCATCAGTCAGTATGGAATCAATCGACATTCCAAAACCTTCAGGCTCTTCAATGAAGCTAAACATAAAATCACCGACTGCAGCAACACTCAGCCTGAAATGGCAAGCTGTGCAGGTTGCAGATGGCAAGGGACTGGGCTCCGGGACCAGCCAGTTGCAGGTAGAATCGAATGTTGCCAGGACTTTTGAAATACCACTTGTTGCACCTGTTCCACCAGTTGTCGGCAAGAAAAACGAACTGTCTTTCACCATTTCAAACGCTGACGGAACCATACTTCAGCAGAGATACATTCCATTCGTTATTGCTGAGGACATGACATTCAAGTTGACACCAGATCGAAAAGAACAGAAAGTATATGTTGTTGCAGACATAACAGGTCTCCGATCAAAATCAATAGGCAATCTCAAAGCTGCAGCCAACATCAAAGATGCCTCAGGAATAATTCTGAAGTCTACTCCCGTTGTAGACGTAGCCGGAAACACTGTAAAACTGGATATCGATATGTCCGGACTAGTGGATGGTAAATATACAACGACAGTTGATATTTCATCTACTGATGGAAGTGTTTTAGGTTCCAAAAGTGCTATATTTACAAGGCTGGAGCATCCTGACTGGAAGAACAATCAGATAGGCCTGGATGACAATGTCCCAGCCCCGTGGATACCTCTAAAACTTAACGGAAGTAAACTCTCCTGCTGGAACAGGACCTATGATTTCGGTAAAGGAGCATTTCCAGCAACCATACTCTCCGGCTCTAGCAAGCTTTTATCTGCGCCAATGCTCCTAAACGGTGTAGCTAATAACAAACCGATAAAATGGAAGTTTACGTCTTCAAAAGCTATATCTGTCACAAAGAGCACGATAGTGTTCATTCGCAAACAGGAATCAGAATATGTAAGTATGTCCTCAAAGATCACATGCGACTTTGATGGTATGATGCGGTTTGATGTCACTCTGACTCCGAAATGTCGTAACACAAGAATAGATCGACTGGCATTGCAGATACCCATTTCCGGTAATTTCTCGAAGTATCTATATGGCTCATCAGACCCTTACAATAAAGACCTGATTGGTAAACTCAACACTCCCTGGAGTTCGGACTTCATCCCTGGTTTATGGGTCGGCAGTGAAACTACAGGCATTGGCTGGTTTGCAGAGGGCAAAATGAACTGGAACCAGACCAAACCCGATAAGGCTCTGGAAATAGCTCAAAATGGCAACTCCAGAGTAATGATAGTCAATTTTATAGACACACCAACTAAGCTCAATAAGTCCATAACTCTGACATTCGGAATGCAGGCAACTCCTACCAAACCATTCCCCCGCCCCAAAGACTGGCTAACATACAGGCCGGTTACAGTCCTCGGCAACAAGCTCTATTTCAGCTGCTGGGGAGGAGAGACCAGATGGGGAGGATTCCCCGTTATAGGCAACGATAAAGCCAATCCCGGAGACCCTGGAGAGTTCGATGACAGCGCCTACATTGCTTCTTTGAAAAGTCTACATGATCGAGGTTTTCTGGTTCCTGCATACCTGACTCCCGCAACCGCTGTAACCAGCATGCCGGAAACAGATTACTACAAACTCCAGTGGGAAGGTGTCCCGGAAATACTTACCCTCACAGACAATGGTCAGCAGATCCTGCTTGTTTGTTCAGCAGATAAAGACTGGCAGGACCTGTTCATCAAGCGCCTGCAGAAATTCATGACAAAATATAACAATGATGCCATATACATGGACTGGGGCAATGCACTGAAATGCTCCAACATTCAGCATGACTGTGGATACACAAAACCCGACGGAACAATAGAAGGCACCTATCCGATCTTCGCTCTTCACGAAATGCACAAGCGAATATACAAGGTGATGAGAACAGCCAAACCCAATTCTCCATTCGTAACCATAGGCCACCCGGTAGGCACTATGGGACTCCCGCATACAAATTTCTGGCAGGGATATGTTGAGGGTGAATATGCCGCGGTTGTAGTGCCTACTCCGAAATATAACGGAGACTACACCGCATTCTATTCCCCTGAACGATACACAGTCGAGTTCAACGGTAGAAACTGGGGAAGTATTCCGCTCATGCTCTCCTATGTCTCTGAACCAGCAAAGAGCAGGACAGTATTTGCTCTGGCTCTTATGACCGGTGCAATAGCCTGGCCTGCAAACCTGGACAAAGGCGTGGAACTGTCCACCTGGACAGCCCTGGACAAGTTCGGAGTCAACAATATCGAAGAGTTCCTACCCTACTGGGCCAACAAGGGAGCAGTAAAATGGACCGGAGGAGATAAAGTCTTTGTAACCACGTACCGCAACAAAGGCAAAGCTCTTCTTGTAGTCTCCAACTTAGGGCCAGATGCAGCTAGCGTTGATCTAAATTTGGATCAAAAAATTCTGAAGACACCCGGATTAACCATAACCGACCCAGTATCCGGAAACAAACTCTCTGAAAACTCACGCAGCATTCATATTGATATACCAGCGAAAGATTTCCGATTGTTAATAGTCGAATAATCCGAAGAATAATATTACGGCAGCCTTATTGATTTGAACTTGGCAATCTCCTGTTGCATAAGGTCAAGATAGAATCGTCCGAGGGGTTTCGATGGCTCTATGTCATTACTGAGTTCCTGTGAGACCTCCTCGTTAGGCTGCCACTCGTTCCAGGAGTTGATTAGGACGATCTTTGGATTTATAGAGCGCACTCTGGCCCATTGTTCGCGGAATGTTGCACCATTCCGACGTCCACGCCTCGCCGGATCATCCCACCCCTTTGGTCCGGGAAAAGCTGCGCTGACTGTAATTGCTTCCGGTTTGCCCTTATATATCGAATAGGACTGTGGACTGCGGTCCCACCACGACCAGAAACCATATTTGCTCTTCCTGTCTCCCTCGGTCAGGTTAGGCTGGTCGTCAATAAAACCAGTCATCCAACGGACAGTAAAGCGGGGATCATCCCATTTTGGCAATCCGTCCTGGTATGGTGAAGGACACCATACGTAAACTACCAACAGTGGCTTACCCAGATAATCCTGAATGAGCGGTCTAAAACGCTTGTCAGCAATATAAGTATTGTAAACTTGATCAGCTTTACGCTGTAGATCACCATTGGTGACGTGTTCCGGCTTACCATCAATCCCTAAGAATATACTTATCTTCGGTCGCTTCTTCAGGTCAACATACTCATTAAACACCGCATGAGTAGCCTTTTCAATAGCCAATAGATCAGGTCTATCCGGTCCACAGGCAATGTTGTTTGACCAGTCGATCCAGATAAAGTCCACTCCAGCATCGTATAGCCATTGCGCATGTTTGCGTATAATATTTGGATCAGAAGACTCATAACGCCCAAGCTCCGGTTCACCCCAGGATTTATCCCATGACATCGGAGGAAACCAGGTCTGGTATCCAATTCCAACCAGTTTATCTGATTTATTCGAAACTGCTTTTTTCTCCAATGCAAATACAGCAGTAGAGTATATGAGTATGAATACAACCAGAATAGCTCTCATCGCCATAGCGCCAAACACTCCCTCTATTCCTCATCGAATATCCACACACATTATATCACTCATTCTTGACTACTCCGCCGTTCCATGCCATACTTCCATCAATTGATGGATTTGGAGATACCTTACTGATGAAAATCACTTCTGACTGGCATATACATTCCAAACACTCTTGTGATGATGCGTGTTTACCCATAACTGACCTGGTAAAAGAATCCGTTGAACGCGGGATACTTGACCTTGGAGTGACCGATCACATCCACACATTCTACAACCTCCCGGATATCGCAGCGTCCCGGAAAGCATATCTGGCAACTGACCATAGTGTGCACTTCCATTTTGGAGTTGAAGCAGGATGCCAGTCTCAATGGGAACTAGATGAGATAAAAGCTGGTCGTTGCACTAACCCCATATACGGGATCCGTGAGGGCGGCCCTGCCTGGGGACAGCTGGCTCTGGGACTTACTGAGGAGGATATCGCTGAGTATTCGATTGAATATGTTGTTGCCGGGACTCACTGGCCGATGTATGTGCCATTCAATCGTGAAGACATCATCCGTGACTACCACCGGCAGAATATGTTTCTTATGGAGCATCCACTTGTAAACATAGTAGCTCATCCCTGGTGGTGGATGGGACACTGGGCAGATGATAATGGATGCTTCAACGCAGAGCCGTGGTTTGATGATTTCGGAGTAATCCCAACATCGATGCACGATGAGTTCGCAGCAGCATCAGTACAGCTTGGTAAAGTAATTGAGATTAATTTGGAAGCAATGCTCCTGAGCCCTGTTTATCCGGAGAAATTCAAACAGCAGTATACAGAGTATCTTGCTTATTTAAAATCACGTGGAGCAAAACTATCCATAGGTTCCGACTGCCACAACCGCCACTACGACATCAACTTCGAAAAAGCCGGTGAGATGCTGGAAGCTGTTGGCATTACCGATGAGGAACTATGGAGATTGCCACCGAGTAAAACTGATGAGTAATATCTGCACACATAACTATTTATTAATCAAACTGGAGTTATTTGTACAATGAAAATCACATGTGATTGGCACATACATTCTGAGCATTCCTGCGATGATGCCTGTCTTCCTACTTCGCAGTTAGCAGCACAGGTCGAGGAATTTGGTATATTGGACTATGGCATCACTGACCATATACAGACTTCATACAACCTTACAGATATTGCAGCATCACGAAGATCATATCTCCTGAGCAATCCATCTCACAGATTCCATTTTGGCATTGAAGCAAGTGTAATTTCCCAGTGGGAGGTTGAGGAAGTAGCTGCAGGAAAAGCCGAAAATCCAGTTTGGGGCATTCGCTCCGGCGGACCCATCGATGGACCACTATGCATAGGTATCACCGAAGCGGATATTGCCGAATATGGTATCGAATATGTAATCGGTGGAACCCACTGGCCAATGTATGTGCCATTCGAACGGGAAACGATTATCAGAGACTATCACAGACAGAATATGTTCCTTGCCCAGCATCCGTTGGTAGACATTGTTGCTCATCCGTGGTGGTGGCAGGGATATTGGGCCAGTGCTGATGGAAAATATGAATCAGAACCCTGGTTCGACGATTTCGGGGCAATTCCAACATCAATGCACGATGAGCTAGCATCTGCAGCGATTCAAAACAATAAAGCGATTGAGATCAATGTAGGCGCGTTTCAGTTCAATCCACTTTATCCAGAACGAATCAAAAAACAGTATCAGGACTACCTCATCTACATGAAGAGTCGTGGAGTCAAGTTCTCCTTCGGTTCCGACTGCCACAATCGAAATTATGGCACCGACTTCAACGAATCTGCAAATTACCTCGAAGCCGTAGGAGTTACTGACGAAGAGCTGTGGAGACTACCACCAAGTAACTGATTCGAATACTGTTAAATAATGTTGGCTCGGGTGATCCAAACCCGAGCCCAGTTCCCTAGACGTCCATGTCTACATCAAATTATTAACTTGCTTATCGCACTCGTAATAATTTCCCACCACCCGGTGGCAGCATAATAACTACACGAGAAGCATCAGCGGACGTCCATTTACATGCGATTGCATCAAACAAAGAAAGTCGATCCGGGCCTACTATTGTTGTTGTTACTTGACTCTTGTAATTCAAGTTCACAACAAGCACATGCGTAGGCTTGCTATACTTCCCGAAATACCCCAAAAGCATCCCCGAGGCAGGTAGCAATGATGAACTAGCTCCAGAAAAGTCGAGATAGAATGGAGAGTTCTTGGGCAATGCAACCGCACCCAAAAGCACAGTAATAGTATGATAAGCCCCAAGTGAATGAAGAGGCTGCAATTGTGATGCTATCGCAACAAATTGCGGGTTCAATTCTCGGGCTGCCGTATATAAGGGTGTTGTAGAACCATCTTCATTCAGGAATCCCCCTGTATGACCAGGACGATAACCGTATATGTAATACGACAGCGCCTGAGCACCATAAGCCAACGAAGTATAATTGAGCCAACGCATTTCGTTGGCATTGGGTACGCGTATGCTGGGGTGATACGAACAAGATTGAACGATATTCATAAAGGGGATCCTGGCATCAAGCGCAGCTTGGCGAATCAATGCCAGATTGAGGAAATACTGCGCGCCATCAGTACCATTGGCAGCAAAATGATAATGGTCATAACTTAATAGATCCGGCTTCACTTGTTTGATAAATTGACGTAGATATTCCCGATAAGCGGTAACAGTATCACCTTTGGTTCCGAGTTGCTCATTGCTTGCATATACCGGATACAGGTTTATATAGGCAAAATGTGCTGGGTCGCGTTCGCGTATATGGGCTACCAGCTTGCCCAGCGCCGGAAACAACGATGCACCTGGTTCGTCATAGACGTAGTAGGAGTAAACCGCTGGATGCATCTTGACACGATCAATCTGAGCATCAACCGCAGTCATTTGCGATGCATCATTCAACGTCTCCGGAGTTTGCGCAAGCCATATTTGTGCCCGTAAGCCGTTGCGATGGGCAAGGTCCAATGTGTTCTCACCACTCCAGACAAGGTTGAACCCTCCTTCTACCAGATTATTCACAGACGACTCATTCAGATCAGGAGGAGCACAATATGTTGTGATAGGTGTGCCGATTTTCCACCGCTTCACATTACCTACCACCGCAACTGCAGCACAATTAGAACTAAAAATGATAAGTAATAACCATACTATTATCTTAGTCCACATCATTCACCTCCTGCTTAACTGACAGCATACGTTGGCTCGGGTGATCAATGACCCGAGCCCAATTCCCAGGACATCCATTTCCTGATCAAATCATATACCTACTTATCGCAGTCGTATCAACTTACCACCGCCAGGTGGGAGACTCACTGCTAACTTTTCACTATTAACAAACGTCCATTTACCCGTCAACGGATCGAACTCAGAAAGTTTACTGATCCCCTTAACAGTCGTTGTTACTGAGTTCTTATAGTTAAGATTCACTACCAGCACATGAGTCGGATTGGACTTGGCTGTCTTGCCGAAATATCCCAGCAGCATCCCTGAAGCCGGCATCAGTGAGTCACCCTGTCCGGAGAAACTGAGAGTAACTGCTGCATTCTTCGGCAGCGTTACTCCCCCTAGAGGCACATTGCCAATGTGATAGGCTCCTAAAGACCGCAGAGGCTGCAGTTGGGAGGCTATCGATATGAACTGCGGGTTCATTTCTTTCATAGATTCAAATTGAAAACTATTGGAGAAGACGAAATACATTATCGCCTGAGCGCCATATGCCAGAGAGGTATAGTTAAGCCAACGGATTTCATCTACAGTCGGAATACGCACACCGGCTTCCCACGAACTCCCCTGCACAATGTTCATAAATGGGATATTCGCTTTCAGTGCAGCTTCACGGATCAACGCCAGATTAAGGAAATACTGGGGGCCATCGCTCTTTTCACCAGTAGTCGGATTAACAAAGAAATGATAATGATCATAGCTCAAAAGAGTTGGCTTCGCCTGCTTTATAAACTGGCGGAGATACTCCCGATAGGCAGTAGTTACATCACCTTTTGTACCAAGTTGCTCATTAGTAGCATACGTGGGGAGCAGATTGATATATCCAGGATGCGCAGGGTCACGCTCTTTGAGGTGTGCAACAAGCTTAGCCAACGCCTCAAAATGAGCAGTATTAGGCTCATCAGTTACGAAATAGAAATACATCATCGGGATAGTCTTGACGCGCTCGATCATTGCATCAAGTTTGGCAAGTTGCACTGGATCATCCAGCGTCTGCTCATTCAACAGGTCCGGAGAATACAGCATTACCCGTGTATTACTGCGCTGAGCAAACTCCAGTTCCTGCTCACCATACGCAAAAGCAAGGTTGAAACTGCCGGCTTTCATCTGACCCATGAAACCATCAGTCAGATGAGGACCACCCCAATAGGTTGTAATAGGGGTGCCGATATGCCAACGACCACTATTATCTGCAGCAACCAATGCTGTACAAGCAAAGCTAAGAATAACCAGCAAAACTGTTAATGCTCTAAATCTGGTCCTCATTCTGTCCTCCATTTATTCTACAAAAACTACTGCTGCGGATAGAATCCCTCAAAGAACTCTTTCATAGTGCCATCGTACTCAGCCTGTGCAAGAAACTCTTCACCTTTTTGTGAACCCCAGCTGTAGCTGATCATTGTCTTGCCCTTGAACTCACAAACATCAAAATCCGAATTATTGATGTCTACAGCATCCGCAATCCGTTTTCGCTCTGCTTCGGTAAGCTTTGGATTGGCAATTATCTTATCTTCAGGTGAATATTTGAGAATAGGGTTGTGAGGGCTGCTCTGCCAGTGCTTTAAGTCTTTAGAGCGGACCAGGTAGGAATCAAACTCCCATGGGTGCAGCATCTCAAGATAAACCATATAATACCAGCCGCCAATTTGCCTGATAGTAGGGCAAGCTGTGTATCGGTCCATTGAATATATGTATTCTTTGGGTAGAACGCTCCATGACTTCAAGTCATCAGAAACAGCAAACCTGCAAGTAAATGCAACCCCAACTTCCTCTACAGGTTCCCCGACTTCAAACGCCATCACATACTTGCCATCCTCAGTCTTGCACACTGAGGAATTGAACAATGACCAATTGTCCGTCTTGAAAGCAGTCCAGCTTTCCCATTTCACAAGGTCCTTTGAAGAAAATGCATGCATTTCACGTCTGGGTTCCTGCACCCCGAATGCATAAACAGTGTCATTGTCCACGAATCCACTGGCAAATATATTGCCAAATGCAAATGGCGCTGATGATTCTCCGGTTGCCATATCAACCAGTCTAAAACACTCATCACCATAGTTTGTATGCTTGTAGGCCATTCGGACCCATTCCATACGGTAAAGCCTATCCTTAAATACCAGCGGAGTAGTCTCCACAAGGTCACATTCGACGGTCCCAAGCTTTGTGATCTTCGGAGGATTGCCTGCCAGCGGTCCACAGAATACTATATCCTTACGCCTGGCTGTAGGACTGACTTTGAGCTTCTCCATCTTGCCATGTTTAAAGACACCCTCAATAGTCGTCTTGCCGGGTGCACACAGTTTGAACTCCACATCCCAGTCTTTAGGCCATGCGGGCATCAACAGGATCTTCTGTCCGATGTTCTGCATAAGCATCGTCTGGAGGGCCATTACAGCAACGCTGCCATGGTCCTGATCTGGAATCCAGTCGAAGTTTGGACCCCAGAAAGCATCAAACCGGCTGCCTGCATGCTTGTTAGTAAACCGACCATACACCATACGCCGGGCTTCATCAGCTCTGCCAAGCAAGGCCAGCTGTATTGCATCCTGCCTCCAACCTTCGTTACCAGGGAATTTTCTGGCATCAAACGTGTAATTAGCCATATCCAGATTCGGAAGCCCAACCCCAAACAGATGATAAGGGAATACAGCATACAATTCAGGATTTTCGCTGTTCATAATCGGCCCAAGCAGCTCTGCAGCTGGTGACAGTATCCTGTGTCCGCCTTTTGTTTCAGTTGGTAACTCTGGCAGCTCATCAAGCATTCTTTTCCAGACCTTGCACCGTGCATCGCCAGTCAATTCCACGGGCAGCTCCAAAAGCCCCTGTAGGACCGATTGCAGGCCAGCTATCTCAGGAGCCGGGTTCACAGCTTCATGCCACGTCTCGAGCGAACCAGAGGGCTTAAATACGATCTTACCGTTCTTGTCGCGTGCATAATGCTTGTCATAGAACTCAATAACGCCATCTGATATCGGCAGCAGGTATTCTTTCACAAACTTTGATTCCTGGCCAAATTCATACCTTTCAAGCATGAGCTTTGTCAGCTCAAGCCCACCGGACCAGTAATAGTGTATGTATCCGTTTGCAACGTAGGAATGGTGCTGCCCGGTTCGGTCCAGCCCATAGTTCTCGGGCAGATACATCCCGTAAAATGTCTGAGTCTCCGGATAGAATGTCCCATCGTGACCAAAGTAGTCTTTGGTCCTGAATCGAGCAAGAGGGATAATGTCCTTGAACATCTTCAACAATGGTGTAATCATATCCCAGTCACCGGATGCAATCATCGGCCAATACGCAAGCCTGGTGTTCTGGAACCAATATCCCCCACCCCAGCGGCGATAGTCCGGGTTAGCACTCTCCGCAGGATCACGTGTATCCACAGTAAAGATAGACCCGTTAAACTTTATCGGATACGCCCCGCGCCCCGCGCAAGCTGAAATGTAGCGTTGTAGATGATAAGCTTTTGCTACAACCTCAGCGTCCGGTCGTCCTGAGACTTTTATATAGCTGCGATTCCAAAACACATCCCACCATTTATGATGTCTGACTCTTGCGGATGGTAAATCCAGTTTGGATGTCTGTTGTCCGAAACTCACAAGCTTCTTTACATACGCATCAGCAGTCTCAGTCTGTTCAGTCAATACGCTTGCAGAAATGACGATCTTCTTACTCGGTTCTGAAGATGCAATTGTTTTATCGTCAACGGACACAAGCCCAGTGCTCTGTATAATCGCTCCGAATGTCCTGTTGGCAATAGGGTCTTTAACAGTCTTGGCAAAATCTGCCAGGTGCTGCTGGTCTGTTATCCAGGGCCATATAGACTCAGAATTGCGATGGTACCAGGATATGGAATTTTTGCTTGCAGGTAGAACAACATCAGCAGATTGCTTAACGAAAGTTTTGGAATTATATCCCAAACCTCCGGACTGTGCATCAGGAGTTCTCCATATCTCAGTGCTAACTCTTGCGCGGATGCCGGTCTTTGAAACAATTTCAACCCACACAACTCCGCGATTAGCATCGACCCACATACGGATATCTGTTTGCTCACTAGGGTCGCCGGCAGTTATCAGCATCTCTCCGCCTGCAAGATTCAAAACCTGTTTGAAAGGTTTACCCTTGAGAAATGGAT
This sequence comes from Abditibacteriota bacterium, assembly GCA_942493375.1. Lineage (GTDB taxonomy): Bacteria > Armatimonadota > UBA5829 > UBA5829 > UBA5829. The sequence continues at coordinate 6,463,762 of OW818698.1, read as the reverse complement.
TGGGATCCAGACTCACTCTGACTCTGCCGATCTTAAGCAATTCCCCTTCTTCGTTCCAGGAATCGGTCTTGCTTATATAAAACAGCAGGTCCCCATCTCCCTCAACCCACGCATTGACTCCAATGTCCCCATTTCCCAGAGGCATCGAACCTGAAGAGTTCACACTTGGAGAATCCCAAACCACGTTATAAGCATCCATTTTATTCACCACACCAGCCATGCAGGCACTTCCTATCAGCGATAAAAGCAATACTAGAGATAGAAACCATATCTTGTTCATTCTCATACCAACGCAATTCCATTCTGAGATAGACCAATAGATACCAGCTCACACAACCGACACCTGGCAAGTTCCGAGAGAACAGGTTTCACATGAACCTCACACCTATATGTTCTGGAAGTTCCGGAGATTGCAGTGAAACCTTCGCAGACACTCACTTCCCCCACATCATCAGTCATCTCTGACTGAAGATTATTGAGAGCCTCTGAAAGCACTCTGCGAACGGAATCAGGATCAGCTTCCGGAACTATTGCGAAATCAATCAGTAGGCTATATGTCCCACGTGAATGGTTACATACCTGGTCCATCAGACCATTAGAGATAACAGTCAACCGGCCCTGAGCATCCATAATCGAAGTAGTGCGCATACCCAGTGATTTTACCGTCCCCGTAACAGCGCCAACACTCACATAATCTCCAACCCCGTATTGGTCCTCCATCACGATAAAGAATCCGCCAATGACGTCCCTTATCAGTTTCTGGGCGCCAAAACCAACAGCCAAACCGGCAACACCTGCTGTTGTAATGAGGGGAACAATATTGAGGCCAAGGATCTGTAATAGCATAACAAAAGCTATGAATCCTAGCACAAAATCTGCACTGCTCCGGAGAATCGTTTCAAGAGCCCGAACACGTTCAGTTCGAGCATCAGGTCTGTCAGCAACTCGATCAAATGCAGGGCGCAGCAACCGTGTAGCTATCTTGTGAACCAGCATCCGAATGATAATATAACCTGCAACTACCAGTGCTATCTTAGCTGCAGACAAGGCGACTTTTTGGAAAGCTGTTAATTCCACATTAAGGAACATATTTACCTCCCACCATGATCAAAGGGCGGTCTTTCGACCGCCCTATTATTTGGATATCCGTTTTACCGAACCATTCTGTCTAGTAAAGATTCTGCCTCTGAGATTTTCGCAGGAATGTAGGAATCTCAAGTTCGGATTCCGGAGACGGAACATCCTTATCAACTTCAGGACTGCCAATTCTACCAATCCCTCTGTCTCTCGTATTTCCTAGTTCAAGTACTTCAGTAGTTCCCCGAAAGGGTTCATTATCATCAAATCCTGTGGCGACCACGGTAATCTTGATCTCATCGCCCATGTTTTCATCAATAACAGCACCGAATATGAAGTTCACGTTCTCAACATCACAAGCCTTGTAAACAAGATCGGATGCTTCGTGGACTTCAGTCATTGTGAGTTCATTTCCAGCGGCAATATTCACGAGCACGCCTCTCGCGCCGTCTATGGTCTGTTCAAGTAACTGGCTCTTGCATGCCATTTCAGCAGCAATTATGTGTCGGTTTTCACCACTGGCGATACCAATTCCCATAAGCGCTGTGCCCTGATCGGCCATAATTCTGCGGACATCTTTGAAGTCCACATTGATAATTCCTGGAACAACAATTATATCCGAAATGCCCTGAACACCCATACGCAACACATCATCGGCTTTCTTGAAGGCATCAAGGAAGCTGGTCCGTTTCTCGACCACACTGATAAGTCGCTCATTAGGAATAATAATGAGTGTATCTACATTGTAACGCAGCTGTTCAACACCCTGGTCTGCGACACTGGCCCTTTTTGGTCCTTCAAAATTGAACGGTCTGGTCACAACAGCAACAGTCAGTATGCCGAGTTCCCGACTCATCTCTGCGACAACAGGAGCAGCTCCCGTTCCAGTGCCACCACCCATGCCGGCAGCGATGAAGACCATATCTGACCCTTCAAGGAGTCTTCTGATCTCAGGTTTGGATTCTTCTGCAGCCGCTCTACCCTCTTCGGGATTGCCACCTGTTCCTAAACCATTGGTAAGATTAGGACCGAGTTGTAATTTACTCGGGCAAGGAGACAAGTCCAAAGCCTTGTAGTCTGTGTTCATCGCCACAAACTCCACGCTGGACATACCGGCTTCCATCATCCGGTTGACGGCGTTAACTCCTCCACCGCCTACTCCAATTACCTTTATTTTCTCATAACGGTTGTCCGAGCCGCTTGCCATTCGTCACCGCTCCTTTTCTTGATTGCGTTAGTATCTGTAAGACTGCCTGGGTCACACAATTTCCCACGCCATCCACTTGGGAATGGTATTTAACAGGCATAATCCCGTTCTTTGACGGATTTTTATATATAGTTGCATCAATCAACGCTCCACCAAATTAAGAATTCGGTTTGGAGAATGACCTTGCAACTAGGATATCATAATCAGGCACCAAAGTCACCTGATTGGAGAACTTTTTTGTGGGTATTATTACCCCGTTTATTATCAACAAGCCAGTTTACTTAAATAATTTGGCAAACCATGCCTTAAGACCATGCTTAATAGTGCTGGTTTTCTGTTCATCATGCCAGATTGCATGGTTCTTGGCTGCATACCTTACCAGACCAACGGCAGTCGCGTGCATGGGAGTCTCAACTGTATCGTTTAGACCACGCACACCTTCAGGTCTCCCAATTCTTACTGGAAGTTCCAGGACCTGCTGGGCTAACTCTGCAGTGCCGGGCATCTGAGCCCCTCCACCAGTCAACACCACTCCGGCCGGTAGAAGATCAAGCTTCCCACTGCGCATGAGTTCTGCTTTGATCATCTGCAGGATTTCCTGCATTCTGGGCTCAATTATTCCAACCAGGATCTCCCTTGGTAGCTCTCTTATCTGGGTCTCGCCGATTGTTGTAATAGTAAATATCTCATCTACATCCACCATATCGGAGCTCGCACATCCATATGCGATTTTGGTGCGTTCAGCTTCATATTGGGCAGTCCGCAGCCCCATAGCTATATCCCGTGTCACAAATTGGCCACCGATAGGCAGAACCGCACTGTGGAAAATCTCTCCATTTATGAAGACTGCGATATCGGTAGTTCCTCCACCGATGTCTGCCAATGCAACCCCAAGGTCTTTCTCTGCCGGGAAGACAGCTGCTTCGGCCGTAGCTATCGGTTCAAAAACGCGCCCTTCAACTGCCAATCCTGCTCTCTCAACACATTTTGTAACATTGTCAAGAAAACTCGTTGATCCGGTTATTATGTGGGTCTCAACTTCTAGTCTGCCAGCGGACATGCCAACGGGGTCACGCACACTATCCTGACCATCAACTACATACCCGCGAGGTATGGACTGCAGGATCTCGCGGTCAGGAGGCAGGACTATGACTTTGGACTGCTCAATAGCACGGTCGACATCGGCATCTGTGACTTCTCGATCTGAGCTGGTTATCGCTACAACACCCCGGCTGTTCAGAGAGGAAATATGTTCCCCGGTAACCCCCACCCAGACTGACCGTAAGCTGACACTTCCAGCCATCTGTTGAGCCTTGGAGGTAGCCAGTTGAATGGAGGCAGTTGCGGCTTCCAAATCAACCACCACACCCTTCTTCAATCCATCTGAAGGTGCCATACCAACACCGATTATATCGATGGTCTCTGTGTCCAAGTCCACTTCTGCCAAGACACAGCAAGTCTTGGTAGTCCCGATATCCAGACCGGCGATTATCTCACTATGAGCCAAGTCGAGTCCCCCTTTAAAACCAACTGTGCAGCATTAAGCTTGCGTGTAATTGCGTGGCAATTTGCTTGCCTATGCTATTAAGGATAGCATATTGTTGTTCTACAATGACATTTTATTGCATCGTTACGTCTATTTTTTTGCAAATTTACATTTTCGTGTTTGTGTTCAAGCAGATCATACAGCTAAAGTGTTTCTTTTTTCTTGAATGACACCTGCGTCAGCCAATATCTGCGTACCAGTGACAGGTTCAAGAAAACTCGTCCACCTAATGCAACCACAGCTGCAAGGAACAGGTCTACACCAATCTGGTCCCCAAGATACGCAAGTAATGCGCTCAGCAGAGTGTTTGCAACAAAACCCGATATGAAAATATCATCGTGGAACTTGCCCTCGATACCCGCCCTGATCCCACCGCAGATTGAATCCAGGCCAGCAAGAGTAGCAAGCGACAGATAACTCCCAAATTCAGCAGGCAGCCTGGTCCCACTAAAATATACAACACAAAACCCTAAAACAAGACCGGAAATCGGCAGCCAGATCATTTTAACCAACCTCGTAAGGATAAATCAACTAACCCGCATTATTCACCAAGCTTCGCTTTTGTCCGGCAGTAGGGACAAAAGCTGAGTTAATCATGAATAATGCGGACTAGTGCATTGAAGCAATCCAGTGCCATTTAAAAGTATAAACACTGTATATTCTAGAACAACACCGAGAAGTAGAGAACAGCAGAAGAGAGCCCTGCTATATATCAGTAAGCTGGACCAAGATCATCAAGTGCAACTCAACATATTAAGAATCACTCAGTACTGGCAGGATTAGCGTAATTGAAACTACTTGATCCTGTATAACCGACAATTACCAACTCGTTGTATTTTTTTATTTCGATCATATCCAAAAGGAAAAGATCATCCGCCAAGCCACCAGGCATTCGGAGAGCATTTTCCAGGACATCAGGTTTCCCTATGGCTCTAATAACATATGGAGCAGCCACTTCAACAGAATTCACCAATATAACCGGACCAGCGCAGCGTATTGATGAATTGGCAATCAACCTCTGCCCATTTATGGATACCACCTCAGCGCCTGCAGAAAACAGTTCGTTCGCTACGTTCCGCAAATCCGCATCATGGACCATGTAATACTCTTTGTTTTCTTCAGAAGGCACCAGCTTCGGACTATCGTGGATAGTCACAGTAACTCCCGGACCTTTTGCCGAAACAGTGCCAGCCAGTAACTTGGATTCAATAAGTGCCTGCTCCAGATTCTTGGTACGGGGTAAACCCTGGGCTTGTTCTTTGGCGATGTCTTCATATTTTAGTTTTATTTCAGCCAGTTCCTTCTGAAGCTTAATATTATCTTGTTTGGTAATACGCAATGCGGCCCTGACATCAGGCATATGAATAGGTACGCCTTCTTTGGCTGCGTCACGCTGGGTTTTGAGAGACAGCGCTAACAGCACGCCAAGTATTACACACAGGGCGGTTATTTGTAGAAGCCAAGCTTTTCCGTGAGTAGGAGGAGCAACGACAGACATTAATCAACACATCTTTGCAATACGGTCAAACCGGAGTAGAGAAATGTTCTCGCGAACTGTGCTATTTCAATCAAAGTCAAACTCGCAGGGCTTGTATACATAACCAGATTACCACGAAACAACTTCCTGTTGTTCACAAAATATTCTGGTTAGCATATTTAAGCTTGTATGCTATTGCATCAGGACAGCATATATCAACATATATAGCTTCTCGTTCCAACGACGCCGCATAATCAAAAGCACGATGGAGTTGTTTGCATTTATAAGAAAGGTCATCCGGCTGACCAAGTTTAACTAACAATCCACTACTCATATTTAAGCACATATTTGCACGATGGTCAACGGAGATTTTTTTACAGCGGAGACTTTCATTTCTAACACACTTAAGCGCATTCATTGCATACTCGAAATTAGCTGACAAATCGGGTTTGCGAAGCTCAATTTCGTCACATCCAGCAGCGTAAAGAACGGGTAACTTGGCTGCAGGATCATTTGCTTTATGAAATGCAAGTCCATCCTTACCGATGAAAGCGAATCCGTCCTTAAGCTTGAGTGAAGCTATTGGCTCTCTTTCAACGATTTTTATCCAGATTGTATCCGGAAACTTGCGTCCTATCTTGACTGACTGGATCTCATCAATGCTCTCAAGTTCTCTCCACATAGCTCCCTTATTAAACAAAAGAATATTCTGTTTAAGAGCTTTGTCCCTAATATCATCAACTTTAAGTGAATCTGCAAGGTGTATTCCGGTAACCTTAACATACTCTATATTGAGATCCGGGGTCCTCAGAACATATACCCCAAGAAGACTGATTATTATTGACAAGATAAACGAATGGACCAGTGCCATCCAGTTAATTTTCGGTTTATTGCGAGGAATCGGAGCTTTCTGATTTTTTGATTTTACGCGTTTGCCATTCATATCGTTACGCCAACATCCTCAAGTGCAAGTTGAATGAGATTGTCGAGAAGTTCGGTAAAACCGATGCCCGCTGCAGATGCAGACTGAGGAAGCAAACTGGTTGGAGTCATTCCTGGTATGGTATTGACTTCCAGTGCATAAAATTCCCTGCCATCGTATATGAAATCCACACGACTGGCACCACGGCAACCCAGAGCCTTATGAGCTCTTACCGCCAGTTCCTGAACTCTTGTTGTTGCTTCTGCACTGATACGGGCAGGAACAATCTCTTCAGTAGCTCCAGGAGTATATTTAGCCTGATAATCATAGAAACCGGTCGAAGGAACAATCTCGATCACCGGCAAAGCAATGGGATCATCATTTCCCAGGACACTTATTGTTAGCTCTTTTCCTTCAACAAACTTCTCTACCAGTATCAGACTGTCATAGCGAGATGCCTCCCGGACCGCTGGCAACAGGCCATCCTCTCCGAAAACCCGAGACATACCAATAGTAGATCCCTGTCTGCTGGGTTTTACTATAAGAGGATACCCAAGTTTATCGGCTCCTGTAATGATTGCATCCGTATCAAAACCACTGCTCTTTACAGTGACCTCAAATGATTCTGGCACACTAATACCAGCAGCAGCCATAATGGATTTGGACATGGTCTTGTCCATAGCCAGTGCACTTGCGAGGACTCCTGAACCGGTATATGGCAGGCCCAGGATTTCAAGCAAGCCCTGAACGCAACCATCCTCTCCAAAACGACCATGCAGCGCAATGAAAACCACGTCAGGACGCAATTCTGAGTTGCCCATGAGCGAATCCATCCCATGAAGCTCAGTTCCAGCCATTAGCTGAATACCAGCCTGCCGAACAGCATCCACATCGCTGCTCGAGCCCAGATCATTCTTGCGAACCGATCCGGGCATGCGGGATGCATCCACACCATAGACCTTATATTTTAATGGGTCTAGACCTTCCAGAACCTGCTTACCTGTGGAGAGTGATATCTCTCTTTCAGAAGAAAGTCCACCCATTAACACTGCTACTTTTAATCTGTCCATTATATTACCAGTCACCAACTACCCTGACTTCAAATTCAAGGTCCAATCCATAATTGCTTTTTATAGTTTCACGAACCTGAGTTGCCAGACTCAACACATCCGAAGCCGAAGCGGAATTTTCATTAATAATAAAATTTGCGTGCTCGGATGCCACAACGGCACCCCCAACCCTCGTGCCTTTAAGACCCGAAGCTTCAATAAGCTTTCCGGCACTGCCCCCACTGGGATTCTTAAAAAAGCAGCCTGCGCTCTTTCCCTGCGGCTGAGTCGCTTTTCGATGCTTGCGCACACCGTCAAGTTCTGCAGCTATACTCACAGAATCTCCGCGTTGGAGTTCAAATGTCACTTCAGTTATTATAAAACCATGCTCTGACTGGAAACGACTGCTACGATACTGGAATCCACATTCATCGTGAGAGAGTGTAACTAATTCCCCACCCGGTTCTACCGCTCTCAATTGAACGACTACATCGCCGATATACCCGCGGTGTGTGCCGGCGTTCATCACAATGGCCCCTCCTACAGAACCAGGGACAGTTCCAACACCCTCAAATCCGGTCAATGCATTTTGAGCTGCTAAATCAGCCACGCGGGAGATCCTGGCTGCAGAGCCGGAAGTAATCTGAACCCCGTCACAAGATATCTTCTCGAACTGCCCACCAAGATGCAGCACAACGCCCCGGATGCCTTTATCACTTACCAACAGATTAGCGCCATCACCAAGCAGAAACCAACCTACTTCACTTTGTTTCAAAAGAGCAAGGGCATCAATCAGTGCCTCTTCTGTCTCTACTTCAACAAAGACATCAGCAGGCCCGCCAATGCCAAATGTCGTGTGGGACGACATTGGTTCATCTAGTGTAATAACTAAACCATTGATCGATCTTAAAGTTTTGATAAGTTCAGTTAACAGCATGCTCCTCCTGAAAGATCAGCAGCGAGTTCACGTGAAATTAACCCGATATCTCCTGCTCCCATGAACAAAGCCATAGTCCCCTCTTGGAGTTTTTTGTGGACTATGCCGGCTAGTTCACTCTTATCCGCAACATATTTAACTGCTTCATAGCCATCTGCCAGCATCTTGGCGACTATGCTGTCACCATCAACTCCGTCTTCAGGTTTCTCGCGCGCCGCATATGCTGGGATCACAATAACCTCATCAGCGAGCGACAATGAAGAAGCAAATTCATCAAGCATCAATTCTGTTCTTGAATATAAGTGAGGTTGGAAAATCGCCAATACTCTCTTCTGATATCCGGATTTTGCTCCAGACAGAGTAGCTTTAATCTCAGCCGGATGATGAGCGTAATCATCGACTACCATTATGCCATCATTATCATAAACAACTTCAAATCGACGTTCCGCCCCTTTGAAATCCAGTAGTGCAGACTGAATGCTGCTCATATCGACTCCCAGATGTGCAGCCACAGCCGCAGCAGCCAGAGAGTTCAATACATTGTGTTCACCAGGAACCTTCAGGCGTATCGATCCCATTTCCAGTCCCACTCGAAGCAGGTTATATGAAGGATGCACCTCGGTCACGGACACAAAGTTAGCTAAATAATCCGGTCTTCCCTGGACCCCATACGTTAACATCCGTCGCCCACTGCCAGCTACAGCCGCTTGGGTTCGCGGGTTATCCGAACAAACAATGACAACTCCGTTCGGATCAACTCTCTCAGCGAACTGTTTGAAAGCTTCTTCAACATGCTCCAGATCGCCATAATAGTCCAAATGATCGGCGTCTATATTAGTTATAACGGCTATTGTCGGATCAAGATGCAAAAAAGATCCAAAGGCTTCACAAGCCTCCGTAACAAAAATCTCTTTTCCGCCACATCGAGCATTACCATTTAGTTCCGCTATATCAGAACCAATGAGGGATGTAGGGTTCAGACCAGCACGGTGTAGTATCTGGTCTATCATTGCTGTAGTGCTTGTCTTGCCATGGGTGCCTGATACAGCAATTCTTATGGGATATTCCCGCATGAGCCGCCCAAGCATTTCAGATCGCTCCACAGTCTCAATCCCCTGTTCACGAGCTGATGCCAATTCCGGATTATCATCAGGTATAGCTGCCGAATAAACGACAATGTCGGCATCCTTAATATTAGCTGCATCATGACCAATCTTTACGCAAAATCCTTCGTCCTGCAGTCTTTTTGTAGATTGACTCTCAGACCGATCAGAGCCGGTTACCGTATATCCCTGGCATTTGAGCACTCTAGCGATAGCACTCATGCCACTTCCGCCAATACCTATCAAGTGATACTTCACTGAATTTTCCATTATTATCTCCCTTAAGAGCTTGGGCTGTGCATTTCAACAAGACTAATACTGTTATACTTTCAATGCACATATAGTCATCAATTCTGATGCGATTCTGTCGGCTACTCCGGAGCCAAATACTCTGGATGACCTTTCCGACATACCTGCAAGCAGACTGGGCTTGCTCCTCAATTTCATAATCATGCTTGCAACCGATTCAGCAGTCAGTGATTCATCAGGAAGAACAACAGATGCTCTCCTGGCGCTGAACACTTCCGCATTCAACCTCTGGTGGTCAGCATAAGCGTAAGGATACGGGACCAATATCGAAGGAAGACCTGCTGCGGATATTTCAGCGAGGGTTGATGCTCCGCTCCTGGATACTACGACGTCAGCACATGCCAATGCCACAGGCATATCCACATAACCAGCCACCAGATATCGGTTCGGATTATTAATACCCTCAGCTCTACTTCGGACTTCATCCAGGTTTTTCGTTCCTGTCTGGTGCAGCATCTGGATGCGATCATCGTCCAGTAAGGGCCACATGCTAAGAGCAACTTCATTGAGTTTTCGTGCTCCTTGACTTCCACCAACAACAAATACAGTAAACAGGTCTGCATTCAAGCCCATATTTATCCTGGCTGTATTCTTATCAGGCAGAGAGGAAAACTCTTCACGAACCGGCATTCCAGTGCAGACAACCCTTGTCTTGGGACCTCGCTGAAAATGGCTGGCAGACTCTTCAAAACTCACACAAACCATATCTGCCATCTTTGACAGCCAAAGGTTCGTCCGTCCCGGCACTACGTTTTGTTCGTGTATTACCAGTTTACCATGCCGGAGCTTTTGAGCCAACAACACAGCGGCACAAGTGTAGCCACCTGTACCTATTACAACATCCGGTTTGAAATGATCGAGGATTTTTCGGGCTCTAAAAACGCCCATAATAAGTTTAAGCAGAGCCGAAACATTACTTAAACTCATCGAACCTGACAGCGGAGAACTCGGAACCGAAACGAATTTAAGTCCGTTTTCGACTGCGATCCTCCCCTCAGGACCATGAGAACTACCTATAAACAGGAGACCGGCGTCTGGCTTCTGCCTGCGGATTGCTTGCCCGACGCTTACGGCGGGATATATGTGCCCTCCGGTCCCCCCTCCTGTTAACACTACTTTCATTTGGAATACGATCCTTAAGTTCTTCGTTGGGTCTACGCGAGACTGACAATATCATCCCTATAGCTAATAACATAGATACCAACGCAGAACCTCCAGCACTGATGAATGGAAGAGGCACTCCGGTGGCTGGGATTGCCGCAGTAACCACAGCGAGATTAATTAATGTCTGCACGCTTATGATTGACGTAAGCCCTACAGCCATTACAGTTCCGAAACCATGCTTAGCCTGCCTGCCGATTTCAAGACCGCGGTATGTCAGAAACAAATACACACCAACCAGCAACAACATCGCGACCAATCCGCCCTCTTCGGCAAGTGTTGTAGCCGCGTAGTCATTATAAACCTCAGGCAACAGCATCTTCTCTCTGCCTTTACACAAACCGCGGCCAAACCAGCCGCCGGTGCCTAATGCAGTCAATGAGTGAATTGTTTGATACCCTTCATCAAATGGTGATTTCCATGGGTCAATCTGCACCTGGACTCTGGTGTTGATATGTCTGAATGGCTTAGTATTCTTCAGTCCAGTCCCAAAAACAACTACGGGTATCATCGCCATTAAAAGGATCACTTGCAAGAGCGCTCGCTTGCGAGCTCCGGCAGCAAAAAAAGTAAATAAAGCGACTATTGTCAGGATTGAGGCTGTTCCGAAGTCTTTCTGCAAAACAGTCAGACCAATCGACATCCCACACACCAAAACAGGCCATATCCATCTATCCTGCCGTGCACCAGAAGCAAAAACCTGCCCCTGAGACAAAACGGAAGCCAGATATAATACCAGCGTAACTTTTAACACTTCAGAGGGTTGGAAACTTAAAGGCCCCAGTGCGAACCAACTCCGAGCTCCGTTTATCTCATGCCCTACACCCGGAATCAACACAGCTACCATCAATGCAATGTTAATATATACCAGTGGCTTACCAAATAGTCTGAAAACACGCAAAGGGATATTTGAGGCTATGATCATCACAATGATCCCGAAGAGAGCACTTACAACCTGTTTTCGCAGGATATAGTAGACATCACCGTATGTATCCGATGCAAAAGAATAACTGGAATCAAAAACTATCCAACAGCCTGCAACCACCAGTAACATTACTGCACCAAGCAGGCCTGCGTCTGCGGGTTTTATAATCTGTCTCGGTTCTTGCGCCTTACTGTGTAGACTCATCCCGGTTCCCCCACAGACAAGCTTTTTACAGCTTGACGAAAATCCTCTCCGCGCTCCTCAAAGGAGCCATACATATCAAAACTGGAGCATACCGGCGCCAGTAACACTACATCCCCTGCATTAGCCAATGCACGAGCCTTGCCTATTGCATCGGACATTGATCCTGCCTCAAGAACGGAAGTATATCCTGCTCGAACACAATATTCATTCAGTGTATTCTTTGCTTCGCCAATCAAAACGACAGACTTGACCTTACGTACAAACACATCCGCTAATGCTGTATAGTCAAGATTCTTATCTCGCCCGCCGCAGATGACAACCACCTCAGAATCCACGGATTCAATGCTTCGGACTGCGGCATCTACGTTTGTACACATCGAATTATTGATATACTCAACGCCGTCAATCTCTGCGACAAATTCCATCCGGTGCGCAACACCACCAAATGTCCTGGCGATCTGTTTTACATCATTAGCTGAGGCTCCAAGAGTCATCGCAATAAGTCCGGCAGCCATCAAGTTCTCCACATTGTGTGTACCTTTGAGCCTGATTTCATTTCGGGCGCATACGACAGCATCCCTGCCGCCCAGAGTAATGACAATGTCATTACCACGCAGATATGCGCCCTCCGCGACTTCCCTGGTTCGCGAAAACTCAAGTAAGTGCCCGTTTGTATTATTGCGAAACATACTGGAGACAGGATCGTCAATATTGACTATCGAATAATCGTCAGGCCCCTGGAACTCAAACATTCTGGACTTGGCATCAGCATATTGGGCAACGGACGAATAACGGTCCAAATGGTCACTGGTCACATTGAGAACTGCCCCTACTTTTGGAGCAAAACCAGCTATACCCTCCAACTGAAATGAACTGATTTCAGCAACAATCCGGTCATTCGGCAAGGCTCTGTGTGCAGCCATAACCAAAGGCATAATTGTTCTTTCGTCCTGCACAAGTCCTGTTCCGGCAGCGTTCCCTGCAATATATGTATCAAAAACGGCTTCTCGCAGTATGAGTCCCGCCAGCACTGTTGTAGTCGTCTTGCCATTTGTTCCAGTGATAGCCGCTATAGGTGCAACGGCAATGCGAAAAGCCAGTTCAACCTCAGCGATAATCTCAACACCAGCCTGCCGCGCATTAGGCAATCCCATTTTGTCAGGTGGAACCCCAGGACTGGTAACTACCAGATCAAACCCACTCAAATCCGGATTGTCACACCCAACTGCTGTATCCACTCCAAGCTTATTAGCAGACTCAATGGCATTACTAATTGATTCTGCCGGTTTTGCATCGAATATGGTCGCACGTCCACCCCTTGCCGTCACCACTTCAGCAACAGCAAGCCCAGTCCGCGCCATGCCTATTATTGCAACCGATTTTCCAGTCAGATCAAAACTCATTGAAAGCACCATACATAGACAATGCCAAGGACACCGGCAACAACACCTGCAATCCAAAATCTTACAACTACTGTCTGTTCTGGATAACCACACAGTTCAAAGTGATGATGCACCGGACTCTTCAGAAAAACTCGGCGACCGGTTCCGGTTTTAATTCGTGTGTATTTAAATATAGCCCACTGCACTGCCGTAGAAAGTCCATCCAGAATAAACACCCCGCCTGCAATAATCAAGAATATTTCCATATGCGATAGCAATGCTATTGCAGGTAGAAAAGCGCCTATAGCCAAAGAGCCTGTATCACCCATAAATACCCTTGCGGGATTGGTGTTATACCATAAAAATCCGAGTAAAGAACCTGCCAGTCCGAACATCAACAGGCCATGATTTGAATCTGACCTCAGCAATATTAATCCAAATATGATACAAAGCACCATAGTCAGGCTTGAAACCAACCCATCCAGGCCGTCAGAAATATTTACGAAGTTAGCCATCCCAGTTATGAACAGCACAGCGAATATATAGTAGGGTATCCCGGATAGCAGTTTGAAATGACCAACCATCAATACATTCTGGTCTGTAGGACGACTCATTGCCAGCCAAACCACGAATAACACTGCAACCACAAACTGGATCGCGGCCTTAGGTTTACTGGCTATACCACGGACACCTTTGATCGGTCGTATTGTCAGGTAATCGTCAGCCAGGCCAATTGCTGCATATGCCAATACCAGACATAATGTTGCTAGGAAATCAGTGTTTTTGTGGTAGCCGCCACTAGGCAACGCCATTATTATCAGGGGTATCAACAAGCCGCCAGAAATAAAAATCAGGCCCCCCATAGTTGGGGTTCCCTCTTTGGTGGCATGTGACTGTGGACCATCTGCGCTTATAACCTGTCCCAACTTAAGACGTCGCAATGCGCGTATGATAAACGGTCCTGTAACCATGCTAATCAAGAATGCGAAGAGCATAAAAATCGTTGCATCCAGAGTTTTGCTATACTGCAACTAACCCCTCCACGATTCTCTCCATTTTCATTGCCCGAGAACCTTTTACCAGGACTACATCCCGTTCTTTCAGCATACCCGCAAGTTCCTTTGCTACTTGTGTGCTATCCTCAAATTCAAAGACTTTCGATATAGGCATACCTGCATCGATCGCGCCTCTGGCAATCAACTTACCTAGGTCACCGACTACAACCAGTGTATCTACTCCCATCCTATGGACTTGGCTTCCGACATCTATATGAGCATCAAGGGCCATATCACCCAGTTCCAGCATATCACCGAGAATGGCAATTTTTCGATCGCCTTCCATCATGGCCAGTGTCTTGAGCGCGCTCAATACAGATACCGGAGAAGCGTTATATGTGTCATCAATCACTACAAATCCGTGCCTTGATGGAACCACATTCGAGCGCTTTTCAGGAGCCTTAAACTTGGCTAATGCAGTCCTGATAGCATCATGGTCGATTTCCAGAATCTCCCCTATCGCTATTGCTGCCAGCGCATCCTTGATATTATGTTCACCAGGTACAGGTAAACGGACTTCGAATTTCCCTCTGGGAGTGATCACATCGAAACGACAGCAACCCATCGAATCCAAACCGCAGGATACAGCCCTTATGTCAGCCTGTGGACTCTCTCCAAATGATACTACCCGGGATTTTGCCCGTAACTTAAATCTCTCAAAATACGCGTCATCTGCATTCAACACAGCAGTGCTGTCAGCAGACAGGTAATCAAGCAATTCACCCTTTGCATTAGCTATGGCATCCATCGATCCCAACAGTTCGATATGGGACATATGAATATTGGTAATCACACCTATTGATGGGGCTGCAATTTTAGCCAGATACGAAATCTGCTCAGGTCCACGCATCGCCATCTCTACAACAGCCGTTTTATGCCTGCTTGCAAGGTTTAAAAGTGTCAAAGGAAGTCCTATTTCATTATTAAAATTGCCTTCGTTCTTAAGAACCGGTCCTCGCGATGCACAAACCGCAGCAATCATTTCTTTAGTAGTAGTCTTCCCAACACTACCGGTAACTCCGATCACCACCGGGCTGAATTTCGATCTGTAATAAGCTGCAAGCTGTCCCAACGCCACCAATGTGTCATCCACACGCAGTGTCATTACTCGGGCTTCAACTTTGCGGGAAACCACCACTCCGGAAGCACCTTTCATCAGCGCATCAGCCAAAAACTTGTGACCATCAGAACCAGTTCCGGTAAGAGCGAAGAAAAGATCACCCGGCTGCAGAGTCCGTGTATCGGTACTGACTCCGGTGATCTTGACATCCAAATCCCCAGATAATAACTCCCCGCTGACAGCTTTGAGAAGTTCCTTAGCTTTAATTGGTTGCATCTAACTCCTCAGTTCCCGAAGTATCTCACGGGCCACTTCTCTATCATCAAAATGTATTGTGCGGTCCGCCAGTATCTGATAGTTCTCATGTCCTTTTCCTGCTATTACGACGATGTCGCCGGGAGTAGCCATATGAATGGCCGTTCTAATAGCTTCCCGTCGGTCCGGATTTACACGGACAGAGGCCATATTCTTGTTTTCAATACCTTTCAATATCTCTTGAATAATTGTATCAGGATTCTCGGAACGTGGGTTATCTGATGTAACTACAGTGAAGTCAGCAATATCCGAAGCTATGTCACCCATTATCGGCCTTTTGCCCCGATCTCTGTCACCACCACACCCAAAAACAGCAATAAGATGCTTGTGTGGCAAACTGGAAGCAGTGTTTAGCACATTCTCCAGTTCATCCGGAGTATGAGCATAGTCTACAATAACCCCAAAGTCCTGCCCGCAGTCGACTGACTCAAATCTGCCAGGCACACAAGTAGCCTGAGCAAGCCCTGCAGCAATCTGCTTTGTATCCAGACCTAACGTCAATGCTACTCCGGCAGCCGCCAGAGAATTATAAACGTTAAAAGCTCCACCGATACCCAGATGAATATGCGATTTTTCACCATTAATTGAAAGCGTATAGTCAACCGTTTGCGTACCTACGCAGACATCGGACGCAGCCAGATCCCCAGTTCCATCAACTGAGAAACTGAGAACATCACCAGCACACGCTTCCTTTACTTGCATATACGCGTGATCATCGGCATTAATAATCCCGGTAAAGTGTTTTGAAGATCGAGGTGGGTAATCCCTGAACAGGATTAGTTTGGCATCCAGATAGGCTTCGAGTGTTTCGTGGAAGTCTAAGTGGTCTCTTGCAATGTTTGTAAAAACACCGCAGTCAAATTCGCATGCATGAGTTCTTCCCTGATACAATCCATGTGAACTGGTCTCCATTGCGACCACTTCCACACCCTCTTTCACCATCTCAGCTAATAAATACTGCACATCAGCAGATTCGGGTGTTGTGTGCTCTGTAGGCATTGGCTTATCACCAGCCATAGCGCCAAGGGTACCAACAAAACCAGCTTTAATACCATTTGCCCCAAATATAGCTCTAATAAGATGAGTTACAGTTGTTTTCCCACTTGTCCCAGTCACACCAACAAGTTTAAGCTTGCGCGTGGGGTAGTCATAAAATGCAGCAGCTGCTTCACCCATTGCTCTGCGGCCATCAGGAACAACTATATATGGAATATTGCAATCGTCTAAAAACTGAATACTTTTCTCTACAATGAATGCAGAAGCACCAGCTTTACGTGCAGTTTCAACATATTCATGCCCATCAAAACTGCCGCCTTGTACAGCAACAAAAAGGTCACCGGATTTTACTCTACGACTGTCGTAGCATACTCCGGTGACCTCGACATCCATATCATTTTTACTGGAACCATTTATCCCAGTTATAGTATTCAGAACCGGAAAGGATTTGACACAAGATCCGAATACTCTTGCGATCTCACTAAACAGCATCGCGGAACTCCTTTCCAAGAAACTTTATAAAGCATCCCTTACCGCATTATTCACCAAACTTGCTATATATAAGAATAACGTGGTCTAAACAAAAAAGTAACATACCCGTTCGGAATGCTTTTGAAGAAAATGGGGTTGAGCCGAGTAACATGATCCGCCCATGAACCATGCCACATTTCTACAACCCCCAATCCCCAACGTTGACCAATTCGGCTGGTCAACAAACACTGTATGCAGCATCGCCATACTACAAACAGCACGAGCGTCCGAAAATCATAAACATTCTGATATTTCGAACACTCCAACATTGGTCATGCAGACACCTAAGGGGTCGCCCAAGATCCCTAAAGCAAATCTCTACTTGACCAAATCATAAAACAAAGTAAAATCACCGGGCTAAAACAGCCATCTTTGCAGGCCCTGGTTTAGTCTTGATGGATGGTGCGCCTGATTTCTCAGCAGGAACTTTCATATACCATAACGACTTCTCAGCGATCTCCCTGAAAACAGGTGCAGCTACTGTGGCACCCCAGTGTGAACCTTTGGGTCTGAATACAGCAACAGCAATTACCAGTCTGGCATTTCTTGCCGGGGCAAATCCCATAAAGGAGGAAACAAAAGCTCCTTCTTCATATCCACGGCCATTCGTTTTAGCGATCTGAGCGCTTCCTGTTTTTCCTGCGACTACTCTGCCGGCAACTCCCGCGGGTTTGCCAGTTCCCTTCTTTACGCAGTCGATCATCATGTCGGTCATTTTCGAAGCGGTTTCAGTTGAAAGCACTCGCCGCAGAACTCGTTTATCAAATTTCTCAATAGTGATACCGTCACGTTCATGTATCTCACGCAATATCTGCGGTTGCACGAAAGATCCGCCGTTAGCTATGACACAATAACCCGCTGCCATATGCATTGGCGTGATAACCAGTCCCTGCCCAAAGCCATTATTGGCCAGCTCTATTGGTTTTATCTTATCAGGTCTTCGCACCCATCCAACAGCTTCACCGCCAAAACCTGCTTTCAGTTTCTTTGTCATCCCAAACGCTTCTTCATATTTAAAGAACCGTTCAGGTCCAAGTTTCAATGCAACATGGGCTGCACCAATATTGCATGATTCTTTGATAATCATGGGCATTGTTGCCGCACCGTGTCCGTGCTCGTAAGGATGGTGCAAAAGGCACGGTATTTTTCCGCCTTTTATCTTCTCCTTGCCCTTACAATAAGCGAACACCGTATTTGCTGAATATCCCTCATTGAGAGCTGCTGCAAGGGTGAATACTTTCTGGGTACTTCCGGGTTCATAGATCTCAGATACAGCCCTGTTTCTCCATAGAGTGGAAGGAACTTTAAGGGCGTTATTCGCATCATATGTTGGGTAGTTGGCCAGTGCCAGAACTTCGCCTGTATCTGGATCCATTACGATTGCTACGGCATGCTCCGGGGTATATTTCTTTGCCATAGCTGCCATCGCTCTCTCTGCGATATGCTGGATCGTGATATCAATAGTGAGATAAACATTCTTCCCGTCAATCGGCTTCTTTAATACACGCCGTGTTTCGGGGATCATCCGCTCATTGCCATCAAACTCGCCAACACATTTCCCGCCTGCGCCAGTTAGAATCCCATCCATTCTGGATTCGATTCCCTCAACTCCCTTGTTGTCAATGTTCGTAAAGCCAAGCAACTGAGCTGCTAAATGCCCGGCTGGATAGACTCTTCTCGATCTTCGTTCATAGCCTATGCCATGACTGTGCAGAAATATCTTGTCATTGTCGATTATTGATGCATATTTTAGAGCAACTTCTTTATTGAGATAGACTTTGCCCTTTTGTCCGGCAATTGTCTGGACTATATTATCTCTGTCAAATCCCAGCAATCTGGCAACATTGTCCAGCAGTTTTCTCTTTGTATTGACTTTGTCCAGATCAACATATACTGAGATTGTTTTGTTATCCGGATTGCGTTCATAATCTACGCCGCGCAGTTCCATTTTCTTGTGATCAATGGCATCTGCATATTTTGGATCCACATTCTTGTCAAGATAAACTATGCTGCTGCGACCTTTCAGCTTGAGAGCTATCCGGTCTTTGTTGAATCCCAGGACTTTCGAAACATCCTCAATCAACTCAGGAGTAGCTGGAAAATGTCTAAGATCGGCAAACACAGATATTACTGCAATATCAACTGCCAGTGCCTTGCCATTTCTATCGTATATACCCCCTCTTTTAGCTTGAAGTGGTATAGTCCGCAGACGAGAACTGGCATACTTTACATAACGCTGATTACCGATCACCTGAACGAATACAAGCCTGGCTGCAATCCCTGCAAAGAGCAACGACATAATGACAAAAACCCACATGGTTCTTGTTTTGACTACACCAACTGCTCCTTGTTTTCCCATTGCCCGTGCCACTCTTGTATTCTCCTGTGTTCGAGCCCTGGCCTGACTTACTAACCCGCTTTATTCACGAAACATCGTGTATATCCCGCAGCATGGGGCAAAAGCATTTACACCGTCCGTCATGAATAATGCAGGTTTACGGACCAATAACCGATATTTTTCACTGGGAAGAACTGGCAACTCGACCAGCTTTACCAACATAATCGTATTCCTTAGCATAAACCATGCCGCACTTGGAGGCTGCAGCAATAACCTTGTCAGGAGACTTCAAAGCATTAAGCCTTGCACTCAAGCGGTCGCATCTATTTTTTTCCTGGCGCTGTTGAGCAATCAACTGCGAATATCGTCGTCCCTGCACCAGTGAATTGGCTGCATATGCCGCATAGGCGAAAACCAGGAATAGTAAAACGCCGCAGATCAATCCGAACATAGTCTTTGCTGCACGTGGCGGTGTACGTACAGCCCTGTGAACGCGTCTGGTTCTTTTTGTCTTTGTGGTTTTGTTGTAGTCTCTTACTTTTTCGGCTACAGCAGGCATAACGATCACCTTACTCCCGGTTCACATCCCAAATCAAAAATATTTCTAAATTTTCTCAACACAGCGTAATTTCGAACTACGAGACCTTACGTTTGTCTCAGCTTCTGTTTCACTCGGTAAAACAGGTTTTGAGGTAAGTATTTTCACCCTGGACACTGCACCACAACGGCACTCTGGTGCTTTGGGAGGACACTGACACCGTCCGGACAGCCTGCGGAACTCGGTCTTTGCAATCCTGTCTTCCAGACTGTGGAAACTGATTACGACTAGCCTACCTCCGGGAGCCAGCATTTTTACTGCTCCGGGTATGGCATGTCGAATGGCATCGAGCTCCTGGTTCACTTCTAGCCTGATAGCCATAAAACTGCGTGTGCAGGCGTCAATCGGCTCTTTCTTGTAGAATCCCCCCACATCATTTCTTATAATAGTTGCCAGTTCACCGGTCGTTCGGATCGGATGCAGCTGTCTTGCCTTTACAATCGCGTTTGACAGTCTGTTCCAGTGCTTTTCTTCACCGTATTCCCTTAGAATTCTGGCCAACTCATCTTTTGTATATGTGTTTACTACATCCGCTGCGGTTGGAATATCGTCAGAAACATCCATCCGCATGTCCAGCGGCTCATCCCGCATAAAACTGAAGCCTCTGGGAGCATCCAACTGGTGTGATGAAACACCAAGATCCATCAAGTATCCAGTGACTCTCCCTGAATACTCCAAAAGCAACTTCGGAATATCCTTGAAGTTGCCTTTGATGGCCTTAAATCGCTCTCCAAAGGGTGCAAGGCGCTTTGATGCATATTCCAATGCTTCTGAGTCTCTATCAACTCCCAGCACTATACCTGTCGGACTTGTCCGCTCCAGCAACATCTCACTGTGCCCTCCTCCACCTAGAGTCGCATCTATATAGATGCCTCCGGGAGCAGGGTTCAGCCAGGATGCAACTTCATCTAGCAGGACTGGTTGATGGTAATCCGACATCGGAATTGCCTTTCGAGCGGTCAAGTAGCATACTACCCGCCAATATCAGACTGTCAGTGCTCTCATTGTCCGCTCTATATGCTTCCAGAGCCTCTGGCAACCAGAGTTCTATGTATTGTCCACATCCGCAGATAGTAACTTCGGTATCAATTCCTGTGTATTTACGGTGTTCCGGAGTAATAGGAACCCTGTTCTGACTGTCTGCTTTTGTTTTCACCATATCAGAGAAAAAGTGTCTGTGAAGTCGGGCTATATCGGGATTGAGCAGGATTTCAAGTGGGCTGCCGAGGGAGCGCAATTGTTCTTCCATGGCCTTTGCATATTCATCCGTGAAAACACACAAACAGCCCACACCCTTGGTAATGTAGAATTCCGGTCCCAGGCTGGTCCTGAAAACATGAGGCATTATGAATCTGCCTGCCGGGTCCAGAGAGTGAGTATATGTTCCACCGAACATTGGTTGCTCCGTAAGCCCTACTAAAAAGTATCCTGCTGGAATCCAAAAATCATCCAGTTGATTGTCAGGATTTGGCTATTTCAGCCAGTTCACTCCATTGAGTACCTATCAAGTCACCATTTGACTGTTTATGTAGTTTACCCCTATATTCTTAAGAAGTCAATAGTAGCGAAAATATATTTTAATTATTTTTACTTTCAGGGGATTATTTTCAGGAGGATTCGAATTCAAGGTACATGTAAGGTAGGAAATGGAGACGTAATAAGGCCTTAAAGTAAGTATAAGAAACCTGAGGAGTAAATAGAACGGGAATTATATAACACGAACAGCAGATAAAGAGGCTGGTTATTAAACTTTAAGCCAGATCATAGGAGAGGATCAGCCTGTAGATGAGGGATTATTCGACTCTTAGAGCATGGCAATGATGGCAACTTGCTTCTGTATCCTCCAATGACTCTCCACACACCCAACATTTGGGCAGTGAATTAGCAATTAGAGCGATCAATAATGTCAAAGGCCCCATCAATACTCTTGCCACAACTATATGAATGGGAATATCGGTCTTGGCATTAGCCCAACCACTTCCCCAAAGCCCAATCAAACCCCAGCAGATCAATGCAAAGATAAAACACATAATCTTATCCTCCAATCAAGCTATAATAATGTTATACCTTAATGTAAGTATATCTACTACACATTATCGGCCTATTAACCTACATATCATAGTACATTTGAGTTAGTTTTCTGTGAGACACCAAATTCACGTCCACTATGTTGTATAAAGGTGCAACTATGGAGACATTAATATCGCAGATCCAACTACAATAATGTGTTTTGAGAAAAACGCACAATCCACGATGCCGCCATTATTAAGCTGCCTGTTTTCCTGGTCATTTGCTCCACTGTAATAAATTTGAAACATTTCTTTCCAATTACACGATCAGTAGTTGACATCTACGAAATAATCCGGTAACATCGTGGAAACAAACGACAACGTTGTCGGTTATGTTGCGGGCATAGAGGCCCTCTCTAATGATGTAAATCAATAGGGAGGGCCTCTGTCTGTCTGTGGCACAGCCGGCTTTTTTGATTTTAATGGAGGAAATAATGGACAACTACGTCGATAGCGTATTACAAAAGGTTATAGATTGCAATCCTGGACAGCCTGAATTCATACAGGCTGTTTCCGAAGTCCTAACATCTCTCAAACCGGTTATTGCCAAACATTCAGAATTCAAGCATGCCAAAATTCTGGAAAGAATAACAGAACCGGAAAGACAGCTGATGTTCCGCGTAGCCTGGCAGGACGACAGTGGTGAAGTACAGGTCAACCGCGGTTATCGTGTTGAGTTTAGCAGTGCAATCGGTCCATACAAGGGTGGTCTGAGATTCCATCCCAGCGTTAACCTGAGTATCGTCAAGTTCCTGGGCTTCGAGCAGGTATTCAAAAACTCCCTTACAACCCTGCCCATAGGCGGTGGTAAAGGTGGAAGTGATTTTGATCCCAAGGGCAAATCCAATAATGAAGTCATGCGTTTCTGCCAGAGCTTTATGACCGAGCTCTACAGGCATATCGGAGACAACACCGATGTCCCTGCTGGAGACATCGGAGTTGGCGGACGCGAAATCGGATATCTATTCGGACAGTATAAGAGAATCACCAACCGTTTTGAAGGCGTTCTCACCGGCAAGCACATTAACTGGGGCGGAAGCCTTGTAAGAACAGAAGCTACTGGTTACGGTCTGGTTTATCTGGTTGACGAAATGCTCAAAGGCGCAGGCAAGAGCATGGACGGCGCAACATGTGTAGTGTCCGGTTCAGGAAATGTAGCTATTTATGCAGTTCAGAAAGCAACAGAGCTTGGTGCCAAGTGTGTCGCTATGTCTGACAGTGGCGGATACATATACGATGCTGATGGAATCAAACTTGATACCATCAAACAGTTGAAAGAAGTAGAACGCAAGAGAATCAGCGAATATGTAAAAATTCATCCTGGCGCAAAGTATGTCGAAGGATGCAATGGGATATGGACAATTCCCTGCCAGATAGCTCTGCCTTGCGCAACCCAGAACGAACTCGATGCGGAATCTGCAGCTATCCTCATTAAAAACGGCGTAATAACCGTTGCAGAGGGTGCGAATATGCCTACAACCCCTGAAGGCGCAGATATGCTGGTTGAAGCAGGTGTTCTGTTCGGACCAGGCAAAGCAGCCAACGCTGGTGGAGTTGCTACTTCAGCTCTGGAAATGCAGCAGAATGACATGAGATTGCAGTGGAGTTTCGAGGAAGTTGACCAGAGACTCAAAGCCATCATGCAGAGCATATATACTGCGATAAGCAGTTCAGCCAAAGAGTATGGTTTCGAGAACAACTTCATAGCCGGCGCCAACATTGCCGGTTTCATGAAAGTTGCCAACTCAATGCTCGATCAAGGCCTGTTCTAAACAAAACAAGCCTGTCATCCTGAATGCAAAGAAGGATCTGCTTCTGCAGTGTCATCCTGAGGAACGAAGGATCTGCTTCTGCAGTGTCATCCTGAGGAACGAAGGATCTGCTTCTGCAGTGTCATCCTGAGGAACGAAGGATCTGCTTTTTCCTGCCAATTAAAAGCAGATCCTTCATTCTTCAGGATGACATCTTTATCTAGTAGAAATTCGAAGAGACAGTAACATAAATATAAATCAGCAGATACAGCACAGTGACCAGTTTTGTTACTGACTTCGCCTTCTCAGGTTCGGTCAGCCTGTAAATCTCGATCAATACAACGAATGGGACAAAACTCAACAATTTGACTGAGACAAAAGCCCAGACCCCATATGACAACACCCCTGCCATAACAGGATTTGCTTCATACGCCGCCCCACAATACATAAAATACAACGTTGTAACCAGATCGGCAAGGCATACGGCAACAAGTGTCTTAGTGTCAGAGCTGACATTGCGCATTTTCAAACAACCTCCACATGAGAATCTAACGATGTTGTTGTTATGAAGGTATGAGTTCAAATATTTCAGGTTTCCATGGATTTAAAACAAACTCTATTCTGTCCGAAGTATTCATCATCCTGCCTGAATTGATATCCCGCAATTTCATCTTTCTGGGGAGGATCAAAGTAAGTGGAGCTGACTCCTGCATCGTCTGACCAAACACCGAAACCGCTCCGAGGGAATCCGCCCTGAATCCCGGATTATGTAATATTGCAATTATATCAGACTTTTTTCCTTGATATACAATACACTCTATCCCAACCGGAAATTTTCCTGTTCTATCCTGGATTTTATATTTCGGATGCAGATCACCGATTAAGGGGTTAATTGTGCTTCGCAATGCTTTTCCAATTGCTCCATACCTTCCTGATGCATAGGACCGAATATCGAGATTCAGATACACAGCTTTACCTTTACCGACTTTATTAGATACAACACATGGAACAACCTTGTCCGATGTCAGTTCAGACTTACCTCCACTGACCTTCAGTCCGGATTCGTAGACCCCCACCCCGGTCCCAGCTATCATTACTGACCCGCCAACCGGTCCTGGTGTCCAATCGGCAAGAGTGTGCGAAACACCAAAGAGATCGTCCAGCAATCCCTTGTTCAACCGTCTGCAATGCTCATCCATAGTAGCTGCCATACAATCAGCAATAACCCTTCCGCCATCACTCACAAACTTGCGAACCGCATCGCACTCACCGGCTGACATTGCCGTAGATTGCGGAAGAATTAGCACATCATAGCGTTTGCGGTCGAGTTTACCTGTCTCGATTTCATCGTAGGAGATAAAATCATAAGGAACGTTCATATCCTCCAGCAGCATAACCAAACTCTCCCTCAATTGAGAGAATCTGGAATTCTTTGCTTCATAGGACGAAAACCTCCGGTGCCAGGTATCTCTGTCCTCACGTGAATCAAACATCCAGTGGGCACGTATCGAAGCCTGCGAATAATGCACCGCAACCCTGGCAGACACTCTGGGAACAGGCATTATCTCCGGAGCTACTCGCCTGATATCTTTGAATACCTCTGCAAGCGCACGGCCTTTCGCGGTCATCGTAAGGCCCTCAGACGCTTTATCGATAACCCGGCTGTCGTCATCGTCCCATATGATGCATCCGCTGTCTCCGTGAAGTAACCGGCTCCATAATTGGAGCTTGATGTGGTTAATATCAGCACCAAACACAGTCGACATAACAGGCGCTCTAAATGGCATAAACGAACGCAGCACCTCACGACTGCAGCCGATATCGTAAGGTTCGCACCAGTCCAGAACCTTTGATAGCTTCCACATGTCATACCCGCCCCAGGCACTCGGCATCTGCAGGCCTTCAAGCCCTGCCAGTGCACCGGGTTCACTTCGCTTAACAACTCCTGCCAGCCGGGAGACTGCTTTAGCATAGTAATCATCCATATACTCCCGGTGATCTGCCCAGGGAGCATAATTCTCCGGTGTAGAATCCGTAAGGGCTTTCTTCTCCCTGACCTTAATCTCCCAGGTAGTCATCGGTTTCACTTTATCCCACGAATCAAACGATGTCTCCCACTCTTTATTGAGTGAATCCAGCGACTTATATCGACTCTTCAGCCATTCGCGGAACCCAGCCAGCGTATAATCACAGAAACAATAGTCCATCGGGCTGGCATATGAACCGATGGATGGTTCATCTTGCAGATTGTAGAATAAGGCTCCTTTGCCAACATAAGGTTTGACCTGGTCAGTCAATTCAGCCTCTGCCTTTGTCCAATATGCAGGATCATCAAAGCAAGGTTTTCGGGTGAGGTGAGAGGTGCTCCGGTCAGCAATATATCCTGTATAATCAGCATCATATAAGCTCTTACGTGAATGTTGATATGCCAACTCAGGAACAAGGTTCTCAACATAGAACCCAAGTCCTGCTCTCGTGTAAGGCTCACTACTGGTACCGCGATAACACATATTCGCAGTAAATCCGATCTCTTTAAGCCTCTGGAACCACAGGTCATTATTGGCGGGAATATCACCGACACTCCAGATAATAACCTGATAATTATCAAGCCTGGCAGGTTTATCTGCAGCCTGTGCATTTATCACGATTACCAGGAGCAAAAACAATATAGTTCCTCGGACGAAAACCTTCATACTGCACCTCAACACTAGATGTTATATCCAGCAATTATATCCCCTATATCGTCAGGATCAACTCCTTTAGGTGGAAAAGACTTAGGTCTAACAATTCGTTTTCCGCCATCGTCTTTTGTATCAGGTCCAACGCTGTATAGGGTGTAACCATCAAGTGTAAGCTTGTAACAATAAGGCGTAAATCCGGTGAATGGATCTTGAGGCATAACCTTGATATATTCCGGAGAGAGATTATCCAGTGTTTCCGGATAACTGCCGTGTTCAAGCTTATATGCATGCAATGCCAGTTGAAGCAGGAGAAATTCACTCATGCATCGGTTGTATTCGAACCTGAACCTTGATTTTTCATATATCGGCATTGTGTTTTCTGAGAGCATATTGGATATCGGGATTTCAACCTTAACATAGCTCATATATGGCTGCTCTATCGCCCTGAGCATCGTTGCGTGGTCTTTATGGAATCCGTAGAACAACCCCCTTCGTGACAATCCAAAGGTTTTAGTATATTCCCATGCAAACCGGACAGAATCCCGCCACGTCGCTGGTTCATCCGAATACGTAAGTTCGTCCGGTGTAGCCAACCGCTTTCGCCAGTCTTTTGCATTAAATGCATCTTTAGCATGCTCCAGACCAAACCAGGCTTCTTCTTGCATAATTGATTTATACGGAACGATATCGTCAATGATGGCATTAAGCCTTGAAATAGCAGCCTGTGTTTCCTTGATATTTAGGAAATCAACATTTCTCTGAGCTGGTTTACGTGCCATTGACTGGATACTTACAGACGATAGACCAATGATAAGATTTCCACCTTTGGCAGTATCATTGCCGAATTTTAGCACATCCAGAGCTGATGACATGGATCTAGCATACTCTCCGGAATTATATTGAAGTTCTGATTGAAGAACAAGCAAACGCGCCAGCCCTCTAAACTTAGTTAGCAGCATAGGGTCTTTGCTCCAAGCATCTGCAGGCTGTACGAAGTCGTATTTCATACCATCCCTGAGCTTAATCAACACATCCAGATTGGCATTTATAACCGCTTGTTTTTCTGCTGTATTATACAACCGTTCAAGAGTCCCCGCAGCCGGAACTCCGGGAGGCAGTGGAGTTTTGTCAACATTCTGCCCTGGATAGCCTGGTGCAGCGAATGGCGGTAGCGAAGGACGCGGCATATCCTTTGGCAACTTTACACCTCTCAGATTGTTCATATATGAAGGCGGATTGCTTAATAACGCTTCCTCCAGTTGCTTGGAACACTTCAGTTCATTGCCAGCTTTCACATACAGATCAAATGCATTTGTTTTCGGAAATGCGGGACGAGGAGGACTCTGATATTCAATCGGCATACTGGACACCTTCAGCCATATACCAGCACAAATAAGAATACCAATAATACATCCACCAACTACGATCTGTATGCGTTTCTTTTTTCTCTTGTTATCTATCATTGTCTCTTCTTTCCTGATGAATAAACATAACTGAAGTCAATATAATAGCTCAGTAGTATTGGTACATTGTCATCATGAGGAACGAAGGATCTGCTTTTTCCGGATATAAAGCAGATCCTTCGTTCCTCATGATGACAAATTCCAGCAACTCTGAACTGTTACTCAATATGCTCTGGATCATACCTACTTGTTAAAACCAGCCACTATGTCACCTTTATCTTCGATACGAACCCACCACTGCTTGGGATTTTGAGGATGCGCTGGTGGTTTACCCAGATCATCTTTCAAATCAGGTCCGAGGCTATATAGGGTGTAGCCTTTTTGGGTTAGTTTATATTTGTATTCAGAATTTACAGCAAAACGATCCGTCGGAACCGACTTAATATATCCAGGTGCAAGATCATCCAGCTTAGCGGGATATCTGCTGTGTTCAAGTTTGTAAGCGTGTAGCGCCAATTGAAGCAGCAGCAAGTCATTCATACAGCGGTTGTATTCGTATTTAAACCGCACTTTCAAAATATTAGGCAAGAGATAATTTGACAACTTATTGGAACTTGATGTTTGCTGCTTCATAGCATTTCTATAAGATAAATCAGTTGTAGCAATTAATTGCGAATAATCACTTTTCAGACCAACAAACAAACCCCGCCGCGATGCCCCAAACGTTTTCACATATTGCGAAATATAATAGCAGCTCTCCTGCATTGTCTGGGGACCTAGTGGCAAATCAAATGAAGACAGGTTGCCTCGCCATTTCTCGTCATTCAGAATGCGCACAGAATCATCCATGGTGACATAACTCTGCTCAATCATCATTGATTTGAATGGAACTGATTGCGAAATGATACTTTCCAGCCTGCCAATAGCTTGCTTTGTTTCCATTGAGTTCAATAAATCCACAGTTCTCCAGGCTTCATTGCGTATAATAGCCTGCATTGATCCGGAGATCATACATTCGAATAGTACAGCGCCTCTGGCTATATCGTTACCCATTTCTAGTCCATCCAGGCAAATCATCATAGCTTTCCCATTCTCATTGGATTCCCTATATACTTTAGCTTGCAACGCAATAAGACTGGGTAGGTTTCTGATCTTTGACAATTTCGGAAAATCATCCCTAATAGACCCTGAAAGCATAAAATCCTGCTTCAAACCTTCTTTGAAGATGCTTAAGGCTTTTGAATTGATCCTAATAAGCACTCGTTTCTGTGCCAAACTGTATGGTTGAGTCAATGCAGATGCTTTCGGCACCCCGTGAGGTAAAGGAGTGTATGAATTAAACAAACTGGGAGAATCAAGTTTTGTGTACAATGCGTCATAAACCTGCTCTTTGTCTACCAAACTTTCGGCTGCTCTGAGATATGTATCATAAGCATTAGGATTCGGCATAACAGGACGCTGAGGTTTCTGATACACAACCGGCACTTCACACATTTTCATGTATACTGCAATAATCGTAATTAATAATGCAACAGAGCCACAAACAATTAGCAGCTCGGAAACCCTCACTCGCTTTCTATCATTCATTATAACTCCTTATGACTCATATTTTTACCTGTTAAAACCAGCCAATATATCCCCTTTATCATTCCCGCCAACATAACGAAATTCGGGGTTTTCACATACTACCGCTTTCCCACCATCATCTTTCAAGTCCGGTCCAACACTGTAAAGAGTGTAACTATTTAGCTTCCGAACGTATTTGTATTCAACACCAGTAGCAAAAGGATCCATCGGTGCATTTGCGAGATATTTCGGCACCAACTCCTCTAGCTTTACGGGATATTTACCATGTTCGAGCTCATATGCGTGCAATGACAACTGGAGCAGTAACAAGTCATTCATACATCGGTTGTATTCGTAATGGAAGCGTAAACTCCTGTAGTTTGGGAATACCTCCTGGGTGATTTTATTCGACACAGGAATATTCATCCTGCAATACTCCGGATAGGATAGATCAGATGCATGAACCTGTTTTTCCATATCCGCTTGAACACTTAAAAACACCCCTCTTCTGGATAGTTTGAATGTTTTCATATGCTCTAGAAATAAATAAACGCTGGATTGCAAAGACGATGGGGTGTCCGGAGAGAACGCTGTTATCGGAGGCCAATCCGCATATTGTTTACGCCAGTCTTTTGAGTTCAACAATTCTAACGACATAGAAAGCAGAGTGTTCTTCTCTTCTATCATAATCGACTTTAAAGGAAGCGCTTCCACCATAACATTATTAAGTCTTGTAATGGCTTCTTGTGTTTCAGCCAGGCTCAATGAATCGACTATTTGCCAAACTTCATTGCGCACAACATCCTGCATTGCTTCTGAAACTTGAGCAGGAAACAGGTTGCCACCAATAGCTATATCGTTTGCCATTTTCATACCGTCCAGGCAAGACATCACGGCTTTCCCATTCTCACCGGATACCCTATAAACAACGGATTCCAGAGCAATTAGCCGTGAAACATATCTTATTTCAGACAGCTTGGGTGTCTTGTTGCCCGGGCGTGGCGGCAGTAGAAAATCCTGATCCAACCCTTCCCGGAAAATACTCAATGCCTTTGCATTTGCTCTTACAACCGCCTGTTTCTCCACTGGGTTGTACAAACGATGCAAAGTGCCTGCTGCAGGAACTCCAGGAGGCAAGGGTTTATTATCTCTGTGAAGTGGAGGAAACTCCGAACTGGCGGGAGGAGTTGTCGAGTCTGCCTCCCATATCTGATCCTTGCATACAAGGCTCTGCGCTGCTTTCATATATGTATCGTATGCATTAGGATTTGGCAAAGCAAGCCTGGGAGGCGCTTTATAATCCACTGGAGCATTAGTGACACTAAACCACACAGCAGCAAAAACAACCAGAACCGCAATGCCTACCCACACTCTGATCTTCTTCATCTTCTTTCGGTCTTCCATTTTTGCTCCTAAATAAGGTGGTGCTACTGGTTATAACCTGCGACTATGTCGCCTATATCTTGAAAATCCACAAACCGACTATTAGGCTGGTTATGCTGAACCACGGGTTTCCCGTCATCATCTTTCGTATCCGGGCCAATGCTGTAAAGAAGATACCCATTCGCTGTCAGTCCATATTTGAATTCATCGCCAGCAGAAAAAGGATCCATCGGTAAGGACTTCACATATTCAGGCGCCAGGTCACTCAGTTTCATCGGATATCTGGTATGCTCTAGTTTATATGCATGTAATGCCAATTGTAGCAGCAGTAAGTCATTCAAGCAGCGACCGTTTTCATATTCAAACCGTGCTTTCTCATCTACAGAAACAAACACTGTGGAGAGCTTATTTGATCCCCTTAACTTCAGCTTTTTGAAATCCGGATATGCGAGATCACACGCTTCAACCTGCTTTGAAAAATCATTTTTTACGCCGGTAAACAATCCCCGTCTGGTCGTACTGTAAGTCTTCGCATATTCAACAGCATAATTCACACCATCCCGCCATGTGGGAGTCTCATCTGAGAATACCAATGCTGAAACAGCCTTCCCTGCCAGGTCCATAGAAGCTATATTGTTGCGCCAGCTGCGCGAATTCAAGAACTGCACCATCTGGGGAAGTATATATTGGTTCTCTTCAATCATTGTTGCTTTGTATGGAACTGTTTCTGAAATAATACTATCCAGCCTGGCAATCGCATCCTTAGTTTCCAGCAGACTCAATGAATCAACCATATCCCAGGCAGGCTTACGTGCAATGGCTTGTATTGCTGTAGATACTAGAGCATCTATCTCTCTGCCTCCTCTGGCTGTATCATTGCCAAGCTTCAAGGCATCCAGACTGGTCATCATGGCCTTTCCGTATTCGCCGGATTCATTGTAAACAATAGCCTGCAGTGAAATAAGACGACAAAGGTCCCTGAGTTTGCCTGATTTTGTGAATTGGTTACCGGTAAGCCTGGGAAGCAGAAACTCCTGTCTTAAGCCTTCTCTAAAACCACTCAATGCCTTCGCATTAGCATCCAGGATCGCCTGTTTCTCTATAGTGCTATATAAACGGGTCAGATTAGAAGCAGCAGGAACTCCTGGTGGTAACGGACCTTCATTCTTGCGAGGTAGTAATGATAAGAGCTTCATTATTGGTGGGTCTTTTTTCGAAGATGAATGAGTTGGAAGACGCGAACGCAGTCCTTCCCACGTCTGATCTTTACACACCAGGCTTGTTGATGCCCTGAGATATGTGTTATACGCATTGGGATTTGGCGTAGCAGGACGAGATGCAAGTGATGGCGCAGTATATTCCACCGGCGCCTCAGACGCAATTAGCCATACAACAACTGTGATAATAGCAATCGCTGAAACAACACCCACAGTGAGTTTCTTATGCCTACTCTTTCCCTTCAACCCCATAATAATTGCTCCTTATGAAAAATGAATACAAGCAGACCGGAAACATGTTTCCCAACCTACTGGTTATACCCCGCAACGATATCCCCTTTACCGTCAATATCCACAAACCGGGCATTGGGTTTGTCTCGTTGGATTACTGGTTTCCCACCATCATCTTTCAGATCAGGTCCCAGGCTGTATAATTTGTAGCCATTAGATGTAAGTTTGTATTTATATGAATTGCCCGTATCAAATGGATCCATAGGTATCGACTTAAGATATCCTGGTGCAAGATCCCCCAGCATTACCGGATACCTGCCATGCTCAAGCTTATAAGCATGCAATGCCAACTGAAGCAACAGCAGGTCGTTCAAGCAGCGGTTGTCCTCATACTTAAACCGTGCTTTCCCAAATACAGGCATTATCATCCGTGATATTTTATTGGATCCTGGTATTTTCAGTTTGGTGGAATCTACGTAAGACATCCCTGCTGCAGCGATCTGCTTAGCATAGTCGTTTTGCACACCCGCAAACAATCCACGCCGGGACAACCCGGAGGTTTTAGCATATTCACTGGAATAATGGACACGGTTCTGCAATGTCAAAGGTTTACGTTCTAAAAGCTTGTTTGTAAAATCAGCTGATGCATATTGTTGACGCCAGTTCCTTGCGTTGAAAAACAAACGGGCTTCTACTGTAAGAAAGCTGTGACTCTCCTCTATCATTGTCGTTTTGAACGGAACTGCTTCAGAGATAATACCATTCAATCTAGCAATCGCCATCCGGGTATCTGCCAGGTTTAGCCGTTCCTCGACTCCCCAGATATTTTTCCTGGCAATAGATTGATAGGCAATCGACGCCAGGTTTGCCAGAACATTTCCACCCTTCGCTACATCATTTCCGAATTCCAGCCCATCCATGCAAGTCATCATGGCTTTTCCATTCTCACCGGACTCTTTATAAACCAGTGCTTCCAACGCGACAGCACGTGACAGCTTCCTTAATCCGGAGAGGTCCGGAAAAATCATGCGCATACCTGATGGAAGCATACAATCCTGCTTCAAGCCCTCTCTTAAGATATTAAGTGCTTTTGCATTGGCTTTTACCATTGCTTGTTTCTCGGCATGTGTTAAAGAAGATACTTCCGGACCTTTTTTAGAGTAAGGAAATGCCTTGTCAATCTGCTTAACATTTACTAGACTCTTCGAAGCCTTCAAGTACGTATCATAAGCATTTGGACGAGGTAAAGCCGGTCGTGGTGGTGGATTATACACAACCGGTGCATCCGACATAATCAGCCATGTAAATATGCCGACAGCAATAATAATCAGAATTACAAGTGAGGTAACATTAAGAAAGTGACTAAATAGCTTGCGTATTCCACCCCTCAATAATTGTGGCATAGTGATTCCTTATCGGTTGTGAGATTATGGCGGGAGCCCGCGGAGGGGCTCCCCTACCCGTTATAGTTTTATTATTTTCCGCGTCATTCGCGGGTATTTCGCGGCATTCGCGATTCAAAAACCTAATTTGACGACGTTATCCTCACCGGTTTCCACATCCCACCGGCTGCCATTATATCCCCTACCCTCACTGCTATTCTTGCTTTCTTGCCGGGGGTATATCTGCCGGTAATGTCTGCTGCTGCAGGTTTGTCCCAGACTATTCCGGGGTCTGCGGTGCTCTTGGTAATATATTGTCCATCTATCCAGAGCGTCCAGGAATCATCCACAGCTCCAAACAGCAGCCAGACTCTCTTATCGTTGGTCTCAGGGATAACTACATCGGTGATATACCAGGCATAACCGTCATATCCAGGATATCCCTGCTCTTCCCAGATTTTTGTTACAGATATAGGCTTAAATGAACTCAGTTCCGCAGCAGGATCATACCACTTTTCATTCTCACCTTTGTTATCCGGATCAGTCTTGAACGGCCACTCCATAGGCAGGTCCAAAAGGTTGTGACCATTCAGAGCCTCTGTAGGCATTACATAACCGCTGCCGAGTGACTGGTATGCAAAATAGTCCACTGGCAGGTTCCACTTCTTAGAGGTTTCAAGTATGGTTGACCGGATATCCATAAACTCGTTCCACTTCGAAGCCTCATCATCTTTCTTTGCTCTGGTCATATAAAGACGGACCATATCCATACTCATTCGTGCCCGGGCGATCCTGGCCCTTATATCATCCGTATCTGCTTTAGCCGCCGCCTGGTCCAGTATCTTGTAGGACTTCGCCACCATTTCCGGATTATAACGGACAATATCATTAGTAACCGGATGAGGAGTAGGAGATTTTTTCACAGCATCCCACTGCAGGTTCCAGAACGCTTCCATATCAGTCGAAGCCGGGCCATATGCCGTCTTGCAGAATGTCTTCATATAAGCTACCGGGTCCTCAGACAAATCCCACAGCAGCCTGGTCCTGTAACCCATCAACAAAGGAGAGACTGATGGAACAGTGTCTACTTCATCTGAGATATACTTCACCCCAAGCCTGGATAGATCGTTATAAAGCCCCTTGTCATGCATCCAGAAGGGTTCAGGAATCCCTGGATTGTCATAATCAAGGTAACCATATATGGATACAGCAGAAGCAATCTTTTTCCATTTACGTATCATCGATACCCCACGGGCATTGATCGGGCATTTCTTGTCCATGAACGAATGCTTATAGCACCTGTCCCAAAGCGTATACTCGACCATCACATTAGGCAGAGGCTTAACCTGTTTTGGAAGTGTCGTTGTAGAGGCATACGCATAAGCACCGACCCATTTGCCCGGGTACTTCTTACCGACTTCCGCAGCAACCAGATTGACCAGATAGAACCAGCGATCAGTCATCTCCATGCAGTCAGTTCCATTTTTGGACATATCGGTTCCCGGCGGATCCAGTGCCTTACAACCATCGCATTCACACCAGTAGGACGGTTCATCATTGGCCCCGACAAAGAATCTCTTTGCTCTGGGATGAGTCTCGAAGTATTCCAGAGCTATCCGAATGAACCTCTGCTGGACTTCCTTGTTACTAATGCAGGGCATCGCAGTAGTTCCGATCGGATGCATCCCGACTCTTTTCCCTTTAAAGAGTGCAAACCACTCAGGATGGGCAGCAAACTCTGTGGCAGGCATCAGGAACTCGGTTGTAGTGTGACCGGACACCTCCTCCCATCCATATGCACGCTCAGCACCGTAATTCCAGGTTGTTGTATAGCAACTCTTCGCACGGTTATAGTGGTTCTTGGCAGCCCAATCAGTCCACTGGCCGACATCCACACCTCTCACACTGCTCGGAGCATCAACCTCGACCTGGCACATAGTTCCGCCTCTCAGGGCAAATGGAGGATTGTATGTGATCTTTAATGACTTCGGAAGAGGAACAGTACCTTTATCAGGCAGACATTCACCATATTTCCCCGGCCATATCCACCTGCAACCGATACGATAATAAAGTTCAGCCACAGCATTATATACACCCGATGGAGTCGCTCCGGTGCAGACAATGGCATTCTTACCAATATCAAGGATAATCCCATCCTCCTGGAGCTTTGCCAGTCGGCGTTTATAGTTGGATCCATTTGGGGTGACCCCAATATACAAGCACCTGCCGGAAGGTGCCTTTGTGGTAATTGGTATGCTCATACCAGTCAGGGCTTTGAATATCCGCCGTGTCTCCAGCGCACATCCAATCTCAACCGGATCCGGAGATTCAGGAGTAACTATAGCAACAATCTCTCCCCCAACAGCCGGAACAGGAGAAGTGTTAGTTTCAGGAGCAGGAGGCTCTGTCATTATGAGTTCAGGCTTGGAATATTCGATAGTTCCCTTGCCATACTGCTGCAAATGAAACCTCACGGACATCTGCCCCGCAGGCACTTTGAAGCTAATTGTCTGCTGAGTCCACTTATCCGGACTGGTATAGAACTGTTCTTTATTTAAGCCTGTAATAATACAACCCGATACATCCGCAGTAGTTCTTACCATAATGCTAAACTTATAACTAGCCCCGCCAAGCACAGATGCATCCCCATACCAACGTCCAACGCTGTCTGTTCCAATTCCGGTAATAACCGCAGCATTGGCACCATCCGGACCGATACCTTTGACACGAGAGAACACACACTCACCCGAAGCCGTATGGTTTGCCCACTCAACAATGGTATCGTCAGTGCCCACAAACTCCGGGTTCGGAGTATAGTTAAACGGCTTCTCCGCAGCACCAACGGTCTGACAACAAGTCAGCAATATCAAACAACAGAGCAGACAAAAAGTTCGCAAATCAAGCCTCCAAATGCACATTCATACACCATACGATTGCTATACAGTATAGTCTCCAGGATTACGAGAAGCAACAGGAATGCAGGCTTAAGGCTTTAGACTTTAGACTTTAGGAAGGGAATGGTCGTGCGTAATCTTACACTGGTGTTCATAACAGTATCCATGCACTATTGACGATTAATATTAGAGCTCCAGTTCCCGAGTCCCTTCCTGAAGCCTGAAGCCTGAAGTCTGAAACCTCTCCCTTCCCCCCCCTGAAGCCTAAAGTCTAACGCCTAAAGCCTCCTTCCCTTCTACTGGTTAGGTTTGGACTCATTGCCTCTCAGGAGTTCACTCAGGTTGATCATCATATTTGATCCACTTGTCACCTGAGGGAGTTTGCCATCCCATCGGTCTATCCACTTCTCTGCAATAACTCTGCTACCTCCCTGGGTTTTCAGGGCTAACGCACGAATTTTGGATGCCTGGGCCTGACCTTCAGCTTTGGTTATCTCGGTTTGCTTCTCAAGCACTGCCTGCTGAAGCACATACTTCTGTTTTTCTGCTGTCTGCTGGGCAACTTGTTTCTGCTCAATAGCTGCATTAAACTCAGGAGAGAAATCAAAATTCGTGATACTGACTCCCAGAGGCTCCACGATTATCTCATATACCTTTAATCTGGAAGTTATCTCACTTTCAACCTTGGTTTTGACCTCAGAGCGTCTCTTTATCAGGTCTTCTGCAGTATATTGGGCTGTAACTTGCTTCAGTGATTCCTGCACTGCAGGATCTATTATTCGGCTCTTGTAATCCAGACCAACATTCTTATACAAATCCGCAGCATTGTCTTCACTTATATGGTAGTTGATTGCGACTTCAGCTGTTACCATTTGAAGGTCCCTGCTGGCAGCGGTACCCTTTGCTACTTCCTTTTGTGTCCTGGTTTCCATGATCTCAGTAGTATTGATATAGGGTATAATCAAATGGATACCAGAGGAATAACTGCCTGCAACCGCCCTGAATCGCAACAAAACTGCACAAGAGCCAGCTGGAACAGTGATGATCGCAGAACTTATTGTTCCAATAAGGACTAGCAGTATCCCTACAATTCTAACCATACCTCCGGTCACAGCCAAATTGCCAATCCTGCTTTGAATATTTCCTGATTTAAGGGCCGACCCCATAACAAACGAAAGAATAACCAGAAGCACACCAAAAACAAGCATACCCATAACTTTTCACATCTCCTTGTTAGATTCTCATGATTTTCTTACACCAGCAACACTATCTGTCCTTCATTTCCGCACAGTATTGCATAATTTTTTGCCGTTTCAGCCACACAAGCATCACATTTCGGGGTAGGAGACGTCAGACTTCAGGAAGGAAGTGGTCTCTCCCCCATCTCCCAGTCTCCCCTCTCCCCCTCCCCAAATCCTCCCATTCTCCGCGTCTCCCCGCGTCTCCGCGTGAAATCCTTTCCTGAAGTCCGAAGCCTCTCCCTTCCCTTGAAGGTGCCAAAGCCCCGGCTGGCGAAGTATATACTATTGCTTCAGGGAGTGTGCTGATATACGGGATTATTTTACCGATGATTGTGTGGACCAGATTGTGGTCTGGGAGTATGAGAGCGCTTGCCGGGCTTGCCTGGACAAGTTAAAGAATGCTGACGAGTGCCTGCGCAACTTCCTGGTCACTTATGAACGGCCATCATTTATCCCTACCATAAGCAGGGATGCCATAATTGACCCGGTAGTCCGAGCTGCTTATGATGACGCCTCTTGTTTTCTCGCGCTGCTGCTTGAAGCACGTATGAAGCTCTATCCAGTTTTAATTCGGATGAATAAACATGAGGACGAATCGATTGTTTTTCACTCCTACCTGGACATGCTTACAAGTGTCTACGAGAAAGCAAAAAAGAGCCGCAAACTTAGCAAACAAACAAGAGCTGTTGTCCTCAATCTGATAGACACTATAGGCAGTGACTATGTTGGACTTACAAAAGTGCTTGTTACCCCCAGTGTCTGCACTACATTCACCAGGGAACCACTCTCGGCTCATGTAATGCTCCAATACTATGTATACGGTCCCAAGTTTATGACCAGCCTTTGCGTATACGGAGGAGCTGATGGCTACCTGCACTCCGGCAAAGCCCACGGCCTCTTCAGCGGCAGCTTCGAGTTCAGAACAATCCTGGAAGACCGCTTCCGCCAACTGGTAGGAATAACTGGAGACCTCCTGGAATCGGGAATCTGAAGGGACAGACTTCAGGCTTCAGGCTTTAGACTTCAGGAAGGGAATGGTCGAATGTCAACTATACCAGCATTATGGAAACCAAATAGCCCAGTTTACGGCGACCAATCACCGCTAGTCCTGAGTAGCCGAAGGCGTATCGAAGGACGACTACGAAGAACCTATCCAGACAGATCGTGCACAACCACTCCCTTCCCCTTCCTGACGCCTATAGCCTAACGCCTAAAGTCTCCCTTCCCCCGATTTGACTTGTTACCAGTTTATTTCGTATAATTTACTTAATTGGAGCGATGAATTGCTCTAACTTTTGAGGTTACATATTGACCAGTGTTGGTCACACCGTAGCTCATATACGACGCAGTGTTGTGTCAAAATCAAGTTACATAGTAACTGCCATCGAAGGCGCTTTGCATATATAGCAGAGCGCCTTTTTTATTTTTCTACGGAGGGGATTTATGCTCAGAATTAAAGCCAATCCCGAGGTCTGTATTGGGTGCGGTTTGTGCAGGGTCTGGTGCAAAGTACAGCACTCGGACTCTAAGAATATACATAAAGCATTTAACACCGGAGCCACTGAAACAGCATCGTGCGTGGAACTTGAAGAGCACGATTGTGAATCATTTGCCCTGCAGTGCAGGCAGTGTGATGAGCCTTTGTGTGTCTACGGATGCATCACAGGTGCAATGACCAAAGACCCGGAAACTGGTGTTGTTACAGTTGATGAGAAAAAATGCGTTGGTTGTTGGACTTGCGTATTGATGTGCCCTAATGGCGCAGTCAAACGAGATCCCAGGTCGGGCAAAACAGCGATGAAGTGTGACATGTGCAAAGAGCGCGGTTTCCCTTCCTGCGTTGAACACTGTCCAAATGACGCACTGATAATTGAGGAGGATGACGAATGAGCACGCAGCCGAAATACGACTTTCTATTGATCGGTAACTCGACTGCTGCCGTAGGAGCAGTAGAAGCCATACGCAGTCTCGACAAGACCAGCACCATTGGCATTATCGCTCACGAAACCGAGCATACATATTCTCGTCCACTCATCACATACTATGTATCAGGCAAAGTGACGGAAGAGAACACATACTACCGTCCTCTAGATTTCTACGTTTTAAATAATGTGGATGTGATCCTGGGCAAACAGGTTATTCAGGTCAATGACAAGGACTCTACCGTCACACTGGATGATGGAGCAGTTGTCGGGTATTCTAAACTGCTGCTGGCTGCTGGAGGAGGACCAATAAAACCTCCTGTCCCTGGACTCGACAGACCAGGCGTATTCTATATGAATACAATGGAAGATGCCAAGCGCGCAAAAGGCTGGCTTTCTCACACCCAGAAGACTGTTGTCATCGGCGGTGGGCTGACTGGATTAAAGACAGCTGAGGCTCTGGCTTATATGGGACACGATGTCACAGTGATCGAAATGGCTGATAGAGTCCTGGCTATGAACCTTGACCCTACAGCGTCCGGACTTGTCAGAAAAGCAATGGAAGGACACGGAGTAGAAATACTGACCGGAGTCCAGTTGACCGGCATTGAAGGTTCCGAAGACTCCAACGATGTTGCATCGGTTGTTCTAAATACAGGTGAACAGATCGCCTGTGAAACTGTGTTCATGACTGTCGGTGTAAAGCCACGGACTGAGATCGTAAAAGGCTCAGACGTAAAGATCAACCGCGGGATACTCGTTAACCGTTTCATGGAGACCAATGTCCAGGGTGTTTATGCTGCTGGTGATATTGCTGAAGCCTATGATCCATTGACCGGAAGCAACCGGGTCCTACCGATTCTACCAAACGCATACATAGGTGGCAGAGTCGCCGGGCTGAACATGCTCGGTAAAGAGACTACCTACAACATAGGAATGAGCGTCAACTCTGTAAGTTTCTTTGGAGAACCGTTCATGTCCGCCGGACTTGCAACCCAACCGGAAGAAGAAGACTATAAAGTCTACACATCACTCGATGGCGCTAACTATCGCCGTATCGTAGTCAAAGACGGTAAGTTGATGGGACTAATAGTAACCGGTGATGTTGAAAGAGCAGGCTTGATGACCGGCATGATGCGTGCTTGTATCCCTGTGGATGATATGATCGACAAACTGCTCCAGGGTCACCTGGGTTTGATTGATATGCCTAAAAAGATGGTGATGGACAGACTGCAGGGCGCTGGGAGGGACTGGGCTTGAAAAACCTTTCATTGATAAATAATCCTTACGAAGAAGATAAAGTAATCTCAGCTTGTTCCATCTTCGGTATGATGGAGACCAGTGGGAAACCCATTTCGGGTGAAGCAGCATTCAAAGCAGTCGCCAACATGCACGACCGTGGAAACGGACTCGGTGGAGGTTTCGCAGTATACGGACTCTATCCTGATTTCCCGGAGTGTTACGCTCTACATATTATGTTTGCAAGCCAACAAGGACGTCATTATACCGAACAGTTTCTGCAGAACGAAGTCAAAGTTGAAAACTCACAGGAAGTCCCAACCCGAAAGACAGAGGGAATCACGAATGAGCCGATGATCTACCGGTACTTTGTGAACCCGAAGTCGGATAGAGGGGACGAACTCAGCGACGACGATTATATAGTCAAACTCGTTTTACAGATTAATGACGAGATCGAGGACTCATTCGTATTCTCCAGTGGCAAAAACATGGGTGTTTTCAAGGGAGTAGGTTTCCCCGAACAAATAGCCGAATATTTCAGGCTGGAAGACTATAAAGGTTACACCTGGACAGTGCATGGCCGGTTCCCTACCAACAGCCAGGCATGGTGGGGCGGTGCACATCCGTTCTCTATGCTGGACTGGACAGTCGTCCATAACGGTGAACTAAGTTCTTACGGGGCAAACAGAGCATGGTTGGAAACAGTCGGTTATAAATGCACTATGTTCACCGATACCGAAGTTTTAGCTTATGCAATCGATTTGATCATGCGCAAACAGGGATTGTCCCCTGAGATTTTCGCCAAGATAGTCGCTCCACCGCTTTGGAGCGAGATTGATATGATGGACAACGATGAAAAACAGCTGCACTCTGCCTTGAGATCCACCTATGGTGGTCTCTTGATGAATGGGCCGTTCGGTATAGTAGTCGCAAATCACGAATATATGATAGCTCTTACAGACAGAATCAGACTGCGGCCGTTGACTGCGGCTATTAAGGGAACTAAACTGTTCTTCTCATCCGAGGAAGCATCTATAAGGTTGATTGAACCGGAACTGGATCTGGTGTGGACTCCTATGGGTGGCCTGCCGGTGATCGGAAAGATCGGTTCCCTGCCCAGCCCTGAAGATTCCAAGAAGAGACGTTACGACTTCGCCACCGTCTGATGCAAGGAGAAAATACCGTGCCGGATATAAAATTAGACACGACAAACAAATCAAAGCCACTCCAGCGCAAGGCAAGTGACTTCAAAATAAGATCAAATAGACTGACAGAATTTGCAGTTGATAGAGACTACGACCGCTGTATCAAGTGCGAAGTATGCATTCGTCAGTGTGCATTCGACGTACATTACAGGGACGAAGAAGAAGATGTCATCAAACACCGACCAGAAAACTGTGTCGGGTGCCATAGGTGTGCGGTTCTCTGTCCGACAGACGCAATAGTCATTCAACCGAATCCTGCTCAATACAGGGTGCATGGCAGTTGGTCATCTGAGCACGTCAAGGACATTAACCGCCAGGCAGAGACTGGAGGTGTGGTCCTTACAGGTTCGGGAAACGATAAGGCTGCTCCTGTATACTGGGACAGAATGCTTATCAACGCCAGCCAGGTAACTAACCCATCCATCGACCCTCTGCGTGAGCCTATGGAACTGCGGACGTTCATTGGCGCTAAACCAGACAACGTGCAGATCAAAGATGGCAAACTCGACACCAAGATGCCTGCTACCCTTGAGATTCAAATTCCAATTCTGTTCTCAGCAATCTCATATGGTGCAATCAGTTACAATGTCCAGAAAGCCATTGCAGAAGCAGCTACTGAACTTGGAACAATGTATAACACAGGTGAAGGCGGACTTCACCCGGACTTCTATGAATATAAAGACAACACCATTGTTCAGGTAGCATCTGGTAGATTCGGCGTACATCCGGAATATTTGAATGCTGCCAGGATGGTGGAGATCAAAATCGGCCAGGGAGCAAAACCCGGTATCGGTGGACACCTTGCAGGTGAGAAAGTAAGTGCATCGGTTTCCCTAACCAGGATGATACCGATGGGCACCGACGCTATATCCCCTGCCCCACAGCACGATATCTATTCAATCGAAGACCTGCGAATGCTTATATACGCAATAAAAGAGGCAACAAACTACCGTGTACCTGTCTCGGTGAAAATTGCTGCCGTGCATAATGCTGCTGCTATCGCAAGTGGAATTGTCAGAGCCGGAGCTGATGTTGTAGCTATCGACGGTTTCCGGGGAGGTACCGGAGCAGCCCCTAAGATCATTAGAGACAATGTTGGGCTGCCAATAGAATTTGCCCTGGCTGCTGTCGATAAAAGACTCAGAGATGAAGGCATCCGCAATAGGATCACCCTGATCTCCGGCGGTGGAATTAGAAATGCGGGAGATATCGTCAAGGCTATAGCTCTTGGAGCAGATGCAGTATATATCGGGACATCAGCCTTGATTGCTGCAGGCTGCACACTTTGCCAAAAGTGCTATTCAGGCAAGTGTAACTGGGGTATCGCTACTCAAGACCCGTATTTGGCTAAACGAGTCAATCCTGACATCACTCGACAGAGATTGGTAAACCTGGTAAACGGCTGGTCACATGAGATCAAAGAGATGCTGGGTGGTATGGGTATAAACTCTATAGAGAGCCTTAAAGGAAGTCGAAGCCAGCTTAGAGGCATTGGCCTGACAAAGACCGAACTCGACATCCTGGGCATCAAGGCCGCTGGAGAATAATCACTAGATAACTGCGAGTGTCATTCTGAATGCAATGAAGAATCTCGGTTCTGGTTGAAAATTGTGTTCAAAATACTTCGTTCATAAGGATGACATAGCAGAGAGAATAGGAGACACTAGATGACTTGTTGTCAAACATGTGAAATCGACGCCGCTGGCGTTTATTATAAAGAGATGAATGCTCAGATTCGCAAAGCAGTCGAAGACGGGGCTGAGCATATTGTGCTGCGCAATGTTACTGGCCAAAGGTATATCGGGACAAATCTGTATCAGGCCACATCTCCTGAGAAACTTGCAAAACTCC
Organism: Abditibacteriota bacterium; assembly: GCA_942493375.1. GTDB lineage: Bacteria > Armatimonadota > UBA5829 > UBA5829 > UBA5829. The sequence continues at coordinate 6,419,535 of OW818698.1, read as the reverse complement.
GGATAGACATATATGGCACGCCTGGCAATGACCTGGGAGCTTTTCTGGATGGCCCTATTATCAACATATTCGGGAACATAATGGATGCTTCCGGAAACACTATGAACAGTGGACGCATTATCGCTCATGGTAGAGGTGGAGACATTACAGGTTTCTCTGCACGTGGTGGAGAGATGTTCATCAGAGACAACGCTGGTTATCGCGTGGGTATCCATATGAAGGAATACCAGGAGAAGCGTCCGGTAATGGTCATAGGTGGAACTACTCAGGATTTTCTTGGAGAATATATGGCGGGTGGCGTGCTGATAGTAATGGGACTTACCCTTACCGCAGGTGAAGCACACTATGCAAATCACGTTGGAACTGGAATGCATGGTGGCAAGATATTCATCCGCGGTATTATCGAGGACCACCAACTTGGTGAAGGTGTCGGAATAACCGAAGTAACCGAAGAAGATGTTGACTTGATCCGGAAATATGTTGACGAATACGGAAAGCTCTTTGATAAGGATATTTCCAGCATCTCAATGCAGAGCTTTAAGAAACTTACTCCGCTCAGTAGTAGACCATATAAACAACTTTACGCTTATTAAATGAAGGCCAACGGGTTTTTCTGCCGATAATAGTAATATACGGTTCTCCTGTTAATCAATGCAATCAGCAGTGGCAGACAGGAGAACCCATATCTAATCTCTTGAAGCATTACACAAAAATCCGGAGGACCTCACATTGGCCGTTTCGGGCAGCCAAAAAAACATAAATAACTATGGCAATGGCCAGTTTAGCAAAAGTGACCACGCCTTTGAGTTATCAGAATTCGACAAACCCAGTCCCTTCGGATCTCGCATCGCTTCGCCTGATACAGACTACACTGTTTTAATGGCACCGGATGGATCAGGATTCAGTTTCTTGGGCGAACTGGCATTAACAGGTGCAGATGCTCTTGGCAAACAATGGTCTATACGTGACCGCGAGACCAATTCAATGTGGATGCCTTTCAAGTATATCTCCGAAAATGATCATGATGAATACTCTGTCCGTTATCTTCCTGGCTCTGTTACGATTCGATCAGTCAATGGCAAAGTAGCTTCAACGCTAACTATATCTACAAGCCCAACACAAACATTCGAACTTTGGAGAATCTGTATCCAGAACTTGTCTGCTAAAGAAAGAGCACTTGCACTCGATATATGTGTGAGTCCTCACACTGCAGCATCAGGCAGAATGCTAACATCAGATTCAGGTAAAACTATAGCCTTTGGGCAAGAGAATAGTGTCAGTAGTTCGGTTACTGACAAAGGAATACTTTTTCTTGGTTCTACAGTAAAGCCATCATACTACCACACCTGCTCAACTGACTTCTATTCGGCAGATAAAAAGATCGCAGGAGATTATTCATCAATTATTGATGATAAACCGGTTCTGGGTTTGTCGCTCGAAATGGAAATTCCCATTGAGGGAGAAGCCGTATTAGGGTTCTGTTTTGGCATAGCTGAAAACTTCGAGAGCGCCATGGCAACTGTCGAGGGCCAACAGGGTACAGAATGGATAGACGAAGCAGTCCACCACATCCACAAAGAATGGAAATCTGTATGCTCATTAGTGAAGTGTGAGTCTAGTGACATAGCACTTGATGCACTTGTCGACACCTGGCTACCATACGAACTTCTGACGGAGTGGCTTTCCACTTGGAAAATGCCTGACATATTCTCAACGGTAGGTATTGTGGATACAGTCCGCCTGGCTTCACCATTTTCACAGGAATTGTCTATTGGAGTACGATATGCAATACTGGAAATGGCCAGGAAAATGGTATCTGCAGCCCTGTATTCATCAGACGGTTTGTCCATTACTGCCCTGGCGCCCGAGGAATCCCTTTGGTTGCCATATGCAGCAGCGGAATATGTTATAGAAACAGGAGATAGAGAGATCCTGGAAACCCCGATAAACCGTCCGGATACACACACCTGTAAATTGGGAGACATATGCCTGCGAGAACTGCGGTATTATATCGAGCATCAAGCATCAACATCAATGCCTCTGCATCCAGCCGCTGCATTACCAATTGATGTCTTTCAGCACAGCGCCAATCCTCAAACATGGGCAAGCAATCATCTGGCACACACACCGTACGATGAGCACAATAACGAGTTGATCAGATATATAGTCAACAGTTCCGAAGTCCTAAAAGCCTCAACTGGAATGTTATCTGATTGGCTGATGATGAATGCGGATGATGAAGATCATGGATTGATCTTTTGTTTATACCTGGCAATCACACGTGATATTTTGGGGATTAAAACAACAGAATCGGGAGTCACTTTTACTCCAACTCTACCTGAGTGCTCCGGTATTGTCAGAGTATCCAGGAAAAGTGGAAATGATGTGGTAACCTTTACTACTGACCAAATCAGTGAGGATACATCGACACTGACAACAAAACACTGCTAATCCGTATTATCCAATTTGCCATTACATTCTTAAAAACAATCAAGCCTTGCTCAGCGGCAAGGCTTGATTGTTTCAGGAATACATTTATACATCAGCACGTAACCTTGACTTCGGCTATTATGCAGCACCGTTTCGTGCGCTTCTTCCCTGCGATACTTTTATCACAGCAGCATTTACTGCTTCCGCCATATGCTGTAGAGGAGACACGATATCGACGCATCCAGTCTCAAATGCTACTCTGGGCATGCCGTAGACGACACAACTCGATTCGTGCTCCGAGAGAGTCATACCACCAGCTTCCTTAATCAATCTTATTCCGTCAGCTCCATCTCTTCCCATTCCGGTCAGTACAACCCCTATCATACGCGAACGGTAAGCAGGAACAAGTGAAGCCATGGTTACATCGGCAGATGGACGAACTCCCCAAAGTGGTGGTGATTTCGTGAGGCTTATTTTGCCGGTCTTGTCGAAAACGCAGTGGTATCCAGCTTTCGCAAAAATCAGATCACCGGGTTTCAAAGTATCCCCGTCCTCTGACTCCCGAACATTAAGGTCTGTAGTGTTATTCAAATCCTGAGCCAGCGGCCCACTGAATCCTTCTGGAAGATGCTGAACAACAACATACGCAACCCCCGCATCACTTGTCAGTCCAGGAATCAATGTTCTAAGCGCCCTTGGACCACCAGTCGAAGAAGCTATAGCTACAACGGGTGCATAGGGTCCTGCAAACGTAGTTGGACGAACTTTGGGTTTTACTGGCCCGGATTGCGTAACAGCAAGCTTGGCTACATCAACCTTGGCAGCTGCACGCACTTTGGCAATCAGTTCATCCCGCAAGAGAGATAAACCGATACTGTGGCTACCATGGGGCTTAGCCATAATGTCGACGGCTCCATATCGTAATGCCTGGATACTTTCTTTAGCTCCACCTATGGTAAGTGAACTCAGCATTAAGACAGGGGTAGGACATTCGGCCATTATTCGTTTGAGTGTGGACAAGCCATCCAGCTCAGGCATCTCCACATCCATCGTTATTACATCCGGATGCAGAGTTTTTGCCTTGGCGAGTCCTTCCACACCATTTGTAGCAATTCCTATGACCTCAATATCAGGTGAACTCTTGAGGTTATCAGCAACTACCTTTCTGGCAAAAACGGAATCGTCAACTATTAATACACGTATTTTTGTATCAGGCATATCGACCTCCAGGCACACAATAAAGCATGTAACCTGATTCTGAAGATTCCAGCCTTTTATTGTGAAATCAGATAATTATACATAATATTTAATACACAATAATCTATAAGCGAAAACAAACTAACAACCGATGCAAATATCTCAAGACAGTCTGGTCAGTGGTCTCTCGACTCCTCCAACCTGCCTGACTGTAATCTCACCTGTTGCTGAATCCATAGTAACTGTCCGACCAGTCTTACCTCCCACATCCTCTGCAACAAGTTTCAACTGACATCCCTTTAGAGCTACTTTCACTGCTTCAATATTGCGTTTACCGACATCAAGTCGATCAGTCGCACCAGCGAATGCAAACAACTGGGCTCCACCCGCAATAGCAACTCTCAAGCGACTCCGAGACGCTCCTTTTGCTACCATTTCCTCTATTACTTTTGGTACAGCAGTATCTGCATATTTTCCAAGTTCCGGATTATCCTTATTTCTCGATTCCGGGAGCATTATATGCGCCATTGCGGCCAGTTTTGTTCCAGGATCAAAAACGCACAAGCCAATACACGAACCCAGACCAAGAGCACGCAGAACTGGAGTTCCTGTGCTGCTATATACTATTTCACCCATTCTTGCAATTCCGTCATCCACAGCTTCCACCTCCTGCCTCTCTTAATTTACTATCTCAGGTATGTAAAGGAAGAAGCCACGTATAGCACGCTTGCTTCCGGCGAATCTTGTAACAATACTTATCGTATCGTCTTCAAAATGCCCTGTGTTCAGCAACACACTATCAATGACCGCCGCAGCCATATCCACTACTACAGTAGGCGGACTTGGCATCAAAGTTTTACCATAATAGTCTGATAAAGCATTAAGGTATGAGGAGACAACTATATTACCCAACTCCTGCATAACCGAACTTTCCATCTCATCTATATGCCTACTGGCTCCCAGAGGTCGCCCAGTCAGAATGTCCACCAACGCCAGGGCACTATCGAAACCAAGGACAAGCAATGCATGGCCAGGAATGTCACCTTCTATCGAAAGGTATATTCCAACTACAAGATCCTCCGGATTACCTGCAACTTCAGATAGCCTCGCCGTTGGTGCTATACCCGCAGATATAACTTCCAGGTGAATCGCGCTGGCCGACATCATACGTATAGCTTCGCTGGCTTTCTGCACTCCGGCTTTTGCCGCAGTCAAAAAACTACTCAGCCTGGAATCAGTTTTCGAGCCTGATGATATGGGCATCTGTATTACTCCTTATAAGCTTGCAGAACGACGCTTTGACAGCCTAAACCACCATTGCAGTTCGCATATAACAAACTTCATATTTATTAACTGATCTGCATTTCTAATATGATGTTTTCCTGATCCGATCCAGGATATCTTCAATATTAAAAAGCACTAGAAATCAAAATCTGATATCTTACTATCAATTCGCAATGCCAGGTTACGGCCGGATGTTCCCACCCAACCATAGAACGCTGGAAGATTCTCTACCCAAAACTCAGCGGGTTCTGTAGCTCGATTTGCAAGTTTTATCACATCCCCTACCTGCAGCTCAAGAACATCCTGCAAAGATATGCTTGTTCTTCCAAGCGTAGCTTTACATCGTAGATTCACCGCTTCAAAATTTTGCCGCAAGTGAACATCCAGCCCTTCAATCTTCTGATTTGATGAGTTTAGTGTCCTACCCAGAGTCAATGCCGGCAAGATGGGTTCTATAGCCGAAGCTGGAACACATATGCTGAGCATACTAACCATATCACCGACTGTTATCTCGTATCCGCAGACCAACACTGGCTCAGCAGGCAATAGAACTTGTTGAGTGCCTACGCCAATCATTACATTAGTAGCACGTGGTGCAAGCGATATACACGATGACCACGCTTCGGTGTATTTCTTCAGTGCAATGTCTATCACAGGACGCATAATTGCACAGTCAACTTCCGTCAATTCATTTGTAGTTGCATGAACGACCCCGGTTGCACCAGTCAATAATTCCACACAAGTCGCTGCAAATGCCGGATTGAATTCAAACAATGCTGTTGCCGACAACGGGTCCATTGCCACTTCGACAAACATCGTTCCTGATGGCACAGAAGCACAATATTCCCGATATGTCAGTTGATCCACTGCCAGCAGGTCAACTTGAGTACCGACTCGTATCATTGCCCCCAGAGCTGCAGCAAATAACGCTCCATGCTTTGAATGGATAACGTTCAGTGCCCTGAGGTGCTCCTTGGAGAATTTGTCAGGGCGCGTGAAATCATATACGCGCACCTGTTTACCCGCAGTTGCTACCGCGACGTCCTCCATCGTATTTGTCTGATACGAGTTTATTAGGGCGTTTATCTCATTCTGGCTGAGTGTATCTGCCATCTATCCTACAATCCCATTTCTGAACAGCTCTAGGCCACTTTGGACGCTGAAGACGTGTTCTCTGCAAGAGCTACATTTATCTCGACTTTGCCAAACTGGGTATTCATCGGTACAACAATAGCTGGTACTCTTGTACTAACTTCGACCTGCTCTCCACGAATCACAGATGGAGGAGTGATATCAACATCATAACCCTTCTGCGAAATCAGTGTTGTGGCATTACCTGTAATCATATTGCCTAATTCAGATATGGCACTCATTGCCATCTCATCTAATTTAGGAACTTCAGAGCCGATCATGGCCCCAGCTATCTGTTTAGCAGTCTCGGTAGACATGCCATACATCGCCATGCCTTCCACGTCACCATTGACGCCAGCCATTATAGTTACCTGTTCACTGGTAAATGTGGTTGTTCTAAGTGACAACGACCCTCTTGTTGGGACGTCGCCGGTAAGCATCTGCATTACACTAAATGCAGCGCTAACAAAAGGCTCCATATGTTCCGCTTTCATGCGAATCCTCCGCTATTAATACTTCTCGTTCGGGTAATCCTAGTCTCCTTAGATCTACACCCCCAGGGCTTTGCCGACTCCTTCGATAACTCGCTCCGGTTGGAACGGTTTCACGATGTAGTCCTTAACACCTGATTTGATTGCATCAATCACCAGGTTTTGCTGACCCAGAGCTGTACACATAAGCACTACTGCTTTTGGATCCGCTTGAAGTATCGCCTTTGCAGCCGATATCCCATCCAGCACGGGCATGGTGATGTCCATTAAAACAGCGTCCGGCTTGAGTTCCATATACTGTCTTACAGCCAGTTCGCCATTCTCAGCCTCACCAGCAATCTCATAGCCACCCTGTTCGAGTATTCGCTTCACCGTAGCTCGCATGAACATGGCATCGTCTACAACCAGAATGCGTTTAGCCATCTAATCCTCCTCAGTTTCCTAATGGTTTCCGATAAAAGAATGGTATCTTGTTCTCGAAACCAATATCGTCATAATTTGAAATTCTTTCTGTCCCGCCAACAAACAAATATCCACCACTTGAGAGCGAATCGAAGAATCCTGAATACAAGACCTTTTTCGTCTCATCAGTGAAGTATATTACTACATTTCGGCACACAACTAATGCGTTTCGTGCAGGAAATGGATCCTTGAGCATATCATGCTTCTTGAAGGAAATGTTCTTCTTGAGTGAAGCTTTCACCTGAAAATTCCCATCCGCATGTACATCGAAATACTTGGAGATACGCTCTTTGCTTACGGCTTTCATTTCATGAGGGAAGTATATCCCACTTGCCGCTCTCTCCAGCATTCGTTCATCAATATCCGTCCCTAGAATAGTATGCCGCCTGTTCGGAGCAACTTCATCGAGAAGGATAGCCAGTGTATATATCTCAGCACCACATGAGCAACCTGCTGACCATATTGTCAGATTTCCGAATTTGGAAACCAATTCCGGTAGCACCTTGTTTTTCAGCACATCAAACTGCTCAGGATTACGGAATACTTCAGATACATTGATAGTTACTCTATCCATAAACTCATCAAATAACTGATTGTTTTTTTGCATTAATGCGAAATAGTCAGTGAAGGATTTCGCCCCACACTTGTCCATGTTCGCGCGAATACGTCTTTCCATCTGTGGACGCTTGTAAGCTTCCAGATCGAGTCCACAAAAGAGTTTAATCTTTCGTTTGAATGAAACAAAATCCAATTCAGATGGATTTGTTTGTTGCCCTGATAATTCCATGGGCCTATACCTCCACAGCTAGAGACTCGAACTTGCTTCTGTCGAAACGTCTCTTATTGAGTAAAGCACCGACACCAACCACATCCAGAATCAAGGCAACTCTGCCATCACCTAATATGGTAGCCCCTGCAATACCACGCAGATCTCCAAAGAAAGCACCAAGGGGCTTAATGACGACTTCCTGCTCACCTATGAGCTTGTCAACAACCAAGCCGACTTTTGATGCTCCTGTATTCACAACTACAAACGTGCTGGATCCCATATCATAATGGTCAGCCTTAATGTTACGATCAAACATTGACCCCAGGTTTACTAATGGCAATACAGAACCACGGAAGTTGATTGCCGGGTGCCCATCAATGCTCCTGATATCTGATACATCGCAACGGAAAGTTTCAACAACTGCTGAAAGCGGGATCACATATACTCTATCATCCACACTTGTTACCAACGCCTGGATGATGGCTAGAGTAAGAGGTAGGCTTATCTTGAATCGAGAACCTTTCCCTGCCTCAGTATGCACTCCCACACTGCCCGAAAGTCCTTGTATGTTGCTCCGCACAACATCCATACCAACACCTCTTCCTGAGATATCGGTAACTTTCTCAGCAGTGCTTACACCAGATGCAAAAATGAGTTGAAGAGCATCATCATCACTCATTCGCTCTATCTGCTCCTGGCTGGTAGCACCTTTTCTGAGAGCTGCCTCTTTTACCTTCCCAATGTTTATTCCCTTTCCGTCGTCTTCTACCTCAATGATAATTCTATTTTCTTCTTGCCTGGCTGCTAATACAACACGTGCCTTGCGTGGTTTGCCCAAAGCTACCCTCTCATCAGGCATTTCAGTAGCATGATCCACGGAATTTCGAAGAAGGTGGGTTATTGGATCTACTATCTCCTCAAGGATAGATCTGTCCAATTCTGTTTCCTGCCCCAGCATTACAAATTCAATCTCTTTGCCTGCTTTATGGGCAAGGTCTCGGACCATTCTGGGGAATCTATTGAAAACTTGCTCGACTGGGAGCAGCCTTACTTTCATTATGTGTTCTTGGAGTTCGGTTACAACCCGACCAATGTGTGCAGCAGTCTCAGCTAATCCTTGAACAAGTTCCTCTTTTTCATACTTAGCTGAAAAATCACTCTCTATCTGTGATATACGAGTCCGGTGTATAACCAGCTCAGCAACCAGATTCATGAGGCTGTCAAGGCGGTCAACACCTACTCTTACGGTCTGTATTGCCTTTGCAGGTTGCTCAGACGCAGCTTTAGCCTCCGGTTTTGGAGCACCAGCTACTACAGGTGTTTCTGAAGCAGCAGCAGATATCTCAGGTTGCTGTTCATCTCCGATTTGCACTGCCTTGTCGGAAACATCCTCACCACCTGAAAGAATGCAGTCCAACACGCTTACCTCAGCGAGCTGGCCTATCGCATGAGTGATAGACTCGATACCTTCAATTGGAGCTATAACAATAGTAACAATAGCTCCTGGTTGTATATCATCTAACTCTTCCTCAGGAGGATCACTGGAGATTACTTCACCTAAACCCACTAACGCGTTATGAACCATAAATACCCTGACAGACGGCATAAGGCAATCATCAGCGACCTTGACACGCAGTTGGCAACTCCCATCCGGTCCGTCAAATCCGGATTTGCCTTCTACCATTATCGGAGCAACTACAGTTGGTGCTGCTTTCACACCTTCACTACTGCACATAGCCTTGAGCGCATCTCTCAGATGCTGAGTATCTAAATCCATAGGTGCTCCCTGTGAGACCTGCGAGATTAGAGTGCGCAAAGCATCAGTTCCACTTAACAACAAGTCAGCAATCTCAGGATTAGCCTGCATCTTCTCTGCACGAAGCAGGTCCAACAAATTTTCCATTACATGAGTCAGTTCTGCTATTGGGGTTAGACCCATTGTTGCGGAGGAGCCCTTGAGCGTGTGTGCCGCACGGAACACTTCCTTGATCATATCCAAATCATTTGGATTTCGCTCCAAGTGCAGTATTCCATTGTCCAGACGTTGAATCTGCTCTTCAGCTTCCTCTAGAAATACTCCCAGCAGATCCGACATATCCATTTCAGAGCTCATCGGTTACCATCCTTTCACAAGTTCACCCATCCTGGAGTGAAGACTTATGTAAACAACATTCGTCATTTCTTATTTGTTTTTAAAATCATCTCTTGCCATTTACACACATACGGAACCTTATATGACTTCGCTCTACACTCTAGTGGAGAGTCAAGAGGTTCCAATATCATTAGTCAGCAATGAAAAATACCTGACAAATGAACGGTTGTGCGGTATTTCAGAATATATCCATTAGGATCATCGGTAAATTTGTGTCCGGTATTTACCCTGATATTTACAATTAGCAGAGAAAAAGAGGAAACTGAGAGGAAATACGCTAAAGCTAACTACCTAATACACCAAACCAGCAATTCATGCTCTATTACAAATAATACTATGGATATGTATTTACGCTGTGCATGATGAACAATCACCCATGGATAGGCGATTTTCTTCACTAACTTAGCATGATCATATAAAACATACCTGATGAAACGCTTGAATTGGCCCGAGGTGGATGATTTCTTATGTCGTAAAAACTGAGGAAATTGCAGATACTGAGGTTTGAATTGGTCTACATTACATAGAAGTTATTTGCATAAATCACAATATATGTCACAGTGAACTGAGTGAAGGACTTATTCTCCACTCAGTTCGTAGTAACACATATTATGCAATATTTATGACATCCGTAACATTGGACTCTTAAGCCGACATCCTATTGTAGTTTCAGAACTGTGAGTCTGCCGGTGGTGGGAACATAAGGTCACACTCCTCAAAAGCCTTGATCCACACTGCTCTCCACGGTGCCATATAATTCAACACTCCATCCGAAGTATCAGCAGCTATCGGGAAATATGCTCCGGTCAATGGATTCGATGCATCCTGCTGCCAACCGATCGCATAGTCCCTTATGCTGTCTGTTGAACTGGACATTGCAACCCATTCGGCAGAACCGGTTATCCTGACTCTTATTCTGTCCGGCTCCCAATTTACATTCGCGTTATACGGATTACCGACTATATTCCATCCAGGATACAAATGTATGGTAATCTGGCTGTCAAGAGGAGTTGCATATCCGAGTGGATCCTGTATTCCCGATGCAAAGGCCCCCCAGAATCCACGGCCTGGAGTGTTTTCTCTTGGCATCAGCCAGCATGCAACATCCGGATATGTGTGATAAGAGTTCAATTCTGTATCAAAGCTGGCCCAGCAATTCCCCTGGAAACCAACAGCCTGTTTTGAATCTGAAACATCCGGAACCATTGGAAGAGCCGCAATAGTGAGTCCCAGCCATGCATTGGCAACCGTTGTCTGTTGTCTGGTTATTGTTAATTGAGCAGTGTTTACGTTATCCGAATCATCAGTAGCAGTTATTACAAGGACATTATCACCTATCTCTAAAGGAAGCTGATCAATACTCCAGCTGGTAGTACCGGTGCAGTTACCCGTATATCCTCTATCTGTTGCCCATTTTACTGTTTTTAAAGCAACATTATCGGAAGCTGTGCCAGTGACCGGAACATATGCTCCGACACGGTGTGGCGCCAATGTCAGTGTGGGCGATACTATAGTAACGTCCGGCACAACTACATCCGGCACTATAATATTGAGTGTCTTACTGCCATACTCCCCTGCACTGTCAGTTGCAGTTATCAGAAGCGTATTAGCGCCTATTTCAAGAGGGACATTATCGGCTGACCAGTTATCAGTTCCAGTACAAGTCCCCGATGCCCCATTAACTGTACTCCAGGTAACCTCAGTCACGGTGCGGTCACCTGATGCAGTCCCACTGACAGTCAGTGTAGAAACTGGTGTTGGTGTAGTATACGAAGATCCTGTTGTGGGTGAGGTTATGGTTACGGTTGGTCCATTAGGATTGTAATTTATAAGCACAGAAGAAGCTCCGACGTTACCTGCGCTGTCCTCTGCTGTTACACATACAAGATTCTCACCCTCTGTCAGTACAACTTGGGAGGAATCCCATGTACTGGTGCCAGTGCAAGTTCCTGACTGTCCTGACTGATTCTCCCACCCTACAGAAACAACACCGGTATCATCTGCAACTGTTCCTGAAATGTGTATAGTAGGCTGACCGCTGGTTGTAGTCTCCCACACAGCTGGCAAATCAAACGTAACTACTGGAGGAGTAAGATCAGCATCAATAATGTCCGACTCAACACTCAATCCCACAACTGAGTTGGACTTCACATGACCTGAAATCGGCATAACATCACCAGTATATACAACATCACCGCTCTTCTTTGACATGACATCTGCCGATACCAAACAGGAAAGAGCTGCAATCAACGTAATAACCATAAGTGGAAAGCGTATTTGTGACAACCGAGTACTCCCATAACACCGAAGCAACTAGAACCAGCGTTCTTCGGATGGATTTCTTCCAAGTATTAGTTTCCATGTCGGAAAACCAGCAGGTACTAGTAGGAATACCAGGTTGATCAAGAATGAGAGCAAGTATTTATACATGGATAGCGATTGAGGGGGTTTTATAACGTGAGATTAATGTAAAGAGGCGCCTCATGAAATGAAGCGCCTTGATTTAGAGGTAGTTATTCTTTGTTACATCCACAGCAGCAACCACGATTCCGGGCTGCTTTAGCCATTGCAGATATATGATCAGGATTGGTGCCGCAACACCCGCCGATGATATTGGCACCTGCAGCTATCAATTCTTTGACACGACTCGCCATTTGCTCAGGTGTGTCCTTAAAGACAGTCTTGTCACCCTCGAGCACGGGCATACCGGCATTCGCATGAATCAAAATTGGAGTATCACCAGCGACCGCTCTGATCTGCTTGGTGATCTCTATCATATTATCTATACCGTTACCACAATTAGCTCCGACAACATCAGCACCCGCCTCAATAGCAGCTTCCGACGCCGTAGCAGGATCAATACCCATCATCGTACGGAATCCTCTGGCGCCAGGTTCAAAAGTAAAAGTACAAATAACAGCCAATTTTGTATTCTCTTTTGCTGCTTTTATTGCCTGCACAGCTTCTGCAATAGAACTCATTGTCTCAATGCAGACAGCATCCGCACCACCTTCTTCAAGAGCGACTGCCTGCTCTTTGAATGCATTGTAGAGATCTTCCTCGGTGACATTTCCACCTTCATCCTCAACAATCTGACCGGTGGGTCCCACAGAAGCTGCAACATAACCGTTATCACCCATTGCTGCTTTGGCAAGTCTTGCTGCGGCAGTATTAAACTCAGCGACTTTGTCAGCAGGCAAACCAAACTCTTTAAGCTTGTAGCTTGTTCCGCCAAATGAATTGCTCTCGACTATATCGCTGCCGGCATCTATATATGCCTGGGCAATACTCTTGACTTCCTCAGGATGAGATACATTCCATGACTCTGGACATTCGCCCGCTTTCATTCCTTTAGCTTGCAAAAAGGTTCCCATAGCGCCATCGGAGATAAGGATCTCACCTGCCGCGATTCTCTCTAGAAGCGTCATTATCATTTCCCTCCAATTGTTCTGGTTTTAAGTAAGTCTAGTTTTGCTGCAACACTGGGAAACTGGGACATCTCAGTGTGCGGCAGGAACATTGCTCCAAGATAACTATCCATATATCCGGACTCACTGCTAAGGTCAATATACGTCATTTTAGCAGTTACATCCTGTAGCATAGCACGACTCTCGCGAGACAGCAATGCTATATATGATCCAGTCAACGCAGAGTTGCCTATATAGGTGAATTTATCATAGGATAAGTCAGGTAACAACCCAATAAGTATAGCATCCTCAACCTGCAGATATCTCCCAAATCCACCAGCTATGTAGACCTTCGAAACCATACTCCATTCAAGTCCCACATTGCTGAGAATCAGAACACAAGCAGCATAAATGGCTGCCTTCGTGCGCATCAGGTTCTCTATATCAGATTCTGTAATTACCAGATCAGGGACGCGGTTTAAGTCCCAATCAACTACAAACACATTTTGATTATCGATTCTAACGAGCCTGGGCGTGTCGAGTTCCATATTAAGATGCCCGGACTGGTCAACAATTCCCTGCTGAAGCATCTCACCAAGAGCACATATCAGTCCCGAACCACATATACCCTTGGGTTTACCGCCGCCAATGACATCATATGTCACATAATAGGAATCATCACTAATCTCGATATATTCTATAGCCCCGGTGGTAGCACGCATCCCGCACTTGATCCCCGACCCTTCGAATGCTGGTCCTGCCGAACAGGCGCAGGTAACCATCCAATCGGAATTCCCAAGCACAATCTCTCCATTCGTTCCTATATCGAGAAACAGATAGATATCTTCATTTTTGAAAGGTATATCAGTGCACAATAAGCCTGCTGATATATCCCCCCCAACATAACTACCGACGCCTGGTGCAAAATCAACTAACGCCTGCTGACTGATATTAATGCCAACCTCCGATGCCAATTGCGTGGGGATTGCATTGACTGTCGGCACATATGGATACTCTCGGATATACTTTGGAGGTAATGCAAGCAAGAGATGCATCATAGTAGTGTTGCCTGCTATGAACGCTGAACGTATTTCCTCACATGAAAGACCAGCCTGACTGCATACATCCTCAATAAGACCATTGATCGATTCAAGTATCAATGAACGCAGCTCAAGTCTGCGGGGAGCTGTTCGAATATAGTCAATACGGCTTATAACATCCGAACCTCTGCGAACCTGGGCGTTATATCCGGTTGCAGAAGCAAGGATCTTCCCATCCACCATATCAACAAGCTGCACTGCAACTGTAGTTGTACCCACATCAATTGCCAGTCCATAGGCGCAAATTCTGACATGCCCCGGCTGAACATCAAGGACACGGATAGATGAGTTCTCCTCCTGGAGAATGACAGTAACTTCGCCGTTCTGCTCTCGCAAGGTATCTGCAAGCGATCGCAATACCCATATATCGGCGTTAACAGACAGGTTGCTTGTCTTGCGGTTGATCTCTCTGACCAGTCTTTGCCAGTCGCTGTAGTGCTCATCAATAGTTGCCATAGGAACAACCAGACGCTCAGAACTATAGAGAGTTGATAGCGCATTGGGATCTGGAAGGAGTTCCTCCGAAATCAACAGATGGCTGTCTCCAACAACACGCATAGCTGCATCGTGTGTTCCGGCAGCTCGGATGACCATATCTTCATTGATCTTTGTCTGACAAGAGAGTACAAGCCCTCTACCTGCCATTGCCTGATCAAGCTTTGCTGAACTTACCGCTAATGGATGTCCTTCCACAACTTCAACCAGACAACGCCGGCATGTCCCCTTGCCTCCACACGGCAGGTGAATGCGTTCAATACCCGCCTTTATTGCGGCTTCTGAAATAAGGGTGCCGGTTGGTACCTCAACGGTTACATCATCCGGCAGGAAGCGAACATTATGCATCTATGCTTTTGCCTGCAGCTTCATGAACGGCCCAAGGTCGGATGCTTCCTGAGGTCCGACTATAACTTCCCAACCAGGCAGCGCTTCTTCAAGTTCACCGCTGATCTGAGCTACGTATCCAGGAATGATGATTTTGCGTGTCTTTACCTGGCTCTCTAGGCCTGTGCTCTTGATAAAAGCACCTATCTTATCACCGTTGAACTTCCCTGCTGCCCAGCCGGTAAGAACGCTCATTCCTTCGCACTCGACAATAACCAGATGAGCTGCTACACCTGAGTTTTCAATCTCGCCAGAGACAATGAAATAGGTCAACGAGAAGTTGGTTGTTACCAGA
Organism: Abditibacteriota bacterium; assembly: GCA_942493375.1. Taxonomy (GTDB): domain Bacteria; phylum Armatimonadota; class UBA5829; order UBA5829; family UBA5829. The sequence continues at coordinate 6,403,935 of OW818698.1, read as the reverse complement.
ACTGGTGAATTCTCATCAGGTTCGCCTATTGGATAGACCTTCGGTTCAACTTGAATCGGTTTCTGCGGATCAGTAAATATGTTCTGGCGCAGCATCATCAATGGTAGCAGAGCTTCCAGTTGAAGGGTATCAATAACAAGTATGGATGCATACTTACAGATCAGAGTTGTAGCGTCAGCCACCAAAGATGGAATATCCCTCTCGGTGACAAAGTTGATTACGGGATAACCCATCGGCGAGAAAGAACCCTTTAGGGCTGCTTTTCTGGCCATCGTATTGATCTGTACCTGCGCAGCCGGGTTTATTGCGGAGCAATCCATCACTATGTCTTGAACACCAAGACTCTCAAGTTTTGCAGTAAGAACAGCCATTTCATCAAGAGAATCAGCTTTGGCAACCAGGGGGCATTTGTACTTCTTTGCCAGCTCTGCCATTGCTTCAGCATTCTCTGACGTTGCAGCGTGCAGTAAAGGCCTTTGACCATCTATCTGCTTTATAGCAGCTTCCAGCGCCTCAAGGCTTGAACTCTGCAGTATAACACCGCGACCTGTTGTGCCAACAACTTCTTTAACTGCATTAACGAATGGTTCCACATCGCCAGTTACATTATCAACCAGACAAAGGTCGATTTTGAGCTCTTCCCCTACTCTCTCAAGGCAATAGTCTCGTATAACGGCTGTCTTATGTGCAAGCACATCCGGAGCATCGCAGTCGGTAAATGCGACTGTAATTGCAGTCGGATGCACAAAGGTCTTTTCGTGCCTGAATATAACAACTTCAGCACCCGTCTGAACCTCGGAATCAGCAGGTCCAATCTTAACCAACCGCATCGGAGGCTTGCTGGCAGCTCCCAGTTTGTCCTTTGCCTCATCAGAAACATATGGACACTGGGACAATTCAGCGCTCTTTGAAGCCATTTTCATAGCAAAGGCCATACACGTGGAAACTCCACACTCCCCACAGTTGGTCTTCGGTAGTAATTTAAATATGTCTAAACCGGATAGTGCCACGGCTCTTACTCCTCATACATTGTCATTCTGAATGCAGACTTTGTCATCAGACTTTGTCATCCTGAGGAACGAAGGATCTGCTTTTACGTTGTTTTTTTAAGAAAGCAGATCCTTCGTTCCTCAGGATGACAGTTATATATTATTCATCTCGCGTATTTTATTTATTACTGTTCTGGCTGCGGTTGGATTATACATTATCAGCATATCCGTTCCCGCATTCAGCATACACATCGCAGTTGATATTTCCAGCAGGGCTCCCCGGTCGGATTCCGGACCCCAGAGTGGGAACTGCGAAGCCGGAGCCTTGGTCTCCTTGATCTTTGCGACTTCATAACCGGGCGTAGCAATGATAGGCATCGCCAGCATCGGATCACCCGTGAACGCAGCGCTGCGGATTCTCTCCATAACCGAATATGTATACTCCATACCGTATCCAATCGCACCTGTTAAGGCATCAATTACGATCTTGTCCGGAGACAGGCCCATATTGGTCATAAGAATGTTCAGCTGCTTAGCCATATTAACGTCAATAGGTGTCTGGGCTGCAACGCAGTGTCCATAACCCATAGCTGCTGCAGCAACTGTTTTGTAGTTGTCAGTCTCAGCCCAGTTCAGTAGCAGGTTCTCACCGGCAAATGCTGAAGCAACGGCTTTCATCAAAGCATTGTTCTTTTCGAAGTGTGAAGGACCGGTAACAATGATCGGAACTCCAACTGCTTCCATTACTGACCTTACGGTTTCCACGCATTCCTCAGGTGAACGGTCTCCGCTGTCCGGATGACACCCATCCAGCCTGACGCTGATCGCCTGAGCTCCGATTTTCTCCACACAGAACTTGGCCATCGCCGCAGGATCGTCCAAAAGAGATCCATATGCAGTTCTCAAGCTCTCTGGATAGTTTCTGGGAAGTTTATCAAACACTTCCATAGCAACAACCTGGGGATGTCCGGTATTACCTTCAAAATGCCTGAAAGGCAACGCACTTGCCCCACCGAGTGTAACTGCGGAGGTCCTGGTTCCGCTGCCACCTATCGTGATCTCACGAACGGTCACATTGACGTTCTCACCGGGGACGGTAAATGTAGTAGGAATCGCCACAGTAGCAGATTCGATTGGTTTGACAACAACTTCCTCAATTACGGTTATCGGACACTGAATTATCGGACACACTTCCTCAGGTTCCAGCTTAATATGCGGCCCCTGGTCCTCAACAACTGCCTGTATAGGTTCTGCAGCTACAGGCACCGCAGAGGTTGGGAGCACAGTTGTAGGAACTTGACCCATAGCTCCGCTATACATCAGGAGCATATTAGCTCCGGCAGTCAAAAGACTTATAGCCGTAGACATCTGCAAAGCAGCCATCGGATCTGAAGCCGCATCCGGTGCAACACCCTTAGCTTTTACTTGCTCAAGAACACTGGAAATATATGACAATCCGTCACCGACAGGAACAGCTGCAGGAGCAGCAGGTGCACTGGCAGCCTGTGGTGCTGCGACCGGTGCAGGTGATGCAACAACAGCCTGAGCTTGCGTCTCTGCTTTTTGGGTTGTGACAACAACTGGTTTTACCGGTTCCGGTTTTGGAACCGCTGTCACCACCGGTTGCACAGAAGGCTGCACAGTCTCGTCAGATCTTTTTGCATCTAATGCGGCAGCTTCCGGGGACGGTTGGGTAATGTCCCACATTTCCAGAGCCGGGTGTTGGATTTTCTCCATATGTGCTCTGATATCCTCAGGAGTAACAGCCTGAGTCTCGTCTGCAATAAAGTCAGCAAAGTTGTCTATACCCGCACGCTTGCCCGCCGCTTCCAGCTCTTCTTTAAGTGTTTCCTTGAGTTCTTTAGGCATCCAGACAATTCTCTTATGTCCACCCTCAGCAGATACAAACTTTCTGCTGGAAAGATATGCCTTTCCAATTCCAATAAAACCTGGTGTCTGTTGCCCTCCACCGGTTATACCCGCAAGCGTAGAGAATTTCATACCCATAGGGGTATCTCCGCTGTATTCACGGTTAACTATTGCGATACCGTTGCACTCCGGGACCAGGGCAACAATCGCCTCAAAGCAACCGCAACTGGTCATTGGATTGTCCAGAAGAGAATAGGCATTAAATGCCGGAACAGTCTGCTTGGAGTTAGCGAAAACGTAATCGTTAATCTCTTTCCACTGGCCACGGATCGGGTCTATACATTCACCCTTTGGAAGAGGCTGGTTAGGGCCGGTAGGATCAATCTCATACGCTGCCTTGCCATCCAACCAGTTATAAGCACCGCAGAGTCCAAGTCTTTCTGGTGTGATTACGCAAACATGGTTAGGAGCAAAACTCTGGCAAAGCAAACATGAATAGAACGTATCAACGCTTTCATCTGTTAGGGATTCTACCCGCAGGTTTCTTTCCTTATAGACACGTCTGGCTTCATGGATCCTCTTCTCAACTTCCTCTTTATCTGTATAGAGGAAGACCTGTACTTTATCCACAATCGCCGGGTATTCATTCATGAGTTTGGCATGCATGATCTCACCAATGTGACGGATCTTGAAGCCTCTCTCCTGCGCTGATTTGCTGATCCTGACCCAGATAATATCCCTCTGGCCCATATGCCAGATACCTTCGGCGCCGTTGGTAAGGTGATGCATCTGTCTCTCGAGAATGGACTCAAAGTCCGGCTGCATTTTACGTCCGGCTACTTCGACCCAAATTCCGAGAGGAAGAGCAGTACCAGGTTCTACATCATCAATTTCCGGGCCAACAACTACGATCTTGTGGTCTTCCACTTCATCGAGTTGCTTGGTAGTAACATACTCAAATGCAGGAGTTCGGTTTCCACCGAACTCAACAAAAGTCTGCTCTTTGCGGATTCTTTCACCCTCAAAGGCGGGACCGTAGGACACCGGAATTGGCACTTTGGTGATCTTGATCTTACAACCACGGACTTCCAATGCCTTTTCCACAATATGCTCAACAGGAACATTTGATACTACATGCTCATAAGTGCATATACCTGTCGGAAGAATCTGAGGAATATCGGTATCAGCGATTGCAGGGAACCCGTAGGAAATAGCTCCAGCTGCAGCAGCATATTTTTCCTCGTCAACTTCACCCAATGCAAGCACAAATGCAAAAATACGGTCCTTGTTGTATTTCAGGTTACGCTTATAATCTCCAGGTTGGACTCCACCGAATGACAAAGCAGCACGGTTAGCAAATCCCAGTGCATATATAGCTGCTGAGATATCCTTGCCGTAAGGAACCAGTCTGGTCTCCCAGCCGATTTCAACACCAGCTTCAACTAATTGCTCAGCAAAAGACACACCATTGGTATTACCCGCCATAAAGACATAAAGGTTCTTTTCCTGAAGTTCACGAGCAATTTTCACTGCGGTAGCACTATCCGGAGCAGCTCCGACAACAGCTGCAAATCCCGGAGCTGTTCCATCGACAAACTCGATACCACGCTCCCGGATAATAACATCAGTCGCTGCCCCAAGCCAGATACCATCTACCGGATTCGGTCCGATAAGATATTTGCAGGCTTCAATAAGCTCAAATGCAAACAGAGTAGCAGCACCAGCATCCAGTGTTGAACCCAGGTATGGCAACCAAACGTTGTCAGATACATAAGGAGGCAGCAAACTGTCACATTCATTCAGAATCTTTTTACAATCCGACAGTTTATCTACTTTCTCACCCAAAAGTGAATAGATAACCGGCAGAGAATAAGTTGTGTCCGGAAATCCAATCGGATGATCGGCTCCCTTCTCTGCAATAGCTCTGGCCACATAGTCCTTGGCCTGTTGAACAATTTTATGGGCGCCGTTAATGGCAGACCCAGCAATGATCTTACTCATTCCAGCTCCCTGCGTTCTTTCATATCGAGTAGTTTTCGTTCTCTAGTCTGGTTGATCTTCAGAGCATCTCTTTTCTTTTCGATATGCTCGCAGATCATATCTGCCATCTTTATTGGATCAGCCTCCCAGGCAAACTTTCCACCAGTCAAGTCTTCCATCTCTTTTGTAAGGAAGTTATTTACGTTCTCGCTGCCCTCAACGTAAAGTGGATGTCCTAGCACGACATACAATCCGCTGGCAACAAAATAGTGACCGATGGCTATAGCCTTTTCACTCATCCATTCCGGAGCAGCTCCTGCAACAGGTAGATCAGACAAGTCCTCACCCAATCCACCTTCCATCAAAACATTGGTTGCCGCAAGCAGAATTCGACTGTTGTCCACACACGATCCCATATGCAATACCGGTGGTATGCCAACAGCTTCACACACTTCCCGCAGTGAATCTCCAGCTTGCAGCAATGCAGCCTCAGGGACCAACAGGCCAGCCTTTGCACACGCAATAGCCGCACAACCCGTCTGCAGGACCAGTATATTTCGCTTGATCAATTCCTGCGAAAGCTTCACATGGACATTATCAACGTTAGTCTTCGGGTTGCTGCAGCCTACTATCCCGCAGATTCCCCGAATGCGCCCATCAATTATTGCATCATTGAGCGGTCTGAATGTCCCACGGAACCTTCCACCAAGCATATGGAATATCGTTTCATTTGAGAATCCAGCTACCAGGTCCATACTCTCTTTCGGAATATGCACCCGGGATGCATCACGGTTCTCGAAATTATCAATAGCCTCCCGAATCAACCTTCTGGCATGTTCCAACCCATGTTCCACTTCAAAAGTTATCTGCTCAGCATTAAATGTCTCAGCGATCTCCGAAGTGCTGACCAATCTTGTATGGAAACATTTTGTAACCTGAGGAAGTGAAGGCATTACGCACTGCACGTCTATGATCATCATTTCAACAGCACCAGTGAGTATTGCCAACTCCTGCTGCAGGAAGTTTCCAGCGACCGGGAATCCGTGGCGCATCAGGACTTCGTTGGCTGTGCAGCAGATACCTGCTATATTAATCCCGTCCGAACCATGAGCTTTAGCATAAGCCAGCATCTCAGGCTCACCGGATGCGATTGCGAGCATCTCCGAAAGTGTAGGCTCGTGACCGTGGACAATTATGTTCACTTTTTTGTCTGAAAGCACACCCAGGTTCACTTTACTTCGTATCGGTGTCGGTGTTCCGAACAGAATATCGGAACAAGCCGTCGCCATTACAGACCCTACCCAACCGTCTGCCAGCGAACACTTCATTCCACCCATTATCAAGTGCTTATAATCGTGATCGACCCCCATATGGGTCCGGTGCATTATCTCTACAACAGCATTGTCCACGCCGTTGGGCTCAATATCCAGTTTCTTCCAGACAGCCTGTCGTTTTTCCGGAGCTCTTTTAAGAGTAATATTGGGTTCATCGGAATATGCAAACTGCTTCATGAACAGGTCAGCGAGATCACCGGCTATTGCAAGATCATCCCGATCCCCTGTGGGAATCTCATAAAATTCGGCAATGCTGCGTAACCTGCGGGCATCGGTGATCTTATACTCTCCACCTTCGCCTCTTGCGACTCTTCTGAGAGTCTTAACCAGCATACGTCCATGGTCAGAGTGGGCTGCTGTCCCGGCTGCGATTTCTCTGAGCAGATTACGGGCTACGATTGTATCTACATCAGCTCCGCATATACCTTTGGGAGCCTTCGGAGTTATCCTGCAGGGACCCATGTGGCACAATCTGCAGCAAACACCAGTCATACCAAACTTACACTGAGGTTGTTGTGTTTTATAGCGGTCCCAGACTGTGCTGATATTTTCACAGGCTGCCACATCAACCATTTCGTTGATAGCGTTATCCAGGGAGACTCCCTGCACCACACCGTCTTTTATTTCTGTTGCCATATATTGTTAACTCCTGAATCCTTGCATTATAAAATAATCCACAAACACACATATAGATCTAGGCACGTGCAGGAGGGATGATGCGTTCTCAAGATCAATTCAGATGAGGTATTTCCTATACAATTAATTCCGCCATTAGTTTGCCGACAGCTTTCCGGGTAGGAGACGTGGGTGGAATGTCTCCCACAGCCATGCCACCGGCATCCATTGCTGCAACATTTTCATCCGCTGGGATAACTGCTATCAGAGGTAAACCCGTAGCGTCGACCTCATCCTTGACTGCATCCGGCAGAATCCCATCAGGAACACGATTTACCACCAGTGCACGCTTTCCTACCGGTGTCCCCATCTCTTCAGCCAGTTCAGCTATTCGTTTTGCGGTTCGGATACCACGAACAGTGCAGTCAGACACTATCAAGAGGAAATCAAGTGCGAGGACTGTTCGACGAGAAATATGTTCAATACCTGCTTCACTATCAACCACTACATACTTGTAATTGGCAGACAGTTTCTTTAATACATCACGTAGTACATTATTTGCAAAACAATAGCAGCCTGGACCTTCAGGACGACCCATTACTATAAGGTCGTACCCAGCTTCCTCAACCAGAGCTTCCTGAATACGAAGCTCCAGAAACTCGCTTTTAGCGATACCATTAAGAGCCTTTGCTTCATCGCGGGCATTCTCTCTGATCCCACCGACAGTGGCTTCATAATCAACCCCAAGGGCTTCATGCAAGTTGGCATTACTATCCGCATCCACAGCAAGAACCGGCGTCTTGTGGTGTGTGACCAACCATTGAATTATGAGAGAGGACAGAGTAGTTTTACCAACTCCACCTTTTCCGGTAACTGCTATTGTCATTGACATGGCATACTCTTTTCGTGCGATAACATCCGCATTTGTCATTCTGAATGCAATGAAGAATCTGCTTTCCGCTACTTGTCATTCTGAATGCAATGAAGAATCTCTTCCTACGCTCGGGTGCGATATGCAATCACACCCGAAACTGAATGACCAGTGTTCCGTTCAAGATCACAAGATCATTTCTACATCTCAGCCTGTAGAGCTTTACTCAGTTTACCCAGTAAATCGAATACTTTCTCAGCATCTGCAACAGGAAGTGAACCTGTTCCGCAGGATGGAGTCACTATCGCTTGCTTAATGATAGTCTGTTTGTCCATTCCTGTTGCTTTAGCCAGATTGTCAACACCCTCGTGGAACTTTGCCACGAGACTTTCCACTGTCTGGGTAGATATTTTTTCGCTGTTCGTTGGAACAACACCCCAGGCCAGCACATTTCCGGACTCGATATGCTTTTTCATAGATTCCGGATACAGTGCAACGGTTTCCCCAAAATCATAGGCATCGAAGTTGACAATATCCACGCCTGCATCGATCAGAATGGACCACTCGGTGTTGCCACAGCAGTGTATTCCGGCAATTCCACCCTCAGAGTGAACAGCCTCTATGACTTCACTTAAGATCGACACTACATCTTCACGGCTGACGCTGACATATGTGGATGAACCAAAAGCAGAGAGAATCGGCTCATCAATAAAACAAATAACATTCTCTGCATACTCTTTGTAGCGTCTGATCTGCCAACGGCATTTCATAACTAAAGCCTTAACTACAGCATCACGATAGATGTCGTTGTAATAAATGGCTCTTTTATTCTCGTCAACAATAGTCAAACCGAAGCTGATCGGCCCGGTAGTCTGGACTTTCACAAAAGGTCGTTTGACATTGGATGCTTTCAAAGCAGACTCCATCGCATGAAGTCCCGCAGAGAACTCCGGGCTGATAGCGAATGCATCGACATCGTCCATGGCAAACTTTTCCATAAACTCGCTGATTCCGGTAAAGGTATCATCGGTGGTGTCAATGAACATCCTCTCCTTTTCGCGATCAATGACCACGCAAGGCATACCCTCAGAGTACTGGACCTCCATCTGCTCGTTCATCCCACGTGCAGGGAGTTGAGGCCATATCGGACAATCCGGTATATTCTCCAAAACCACCCGTACAGCATCCTCAGGATTTGGATGCGGAAGACTTCCTATAGCTGTTGCCAAACACTTTGGTGAAAATCCCACTTTGTCTTCTACCTCGCTTCTAATTTTCGCTTTATATCAATAAATGGGGTGAGTAATTCCTCATCCCGCACATCAACTATCGATTTGCCATCTCTATCAGCATCAATCACTCTTGAGTCATACGGTATAACTCCAAGCAGTGCATCTCCACCGAATTCTTTTATCACATCTTTGGAATCGCGTTCACGATCGGTTGATTTGTTCAAAACAACTCCGAACCGCTTAATCCCCAGTCCCTTGGCCATTTCTTGAACTCTGTGCCCTGTCTCAACACTGCGTCGTCCGGGCTCTACCACAGTTATCATGGCATCAACACCCATCGCAGTCCCACGACCCAGATGTTCGATACCGGCTTCCATGTCAAGAATTACGACTTCGTCTCGATTTAAGACAATATCCCTTACTAAAGCTTTGAGTAAAACGCTCTCAGGGCAGGCACATCCTCCACCGGCTCGTTTTACTGCACCTAACACAACTAGATGTACCCCATTATGGGACACTCCGAACCTCTCAGAAATACCAGAAACATCAGGATTAATGCTGAACACCTGGCCAAATTGGGCAACCTTTGCTCCGGTACGTTCCTCTATCAATTCTTTTTCTTCGGAAATAGTGTGCAACATCCGACGTTTTTCATCGGGCATACCTATAGCCGATGCTAGATTTGCATCTGGATCAGCATCAATTGCCAGAACTTTGAGCCCGTCTCCAGCAAAAAGAAGAGCAAGTGTCCCAGAAAGCGTAGACTTACCAACCCCACCCTTACCACATATTGCGATTTTCAATGACATGTATTCACTACTTTTTTCTCTTTTTAATACGATATTTCGCGCATTTACTATTTATTCTATCAAGCCCGTTTGCCAGATACAATGAAATCGGACAAATACGATACCAATATACAAGAGCGCACACAATTACAAAGAATGCAGGGATGGATATTATTATTTGTATAGAGGAACATTTTCACCCGCAGCGAAGACATTATAATAATGTTGAGCATTTTGCCCTCTTGGGGAAGGAAATCTGACTATAAAACCATAATGAACAATAGATAGATGTGTATTTACCCATTGCCCCATACGGGCTTTATGAGGTATAATGCACCGGATAGTGATTTTATGGGTGTGATGACGCCTGCTATAGACTTGCTATACCGGTGTTTACGGAGGCCGTATCTTGACTTTGACAGTTCGCAATAAGTTACTGTATTCCTGCATTGTGCTGGCAGCATTTGCATGCGTATCTCTTGTCGGATGCAGTGGTGGGGGCAGTGGTGGCCCAACCATTAAGAAAGCTGATGCCGGTGATGATGAGGATTCCGGAGCGGGAGCAAAAACCGCTGGTGGCGGAATGCCAGCAATGGGTCCTGGAGCTGGTATGGGTGCAGGCGGTGGTATGCCTGGAATGCCAGGGATGTCAGGTGGTGGTATGCCCGGAATGCCGGGGATGCCTGGAATGGCTGGCGGAGCCGGCGCTGCAACTGCAGCTCCTGTGGCTACGGCATCGCTTCCTCCACGCCCCACGGTTAAGTTCAAAGAAATGATTGCCGGCAGACCACTAACATCATCAGTAGTTAATGGCAGAACTATCTACAAGTTTACGTTCAAGGATTTCTATAATCAACCTTGGAAATGTGAGCTACCAGCTGATGCTGCCTCCGGCAGTCAGCCAAAGGAAGTCTGGACAAATACATTCATCGCATACAAGCGAGCAATTGTTGATCCCAACAAATCCAAAAGTGTTATAGTAAGCAAACGGGTAAATGGATTCCCGTTCATTTCCCCTCCTCCTGAAAGAACAGCCAGTACAGCCGGAACCGGCGCTGGGATGCCAGGGATGGGAATGCCTGGTATGGGCACTGGAATGGGAATGGGTGGACGTATGCCCGGAATGCCTGGGATGCCCGGTATGGGCGGCGGTGCGATGCCTGGGATGCCTGGTATGATGCCAGGAGCAGGTGCAATGCGACCGGGTGCCGGTGGTGGACTTCCCGGAATGCCCGGTATGATGCCTCCACGCTGAGATTATTGCAGGTAAATATTAACCGGGCGGATCTATATGGTCCGCCCGTTCTGCATGTATTAACCCGCTTTATTCACGAAACCTCGCTTTTGCCCGGCAGTAGGGGTAAAAGCTGAATCAACCATGAATAATGCGGGGCAGGAGATATTCCATGAAATCACACACAGACTATTTGACATTCAACACCAAAAACCGTAGAGAGTTTATAAACATCACAAGCAACTGTGAAGAAGCACTGCGAAAGAGTGGAGTGAAGGAAGGGATGATGCTGGTGTCCGCAATGCACATCACCGCAGGCGTCTGGGTAAATGACAATGAGCCTGGAATACTGCAGGATGCAATGGACATGCTGGATACACTTGCGCCAAAAGGCCCTGACTATCGCCATCACAGAACTGGAGAAGATAATGGAGATGCCCATCTCAAGAACCTGCTGACTCATCACCAGGTAATCATCCCCATAACCAACGGCAGACTGGACCTTGGCCCCTGGCAGACTATCTTCTACGCAGAATATGACGGCAGACGCAATAAACGGTTGATTCTAAAAATCATTGGTGAATAAAAACCAATGCAATATCGAACAGTGTAAATGTTGATTGCGTTTGCACTGTTCGAACAGATCAAGACGGACGATTTCGGGAATTAAATAATGACTCATTAACAACGGGTTTACTGTATTCCTGAGTTCTTTCCACACTTCCCAGCAATCTCGAAATGATAATTATTGCCCCTCTTTTATCCAAAGGTTGATTATCATTCCCACACTTGGGTGATTGCACACAACCGGGACAACCGTCATCACAAAGACAGTTTTCCAGAGCATCCTTTGCTGCTTGCAACCACGCTCCCAGACTCTGGAATGCATTCTCCGATATCCCTACTCCACCTCTGCAGCCGTCGTATACGAATACAGCAGGCTTACCGGAGCAATCTCCGTGGGATGGAGTTGAGACACCACCAATATCACTTCGGTCGCATATCGCCAGTATAGGTAATACGCCGATCAATACATGTTCCATAGCATGAAGTGATCCCATCACATCACAGCCTGCAATACTCAGCTCAACGGCGACATCCATATCCAGTTCAAACCACACACCTTTAGTATCCAGAGTCACTTCAGGCAGGTTTAATGGTATTCTGGACATACGTTGTTCTGTAAAAAGTTTCTTGCGCCAATAGTGCGTGACCTTAGCCATAACACTAACGTCGCCATAATAGACATCAGCACAGGCAAGACGGGCATGTAGTTCTTTCCCTACGACACTGGTTCTAACATACGTTCCAGCGCTCGTGTAGTAGTCCACAGCAGTTTTTTCTACATATGCAGTCCGTTCATCTATTTCCAGTTTACTGACAATATACGCTTCCCCCGCATGCAGATACACTGCGCCAGGGTGCAAAACTTCGAAAGCGCTGTCCGAATCCACTGTCCCAAGCTCATGAGGGCGATCATCAACAGCTATGATAGTAAATGGACTCCCTCCAGATGAACGGATATTTACATCCAAAAATGGTGCATCAGGTCCTTTCCAGAACCAGTGGCCTCTAAAATCCAACACTCCCTGCCTGTGCAACTCTCCAACAACAAACCATGCCGCTTCACCAAAGAACTGTTGTATCTGTTCGGTACTCAGAGGCATTTCAGCAATTGCACATGCTAACTGAGGGCCAAGTATATACGGATTGCTGATGTTTAGTATTGCTCGCTCATTCTTCCAGGTCAGTAAATATTCTGGACTCCTCATTATGAACTGGTCCAGTGGGTCATCTTTTGCAATCAATACCGCCAGCGAATCCTGTTTTTCTCTACCGGCTCTACCCATTTGCTGCATAGCGCCAACAATAGTTCCAGGATATCCAGTCATCAAGACCGCATCCAGGCCACCAATATCAACTCCCAGTTCTAGCGCCGTTGTAGATGCCACACCCAGTAATTCCCCGGCAAACAACTTGCGTTCTATCTCCCGTCTCTCTTCAGGACGATACCCCCCACGGTAGGATGCTATCTTTTCCGGAAGCTCGCGGTTCATTGTAGAAAGTCTGCGGCGTGAGTATCTGAGGATTATTTCTGCAGTTTTCCTGGCTTTTGTAAAGACCAGAGTCCTGCATTTTGAAGCTACCAGTCGGACAAGTAGATCGACTGACTCCACATTAGCACTGCGTCTCTCCCCTTTGATCTCAGAATAAGGTGGATTCCAGAAAACAATAGTTTTCCTGCCTCTGGGAGCTCCATCATCCTCAATGGCTTTCATTTTGAGACCGGTAAGTGATTCAGCATGCTTTGCCGGATCGGCTAGCGTTGCTGAAGCACAGATAAACACCGGTGAAGAACCATAAAACTCCGCTATAAGCCTGAGTCTACGCATAATCAGAGCGACATGAGACCCAAAGACTCCCCGATATGCATGGATTTCGTCAATTACTACATATCGCAGTTTCCTGAAGAAATCAGCCCATGCGCCATGGTAAGGTAGAATTCCGCAATGCAACATATCCGGATTTGTAAGCACTATATTGGCTACACTCTTTATAAACGGACGTTCTCTGCGTGGTGTATCTCCGTCATAGGTGTGTGCCTTCAAATACGGGAGATTATGCTCTCCAAGCCTTCTAAGTTGGTCTTGCGCCAAAGCCTTGGTTGGAAACATATACAGAGCACGGGCAGACCTGTCTAGCTCAATTGCTTCGATTACAGGAAGATTGTAGCAGAGAGTCTTTCCACTGGCTGTGGTAGTGGAAACAACAAAGCTCTCCCCTGCCCTGGCTGCCTCTACTGCCGCACTCTGATGAGTGTACAAACTATCAATGCCATTTGAACGGAGTGATGTGGATAATTGTAGGGGTAGTGGAGGAGTTAAGTCTGCGTACCGTGCATCAGCTGGTTCTATCTGCTCTGCATGAACAATCTGGCCTGAATACTCTGTAGAGTTAATCAGATTCCTAATTACATCGAGAGGGCCGTCACCTTTTGGAAGTTGCCTGCCGGTCATATTAATATATCCCTCTCCTCTACACAATACCCACCATAGAACAGAACAAAAAAGAAGCTTTGCAAGAGGGTGTCGCCGCAGCAGTTGCAATATATATCGTTGCGATTTGAGTCCTGATCAGAACCAATCAAAACATACATATCTGACATTGCGAATTGTATTGTTCAAATAATAATCAGCCACATATACAATGCACCTCGCACGACTGCTTATACAGTTATGCGAGGTGCTCATTTTATTCCAATAATCGATCAACCATATGAGGTCGATGCACTTATCGTTTTATCAGCAAAACAACTACTTTAAGCTGAACGCTGCCTTTGGTAGCATTGTTTAAGTTCAGAGCTCCACCAGCACCAGATGTGCCCATTCCAGGCATACCTGTTCCACCGCCCATGCCGGGCATACCACCACCCATACCAGGCATTGCTCCACCTCCGCCCATACCGGGCATTCCAGGCATCGCTCCGCCACCCATTCCAGGCATTATTACACCACCCTCAGCATCAGGTCGTGCAGGCATTGCTCCACCGCCGCCCATTCCGGGCATACCAGGCATCGCTCCGCCACCGCCCATACCGGGCATTCCAGGCATCGCTCCGCCACCGCCCATTCCAGGCATACCGGGCATCGCTCCACCGCCGCCCATACCTGGCATACCAGGCATCGCTCCACCACCGCCCATTCCGGGCATACCAGGCATCGCTCCGCCACCGCCTGGACGCATCATACCGCCAGGCATTCCGGCACCAGCGCCACCAGGGATTATTCCGCCGGGTCCGCCCATCGCACCTTCACCATAACCGGAAGGTCCAGATCCCATACCAGCCCCGGAACCGCTTTCCAGTCCGGATTGGATCAAAGCTGCATAATCCATCAAGATCTCGCGCTTTAGGCACTTCCCACGCTTGTAATCGATGAATGAAGTGACCTTAGCAGTGATTTTACCAACATCACTTGACAGTCTGCCATTGAGCAAGGATATCTGGGCATCGCTGGAAAGATTGGAAATTACTTTCGCGCACTCTCTGCCCTGCTCCCATTCAAATGAATCCAAGACCGCTGTCCCTTTAAGGTCAAGGTCCTCGGTTACTCCATCTACCTTGAATGTCATGGCATCATTCCAGGAATCACCCTCTTTGACCTTACGGTTCGGTAACACCGGTAGAATATCCATAACACTAAACATCTTCTGCCTGGCGAATACATTATGTGTTACCACATTGCCAGTAGGATTTACGAGTTTATAGAGCTGAGGTCTTGTAGCCGGGTTCGGGTAAAGATATTTTAATGAGCCAAGAGTAGTCACATAGGTGTCCTGCCCCAGCTTATATCTCAATAATCTTGAACCATCGGGCCATACATCTTCCACAGTCTGATATACACTCATCGATGCAGCCAAGCCAAGTGCACCCAGAATCGGGGTAGCCTGGTCACTGTAGACCTGTGCAGTTGCCTTAACGTCATATGAATCCGACTGCCCCAATGCGAGTTTGTTTTGCAAAAGGATACCAGGGGCCGGACTACTGCGAACAATTTTGTTCTTTAATACTACCTGGATTGTAGTATAGTCCGTAACTTTACTTTCCCGATTATGAACATTCACCCGAACGGTGTAGGTTCCATCCTTCAACAATATCACGGATTTCGGATTTAGTTCATCTCTGAAGGGTGTTTTGCTGTCCCACGCAAATGTGACTTTGCTCCCTTTGCGGATAGCCCCATCAGGACTAAGAGCAATTGTGAAGCTATCGGTTACTATCTTGTCTGTCGATGAAACATACAGACTTATGTAACCTCCATCAGGCAAAGCGTCCGCAGCCAGTGTAATGTCGACTTTCTCGCGCACTACCTGCTGATCTGTAGGACTAATTAAATTTAAAGCTACCGCCGGTACGGCGATGCACACCAGGATCGACAATAGAACAACCCAAAGTGCTTTTCGGTAAAAGGCCATCTCAATTCACCACCATCAAGTGTGTTTTCGATGCAAAAACCTGAAAACAGTAGACGCCAACCTCTGCGGCAAACTGTTCGTCCCTGTTCCCAGATATCGAAATCTTACACCATAATTGACAGTAAGTCAACGAGAAATGCGTCTTTTACTGCAAATAGCTGATTCTGAAGGATTTTATCCCCTTTTTGAGTAACTCTGAAATAGTAAAATATTGATTCCGAAAGGTGGAACCACATCATAACTTCAAGCATCAATCCAAAAAATTCAGCGCCTCTTGCAATAGCCACAGCATTTGCCGCTCTCCTAACATATGCAGTAGTTTTCACAGTAACTCCAGCATCGATAAACCAGATAAGGACTCAATTCCATGCCTCCGGCACTCAACTCTCTTATCTGACTGGAATTATGATGGTTGGTTTTTTTGTTGCTTGCATTGCAGGTGGCCGCATCGCAGACAAACATGGCAAAATCCTGATACTCGCTATTGGCACATTGCTGATGAGCCTGGGAGCTGCCTTGTTTTTCATTGCGCCATCGTTTACATGGACATTCTTCGCCTCTTTGTTAACAGGAATTGGTGGTGGTTTTTCTGAAGGTATGGCAATGGCCGTTGTGTCAGATAATACTTCCGAGAAAAACAGAACTATGGCAATGAATATTGCGCAAATCGTATTCTGTGTAGGTGCAGTTGGCACTCCCGTAGCGGTATCGATACTGATAGGACACCATGTGCTATGGAGATGGGCTTATGCAGGAGCATCTATAGTATGTGCATTGGCATTCGTACTCGCTGCGGTAGCTTCCAGGCGTATCGACGAATCACACTTGCTCATTTCACATGCAGAGCGTGTCCCTATCCGAAGCATCGAGAGACTCCCGCTGTTGGCTGCCCTCTCCATAGGACTGATGATCTATGTTGGTGCTGAGTGCGGATTTGCATTCTGGATTGCTAAATTTTTCAAAGACAGTATACAGGCAAGCGCCAAATACTCCGCGCAAATGGTTTCACTGTTCTGGGCTGGAATAGCAATAGGCAGGGGCATAACCGGAATATCTTCCAAATATCTGTCTAATGAAGCCATAGTCATATGGGCGTTCTTGTCCGGAGCAATATTTATAGGAGTTGCTTTACTGATGCACGCTCAAATGCCTGCTGCAGTCCTTGTTTTGGCCGCAGGTATTGCATACGGACCGTGTTTTCCAACAATCCTCAGTGTAGCTGGTTCCAGGTTCAAAACTCAGACAGGATTTATATTCGGAGTCATTGTAGCTTCGGGATCTATGGGGGCAGTGATATTCCCTGCAATTATTGGAATGTCATCTGACTTGATAGGCCTGAGACTGGCCCTGTGGGTGTGTCCTGCGATAAGTATCATAGGAGTAGGGATATTCATCAAACTGTGGACTGAAAAGCGCAACGCATTGCAAAACGCCAAAACAATATAGACATGTTTGGAACAACAAAGAAACGACCTGACTAATTCCGTTCATTTGATCGGAATCAGTCAGGTCATTATTACAAAGTCTATATCTTCTGAAACACTGGAGCAGCCGGACTTACCGGTCTAAACCATGGAAGGGCCTGATCCGGCATTTTTTGGGTCTGCTCAACTGCTAAAAACCCACCATCAGCAAGGCTCTTGTGAAACAGCTTTAGAACCTCTATCCTCTCTTCTGGTGAAATGTGAAGCAGGACATTTTTGCAGACAATTAATCCAAAACCATCCCCTACCGGCTGAAGTGATGTAAGGTCATGCTGCTTGAATGTAACAGACCTGCGGATAGATGCATCCAGGACAAAGTTGCCGGGTTTCTCAGCTGGAGTAAAATATGTATCGAAGATATCTTTCGGTATGCGTTTGGTCTCCTCATCCGAGTATTCACCAGCCTCGATAACCTCCGCAAACCGTCCATTCAAATCAGTCCCAAGTATTTTTACATTGCGAAATGCAAACTGTCCCATACTCTCTCTGAGGATCATCGCAAGCGTATAAGGCTCAGAACCATTAGCACAGCCGGCGTCCCATATCTTATGCTCCCTTTTGGAACTAAGCACCGGAAAAGCATATTCAGATACTGCATTAAAAGTAACCATATCTCTAAAGAAGTACGTAAAGGCCATTGACTATTTCTCCAATCTTACTATTGGATAATCGGACGAAATAGCCTCATTCTTTAGGCAATAACGTAAGTAATACTATCAAAAGTGTCATTCTGAACGCAGTGAAGAATCTGCTTTGGCAACTTGAATTCTTCACTGCATCCAAAATGGCAAATAACCCATGGATTATGAATACTGGAACGATGTTTCTACTCGCCGGTCCTTGTTTTCAAACAGCAGAGACAGGTCTCCGGATTTCTCACTGGTCCAAAGCATCGTAACCGCATTTGCTCCTGCCTCAAAGTCAATATCCGAAACATAGCTGAACACACCTTCATCCAGCGTAAGTTCGGACCATAACACTCCATTCACCCAGGTCTTGACCGTACCAGAACCAGTCAAACGCATGAATGTCTGCAAATCCGGATTCGGTAGTCCACCAACCGTCTGGCAGAACTTTCTACTCTCCGGGCTCATAGCAACAAACCCCACCAGGATGCTTCCATGTTCTCCAATGTGCAGCGAACCATCGGGTGCGGCTGCGTCAGACCAACCTGACCATGAAGTGTATAGAACATTGGCGCCATCGAATGTATCTGACTTGTGCTTGGCCCGTGTGAGTAGCTCGTTGAGATTCGCGTGCGAGATATCTCGCGTAATATGCACAGCCTCCGGAAACCCTTTACCCAATGTCGCCGACATCGGAACGCAGTCCCCTGCCAATATATTCGTATCACTGCAGACGCCCAGATTGCGGAACAGGACACTAATAAATCGTTTGAACTGCCATAACTCCGATTTGCGCTTTACCTGACAGAACAATATTGATCCGCTGCCAACTGAGATCTTCACCAAACCCGAACCGGATTTTGGAAGTTCAGAATCAAAATACCGGCTGAGTGCAGGCATTCTCTTCCATTCAGTAGCCTGTTCATCTCCATATAAAACGTCCAGACCGGAATAGCGCGCATTCTCAAGCAAACTCTTCCCACCTGATGCACATACGAGATAGTCCACAATTGGTTCTTTGGCAGAAACTGGACGATAAGTCCAGTTATCCAGCCAGCACACATCCTGATTACTGAGTCCACACAGCAGTTCATCTTCTCCGGTGATTACTAACTGATAGGTAGTGTGCTCAGGAACAAATACATCCAGAGCAGTCCCCGCAATATCAGACCACTGAGTGCTGTTTTCAGGAGAAAGCCCAAACACAAGGATAGTTGCACCTGAATCTAACTGTTCACGAATTCTCCTCGCGTCACAATTGTCAGCATCTACAATCTGCACCTGACCATCATCCATAGAAACAATGTCCCATCCAGCAAATACT
Source organism: Abditibacteriota bacterium (assembly GCA_942493375.1). Taxonomy (GTDB): domain Bacteria; phylum Armatimonadota; class UBA5829; order UBA5829; family UBA5829. The sequence continues at coordinate 6,384,615 of OW818698.1, read as the reverse complement.
TCTTTCAGGCTGCCTGTTATCTGAGTATGCAAAGCCTCTCCAGTTTCGTATCCAAACAGATATGTGATGGCATTAATCAATATACATCCAGCGACTGGTAAATCATTCAGCCTGTCTGAAATACGCAACTGCGATGCAACCACAATCCCATTGCCAATACGGCTCTCTATCAAAGGAGACCAGTCCAAGCCTCCAGTTGCAAAACTGCCGCCGCTGGAATCAATAATTGTCCGGACAATCATTTCATCATTAGGCTTAACATATGGATATAGCGTAACCCAGCTATCCGAGGTCGCTACCCCAAATGGATCATCGCCGAAGAAACGCAGGTCATTCCCATCCACGCCATCAACCGCTGGATGTGAGAAATCCCTGATATGTGCCATTTCGATTGGCATCCGCTCTACTTTTAAACCTGGAAACACCGAACAGGATTGCTCCAGAACAAGTGCACGTCCGCCGTTATTCAGATACTCCAACAGCTTCACATTCTGATCAGTTCCCGGCTCTATTGAATGCTCTGAAACTATCAGAACATCAATTGCATCAATCTCTGTAACCGATAGATCATCGAGAGCAGTTACACATAATCCGGCATCACACAACCAGTCATATGCATCAGATTTCCCCCAGATTCCAACTGTCGGCATATCCGAACAAGAGCTCATTCGTCTTGTATATTTAATATTCCGAGTATATTCGTCGACCCCACCAACACAGGAGAACCTGCTGACTATCTTCGCAGTGCCATCTGCAGCATAATTCGCCGGTACGCTGCAGGAAAGCTCAGTTGTGCATCCGCGTTTTACACTTAAACTCGATGTTTGCTCCCACAGCACTGCATCGTTCTGCTCAAGAGATACCACAAGGGTTCCATCAGCATCCTCAGGCAAGTCATTTACTACATAAACTGTGTGCCGCACAGCCTTATCTGTATAGAATCCTGTTCTTTCCTCACGAATCACCACAGCTAAAGGCCGGAATGTGTGCTTCATTACTTCAAAGCTATGCCCCGGTCTATATCCGGGTCCATCTTCCCACCATGCATACTCAGATTCATAGGGTTTATGTGCCAGTGGTTTTAGATACCTGCTATTGGGATCAGGCCAATCAAAAGTCTTTGCTTCAGCTGGGCGGAAGTTATCCAGACCTGAGGTATTCCAAAAGAACGTGCAACTGACTTCATTTGCACGCGCCAGTTCTATAATCCGGCTGGCATCAGCAGCCAGCGACTTCGAAAGGCGCGAATAATCAGCATATACCTGGTCATTATCCCATTGCAAAGCAACATAAGGAGAGGCAAAATGCCAACGACCGACTTCGCCGGCGTGAAGAGGTGTCTTCTTCTCCCACCAGCCCATTCCATGGCAGGGTGCTCCATAGTGGCGTGAAATAATCGGCTGCTCATCTTCATTCCATAATGAACTGTCTCCATCGTGATATGCAGGTCTGGCAGGGTCAAGTTCATTGAAGAGAGCTCTCAACTTCGGAAGCTCTTCCTTTGCACCGGGAACAATGTTCAGTGACCATCGCATCTCATTCTCAACACTCCATAAAACCAGCGAAGGATGGTTTCGGTCACGTCGGATCATATTGCTAACGTGAGTCCTCGCCCGATCCCATAACTCGGGAGTTTCCCAGCCCCTTTGACCGGAACCGTGCAGGGCAGACTCCTGACAGACAAATATCCCCATCTCATCTGCAATATCTAGAAAATACTCTGGATGTGGGAACGTATGCATGCGTACATAATTGCAATTCAAATCTTTGATCTGTTGGTACCACTGGCGCACATATTCTGGTCGAATCCAATGGGAGTGAGATTTATGGCACCACTCGCCTGCAAACCGCTGGGGGATACCATTGACCAGTATTCGAGGACCGTCAATCCACACTTCCTTAAACCCGAAACGTTCCGTTTTTCTGTCAGCAAGAACATCTGCAGAAATCAGATCGGCTGCAAGATTATAAAGATGCGGATTTTCGGGCATCCATAATATATAATCCGTCCAGTCACATTCACATTCAAACAGCCTGGATTCGTTGGGAGCAAGACTAACAACAGTCTCAGGCAACTGCAATGTCGGTTTATCTGAATCAATTACCGTAAACCGAAGCACACCATTGAACTCACTGTTCGAATCATTATGGACATAACAAGAACAATATATGCTGTTCTCTCTGAATGAAGTCCTGATACAAATGTCTTGGCAGTGCACTTCGTTGCGCCATTCAATTTGCACATTCTGCCATATACCGGCTTGCTCCTCACATATGCAACACCCCCAGGGAACATCAATCAGATTGAGTTTTCCCGTAGTAGGATGTGGATATGTATTGAACTCTGTCAACAAAACCGCCAATTCGTTCTCACCAACTATAAGGTGATCTGTAATATCAATGTCCTGCCCAAAGAACATATCCTCCTGAACGCAGACAAGATTATTGTTGATGAAAATAAACGCTTTCGGTATCGCAGCTTCGATTTTCAAAAAGGCTCTTTTGCCTGGCCGCTCTAATACATGAAACGTCGTTCTGGTCCAGCCACTATAGCTTGCTCTCCATTCATCCGGATAGTAATGATCAGTGAAGAACCCGGGGACCAGATACGATTTCTCCTGCCAACCTATCTGTGGAACTGCATCCGGTATGATTGGAACCGCAAGGTCAGAATGAGCTACAGGTATAAAATCCCACCAACCATTCAGTAATTCAATACTTCTATTTGATACCAGCATATTATCAGGCATAAGAATCATCCCTCTTTATAACGCAATTCATGAACATAGAACACTATACCAGTCCTTTATATCCTGGGCAACACAAATATTTCCATATCATACATCGCTTGTGCGTCATTGATATAGCTGGATAATTGAAAGCCGGTAAAATGCCTTGCACAACCTGGTAATACTACCTATTGAATCAATTGCACCTGGAGGAATAAATCAGTATACAAAACTGTTATTAAGACACTGTCACGACATGTTCGTCTTATGTATACACACACATACTGCTTCAGTCATACCATCACAGAGAAGCAGTATATTATTTGTACAGACTACATATAACCATAAATTGCTACCTGAACCTTGCTAGAATCACAATCAATATAGAAGTAAATTTGAGGAAAACCACTATGCAATACAACCACAATGGTAATATGTTCTCAATCCTCGCCATCTGCCTGGTTTTAGTTGTAACAATACTAACCACAGCACAATCCGCACCGACGATTACCAGCATAACTCCTAACGCTGGCGTTAATACCGGTTCTGTAAACATAACAAACCTGGCAGGAACTGGATTCCTTGCAGGCGCCACAGTTAAACTGGTAAAAGCTGGAGAGGCAGATATCACAGCTACCAATGTAACAGTGGTATCCTCATCGAAAATAAGCTGTTCTTTTGGCTTGTCAGGTAAAACCACCGGAGACTGGGATGTAGTAGTCACAAATTCTGATGCTACACCACCTACTCCACCGGTATTTACAGCAAGTGCAGCCAATCTATCAGCAACGCTGACAAATGGATTCAAAATCACATACCCGGCACCAACCGTAACCAGCATCACTCCCAACACCAAAGTGAATACAGGGTCAGTGAGCATTACGAATCTGGCAGGAACCGGATTTATGTCTGGCGCCACAGTAAAACTAACAAAAACCGGGCAGAGCGATATAGCTGCTACCAGTGTAGTAGTTGTCTCTTCAACAAAAATTACGTGCACATTCCCAATAACCGGCAAAACAGCTGGAGCTTGGAATGTAGTTGTCACAAATTCCGATGCTCAATCAGGAACACTTGCTAATGGATTCAATATTACTTATCCTGCACCCACTGTTACCGGCATCACTCCGAACAGTGGCATAAATTCTGGTTCTACCAGTATCACGAACCTTGCGGGAACAGGATTCCTTGCCGGAGCAACCGTTAAGCTGACAAAATCCGGGCAGACCGATATTGTCGCCACTGGTGTGACAGTTGTATCTGCGACAAAGATAACATGCTCGCTCAGTCTATCAGGCAAAGCAACAGGCACATGGAACGTTGTAGTCACCAATACGGACTCACAGTCAGGAACTTTGTCAAATGGATTCACAATAAATTATCCTGCACCAACAGTTACAAGTATTACACCTAACAGCAGCGTAAACTCGGGTTCCGTTAGTATTACAAACCTGGCAGGATCCGGATTTATGGCCGGTGCGATAGTAAAACTGACAAAATCCGGAGAGAGCGATATCATCGCTACCAGCGTAACTGTTGTATCAGCAACAAAAATCACATGCGCTTTTAACCTGTCAGGTAAAACAACGGGGGCATGGAATGTTGTAGTCACCAACACTGATTCGCAATCTGGAACACTTACAAATGGGTTTATTATCCCACCTACAGTAACTATTGACCGGGCAGTAGGCCAGGCAGATCCCACAAAAACATCACCAATCAGTTTCACTGTTGTATTCAGCGAGTCTGTGACTGGATTTGCAACAGGCGATGTAACGTTATCCGGCACTGCTGGTGCTACAACAGGCACTGTGTCTGGCAGCGGTACAACTTATACTGTGTCTATAAGTGGCATGACTGTCTCCGGCACAGTCATTGCATCTATTAACGCTGGTGTAGCAAAAAGCACCACGACTAATGCTGACAATGTGGCTTCTACAAGCTTGACCAATACTGTAAACTACGATACTACACGTCCGACCGTTACTGTGAATCAGGCATCAGGACAGGCCGATCCAACAACTTCCTCTACTATCAACTTTACCGCTGTGTTCAGCGAGTCAGTTACAGGTTTTACCAGTAGTGGAGTATCAATCACCGGTACAGCAGGCGCCACAACGGCAACCATTACCGGCAGTGGAACAACGTACAATATAGCAATCAGCGGCATGTCTGCTACCGGTACGGTAATCCTATCGATAATAGATGGGGCCGCTCATGACAGTGCAGCTAATACCAACACTGTATCATCCAGCACGGATTCTACTGTAAACTACATCACACCTTTGACAGCGACTGTCGCAAAAGCCAATGGACAACTGGATCCTGCAAGTTTGAGTCCAATAAATTTCACTGTCACATTCAGCAGATCAGTAGCCAATTTCGCAACAGGTGATGTAACTCTCGGCGGCAGCGCAGGAGCAACTACAGCTACTGTCACTGGCAGCGGAACTACATATCAGGTGGCAGTCAGTGGTATGACTACATCAGGAACAGTTGTTGTTTCTCTGGCTGCCGGTGTAGCCACTGATTCAAATGGGATAAGCAACCTGGCTTCAAACAGCGTTCAGGTAACTCTTGATAGTTCAGCTCCAACTGTTGCCATAAATCAGGCTGCTGATCAAACGGATCCAACAAATGCTTCAACTATCAAGTTTACCGCAGTCTTCAGCAAATCTGTAACAGGTTTCTCCAATGATGATGTCACAGTCAGCGGAACAGCCAATGCTACAACCATATCGGTAACCAATCCGGGTGCAGACAATATGGTATACACTGTCACGATAAGCGGTATGACTTCCGATGGCACTGTTATTGTAACTATCCCTGCTAATGCTGCCCAAGATATAATCAACAACGGCAACACTGCATCAACCAGCACTGACAATAAGGTTACCTATGACACTACCTCTCCGGTTCTGACAATAACGGCGCCTACCACTGACTCTTCATGCACAAGGAACTCCAGGAGTATAAGTCCTTCAGGAACAATTACGGGTAGTGATGTCGCAAGCGTGACATGGTCTTCTGCAAAGAGCGGTTCGGGGGACTGTGTATTTTCTAACAGTTCCGGAACATGGTCTGTAAGCGATCTACAGATCGATGCCTCCGGTGATTCCCTCACTATAACTGCTACCGACACCTCAAATAACTCATCAACAGATACATTGCAGATTGTTGTTATAGATTCAATGCCCGGGACCGCATGGCAGGGGATGTCTATGGTCTCGCTGCCTATAATTCCCGATGCATCTGATCCTAAAACAGTTGTTGGATTCGCCGGCAATTCATGGGCAATCTACAGCATTGTAGATTCAAGGTATTTTATATATCCTGAAGTAGAAACTTATTTCAACCCGACCAGTAGTGCAATAGGAAAAGGATACTGGACAAAATTTGCAGCTGGAGCAACTCCCACTCCCTGCGGGATAATTCCGGATCAAACAGTCGCTACAACGATCAAACTGACTGCCGGATGGAACATGATCGGCCAGCCATACATAAAGCCGATAGTCTGGAATACAACAACTATTCAGGTTAAGGTGAACAACATCACAAAAACCCTGGCCTTAGCATCTGCCGAGAGTCTGATCGATGATTATGCCCTGGGTTACAATCCAACAGCCGGCTCTTACTACCTTGTGTATGACCCGACGCTGGTCACCGAGGCCACAGGCTCTATGGCACCTTGGGAAGGCTTCTGGATTAAAGCTTATGTCGACTGCGACTTGATACTACCAGCCCCATAAATAATTCCAGTGAAATGATATTCAGGGGTGGTTTTTACCACCCTTTTTTCTATGCCAGGTTGGTAGCCGTTGACCTCTGAGGCGCACTATGGTATAATTTTGTCTGTGAAGAGTGGGTCGGTAACTCAGAGGTAGAGTATCGCCCTTTTAAGGCGAGAGTCGTGGGTTCGAGCCCCACCCGGCCTACCAGGTATTTCCAAAGCCTGCGCCCCCGCTCTTATGCTCCTATTCGGTAAATATGATAGAATTATTGTGTTTATACCGATAACATGGAGTCTATTATGAAACTTTCATCTATCACCCATGAATTATCCGCTCGTGCGCTTTCAGGTGAATGGTCATCTGCTCTGGTTGATCTCACTCCTACTGATGATTATAAATCTACACTTGAGTCACTCCCTGAACCCCTGGCATTTTCCAGATGTGTCAGACTCATTGCAGAAGAAGCCCCTGTCCGTGTGACTCCTGGTGAATTGTTGATTGGGTCAGCCACTCTCCGAGCAGCAACTCTACATGTTCTTCCAGTATTAATTAATGGAGAGGCAATTTTCGGCAGCACCAGCCATGTGACATTCGGTTTTGATAGAGTCCTTCGCTTAGGCTACTCAGGTATGCGCAAGCAGATTATGGATAGACTTACCCGCGGAGGTTTGCAGCAGCATGGCATCGATCTACTTAACGCCATGCTGGAATGCCTGGATGCTGCTGGTATTTGGCATTCAAGATATATCAAACTCCTGGAACAACTAGTCAAAACTTCTACAGATAATGACCATTGGCAATCCGTTTTGGATGAAGCACGCTTTGTCCCTGAAAATCCTCCAACAAACTTCAGAGAAGCAGTTCAAGCTCTCTGGTCAGCATTTTGTTTCCAGCACCTGTGCGGCAACTGGCCAGGGATTGGCAGAATCGACCAGATGCTGGGCTCATTTCTGAAAAACGACCTCAAGAACGGCTTGATAACACTGGATGAAGCACGAGAACTTTTGGCTCATTTCTGGATAAAAGGCGCCGAGTGGGCTGCGGCTCCCTGGGCATTCGGAGGATCAGGAGATGCTCAGTTCTACCAGAATGTGATACTGGGCGGTGTGGATGAATCAGGTAAAGAGATTACAAACGATGTCACCTATCTAATACTGGATGTTGTTGAAGAGCTAAGAATCAGTGATTATCCGATAGCTGTGAGACTTAACAAAAATTCACCAGAGAGACTTCTCCGCAGAATTGCTGAAGTAGAAAGTCTCGGGGGTGGTATTGTCTCAGTTTACAGCGAAGACACTGTCATTTCTGCGCTGCAGACCATAGGCATCAGCCTGGAAAATGCCCGGCGATATACAAACGATGGTTGCTGGGAACCTCAAGTGCCTGGTGAGACATGCTTCATTTATGATGGCATTGATGTGCTGCAGGTGCTTCAAAACACACTGGGGGTTAACGAAGATTCTCCAATCCAGGATTATCCTGGCTTTGACTCTCTATACAATACCTTTGTATCTAATCTGCACAAGAGACTCGAACCTTTCCACCAGTGGGCTGATGGTTACCCGATGAACTCCTCACCTAAAGGCGGGTCCGTATTGGCCTCTCTGATGACCGAGAACTGCGTTGAACTCGGTCTTGGATACTCCGAGAAGGGTGCTAACTACAACATAACATCCGCCCACGCTGGCGGAATCCCTGACACAGCAAACAGCCTGATAGTCATCCGTGAGTTGGTCTATAACCGTAAAGAGCTTACACTGCCGGAATTAGTGCAGATACTGCGCAATAACTGGGAAGGCCACGAAGACCTTCGATTGCGTATATCCAGCGAGTTCGCATTCTATGGTAACGACTGCGAAGAATCAGATGCCATTGCAAAACGCGTCCTTGATGACTTCGTAGACAGTGTAAATGCCGTCCCATATAGAAATGGGGTGTATCGAACTCCGGGCGTCAGCACCTTCGGCAGAGAAATCGGGTGGCGCCACAACAGAGGCGCTACAGCCGCCGGTTACAAGGCTGGAGACATTCTGGCATGCAACTTCTCCCCCACCCCCGGCACAGATAATGCAGGCCCTACAGCAGCGCTTAAATCGTTCTGTTCAATGGGTCTGAACCGCTTAACAGGCGGTGCTGCGATGGAATTGAAATTCCATCCATCATCTGTAGAAGGTCCAGCCGGAATCGATGCTCTTGTTAGTATACTTAAGGTATTTGTGGAGATTGGTGGATTCTATATGCAGGTGGACTCAGTTTCAAAAGACATCCTGCTGGAAGCTCAGAAGGATCCCAACCACTACTCAGGCCTGGCAGTAAGAGTATCAGGATGGTCCGCAAGATTCGTAACCCTGAACGAAGAGTGGCAGGAAATGATAATCAACAGGACAGAACACAGATAAAGCTGTGGTATTTTGTCATCCTGGCAGGACTGTCATCCTGAGGAACGAAGGATCTGCTTTTACAATCATTTATGAATAAGAAAAGCAGATACTTCGTTCCTCAGGATGACATTTATTTCAGCAGTGCTATCTCCAGCACTTCATCCGCATGTTTGACCAGTTTAAAAGTCATATCTGCCCGGACATCCTTCGGCAGATCATCCAGGTCAGCTTCGTTTTCATCAGGAAGAATAACATTCCTGATCCCTGATCTGTGGGCAGCAAGGACCTTCTCTTTAATACCACCAACCGGCAAAACTCTACCAGTAAGTGTTATTTCACCAGTCATTGCTAAATCGCCTCGTATGCGGCGTTTGGTGAGCGCTGATGCGATTGCAGTAGCCAGCGTAACACCCGCTGATGGTCCGTCCTTAGGTATAGCCCCTGCCGGAACATGAATGTGGAGATCCAGGTGAGAATAGAACATCTCATCCAATCCCAGCATTTCCGACCTTGACCGGATATAAGTAAGAGCCGCCTGAGCCGACTCTTTCATAACATCACCAAGTTGACCAGTAAGTGTCAGATTGCCTTTATCGGACTTCATCGGAACTACTTCGATAGAGATAATATCCCCACCGACTTCAGTGTAGACCAGACCAGTCGCAACAGCAATAGAATCAGTCTCTTCAGCACGGCCATAGTGGAATTTCGTTCTACCAAGGTATGTCTGAACGTTATTCTCTTTAACCTGAGTGCACACAGTCTTGCCCCTCGCAACTCGGGTTGCTACTTTGCGGCAGATAGATGCAATCAAACGCTCAAGTTCACGCACACCGGCTTCTCTGGTGTATTGACGGACCAGCAATCGAATCGCCGGTTCGTATATCTTTATCAACTTGTCAGATAATCCGTTCTCTTTTATTTGTTTGGGCACCAGGAAGCGTTTGGCAATCTGGACTTTCTCTTCCTCGATATATCCAGAGAAGCGTATTATCTCCATTCTATCCCGCAGTGCAGGAGGAATAGTGTCCAGCATATTGGCTGTCGTTATAAACATAACGTTACGCAGGTTGAAAGGTGCCTCCAGGTAGTGATCCGTAAACGAATCATTCTGTTCCGGATCGAGAGCTTCCAGCAGTGCCGAAGACGGATCTCCCCGGAAATCCTGTCCAAGCTTATCAATCTCATCCAGCATGAATACCGGATTGCTTGTGCCCACTTGTTTGATCCCTTGAATAATCCTGCCCGGCATCGCACCAACATATGTGCGGCGATGGCCACGAATCTCAGCTTCGTCTCGTACACCACCAAGTGATAATCTATGGAACTTTCGTCCTAAACTCTCCGCAATGGATTTTCCAATACTTGTCTTTCCAACGCCAGGAGGTCCTACAAAGCACAGAATCGGTCCCTTGAGCTCACTGCTTAGCTTACGGACAGAAAGGTATTCTATAACTCTTTCTTTGATCGTCTCAAGGCCATAATGCTCCTCATCGAGTAGCCTCTCCGCTTCATCAATATCCAACCGGTCTTCCGTGCTCTTAATCCAGGGCATAGCAATCAGCCAGTCCAGATAGTTACGAACTACAGCGCCTTCAGGTGAAGCAAATGGCATTCGCTCGAGCTTGTCTAATTCCTTCAGAGCTTTATTAGCTACTTCCTCAGGCATGCCACAGTTCTCTATCTGAGACCTGTAATCATCACTCTCACTACCCCGGCCTTCGCGGTCTCCAAGCTCCTGTTGAATGGCTTTAAGCTGTTCGCGAAGAATGTACTCACGTTGAGTATCACCCATTTCCTTTTCGACTTTGGAGCGGATATTGCGCTGGATATCCAGCACTTCCATCTCTTTATTTAGTACAACGTTGAGTTTTTCAAGCCGAACTTTTGAGCTAATAGTCTCTAAAAGGTCTTGTTTGATCTCAAGCTTTATAGGGAGGTGTGGGATGATTGTATCCGCAACTTTACCTGGATCATCTACCCCAACAACATTCATCAACAGCTCAGGGGGTATCGGTCTACTGGAACCACCGGATGACTGACTCTGGACTACCTGCTCGAACAATTCAATAACGCTGCGCATCATCGCTTCTGTTGCGATGTCGGAATTGTCCATCTCCGTCAGTACATCGACTTCCGCCTGGAAGAATGGTTCAGTATCGACAAACTCCGTGACTTTGGCTCTGTGGAATGCTTCAAGGGTTACGCGAACAGTACCGTCAGGAACTCTGAGGACCTGCATTACTTCGGCGACAACACCCACTTTGTAGATGTCGTCAACTCCGGGATCTTCAATCTCAATACTCTTCTGCGCTACAAGCAGAACCATCCGAGTACTGTCCATAGCGCTGTCTAAAGCACGTATGGATTTCTCTCGACCCAGAAATAGCGGAAACATTTGGTGAGGAAAATAAACGGAATCCCTTATGGGCAAAACCGGCAGGATCCGCGGAACCCTTCGCGGAACCGGCCGGTCATCATTTCCCACTTCGGAAATCGTAACTGCATTACTCTGCGATGCTCGAGGCATAATACTAAGACGCCTGTTTTACTTCGTCTTGACGAACTATAGTGGGTTCTTTACGATGAAGTATTGTGTCTTCAGCAACGATAACTTTTTGCACATCAGTTGAAGATGGTATTTCATACATGATATTCATCATGACATCCTCTATGATTGACCTGAGTGCTCTAGCGCCTGTACCACGTTTCAGTGACTCTGCAGCAATAGCTTTGAGAGCAGGTTCCGTGAACACAAGATCAACTCCATCATAATCAAAGAACTTCTGATATTGCTTAATCAGTGCATTTTTCGGCTGGGTAAGAATGCTGACAAGAGCCTCTTCATCCAGGGACTCCAATGTAGCGACTACAGGCAGCCTGCCAACAAATTCCGGGATAAGTCCGAACTTGAGCAAATCTTCCGGCATAACACGGGCAAGAATCTCACCAAGATTCATTTTGTTCTTACTTGCAGAAGTGGCACGGAAGCCCATATTGTTGTCAGTGATTCTCCGGCTAATCGTATCTGCAAGACCATCAAATGCGCCACCGCAGATGAACAGTATGTTGGTAGTATCCAAATGGACATATTCCTGCTGGGGATGCTTTCGCCCACCCTGAGGCGGAACGTTGGCAACAGTACCTTCAAGTATCTTCAGCAGCGCCTGCTGCACGCCTTCACCAGAAACATCACGGGTTATGGATGGATTCTCAGACTTACGGGTGATCTTGTCTATCTCATCGATATATATAATTCCGCGCTGAGCATTTTTCACTGTAGCCTGAATGCTCTCACCAGTATCTGCAGCCTGAAGTAGTTTAAGGAGAATGTTTTCAACATCTTCTCCAACGTATCCAGCTTCAGTGAGACTGGTGGCATCTGCTATAGCAAATGGTACATTCAGAATCTTGGCCATCGTTTGAGCAAGTAGAGTCTTGCCGGAACCGGTGGGACCAATCAGCAGAATATTAGATTTTGAAAGCTCAACATCCGAATTAGAGAGACCTATTCGTTTATAGTGGTTATAGACAGCAACCGAAAGAGCCTTCTTGGCTTTCTCCTGTCCTACAACATACTGGCTGAGAATTCGACAAATATCCTTCGGTTTAGGAATACCTGAGTCCCGAGAGAGGGGATTATCGTCCTGAGTCGACTCGCCTTTGATGATGTCATTGCATAGCTCGATGCAGTCCAGACAGATTCCGCCATAAACTCCAACAAGCAGCTTTTTGACTTGATCCCGGCCTTTGCCACACAGGGCGCATCTTTCTCCTGCGCGTTCAGTCCCAATTCTAGCCAAATGTCTTCACCCCCGCCTATATATGGTGGGACGATGTCTAAGTCCATCGTCCCGAATAATCTAGCCCGCCTTATTCACCAGACTCTACTTTCGACCGGTAGTAGGGGCGAAAGTGAGTCAATCACGAATAATGCGGGTTAAATGACCATCAGCAACCGATACTACTCGGGCTGACCTGTTAGGATCTTGTCCACGATACCATATTCGATACCCTCATTTGGATCCATGTAGTAATCCCGATCAACATCCTTTTCAACTTTCTCAAAGGGTTGCCCGGAATGCTTGGCAAGGATATCAATGAGTACTTTCTTGTAACGCAGGACTTCATTAGCAACAATGCTAATATCAGAAGGAGTTCCGTGGAATCCTGCACTGCCCTGATGAATCATAAGTCTTGCGTTGGGAAGAGCCATTCTTTTACCTTTGGTTCCACCAGCAAGTAATACAGCGGCCATGCTCATTGCGTGCCCTATACAAACAGTCGCAACATCCGGTTTGACTATCTGCATTGTATCGTAGATTGCCAGTCCGGCAATAACACTACCACCCGGACTGTTGATGTATAATTCGATATCCCTATCCGGATCATCTTTCTGTAGGAACAACAACTGGGCGACTACAAGGTTTGCAACGTCATCATCGATCGGAGTTCCAATAAAAACAATACGGTCTTTAAGAAGTCGAGAGTATATATCAAAGGATCTCTCCCCGCGCGCACTCTGCTCAATAACATGTGGCATAGGAATCATATCGTGCTATCTCCTCTTCTTTTCCAGGTACAACCTGAATATATTAAGCATCCACTATCTTAATATTGGCCGATGCCTTCAAAAACTCTAGTAGTTTCTTTTGAAGAATGCGACTCTTTACTTCAGATATTACATCTTTCTTTTCCACATATGCTCTGATGGTTTCAACAGGTACTTGACGTTTGCTCGCCATATCCTGAATTTCAGCTTCAACATCCTCATCAGAAACTTCAATCTTCTCTTTTTCGACGATCTCTCTCAGGGCCAGTCCGGTCACCAAAGATTTGCTCTCTTCGTCCTTGAACTGCTCATACAAATCATCAGGTGTTATCCCTTTGTATGCCAGATAGTCCTTGAGAGCTACCTGGCGCTGCTTCAAACGCTCGCTCAGTTCGTTGAACCGCTCATGTATTCCGGACTCCAGCATTGCTTCAGGATAATTGACTGTTGATCCTTCTACGATTTTCGTAACCAAATCGTTCTCTACCCCGGACTCAGACATCTGGTCAGCTGCAGCCTGGATATTCTCACGGATCTTGGCTTTGAACTTATCGACAGAATCGATCTTCTCTTCTTCGGGGATATTCTGCTCTTCACCGGCAAGGGTTTCTTTCACCCACTCATCAGTAACTTCAGGCAGAACTTGCTCACGAATGGTCTTCACAGTAACTTTGAACTGTTTGACTGTTCCGCGCATTTCCTCATTCTGGAAGTCTTCAGGATATGTAACATCGATGGTCTTAGTCTCATCGATAGCCATACCCACAAGGCCTTCATCAAAATCAGGCAGATTCTCACCGACAACGATCATCCGGACAGGACGCGCATCGGCTTCCTCTTCTTCAGACTTTTCTTCTGCATCGGCTTCAACTTCACCGACCATAGCCATCAAAGAGTCACCACTCTTTACAGGCCTGTCAGTAACTTCAGTAGGCTGTGTATTCTTCTTAAGAATCTCTACAATTTCTCCATCAACATCCTCATCGGTTACTGCATGAACTTTGCGCTCTACTTCCAGCCCGGTATACTCACCCAGTTCAACCGTTGGGGGAAGCGGAACGCGCGCGGTGGCCAGGAACGGCTCATCAGGATTTTCCAGGTCGAACTGTGTAACTTTTACGCTGCCGGATGCAAACGGCTCAAGTCCACTCTCAGTTAGAGCTTCCTTGTAGGCATCTTCCATTACCTTGTCGATCACGTATTCTCTGACTTTTTCTTTGTCTACAACTTTTTCGAGAAGGTGTCTGGGGGCTTTTCCTTTACGGAATCCGGGGACGGAAGCATACTTACCAAACTCTTTATAAACTTCAGCTATAGCTGTCTTTACCTTTTCTACGTCGGCCTGAATCTCAAGTTCGACTTCACATGGGTTGATTTGTTCCTGCTTAACAAGCATAATTATTTGTCTCCACTACATGAATTTCAAAAAAAAAGGATACAGGACTAATTGTCCCATATCCTCGTCGTCTTTGTCGGATGTTTTTTGAATTGACCTCCGACGTTGAAGCCGCCCTTTTCAGACGGCTTTACAGAATGGAGCGGGGGACGAGACTCGAACTCGCGACATCCACCTTGGCAAGGTGGCGTTCTACCACTGAACCACCCCCGCACGCAACGGAGATACCGGCGACTAATTTGGTGGGCAAGAGGAGAGTCGAACTCCTATGCCTCTCGGCACTAGATCCTAAATCTAGCGTGTCTGCCATTTCACCACTCGCCCATATCAGGAAACACTGGTGGGCGATCAGGGATTCGAACCCTGGACCAATAGATTAAGAGTCTACTGCTCTACCAACTGAGCTAATCACCCACAACACACCAGTTGACTAATATTATACCAGCCAACATCCACCCAGTCAAGAGCCTGGACTCACATCAGGCCATAACCGCCAGCAACAAAATTATACCAAAGCAGCCTACTATTGTCAACGGTTAGTTTTTGGAGGTTGTAACTTATTAGGACTAATAGGACCTATATGACGTAAAGGACATGCAAAATGCAGGCTACACAATCTCCCTTAGTCACTCTTTCGTCGAACATATTCCGTAGCCTTTGCCGACAATTCTTCTACAGATAGATCTTCCCATAGATCCTTACGCCATTCGGTATAATCGAAATTTTCTCGTCGTATCAAGGTGATAAACCTTTCCGCTTCAACAATATCCAAATTGTCGAAAATGGCTTTGAATCCATCGTGCAATATTAAGGCGTCAGGTCTCATGATTTATCCTCCCAAACGCTGCAGCTTAACCCTGGGCGTTTTACGGGCTGTGCGAGGAGCTATGTTGATCATCGGGAATGGTTCCAGTGCTCTCTCTAAAATACCATGGACCTTGGCTAATATAACCCCGTAATTTGTCATAGGCACTCCGGCAGCCTGGGCAACTCTCTGCCGATACAGCATCTCCCGCCGGTTTACCATGCACCCGCCGCACTGGACAATCAACTTATAATCAGCCACATCAGTTGGAAAATCTCTGCCGGATGCAAATGTAAAGTCCAATTCTCCACCGACCGCCTGCCGCAGCCATCTTGGAATCTGCACTCTGCCAATATCATCCGCCTGCTGGTGATGAGTGCAGCTTTCCGACATCAAAACCTTATCCCCGGGTCTTAAATCATCCAGTGCCATAGCACCAGCTGCAAATGACGCCAAATCCCCCCGATATCTTGCCATAAGGATTGAGAAACTCGTCATCATCGTGCCTTTGGGAGTATCAGCATCAACTTTAAGGAAAGCCTGGGAATCAGTTACAACCAGCTTCGGTGGTTTTCCCAATCCATCGAGACACGACCGAAGCTCGCGCTCTTTAACTGTCACAGCAATGGCATCGTGGTCCAGAATATCTCGTATGGTCATGACCTGAGGCAGGATCAATCTGCCTTTGGGAGCGGCTTTATCAATTGGCACAACCAAAACAACAACGTCTCCCCCACTCAACAAATCCCCAATAAGTGCAGATTCTTCTAGAGATACTGGAGCAATTTGACCAAGCGTATTCTTCAGCTCAACGATTCCACTGCCATCCATTGAGCTGACAGCCAAAAAGACCACACTATGCCGGTTTGCCCATGATTTGATATGGGAGAAGTCCGGGCAAAGGTCGGTCTTTCCAGCGCACACAATCAACGGCAGATTTCTTTCCTTGATCCGACTTACTATGTCCTCTTCCCATTGCCCGGGTTGACTGCAGCTCTCGACCATCAGAACGGCTACGTCAGTGCTCTCCAGGACCCTCAGCGTCTTCTCTACGCGCATCTGTCCGAGTTCCCCGACATCATCTATACCCGCAGTATCAGTAACCACTACAGGGCCAATAGGCAGTAACTCCATCGCTTTGGAAACCGGATCCGTAGTTGTCCCTGCAACATCCGATACGATCGCCAACTGCTGGTTTGTAAGAGCATTTATCAAGCTGGATTTGCCGGAGTTTCTCCTGCCAAAAATAGATATGTGGACTCTTTCACCCTTTGGGGTCTGGTTCATATCGGACATCGAGTTTGTTTACTCCTCTTCAAGCCCTGCTATTCCAGGTCTTGTCATTTCAATCGGGTCCATTATCCGGGTCAGCTGCTCTACAGAGAAGTCCCCGGACTCCGTTGCTATCTGCCTTATAGTTTTACCCGTTTCATGCGCTTCTAAAGCCATCTGAGAAGCTTTTTCATAACCAACATAGGGGCTGAGGGCTGTCAACAGCGCAAAGCTGTCTTCTATGTGCCTGGAGCAATTGTCTATATTTGCTGTAATACCTGCTACACAGTCCTCATTCAACAGGTCGGCTGCCCCCGTAAGTAGTTCCAGCGACTGGAACAGGTTATGTGCTAACAGCGGCAAGAATGCATTCAGCTCCAGCTGCCCACTCATCGCACACAGAGATATCGCATGGTCATTCGCCATGATCTGGAAAGCAGCCTGGCTGACTGCCTCTGTGGCTGTAGGGTTCACCTTACCCGGCATAATGGAACTCCCTGCTTGCAATGATGGCAGAGATATTTCCCCAAAACCCGCTCTTGGGCCACTGCTCAAAAGCCTGAGGTCGGAAGCAATCTTGTGAAGGTTCACAGCGGCAGCCTTGATCATTCCCGATACTTCCACAAAAACATCGCAGTTCTGAGTTACATCAATCATATTCTCAGCACGAGAAATATTTATGCCAGTATAATCCCTGAGACAGTTTACGACTAGATAGACATACTCTTTATCTGCATTGAGACCAGTGCCAACAGCAGTTCCCCCAAGGTTCACCTGGCGCAGCCGTTCCTCAACCTTATAAAGCCTCCACCAGTCCCTCTGGACCGCCTGAGCCCATGCCGAGAACTCCTGTCCGAGAGTCACAGGAACAGCGTCCTGCATCTCAGTCCGCCCTACTTTAAGCACCCCTGCAAACTCAGATTCCTTGGCTTGAAACGCTGCCTGCAAGCGTGCCATAGCTTCACTGGCAGGCACAAGTAAACGTATGGCAGCCAGCCTGACAGCAGTTGGAAAGACATCATTGGTAGACTGTGACAAATTTACATGATCCAACGGATGGACTACAACATAATCCCCTTTGGCATGTCCCAGAATCTCCAGTGCTGCGTTGGCTATGACTTCATTGGCATTCATATTGGCGGAAGTACCCGCCCCACCCTGCAATGCATCCGTAATGAACTCAGAGTTAAGCTCCCCGGAAGCTACACGCTTGCATGCACTCTGTATCGCTTCAGCCAGCTGATCATCTAAATATCCCGTCAGTTTATTCGCTTCAGCACAAGCATACTTAACATCAGCAAGAGCGCGGATCAGACCAGGATGTATTGGTAATCCCAACAGGTGAAAACTCCTTGATGATCTGAGAGCGTGTATGCCATAGTATGCTTCAGCAGGTACATTCAGTTGACCAAGTAGATCGTGTTCCAGTCTAGTTTCCATAAATTGATTATACCACCAATAAAAACGGACTCCCAGAGGCTGCAACCTTTGAGAGTCCCGATTTAGCCCACAAATATTGAAGTAGCAACTTATCTCTCGATCACATCAATCGATTCATCTCCTACTTCATCCATTGTCTCAACTCCATATTCATATTCTTCCATACAGTCAAGGCAGCAGAAGTAATAGGTCTCACCATCATGTTCCTGCTTATATGGAGTACTCTTGTCGACATAATGTCCACACACAGGATCTTTGGGCATGATAACCACCCCCACTAAAGGATAACGTAATCCTACCGTGATTTGCAGACATATAAACCATAAATCACATATTAATAGGAAACATTTACAAGCCTCTTTACCTGTATTCAGCAGAGGCACATCATGCTATTTTGGATAATCATCATTCCTGCCATGTGTAAACCATGGCAGCGGCATTTTTGCATGCTCCATAGTATAATCCCCGAATAGATTGGTCTGCTCAATACTTGCAAACACATAATTCGCATCCATACGCACTGCAAAAACTCTGGCTTGATCAAGTTCCAGGACCAGTCTGAATGGCTGTCCGGCTAGAACATTGATCGATTCCCGGTTCTTCCACTTCAGGACAGCATTGGTTGAATCCCCAACTATTGGAATAGAGTTCTCCATCTCAAAGCCTGGAATTGGAGTATTATCCGGGACCATTCGCAATTCTGCTCTTACACCGCCACACATCGTTGTCTGAGTATTGATCGTTATTACCCCGCCCTTTGCTACCATCGGACGAAGCACCATAAATCCCTTCTCTGAATGCGTCTGCAGCGCACAAAATCCGTCTTTACGATATCGATATGCTGTCAGATAGGATATCTGTTTGCCGGCTTCCATAACTTCATCGTGTTCACCGATGTATGACGTGCAATATACCCTCAACCAGTCCCCATCATCCATCAGACAACTCGGATATTCGCCAAGGAATCCTCTCGAACCTATCCCCATGTCAGGCAGGAACGACTCCCTGTTGGTCCGGTTCCAGTTAATACCATTGATACTGTAAACCAGCTCTGAATCCACCCGCCCCTTCATACGCACAGCAAGGCCATAATCATCATAAGCAGCGTGCATTCGCCACAAATAGCCCAGGAAATACCCTTCATAGCAAAACTGAGGCATACCATAGAACTCAACACAAGGTGGGTCCATCGGATCCGGTGATACCACAACCAGAGGTTTCTCCCAATTGTGCCAGTCTTGAGTCTGATAAAGCGTTATACGACGATCACCCCAGATCGGTCTGCCGGTAAACTGATATTTCTCAGTATACGGATTGAAAATAATGCTGTAGAAAGTGTCAGTGACATTCTTTCTCCACAATGCCTGATCATCTATAGTCCAGTGAATTCCATCCGAAGAGTAAGCCACCTTGTTGACATCATCATCTACCAAATGCGCTCCTGCAATCTCTGAATAAGCAACCTTGTAACGTTTAGCAGGATCCGTTTCACGCTCATCATAGAACAATGAAGAACCAGCCGAACTCCAGCGCCCGCTGAAAACAGCATGTGGCGCCTGATCCGAAGCCAGCCTGTCTACCCGTTTAGATAATTGCACTGGTTTAAAGTCCAGTCCATCCTCAGAATCATATATACAAAGAGAGAACCCTTCATCACCTTTGGATATATCAACAGACCCGCTGGCCCACATAGTATAGCGACCTGTCTCAGGGTTCTTACGAACTATTGGATGACAAAATGAGTGCTGAAGAGTGGGATCATAATAGGGTTCAAAACCGGGGTAAGGCTCCGCCTGAAAAAACTTGCGGGTCAATCCCCGCTGTTCCTGAATCAACCAATCATCAAAAAATAATAACGTTTTCATGTGTATCCTCCATTGACAAGGACTATAACAAATAACAAGAAAGGGAGCACATAAAGTGCTCCCAGTTTATTTTCTATTTTGCAGACAGGATGCCTGCATCACAATGCTCTATTTCATGAACAATTCGATTACAGGTACCGTAACATTGGGTTTCTTGACTGGTAAAGTCAGTGTCAGGACATCATCTGAAGGCTTGCCTTCGACTACCTGCTGCCACTCAAGTAATCCGCTCATCTTGATCTCAGATGCATCGTTCAGTAACTGAGCGTACTCGACCTTGCCTGCAAAACCATCAAGATGCAAATGAACGAACGGCCATGCAAACACATGGACATACATTCTGTTGGTGACAGGATTGTATGTAAGTCTGCAATCCTGTGGGGCTTTGAACTCTTCAGGGGCCTGGGTACAACCGTAGATTGAGCGGTTGTGTCTCTTCATCCACTCACCCATTCCCTGCAGTCGGCTTAGTGCCCTTTCATCGAACTCGCCCCGGCCGGTAGGTCCAACGTTCAGAAGCAGGTTTCCACCTTTGCTGACAGTATCTACCAGCATTTGAATAAGTTGGTCCATACTCTTCCAGGTCTCTTCATCCCTGTGATATCCCCAGGCACCAGAGAATGTCTGACAGGCTTCCCAAACAACCGGCTGGCCATTGACTTTAACCCATTCCCTTGCCTGGAACTGCTCAGGAGTCTTGATATCCCACGAATCGTCCCTGTTCGGCAGGTCCAAACGGTCGTCAAGAATGATACCAGGATTGAGTCTGCGAATCATATCGACCAGTCTGTCTGCGTCCCAGTCTTCGTGCCCCTTGCCGATATAATCTGTGCCATCAGGATTCTTGTGAGAGGGATAGCTGAAGTCGAACCACATGACATCGATCTTGCCATATTTGGTCAGCAGTTCTTCAACCTGACCGTGCAGATACTCGATGTATCTCTTCTGGTCGCGAGGTTCATTCATCTTCGCGCGATCCGGGTTGTTGCGCATTGAATGCAGGTCATCGATGATATAATCAGGATGATGCCAGTCGATCAATGAATGATACAGACCAGCTCGCAGTCCTTGCCCACGAAATGCATCCACCATAGGCCGGATCAGGTCTTTCCCGCAAGGTGTATTGGTGGATTTATAATCTGTGAGAGCTGAATCCCACATACAGAAGCCTTCGTGATGTTTTGTAGTCACAACGAAATACTTCATTCCAGCATCCGCTGCAGCTTTCGCCCAAATTTCAGGATCATACAAATCAGGATCGAAGTGCCTGAAATACATATCATACACAGCATCAGGAATTTCTTCCATCTGTTTGATCCACTCATGCCTGGCAGGCTGAGCATACAGCCCCCAGTGTATGAACATTCCGAACCGATCATGGACGAACCAATCGGTATCGCCCGCTGTTTTTTTTGTTTGGAGACTCATCGAATATATTCCTCCGATATCATATAGGGCTCTTATAAAAGACCTTTGGTATGGTTCTACCTTTACCAATACCATTCCTTCAGACATTCTATATAATAACCCGCATTATTCACCAAGCTTCGCTTTTGGCTGGCAGTATAGACAAAAGCTGAATCAATCACGAATAATGCGGGATAATTCAAGAAGCGCTGGATGCTACTTCCTTGCATTTGTTCACTACATATCCGCCCACAGCTCTGCGTATCCAGGCAAGGCGTTTGCTGCAGATTGCATTCTGCAGACCTGCTTCAATTTCATCCATCCCTGGAACATCTTTCCCAAGTTCGCGGACTTTAGCAATACTAGTGAGTGCTGTTTCAGCTTCACTGATCATAGCGCTGCAAATCTCATCTGGAACCTTTGCAGAGCACTCCGTGATCGTTATCGAATCTACCGATGAGAAACTCCTTATCTCATATGCACCAAGCATCAATTTCACTTCACCAGTATCCATCACTTCGCCAGAAACCAAGTCTTTGACTTTGGACTCTTCAGAGAGTTGAATACTCACATCCACAGAATAATACTCCCGGTTAACTGCATAGAAATATAGATTTCCATCTACCATTTTTTGTCGAACTGCAACAGGATCGGTTGAAGTGCCAACAGTCTCAAATGGCACTTTCGGTAATACTGAATAGCCCGCTGAGAACTTCCTCATCAGATCACCATGAGCTCTATCCAGGAACAGACCTCCTCTTGCTATGCGCATTGCATCAAACTCTGCAACTGCATGAGCAAATGATTCCAGATAGTGATCTCCCAGGAAGAAATGAGGAGTTATCATTAACCCGGGTTTCCACCAGTACCCATCATCCTCCCGAATGGTCTTCATTAAAAAGGTTCCGCCTGTGGGAGTCTGCTTGAATCGTGGATCTCCTTCGATATTACACCACCGGTGATCTCCCCAGACTTCTACCCAGCAGTCAAACAAAAACGCAGATGCATCCTTGACGCTTTCAAGTGATCTCAATGTAACAGCGTCTAGATAATCCTGGTCTCTATATGGTGTTCGCTGATAAAGAGGAGCTTCGGAGCCTATATTAGGGTCGGCTCCGTGACCTCCCCGGTCCCGCGAGTTCCCCATCTCCATTCCTACCTCAATGCAGTTCTCATCAGCGAAAAGATCAATGTCAATCCCGGCCTCTGCATAAAGGTTCTTTGCATAGTCTCTGGCAAATAACTGAGTTGCCGGACTGGGACCACCCAGTGTCTGAGGCATAAATGTCTCCTGCCACAGAGTCACATTGACAGTCAGGTCAGCCCGCTCCAGGTGCATTGCATCTCTGACTGCTCGAATGAGATCACGTATCCGCAAGCATCTCCAGTCTATCCACGCTTTTCTGCATACCTGTGTAAGGTATTCATATCGCTTGCTGAAACGCTCAGGATCTGTTTTTTCTACCGGAACAGTTATTCCCGTTTCTTCCTCAAACTTACCGACTGTGTAATCATCATATCCGGACTTGAGGGATCCAAACCAAGGCATACAGGTCTTGTACATATTGAATGCAATCCCGCGAAACGCTCCGTAAGACCCATATCTGGCAGCAATCTCACGCGCAAAGCGGATTATGGCTTCCTGGACCTTAGGATGCAACGGATTGAATATCGGACCACATGGACACGAACTGGTAGCTCCTGTCTTTTCTCCATATGCAAAAGCATGTCCTTCGATAAAAGGAGGAGTACCATCTTCACCTTTTCCTTTTTCAAGGATTGCAGGATAGTTTTTGGCATTATATATCGGTGTCCAGTCCATGGTTCCAGGTTGAATCTGTCCATCAGATAGAACATTGTTAATCGTCTCTGCCCCACCCTTTACAGATTCTTCATCCAGATTCATCTGTGCCATAAGACTGCCCAATCTCATCAGAGTCAACGAACCGACAAAGCCTATCCCCTTGTCTCCAAGTTTGGTCAGGAGGTTTTTATACCAGTCATCAGGTTGAGTGGTGTACCAGCCATATACAAGCCGGTCTGAATCGATCTTGATTCCCAATCCATCTGATGGTTCATTCTGCGACGGGAACATCGGTCCGTGATACCACGAAAGAGGATAAACCAAAAGGTTCTGACCCGTAGAACTCAGGTATGCTACAGCCCGATCAACCCAGGTCTCTATGTCCATCGCGCCTTCACTGCCAAGATTCCCACAGGGATCTTCATACTGCGTACCAATCTCACGCAACTGCAACCCGGACGGTTCAGTTGGAATTCTACCCTCGGGAAGTGAATCCAGCTCATATATCTCCACTTTAGAAACTGCAGCCGGTTCATTTCGCCCGTAAGTCATAAACACAATCGACCACTCAGGAAGACGAGACCAGAACACATACTCCAACTTGAGCATATTCCCGGTAATTGGTTGAGCGCCACCGGTAAGCACTCCAGTATTCAAGTCATATCCTATACCATCTGCAATAGTCATATTGCGACGCTTGTCATCCGGAATGTATATAACAAGGAGATGCGGTTTGCTTAGGTCATTTATGGTAAATTTATATCCAAACCTGGCAAGTGGTTCACTCGCTGCTTCTCGATAAATTCCCGCAGAAGATTCCTTAATACTGGTGGGATGACTGCTAAAAAAACGATCACCGATAAACTCAGTAGTACAATCAATAGTTTCAATCAAACGTTTTTCCAATACGATTACCTCTATATGTGTTGCTTGAATATCTATAGTTTTTCACTTCAATGCTGGCTGCAATTATCTCCCAGAGGCAGCCATATGTCAACAATTAACCCGCATTATTCACCAAGCTTCACTTTTGGCTGGCAGTAGAGACAAAAGCTGAGTCAATCATGAATAATGCGGGTTAGATCGCATCAACTCCCAATATGATCAGGAATTCGATAAACCGGCTATTGACAAAGCACCCAATCCCCCATTATAATAATGCTTGACCACAGTGCCGAAGTGGCGGAATGGCAGACGCGCATGGTTCAGGACCATGTACTCGCAAGAGTGTGGAAGTTCGACTCTTCTCTTCGGCACCATGTTTTTCTTCTCCAGCAGTTATCCCACTAAACCCCAAACTTAGCCTTCACATATTTCAAGAACGGTCCTGTGCTCAAATCTTTTCCGGTTATATGCGTTATCAAATCTCGGGCATTATAGCGCATTCCGTGCCTGTGAACATTCTCCCCAAGCCAGTTCAACAACGGGCCGAACTCACCTCTACTTATCTGCGCAGATAGATCCGAATTCTCACTGGAGACTTTCTCATACATAGCAGAATTATAGAGATTTCCCAGCGCATATGATGGGAAATATCCGATCGCTCCCGAATACCAGTGCACATCCTGCATGACACCATCTTTGTCGGTATCCGAGCTTACTCCCAGATATTTCTTATACATATCGTTCCAGGCAGACGGCAAGTCATCTACAGAGAGCTCACCTGTCATTAGCGCCTCTTCCAGCAGCATCCTGATCACTACATGCAGAGAATAAGTCACCTCATCGGCATCTATCCTTATCAGTCCCGGTTTTACCTGGTTCACTTGTTCCCACAGGTTTTCCGGCGCACCCCAGCTGTCCTTAAGCAATTCCGAGAGGTAACTGCAGAACTCATGGCTCCGCCCTACTATGTTTTCCCACAGCCTTGACTGCGACTCATGGATACCCATCGAAACAGCCATGCCCATCGGTTTGCCGGCATTTTCATAGGCAAAACCCAGCTCATACAATGCGTGCCCAGTCTCGTGAATAGAGCTGTACAGGGCTTTCTTATAGTCCGTTTCATCATAATGAGTAGTAATCCGAAAATCTCTCCGGCCGATGTTTGTCATAAACGGATGAGCCGTATTGTCGATCCTGCCGGTTTCAAAGCTGTATCCCATATCTGTAACTATTTTTCGAATAAGCTTTTCCTGATCGGCTTTCGGAAAACTGCCGCTTATCGGCTTAACAGACCCAAACTTTTCAGAAATAGGCCCCACCAGCTTTGAAAGCTCATTTCCCAGATCGCTCAACAGTGGTTTTATGAAACCGATAGTCCCATAAGGCTCAAACTTATCGATCAAGGCATCATAGGGATGCCCTACATAACCAACAATATCTGCCTCTTTGCGGGAAAGCTCGATAATCCGACTCAATACGTCCTTGACTGCTTCAAAGTCATTGGCTGGCCTGGCCTTGACCCATACATTGTAACCTTCAGCAAACGTCCGGGCACACTCCGCTACGAACGCCTCAGGCAGTTTTCGCTGCCTCTCAAGGTTCCGGCGGGTCTCACGGATGTTGACTGTGTCCTCTTCAGTCAGTTCATCCATTCTTTCATGAAGATAGTCCACTGATTGCCACAATTCATCTGAAGTAGCGAGGCGATGATGCAAAGTCTGGATTAGTTCCTCCTGCAAAGCCCGGTCCTCTGCCCCACCTTCCGGCATATAAACCTGCTGGTCCCAACCCAGAAGAGAACTGATACATTCCAATCTGTACATCTCGGACGATATCCGCCCATACGTCTCCAGCGCTGATTGTGTGTCCATATTTGAACCCTGCCTTTATGAAGTCATTGTTCAATCCAGCTTAGCCATGAAGCTATACAATTCCTCCCTCAACAGCACCTCTCGCTTCTAGCAAAAATGCAGGTTTGACACATAAAAAATGGGTTGATAAAATAAATATAGGAAATCTCATTTCCGTAATAGTGTACTGATAAATAAATCAAAGCACATCAACTGTTTAATCAGGGTGGATATATTGCGTTTTATTTTTAGTAGATGTTTATTTGTTCTAAAAGCCATGAGGGAGCGGGCGCTCAGAGTGTTGGAGTTCCAACAGCTCTGCCAGTGCCGTATTGTCGTCTAAGCCCGCCACGCCCTATGTGTGGTGGGCTTTTTTTGTATCTGCGACAGTGTATCGGGGGTATGCCACAGATGGGTTATGAGGTTCTTGTTCTGAACAGCGACTACGAGCCGCTGAATATCTGCAACGTCAGGCGTGCGATAAATTTGGTCCTGCGCGGTAAAGTAGAGGTCATTCACGAAAGGCATCTCTCCTTACACTCCAAATCGCATTCATACAGATCGCCATCCGTAATACGGCTGACCAATTACGTGCGCAGGCCAAGACCTCAGCTCAAACTATCACGCAAAAGTATACTGGCAAGGGACAATTACACCTGCCAGTACTGCGGATACAGCGGAGTTGACCTGACAGTCGACCACATCGTCCCTAAACACAGCCACGGCCCAACCAGCTGGGAGAACCTTGTGTGCTGCTGCCGGAAGTGCAACTCTAAAAAAGGCGGAAAGAGCTCCGCACAGTCCGGAATGCACCCAAAGACGCTACCGCGCAAACCAAGATACGTGCCGTTCATAAGCCTTACAAAGTTTGTAACAGCTACTGAAAATGAGGAGTGGAGAGACTACCTCCCAGTCTTCCCCACCCCAGACCGAGAGTTCGCCAGGTCATAACTTCTGTCATCCTGAACAACTATGTCATTCTGAACGCAGTGAAGAATCTGCTTTCAGAATTGTGGTGCGGGCTTCCAGCCTGCCATCCCTGCATTCAGGACGACATTATTGCCATTACAAACAATAATCGACTCATAACGGAGCAATAACTTGAACTTACAGGAATTAGTAGACGGACTTCGAAACGCCGGTATTAACGAAGGAGACTGCATAATCCTCCACTCGTCACTCTCCTCACTCGGACACGTCGATGGTGGAGCAAGCACAGTAGTCGAAGCAATCATTAAAAGTGTTGGAGAATCCGGAACCGCAGTCTTCCCCGCATTCACCTTTGGTGCAGAGTATAACAAAGATAACCCGCCGGTATTCGATGTCCGGACATCTCAGTGTGTCAATTGCATCGGTGTCATACCCGAAACTTCCAGAACCAGACCAGGAGGCATCCGAAGCCTCCACCCTACGCATTCCGTCACAGCATTCGGACGCCTGGCAAAATGGATAACCGACGGACACGAAAATGCTCCAGGACCGTGCGGAGCCCTGACTCCATTCGACAAAATAGCATCCATCGGTGGAAAAATAGTCATGCTTGGTGCAATGCTGCACTCCAACACCAGCATCCACCACGCAGAGGAACTCTCCGACGCCCCGATCGTCTTGCAGCAGGAAGCAATGGATATAACCATCACAGGTCACAACGGAGAACCAGTCACCCTCCACAACACCAGACTCCACAAATGGGGCACCGGCCGAGACTACGACAAGTTCGATCAACCATTCATTGACGCAGGTATTATGACCATAGCACAAGTAGGACCTGCAGCAGTGCGAATAATCAAGTCTTGTGGAATGAGAAAGTTCCTGGTAAATGCGTTGCTAGTAGACCCGCTGGCTACATTAGATGAGAATGCTAAAGCAAACTGGGCGTAGCAGGATATGTAAAAATTGTAAAGCCAACTATAGAAACCGTTGCTGGTAGGAATTTAAATCAATTCCTACCAGCATCGGTTTCTATAGTTGGATACCTCTCCTAGATATCCCTTTACTACTGCACTTTCGCCATGAGCATTTTACCGCCTTTTCCTGTTTTGCCCCAGGCAATTCGTTTTCCCAATCCTTTTTCAAGGAAAGAAAGCGGAACAAATGCCTGATTGTTCCGTAACTCAACTCTTGCTCCTATATCGACAGTTTTACCATCGACTTTTACTTTTGAACTACCTTTAGTGAATACCACATTCCTGCCTGCGATATTTGCGAACACACTTTGACCTGAAATTTTGGGCTTAGATTCTGTACCCATTATTCCGGCAAGATAAGATAGAGGCACAAGGTAATTACCTGACGCTATCTTCCTGCTAATCAATGTGCGAGGGGTACTCTTACCGATCTTTAGGGCCACATTGGTCGTTTTACCCTGAGCTTTTGCTACACGTCTAAGGTTCCAAGCATCTTCAATACCTATTTTCATATCTTTAACCGATGGTGGTAGAACAGTTGGTGGATAAGGTCTTCCAGTTCTAGCCATATCGATTTTATCGCCAATTCTGGTTGCAAGTGCATAAAACATGTCTTGGTCTACACCATCTTTATTAGTAACATGAAGTAATACAAAGACATTTGATCGAACAAATGTCATAACGATCGACCTATCTTTATCCAATTGCGTCGCATTACCTTGACACCATGCATAATCAGCAAATTGATTTATTAGTGGTTGTCCACTAATTTCAGGTGGTACTATTGCATTGTTCATAGCCACCTTTCTGGTGTATTTCAAAGCTTCATTGCTAGAGTCAAAAAGACATATTGTGATTTCAACACTATGATGCGCAGTAGGAATTGTTCCACTACGGCCACTAAGTGGACTCAGCCATCTTTCCGCAAATCCTGCTGAACAAGCATCTAGTTCTGTTCTTAACGGCATATAATATAAACTAGATGTGTAATTCGCCAACATTAAATCAGGTGGTAAATCGTTTTCTCCAATGATCAAAGTGTTAATAGCCTCCGATGATACGACAGCATCACTGGCCAGCAGCAAGGTAGGAAGCAAGAGCAGTACGCAAAATGCGACTCCAAACAGAAGCGTTCTTAATGTCATAAAGAACATTTTAGTATTTGAGTACATTCTAATATACCTCCGTAAGTGAAAATGCATTCTGCAAATTCCAATCACCGCTATCATACAAACTGTTCTTGTATTCAACGTTGATATCTTCATCTTGTGCCACACGCGCATTGCCATAGTCCAATTGAATGCAAGGGTCGAAAACGGTTGAATTATCTCCAACTTGATGAAAATTCCAAGTGAGAGGACCCCATCCCTGATTACCAATAAGACTAATAGACTTGGTTAGAAACTCATCAGGCTCAGATGCCTCATCTATGCGTCTTACTCTAGCATCCAAACCGACACTATTACACAGTTTTACCCAAAAGGCCGACATATCTCGGCAATCAGCCCAATTATCATCGAGGAAACCACTCATCCAAAAAATGCTATCTCCTATCAAGCAATGGGAAGAACTAGAATAGTATTTTCCACTACTCCAATATCCTTTATAAGCAAGCCTTTTCCTTGCATTCAACTGACCAGCATCTGTATTGGGATATCCGCTCTCTTCCATCCACTCGCACGCATACTTCAAGACATTATACCAACATGCTCTTGGTGTTATTGGCGTACCCCAAGGTCCAATCGGTTCACCAAATGTTAAATACACCTGTGGATGTGTGACATTGGCAGAACCGGCGTTGCACCAATCGCTATTGCTACTCTTCCTCACATAGATTGAGTAGCTTTGGTCCATTGTATAATCCATTACCTTATCCAGGGCTGTCGGATAGTGTGCCAACCAACAAGGAAAACTTCCGCTTGTATTTATATCTGCAGAATAAGTATCTACAACAGTTCCACCGGTTTTCTTCCAAGAGCCATTTACTGTATATCGTATATTTGCAGAACCATTCACATCATCCGATATAAGCTTTACGTTCGCTGTCATCTGGCTTCCTACAGTGTATGCAAATGGTCTTCTTATTGGACCAGTGACTGCCCATTGTGGTTCCTGTATCTCAATGTCGGCGTCAGGTTCCCAGAGTGTGTGATCATCCTGGAATGATATCTGATCCAGAGAAACTACCGGGTGACAATAGACATATCGAGTTGCGCTTGATTGATTGTGCGATGTCGAGGCATCCTGGGCATCTATTCTGATTGTGTGATTGCCTTTTGTTGTACCCGTGGTATTCCAGTCATATCTCCAGTAATCGTTTTCATAGGTCATATTGCCTTTATATGTCCCATCGACATATACTTTTGCAGTAGAAATGCCCGATGTATCGGTTATATAGGCTTTGATGAAAGCTGTCCCAGTTACATATTCATAATCAACAGCGGGTTTTGCAATGCTGATTGTTGGAGGAGTATTATCCACAATCGTAAACTTAACAGCATCGCGAGTAATCTCGTATTCGGTGCCGCTCATTACCCTGTAGAATACTAATTCAAGCGTGGCTGAACCAGTGGCTGAACCTTCCACATAAACGGTTCCTGGCATAGTGGAGCCACCGGAGGAATTAATAGTCCATGTATTGGAACCATCACCACTAGGTGGCATTCCAGTAATTTGAATTGGGACGTTACGATTCTCATCTGCCCATACTCTGATACCACCGCTCCCAAGTAACCGGACCACACATCCATCTAAAAGTGAGGAATTAGGTGTATAACTGATAGGTACTGCAAGCAAGGTGGGATTATCAGGAAATATGGTAATTGTCTTCCCCGGTAAAGTGTTTTCCGGATCATTACTTTGTCCTGTATCAGAGAGGCTTGTATACACATCAGCACGGACTACAACACAAGTTGCTGTTGCACTGTGTGGTCCTTCGTGCCTATTTCCTGTATTTGGGCTTACAACGGTACCTGTATCGGTAACTATAGAGGTAATAGTATATTCGCCAGGATTTTGTATGTTGGGGACACCGGTGTAAAATCCGGTGGGGTTTCCAGGAGTTCCCATACCTCCTGTATTCCATGAGTAAGTAAGAGTATCTTTACTTGTGCTGTATGTAGACCAGTTATCATTGGAGTAATAATCTACATCAGACGCCGTAGCTGTCAATAATGCAACCCCAAGCCATTTTACAATACCTGAGGTGCTGACAGTGTGGTTGATGTTAGATTCAGTGCTTGACGTAGGAGTTGTTCTCCAGTCTGAAGCAGTACAGTATAAACATACAGTCATCAACAGAAATACAGACAGACTTGTCCAAACAACTCGTGCAAGGTTACGGTTTCTACCCCCCCCGTACACATTTTAGTCACAAACAGAGTTCGCTTATTAGTGTCATTTGTAATAACCAAGAGTATACCCATCCTTTGCCATATTATTTGGAGTATTGGTAATACACCACATTGTTCGCAGCACGCTAAACTACCGCAAGCCACAGCCCGGCCAAGGCTATGCTAACTGAACAATGTGAGCCTCTTGATTCACCCGTTCTATTCGACATTTCGCTTTAGCTCATAACAAAAGTTTTACATCTACGAATAACACAGATTGTCCAGATGAATAAATTGATTTACTACCTCCTTTCAGCAATTCACATATTGAAGTATACCATGCAATATGACGATGTTTGGTAGATTTTTGTTACACAACAGGAAAATATATTCCTTGTGTATCCGATTTCTGAATCAGCAGTAAAATCACTCATCTGCTTTACTGTCCCCTACTCTTTCATTTCCCATTGAAGGAAACCGCCTTCGTTGCATGGAAATACTACAGAAGAATTATTAACTAGATTGGAGCCATTATGAACCCAGTAAGCATCCAGTTTTTCTTAAATCACAGACTAGTTCCCACAGAGGTCGCAAGCCAGACTCGAGGTATGGCGGAGGCTGGTTATCAAACAATTGCAGGGCATGCCCGGGCTGGGCTTTTGACTCCTTTTATGTCTGATGGTTGGTGGGATGCTGTGGATGCCATCCTTGGTGAATGCAAAGCCAATGGCCTAAAATACTGTATCTGGGATGAAGACTATTTCCCCAGCGGTCATGCCGGAGGGAGAGTGGTCTGGAGCGATCCGGCGTTGATTGCAGGTTCTCTGGAGTTCTATCAGAGCAAACACACAGGCTATGGGCCATTTGAGGCAGATTTTGATTCCGGGATGTTCATGGGAGCCTGGGCTGTATCTGAAAGTGGAAAGATCACGGACATCTCTAACTCCTGCGGGACACGTCGTCAGGAGTGGGGACCGAGAGCCATAAGCCATGCAGCATATTCTCCTCAGATCAACTTTGTAGGCAATCCTCACTGGAGGACATCATTTAACGATAACAAACACGCAGTAATCTGGACTCCGGATACCCCGGGTGAATATACAATAATAGCCGCGATTGTAAAACCCACACCCAACAATGCTCCGGATATCTTGAATCCCGAGACTATATGGAGATTTATTAAGTTCGGTTATGAACCATATTACCAGCGTTATTCCGAACTCTTTGGTAATGTAATCGATACATCATTCACTGACGAACCAAGCCCCGGTGGTATGACACACCCCTGGACTCCGGCATTTGCGCGGGAGTTTGAATCGGAGCACGGATACAGTCTGATCCCTTATATGCCGCATCTGGCTCTGATAATAGACGAACGCAGCGCGACCATTCGCCATCATTACAGACTCACACAACATAGATTAATGGTTGCTGCCTACTTAAAGCAGCTGGCTGACTGGTGTTCTGACCACAAAATCGAGTTCACCGGCCACCTTACACGCACGGAATGGATCAGTCTGACTTCGGTCTACTGGCCAAACGAACTCAGGTGCTGCAAGGAGATGCACGTCCCCTGCTGCGACCCACTCGGAGCCGCCTGCGCGTGGCCTGATGCATCCTCATATGCAACCGGAGTTAAAGTAGTCTCCTCAGCGGCCCATCTGTTCGGTAAAAGACAAGCTGGCAGCGATGCCCTTGCAGTTATCGGAGATGAAGCAAGACTCCGGGACATGAAATTTATGCTGGACTTCCAGATGGTGATGGGTGCCAATGCGTTTATGCTGCACGGAGCCAGTTACTCCCTGGATGGCCCCCGCAAAGACGAAGTTCCACCATCACTCAGTTACCATCACAGCGAATGGAAACACTTCCCACTCCTGACCAATTATCTAGCCGAAACGTGTGAAGCTCTTACAGGAGGAAAACACATCTGCGAGATAGCGATGCTCTATCCATCCACCAGCCTCTACTGCCAGGCAGACCCGAGCTATAACTGGTACCATCTGGCAGATGAAAAGCCGATACATGAGCTTGTAGACTTGCTCCTCAGCAATCAAAAAGACTTTGACTTCATTGACGAGATCACCCTTGTTGAACAGACATCTAAAGCTGGAAAACTCACAACACCTGAGGACTACAAGCACATTGTCCTGCCTTACATACGCTATATTGATCCTAACGCGGCTGAGT
Organism: Abditibacteriota bacterium; assembly: GCA_942493375.1. Lineage (GTDB taxonomy): Bacteria > Armatimonadota > UBA5829 > UBA5829 > UBA5829. The sequence goes on along the minus strand of OW818698.1, from coordinate 6,351,069 downwards.
CTTTGATAAAACTCGCCCAATCAGGACCAAAGGTCTATGTAGTAGGTTGTATTCCCCGGGTCCTCGGTAAAGATCCCGAAGATTGTGGACACACGCTTGATATTACGGGAATGCACTATGTGGAAACACCTGACAAAGTTTCTGCTTGTAATCTTCCTGGCCCGAAATTGACCGGCAATGGTTCTCAGGATGTATTCGTATTGAAGAGATTGCGCGACGACGGGCCTTTAACGTTCCTGTTCAACCGCTCTGAAAAATCATTTAATGGACTTCTCGACGGAATTGAAGTCTCAATCCCGGAAAAAGGCAGTCTGATGCTGCAACCGAACACAAAACCATCCTCGCAGCCGAAACCAACGTTCAGAATGGATGAGTCTAACAATTGGACGTGCAAATTCGACAAGAACACCATTCCATTAAATTTCTGGCACGCCATTGAGAGCCAAGACCTGGCAAACATAACATACCCCGTCATTCCAACAGGTTTCAATTTAATGAATAGAGAACTCGACCACACTCTCGGAAAAGATGGACACTACATATACACCTGCCGCTTCTTCCTTACGGGCAAACCATCCGATACACAAATAGTCTTTGACCAAAGCGCTATCACGGGTGATTGGAAACTGTATGTCAACGATGTCGAGATCAAAGATATACAACCCGCAGGCATTTTTGACTGCTTTGACCTCAAAGCTGAAATCGGACACGCACTGCTGGGTGGTTCCACCCCCACCCTCAACAACATCCGTATCGAAACATCAGGAATCACACACGGTATCCATGAAGTGATGTATCTGATGAGTGACTTCAAATGTGAATACAGATATGGCCATCTGTCATCACCGTACCTGGAAACATCAAACGGGGAGATTGAATGTGGCAATCTTCAGGACTGGTCAACATTGGGTTACCCGACCTACTCAGGATCAGCAATCTATCGCAAGAGCATAGAGATCCCACAACCCGGAGAATGGTTACTGCAGTTAGGCAGAGTAGAAGACATAGCCAAAGTATGTATCGATGGTCAGGAAATAGCCTCAATGGCCTGGCAGCCATACGAATGCCTATTAACAAATCTCACATCCGGAACCCATATCTTGGAGATCGAAGTAACCAACAGCCCAGCTAACCGCACTCGCGCAGCCCACTTGCTCGCTGGTATGTTTGGTCCGGTGAGTTTATCTAGAGTAGAATAATGTCAATGGATGAAATACCGTTCGTGCTGAGCTAGTCGAAGCACGAACGGTATCCTGTTGATATTGCAATTCTCGTCAATCCTGTCTAAAAGACAAACTCTAAAACGTAGCTATACAAATACAGCCCCAACATACGATACAGTGTTGACGCCATTGATATACTGCAATCCAACCGAATGTATCAGGGCTTGTACATCCAGTCCATAGCCTTCAACCGATCCCAACGCTTCATCCGGGAACCTGCAGGGGTCATCAGGACACGTGCATTTCTCGCAGAATCCACAGCCACCGCAACCCAGAGTCAGATTCTCTATATTTAGCTCAACCAGTTTCCGTCGGATCTCGCGTAACACGTCATTATGTTTCTTTGCTGCATCTGCCATGCCTTCGAAATCCCAGGAATCCTCCAGTGTCGCAATATATTGAACAACCACTACATTCTCATACGACAGCATCTTCGCACCGAGTTCTTCCAATTCACCAACATATGGAGGACATGTCCACGATCTCCCTGATTTCCCGCACGCATTGGACAGACACGAATTCCTCACAGCCTGATGAGCTTTCAGATACTTCTTATCAGTAACTACCCGGGCATGAGTAGCTCCCATTTCCGTAGCCCACTGTTGTATCTGTTGAATAATATCGTCCATAATGATCCTCTTATTTGGTACGAAGATAAGCCTCGGAGTCGTAATGACCTCCGAGGCGACACTGCATAAGCCAGGCATTTCGCAGCCCAACTTGCAACATTATCAATGAACACACTATATAGATACTTCGGAAGAATACCCCCCGAAGCATCCAAAGCAATATCAACGTTTCGAGAACTGGAATCCTCTTCGAGCTCTCTTGCGTCCGTATTTTTTCCGCTCTTTGACTCTCGAGTCCCTGGTAAGGAAGCCAAGTCTTCTGAGAGGGGTCCGCATTTCCGGTCCGATTCCCAAAATAGCCTTGCTTATACCATGACGGACTGCGCCAGCCTGCCCGCAGATTCCACCACCGAGACATTGTGCCTCGACATCATACTGACCGGTGAGACCGGAGACATCAAAGGGCTCAAGGATCATAATCTCAAGCGCTCTTCTGCCCACGTACTCGGACATTGTGCGACCATTGATCGTCACTTTGCCCTCACCCGGGGTCAGCCAAACTTTTGCTATCGCATTCTTGCGATGACCAGTTCCATAATATTTAACGGTCTGTGCCAAAACGTATTCCTCCGACGACCTAATCGAACTTGAGTACCACGGGCTGCTGTGCTTCGTGGCCATGATCCGGACCAACGTTGACTTTCAGTTTCCTGAACATCGCATCGCCCAGTTTGTTGTGGGGCAACATGCCCTTAATTACCTTCATAACCATCTTCACAGGCTGCTCTTCCAGCAACTGGCCCCTGGAGATGCTCTTGATTCCACCGGGATACCCGGAGTGCCGATAAAGACGCTCAGCCGGTTTATTTTTTCCGGTAAGAACACTCTTCTCAGCATTGATAACTATTACAAAATCACCAGCGTCCTCATTTGGTGTGAACTCCGGTTTATTCTTGCCTCTGAGTATCTTTGCAGCTTCAACAGCCATTCGGCCGATCGGCATACCGGCAGCATCGATGACATACCATTTTCTCTGCATCGTCTCCGGCTTAGCAACATATGTCTTCATCATTAGTTCTCTACCCCTTGCACGCGTTATTCATAAACCAAACGTGCTAGTAATCCACTCTAACCAGGCACAAGCCCTGGGCAGGAGCAGTAATTGAGGCATGTCCAGTCTCAGCAAGAGTCAGGATATCAGAAATATCACCGACCGGCCTAGATCCGGAACCGATCTCAACTAAAACCCCAATAATTACACGCACCATCGACCGCAGAAACCCCGAAGCCGCTATCTCTACTCCGATTACATCCCCGGTTCTGCTAACTTCAGCGATGTATACTCTGCGCACAGTCGTTTTCGTCTCATGCATTCCCCGGCTGAAACCGCGAAAGTCATGCAATCCAACGAGAGCCTGTGCAGCTTTGTTCATCAGAGCTTCATCAAGCGGCCTACTGACATGCCATGCATACCGGCATGCCAGGGCGCAGCGAAGTTCAGTGTTCATTATATTATAACGATATACCCTCCGCACTGCTGAGAATCTGGCATGAAAATCATCATCCACTTCCTCAGCAGACACTGCCGAAATACTATCCGACAGTCTGGAGTTCATCGCAACACACAATTTATCAATAGGAATAGTGCAGTCAGATCGGAAACTGATTACCTGCCCTGAGGCATGCACTCCTGAATCCGTTCTACCGGCACCATACACCGTCACTGGTTCTTTGACCAGTCCGGCCAGCACGCGCTCCAGTTCGCCTTGAATTGTAGGCACACCAGGTTGAAATTGATAACCCTGGTATTGCGTGCCATCATATTCAATGACGACTTTGATGTTGCGCACTAGTCAACCGCCAACTCCAACCGTGCCATAGGAGCTGCGTCGCCTCTTCGGCAACCGATCTTTACGATACGTGTATAGCCACTCTGCTTATCAGCAAACTTAGGTGCAACTACATTGAAAAGAATGTAGAGAGCATCATTAGTTTTGACTTTGTTACGCATCTCAGTCTGTGATTTTCCGTGTGCACTCAGAATGCTCTTAGGCATTTTGGGAGCAGGCAAAATCCTACGGGCCATACGCCTTGCGTGGACTGAATCCACTTTGGCGCATGTAATCAGCTTCTCAGCTATTGCCCTGGCTTCTTTTGCACGGGTCTCTGTGGTCTCGATGCCTTCATAGACAATCAGTGAACGCACAAGACCGTGCAACAATGCCATCCTTTGATCGGAAGGCAAACCTAATTTTCTACCAGCAACACGATGTCGCATTCTAAACCCCGTTACTATTCATTCTCAAGTGCGGTCTGCACTAAACAAACCGCGGTATAATGAGCTCCCAGCGGAATATCCACTTGCAAAACCCAGGTGAAGTTTAGAAATACAACAACACCCGGTGAGAGCAATCAACAAAAGACTATTCTTCGTCTTCTGCCTTCAGTTCCGCCATGGAACCATCAATATCATCATCTAAATCCGCATCTTCAACGGATGTAATAGTCTTTCCTCTGGCCTCAGGTGGGATTCGAAGTTCGCCCCGCTCATTTGCAGGAGCAAATGCCAATCCCAATGACTCCAGCTTCTCTCTAACTTCCGTAAGAGATTTTTTGCCGAAGTTCCTGATGTTGATCAAGTCGACTTCACTCAACTGAGCCAGTTCTCTGATACTTAGAATATTGGCTTTCTTCAGGCAGTTGTAAGTCCTGACGGAGAAATCCAATTCTTCAATACGAGAATCGGGTGGTCCGACAAGGCTTCCAGTTGTCAAAGCGCCATACTGCACTCCGCTCTCGCGAGTAGAACCCGCAAAATCGAAGAACAGTCTAAGCTGAGAGTCAAGTATCTTGGCTGCCTCACTGACAGCATCACTCGGCCTTACTGTACCATTGCTGGTAACTTCAAGAACAAGTCTGTCGTAGTCAGTCTTGTGTCCGACTCTCGTAGGGTCTACTGTATAGCTGACCTTGTGCAGAGGAGTATAAACAGCTCCCACCGGAATAACTCCGATGACTGACTTAACTCTCTCCTGCTTATCAGGCATCACATATCCCTTACCCCATTCAACGCTGAGTTCCATCTGCAACCTTGCGGTCTCATCGTTAAGTTCAGCGATGTGGACCTCCGGATTAGCGATCTCAACGTCAGCTGGAGTCTGAATATCCGCACCTGTAACCTCTCCAGGCCCGTGAACATCAATCTTCAGGATTTTCGGTTCATCATCATATGAAACCGGTCCGTTTATCTTGACATACAGTTCCCGGAGGTTCAATATGATCTCGGTAGTATCTTCTTTCACTCCCGGGATCGTAGAGAACTCATGCAAAACACCATCAATCTTCAGAGAAGTAATGGCTGCACCAGGTATCGAGGACAGCAGCACACGACGTAACGCGTTACCAATGGTATACCCGAAGCCCTGCTCCAACGGTTCAACAACGAACTTCCCGTAACTTGAGGAATCCTCAAGCACCTGGATGCGCGGAGTAACCATTTCCATAATCTGCTGCCTCCGTTTATCTTGAGTAGAATTCGACGATCAACGATTCCTGAACGTCAGTATCGATTTCGTCTCGGGAAGGTGCACGCAGCACCGAACCCTTTAAGGCAGTACCGTCGAACTGAATCCAACTCGGAATGCCTTTTCCTCCAGCAGCACTAACAGCTGCCAGTAGAGGAGCAATTTTCCTGGCGTTCTCGTGAACTTCCACAACATCCCCAGGCTTGAGCTGACAAGAAGGGATGTCAACCTTGTGCCCATTGACCATAATATGTCCGTGATTTACGAACTGTCTGGCCTGAGCCCTTGAGGTTGCAAGCGCGCAGCGGAAAATAATGTTGTCCAGTCTTGTTTCCAGGATCTGGAGCAAGTTCTCGCCAGTAACGCCTGTTCTTCTAACTGCTTCTTTAACATATAAACGGAACTGCGTCTCGCGCATTCCGTACATTCTTTTTAATTTTTGCTTCTCACGAAGCTGATGACCGTAGTCCGTAAGCTTTTTCTGCATTCCCGCGCCATGCATACCCGGAACCGTAGAATGCTTTTCTACGCTACATTTCCGAGAGTAGCATCTATCGCCCTTAAGGAACAGTTTCTGCTGCTCACGACGGCACAATCTGCAAACTGGATGACCCTCTGATGCCATATTCCCTATCGTCTCCTTCGAAGTGTCCGGAGAAAATCCGGAACCCCAAGAACGCTATATCTTCGTACAATTCATACGAATTGTGCTAAATAAATATGCGTAAAAAAGTCCTTAGACTCTTCTTCTCTTCGGTGCTCTGCATCCGTTGTGCGGGATGGGAGTGCAATCCTTTATAACGATTACTTCCAAACCCGCTGCTTGAAGCGAGCGAATAGCAGTCTCTCGTCCAGAGCCTGGGCCCTTGACAAAGACATCCACACGACGCAGACCATGTTCCATGGCAGCGCGTGCAGCACGCTCGGATGCAAGCTGTGCAGCAAATGGGGTGCTCTTCTTGGTTCCCTTGAACCCCACGGTGCCTGCACTCGACCAGCTCAATACTGCGCCGGTCATATCACTAATAGAAACGATGGTGTTATTGAATGTGCTCTTGATATGAGCAACTCCGTGCACCACATTTCTCTTTTCTTTTGCCTTGGTACGTTCGGCAGGTTTTCTTACCAATCCAAGCCTCCTGGAAAGCCCTAACCAGCAATTGCCACACAGTGACATTGCTGTAACAAATAACCATAGGTGATGGTTATCACCCCGATGGTCTTACTTTTTACGTCTGACTCCGACGGTTCTTCTAGCGCCTTTACGCATACGGGCATTGGTTTTTGTCCTCTGTCCACGTACCGGCATACCCCGTCTGTGTCTGATTCCACGATAGCAACCAATCTCCATCAAGCGACGAATATTCATCGCCACTTCACGACGGAGATCACCCTCTACGGTGAACTCATTTTCAATGACCTTTCTGATCTCAGAAACTTCACCCTCAGTTAGGTCGCGCATACGAGTGTCGGGATTAACCCCCGCTCTTCTTACTATATCTTTAGCACTAGTCAAACCAATGCCGTAGATGTAAGTCAGCGAATATTCGACCTTCTTGTCTCTGGGGAGGTCAATACCTGCGATTCTGGCCAAGCTACTTAACCCTCCTTAGAGAATCCGGGAATAAACCTCGGATCTCTATACCTTTCTATACAATCCATCTAGTTCTAAGCAATAAGCCGGAAAACACCGGCATACAGAGCTAAAAATCAGCCCTGTCTCTGTTTGTGCTTCGGATACTGGCTACAAATGACACGAACGACTCCGCGCCGTTTGATGATCCTGCACTTCTCACACATCGGTTTTACCGACGCTCTGACTTTCATTTATCAGTATCTCCTTGTGTTTATGGTCAGAACACTTAGTTTCCCGCCCCGGTGGATGAAACCTACCGAAACCAGCCGCTGGAAACCTTACATTCTATTTGTATCTGTAAACGATTCTGCCTCTGGAAAGATCATAAGGACTGAGTTCTAATAGAACTCTGTCACCAGGCAGAATCTTTATGTAGTGCATACGTATTTTGCCTGAAACGTGAGCTAACACGTTGTGGCCTCCAGGGAGATCGACCCTGAAAGTTGCATTAGGCAGAGATTCACTAACTCTACCTTCCATCTGTATCGCTTGTTCTTTGCTCATATCTTGTCAGCCGCCCTCTGGAGTATCGATAGTCAATATATCCGGTCCGTTTTTTCTAATTGCAACGGTATGCTCAAAATGCGCGGACAACGACCGATCCTTCGATACGACAGTCCACTTGTCAGCTAATGTCTCCACTTCATAAGAACCCATATTAACCATAGGCTCTATGGCCAGTGTCATTCCCTCTTCGAGTTTGACATCAGTTTTGGGTCTACCAAAATTGGGAACATTCGGCTCCTCGTGAAGTCTCTTTCCCACACCGTGACCAACAAGAGCCCTCACTACAGAGTATCCATGTTTTTCCACATAGCTCTGTATAGCGTATCCTATATCGCCTATTCTCTTGCCTGGTCTGGCCTGTTCAATTCCTTTGTAAAGGGCTTCACGAGTAACTTTCATAAGTCTCTCAGCTTCAGGTAAACACTCACCACCAACTGCGACAGTAATCGCCGAGTCAGCGTGCCAGCCATCAACTATCAGCCCAAGGTCCAGTCCAACTATATCACCAGTGGATAATATCCTGTTGCCAGGTATCCCATGCACAACTTCTTCATTAACAGCAACGCATATAGTATTAGGATATCCCCGATAACCCTTGAAAGAACCTATAACACCGTATTTGTGTACAAGGCTCTCAGCATATACATCGACATCCATCGTCGTAGTCTGCCCGGGAACTATGAATTCGCTTATTTCTCGCAAGCACCGGGCCACGAGTTTCCCCGCGGCCCTCATTGCTTCTATATCACGCGCGCTTTTGCGAACAATCATATCAATTATCCGCCAATCGCTTCACAAACCCTTGCAAGCACAGTATTAATTTCTCCAACAGCATCCACGTTTCTTAACACTCCCTTGCCGGAATAATATTCCAATACCGGTTCAGTCTGTGCATTATAAACACGAAGTCTGTTTTGAATAGCTTCAAGCTTATCATCATCGCGCTGCATAAGCTTTCCGCCACACTTATCGCAAATGCCTTCAACCCTTGGCTGCTTGCTGACAATGTGAAAAGGCTCCTTGCAGTCAGGACAAACCCATCTGCCAGACAGTCTTTCAATAAGTAAGTCTTCAGCCACTGATAAGTTTACCACGAATTGCAGTGGTTTACCAACTTCCTCTAAAGCAATGTCAAGAGCCTCGGCTTGATTGATGGTTCTGGGGAACCCGTCAAGGACGAATCCCTCATCACCAGTAACCGCAAGTCGGGCTTTTGCAATTGCTATAACGACATCATCCGGAACCAACTCACCCCGGTCCATGTAACCTTTAGCAAGCAAACCTACATCTGTTTTATCAGCAACAGCTTGCCGTAAAGCATCACCAGTCGAGATGTGAGCAGCACCAAACTTATCTACTAGTTTACTAGCTTGTGTTCCCTTGCCTGCTCCAGGTGCTCCGAATAAAACGATTCTCATTATTTGATAAACCCTTCATAGTGTCTCATAACCAGATGCGCTTCAATAGCCTGCATTGTTTCCAGTGCAACTCCAACAACAATCAATAGAGATGTTCCACCAACAAGGTTGAATCCATTGATATCCAGAAGCATTGGGACATAATACTGAGACAATGCAATTATACCCAGGAATAATGCTCCAGTTAGAGTGATTCTGGTTAAGATACGGTCAAGATACTCTTGAGTCGGCTTTCCAGGACGAATACCCGGTATATAGCTTCCCCATTTCTTCAGGTTGTCAGACACATCCTTTACATTGAAAGATACTGCCGTATAAAAATACGTGAAGAATACGATCATTGCAAAGTATATGAGTGATCCCCACCAGGAACCACCAGGCGCAAAACCTTGAGCAAGATTATTGAACCAATGATCCGGTTTATTTGCAAACAAGATGCTTGCAATTGTAGCCGGAAGATATTGGATAGATACTGCGAAAATGATCGGGATAACTCCAGCAGAGTTAACCTTCAACGGAAGAAACGTAGACTGCCCACCGTATTGCTTGTTACCTACAACTCTTCTTACATGTTGAATGGGTATCTTGCGCTGTGCTTGAGTCATCGCCACAATAAAAGCAATTGTAGCTACAAACACTGCAAACAGGATAGTCACTGGAATCCACCTATGGTTGGTCAAACCCTCAACTTTGATTACTGTAGCAAGTTGGTTGGGAAGGAAAACAACTATGCCGGCAAATATAATGATAGAGATACCGTTTCCGATACCCTTATCAGATATCAATTCACCAAGCCACATAAGGAATGAAGTTCCAGCAACCAGAATGATGGTAATCATTGCAACCCGAAGAAAGCCACCTTCTATTGCTCCCATATTGGCAAGAGTCTGAGTAGTTCCACCAGCCTGGATAAATCCTAAAAAGACTGTAAGCCATCTGGTATATTTCTTGATCATTTTCTGACCAGATGCGCCTTCTTTTTGCATCTCCGCAAGTGATGGAATTGCAATAGTCAAAAGTTGCATAATAATCGAGGCATTGATATATGGCATAATACCCAATGCAAAGATCGAGTATTTCTTAAACGCGCCGCCCGTAAACATATCGAGCATATCGAACAAATTGTTACTTCCCAATTTGGCCAGGAGTATATCGTGATTAACTCCTGGTACACCGATATGCAAGCCGACAACGTATAAGGCAAACATGCCAAAGAGGAACCATATCCTCTTCTTCAGGTCCGGAATCTTGGCTGCCGCCAAAACCGAAGCAAGCATTAAATGACCTCCACGGTACCGCCGGCAGCAACAATCTTCTCCTCGGCAGCCTTGCTAAACTTATTAGCTTTAACAGTTAAAGCCTTAGTTAATTCACCATCTCCTAGAACCTTAATCAGGTCCTTGGAACTGTGAAGTAGACCAGCACCAATAAATGTCTCAACATCAATTACAGCGCCTGCATCAAATCTCTCAAGATCATCAAGATTGACTACAATGTAGCAGATTCTGTTTACGTTGCGGAATCCCCTCTTCTGAGGAAGTCTCCGATACAGAGGAGTCTGTCCGCCTTCGAATCCTGGTTTGATGTGGGATCCGGATCTGGCTTTCTGACCCTTATGGCCCTTACCGGCGGTCTTACCCTGGCCGGAACCGGCACCGCGACCTACTCGTTTCTTATCTTTAGTAGATCCCGGAGCCGGAGCTAAGTCATTCAATCTCATTATTTGGCCTCCGTAGCTTCCTGCAGTTGTTCCACCTTTACAAGGTGCGCAGTCTTACGAATCATTCCCATGATCGAATCGCTTTCTGTATGGACAGCGCTCGATCCGATTTTATTAAGCCCCAGAGCATGGACCGTGTTGCGGGTTCTCCTGGGGAAGCCTATAAAGCTCTTCACAAGAGTAACCTTAATCATCCTTTGTATCCCCCACAACTTCAGTCACTATCTCATCGCCCTGATTCGTGCTGCCCATTTCCGGTGCAGCCTTTTCCTGGGCTTTGATCTTCTTTGCCATCCAAGGAACCAAGTCTTCCATCTTCTTGTTACGGGCTCTGCATACGTTTTCTGCTATCTTCATTGAAGTAAGAGCCATAATTGTAGCTCTAGCTGTATTGATAGCGTTACGTGATCCAAGAACCTTAGCAAGCACATCCTTGATACCTGCAAGTTCGACGATGGGCCTGACGGCTCCACCAGCGACAACTCCCGTTCCAGGAGATGCAGGCTTGATCATTACACGAGCTGCACCGAGTCTGCAAACGACTTCGTGTGGTACAGTTCCGTCAATGAGCGGAATCTTTACGATGTTCTTCTTAGCATCTTCAATGGATTTCCGAATCGCATCAGGAATTCCAGCCGCTTTACCGAGGCCAATTCCTATATGTCCTTCGTGATCCCCAACTGCAGAGAGAACACTCCAACGCATAGTGCGTCCTCCCTTGTGGGTCTTCTGAACTTTATTAGTTTTTATCACCTGTTCGACCAGGTTAAGAGTATCTGGATTGATTTTAGCCATTGCTATTCTCCCGGCACTTAGAAATCGAGTCCGGCTTCACGAGCCGCATCAGCCAAAGCTTTCACCCTACCGTGATAAGCGAAACCGCCTCTATCGAAGACTACGGCTTTAATCCCCTTATCCAGGGCTCTTTTGCCAACCAACGCACCAACTGCCTTAGCTGCCTCGACATTGCCACCTGACTTGAGCTGACCTTTCAGCTCCTTATCAATTGTGGACGCCGCAACCAGAGTGCATCCGGTTGCATCATCAATAACTTGAGCAAATACATTGTTCAAGCTTCTGTATACATTAAGCCGTGGTCTAAGGGCCGTACCGACGAGAGATTTTCTCAATCGAGCATGGCGTCTTATCCGAAGCCTTTCTTTCTCTAGCATGTTTTTCCTCCAGGCATATGCTTAATGGTGGTATGCATGTGCGGCACTGCCGTTCGCCAGCACCAATCCGCATCGTAAACGGTAAGCATTGCCAACCGAGCGAACCGGCACCGCACCTGCATCCGGCAAGACTACTTCTTAGCCCCTGTCTTACCAGCTTTACCAGCTTTTCTGCGAATCTTCTCGCCGAAGAACCGGATACCCTTACCCTTATAGGGCTCAGGCGGTCTAATGCGCCTGATATAAGCACACTGCTGACCTACAGATTCTTTATCAATACCGCGTACCATAACGAACGGCATTCTGTTATTGGTATTCTGTCCTACTTCGAAGGATATACCTTCGAGTGGAACAATTATTACCGGGTGACTCAGACCAACCTGCAACTGCAGATTTACGCCTTGAACCTCAGCCCTGTAACCAACGCCTTCAACTTCCAGACGCTTCTCATAGCCTGAAACAACTCCAGTAACCATGTTAGCCAGAAGCGCTCTGGTCAGTCCGTGAAGAGCTCTATGCTCTTTCTGATTGGTATGGCGTATGCAAACAAGCACATCGCCTTCCTGTTTCACGTCAATATCCGCGTTAATTTGCCGGCTGAGGGTGCCCTTGGGGCCCTTGACCGTGATAAGTCCATCTACCTGCGATACGGTTACACCGCTCGGTACAGGGATGGGCATCTTTCCGATTCTACTCATATCTATCTCCTAGAAGCTTGACGACCTGCACTGCACTGGTCACCCAGGCATACCCCGTTGTCATCTCGCTATCCCTATCATTGCAAAACAAGTAATAACAGCAGTTCTACCAGACGTAGCAGAGAACCTCGCCACCAATACCTTGCTTGCGGGCTTCGCGGTCTGTCATAACCCCGCGAGAAGTGCTGATAATAGCCACGCCCAATCCTCGCAGGACACGTGGGACTTTGTCCCTCTTGGCATACACCCTCAGACCAGGTTTACTTACCCGCTTGAGGTTGCTAATTACCTTTTCCTGTCTCGAACCGTACTTCAGAACTATTCGGACAGCCGGGAACTTAGCATCCCTGACCATCTCAAATCCCTTGATGAACCCTTCACTCTGAAGAATTCTGACTATTTCCATATTCAGTTTGGAAGCCGGAGCCTCCACGAAATCATGCCTGGCCAGGTTTGCATTTCTGACGCGAGTCAGAAGATCGGCCACAGGATCCGTTACCATCATTTGCGATCCTCCGTTTGTGTGGTCGGCACGAAACACTATGTTAACATAGTATGCCGACCTCAGTCAAACTTATCTAATATCTACCAACTGGATTTGGTTACGCCAGGAATAAGGCCCTTATGAGCCATTTCGCGGAAGCATATTCTACAAAGTCCAAACTTCCTTATGTATCCCCTTGATCTACCGCAAATCCCACACCTGTTATAAGCCCGAACCTTGAACTTAGCCGGGCGCTTCTGTTTCTGAATCAGGCATTCTTTTGCCACGTCACAAACTCCTTGCGCTTTACTCTTCCTTTGCCTTTTCGGCATTAGCTATGATCTGCTGAGCGACATGGGCAGGAGCTTCCTCATAATGAGAAAATGTAGCCGCGAACTTGCCTCTGCCTCTGGCTATTGATCTCAGATCAATACAGTATCTTAAGATTTCCGACTGTGGGACCTGGGCTTTGATCAGCTGTCTGCCGCCGCCAAGGGCGTCCATTCCAGCAATTCGTCCACGTTTCCCATTAAGGTCACCAATGACATCCCCCATAAACTCTTCAGGGACAATCACCTCAAGGTCCATTACCGGCTCCAGAATAACCGGTCCAGCCTTCTCAGCCGCAGCCTTGAAAGCCAATCTACCAGCAATCTGGAAAGCCATATCCGATGAGTCAACATCATGGAAACTGCCGTCGTAACAGTATGCCTTGATGTCAACCACCTTACAGTTTGCATGAATTCCGTGACCCATAGCTTCTTTTATGCCCTTGTCCACGGAAGGAATCCATTGCCTTGGAATGGAACCGCCTACTATCTGGTCAACAAACTCATAACCAGAGCCTCTCTCACCAGGTTCCAGTCTAACCCAACAATCACCAAACTGACCTCTACCGCCAGTCTGCTTCTTGTGTCGACCCTGAGCTTCTGCAGTCTTCGTAATAGCCTCTCTGTAGTCAATTTTCGGAGAATCGGTCGTAACTTCAACCCCAAACTTGCGCTTCAGTCTTTCTACTACTATGTTGACATGCGTATCACCCATGCCGGAAATCAGAGTCTCATGAGTATTCGAATCTCTGGATGTCGTAAATGTCGGGTCTTCCTCAGTCAATTTCTGAAGTGCAGGCCCCAGTTTATCTTCATCAGCTTTGGTTTTAGCCTTTACTGACAAAGTATACACTGATGCCGGGAACTGTACTCTAGGAAGCACCAATACTTTGGCCTTGTCACTAAGAGTATCTCCAGTAATAGTCTCAGAGAGTTTTGCAACTGCTCCTATATCACCAGGTCCCACTTCGGGTGTAGCTTCCTGAGATTTTCCTCTCAAGAAATATACTTGACCTACACGCTCTTCGTGTCCTTTGCTGGAGTTGAACACGTGTGAGTCACTCTTCATAGAACCCGAAAACACTCGGAAATAAGTCAGCTTACCGACATACGGGTCAGCCATCGTTTTGAATACAAGTGCACAGAACGGGTCGCTTGGTTTCCGACTTTCATCGGCTCCAGCTGCGTTCTTGCCAACTGCAGGATCAACACTGGCTGGAGAAGGAACTGCTGCAACAATAAGATCCAGCAGAGTCTCTACACCAATCAGCCTGCTTCCCGAACCACATAACACCGGATTGAATTTACCGGTCCGCAGGCCTATTTCTACGCCTTTGGTGATCTCTTCATCCGATAAATTATCTTCATCGAGATATTTCATCATTAAGTCGTCATCCATCTCGGCGACTGCCTCAATGAGCTGTCTTCGGCTGTCAGCAATCTGCTCTGTCATATCTGCAGGAGCATCGCAAGGGCTAATCTTTCCATTATCCCATTTGAATGCCTGCTGCGTGAGCAGATCTACCACACCACAAAAACCAGATTCCTTACCGATTGGGAGTTGCATCGGAGCTACCGAATTGCCAAACCTGTTTTTCAACGCTTCCAATGCAGCGAAAAAGTCCGAGTTTTCCTTCTCCAGCTTGTTTACGAAGAATAAGCGGCTAATACCCGCTTCTCCTGCGTATTCCCAGCCGGATTCGGTGCCAACTTCGATGGTCCCGTGACCATCTACGACAATCAATGCAGCCTCAACAGCTCTCATGCTGCCCACAACATCGCCTACAAAATCCAGATAACCTGGAGTGTCGACAAAGTTGATTTTAGAGCCCTTCCATTCAGCAGGAAGAACACTTGCACTGATGCTCATTTTACGAGTGATTTCATCCTGATCGAAATCACTGGCACTGGTTCCCTCGTCCACACTACCTCTGCGGCTTAGTGCCCCAGCGATAAACAGAGATGCCTCTGCCAAAGTGGATTTACCGGTTCCACCGTGCCCGACAATCGCAATGTTCCTAATCTTCTCGATAGGATACGACTTCATATTACCTACGCCCCTTTGAACGGAAGTCCCATGGCCTTCAGCAATGCTCTTGATTCTTCATCTGTGCCTGCCGAAGTGCAAATCACAATGTTCATACCGCGAGTGCGGTCTATCTTATCGTAATCTAACTCTGGAAACACTAATTGCTCTTTCAAGCCCATAGCAAAGTTTCCACGTCCATCAAAACTATCAGCCGGAATGCCGCCGAAGTCACGAACGCGGGGAAGGACCACATTGAAAAACCTGTCAAGGAATTCATACATGATCGCACCACGCAGGGTGACTTTGCAGCCGATTTTCATTCCTTGCCTAAGCTTGAAGTTTGAGATAGACTTTTTAGCTTTGGTAACGATCGGCTTCTGTCCCGTAATTTGGGTCATATCGTTGACAGCACCATCCAGGATCTTTGAATCCGTTATTGATGCTCCAACTCCCATACTAACTACAACCTTAGTAACCTTAGGGGCCTGCATGATGTTCTTATATTCGAACTGCTTCATCAGACCCGGTATTACTTCGGCTGCATATTTATCCTTCAGTCTAGGCATACCTGACTCTCCTACCCGTCAATCAACTGACCGCATTTGCGGCATTTGCGCCCGTGAGAACCATCCTCACCGCTTCCGGAGGCTATTCTAGTCTCCTTATTGCAGTGTGGGCACACAAGCATGACTTTAGAGACCGAAATGGCGAGTGGGAATTCAATCTCACCGGTCTGTTGCTTAACCATAGCTCTGGAGGATGTCCCCTTTGCTTTCTGGTGTTTGCGAACAACATTAACGCCCTCTACTCGGACTCTATTCTGACTCACAACGGTTTCGAGTACCTTGCCAGTCTTGCCCTTGTCTTTACCGGCAAGCACAAGCACTTTGTCGCCCGTCTTGAGCCTGACTTTTCCCTCGAAAACCGGCTTTTTCATCTTCATAAACGTATCTCCACACTCACGAACCGGGTGGTGTCATTTAGACACCTCCAGCGCCTCTACAGAACCTCAGGCGCCAAAGAAACTATCCGCATAAAGCCTCTGTCACGCAATTCTCTGGCAACTGGTCCAAAGATTCTGGTGCCCTGCGGCTCATCATTATTGTTAATGACAACTGCGGCATTATCGTCGAACCTTAGGATCGAACCATCCGGCCGCTGTATATCTTTCTTGGTCCTAACTATCACGCAACGTACGACATCACTCTTCTTGACAGTCGCACCAGGTGTAGCCGACTTAACCGCCCCAATGATAATGTCGCCGACTCGGGCGTATCTGCCGTTGGACCCCTTCATAACCCGGATACACAAAATCTCTCTTGCGCCAGAGTTATCGGCAGCCTTGACTCTTGTATACGGCTGTACCATTTCGACAATCCTCTCTCACAGCAAATGGTATCACACTGCATATAGATCCGAAGATCACGCTGCAGGTCTGAACACCATACCTATTTGGCCTTCTCGATGACCCGAACAACGCGCCATCTCTTCTCTTTAGATATTGGCCTGGTTTCCATCATCTCAACTCTATCCCCAATGCCGCACTCGTTAACCTCGTCGTGCACTTTGAATTTAGTTGTTCTGCGAATAATTCGGCCGTAAAGCGGGTGCTTGACCAATGTTTCGACGGCGACAATTACTGTCTTATCCATCTTATCACTGACAACGCGACCACTTCGAACTTTGCGTCTGCCTCTCTCCATAGCTAAGAACCCTTGCCCTTATTAGCTTCGCGCGCTTTCATTTCACCGATAATGCGAGCGACATTCTTCTTAGAACCACCCAACGCATGAGGATTCATCAACTGCTTCATAGCAAGCTGCTGTCTCATCTTGAACATACCTTCGCGTTCCTGTCCAAGCATCTGCTCAAGCTCAGCCACGGTGGCTTCCTTGACCTTTGATAAAAACTCAGACTGTCTCACTGATGGCCCCCTGCTCTTTTCTCGTCACGAATCTCACATCAATCGGCAGCTTGTGTCCTGCTAATCTCATTGCTTCTTTCGCCAACGATTCATCAACTCCACCCAGCTCGAACAATACTCTACCGGGCTTCACAACAGCAACCCAACCTTCAGGGCTACCCTTTCCCTTACCCATACGGGTTTCAGCCGGCTTCTTTGTGATCGGCTTATCAGGGAATATTCTAATCCACACCTGACCACCTCTTTTGACGTGTCTGGTGATTGCAATTCTTGCAGATTCGATCTGGTTAGCTGTCAGCCACGCTGTTTCCAACGCCTGCAGACCATACTCGCCAAAATCTACCTTTGTCCCGGACTGGGCCTTACCTTTACGGGAACCGCGCATCTGCTTACGGTATTTAGTTCTTCTAGGCATCAGCATAATGTGCTAGCTCCTCCTGTTGTCATTCTGACCACGACCGCCTCTGTCGCCGCCTCTGTCACCGCCACGACCTCCGCCTCTGTCACCGCCGCCTCTATTGTCCCATCGGTCATTTCGAGGTCTGCGCTGTCTTCGCTCGGTCATTTCTTCCGCTGGCGGCTCAGCTCTGCGTGTGCCAGGGAGAATCTCTCCCTTATATATCCACACCTTAATTCCGGTGTGGCCATATGTGGTCTTCGCTTCAGCAAAACCGTAATCAATGTCAGCTCTCAAAGTATGAAGAGGAATCTTGCCCTGCTTGTCGCCTTCAACTCTAGCAATTTCAGCTCCGTTAAGCCTTCCAGCTACACGGATCTTAATTCCTTTAGCGCCAAACCGCATTGCTCTCATAATAGCCTGCTTGGTAGCACGCTTGTGAGAGATTCTCTTCTCAATCTGCTGAGCAATAGACTCAGCAACCAACTGAGCGTCAGTATCAGGGCTTCTGATTTCCTGAACGTTCAGATGGAGCTGCTTTCCATTGGTCAGCTTTTCGAGCTCTACACGCAACTCATCAGCACCGCGTCCGCCTCTTCCGATAATGATTCCCGGCTTAGCAGTATGTATGGTCACCTTCACTTTGTTGGCAGCTCGCTCGATTTCCATCCGCGAAACGCCCGCAGCGTAAAGGTTGGACTTGATATACTTCCGAATCTTGTAATCTTCAAGCAACAATACTGCGAAATCTTTATCCGCGTACCATCTGCTCTCCCAATCCTTTATGAAGCCGATTCGGAACCCGATCGGGTGAATCTTTTGTCCCATTACTTGTTCTCCTCCGGCTGCACTTCTTCCTGAGTGGCTTCGACTGGGCTTTCAACAACCTCAACCGCATCCACAACAACCTGTTCTTCCGCGGACTCTACTGCAGGCTGCTTATCAAGCTTAACCTCAGCGTCTTTGGTCTTTGCTGCCGGCGCTGTTGCAGGAGCTACCTTTTTGGTAGGTCTTGCAGCAAGGCCAGGTCTCGCAACACCCTTGCCTCCGCCAGGCTTGACTACTTCGAAGTCACCTTCGTCGACTCCGACAGTAATATGTGCTGTTCGCTTGACCATTCTATATACACGTCCCTGAGGAGCAGACCGAAGTCTCTTCCATCTTGGACCGTCATCCACCATGATCATGCTGATGAACAGCTTATCAGAGTTCATTCTATTGTTATTTTCCGCATTAGCCGCAGCCGACTTAACGACCTTTTCAATCAACCGGGCGGCACGGTTAGGGGTAAACTGAAGGATAGCTAACGCTTCCTTCACCCTCTTGCCACGCACAGCATCAGCGACTATACGCGCTTTAAGCGGACCTGTGCGCACATATTGCGCTTTAGCAATTGCCTGCATCAAACAGCCTCCTCAACCCTATTTAAGGGACGACGAACGCTCAGTATGGTGTCCATGACCCCTAAACGTCCTGGTCGGGGCGAACTCGCCCAGTTTGTGTCCAACCATATTTTCGGTCACAAACACCGGAATATGTCTACGGCCATCGTGAACCGCAATGGTATGCCCTATCATCAAAGGGTATATTGTCGAGCGCCTTGACCAGGACTGGATAATGCGCTTTTCGCCCTTCGTGTTCATGTCCTCTATCTTCTTCAGGAGCTTGGGTTCCGCGTACGGACCCTTCTTAAGTGAACGAGCCACTAGCCGTCCCTCCTACTTGCTTCTCTTCCTGACAATCAGATTGTCAGATTGCTTACTTCGTCTGGTCTTCCTGCCATGTGACGGCTTACCCCACTTAGAAACAGGGGTCTTTCGTCCAACAGGTGATTTACCCTCTCCACCACCGTGTGGGTGGTCACAAGGGTTCATAGCAACACCACGAACTGTGGGGCGAATGCCCATCCAGCGAGTTCTACCGGCCTTACCAACCGAGATATTTTCGTGATCGGCATTGCCCAACACTCCAATACTCGCTTTGCATACGGCCAGGACACTGCGCATCTCACCGGATGGCAGTCTCAACTGAACATACTTGCCCTCTTTGGCCATTACCTGAGCACCGTTTCCAGCGCTTCGAACCATCTGCCCACCCTTACCGGGTTTCATCTCGATATTGTGAACAATAGTTCCTAATGGTATAGCCGATAAAGGCATACAGTTAGCTGGTTTGATATCCGCCTGGTCTGCAGAGATTACCGTGTCACCCACGTTCAACCCTAAAGGCCAAAGGATATATCTTTTCTCTCCATCAGCGTACTGAATGAGAGCAATTCTTGCTGATCTGTTAGGGTCATACTCGACACTAACAACCTTACCGGGGACTCCGAGCTTATTCCGCTTATAATCGATCTCGCGGTACATCTTCTTATGTCCGCCGCCCTGATGCCTTACCGTTATCGTACCCTGATTATTCCGTCCACCGCTCCTCTTTATGGGAGTAAGCAGCGACTTCTCGGGCGTTGATTTTGTTATCTCATCAAAACTTGAAACCGTATAATAACGCCGGGCCGGCGTGACCGGTTTATACTGTCTTAACGCCATCACATCCTCCTGCGTTTACGCCAGGCCTCATTCTGACTCTTCCAAGTCAATGCCTGACAAGCCCGCCGGCAGTTACGCTCCCTCAAACATCTCTATCTTCTGTCCGGCCTCAAGCGTAACATACGCCTTCTTCCAGTCAGGAGTCCGCCCCGCCGGGCCCCTACCCTGTCTCTTGATCTTGCCCTTAATAGTAAGGGTGTTGACCTTTGCGACTTTCACTTTGAATATCTTCGAAATAGCATCAGCTATTTCGATTTTATTTGAATCCTTGTCAACCTGGAAAGTATACTTTCCCTCGGCACCAAGGCCCATCGTCTTTTCCGTTATTACGGGTCTTACTATGATCACATATGGATCTTTCATAACGACAAAACCCCCTGTAACATCTCGATAGCGCCTTTGGTCATGATGATCTTATGTGAAACAAGCAGATCACGAGCACTCACTGCAGGCGACAATCTCAATGTGACATTGTCGATGTTTCTTGTGGATTTCGTTATGACTTCCGTGAGCTCTTCGACAACAATCAGAATGCGTCCACCAGCAGGTGCGCCTAGCGCTCCGAGGATATTCAGCATTCCTTTTGTGCTTATAGCATCCATCGCCAGTGATTCCACTACCACAATATCGCCATCAGTCAATTTCGCAGTTAAAGCTGATCTAATAGCAGCTCTTCGCATCTTTTTAGGAAGTTTCTTATTGAAACTTCTCATATGTGGTCCGAAAACTACACCACCACCAGGCATATGAGGAGATCTTGACGAACCCTGTCGAGCCCGGCCAGTTCCCTTCTGTCTGAATGGCTTAGCACCACCACCTCGAACTTCTGATCTTGTCTTTGTCTCGGAAGTTCCACGGCGCTTATTTGCTTCTTCAGTTACAACTGCCTGATGCATAAGAGGTATGCTGAGCGTTGCGTCAAAGACTTCACTCTTCAGTTCCATCTCACCTGACTCAACTCCGGCACTATTCTTAACGACTATCTTGGCCATAATACTAACCTCCCGCATTCTGGGCAGCTATCATAACCAGGCCGCCAGTTGCGCCCGGTACAGCACCCTTGATCAGGATGAGGTTTCTGAACGCCTCAACCCTGTATACGGTACACCCACGCTGAGTAACTCTCTCGTTACCCATTCTACCTGGTCTTCTGGAACCCTTGAATGTCCTTGCTGCATCAGTAGCACCACCGGACTGAGGTTTTCTGTGAACCATGGAACCGTGAGTCGCATCTCCACCATGGAAGTGATATCGCTTGACAGCGCCAGCGAACCCTTTACCTTTGGAGATACCAGTGACTTTTACCTTGTCACCAGCTTTGAATATATCTGCTTTGATCTCCTGACCAAGAGTCATACCGTCGATCCCTGCACCAGGGATTTCCTGTATATGCTTCTTACCAGAAACACCAGCCTTGTCAAGATGTCCCTTTATGGGCTTGACAACTTTAGACGCCTTAGCATCTTCGAAGGCAACCTGCACACCCTCATATCCGTCGTTATCGATGGTCTTAATCTGCGTTACATAGCAGGGACCGGCCTCTATGACGGTTACCGGGACGAGCTTGCCGGCTTCCTCGAAGATCTGGGTCATTCCCAGTTTCTTCCCAATAATACCATTTAACATTTGAGGAACCCCTATAGCTTAATCTCGATATCAACGCCACTAGGCAGATCGAGTCTCATTAGAGCATCAATCGTCTTAGGGCCGGGAGTAAGTATATCAATCAGGCGCTTGTGGGTTCTGACTTCGAAGTGCTCCATCGACTCCTTGTCAATTGTTGTACCCTTGTTTACGCAGTAGATATCCTTCTCCGTCGGCAACAGTACTGGGCCACTGATTTTAGCTCCGGTGAGCTTAACAGTCTCCACAATACTCTTTGCGCTCTGATCTAACAGCCGATGATCGAACGCCTTCAGCCTTATTCTAACTTTGTCCTTGCGCATTCTCGAAATCTCCGCTTAGAACCGCTCTCTGCAGGCACCGCACAGTGACCACTTCGGAAACGGATCTTACAAATGCCCGGCAACATACAACCAGGCCGTGCTTAACATAGAGTAACATACTGGGCAACTCTACCAGTAACACTCATTGACCGGAGTATAACTATCCTCCGGCCAAATATCAAAATCTATTCGACAACCTCGGATATAACGCCGGCGCCAACAGTATGGCCACCCTCACGAATAGCGAAGTTCAATCCCTGCTCAAGAGCAATCGGGTAGATCAGTTCACCACTGATTGTAACGTTGTCTCCAGGCATGATCATCTCAACGCCTTCCGGCAGATCAAGCTTGCCGGTAACGTCAGTTGTGCGGAAGTAAAACTGAGGACGATATCCCGTAAAGAACGGAGTATGTCTTCCACCCTCTTCCTTGGTCAAAACATAGATCTCAGCCTTGAACTTGGTGTGAGGTTTGATACTACCCGGCTGGGCAATAACCTGACCACGCTCAATGTCTTTGCGGTCAACGCCGCGAAGCAGCAGACCAACATTGTCTCCAGCCTGGCACTCATCCATCATCTTGCGGAACATCTCGATACCGGTACAAACCGTCTTTCGAGTTGCCTTTACACCGACGATTTCAACTTCAGTGCTCAACTTCAATTTGCCGCGTTCCGCTCTTCCGGTAGCAACAGTGCCGCGACCGGTGATTGTGAATACGTCTTCTACAGGCATCAGGAAAGGCTTGTCAACCGCACGATCCGGAGTCGGAATGTAGGTGTCGATTGCAGTCAGCAGATCCCAGATGCTCTTAACATTCGGCTCATCCATATTGCCGGCATTCATAGCCTGCAAAGCCAGCAGAGAACTTCCAGTTATAACAGGTAGATCGTCGCCGGGGAAACCGTATTTGGTCAATAGTTCCCGAACTTCAAGCTCTACAAGCTCAAGCAGTTCAGGATCGTCAACCATATCTGACTTGTTCAGGTAAACAACGATCCATGGAACGTTGACCTGGCGAGCAAGCAGAATGTGCTCTCGAGTCTGCGGCATAGGACCGTCAGCAGCGCTCACAACAAGCACAGCACCGTCCATCTGAGCAGCGCCAGTGATCATGTTCTTGATATAGTCAGCGTGGCCAGGACAGTCAACGTGAGCATAGTGGCGCGTATCGGTCTCATACTCCGCATGGTAAATATTGATCGTTACACCACGCTCCCTCTCTTCAGGAGCACAGTCGATCTGGTCATACGGAGTATACTTCGCAAAACCCTTTGTAGCAAGTGCTGCAGTTATGGCCGCTGTCAACGTTGTCTTACCATGGTCAACATGACCAATGGTTCCTATATTAACGTGCGGCTTGTTCCTCTCGAACTTCTGTTTAGCCATTTGGTATCGCCTCCAGCGAAGTATACATCGTGTTTATTTTAAGTTTATATCACCGCCCCTTCCAGAATCTATCTGGAAGAGCGTCCGGTAACCCTGGTTACAACTGTTTCAGCAATATTCATAGGAACCTGATCATAATGTGACGGTTCCATCGAATAACTCGCTCGCCCCTGGCTCATTGAACGCAGAGAAGTAGCGTATCCGAACATCTCGGACAAAGGAACAAAGGCTTGCACGACCTGCGTCTTGGCAGACCCTGGTTCCATATTTGTAATGCTTCCTCTTCGACCGTTGATGTCGGAAATGACATCACCGATGAAATCGTCTGGAACTACAATCTCAACAGCCATAATTGGCTCTTTTAATGCAGGCTTGCCTTTACCCATAGCATGTCTTACAGCCATAGAACCTGCTATCTTAAATGCTGATTCTGAAGAGTCCACATCGTGATATGAACCTCCAGTCAGTGTTACTTTAATATCAACAACAGGATAGCCAGCCAACACACCAGTATGCAGAGCTTCTTCAATACCAGCCTTGATAGGAGCAACATATTCCTTAGGAACTTCTCCACCAACTACGGCATTTACAAACTCAAAACCTTTACCAGCTTCTGCAGGCTCAACGTTGACAAGAGCATGTCCGTATTGTCCCCTACCACCGGTCTGCTTGATGTAACGACCTTCACCATGTGCAGGCTGAGTAATAGCTTCTTTATAAGAAACCTGAGGCTTACCATTGTTAGCCTCAACCTTGAACTCTCTGAACAGTCTGTCCAGAATGATTTCAAGATGCAACTCACCCATACCACCAATGATGGTCTGACCAGAATCCTGATCCGTATATGTTTTAAATGTAGGATCTTCAGCAGCCAACCGCTGCAGAGCAACGCCCATCTTTTCCTGGTCTGCTTTTGTTTTAGGCTCGATAGCAACTGAGATAACAGGATCAGGGAACTTGATTGACTCAAGGCAGATTCTGGAATCTTCAGAACAAAGAGTCTCACCAGTTGTAGTCTCTTCAAGACCAACAGCAGCAGCGATATCCCCTGCAAATACGCGCTCAACTTCCTCGCGGTGGTTGGCATGCATACGGAGGATACGGTTTATACGTCTCTTCTTACCTCGGCTTGCATTTATAACAGTATCTCCCTTGTTCAAGGAACCACTGTAAACACGGAAGTAGGTAAGCTTTCCAACGTAGGGGTCACTCATTATCTTGAAAGCCAATGCACAGAATGGCTCATCGTCAGATGCAATTCGGGTGATCTTCTCATCTGTATCAGGAATGGTCCCAACTACAGGTTTAGCTTCAATCGGTGAAGGAAGATAAGCTACTACTGCATCTAACAGTGGCTGAACACCCTTATTTTTGAAGGCACTTCCACACAGCACAGGAACTATCTTATTGGATATGGTGGCCTTGCGGATAGCAGCAGTCAGTTCTTCCGGTGATATTGTCTTACCTTCAATGAACTTGTCCATCAATAGGTCATCTGTCTCGGCTACCTTTTCGACCATGAACTCACGAGCAGCCATGACTTCTTCAAGGATATATTCCGGGACATCAGTTTCATCAAATTCACGCCCCTCATCTCCAGTATATATAGTAGCCTTGAGTTTAATCAGGTCCACAATACCTTTGAGTTGGTCTTCAGAACCAATGGGGAGTTGGATGGGAACAGCGTTAGCGCCCAATCTCTCACGAATCCGCTCTACTACATACTTAAAGTCTGCACCGGTGCGGTCCATTTTATTGATGAATGCCAAACGGGGAACAGCGTATCTCTCGGCCTGTCTCCACACTGTCTCGGACTGGGGTTGAACCCCGCCGACTGCACAGAAAACAGCAATAACGCCGTCAAGAACTCGTAAACTGCGTTCCACTTCGACTGTGAAGTCTACATGGCCTGGGGTATCAATAATATTGATTCGATGGTTATCCCACTCTGCGGTGGTTGCAGCTGAGGTGATGGTAATACCGCGCTCTTGCTCCTGCTCCATCCAGTCCATGGTAGCAGCACCTTCATGCACTTCACCCATTTGATGGATTCGACCACAGTAAAAGAGTATACGCTCTGTAACTGTAGTTTTTCCGGCATCAATGTGCGCAGCAATACCTATATTACGAATTCGCTCTAGGGCGAAGTCGCGATTTACAATAGTTTCTTTAGCCAAACTTAAAACGACAATGCAAGGCAGGCAGAACATCAGGGCGGCAAGCAATTAGCTCCGTACCCTGGATGGGTATCCGGCCTTTGCTTGACCGGACAACTGTCTAACCTGATCGAATCCATAACAGAGACATCAGAGCTAGACCTGCTCTATTCCTACTTTGGGCTGTCGGCCCCCTTTCAGTTACCTGTAAACAAAAATTAGTCGCTATACAGCAACCAGCGCATAACTCGGGTTATGCATTAGATTCACTGACTTGCGTATGTGAACCAGGTGCACGCTAAGTAGTGCACTACCATCTATAGTGAGCAAACGCTTTGTTAGCGTCAGCCATTTTATGTCCGTCTTCTTTTTTCTTGATCGAAGCACCGGTGTTATTTGCAGCATCCAAAAGCTCAGCAGCCAGTTTCTCTATCATTGTATGTCCACTGCGCTTGCGGGAGTTGGTTACCAACCACCGCAGAGTGAGGGAAACTTTTCTCTCAGGTCTGACTTCAACAGGCACCTGGTAGGTAGCTCCACCAACTCTTCTTGGTTTAACTTCGATGATCGGGGTAACATTCCTGAACGCTTCCTCTACAACTTCCATAGGGTTGCGCTTTGTCCGCTCTCCGATGATATCCATTGCTCCGTAAACAATCTTCTCAGCGATACTCTTTTTGCCATCCATCAACACCCGGTTGATGAGCTTAGCTAGCATCTTGTTACCGTATACTGGGTCTGGAGCTATAACGCGTTTTTTTGCTGGTCCTTTTCTAGGCATTTAGAACTTCCCTCCGAATTACTTAGGCCGCTTGGTTCCGTACTTGGATCGTCCCTGTTTGCGGTCATTGGTACCTGACGCATCTAGCGCTCCACGAACGACGTGATATCTCACGCCCGGCAGGTCTTTGACTCTACCTCCGCGGATCAGAACAACTGAGTGCTCCTGCAGGTTGTGTCCAATACCAGGAATATAAGTTGTAACTTCCATCCCATTGGTAAGCCTGACTCTGGCAACCTTTCTAAGGGCGGAGTTCGGCTTCTTCGGAGTCTCTGTTCTGACAACAAGGCAAACGCCGCGTTTTTGCGGATTCCCTTTCAGAGCCGGAGCCTTGGTTTTCTTTTTCATGGGCTTGCGGCCCTTGCGAACCAACTGGCAGATCGTAGGCAAGTTGACTATCCTCCAACTTAATGTGCGATGAAAAATGCCCTCTGTCAAAGAACAGAGAGCACACATTATTACACTGGATTTCCAGACTCTCAATATTAAGAGAGATAAATGCGCTCTACTGCCCCCTATCCGCGACGGCAATCAAGTATGCCCGTTTTTCAACGAGGCCAAACCTATTTATTATAACCAGACATCGTTATGATGTCAACATGAGTTTTTGATTCAGTAAGAATCACAGCACTCGATACATCCAAGATCAGAATAACTCCTACACAAGAAAAGAATTATCCCTACCCAGACGATAAATAATACCACAAACATCCAACGAAAGCAAGTAAATTTATTAAATTGCTTTTGACTTAACGAATTCTTAGCTGTCTATCCAACAACAGGTCCAAACATCGGCAGATAATCACCAACAGGACTCACGCCGTCAACCTTGTTTCCAGTCCAACCTACCGCTAAATCATATTCCTTGCCCGGGATACTTGTGGGATTATACTTCTGCACAAATCTAGGCACCGACCAACTCAGTCTGACTTTATCGCCAAGCGACAGATTAATACAGACATATGCATTCTCGGGACCACCCCATCTGACTGGAACTGATGCACTGTTAAGCATTATACCCACATCATCTCTGTTTACCCACGCGGGTGGGCGTAAATAGTAAATAGCATTCTTCTTAGCTGTAACTGTAAGTACACCACACTCCGGTTTCGAAGCTTCAACCAATGCCGCTGTATGATCCCTGCAGATGGACATATTGACATAAATCCCTTCCGGTTTCTCTTCAACAACGCCATTCCAGGCTTCCCAAAGCCCACGCATCCCTTCCGGTGGACAGCACCCCATCATATGAATGCCATTCTTATACATACCGGGTTTCCCGATATCATCGGATATATAGCCAACCCAGTCATTAAAACTAGCCTGTGCCACATATCCACCCTCTATTTTCTTCATTCCATCTAAAGCCTTGTCCACAACCTCAGAAAGGTCCTGCTTGTGTAGAGTCTTAAACAACTCTACAAACTCTGGTGTAAGGAAGAACTGAGAATGCCGAAGCATATTACGCACTGTTCTCTCAATGACATCCCAATACGACGGAGAAACTCCCCTTGCCAGCCATGCACCAACACTGACCATATCCCCGACTACACATATCTCAGTCCGGTATTCTACCTGTGGAACAAACTCCGGATACCATCCATAATCCGTCCCAACAGATAACACAAAGTCATGTGCTTTCTTTGCCCAATCCAGATAGCGTTGTTCGTTCAAGATAGTCCCAAGATGAGCAACACCCCAGATTGTGTGTGTATGCATATGTATATGACCTTCAAAATATCCAGTCTCATCATCCACTCTATATGCACCCATGTCTGGTTGAGAGTGTGCCAGGATGCCTTCAGTCACCGCTTTAGCAAACTCCAGTGCTTCATCATCACCGGTGCATTCCCAATATCTGACGCAGGGCTCCACAATAAATGCATAACTGGACTTGAATGACTCACACCACCCCTTATCCAGCCACACCCCATCTTTTATGGGACATATCCCGGGGTACCACGCGCGGTCACCATCCCAGATAGCCAATGCCTTGACACTCTGGAATATCGCCTTGCACTCCGCAGCAACAGCCTGGTCTCCTGTATGTAGAAACTCCTCAGACAGACTGTAGAGCAGTTTCAAGCTGCTCCATGTCGTCGCCCAGGTTCCTTCTATCGGTTCCCCAATATAAGCAGCCGGATTTATCCACACCAGATGGTCCGGTCCCTGGTAACCCTTGATCCTGGCTCTGACACCAAGCTCGTAAGCCTCAGGTTCCATCTCACCTGCCATCTCACGCATATGAGAATACTGCCAGTCCATCCGGCAATCTGTATCTCCGAGTGACACAGGATCATATCCGTATTCATTAGGAGGAGCTATCTCCGGCAAATGATAAGGTATACCAAGAGGCCCTAAATGGAACTTGCATTCATAATTGCGTGCAGGATCAGGATTCCCGCGCAGATAATTCAATGCACTCTTCGCCATCACCGACAAATCCAGATCATCCGGCACTGTATTTTCAGCCGGCTTAATCCATTCCTTGATTTCCAGGTCACCCCTAAATGATCTATTCAGCTCCATTCATAGGCCTCCAAAAAACGTGCACTGCATGTATAAGGGAGGAACAGAATCCTCCCTTGAATGAGCGACGGCAACTATCCTACGACAAACTCATAGGCTCCGGAACCCATGGACAATACAACCACGTCTCTTCCTGACTGCCGGAACTTCACTCCCTCACAATCCGTAAGGCTGACTACACCTGATAGCGTATATTCAGCTGTGCATCCTACAGGCACTTCCACATTGACAATTACCTGCTTACCCTCGCGTCGCCAGAAGGATTTGATTGTTCCCCGGACAGTATCATGGCTGGCAGTCACATAATCCAGACCACTGACAAATCTGGGTTGAAGATTGATATGATCCCAGGCAAATGCATCCGGCACTGTGTTGATCCCTGCAAGGACTTTAAAGAACCATGAACCAACCGAGGCCATCATCGGGTGATTGTGGGAGTTCATACCACCACTGGTCTCCAGCTCCCATCGCTCCCAGACAGTCGTTGCCCCATTGGCCAGCATATAACCCCAGCTCGGGTAAGTAGTCTGCTCAGCCAGTTTCAATGCAATATCCGCCCGACCATTAGAAGACAGCGCTTCCAACAGATACTTCGTGCAGACATTCCCTGTAGTCAGGTGGGTATCGTGTATATCAACAACATCCTTGACTATGTTCTGCAAGACTGGAATCCTGTTCTCGTCAGCCACCAGTCCCAAACGCAGTGCAAAACAGTTACAGGACTGGTTGTTCGTCCCATAGCCCTTTACTTCATCATTCCAGAACTTATTATTGAAAGCCTGACTGATATCAGAAGCTATACCTGCATATTTTGCACTATCATCGGATTTACCCAGCAGACTGGCGATCTGTTCAAGCAACTTGGCCCCATGATAATAGAAACCTGTCGCCATCAGTTCTGCAGGAGCGCCGGATAGCTGTGTGCCGGGGCATATTTTGTCGATGGGTGGAGCCCAGTCAGCAACTGGAGCATAGTATATGATATAGTCCTCAGCCTGAGCTTCCATTCTATCCAACCATCTCTGCAAGCCGAAATAACAATTCTGTAGAGTTCGCTTATCACCATAGTGAGTATACAAGAGCCACGCCAGCTCCAGATAAGACACTGTCACAGGCTCTGTAGGATCAACAGCAGACAGCCAACCCCTAGGGGCGGTCAATGGAACTCCACCAGTCTTGAAGTCCTGGGAATCATGGATGTCAGCAATCCACTTAGGCATGAAATTGGAGAGATCAAAGTTATACAGGGCTTCTTCATCTCGAGCGACCAGGTCATTCAACCAGCCCATGCGCTCGTTGCGCTGCGGACAGTCGGTTGGAATGCTGTGATAGTTGTCCTGCTCCGTCCACCAGATCATCTCATGTATTCTGTTAAGCAATTCGCTGCTGCAGTTGAAATGTCCCGCAGTCTTCACTGACGACCTCACAACCTTGCCTGTGATGTCATCAATCGTAAGATCTCCAGGATACCCTTCAACCTGCACATATCGGAAACCATGGTATGTAAATCTGGGTTCCCAGACCTCTTCACCCTCACCCTTTAGAATGTATGTATCTGTTGCTAAGAAATCGCGCAGGTTCTCCTGGTTCACAGTGCCATCTTCATACAGCATCTCAGCAAAGCGCATCACTACCGTCTGCCCGCGCTCTCCCTGCACTTTTATCTGGGCCCATCCTGCAATGTTCTGACCCAGGTCAACAACATAGAAACCATTGTCAAGCTTGGTAACACTCTTGGGTTTCAAGGATTGCATCTCACGGATCGGATCGATCATCTGCGCGGTCATCACACCGCCGGGAGAAGGGAACGGAACTGTTCCCATCCATCTACCCTGAAGCTCAACATTCGGGAGGTTCCATCCCGGCTTCTCCTCTCTGGCGTCATATGTCTCACCTGCATAGATAGAGTTCTGCTGCACAGGACCGCAAGTCACAAGCCAGTTCATATTTAGACCTACGCTCGAATACTGAGTAGCATGGATAGCAGACGTTCCATCTTCGTAAAACAACTCAAATTGCAGGATCATACGGGGGCAGCCGTGCCAGCCGTTAGCAACGGTTGCCGCGAGCACATTAGCGCCATCAGTAAGCTGGTCAGCAACATCGAAAGTTCGATACATAACTCTCTTCGAAATATCAGTATATGCTGGGTCTAGTTGATCATTGCCTACTCGCTGACCATTTACAAACAATTCGTGGTAGCCAATTCCGGAAACATACATCCTTGCTTTTGCTACAGGTCTGTCTATCGGGAAATCATACCTGAAATATAGAGCCTGTCCGATCCATCCCAGAGGATATCCGACCCAGTCTGCTAGCCAGTCATCTTTTTCAAGAAGAGCGACTTCAAACCATGCTATCTCACTTACAGATCCAGCGACATCGTTTTTATCCCAGCACTGTACCTGCCAGTAAACCCTGTCTCTGCTTGCCAGAGGCTCAGCCCCCCACTCTATCGCTATAGATTCCGATGAATCCACCTTGCCGCTGTCCCATATTAATTCTCCTGCAGCCAGTGCCTCAGGAGTCCTTGCAGCAAGGACCTGATATGCAGACTGCTTCTGGTTGCGTTCAGGGTGGGCAAG
This sequence comes from Abditibacteriota bacterium, assembly GCA_942493375.1. Classification (GTDB taxonomy): domain Bacteria; phylum Armatimonadota; class UBA5829; order UBA5829; family UBA5829. The sequence goes on along the minus strand of OW818698.1, from coordinate 6,319,508 downwards.
TTTCCAGGATAATCGCGGTTTGCTTGTTCCGATCCCAAGAGGGTTCTCGGCATATTCACAGCGTAGATCGTATGGTTGAAGCATTGATAATCACCTTTCAAAGTGGAATATATAGACAGAACTCACAACATAATGAGCCCCAGCATAGATTACTAGCGAGAGTATATCATAATCAGGATAGAATTGAATATGTCGAACTCACTACGTACTTCCTGACAGCAGGAATTTCAAGATAAAGAATTGTAATATACATCAGATCATGTGTTGATCAGCCGGTCAGCAAATGGCTACTAAGAAACCATCAGGTTTTGACGGCCATTTGAGCCGTCATAACTAGCCCGCTTTATTCACCAAGCACTGCTTTCGACCAGCAGTAGGGGCGAAAGCGAGTCAATCATGAATAATGCGGGCTAGTATAGGTTTCTAAACGAAATAAGTTGGCACCCCCAACTTGGGGGCAGGAGGACAACTTCATTGGCAAGATTTATTGAAATTCCATCCGGCGCAATTCCGGTAATGTTGACCCCATTCGATGTCAATGGAGCCGTAAACTATGATGTTATAGACGAAATGGTTGATTTCTACATAAATGCAGGAGTATCAGCAATATTCACCGTCTGTCTTTCCAGTGAAATGTTCCACCTGACCCCTGAGGAAAGACATCTGATAGCTAACCGGGTAGTCAACCGCACCAATGGAGCTATACCGATCGTAGCCAGTGGTAATTTTAGCGGATCGCTGGATGAACAGGTCATTAGCGTCAAAGCAATGTATGACACAGGGGTAGACGCCGTAGTCGTTCTGCTTTCGATCCTGCCGTCTCCCAGTGACATTCCCGGACAACTAATAAAATTGAGTGAACTTACTAAGATTCCTCTGGGAATATATGAATGCCCCTCCCCGAAACACATACAAATCACCTCCGAGGAAATCTCTCAGATAGCTCCAACCGGTCGTTTCATATTTGTAAAAGAGACATCGTCAGACCTGAATAATTGCATGACTAAAGTCCACGCCGCGGAAAACACACCCCTTAAGATATTCGCAGCCAACCTGCGCTGCACACCTGAGACACTAAAAGCAGGAGGAGCCGGCCATTGTGGCATAATAGCAAACGTATGTCCCGAACACTGTGTAACAATGTGTAACGGCTCTGATCCGGAACTCAGGAATCAAGCATACGAATCAGCTCAGATTATGCACGATATAATGTGCGCATGTGATTACCTGCCAGCCGCCAAATACATACTCAACCACCGAGGCCTCAACATGGGCAATATCTGTCGCAGCACACCCAATCTCCTTGGTGATACAGCAACAAGACTGCTGGACTACACCTTGTCGGAGTTCGATTTCCATATACCCATCTCAAATGCTTCCATTCTTAAGCTCAGAACGATACTGAATCAGACATATCCAGACAAGTAACCATCATATTCCACCCCGAACACAAGACCCACATCGCAACAATCTAGGAATCATTGACAAATCCTTTTACTGTCTATTTCTTTCCAAAGTGCTTATTGGGGTTGCCAAATGGGTATGAAGGTTTTGTAGGCTGCACATCGATGCAATGTGCCAATAGAACTGTTTATGATACGGTTGCTTTGGCCGGTGCTTGCTTACGGAGGAATCAAGATGAAAGAGTGTGATATAAAAGCTTCGGAGAGGGATGTAATGCTCCGAAGCGTTAGAGACATGCGTGATTATACAGTCTACGCGAATGATGATGAAGTTGGAAAGCTTGAGGACGTTCTGTTTGATGACGAGAAGTGGGTAGTGAGACATTTCGTGGTTGATATGGATGACCGGGAAGTGCTTCTATCTCCGATTGCGTTCGCTGCAGCAGACTGGCATGCACGCATTTTGAAGATGAATCTGACTATTGACCAGATAGACAATAGCCCGGACATAAACACCGATCTACCGATCTCACGCCAGTCTGAACAAGACTACTACGATTTCTATGGATGGCCTTACTACTGGGGTGGGATATACTCATGGGGAACTGGCATGTATCCGTATCAAGCCGGGATCATGGGTGCAGCGGTCAAAGAGAATGAAGAATCTGCTCTTGAACCGGAAATGGAACCAAAGCCAGAAAAGGTTGAAACACACCTGCGCAGTGCGGATGATGTAATTGGGTATCATGTTGAGGCTGTGGATGGAAGCATTGGAAAAGTAGAAGATTTTATCATAGATGACGCTTGCTTCGATATTAAATTCGTTGCTATTGACACCTCACATCTATGGTTTGGAAAGAAAGTCCTGCTCCCCCCTCAACGCATAATTGCAGTTGAATGGCCCGAAAGAAAAATCATTCTCAATGCAACAAAGGATGAAGTAAACGCCGCTCCTGTTTGGGATCACAGTAAACCAGTCACTCCCGCATATGCGACGGAATTACAGAACCACTACAAATAGTCAGATTTCACCATCAACGCCAACACCAAATGGGAGCATGCACCAGCAGCTCCCATTTGATGCATATATCCCATTTTATACTTTCCCGCTGTGCAATTCCAAGGAATATATCCTGGTCGCATCACCCGATATGTGGACACAAGGTATAACTCGATCATTTGATCGCAGGATTCCCGAACCCCAATTACCTGATAACTCAGAATTCAACCTGAAGTAATCAAATCCAAATCCGTCTACAATAAGCCTGGTAGATTCATCCAACAGAGCAATTCTCAAGTCAGTTGTTGGATCATTGAGATCTGCATTGACATATACCTCAGGAAAGCAATCCTGTTTTATATCAACCACTGGCAGCATAAAATACCCTTCAGTATACCCAGGCTTGAGACTGACCGATAGCAATCTATCCACATCCCATTTTGCAAGTCCTGTATTTAATCCAGGTCGCTCCTCCGACTCAGGGTTTCCATCCCAGGCAGCATTCACATTTAGACCAGTAAAATAACAGTGTATCTCGTCTCCAACCAACAACACGGAATCGGATGTTACTCCCCCTTCCCACCAACCGCCATCTGGTCCCGTAGGTATCAAAGCACTGGCCTCATCCTCAAATATCCTGAAGCTCTCCCCATCAGTTGAAATCGCCAAATGAACCCTTGGTGCCAGCCATCCAGTTTTTGAATGAGGAAGACAGAGATGGATAAATGCAACATAATAGTCCTTGTACAACATCACCGCCAGGCCATGCACCTGGCCGGATATACCGGAACCACCATCCGGTATACCCATCACCGGTTCCGGATGCACTTCCCAATGCTTTGCATCAGAGCTGTATACAAGACCTGTTCTCCTCACCCAGTTTGGGGGACCACTCGATGCTTGAGTATATATCCGATAGCGCTTCCGTTCATCAGCTGTACAGATGTCTTTGATAAAACTATATGGTTCCTGAGTGAATAGATCAAAAGATTCTTCCTTACCTCTCTCACTTCCACACTGGTATAGATTGACACCGTCCCTGTACGACTGCCAGTGAATACCATCATCCGAAAAGCTGAGCCCGCCTCCGCCCCCATTTGAAAGAATCATCTTATATCTGTGTGGATTCAACCCTTCCTCAGGATCTTCAATAACCATCGGGCTGCCTGGAAGAGCTGGATGAACCGGGACAATATTGTTATCCAAAGAACCATTGTATTCGAGTAGTCCCAGGCTGGGTTTCACCCAGTTTACACCGTCCGGGCTTTCCGCATAACCTTGTTTTGTATGCCCAATATAACTCACACCTCGATGCACGACGCTCCTGGGTCCTTCACCCGACTCACATTCCGGTTCATCTCCCAAGCCCAGATACCACATCCTGAATATACGTTTGTGCTTATCGTATAACACGCTGGAAAACTGTATTCTCTTTTCATCCCACGAACCAGGCCCCCCAAGCGAAATAACCGGCTCTGGAAACACATTCCCCTTCACAACATTCTGCTGCACCCCAAAACTATATATCAAATCATCCAGAAAAAAGAATCTGCTATCCCCAACTCTCACTATCTCATCCCTTTCGCGTAGTTAGCATGTTTCGCGGTAGTTATAAACGTATCCATAATGCCCATGGTATAATCCTATCGAACGGTTGTCATGATAATAACCGCTTACCTTTACTCATGCAACGTCATCAAAGAGGGATTATATGCAAACCAGGCTGCTTACCATCGGAGAAATGCCCGTTGATTACCGCATTGGAAAATCAACCAAGGATGTCTCAGAGAACCTAATTAATGGTTCTCACCAATATCACAATGAGTCATCCTACGTGGCTGTTGATGCTGAAGCGCATAACGCCAGCATAAACTGTTTCCTGTCCAGCAACTCAATCAAAGGCCTGTCATTTACACTACAATTTAATGAAACTGCCACGGAATGCTGGAGTGTCGATGGTCACACAAATGAACTCATCAAACGGGAAATCCCTGCTGGAGGCTTGCACGCAGTATTGTCATCCTGGTATGAAGACCTCTATTCAGCCAACCACCCATTTGCGCGCAGCGAATACAACTTGACCATCGCATTCATTGCCTTGAAACTCAAATCCGGATGGGTAGCTATATATTCCTCCGATCTGGTCCAGCAATATGGAAGCATAAGAATCACAAGCGGACAGGACAAGACAACTCTCGATTTTTATCTGGAAAAAGAACTGAGTTCCACCGACCTTCCATACAATTTTCCATCCTGGAAATACATGCAGGCTGACTCACTTGATTCACTGATATCCACATTCGAAAGTGAAGTTAATGCAAATCGTCCTTCATTATTCGACGATAGCTATAGGCTACTGGACAAAGCCATATATTTGCACGCAGAATGCAGTTATGGTGAACCTCTACTCACTTTCAACCAGATGGAAGATATACTCCGGACGCTGCAAACATACTGCAATCCACCCACAACTCTTGTTTATATTCCAGGCTGGGAAGGTCCATACGATATGGCCAGACCAAAGTTCACACCCTCTGATGCCTGCGGGGGCGAGACAGGATTCTCATCCCTCTGCAACACAGCCGATTCTCTGGGTTATCTTATAATGCCACACATCAATCTCACAGGCATAAATCCCTGGTCCGAACTCTGGGATGATTTCAAGGATTGCATAACCCGAAACCACAACAATGAGGAACGATGGTGGCGTTACGATGTCGATGGCGATGGTCGTGAGGAAGCCTATCTGGCCTACATAAATCCTGCATATCAAAAGTGGAATGACTACTTTGCAGGCAGTGCAAAATCATTGATTGAGCTTTATAAACTCAAGGCTATTTATCTCGATCAAACATCCCTGTTCTGGAATGATCCAAATGCAAACTACTATAGAGGTAAAGCTGAGCTTCTCACCCGGTTGATTCTTGAAAATCCCGCTGTTCTTATTGGAGGAGAGGGAATAGTTCAGTCTCTACTCCCCTACACACCAGTGATCCAGATGATGCTGCCAAATACCATCAGCAGTCGAACCGAGAGGAGAACGTTGTTCAAAAGCTCAATCGGCAGGCTGCCATTCCTGACCCTACCTGCAGCAGATGGCAGCGAAACGATCTACCCTCCAAGATATACCTACTCATCAGAAGTAGTAGAGCAAGCCTACTCAGCTCTCCACGGATTCGACTATATCCCAACAGTCGCCTTAGGCAGAGGAGGATGGAACCCGGAAGTTGAAAGACTGGTGAGGAAAGTCTTTGGAAAGTAATCATTGACAGGATTTACAAGATTAGCAATCTACAGGCAATTAAAACTTTCATGTTAATCCTGTCAATCTTGTTAATCCTGTCCAAAAATCCCTAATCCGTCACCGCAGACCTTAGTTCACGTTTTAGTATCTTTCCTACTGCGTTTTTGGGTAGGATTGTTGTCATAGTTATCTGCCTTGGCATCTTGTAGGAGGCCAGGTGTTCTCGGCATAGAGCCAGGAGTTCGGTTTTATCGACCATTTTATCTTCTTTTGGGGCAACGAAGGCTTTTACAAGCTCATCTCCATGTTCGTCCGGGATCCCTATCACTGCGCACTCCTCGACGTTAGGATGCATCATAAGGACATCCTCAACCTCTCGAGAATAAACGTTAAATCCCTTAACTATGATCATATCTTTCTTGCGGTCAACGATCTCTATATATCCACCTTGCTGAATCCTACCAACATCACCGGTGTGCAGCCAACCATCATCATCTAGAGCATCCTTAGTGGATTCCGGATCGTTGTAATAACCAACCATCACATTATCGCCACGGACACAGATCTCGCCGACATCCGACCCCGTTGCATCAGAACCATCTTCAACAACAATTTTGACCTCAACCCCGGGAATACATACTCCCGCAGTTCCAGTCCGATTCTCTCCTCTGAGAGGATTGAGACACACAACTGGACTAGCTTCCGTGAGGCCATATCCCTCTATGAGCGGAATTCCAAACTTATCCTCGAAAGCGGCTTTTACTGCACCTGGCAATGGCGCTGCACCAGCGACACAAGTCCGTAGAGGCAGTGCAGATGCCGATTCTTTACCAAATGGCATTCTGGCCATCGCACCAAATATAGGAGGAACAGCTATTAGCAGGGTAACTTTATGCTGTATAATCTGAGCCGCGACTTCCTGGAAAGGTTGAATAGATTCAATGATTACTGTCGGCAGACCTAATGCAAGCGGCAACAAGACACAAGTTGTCCACGCGAACGTATGGAACATCGGCAGCAGGCACAAAAACACATCATCAGGACCTGCAAGCAATGCCTCAGTACACGAATCCACATTGGACATCAAGTTCCCATGCGTAAGCATCGCACCCTTTGGCTTACCTGTAGTGCCCGATGTATACAAAATGGTTGCCAGATCCGACCGACCAACTTCTGTTGATTCCGAAGCAATGTCCTGAGTCATCAGATCATTGAATGGTATCGCACCCTCAGCTTCCGTGCATGAGACAATGAACCGGAACTCAGACATGTTTTCTACTGCAGTCTGTATTATCGGAACATAAGTTGTCTGTGCCACAACGCCCATAGCACCACTGTTGGAAAGTATGTATTCCACTTCACGAGGTTTAAGCATAAAGTTGAGTGGAACAACAACCGCTCCCAACTTGACCGCTGCATAGTAGGCTATCACAAATTCCGGAGAGTTGCGCATCATCAGCGCTATTTTGTCCCCTCTCGAGACACCCAGACGTGCCAGCCCTGTTGAAAATCGGTCTATAGTTGAGAGTAATTCTGTGTAAGTAGTCTTCTGGTCTTTAAATATTAAGGCCGTTGCATTGGGAGATTTCTGCACGGCATCTTTTAGCGTAACATAAAGATTCATGCGCATATTATGCCATAGGAATAGAGAATTTTGCAAGAGTTCTTAAGGAACCCAATATCGCTATCAAACCAGCCATTCCCGTTCGCGCTTATCCTCGACAATGACTCCCATTTTCGCGTATTTGGCGTGTTTAGCGGTTAAATATATTTGTATGAAACGATATGCGAAATCGGATTAATTCGCTTATAGCATTATTGTTTTCGGTTCCCCTATCTCGTTTTATCACTCACGTAGTATAATATTGCAGACATGTGAGGTTATAGGTAGTTATATGGAAATGTCAGGTAAAACCAGATTTATACATACACTCGAAGGCAAGCCGACTGACCGTGTCCCGGTGTTTCCACTTCTGATGTTCATTTCTGCTAAACACGCCGGGATTTCATATAGAGAATTCGCAACCAACGGAAGAGCACTTGCCCAGGCACAGCTGTTAATGCTGGACAAGTTCCCTATGGATGCAATCACAGCCTGCTCGGATGCTTTCAGAGTTGCATCTGATCTTGGAGGTGAAGCTGTCTTTCCTGAAGAAGGTACACCTTATCTGGCACAACCACTTGTCCAAACAGAACAGGATTTCAAATCGCTTGTTATACCAGATCCAACCAAAGGCCGTATGGCGGATAGAGTCAAGGCAGTCAGAGAAATGTCCAAATACGTCGGTGATAAATGCGCTGTCCTCGGGTGGGTCGAAATGCCGTATGCCGAAGCCTGCAGTGTATGTGGAATGGTCAATTTCATGATGCTTGTTATGGAAAACCCGACACTTGCCCATGAGATACTGCTTTTCCTTACAAAAATCGAAATCCAGTTCTCTTTAGCGCAATTAGAAGCCGGGGCAGACATGGTCGGAGCAGGAGACGCCGCAGCTTCTCTTATATCTCCCGATATGTATAAAGAGTTCGCTCTGCCATATGAACAGATGGTCTGTGATGCAATACACCAGGCTGGTGGGAGAGTAAAACTGCATGTCTGTGGAAACACAGAGGGTCACCTGCCTTATATGTCAACAGCTGGCGCTGATCTTTATAATGTAGACCATATGGTAGACTTTGACAAAGCCCTGGCAGCGTACAGCGCAGCGGGACGCTGCTTTAAAGGCAACCTTGATCCTGTAACTGAACTCCTGCAATCCGATCCAGTAACCTGTGAAAAACACTGCCACAATCTCATTTCCAGAGCCGCTGGCAGCAGGTATATGTTAAGTCCCGGATGTGAAGTTCCAAGAGATACACCTGATGAGGTCTTGACTGCATTCTGTCGGTCACCAAAGTCTTATATAAAACAAACAACAGAGGAGAGTATGCCATGAAAACTCTGCTGATAGTATTGTCTGTAGTTATCTTGTTAAGTCATTCAACCGTCTTGCCTGCCGCTGAGAAGTCGGCGCGCAAGGTAATTGCCGTTACCTCCTTTACCAATATCAATAAAGATCCCAATAATGACTGGTTATCTGTTGGAATCGGAGAAACCTTAACAGTCAAGCTATCCCAGGTGCCATCGCTGTCCCTGGTCGAACGAATGCGGTTAAACGACGCTCTCAAGGAACTCAAGTTGCAGGAGTCCGGGCTGGTCGAACCCTCATCCGCAACCAAACTCGGTAAGCTTCTTGGTGCCCAAATGGTTGTAATGGGTTCGTTCCAAAAATCCGGTGAACAGATCAGGCTGACCGCCAGGTTTGTAACCCCGGAAACCGGAGAAATATCCAACGCAACCCAGGCAGACGGAAAAATTGACGATATTTTTTCCGTCCAGGACAAACTTGCTGAAAAACTACTTGATACCCTTGGGGTTACGATCACCGCCGAAGTGCGTGAGAAGGTCACTGAGAAGCCAACAAGCGATATAGGAGCGTATGAGTCCTATTCCAAAGGTGTTTCCGCAATGGACAAGGGAGATATGGACGCTGCTTCAAAAGAATTAAAAGAAGCCTCAAAAAAAGACCCCGGATTTAAAGAGGCAAGTGATCTACTTCAGTTTGTAGACTGGGCCAGGCCTAACAGTCATTCTGCAACGTATCAGGCTCAGATTCGTACATCCTACGACAAAGCATATGATGCAATGATCCGGGTCATCAAGCGTGCAAAAAACACCTCGCTTCACAAGCAGGACAAAACTACCGGCAAAATAGAGGCCAAGTGGAAAGGTGGAATCCTGAGTCTCAGTGCAGGTCAGGACCTGGACATTCAACTCAAGTCTCTTGACAGCGGTACCGGCCTTACAATTCTCAGTCAGACCAAACGCTCATACTTCGGTATAAGGCAAGTAGTAGACTACGGAGAAAGCCGTAAATCGATAGACAGAGTATTAAAGCCTTTCTATGAGGAGCTTCAAAAATAGTTTTTCCAACCATTATGCCAGGCTGACATACCAATGAAACTATAAGCACTTGCGAATTAGTGCTTCTGGAGGAACAAATGACAAGAAAGATTATAAACATAATGCTGGGCACAATACTGCTGGCTATTTCTCTGGCGCCGGCATTTGCCAGACCTGTGAAACTGGAATACCGTTTCAGAGCAGGTCAGACGGATAAATATCGGGTTGTCGTAAAGACTGAGCAATCAATTCCCAGCGATACCCCAGGTGCTGCTTCCACACCAGCATCTACAGATACTGTCAACATTATGATGATTCAAAAAGTTATAAAAACCAATAAAGATGGTTCAGCAGCAGTTTCACTAACTATCAAGGGAATTGGAAACGACATCAAAAGAATCCCTCCACTCGACCGCAATGTGGTGATTAGTAACCTGGGGGAATACCTCGGTAAGAAAGGCAGTTTACCTGGAACCTCAGAAGGTACAGCAATCGTTCTGCCTAAAAAGAGAGTTTCGGTAGGTGATACATGGTCAACGACTGTCGCATTGCCCGGAAACATTGGCAGTCTGAAAGCCACAGCTACTTACAAAGGAATAACATCCAGCACCAATGGCAAAAAAGTCCATAAAATAGTCCAAGCCTATTCAGGAGTAGTCGATATGTCCAGGATACTCTCTGAGGGCAAAACACCAACACCAGGCAGCACAGCTAAAGCTCAGATACAAGGCGCTGGAACGTATCTGCTGGACCGCAAGGACTGCAAATTAGCCAAAGTTACAGGTTCCCTGACATCAACAACCACAATAATAATCCCGAAAACAAAAAAGGCCCCAGCCTCGATCACCCGCCTAAAATCACAGATGGATACCACAGTAACAAAGATGTAATCCCATCCGTGTCATCCTGACCCCTCTGTCATCCTGAGGAACGAAGGATCTGCTGTGCCAGTGTAATCCACACGTAAAAGCAGATCCTTCATTCCTCAGGATGACAATCACCAGCAGAGTAACTATTGTGATGCAGGCTTCCAGCCTGCCGTCCCCAAATTCCTACCCAGACAGCCGAACACCAACCTACTTACCACTCAGCGCCTGAATAGCCTGGTTCCTGGCAGATTCATAGTTACCAGCCACCAGCCATTCACTTATCAGCCTTGCGTGAACATCAGGCTTGCGATCCTTCAAAAGACTCATCAAGCAATAATCTTCATATGCTTCACCTGATGCTTCTGAACCACGTGATATAACTGGACCGTTTGGACCGGGCAAAATGGTCAAATAGTCCGGTTCGGGTTGATCGTTATCGTCCCACGGATTCCCTCTGGGCTGGTATATCGAGTAGTATGCCCAACCGTTCATCCCGTGACGGATCGCCAGCCACGCAAGGTACCTCGGATAATTGATCAGACCATAGGAATTGTCAGACCTTGTCTTGCTGCCCATCACATCATAAAGGGCGTTATATGACCGTGGAGCAGTATAGAGCTTGTATGTATTAGGCGCATCAATCAGGTTCAAGAAACCCGGCACTGATATGTCGATATATTTGTTATACCAGTCTTTCATAGTAGGGTACATCGTTGAGTCATCCTCAACAACCTTGTCAGGCAGCCCGAGCCATCCGCAGGGATTAGCATAAATCATCACATTCGGATCTGCTTCTTTACAGACCTTAGCCATCTCTCCGAACAAGTCCAGACACTTCGGATTGGGCTCATCAGCTGTCTCAATAAACCACTGCGAATAATCAAGGTGGAATAGCGATGCCGCGTGGGCATGAGCTCTGATAATGTTCTTCAGATCCTCACGCATATCCGGTGTAAAGTCAGATATTCCAAACTTCAGGTCCTGATGCCCGACAGACCACAATTTGTATCCATAGGTGCCCATTCCCCATATCTTGAAGAGAGTCTGCTTGTTGATCTTGTAAAGGGCTTCAGCACCTGTTCCACCCTCAGGCCAACCGTCAACAACATTCATTCCCATTTCTTTTCGGACCCGGGCTTCCTTGTCCACCCAGTCAACCGCTCTGAAAGGGGCCATATTGGTCTCATTTGTCCAGTAGTTAACCCAGACTTTGGGGTGTGGGAGGATAATATCTGCGACATTGACGTCAAGCCTGATTGATGGTCCCTCTTTGCAGCTCAGAACAGCACTATATTTGCCAGGAAGACAGTTATCTGTACGAATTTTCACCCATAATATTGCACTGCCTGCAGGAGAGAGCCTCACAGTCGGAAAGTCCATAACCTGAGCAGCATTCAGGCAATATCTGCGGAGCACATCCCTGCCCGGCTTATTGTTCTCCGATAACAATACATATGGAGTAGGCCCGAATGCCTTAGACTGTTGAACACCAAAGATATGGAGCTCACCTGTAATACTGCGGGCAAGTTTACCGCTTGCATCAACAAAACCGGACAGCTCCAAATTGAGAGTTCTCACACGATTCCGACTGGTATTGGTCAGGTAGACAGCAACAGGCTCAGCTTCATTTCGACACATGACTGCATCAAGTGATTTGTTTATTAATGTTCTGTTGGGAAGTATCGGACCAGATGCAAGTGAGTTCCACGGAAACACCTGTGACCAGACAGCTAGGCTCTTATTTGCCTCGCAGGCTTTGAGCTCAGTCAACCACTTCGCATAATCACTATCACTGACCTTGGTTGCAGGTATCCCCTGCAGTCCCTCAGCCTTTTGCAGGTCAAGTGTGCTGCGCATGCCTAAATCAGCGTAGTCCTTTTCAGACATCCTGACATTACCCCATACCCAGGCTTCAGCAAGGTTGATTGTACCGTCAGTCTCAACTCTCAACCGCAGATAACGCCCGGATGCTTTTACAGCTAGACGGCGGAATGCTGATGTGGAAGCAACCTTTTCCTTGGAATCATAAACAGTTTTCCATTTGAATTTATCTGATGACACTTCGACTTGAAATCTTGCATGTTTGGTCTCGCTGAGTAAATCAATCTCATTGAACTTGCAGACTCTCTTGAAGTCGAATATAACCGATCCCGGCGATTGCAGTGTAGGCCCAGCCGGTCTTGAATACCAGTAGTCCTGAACCCCATCAAATAACCGCTTTCCGAGAAACGCTTTGTCATCATCAGGAGCATCAGCCTTACCAACCTGAGGGGTCTCATATTCATATGTAACTCCCGTGGAAACACACTCCCCATAATAATCCACATTAGGGGTCAACAAGGCTCCCTGCGGAGCATTGGCTTTAGTACCGTCCAACCACCTAACCTGAGAGTGTGCAGGTATTTGTAGTATTGTCATCAAGAGAACAACTGGAACTAAATAGCTGGGCATATATGATCCTCCGAGAGCAGAATTATCAGGCTATTAGCCTGTGTTATTCACGAAGCTTCAGTTTATCATGCAGTTCAGATAAGAGTTGAGTTATCCTTGAGTAATGCGGGTTAGCAAGGTTTCAGCGGTTTTTACAGCAGCACCATGGTTTGCATCAACAAGTTCACGGCATCTGCGCTCGATATCCATCAGCTTGTCCGAATCCGAAAGCAAGGCAGTGATTTGCGTTCCCAATTCATCTGCCGAATGTATCCGGAATCCAACTCCCGCTCTTTCAGCCTGACTGGTAACGTCACGGGCTTTGAATGTATGGGGACCAAAAAACACCGGTTTACCCAGAGTAATTGGCTGTAAAATACTGTGGCAGCCCCTGGGAATCAAGCTCCCACCAACAAATGTAACCTGCGCCAGGGCATATATCTTCGCTAACTCCCCAAAGGTGTCAAGAACAAGAACATCCTCTTTACCCGTGATGGTATCAGGTTGACTTCGCCATGACGAAGTCAGCCCACGTTCCTTTGCAAGCTGAACTATTTCATCCTTGCGTTCAATCTGCCTGGGAGCTATTACTATCCGTAAATTGGGGTTCTCTCTCCGTGCCAGTAGAAAAGCATCAAGAACAGGTGCGTCCTCGCCAGGATTAGTGCTTCCGGCAACAAACACCGGGGTTCCTTCAGTGACCTTATATCTCTGCCGTAGTAGCTCAATATCCAACCCATCAAGATCAGATAGAGCCTGGTCCCATTTGATATTGCCGGTCACCGTAACTTTGGCAGGATCTGCGCCGATCGAGACAACTCTGTCAGCATCCTCCTGGCTCTGCATGCAGAACATATCCATATTCCCCAACGCCCATCGGTAGAGCCACGGTAATTTCGCGGCGCCATTCAATGTGTGATCAGATATCGTCCCGTTGATAAGTGCGCTTCGGACTTTTCGTGATCTCAATACATGCCGGAAATTAGGCCATATTTCGGTATCAGTGCTGGCAAACACAGAAGGGTTCACCTGCTTGATAGAATTAGCAACGCAAGGGAGGATATCGAAAGGATAGTATATAAACGCATCAGCATTTTTGATGCTTTTTTCAGCTTGAGAACGACCAGTCTGTGTAGTCGTAGAGACAACAACAGGCGTCTCAGGAGACATGGTTTTGAGCTCAGCAACAACAGCCGCGCTGGCAACAGACTCCCCTACTGACACCGCATGAATCCACACCGGCTTCTTTTCAGCGATCTCACGGGGAACACTAACAAGCCCCAGCTGATCACGCCAGGCCTTACCAGATTTCTTCGAAACAAATATCCGATAAAGAACAAATAGAACGACTAAGGGACTGAGCAGAAGCAGTGCAAGATTATATATCCAGAAAATCATCCTAAAGCCTCTTCAGCCAGTCTCTCAGCTTCATTTATAGCATCTTCTATACGCTTAGCCGATGTCTCATCGTCATCATCCGCTCCAACATAAAGGTAATCACCGAAATACAGCACAGATTTAGCAAAAGGCAACGGTATCATAAACCTGTCCCAGGCCTTTTCAGCCCGTTTACAGGGACGACACGCCACACCAACAGGCAAGATAGCACAACCGGAATGCCTCGCCATATGCACAACACCGGCCTGTACCTGGTGAACAGGCCCTCTGGGGCCATCCGGTGTAATTGCAATCGCTCCGCCCGAACGCAGCACTTTGACAGCTTCCAGCAGAGCACGAGCACCACCGCGTTTACTGGACCCGCGGATCGTCTTAAATCCACGGCTCTCCAGGTGGCGGTTCTGGATGTCTCCATCATTCGACATTGAGACTATTGAATAGATCCCCCGATGTCGACAATAGTAGATCGGAAGTATCGTAGAACTGTGCCAGAGGAGTATTAACCCGCCTTTGCCACCGGAAGCAACTTCATTAAATCTGTCTTCGTTAAATACGCGGAACCGCACAGAAGCAGCTATCCCGGTGGCGACAATCCACAATGCCCAGAATATGAAGCCGGACTGCAGGCGTTTCTTCAGCGGTATGCGGACAACTTCCTCGCTAGACAACCTCTTCCGCCTCCTGATTTCTGTACTGCGACCTGTAAAGTTCAGAGAATGTCCCGCCAGAACCAACCAGTTCAGCAAAGCTGCCCGATTCTGCTACCCCACCCTTGTCCAGAACAATAATACGGTCAGCATTCCTGACTGTAGACAACCGGTGAGCAATAACCAGGGTAGATCGTCCCTTCATCAACCTGTCCAAAGCTTCCTGAACTGCGGTCTCTGAAGCAGCATCCAATGATGAAGTCGCCTCATCCAGTATAAGTATCTTCGGATTCTTCAACAAGGCACGAGCAATAGCTATACGCTGGCGCTGCCCTCCGGAGAGTCCTACCCCACCCTCACCAAGAACGGTGTTATAACCACCAAGCTGGGCAGTAATAAAGTCATGAGCATTAGCTGAGTTTGCAGCTTCTATAATCTCTTCCATCGAAGCTCCGGGTTTGCCGTAAGCTATATTTTGCCCGATTGTCCCGCTGAACAGTATAGTCTCCTGGGGTACCATTGCTATCATACTGCGCAGAGACTTGACCTGCAGGTCGCGGACATCAATATCATCAACCAGCAGACTACCGCCGGTAACATCATAGAACCTGGGTATCAGGTCAGCAATAGTAGATTTCCCCGCCCCACTAGGTCCAACAATAGCAACTATCTTCCCGGGATCTATAGTGAAAGAGAGTTTATCCAGAACATTTTCACCCTCGTTATACTCAAAGCAAACATCCCTGAACTCAACTTTACCCAGCGGTTCGGTTATCTCAATAGCATCCGGTTTCTCAATCAGATCAGACCGAGTATCCACGATCTCATATATTCTCTCACCTGCAGCAAGCACCTGCTGGTAAGTAACATTCAACCGTCCAAACTGTTTCCCCGCATCAGCAACTATAAACGCCAGATAAGTAAATCCAGTCAGATCACCGAATGTCATTTCCTTCTTGAATATCATATATCCACCGATAAGGATAATCAGCGCAGCAGCCACTCCTCCCATAAGCTCAGCGGATGGCAAAACAAGCGAACTACGCCTTGCTGCTTTTAGAGCAGCTCTCAGACTGACATTGTTGACACCGTCGAATTTAGCTATCTCTTCCTGTTCCATACCGAACGTCTTGATAATCCGGACACCACGAACGGATTCCTCAATAGTGGAACTTACATCACCTAGAGATTCCTGAGTTACCCGAGTCAATGCCTTGATCTTGCGGCTTATGCGATCTATCGCAATAGCCATGGGAGGAACGCACACAAGCGACAATAACGACATCTTCCAGCTATATGTGAACATTGCTATGAGACCAGCAATCACCATTGTCGGACCATATATTGCTTGAACAACAACTTGACTGGACTGCTGTATGACAGCGATATCGTTACTCATTCGCGACATCAGATCACCGATTCGACTGCGATGGAAGAAACGCAGTGGTAGAGTCTGCATGTGCGCATACATCTCGCTGCGCACATCTGCACCCAACCTGTTTGTGATGGAAGCCACAAGATATGAGCTAAAATACATGAAAACAGCTTTTGGTATTGAGATAAGAGTGATTCCGACAGTGACTATCAACATCATCGCCCAGTCAGGATCACCATGAATCATCCCACGCCCTGTAAGCCATTCCATAAATGGGATTTTTGCCGCTTTACCATTAGCAGCATCTACAAACCACGTCAACAGCTTGCCCATTCCAATCTGGCAACCTGATACAACAAGGGAGGCTAGTAATGCCATCGCTAACCGTCCCTTATAAACCAATATACTATTCAGAAGCCTGCTGCGAGTGTTCAATTTATCTGCTTTCCATTCCGGCCAGTTCAATCACTGCCTCTGCTGCCCTGCCAAGAGAACCCTTGCCACCAAGTAGCTCCCTCACTTTGGCATAATCACTTTTCATACTCTGTTGCCAGTTTTTATCATTCAAGATGCTCAAAGCCATAGCTGCCAGGCTCTCGCCGGTCACTTCAGCTCCAAGCATCTCAGGAGCAATCATAGACCCGGCAATGATATTCGGCAGTCCTATAAAGCTCTCGATAACACCCTTGCGGAAGAGAAATTCAAATCGCATAATAGGAGTTCCTCGGTAGATTATTACCATAGGAGTATCCAATATCGCAGCTTCAAGGGTAGCCGTGCCCGACGTAACAACTGCAAAATCTGAAAATGCCATACAGTCATAGGTCCTGTTTTCAAGGACAACCACTCTAGCCTGACTTCCAAGCGTTCGCAGGTAGGCATCAATTCTAGCCTGTAGCGCAGACGAATTAGAAGCTGCTCCCATAACAAAACTGACATTCCCAATCTCACGGGTCATTATATCTGCGCATTTCAGGAGTGGAATCAGATGCGAACCAATCTCGTGGGAGCGGCTGCCGGGAAACAGGCCAACAATCCTCCCCTTAATCCCGTTTTGCTTGCAGAACTCCTGTTTAGAGCACGTAGGGCTAACAATATCAAGCAGAGGATGGCCAGGCCAGCGGACATCAATGCCCTGCGCCTTAAGCCCTTCAAATGACCACGGGAATGGGGTCACAACCTTTCCTCCACAGGCTTTGAGCCCATCTGCCCCTTTGACTGTATGTCTCCAGGATCCAGGAGGGATATAATAGACCACATCAATCCCGTTCTCAAAAGCTATTCGGGCAAGCCTTATATTGAACGCCCCAAAGTCTATGGGAATAAAGAGGTCAGGCTTTTTCGAGATCAACTCTTTCCGCAGCCTGTGATATTTCGCAAAAACGCCCGGCATGGAGGCCAGTGTCTCAAAGACACCAATGGTCCCACCACCGGACGTATTCACCACCAGGTTTACCCCGGCTTGATTCATTCGCTCTCCGCCACCGCCCCAAAAGGACGTGCCGGGTTCAAGTCTGTTTGTCAGTTCTCTGACAAGATTGCTGCCGTGCAGATCACCGGAAGCTTCACCGGCGGAAAGAGCGATGGAGTACTTTTTCACTAGAGCCTGGGAGTCTCCAGCTGGCGACCGCGCGCTCCGAGTCTTATCTTCTTGATAAACTCGATGAGGTAGCTGATCTCCGGAGTGATCTCCAACTCCTTTTCAATCCTCTCTAAAGCCTGAGTCGCATTGAGATCAGACCTGTAAAGGATCTTGTAAGCTTTTCTGATATCTGTCCTGGACTTGGTCGGAATGTTATTGCGTCTGAGTCCGACAACATTAATGTCCAAAACTCTACCAGGGCGACCATCAACCATTGAGAATGGTGGGACATCCTGGACTATCTTGGAGAATCCTCCAACCATAGCTAGTTTTCCAACACGCAGTTTCTGGTGTATGCCTGTCATCCCACCAAACACAACATTGTCCTCAACCACAGTGTGGCCACTGATACCGACTGTATTAGCCATGGTGATGTGGCTGCCGAGTGTACAGTTGTGTCCTACATGACAATATGCCATCAGCATATTGGCATCACCAACAACAGTCGATTCACCCTCACCACTGGCACGGTGGACAGTTACACATTCTCTGAATATGTTCTTGTCGCCAATCTTTACAAAACTGACTTCACCCTTGTAACCGTAGTCCTGAGGAGGACCACCGATCACGCTGCCCGGATGGAACACATTATCCACACCAATGGTAGTATGTCCCTCGATTACAACGTGGGGCTCTATGCGAGTCCGGTCACCGATCTTTACATCACCACGAATGATGCTGTATGCGCCGACGATCACTCCCTCGCCAAGTTCGACCGACGGCTCAATAATGGCCGTTGGATGTATTTGCGTCAAAGATTCACTCATTGTAGCTAAACCTGCTCTGTTCCTGTGGGAGTAGTGTCGCCTTTTCGTCTGGTCGATCTTTCCCGCTCTACGAGAGCGAACATGAACTCACCCTCGCATACGACGCTGCCTTCGACTCTGGCAACTGCACGGACTTTTCCGATGTTGCCTTTTCGGGCAAGCAATTCGATATCTGTTACTAGAGTATCGCCTGGCAACACAGGTTTTCTGAACTTAACTCTGTCCATACCGGCAAAATAAGCAAGCTTACCCTTATTGCCTTCAACAGAAAGCAGCAAAACACCGCCAACCTGTGCCATAGCTTCTAAAACAAGCACCCCAGGCATAACAGCATGACCAGGGAAGTGTCCCTGGAAAAACTCTTCATTAATAGTAACATTCTTATATCCACGGATACTTTTATCCGGAACAAGTTCTGTTATCCTGTCCACTAATAAAAACGGATAACGGTGTGGTAAAATACCGCGAATTTCCTCGCAATCGTATAGATATTCCATGCAACCCCCAATTATAAAGCCGTAACGGCCTTTGCAAACTCAACATTAAGTCGGTGACCGGATCTCACTGCAAGCACTTCGGCATTCAGCCTGCCACCTAAAAGTGCGAAATCACCAACCATATCCAACATTTTATGGCGAACCAACTCATCAGGGAACCTCAGTTCCGTGCTGGTATGATCCTGCCAAAAAACTATAACGTTATCTATGCTTCCACCACGCGCCAGTTGCATATCAAGTAGAGCAGCAACCTCTTCATACAGCACGAATGTCCGTGAAGGCGCGATTTCGCGTGAGAAATTATCTTCAGAAAGCACATAAGTAAGACTCTGGGCACCTATCAGAGGATGATCATATCGAAGCACATAAGTCATGCGAAACTCATCAGCCGGAACAGCAAGAATAAATGAATCCCCCGACTGCACACATACAGGTTCAGTCAGATTGATTGCCTTGCGAGTGTCACCAAGTTCGATCATACCCGCAGACTCAATCATCTGGGCTAATTGGCAGGCACTGCCGTCCATTGCCGGCGTTTCAGACCCACTCATCTCAATCAATGCGTTATCCACTCCCAGACCACTCAGAGCTCCCATTACATGCTCAATAGTCCGGAAACAGACTCCATCTAGACCGATGGTTGTTCCTCTGGAAGTATCCACAACATATTTAGCCAATGCAGGAACTATTACATTACCATTAGTGAAAACAATCCCAGACCCACTTCGCGCAGGTCTTATGGTCAGATGTGTCTTTTCCCCACTATGCAGACCAACTCCGCTTAAATGAATACTATCCTTCAGAGTCGTCTGTATCTTTGGGTCACGATATGTAGATATGCGTTGTTCGGCCGGTAATACGTAAACGTCGGCTATTGCTGGTGTCA
The DNA here is from genome assembly GCA_942493375.1 of Abditibacteriota bacterium. Classification (GTDB taxonomy): domain Bacteria; phylum Armatimonadota; class UBA5829; order UBA5829; family UBA5829. Next base: position 6,299,407 of record OW818698.1, on the reverse strand, counting down.
TTCTATTTCATCCTCCCGCCCGTCAACATCCTGGCCTCGCAGCAACTCGAATTCTTTTTCAAGTGCGCGAAGCCGTTTCATCATTTCGGGCAGATGAAGCCGCGCTGCTTCAACCCGCATTTCGTGCCTGTGATCTCTAGCTGGAAAACCCGATACGACCGCCCCACTCTGGACGTTCCCAATTACTCCGGATCTAGCTGCTATAACTGCAGATGAACCTATATCAACATGGTCTTTGACCCCTGACTGAGCCGCCAAAGTAACACCATCACCAATATGGGCACTACCTGCAACTCCGGTCTGAGCCACAACCACGCAATTCTTACCAATCTTTACGTTGTGTGCTATATGCACTAGATTATCAATCTTTGTTCCACTGCCAATGACAGTCTTACCGGTCTTGGCTCTGTCTATGGTCGAATTAGCGCCGATCTCAACATCGTCACCAATCTCTACCGAACCGATATGTGGATACTTAAGCAGACCACTCTCACCGCAGGACTTAAATCCGAATCCGTCTCCACCTATAACGCCGCCTGCATGCAAAGTAACTCTGCTTCCAATGCAGCATGATCTGTATATAGTAACATTGGGATAAATACGGCAGTCCTTACCGATAACAACCTGCTCACCAACGTAAGCGTTCGGATAGATAACTGTCCCGGATCCAATTACACTGCCTCGTCCAACAAAACAATTGGCGCCTATGGAAACATTTTCTCCCAGCGTTACATCTTCTTCTACAACTGCACCAGCAGCGATACCGGATTTGGGCAATATCTCTTCTCCACCGTAAACCTTCAACAATTTCATAAAGGCTTCCTGAGGATTATCAGTCCGAAGGAGAGACTTGCCATTTTTCGAATGACTAGAATTATGCCCGGTTAAAATACAGCAGGCAGCGGAGGTCATGGCTTTGGAGAAATAAGGGTCACGATCTGCAATTACAAGATCACCCTCTTCAGCATCCTCAACAACAGCCACGCCGGTGATCAGCGTATCAGATTCACCTTCGACAACTCCGCCAACCATTTCGGCTAGCTCTGCAATTGTGGCAGAAAATTGGTCCATAATACTCGTTTCATCTGTGCGTCACCACACATTATTGTTAATCAACTGAGCGAAATCTGCAGTCATATCCCTTGCCCCAACAGCTTGAGACCTGTCAAAGACCACCTTCACGCCCAAACTCTTTGCTTCATCCGTTACAACTGAACGAACATCGTCTCTAATGCGCTTTTGGATATCGAGAGTTGATTTCGCCAATCCCGACATATCAATCTTTTCGACATCTTTCCTGACTAATACAGGTCTTACCCTTACTATCACATCAGTTGCAACGTCCGGTAGTACTAATAGACGTTTCGGTTTCGCACTGTTGACCGATTCTAATCTACTACTTATACGTGCCCTTGCTTTTTGCACATCCGCTTGAATTGCAACTGTTGATCTTACCCTCTCTCTTGAAAGGGAAGAGTTAACATCCGCCATAGTCTCACTGCGGACTCTATCTATCTCTCCCTGCATCCAGGCATCAATAGTCTGCTGCTCACCTATATACTGTTTTCCAAGAGCATTCAGCTCTTCCTTGACAGTCTCTAACCTCACAGGTATGTCCGGAGGCTTGTATCCGTGAATATCACTGGCGATTTCCAGCTGCTTTTTAACAAGCCTTTTGTTGAGCATGTTGAAGCCATATTTTCGTTCAACATCCATCAACTGATCGCCGGCACGGTTATAAATATCGTTCTTGTTGAACCAGATTGCATCCTGAGCACGGCTCATCATATTTTTCCGGTTCCATGCAAGACGAACACTCAACGACTTCTTTCGGTCTTTCTCCCAAAGAGTCAATGCTTTGTCCGCTTCTCCCAGAACCTGCACGCTCATTGCTTCACGGACTTTAGCCGCTACTTCCGCACTAATGCCTTCAGGCATTGCAGCCTGAGCTTCAACTTGGGAATCCACAGCCGGTGTCTGGAATTCTTTCGCAACAAACATTCCTGACGCCATTTTATTCATATCAGCAACCAGTCTAGATTGCGGATGCAATTCTAACAGCCTGGCTATATCGACATATACCGTCTCTCTTTGGATACTCCGAATGATCGGTTTGGGACGGAACATGGTAACAAGAACGATCCCGATGCCCACACCAAACAATGTTAATGCTAAAGTTATCATCCAGAGTCGTTTCACAACCCACCCCGGGTTCCATATGTTAGCCCGTATGACTGAACACAATCACCTATGAATAATACAGTCCAAACAGCAAAACATCCCTCCGGCAACGCCGGAGGGCAGAATATACAATACAAGCTATTCACTTAATCCACATTATTCACACAAACTGGATATGTATTGTGCAATGAACAAAGAGAGCTAGTCTGCTTTGCTTGGTAAACGCTTTATAACATCGTCAGTCAGATCAGTACCACCATACAGGAGTGCACCCTTGTCATAAACATAAGTGAATGATCTGGCAATGGCAGCTTCTTTGACAGCAGTTAATATATCAGCTTCTATCTTGGCACTGAGTTCATCACCCTTGCCCTGTAGTATTCCCTGAGAATCCTTCACGAACATTTCTGCAGTTGCTTTGTTCTTCTGAAGTGTATCCATCAATGCCTTCTGACGCGCTTTCTGTGTGTCATCAGGAGTCGGAGTCTGCTGGAGTGTCTTCAGCTCAGTATCCAAAGCTGCCTGCTCAGCATCTGTAGCTTTCATCGCTGCATTATCCGCATCTGTAGCAGTCTGTCCCTTTTGTTTGAGGGCGATATATGCCTTTATTTTAGCTTCGTCCAAGAGTAAGTGACTGCCTCTGATGTCCAGTTCAGCTTGTAGTTCAGACTGAATCTTTGCAAAATTAGCATCATACTGTTTCAGTCTAGGAGAATCTTTGCGGATTCGAGTGATATCTACTACTGCAATTTTAATATCAGCCGGAGCAGACCACACTACTGAAGAGAGCATTGCTCCGACAGCAGCCAATACACATAACAACGCCAACTTGCGCGCACTCAACATCAAAACACCTCACCTATAGTCCTTGGGCAGTTCTGAGCCCGCCGTCAAGATTATACCAGACACTACAATTCGTTTACAAACTAACAGATAAATGATGAGCATATATGCAGCAAACATTCATACAGTATATGCTGCAACTTCTCTCAACCATTATTAATGCTAGACGTTTGACTCCCAGCATCATTACCGGAACATTTATTTTTTTTCAAAAAAACTGATGAAAGTCTGAAAACTCTTTCAGCAGCGCTTTCCAAAAGCTGTTTCGCAGAACTTATGGAGTCAAAAAGGCTCATCGGACCCGAAGCTATGGGGAATGCAGCTACAAGACCGGATTCATACAACTCCGGCACAACCTCCACCTTACCTCCAAAAGCGACCACAGGAACATGTAACCGCTGGGCTCTATTGAGGATTCCACCAATCACCTTGCCAGATGCAGTCTGGCTATCTATACAACCCTCACCAGTGATCACCAGATCAGCATCAGACAGCATTTCATCAAACCCAACAGCATCCAACACCATATCTATCCCAGACCTCAGTTCAGCTCCAAAGAACGCTGCCAATCCAGCTCCAAGACCACCTGCCGCCCCTGCACCAGGCATATTAACTACACTGACACCCAATTCACCTTCAACTACTGCACCATATCGAGAAAGAGCAGCATCCAATTCTGAGACCATCTGCGTGTCCGCACCTTTTTGCGGTCCATAAATAGCAGATGCACCATTAGGGCCGGTAAGAGGATTCGTAACATCACACGCCACAGTTACTGCCACATCACCAGCAGGAAAGATGAATCCACTCATATCAATGCGATCCAAACCAGCTAGTGATGCTCCCCCATAAGGTAACTCTTTGCCGGAAGCATCAAGAAATCTAACACCCAGCGCAGATGCGACTCCACTCCCGCCATCATTCGTTGCACTACCGCCGATGCACACTAATATCCGCTCAACTCCGGATTTTTGTGCTGCAGATATCAGTTCCCCTGTGCCAAATGTGGTAGTTATCCTGGGATCTCTTTCGTTTTCCTTAAGCAGGCACAACCCGGAAGCAGTTGCCATCTCAACTATTGCGGTCTTCCCGTCTGCTGAAAGCGCATAGGATGCCCGCATAGGACGCATCAATGGGTCGTGGACATCTACTTCCACAAACCGCCCGCCAAGAGCCTGCAGAAGCACTTCAGCCGTTCCTTCACCACCATCAGCAAGGGGAACCTTAACCACTTCAACGGGAAATGAGGAACCACACGCCAATATGCCCCGTTCAATAGCATCAGCAGCCTCAGAAGAACTGAGGCTGCCTTTGAATGAATCGGGGCATACGATAACTTTCAAACGATTGTATTGAGCCATTAAAACTCAAAGTAAATAGGAGTCTTGGGAGCTGTAGGATCAGCAGCCAGGTTCATGACCGCAGCACATACAGACTCACCAACGGACTTGTTAAATGCACTTGGTATAACACAACCAGGTGACAGTTCAGCATCACTCACACAGGCAGCAATCGCCCGTGCAGCTGCCGTCATCATCTCCCGGGTAACCATCTTGACGCCAGACTCCATCAAGCCTCTGAAAAGACCAGGGAAACAGAGTACGTTGTTTATCTGGTTAGGGTAATCCGACCTGCCTGTCGCAATCACTGATGCATAGTCACTAATTGCCTCCGGAGGAACCTCAGGAGTAGGATTCGAAAGAGCGAACACAATCGGCTTCTCTGCCATTGTCCTGACATCATCACCAGTCAATAGATTAGGCCCGGACAATCCGAGGAACATGTTAGCGCCTTTGAGGACTTCCTGCAGGCTGCCGCTCTTGTTCTCACGGTTGGTATTCTCTGCCAACCAGTTCTTGGAAGGAGAGAGTCCATCACGCCCTCGGAATATAGCTCCCTGACGGTCACAGACGATTATATCCCCTACCCCAAGATCAAGAAGTGCTCTTGTGCAGGCAACACCAGCTGCACCTGCTCCGCACACAACGCAAGTTATGTCCGCTGGTTTGTATCCGGTGACTTTGACTGAGTTAATAAACGCCGCACCTACAACCACTGCTGTGCCGTGCTGGTCATCATGGAAAACCGGAATGTCCACCAATTGTGTAAGTCTGCGCTCTATATCAAAGCACACAGGCGCTGCGATGTCTTCCAGGTTAATTCCACCAAATGTCACTGCGATAGCTCTGGCTGTCTCCAACAGGACTTCAGGATCCTTGGTGTCTACGCATATAGGAAATGAATTGACCCCGCCAAACTCCTTAAACAGAACCGCTTTCCCTTCCATAACGGGCAGTGCAGCCATAGCACCGATGTTCCCAAGGCCAAGAACAGCTGTCCCATCAGTAATCACAGCAACCATCGAACGCCTTATCGTGTAATCACGGGCAAGCGCTGGATTTTCCTGTATGGCTGTGCAGACTCTGGCGACACCGGGCGTATATGCCATGGAAAGGTCAACGTAGTCCTTGAGAGGGCTCCGGGAAACCATATCCAACTTGCCGCCTTCATGCATTTTGAATGTGCAATCATCTATAGCAAGCACTTCGATACCAACCAAGGCACGCACTGCTGCTTCGATGCTCTTCACATGGGCATCTCCAGTGGTATTGACTGTAACATCCCTGATGATATGGGTGCGTCCGGATTCAACTATGTCAACAGCGCCAACCTGGCCATCGACTCCGGATATCGCAGACACTAATGCTGCGAACGAAGTCGTATCGCTGGCATGCCTGACACGTATTCTAATGCTATTACCTGGACTGGGAGAAGATTTCATATCGATCCTTTCCTACATCGCGAGAGGAGTTGTAAGTTTTAGTAAATCCGCATTTAGTGCGGGACTTTCTGAGAGAACTTTATCAAGGTCGGTTGCAACGATATTACCAGCCTGCACCCCAACCATAACACCAGTCTGACCAGCCATAAGGCAGTCTACTGCGCCAGCACCTAATCGAGTGCCAAGAAGCCGATCGTAGCAGGTCGGACTACCACCGCGCTGTACATGTCCAAGGACTGTACACCTGGGTTCGTGTCCAGCTTCAGTCACATAATCCATCAAAAGATTGGTAATACTCTTTTCTGGACTGGATGCACCTTCAGCTGCAATTATAATAAAATGAGGTTTACCGCGGAAGAATGCAGACTTTACGGCCTTTACAACTGTTTCCTTGTCCACAACACTGTCCGGAAGCACAACCATCTCAGCTCCACCGGCTATGCCTGTTGCCAGGGCGAGATATCCGTGTCGACGGCCCATTACTTCTATTATGAAAGCCCTCTGATGAGCGCTGGCTGTATCTTTAATACGGTCCACTGCACCCAGTATTGTATCCAGAGCAGTATCTACCCCAAGCGACATTTCAGTTTCAGCAATGTCGTTGTCTATCGATGCAGGGATACCAACAACTGGAAAGCCGCGCTTCGAGAGTGCGTTAGCGCCATTCAAAGACCCGTCTCCACCGATAACGACCAATCCTTCTATTCCCCAGCCATGCAGCACGTCCATAGCTTTGCACTGCCCCGCTTCGGTGGTAAATTCCTTTGACCTGGCGCTGAGAAGAATGGTCCCGCCGCTTCGTATGCATCCACCGACCATTCTGGAATCGAGCTCAATTATATCATTTTCCATGAGCCCGGCATATCCGCGTTTGATCCCGTACACATCAGCACCAACACCCATACCACAACGGACTACTGCCCTAATCGCAGCGTTCATACCAGGTGAATCACCACCACTGGTCATAACGGCAATACGCTTCATTCAAAAATATCCTTTCGCACGCAACCTAATGCAATCCGAATCATAATCACTATCATCCTGAATGCACAGAGTGTCATCCTGAATGCAATGAAGGATCTGCTTTTGACACCTTTCACTAGATCCAAAACGGCACACGCCAATAAGCACCATCCATTCGCCCTTTGACTAGCTTAGGGCAAACGGATGGTGCCTGCAAGAATTATTCGTCTATCTCAGCCACTCGATACGCACCGATAGCTCGGAACCTGTCATATCTCTGCTGCGCCAAGTCGTCAGCAGACATACTCTCCAGCTCTTCTATGTTTCTTAGAATCGCCTTCTTTAGTGAGGTAGCCGCAACATCCGGATTGCGATGAGCCCCACCGAGTGGTTCTGCAATAATCTCCTCAATCACGCCCATTTTAAGAGCTTCATCTGAGGTTATCTTCAATGCTTCAGCCGCATCGCGTCCACGGGTAGGGTCTCTCCAAAGGATTGCTGCGCAGCCTTCAGGAGGAATAACCGAGTATACCGAGTTCTCCATCATCAACACCCGGTTTGCAACTGCGATACCAATCGCTCCGCCACTGCCGCCTTCTCCAATAACAACAGCGACAACCGGCACTCGCAGTCCGGACATCTCCATCATGTTTCGAGCGATAGCTTCGCTTATACCTCTCTCTTCAGATCCAACACTGCAGTCCGCAGCAGGCGTATCTACAAGGACCACAATTGGGCGGTTGAACTTCTCAGCCAGTTTCATCAGCCTTAAAGCTTTGCGATAACCTTCAGGTTTGGCGCTTCCAAAGTTTCGGAACTGCCTTTCTTTGAGATCTCTGCCCTTCTGCTGGCCAACAAATACAACCTGCTTTCCACCGAGAATCCCGATTCCACCGACCATCGCATTGTCATCGGCGAACAACCGGTCTCCGTGGAGTTCCGTATAGTCATCAAACATCATACGGATGTAATCAAGAGTATACGGACGTTTGGGATGACGGGCAAGCAGGGTTTTATCCCATGGAGTCAAATTGTCGAATATTTCCTGGAGAAGTCTGTCCCTGTCAGCTTCGAGGCCAGCTATATCATCCGAATGGTCTTCACCTCGCTCAGCTGTCAACCGTTTGATTTTGTTGATCTCTTCATCCAGTTGTGTGATTGGCTTTTCGAAATCCAGGACGCTCCAATTATCTGTCGACATCTTCAACCACCTCCATTCCACAGAATCCGAGGATCCTGCTGATTGCTGGGCGAATGTCGCGCCTGATGAGCACCTGGTCTATCATCCCGTGCTCCAGTTGGAACTCAGATTTCTGGAAGTTGTCCGGTCTGTGTATAACTCCAGCCTGTTGAGCAACTCTGGCACCGGCAAAACCTATCAAAGCTCCCGGCTCAGCCAGAATAAAGTCACCAACTGAAGCAAAACTGGCGTGGACTCCAGCAGTCGTAGGGTCAGTCATCACTACAATATACGGCAGTCCAGCCTGGCCCAGTTTATAACAGGCAGCTGTTGTCTTTGCCATCTGCATAAGGGAAAGAATCCCTTCCTGCATACGAGCACCACCTGAAGTAGTAAACAGAATAACCGGCAATTTCTGTTCGATTGCCAGCTCTATACTGCGCACAATCTTCTCACCGACAACACCGCCCATACTTCCTCCCATAAAGCTGAAGTCTGCAACGCCGATAGATACTTTGTATTCCATTATGCGCGCGGTACCGGTGATTATAGCTTCATTCTGTCCGGAAGAATTCTTTCCTTTCAGAAGCTTACTGTCATAGTCCGGAAACAACAATGGGTTGCCCGGTCTGAGGTCTGCAAATGTTTCCTCAAACGAACCATCATCCACTGTTATTTGTATACGGTCGTCAGCGCCAAGTCGGTAATGAAAACCACACTTGCCGCATACTCTAAAGTTCTTCTGTAGTTCCTTGTTGAACAGGATCTCACTGCATCCAGGACATTTTGTCCAAAGACCATCCGGAAGTGCATCGACACTCTTGCGTGCATCTTTCCTTGAAGATCTGTCCAACCCAAAAAGGGGTCTTGATAACATATTACGTATGTCCTCTCACACTCGCTTGCACCACATCACTGCAATACGGGGGTCTCAAAGTGACAGCTATCATTATAGAGTAAAGAGGAAAGTCTCGACAAATCGCGCAGACAATCTGCCCCCATTTGGGGTGACTGAATGCCATTTAATCTCACGCCAAACCGCAAAGGCGCCAAGAATGAAATCTGTAAGTTCTCCATTCAAAGATTATCCATTCACTGTATAGAATTATTGTAGAAATGCATTAATATTCCGAATTGTCCCTATACACTTCCAGTGCGTACTTATAATCTTCGTATTTCACTGAGGGCGGTATCGAGTGATCAGAGCCAAAAACATACCGTGCTCCACGCGATTTCATGCCATTGATAATACGCAGAATACCAGCCTTGATGACATCCCGGTCACCGGTTTCTAGAATTCTAACATCCAGGCCTCCGATAAATGTCAGCTGATCACCGTATTCCTCTGCAAATTTCAACAGATCGCATCCGGCTTTGACTTCCATTGGGTGCAAACCATCAAATCCAGCTTCAGCGATCATCCTTACCCCTTCAGAAATATTACCGCAAGAATGCAGCACCACTGGAATATCATAACTGTGATAGAAACTCACCATATCTCTATAATATGGGAATATCAACTCATCCATTGTCTTTGGTGAACAAAACAGGCCATTGCGATAACCAAGGTCTTCATATATCCACACTCCATCCGGTTTTCCGGCTTCTTCGAGGAGTATTTTATAGTGGTTCTTGTAATAATCCGTATATACTCTGCAGTAATCGTGTATCCAGTCAGGATCCAGTGCCATACTCTCGAACATGCAAATATCACCCATACTGGCACGCATTGTCTCCCAAATAAGAGTATGACCAAAACAAGCAAAATTGCCTTTTTCCCTGCATAGAGCCAGGCCTTTCTTTGTGCCTTCAATATCCACACGATTTCGGTCAATTATGTCCACAAGGCCTCGGTAGTCTCTGTCCCACACTTCCCTGCTTGTCATACGAAAGTCTATATGTTCAGGTGTTCCACTCTTGTGTTTCCAATATTTCAGGACAGCTCCGGCACCATTGCGTCGTGAAACCCACTCATCGCTTTCCTCGACAACTTCCATAAATCCCTGAATGGGCATAGGATCAAGCCAAGCAGCCGCATCCCGCATATCCAGACCAAAGTGCTCTATATGATCCACAGGCACAGTTTCACCATGTTCATTTGTATATGTAGGATATCCCTGTTCAAGCCATGTAGGAAATGTCTCCGGCCAGAATAGCTCATGCACTCCCATACGACTGGATTTATTGCGTCTCAGTAAATCATCAATAACGTCTCGTGATGTCATCTGCTAAACTCCGTACTATTGATATTAATAACCGTAAACTTCATTCTCCACAAATACCTCTTCTGCCTCTCCTCAGTACTCTCCTGCTTTCCTCTCCCCAGTCCCCCTCTCTCCTAGTCGCCCCGTCTCCCAGTCCCAACTCTCCCCATCTCCCAAATTCCCCATTGACACCTGAGCCTGACTAATGCTATAATTCTGCTTGGCTGTTTGGAGCTAGTGACAGAGTCAGACAGCAAACAGACGATCATTGACAACAATGAACGCCTGTGATAAAATATCTACTGTTTGGTGGTCAGCGAGTCGGGCGAGTAGCTCAGCTGGGAGAGCGCTTCCCTTACAAGGAAGATGTCACAGGTTCGAGCCCTGTTTCGCCCACCAAGTCCACACCCGGGGGTGTAGCTCAGTTGGTTAGAGCGCCTGCCTGTCACGTAGGAGGCCGCGAGTCCGAGTCTCGTCATCCCCGCCAATTTTCCTGAACCGACCCACCACCAAAGTGGGTCGGTTTGGCTTGAAGACCGCGTGCCGAGGTAGCTCAGTTGGTAGAGCAGTGGACTGAAAATCCACGTGTCGTCAGTTCAACTCTGACTCTCGGCACCATCGGAATGCCGACGTAGCTCAGTTGGTAGAGCAGGGCTTTCGTAAAGCTCAGGCCAAGGGTTCGAGTCCCCTCGTCGGCTCCACCTGACAAAATCTTCACACGATCAAACACTCACCCTTTGCTATTTGATTGATTGCCCTAGTATACATCCCTTACTCAACAAATATTTCTATATCTTTCAACCTTTCTGTTTGGCATTGTTCAAATTCGGGTATTTTCAAACTGGAGTCCACTACACTAGCAGGCAGACTCTATATAATTCCTAGGTTCGGAGGCTCAGATATGCCCAATTTCACAGATCCCTTTTCGCAGATTGTTCCAGGTAGAAAAATGACACTACCGGAATTAGTAAGAGCTATCAGAATGAATACCGCTGCCGAACTGGATGCAGCATCACTTTATGAAGCACATGCCGAAGCCACTGACAATCCGTTGGCAAAAAAAGTCTTTCTGGATATTGCCAATGAGGAGAGGGTCCACGTTGGTGAATTTATTCAACTACTGAAGATCCTTCTACCTGATGAGGAAGGGTGGCTTCAAAATGGTTTCGATGAAGTCCGTGAGATGGCTGAAGAGGTAGAGCAAGGAGACATGTCCCTTCCTACTCCTGAGGACAAGGCAGAAGCCGAATCTGCGGATGAAGCACCTGTGCACATCCCAACTATCGGATCACTCAAGTAAAACAATGCAATATGATTTCGGAGAGTTTGGATAACAAATACTAACATCCAACCTCTAACCTCCAACATCTAGACTAGGAGATATAAATATGGATAATTTTTTGGGAAGAAATGATGCCCCATTTGGGGAAGTCGTCTGGAATCTGCTTGACCATGTTGTCATAGAAGCAGCAAAGAGTGTACTCACCGGACGAAGAGTGTTGGATATTGAAGGACCTTATGGACTGGGTCTCAAACAGATCCCGCTCGAAGACCGGGTAATAAATGATGGGTCAGTAACCCTTTCTGCATCTAAGTCAGTCCCGGTTCCGTTAATAGACACCGGCTTCACACTATCCGCTCGTGATATCGCTGGTTTTGTAGAGAATGGATTCGCAATGGACATGTCCGCTGTTGCCGGAGCAGCACAGGCTGTTGCAGCTATGGAAGACAGCATTATATTCGAGGGTAATAAAGCCCTCGGAGTTGATGGTCTACTAACTGCTTCAGGAACTCAGTCTGTAAAACTATCAAACTGGGATGCCATTGGAGCAGCAGGCACTGATATTATTTCAGCTGTTACCAAACTGGATGACAAAGGCTTCCATGGCCCTTACACTCTGGCATTAGCGCCTGGACTATACAACCTGTTGTTCAGACTCTATCCGCAGGGTGGACCTTCGGAAATGGAACATATTTCCGGTGTGGTCGGCTCTAAGATAATCAAGGCACCATCACTTAAGAGCGGTGGAGTATTGCTGGCATCAGGCAAACAATTTGCTTCCATTGTAGTCGGCCAGGATATGGCTACCGGATATGTTGGACCTGCTGGATCAGGATATGAATTCATGATATCTGAAAGCATAGCTCCAAGAGTCAGAGTTCCAGCATCTGTCTGCGTATTGAAAGTCTAAATTACGAATAATCCAGCCACACACCCCGTCCACCCTGAGCGCAATCGAAGGGTGGACGGACTATACTGTCTCCGTCATTTCACCATCCCCCACTCCCATTTTCGTATAAATACAACATTTTCTGGTAGAATACTAGTGGTCACCGACAACATTGACACACATTCCTATTGATATTGTACAAATGCAGTGTAACTTTTCAATTTGCGTTGCGTTGATACTTCTGTAGACACAACTAAATTAGGGCAAATGTTCCTCGTTGTGTTGACAGGCTTGCCTCTTTGGGGCTATACTTTTGAGCGTGTACTAACGCGTATTATTCACAAAACTCTACTTTCGACCGGCAGTAGGGTCGAAAGTGGGCCGATCACGAATAATGCGCGATAGCGCGTCGGTTACTTGTAAGGGAGACTCCTTACTGAAAAATCTGTACGTGAAAAAGCGTTCAGATTCGGCCTGGCTAGATTGTATCGGGAGGGATTGGTTTTTGGACAAGCTCATACTGACTGGCGGCGCGAGATTAGAAGGATGCGTACAGCCTAGTGGCAGCAAGAATGGGGCACTGGCTGTAATGGCTGGGGCTTTATTGGCAAAAGGTGAAACCATTCTGCGTAATGTTCCGGCAATCGCTGATGTCAGGACTATGATAGAGGTCATGCGTGGCCTTGGTGTAAAATGTGAGCTAGAGAGCGGAGGTATCCTTCGCGTAGATGCCACTGAAATCCCCCACACAGAAACCTCTTATGAACTTGTAAGAACGATGCGAGCTTCTTTTTGCGTTTTGGGTCCAGTCCTGGCCAGACGAGGTTATGCAAAAGTTGCAATGCCTGGTGGATGCGACATTGGTGCTAGACCGATTGACTTCCATGTAAAGGGAATCCAGACCCTTGGAGCCCATGTAGTCATTGACCACGGATTTGTCGAAGCCCAGTGTGACCATCTCAAAGGAACTCAGATATACCTCAATTTCCCCAGTGCAGGCGCTACTCAGCATTTGATGACCATAGCATGTCTTACAGATGGACTTACCACTATACACAATGCAGCTGCTGAACCAGAAGTTTTTGAACTTGCTAATTTCCTCAGAACAATGGGAGCCCGGATATCCGGAGCTGGAACAACCACTATACGCATCAGCGGTGTGGAAGAACTCCGTGGGACCGATTATTCCGTACCATTTGACCGAATGGAAGCCGGGACATTTGCCGTCGCTGCTGCAATAACCAGAGGCGATGTAAGAATCGAAAACATTGTCCCCGAGCATGTCGAATCTTTCTGCCTAAAGCTTAGAGAAGCCGGCGCTATTGTTGATGTCTCCGCTGATGATATGAGAGTAAGATGCCACGAACGTCCTCTCGCTACAGACATAATGACAATGCCCTACCCAGGTTTTCCTACTGACCTGCAGCAACCGTTCGCAGCTCTTTTAACCGTAGCCGACGGCACATCAATCGTTACTGAAAACGTATATGAACGACGTTTTAGATACGTCTCCGAACTGCAGAGAATGGGCGCTAACATCAAGCAAGAAGGTAGAAATGCCATCATAGCTGGAATCCCCACTCTAACTGGAGCTCAGACCACGGCCTCCGACTTGCGCGCAGGCGCAGCGTTAGTGTGTGCTGCATTAGCCGCTGAAGGTAAGAGTGAGATAACTGGTGTTGAGCACATTCGGCGTGGTTATGATAACATGGTACCGAAGCTACGTGCACTCGGTGCACAGATAGAACTGGTCAGCACCGAAACAGAAAGGGAACCCGTCTTTGTTTAACCTAGTCCCCGAGTTGGGAATAGACCTCGGCACAACTAATATACTGGTATACCTCAAAGGTAAAGGGATAGTCTTGCGAGAACCATGCGTTGTCGCTAAGAATGTATCCACAGGAGGGTTGCTGGCAGTCGGCACTGAAGCTCAAGAAATGCTCGGTAAGACTCCCGGCAATATACAAGCTGTCTGCCCCATGTCTGAAGGCGTTATTGCAGACTACAGCACTACTCTCAAGATGTTGGAATTCATCATCGCCAAAGTTTGCGGACGTAGTCTACTCGGTATCAAACCAATTGTCATCATTGCGGTTCCATCCGAAGTTACTCCTGTTGAAAAAGGAGCAGTAACTCAGGCTGCAAGAGAAGCTGGCGCAAAGCAGGCTTATCCAATAGAAGAACCCAGAGCCGCTGCCATCGGAGCGGGGCTGCCTATATCCAAACCCGGGGGAAACATGATTGTTGACCTTGGCGGTGGAACTACTGACATCGCTGTATTGTCATTGGACGGAACCGTCATCTCGAAATCCATCAGAGTTGGTGGGATCAAGATGGACGAGGTCATTCAGCGGCACATCAAGAACAAATATAACCTGATGATCGGTGACCGAACAGCTGAAGAGATTAAGCTGAAAATCGGAAGCGCATCCCCTCTTCAGGAAGAGCTATTGCTGGATGTAAAAGGCCGTGACCTTGTTGCAGGTCTTCCAAAGGTAGTTACAATCAGTTCTCTGGAAATCAGAGAAGCACTGGATGAGCCAGTGACAGCGATTATGGGACGCATCAAGAATGTCCTGGAACTGACTCCTCCTGAACTGAGCGCAGATATTATCGAAAGAGGAATTGTACTCACCGGTGGAGTTGCTCTGCTCAGAGGACTTGACCAGAGAATCTCCAAAGAGACCGGCATCCACGTAATAGTTGCAGAAGACCCGCTCTCCTGCGTAGCTGTCGGATGCGGAAAAGCCCTAGACCAACTGGACGCCATCCGCGATCAGTTCATTGAAACAGGTTTCGGCTAGATCAATTGCTAGTTAATATTCAAAAGGCCTTCCACGGATGGGAGGCCTTTTGCACTTGTGCACGATGGAACTCAATACCTGCCATATGCGTAATAGAGCTAACGCGCATTATTCACCAGACTCTGCTTTCGACCGGCATTAGGGGCGAAAGTGAATCAATCACGAGTAATGTGCGCTAGTTATCCATTAGGATATAATATAAGTAAAAAATGATGAACCAGACCAGATTTATCAAGTTAATAGTGATCATATTGCTACTCGTATGTAGTGCAGTAGTTGCTGACTGCCATTGTGATTGCGACGATGGAGAGTGTGCAATGACGTGCAGTCACATTGTCCTGATTGGCACATACTTGATGAATACTGATCTTATCCACTTCGCATACTCACCTGTTCATAACTCCACTATTCCTCATTTCGCTCCAGATGATGTCTTTCAACCCCCAGAATCTGCAATATAGCTCCTACCTTAAGCCAACTAACGCAGACGACGTGTATCACTTCAGTACGTCTGCACACATTATCCCAATCAATATTTACTAATTTAATACGTGAGGTATCAATGGTTACTATGAACCCTATTCGATGGGTGCTGATGGCATTCGTCTGCCTGTTTCTGTCCAGTAATACTGTAACAGCAGATGAATTGTCACTAAGTCAGTCCGTCGAATTAGCACTGAAACACAATCCCGCAGTTGCATCCGGAATGCTATCTGCTGATGCTGCAAAACAAACTATAAAAGGCGCAAGAGCCTTAACTAATCCTGAAATCAGTGTTGCGCCAAATCTAATTGGAACCGCTGGGTCGGATTCAGCAATATTTATATCCCAACCATTGGAACTCAATGGTGCAAGAAAGACACGTGAGGAGATAGCTGCATTCCAGGCAACTGCTGCATCTTTCGATGCAGCGTCCATCAGGCAAGACCTGATCCTGCGCGTAAAGCAAGCATATTGGGACATCGCAAAAGCACAGGAACTAGTCCAATTAAACCAGGCAAATCTAGTATATCTAGAGACTCTCCGTGCGGCAGTTCAGAAACAGTATGATGTCGGAACAGTCCCTGGTTCACAACTTATCAAAACTGATGTTGAACATGCCAAATCCAGACAGGAACTCTCACAGGCACAACTAGCATTAACTCAGGCAAAAGCCAGCCTGAATTCACTAATGAACCGCTCAATGGATCAGGAGTTAACAGCAATAGACCGACTCACATTCTCAACCACACCTATCGACCGAGAACAGCTCCGCACCCTTGCACATACTCAAAGGCCCGAAATCGCTTCATCTAAAGCACAAGCAGATGCAAGCAGACAAGAAATTCGCGCAATACAGATCAAAAACTCTCCGGATATTGCCGTTCAAGCCAGAACCGAGACATTTAATTCAAATACCAACTGTGGGATCGCACTCGTCATTACTCTCCCAATATTCGACTGGGGATCTGTAAAGGCAGACAAGAAACAGGCTGCAATCACCACGCAAAGCCATGAGAAGCAGCTTGAATCTGTTAAAAATGATATATCACTAGATGTAGAGCAAGCCATCCTTCAAGTGGAGACATCTTCACAGATAAAGTACGCGAGTATCAAGGGGGCATTATGGATAAATCCGATGAACTCGCGCAGATGGCTCAAACAGGTTATGAAAAAGGCGCAACCAGTTACCTGGAAGTATTGGAAGCTCAACGAACCCTTCGTAGTATCAAAACAGAATATTTCACAGCGCTGGCAGACCATGCGAAGTCAATCGCACAGCTTGAGTGGGCCACAGGGTCTGGATTAACCAATACTACCGCAACGGAGGTTAAGAAATGAATATAAAAACACCGGTCACAGTTATAATAGTAGCCCTGGTTTCGGTGGGTATTACATATGCAGTAATGAATAAGTCCAAGTCGCTCCCTATAGAAACTACACATACCGAAAATGAAGTGACAGACGCCAGCCAGCCTGAAAAGGAAAAGATTGCCGGGCTTCAAACGGCCGTTGCCGTAATGGGAGAGGGATGGGATATCATCTCCGCAACCGGAAAAGTGACAGTGCCTCCTGACCGTATGGTTAAAATAACACCAAGGATTGCAGGTAAAGTAGTCTCCGCCCGTGGGACTATTGGTGACATAGTCAGCCGCGGACAAGTGCTGGCGGTAATTTCCAGTATCGAACTAGCAGAAGCAAGATCACAATACCGCCAGGCTCTTTCAAAACTCAAAGCAGCTGAGAACAATTATGCACGTGAGTTGCGCATCGTTGAACTGGGTGCAAATAGTACAAGGCCGGTTGAAGAAGCACGTTCTGAGAGCCTAACAGCACAGGGAGAGCTTGCAGATGCTAAAAGTGAGCTCGCACAGGCTAAGAGTGAACTCGTCCGTGAGCAGAGTGAACTTCTTCAATGTAAATCCAGGCTCGATAGAACAAAAGAGTTGTATGTAAGCAAAATAGTATCCAAACACGATTTAGAAACCGCTGAGGCTGAATATAAAAGAGACTCAGCTCTGGTAGATACAGCGCAGTCAAAAGTAACTCAAGCAGAAGCCAGAATCGAAAAAGCGCAGTCAAAAGTTGAGATATCAAAACAATATCTTGCTAGAGAAGAAAAAGTCTACCACAGTAAAGCTATTGACCTGCGGTCTCTACAGACTGTAAAAAATGATATCGCTGGAGCACGCATTGATGTGCAGGCAGCTATAGACAGGATCAAAATCCTTGGCGCTAGTCCGTCCGGCACAGGTGAAAACATCACTGTCGTGTCACCGGTTTCCGGACGCATAATCTCACGCCACACCAATATCGGGGAGATGGCATCTCCGGAAAGCCCACTCTTCACCGTAGCAAACCTCAATCAAGTGTGGATTGAATCAGACATATACGAAAAAGACCTTGCTCGTGTACGAAAAGGACAACCTGTCGAAATCCGTGTGGACACATATCCCAACAAGGTATTTCGTGGTCGGGTGGATTCCATCGATGATTTCCTGAGTTCAGATTCCCGCACAGCCAAGATTCGATGTGTTGTCTCAAATACACAAGGGATGCTCAGAGGTGAAATGTTCGCCAGGATATCACTCATTACCAGCAAAAGGGGCAGCACATTACTTATTCCCAGGCAAGCTATTCTTGACGATGCGGGCAAAAAGATTGTCTTTACAACTTGCACCGAATGCCCGGAGGATATAAAAAACGGACCAAGCGCCTGTGGTGAATATGACAGAGCCGAAGTAACAACAGGACCTGTTCATGGAGACCGCATTGAGGTACTGAGTGGTATTTCTCCAAACACCGAAGTAGTGACTGTTGGCGCGTTTCAACTCAAGACCGCAATGGGTTCAGGACAACTGAGCGCCGGATGCGCCGACGCACATTAGGAGGAAACTATGGATTCAACTCACGGAAGTCTGATTGATAAAATCATCCATTCCTCCTTCAAGCAGAAGGCGATTGTGATGATGCTGGTAGCGCTTGCGCTTGTCTTTGGCATTATAGCTTACCAGCAGATGCCCAGGAATGTGTATCCGGATATTACTATTCCGGTCTTTACAATAGTGACCGAAAATGAAGCAATGGCCGCTGAAGAGATAGAGATGATGATCACCCGGCCAATGGAGTCCGCAATGAACGGGCTCCCTGGTGTCCGCAGGATCAGGAGCCAGACCACACAGGGACTCTCATCGGTCGTAGTAGAATTCGACATAGAAACCGAGTTCTGGAGAGCCCGTCAATTTGTGACTGAGCGTATGTCACAGGTAGCCGGACAGCTTCCTCCAGGGACAGAACCGCCCACTTTGAGTAGTGCAACAACAAGACTCGCTGAAGTCTATGAACTAGCAATAGAGGGTGATCTACCGGCTGCAGAGATGCGTGAAATCGCAGAATGGCAGGTGCGCTATAATCTGCTGACAGTTCCCGGAGTCGCCGAAGTATTAAACATGGGCGGAAGCATGAAGCAGTACAGGGTAACCATCGACCCATATAAACTGCGGACGTATAAAGTCAAACTTGCAGACATCGAGGATGCTGTCAAGGGAGGTAATGAAAATGCAGCAGGCGGTTTTATAAGCACCGGCCCTACCGAATACACCGTCCGTGGTATCGGTCGTTTCACATCACTTGATGATATCAAAGACACGATGGTTGCCGAAAACAATGGCGTTCCACTCTTCCTGGGGGATATTGCTGATGTAGAGGAAAGCACTGCTATCCGAAGAGGTATCGCCAGTAAAAATGGCAAGGAGACCGTCGTTGCCCTCGTCATCAAGCAACCCAACGCTGACACGGTCAAAGTGGTTGAAGGCATAGAAAAAGCCATTGAAGATATGCGACCGACACTGCCCAAAGGTGTCCGTCTCAGCCCATATTATGATCAGACCCATCTGATTAAGGACTCACTTACCAGTGTTACCAGGGCTATTCTTATTGGCGCTGTGTTGGTCATAGTTGTACTGCTGGTGTTCCTGGGTCACTTCAGAAGCACCATTATTGTAGCTGCTTCCTTACCGCTTTCAGTCATGATTGCCGGCATAATCATGCAGCAATTCGGCATTGGTCTAAATACAATGTCTCTGGGTGGACTCGCAATTGCTGTCGGAATAATGGTAGACGCATCTATCATTATGGTCGAAAACATATACCACCGCTTCCACAAGAACCGCGAAGATATGGAAGACCCACAGGCAAAGGAGAGAGTTGCTCGAAAGGCTTCCATTGAGGTCGGCCGTCCTATCGCTTTCGCTACGCTGATCATCATTGCTGTGTTCCTGCCACTATTCCTGATGGGTGGGATAGAAGGGCTTCTGTTCCGTCCACTCGCCATCACTGTTGCTGCGGCAATGCTTGTAGCGCTTGTTCTCTCCCTCACGTTTACTCCAATACTGGCAAACCGACTACTGCACCCCAAAGCTGGAGAGGATGCTGAAGGCGAGGTAAAGTTCGTCAAGTGGATAAAGAAAGGCTATGTTCCAGCTCTGGAATATGCACTTCATCATCGATGGATCGTTATTGGTATAGCTTTTGGACTGCTGATACCAACAGCGTTAGGCGTGATGATGCTTGGACGCGACTTTATGCCCCGTCTTGATGAAGGCTCATGGTTTATCTCTACCAGCACACCAGCTGAAACATCTCTTGAAGAGAATAACCGCATTACCACTCAGATCGAACAAATATTGATTAAGAACCCCAATATCCTGGAGGTTATCAGACGGAATGGCCGTTCTGAAAGAGCTATCGGATGCGTGCTGCCGGTAAACTCGGGGGAAATGTTCGTCAACCTAAAATCGAGGGATAAACTCACTAAACCGGCTGATCAGATACTCTCTGAGATCAGGGAGCAAATCGAACGCATTCCGGGCGTCGCAACAGCATTTACTCAACCATTACAAAACAAGATTAACGAAAGTTTGGAAGGCACTCCTGCTCCACTGCAGGTCAAGTTATTCGGCCCTGACATTCAGGTGCTTGCACAAAAAGGCAAACAGATCGAAGAGATCATGCTAAAGACTCGTGGAGTAGCAGATGTAAAGATGGACCAGACAGCCGGTATACCACAAGTTCAAATACAAATCGACCGGCAGGCAGCAGCCAGATATGGTGTATCCGTAGGACAGGTCTCCGAGATTGTCAGGCTGGCTATCGGCGGAGAGGAACTCACACAAGTCTGGAAGAACCAGCGCAGCTATGGTGTATTTGTAAGGTTCCCTGATGAGATGCGTGGAGATATCGACTCTATCAAAAATCTGATGGTGGATATGCCGTCTGGTGGCCAGATTCCACTCTCACAGGTAGCAAGTGTAACACTCTCTGAAGGGCCCAATGTAATAATGCGTGAAGCAATGAACCGACGCTTCAGCATAGATGCAAGCATACAGGGACGAGACCTCGGAAGTGTAGTTACCGATATCAAACAGGATCTCAAGAGCATTGAGCTTCCGGCTGATTACTATGTAGTATTTGGCGGACAATTCCAGAACCAGCAGAGGGCAATGAAATCGCTAATGCTGGCAACAGTGATAGCATTGGCAGTAGTGTTTATGCTTCTCTTTCTGGCGCTCAACTCAGCAAGCCATGCTGGTATAATCCTGGCCACTGTCCCAAGTGCTTTCATCGGAGGCGTTGCATCATTGCTCATTGCCGGTGAGAGTCTGAATGTATCATCAGCAGTAGGGTTTATAGCACTGTTTGGTATTGCAGTCCAAAACAGTCTGGTTCTACTTACCCAGACCAGTGACTTCATCGCCGAAGGATATACCAGAGAACAAGCGATTCGGCTTGCAAGTGTTCAAAGGTTGAGGCCAAAACTAATGACCGCATCCTGCGCAGCTCTCGGACTACTGCCCATTCTTCTCAGCGGAGGCGTTGGCGCAGAAATCGAAAAGCCTCTGGCAATAGTCATGGTTGGTGGCCTTGTAACATCAACACTCTTCACACTGCTTGTCTTGCCGGCAGTATATATGGCGCTTGAGCATACTAAGGCCCATGCCCGAAAACATCTGGATCGATGGAGCGGTGGTAACGGTAAAAAGAGACCAGATCACCAAATAGAAGAGAGCCTCCAACCATCCAGCAAGAGTCTGTCATAAAGCATATAGACTCCCGGTTCATCCATGAACTGGGAGTCTATGTTTATACCAGGTAGTCTTGTCCATCCTTGAACAAGCACTGGTCTTGGTGTAGTATCTCTACTCGGACTTACCACCGATAAGCAACGAGTATCCAAAATACATAATGAACCTGTCGCTGCTGTCGTCGTTCGGGTGCTCATAACTTGCTGAGAGCGAAACGTATGGACTGAGGTTATATGAGGCACCCAGTGTCAGCGAGTTTGGCTGGCCATGCATATACTCAGCCATCAATGTATAACCACTTATTGTCTTATCCGCCCCGACGAACCACTCATCTTCACTGTCCAATCTACCGTAACCAAAGTGAAGCCTGGCAAAATCTGCCTGGTATGCTGTCACAGCATATAGATCAGCTTTGGTACTGTCTGCTATATTACAGACACCTAACGATATCGGCATTTTCAATGTATTGGAAGCAGGAATCAGGTATTTGACGTTCAGCATATTGCGCGGGCTGGCTCCGTCACTGAAATCATGGTCTATACCAAACTCCAGCTGATCCGATATACCATATTGGCTGTTTAGTATCCAGGTATCAGCCTGGAGACCATCAGTCTTGCCTTCAATCTGTAAGTCCAGGCGCAGTGTTCTTTGTCCTACCATGTCGACAGTCGGGATCAAATTCATTCCGGTATAGCATGCATACGCCGGAACTGCCATTAATACGACCAGGACTATGCATAGATATATCCTTATATGTCTCACTTTTCACTACCTCCAACGACAACCGGTGTTTTTTGATTCGCATACTCGCGTGATATAATAAGCGAGTCGGTAAAACGTGAGTCACCGATACATAAGCTGATATTTAACAAGATGCTTTACGTATTTCTACCACGTATTAAGCTATATAAGGATATAATAATTTGATAAATTACGTAGTAACGGTTATGGCTATCGATAGAGTCGGCATTATTCGCGATGTGAGTCGGGCTCTTTCAAACTCCGGAGGCAACATTACCAATGTCAGCCAGACGGTCATGCGTGGGTATTTCACCCTGATATTCTCTGTCCAGATGCCGGACGATACCCCCCAGCTTGCAATCCGTCAGGCAGTTGAACGTTCCGGTGATGTCGGAGAGTTTGAAGTCAATGTCAGGCCTTTTGTCGAGACACACGTACCCACTGATACAGAATGCGAAAGATATATGCTCAGTATCACCGGGAATGACAAAGCCGGAGTCATAGCAGAAGCTGCTGATGTGCTGGCTGGGCACGGGACAAACATAGATGACCTTTATGCGTATGTTACACACGACCGGTTCCTGATGCTGGCCCATGTCTCTGTACCTATCGGTACCGATGTCGAATCAGTTCAGACCAGCCTGGAAGAGATGGGCAAGGATATGGGATTCCTGGTGCATTTCCAGCACGAGAATATTTTTAGAGCGACCAGCGATGTAGCCCCTGTTAATCAGCTTGGTAGTTCAGCAGGGCAGGTGTCAAGATGATTGGACAGGACGATATCCTCCAGACTATTGAGATGCTCCAGAACGAGCACCTGGATGTTAGAGCAGTTACAATGGGCCTTGACTTATTCGACTGCACCGACAGAAACATAGATAAAGTCTGCAGTATGGCTCGCGAGAAGATCATCCGTCACGGTGTCCCCCTGCTTGAAGCCTGCAGACAGATATCAAGAAGATATGGCATACCTATCATCAACAAGCGTATAGCAGTGAGTCCTATTGCAAACGTGCTGGCTGGACACGGTATTGATGACTTTATAAAGTTTGCCCATGTTATGGATGAAGCTGCTGGAGAAGCCGGTATGGATATCATCGGCGGATACTCTGCTCTAGTCCAAAAAGGCATGACAAATGCTGATAAGGCTCTTATTGAGACGCTGCCGGTTGTCCTATCCGAGACCAGCAGGGTGTGTGCATCAGTCAACGCTGCCAGCACCAAAGCTGGTATTAACGTAGACGCCCTCCTGCTGCTTGGCCAGATATGGCTGGATACCGCACAAAGGACTGCACATGCTGACGGATTCGGATGCGCAAAGCTGAGTGTGTTCGCCAACATGCCTGAAGACAACCCATTTATGGCTGGCGCCTACAAAGGCATCGGCGAACCTGAGACAGTAATCAACATCGGCGTCAGTGGCCCTGGTGTGGTCAAGAGAGCCATTGAACGCCTTAGAGCGAGAAATGCATCCTGCGACCTTGGCAGCGTTGCTGAAGAGATCAAGAGCACCGCTTTCAGAGTCACCAGATGTGGAGAACTCATCGGACGCGAAGTAGCACAAGCCATCGGCGCGCAGTTTGGAATTGTTGACCTCTCGCTGGCCCCCACCCCGGCTATTGGTGACAGTGTGGGAGAGATTTTTGAAGCCATGGGCATCAGCGCCATCGGAGGTCCTGGCACTACCGCTGCACTTGCGATGCTGAATGACGCCGTCAAAAAAGGTGGAGCATTTGCATCCTCATCGGTCGGAGGTCTCTCCGGTGCCTTTATACCGGTTGCCGAAGACTCAACACTGGCCAAAGCAGTAGAAAATGGCAGCCTCTCTCTCGAAAAGCTGGAAGCTATGACAAGTGTCTGCTCTGTAGGACTGGATATGATAGTCCTGCCCGGTGACACTACAGCTGAGACACTGACAGGTATCGCAATGGACGAACTCGCTATTGGAGTCATCAACCGCAAGACTACTTCCGTGCGGCTTATTCCAGTCCCAGGAAAGAGTGTTGGAGACAGAGCGGTATTCGGAGGCCTGTTCGGAGAAAGCCCCATAATGCAGATCCAGTGTCCGGCATCACCCGACTTCGTAAGAATGGGAGGCCGAATCCCAGCCCCTCTTACCAGCTTAAATAACTGAGTCCAGTATTTACAGGCTGAATTGTGGTGCAGGCTTCCAGCCTGCCGTCCCCAGTGTCATTCTGAGGAACGAAGAATCTGCTGTTATGGGTATGTGAGGTATCCGGAACAGCAGATTCTTCACTGCGTTCAGAATGACAAAGTTAGCGTTAAGAATGACAAGGTTTCTCCGCAGCTCCACCACCTCATCCTGAGATATTATTAAATACCCACGTAACTTTTCATGCTGGATAGCGTTATTATATATAGCACGAACGAGATGATGTTGTACATCACTTAAAAAGGAATATAGCACGTCGATTATGCCGAATGACGAAGTCCTGATTTCCAGGTTCCAGAGGGGGGAAAGTGAGGCGTTTGACCGCCTGATGTCCCTGCACGCCAACAAGGTTTTTGCTCTGGCCTGGGGTGTTATGCACAATCGGGAAGATGCAGTCGATGCTGTGCAGGAGGTCTTCATAAGACTCCACAAGACGCTGCCCGGGATGTCTCCTACTGACAATCTCAGCGCCTGGCTATATAGAGTCTGCTTGAACCACTGCATAGACCGCCGTCGCCGACATAAGAATGCACCATCAGAATTGACTGATGAGGACTGGGACAGACTCCAGGGACCGGATGTTGACCAGCCTGAAGAGATCACATTGCGGATGGACCAGAGCCGTATAATACGCACGGCAGTTGACCATCTACCTGAAAAGCAGAGAATAGTGTTTGTGCTGAGACACTATCGATTGATGTCTATCACAGAGATCGCAGATGCACTGGAGTGCTCAGTAGGGGCTGTAAAAGCTCACCAGTCCCGCGCAACAGCTAACTTGCGGTTGTCTCTCAAGGGGATAATCTTCCCACTGACCACGGAGGTGGACAGGAAATGATCTGTAGTAAAGCCAAGAGCCTGATGGGCCCATATGTATTTGGAGATGCCAGCGCTGAAGAGGCCAGAATTGTCCGGACACACACAGAGCAGTGCTCTAAGTGTCGGGAAGACCTGAATGAGCGGATGGCTGTCAGCACACTAATGAATGACACAATCCCCGAGCTTTCCGAGGATGAGATCAGCCGGATCAAGTGGTATGTAAAAGGTGCAGTGAGTGATTGCAGCAAACCAAGGCAGTCTACTATTCGCAGATTGGTGCCGGCTTTCTCTATGCTGCTCTTCCTGGCATTGGGATTTGCATTCGGCCGCTGGATAGGTGTCGGGCAGAATACGAATGAGAATCAGACTGTCCTGGCACCCTTACCTGCCATAACAATGCCGGAGAAGTCCAACCAAAGAGTCGGGCATAAGAAGGAAAACACGACCACTGTGCCGAATAAAGCTGAAAAGACAGCAGCTACATCGAATACGGATAACAGTGGAACGGTATCACCTACAGCATCGGACTATTTCCGGTACCTGACTAATGCAACCAGGGACATGAGTTCGGTTGGACTGGCAACAACCAGACAGGGCGACTCGAACAGGCGCCATAGGGTGATTATTCTCGACGAACCGCTCCCACTGACATCCGAACCCGATGCGAATAATTCGGAGGTCATACCAGATGAGAATAAGCTCCCGGAACCTACTACTCTCAACAACATGGAAAAGACGGAGCCTCAACCCAGCAATTAGTATCATAACCGGCATCGTGGCTGCCGGGCTTATTTCTGCAGGTTCATGTGTAATAGCCCAGCAGGATTCGACTGTCAAAGTCACTCCTAAGTCTCCGCGCGCGTCGGTGAGACCTTCTGTAAGGATCAGGAACACATCACCTGTCCGCATTCGGCCTGTCACAAAACCCACAACACCAACTGTTAAGACACCTCCGGTTACCACGCCACCTGTCGTCAAGACAGACTCACAGGTGATAGCACCCGGGGACATCGTCAGCGATGTCATTCTGGTTGTTGACGGTAAGGTTATGAATGCCGGAGCTATCGAGCTTATCCGCGGGCAGCAGGTCATGATCTGGTTAAGAGACCTCGAAAAACTTGGATGGGGCTCTATAACTGCCGAAGCCGGTGGGCAGATGTCTCTGGCTGGAAAGAATGTCAAACTGACATTTAAGAAAAACCAGGATACTGCGATGGTCAATTCGCTGGCAGTCAAGCTCCCGATATCTACTTATATGAGAGACGGGAAGTTTATGGTGCCTTTATCTTTCGTGTCGAAGTCACTTGGACATGAGTATGACTGCTCCTATCGACCAGTTGCGTTTGTGGTGACTGACACGGTCCCTCAGAACAACACAACAGCAGCTCAGCCTAAGATAACTATCGGTAATACACTGCAGGGAATTGTGCTGTTCAGCAACAAGCCGGTCTCCGGTGTAAAAGTGAGAGCGGTTGATAAGGACCTCATGGAGATCGAAGGCGCAAGAGCGACCACCGATGCTGAAGGCAAGTTTACTATATCTAATCTGCCTGACGGTGAGTATGCCGGTTATGTTTACACCGGCGATAACCCGGACTGGTTCAACAGGGCTACGGAAGTAGCTGCTGTGAGCGGCAATCAGGTATTCAAGCTTAAGCCATTGGCACTGGGTAGAATACTCAGCGGAGTCATTCCGGCATCCGGAGAGACAGCTACTGCAGTAAATGGCGAGATAGAGTGCTCCTGGGCAGCGCTGGACGGAGTAGCGGAGTACAGGGTGAGTGTAAAATCACTAGACGGCGCCGAAGTCGCCCCCCAGGTCCGCACAAAGGACTCCAAGGCAGCAATCAGAGCCGACAAACTAGTCGCAGGGACAAAATACATTCTGGAAGTCACCGCATACGACCCCGACGGTGAGTTCGCCGGAGGCACCCCGGGCGCCGGTGGTAAACCCTGGACATTTATCTACTCTGACAAGTAGTCATTAAATAACAATACCAATAAGACGCAAAGGACAGGGCTCTCAGGTCCTGTCCTTTTTAGTTCGTTTCGGTTTTCCATTCGGGTTTTATGGAGAACGAATCGAGCTCAATTTTCAAGGCTCTGAGCGTGGAATAGTTCGTTTTTGCATTCTTTACGAAACTACTTTTTCTCCTCTTCCCCCATCACTCGATCTGTCACAGAAGACAATGGTTACACACAATTTGACAGGTAGTTCGTTCGGAAATTTTATTTTCATGGGATTTGCCAATCTCAACAGGGATGATTTGAGCTCAAGTATTACGCTGTAACTAACGAAAACATACCTGTTTCTTTCTGAAACATACTGCTTTTTTCTAGAAACTGCGTGTAATTCACCAAAACACACCGATTTTTCGGCCATTATTATTTAACCACCAGAGTCTTTGTCGCGACGAATGATGATTTGTTGGTCATTATTGCGACAAACAAAAAAGCGCTAGACTGCTTCTAATATAACTACACCAGAAGCAATGTGCGCTTACAGACAGCATAAAAAAATACTCTCATGATTATAAGACGCCAAGAACGCGATTTTGTATCGGTTTTTGAGATATTAGTTCTGGATTTTTTTATGCATCGTTGTATTGTTGCTGATGAAGGACATTGTGTTCGATATAGGGGACAGGTGTTGTCTGAACAAGATTAATAGGATTATGGGATTTACAGGATTATTGTGACCAGGTGCTGCTGCCCTTCGACTGCGCTCAGGACGAACGGAATGCAGTGGGGATAAATAAGATAAATCAACCCATTCCTTTTCCGCATTATCAATTGTCCATTGCTAGTTGGTTTTTACTCCTGGTATGGTTCCTCTGGGGTAGGATTTTAGTTGATTGGGGGTTGGTTTGGTCAGGCGGAAATCCATTTTGAATGGGTCTTTGAAATTCACTTGTTCAAGGACGCTCCCCTGCTCCAGGTTCAAGTCTTTTCTTACTGAGGATAGATCTGTGTAGTGTTTGGCGTCTGCCCATTTTGGGGACCAGTTGAAGAGTTCCTGGCCTGCTGATATGCTGAAGACATTGTCACGCATGTTCAGGTGGAGATCCTCAAGTGACATCTCTTTACTCTTGCCCCATGCACGCGGCCACTGCCTGCCATCGGCTGAATCGAACCATCCCCATGTCTGCACACCGTTGTAAGCGATAATGTTGTTACGCACGATCTCATTGTTGACCCAGACTTTTTCCTCCGGTCCGGATCTGCCTATGCGCGGGGTGGTCCGGTGCTGTTCACGGTAGCTGAAACCTTCGGCATTGCCTGCCAGAATATTTCGCTCTATAACGCAGTCCGGTGAACTGGAGAGAGATATCCCGGCAACAGATCCCCAACTGCCATACGCATCCTCAAATCCATTGCGTATAATGACGTTATCGTGTGCGTGCAGACCGTAGGATATTTCGTAGAAGATACCGGAGAACTCATTGTCGGCGATCAGGCAGTTGCGGACGACACAGGCCTCATTGCCTATATCGAACCATATCCCTACCCCGCGGTTGTCAATAAACCTGCACTTGTCGAATACAACATTTTTGGACATGCTTATTTTACAGCCACCTGCTTCCCAACCACGGGGATAGTTCTTGGTGTTGTTATTAGTGACCAGGCATCCGGTTATCAGCAGATTGGTTCCACTACCACCCAGACCCATCTGCCCATTCTCCCGGATTTCGCAGTCTTTGATTACAGTATTCTTACCGACAAGTGTCAGCCCCACCCCATTTGACCGCTCCAACACACAGTCTTCGAGGACACTACTGTCTCCACCGATGGTCACCATTCCGCTTTGAGCCTTATTGGCTGCATACTTGAATGTTATCCCCCGGGTGTGCACGAAACTGCCTCGCACATCCCATATATTCTCGCGGCTGGAGATATCGATCCTGGTTTTCGAAACATCATAACCCGGACTTGGCATCTGGAGATAGAGTTTCTTATCCGATGTGTCCACATAAAATGATCCATAACTGAGGGTATCAAGGGAGAGGACCTGGTGCATCAGATATCCTTCCACCATCACCTGCTCAGCCCGGCCTATCGGAGGAGGAGCGCCGTGAGAGAAGTCAGGGTTCCAACCAATAAATTTCAGCGTCCAGGGAGTGCAGAATACATCTGACTTACCGGGGACAGGGGTCCAGTCCACAACGCGGTCAGCTCCTGTTACAACAACATGCTCAAGATCGGCTGCCTGGAATATAATCGGTTGCTTTATATCTCCGCTGCGTTCTATTACAACCCCTTCCCGGTAAACTCCACCGTGTATCAGAACAAGGTCTCCCGGCTTAACTACCTTTGCAGCTTCCGAAATAGACCTGAACTGCAGTTCAATTCCTTTCAGAGGAAGCTGACTAACGTGGAGAGTACGAAGAGGTATATGCTCATCAGGTTTGGTCACCGGAACCGCACCTTGAGCAGCAGTAGACAGGAATATATAGATAAGCAAAACGAGTGTTTTCATGAGATAGTGTTTTACATTGGACATCAGTAATCCTTCGGGTATTGTCTGAAGAAGATTAATAGGATTATGGGATTTACAGGATTACTGCTGGCTGGGATTGCTGCCCTTCGACTGCGCTCAGGACGAACGGGAGGTGGTATTGGGTTGGAATGGCCAGGATGAACGTAGGTATTGTGCGTTATTCGAGAATGATTATAGTGGAGGTGCGGGAGAGTGTTGGGTACATTCTCCCGCTTTTGTTGGTTTGGTTCTTGTTCTATGCAGCTTTTGCTGAATTATGTTTCTGGCGGGTGAGGATGTCCAGGTCGTGGGCTCCCATTACCAGGTTGATGTCCAGCAGAATAACCAGTCTGTCACCCTGTTTGGCTATTCCCCTCAGGTATTCGGACTCTACTGAGGCTATTACGCAGGACGGTGGTTCTATATTGTCAGTCGAAATCCTAAGGGTTTCAGCGACCGCGTCTACGATCATGCCTACCATGGCTCCATTGGCTTCAACTACAACTATCCGGCTGGACTTGGTTGTTGGTTCCTGGGCAAGGTGAAAGCGCTTTCTCAGATCGATCACCGGGATAATGCTGCCTCTAAGGTTGATGACACCCTCAACATAGTGGGGGGTCTGAGGAACTGCAGTTAAATCCTGCATCCGGATAATTGTGCTTACAGCCCCTATATCAACGCCGTAGTACTCATGCGCCAACTGGAATACCACGAGTTGCTCGAATTGCTCATATCCTATTTCATTAGTCTCGCTCATATCTCGCTCCGTGTTTGGATGTTGGAGGTTGGATGTTGAAAATAACCATCCGAGATTGCCAACCATCTCCTAGATTCACATCCCCCTACCCCCCTTCAAAGGGGGAATTGGGTTGTACCATTCTCCAAGGGGAAGTAGTGGTCCTCCGTGTTAGTGATCCACTTCTCTACAAGTGAATTATGTTCCCAACCCACCCTTTAAAGGTGGGCTGGGAACTTTCTTTGTTTTATGCCGCTCTGCGGCGTTTGTTGGTTGATTGTTTTGTCATGCTCTGCAGGGTGTTCCCAACTGTGTTGGTCTTGAATGCAGAGACCAGTTCCTGCAGGTCTTCAGCCATGTTGGACAGGTCTTCTGTGCCTGCGGTCATTTCCTCAGCAGCAGCGGTCTGCTCCTGGGTTGTGGCACTGACTTCCTCAGCAGCAGCAGCGTTCTCTTCGCTGACTGCAGCAACCTGCTCTATCTGACGGGAGACCTCAGCACTCGATGCAGCCATCTCTTCGGCAGCTGCGGTAGTCTCTTCGGTTACTGCAGATACGTTCTCTATGGCTCTTACGACTTCCGTGCTCGATGCAGACATCTGCTGAGCAGCAGCAGCCATATTGTCTATCTGAGATACGATTCCCTGAACGGCTCCCTGGATATTCTTCAGAGCATCCCCTGCTTCAGCTGAGAGCACTGTGCCCTCACTGACCTCTTTACTCCCGATGCTCATCGCATCGACAGCTGAGTTGATCATATTCTGCATAGTCCCAATCAGGTCTGCGATCTCACCAGTGGCCTTACTGGACCTTTCGGCAAGCTTGCGGACTTCATCTGCAACTACTGCGAATCCTTTACCATGCTCCCCTGCCCTGGCTGCTTCGATTGCAGCGTTTAGAGCCAACAGGTTTGTCTGCTCAGCGATATCATCGATAGTCTCGACGATGGCCCCTATCTGTTTGCTGCTATCACCCAGCTGCTTGACCATTGTTCCGACTTTATCTGTAGCATCTTTGATGCGGACCATGCCTTCACCAGACTTGGCTACCTGCAATCCGCCCTTGATGGCGACTTCGTTGACTTCTCGGCTGGCCTGAGCAACAGTGCTGCTATTCTTGGCAACTTCATCAATGGCGGCAGTGATCTGCTGGACAAGTCCAACAGTCTGATCTACCTGTTTAGCCTGACTCTGAGCACCAGCAGCAACTTCACCGATAGCTCTCATCAGCTGTTCCATAGCTTCGGCACTGTTCTGCACGGTTCTTGACTGTTCCTGGGAGCCTGTAGCTACCTGGTCTACGGTCAAAGATATCTGCTGAGAGGAATTCCCAACATCAGTTGCAGTTTTAGAAAGGGCTAATGTAGAATCAGCTACTTTGTTTGCAGCCTCGGCTACCTGGCCAATAACACTGCCCATCGCTGTTACACAATCATTGAAAGCATCGGCTATCTTGTCGAATTTTCCTTTAGTCTCCGCTGTATCAGCATCTGCAGTCCCTGTTTCAACACTTACTGTCAAATCATTTTGTGCAAATTGTGCCAACGCAGAATTGAGTTTCTCCACTTCCAAGTCCTGATACTGGCCGATCTTCTGCATTACTCTGCCGGCATTGACTATATCCGACTGATCAATTACGAACTCGAATGACCCAACTGTGTTACCAGCTTTATCCTTAAGAGGAGCAGCTGCACAATGTATGTCAAATCGCTTGTCGCCAACCATTGTATCATTGTCACATTCGTAACTGCTGTTAAGCTCCATCGCTTTCGAACATGGACAGTCTTTTGTTCGGCACTTTGATGTATTCCAGACATCCGCACACTTGTATTTAGTGAGTTCAGTTTTACTCTTACCGAGTAGAGCTGCTCCTGTCTTGTTGATATACTGGATATTGTAATCCTTGTCCATAAACTGGATCGGAGTCGGTATTGCTTCCAGGTTCCCAACTATCGAATCCAGAGTCTGATTGACTCCTTCAACAATCGCTTTGAAGTCTCCCTGATGTTTACTTGCATCAGCTCTTGTATCCAATTTACCTTCTACGGCAGCTATACTCAACATACCAGCATCTGCAACCATCGCATTAACTGCTGCAATACATTTGTTCAAGTTATTCTTCAGGGTGTTGAAGTCACCAT
This sequence comes from Abditibacteriota bacterium, assembly GCA_942493375.1. Lineage (GTDB taxonomy): Bacteria > Armatimonadota > UBA5829 > UBA5829 > UBA5829. The sequence continues at coordinate 6,266,631 of OW818698.1, read as the reverse complement.
TATAGTTGTCGGTTATACTGGAAGGTATATTCCCATTGGATATTCTGTCAACATAATCTGCTGCTACATTCAAAGGACCAACAACTGAATCAAGTGTATCGTTAACTCCCTGAATGATTTTACGGAAATCACCCTGGTGCTTTGATGCATCAGCTCTGGTGGCCAGTTTTCCCTCTACAGCGGCTTCGCTGAGCATTACAGCATCGGCTGCCATCGCATTAACCGATTCTATACACTTGTTCAGGTTGTTCTTGATCTCGTTGAAATCACCATTGTAACTATCGGTGATTTTCCCAGGGATGTCTCCATTGGAAATTCGCTCAACATACTCAGCAGCAACATTGAGTGGTCCAATTACTGCATCAAGGGTTCCATTGACTCCAGTAACAACCTTACGGAAATCACCACCGTGCTTAGATGCATCAGCTCGGGTATCGAGTTTGCCCTCTATGGCAGCTTCACTCAGCATACCAGCATCAGCAACCAGCAGGTTGACTGCGCCTATGCACTTATTCAGGCTGTTCTTGATCTCGTTGAAATCACCATTGTATACATCGGTGATCGGTGAGGGGATATCTCCATTTGAGATGCGTTCAATGTGCTCTGCAGCTACATTCAATGGTCCGACTACTGAATCCAGGGTCTCGTTGAGTCCACGCAGAAGTTTGCGGTATACACCCTGAACTCTTTCGGTATCTGATCTCATAGACAGTTTGCCATCTTTGGCTGCACCAATGACTACACCAACTTCGTCAACCAGCATACTGATCTGATCAATACACTTGTTCAGGTTATTCTTGATCTCGTTGAAGTCACCATTGTATTCATCGGTGATCTTTGCAGGAATGTCTCCATTGGCAATGCGCTCCATATATTCGGCAGCAACATTTAATGGTCCTATGACTGAATCAAGAGTGTCATTGACTCCGGAGATTATTTTTCTGAAGTCACCCTGATGCTTTGTTGCGTCTGCACGGGTATCCAGTTTACCCTCTACTGCTGCTACGCTCAGCATGTTAGCGTCAGCAGTCATTGCATTTACGGCATCAATACATTTATTCAGGTTATTCTTTATCTCATTGAAGTCACCGTTGTAACTATCGGTGATTCTGGCAGGGATGTCGCCATTGGATATACGCTCAACGTACTCTGCAGCGACATTGAGTGGTCCAATGACAGCATCGAGTGTGTCATTGACTCCGACGATGATCTCGCGGAATCCACCCTCAAACTTATCAGCCTCTCCTCTGGTGTCCAGGCGTCCGTCTACTGCTGCTTTACTCAGCATTCCGGCCTCATCCACCAGTCCACGCACAGACTCTACGACACCGTTCATTGCGATGGCTAATACATCCTTGTCAGACCTGGGTTCAACATAAGTAGACATATCGCCTTTGGATATCTGTCCGGCTGCTGCAACGGTAACTTTTATCCCAGCAACCATCTGTTCCATAGCTCGCGTGAGGTCCGCTATCTCATCTTTACCGCTAACAGTCAGGTTTACGTCTACTTCTCCGAGAGCAAGTTGATCAGCAACATTTTTGATACCTACAACCGGCTTGGAGACGCTGAGGGCGATTATAACTCCAAAAGCTAAGGCAAGGAGCATACCGGCTGCCATTGCGGTAATCATATTGCGTCGGCCAGTTAATGCAGAAGCCGAAGCTACTTTTTTGTTAATTACGAGAATCTTGTTTATACAATCAATAGAAGATAATGCCTTGCCTCTTGCCTCCATAGATGCATTAAATGTCTCGAGGTCAAGTGCAAGTATCTTCGGACTCTGTGTGGTTGCTCCAGAAGCAAGTAACTCATCTTTCTGCCGGGCCAACTGGACGACAGCCTCATGTGACTTTCTCCATTCATCCCACTGCGGCTTGAGCTCTTTCCAAATTGCTTCTTCTTCTTTAGATTTAGCAGATGGCTCATATACCTTGACCGCATCATCAGCAAGCGTCCAAGCACCTTCAATATATTTGTATTGGGCAGCACGTACTTTGGGATCCATCATCCTCGGGTTGATAAGTCCACGCTCTGCTACCCACACTTTCTGCTGGGCAAGAGTCATGTCCTGCAATGCAACTATACTCGGAAGGCGTTGCCCACCGATCTCTGTAACTGTCTTCAGGCCTACCATTCCGATCGTAATGGCAATCAAAGCCACGATCACAAATGCACCGAGCACTCTCGGCAGTAGTTTGATAGAGTTTATTCGCATGCTTCCACCTTCTGGTCTTTTATATTTTGTTATTCGTTCCATTTTTCTCTATTTGCGGATAGCTATTTTATATATCGGAAAATAGAGTGTTATACATAACTGATTTTAGGCATTAGCACGAAAAAGCATTATAAGTAGTATTACCTACTTTGCAAAATCATCGTTTACTTAGGATGGATATGGTGATGTTTTGTGTGATTACGCGGCACACATATGACATCATTACCAGTATATATGCAGATACACCTCTTTACTTACACTGTTTTTACTGATTGTTCAATTGTTGCAGTTGATGCAGGATGTTTTGTGCGACGACGCTTGTTATGCCCGCACTTATTCTGCAGCTCGCGCATTATAACAGGTTGTATAAATGCATTTCCTCGGAAGCTAATGTATATGTGCTTCAATCTCATCGTGTTTACACGCATTTCTACTTATATAGAATAATAATCATCACTAAGATTGATGCGGTATATGGTATGAGTTCAGTTTCATGTGAACATTGCCATCCTGAGGAACTAAAGCGTTGCTTGGTGAATAATACGGGCTAGAAGGAAGCAGACTATAGATGCAATTTCAAAACAACCAGAATCGCAGCAAACATGCATACAGCAAGCTCTTACAATGAAATAGTCTGCCTACTAATGTTGTGGTATGTAATGAGGGGAGGCGTTCTTAAATTTCGGCAGGAATCTTTGGGATTACCAGTGTATCTACATCGGGAGGAGTGCTGGAAAATATAATAGTGTATGCTCCTCCATTTTGATGCATATATGTTTAGCCCGCATTATTCATGACTGACGGTGTAAATGCTATGCATTTACACTCTCAGCTTTTGTCCCAACTGCCGGACAAAAGCGAAGCTTGGTGAATAAAACGGGTTAGTATGCAATCAAACAGTAAGGTATCTCACGAGTATATATAGTATACCATTCCATACATGCTGATCATTTTAAAATGTACTTAAAGCCAATCCGTTTTATGCACTAAGCTTCGCTATTGTGCGGCAGCAGGGACTACCTGGCAGCTATTTTCTAAAAAGTATCGCACTTGTCAGCACTCCTAGACCCACCGCACCCTGATTTGGAAGTTTCTTCAAGCTTTTCGACATATCCTGGGTTGTAAGATTCATCTGTTGAACTGATGCATTTAATGCAGGCAGACTCAGACATAGTGGCTGAAGGGTTAGAGTAGTGGCTGTTAACATCTCATTAGTCTTGTCCAAACTCAATTTCATCTCAGGAAGAACCGTGAAGTTGGTGTCCATATCTTTTAGCTGTATTTGCATTACATCAAGCCCACTACTGACCTTGTCGACCCCACGTGTGACCTGTTCGATACTTGCAGTAGTCTTACCAAGGTTGAAATTGGTCTGAGCGAGTTGTTGATTCATATCATTTAACACTGGAAGCTGTGCAGCCATTAAGTCCATCGAGTCCCCCATATGGGAGAGGTTGGTTCGCATTCCCCTTAAATTGCCATTAGTGAACTGCAAATTATAGTTAGTAGCATTAAGTTTTTTTGTAGAATCAAGCATGAATGAGTTCGTTTTTGCTAATCTTTCGTTTGTAATATCGAGCTTCCGATTTGCACTTGAAGATTCCGCTACTGCTACTTTCCCAACATCAGCTAAAACCGGCAAAAAGCGCATATAATTCTCCATGCGGTAAAGCTTGTTATTTGTCTCTTCAAGCATATTCAACCGTGAATTCAGACGATTGATCTCTGATGTCATTGTATCCAGTTTATCAAGTTTGACAGTCATCTGGCCAAGCTGCCTTGTCAGTTTTGTCAACAGAAATATAACATGAACTGCTCCTAATATAGCAGCTACAACACAGATCAAAATCAACGTTGATTTGGCAAATGCAATGATTTTATTTTCAGGATACACCATAACTCCGATAACTCCAAACAACAATCGTTGACAGGCAGTTCCTTCATAAAGCAGTGTATGAATGATTAATAGCCACTACATTTTCAGACAATGCACAATCTGAGCACTTTTAATACGCCTGCCAATTCTTCTTTACTATACCCTTTGCTTCATTTACCCAACCTCTTGTCCGAGTTCAAAAGAAACTCAGTCTTTTACACCTATGTTGTGTCAGATATCTGCCCAGATATGCGGGTTTTGCTTGCGGCAGGTTTCCAGGACTGCTATTGTGTCTCTTGCGCTCTCAGGAGTTATTTCCAGTGGAGCGCTTTCCCGGATTGCCAGGCAGAGGTTGTCATAGAATGCCACGAATCCTCTTGTCTCAGGTAGAGGTATAATCTCCTCCTGCCAGGGAAGTGTATCATCATTATCGTAACGGCGGTTCACAGCAGGGCCATCGTGCATTATTATCTCCGGGGCTTTGTTGGGATTAAACCATTTCACGTGAATGCCTTCTGAACAGGAAACCAGACCTCCGCACTCCCCTGCAACCATCCACTCCGGTTGAGGGGGAAATATCATACTGTTGGATATCTCAGCGTCGATTAGGGTACCATTTTCACATTTAATGAGTATCTTGCAGTGATCGTCTGCATCACCAGGGGTAACAGTGGACTGAAGATCACTGAACACTTCATTTACGGGACTTGCTGCAAGCTGCAGACACTGGTCAACCGTATGAGAACCCCATACATTGTGCATTCCTCCACCTTTGGCTTTGCGCATCACCCAGTCATTTCTGCGGAAGAACTCACTGCGGTTGCATTTGATCTCCACAATACGACCAATCCGCCCGGAGCGGATTATATCTCGAATAACCAGGAAATCCTCTTTAAACCGGTATGGGTGATAGCAGGTCAGGACCAAATTCCGAGTATGTGCAAGATCAATAATTGCGTCAGCTTCTGCAACACCCTGGCACATGGGCTTGTCAACTGCTACGTTTAATCCTATCTCAAGACATGCGAGTGCTTCAGAACCGTGAGCTCCACTTGGCGTCGCTATAACAATGAGTTCACCGATTGGATCAGCCAGGAAGTCAGCAAAGGATGCATATGTGCGACAAGCAATCTCTTGTTGTGCTTCAAGCCGTCTGGATTCCATAGGTTCGATAACACCAACTACTCGATAACCAGGATGTTCTTTGAGTAGTTGCTTCCAGTGGATATCCCAACCAGCCCGACCAAGCCCGGCTATGACTGTTTCTATTGGTTTATGATTTAACATTTATAAGCTCCGTGTTTACAGCATATAATACATACAATAATACTGTAACTTGTATGAATGCAACTCTGCGTAGGCAGGCAGTGCATCGGCATCGGCACTCCGGGGATGACGGATTGTAATATATACTATTGTTAGTGCTCCCCTTCGTTCTGATACCGATGCATAGATCCGGAAAAGTGTGATGAATTGGCGCTGGTTTTCTTTCCGGGATTCTATCGGACGGATTGGTCGGATCAGACGGATCGGACTTATATGTTTTCTCCCACTCTCCCTGTCCCCCCATCTCCCACTCTTCCACTCTCTGCCTGCTGGTTTGACTCCCGAGGCCTGTCGTGGTACGATGTTTATGTTCAAGCTCGCATTATTAATGCAGGCTAATGGTATGGATGGAGGCTGGAAAAGCAAGTTGACTATAGATGAACAGCTTCAGCTTATTAAGCGTGGCACAGTAGAGATTGTCCCTGAAGAAGGACTGCGGGTAAAACTCAAGAAGGCCGAATCTGAGGGCAAAACCCTTCGGATAAAGCTTGGACTTGACCCTACTGCTCCGGATATTCACCTTGGGAGTGCGGTTGTCCTTCGGAAGATGCGGCAGTTCCAGGACATGGGCCACGAAGTATATATAATTATTGGCGATTTTACTGCTTCGATTGGTGACCCCAGCGGACGCAGCGTCACCAGACCTCAGCTGAGCACTGAGGAGATCAAGGCCAACGCTCAAACTTATTACGATCAGTTCTGCAAGATACTTATACCTGAGAAGACCAAGGTAGTATTTAACAGCGAGTGGCTTGGACCTTTGGGTTTTGCGGAAGTTATTAAGATAGCAGCTAAAGTGACTGTTGCCAGAATCCTCGAAAGGGACGATTTCGCAACCAGGCTGGCTGAAGGGAAACCTATCAGCGTACACGAGCTGATGTATCCTATCTGCCAGGCTTATGACTCTGTGTTCCTTAAATCGGATGTCGAAGTCGGTGGAACTGAGCAGAAGTTCAACATAATGATGGGACGGGACCTGCAGGGCCAGTATGACCAGGAAGAGCAGATCGGTCTGTTTATGCCTATTCTGCCTGGTTTGGACGGCGTGCAGAAGATGTCCAAGTCATTGGGCAACTATGTAGGTATTACTGAAAATCCCAAAGACATGTTCGGAAAGATAATGTCTCTGCCTGATGAAATGATGCCGAAGTTCTATGAACTGTGCACCGATGTGCCTCTGGATGAGATAAACACGATGTGGAGTGATGTCCAGGCAGGCAAGTTGCATCCGATGGATATGAAGAAGCGGCTGGGTAAAGAGATTGTGGCAATCTACCACTCTGCGGAAGCGGGACAGCATGCGGTTGCAGAGTTCGAACGGGTATTCAGCAACAAAGAGATACCAGAGGATATGCCGGAAGTTAAGCTGGATTCAAGTTTACTGACTGATGGCAAGATTGTTATCGTCAGGCTGCTTGTATCTGCAGGTCTGGCTCCATCAGGCAATGAAGCCAAGAGGCTTGTGCAGCAGGGCGGAGTATCTGTCGATGGAACAAAGATAACTGACATCACTGCCGGAGTTGAGATCGGTGATGGGATTATATTGAGGGCAGGAAAACTGAAATTCGCCCACGTGACCGTGTAAGATGAAAAAACTGACTGAAGAACAAGTCAGGATGCTATGGGCCGTCGGCATTGCGGTGCTGGCGGCTTTGGTTGTCTGGGGACTAGTGGAGTATCACAGACTGGGAGGCTCCGTGCAACCCAGGCATTCGCGCAGTTCAGTCACAAGCACATCTATATCCACTCCATGCATAATAGCGCAGTCCGCCAGAGTATCGCACCCTACACCCATGCACTCGCTGCATGGCATCTCATGCTTCTCAAATACCTGACAACACTCGGGATAGGTACGCAGCAAGTATTGTGTGTTGCTCTCCGGCGTTACGTAGAAATTCTTCTTACAGTCTTCCATTTTTTATCTCCACATGCTTGTTCAGTATATTATGAGTTATGAATTATGAAGTGCTCCGGGCGACCGCAGAGGGATCGCCCCTACAATAGTTATTAGACAGCTATGACTCTTCTCCAAGGGAGAATTGGTTGTGCTATTCTATAGTGTTATCAAGTTTACAGCAGGAAATTGATGTTTAGTAGTTCTTGCAGCAGGTATATTAGGCCGAAAGAGACGATCATGCCTAACAGGGTCTGCAGGAAGCCTATGTTCAGGATTCTCTGGAAACCAAATGCCTGGTAGCCTGGATTGGCCTGGAATCTTTCCATTACTTCTTTACCAGCTGCTATGCCACTTGCAAGCTGTTTCTCCGAAGGTGTCTTTGTAGTAATTGCTGATTGTAGAAATCCACCTATTTTTCTCCAACCCAACACTACGACCAGAACAGCTGCAAAGACTGCTGCTTCGGCACCGATCGTCTCTGCAACAATCATAAAAACGCCTGCGATTGCCAGTATGTTGGAACCACATCTCGGATGGACTCTTGGCATCTGGCTGACTACTTCCGGTGTAAGGGATTCTCCTCTTTCAATGGCATGCACTGTCATGTGTTCTGCTGCGTGATATCCGGACAACGGGCTGAACCGTAGTAATGCCAGAAATATAACAGAACGTAGAACTGCCGAAATATAATAGGGTAAATCATACACACTCATGGTACTGGCAAGTGGAACAGAATCAAGCATGAAGTCCACCCTGATACCAGTAAGATGGGTAAATAACTGCATTAATCCGTATGATACGAGTGAAGCAATTGCAATCATCACTGACATCGATACACCTGTCAGAATTAAGCCAAGTGCTCCAGCTCCACCACTGTGTGATCCTGTTGTCAGGAAAACACCGAGTGGGGTGGCCATTCCTCCAACACTTGGTGGTCTCAGGTTGTCTGTCAGTATACAGATTACATCAGCCCGAATTATCGCTCCCATAAATGTCCCGTAATCATCGACTACTGGAAGCACATCGGAATCTGACCCACCGAAAGCTTCAGCTGCATCCTTAATTGTCGAAGAAGGATGTAGAACAGCTGAAGTAGGTTTTGCCAGGGGACCGATTGGGGCATCGAGCGCTTCCCGGGTATCATCTTTTGATGCAATAAATGCAGATATCGATTGCTCTGTTACAACCCCTGAGACAGAACTGTCGAAGCGAACGAATACTGCAGACCCTTCTGAGGCCTTAATTAGTCCGGCAGCACGCCTTATAGTGTCATTCTGGGACAATATCGGTGCACTTTTCAGTATATTTAATATGTTGCTATCTGATTTCATTTGCCTATTCTTGCCATTTTGTGATAGTATATAACCCGTGTTTGCGAGACAATTCTTCAGTGTTTGGCGAACCGCCAAAACTGAAGTGTGAGCTTTATTCAGCTCGATACTTCGCTCTATTTCTCAAAAAAAGGAGCTTCATTGATATGTCCAATATATGCGACTCTTGTGGTAAAGGACCTCAGTTCGGTCAGAACATAAGACACATCCACTCCGGAGCGTGGGCACTTCGTGCACCAAGAACCAAGCGGAGATGGTTACCGAACCTGCAGACCGTCCACACAGTGATCAAAGGCACCCCAAAGACACTCAAAGTCTGTGCAAAGTGCCTCAAGGCCGGCAGAGTTCAGCGGTCAGCTTAGATATCACACAATATGCTTTCAGTTTAATGGGCGCTTAATCAAGCGCCCATTATTTTTGTACCCTGTATATGCAATTATGGTAACAATTCAGTATTTGTGGGCAAAATTCCGTTCATCCTTCGATACGCGCTTTGCGCTACTCAGGACGAACGGAATTTTATCATATTACCCACTAAAACTGAACTGTTACGCTGGAAGGCCTGCACCACAATTACAGGCAGCATTCACCACAATTCACATCAGTGATATCTGGTTACTTTGAATTTGAATAGCTCGTAGCTTTCTTCTTCGCCTATACCGGCTTTGCGGAGGGCTATGGCTATCTGATGCGCTACAGTGTCTACTCCGTCCAGATCGGGCAGCAGGAGGCCTTTACGGCTGCCTCTGCGTACGATCACTCCATACACTTTTGGGTCCATCTCAGATATGTCGGTAACCGGCTCAGCAGTTCCAAGGACATCTACACTGCATTCAAGGTCTGCTAATTCACTTGGATCAACGGGCTGGAATCTCCAGTCGCGGGTAGCAGCACTGATCGCATTGTTTATGATCTCTTCAGCAATACTGTCTGTGGTTGCCTCGATAGTCCCGATACATCCCCTCAGTTCACCATGCTTGTGCAGAGATACAAAGACTCCTGCACTGCTTCCGATGAGTTCAGCTGGGGCTTCAGATCGGACATCCAGAATGGCACCGGTGCGGACATACTCATTGATAGTCTGTAAAGCTAGTTTGACGTGCGGACTGTGTTCTTCGTTCATTTGGGTTCCTCACTGTCACTCGGCATCTTGACTCTTTGCCCAACGCGGCTCTCTGTTCCATCGAGCAGCCTTTTTATGTTTGGGCGGTGCTTTAATATAATTGCCAAAGCAGCAACTACAGCGGTCAGCTGATAGATTACAGGGACCTGCAGAGCAGTCCAGAAATGCATAACAGTCGGCACGGTAATAGCAGCTACAATTGATGCAATGGAGATATATCTGGTTATACCCACAAAGAGTATCCAAACACCCAACCCGATAAGACCGGTAGTAAGGTTCAGGCCCAGAATAACCCCCAGGGTAGTAGCTACCCCCTTGCCTCCATGGAACTTGAGGAATATGGAGAAATTGTGACCAGCAACGCTCAGCAGCGCCCCTGCAACTACAATACCGGGACTGTGAGGGACAAGTATTTCACATATGAGGACAGCAACATAGCCTTTTGCGGTATCCAGCAAAAAGACCAGGAACGCCGGTCCTGGTCCAAGTGTTCTGAGGACATTGGTAGCGCCAATATTACCGCTGCCAAACTCCCTGATATCGACTTTTTTAAATAACCATCCAGCTAATAATCCAAAAGGAATCGAGCCTATTAAATAGCACGCAATCAGCGACAGGACGGTATTAGCCAAATCAGCCCCTCGTTTTCTTTGCTTTCCTGAAACTCAGGCGCACTGTAGTTCCTTCATAGGAATAGACTTCTCTGAGTTTGTTCTCCAGATACCTTGCATATGAGAAATGCACCAATTCCGGATCATTCACGAACACTACAATGTTCGGCGGTTTGACCTCGGTCATTGTTGCATATTTGATCTTAAGATCACGGCCTTTTCTTCCATAAGGATGCTCATCAGCCGCTCCCTGGAATATTCTATTCAGTTCACCAGTTGATATTCGCAGTGAGTGGTTAGCTGTAACATCGATAGCAGTATCGACAACGTCCATTACACCATAACCAGTCAAGGCTGAACAGAATACAATTGGAGCATAACTGATAAACGGCAACTGGAGTCGGAGTTCATCAGCGAAGACCTTCTTATCTTCTTCAGGTCTCAGATCCCATTTGTTGACAACAATTACGCAGGCTCTTCCGGCTTCGTGAGCCAGACCAGCAACCCGCTTATCACCTTCAAGAAGTCCCTGACCAGCATCCAGAAGAATTATAGCTACATCAGCCCTTTCCATACTTCTGACAGCACGGAGAACTGTATAGTATTCAACTGAGCCCTGGATCTTACCGGACTTTCTGATACCGGCTGTGTCAATCAAGACAACAGTATTGTCGTCTTTCTGGAATACGGTGTCAATAGTATCGCGTGTAGTACCGGGAATATCTGAGACAATGACGCGTTTTTCACCTAAAACTCTATTGATTAAAGATGACTTACCGACATTCGGACGCCCGATTATGGCAATTCGAACTGCGTCTTCCGGGTAATCAGCCAGAGTAGACTGATCGGGCAGCATCTCTACCATTTTATCGAGTAGATCAGCTATGTTACGACCATTATGCGAGGAAACAGCGAAGACATCACCTGCACCCATCGCATAGAATTCCACCGCATCCTGTTCACGAACAGTGTTGTCTGCTTTATTGGCTACGACAATAGTGGGTTTGCCGGATGCGCGAATGATATCTGCGACATCCGAATCCAGAGGATGAACTCCCTCCGAGGTGTCTACCATGAACAGGACGACATCGGCTTCCTCAAGTGCAACTTGGGCCTGCTCTGTGACCTGGACTCTCAGGGGGTCCTGCTCATTGAGCAATATCCCTCCGGTATCCACCAGAGCAAACTCCACACCGGTCCATTCGGCTTCGCAATATATGCGATCTCGAGTGATACCGGCTGTATCCTCTACGATAGCAATACGCTTACCGGCTATACGGTTAAATAGGGTTGATTTACCGACATTCGGCCGCCCAACAATGGCAACCAGGGGTTTAGACATACGAGTTATACCTCTTCTGCAGAGTTAAATGGTAACAGATTATGGGGGGTTTAGGCAAGTCTGCGAGGGGAAAGGGGCGCATGTGAAATCTACGGAATCATGCTGCAATGCTGGCAGCCTCCAGAATATTATTGGTTCTTTTGTTGATTACAGCTGATCTCAAGTGCGCTATTGCTTCTATTCCATCATTTTTCCACCGCATACCTGCCTGTTTGAGTCTTCCCTGAACGTACTGCTTGCAGGCGCTTTCAACACTGCCACTGCCAATGTGAAAGCCATTTAACTGAAAAGTCGCATAGAGCATACGATTGGCATTGGTTGTGAAATAGTGCAGATTCTCCCGCTTTATTTTCTGCCCATTATCGTCTTTAGGCTGCCATTGCTTTATTGAGGAGACCACACGATCCACTCCGTCTTCCATCAGTCGAGTCTTGTTTCGCTTAACCCAATCTTTGGCCTTATTCGTTCCTTCACCATACCAGCCGTTAGCTATTTCCCATAAGTGTTGAATGGCGTGATACCAGTCCACGATCTCAACTGCATCTGGGAAGTGATGTGCCGCAAGTATCCATATCCATGCAGCACCATCAGCCACAAACACCAATCTACCAGCCCTTATGGCACCACGCCGACAAGCTTCAAGATATAGTAGTTCGCCAAACTTCTCGGTACGCTCCATTGTTCCGATTATGCTTCTCCCATATTCCTCACTTATAAAAGAGCCGCACTTCATTTCGGTCCACCCACCACCAGAATGAACCATCAATCCGTCCGCACTGATGGTAAGTACACTCGGGCATTCCGCTGATGCATATACAGCTTTACCTGAGCTTACATCAAGAGCAAGCTCATACTCCTGCTCACATAAAACCGTACCGGTGCGCTTTGCAAGAGATTGCACTTGCTTATAGCATATATCCAGACCAAAGCGCCGGGCAAGGAAATCAGCGCTTGCTTGAAAAGGAAAACAGGCAGATACCTCGGAGGCAAGTGCAACAACACCAATACTGTAGTTGCCAGAACCAATACCAAGTTCACCATCACGAGGAACTATCCACTCACGACATTTCTCACAACGATACTTTCTCCGCCATATTTCATGAGTCCCAGCCAGAGTTACGACATTTCGAGAACGGTTCTCCTTGCCGATGGCAATACCGCCGCATTTACAAATGATACTTTTTGCTTCTTCTTGATCATTCGCAATCATTTCAGACATTGCAAGCTCTGAAGCATAACGACCGATAGCAAGAGCTCGTTCTTCTTTCTCAGACAAACTCTTGCCTGAGGATTCAGTGATATGGATCTGGAATAACTCCAGTAGTTTTGATACAATAGTCTCTGTTGACATGGTCGGGGTGATGCCTCCTATCATTTTTGTCACTAACTAATGATTTCGACATCGACCCCGACTATTCATGCAAAAATCCCCTAGAATTTTCCCCTTTTTTTATTGCCAACTATTTTCCGTAGATTCTACACGCACCCAGGGGAAAGGATGAATTATGAATTATGAAAAGGGAAGGGAGAAGGGAAATGTTGAATGATGAGTGATGAACGATGAAACGAATGGAATGCTTTTCGGTCAAAATCCGGAACTAACATTTCAGTCAATTCGTAATTTCAACTGAGCTCTTCGCAGGTACCTGGTGCATCGGCATCGGCGCTTCGGGGGATCTGGGTGTGACTGTAACATGATGGTTTATGCTCCCCCTCCGCTCTGATACCGATGCATATCAACCGAAGGGTTTACTCGCACACCAACCATTATCCCTTTCCTTCTTTCATAATTCATAACTCATAACTCATAATTCATACTTTCCCTCGTGCGTGCCCGTGGCTTGTGGCTACCGTTCTGCCTACGGATTTTATTCTTAGTTTCAGGCAGCCCAGGCATTGTTCGGGGTCTTCGGTTACGCAGCGTTTGTTTGGGTAGATTTCGTATTTTTCGCGGTAACCCATTGGGGTGTAGTTAGGCATCACTACATCTGCTCCGGCCATTAGTGCCATCTCTCTCCCCTGTTCTTCCAGTGAACCTATGGCGGTCGTTGCAGGAAGAAGGGCAGTGCGGGTCACAATGCGGGCAAGTGCGACCATTTTCAGCGTCATCTGAACGCTTCCGTTTGGCAGTTCGCCATATGGAGTATCCGGATGGGCTATAAATGGGCCTACACCGATCATATCTGGTTGGAAGTCTCTGTAGAACTCTATGTCATCAGCGAGATGATCTATGGTCTGCCCTGGCGCTCCAACCATTGCTCCTGCTCCAACCTGGTAACCTAGTTCTTTTAGCCAACGCAGACACTGCATTCGGTTTTCGTAGCTGCCTCTTGGATGTAGCTGTTCATATAGGTCTTTGTTTGCAGCTTCGTGCCTGAGTAAATATCTGTCTGCTCCTGCCTCTTTCCAGAGTTTGTAGTCTTCATACGATCTTTCACCTACACACAGCGTGACAGCCAGCGTGGTGTTGGTTTTGATGGCTTTGATGATCGACGCAAGGGCATCGGCAGTATAATACAGGTCTTCACCGGACTGCAGGACTGTTGTGCGGATTCCTTTGGCTTCAAGGCCTTTGGCAACTTCCAGAATTTCTTCTTCAGTCATCCTGTATCTTTCAACAATGGTATTGTCTGCCCGAAGTCCACAATAGTTGCACTGACATCTACAGAAGTTGGAAAACTCCAATAGACCACGGATATGAACATCATCGCCAATATTCACTTTGCGGACTTCATCGGCGACTGCAATCAGTCGATCGATATCTTTCTGGTCTTCTAAAGAGAGTAGAGTAATGATTTCCTCTCGGTTGATCTGTCCGGTCTCACGGCATTTTTCCAATAGCTTGTCAGTGTTCATATTTACTCCAGGAATGTTTGAATTACTTGTATATATTAGGAGCGCAAAAAAACGGGATCGCAGGCTGGAAGCCTGCACCACAATTTGTAACAGTTCAGAGTTGCTGGAATTTGTCATCCTGAGGAACGAAGGATCTGCTTTTCATCCGGAAAAAGCAGATCCTTCGTTCCTCAGGATGACAATAATTCTGTTATATTAAATCTTTATCCCAAAACGCCAGAAGTCAAACCAGGCAGTCATAAAAAAGAGGGGCCAAGCTTGTGCCTGCCCCTCTTTGTATATGTCCAACCCGATTGGATTGGTCTATTTTGTATTAATTACTCAGCAGCTTTTTCAGTATCTTCGGTTGTCTCTGCTGGAGCTTCGGCAACTTCTTCAATTACTTCGGCAACGACTTCTTCAACCACTGGAGCTTCTTCTACGACTTCAGGAGCTACTTCTTCGACCACTGGAGCTTCCTCCACGACCTCGGCAGCAACTTCCTCAACTACTGGAGCTTCCTCTACAACTTCAGCAGCAACTTCTTCAACTAATGGAGCTTCTTCTACAGCTTCGGGAGCAGCTTCTTCAACTACTTCTTCGACTACAGGTGCAACTTCTACTACTTTCTCAGGGATGACGACTTTGTTCACTATGACTGGTTCGTCCATAGGGATCTCATCATCATCGGTGAGGGAATAGTTCAGCTCTTCAAGCTGTGCTGCAAGCAGTTCGCCGATAGTTGTTCTGTCCTGCGGCTGGCTCTTGGAGTAACTGCGATAATCTTGATCATCGCGTTCTCTTTCTTTCTGAGTTTCGAGCTGCTTGATGGACATGGTTATGCGGCGCTCATCAGGACGAACATCAATGACTTTGACATCGACTTCCTGGCCAACGCTGACAACTTCTTCCGGATTGCTGACTCTTCTTCTAGCAAGCTCGGATGAAGGGATAATACCTTCAACTCCGGGCATAAGCTGAACAAAAGCACCAAACGGAACAACTCTGCTGACGGTAACTTTGATTATATTGCCAACGTGGTATTTAAGCCTAACATCTTCCCAGGGATCAGGAAGAATCTGTCTCATACCCAGAGAAACTCTGGAATCCACTCTGTTGAGCTTTAGAATCTTGACCGGTATCTTCTGTCCGACTTTAACAACTTCGGACGGATGGTTTACACGGGACCAGCTCATTTCACTGACATGCAGCAGACCGTCTACTCCACCCAGGTCAACGAATGCTCCATACTCGGTTATTCTGCGGACTGTGCCATCCAGGATCTTGCCTTCAACCAACTCCAGCCATGTCTTTTCTCTCTTGGCTGCATTGGTCTCTTCTTCTGCAAGACGGTTAGAAAGCACAACCTTGCGGCGCTCTCTGTCCACTTCAATAACCTTGAATGCAAGGCTCTGGCCAATAAACTTGTCCAGGTTTTTGAGCTTACCGCTCTGAACATGGGAAGCAGGAACAAATCCACGGATTCCCAGATCCACAACAAGTCCGCCCTTAACGCGATCTGTAACCATCGCTTTAATGGTCTCTTTATCCTGGAAAGCCTTTTCGACTTTGTCCCAGGCTTTTTCAAAATCAGCACGTTTCTTAGAAAGCAGAGGTCCGCCTTCTTTGCTGTCAGGTGCAAGGACATAGACCTTAATGGTCTCGTTGATCGATACGGCATCCTCAGGGGCTATATTGGGGTCGCTGGTAAGCTCGCCCGGTTTGATTATGCCTTCGGACTTCGCTCCTACATCCACCAGTACACTAGCCTGGTCAATGTGGACTACAACGCCCTCGATCACCTCGCCAGCCCTCAGTCTCCGGCCACCTGGGAAGCCACTACCCGGCTCACCCATAGCTGCCATGGCTGCTTCCATCGAATACTGTTCGTCCGACTCCTCATGCTCACCACCTGTAGCTCCAAGCGGTGTATCGGACATCTCGTGCTGCGGGGTGGACTGACCGTCCGTTCCCAAAAGTTCGTCTGGCATAATATCACTCCTATAAAGGGCGGCTTCATTTCGAGCGGCCCTGGGTTGGTTGTCTCCTACGCAAAATATTTCTGCAAAGAAGATTTTAAGGTGGACTTGCCACCTTGCTTGGAATACCTGTATGACTCTCACCACACGGGCATACTCGGCTCTTGCGAGCACAAAAGAGCACATATCATGTTACTGCATATTCGCCATTTCGTCAATAGCGATAATTAGTTTATCCAACACCTAGCACTACTTTGCAACATATATACTTAAGTGTAAGCATACATATAATTACTGTTAATATACGTTTTCCCTCTGAAGGATTTCCCCTATATTGCCGATATCTAATATTGCATGTATCCTAGCCCGCATCATTCAGGATCGACTCAGCTTTTATCCCTACTACCGGACAAAAGCGAAGTATGGTGAATAAAGCGGGTTAATTTGAGCAGCGATAAGCAGTAGAACTGCCGGGGTCTTATATAATGTCAATCCGCAAGAAAACTCTCCTCATCATTATCTCCACTCTTGTTGTATTAGTCGCGGTACTTTGGGGTACTTCACAGACATTTGTAATGGGAAGCTTCGACCGTCTTGAACAAAAAGATGCAATAAAGAACACAAACAGAGCTAAGAGTGCTCTTGGGCAAGTACTGACCGATATGGACACTAAAGCCTCAGACTGGTCAGCATGGGACGATACATATGCATTTGTTAAAGATGGAAATCAGGCTTTTGTGGACTCAAATATTACTGAATCTGCTTTTGCTGGTATGAAGCTAAATATGATAGTCATAGTAGATACCACAGGAAAAGTAGTCTATGGAAAGGGATTTGATTCCATAGCACAGAAGATAGGTCCACTTCCGTCAGATATGAGGGATCACCTTGTACCTAGTGATCCTATTCTTCAGCATTCCTCTCCGGATGACAGCCATACGGGTATCATAATATTGAAAGACGGTCCTCTTATGCTGGCATCACGTCCTATAGTTAACAGCTCAGGAGAAGGACCTATACGCGGTTCTTTGATCTTTGCAAGGTTCCTGAATGCAGAAGAAGTAAGTAGACTTTCCGAACTGACACATCTGTCACTAAACGTTTTTTCTGTCAAGGAGCTATCTAGCCTGCCCGACGAACAAAGAGCCATCTGCAAGAAGCTAGGACCGAACAAAGCCTCTGTTTATCCCGTTGACAAGAACACCATCGTCGGGTATTCACTTGCTAATGACATTTACGAAAAGCCAGCTGTTGTATTGCGGGTAAACATACCTAGAGAAATTCACCTGTACGGTTTGGCGGCTATGAAATATCTGCTGATCTCACTAGTTCTTGCGGTAATGCTCTTTGCTGTGGTGATGGTAATGGTAATAGACAGGTTGGTTCTAGTGAGAATAGCACGGCTCAACAGGTTCGCACATAGTACATTGCAAGAATTGGGGATTGAATAAGGGCTCGAATTGTGAAGTATGAATTATGAATTATAAATTATGAATTATGGATCGGAAGGGAATCAATCCTCCTAATCCCAATACCGTTTATTTAGTATATGAATTCAGAAAAAGGTTACGTGCCTGTTATCCTGAGGAACCCCGGGGGGGGCAGGCTAGAAGCCCGCACCACAATATGGGTTTCATGATGACCTTATTTACCGACGTATCGTATATGCGGGGGGTGTTTCGTAATATTCTACTCTTGTATTATCGAGTCTGTCTCTCAGCCAGTCGGCGAATAGGGCTACTCCGGCGTTTTCGCTGGCTTCGTGGCCGGTTTCTATCATAGCTATTCCGGATTCTCTTACAAAATGGAATGTGTAGCTGTCTGATTCCCCTGCTATAAATGCATCACAGCCCATATTAACCAATTGCTGCATATATGGGATATTTACAAACAGGCTCATACCACCCCAGGGAATGCCTATGCGAGTAATCGGTCTATTGGGGTCTTCGGTGGAATAACGCAGCACCGGAAGTCCTGATTTTTCTACATGCTCTATCAACTTTGCATATGGCATCGGTTCATCAAGAGCATATACCCTGGCCCATTCACCATCATCTGCTACCAGATTCTTAAGTTTAAGTATCTGGGCAGCGGTATCCAGTATTGTCAGTTTGTCCATAGATGGATGTACCCTGGCAATGGAGATACCATGTTTTGCCAGGGCAGCAGTCCGACGATAATTGACAGGGAAAGAGAGGAAATCCCCCAGCCCTTCGGTGTATTCAACCAGATATGGCAGGAAGAATGCCTCGTGGCAAATGATAAGGTCTGCTTCAACTTCGACTGCGTGCTGGATAGCTTCTGAAGTTGCCATCCAGCAGACCATTACGGTATTTACTTGCCGAAGAGCATCACCAAAACAACAGAACTCTTCAGGCCCTTTCATACCGGATTCCTGGTTTATCAGTCGAAGTATATGAGACGTGTTCATTTGCCTAAGACCTCGTCTATACCTTCTTCAAATACTTGAATCGACTCCCGCAGAGCTTCCTCGGTGATTGTTAAAGGGGGAGCTATCTTGAGACATTCTCCACCAATTCCTACCGGCGCAAACATGAGTAAGCCTTTACAAATACAGGACATGTTAATTGCTGTTGCAGTCTCAGGGTCGGGGTCTTTGGTCCCGGGTTTAACAACCTGGATTCCAGCAACTAGTCCCTTGCCATGCAGACAACCCAATACATCAGGATATTTCTTCTGTATCCGTTCCAGTTCAGGCATTAGAATCTTGCCCATTTCGGCAGCCCGCTCAGTCAAGTGTTCATCCAACAGGATTTTCAAGTTAGCAATGGCAGCAGCAACCGGCAGCGGTGAAGCTGAATGTGTAGAGGTCATCGAACCTGCAGGATATAACCCCAGTATATCTTCTCTGCCAATTACAGCAGACAGCGGCAATGAAGATGATATCCCCTTACCACATGCAATAAGATCCGGTTTGACTCTGTAGTGTTCGAAACAGAACATTTTACCTGTTCTTCCGAAACCTGACTGGACTTCGTCAAAGATCATCACTATGTCGTTTTCTCTGCAGAACTCCTGCATTCTCTGAGCATATTCCACTGGAAGGAAATTAGGGCCTATTCCCTGGTAGCTCTCTACCATGATTCCAGCAACTTCGACACCGCTGATCCCTTTATCGGCTAAGGTTTTCAAGAATAAATCAAAACTCAAGTTCCGGTTTCTGTAACCATCCGGAAAAGGAACTTGAATGAATGTCTGATCCCGATCTACCATCCACGTCTTGAGTTTCTCCATTCCACCCGCAAGTTGAGCACCCATTGTTCGTCCATGGAAACCGTTCTCAAATGAAACGAAATATTTCTTTTTGGGACCATATTTGGCAAGCCCATAAGTCTTGGCCAGCTTGATGCAGTTTTCTGTTGCTTCTGAACCAGTGCTCAAAAGGAATGCCCTGCACTTCTCAGGCTCAGGCATAAGAGCTGTAAGCATCTTGGTAAGTTCGGCTCTCTGCTCATGGACAAATACATATGTTGAAAGCAGTCCCTGATCAATAATTTCAGATAATGCATCTCTGATTTCCTGCCTGCCGTGTCCTACATTTGATACCAGCACGCAGCTTGACCAGTCGATCCACTTATTACCCCATTTATCACTTACTGTGAAATCCTCAGCGCTGTGCCAAACAATGGGAGGTTGCCCCATCATCGACTGCGGCTCGGACTCTTTTAGAGCTTCGAATATTGGAAGTGATTCCGGTACTGGTATCTGTGTCTGAATATTGCGATACTTTGTATGAACATGCGGAACCTCTTTAGGCTCCAGGCTGTAGATTGCCATTAGATAATCTCCTCGTTATATTCCCAGGTGTCATCCTGAGGAACGAAGGATCTGCTTTTACTGAGGTTATACACATGAAAAACAGATCCTTCATTGCATTCAGGATGACGTATGTTCCGGATGACTTAGACCTCTGCGTGGCCCAGCTCTACTCTTGGATTATCACCATAGATAATCCTGGCTGCGTCTCCATTATTAGTTATAGAAAGTCTGGCTGCTTCTACAACCAGTTCGTTTATACTGCTGTTTGCAGGTGTCGCAATAATTCCTTTATCGTCGACTTCTTTTATGAACGCACGTCGTTTTTCGATGGTATCAGCTTCGTTCTCCATATTGAAGATACAGTTGATAGTAGCCGATACTGAATCGGGTCCGTATCCGCTGGGCTTGTATCCTTTACCTTCCCATGGAACGAGCTTATAGAAATCAGGGTTGATGTAGTTGTGATATGTCCCGCCCATTCCAACTGGCTCTATGTAGCTGTGAGTAACGCCGCGGAACTGGTCATCGTGCTTGATAAAACCACCCCGGTTATTCCCTTCACAGAACATAGTCAAACACTGTTCATTGCTGCCCGCGCCTTCATCAGGATAGCCCAAACCGTCAGAGACAGATAGAATCGCGCCATTTTCATATAGCACTCTACCATTAGCCCACATATAAGCCACATTGCCATTAGGGAACGTTCCTTTGACACCCTGCACTGAAACCTCAACAGGTCTGATACCCGTGATGAACCATACCAGGTCTACATAATGACAGCCAACATATGTAAATGGATCGGTCTTGTCACATGTAAACCAGTTCTGGAAGTTCGAATATCGATATAGATATGGCTCTACAAGCTTGGCTTCACCCATTACAAACTTACCGAATTTACCGAGGGCATAGTCCCGCTTGGTGATCAACGACCGGCGGTCGAAGCGCTTGTGGTATTCAACTCCTATGAACAGGCCTTTTTCGTAGGCGATTTTTTCAATCTCTACTGACTGCTCATATTTGAGCACCAAAGGCTTGACACAGAGCACGTTCTGGTTACAATTCAAGGCTTCCATTACTACTTCGTAGTGGAGGTGATCGGGCATGGCTACAACTACAGCCTGCCTTGGTTTCATTGATGCTATAACCTGCTTGTAGAGATCAGGAAATGTTTTATCGGCGTCTTCATCAAGTGAAGGATACGCTGTAAAATCCTGCCCCGGAAACGCACTGGCGAATTCTTCACTCTCTTTGAGAGCCTTTAATGGAGGAGTATTCAGTGCGCATACACCAATCTCCCCTACTACCCCAGTCCTCTGGAGGTGATAAATAGTCGGCAGAAGAAGATCATATGTGATCATCCCTCCTCCAACTATAGTTACATCAATTTTATTACCCATTATTATCTCCCGATGCTACTTTGAACCGATTATCTGTGTGATCAATCCCACCCGGCACTTGTTTAATATCATCTACTGAGCGTCCTATAAGCTCCAGCGGGTTATGCAGTCCTACCCTAATCAGTTCATCCCATGTTAAAACGTTCAGCGATGCCAGGAAGTTGATGCACTCCATCATTGTTGAGTGTGAACCGGCCAGCGAACCAGTCTCCGGACAAAATATCCTGCCTGATGCTTCAACTTCGACTTCCTTGCCGAATGATCCATATACACCAACAGGCATCCCTGCTAATGCAGCTGCATCACTGGTAACAATGAACTTGTCCAGGCCCTTTGTTCTGATGGCAGTCTTGATCATAGGCACGGGCATGTGGTGACCATCTGTTATAAACATACCCCAGAGTCTGTCGTCTGAGAGCTGCTTCCAGAGTGGATTATTGTGCCTGGGGATCATATTCGGGAGTCCGTTGCCAATATGTGTGCAGGCTTTTGCTCCTGCAGAAATTGCAGCATCTATAACGGAATCCTCTGCAATGTGGTGTCCCATTGATACAATTACACCCAGCGATACTGCGTATTCGATGAGTCTAATAGCTCCAGCTTCCTCCGGAGCTAGTGTAAGTATCGAAACATTGCCACCAGCCAGGTCATACATCCATTTAAAGTAGTCGATAGACGGCTGACGAATGCAGTTTTCATCGTGTACTCCACGGGCACCAGGTTGCGGTGAAAGAAAAGGTCCTTCCAGATGCAAGCCCAGAAATCGTCCTGCATTCTCCGGGCAGGACATAACATCAGCAATCAATGGCAGGTTGTGCTTATAGACATCATCAGAAGCAGTAACAACCGTCGGACAATATGCTGCAGTCCCCTGCTCAATCAGCGCCGTAGTAGCGGTCATAAAATCATCGGCTGTAAGGTTGATGCTGGTGAAATCGACATCCATAAATCCATTGACCTGAAGGTCAACAAAACCGGGCATTTCGTGCAAGTACATCGTTTTAGAACCTCGATAAACTAACTGCAGAATTAGTTTACCACGGCGGCAATAGATAGGCAAGCGAAGGGAAAGTATGAATTATGAATTATGAATTATGAAGAAGGGGAATGGAGTTGTGCAACCATTTGGAACATCGTTTCCCTTGTCATCATTCATCATTCAACGTTCATCATTTCCCTTTGATTAAGCAGAAAGGAAATTATGAATTATGAAGTAGGGAAGGGAGGAGGTGTGCAGCCATTGAAATCTACACTCCCTCCCTTTTCATCATTCAACATTCATAATTGCCCTTTGTCCAGTTTTATGATGGTTCCGCCGCCTGGGGTTAAGGCGCAGGTTATTGTGCCGTTGTTGGAGAGTTCTGTATTGGTTATCAGGTCTGTTGCTTTGTAGTTTTTCATTGACTCGGGGAGACGGATTTTGGCTATTGATGCATCTACTGTATTGATGGTGGCGACGATTATGTACAGGTTGCCTGATTTGTCTATGTATTCGCCATGAACATAGTCATCTCCGAGCTTTGCACCAATCTTTGCTGGACGTAGTCCTAGAATCAGCTTCTTGTATGGGTCGATGGCTTTTGATATGCGGGAAAGCTCATAAAACAGTGGAGTAGGATTACCATACTTGTCGATAACAGCTTCCTGGTCACCATTCTCAAATGATTGGTAAAGATAGGTTATGATACCTTTTGCTCCTCCAGCGAGTGCAATCCAGCATTCAGCACGGAGTTCTTGAATGGTTGGCATCCGGTGATTTCCATACTTTGGTTGAAATGCCTGAGGCATTATCCATGCAGGACGTTTTCCGGCAACTGCAACAACCGATTTGACCTCATCGAAATATCCTTTCATTACTTTGCGGATATCGCTGCCATTCATAATGAAATATATATCAGTGGTAATGTTATGCAACTGGGTACTCTGAGTAGCTTTTTTTGCACAGTTGAAATCGTTGAATACTGTAGCAGAGATCAAACCAGGTGCAGCATTATACAATGACCTTTGCATAGTAACCCAACGGTCCAGAACGTTGTGTGTGGGTTCATCATAGATAATGGGTCCCATGAATGCTGGGTATTTACCATAGTTCTGTTGCAATTCAACAACAAAAGGCATAGCGTAAGTCTCTGTAAGAGTCTGCGGAGTTTTAGGATCACCACCAGCCCATCTGAACAAGTGATTCATTGCTATTTTGATACCATATTTCTCAGCGGTCTCAAGAATGACCTTATCGTGTCCAGGCTTCCACCACACAATCCACAGGTTGTTGAATCCGTATTCCTTCAAACGCGAGAAGTGCTTTTCATACCATGGAATAGATGCTGCGGGATCATTAGGGATGAAACCGCAGTTGGAACCATCCATAAAGAAGCCCATTGGGAAGAAGTTGTTTTCCTCCGGATAGTTCACTGGTTTGAGCTTTGGTGTGTGTTCCAGGAGAATGGTATCCGGATAGTCGATGGCTTTTCCGTTAATGGTAATTCTGACTCCATAATATCCCGCAGGAGCAACATCTTTACCGATTTTACCACTCCATGAGGCATCAAGGAGCATATTCTTCTGCTCACGCTCCTCAATCAAAGAAGTAACAACCTTACCGGTGGAATCAGTTATTCCTACACCAACTCTTTGACCCGAATTGACAAGCAGACGCATATCGCTGGCATCATTCAAGCCATCTCCATTCGGAGTAAGATAACGGCCGATGCGAGGAACAGCGTTATAATCGCTGGTGACAATTATCGCTCCAATCTTCACTGGTGATGAATTGAAGAATATACTGGACTGATTTGGGTAGCATTGTCCCAACCGGACCAGTGTCCAATCGTTTGTTCTTAAGTGGCTGCAATCGAACACGCTCTCTGTGTTTCCAAACTTTGAAACGTCTTGTGCAGGATAAAGCCCCCAGTCAAACTGGAACTTGTCCTTATCTCGATTAGTTTTCTGTATCAACAAATAAACAGTATGAGTTTTGTCCTTTTGAAGGAACTCCTGAGACTCAGTGCAGTCCCAGGCAGCAGGTGAATATGATGGAAATTGATATTGAATAGCCCATCCTGCATAAGTATCCAAACTGACAGTAAAACCTGTGAGAGAAGTCTTATCTTTAGTCACATGTGAACTGCATACCAGATAAAAATCCGTAGGGGGAGCTACATAAACAACAGTCTCCTGTGCAGGAATTGCGTTCCTCAGATCCTGCCAGTTCCTAATAGCAATGGAAGCCTTTGCAGCCTCAACACCATTGGCAACAAAAAGCATGAGCACCACAATTGATAGAGTTTGAAAGAATGCAGTCCTGTTCACTTACAATACCTCTTCGTATGATATAGATGGATTATACCATAATGGTCATTTGGAGTCAGAGGGGAGACTGGAAATGGGTGCATCCCATGATAATGGTAAACAATAATGATGTGCAGTTTGTCATTCCCAGCTTGACTGGGAATCCAGAAAACAAAGTGATTGGTAATAATAATGTTGCTGGATCCCACAGAGAATTGCCTGCAATTCTCTGTGCTTTCGAGAGAATGACATGATCTTGTCGGTTATCCTGTCATAAACTTGGGATGCACCCGCTGGAAAGCTTTGCAATTTTGTTGTTATACTAACGTATAACCTTTACTTACAAGAGGAATATATGAAGCCAACCTACTCTATACTTGAGTTTGATAACTGCCAGGAGGCTGTGATTGAACCACTATGCGCTAATTCTGAGATAGATGTGCCTGAGAAAGCAGTCTTGTGCTTTTTCAACGATGTTATTAATAGCCTCGTAGAAGACGGGCAAGCAAGTGTCTTGTTCCACTGTAAAAGTGAGATGGGTCAACATCCTGTATACGAGATCGTATGGGCAGGTCAGAGGATGTTGTTATTTCAACCGGGAATGGGAGCTCCATTCGCGGCAGCTTTTCTTGAGGAAGTAATTGCACATGGTTGCAGGAAGTTCATCGTATGTGGAGGTTGTGGAGTTCTCGACAGAGAGATAGCTTTGGGACATGTCATGGTGCCGATAGGAGCAATCAGAGATGAGGGCACATCCTATCATTACCTCCCACCAGGACAGGAAGCTGCTCCTACTCATTCAGCGCTACTCGCCATTGAGAACACGCTCAAAGATTTAGGAGTCGAGTATCTCAAGTCAAAAACCTGGACTACAGACGGTGTCTTTCGAGAAACCCGGGCCAAAGTAAACCGCCGACTCACCGAAGGATGTCTGACAGTAGAGATGGAAGCTGCAGCACTATTTGCGGTTGCGCAGTTTCGGGGAGTGGAACTTGGACAAGTGTTATACGCCGGTGACGACCTGAGTGGGGATATGTGGGACTCAAGGAATTGGACTAAAGATACCTCCGGACGTGAGAGACTTTTTCGAATAGCTGTAGAGGCGTGTGCTAGATTATAAGTCAGATGAGCAATCCGCATACAGATTTATACGACGCAGAGCTTCGTAACATATCACCCGCCTCCAGACTATACCATTTCAGGATATAAAGAAGATCATAGATATGCATCCTCCAGATACTTATCGTGGTTTACAGAAAGGTCGTGCTCATCTGATTTCCCTAAACCGATCCATGGATACATCTTTAATAGATCAGTCTCCGATATCTGTTCGGTATGTTTCTGCGGCTGGGTCAGGATATTCTTTAATTTCGCCCGCAACTATCGATATTGGTTTCTTCTGTTTATCTGCATATTTCCGCAGCGCTTCAAACGTATCTTCATCCATCTGACATTGAGTCGTTACCATGATTTATACTCTCCAAACATAGCAGACTTTTAGCACCCGATTACAACTACATTATACCACCATGATGCAGGGATATATTATGGCTGAATATACCTATAAGAAGATCTAATCTGCCCTTTCATGGACAATCTTTGCATTATATGTGCACCTAAGTTACAATTGCAGAGATTACTTTTTTGAGGTGTTGAATGGTTAATACTCAGGCATTTTCTGATTGTTTTTTATCTACTGATCCTACCCAGACTGTATCGTTCCGGAGTGGGTTGACGGTATATGTGGAATCGTTGACTAATGGGCAATATGTGGGCAGGCAGTGGAATGCTCAGGGGCAGGTTCCTCCGCTGGATTTCTCCCCGGATACCCACCCTACCCCTCAGGCTTTCTGGCTGGAGATCGATGGGCAGCTTCTAAACTCTCACTGGGAGTGGATTGATCTTTCACAGGAGCGCGATCGAGAAAAGCTGCACGTGAAAATCAAGCTCAAACACGGTGTCAGGCCGGTTGAGGTTTGTGTTCATACGCTGCTGGACGGCACGGGGATTATCTGCCGTTGGCTGGATATTACGAATACCGGAACCCAGAGTGCGGCTTTATCTGCGGCTTATCCGTGGAGTGGAGTTTTAAATACCGGTTGGCAGTGGCATGTGGTCCGTCCAGCAAATGATGCACCTATTTATTCACTCGGTTATATGCAGGACAGCAACTGGGGAGATGAAGGCAATTTCCAGTGGACAACTCTACCCCGGGCTGGCTATAGCGTTACCGGCAGATATATAAGTGATCGGCACCGGCACCCAATGTTTGTCATCAAGAATGAGATGACCGGTGACCACTTTATCGGACAGCTTGCATGGTCCGGTGGGTATAGATTCGATTTTGAGCTCTCAGGTGAAAGGCATGCCAATGTCTCCGACACCAAACTCTTCTTCAAGGCTGGACCGGATGCTCCTGCTCCTATGAGAATGATTGAACCCGGTGAGACTATTGTGACCCCGGAAATGAGCCTTGGTCTGATTGCAGGCGACTTCGATGAGACAGTGCAGGCTATGCACGACCATATCCGGACTACCTACCTGCCACCGCAGCCCAGAGGCAGAGGCTGCTGGGTAGAGACAGGGATCGGACCAGAATTCGAACTGACCCCGGAAGTTGTTCACCACGTTATAGATATCGCAGGGCAGACCGGCGCTGAGATATTCTGGATAGATGCCAGCTGGTACAGCGACCCTAACACAAGCTGGGGAGATACAGTTGGTGACTGGAATGTTGGGAGCAGGTTCCCCAATGGCCTGGCTGAGTTCAGAGAACATGCGCACAAGTGCGGAATGCTCTGGGGACTCTGGATGGAATGTGAAAGACTAGGTTCCACATGTCAGACGATAAAAGACCACCCGGACTGGAATCAGATAGGGTATAATGGCGCCGGCATGCCCCTGCTTGACCTTACACGCCCGGAGATTTCAAAGTGGATGGAAGACCAGATATGCAGGGTTATTGATGAGCACCAGCTTGAGTTCTTCCGCCTTGATCACAACGCAGCAATGTTCACCGGCGGGGTCAGAATGAATGGTGGGTTTGTTGAGAATACATATTGGCGATACTACGAAGCATTTTATGCTATCTTCGACACAATCCGAGCAAAATATCCGAACGTGGTGCTGGAAAACTGCGCTGGAGGCGGCGGTCGAACCGACCTTGGGACTATGAAACGATTCAGCCATACATGGGTAACCGATATGCAGAGCGCTCCCAGGTCTTTCAGTATCGGAAACGGTATGACTATTGCTCTGCCTCCGGAGTTGGTAGACAGGCATGTGGTTGGTGTTGGTCAACAAACATATACTGCTGGAGACATAGATTTCCAGGCCAGGCTGACTCTGTTTGGGAAACCAACTGTTGGTTCAATGCTCTGGCAGACGGGTGCACAGCCTAGTCCTGTGGTGCTGGAAAAGATCAAGCATGTTGTCGGAATATATAAGAACTTCGTCCGGGACTTCATGCCAACCAGCCGGTTCTACCATCACACTCCAACGATCAACGGCCGGACTCCTCAGGGGATCGGTATTATGGAGATGGCTTCGAAGGACCGAACAAAGGCAATCGCCGGAATCTTTAGGCTGGAGGGCCTGGATTCAGACTGCGTGCTCCGTTTTAAGGGCCTGGATATTTCCAAACAATATAAGGTCACCAGCGAGAATAACCAGTCGAGTTGCATAATGGATGGGAAAGACCTGGTATATACGGGTCTGCCGATCCATCTGGGTTCACCGATGATGTCTGAGGTTATACTCTGCGAGGAAGCTTGACAGCCTATTTTTGACAGGATTAACAAGATCACAGGATGGGAATTATTGAGACTGTTAATCTTGTAAATCTTGTCCACTTAATTGATTATCAGGAAAATAGTAAATGAATAAACTCAACAAAGCTGTTATCTCTTTTAGAATTGGGCCTCAGAAATGGATTGAGGATGGGCGGTTTGAGGAACTGATGGAACTGTTTGACCAGTATCCCAGTGTCACGGATGAGATTGCGTTTTTCACTCATGACACCCACTCTCCACTGCCAATTGATGTTATAACTCAACGGGCGTTTATACTTGCGAAGAGGATGAGTGTTGTCCGTCAGAAGGGTTTTAGGGCAGGTATTAATCATCTGGCTACGCTCGGGCATTTGAATGAGAACCTGCCCAATAGTGTTCCTGCTGATTACGGACGGATTGTCGGGATCGATGGGACTGTTGCACAGGGGTCTCTGTGTCCTAATGACGAGAATGTCAGAAAGTATGTGGAACAGACATATCGCGTATTGGCGCTGTCGAACCCGGATTTCATATGGACTGATGATGATATGCGGCTTTCCAATCATTACCCGGTGATGGTCGGGTGTTTTTGTGACCAGTGCCGATCAGAGTTTGCAAAAGAGACCGGTATTGGTTATACAAGAGAGTCTCTAAGGGATGCATTCAATTATGGGCTAATAGAAGATAAACTTGGTGTGCGAAATGCATGGATTGAACACCATAAGAGCACTATGGAAAAGCTGTTTGCACTGGTAGAGAGATCAGTGCACGATGTAAACCCGGGAGTGGCCATCGGGGTTATGCCTACAGAGCTGCTGTTTGACGGATACAACTATGCAAGGACCACGGAAATACTGGCAGGCACTGATAAAACCGATGTTATGTGGCGACCGGGAGAAGGGTTCTATTTTGATGATCGTCCAGCTGGACTGATGAACAAAGCTCACTCTCTGGGTCGACAGGCGGTCATGATACCGGATAGTGTAAATTCTATACAGGCTGAGATAGAGAACTTCCCATATCAGCCTTTGAAAAAGAGTAAGCATACGAATGCACTGGAAGGTGCGGCTTATATTGCGGCAGGATGCACCGGCGCTGCTTTTAATGTACTTCCGATGTGTGATGAGACTCTGACCGAGTATGCCCCCATAATAAGAAAACTTGCTGACACTCGACCGTTCTATGATCTGCTGGTGCAAAATGTGCAGCGCAGTAAGACTTCCGGATGCCACACCGGTTGGTGCCGGAGCAGTGTCATTACTGAGAATTTAATGGAGGGTGACTGGCTCAGCAGGGATGTGCTGGGGAATTCATTCAGCCATGCTGATGAGATACTTGATCTGGGAATACCTGTAGCTTATG
The DNA here is from genome assembly GCA_942493375.1 of Abditibacteriota bacterium. Classification (GTDB taxonomy): domain Bacteria; phylum Armatimonadota; class UBA5829; order UBA5829; family UBA5829. The sequence continues at coordinate 6,236,496 of OW818698.1, read as the reverse complement.
ATACTGCCGGATCCCAGGTAACGCTATTATCCGGCAATTCGGCAGCTGCTTTGAACGAAGCTGAGATACTTCGGATATTGTCTTCGGGTGTTTATATGAATGCTCAGGCGCTGGATAGATTGAATGCAATGGGATATGGTGAACTGACGGGATTCGTCAGTGGGCAGGCATTTGAGCACGACACTCAGGAAAGGCTTTCCAGACATCAACTCAATGTTGATTTTGAAGGCCACAAAAGGGATGCGCGGCAGTCATTTGTGTGGTGGGGAGTGCCTGTCAATGCGATTGTTCCAACCAATGAGAGCTGCGAGACGCTAACGGAACTGATTGATTACAATGGCACAGTGGTTGCGCCGTGCGGGATGGGACTGTTTGAGAACAAACTGGGCGGCAGGGTGTGTGTTGCAGGATACTACCCCTGGACTTTCCTGCAGAGCCTGGGGAAAGCCTCGCAGATAAAGTCTGTCCTGCGCTGGCTATCGAAAGATGGACTCCCGGCATATATAGATTCGTTCCACAAAACTGCAATGTGGTGCCGGCACACGGAATCCGGAGAACCTGTGATTATATTGATCAACTCAAGTCTTGATGAGGCAGAGGATTTGACCCTGATGCTGAAAACTACAAGCAAGCAATTACGGGTATTTGATATGAAATGCAGGGAAACGGTTATTGAATCTTGTGGGAATGATGGGATTTACGAGAAGTTTGTCCTGCCTGCAATCAATCCCTGGGATATGAGGATGATAAAAATCTGACCTATTATTTAGACCTCCTGCATATCACAGACTAGTAAGTACAAAGAAAAGGGTAAATTGTACCAAGTGAACTCTAAGCAGATGCTGGAAATAGTCTGCAGGATGCAGGAGGTCAGTAAAATGAAAGGTAAAATACTAACTGTAATAGCCGGTGCATTATTGTTGCTTTCGGCTACTTCCATAAAAGCCCAAAATCAAGCGCTTACAGCAAACGAACAAGCTGGTCTTATTAATGTGAGATTAGTGCAGAAATTCGTCAGCGATGTATATCAGGACCTGGCAGACACCTGGAAAGCCCCACTCTTCGACAGCATTGCTGATGCGGAACTAGACCACACGAAGGACATTCTAGGATTGTATACCACTTATGGAGTCTTTGACGAGTTAGGTGGACTACAAAGAGGTGATTTTCAGAATTATCAGGCAGCACAGTTGTATGAGGCTGTAACAAATTGGGCTGACCAATCTTTTTTGGCAGCATTGTATTCAGCCGGAGAAACTGAGGAAGTAAACATTGTCAGTCTTATGTACTGGTTTAACCAGACTAATAAATCAGATACTCTGGATGTTTACAACTACCTGCTGATGGCTTCACAAAACCATCTTCGAGCGATTGTATCTGAGCTGGCAATATACGGCGAGACATATGCTCCATTGCACATGACACTGGATACATATAACAGGATAATATATGGATAGAATATTAGAATGGATGAGAGATTGGTCAACTAGTTGTAGAAGCTGATGATAAAGTGAAGTAAAATGACGCGCCTGAATTAACTTTACCTTCAGCCCAAATTGTTCCACCGTGGCGTTTGATTACTCTTGCTACTGTGGCGAGGCCTATCCCACTGCCTTCGAATTCGTCGGCTGTGTGCAGTCTTTGGAATGGTTGGAAAAGCCGGTCTGCATATTGTTGTTCAAAGCCTGCTCCATTGTCTTTAACACAATATACCGTTCGACCGTCCTCATGGAAAGTGAAGAACTCAATAATCGGACTTTCAGTGCGTGATGTAAATTTCCATGCGTTGCCAAGCAAGTTCTCCATCAGGAGCCTCAGCAACTGGATATCTCCAGTTGCAGTGATCCCTTTTTCTATATAGCAGACTACATCACGATTTGGGTCACCGGACAGATTATGTAGAATTGTGTCTGTCAGGGTGGAAAAGTCAATAGTCTGCAGATTCATTTCATATTCAGTAACACGCGAAAGAGCCAACAGATCGTTGATTAATTCCGACATACGCTCTGCTGCCCGGATTATACGGTTCAGATAGTCGGCATTTTCAGCATCCAGAGTCTTTCCAGCATCCTGTTTTATGAGTGATGCGAATCCAGCAATTGCCCTGAGCGGTGTGCTGAGATCGTGTGAAACGGAGTAGGAGAATGATTCCAGCTCATGGAGAGCGGTCTGGAGCTCATTGGTCCGGGTCTGAACTCTCTGCTCCAGTTCAGTATTGAGTGTCTTCAGCGCTTCTTCAGCTTTTTTGCGGTCAGTGATATCGTTAGAGATTGAGATAAGGCACTTACGGTCTTCGATCTCAATAATATCGAATGAACAAAGGCAATCAATTACGTTGCCATCTTTTGCAGTAAATGTAACTTCTTGATTTCTGAGTGGGCAGTGTTCATTGAGAAGTGCAATGGCACTGTCTCTTTGTGATGGATATGTCCATATGCCTAAGTCTAGCGCGCTATGACCTATTGCTTCCTCTTCACTATATTTTAGCGTTTCAACAAAGCTATCATTGACATCCACATATACACCGTCATCTAAACTGCTGATAGTGACAATCTGCGGACCGTATTGGAATGCCTTTGCAAACTTGCTCTCGGACTTACGGAGTTTATCTTCCATGCATTTGCGCTCTGTAATATCCAACAGATAGACAGAAATCCCGTTTGGATGTGGCCAAATGTGAATATCACACCACTTATCCCAGGGTTGGACATATGTTTCAAATGACGAGGGTTGTTTATCCTGCAGAGCTGCTAGAAATTTCAGCCCAAAGTCTGTATCCTTTATCGTACCAAAAGCATCGAAGAGTCTCTTTCCTATTACTTCGCCTTTGGGTAAGCCCAGAACAATCTCGGTTGCCTTATTGTAATGCTGAACGACAAAATCATGATCCAGTGAGAAGAAACACTCTGTCATGCTGTCGATTATATCAACAGTCAATAAGTTAGCTTTCTCTGATTCTTGAATTCCTTTGCGAACCAAAAAGTAGATGAGTAAGGCGGACAGAAAGACAAATGCCCAGCCTTTATAAATAGATATCTGGGTTATCGTTCGGGGATTATGCACAATACGAGAGAGGGTTTCATCAGAAAAGACTATCCAGAGGGCACTCACGACAAAATATATCGCAGCAATGCGAAATGCTGCTGTTGCAAAACCGGAATACCATGTTTTCCGCATGAATAACCCCCGTATGACAACAAGTGGAATTGTCAGTTTCACAATCAGCCATATTAGTGTTGAATCTGTGTAAGCTACGTATACTGCAATTTAGGGTCAAGAGAGTACTTTATACATATTTCTACGTCATGAGCTGTACTGTTTCCTTCCATAAATGCACAAACATTTAATTGGAGTGACAAGTGAATGAATTGCAGCCATTTCTGACGTGAAAATAGTTAATGCCTTAAGGGTTAGCAGGTATTGACAACAGTAATAGTGGAGGATATAATTCTACTGTCATGACAGCTGCTTGTGTCATGACAGCTATACTAAAATAAATGCATTACATAATCCGGTTAGAGGCTCATGAATCCCAAAACGCTAAAAAGTGAAACAACAGAGATGCTGTTCAAAGAGTTCATGGAGAGCGGCAAGTATGAAGCCGGTAGCAAGTTACCGTCGATACGTGAGCTTGAAAGGCAATTTGCTGCATCGCGAGGTTCCATTGAAAAAGCTTTGAATGCGCTTGAGGCCCGGGGTATTATATACAAGCGTCCCGGTATCGGCTCCTATTTGGCGGATGTTCCAAGCAGCCGGGAACCATCACCTAAACTGCTGGGCCTGGTGACACATTTTGGTTATGAAGTGATGATGCAAGTAGCTGAGGGAGTTCATTCATACGCCAGCCGTAACGGGTATAACATTTCCTACGCCAGCTCTACGTCCTGTTATGAAGACGAAAGAGAGCAGGTAAGGCGTTTGGTCCACTCCGGATGTGAAGCGATAGTCATAACTCCAGCAATCCGGACCCGCCAGCAGCTCAAAGATGACTATCTGAAAACAGAGTTTCGGGATGTTGCCATAGCTCTAATTGACTGTGCATTCTCTGAACAGGGACGTATCCAGGTGGTCTTTGACAATCACAAGTCCGGATACGATATGACGCAGATGCTAATCGCTGATGGACACAAGAGGATTGCATTTATAGATGTGAACCAGCACGATATGGATGCCTGCATATTTTCGACTTCCGAGCGGTATAAAGGTTACTGTGATGCGCTGCGAGACGGAGGAATCGAGTACAATCCCGAGGACTATTGGCTTCTAGCTACGGATCGAATTGATTACCCGAAACGCGAAGATATATTGCCATTTTTGCACCGTTGGACCGGACAATCTGAGAAACCTACTGCTGTGATAGCATTGGAAGATACGACTGCAATTAATCTTATTACTCTTGCACAGGGTATGGGAATATCTGTTCCTGATGACTTGATGGTTGTGGGGTTTGATAACCTGAACGCTGCGAAGTTTTTCCATCCATCATTTCCGACCAGCAATCCCAGTTTTTACAGAGCGGGAGAGCTTGCGGCACAACTGGCTATACAGCAGGCAAACGGGGAGAAGATAGAACCGAGAATATATGTTTTGGAATGTCCAATAAGACTGCGGCACTGGGAACTGCCGGAATTAGTGGGCAGGCCCGATTTTTGAATCGCGGATTTCGCGGAAATTACGGTAGTGTTAGATTAAACTTGGAATTATATATTATGAATTATGAAGAAGGGAATCAATCCCCTTGCCACCCTTCTCCAAGGGGGAAGTAGATTGTATCATTCCCGTAGAGTTATGTTACAAGCTTCGGGCGACCGCAGAGGGTCGCCCCTACGGATATTAACGGATATTAGCGGATTGGGGTGAGTGAGATGATTTTGAGAACCATGCGTGGACTGTTATTGATTGTGCTGGCAGCTGTTTTGTGTTCAAGCAATACATGGGCTGTGCAGGTGGAGTATTTTGAGAACGTGACAGGTGCTAGGGCTGCATCTGATGATACTCTTCAGGATGTGTTTCCGCTCATGTATACCGGTGATAAGCTTGAGAATGACGGTTATCCGACATCTGCACTGGTAGACGGCGGGGGTTACCCTTCGGTATGGCTGCTTGGCCCCGGACGACCGGATAACAGTATGGATATCGGCTACTATGGCGGTCCAGTTCGTATGGTCTGGGACCTTCAGAAAAGTGGTGAACTCAGCAAGCTCTCAGCCTGGATGTATGCAGGCCGCGGAGGAAGCCTGGGCGCGCAGTGGTCAGTATCAAACGATGGCAAGACATTTACTGCAATTCCGGGTGCTGAGTGCCGGAAGGTATTCCCTGTGAACCCCGTCTATGAATCTATGACCCTGATGCACAGGGTTGATTTCCTGTTTGCTGAAGGTGAAGTAAAGGACTTCCGATATCTACAGCTGACTCTTTCAGCAGTTCCCAACCAGGAGATGTTCTGCGAGATGCTGGAGGTGGACGGTTGGATTAAGGGAGTGAACCCGGCAAAATCGACTCAGATCAACACAAGCCTGGCTGTTATCAAGAAGACTCAGATAAGTTCATCCCTGCCAAAAGACCAATCCAAGACCCCGCCTATGCAGGTGCAAGCAGTGAGATTCAAAGGTAATCGGTTGGTCCTTGCGAAAACTGGACTTGCGGTTATGGACTTTAAATCCATTATCAGCCCCGACGAAACCGGTTGGAAGCTGGTCTCCATTAAGGCTGCATCTGACAGGATTGTAGTGATACGAAAACGGGATGATGGCCTGCTGCGCACAAGTCGATTGCTGTTGGATAAATCGAACCGTTTGAAATTGAGTGTAGAAATCCAGCTACCTGCAAATGCTGCTTCCCCGGTGAACTATCAGACAACACTGCTTCAGTTCAATGAGGCAGATGTGGCATTTGATGGAGTTGTGTGGGGAAGCGGATCAGGGCCGGTTTTCATTGATAACAACAAACCGACCAAGTGTGAGTTTCCTGACCGTCCTCCGTATGTCATTTACCCAAGTCAGAAAGAAAAGCTGGAAGTTCAGTTTTATATACCTGACTGGCTGGACCTGACCGGCAGCCTTTATGCCTATCCTGAGAAATCGCGGATGTTGAACTTGGAACTCCTGGCTGCAGTTCGGAACTTCGGGGTGAGAGACCTTACTAAAGAGAAGAACTTCGATGGCGGTGGAAAATGGATTGGTCAGGACAAGGTCATTAAGCCTGGCGAAAAGATCGCCTACCAGTTGAACATCGGGGTATTTGCGATTCCGAAACAGAAACCCCTCGGCCAAATAGACATTGAAGCCAAGAGATTCAACGCAAACACAGGTATCGAAGCTGGAACCGGAGATCAGCAGGTCAATGGAGATCCGCGTGTGCTGCAGCGCGACAAGATGCTGTTTATGGGCTTCAAACTGGCACCTCCGCGTGCGAAACTTGGTCACTGCCTGCAGATCAATCCTGAGCAGAATGTAATGGCGCTGCTGGATCAGTTCAAACGCAGTGGTGTCGGCGCTTTAACACTGTTTGGAGATTATAGAGATGTAGGTCATGGCGTCATCTACAACTGCGACTATAATCAGAGCCCTCCCGGTTTTTCGGATTTGTTGAAAGCTATCAAAGCCAACGGGATAGTATCGCTTGTCTGGTTTACTCCTACGGGGTTCATGCAGGTAGATTCCGGAGCGACTAAAAAAGACGCGATGGTTGAAAAGCATCCGGACTGGTTTGTATCTACTGCCCACTGGTTCGGCGCGCATCGAACGGTAAATATCATCAATCCGGATCCCCTGCAATGGAGTCTGGATAAGATCAAACAAGACCTGACCAGGTTCCCGGACCTGGGCGGCATATATTTTGATATGTTCCCATGGATGTCAGCTCCACAGTCGAGACAGATGATAAAAGAGACAGGGATAACAGCTGCGCGCAGCCAGATGGACTGGGTTGAGAAATACGCGAAGACGATCAAGAGCTTTGGGAAAGAGAAGATAATTCTGGGCTGGACTTATTATCCTGGAATTAACGGATCGATGTATGGTGATCTGACAGGTTCTGAGCATCCGCTGGATATGTATTTGAATGAAGTCAGCCCTGGACAGGTGTCATTCGGGCATCCATTTGTCCGCTGGACCCAATATGGGCACCTGTATTTCTGGTATTCAGTGCTGGGACAGATGTATTACAACTTCTGTGACTATGACCAGGCTGTTGGCTACGTGGGAACTACATGGGTCGGTATGGACGAAGGGCAGATGCACAAGTCGTATGACAAGGAAGTTGCCCCATACTGGTATCTGTGCGGTAAAGGCACCCGGATTTTCGGAGCTCAGATTGCACCGCAAATACGTCAGGTTGAGGCCAGGTTGCCGAACAAGCAACTCGTAGTCCTGGTCTGTAGTATGTCCTGCCAAACCACCAGTGTGCAGATAGTGCCTCGTAACGTGCCGGTCGGTCGTTACCAGGTGAAGGCGTTCATCGACACAGCCCAGCAGCAGATTGAGAAAGAACTGACCCTCAATGTCGGCAAAGAAGGCATTGCAATGAACGACCTGCCGCCGTATTCGATAGTTCGGTATGAGTTTGTGAAAAGATGATGCATTGGCACGGCTGATTTTTTGGGAGAACCGCTAAATACGCTAAATACGCGAAACGGGATTAGAAAGGAAATGAGTGGATGCTTCGGCATAGCTGGTGCATCGGCATCGGCGCTACGGGGCGATGGATTGTGGTTTGCGGGAGCTTGTATCCCCTTCGCTCTGATACCGATGCATACAAAGATCCATGGTTATATCGCAATACAAGGAGACCAATAATGCATTTTAGAATCGTTTTATTTCTCTTGATTATACTGACATTAAGCCTGTCGGTGCAGGCTCAGGAGGTAGTTACAACCGGGGGGAGTATGGTTGTAACTCCAAAGAGTGCGGGGGCTGCGGAGATTCCGCTGGTCTATGACCTGAATTATAAGGCATTTCTATTCCTTGACAGGGTACCTACTTGTAAGGTGAATTATGAGTTAGACGGGTTAAACTTTGTATTCACAGTGCCTGTTAAGCCTGGGTATAAGCCTGCTGGGTCTAAGGAGCAGGACGGGAATATCTTTGCTGATGACCGGGTTGAGCTTTATATCAAGAACGATAAGGGAGATTCCTATATTCATTATGCGGTGAATGTGATGGGAACTTTTGCTGATGAGAAGATACATGACCGGGCCTGGAACGGGAAGTTTGCGCATTCGGTGCGTGTCGGTAAGGACTCCTGGCAAGCTCAGATAAAGATCCCATATACGGATATTGATGTTGATCCTGCCAGCAAAACAGTAAAAGCGCTGGTTGCTGCTTACAGCAGGGAACCAGGGAACAGTTTTTATCTGTCTTCTGTAAGTGTGGCGGTTGCGTTTAAGGACGCTGAATTCGAGAATTTGGTATTGTCTGATAAACTGCCATATCTTGAGAAACTGAAGATCGGGAAGGCATCGTATACTTCAGTAGCATCAGGATCGCTGCCGGTTGAATATAGCATTAAGAATCCAGATGGTTCAACCAGAAAAGTGAAAGATAAGTTTTCTCTGGGGAGTGGGAAGACCAGTAATTTAACACTGGCAGTCAAGGATATCTTCAGTGTTCCCCTTGCTATACGGAACACAGTTATTCCTCAGGTAGATATCGTAGCGCAGGACTGGTATCATTTCGTGATCCAGGTTCTGAATGCAAAGGACCTGGCACCATTCGTAAAAGATGTAGCAATTTCATTGGACAACAAAACACGGCTGACGTGTCCGCTGGCAAAACTGATGTCACAGCCTTTGAACCTTAAGGATCTGAAGCTTGGACCTCACAATATTAGTTGGAAGTTTATTAATAAGGCCGGGGGTGTATTCGCCAGCCAGAGTAAATCCATTACGGTCTATGATCCGGCGAAGGTCCCTTCGGATATCTCTAAACTGGATCTCAGCCGGTACTATAAGCCTGTCAGCTATAATTCGGGACGTCTGCAGCTGACCCGGAGTATGATTGATTTTTCGAAGGGGATCTTCCCCGGCCAGATCGAAGTGGATTCACGTCGTATTTTGGATAAACCGGTCCACTTGATGTTTGACGGCAAACAGCTGCCTGTAGGGAAATCAGTAAAACTGGTCTCATCGAACAAGAACCAGGTAGTTTTGAGTTCTACATACAGCAGTAATGGTAAGACTATAAAGATCACTGCTGACTGCAGATATGATGGGTATACGTGGTACGATGTAGAGATATCTTCGGCAAAACCGTTCGAGTATGGTCCACTGGAAGTCGTTGTGCCGATGAAGCTGGATGAGGAGATACTAATCAGCCGCGACAGCGAACTCAGGGATGCACTTTTCCAGAAAGCTCCTCTATTCCCAAAGATTGCCGACACAACCTCTGAAGTCATGCCTTACGGCTGGTTGATGAAACCTAATGAGACTACCGTATTGCCTCTGGCTTCATATATCACAGTGTCAACCGATACCAATGAAGCATACCGCGGCCTGGTGTTCTCTACCGAAGGCCCCAGGGGTTGGAATATCAGAAACTATGACCAAACCTATAAGATAAAGCGCTCAGGCAGCGACCTGGCAACTCTGAGTGTAAAGATCAGCGACGGGAAGACACGTTGGAAGCGGAAGTCCATTAAGTTCGGATTCGCATTGATGCCGCTGCCGATGAGATATGAGACCAGGGATTTCCATTCTTTCTACCGTGTGGACTGCAATAACAACCGGGCAGCCTTTGAACCAAAGATCCCAATCGGCAACGGGCAGATGAGCAGCTACCTGGACAACCTGGCATGGAACGGGATCAAGATCACAATGGCCCACGAAGCCTGGACAGACTATGAAAGCTACTGGAAAACAAATCCGGCTAATGATTTCATGCCCAAATATGTGGCGGATGCGAAGAAGAACAACCTCAAGACAATCGCATATTTCGGGTTCCTTGTATCGAACATGATCCCCGAGTTTCCGCTGTATCACGACCTGTTCCTGACAAAACCGAATTCTTATCCGGAAAACGGTTTCACTCCTTATGTCTATCAAGGGGTTGGTGATCCTGAGCAGGCTGCATTCGGGGTCTGTTATGGGAGTGTCTTTGGAGACTTTTTTGCCAAGGGTATGATTGAAGCTGTAAAGCACTATGGCTGGAACGGGGTGTTTTTTGATGGAGGTCTGGGACAGGTTCCGGTGTGTGCAAATGTGAAACACGGATGCGGAACGGTTGATCCATATGGCCGACTGATTCCAACTATCCCTGTTCGCAACTACCGCAGGCTTATGGAGTATTTCTACAGCGAGGGCAACAAGATAGACCCGGAGTTTATAATCGACAACCATGTCGGCTGGCCCTGCCCTCCCACATTGGGGCTTGTATCGGCATATTGGACTGGTGAGTGTTCTATATTTTTCGAACCAAATGCCAGGACCAATCCGGAATCTCTCCGCAGTATGATGAACGGCAAGCTCTACGGGATACCTTGTGACTTCCTGCTCAGACCTGAAACTCCTCTGGCTACAGCCTGGGCGCAGGGAATGCTGGTGGATGCTTATCCTCGGTCTGTAGCGCTCGGGAACGTCACATATCATGCAAGGGTATGGGGGCTTTGCGACAAATACGGCCTGACTACCGATACATTCACGACCTACTTCAGCAAGAAGAACCAGGTCATCAAAGACAACCCAAAGGTCCTGGTCAGCTACTACGAGACTCCAAAGGTGTTGGCGCTGGTAATATCGAACTACTGGCAGAACGACAACCAGGATGTGACTCTAGACTTGAGCGCTTTCAAAAACCTCAAGGAAACCAGCAAAGATGTCTGGTCAGACACAGAGTTCGCGATGTCGAATAACACGGTAAAAATGAACGTGCCGGGATTGTCGATGCGGTTGCTGGTGATTGAGAAGAAGGGGTAGAAGCTTCAATTGAACATGGATATACAGGATGAACAGGATATTTTTTTATCCTGTACATCCTGTATATCCATGTTGAAATTTTTATTCATGATCAATGCTGGCTAAGCTTTGTGACTAGTCAGACTTGCGATAAAGTCTTGAGGGGTTTGGCCTCCTTCACCTATATGAGTCATTTGTTTCCATCCAACCGGACCGGGTGATTCTACGGATGATAGCCACTCATTGGCTACGTCATCAATGGAATCAGAGATTGGCCAGTCCATCTGTTTGTCTTCGCATTGCTTTCGAAATGCGGACCAGTTGGTCAGATAGGTGTACCACACTGGCATATGCCCCTGACGGACACGCCAGAGTAGATCTGGATCATTTTGAACTGCAGCCTCAGCTTTCTGCCAGAGTAATTCAGCTTTTTGCATTACTTCGAAGTTCAGATAGGGTGAATCCGGGCCATCGAAAATAGTTACCTGCAGTCCTTTTGTTGCCTCATACATCAATTGCAGATATTCGTGGATAAACACCGCAGCGGATTTGCCGTAATAGCCTTCCAGAAACTCATGTATCAAAGCCTTATCGTCCTGAGAGGGGTTCCAGAGTAGCTGTGCCAACAACCAGGGACGAAGTTCACCCATTTCGGCGCCATATGACTGATATGCCCCCTGCTCGAACAGCCCCCAAACACCGTGGCGATTGAAAAATCTGACATTCGGGCCAAGAGCAAACCAGTTTGGATGCGGTAAAACATAATGGGCGAAGTTGGTAGTATAATCCCAAACATACAAACGACTGCCTATATTGCTCCACTCCTCTATGTCCTGAGCAAAAGACTGGTTGCTGGGATCATCGAATGGCTCTGCGAAGTTGCATTCAATTGAGCACAATCGGACAATGACATTCGGCAATGGTCTCACAGTCTTTGGAGCTTTACGGGTGTAGCGGTATGCCAGTGTGTCGAATGAGACATGTGGAAACTCCGGACCAAGGCGGTTGGCAACGAAGTTAACGAGTTCAATCATTGTGCCGGCGTGTGTGCCTTCCCGTTCATCAATAACTTTGCAATCTGGACACTCACACGCTCCGGACCAGTCAGGATATGTGTCATCCTGCGATATGGAAATCATGCTGGTGTCAGGCGATTCTGTCAGCTGCTGCCGGACTCTTTCGACCAGAAACTCCCTCAACTGGGGATTGGTTGTACAAAGTTGAGATCTGTGTTTTTCTCCCTCGGGATGTCTGCGTGTACCGTCAATCAGGCTGAACCATTCCGGGTGTTTTTCAAAGTATTCATCCGGAGGCACCAGAAGAAAGAACGTATGCACATCTCCTTCCCCGTGACTACAGCGGTTGCGTGCCATCCATTCGCCTCCCGTACCGAACCAAAAGACATTACGCAGACCAAACGCCGGTTTCTCACGAACATCAAGTTGACCAATACTCAAATCCGGATTGGCGGGATAATAATCAGCCCACTGTGTCCACCATCGCACTCCGCAGTAGTCTTGCAAAAAACCATATACTGCATACAACGTACCGCTCGGGCCTTCTCCAGCCAGCAGCAGGCGATTGCTATTGGTGCGGATTATTATTTCTTCATTGGCTAATGAGGCTATATTCGCATCCGGAAAAAGTTCATCTGCAAGCGGACCATTGCCAATTATGATGGCAGATTGCGATGCATCTGAAGAACACTCACGGACTTCAAACTCAGCACCGGTTATACGTTGAAGACCTGCAGCTAATTCGGCAGCCGCGTATTTCTCCTCTTCCGTAGAACCTGGCTGAGTCAAAATTGCACACAGGGCTCTTCCCTGCAAAGCCAGTTGCATTCCGGTTTCATTGCAAAAAGGTTTCATATTCTACTCCAACCAGGTCATAGTATTAGAACATGGATATACAGGATATTCTTTATCTTAAATATCCTGTACATCCTGTATATCCATGTGAGTTACTGCATACTACTTGTTGAATATTGCTCCGTAAAGGATGTTCAGGCTGCCGTTGCCTTCGCACAGGCGCCAGACGTATCTTTTTTTGCTGTTTTCGATAAATGTATTGAATGCTTCCAGCTGGTCTGTTGGACCCAGGAACTGTTTTCCATCTTTATCTGCAAGACTTTTATACTCTTTCCAACCAATGATCCATTGGAACTCCAGGCTCTGGCGTGCGCACTTGACCCGTTCGAGTTGCTGCGGATTGTTTGCAGCCAGTTTCTCTGCTTCATCGAACAGGTTGGTTGCCTTGTTCATTGCATCCAGGCCCATCCATGGAGAGAGTATCGGAGGGGACGCGTAGGCGTTGTGGGAGAATGCCTTAGCTTTGGCCTCCGGTGTCAGGCTGGCGTATTCATTAGTTACCAGTTCAAGGTATTTATATAAAGGCTTCGCTGAGTCTTTGTAGTAGGCTGCCATGAACTCCTTAACCAACGCTTTGTCATTCAGTGACGGATTCCAAAGCAGTTTTGCTATCAGCCAGGCTTTGAGCTCCGGGAAGTCTCCTATAGGAGCAAATGAGTTTCCCTGAGCAAAGAAGCCTTTGACTTTATATTTAGCCAGCGTCTTGATATTAGGGCCTATGTTGAATGTGTTAGGAATGGGGTTCAAGATATCGCCGTAGTCAACGAGATACGTCCAGGCCATCATTCTTTCTGACATACGGCTCCATGCACGCAGACCATCCAGAAATTTTTTGTTCACCGGACTGTCGAAACGGTTTGCATCGCTTGGACAGCAGACTTGCAGGCTCACATTGGCCCTTGGTTTTGTTACCAGCGGTGGATTCATAGTATAAGAGTATGCCAGAGTGTTGATATAGAGATCGGGGTATTCCTTTTCGACAATCTCTGCAATGGCATTCACACACTGCAACAGAATTCCGGCCGGAGCGCCTTCGTTGGCGTCAACTGCTCTGCATTTGGCACAGTGACAATAGTCGTCTTTTCCACTGTCATTCTGGGTGATTGTTATCATGTCTACACCGGGAGTAGCTCTTATCATATCAAGCAGATTCCGTGCCATCTCTTTGCGCATCTCTTCATTGCTGAGACAGAGTTGTGCCGGAACCCGTTTACCATCGATTTCGCTGAACCATTCGGGGTGCTCATTGAAATACCTGTCATATGGCATCAGGCGAGAAAACACCGGCCATGCACCAGGAAGACATACCGTAGCGCCTCCCCACTCAGCAGGAATCCCATTGAAAAAGCCATTGTTCTTCAAGTGGACACAGAACTTAATTCTAGCTTCATCATCAACTGGGCCGATTCCGCCAAAATTGTTGAACCCCAGGAACCAGGAATCGCGATAGTCCATTTGTGGGGAATAGACCTGGTTGGGGGTAGATATTTTCAGATTTGGATCAGCCGGAACACTCTCAACACCCGGTGCCCACCAGCGTACTTTACAATATTCTTCAAGGAATGTAGAGGCTGCATACAGGGTTCCCCTTGAACCTTTACCAGTTATGAATATATCGCCGGTATTGGAAGTCTTCAGGAATATGCCATCCTTGCCTAATGAGTCAGGCTTGAAATCAGGGAATGATTTAGCAAGTGCATTAGTGTGGCCTATATAGATAGATTTGTTGGACCTGGTGGCCACGCTTTCTTTTACTATGCTGAAGTCTCCACCGGTTATGCGGTCCAGATAGAGCTTGAGTTCATTGGCTGCATTGGATTCCTGAGGGGAAGGTTCGGTGGGGACGACTATTGTGAATAAGGGCTTGGAATCGATAGCCAGGCTAATACGCTGGGCTGCCCTTGCTAATCCTTCGGATAGGATGAAGGTTGAGATAATTACTAGAAGAAGCACTTTAATCACGTATAGTATCTCCAGTTTATTATTGTGATTGATTCACGGATAATAATTCTATTCGTTGATGCTAAATAGTATGAATACAGGATCAACAAGTCAATATTTCCCTTCTTGTTAATCTTGAAAATCTAGTTAATCCTGTCTTTTACTATTCCTCATTTTGATCCGATGATCTTTTCCAAAGTTTCAGCCATTTGGTTTCTGATAGATTGGAGTTTTCGGTTTTCTCCGGTGTAGTCGCTTATGCTTTTTACTATGTCATCCGGGATGGCCAGCAGAGATTTGGCTTTTGTAATGAGTTTGGGATCTGTGCCTGCTGGTGGATTGGTTGCTGCTTGCTTTAGCATCATCATTATGTCGTAGTCGTCTATTCCATCCCTGAAGTTTTCACTCCTCATGGAGAGAATTGGTTTG
Source organism: Abditibacteriota bacterium (assembly GCA_942493375.1). Lineage (GTDB taxonomy): Bacteria > Armatimonadota > UBA5829 > UBA5829 > UBA5829. The sequence goes on along the minus strand of OW818698.1, from coordinate 6,221,367 downwards.
AGGTCGGGACCGGGATAGAACAAGTAGCCTTCTCCATTGCCCATAATGGTGCCTTCTGTGGTTTTCCAGTCGATTATTCCGGACTTGCCGATCTCGTTGATTATATGTTTCTGACCTGGTTCCCAGTAGTTAACTCCCCAGTAGAGGTAGCCGGTGACTCCGAACTTGTATTCCATCCAGTGGACTATACGCAGGTCGATTGCGGGTTCATCTATGTAGACATTGGGGCATGGGAGCTTGCCGGGGAATGGATACATGCAGATATACCACCACACCTGCCTGCCCTCAGCCTGCTCATCAAGATAGGTCTGCCTTGACCTCCAATATTCAGTAATAAAAGGCACCCAGATATCAACTGTCCCCTTGAGGATCTGAGCAGCTGAACCGTGGTTCTGCACCATAAGTATCGGAACATCGGGGAACTCTTTCTTGATGGCATTGGCAATTTGAACATGCTTGGGATAGTTTTCAGGTTCAATTTCGTCCCATGCGTATATGCCTACCTGATTGAACAGGCCTTTGCTTTTCAATTCAGGCACTATTGAACGCAGGAAGCGCAGGTTGGCTTGGATATATTCATCAGAGTATCCCTCGTAACACTTGTCCAGATAAGCCATGTCGTAGAAACCGTTGAATCCCTTTGCATTGCAATACTTCATGTATTCCGTTGCCTTGTCCCAGAGTCCAGGTTTCTGCAGATCCTCCGGTTTATTATTGTATGAGAAGTTGATGTTCGGATACCAGGCTTTCATGGAGTTGTGGCTGGGAGCGATTCTGTTCCGCAACATTTCATCAGTGTAGTTCATGAACGCATCATATGCCTTATTTCCATATACATCAGACAACATGGCAAGATGCAGGAAGAAGGATGTCGGCAGATATGGTTTGAGCGGCAGATCGAAACCCCACACGTGAGCTTTGACTGCAACGCTGACCGGTTGAGAACCTGTAGATGTCAGAGTTACACTGCCTGTATAATCCCCTGCAGGCGCACCAGCAGGAGCATTTACACGGATCCATACACAGCGGAGTTCGTCAGCAGGAACATCGAATGGCGTAGGCTTTAGCAGTGGGTCCGGCCATAGACCGATCCTGTCCATATCTGTCGGAGGTCTTACTGTGTTTACAAAACCTACTCTGGATATTTCCAGGCTGAGTTTGGAACCCCTGGGGCCTATTGGAGCCTCTGAGGATATTTGAATATCTGTCAGGTTACTGCGAACAGGAAGCACTACAAGCTGAGCGCACTCGGATTCTCGTCCTGCCAACGAGACTTTAACTTCACGGACCGGATCAGCACTGTAGGTGGATTCCGGGAAGAGCTGATCTGTGGGTTGAGCACTGCAGATGACCATATCCGGGTTGCTCCACCCTACTCTCGATGCTCTAGCTGCAATTTGCAACTTGCTGAAACGGTTCCGGAGAGATGTAACAGAGACTGCTGCGGAATCTCTGTCTGACAGCTTTACTTTACCGTTGGTCAGGCTGTTACTGAAAGCATTCAAGTCCCGGTTGATCTTATTCAACACCGGCTGAAAGTCTTTACGTTTCTCTGCGGAGAGAGACTTAATATCTTTATCTGCTGCCCCGGCTATAATTCGAAGACTTCCCATTTGAAGAGGATCGAACCCAGTCAGACTTGTCCTCATTGAAGAGAGTGCCAAGCCGTTCTCGGCGTTGCGCAGTTGCAGGTGAAGCGCTTGAAGACCATCACGCTTGATTTTGCAGGATACCTTAATAGTTCCAGTAATTCCAGCACTGATGCTTGCGGATGTGATGGTTTTTGAAGACTGCCCCAGGGCGGATTCGATGTTGGAGACTAAATTTACTTTGACTGGCTTTGCTAATGAGTTTTCTATTGAAGCCTCAACTGGCCATCCGTCGTAGAAGGGCTCCCCTACTCTCCAGTCGGTTATATGCACTTTTCCCTGTCCGAATGTGAGGGTTCCGAACTGCGCAGGCTCATGGTATTTGCCTGTAACTGTGGGGGCGAAGGCGCTGCTTTCAAGTTTGTCTGTGAAGTCGTTTCTGAATGTTTCGAAGCGCCAGATTGTGCCGGACTGGACAGCACCTGCGGGGAATGATGAAAGCGGGATTACAAGCTCCAGAACCCAGCCTTTTGCATTAAGTGTAGTCTTTGCTATTGCCTTGCTGTTCCACTTGGCTCCGTCGACTACTCCCCTGCCCCAAGCCTTGTCAAACACAGACCCGGCGGCATTGACTACTATCTGATAGTAGGTGCTGGAGTCAACAACCGGGGTCAGCATAATCTCAACAGACTCATCATTCCATGGATCAGCATCCAGCGGTAGCTTCCTGGCTTTGGGCTGCTTTCCACCTGAAAGTGAACACTCAACCAGCATATATAGATTGCGGCTGTCATATGCTGTGCGCAGTAATGTTGAATTGGTTGGTGAACCGAAACCCGACAGCGGTGTAAAGGGAGAACTGGCAGGCTGGCTAACCCAGCAGCGGTCATTGGGTTTGCCATCTATTACCGGAGCTTTCGTTACTTTATTGGCATTTATAGATGGGAGCGACGGATAACCGGTCAGCGCCTGCACATTCCATATTGAATTCCCGGAAGTAATCCAGAGAGTTTTGGTCTCAATATCCCATGCAATGCCCTGACCATCTCCTCCGACTTTCATTACCTCCGGCAGAGTCAGTTCCGACAAGCGTTTTCCTGAACGGTCCATGCGGATAACTTTACGGGTATCGGTTAATACCCAGAGTGAACCTTCCCCCCAGGTAACTGAGAGAAGGTTCTCCGGCATATCGATTGTCTGCAGGACCTTGCCAGTGCTATCGAATCTATATAGCTTGCGTGTGTTCCGTGCTCCGGCTGCCCAGAAGTCAGTGCCATCATGGGTCAGTGCAAATGCCCAGGAAGCATTGAGTTCGAAGATGCCCTGTGGGTATGGAACTCCGAGTTTAGCCGAAGTAATGACCATACCCCCGGTAGCAGGATTGAAATAAGGAGCATAATAGCTGTCTCCAACTATCACTATGCCATGCCTGGGTCCCTGACCAGTGCGGACAGGTTCACCGATTGGCTTGCATGTTTTGGTATCGTAGACCTGATAACCCTCTTTGCTGTAGTCCATCACGTAGAGCTGGCTTTTACCATTTATGCTAGTCCATGCAACGCCTAACGGGGATGTTCCACTGGAAGGAAAAGCTTTCAGTAACCTGCCTGGTTCACTGTTGGCAGCACTTGATATTAATAGAATAAACAGAATAAAGAGAGTAATGCGTAATCGATTGGTCCTCAAACAGAGCCTCCGGGGAAATTATTCACTGCCATAGTCTACCGCACAATGGCTTGGACTGACAATATGGAGAAATGAACATGGATATACAGGATGAACAGGATTGCGGGATAACATAATATTTATCCTGTACATCCTGTGTATCCATGTTTCTATTTCGGTGGGTTTGTGTTGTGTAGTTCGTTTAGCATCTCTATTGCCTGGTCTACCATTGCTTCTCCGGTGCCTGGTTCCAGGGCACTGTGCCAGCCTACCCAGGTCTGGTAGCCTCCATCGATGTAGGCCTGGCGGTCGGGGATGTAGCCTATCTCTTCGTTAGCCAGTCCTATTATGCAGGTGTGTCGGAATGGAGACCTGCGGCGGAGGTCTAATCCGAGTCTGGCGTAAATCTCACCCGGGATGCCTACGAAAACGATGTCGCCCAGCCTGATGATCTGTAAACGCGTCTGGCGTGCTTCACCTTGAAGCGGCGCCATTTCTTCGCGCATCTGCTTGAAGATCTCTATATGAATAGCAGCTTCCTCAGGGACGTATTTCTCCATATAGTACTTCACAGCTGCAGCTTCTTTGGCTTCATCGAAGTGACGCAGGTGGTAGGTGAATGGACGGTTGAGGACTTCGACCGGTCCGGGGAGTGCCGGCTGCAAATGGCTTATGGCGTCTTCGATTGCTTCGACAACACGGTATACCAGTTCAGGTGATGATACTCCGCTGTTGTTGGATGTGCAGTTGTGGGTTGAGCCGAATGCGCCGGGCAGGAACAGAGTCGTAGCACTGTGCCTGCGTTCGATCTCCAGGGCAGCAAGACCGTAGAAACCCGGTGACATATGCTCTTCACTCAGACGGCCGATGTTGTGGACTGAGTGGTTGAATGCAAGGCTCACATACTCGCCATCCGTATTTCTTGTCGCCAGAACGTAGAGGTCGGGGTCGTAGGGGCCGGTAGGACGGACTACATCGCTCTCTTCATAACCGTACCAGCCTACTGAACCATCCTTTAGCAGCAAACGGCTGTTGCGGCCAACAGTGGCTTCCTGGCTCTTACCGAACAGTAACTCTGTGTCTGGCTGATTGTCTTCGAGTGTTTTTACAGCCTTAACTGAAGCCAGCACACAGCCCTCTTCCAGCCGGCGCAGGTATTCCATATTCGGTGTGCACCCGAGGAAGTCGATAGGACAGGGACCGCGGTGGGTATGAGTTGCACAGATCAGGATATTGTCCTCCGGTATGCCTGTGGCTGCAGTTATACGTGCAGCGGCGGCTTTAACTACATGCAGCGGGATTATAAGGGAGTCTACGGATATAATAAGAATACGCTGCTTAGATTCAATAACCAGCGCATTAGCCCGGAACTCTCCTTCCCACTGTGTATCGAAAGCCTTTACTGTGCTGCCAAGTTCCACCATATTATCGTCAGTCAACTTAATCGATGCCGATGCTGCCCTTACTCCTGCCATGCCCTGCCTCCCTGTCTGCTGATATCTGCCATAGTCTAGCGCACAATGGCTTGAAAATACAAGAAGGATCAGGGAATAATGATCCGCAGATTTCGCAGATTTTCGCAGATTTTTTGGGAGGATTTTTATGTAACGAGAAGTGGAGGTAGGACAAATAAGTTGCACACACAACTTGGGTCATATTTGAACAGGATTTAGAAGATTTTCAGTATTAACAGGAAGGGAAATTTTAACTATAAATCATCAGCTTTCGTGTTACTCCACTCGATAACTCATTACCATAATGGGGCACTGCTGCTTATCTTGACTATCTACCTTGTTGGATGGTAGTTTATTGGGGATTGTGTGAGAATATTTGAGGTGATACTTGTGCTAAATATAGGTGATTATGCTACAGCTAAAGATATAGAAATAATACGAAGCCTGGCTAATAAGGTGGCTGCGTTTACTGCTGATCCGGTGAATGATGAGAGAAGGGACCAGTGGAAGAAGATTAACTCCCTTAAGGGTGAACGGCCTATGCTCCTGGTGGAGACAGGGGGATGTATTGATGAAGTTATCCCGGTTTCTACGCTTGTCTGTGAAACTGATTGGGCGCGTGGGATGGAGCGAGGGCTGCGGAATACGATCTTCTGCAACGAAGTAGTCAAAGATGACCACGTGATGGAACCCCGCTTCAGCTACGGTCGCGTAGTCAATGCCACGGATTTTGGAGTGCCTGTCGTAATGCACAGAGGAGATAACGCTGAACACCTTGGCAGTTATGTGTGGGATGCTCCTCTCAAAGACCTGGCTGAGGACGTCAAAAAGCTCCGTTTCCGTGAATACACCTTTGATCTTGAAGCAACTAACCTTCAGAAGCAACTTCTAGAGGAGACCGTTGGAGATATCATGCCGGTAGTCAATAAAAATGGTTACTGGTGGACAATGGGTATGACCTGGCATGCGATATGCCTGATGGGGCTGCAGGAGTTCATGATGGCGATGTATGACCAGCCCGAGGGGCTGCATGCCTTGATGTCATTCCTGAGAGATGAGCATATGAACGGTTTGGACTGGTTTGAGAGCAATGGACTATTAACACCGAATAATGAGGATGACTATATAGGTTCCGGTTCTGTTGGTTATACGGATGAACTACCGCAAAAAGACTATGTCCCGGGGCAGCCTGCAAGACTCAAAGATATGTGGGTGCTTTCTGAGTCTCAGGAGACAGTAGGAGTATCTACTCCGATGTTTGAGGAGTTTGTCTTCCCCTACCAGCAGACCCTTGTTGAACGCTTTGGCTTGAGCTACTACGGGTGCTGCGAACCTGTGCACGAAAGATGGGATGTGATCAAACGGTTCACTAATCTGCGTAAAATCTCAGTCTCCCCATGGTGCAATGAAGAGCTAATCGCTGGATATATGGGCAAGGACTATGTCTACTGCAGAAAACCCAACCCTACCCTGATCAGCGTCGATACCTGGGATGAAGAACTGATCCGCAAAGACCTTCGCAAGACCCTTACAACTACCAAGGGAATGAATGTGGAGTTGTCAATGAAAGACGTCCACACGGTCTGCGATCAGCCCTGGAGACTGGGTAGATGGGTGGAGATAGCCAGAGAGGTTATTGACGAAGTTTGGGGATAAATGATCTATCACCCCTCCGTTCGCACTTCGACAAGCTCAGCACGAACGGAGGGCGATAGATCATTCGCTTGGTATTGGACATGGATGTCCGGGGGATCGGGTCAGGATCATGGATCATCCTGACCAACAAGATCCTGACCATAGGGTTTGCATTCAGATCTCACGCAGGATTAACACTTGCAGTTGATTTCTGAAGGATATCTGTTGGCTTACGGCTAACTTAACTCAAATGAGTAACTCCGATAATCGCAATAGACTTAATTCAATGCTTGCTCCTTGGTTTGCCGATGGAGCACTGTCCATGGTGTTTGCTGCAGCTCCATTACTTGCCCAGCATCAAGGTGTTGGTGTTATATTCCTAAGTAGTATGAGCGTGATAGCACAGACTGTCAGGTTGCCGTTATGCCTTATAGCTGGCAAACTTTCTGAGCGACTGGGACGTAAACAGGTATCCATTACCGCAGCTATTCTGACACTGATTGGCTGTATTGGCCTGGCAACATCGCAATCGGCCTGGACTACATGCCTGTTTTTCGCGCTCTGCGTAGCATCTATGGGGGCTTTCTATCCCCCTTTACAGGCTTTCATAGGGGATGTTTCAGGTCCTGGTAGACTGGCAAAAAACCTTGGGGCATTCAACGTTGGCTGGTGTGTGGGGAGTGCAGTTGCAGCACAGATTGCAGCCCGACTCCTTAAGCTTGGTTTTGCACAGACATTCATTTGTTCGGCTGTGTTTATTGTTGTTGCCATGGTAGTTCTTGCACTTTGGAAAAAACCAAAGGATTTGACTGCAGCTGAAGTTGAAAATATTGCTCCACCAAAGGTAATTCCGGGCAATGACATATGGCTGCTGATAGGACGTTTCGGACACTTTACGGGCTTCTTCGGATATGCGGCAATACGTATTATCTTTCCTGAACTTGGGAAAGCGCTGCATTGGACTGATCCCGAAAAGGCATCTATTACAGGATTTCTGCTTTGGGGTCTGGGAACTGGAATATTCATCACAGGAGTATCTCCCTGGTGGAGAGGCAAGATATGGCCCCAACTGGCTGCACATGCGGGCATGGCGGCTGCTGCGCTGGGAATGGGGATATTTCATGATAAGATTCTGCTGGGAGCATCGTTCCTGGTGTTCGGCACATGTATGGCGATTTGTTATACCACTGCTATCTACCACGGACTTGCAGCTAGAAGCAAAATGGGCCGGAATATGGGGATCCACGAAGCCCTGGTTGCAGCTGGACAGATATCCGGGAGTATTATCGGTGGGATCGCTGCAAATCAACTCGGCCTGCGATCACCCTATTTCATATTAGCCGGAGTAGCGGCCTGCGCAATGATATCATCCGCATGGCTGTACACAACTAAGCTGAAAAACATAGAATCTTTGGAGGCAACAACATGAGCTGGAAAGATACTACACCCAAGATGATTCAGGAAAGCGCAATCAAGCTTGTTGGTGATGACTGGATGCTGATAACTGCTGGTCCTATTGACCATTTCAATACAATGACAGCCAGCTGGGGTGGATTCGGAGTTATTTGGAATAAACCGGTGGTATGGTGCGTAATCCGTCCTCAGAGATATACATATGAGTTTATGGAGGCTGCGGACAATTTCACCCTTTCTTTCTTACCAGAAGAATACAGAGATGCTCTGTTTGAGTGTGGAACTAAATCAGGCAGGGATAGTGACAAGGTGACTGAGGCTGGCTTGCATCCGGTTGCCGGATTTACACCAGGAACAACCGTGTTCACGGAAGCCAGGATAATAATGGAGTGCAGAAAGCTGTATACCCAGGATATTGACCCTGCACGTTTTCTTGATCCTGCGATAGATACCAATTATCCTGATAAAGACTATCACCGCATGTATCTGGGTGAAATAGTCAGGTGTGCAAGCAAGTAGGATATTGTCATCCTGAATGTGTATTGTCATCCTGAATGCAATGAAGGATCGCGGTTTTGTTGGGAGTTTCGAATCCTTCGTTCCTCCCAAGATACAGTGGTCTTTGTTTCGGGACTTCCGGGTTGGATGTTAGGTTTGTTGGTTACTCCAACACTAGCATGTCCAACCCTCAAGTCCCGAAACACCTGGGTGGGTTTCTTTAAGAAATTACCACGCTAACAGCGCGTTCGAATACTCAGGGTGACACAGAGTTGCAGTAATGTGAGGTGGTGGTTATGCAGAAGTCTGATTCTCAGAACTGGGTTAAGATTAGTGATGCCGCGAAAGTTACGGGGAAATCCGAGAGGACCCTGCGTCGCTGGGCAACTGGCAGGACTAAAGAGTTCAGCATAGAAACTCGTCTGTCGAATGGACAGATGCTGGTAAACCTGGATGAGATCAACAAATATACTGCTGTAACCAATCCTAAACTGGTAAACCAGGAACCTATTGTTAAAGCCCCTAAAGCAATGAATGAAATGAAAGCAGCGGCTGAAGCATTGCAGGAGAAGGACAAGGAAATAGTAAAACTACAGGCTCTGATCCAGGGTAAGGATGAACTGATAGAGGAGCTTCGCCATTCGAACGAAAGACACGAACAATCTATCTTCCGCCTGGAGAGTGTAATCCTGCAGATACAGACGGCATTTACCTCAGGTAAAGGGGAACAGGGGCATGAGAAGCTTTCCACAGCTCAAGCAACAAAAGCGCTGGTCAATGAGATTGCCCCTGGAATGACGACTGAGTCTTCTACCAATCCTACCCCGCTGCACTATGCTGCTCATAAGGGTGACCTGGACAAGGTAGTTGCTCTGCTCAGAGATGGCAGTTCTCCCAATGACACCAACGGGCCTGGATATACTCCATTGCACTATGCAACGCTCCGTGGTCATACGCAGATTGTTGAACGGTTGATTGCATCCGGAGCTAACCAGGATGCTCAGGACAGAAACGGTTGGTCACCCCTGCACGGCGCTGCACTCAGAAACCAACTGGATATAGCTAAAATACTAATTGCCAGAGGGGCAAATCCTGATATTGCTGACAACCTTGGAAATACAGCCTTGCACGTTGCTGCATCGAATGGTAACGACAGGATAGTAGAATTGCTGCTTATTTCGATGGCTGATCCGAATGCAAGAAATTCCGACAGCAAGACTCCGCTTACGCTGGCTCTGGAGAGAGATGCGGTGTATTCTGCCCAGATTATTAAGACCCATGGTGGGACTGAATAGGATTTGTGGGTATTCTGTTACGAGTGCGATTGCAAATCGCATCCGAGCGAGAGATGACATAAATGACAAATGCAGTAGAGGTCCGAAAGCATAATGATTGAAGACAAAAACTCTTTATCCGGCTTGCCGACAGTCCGTAGATTGCCGATGTATCTGCATCTACTTAAGGAACTCGATACCCAAGGCCGGGAGTTCGTCTCCAGTACCCACATCGGCGAAAAGCTGGGTCTGGACTCCGTTCAAGTGCGCAAGGACCTGGCATCTACCGGCATTGTAGGTAAACCCAAGATCGGGTTCTATGTCCCGGCGTTGATAGGGGCAATTGAGAGTTATCTTGGCTGGGACAACAGCAAGGATGCATTTTTGATTGGTGTGGGGAGTCTCGGCAGCGCTCTGCTTGGATATGCCGGATTTGAAAAGCGCGGTTTGAATATAATTGCAGCCTTTGATAACGATCCCAATAAGGTCGGTAATTCAATTCGGGGAGTGGAAGTGTTGTCACTGGACAAGCTGCCAGACCTTGCTGAACGAATGAATATACATCTGGGAATTCTGACCGTACCGATGGAAAGCGCCCAGGAAATCGCTGATGTCATGGTTTTGGCTGGTATAAGAGGGATCTGGAACTTCACTCAGACCTATCTGCAGGTTCCTGACAGTGTGTTTGTGCAGGATGAAGACCTGGCTGCGGGATTAGCAGTATTATCAGTCAGGCTTGCAAGGGCGTTGAAGAGTGGGTAGATTCATAGCCAACCAACTAGCCATACATGGTGCGCAATTGCTCAACAACTGCCAGGTTGGCTTTGGCTTCTGAACCTCTTGATGGGCTTGAGAGGAGTTCAGTTAAGAATCTCTGGGCCTTATCGAGTTCAGCCATGCGGATATAGCAGACTGCCAGGTTTAATTTTGCATCATCTCCCATAATTCTTGGGTCAAAACTGACCATCTTGTCATAGTCACCTGTTCTACCAGCTTCAACAAGTCTTTCCAATGAGTCTGCTGCTGATTCATACTTTTCCGCTGCAAACTGGTTCTGTGCCTGTGCCCATAGCAAAGGAGCGCTCTTTGGGAACCATCTACTACCCATATCATATATATCTGATCTTGTAAGTCCATCCGGAAATGCAGTATCGTGAGCAGCCATGAGGTAGTTCAATAGTATGGCAGCTATTCCAGTAGGGGGATAGGCATCAGATTTGTGTTGGACGAGTAATGTAGATGCTTCCAGTAAAACCTCAGCGTGTCTGGGCTCCTGCAATCGCAGCAGGCTCATACCCAGTTCAATGAGAAAATATATCTGCCCGGGACGTTCCTTGAGTTCCAGCTCAATGATCCTCACTGATCTCTCGAGTTTGGACTTTTGCATTTCTCCCAGATATCCATAATGATTTATAATCAGACGGCTCATTTTTACTTTTTTACGGCTTTTCGAGGCAATTTCATCGAGGTCTGGGAGAAAATGTGCGTGGTAGCGTCCAACTAGTTTAGGGATGACCAAACGGCGGAAGAGTCGGAGCTGGAGCATTTCGGTGTAAGAATCAGGATTTGAGATATCAGTCAAATCGCGACGTATCACATGGTATGCGATATTTTCTTTGTGCTTGAGCAAGCCACGGATGACTTCACAAGATTGCGGAAGCAGTTCTTCATCGGCATCCAACCAGAAGATCCAGTCGGACTTCGCCTGTGAGAATGCAAAATTGTACGCCGCTGCGAAATCATCACACCATTCAAAACGGCTGACCCTGGCGCCAAGGTCAGCCGCAATCTCTGCAGTAGCATCCGTGGAACCCGTATCGGTAACTATCACTTCGTCAGCAATAGTGGACACGGACTTTATAGCACGGGCAAGGTTTTTCTCCTCATTGCGTGCAATTATACAAACACTTAACGCCAAAATACTACTTTCTGAATCTCTTGAAGCCCAGCAGACTGATTGCTGCGGTAACAAATCCCATGAAGGTGCTTGCTTCCGGTACTGCCGCAGGTGATCTCATAATCTGGACATCCCCAGCATCTTTTGGATCAGAGAAGCCGAACATAAAGCCATTATAAGCCGGAGTTGGTGTATATGCGGTTATCGGCGTCCACAAGTTGGTGAATGTGTTTACAGGCGCTGGCGACGACCAGGGATCCGTATTATCGCCTCCGCACCAATTTATTACATCCTGCTCATTGTCATATCCAAAAATACTACTCCAGCTCGAACCCGGATTACTAACCCCAAACGAGACAACCGCTCCAGCGGCAGTATCTCCGTATACTCCCACAATATAGTAACTGTCTGGTTCATAGTAGGACTCGAGTTCAATGGTTCGTGTAGATTTCCCCGTAAGCAGAGTACCAAGAGGTAGGTAATGGTGGTACCCGGATGTATTGATGTTAAAAACAACGTAACTGTTGTACATCTCGTAAACGGGATCGATATACATTTCGTAGTGGAAATGATCAGGGGGTGCATACACAGCATTTGCTGCTTGCGGTGCAGCCCAGGCGGCGGCGAGACCGGCAGTCAAACACGCTACCTTTAAAGTTTTACTATCCATCAATTTTTCTCCTTTTCGCGACAATTGCCCTGTCAATTCATTAAATGAAGCAAGGGCATTGTTCATTTTTTTAGCACACTAAGAGTATATCACAACATTTGTGAACAATGGATAGATTTCCTAAATTTTATGTGCAACAATTTTTACCTGCTCATCGCTGTCACACTTTGCGCTCCGGAAATGCTCCGGACTTGATCTCTTCGCTGTATTCCGTGAGTGCTCCGAGGGCTGTGCCCCATAAATCGGCATACTTCTTGACGAATGGAGGTGTAAACTTGTCGTAGAACCCTAACAAGTCATAACTGACCAGCACCTGTCCATCACAGTCCGGGCCGGCTCCTATGCCGAAGGTGGGTATTACCAGGCTTTCAGATATTTCGCATGCTAGATCCGATGGGATCTTCTCTAATACGATTCCGCAGACCCCTGATTCCTGAAGCAGCAGTGCATCATCCTTTATGCGTTGAGCGCTGTCTTCGGTAGCTCCCTGTGTCCTGTAGCCTCCAAACTGGTTGACAGACTGCGGGGTCATTCCTAAGTGTCCCATAACAGGGATACCGATATCAGTGATCCGGCTAATCATATGGCAGACAGGTTTGCCCCCTTCAAGCTTCACAACTTCAGCAAACCCTTCCTGGACCAACCTGCCTGCATTTCTTAACGCATCATCTTCATTGACCTGATAGGACATAAATGGCATATCAGCAACCAGCAGAGCACGCGTGCAGCCTCGGGAGACTGCCCCACAGTGCCTTATCATGTCATCCATCGTAACCTGCAAGGTGGTATCATATCCCAACACAACCATTCCCAGACTATCACCGACTAGTGCAATATCAATCCCGGATTCATCGACCAGCCTGCCCATTATATAGTCGTAGGCAGTAACCATTGAAATCTTCCTGCCTTCGGCTTTCATCTTTGTAAGATCCGGAGCTTTAACTTTTTTACTCATTTTAACCACCCATACCTTTTCATTGGATCCAATGCATGGCCGCAATACCAGCCAAGCACTGAACACGGAAACACCAGATTTCCACACCACAGTAAAATTGTGGTCTGGAAACCAGAACTATAGACCATCGCTGTCATTAGTAACACTCCGACAGTGGCTATCAATAATCTAGTCACCGACCGTGAAGTATCACCCCGCAGCAATGCCACGAAAATATATATTCCTACTGTAACCCAGAAAAAGAATACAGATACACCAAGGGCAATGTGTCCCAATCGGATTCCCCCACCCTTGACCAGTCTGCCTGTAGAGAGCAGGTCACGGGAAGGAGATCCTACCCAGCCGTTGACTGCTAATATAAAACCTGCAAGAAAGCCAATGATACCCATCAGAGACAGCAGCTTCCAGTTCCACTGAGATATATAAAACCCGCCGCCATCTACCGTAGCCTGAACCTGCAGTGGAAGCATCCGAATTGCTATAAACAATCCGGCTACCATAGACCAGCCGACCATATTCATTCTGGCCTTATAATAACCGCTGGTCCCGGGGGTATATACAGGTTCTTCCGGAGTATTACTTATGCTTGAACTGAGGACTTCGGTAAGCTTACGTTCGACATCACGGTCAGATGGGTTGAACTGCATCGCAAAGCTGTAGTGTTTGATCGATAGCTCAACTTTTCCTTGTCTTTTGTATATATCACCAAGAGTTGCATGAGCCTGCGCATTCCGCGGATCAATTGCCAGTGCAGCTTTACACAGCTCAGACGCTGTCTGGAGCCTGCGCTGTATGACCATCAGTTGAGCGTTTCGGACCTGATCTGATGCTGCTTTCTTCTGTTCCGGAGTTACTCCCAGACCACCATGTTCAATCCTCTGGTAACGTCTCCTGCGCTGTGCTGACGCTTCATCCCGCTTTCTGCGCTCTTTCTCACGCTCGGACTGGAGCGATCTGTCGTATGCACCTCTGGCATCTGCGTCTGAGAGTGTTTCGTAAGCTTCGGAGATACGAAGGAAGATCCTGTGGGCTTCGGCCTTATTGCCTGCTACATCCGGGTGATATACACGCACAAGTTCCCGGTAACGCCGTTTAATTACTGCGATGGCGGCGTTTTCAGGAATCCCAAGCACCTCATAATAATTCGGAACCTTACTCACATGTTCCCCGCATTCATTGCACCTGTCATTGCACCGCCATAGAACTTCACAGCCATCAATCCAACTACAATAGCAGCTACAACAATACACAGCACGAACAGTATGATTGAAGCTTTTGTAAAGGATATCTCTGCTTCAGCTTCCAGGTGATCTGCGACCTTTTCGAGGACATCCTCATAATTACCGGTGCGTTCTCCTACAGATAACATATCCAATACCATTGGAGGTAAGGCCCTGGTCATCGCTACAGACTGAGTGAAGTTTTTTCCTGATGCAACCGCTGCTACAGCAGGTTTCAACCTGTCAGCCATCGCCAGGTTTCCGCATGCGTCAGCCGATACGCGGAGGACTTCATTCATTGGTAAACCAGCACGATATAAAGAGGCCATTGCCCGTGCAAAACGTGACTGTGCGACTTTATCGGCTGCTGTCCCAACAATCGGAGGGAGAACTTTTATGGCGTCCCATGCCCGTCTGACACCATGGAACTGCATAAAGAATTTTATACCAACGAAAGCCACTGCCAATCCCGGAACCCAGTATCTGAGGGAATGCCACAGTGATGCCGCAAATTGAGCGCCAGTACCCATGAACAGGACTGGTATATGCGGGGTCAATATGATAAAAACCAGAATGACGTATGGATAAAACAATACCTTTGAATATGCACGTCTGATCCTGATTTCAAACTCCAGGTTCTGTGCAATTCTTTCAACCATTGTATCCAGCAGGCCGCCGCTTTCCCCGGCCTTGATCAGGGAAGTAATTAGGTTGCTAAAGACACTTGGATGCCTTTCTAGAGTTTCAGACAAACGCCCCCCGGATCGGACCTGGTCCAAAGCTTCCAGCAATATTTTGCCTAGTCTTCCCTTTGTTCGTGTGCCCATACCATTCAGTATCTCTGAAAGACTCATACCGGCTTTCAGCATGGTAGCCATCTGGGTAAAACACAGCACTAATGAGCGGATGTTCACACCGGTGTAGAAAGGATTTATAAGCATCTGTGCAAATGATTGCCCTGGCTGGTTGCCAGTTGGCTTGCTGGATTCGCCTCCTCCCCGCAACAGCGAAATATCCATTGGATACAATCCGCGTTCACGCAGCATTGACGCGGCAACACGATCATCTGAAGCTTCAAGAACTTCCTCTATCGTATTCCCATTGCGGTCTTTCGCCTTAAATTTGTATTGTGGCATCTGCATGTCTCCTGGATAAGTGCGCTGTTTACGCGTATTATTCTATTTCATAAAATCATCAGCAAAGTAGTTCAGCATCACACTATAAGAATTGGTAAGGGCGATTGCCAGTATTCCGGCTATTATAATTGAGAATAAGGTAAAGGCGCTGAACGACATGAATCTCCCAAAAACTACCTGAGTGGTATCGGTATGCTCATACGATGCTGCTAGATTCGTCAGTGATTCTCCGACTTTTCCAGCTTTTTCACCGCTGTTAACAAGGCCTTCTTCTTCCAGCTTAAGCACACCTGTCCTTGAAAGACGCTCAGCGATACTGGTGCTCTCTCCTGGAGGTACGTAACCTTTGTTCAATGCCACTCCGACATTGTTATCCCGGCAAAGTAATGCCGACGCTTCCCATGCTCTACCAATATCAACCCCTGCAGAGAGTAACCTGTCCATCGACCGAAGAAACCTTGCAATAGAACGATTCCTGTGTATCGTTCCCCACGGGATACTCCGGGAGCGGTAATAATCCAGTATATACCTGGTATATGGCCTGCGTTTGAAAGCTTCCCAAAAATATATAAAAGCGATGTAGGCTATCGTAGCGACAGTTCCTACAGGAAAAACAACGGTACTCATATGAACTAATACAGCCCTGATAACCTCTTCCCTGGTGAGTGTCGATGCCTGTGGACCTGTAATCAGTCCCATAAGTATTTGAATCGTTCCAAAACAGATCGGCAACGAATACCAGAACTGAATAAGGGTGGCCTTGACCATCGCCCATCCAAATCTGCCTATATAAGTATCCCTGGATTCTCTTTCATAATCCGTGGTAGCTTCTGTGAGGAATTCATCGATATCTCCACCCAATTCCCCACACACTACGCTGCCAACAAGGTGGGTAGGAAATAGTTCCGGAAACTTGGCCATACTCTCAGACAACCTGCTCCCGGCCTCGATGCTATCAGCCATACTCGAAGTTGCAGCCTTAAGCCTCGGGTGTCGGACATACTGCAGGTTCTCTCGCATACTCTGAGACAGCGGCATACCAGCAGTAACCATTGTTGTAAGCTGCCTCAAGAACAGCGCCATCAGCCTTGGTTGCACTATTGATTTAACTGATACTGGAACACCGGGTGGAATAGAAACAGCCTGCAGTCCTTTAGGAATCACGCTGGCAGGATGTGAAAATGATGATCCAGCAGTAATAGGTGTGGACGCAGGTTTTGCAGCGGCAGCAGAATTGTTATATGCAATTTTGAGTGCAAATCCACGGGACTGCAGTTTGCCGGCTAGATCATTTTGATCCGATGCCTGCATAACACCTCTTAATGTTTTGCCGGTATTATCTACTGCTTCATATCTGAACATCGCCATTTTTGTTCCCAGTCACTCTCCCAGAGCGGGTCTACCCTCTGCCCTGTAATGGATTTTACTGCTTGCTCAACAGTGTTACCGTCCGCCAATACAACATCCGGAGCAATCTGAGCCAATGGTACTAGAACAAACGCCCTCTCCATCAACCTTGGATGGGGGACAATTAATGTATCGGTATGGACTTCAATTCCCTCAATAAGGAGGACATCCACATCCAGGATGCGTGGCCCCCAGTGTATAGTGCGTTCTCTACCAAGAGAGGTTTCAATTTCCATACACACAGCAAGAATATCGTGAGGAGCGAGGTTGGTTTTGATGCTGACTACTGCATTGTAAAAATCAGGCTGATCAGTCATGCCTACCGGAGAAGTTACATATAATGATGACACTTCAGTCACACAAACGCCCGGTGCAGAGGCAAGCAGATCAACGGCTGCACTAAGATTCGCCAACCTGTCCCCTAAATTAGAACCCAACCCCAAAAACACTTCACGATTTTCCACTGGTATATTATACTACTGCTTGCCTTTTGAGGATAGCAGCATTCTAGGACGGGGGGACTTGGAGATGGGGGGACGGGGAGATTAGCTATGCATATAATATGATAACTTTAATGGAGAGCGAAAGGGTTTGGAATTCTCACGCAAAGCCGCAAAGGCGCTAAGAAGGGAATGGGATGGTGTAAACCTATGTGGCATATTAATTACTGGGCAGTTGATTTGCTGCTTTTATATTACCTGCTGAGTATTTAGCTGACTACTCTCTTCCCCTTCTTAGCGTCTTTGCGGCTTTGCGTGCTATATAAATAATCTGTTAAATACTGCCCAGGTATATACGAAGTAGCACAAGCTTTCTCTCTGAATCTCCGCGTGAGGATAATCTATTGCGATGTTATAATGGATGTTATGGATAATAGTATTGTTGTGGTTGGTGGTGGGTTGGCTGGGGTTGAGGCGGCTTGGCAGATTGCCAGACGCGGGATTGCGGTTGAGCTTATAGAGATGCGTCCCGCGGCGACGACTCCTGCACACAGGTCAGATATGCTAGGTGAGTTGGTCTGTTCGAGCTCTTTGAAGTCCCAATCTCCTGGGACAGCACATGGGTTATTAAAACTGGAGATGCGGGCTCTGGGATCACTTGTATTGGAATGTGCCGATAGATCAGCAGTCCCGGGTGGAGATGCTCTGTGTGTGGACAGGGATGCTTTTGCAAACGAAGTAACCCGTGCGATTGAGTCCGAGTCTCTGATACATATTACCCGGAAGGAGATCACTTCGATTCCGGATAACCGTCCGGTGATCATCGCTACCGGCCCTCTTACATCCCCTGCACTGTGTAAATCTATCCAGGAGAGACTGGGGCTGGAGTATTTGCACTTTTTTGATGCTATTGCTCCATCTGTTATGGCCGACAGCATAGATTATGACATTGTGTTCAGACAATCAAGATATGACAAAGGTGAAGCTGCTTATTTGAACTGTCCAATGAATAGAGAACAGTATTATAGCTTTGTAGAGGCTTTGGTAGCAGCAGATAGAGCTATCCCGCATCTGGACGAAGAGCAAGAGGCATCCTATTATGAAGGCTGTTTGCCGGTCGAGATAATGGCCTCACGTGGGGCTGAGACGCTTTCGCACGGGATGATGAAACCGGTCGGACTTACAGACCCAAAGACCGGGCGATGGTCCTATGCCATAGTGCAGCTGAGGCAGGAAAACACTGAAGGCACCATATATGGACTGGTAGGTTTCCAGACACAACTCAAGCACGCAGAACAGCGCAGAGTTTTCCGGATGATTCCAGGTCTTGAGAACGCAGAATTTGCAAGGCTGGGTGCTGTCCATAGAAACACATTCATAAATTCCCCGAGTATCCTGCTGCCCAGCCAGGCTGTCCGCACAGATCAAATGCTGTTCTTTGCAGGACAGATTACAGGGGTTGAGGGCTATATGGAGTCTTCTGCATCGGGAATAATGGCAGGTATCAACGCAACCCGCACGCTTCTAGACCAGGAACCAGTCATTCCACCAAGAACTACAATGATAGGCTCCCTGATGAACCATATATCGGAAGCGCCAGCAAAAACGTTCCAACCAATGAACTCCAACTTCGGCATCCTTCCACCGATAGAAGAACCCCACAAGAAAAAGGACCGCAAAACAATGCAACTGGAGAAGGCTGCGCAGGGGCTGGTGGAGCTGGTTGCTGGGATTTCTTTTTAATTTTTTGGAATCCAGAAGTCAGAGTCCAGAATCCAGAAGTCAGAATCCAGAATGGGAGAAGTTGTATTATTAATTATCCGCAGATTTCGCAGATTTTCGCAGATTAGGGAAAATGCACCTAATTACGCATTAGTTGGTGTGAAATACAACAGTAGCTCTTCCGCTACCAAGACACTGCAGAGACTGGTGGAGTTGGTTGAGAAGATTTCTCATTAAACATTTTGGAATCCAGAATCCAGAATGAAAGAGGTGTTTCGGGGATTTGAGGTTCTGTTTCGGGTGCAAATGCAAATTGCACCCGAGCGAGTTGTGATACAGGCTTCCAGTCTGCGAACCGCAGCTAGCAGGCTAAAAGCCCGCATCACGATTTTGGCGTCGTTTGCAGGCTGGAAGCCCGCACCACAATTTTGACGTCGTTCGCAGGCTGGAACCCCGCACAACAATTTGGGCATGGCCTAAAGTCTAAAGTCTAAAGCCTGTCCCTTCATCCGTTAACTTTTTGTTTGCCAGGTTTTAGGGTGATTACTCCGGTGCTGGTTGTGAAGGAACCGGTTACTCCGTTTGGGAGTTCTACTTCTCCTGTTAGTTTGCCATTGTCGTTTTGCAGGTTGACTTTGATCTCTCCGTTGGGATGCGGGAGGGTTCCTGAGGCCTGTTTCAGGTGAACGAGGCTGGGTGTTATGTTTACCTGGGTAAATCCTGGAGCTGCAGGTCTTATTCCTAGTATTGATGCAAAGTAGTGGTACAGCGGATGGGCTCCCCAGGCGTGGCAGTCTGATCTGCTGGGTTCTGGTTCTTCGGGAGTAGTCATGAAGCCCTGAGATTCCAGATCGAACCACATCTCCATTCTCTCCATCAGTTTATCTACTCTACCAAGTTGCTTGTAAGTCTCAAACAGATAGTGAGTAAAGTATATGGTCGTCAATGCAAGGTCTTCACGCTCAAACAATGCTTTGGCGCACTGAGCAGCTTTGTCAGCAGATAGTTTTCCGGACAACAGAGCTATACACTGCACATGTTCGCTATAATGGGTCTTTGACAGATCATCAGCAAACAGGCCTCCATCACTATCCCAGAAAGCTTTCTCACAAGCCTTTGCCAGTTCATCAGCCCTGCGGGCATGCCTGGCGGCTAGTTCAGGTTCTCCAAGTGCAGCTTCCAGTTCGGATGCCTGCTGGAGTGCATATACAAAATGCCAGTTGATAAGTGCGTTGACTCCAAGGTCGCCATCCGGTGGGACTCCTGCTACCCAGTTGGGGACCCAGTCCATGAAGTTCCAACCATTTGGTGCCTGGACAAGTCCGTCTGCGTTTACATAGTTCCAATAACAGTCCAGCACCGCACGAACTCCCGGCATTAATGAAGCAACAAACGCCGAATCGTTACGCCACATGGAATAATCGTGGACCATGGACACCCACCAGACCGAGAATGGCGGAATGATCTGCCGGACTCTGCAGGGGTATCTGGACTGGGTGATACCGGAGAGCAGCCTGGAACGATCGAAAGTCACCAAGGCTTTTCTCGGAAGTCTATCATCCGATGTTATTGCATAGGTAGCAAGGACTTCGAGCCTGGTGTCCCCGACGTACATCAGCTGTTCATAGTATGGACAGTCCATATAGGTCTCGTGTGAACACATTTCCAGCACGCGGACAGCGATCGGGGTGACTGACTCGAACCTGGGATCATCACACTTGAACTCGAAATCAAACTTATAAGGATAGTGAGTCTCTCTGATACAGAGGTCATTAATAATGAGAGGTTCATCCGACGTTTTCACCAGAACTTCTACATATCTCCCGGATTCCCACCAGAGAGTGTCGAATGTGCGTTGATCGCCGCCATCGGAGATGAAAACATCACCGGTCCCGATGAAGCACTTGCCGTCTATCTCGTTTCTATTGCACTTCACAGGTTTATCGCACCCGAGATAGTCAACGAATTTCGTCCCTATGAAGAGCCCTTCTGACCAGTGCATACGGACGCTGGCACCTTTGCCTTTAGATAGTGTGATCTGTGGGAACGCGCAGTAGTAGTTACCCAGATCTATGATAACGCGGCGGGTTGTGTTTGAAGGGATTTGAAGGCTGGATGCGTCAATCACCAGGGCGTTCCAATTGCTTAGCTCATCTGAGATGTTGTTTTTAATGTCTATACGGATGGATTCGGTATCATCGGTTTCGGGTTGGTCAATGTATACTGCGCTGCCAGCATGCAGAGTATTCTCAATCATTGCAGGCAGAGTCGATGGGGCAAGCAGCCAGACTGGATAGTGTTCGTTGGCGCAGCTGGCAGAGATTGCATTGTCGGTAGCCAGTGCAGCAACCCAATCATCCCCTGCTCCGTGCTCATATCCCCAAGGAAACGCAGCACCATCAATCGAAACTTTAGCTCCTGTTCCCCACATTATACCGGGCTGAGGGAATGAGTAGCCACTAAGCTGTTTACACTCCCATTTGGATTCTCCGGTGTTAATTAATGACTTGTCCACACCTTCAGCAGCCAGCAGAAAACCTGGACGCAGGTATATCTGTGCATAAGGAGCAGGCGCTGTATGTCCGAGGGACCAGCATCTGGCTACGAATATATGCTCACCGGCACTGAGTTCCAGATCGTAGGTCTGATAGAACCAATGGGATATATCTCCGCGTTCAGGGCCACGACCGATTCTCTCACCATCGCAAAAGAGCTCATATCGTTCATCCGCCGACACATGAATCCGAAGAGTATGGGCTTCATTCAGCTCAAAACTGCGCTTATATGCAAGCACAAACGGCATATCGTGCTGATGGTCAGGATGGCATATCCACTTCGCCGGCCAGAGGGCTCTTTCTGACCAGTGCTTACTTGAATCGACGAATGGTTCTTTATTTATGATTGCTCTCAATGAAAATCTCCTATTTAATAATGTATCAACACCTAATATCTTGCGGATTCAACTCTGCAATGTCAACTCAAGTGCATTATGGAACGATACAATACACGTTCACGTCAATGTGTGATAGATACAATTGGCAGGGGATTTTGGCGGCCTGCAAAAAGCTGAACAATTGTAAGAGTTCAATAATATGGGACATTGTCATCCTGAGGAACGAAGGATCTGCTTTTTACGGATGGAAAGCAGATCCTTCGTTCCTCAGGATGACAAATTCCGGCAACTCTAAACTGTTACGAATAATTGACATGCCGAGTGTAAATCTGATATCTTTAGAGCAGAAAGAGACCCATTGACTTCAGGAAGACTGCCACAAATGTCTTTCTATGTACCGCTTAAATTAACTGACTGAAGCTCGCTGCGAGGCCGGAATAGTCATAACCGTAGCCTTTGACGCTGCCGGGCTGTGTTTATCACCAGTCATTCACAGGACACGATATGAGCATCCTCGAAACAATCCACAAGTTATTAAGCAACAATGAACGTGAAATCAAAAGATTCCGCGGCATAGCTGACACTATAAACACATTTGAAGCCGGACTTAAGCCGCTTTCCAATGATCAACTCAGAGCTAAAACCGCTGAGTTCAGAAAGCGTATAGCAGATGGTGAGACCCTTGAACAGATCTTACCGGAGGCTTTTGCAGTCGTCCGCGAGTCCAGTATCCGAACCCTCGGTCTGAGGCATTTCGATGTACAGATGATCGGAGGTATGGTTCTGCATGAGGGAAGAATTGCAGAGATGAGAACTGGAGAAGGCAAGACTCTTGTTGCAACTCTCCCACTCTATCTCAATGCGCTTTCCGGGCATGGCGCCCACCTTGTAACCGTCAACGACTACCTGTCAAAAAGAGACGCCGCCTGGAATGGCCCGGTATTTGAGCTTCTTGGACTAACCATCGGTTCTATCCACGGCCAGAGTGCAGAGACCGGGGATATGGGCAGGTCGTTCGTATTCGATATGGAATATGTTCCTGATGATCCTGAAGAGTGGGCGTTGCTGCGTCCTTCTTCTCGTAAGGAAGCATACGATTGCGATATTACATATGGTACTAACCACGAGTTCGGTTTTGACTACCTGCGTGACAATATGGCTTTCCGGCTTGAAGATTTAGTCCAGCGTGAACTTAACTTTGCTATTGTCGACGAAGTTGATAGTATTCTCATTGATGAAGCAAGAACGCCTCTTATCATCTCGGGCCACGGTTTCCGGTCCAGTGATGATTACTATAAAGCCGACCGCATCATTCGTAGACTGGTCAAAGAGGTTGACTATACGATAGACGAAAAGGCCAAGACGGCGATGTTGACCGAAGAAGGTACACGTCACGTTGAAGAAATAACCGGCTGCGGCAACCTTAACGATACCGCCAACAACGAACTCAACCAGTACATCAACTCTGCTCTAAAGGCCCATGGCGTATTCCGCAAGGATATCGACTATGTGGTAAAAGATGGGCAGGTAACGATTGTAGACGAGTTCACCGGACGTCTTATGTTCGGTCGTAGATGGAGCGATGGCCTGCATCAGGCAGTTGAGGCCAAAGAAGGCTGTAACATAGAGGAAGAAAGCCAGACTCTGGCTACCATTACATACCAGAACTACTTCAGGCTTTATAAAAAGCTTGGTGGTATGACTGGAACAGCTAAAACTGAAGAAGAAGAATTCCGGAAGATATATGGTCTGGATGTCCTGGAAGTGCCGACCAACCGGTTGGTTATCCGTAAAGATATGCCGGACGTTATTTATAAGAGTGAGGATGCCAAATTCCGCGGTATCCTGCTGGATGTCATCAGGTGCCACGCAAAACAGCAACCGGTACTGGTTGGAACCAGATCGATCGAGGTCTCTGAAAGAGTCAGCGAGAGGCTGCTGAGCGAAAGACTGCAGCTGCTTGCACTCACAGAGATCATTCGTGTAAAACTGGACAACACCAAGGGTATCGATGGGGAGACTCTCAAAGCCCACCACGCATTGCTTAACTCTAACTTCAACGAATTAACAATACCTAAAGTGGCAAAACTGGCCAAGCAATTAGAAATGAGCACCGATATGCTCTCGGATGAGAATATATCTGCATTCATGGTCTATACACAATTGCCGGAGTCTGCCAGAGCACACCTTTACAGTGGGCTCAAAGAAGGCATCGAGCACAAGGTATTGAATGCTAAGTACCACGAGCGTGAAGCTGAGATCATTTCCCAGGCTGGACGCAAAGGCGCTGTGACTATTGCTACTAACATGGCAGGTCGAGGCGTTGACATCATCCTTGGCGGCACGACCCTCGATGAGGATGCGCCAATTCCGGTAGTTGAGCCATTGGATGACAAAGATATCGATTGGGATTTCAATTCATGGAAGACCAAGAACCCGGACAAGTTCACCGGAGCTACTCCGGAAGCCCTGGATGTTATCAAACGCGGCGGACTGTGTATTGTTGGAACAGAACGACACGAAAGCCGAAGAATCGATAACCAGCTCCGTGGACGTTCCGGACGACAGGGTGACCCTGGTGCAACCAGGTTCTTCGTATCTCTGGAAGACGAACTCTGGAGACTGTTCGGTGACAAGAGCCAGAACATCCTGCTTCAGGGTTGGAGAGAAGACCAGGCCCTTGACGCAAGACTGCTTTCACGAGTAATTGAACGTGCTCAGAAGAAAGTAGAAATGCATCACTTCGATATGAGAAAACACGTTCTGGACTACGACGATGTCATGAATGTCCAGCGCGAGACTATATACAAACAGAGACGCGAGATCCTTGCTGGTGCTGACCTGCGAGCAACGATTGTCGGCTATCTCTATGAATCGATGGAACAAGGCGTATCGATATACTGGCCTATGAATGTTGCACCGAATGAATGGGACAACAATGGTCTGTATGTTTACCTGAATGAGATACTCCCAATTGAGTTCTTTGCTAAGCCTGCTGAGTTACTTGGTAAGAAGCGAGAGGACCTGCTGGACTTCCTGGGAGATATAGTTGAACGATCCTACGAAATGAAAGAACAGCAGATCGGCATTGAGCTTATGCGCGAAATGGAGCGCAATATTGCTCTTGACCTGATCAACCGCAAGTGGATCGATCACCTGGGAGCGATGGACTTCCTGCGGGAGGGTGTTGGACTCAGAGGATACGCACAGCGAGACCCGCTTGTTGAGTACCGCAAAGAGGGCTATGACCTGTTCCAGCAGATGATCGGTTCGTTACAGGATGATTTGGTTCGAATTATGTACAGGATTCAGCTGGAATCTAAGCCTGTCCGCAAGCAGATAGCATTCAACGATCTTGTTGAGCGTTCTGCTGAGGGTCCTGCAGGCATGGGCGGAGATGTTGAATTTAAAATGATGGCTGGTGCTGCAGCCAAAGCATCCGCCGCAAAACCAGGCCGCAACGACCTGTGCCCCTGCGGAAGCGGAAAAAAATATAAGAAGTGTTGTTTGGGGAAGGAAGAGTGAAGGGATAGAAGTCAGAAGTCAGAAGACAGAAGACAGAATATGGAGTCCAGACACTGGTGTTAAGCCCAGTTTTTCAAATGTTGACTCCCACAATAATTATCATATCTAAAATCAGGAATTCGGAACAATATTGCAATGTATCGATCTAGGCATTCTGACTTCTGTCTTCTATCTTCTGACTTCTCCCTTTCCTGGTTCCATATTCTAAAATGGTGGTATATACATGTTGAAAGAAGTTTCTGAAAAATTGCCTCAGTTGATGAGAGACCTCGAAGAGCTGGGAGGTCATCTTTGACCTGGCCAGTAAACAAGAGGAAATAGCAAGATTGGAGCAGGTGTGTTCCGAACCAGGTTTTTGGGATGACTCCACACAAGCTCAGAAGACGATGAAAGATACAAACAGGCTCAGGGCAGCGGTTGATCCGGTCTTGAATCTTATGTCTCGCGCTGAAGATGTCAAAGAACTGGCTGAGATGGTCGAGGATGAAAACTCTCAGGATGCTGACGATGTCCGCACTGAGTTGAAATCTCTCCTTGAAGATTATGCCAGAGTTGAACTGGAAACAGTCCTCTCAGGCGAACACGACAATGCCAATGCCATAATGGAGATCAACTCCGGTGCTGGTGGGACTGAAGCTTGCGACTGGGTAGATATGCTGGCAAGGATGTATACCAGGTGGGCAGAGCGTCGTAAGTTTAAAATAGAAATATTAAATCAGGTTCCAGGGGAAGTTGCCGGTTCTAAAAACGTCACTATATTAATAGAGGGTAGAAATGCCTACGGATATGCAAAGACCGAGAGAGGTGTGCACAGACTGGTGCGAATCTCTCCTTTTGATGCTAATAAACGGAGACATACTTCCTTCGCGGCAGTTGATGTTATACCGGAGATTGCTGATGATAGTGAAGTCAACATAAATCCTGACGAAATCCGCATTGATACTTACAGATCAAGCGGAGCGGGCGGGCAGCATGTTAACAAAACAGACTCAGCAATACGAATAACTCATATCCCGACAGGACTAGTGGTTACCTGCCAGAATGAACGGTCACAGCACAAGAACAAAGATATGGCGATGAAAGTGCTGATGAGTAGGCTTGGTGAACTGCAGTCTGCAGAGAACGACCAGAGAATGGCTGAACTTAGGGGAGATATGAGGGCTATTGAGTGGGGCAACCAGATGCGGTCATACGTATTCCAACCCTACACAATGGTCAAAGACCTCCGGACCGGACATGAGACCGGTGATGTTGCCCGGGTTATGGATGGAGATATAGATGATTTCTTGGAAACTGCGCTGAGATCACCTCAAGTAGATAAATAGCGCAGGAGGGAATCGAGATGCTGAAAACAACAGGTAGTAAGCTGTGTATCCGTAACTTGCATAGTCTCTTCATTGGAATATGCATATCGCTATTGGTTGTAAGTGTACCAGGGATGTGTGCTGATAATCAGACTGTCCCTGATACATCCAATCATGCATCCGATAAAATGAGCACTACAGAGACCGCTCTGGGCGATCTATTCGCTGATGCTATCCGTGAATCCGTGAAAGCTGACGTTGGCTTGATTGCTTCGAGTGAAATAAGATCCAAAGGCAAAGTTTCAATAACCAGTTCAAAAAGCCCGGAAGAAATATCCTCTCTGGTAAACTATCCAGAGGATACTGTCACTGTGATTCAGATTACCGGCAAGCAGCTGACAGCTGCGCTTGAGCAGTCGGTTTCCAGCTATCCGAAACCTACACTGAGATTTCTTCAGGTATCGGGATTGTCTTTCACATTTAATCCTGCAAAAGCGCAGGGGAGCAGAGTTACTAAGGTAACAATCGGTGAAGACAAGCTGGTCCCTTTGACTACATACAAAGTGGCTGTCACACGGTCGCTGGCACGTGGTGCACTGGGATATTGGAAAGTCTGGTCTCGTAATGACATAAAGGCACCTGACAGCCCTCCTACAGTAGTAGATGCCGTCAGCAACTACCTCAAGCAAAACGCTTCGCTGGATTACACCAAACTTGATCGCATTACTATTGCTGGTCAGAAAAAGTGATGAGGCGAAGTTTATTTACTGCGATTATAAGCACTGCTGCAGTCATCTCTGCAGTAGTGCTTTTATCATCGTGCACTAAATCCCAGTCTCTTGATTCATTTAACAAGGACAATGCCTACACCTTGTTGAAAAAGCAGGTTGCTTTTGGTCCGAGAGTCCCTGGAACTAAAGCACAAACAGACTGCCTGGCTTTCCTCACAAATGAACTCGCTAAGCACACAGATAAAGTATTCGTCCAACGTTTCCAACAGGATGTCAAGGGTAAGTCTATTCCACTGATAAACCTTATCGGTCTGACCAATCCAACAGCAAAGAGACAGATACTGCTTGCAGCTCACTGGGACAGCAGACCGATGGCTGACCAGGAGATTATTGCCGAGAAGCGCAGATATCCTATTGCCGGCGCCAATGATGGGGCTTCCGGAGTTGCGGTGCTATTGGAATTAACAAGGATCTTTGCCGCACGCAAACCTGAAATTGGAGTCATCACAGTTTTCTTTGATGGTGAGGACTATGGGAACACCGAGAAAACAATGTATCTTGGGGCAAAGTATTTCGCAAAAACAATGAATACTGCTCTTGTATATGAGAACAGAAAGCTGAAACCTGAACATGGGATTTTGCTCGATATGATCGGGGACAGCGATCTCAACATATACAAAGAGAGAAACTCCGTGGATGCAGCTCCGAAGCTCGTGGAAGCAATCTGGAAAACAGCTGCTGACCTGGGATATGCGAAGCAGTTCAAGAATTCGGAAAAATACGAGATAACCGATGATCACCTGCCATTGATAGACGCCGGTTTGCCCTGCATCGACATTATCGACTTCGACTACGCCTATTGGCACACCACAGCGGATACCCCGGACAAGTGCTCACCTGAGTCACTCAAGGTTGTAGGGGACGTTGTTAGCGCTTATGTCTATTCACTGAAGAGTGGCGATAAGTAAGCGGGACTGTGTAATTGATAATTGACAATGGATAATGAAAGATACCGTTCGTGCTTCGACATGTAGTGTAAATGCTCAAGGCGTTTAGATCCTCAGCACGAACGGATTGGAGTTATATTTACCTTGTTACGTTCTACAGATTTTTGAAATACTCAATGGTCCTGCATAAGCCGTCTTCAAAACTGACTGTCGGGGAGAATCCCAGTTCAGTCCGCGCCTTGTCTGTGCAGCTGACTGAGTATTTTACATCTCCCGGCTTTGGGGATTCATAAACAATATTCCCTTTCCCATCAAAGGACTTTAGTATCTTGTGTGCCAGTGCCTCGATTGTCATTGACTGATCGCTTGCAATGTTGAAGACTTTCCCTGCGATATTGTCAGTGATGCAAGCCAGATAGTTCGCGTGGGCAATGTTTTCTACATAAACAAAGTCCCTTGTCTGTTTTCCGTCTCCATATATATGCAGGTCCTGGTTCTTATGAGCTCTATCGATAAATTTCGGAATCACCGCTGTATATTCTGAATTGGGATCCTGCCTTGGCCCGAATACGTTGAAATAGCGCAATCTGACTGTCTCCAGACCATATATCTGGTGGAATACTTCACAATAATACTCCGCACATATTTTACTGGCCCCATAGGGAGATAATGGGTGTGGCAAGCAGCCTTCGTGTTGCGGTTCGCTGCCAGTATCACCATATATTGAGGAAGAAGATGCTAAAATAAATCGTTTAACGCTGCAGTCTCTAGCAACCAGTAGGACATTCACCGTTCCATCTACATTTGTAGAATTAACAATATCGGGAGCATGCACTGATTTGGCGACGGATATTTCGGCAGCATGGTGAAGGACATAGTCTATATTGTCCATTACATCGTACAATACACGTTTATCCCGGATGTCTCCCTGTACGAACGTGATCTTATCTTTCACAGCAGCCAGGTTTTCAAGCTTGCCAGTTGATAGATTGTCGAATACCACGACGTCGTGGCCCTGTGAAACGAGGTACTCAGTGATATGCCCACCAATAAAACCTGCACCACCAGTAACCAGGAATCTACTCATACTATCACCTCTGATTTCTACTTCATAGCATAGCTATTAAGAATCCTATGTATCGCAATTTCTTCTGAGCAAACGGATTTTATCGGGTATGCTGGCTTGATATACGTGTATTTTATCACACAATTTGTGCTGCAGTTATTTTCAACGGGATAATTTCTATACAAATATGAGTCGCGAGAAACCAATCCAGGCATTTACTACATATCTAATAAACCCGAACAGCCTGTAGATATCTGATTTCAAACATACTATACCCCATTTTCCAGTAATTATTCACTTCATTTGAAAATGTCCGCATCCAAAAGCCATTTGACATAACAGTTCAATAATATGGGGACATTGTCATCCTGAGGAACGAAGGATCTGCTTTTTCCGGATGGAAAGCAGATCCTTCGTTCCTCAGGATGACAATGTCCCCATATTATTGAACTCTTTCCATTTGACTTCATATGATGGGCTTGGTATCATATAGGGTAAGTTTTGACTAACTCGCGGAGAGGTTCTGCAGAATATTATGAAACTTCTATTTGAAATATTCCAGGTGGCTAGCGCCGGTGTCCTTATCTTTTTGATGGCTGTTCAGACTACAAAGTCTGAAGGGCTGGGTGGGACTATTGGCGGTAAGACAGAGACATCATTCAGTAAACCAGGCATTGAAGAGAAAATAGACGAGATCACAAAGTGGTCAGCCATAGTATTTTTGGCTTTGAGTTTCATAGTCGCTTATTTCGTCTAACGAATTTATAAAACCCGCCGACTGTTATGTCTGCGGGTTTTTTGTCGTCTGCTATTAAATTGCATTTGATGGCTGTGAACCATCTCTATAAATATCGATCCAAAGCGGCTGTATTAAGCTGCTTTACGCAATGATTCCTCTAGAGCAGCACAAGTCTCACATCCTACACACTCTCTATTTTCACACAAGGAACAGACATCGTCCTCTAACACTTTAGCTGATCGAACCATACAAGTGTAAAAGACAGCACTTCCAATTAACCAGGCTCCCGCAATTGCAACCCACATTTCATTTACCACCTCTTCTATCTTTATTATCGGCATGTCAATATTAGAGCTTTAGATTTCCTCAAACTCTAGCCCGCATTATTCATGACTGAAACGTCTAATATTGCTCTACATACCAAATAACGCACATTCAGGATGAATAGTTACAAAAACCAGGTAATCAACGCAGGAGTCAGTGTCTATACTGCAAGGCATAACTAATATGTAAGTTGGTTACTGTCCCTGAATCCTGATCCGCACTGCTCTCAGGGCTTTGCTTTTTACTTGAAGTGAGCGGTAAAGCTGAGCTTGTTGATTGGTAGTGCGTCTTGATGGTGAAGTCCTGCATAGCAGGTAGGTGTATATATGCTTTGGGCAGGAGTGGCCTGTATAGACCGGCTCGAATATGAGTTGTGATGTCTGGGCGGCTTGGTCCTGTGCGGCGCCTATTTGGCAGGATATTACAGGGTGGCGTGGAATCGGTGAGAAGTGAGTGCGTTTGCCGGCGTAGTCGCTAACCTGCAATTAACACTTGATTTCGCCTGTGCCCGGTAAAAGGGACAGAGGTTGAATTAGGCCTTAGTAATGCAGTCTCGTGGTTGTCATTGATAAGCATCTGTGATCTAGCGTGTTTCGGGTGCTGATCCAGGACAATTGAGCTCCGGTTGCCCATATCCGCCAATGGTTATATGCCTGTTCTGTGCTGCCTGCTGCTAGACGTCGTCCCAAACCGGACGCAAATTATTGCAGCGGGAGGATGTGCACACCCCGGGTTGCGATTGACCGTATATGTGGTAGCCAACTTACGTTTGATCACTGTTCGCGAAATGCGTGTTGTGTACTGACTGGCCTCAGTACAAGTTTATTGGAAGACACGCATATGCCAAGGAGGCGCCACGTTGAAACCATCTGAAATCAAGGATTGTCTGGGCAAACGCTGTAAAGTCACCTATCTAAATAAGAAGGGTGACGAGACCGTCAGGAACCTTCATGTCCAGGATACAACCTATGTCCCACTATATGGAGATTATCTGATTGGCGACGTGGAAGATATTTGCCTTGACAGGATAACTGCAATCAGTGTCGCTGCATAATGCAGTAATCATTCATTCTATATAATTCAATAAGATCCCCTACCCCACCTACCACAGTCCCGATTGGAAAGAAACGTAAGTAAGCACCTTAAGCCGGATCATCGACTTGGGGTGCTATTTTTTGTATATATCTCTCTCTACAACAAAACTCCGGCAGGACAATTGCTGTATTTTGGGGAATAATTATATATGCAAGAACGTAAGAAAACAGTCCCAGTTATAGACCTGATTGACCAGGCAGAACACCTCAATGATGCTGGTGAATTTGAGGAAGCATACAAGATCGCCCGGCAGGCCTCCCGCAGAAAACTCGACGATATCGAACAGATGAAACGCCTGGCTGAGATATTCCGCATACAGCGTAAACAGACACCTGCGGTCAACCTCCTGCAAAAAGCCATAGCCACAGATCCTTCGGATTTTACTGTCCACGAAGACCTGCTGCGGATATTGCTGGACTCTAATCGTTTCGAGGATGCTGTTGATGTTTGTGAGCAACTCCTGGTGGTTTTTCCCAAGCATGTTATCGCTAAAGATGTATTAGGGATTGCATATATGCAGATGGGATTCATTGATAAAGCGCTGCGGGTTACTGAAGACCTGATAAGACTCGATCCCACCAGCCCTCATCATCATTTTAAGAAAGCAGTATTGCTCCAGCAAAAAGGAGAAATCGCTCCTGCTATGACATCATTTCTGAGAGTTTTGGAGATGGAGTTCGACAGTGACGTTGCCCTGGAAGCTAAAGATGCAATAGACCTGCTTGACCGTTATCAGCTTAAACAGATACTTTCTATTGCTACGGATGATTCAGTCTTTAGAGCAAAACTACGCATAGACCCGGTATCAGCATTTATGGAACGAGGATTTGTGCTGAGTATAAACGGGATATCCATTTTGAACCAGTTGGATATGAACAGCGTCCCCAAAGAATCCCGCGTCAGTCACTATAACTGATATTTTGAACCATTCTGGTTTTCTGTCGTCCCGGTGCATTGTCGTCCTGGTATATTGTCATTCTGAATGCTACATTGTCATTCTGAACGCAGTGAAAAATCTCGGTCTGGTTGACTGTTCTGAAAAAGCAGATTCTTCACTGCGTTCAGAATGACATGAATCCTATTTTTTGACGCAATTGGCTCCTCATGATATCCTCTATTTGTCCACATTCTGTAGATTACAGGTTGTAACAATCTTTGTAGATTGATCGTAATATAAATGTGGGGCTCGCAAAGGTTTCTACCGGAGAAGTAATGACACGTGTTTTGAACGACAATTGGCCTCTTGCTGTACTGTTTGACCTTGATGGGACGCTTGTAGATACCCACATTGACTTCACTCTGATGCGTAATGAGATGCTTCGACTCGCGCAAGAGAACAGTGTGTGGGATGATACAATGCCAAAGATGGATATTTTGGCAATTATTGACACTTCCGTAGAACGCCTGGAAGAGCTCCACAAACACCACGAAGCCAAGACGATCAGACGAGATGCGTTCGAGATCTTGAAAAACATAGAAATGGGGCATGCAAAGACTGCTGTTGAAGTGCCCGGAGCACGGAGTCTGTTAAGATCCTTAAAGACTGCAGGTATATCGACAGGAATTGTGACCCGCAACTGCCGTATTGCCAGTCTGCTGTCTATGGAAGTCGTTGGGATAGAAGTGGATGTCATGATTACCCGGGAGGATACTAACAGGCACAAACCTTTGCCGGAACCTGTGCTTATGGCTCTGGATAAACTCAGTTTCACACCTGAACAGGCTGTAATGATTGGGGATCACCCGATGGACGTGCAGAGCGGTAAGTCTGCAGGTTGCTATACTGTTGGATTTTTGAGAGAGGACAGGCACAAAGGATTCTTCGATGCTGTCTGTCCGGACCTGATAATAACATCACTTGGAGAGCTATGTTTTGCTGCTAACAATATCCATAGTTAATTGGAATACTACCCCGCTGCTGGAAGCGCTGCTGGAATCTATCAGTAGAGATGCACCGGACTTTGAGTATGAAGTCATCGTTGTAGACAATGCGTCATCTGATTTTGATGCAGTAATAATGCGCGAGAAATTCCCAACTGTAAATTTTGTCGTCAACGCTGGAAATGATGGTTATGCCCACGGCAACAACCAGGCTTTGGAACTCAGCACTGGCGACTTTGTGCTGCTCCTAAACCCTGATACCGAAGTCACTGAGGGTGTGCTTGTTAACCTGGTAAAGTTTATGCAGGAACACCCGGAAGCAGCGGCAGCTGGAAGCAAACTAGTACGGCCAGATGGCAGTGTAGATCGGTCCCTGCGTTCATTCCCCTACCCTGGTCCGATTGCATGTGAGTTTTTAAGACTATCCAGATTATTTCCTAAAAGCCGCATGTTCTCAGCATATAGAATGGACTATTTTGACTATGAAGCAACAATGGAAGTAGACCAGCCGATGGGATCTTGTCTGATCCTGTCGCGCAAGGCTATTGAGACCATCGGGATAATGGATGAGCAGTTCCCTATCTTCTTTAACGAAGTAGACTGGCTTTACAGGGCCAAGCAAGCCGGGTTCAAGGTATTCTACACCCCGGATGCTGTAGTGATACATCATGGTGCAGGCAGCACAAAGCAGGTTCCCAAGCAGGTAATGTCTATAGAATCTCACAAATCGCTGCTGAAGTTCTATGAAAAGCATTTCAAGAAAAGTCTGTCGCCGATCACTTACTACTTAACGGTTGGAAGTATCAAATTCAGCAGGTTCCTGATGGAACTGGGGGACTAGTAGATGCCGGATATTACAGTAAGTATTGTAAACTGGAACACGGCACACGAGCTACAGGAGTGCTTGGATTCAATAATCAGCCAACAAGGCATTGATTTCGATATTACTGTGGTGGACAACGCATCCAGTGATAACTCAGTGGATATGCTTACTACAACATATTTTGGGAAGTTGACTCTGATTGCAAACTCTGCAAACATCGGATTCGGTAAAGCCCACAATCAGGCGTTGAGGCAATCAAACAGCCGTTACTTTATGATAATCAATCCGGACAGCAAGTTCACAGACCCTAATACTCTTTCCAGAATCATTGAGTATATGGATTCGAACAAAGAGATTGGTATGCTGGGACCGAAGATACTCAACACAGATGGTTCCCTGCAATACTCTGCCCGGCGGTTTCCTTCGATGATTGCTGGTATGTTCAGGAACACCTGGCTGGACAAGCTTTTCCCATCCAATAAATTTGTGAAGAGTTATCTGATGTCGGACTGGTCTCACGAAGAGATATCAAATGTGGACTGGCTGAGCGGGGCAGCATTGGTTGTCCGCAGGGAAATGGTCAACAAGATCGGTATGCTGGATGAACGGTTCTTTATGTACTGTGAGGATATCGACTGGTGTAAAAGGGCACACGACGCCGGCTGGAAGGTTGTCTACTATCCATTAGTATCTGTGCTGCACCGCATCGGAGCAGCCAGCGATAAAGACCCGTATAACGCAATCCGACGGCATCACAGAAGTATGCTGCAGTATTTCCTGAAGTACAATGCAACTAAACCGGCAGTCCTGCTAACCCCTCTGGTGATGCTGGGGCTGTGGTTACGCGCATTGTCCACTATGCGCAAGATCACGCTGCCTCGTCCACCGAATCCATCCGGCAAGTAGTCTCTTTTCCACATACCCAATTGTCACAGTCCAGTCGGGAACAGTAGAACATTTTCTTCCGTTCACCATCACCGCTGACAACATCCGCTATGTATGCGTTGTCGCATCTGACGCACAGAAGTGGATCGACTATCTTAATGACTTTGAGCTTGCCTTTGGATTGGTTTGTCATTTTAGGGCCTATAACCTGCACATATAATATTTGGAGGCAACCGGAATTCCGGTGATACTTACTTATCGGCACCAATCGCAGGATGTTTAACCCGCTTTATTCTCCAAGCATCGCTTTTGTCCGGCGGTAGGGACAAAAGCTGAGTCAATCATGAATAATGCGGGCTAGTCTTGTCCACTGGTTTAGATAGGATACCCACACCCGATGAACGACCTAAACAATAAATATTAAGGGAATATTATCATGCTGGAGGGGGCAAATAATATGTCATTCTGAGGAACAGTGGTCTTTGTTTC
Organism: Abditibacteriota bacterium; assembly: GCA_942493375.1. Taxonomy (GTDB): domain Bacteria; phylum Armatimonadota; class UBA5829; order UBA5829; family UBA5829. Next base: position 6,185,690 of record OW818698.1, on the reverse strand, counting down.
GGGACTTCCGGGTTGGATGTTGGGTTTACTATTTACTCCAACACTTGCATGTCCAACCCTCAAGTCCCGAAACACCCGGGTGGGTTTCTTCGTAAAATTGCCGCACTAAGAGCGTGGTCGGATACTCAGAATGACACTTGTTGTATCTGGATGATGGAGAAGTTAGTGTTTCAAACCCGTAGTATCCATCAGCATCTCAAACGGGACTGGCCAGGGGGGCATGGGGAGGATTTGCGTAACCACGTAACGGCCTTTTGTCCAGGTCAACCTGTGAGTTCCAAGGTACTTCACTTTTTCAGCTTCAGTGGCGGCAGCAGGCGCGAACTGGATATACATTGCAAGCAGGCTGCCTGGTTGCAACAAGTCTACCGCCTGGTTTGCGTAGTCTGAATATGCAGCGGCATCTTTTTCTACCGGGCAGAACGGCCCTTCCCAGTCATCTTTACGCGTAAACAGGTTATATCCCCTGCATTGGGTATGTAAGCCATTGCCTTTATATGCCCATTGTTCATACCAGGCCCTGTCTTTATCTCTGACTGCAAGTTGACTCGGTAGGCCGGCGGGTCCGGTGTGGCTGACGCGTGGGTCGGTGGGGTCCGGCAAGGCGACATCATCAAATGGAGCATAAGCAGCAATATTCGGGTGAACGAACAGATGATTTACACCGATCCAGGACTCCGTGATGCGGAGGTATCTAGCCATTGATCCATCAGTTGCATTGCTTGGGTCATGGAAACCTGTAAATGTGCCCTCACCCTTCACTCCAACTTTAGCCGGGACTATGAAACCTTTGTAGTCCCCGCGGTCATATGCATTCCAATCGATCCAGGACAAACTTGCAGGAGGCACCCAGCTCTGCATTATCCAGTAGCCATCCATAGAACCACCACCCTGGAAAGGTATGCAATCATTCACCGTTTTGCCCGAAGACAGCACATCCAGTTTTCCTGTCTTCAGAAAACGGACAGCCCAGCCTTTATATGTAGCAGGATCTCCCCCGTTAAGGTCCGACCCTCCCAGAAGAATCAGAGCACGCTCTCTTTTCATGTCAACTGCACCGGTGGCGTAGTTCACAATGCCATCTGGTAGCTTGATAAGAGGCAGTTTGCCCAGCAACTTGCCTTTCCGGTCGAAGACGCTGTCATAACCGTCGTAGAGCACACATTCGCGCTGGTCCTGCCAAAGAACCTGGACTTTAGTAACCGTGTAAGTAGTCTTTGGTGAACCCGGAGTTCTTAAGCCGAAACCTCCCCTGGCGGTAACTGAAGCAGGCATAGGGAACTCATAAGACGAATCCGGCATATCTACACGAACTAATCTGCGGTCGTGATCCCACGCTACTGTAAGCTGAGTGCCGGTGTTTCGTGGAAGTGCTTCCGGGATAATGCATATGATTGAACCACTCTTCAAATTCCGAACAGCGGTGTCTTTCAACCGCAGGACAATCTCCAGTCCGGGGCTGGGATTGGGTTTTCCTGAGTTGTCATGGATTCCGTTGTGGCAAATGGCGATCCCAGGTTCACCGTGCAGGATTTTTAGTTTCAGCCTCAATGAAGGCCTGTCGTATTGGGCTGGATGGATATAACCTGCTTCTCCACCCTTGAATGCAATGCCCTTCTGCGACCGCTTGATCTCTCCTCTACCTTCAACACGATAGATAAGACTGCCGTCTGCCGGTGTATCGAACAAACAGTTGTCCTCAAACGCAACTACTTCAGTTCGGAAAGCAGGATGTGAGATCTTTCTAACGGAAAGCAGGTCAGCCCCAAAAGAGGACATAGAAACAAGTAGAAATCCAAGCAGCAGAGGTATGGATGCAGATCTGATCATGTGTTACTCCAGCGAAGCCTGGCCCATACTGCCTTTAGTCAAGCAATATGGGCCAATTATATACTAATCGCGTACAAGAAATGGTGTTTTTATCTCTATCTACCAACTTTACAGGGTGTGCCGCAGCCGGAGACTCCTGAGGCTTTTGCAGATGGCGTATTTGAACCACCACTCATTCTGGTGCCTATTGTCAGCAGGTGGACATATCCATTAGTGACCGATGCCTGCAGTTTTTCCCGCTGTGACGCATTTAATACGGCCATTGCTTTGAATGTGCTGTCAACTGCAGCGTTGCGAAGAGACTTTCTGTCTGCCTCGATACCGTCGATCAGACGTTTGACAGCGGCAGGTTTCCCTTTGCCGGATGCCCACAGGCTGGACAGATCTCTCATTCTCTCCTGAATCCTGGCCCTGAGAGTCTTGGTCGAGGTAACAAAATCACCGTGTATTTTCTGGAGCTTTTTCACCTGCACGGCGGTAGGCCTGACGTTAGACAGTCCCTTAGGACCAAACCCATATCCCATACCAGATGAGCACTCGTTGCTGCACAGGTCGGAGCAGATAGCAACACAGGCCTGTTTCATGACAGGCTGTTTTTTTGCAGCATAGACATATCCTGCTGCGACAGCTAAAGCGATCACTAAAACCACAAGTAAACCATATTTCTTCATTCGACAGCCTCCAGTATTACAACAAGCTATATCACTTGAATCATTCGTTAATATGCATGCTCGTATAGAGGAGACATGCATTGTATTTATTCTACTCCAAATAATTGATGTAGTATATAAAACGTAAGAGTTCAATAATATTGGAACAATGTCATCCTGAGGAACGAAGGATCTGTTTTTCATCTGTAAACAACAGATCCTTCGTTCCTCAGGATGACAAATTCCAGCGACTTTGAACTGTTACTATAAAACTACAACACGTCCTCGTATACTTCCAGCGCTTTATCGGTCATTGCATTTATGCTGTAGTATTGTTCAATAGTCTGCCTTGCATTACTTGCAAGTTGTTCTGCTCTGGTTGGATCGGACATAATCGTATTCAAAGCTTCAGCGATGGCTTTGGGGTCTTCGGGTTTCACCAGGACTCCGGCGTCATGCCTACCTATCAGTTCCGGGAAGATCCCGTTGTCAGGCGCAATCACTGGAAGAGATTTAGACATTGCTTCCATTACAATCATACCCCTGGATTCATTTATCCTGCTGGGCATAATAAATACGCTGCAGGACTCCAACATCTCCAACTTAGTTTTCAGGTCAATTTCACCAATATATTGGACGTTATCTGTAATACCGAGTTCTCTGATTCTGGCTTGAATTTTCTCCCAGTATGGCTTTTTCATTATCTTACCGGCAATTACCAGCTTTGCTTCACCAGCTAGTTTGAAACCTTTTGCGAAAGCTTCAATAAGGATGTCCAGGCCTTTGGGTTCAGCGATCACAGAAAGGTATCCGATGGTAAAAGGTGAATGGATGCGGGGTGTGTTCCGTTTGTAAAGGCCGATATCCACCCCTGCAGGCACTACAGCGACCTTTTCCGGAGGGACTCTGAGATATTCTGCCATCTGCTGCGCATAGTCTTCACCAGGGGCAACAAACCGGTCTATGGAACCGGCGTTTTTAGCCATCAAGTCTCTTGCCTGCTTGGCATACTTTTCCGGCATTGATTGCACGAAACCATCCTCTCCCTGAAGCGCACAAACAACAGGCACGCTCATTCGCCGTTTGATCTCTGGAGCAATTGCTGAGAGCATGGAGTTTGTTATACTGACAATATCCGGTTTGGCAGCAGATTCCAAATAGTCTATGAGCCTGTCGAGTTCCTTGCCCTGGAGACCGTCTTTACCGGCAAGCACTGAGACAGTCATCGGTCCAAGGTCCTTCGGGCTGGTATTGATAGCAAATCCGGAGACCAGCCGGAGGAGTGCGGGACTATCCAGCCAGCGGTCCATAAAGCGTGGAAGTCCTCTGAATACAGTAGATGCCTGCTGGAGAAATACATTGATCCCTCCATAAAACACAGGAGCAGTCTCCGGAGCATCATCAGTGTCAGGTCTGAGAGGCGTATACAGAGGGACAATCTCAACATCGTGCCCACGCGCCATAAGTCCCTTGACCAGAGATATATCCCTTGCACAAGCCCCACAGTACATCCCCCCAGCCCCAGCCGCTATATAAACAATTCTCAAAGCACTACCTCGATTAAATAATAGTTCGTGTCATTCTGAACGCAGTGAAGAATCTGCTGTTCGTCTCAACGACATCTTGAAGTAAAAAAGCAGATTCTTCACTGCGTTCAGAATGACAATGTGGGTTCAGAATGACAAGGCTAATTCTTGCTGAGCAGGTATGAACGCAGGATTCCCAGCACTCCTAAGCCGTAGAATGTGTATTCGATATCTGCTTCAGGATCGGCTGCGCATGCCCGGAATCCTCCATTTGGATGTTCAACAATCTTAAGGAACCTTGCTGTCTTGCGCAGATCAATCAATTCCAGGTTACCCAGAAATGCCATTACTGCAACTCCGGAGAATGTGGAGAGTAAATCACCGAACGGTATGTCTTCAGAAGCCGCCAATCCTCCATCTTCTCTCTGAGTATTTGACAGATACTGCAGGTGTTTTGGCAGGTCATACGATAGATTACCAGTAGATATAGACAGCATCGACAGAGCTGCAGCAGTCGGATTAGTCTGCCGTCCGCTTTCCATTTTTGTCTCTGCAAATCCACCATCAGCAAATGCAAGATTAAACATGGATTCAGACATACCAGCGGACTTCTCATCAACTACACCAAGCATTTCCAGACAAAGCATTGCAAGAAACGAAGCATAAACGCTGGTCTGGTTGGATTGGTCTTTACTGAATCCTCCACCTGATGTCCTGTGGGAATCAATAACTCCGAGAATATGATCAGCATCAACAACCGGCAACACGTTCCACTCTTCAAGTATTCTTACACAGTTCAGATAGTTGAAACAATCGACAATACTTGAGATACTCTTCCCCCGGCTTTCGACAAATGCGCAAATCGCCCCGGCATCATCTCCCGACCAGCGGCAGGCTGACAATACCCTCAGCGCAAAATCCGTGTAGTAGAGATCGGATTTACCCATTCTGCCAGAGAAACCACCATCTGAACCCATATACGAAAGCACAAACTCCACCTGCCTGGAGATGAACGCCGGATCCGCAGCCTTGAGACCATCGGAGATCAGATAGTCCATAAACGACATATAAGTGCTTTGGGGATTAATACTAGACATATATCGCGTTTCGTCAGAAGCTGTGCGGATTCCTTCCGGTGATGGCTCTTTTACATACTTATAACTATGTGGAAGACCCTTTGCTGGTTTATGTGTCACGTAAGCCGCAAAGACGCTAAGAGGAAAATTGAATATTATCCCTGAGATGAACACCAGCACCAATACACTTCAATAATTATGCAAATTCAGAAAAGGTTACGTGCCTGTCATCCTGAGGAACGAAGGATCTGCTTTTCCCAAATAGAAAAGCAGATCCTTCGTTCCTCAGGATGACAAATGCCGGATGTCTTTGCCTCCCGACAGCTTAGCAAGTTATGACAAAATCAAAAGATGTGGACAAAACGGGGTATTTTGGGGTAGGATATAGATAGAAACCCATGCAGATATTATGCGGGCATTAATGCCTCAAACTACAGGTCTTGGACACTCTCCATCCCCTGACAGCGGAATGCAGTCCATTGAACAGATATAGAACAATATTCCTTTCTGACTTCCACCTTGGAACCATAGGCTGCAGAGCTTCAGCTTTGCTTGCGTTCCTGCAGCAAAACCATGCAGATACTGTATACCTGATCGGGGATATAGTTGATACCTGGACCAAGCGCAAGTGGAGCCAGGATCACACGAATGTGCTTTACAAGATCATTTCAATGGCACAGCACGGCTCTCAGGTATTCTACATCTCCGGAAACCACGATACATTTGCGAAAGACCTCACGGATTCCGATTTCGGGAACATCCATGTGGGAGAGAGGTTTGTCCATACTCTGATCGGGGGCAGTAAGCTCCTTGTTTTACATGGTGATCTTGAGGACGATGCTCTAAAGGCTTTCCCCTGGATGTCTCACATTGCTGCTGCAATATACGACAGACTGCAAGGATTCAACCACCGGATGAATGCGATTTTCGGTGATGCCCAAACAGGCACCATGGGCCTATTCGCATTTATGAAGCGTGCAGCAAAAAAATATTTCACAAAAACTGCAAAGTTTGAGAAACGGATGCTTGTGCTTGCAGATAAAATCGGATGTGCCGGAGTTGTCTGCGGTCATATGCACGAACCTGCCCTCAAAATGATCGACGGACTGCTGTATGCAAACGCCGGTGACTGGGTAGAAAACTGCAGCGCTTTAGTGGAACACTTTGACGGAAGACTGGAAATACTGACCTGGCTCTCCGGAAAATCCGTTCCTGTGGTTGACCAGTATGCCGCAGCTGTGGTAATATAGATTTCGCTTTGGAGTGGTGTCCGAGTTGGTCGAAGGAGCAGCACTGGAAATGCTGTAGCGGGGTAACTCGCTCCTGGGTTCGAATCCCAGCCGCTCCGCCAAAGCTTTTTCCAATCCCCCATTTTACTTCCTGTCTCCGATGAACTTTCCAGAATTATTATCCGCAGATTAACGCAGATTTTTTGGGAAGGGAACCGCTAAATGCGCTAAATACGCGAAAATTTAGTCTGTGTTTCCGTGAAATGATTTGGTAAGCCTCTAGACCCTTCAGGTTGTGTTCTTTCGGTATGTTTCTATCCAGCGTAAATAGTCAGCACCTTCGGCGATGCTTGCTGCGAGGGGATGATTTGGATTTTCCAGGTATGCATTTTCAAGCAATTCACAGGTAGATGGTTTTTCCAGCCACTCAATTACCTGGTTCATTTGGGCGGTTCTATCGTCACGATATGAAGACTTAGAACCTATTGCTTGCCAGTGCACATTTGTCAGTTTATGGCTTTGTGCTATATATGCGTATTCTTCTGTTATAAATCCTGATAAATACGCAAGTCCGACAATCCCGGATTTCTCCCAAGCTTCCAGATAAGGCGACATATCATCCTCTGCCTGTCCAATTGCACTTAACAGATCATCAATTTCACTATAGTCATCAGACGCAAGGGCATATTCCCAGGCTGCCATGAGAAAACTCTGAACAGCTTCAATCTCATCTACCGGCCAGGTGCGCCATTCTGCAAGGTTTAATTTGCCAGCAATGTCCTCCGGGTCCAGAACTGAGGCTGGAATCTGAAAAGCGAGTTCGAATAGTCTTGGCAGAAAATGCCTGAAAATATAGTCATCTCCCCACGTCGATAATGCTTTCCAACTGTATAAATCTAGGTCATCGCCACTTAGATCCCTAAGTGGTTTCGAATGCAATTTTAACTCCTCTTCAGGATCATAACAGTGATAACACATCCCGGTATTTCCCGGCAATGGGTAGCCAGCAAATGAGGTATAGAGTCTTTCTATGGCTTCTTCAAAACGAGTTTTGGGATCGGACATCAGTTCACCTTGAGTTGCTTGCTGATTATGTATACAAATACTTCACTATTCTCAGTTTGTGTTCTTTCGATATGTTTCTATCCAACGTAAATAGTCTGCACCTTCGGCGATGCTTGCTGCAAAGGGATGTTCCTGGTTTTCGAGGAATGCATTCTCAAGCAACTGCAGAGTAGATGGTTTTTCGAGCCATTCGATCACCTGGTTCATTTGGGCGGTTCTGTCGTTACACCATGGATCACCTTCATATGATTTGTCTTGCCAGAATGTGTCATTCAGTTTATGCTTAATAGCAATATTCATACTCTCAATAGCTATAAACTCAGAAAGATGCCCAAGGGCCACCAGTCCGGATGTTTCCCACACTGTCAGATATGGCGCTAAATCGTCCACAACTTGCCCAATACCACACAAGAGATCGGATTCAAAGCTTTCATCACGCGCAAGAGAATATTCCCAGGCAGCCATCAAGAATTCCTCAACAGCAGCTATTTCCTCAACCGGCCAGCTTCTCCATTCTGCGTGGTATAATTTCTTGAAAATTACTTCCTTTACAGCTAAATCTGAAGATGGCAGCACAACCAGATAAAACAACCTTGGGAGAAAGTGCTTAAATACATCATTATCTCCCCAGGTTAATAATGCACTCCAACTGTACTTGTAGAGATCTTTGTCAGTTAAATCTCTAAGTGGCTTCGAATGCAGTTTCAACTCGTCTTCAGGATCATAGCAGTGATCACACATGCCAGTATCGACAGGTAGTGGGTAACCTGCAAACACTACGTAGAGTTTTTCTGTTGCTTCTTCGAAACGAATTTCGGGATCCGACATCTATCTCACCAAACTCTTCAGCTTCCCAATAAACGGCACGCTTACGCTGATTTCTCTTATTCCCAGTTTTATTAACTCAATCAATGCGGCTGGTTTGGAGGCCATTTCTCCGCAGACTCCTACCTGGATGGCTTTGGCTTTTCCGGCTTTGTTGGTTAGCCTGATCAGTTCCAGAACGGCGGGATTGGTTTCTTCATATAATGCAGCCACGGAGTTATTTATTCTATCTGTTGCCAGGGTGTATTGGGTCAGGTCGTTTGTGCCTATGCTCATATAATCGACCAGCTGGGCGATCTCTGCGGCTCTGAGGGCTGCGGAGGGGACTTCGATCATTGCACCGATCAATACTTTGCCTGGTTGAATGTCACGCGCCTGAAGTTCACTGCGTGCTTCATCCAGGAGTGCTGCAGCTTTTGCGAGCTCATCCGGGTTTGTTACCATTGGATACATTATGGTTACCGGACCGAACTGCGCTGCCCGGAGTATGGCCCTGAGTTGGGTCTTGAAGAGCTTTGGCTGTGCAAGAGAGACCCTGAGACCGCGCAGCCCGAGGGCAGGATTGGGTTCAATTGGTATTGGAACAAATGCCAGGGGCTTATCGCTGCCGGCATCGAGGGTGCGGATGACGACCGGCAGTCCGGCGGCATTCTTTAGTATGCTGCTGTAGGCTTCAAACTGTTCATCTTCGGTAGGTTCGGTATCTCGTCCGTCAAACAAAAACTCAGTGCGCACTACACCTATACCGTCAGCTCCCAGCCTGGCAATGTCTGCAGATTCATCCACTGAGCTGATGTTGGCTTTAACAAGCAGCTTTTCACCATTAAGCAGTGATATAATTGCTTCGCGCACAGAATCGGTGCTTTCGGTCATTCGATGCTTGTAGTTCTCAAGAGTATCCAGGTCAGGATCGATAATAACATCACCTGAAGACCCATCGACAATCATCGCAGTGCCGGAAGCCCCAAGCTGTGTGATGTTCTCTACACCAAATACTGCAGGTATACCGGATGCCCGGATCAGGATCGCTGCATGGGAAGTGCCCCCACCCTTTTCACTGACAACTCCTGCAACACCTGCCAGAGATGGGACCGTTGACGGGAATAATTCTTCGACAATATAAATGCAGCCTGGGGTAATTTCGCGCTGCTCTCCAGCGAGGTTGCGGATCAGTCTGTCTTTGATATCACGTATATCAGCTGCGCGGGCCCTCAGGTATTCGTCTTGCAGGCTCTCAAACATCACCGCAATGGCCTCTACAGCGCCTTCCACGGCATTCTGAGCAGAATCACCACCGGATATCCGTCTTGCAACATCCTCAGCCAGTTCCGGGTCCTCGATCATAGACAGGTGAGCATCCAGAATATCCTTGCGTTCATCATCAACAGCGACATTCCTCATACCCGAAACCTGCTCAACAGCCATCGCCAGAGCTTTGTCGAAACGTAACTGTTCGCTGGATGCATCCAGTGCCGGTTCCTGCGAACCTGAGACACTGCTGTCAGACTGTGAAGGACCGATTCCGATGCCTTCCGAAACCGGCAGACCATTTAGACGAATCATCCCGGACCGTCCACCAATATTTTCATGAGCGTTTCGACAGCGATAACTTCATCAGCTCCTTCTGCACGAATAATCACTGTAGAACCTTTACCGGCATCGATACCCATCAGCGATATCGGGCTGATCGCATTCGCTACTTTGCCATCTTTTTCCACGGTGATCCTGGCATCAAAGCGTTTGGCTGCCTGGACAAACTTTGCTGCAGGCCTGGCATGGAGCGCCATCTCCGGGTGCAGAGTTACAGTCTGTTCGGTCATAATTCAACTCCGATAATCTCAAACAGGGGCTCCCCTGCTTCTACATGGTCTTTGGCCAGGACGTTAATCTCAGCACCGATCAATACAACCGGGGAGATCGTATCCTTCCCGGCTGCTTTAATTGCATCAATGCTGAACTCAATCATCCGTTGGCCGGTCTCGATCTGTTGATCTTTTGCAGCCAGTAGAGTAAACCCCTGTCCGTTCATATCGACCGTGTCTATTCCGACATGCACCAGCAGTTCGACTCCGGGGGCAAGGATCATACCAAAAGCGTGACCACTTGCAGGCAGAGCAGAGATCGTTCCGGATGCCGGAGCCAACACGACACCCTCTTCAGGGAGTATCGCGACCCCATCTCCCAGCATTTTCTCAGAAAAAACAGGATCGGAAACGGACTCTATAGGGACAAGCTTACCCGTAATGGGTGAATAAATGATTATAGACATAAACCGCCTCTACATCAGGTCTTTGATGTCTTGTTCGATCAGCTCAGCTTCGGTACCGAGTATAACCTGGATGTTTCCACCCCCAAGTTTCACTATACCGACCGCGCCTTCTTTCTTGAGAGAGCGTTCATTCACTTTCTCAAGATCACGCACGGTTATGCGCAAGCGGGTGATACAGCTGTCCAGATACTCAACATTCTCTTTCCCACCAAGTGCAGCCAAAATATTACCAGCGTCCATTTGTATACCTCCGGGTTGTATATAGTTTTAAGAATATGGTAACCAGTAAGCACTACCTATTCCCCCTTTGAAGGGGGTATAGGTTGTACGTTATTTCAAGATAAATTGTTTTAACTAAATCTGTGGTTGAATTGTGGCAGATTCTGCTGCTTCAGCTTCTGCAGCTTCGGCTTCTTCTTCTTCATCGGGTTCTCTGCCCGGGGTTTTCAGGTCCATTTTGCGGATTATGTATCTGAACAGGAAGTAGTAAACCGTACCATAGGCTACTCCTATCGGGAGCAGGAGAATGGGTTTAGTTGCTTTTCCCCAGAAAAGAAGATAGTCAATGAAACCTGCGGAAAATCCAAAACCGTGTTTGATTCCGAGTGCTTCACATAGAGCCATTGCAGAACCTGTGAGTATCGCATGCACTCCATAAAGTAGAGGAGCAAGGAACATGAACGAGAACTCAATCGGTTCTGTAATTCCGGTTATAAGCGAAGTCAGAGCGGATCCCATCAGAATACCAGCCACAACTTTTCTCTGTGTCGATTTGGACTCATGCACCATTGCCAGGCAGATAGCAGGCAGAGCGAACATCATTATCGGATAGAAACCGGTCATAAACTGACCAGCAGTCGGATCACCTGCTGCAAATCGATTTAAATCACCGTGGATGACTTTACCTGCTTCATTGGTAAATGAACCTAAGTCGAACCAGACCATGGTGTTGATCACGTGGTGCAGTCCAAATGGAATGAGCAGTCTGTTTGCTACTCCATAGAAGAACACTCCGACAGGTCCGCTGGCAATTAAGGCGTTGCCGCCAGCCTGAATAGCATCCTGAACATACGGCCATATCCATGAAGCCAGAAGCCCAATGCCAAGAGCCGCAAATGAAGTTACTATAGGAACAAACCGCTTACCGCCGAAGAACCCAAGCGCCCGAGGAAGTCTAATCCGGTGGTATTTATTATAGAGGCTTGCTGCAACCAGACCCATAAGCAAACCACCGAGAACACCCATGTTCACAGTTGATGGATCACCGGGGTTTAGTCCTGGATGTACGGCTTCAATGGTCTTGGTCATGACGAGATAACCAGTCAGAGCCGCGAGTCCGGCAACACCAGCATCTGCTGCAAAACCTATAGCTACACCGATGGAGAAAATGAGAGGCAGGTTGTCAAAAACTGCTCCCCCACCCTTCATCATGACAAAACCAATGGTGTGAATGAGGCCTGTCGGTGCCTGTGATTGAATAAGCTCACCAAAACGCAAAAGCAGCGCCGCTGCAGGCAGCACAGCGATAGGCATCATCAGCGATTTACCAATCCGCTGCAAAACTCCCATAATATTAGCTTTCATATGCCAATTCTTCCCCCGGGTATAATTCTCTTTGCATTAGGATATCATATTTCACGAAATTTGGGGATTCCGGCAACCTGCTAGGGAATAATCATCCGCAGATTACACAGATTTACGCAGATTTTTAAGGGAGAACCGCAAAATACGCTAAACACGCGAAATTAAAAATGTATCCCCCGCTCGGGTGCAATTGCAAATTGCACCCGAGCGAGTCCTGCACAATGTCATCCTGAAGTATGAAGGATCTGCTTTTCTTGTAAATAACGTAAAAGCAGATCCTTCATTCTTCAGGATGACAAGTTGTGAGTTCTATTATGGTTTGGGTGGTTTGCAGGACTGCTGACTGGTCTGATGTTACCAGGTTGGGGAGCCAGAGGATTTTTTCGGTGTCTGTTATTATTGGCCAGTTGGGGCGCTTTCTGGCTGGGATGTGGGCGTCTACGAAGATGTCCTGGAGTTTTTTAGAGCCTTTCATACCGAAGGGGACGATGCGGTCTCCGGGCTGGGGGCAGCGGATTATTAGTTGGCCTTTTATACGATTCGGATCAAGCAGAGCTGTAGAGAGAGGCACTTTCAACGATTTCGGGCGCTCAATTATTCTGGATGAAATTGTCTGAGTTGAATTGGGAATGGTTATTGTGCCTGGGACCGGTAGTTCGATTGACCATTTCTCCTGTTCCGGAGCGTGGACTGTTCGGAAGCAGAATGATTCATGCTTTCGGACAACCTCCATAACTCCACCAGGAAGAGTGATGTGGAAACCCATATCTGCGTCGAGTGCGTCTACAATCCGTTGAATCTGTTCGAATTCGATATCCAGTGGATCACCTTTGGCTCTGGTGATTTCTTCACGTATGACTTGATATTTGACCGCTTTGGGTAAGCCCTGGAAAACTGATACGCTGAGATCTTCCCCTGCCCCGAGGCTTTTTCTGGCTTCATTGCTCTGATCTGAAATCAGGGAATAGGCATCTCCGGCGGTAATAGATAACCGCTTCAATGCTTGCTTAACAGATGGATTGAAATGGGTCTGGAGGTAAGGGATAAGTTCATGCCTGATCCGGTTGCGGGAGTATGAAATGTCGGTATTGGTCTCATCTACAACGAAACTGATCCCGTTTTGCTCCATGTATTCTTCGACTTCCGTGCGAGTAGCATCCAAAACCGGACGGATTATCCGCCCCCTGATAGGTTTTATCGAACCCAATCCATCAATTCCGGTCCCGCGGATTATATTCAAAAGAAGAGTCTCTGCAACATCATCCGCTGTGTGCGCGACTGCAATCCAACGCGCTCCGATTTCATCTGCAACCTGCTCCAGCGCAGCATATCGTGCATTCCTGGCTGCTTCTTCGATTCCACCACCATCAACGACCATTCCGGGAACATCGACTTTTCGAACTACACAGGGGATATCAAACTGGCTGCACAAATCGACGACAAAGGCTTCATCATTGCACGCAGTCTGACGGATCATGTGGTTTATGTGGCAGACTTGTAGAGTGAAACCGATTTCTTTGGAATAGGCAATCAAGGAGTGGAGCATAGCAACGCTGTCAGCGCCACCAGAGACTGCAGCCAGAACAACATCACCAGGAGCGAAGACTCTTAACCTCTTTGCACATGCAAGGAGATCAATATGCTTTTTGGATCCACGCATGTAAGCGCCCCTGTCGGTTTAACGGTCAGTCTCGCGAGTATCAACCACGCTAATTCCCCCTTGGGGAGGAGCACTCACCTAATTCCCCCTTGGAGAAGGGGGTTAGGGGGATTGATCTCATTCTGCACAATTGAAAATCGAAGCACCAAGCCAAATTCCCATCTGCAGGGAGAAGAAGAAGGGAATCAATCCCCCCTAACCCCCTTCTCCAAGGGGGAATTAGCTAGTACTAAGCTATAGGGTTGGTTAATTTACTGACAGACTCAATTGTTATCTAGCAGTATATTAATCAGATCCGGTGCGAACTCTATAATGGTTTTGGTTTCTGGGACTGCTCGTTCATCGTATGGTAGAATGTTGCGCTTGATTGCCGTTGAGTCGTATACCAGGAACGGTACCAGGTCAGATGAATGGGATCCAGTGGCAATCGGCGTCGGATGGTCAGGCATCAGGAGAATCCTGAAATCGTAACCTTTGCGCTTCATTCCGTGCAGGATCGTGCCCAGGACTTTTTCGTCCATGTCTTCAATGGCTTTGATCTTCTTGTCTATGTCCTGCTCGTGTCCGGCTTCGTCAGCTGCTTCTACATGCACCCAGACAAAATCGTGCCTGTCTGCTGCATCGACTGCATAGCTGCCTTTTCCGAGGAAGTTCGTATCAATGTATCCGGTTGCTCCGGGAACATCCATCACTTCCAGTCCAACCATACGGCCCAAGCCTTTGATAAGGTCAACAGCAGCTACAACGGCTCCTGAGTAGCCGGTTTTGCGCAGGAAACTGGGCATGTTCGGCATCGTGCCTTCAGCCCAGAACCAGATCATATTGGCAGGATTCAGCCCCTGGTCACGTCTGCGCTTGTTGATCGGGTGGTTGTCCAGAATCTCAAATGAGTCATAAATCATAGAGGTCATCTGATCAGCATTATCACCCTCAGGCAGGTGCTCATTGAGCGGTTTTCCATGGAACTTATAGGGGGCAGTCAGGTGAACATTCATCGACCCATCTCCCCAAACCATCAGATGCCTGTAACTGACTCCAGGATAAAACCTGATCCGGTTAGTAGAGAGTTTTTCTCGTATGAGCTCAATCAGCGGCCATGCTTCTTCGGTTGTAATATGCCCGGCGCTGGAGTCGATCATAGTCTCTCCATCGCTACTTACCAGGTTCGTCCGAAATGCTACGTCTGTCGGCTCCATTGGAACTTGCAGGCTGGCGGCTTCGATAGCCGCGCGACCTGTATAGTAAAGCTTCGGGTCATATCCGAGGATTCCCATATTGGTGACATCGCTGCCGGGAGACATGCCTTCCGGGGTTGTATTGGCTGCGCCAACCATCCCCTGTTCTGCGAGGGCATTCATGAACGGTTTACGCGCGACCTGCATCGGCGTCTTGCCATCCAGTTCCTTCAGCGGCTCATCAGCCATTCCATCGAATATGATCAGAAAGTGTTTCACTACGGTAGTTCCTTACCAACAACAAGTTTGTATGCTTCACGGTATTTTTCAGCCGTCTTATCGGCAATCTCATCCGGGAGCACAGGACCAGGATAGGTCTGATCCCAATCAAGGGTCAATAAATAATCACGCACAAACTGCTTATCGAACGATGCCTGGCTCCTGCCTGGCTCATAGTCCGATGCAGACCAGAATCGGGATGAATCCGGCGTAAGGACTTCATCAATTATGATCAAGCTGCCATTATACATTCCGAACTCAAACTTGGTGTCGCAGATTATAATCCCGCGTTCAGCAGCATACTCTGAAGCAGACTTATAAACTGCAAGGCTGGCTGCTTCCAGCTGAGTTCCTATATCTTCTCCAACGATCTCCCGTGCCCGTTCTGCACTAATATTGATGTCGTGCCCACTGGACTCTTTGGTAGAAGGTGTAAACACCGGTTCCGGCATTTTTTGAGATTCAACCATGTCTGCAGGCAGCTCTACTCCATGAAGGACAATCGGCCCTCCGGAGGATGCTTTGCGCAGAGCTGAATACTCTTTCCATGCAGAACCAGCAAGGTAGCCTCTCACTACACACTCAATCGGTGTAGGTTCAGCTTTGACCACGATCATTGAGCGTCCGTCCAGCATCTCTTCATACTGAGCTGGATTGGATACCCCACACTTGCCCAGTTTTTCGATAATGACTTTGATGTCCGCTGAAATCACGTGATTGTCGATAATCCCGGTGGTCATTTCAAACCAGAACAGGGATATCTGAGTAAGAACCTTACCCTTGTCTGGTATACCCGTCGGAAGCACCACATCAAACGCAGAGAGGCGATCGGTGGCGATCATCAGGTAGGAATCCCCAAGGTCATATACGTCTCTGACTTTGCCTTGAGCGTGTTTTTTGATGCCGTTGATTTCGGTATTTAGCACGATCATAGTAGGTTCATCTCCCTGGCAACCGCCTGAACATCGGCGGGTGTTTCTATAACTGGTGAACAAATTTCAATTGCGCGTTTGGTGTCTTTGAGTCCGTGTCCGGTCAGTATGCAGACAATCTCACACTTCTCGGTGAAGAAACCTGCTTTGGCCTTCTTAATGATACCTGCAACTGAAGCGGCGCTGGCAGGCTCACAGAAAACGCCTTCAGTTGCTGCAAGCAGTTTCTGGGCTTCGGTGATCTCTTCGTCGGTAACTTTCTCTATGACTCCACCGGACTCATCCCTGGCAGCTTCAGCCTGTTTCCAGCTTGCCGGGTTGCCGATGCGGATAGCTGTTGCAATGGTCTCAGGCTCATCGATAACGTGTCCATCAACAATCGGAGCAGACTTCGCAGCCTGGAATCCAAGCATTCTCGGCTTGTAATCGATTTTACCAGCTTCCATGTATCTATTGTATCCAGCCCAATATGCTGTTATGTTCCCAGCGTTACCAACTGGAATAGCGTGGAAAGTGGGAGCATGCCCAAGGTCATCACAGATCTCGAATGATCCGGTCATCTGTCCGGCTATTCTGTATGGGTTCAAAGAGTTGACCATGGTTATGGGGAACTGCTCATCGATCTCGCGGACAATTCGCAGTGCGTCGTCAAAGTTGCCTTCTACAGCGATAACCTTTGCACCGTGCATCATTGACTGACTGACCTTACCTAATGCAACTTCACCCTGAGGCAGAATTACAGCGCAGACCAGGCCAGCTCTTGCAGAATATGCAGCAGCGGAGGCGGCGGTATTGCCGGTGGAAGCGCAGATAGTGGCTTTGCTTCCGGCTTCTACAGCCTTGCTTATGGCCATAGTCATACCACGGTCTTTGAAACTACCGGTCGGGTTCATACCCTCAAACTTCACATACAGCGTGATCTTGTCGCTGATTTTAGCTGCCAGTCTATCGCAGCGGACCAGCGGCGTGTACCCTTCCATCAGGGAAATAATCGGGGTTGAATCCGTCAGCGGTAAATATTCGCGGTATCTTTCTATGAGGGGAAGCCTCTTGTAACAATCGCAGCTCATATCAGTTATCCTTAATCCTCTACTCTAATCCAACTGGCAATCTCTTTGACTACAGGCAGTTCTTTTATTGCTTCCAATGCTGCGCGCACGGAGAGTTCGGCTGATGTATGTGTCAACCAGACTATCTCGGCATCTGAGCTTGGGAGCACGGTCTGCAGGACTGATTCGATACTGACATTGGCGTCTGCAAACTTACCGGCAATCGAAGCAAGCACTCTGGGTTTGTCTTCTGTAATAATTCTTATATAGTTGCGGCATGAAACGCTCTCAGCGCCTAATGCCGGTCTCTCGTCAAAACATGTGCAACTGACACGGGATGTGCATCCGAACCTGATGTTGCGGGCGATATCTATAACGTCGCCAACTACGGCGCTGCCTGCAGCCATTGAACCAGCTCCCGGTCCGTAGAACATCACATCGCCGACTGCATCACCCCGGATGAATATCCCATTGAACACACCGTCAACAGCAGCCAATGGATGAGTAGCCGGGACAAATGCAGGATGCACTCTGGCAGAGATCCCGCCATCGATCAGCTTTGCAATCGCAAGGAGCTTAACTTTGTAGCCTAACTGCTCAGCATATTTCATATCCTGTGCAGTAACTCCAGTTATTCCCTCGCGGTAGACCTGGTTTACATCTACTCTGCTGGTAAATGCTATGGAAGCAAGTATAGAAAGCTTGTATGCGGCATCATGACCATCGACATCAGCTGACGGATTGGCTTCGGCATATCCTTTGCTCTGAGCATCTTTCAGGACATCGCCATAGCTGAGTCCTTCGTCACGCATGCGTGTGAGGATATAGTTGGTGGTGCCGTTGACAATGCCTTTAAGCTCAAGTATCTCATTGCCTGCCAGGGATGTTTTCATAGGGCCTATAATAGGTATTCCCCCACCCACGCTGGCTTCGAATGCAAAATCGCAGCCCTTTTCTTCGGCTAAAGGCAGTATCGTAATGCCTTCTTTTGCAATAAGCTCTTTGTTGGCTGTAACTACGTGCTTACCATTGCGCAGAGCGTCCCGGATGAAATCTCCCGCCGGTTTGAGTCCGCCAATTGTCTCCACAACAATATCAATATCCGGATCGTTAATAATCGACCTGGCGTCTGTAGTTAAAATGGAAGGGTCTACCTGCACCGGTCGCGGGGTAGTTATGTCCAGATCGGCAATGCGTGTGACCTGTATATCGCACCCGACTTTGCGCTTGATGGACTCGCGGTTCTGCTGAAGGATCTGTACAGCACCCGCGCCTACAATTCCAAACCCTATAACTCCTACATTAACTACATTCTTCAACCTGGCAGCTCCTGGGATATTTTTTAGTGGTAGAGGGAGGGGTAGAACCCCGAATTACAAACGGCCTTTGGAGGGCACGAATCAGGTAGTCAAACGGATACGCACAAGGACATCACCCTGATGCACTAGCTGACCACCGTTAACTGGTATCTCAACTATCTGGCCGGCTACTTCGCTGGGGACCGGGCTAAATACCTTCATTGCTTCTATGAGGCCGACTTCCTGGCCTATTTCAACAACATCGCCCACTTCCACGAAATTAGGTGAATCCGGACTCGGCGCCCTGTAGAAGACACCAACCAGCGGGGCAACTATTTCGTGTATATCTTCATCGATGGCAACAGTTTCTTCGACAATGTCAGCCAGCTCAGTCTCTTCATACTCTTCAACGTGGTGAACGCCAGCGACAGGGACAACCTGAGTAACCTGAGGTGGGCCTGCACGCCTGACGGTTATGGTGAGATCACCCTCAGTAACAGTCAGCTCAGCTAAATGATGTTTATCGGCCAAGTCAACTACAGTCTTAACCTTCGATACCTGCATATCCGGTTCCAACAATCGTGCATTCTCCTTGAAAACGACGTGGTCATTCTCATCTATTTAAGGCCTGTTAGCCTCATACTTACCGTCGGTACTATAGCATCCAAAAGGGTCCAATGTCAATTTTGAAGCATCAATATGAAACACAAAACAAAACGAGTTCCGGAATAAACAGCATTCCGGAACTCATGCATACGACTTATATCAATTCAATCTGAACCAGCAATCCCTATTCCTGGAGTTGACCAAACAATCACGGCAAGTAATGTGTAAAACGGTACCGGTCAGCCACGTGTTATTTGCCAGAGAGACTTGTTGTCAAATGCTTCTTTTTTATACCACTTGGAATGACCGTCTACGAATCCGGCCGTACATCCTCCATTATGAAATGTGCCTATTGTGGCAATAGTATCTGAGTAGCCATGGCATCCATCACAGGAGAATATGTAGTTACATGCTCGGTCTGATTCCGCCATCAGTATGCAACTTCCAGGATTTTTAACTATTGTTTCCGGCATACCGAGTAAAGCGACATCAAAAGCATATATAGTGTGGTTTGGGCGACATGTCCCAGCCATAGCTGGAATATCCCGATACGGTCCGCTGGGACAAATCCATACCTGCGTGTTTTTGATGTAAGGTGTCAGAGTTGTAACCTGGTCGAATTGAGGAACAGTTCCAAACCATGTTCCAATAATCTGGTCATAGTCAGCCATATACATAGTCATGGCTAACGATATCTGCTTGCCGTTAGATAAACAAGCGGTCTGGCGTGCTTTTTCTCTTGCTTTCGCAAATACCGGGAAGAGAATCGCTGCCAGTATTGCGATTATCGCTATTACTACAAGCAGTTCAATTAGTGTAAAACCTTTACGCTGTGAATTCATACAGTCCTCCTTGTTGATATATTTTGTGTGAGATTAGCACCTTACCTGCCATTCGGTTCCCCACGAATACGGTATTGCTAGTCCTCAAAACAGGCATCTCTGTACCATTGTCCAAACTGTAGCATGCAAAAAGTGATAAGTCAACAACTTATGAACGAATTTATATAAATGTCTTGTATAATATTCTAAGCTCTTAATTGTCAACAAGGAATCCATACAGACCACATATTATTCTACTGTTTAACACATATCATATTCACTAATTGCTACATACTTTAAGTAAACAGCTAGCATAACGCATGTTGTGTCTGCATGTTCATATCTATCGAAGTGGTTGATTCTCGTAAATTCAAAAATGAGTTCCGGATAACAGTGTATCCGAAACTCATATGGCTCAGAAAACATTAGTCATGATTAGATACTCTTTAACTCATTACAAAGCAAAAGGATAAATGCAGACCAATGCATATTGCTAAGTAGATACTAACCTCGGGTGCGTTTCCAGAGTGCAGGATTGTTGAACTGGGTGGTCTTCATCCATTTGGCATGACCATCTACAAATCCAGCAATACATCCATCACTGTGATAGGCAACCATAGAATTAACTGTGTCACTGTAGCCATGGCAAGAATCACAAGAGAACATGTAGTTACATCCCTGGTCTCTTTCGGCCATCAATATAGTGCCGCTGGGATTATCAAGTCTTGTCTCAGGCAAACCAAGTAATGCTACATCAAAAGCATATACAGTATGGTTTGGACGCACGCAAGCACCATTATAATCATCAACACTTCTGTACGGACCGCTTGGACACAGCCAGATCTGTTCATTCTTGATATAAGGAGTTAAGCATGCGACCTGGTCAAACTGCGGCACGGAACCAAACCATGTTCCAACAATCTGATCGTAGTCAGCCATGTACATAGTCATAGCAAGACTGATCTGCTTACCATTTGATGTGCAAGCTGTTTGTCTGGCTTTTTCACGGGCTTTGGCAAAGACCGGGAAGAGAATGGCTGCCAGAATGGCTATTATAGCAATAACCACGAGCAGCTCAATAAGTGTGAAACCCTTTTTTGACCTCATATAATACTCCTTAAATATTTGCATTCTTTGGTTACATTACACACACCACTACCATAGCAACGTCTTATATACGAACTTATATGGCAGTGCGTGGCATTCCTAAGAATACATTCCACAAAACTGTAACATGCTTACAATGGCATGTCAATATGGTTACTTTGGAGCAATTACTTGTAGCACGCAAACACCTTTGCATACATAGTATTCATCTGCGATCTGTGTTCGTCACGATGAATCATTAGTATGTCAACTAAGTTATGATGTGAACATATCGCGTTAAGCATGCCATCAGATAGCAACACTTTGAGCCAGACAGACTGAGTGGTATAATTCAAGAGCAAATAACCAAAACGTTGATTTATTATGAGGAGCATACATTGTAATGATAAGGATTTCATATACAGTTGCCTTACTTATCACTCTATTATGTACATCAGTATTCTGCTACGCTGAAGAACCATTCCAACCTGTAGCCGGCATGGTTGTTCCGAATGCCTCATCAGGCTGGGCACAGGTTCCTATGTTTTTTGACTATTCCAGACAGGCTCCGGCTATAGCTGTGCAGGCTTCGTGCCTGGTCAACTACACCGACACCAATATAAATTTCCACTTCACTATTCCTATTAAATCCAAATACAAGCCTACAGGCATTAATGAGCGTGATGGACAACTATGGGACAATGACATGGTGGAAGTGATGCTGCAGCCCTACGGCAGCGGGCAGTTCTTCCATTACATGGTGAACGCAGTTGGGCAGTTGTACGATGAAAACGGTACGGCGCTTATGAACAGGGACCTGGGCTGGACCGGACACCCGGTGTATTCTGTTAAGATCAACCCTACCGACTGGCAGGTAGATATCAGCATACCATTCTCAGACATGGGTTTTAATCTGGCAAAGGGGAATACAATCCGTGGTCGGGTAGCCACAATGAGTAACGAACCCGGCAATACATCTTACATTACATGGTTGGATGTTCCGCTGAGCTTCTTTGATCTGTCCCTATTCGGCAACTGGACGCTGTCGAATACTCTACCATATGCAGAGAATGCCAGACTGAGCGGCCTAACCTATGATGCCACCGGCAAAGGGACACTGTCTGCTGACTACACGCTTAAGAATCCGACAACCAGCGATGTATCAATCGACACTCCCGAAGCCAGAGTTGTCATCCCGGCTGGAGGATCAAAGAGCATAACCCGTAAAGCAACACTGGGTATGACCAAGCTGACACAGGTCGATCTCGGGGTCAAGGGAATCGTTGAATATAAATCCGAAATCAAAAACGGCGTATTGCCTGTTCCTGACATCAAAGCCCTTGATCCAGCCACTTTCACAGTCCGTATATTGAATGCTAATGTGTTAGCCAGCCTGGTTGACCGTGTATCTCTTTCAGTAGACGGAAAGAAACTGATCGACGCTAAGATGGTTGATCTTCCAAAACACAAGATAGATATGCGCAAGTGGAAAACCGGGGACCACAAGTTTGACTACACATTCGTTAAAGCAAACGGCAGTGTGTTCGCAAAGATTACCAACAAGGTCTACACATTTCAGCCTGAAAAGATAAAATACGATGTAGCCAATATCGATGTCTCCCGCTATTACAAACCCGTCAAGTTCGATGGCCGCAATATAAAGGCTGCCTTGACTACATACGACCTGAATGGCAGTATCCTGCCCCGGCAAATAACAGTAAATAACTTCCAGGTCCTCGACCGTCCGATCTCTATTAGATTCGACGGGCAGGATATCCCTCTTACCGGTAAAATGAAGATCATCAAGCAGAACAAGAATCAGTTCATGGCTGTGATGACAAGAAAAGTGGGCGACAAGACACTGACTATTACAGCAGACCACCGGTATGACGGCTTTGTTTGGTACAATGTTACCCTTGAATCTGCCAAGGAATTTGGGTATGGTCCGCTTGATATAGTCGCCCCACTCAAACTGGATAAAGATGTCCTGATGGGTCACGATTCGGTCCTTTACGACGAATTATTCGCTAAAGCCAAAATCACAGATATCGGTGCTCCAACTGATATGAAAGGCCCTGGTTATGACAAGAAATACCTGCCTTACGGACGAGTCATGAACGATGGGGAGTCAGTTGATATCCCTCTAAGCCCATACGCATATCTTGCAACCGATACAGACCAGAAATTCAGGGGTGTAGGTTTCTGCAGCGAAGGACCTGTCGGGTGGAATTTATCTAACTACGACCATACATACACACTACTGAACCGTGGCAACGGAAAAGCTGAGATGACGATGCATATCAGCGATGGCAAGACCCGCTGGAAGACCCGTAAGATCAAGTTCGCATTCGGCATAGAGCCATTTCCTATTCGTTCATATCCTAACAATTTTCACAAATACTACCGCGTGGACAGTTGCTTCTGGCCGACAGCTTATGAGAAGCACAAAGATCCGGCTACAGGGAAAATGGTCAACTTCTTCGACGAATTGAAAGATGCAGGCGCGACTATCGAATACTGCCATGAAAACTGGACGGAGTTTGAGAACTACTGGAAGGGTGGATGCAACGAACCTCATCTGAAAAAGTATACTGCTGCTTCGCATGAAAAGGGCATCAAGACAATCTTCTACTTTGGATTCCTGATATCCAACAAGATCCCGGAGTTTGCACTGTATCACGACATTGTAATGAGCGAGCCCAACGGTTATCCGAACGATGGTTTCAACCCGTATTACTTCTACAGGCAGGGAGATGCTGATCAGCGAGCATATAACGTTTGTTACAACTCCATATGGGGTGACCATTTTGTTACCGGACTGAATGAAGCTGTGAAACGCTACGACTTGAACGGGGTGTATTTCGATGGCACTCTGCTTGCAGGAGGCTGTGCAAACCGCAAACACGGGTGTGGGGTAGTTGACCCATATGGTCGGACGATTTTTACGCTTGATGTGCTCAATAAGCGACGGATGGGTGAGATAATCTATTCAGAAGGAATAAAGAAAGACCCCGGCTTTATTATCGACCATCACATGAGCGGGCCGGTGCCCCCGATAATGGGACTTATCTCAGCATATTGGACAGGAGAAGCTGCTCATCTGTTTGAACCCAGATACGCCCGCACTAACCAGGAATCCCTGAGGGTTATGATGAATGGTAAACTCTATGGAGTCCCTTGCGATATGCTGCGTCGTCCTGAACCTGACATCAGAATATGCTGGGCACAGAGCCTGCTGGTGGATGCTTATGTGCGACTTCTGATTGGTGGAGGCAAGGACTGGCTGGACAAGAGCAAACGGATGTGGGCTCTTTATGACAAATACAACCTGTCAGCGGACACCTTTGTCCCCTACTATATTTCAGACAAACGCATTCCGAAAGACAACTCTCTTATCAACACCAGCTACTATGAGACTCCTAAAGTCCTGGTAGTAGTAATATCCAATTACATGAACGACACTCCGCAGACGGTAACCCTGGACCTGAGTGCATTCAAAAAGCTGGGGTCTAAAGTCACAGACGCCTGGGTAGACGAGGACTCAACCGTGGATAACGGTAAACTGACTACTACAGTCCCGGCACTTTACTCCAGACTTATGGTGATTGAGAAGAAATAGAAAACGTGTCATCCTGAAATACTTTGTCATAATTGGCAACTTTGTCATCCTGAAGTATGAAGGATCTGCTGTTGGTATGCTATCAGACTACTCAGTTTGAATAATCCAAAAAGCAGATCCTTCATACTTCAGGATGACAAAGTACTTCAGGATGACAAAGTACTTCAGGATGACACACTACTTCAGGATGACACGGTTCTTAACGATGACAGATGACGCATATACATAGTTGATATTTCGTATGAAACTGAAGATCAAATAGAACGTCTATAAAGCTGAGTGAAATACTGGGATAATATCTAGTGGGCCGGATGGTGTTCTATCCGACCCTATGAAGCGGCTTACAGGTGAAACGATAGTGGTTACTGTTGGCATTAGTCCGAGGTATTTATATTACCCATACCGCCGAACAAAGTGATGTTTGGTAAATGAATGGATCAGGCAGCCAGGGCTTCGTCGACTTCAGCAAAAATGCTGTCCATGATCTCTTTCATGCCGTTTTTACCGCCGTTTTGTCCCATATTAGCTATAGATGACTGGTTGTCCTGGCTATAGCCGCTCTCCATGGGTTTCTGAGGTGGTTTTGGTGGAGCAAGTTGCGATATATCACCACCGTTAGCTACGTCAGTGAACTTGTCAGCCAACTCTGAGAGCTTTGAGTCTCCAGATGATTCCGCTGCAGAATTGAGTTTTTCTGCAATGCTGGTACAGACCTCTTTGAACTTTTCGGGGTCTGTCTCTTTGAGTTTCTGCAGCTTGGCCATAAGGTCACCTGGTTTTGAGATGCTTGCAGAGTCAACACTCATCGCTTGAAGCCCGGCGATACCTGCTGCACTACCGGTATCCGTCTCAGTGGCAGAAACGGAACTTACGGAGTTTGTGCTGTTTACGTTAATGTTGTATCTAGAGAGTACTGAATTGTCGGAAATACTACTTATACTCATTGTCTTCCTCCTGTATAGGTTCTGGAAATACTTGTCGCGCGTTAGTATATTCTCATTAATAGTATCGGCAGTGAAACGGACAACCTTTACTAATAATTATCATTTTGCAAGTTATTTCACTATTGCTTTCGACTGTTGCAGCATGTTATAATTGCATTACACAACTATTGCATAACGCAATATTATTAGGAGAACCCAATGCCTGAAGACGATAAAAGAAATTGTGCCGCTCATATCATGGATACTGTTCACCTGATCATGCGCAACATCCATACAGAGATGGACAAGAATTCCGGTGTATTCCTGTCTGTACAACAGTTCAGGTCGATGAGCATAATACTGGATTCTCAGATGCCATCACTCTCAGATGTGTCGGAACGACTTGGAACGACACTATCATCAGCCTCCAGAATGATAGAATCCCTGGTTGAGCGTGGTTATGTTGTAAGAAAGGCTGATGTTGAAGACAGACGCAAACTAGTCCTGGCTGTCACTAAAGAGGGTAAAACTGCAATGGACGAAGTTGAGAACATAACAATACGGATTATGGCTGATAAATTGACATCTTTTACCGCCAGTGAACGTGCAGTAATAACATTGGCAATGGACCTGATACGTGGAGCATTCGCTGCGAAAGACAATCCGGGAAGTTGACAGCTGATTCAAACAGAGTCACGCTGGGGACAATAGATAGCGCTTAAAACTTGATCAACAGACAATCACAGACCTGCTCCCTGCATATACACAGGAGAAGCAGTTGATATTTACCTACAGATTTACAGTATCCTAAGGAGAATCAATATGTTCAAGAAACCAAAACTGATGTTGAGTGCTGTCGTCGCTGTTGCTGTTGTGTTTTCCAGTATTTGCGTCACTGCTCAAGAAACCGTAAAAGCAGAGCCGCTTTCACTAGCACAATGCATAGAAATCGCCCGAAAGGGCCAAACCGATGTAATAACCGCCGGCAACAACATTATAATTGCAAAAAAGAACTTGACACAGAAGAATTCCGCGTATCTTCCACAAGTCTCCATTCAGAACAATACATTCGCCATTGGAGATGAAGGAGTTTTAAGCCGCAGTACAACAGGCACAGCTATCTCGATTGACCAGAACATCTACGATGGTGGACTTAGAGAAGCCAGTGTTGAAGGCGCCAGGTATGGTGTGCAGCTAAGACTCCATGCACTTGACCGCACTCTCCAGACTGTAACATTTGATGTAACTCAGAGTTATTACACAGTTCTTCGTTCCAAACGACTGGCGGAAGTTTCAGAGGCCAACGTAAAATATAATGAAGAACTGCGAAGTCAGATAGAATCCAGGGCTAAACTTGGCGATGCAGCACAAGTCGATGTCCTCCCAGTCGAAGCCCAGTTAGCAAGTGCACAGGTTGACCTGCTCTCAGCTCGCAGAAATGTACGAACCTCCCTGATTAAGCTCCAGAGCGCTATGGGTCTTGCACCAAAAGCTGAGTTTGACATTCAAGCTGTTCAGGACGCGCCTCTATCCGATCTGGAACCTACAAACACTCTACTCGATACAGCAATTAAATCCCGTCCCGACCTGCAGCAGGCTCAAGCTAGCGTTGGCGCTGCTAAAACCTCGGTTAAAACGGCTAGGATTTCTATATATCCCAGACCTGTAATCACCGGGGGATATTCCAAAAGCCTCTCTGGTGGGTTTTCACAGACAGGTGGACAGATAGTGGGCAGTATAGTCTTTGATGCATTCGATGGTGGAGCAAACCGCGCAGCCCTCGACGAAGCCAAAGCTACACAGGCAAACTCCCAGGAGCAAGTCAATGAGCTGACACGTCAAATACATGCACAGGTTGAAGATGCTGTGCTTGGCGTAAATGACGCGAAAGACCGGATCAGGGCAGCTCAATCCAGTTATGATGCATCCCGCAAGAACCTGGATGTTCAGATTGAAAAGTACGGACAGGGACTCGCTATAACTCTGGACATGTTGAATGCCGAAGCCCAATTAGTATCAGCCCAAAGTAGTCTGGTGCAGGCCAGATACGATTATTATATTGCCGTTGCTCAGCTGGAATATGCATTGGGTAAATAGGAGCTCAAGATGGTAAGCAAAATAAGCAAATCAAAAAAGTCAGCAATAATGCGCTATTCCATAATAGCCCTTGTGATTATCGGTGGAGTTATGTGGTATCAATTTGGCAGGCCCAAAGGCAATCAGCCCATTATCCGCACAGCCACAGTTACCAGAGGCCCGATTATTGCAAGCGTTTCCGCCAATGGAGTCCTGCAGCCAGTAACAACTGTCCAGGTTAAGTCCAACGTCGGAGGGCAGATAGTAAAGCTGGCTGTAGACGAAGGAGACAGGGTTCGTGCTGGCCAATTGATCGCTAAAATCGACCCATCGGATTCGGTTTCAAACCTTCAACAGTCTATGGCTGACCTGAGGAGTTCTAATGCTAAAGTGGAACAGAGCCGTCAGAGTCTGGGTATGCAGATCAAGCAGACCGCTGCCAGCATAGAAGCGGCACAGCAGGCGTTGGAATCCAGCAGGCAGAGGCTTTTACAAGCCCAAAAACAAGCAAAAGTGCAGCCTATCCTGACCAAAGCAAGTATTAGTGAGGCTCAGAGCAACCTGGACTCAGCACTGGCTAACCTCAGCCAAACAAAAACCGCACTTATTCCTCAAAAACTGGCTTCAGCCAAGGCATCATATGATCAAGCCAAAGCCTCGCATGACCAGGCTCAAAGCGACTTGGTACGTAAACAGGCTCTTTTAGAAAAAGGGTTTATTTCTAAAAGCCAAATGGAAGCAGCTGAGCAGCAAGCTGAAGTGACTCAAGCCCAGCTTGCTTCTGCAAAAAACAAACTGGATACCGTCCAGGGCGAGAGCGACCAAGACCTAAAGTCCGCTGAAGCCAGGGTTGCTCAGGCAAGAGCATCTCTCGACAATGCCAAAGCAAACAGCGTCCAGATCGAATTGAAATCACAAGACTACGCGGCAGCTAAAGCAGCATATAAACAAGCACAGGCAAATCTGTCTACGGCCAAAGCCGGGGCATATCAGGCACCAATCAAAGAGCAGGATATAATCCAGGCTGAAGCTGCAAGACAGCGGTCTACGGCAACAGTCAAGAATGCTCAAACACAAGTTGGCTACACGACTATAGTCGCACCCAGAGATGGTGTCGTGGTTATGAAATATGTAGAAGAGGGCTCAATTGTCACAGGAGGTAAGTCATCTTTCTCAGGCAGCGGTTCCGGAGTTGCCATAGTCGATATAGCCGACACCACCCGTATGATGGCCCTTGTAAACATTGATGAAACCGATATAGCTCAGGTCCAGATGGGACAGAGAGTAGTCGTAACTGTAGACGCATTTCCAGGTGAGCAGTTTACAGGTAAAGTTACAAAGATCGCCCCACAGGCCGTTGTAACCCAGAATGTCACCACAGTTCCGGTGACTGTTGAAGTGGCTCATCCTGACAGCCGACTAAAACCTGAAATGAACGCGACATGCGATTTCATCATCAATGAAAAAGAGCAGGCTCTAATGGTCCCGAGCGCTGCAGTCAAAGAGACCGATGCCGGGCCTACTGTTACTATCATGCAGGGAGACAAACAAGTTACACGCAAAGTTAAAACAGGTATTATAGGAGCTGACCAGACCGAGATTATAGAAGGTCTTCAGGAAGGTGATACTGTTGTTACTGCAATCATCGACACCGCACCTGTTGTCCCACAGATGGGTGGTGGCGGACCTCCTGGCATGGGCGGTGGAAGGCCAGGTGGAGGCGGTGCTCGTTCGGGCGGCGGTGCAAGCCGAAGTGGCGGTGGAGGCCACGGCCCTGGCATGTTCTAACAGACTGTCATCTTGAGTCCCCAAGTTGGGGGGGCCAGCTTATTTCGCTCGGATGCGATTTGCAATCGCACCCGAAACAGAATGTTATAACTGGAAGTAAAGGCCCTCCATAACCTGCAACTCGGTTTATTAACATATACAATGTGCACAGCGAGAGGAAATCAAAGTGATTGTAGTCGAAAACCTGCGGAAAACATACGGGACAGGCGAAGCCGCTGTCCGTGCTCTTAAGGGTGTTTCGCTGACGATAAACGAAGGTGAGTTCGTTGCCATTATGGGGCCATCCGGCTCCGGCAAGTCGACATTTATGAATATCATCGGCTGCCTGGACCGCACCAGTGAAGGCTCATATACTCTGGATAATATCGAAGTAGCAGGTATGGACGAAGATGAGCTGGCGGATATTCGCAACCGCAAGATTGGGTTTGTTTTTCAAACATTCAATCTGATCCCCAGGCGAAGTGCTCTTCGTCAGGTAATGCTGCCTATGCTGTACAATCCTGATGGAAAGCATGCCGAGGAGAGGGCTAGAAAGGCTCTTGACAGGGTTGGATTGGGAGACAGAGTTGATCACAAACCAAGTGAGCTGTCAGGTGGACAACAGCAGAGGGTAGCCATAGCCAGGGCACTGGTCAGCAACCCTGTGATTATTCTGGCAGATGAACCGACAGGTAATCTGGATACGCGCAACAGCGAGGAGATAATGGCTATATTCCAGGAACTCCACGCCGAAGGCAAAACAGTGATAATTGTAACCCATGAAGAAGATATCGCCAGCCATGCTCAGCGTATTATACGTTTTCGCGATGGTCATATTGTGGCTGACCAACGGATTGAGAAGTCCAAAATGGCGGTTGATGCGCTGGAAGGACTCCCTGTGGAGGAAGATCTATGAGCCTGATGGAAAGTATAGCGGTCGCGTTTGAGAGTCTGGCGGCCAATAAGATGCGTACTCTACTGACTATGCTGGGCGTCATCATAGGTGTTTCAGCAGTCATTACAATGCTTGCCCTCGCCAAAGGGGCGAGTGAAAGGATGATGAGCAACATCCAGCAGATGGGCACCAATGTGCTCATTATAAGGTCAGGACAGTCGAGGACCGGGGCAGTAATGGGTGGATTCGGAAGCAGTCAGACACTCACTCTAAAGGATGTCGATGCAATATCCAAGTCGTGCGAGTCCATAGAGAAAACCGCACCTGAAGTATCGAGTAATGCCCAGGTAAAATATAAGAACCAGAACACCAGCACATCCATATTAGGGACAACCCCGGACTACCTGGGTATCCGCAACTATAAAGTGCAGGACGGACGCTTCTTCTCTGATAGTGATGTCAAATCTTCCCGCAAAGTTGCAGTCCTCGGACCCACGGTTGTCACTAACCTCTTTGGTGAAGTCACCCCTATTGGCAAGATGGTAACAATAAAGGGAATCCCGTTCCAGGTGATTGGGATTACTGCTGTTAAGGGAACTGCAGGCAGCTTCGGTGACCCGGACGACCAGATATTTATTCCGGTTACTACAGCTATGCGCAGGGTATTTGGGTTACAATATGTCCGTTCAATCAGCGCCCAGGCAAAGAAAATGGAGCTGATGAACCAGGCTGTTATTGAAATTGGTGATGTCCTCCGAAAATCACACCGGCTGGCTCCGGATGCAGAGGATGACTTTGATATCCGCAACCAGGCAGACATAATGGCGATGGCAGACCAGGCAGCCAGTATATTCACAATGCTGCTAGGAGGTATCGCCAGCGTATCCCTGCTGGTCGGTGGAATCGGTATCATGAACATCATGCTGGTATCCGTCACCGAACGCACCAGAGAAATAGGAATCCGTATGGCCCTTGGCGCCAGAAGACGGGACATACAGTTCCAGTTCCTGGTTGAGTCATTAGTATTGTCACTGCTTGGCGGCACCGTTGGAACTCTATTGGGGATGCTGGCAGCCTTTATTATATCCAAAATATCAGGCTGGAGTACCACTGTCTCACCAGCATCAGTAACCCTGGCCTTCGGTTTCTCAGCCTTCGTAGGAATCTTCTTCGGCAGCTTCCCAGCCAGAAAAGCCTCAAAACTAGACCCGATTGAAGCGTTGCGGTGGGAGTGAAGGGAAAGGCTTCAGACTTCAGGCTTTAGACTTCAGGAAGGGATGAAGGGAAAGTATGAATGATGAAATGGGCGAAGAATGAATTCGTAGGGGAGGCTCTCCGCAGCCTCCCGCTTAATCCTTTGGGCGACCGCAAAGGGTCCCTCCCTACAGATATACACTGAGTTTCTTCGGTAGTCGAACGAAGTGGAACTGCCGAAGATATTGCGTAAGGTCTATATATATCGTCCCCATCCCCAGGATACAGCCCGCTTGTAGACATAGCGATAATTCTCCAGGTACCATTGGTCATCCTCATGCGTTATGACTCGATACTTTTCCTTCATCACCAATTCTTCCGTTTCTCCGGTATTCGAACTGCCGAAGATGCACCATAATCACCAAAAAAAGCATTCTCTGTAAAAACGGGTCTATAATATAGAGGATCCTCTTATTGGAGTGAAGTTGGTGTGAAAGATCTTAGGTTGCTGGTTATACAGGCGCAGGGCGGCGATATGGATGCGTTTGGCCAGATCGTACGCAGGTTTCAGAATATGGCACTCGGTTATGCATACTCGATACTTGGCAGGTTTGATCTGGCTGAAGATGCCGTACAGGATGCGTTTATAGCTGCGTGGAATGCTTTGCCTGACCTGCAGCATCCACAAGCGTTTCCGGCGTGGTTCAAGCGGGTGATATTCAAACACTGCGACCGGCAGACGCGCCGTCGCAATCTCCCGATGGTAGGGCTGGACCAGATTGCAGAAGTGCCATCGGACGAACCAAATCCGCTGGAGCTTGCTGCCTGGTCTGACCTGCGAACTAAGGTCCTGGAGGCTGTTCGCGCACTTCCACCTGACGAGTGCACTGTAACCACGCTCTTTTACATTGACGGTTACTCCCAATCCGATATATCAGAGTTTCTCGAGTTACCAGTCACTACGGTGAACAATCGCCTACATTCGTCGAGAAACCGATTGAAAGAGAGGATGCTAAAAATGTTCAGCGATGAATTGAAGAGCCATACACTTTCAGACGATTTCCCTCAGAGAATCAAGATGCTTTTAAACCAACCGATGCCACTAGAAATCAAGGGGCATCCTATACATGAGCTTTGGCAAGCCATGTGCGCGTGTTTTACGGATTTTGAGGTGATTCATTTTGACGAGATTATACCACGGCACGTCTCACCACTTTCAAGTGAGACTATTTCCAAACACATCTACTCGGTAGATGAACAGCGAATCCTGCGTTCGGATACGGATGCACAACTGGTTGACTTATGGGTAAACAGAGAACGCAAGCCCTGCAAATGGCTAACCGCAGGTAGAGTATTTCGTGTAGTCAAGACAGAAACCGAAACTGCTCTGGGTATTTTTCATCAGGCAGAACTTTACTGGGTTGGTGAGGGACTGGGAGTGCAGCAACTCACTGATGCGGTCAATAATTGTCTGCCCTGTCTCGTACCTGGCTCAAAACCATATATCAGAGACAGCACAGCTTCATTCCCATTCATGCAGATAAGTAAAGAGTTCGACTTATCCTGGCGAGATAGTATGTTGGAGGTTGGTTCTGGTGGTGTAGGAGATGCGGAATTGCTGCAACGTGGAGGCCTTGATCCAGATCGCTATGGTTCAATCCATATTGCTTTCGGACTTGAGCGATGCGCTTTGGTAAAGTATAATCTTGAAGATGCCCGTAAACTCTGGCAACCGCCTTATGTGAGATAATAATCTTGATAGTCTGGTCAGATATAATGACTTATGTCTGATCAGACTATCAATAACGAGTTCGAATTACATATGTAGAATATCTTGTGGAGTAAAAGCGGAGATATCAGAATACCTGGCAAAATCGCTAACATTAAATGTAAGAATGCGGGTGAGACCATACACCAACATCAGTGCGGTTATACGTGCGTCGTGAGCTTGCTTTCCCTGCACAGAGTATTTATCCGCAACATCCTGCCAACGGTCTGCCATATCCGGCGGTTCTGGGAGAACGGTGAACATCCCCCGTAAATCTGTCATTTGCTCTCTAACCAGCTTTGGTGTATACCCGAGACCATTAGCAGATAGCGGACGCGTGGCTACGGCTCAGAACTCAATCATCACCTGGGCGCAAATGCAAAGATCCATTCCACAGTCCAGCATACTTTCTACTGTTTGAGTACATATAGAGTGTTCGGGACTGTCGGCATATGACCACCGGAGGAGCACATTGGTGTCAACAAGGTATCTCATAATCCGCGCGGTGGTTCGTACATGTTTTCCCGTCGTAGAGCTTCATTTGGGATATTAACTCCCTTAACGGCGCGAGAAGCAAAGCGACGCAGAGCCGCTTTTCGTTGTTTGATCTCATCAGCCGAGAGTCTGGGTTCCGAAACACGGAATTCAAACTCCAACGGTTCATTGATAGGCAAATCGACCGGTTCATCCGGCACAATCGTTTTGCCATCATAATGCGCTTTAATGATTACAGACATATCATGCACCTCTATCGATATTATACCACGTGATGCCTGTATTGAAGTCGATGTAACTCATTTAGTAACTGCTGAGTATTTGCGAGTAAATTTCCGTCCATCCTTCGATACGCGCTTCGCGCTACTCAGGGCGAACGGAAATTCACTCTATTACACATTAACACTTATCTATTACGCTCCTCACGGATTATTGAGAATTAACTGCTACCTATGTTTTACATCTTCTGGCTCGCTTGCCATCTTGAATGTTACTGTCACTTTTGCGTCGGTTTGTATGCATGTGAAAGAAACAGCATTATCTCCTGTCAAGAGACGCGGCATGTGGCTGTTGGACGATAGTGTGCGGAGGGTGTTCCAGTTCTTATCGCAAACTCTTGCTTTGCCGTCGGTCTCGCAAACAAGATACTGATCTTTTTGCAGGACAACTGGGAATGTAATATTCTCTCCGTTTGCTTCAATAGATGGGTTTGTTATTCCACTACCGGAAACAACTCGAATCACGCATTGCGAGTTCTGGGCTTTATAGGGATTGTTTGCATTCCAGTGCGCAATCGTCCCTGAAGCGCCGGCAAAGACTAGATCGGACGTAAACTTGAGGCTCCATAATTTCCACTTGTTATTACCGTTTTCCTCAAGATGCCATTCGCTATTCTGCAACCTCAAGCGGGCACGCTGGTCTTGGGAAAATGCATTAGCAAGCCTTGCTCTTTCCCACCGTTTTATGGCTGCTGCGCATACGTCGCCCTGACCATTTTGCGCGAATATCTCCGGACTGCTCACAAGTGCAAAACCAGCGTCAAACCCGGCAGCTTTTGAGAGCATCCATTCTACACCATCAAGAGATGTTGCTTCCACGCCATCACCAGCCGTGCGAAATTGGAACCAGCCTAACATATGTGGAAAAAGGTTTCTGGAAAAGTATGACTGGTTTCCAAAACGGTCTCCAGCACTTGTTTCTCGCATCGGTTTGTTCCAGGGCTCACCCCAGTTCATACGGGTGTTGTAGTGCCATAGAAAATGCATAAGGTTGCTGGCATCGTTGATAACATAATGGTCGAACTTATCGTAGCATTGCTTTACAAACAGGTTTCTGGTGTAGGAGTTAGGATAACCATAGTCGCACAGGCCTTCAAGTCCATCAAAACTGATTTGTTTGATATCACAGTTATTGACCAACTGGACAATCCTATCTGTCATTTCTTCAAGCATACCGCCTTCTATTGAGGGATAGAATGTTTGATAGTTATGAGTTGCTAGTCTACCGATGTCTGCATCCTTAACATGAGGAGCGCTGGTAGTGCCGAGTGCACCCCGGACGCATCCGGTGAGTGTCGGTGGGTTTGTGGCGGAAACGCCGGTGTATTCGACTATTTCTGTGCCAATAACGGCAAACAGACGGTTCCATCCCCAGTTTTGAACGGCAGCGAAAGGTTCTTTATCTGCCAGGGGTATCTCCGTAGAAGATGACGTTATCGAAGCACTCAGTTTGCTGGAACCAAGTCGCGCCAGCCTGGGATCGGGTATCGGCGTCACATAGGCATCATTATTAGTTATGAAGGCAGTAAGGGTATGGAATCCCAGGCCTATACCAAGCTTGGCTGATCTCTGGCTGCATCGTTTCAGGCTGGCATCTCCATCGGGAAATGCAGTTGTGTTAAGGACGAAATGCCCCCAGGACTTGAAGGGATCCGGGTGGTATAGATATTTAAAACCGAGTTTTTTGGTCAGCTTCAAATGAGAATCCAATGCTGGTTCGGTGTAACTGGATATAAGGTAGGAGTTTGTAGCAGATGGGGTGGTCTTTATCCATTTACCAGACAGGACCGGATGAGGCAGACCTTCAGCGATTTCTATTTTGCCGATGTAATTGAGCGCATCTTTTGCCTGACAGCCAAATATTGCAATTTTAGAATCTCTAATTCCGCCCTCTTTATCATATGCAGCGCCTGTAACAAAGCTGCCGATTTCCTTGACAGGCCCAGCAGTGGCTGATGTCTGCACATTGAGTGCCTGTATCCCGATGGAATAGGAATCATCTCGCACCACCGCGATTACTTCTCCAATTGTCTGCTTGATCGTGGTATATATCGGTCCCCATTCAATCATAGAAGGGGCAGCTCCGGACACTTCCATCAAACGAGCCACCAAATGGGTTGGCTTGGTCGTTATTTCCACCCTGGCCACGACGCTGTCCGGATAGTTAAGCGCCATGATACCCGAAGCTTTGTCTGCGCTCATACTCACAGGATTGATCTTGTTCCCATTAACCGTAAGGACAAGTAGAGGCATACTGTAACCAGGAAGCATGTAGTCTTTTTTGAGCTTAGAATCAAAGAGGCTGTTGATTCTACCGGTAGAGTCGATACCGATACGGAGCCGCCCAGCCTTATAATTAACGCCTTGAGCATCGGCTTCAAGTGATGCCAATGTCCAAAGAAGGCAAACCAGACTAAACCCGAGCAGACATTTTATCAATAATAACTTCACTATGTATTCCATCACTACCTCTTGCCAGAGCGAACGCATCAAAAATAATTATCCGCAGGAGTATTCGGAATTAGAATTAGTTTTAAGTTCCGAATACTCTAGATTTCGCAGATTTACACAGATTTTCAGAAAAGAGAACTGCAAAATGCGCTTAACACGCAATATTCAGAGAATGTCACATCCGTTATACTTGGAAAATTGAACTGTGGATAGAATAAGATGCATTCGCCCTGCATCTCTTGCTTATTTCTCAAAATCATCTATGCATAAGTATGCCGGTAGTCATTCTCGTGTGTAATCTATCACGGCTTCCCTGCTTTGTCAAAAGATATAGATTCGGATTCAGCAAATGCCTTGACATTGATTCTTGGCGATCTCTATTATATGGGGGATGCGATATTTAATATCGAGTTGGATTTTGCAGTTCCGTTCTAAATTGACCAAGCGCATTCCCGCTAGAGGTGTATAACAAACATGAACGACCAGTTGAAGAAACTTTTTAAGACTCCACCGAGTGAGTATGCAATATATAAAATGGTGCACGATATTCCGCAGGTGCATGGATTGTCCGTTTTGGAACAGCTCAAGGACCAGGGATTTGGCGGAATCGTCACTAATATCCACTATGGTCCAGGTTATCCTGATGATTCGTCCGATTGGAATGAGTTTGCCAGTAATGCCCGGAAGGCAGATAGTCTTGGGCTGAATATGTGGATATACGATGAAAAGGGCTACCCTTCCGGCAGCGCCGGTGGAGCGGTTCTGGATCAGCGGCCTGACTTGGAGACAGTTGGTCTGACGGCTTTTGTCTATTGGCGTACACTCAGTGGTCCCTCAAATTATCGCTCGGATACTCTGTCAGGCAAGCTTTTCAAGGCACTGCTGGTCCCGATAGATGGGCAGGGTGACCCGGTAGATATAACTCACACAGCAGACAACCGTGGAGTCCTGTGCTTCAATATTCCTGAGGGCAACTATTATATGCTGGTCATGGTTGAGCGGGAACTATATGACGGCACTCATTCGGCACATAGTTTCAGCGAACCCAGGCGTTATATCAACCTGCTTGATCCTGATGCCACAGACGAGTTTATTGATGTGACTCACAATCGATATGTAGAGCCCGTCGGTGAGATATTCGGTAAGTCGATAAAGGCGTTTTTCACCGATGAGCCTTCTTTGATGAACTGGAATCTGGAGAACATGCCTTATCCGATGGTAAGCTGGAGGCACGATTTTCCTGAAGCATTCAAGCAGCGCTACAGTTATGACATTGAAAATGCCCTGGTTGCCTTGTTTATGAATATGGGGCCGGATGTCATCAAGCGCCGCTGCGATTTCTGGGAATATATCTCTACCGAACTTGCTGACAACTTCTTTGGCCGCATTCAAGAGTGGTGTCATGCTAATAACCTTGCAGCAAGCGGACATCTGCTGGCTGAAGAGAATATTATCGACCATGTCTTTCTCTATGGTTCTTATTTTGCTTCTATGAGGCGGTTCGATATTCCGGGTATTGACCAGCTTGAGAGTGAACCGTCAAACCTGATGATCACACGCAATATCCCAATTGCCAGGCTGGCTGCCTCAGTTGCCGATATACTGGGCCTCAAGGAGGTCATGAGCGAGGCTTCCGACCATTGCTCCCGTATGGAAGGCAGGGCTATTCCAATAAACTGGTTGAAAGCGTCGATGAACTGGCACTTTGCTCTGGGTGTGAACGTGATTACATCCTACTTTTCATTTGCCGGATTTACATCAGATGATATGCGGTCGCTGAATGAATATGTTGCGCGGTTGGGCGTTATGCTTCGCCAGGGGACCAGGTACAGCAGGGTGGCGGTGCTTTATCCTGAATGTGCATTGTGGGCATCCTGCAAGCCTGTCCCGGAGGCTCGAGGTGGCAAGCAGTCCGAAGAAGCTCAAGCTATCGGGCGGGTGTTTACGCAAATATCGTGGGGATTGCTTCACCGGCAGATTGATTTCGATTATATAGATGAAGCTCTGATCCGGGACTCGAAAATCGAAAATGGTGCTTTGACATTCGGTGACCGCAGGTATGAGGCGATCATCCTCCCACATACTCAGGTCCTTCGTTCAAATACTGCTGAAAAGATTGCAGAGTTTACGAAATCCGGAGGCAAAGTGATTGCTCTAGAGACGCTTCCAAAGCTTTCGCGCGAGGGTGATTCGGATGAGACCGTTCGCAAAGCATTTGCCAACGCACTCGCTGATGAAAATGGTAATCTGATTGTTTCTGATATCAATGGACCCGATCTTACTCCGGAGATTGTTGCGCATCTTCCACAAACACTCCGACTCATTCCGGATGACTCAACAGCCAGGTCCCTACCCCAATCCAGCATCCTGGCACACACCCGCCGTGACGGCGATACTCTAATTATATTCCTTGCAAACATGACCGGAATGCCTTACTCAGCAACAATGGAGATCGACGGCGTAAGCTGCTGCGAGGCTTGCGATCCAACCGACGGTTCTGTTGTGGGCAGCCCTGATTTCAGAGTTCAGCTGGGAGCGTATCAAGGAATGGTTTATGTTGCCCGGAAGGGATAGGCTTCAGACTTCGGGCTTCAGGCTTCAGGAAGGGAAAATGGTGTTCCTTTCGTTCATTCGGTAGTCGAACGAAGTGGAACTGCCGAAGGAACACAACTTGGTAGTAAAAAATACCCGTTAGCCCTGAGTAGCGCAGCGTATCGAAGGGCGGTCGGTTGTGCACGACCTACCGGGTTGGGTTCTCCGCAGCCGCCCTTCGATACGCCTGCGGCTACTCAGGGCTAACGGGTATTTCGTATGAGTTTCTTTGGTAGGCGAAAAGCCGAAGTAAGTAACAAACAGAGGTATTTTTATGGTATTCAGCGATATATGTATTATCACAAATGATGTTCTGGCGTTGGTGAAATTTTACGAGGAAGTATTTAATGCCAAAGCTGAAGGAGACAATATCCATTCTGTTATAAGCATAGCTGGTTTAGGTCTTGTAATCTATGATAAAAGCGCAGCAGAGACGGTGATGGGATTTGATTTTTCGGGTGCTGGTAACGGTCTGACCACCATTAATTTCAACGTTGATGATGTGGATGCTGAATATATACGAATCAAAGAACTCAATATCAAAGGTACAACAGAGCCTCAACTATGGCCTTGGGGTGCAAAATCGTTTCGTTTCTACGACATAGATGGCAATATCATTCTGTTCCGTAGTTTGCCTAAGTAGGCACAGCCGGAACCAAAAAAAACATCCGCTAGCCCTGAGTAGCGCAGCGTATCGAAGGGCGGTCGGTTGTGCATGACCTACCGGGTGGGCTCTCCGCAGTCGCCCTTCGATACGCCTGCGGCTACTCAGGGCTAACGGGCATTTTCGTTCCTTCGGCAGTCGAACGAAGTGGAACTGCCGAAGCAACTAAACGGTTACTAGTGAACACTTTCATTTGACGATGTAACTATGTGTATGGGAAAATATTGCGGTAGTAAGCTCATATGTCCGATAAAATTCCTGCAACAAACAACCCATACGCTGCTTTTCGTATACCAACCCTCATGCGATATATGTTTGGCAATCTGCTATTACAGATTGGCTTAGGTGCGCAGGGACTTGCTATCGGATGGGATATATATACCCGCACTGGTCGTCCATTGGATCTGGGACTGGTCGGCGGAATTCAAGCTATTCCAATGCTCATTTTGAGCCTGCCTGCTGGTTACCTGGCAGACAGGTATAGCAGGAGAACTGTTACTGCAGTCTGTGTAATGGGTGTAGCACTCTGTTCCCTCGGACTGGCATATGTCTCCGCAAGACATGGCTCCATTCGTCTGATGTATATACTCCTTTTTATGGACGCCTCATTTGCTACTTTACAGCGCCCTTCGTCTCAGTCTATCTTTCCATTATTGGTTCCGACGGAAATATTAGAAAATGCTGTAAAGTGGCAGTCTAGTTTATTTCAAATAGCTGCGGTAGCAGGTCCTGCTTTAGGTGCAGTAATCATAACCTGGAGTATAACAGCTGTATATATTACGACTGCAGTATTTGGAATGATTTATATCGTGCTACTTCTCACAATTCCGATAAAATCCAGTGTATCTGTAGGCTCAATGTCGATGCAGAATTTATTGGCTGGAGCGCGTTTTGTATGGAAAACAAAACTGCTGCTTGGTATAATATCGCTCGATCTCTTCGCTGTATTGCTTGGCGGTGCGGTCTATCTGCTCCCTGTTTTTGCAAAAGACATCCTGCATGTCGGTGCACACGGTCTTGGACTGCTGCGCATAGCACCTGCAGCAGGCGCATTTATTGTGGCTGTTTTGTTAGCCCATTTACCACCGATGCGGAATGCTGGTCGTGCAATGTTTACTGCGGTTGCCGGTTTTGGCCTGGCAACCATAGTATTTGGCCTTTCACACAATTTTGTTCTGTCATGGATAATGCTCTTCCTCACCGGCGCACTTGATAACATAAGTGTCGTAGTGCGCAGGACTCTGATGCTTATGCTCACACCGGACGACATGCTTGGGCGTGTGTCTGCCGTGAATTATGTATTTATAGGTTCGTCGAACGAAATCGGCGGTTTGGAATCCGGACTTACAGCC
The DNA here is from genome assembly GCA_942493375.1 of Abditibacteriota bacterium. Lineage (GTDB taxonomy): Bacteria > Armatimonadota > UBA5829 > UBA5829 > UBA5829. The sequence continues at coordinate 6,144,656 of OW818698.1, read as the reverse complement.
CAGTATATGACCCCCAAACTCTCAGTAGTTGTCGGCGGAATCGGCACACTATTGGTTGTGGGTATCTGGTCACTGGCCTTTCCACGCCTGAGAAATTTTGGCACTCTCACTGACAGAGAATAGGCTTCAGACTTCAGGCTTTAGGCTTCAGGAAGGGAAAGCGGCGTTCCTTCGGTAGTCGAACGAAGTGGAACTGCCGAAGATACGGCGTCGTATCACATTCAACCATACGTGGTATTAGTCCGACTTCGGCTGTTCCGTTGCACTCGACAACCGAAGTAACTAAAACAGGATTCCTTTGGTAGTCGAACTGCCTACGATGGGGTGTCAGATCATTTGCAATCACACTGATTACAAACCCGACTTCGGCTGTTCCGTTGCACTCGACAACCGAAGTAACAAAATAATCCCGCTAGCCCTGAGTAGCGCAGCGTATCGAAGGGCGGTCGGTTGTACACGACCTACCGGGTTGGTCTCTCCGCAGCCGCCCTTCGATACGCCTGCGGCTACTCAGGGCTAACGGGTATTTTCGTCCCTACTGCAGGATGAAAGCAGAGCTTGGGGAATAATGCTCGAAATTGGACAACATCGAAAGAAGGACTCCGGAATGATCAAGCACATCACAGTTCTAGCTTGCCTGCTAACTTTTCTATCGCAGGGGATATCTCAGGCTGACAGAATAAATCAGATGAGTGACTCCATTTTGAGCTCTGCGCTTAAAAATACTACAGGTATACTCGGGGGTGATGTACCACAGGCTATTCTGATTGATCAGACACCTGGTTCTGCAAAGATATTGCAAATCAAATGGTCCGACAATCCCAGCACTCCGGAGCAATCCGGTTTTATCGCGATTCCAACTGGTGTAATTGCGGACATAAAACAGACCAAAGTGCGTTTTAGGGTCGTTGAAATGACCGGTTCGCCAACTCTGGCTATATCTGTACTTTACAATACTCTTGAGCATTATGACCCAGCCTATACCGGCGAGAGTGGCCTTGCATCATTCTCTAAAACTTTTGCGCCCAACGATTTTACTGTCGGCCATGTAATCGATACTGTTATAACAAATGCCAGATGGAATGGCGCAAAATCTTCCTATGGGGATGCTATTCGATTTGAATTCTCTGGTGCTGCTTCTTCGATTACAGTTGCGCTGGAATCTGCTGAGTTTGTCGACTCATCCGGAAAGTCTACGAGTCTATATGACATCGATTGGAGTTTTAGAGGTTATGCTCTGCCGCCGGTGATCCCTAAGACAACTCCTATGAGTGGACAACACGTCGTGTATATCGGCACATCCACTACAGAGCTGATGTCGCCCAAAGGCCGCAATCAGATACTCACTCTGAAAGGCATATTACCCAACCTTGGCGTGAATTGCAACAGCTATCTGCCTGCACTTGTAGCTGAGAAGGAATGGCTGTCCAAACACAACATTCCGTTCGTATACCAGGTAGGCGGTATATTTGATTTGGAACCTTATGTGAGTGAAAAACAAGCCCATGCAGTGGACTGGACGGGTAAATCCAGTGATACAGACCCCAGAGGTTCCAGCGCTTTCCATGAGATGGATTGGTGCAACCCAGCCATTGCTGACGGGTTTTCCGAAGCTATAAGGAGAGTTGGTTTAGGCGGTATCCCCGAATTTCAGTTTATAGACTGCGTATGGCCTTACTGGGGGCAGTATGGCTACAGTGAAGCAGATGTAAAAGCTTATCGCGATGCCTTGCAGGGGTTAGACAACGGCCTTAAAATAGGAAAACTAGGCACTAAGAGTCCTAAAACAATGACGTTTCTCGAGTATGTGAAAGATGCTGCTGGTGTAGCGCTTAATCCACATGAGCTGGGACTATCATCATGGTCTCAATATCTACCGTGTCTGAACGGATTTTCCACAAACGAACAGCATGATGCACTCAAGAAACGCACCGGAGCCACATTTAGTTCGAAAAACTTCTTTATTCATCTTATGCTGGTCCATTATGGATATCTGAAGCTGGTCGATACAATTGGCTCAGCAGGACAGGCATCGGGAACAAGTCTTACCATTATGCCGAATGGCGACAACTGGCAAAACGGCAATGACTATTTAGGTCTGATGCGCTTATCAAATGTTAAAACACTGATAGATGAAACCCATTTTTATCATCCCGGCAATATTGCACGTTCTTACAAGAGCTTGCCTGTTTGGCGGCAAATGGCAGCCAAATATGGGAAACATCATCGTTTGATCGGAGAGTCGGGACTTGGCGGTGGTGGACCTGCTTATCTGGCTCCCGAATTTGCATACATTTTCTGGTATGCTCTGAATGCTGCGGGTCATTATGACAGCATGCAAAATGACTGGATCTGCGGTAATACTAATTCACAATCTAACGAATATGAATTCCGACGCTATGTGGACTTCCTTTCTAAAGCATTTGGATATAACGATTCCACCTCTGACTCACCCGAACATCTGTCGGGATATGACAAAGCGATTCTGGTTGGTCGCAGTCAGCCATTTTGGATTTCCTATAACAACAAGAACACGCTTGAAAAAGCTCTGGATAAAACAAGTTATCCCTGGATAGCTATGGATTATCGATCTTGCAATGATCTCAAGGCCCTGGATAAAGCACGTGTGGTATTGTGCGAGGCTTCCGCGCTGCCTCAATACTTTGCCGCGGACCTGGTGTCAGCTGCTAAGAAGAATGCCATGAGCATCGTTATGTATGGATCATCAGTTGGTAACAAGATGGATGCCACCAACTATACTGATATATGGTGGGATGGAACTTCAATCAACAGCCCCGATTTCTTTGCAGACTTTGTGGGGTCTGTTAGCTCAGGAGCAATGCAAGATATTAAGGGTGATGCAGTTGTCAGCAGCACCGGCGAGAAGATAGGTTTCTCATATTCAGGACAGTTATATCAGATATCAGCTTCGGCAAGACCGTTGGTGAGCAGTGGCAATACACCGCTGGCCTCCGTGGTTGAATTGAAAAACGGCAGCAAAATATACTATCTGCATTTTAGTCCCGGCAACGATGGAACTCTGGGTATTGAGAAATATGTTTTGTGGAAAGTGTTCAAAGACAGAGCAATTACTGCAGATGGCAAAGAGAGCAACTGTTATCTGCAGCGATACAAAACCGCCAACGGTGAGGTAGCAGCACTCTTCAGCCGCAAAAGCCTTGAGGATTACAAAGGGCCATTTGCGCCTAATGATGTGCCCTATACATACAATATGCCTGGCTCGCACAGTACCGCACAGTTCACCACTACTGTAAAGCCACCATTTGTGATATATGATTTTATGAGTGGAAAGAAACTCGGTAATCACACATCGGCCCAGGTCACACTCGAACTCAATTTAAAAACGGCAGGACTCTTCTATATAGTTCCTTCTGCGAAATCCAAAACGATGGAACTCGAACTCAAAAAACGCCACGCAAAGCTGCAATACTGGCTGGATATAATTGAGGCCGAATTTAATCCGAAGACTCAGCCGTCTTCTCTTAAAGAAGCAGCAATCGGAAAGCCCGGGGACTCGTTGTTCCTAACATGGTCGGCAAACATGGAACCGTATAACAAAGGCAATACCGATGGTACCACCCTCAGCTTCTATTCGGAAGACAACACCGGCAAATCGCTGAGGCTTATTGGTAGACATAATCTGGCCAATGCGTTCGAGGTTTCATCTCCTTTAGCTCTGCCGTTAGGTGCAAAAATGCCTGGGCGGATTATCTTGAGCGTCACCTGCAACTCCAATCCGGCATTTGATAGTACGGTAATCCATTCGCTTCAGGTGGTTAGAGCGGACGGCAGTCTCGTCGCCGATTTGATTAAGAATAGCAGGCTTCCAGTGTTCCATCGCGAAATGCAGTTTGGACGATTATTCGATGCCAATGCCGAACACATCAAGGCTACCGGAGCTACATTCGATGCTACTAGTTCTGATACCCTGAGCATCCATCCGGGCTATACAGGCCAGGGAGGTGGGTCCTGTGGAGTATGGAACATGGCACAAGTGAAATGAAACAATAATGGGCTACCACACGCTCGGATGCGATTTGCAATCGCATCCGTAACAGAATCCCAGAATCTTTTTGGGGTTCGAGTTTCTTCGGTAGTCGAACGAAGTGGAACTGCCGAAGATATGGCGTCGGATCATTTGTAGTTACACTGTTGGTGTTTCGGGAACTTGAGGGTTGGATAACTATCTACCGGAGTAATCACTAACCTATACCCAACCCGGAAGTCCCGAAACCGCCGTCTGCGCTAAGGCGAATCATTCAAGATTGCCTCAGCTTTTGTCCCTGCTTCCGAACATGCTAATTTAAGGTGGCAGTCCACTCACTCTTTACCCTCACCCTTCCTCACCTTTTAATTAAACTGCCGAAACACCAAAATGAGCTCAGATTAGCTAAATACTTCAAGTATTTCGCTGCAAACTCCACCAATTTGCCTCAGTATTTCGGCAATATTGCTGCGGAATTCTCGTGTTCTGAATTTGTCCATCGGTGGGAAGAAATCGCCGTGCAGAGTCCATATTTCCTGTCGCAGCTGTGTGAATCTTCCGTATAACGGCAGCAGTTCTTTTGCAGGTTCTATATTGTATAACTCTGCGCCAGCCCGGACGAATATTTCCGCTGCACTGGTAGATACGTTACAGTAGGGTGAACAGTGTAAATCCCAACAGATGCCGCCCAATTCCTCATCGGTCTTATCCGCAAATCGGCTTTCATCAAGAAGTGTGTCCGCCCATTTCTCAAAGGCTGTCTGCCCAAACACATATCCGTCGGCTGGCGGTAATGCCATGAAGTAGGGAACACTATCAATCGCCATTCGATAGATTCTACCCAAATCCGGCTGTTGTATTGGATCACCTACAAAGAACAGTCCATATGTGTTATCAAGTCCATTGATAATGGCGGTGTATCCGTCGTCGTCCACAGTCACTCGGTCCGGTCCCGGATAAAGATTGACATACAGCAGGTCGTTTTCATCATACCCGCCGATCAGGCACCCTTCCGGCATCAGATCACAGTGATTGCCATTTCCCATTGTCACATTACCCATACCCCATGCCAGCACCGGGATGCCTTTGTCCACAGAAGCTTTGATGGCATTCATCGCTGCTCCGAAATCTTTTCGAATCTGTGCATTCGACAGATAAATGCAGTCATAACCGAATGCTGCATATGCTTTCTTTACAACCTGGGGCATAAAGAAATAATTGGTAATACCGCTGTCAGAGGGCTTATCGGTTGCATAAAGCACTGTGAACATATCGCCTGTGATGGCAGAGAAAAAATGAAACCCGTTATTGACCTTTTCTCGCCCGATAGTTTTTAAAGCTTCTTCATCTGCTCCTTTCGCAATTGCCACCGAACAAATGGCTGAAGCGAGGAAGTAGTTCTCCCAAGGCTGGATACGGCGATAATTTAAAATCCGATTAGAAATACGCGGTGGTTCACTGCCTGCAAAGGGATCGGCAATCGTATCAGTTGCAAAAGCCGCTTGTTGTATAATACTTAAAATCTCGGGTTTATCTTTCGGACAATTGCATTCGGGGTTTGGTTTGTTTTCCTCAGGAGTTATACTCATGATTTCACATTCCTTTCTGATAATGGCATATAATAATCTGCAGCATCTGTGCTGTCTATTGTAATCCTTAATATAGTATATTACTAATTCATGTAACAGTTCATTGTGCGGTACCCGACAACCGAAGGAGCAAAACTAGTTCGAATCTTGGTAATCCGAATCACAAAGGAAGTCACCTATTTCCTCCAGCATAAGTCCTCTTTTGATTGATTCATCTGTTTCAAAAAAGCCAGTACGTGCAACTTCCGAGAAGATGATGTCTATCAGCAAATCTGCTTCCACTCGGGACGGAAGACGATCATGAGCCAACTGCTCGATTGCCGGAAGTAGATCAGGAGATTGTTCTCTTACTACCTCCTGCAACAAACTCAATAATTCCTGGCGTAATCGCATACTTTATATATCCCTCACGTCTCTGCGTTCCTTCGGTAGCCAAACTGCCAAAGATGGGGTCTCAGATCACTTGTAAACATACGATGTCGAAACCCGACTTCGGCAGTTCCATTGCTCATTTATATAAATCTCATCAATTCCCCAGCAGTTCCAGGTCCTCATATTCTTCTGATGTGCTTTTATAGTCAGCGTCAAAGATGATGGGGACTCCGGTGTTCTTAAGCCAGGGCATCTTTTTCCAATGTTGAGCTGCAGGAGAATGGGAATCGTAGCTTTGGTTATAGGAATCTGTTTTACAACTGCTCAGGAGAACCATTCCCAGCTTATCTTTCAAATCAACTGCCATTTTTTCAGGGTTGTCTTTTGCAGGGTCCATATGCCCTAAATCTAGAGCCATCTTTATATTAGGACGGTCCACCTGCGAGATAAACCAATTCAATTCTCCAATTTCTGCTGAAACTGACTGCCATCCGTTACTTCCAATCTGCTTGAATGCATGGTGCTGTAGATAGACATTATAGCCGCTCTTGCACATCCACTGAAGTTCCTCAACAAACTGTTTCTTTGCATTCTCAGGATTTGCTCTGCTTTGTTCCTTCGGTAGTCGAACGAAGTGGAACTACCGAAGATATGGCATCAGATCGCATGTAACCATACGTGGTATTAGTCCGACTTCGGCTGTTCCGTTGCACTCGACAACCGAAGGAACTAAAGGGAATGGCTCTCCGCAGCCGCCCTTCGATACGCCTACGGCTACTCAGGGCTAACGGAGTTGGGAAGGAATCAATCCGCCTAACCCCCTCCAAGATTGTGGTTGTTCGCCACGGGGGAATTGCGGGACGTTTCTACAGGTCCAGCGTTGGAACCGGTTTGCAAGCGGATTTTACTCGGTCTTCTGATATTGCGAAGTAGTCTTCGGCCATTTCGAAGCCCATGAAGTCTATTCCAAGTTCAGCGCAGGCGAGGGCTGAGGTGCCTATTCCCAGGAATGGGTCCAGGACTCTGCCGGTTTTTTCTTTGCCGTGCAGCGTGATGCATCTTCTTGGCAGATCTATTGGGAAAGATGCCGGATGTGGGCGGTCTTTTTCGCTGCTGTTGATTGTATCATAAGGGATAAACCAGGTGTTGCCCCTGCAGTGGACTGCTGATTCCCCGGAACCCCATCTCTTGATGTTTGTTTTGTCCTGGTAAGGGACCCCAATAGCTTTCCGGTCCAGTTCTACGTCATTATTGTGAGTAAAATGGAATATGAACTCCGCACAATCGTTTACGAACCGTTTGCTGTTGATTGGCTTGTAGTGCCCTACAACGACATCGGACATGATGCCCGGATAGCTCCCAACCTCAGATTTAAGAATAGCGATGGACTTCACCCAGTAGATAGTGTTCTGCAATGCAAAGTGTTTGCGCATGACTCCAAGCAGATCGAACGGCACATACGGGTCTGTGGGTTTGGAACCTACGTTCAAGAAGAATGACCCTTTAGCGTCCAGGACTCTTTTGACTTCTATTGCCCATTCGTCCATCCACTGCAAATATTCTTCTCTGGAGGAAGTATCATCATATTCACTGTAACTTATTCCAAGATTGTATGGAGGGGAAGTAACAACGACATCGATACTGCCATCATCTATAAGTGAACGCATACCTGCAATACAGTCCCCATTGACCAGGATAAGCTCTGAACCTGACGGTGAACTGAGGCGTGCAGTAGGAAACGTTGGGGTTTCAGTTATTGCAGAAATTGTTGGAGCAGCCTGCTCTTTGAGAACAGCCTTCGGAGTTTCGGCAATTACAGCTTCAACCCTGGGTTTTGGTTCGATTGGTTTGGGGGCAGTTGCTGGTTTTGGCTCTTTGGCTGTTGCTGCTGGTTTTGGCTTGTTCTTTTTCTTGACGCCTTCGTTGGCCAGCGCATCCGCCCTGGAGTTTTCTTCACGCATGACGTGGACTATCCTGGCTTTCTTAAAACCTCTCAGGACGTCCACTGCTTCCTGATAAAGGTTGATGAGTTTGGGAGATTTGACCTGATACTGACCATTAAGCTGCCTGGCCATAAGTTCGGAGTCTGTTTTGACCAGAACCTCCGAAGCTTCAAGCAGGACAGCTTCCCTCAAACCAACCAATAAAGCTATGTATTCCGCCTCATTATTGGTAGTCTTTCCAATATATTCGGCTATCTCTCTGATTATTGTGCCGGTCTCATCCTTGATAACCACACCGACACCAGCGTCCCCGGGATTTCCCTTGCACGCGCCGTCGGTGTGTATGGTTACTCTGAGCATTCCTTGGAACTCAACAGGATTCTGCCGCAACTTTCACACGTCTCATATATAGTCCCGGACTCAAGAGCCCTGGTTATATAATGTGTAACCGCAACATGGCAAGCTTCACAGCGGTTATCCACCACAAGAGCCGCGCCGGTGTCCCCTACTCGCTTGGATATGGCTTCATACCTGGAGATCAGCTCCCTGTTGGTAACCTTCACCACACTGGACTTACGGGCTGTCATCAATGATGCCAGCTCTTTTTCCAGTTTATGGCGGGCTGAGCCTTCCTTTTTGTAAGCAACATCATATCTCTGACGCCAGACTTGAGAGGCATTAGATGCTTTTGCAAGCTTCTCCCTCATTGCAGTAGCAGTCTCATAAAGAGCCAGTAATTCCCCATCGATCTTTGACCTCTGCTGCTTCAACAGCTGGATTTCTTTTTCAATCGCGGTCAACTCTTTTGGGTTTTTCACACTACCGTCATAATAGCGCTTTTCATAGTCTGCCTGCTTTGTCTCTAAAGACTTCAGCCTCAGTTCAGCATCCTTGATATCGGCGTCTTTTTTTATTAAGTCCGCGGTAGTAGAAGCAACGGCACGATCCGCAGATTCCATCTTCCTTTTGAACTCATCAGACGCAGTAATCTCAGCCAGTTGCGCCTTAAGCACAGCTGCTCTTTTATCGATGCAGTGAATTTTATAGACAGTTTTCAACTGCTCTTTCAATATATACCTCCGACCCATCCGGGTAACGAAGAATGAAAACCACGGTTAGGTACATAGTGATTGTACCAGAACCGGGCCAGCTTTACAACCGGAGCCACCCAAGGCTATAATATCCTCGGTAATAAGGAGTATATAAACCGTGAAAATCCGCATCGCTATAGGGTCGGACCATGCTGGTTTCGATCTCAAAAACAATATTTTCGACGCTATTTCCAGCAATATCTCTTACGAAGTCACTGATATGGGCACCCATACTCCGGATTCCGTAGATTATCCTGATTTCGGGGCCATAGTAGGCAGAGCTGTTGCTGCGGGAGAGTTTGACCTTGGCATTCTGGTTTGCGGCACTGGAGTCGGCATAACGATATCAGCCAATAAAATCAAAGGTGTCCGCGCTGCCTGCGTCTCCGAACCTTACTCAGCCCGGATGAGCAGAGCACACAACAATGCCAACATTATAGGTTTTGGTTCCCGTGTGGTCGGACTTGGCCTTGCCCTGGAAATAGTAGAAGCATTTCTGCAAACCCCTTTTCAAGCAGGAACTCGACACGAGACTCGTGTTGATAAGATAAACGCGCTTGATTGCGCGCGGGAGGAAGTATAACAGTGTCTGCAGATCAGACCCAATCAGATTTGCGTTCATTAATGAACGCCCCACTAAGTCAGATAGACCCGGAAGTAGCCGGGATCATCCAATCAGATATCAAGCGACAGAACTCAAAGATTCTACTGATCGCTTCCGAAAACTACGCCAGTAAAGCAGTTATGGAAGCCCAGGGTTCTGCCCTTACTAATAAATATGCCGAAGGTTATCCCGGCAAGAGATATTACGGCGGATGTGAATTCGTTGACCAGGTAGAAACCCTAGCCATAGAGCGCGCCAAAGAGCTGTTTGGTGCTGATCATGCAAATGTTCAGCCCCACGCTGGTTCTCAGGCCAACATGGCTGTATACCATGCATTCATGAAACCGGGCGATACTTTCATGGCGATGGACCTTGCTCACGGCGGACACTTGACCCACGGAAGCCCTGTTAACTTCTCCGGTATTCTATATAATCCGGTCCACTACGGTGTGACCCCGGAAAAAGAGATACTTGACTACGATGCGATAGAGAAGCAAGCTGAAGAGTGCAGACCGAAAGTGATCGTCTGCGGAGCTACAGTCTATCCGATGATAATAGACTTCGAACGCTTCAGGAAGATTGCTGACAAGGTCGGTGCAATTTTGATGGCGGATATTGCCCACATTGCAGGTCTGGTTGCAGGCGGAGAACATCCCTCTCCCGTCCCTCACTGCCATGCGGTAACTTTTACAACCCATAAGACACTCCGGGGGCCAAGATCAGGTATTATCCTTTGCAAACAGGATATAGCCAAGGCAATAGACAAAGCAGTATTCCCTGGTCTGCAGGGTGGTCCATTAGAACATATTATTGCCGCGAAGGCAGTCTGTCTGAAAGAGGCAATGCAGCCGAGTTTCAAAGACTATCAGCAGCAGATCAGGAAAAATGCTAAAGCATTAGCAGATGGTCTGAGCTCCAGAGGGCTTCGGTTAGTCAGTGGAGGTACCGAGAACCACCTCATGCTTGTAGATATGACATCACTCGGTATCAACGGCAAAGTAGCTCAGGTTGTCCTTGACGATATAGGGATAGTTGCAAATAGAAATATGATCCCGTTTGACAAGGAAAAGCCTATGGTTACCAGCGGACTGAGACTTGGTACTCCCTGCGTGACGACCCGTGGTATGAAGGAAGCTGAGATGGATATCATCGCTGATCTGATCGTCCGATGCCTCAAACATACCGGAGACTCTGCAGAAGACACGCAAGTCAGGCAGATAGTAGCAACAGAGGTTAGGAACCTTACTGATAAATTCCCGGTATATGATTAAATGAGTACAGGTACCGCAGCATTAATAGCCGTAGTAATGAGCCTATTGGTTTCGTATCTATTGACACCGGTTGCACGCAGATTTGCAATGCGATACGGAGTTGTAGCGAAACCAGGCGGACGCAGAACACATAAGCGCCCTACCCCACTGTTGGGTGGGGCTGCTATGTATATGGCTTTTGCGGTGACGCTGGTTGTGGCTTTAGCACTGGACAATAAGCTGTTCTTCGATCGAACAGCTGGTGGAGTCCTGTTGAGTGCATCGTTCGTGGCTATAGTTGGTATGCTTGACGACCGCTACGAGCTTCCTGGATGGGTGCAGGCACTTACTATAGTAATCGCTGGATGCATCCTGTATATGTTTGGAGTAACGGTCAGCGCAATCACCTATCCATTCCGCGGTGGTGGACAGACTATACCCTTGGGTTATCTGGGTATACCATTTACTGTAATATGGATACTAATGGTAACAAAGGCTGTTGACTGCATGGATGGAGTTGATGGACTGGCAGCGGGAATATCGCTGATCATCTCTGCAACCTTGCTATTGATGGCACTGGCAGCAACCCCTAAATCTCCGGAAATGATGAACAGTGTAAAGCTTGCGGCCATTATGTCCGCTGCTCTGGTTGGCGCTTGTCTGGGATTTTTAAGGTTCAACTATCCACCCGCCAAAATATTCATGGGAACTGTAGGAGCACAGTTCCTTGGGTTTATGCTGGCAGCGATATCTCTTGTTGGTGCATTCAAGATCACGACCCTCGTAGCCATAGGAGCACCGATTATTGCTCTGGGAGTTCCACTTGGAGATACTGCATTAGTGGTAATCCGCAGGCTGGCTTCCGGTAAAAAGATAAGTGAAGCCGACCGCACCCATCTCCATCACAGACTGATGGATAAAGGCTACAGCACCCAGCAGGTTGTGTGGACGGTATATGGCCTTACAGCACTATTATGTGCACTGGCTTACCTGCTTTTTGTTACTGTGAAATAACTGCAACTCTGTTCTGACACGATCCACCCCAATTCCCCCTTTGAAGGGGGTAGGGGGATGTGCGGATTGATGATAGATACTACAGTTTTTATCACATCCTCCCTACCCCCCTTCAAAGGGGGAATTGGGCCGGTGCCATACTCTAAGATAAAATAAGGGGTTCAACACAAATGCCAAATCGTGCCCATAAGTTAAAGATCATGGCCATATGCGGCACCAGGCCGGATACGGTGAAGATGGCTCCAATTGTCAACGATCTAAAAAAGAGATCAGACAAAGTTGACCTGACCCTCGTGGTTACGGGTCAACACCGGGAGATGCTGGAGCAGGTTTTGAGAGCTTTTGACCTGCACCCGAACTATGATCTGCACGTAATGGCAGCTAAACAGACACTCACGCAGTTAACTGTAAGAGTGCTCGAAGGACTTGATGAACTGATCTCCCAACTATCCCCTAACCTGGTCCTAGCGCAGGGAGATACATCATCCACATTCGTCGCGAGCCTGGCTTCCTTTTACAATAAAGTGCCTTTCGGACATGTAGAAGCCGGCTTAAGAACAGACAACAAGTATGATCCGTTCCCGGAAGAAATGAACCGTAGGTTGTCAGCTGTAATAGCTGATCTGCACTTTGCTCCTACACCAACAGCCAAAGCTAACCTTCTAAGGGAAGGTGTTAGAGAAGCAGATATTTTCGTTACGGGTAACACTGTTATCGACGCTCTGCTTAGCATATCACAGCAGGAATATAAGTTTGAAGACCCCAGGATCTGCGAAGCCATTAAATCCGACAAGATGATACTGGTAACAGCTCACAGACGGGAAAACTGGGGAGAGCGAATGGAAGATATCTGCAAAGCAGTCCTGCAGATAGTTGAAGAAAACCCGGAAGTTCATGTGCTTTTCCCTGTCCACAGGAACCCTATTGTAAGGGAAACCGTATATCCTATATTAGAGAACAAGCAGAGAATCACTCTGATAGAACCACCTGACTATGTGCCATTTGTGCATTTGATTAAGCATTCATACCTTGTGCTGACAGATTCCGGTGGAGTGCAGGAAGAAGCGCCATCTCTGGGCAGACCTGTTCTAGTGCTTAGAGAGACAACAGAAAGACCGGAAGGCGTAGAAGCCGGCAACGCAAAACTGATAGGCACACTGACTGAAAACATTGTAACCAATGCAAACTTACTACTCAGAGACCGGGCTGCTTATGACTCGATGTCGCAGGTCAGCAATCCATATGGAGACGGCTCTTCAGCTGAGAAAACCTGGCAGGCTATCTCAACTAGATTCGGCATTTGAGGAATATGCAACAAACTAACGATAACCAAAATCCTTTCTGGATAAGAGTCTCATCCCCATTCTGGGTAATAATTGTCAGATTGCTAGCTGCTCTGTTGGCGATTTATGTCATCTGGCGTATTCAACTTGTCCTGGTATCAGTCATGGTGGCAGTCATTCTGACATATATAATGCTACCAGCTGTCGAATGGCTCTCTATGCACCTGTTGGTACCAAAAAGATGTGATGATGAGCGGCTGAGCGATAAACCACGCTGGAAACAGCTGTGCAGCAGAATGTCTCTGAAATATAGCGACAGACGCTTACTTGCAACAATCATAGTCTTCTTTAGTTTTATAGCCATTCTAGTAGTCGGTACAAAATGCGATGCTGGCTCCAATCACCGAGGAAATCCAGCAGTTCAGCAAAAACTTTAGCGTTTATGTAACGAAAACGGGGAGTCTGGTGGAAAGAGCCGGTGCATGGTATTACAACGCAGTGCCAGAGACTGTCAGGGGTTGGATAAGTGGTCTGGACACGACCAATCTGGTTGAAATAGCAGGCGGATATGTCCAGAGAACACTCAAATTTGTAACTTCCTCGGTCGGTATTGTTATGGAGCTCTTTCTCATACCGGTGCTGGCTTTCTATTTCTTATTAGACTACAGATCAATCACCAGCGAGATTTACGGTGCCTTACCACACCGCAGACTGCGTGATGGATTGAGAATAGGCCGCAGACTGGGACAAATCCTTCAGAGCTACGTTATTGGACAGCTAATACTGTGCGCTATCGCTGGAATACTGACAGGGCTTTTCCTGTCTGTTCTGGATATGCCATATGTTCTGGTATTAGCATTGTTTGCAGCAATAACCAGAGCGATACCAGTTATCGGTCCTGTAGTAAGCGGTATTCCCATAGTGCTTGTGGGACTCCTAAAGACTGACAGAGTAGATATCGCCCTGATCCTGCTTATATTCGTAACAGTTATGCACTTTGCTGAGAGTAAGTTTGTAATGCCAAAGTTGATTGGGGACAGGCTTCACTTGAGACCTGCGGTAGTTATTATCGTACTGCTAATAGGAGCCGAGTTCTTCGGGCTGATCGGTATGTTTCTGGCAGCGCCGGTTGCAGCAATAATCAGAGACATAATACGCTACTACTACATACTCCCTCGCCGGAGTAAACAAGTCAATCCAATGGGAGAACGTTAATTGCATTTCATTGAAGCCATTATCCTGGGTCTGATTCAAGGTCTTACTGAGTTTATACCTGTAAGTAGTTCAGGGCACTTGATAATAATACCTAAACTGCTTGGCTGGAAAGATATGGGGCTGACATTTGATGTAGCTCTACACCTGGGAACCGTAATCGCCCTGATTGCATTCTTCTGGAGAGACTGGGTCAAGATAATCACCCAGTTCTATTCCCATGTAGTAAAACGAAAAGACTACATAGAGATGGAAGCCGGAGGCTCTCATGGCAGACAGATGATACCAATAATCGTTGCATGTGTACCGGCTGCACTGGTTGGATATAAGTGGAATGATTATATTGAAGAGACCCTGCGCAACCCATATTTCGTGATAATACCAATGGTAATTGTGGGATTGGTGATGCTGCTTGGGGAGAAACTGGGACGTAGAAACAGACCGATGGGGCAGATGAACTACAAGGACTACATCATCATTGGTCTTGCCCAGGCAATGGCGCTGTTTCCGGGTGTATCACGCTCAGGAGCAACCATAACCGCTGGCCTCTTCCTTAACCTCGAAAGAGAAGCTGCAGCCAGATTCAGTTTCCTGATGTCTATGCCCATAATCGTTGCAGCTGCATTGCTTCAGTTCTACAAAAACTTCCTGAAAGTCGGAATAACAAGCAGTGAGTTAGCAGTATTTGCAGTAGGGCTTATTACAGCTGCAATATCCGGTTATCTGGCAATCAGGTTCCTGATGAACTTCGTCCAAAAAAGATCCCTGGCCGCCTTCGCCATCTACCGCTTCGCCTTCGCAGTGCTGGTGCTGCTGATTTATCGACCATAGCACAAAACATATAGCACACCAATAGATTCTCCAAAAAACCATATTTCCATGATAAAATCTGGTGTACACATTATATTGATACAGAATAGCAGGAGGTGTCACCAGTGCTTATCAACAATCAAAGTAAGTATGATGATATTATTTACAAAGAAGAAGCCTACCAAATAGTTGGTGCTGCTATGGAAGTGTACTATCACTTAGGTTGCGGTTTTCTAGAAGCGATATACCAGGAAGCACTAGAAATCGAATTCTCCGATAGACACATACCCTTTATTCCGCAAAAGAGAATTACCGTAGCTTATAAAGACCGATTGCTGAGCAAGGAATATATCACCGATTTTCTCTGCTACGACAAGATAATTATCGAGATAAAGGCAATCAAAACTATCACAGAGATTGACGAATCTCAAATACTGAACTCTTTGAAAGCAACTGAGTTACCGTTAGGCATTCTAATAAACTTTGGTGGAAAAGCATTCGATACCAGACGATATGCAAATACTAAAAACACCAATCAGTTTAAGAACCGCGAAAAGCGATAAGCATGAATCTCTTTCGTGTGCTTTCGCGTGATTCGCGGTTCTTGCTAGAGGCTTTCTTTTTTAGGAACCGCTAAATGCGCTAAATACGCGAAAAGGGATAAGCATGAATCTCTTTCGCGTGCTTTCGTGTGATTCGCGGTTCTTGTCAGAAGCTTTCTTTTTTAGGAACCGCTAAATGCGCTAAATGCGCGAAAAGGGATTGGCGTTCATACTCTTTCGCGTGCTTTTGCGTGATTCGCGGTTCCTTGTTTTTATGTTTCTTAGTCCAGATAGTGTATGCGGTCTTTGTTTTCGGCTATTAGGCGGGCGTTGTATTCTTCTCCGCCGTCCAGGTTGGCGCTCAGGTAGACTGGGGGTTCTATTCCACGGTCTACTAGTATGCTGACTACCTCACAGACCATACTGTTGACTATCGCTACTCCGGTAACAGTAGATAGGGGTCCTACTTTTTGCGGAAAGCCTGGGATCTGGGTTACTGCATCTCCATAGGGGGAGCAGTTGTCTATGACTACATCACACAAATCCATGACTTTCTTCCCACTCGGGTGTCTGCTGGTGACGCCTGATGAGTAGTCGATGGATGTTATGCAGATAGTCTTCATGCCCTTTTCTTTTGCTGCTGCTGCCATATCAATGGCTACCGCATTGCGGCCCGAGGTGCTGGCAATTATCAGGACATCTCCCGCCTTTGCAGGTCCGGAGTTCAAGAGCTCTGCTCCCAGTCCTAATACTCTTTCCAGCTTGCTGGTCTGAGTCATCGGGCGGATCATAATGTTCATCCCGTGTGGATACACGGGATTGATCAACATAAGTCCACCTGTCCGATAGACCATCTCTTCAGTCAGAATGAACGAGTGGCTGGCGCCGAATGAGTATA
This sequence comes from Abditibacteriota bacterium, assembly GCA_942493375.1. GTDB lineage: Bacteria > Armatimonadota > UBA5829 > UBA5829 > UBA5829. Next base: position 6,128,042 of record OW818698.1, on the reverse strand, counting down.
TGCTTGCTCCTGCCTGTATGGCATCGGCGATCATTGTAGCAGCTTCGGTTGTCTTCTCAGCCTGGGTATCTCTGACGGTCTCTAAGGCCTTTATGGCTGCGTTCAGGTATGCCTCTGAGGACATATTAGTAACCTCGCTCGTTATACTGGGCAATAGCGTTGTCATAGAACTCTTTGCCGCCCTTGCCATTGATGCTGATGAATGTGGTGGGAGCATTACCGGCAGCGGTCATTTTCTCCATGACACGACCCCAGATAAGCCAGCCTGAAACAACCATCGAAGCTCCGGAGACCGGTAGCATCTTGTTGTCCATTCCAGGGATCTCAACAGCAGCATCACCATAAGGAGCGCCGTTGTCTACTACTACATCACATACGTCAAGCAGCTTCTTGCCCGAAGGATGGGTGGACTCAACATTGGCGGTATATTCTAGTGAAGTGAAGCCAATGACTTTGACTCCCATATCTGCGCATGCTATTGCAAGCTCTACCGGATAACGGCTTTTACCTGAGACTGATCCAATGACCATAACATCCCCTGCCCTTACGTTTCCAGCTTTGAGAGCAAAACGGACTGTCTCCAGATCGACTTCAATCGGTTCCGGTCTCTCGCGGTTTTGCTTGCAGGTAGGAACTCCAGCATTGACGTTGAAGTTGAAACTAAATGCCTGGATTACAGCCAGTCCACCAGCTCTGTTGAGGAAATCGGCTTCATTGCTGTGACCGATAGCTGCAGTGTAGATCATACCACCATTGTTGATGGACTCTATGCAAATGTCTGCTGCTTTCTCTACGTTGTCCAACTGAGTGTTTTCCAGATGGTCGAGGATACCCCGAATTGCGTTAAGATACTTTACAGGAACCATTTTCAATTACCTCTCTATTCATTAACCCGCATCATTAGGTCTTGCGGGTGGTGCAACTTGTTTATTGGCTGCTGCTGACATTAGCGCAGGAGCGCCGGAAAGCAACCGCAGACGCTTCTCCTGCCAGTCTGTGGGATCAACCTGCTTTAGCATCATAAGGGCTTCTCCTATAACGTTCGGCATATCGAGTCGAACGGGTCTGAGACCGGGAGCAAACCTCTTTACCAGCCTGCAGAATTCTTTCCAATAAATATTGGACTTTGTGCAAATACTTCCACTGCCTACAAGCACATAGTCCTCATTTGCTATTCCCAAACGGTCCACTACATCAAAGAGTGTTTCAGCCAAGCCTGCAGCGTTTTGTCTCAGAATAGTAATTGCGATCTTATCCCCGGCATTTGCCATACGATCGACGACTTTTGCCAGAGCCGCAATCTCTGATCTATCGTGGAACTGGAGCATATAGTGGATAAGATCGTAAACACTCTTTTTCTCCGAAGTCCCAAGGCAGGTCTCCAGAACTGGTTTGACTAGATTAGTGGCGTGCCTGGGATGAAACTCCGATCGGGCAGCAGCGCGGATCGCCTGGATACCTATCTGATATCCACTACCATAATCCCCAAGGTTGGGACCAAATCCGTCCAAGTGCAAAGTACGGCCATCCCGGGTCTCTCCACGGATGAACGCTCCGGTACCGCATAGCGCTACAATCCCGCATGTCTCACCGGCTAAAGCATATGCCCCGGTATATTCGCCTACACTAAGTTTATTAAGATGGCATTCATACGGAAAGATCTCACCCATTAAAGATCCATAACCGTGTTTGATATATAGTGTATCCGGGCGGTAGTCTCCCATAGCCTGTTCAATTGCAGATACAATAGATTCTTTACTGCGACCGCCCCCAACAACACTGTGGCCGGCAGTCTGTGCACTGGCGTCAAAACGTCCCCAACCTATAGGGACTCCATCTTCCTGCACCAAAATCGATTCCGTCTTGGTGCCTCCACTGTCTACTGCTAGAATATATCTCATGATATTACAACCTATGTATTTTTTCAGTATTCGGTTTTATATTTCACCCGTTGTAAATGTCCAACTTCATTCCCACTTTCAAGGGGGAATTGGGTGAGTGGTTTTCTGTAATATAGTATTAATCCGCACATTGGGGCTGAACATATTGTTCAGCCCCAACAGTGCCATTTCCCTTATTTGGCTACAATCAGTAGTGTAGGACCACCATCTGATGGCAGACTAGTTTTTCCTGTTCTATTGATATTCTGCCATTTTCAATCTTTATCGGCAGTTCGACTCCCTGAGGCTCAAGAGTAATCTTCTTGATCTCTTTAGGCAAACATACATCGACTTTTACATCGTGCAGCGGCAGAAGTTCCTCAATTACCTCAACTGAGACCATCCGTTCATCGGAAGCTGTTGTGTGCATTCCACCAGTTGCTCCACGGGAGATAGTGTTTGCATACAGCAGGTGCAGGATGTAACGGTTCTCCTCCGGCTGCTCTTTGATGCTGACTCTGGCAGTTGAAGGCATATTGGTCTTCACTGTATTGCTGCATCCGAGTATGGAATTGATCACGTTGACTGCGTATTCTTTGTAAGCAACTGCACCCATTGCATAATAGATGGTAAATACAGGGTGTGCAAGGTAAGTGATGTTGCCTTTGCTTACTCCTGATGCAAACTCTGTTGGGCCTGCGCTTGGTGCGTGCTGATGGCTGCAGAAATGCTTCCAGGATCTATTGAAGTAAGGATCACAGATAGTTCCGAGGTTCTCTCCATCAGTTACTTTGATTCTCTGGCTCTTTCTATACATAACCAGTGGGCTCTGTATGAATGAGGGAGCCACCTTATCTGCAAACTGAATGAAGTCCGGACTGAACTCACTTTCACCGAACCAGTCAGCTCCTGTATCGAATGCAAATCCAGATCCATCAGCTTTAAGTCCACTGGCGCCGGTCAGCAGGAGTTTTCCTCCACCTGCCAGGTAGGCATCTACTTTGGCTTTCAGGGCTTCATCTATCAAAACTCCGTCAGGGAGAATCATTAGTTTATATGGAGCAAAGTCGCATTCTCTATCAAGCAGGTTGAACAGGAAATGACCTTCCAGCAATACTCTGGAGGCACCGGTCTCAGCGTGAGAGCTCTTGAACTCTGCTTCACTGGAAAGGACTCCAATATCGGCAACGCCTGTGACGTTATCGCACCAGGCTTCCTTGGCTTCAACGTCCGCATATGCTTCACCGATCAGCTTATATGTAGTCATGTCAGCTTCACCAGAGGGATGAAGTTGGTCTCCCACGCTGCACTTTGATCCATATGCCAGCATAGCAGCACATTCATACTTCAATGCGTTAGGATGTTTGAATCCACCGAACTCTCCCCATGTTGTGTGGAACTTGCCGGTCATTCCCAGGAAGTCCAAGCCAAGGTTCTGAACATAGTTTGCGGACATTGGGAAGTGATCATATCCCCATCCACCGGTAGGCAGAGATTCCAGCTCCAGGTGGCTGAAGTGTTTGAGGATATCACGGTTGCCCTTAGTCACGTGACCACTGTTGTGGAAAATAGGGTAGTTAGGATTATCGCATTTGCATGCTTTGGTGGTCTCAATATAGTACTGGTTCAGACCATGCTGAGAGCACTTTGCGCGGTCTTCGGGCTTGTCAGCATCCAGACCGTTCTTTGCCATATAGTCCAGACAGTAAGTGCAGCAGCAATCTCCCTGGAAGATGATATCAAGGAAAATCCCGTCTCCATCAGGGAAAAGCCGCACGGCTTCACTGATCTGATCGCAAAGATAACCAAGATATGGGCTGTTGAAACACATAGTCATGAATCCAGCCTGGTGGATGGGTCCGCACCAACCGGAATATGCGCCTTCATAAGAGAGTTCTCTCCATTCAGGATGCTCATAACCGGCTACGCTGTCAACGCCTGCAGAAAGATAGATCGGAACATTGACCCCGATCTCTTTACTTGCATCAAACTGTGCTCTGAGCAGGTCAAAATTCAAATTGGGATGAATCTTTCCAACGTTAGTTGGATGATATGACCAGCCATGATGGCATTTGGAGAAAGTAGTGATCGAATTAACATGGCCGACCTGCAAAGCTTCCTGCCACTGTTTTTTATCAAACTTCTCTCCTATCCCGGGAATATGGGGAGATGTATGGAAATCAAGGTGTATTTGTCTGAATCTAAGCTTATAATTGGACATTGAACCCTCTCTTTTGGATGTTAGATATTGGAAAAGTCTGTCATCCTGAGGAACGAAGGATCTGCTTTTAATAATCCATTAGTAAAAAGCAGATCCTTCGTTCCTCAGGATGACAACTATCCTACTTCATCATTCAGAATTCATAATTCTAATCTGAAACAGCTATTACGGCTCTTACTACTCCGTCACGTTTACTTATCATTGTCTCCATAGCTTCCCCTACCTTGTCCAGAGGATAACGGTGGGTAGCGTAGGAGGCTACATCGATCTTCTTTTCGGCAACCAGTTCCATTGAACGTTCGGTTGTAAGGTTGCTTCTTCTGACAAAGACAACTGTCAGTTCTTTGCGGCGTGAGGATGATGCATCAAAATGGTAGAAGTCCTCATCGGGTATGCCGATTACCATCACCTTGCCAAGCACTTTGACCATGCGGGAGGCATCCACAGTGGACTGCTCAGCCCCTGTGCACTCAAACGCTATATCTACACCACGGTTGTTGGTAAGAGCATGCACATCTGCAACTGCATCAGAACTACCTGGATCGACTGCATCAGTTGCCCCAAGTTTTAACGCCAGTTCTCTGCGTTCTTTGACAGGTTCGCTGACTATAATCTGAGCAGCGCCATGAGCCTTTGCAGCCTGAATAACCGATAGTCCGATTGCACCTGCACCCATCACCAGAATATTGTCAGTGGATTTCATCAGTGATAGATCGATAGCATATACTCCGACTGCCATAGGTTCAAGCATTGCAATCTCATCAAAAGACATGCAATCAGGAGCTTTTAGTGCAAGGTTAGCAGGCCAGCATACATATTCGCAGAAACAACCATCCGTCGGAGGAGTTCCAAAGAACGGTATATTCGGGCATACATTATAATGTCCAGCCAGGCAGAACTCACACTTCATGCAGGGTTTGGCCGGTTCGATGGCTATGCGTTCCCCTACTCTTTCAGGAGATACATCCTCACCCACTGCAATAATAACCCCTGAGGCCTCGTGCCCAAGGATCAATGGTGCAGACAACACAGTGGAACCTATGCGTCCATCTCTATACCAGTGTCCGTCGGATGCGCAGACCCCAACAGACTTTACTTGTATTTGCACTTCACCGGGCAACGGCTGTGGCACCGGCTCATCGTGCGTGCGCAGATCACGGAGCCCGTGCAGTCTGACAGCTTTCATAATACGAATAACACCTTTCAAGAAACCATTTGTACAGCAGTATACCTATGCACATACAATGCGCGCGCAGGCTTTCATCTGTAACCAAGGTACATTAACATGGGTGGGAATGTATGTCAACGTTTGAATCGCGAATTACATGCTTTTGAATCGCGAATTACATGCTTTTGAATCGCGGATTTCGCGGAGGAGATGGGAATTCGCGGAAGGGAAAAGGATATCGCATAACCAGTTAGTTTTTCGGTTTATGCCAAGTTCCTTTCCGCGAAATTCGCGATTCAAAAACATCCCCACCAGATTATAACCCATCTTTTCTCCATATGTGGGTAATTGCTCCGGGAACTCTGTTGATGTATCTCGCGTATTTATTTTTATGCCTATTCGTTTTTATGACCGCCACAAAATTGCCGTCCGGATAACTGTTGGAATGCTCATGCTGCTTGGCATTTGGAAGATTTCCGTTGAAACACTGCATATTGATGTAACTCAAAATGATGTTTACCTGCAGGACCTTCCTGGAGAGTTGGATGGTTTGCGGATTGTGCAGTTGTCAGACCTGCATCTAGGCCCATTTGTGCCTGAAAGCCTGATTGAAAGGGCAGTCGAAGCTGCTAATAAATGCAACGCTGACTATGTAGTAGTAACTGGTGATTTTGTCAGTCAGTCGTCTGATTATGCTGACAAGTGTATGGAAATAATTGCCAAACTCACCCCCAAACGTGGTGTGTATTTAGTTGCAGGCAACCATGATTATTCCCGGGGAATCGAAGCAACTCACAAATCAGCCAGTAAGTATGGACTGACGTTACTTGAGAATAATTCCAGGAAACTGTCGCCTGGACTGTACATTGCTGGGATTGATGATGAGGGTGAGGGGCATGCAGATGCGGAAAGCACTTTCAAAGATATCCCTGAAGGTGCAGCTACTGTGGTAATCACTCATGAACCGCAGACAGCACGTTTTGTTCAGGACAGAGAGGTGCTGGTGCTTACCGGGCACACACATGGCGGACAGATCGGTATTCCCTACATTACACGCAAGTTCATGGACAAACACTTCGGATTCAGGTCCGGATGGTATCAGCAAGGCAAAGCAAAATTATATGTAAACCGTGGGATAGGGTTCAATGGCATGATCCCAATGAGATTCCGCTGCAACCCGGAAGTATCAGTATTTACATTGCATCCTGCGAAGCATTAGGAGCCAGGCAGTACCGCGAAACCACTGTCATTCTGCGTAGATTTTCTCAAGATAATCATCAGTCCTCGCAGAAAGATCCGTAGTATCGGAATGAATTGATCCCACAGCTGCGATAGCTCGTTCTCTCAATTCATCTTTACCAGGAAGAGATGCCTCATCAATGAATTCAACGAGAGAACGGCGTATTATTTCCGCCATTGATATCCCACGATTATGGGCCATCTCATTGAGAGTTTGCACCTGCTTTTCAGTAAGTTGAACTTGTATTTTTGCCATAATATTCACCTTAACACATCAATGCTAACACTGTGAATTCTGGTAGTCAACTACATTATGGAATGCAATCATCCGACCGATCAGTCGGATCTGACGGATCGGTCGGATTAACAACTAGTCTATGCTCTACTGCTTCTGTAATTCCAGGATCACCGGCTGGTAAGCTGGAATATCTAGCGTTATGCTGTCCCCTGCAGTTATGGTTTTTGGCTCGGACCATTTGTCTGCCTGCCAGACCAGCATTTTGTATGTTTTGCCTTTTACAATTGGCCAGTCTTTGTAGTTCAACTTGAATGCTGCGTGCTTAACTTCAGTAGTGATGTTGGCTGCAACTATCCCCAGTTTTCCATCCGGGCTTTTGTAAGCTTCGGCAAGTATGGGGTTCATCATTACGTCTGGTTTATCCGCAAACCAGCGGATGCTCTCCAGCGGTCCCGCAGAGACAATAGGAGTCCTTAGGAACTCTCCATACAGAAGATAATTCTGTCCTGCTTTGCGGGCGTGAGCACAGCTCTTGAGGAAATCCACCTGCTTTACGTGGTTGGCATCCATCATATCTCCCTGGTCGAACTGGATCCACCCCAGTTGCCTGCCTCTGGTCAATGCAAATCCTGTCCTTGCAGCGAAACAACTTATATGCCAGGCTTCGTCCCTGCGCATTGTCAGGCCCAGTTCCACCGTACAGTCTTTCATTATCGCCTGCAGTAATGGGATACTGTCCGGGTTCTGGTCTGAATGAGCTACTAACTGTGCATCGATTATATCTGCATAAGTCTCAGAAATATTCTCTCCAGTCAACATCAACTGACGGTCAGGGAAAGACTTACGGACTCTGTCAATAACTTCCCGGAAACCTTCAGCAAGATATGTCCCACCGCAGCCTTTATGTTCGTGGTTGGCGGCATAGCATAAATAGGCATAGGTATGGAGTTCATCTAAATAGACAGCGTCAGTGCCGTAGTCCTGGAACATTTTGGTTATGATATAAACCAGTTTGTCCCGCCAGTATTTGGTGCCAGCGCACATTGTATACATCTTAACGCGGTCATTGACGATTCCATCGTAGAGTTTGCCTTTTGCATCCGGGATAGCCCAGGGTTCGGCCTTTTCTGCTATCCACATATCTGTAAAGGAATCAAACAACCTCATGTTCATATAGGGCATACAGTGGACTCCGGACTTCTGGAGCTCAGCTACTGCCTCTTTAAACCCCGGTTGAGATGGGAAATAGTCAGGATAACGGTAGTCGTGGTCCTTATCTTTCTGCCACATATACCAGTGGAATGCAATATCTTCCCCAAGTCTCTCGCGTATAGCTTTAAGCTGAGCGATGTGTTTAACCATAAGTTCTTCAGATGGGTTTCTGTCCTGTCCCTGATACCATACTGAGAGGTTCTTGAACCAGTCAGGAACACCTTTACGGGTCAATATCGGACTCCACCTGGGCTGTTTGGATGCCCATCCCCTGTAGATTTTAGCTGCATCGTACCAATCACCGCTTATTGCTCCGATAGCAACACTGTATGGCATTGACCACTTCCCATTAGTCTCGCGACCATCAGGATAGTGAATCACGCTCCAGGTGAAAGACTTCCCACCCGGCATGGGGATTGATTCATATGTTTTTCTGTATCCCCTATTGTCCAGGGTAGACACCATGAAACTTTGAGAACTTATTCCATCACAATATGTAAGCAGTTGCACAGCCATTCCAGGACCGGGATATTCAACAAACCCCTGAGTCAACGGGTTCTTCGTCCTCGGCTCTGTGAACTTCATGCCGGAAAAAACTGGACCAACTATATAGTCTGTTTTTTCGGTCCCTTTTCGAGTGCTACCCAGGCCAGTCAATACCGGGAAGCGTACCTCTCCCAGCTTGAGTGGTCCTATTCCACTGACAGCCATATTCCAGCGTGTGTATTTGGCTGATGGATCAAGTGATATACTCACAAGAACATCAACACCTTTCCAGCCTGGACTTACTGGACACTTATCAAAATGCAGTTCCAGCGTTGCACTGCTACCCTTGCGAACGATTTTCGCATATCGTTTAGTTGCTTCAAGTCCGCTGATGCTCCAGCTCTGCTTTGTCTCAAACCAGTTGTTGATTTCCTGAACAAACCCTATTCTGAACAAAGGCCAGCCTGGATCTGTGACCAGGTTTTCTTTACCAGGGACCCTTATTGCAGATAATGTCAGGTCCGAGGCATTAAGAGAGAGGCTTGTATATGCATTGGATAGCACATAATAATCGCTTCCGCCGATTTTCTGTTTACCACAGAACACTCCGGCATTCGGCGCAGCTAAAACGGCGGCTGCCGATATCAGAATAAATATCAGTAATAACAATAACCTTGTTGATAGTATTTTCATCCATTATTCTCCATGCGTAAATCCAATTTGTCTATGATGAATACGTCAAGTCATTACGGGAATCCTCCGTGCGAACTATATCGTACACTTCTGTGTTTACAGAGTTAATATGCTTCATATTATCAAATGAAGGATATTTCGTGTTGAGGCATAACATATTGATAGGTGCAAGATTGGTATCTGCTTTACCTTACAGACCTGTAAAGCATGTTTGATTTGTGTATTATTCAGCGCCTGCTTGTGAGGTTAACAAAAAATGAATTGTCCAATGTGTGGTAAAGAAATTGTTGAGGATTCGGATTTCTGCACTTTTTGTGGAAATGACGTGCGCCAGGCTCCGGCTGAACCTGCTGCAGATAACACACCGCCACCTCAGGAAACGCTAGATAACCAGTTGACCTGGCAGCATGCAGCAGTTTCATGTCCTGTATGTGGAAAGCAGGTTATTGAGGGTTCCGATTTCTGCACTTTCTGCGGGACTAATATGCACCTGTCTCCGGCAGCTGCAGCAGCAGAGTACAAACAGATCCCTCAAGATATACCCGATAGCATGAAGCAGAACAACAAGGTTGCTGTTGCAGCCTTAATCTGCGGTGCCATACCTGTTACTGCTATTGTGGGTTTCTTCCTCGCTCTGGTAGCTATTTTTATGATCGATGCTAACAGGGCCCGGCAGAAGGGTATGAACCTGGCGGTCATCGGCGGTATGCTCAGTGTATTGTGGTGCATTGTTGGTATAGTGGCGCTGTTCTATGTAATAGGTGAGCGCGGTGGAGGTGATTTCGGTAAGACAGTCACCAAAAGCATGAAATATAGCCAGAGTATGCAGACCCAGGGCAGCTTGAATCTAACTCTGGTACCAGCAGATCCCATGGAAGCACAAAGAATTGGGCCGGAAGCACTCAAGCGCAAACTTAGCGAATCAAGTGATATAATCGAAAAACGCATAACAGATTCTCACGCAGCCGCGGGAGTTATACCCAGTGTTAGCGCAGTCACTCTGATACTTATTATACCCGGAGTCAAAAACCGGCAGGAAGTCATAGATATCGTAACATCCAAAGAGGGAATGCCGATAGCGCTCAAGGTTATCAATGAACATAGCACAGGCCCTGGTGGCATGCCCGGCATGGGAACAGGTAGAAGAAGCACTGGTCCTGGAAACAGTCGGTAATTTTCAGAGCTAAACTCAACTTTGGTACATCATCATTTAGGACGACCTATTATTGTTAAACAGCATTGGCAGATTTATATGGTTACCGTTAATAGCAATCGCATTAGTTGCAGGTATATATCTGCTCTATGCTCCAAATACCGGGAGTGATGAGGATATACCTGTGAATGGTATAAAACTGGTCCTGTCTCCGGATATGACCAGTCCCAACTGGCCGAATAGTTCAGCGGATCAAAAGGCTCTGTTAGATGCCTGTCGTGTTACGATGCGCAAGAGACTCAATGATTTGGATTTCACATCATCCTCGAGAGTTGATGTAAAAGAAAATAACAAGATAGAGGTTTTTCTTCCAGGCATTAAGAATCATACGGAAGCTAGAGCCAGAATAACGTCCGGAGCTGCGCTGGAGATGTATCTGCTGGCTGATGTCCAGTCCGATGCCAATCCGTATGGATCCTGGAGAATGCAGGGGCCTGTGCATACCGGCGAAGCGTTCACTTTTACATCTCCTACCGGTGAAGCACTTGACTCGCTCAGCAATACAAAACAATTTCTGGCTAGAGTAGTTGGCATTCCGAAAGTAAAACTTGCTTTTAGAAGTGAAGACTTTCTGGCAAATGCCAGAGCTGTGCGGAGCCAGGATAAATTCGCAATGCTGGATTTGGAGTTCAAACCGGAATCCGGAAAACGTTTTGCGGAGTTTACAAAGAACAATATCGGTGGGATTTTGGCGGTTATTTATGATGGAAAGCTCCTGATGGCTCCTCAAATTAGAGAGGAGATCCCGGATGGAAAAGCACAGATATCGGGGTTCGCCAATATCAATGAAGCTAAACGTATGGCTGATATGATCAACTCGGGCACTCTACCGGTTGGTTTTCATATAGACAGCGAAACAACAATTAAGCTAGACCAATAACATATACGAATTCAAGACCTTATTTATAACGTGGAGGAACACAGATGTATTGTAAAAAATGCGGTAAAGATGTCCCCTATGGAGTTGTTATGTGTGAGGAATGCGCGACTGGAAAGACACCGTCAACCGATTTCAAAGCGCCCCCCACAGTATCCCAGCCTGCTCAGACACCCTCTCGATTTAGTCAGTCAGCTCCACCCCCACCCAACTCAGGGCCAATACCTCCGCAGTCACCATACCCGGGAACCCCTGCTCCTAATTCACCCTATCCTGGTGGCCCTGGCCCAAACTCACCATACCCAGGTCAACCATTCCAGAGTCAGTCGGCACCACAATCAACCAGTGGAATGGCAATTGGATCCCTAGTATGTAGCCTGTTGGGATTAGGATTGATAGGACTAATTCTGGGTGTAGTGGCAAAAAACCAGATAAACGCCAGTGGTGGAAGACAAGGTGGAGCCGGACTGGCATTGGCCGGGATAATAATCGGCATTGTCGGTATGGTTCTATTTGTATTGGTGCTGGCAGTCGTGTTCCCAGCGATTCTAAAATTACGTGAACAAGCCAGACAGCAGAATGGTAACTATAATGGCACACGCATGAACAAGTTGAATACAACACCGACTAGAATTGATTACAGCACTGCGATCCGCACTGCTTCAAACTGGTCTGTTATTATGAAATCACAGGCATAATTCCAGGATAACAGCATTAACTATTATCTCCCTCCATAACCTCACAATATGGAGGGAGATGATGGATATACAGCGCCAGATCGGCAGCACTACGACTTGCCGTGTACCGGAGGCATGAAAATGTTCTGTAACAAGTGTGGTAAAGAGATGCCTGAAGGCGTCACCGTCTGTGAGAATTGTTCCAGCAGCAATCCACCCTCTCCCCCCCAACAACCAGAATTTCCTTTTCAACAACCTCCAATTTCACGACCGATGTATATAGACCCAGATTCGGTGCAAACTACAAATGGGTTGGCTATAGCATCGTTGGTAGTCAGTATAGTGGGTTTATTTATGGGAATTGGTATTGTTGGATTGATCCTGGGTATTATAGCCAACAACCAGATAAAAGCCAGCAATGGAAGGCAGAAGGGTTCAGGCCTGGCAATAGCTGGTATTGCTGTGGGTTGTGTTTCGTTAATACTCCCAATTATCATGATAGCCGGTATGTTTAGCGCTGGAATGCCGGTATTCAATCGCGCACGCATGTCTGCAAGTAGAACATCATGTCTATCAAACCTTAAGCAGCTTTCATTGGGTGTGATGATGTATATGCAGGATTATGACCAGCATATGCCCCCGGCTACAAAATGGACAGATGGACTGCAGCCGTATATCAAGAATAACAATGTCTTTGTCTGTCCTGAAGCAACTTCATTAACCTGTGGATATTCACTCTATGAAGCTCTGGATGGTGTGAGCCTGAAAAAGATTGCCAAACCTTCGGATACACCAATGCTTTTCGACTCAAACGGAGGCTGGAATTCTGCCCTGCCCATAGACAAAGTTGTTTTCAGACACAACGGAGGGTATAACTGCGGATTCGTTGATGGCCATGTAAAGTATATGGGTCCAAGCGGTGGATCATCTCCCGGCTCCAGCCCATATGGACCATAAACCAGTCTCTTACCGTAGGGGAGACCCTCCGCGGTCTCCCGTTACGTTCTGCTTCGGGAGACCGCAGAGGGATCGCCCCTACAAAGCTTTGCAGCATTATTCTTTATCCGTAGGGGAGACCCTCTGCGGTCTCCTGCTAGGTTCTGCTTCGGGAGACCGCAGAGGGTCTCCCCTACGAAAGTTCGCAGTCAATATTCATATATCACGGAGGTATTATTATGTTCTGCAGCAAGTGTGGTAAAGAAATACCAGATGGTAACACCGTATGCGAAAGCTGTACATCGAGCAATGCATCCGTATCCTCCCAGTCATTCAATCTTCCTCCACAACCTCCACCTTATATTCAGCCGGATTATGTAACTCCGAATTCTGCGCAAAAGACCAACGGTATGGCAATAGCATCGTTGGTAGTAAGTATAGTGGGATTCGCAATAGGACTAGGGATTGTGGCAATCATTCTAGGTATAATCGGTCAAAACCAGATCAAAGCCAGTATGGGACGACAAAAAGGCGGAGGATTAGCTATAGCAGGAATTGTAGTCGGGTGTATCGGGACTGTGGCGTTTATCCCAATAATACTTGGTGCAATATTATACCCTGTATTCGACAATGCACGAATGAAAGCCCGTGACTCTAGCTGCATGTCAAACTTGAAACAGCTCTCGCTGGCGGTCTCGGCTTATACACAGGATTACAATGGCAAAATGCCCATTGCTGATAAATGGTCAGATGCAATCGCTCCGCTAACCAATGAAAGTCGGGTATTCCGCTGCCCTTCTGCACGGAAACTGGATTGCGGATTCTCCTTCAATGATAAACTCGACCAGGTAAGTCTGGAGAAAATCACAATTCCCTCGAACACACCACTGCTTTTTGATGCCAAAGGTGGATGGAACTCTGCTCTACCTGTAAGCAGTTTCGATGCCAGACACCAGGGAGGATATAACATCAGCTTCGTAGATGGTCATGTGACGTGGGTTCTACCCAAAGGAGCAACAGCCACCGGATATAAGCGGTACGAGAAAGACGATAATCGCATGAACAACTGATATTCATACACGAAATGGAAGCATTAGTATGCAATGTGAAGTGTGTGGTAAGGAATTGCCTGATGGAATCATTGTATGCGAAAGTTGTAAAAGCAGTATCTTGTCAGCACAAAAGACCAATAAGATGGCTATGGCATCTCTGGTCGTAAGTATTGCGGGTCTAATGCTCGGGTTCGGGATCGTAGCAGTAATTTTCGGAATAATCGGTCAGAACCAAATCACAGCCAGTATGGGAAGGCAAAAAGGCGGAGGAATGGCCATAGCAGGAATTGTAATTGGATGTCTCGGAATTATTGTGCTGGTCATCCAAATATTCATGGGAGCATATTTAATACCTATAATCAATGATCTGGAACACTAATTGGAGGCATTATAATGTTTTGTGGTAAATGTGGTAAGGAATTACCCGAAGGAACCACGGTGTGCGAGAGCTGTACAGGTAGTGCTCCGCCAAGTCCACCGTTTCAGGACACTTACAGACCTCAGCCGGCATATTCGATTCCGGATTCTGTGGAGAAATCTAAAAATGGTATGGCAATAGCTTCTCTTGTGTTGGGTTTGGTGGGGATTATACCGTTTTTGGGACTTATGGGAATCGTCGGCTTGATTCTGGGCATAGTTGCTTTGAACCAGATAAAGTCCAGCTGGGGTAGACAAAAAGGTCATGGGCTGGCTGTAGCTGGAATTGTGTTGGGTGCAATAGGAACTGCCGGGTTAGTTTTAAGCCCTATACTTGCAGCAATTCTCTTTCCGGTATTTGCCAAAGCCCGGGAGAAAGCCCGTCAGTCCACCTGTGCTACAAATCTACATAAGCTCAGTAATGCTGCCATGATGTATGCGCAGGACTATGATGATAAGTTCCCCCTGGCCGGAAGTTGGTCTGATGTCTTCGCATCCTATGAGAAAGACAAAAAGGTTTTTACTTGTCCAGCGTTCAAAGCATCAGGAGGTTATTCACTCTATGGAAAGCTGGAAGGTGTAAGCATGACAAATATTACAGAACCTTTCAGCACTCCGATGTTGTTCGACACCAATACAGGTTGGAACTCATCCGCTCCGATCGAAGAAGCAGTCGAAAGACACAACGGTGGATATAACTGTGGGTTTGCTGATGGGCATGTGAAATTAATGAATTACGAAATCCCGGCGGGATTATGAAGAGACGGAGTAATTGAAAGAATCAGCTGCCCAATCCCCCTTATAATGGGAATTGGGTATCTACTTCAATTGCTTAATATTCGGAAGTAAAACCATTCCACCATAACCCCTTAAAACAGCCTTGAACCCCCCAGGAAAGCATCTGAACCTTACTAACCGCTAGATCAGCCCATGTAAACAATATGGCTGTTTCTACGATGATCCCTGCACAATTCCGCGAATGGGTAAACGATTATCCAAGCCCGTGTTATCCTAAAATGGAGCGTGATAGCGGTCAAGCATAGAATAGCAGGAAAATGGGTAAGCTATCGAATATATATTATTCCGTAGGAGAAATAACTCGACATGCAACATTTCAACTATCTGATGATTGGTGGAGGTATAAGTGCGGATTCGGCGGCTAAAGCTATACGCACTCAGGACAAGACAGGAACAATCGGCATACTGTGTGAAGAACCGGTCGGACCCTACCGCAGACCGGCACTCTCCAAACAACTATGGTCAGGAGCGCCTGAGAGCCTGATATGGCTGAATACGGAGAAGACCGGAGCCCAGGTTATACTCAATAGCAAAGCCATTAGCTTGAAACCAGCCGATAAAATAGTAACCGATGAAAACGGAGTAGATTATGGGTATGATAAACTACTGATTGCAACAGGGATAGAACCCCGCAAGCTGCCATTTGGTGAGGACAATGTCATATACTTCCGGAATCATTCAGATTATACGAGGCTGAGAGCTTTATGTGATATGGGAGATGAGTTCGTCATAATCGGCGGCGGGTTCACTGGCAGTGAACTGGCTTCTGTGCTGGCGGATAACGGCAAGAACGTGACAATGATCTTTCCTGAAGACAACCTGGGCGCCCGTGTCTTCCCTATAGATCTTTCGGTTTTCCTGAGCGAATACTACCGGGACCACAAAGTCACAATACTATCAGGGGATGTCCCTGTATCTGTGGAAAAAGACTCTAACAGATATAAAGTGCTGACAAGGAATGGCCGGGAGCTCATAGCAGACGGTGTAGTTGCCAGTATAGGTATGCAGCCGAACTGCGATCTTCCAACCACCGGAAACATTGATTGTGATAACGGCATAATCGTAAACGAATACCTGCAAACATCCGACCCGGACATATACGCAGCTGGAGACGCGGCAAACTTCTATAGTCTCAGCATGGAAAAGCGTATGAGATGTGAGCATGTGGATAATGCGCTAAATATGGGTAAATGTGCCGGCAGAGGAATGGCTGGACTACCGGAGCCATATGAGTACCTTGCATTCGCATATGCCGATATGTTTGATATGGGCTACAGGTCGATAGGTCAGATAGACTCTCGAATGGATATCCACGCAGTCTGGACCGATCACTGTAAGGAAGGAATACTCTACTACCGGGAAAATGGCAGAGTCCGTGGGGTATTGTTCTGGAATATGCGCAAAGACTTAGACAAAGCTCGCAATTTGATGGCCAATAAGCAACCTATTAGCAAT
Organism: Abditibacteriota bacterium; assembly: GCA_942493375.1. Lineage (GTDB taxonomy): Bacteria > Armatimonadota > UBA5829 > UBA5829 > UBA5829. The sequence goes on along the minus strand of OW818698.1, from coordinate 6,111,480 downwards.
GAAGAGCTAAAAGTGTTGTTCAGTTAAGATGAACCGTATAACTTTGCTGTAATCTGGTAACTATACACCGCAGCCACGGTAGTTTCAGTATCTATTTAGCGCAAAAATGGATTACAGCAAAGTTACACACAGCTTGCAATAAAGCTACACAGGACCGATGTTCAGATTTCTTATCCACAACCTGTGCATAACTCTGTGGATAACTTTTTGCATATGTTCAGGTTTTCACTCTCAACCCTCAAACAAACCCGCCCCAATGCACTGTTAAAGATTTACAAATCATCAGAGTAAATGTATTCCGTCACTTCCCGTAGATATTCCACGTAAGGATAGCGAGCAACCTATCAGTCGGTTTGTATATTATTTATATTCAAATACCTGCACAATGATATTCCAGCCACCTAGAACCAACCACATAGTAATCCACCAGCGCTCGCTACCAGGTAAATATACCGGGTAAGTATAACTCCACAAAAACTGAACAGCACCACAAATCAGATAGTATTGTATATATTTGATATAGATTATCCATTTTTCCTAATCTTTTGCTTTATACACGATAAAAACAAACCCGCTGTTATGCACCTACCTCAATCCCTTCCGCGAAATCCGTAAATTTCCGCGCAATCCGCGATTCAAACCAGGCCACCCCGGCTCATGGTATAATAGCTAAACAATAATCTAATGCAGGTGAAGTATAGATGCGGGTAGTAATTGCAGGTCCCAAAGGTTCCGGAAAAAGCACAATTGCTCAGGAAGTCAGCCGAAGACTCGGTCTGAGTGTTGTTGAGACTGACGATCTGATTGAAGATATTTACGCCGAAGACACTGGTTCCCGGGCTACCTGCAGGGAAATATGCCTGGCTGAAGGTGAACCTGCGTTTAGAAAGCTGGAACATAGAGCTGTTGAGGCCTGCAAGGACCTGGACTGGCGGATTATATGCACCGGTGGTGCTGCGCTGGTAAACCCGGAATCCAGAAGAATCCTGCGCAAGAAATCCATCATCGTGCTTCTCACTGCAGATAAAGATATACTCTGGGAGAGAATGAAAGGTCGTGGACTTCCCCCATTCTATGCTGGAGACAACGGTTTTGAAGTCTTCACCGAAAGACTCGATCGGACTATTGAGATTATTTATCCATATACGGATGTATGTGTGGATACTACCGGACTGACTCCTGTGGAAGTTGCTGAGAAGGTTAGCGATGGTATATCTGAAGAGATGGCCACGCGGACAACTGAACCAAACACCATTGGAGAAGCAATCCGGGTCAGCACATTTGGAGAGAGCCACGGACCTGCGATAGGTTCAGTTCTGGATGGTGTTCCACCAGGCCTCGAACTCTCCGAAGAAGATATTCAAGCCGAACTCGACCGCAGAAGACCTGGACAGAGCAGCGTAACAACTCCCAGGAATGAACCTGACAGAGTGAAAATCCTATCAGGAGTCTTCGAAGGTAGGACCACCGGCGCTCCTATATGCTTTGTAATTGAAAACACCAACCAGGACTCAGGAAGATATGACTACCTGCGGGAGATATTCCGTCCAGGCCATGCTGACTTCACATTCTGGCGCAAGTTTGCCATTCGCGATCACCGCGGCGGTGGAAGATCATCCGGTAGAGAGACTGCCGGTAGAGTCGCTGGTGGAACAGTGGCGAGGAAGATAATGGCTGCAAGAGGAGTCACATTTACAGCTCACGCATTGGAACTGGGTGGTATTCGTGCAGAAAGCTTTGATATCAACGAAATCGAGCGCAATCCAGTCAGATGTGCTGATGCGAATGCAGCACCAAAAATGATAAAGGCAATCGAATCTGCACGAGACGACGGGGATTCAGTCGGTGGTATTATCGAACTGCGGATAAATGGAGTTCCTGCTGGACTCGGCGATCCTGTTTTCAACAAACTCGATGCACTTATCGGTAGAGCTATTCTCAGCCTGGGTGCAGTCAAAGGGTTCGAAATAGGCTCAGGATTCAGCTGCGTAAAGATGAGAGGCAGCCAGCACAACGACCCTATACGTTCCGATGGATTTAAGTCCAATAATGCCGGAGGAATCCTGGGGGGTATCAGCACTGGCCAGGAGATCCTGATAAGGGTTGCTATAAAGCCCACTGCATCGGTTTCAACAAACCAGCTGGCATCAACTTACAGCGGTGATGATATCGACCTCAGTGTGCTCGGGAGACACGATCCCTGCATTATCCCAAGGGTCATCCCTGTAATAGAATCAATGTCCGCTCTTGTGATACTTGACCTGTGGGAAACTCAGAACAGGTTAAGACCGGACTGGGAGAAATAACCCGCTTTATTCACCAAGCTTCGCTTTTGCCCGGCAGTAGGGGCAAAAGCTGCATTAATCATGAATAATGCGGGCTAGGTTATTTCTCGTCTATACCCGATTTTTTCAGGATGTTTTTCAGACGCTCCTGCTCCTGACGTTCCTTTATGGACTTAAACGGGTTCAGTTTACTTGTTGCACTTTCCCGCGGATATACGCGTATCACGTTCTTGGGTTTTGGCCGGGGTTTGAAATCGAATGGCAGCTTTATTCCTGTCGCGTACCAAAGACTGAACGCACACCCCAGAAGTGCAAAGACTGCAACTATAAACCCACCGTATGCAAAGCTTATCAGCACAGAAGCAGCGGAAATAACTGCAAGGTATTTTAGTTTCAAGGGAATGACAAAGGCGAACAGTACGCTTTCATTGGGATTCTTGGCTGCAAATGCAACTGTCATCCCTGCCAGTGGAAGCCAAAGACCAAGCAATTGCATATTGTGTCCAGTCAGAATTCCACCAATCAGCAGTCCCAGTGCAGAAACCACCGTGTTCAAAACCATATAAGCTGCAAACTTAGTAGGCCCCCACGAACGCTCGAGAGTCCCACCAGCTATCCACAGCCAGAACATTGATGCAAGAAAACCAAATATACTGCCCAAAACCGGAACAAGAGGATAAGTGACTAAAGACCAGGGGCTCGTGATGAAACCCCTGGATGTAAATATCATATGCTCAAGAATACCGATACCCAGTCCAAATGAAGCTAAGACATAGATAAGCATGCTGTAGACCAGCAGACTCATCGTTACAGGTATACGGTCCTTGAAAATCCAGTATTTAGCTTTATCCCAATATGATTTGATCGGCATTTACAACTCCAATAACTATATAATACCCAGAACTGCATACTTTATCTTCGGCAATATCCACTATTATGCTTATATGTAAGTGTACTTATTCTTCAAAGATCAATACTCTCTGGGTAACAACTCACTAATGGGAAATTGTCATCCTGAGGAACGAAGGATGACAACTTCTCGCAACTCTGAACTATTACCTCTCTAGCCAATTATTCAGAACTCACCCAAATTGTTGTATAATGGCTTGGTAAGTATTTCATTATTAGCGGGGCCATATACATGCATTTCGATAAGCAGGCGTTCTTCCAGGAATATGAGCAATACTACTCCAATACCAGCACAGATACTTCAGCCACGAAAGATGTGTGGCTTCAATTACTAAACGATGACCAGTCTCCTTTCGTTCAGAAAAAAATGCTCTACCTTGCAGAGCTTGAAACTTGCAAAGTGCATCTGTTCAAAACGAGTCCGTTCTATTATGTGATTGAAGACTCCAGACCGCGAAATATGTGGGGAATGACTGGTGTCGGAGCGCTGATGCGGGAACGCAACTGGGAGCATACTGCTCTGGTCCAGCCAATTATTGATGCATTCAGAGAAGAAGCAGCATTTGTCAGTTGGCAGTTTATTGACTGGGACCACCAGTGCGCAGGTTATGACAATATATTGCAATATGGCCTTGAAGGTCTCAGGCAAAAGGCACTGACGAGACTTCAGACTGTCGAAACAACCGACAAGAAAGAATTCCTGGAAGCTGCGATTGTCTCAATGGAATGCCTGATTGCATTTGCCAACCGACACGCCGATTTAGCTGATGCAATGCTTAAAACCGAGACTGACCCGGATGTAGTTAATCGGTTAACCAAAATTTCCAAAACAGCCCGTAAATGCCCGGCTCAAGCTCCGACCAGCTTCTATGAAGCCCTAAACACGATACTTTTCTACAGAGAAGCCTGCAGCGGACTCGAAGGCATAGGAGTCAGCATATACGGACAACTCGACCGCATGCTGGCGCCATATTATGAATCGGACTTAGCAGCCGGACGTATAACGCCCGATGAAGCATACTATCTGATCCAGTCTTTCATGGCTATAACCGATGCAAGGTTTGATCTTTCCAATGGACCGGAAACCTCAACAACTGTGAACATTGGTGGTATGGACCGGGAAGGCAAGCCTGTTTATAACGACATAACAGAGATGATCTGCAGAGCGATCAAAGACCTGCACCTTTCCAACCCGAAACTCAACGCTCACGTTTGTGTAGACAGTCCTAAAGAGTATGTAGATCTGCTTGCGGACTTGACGGTATCTGAGACCAATATTCTGGCTGTTTTTGCAGACGAAACCAATATCGCCGCAAATGTCAGGATCGGAAAGAGCCTTGAAGACAGCAGACTGGGTGTAAACGGCGGCTGCCAGGAACCCGTATTGCAAAACACCGAGTCCAATTTCAGAGCAACCATCTATGTAAACCTCTTGAAGCCGTTGCAGCTTACCCTGCATCCTGAGAAGGCAACAGCACTGGACCTTGATTATTTCAAACTAACTGATGCTGGCCCCAAAGCTAAGACATTCGATGAGTTCTACCAGGCATTCAAAACGAACCTTTCTGCAATGCTGGACTCGATATCGGCGATGGGGGCAGTATATGAAGCCAAGGCCGTCATAATGAACCCCTCCCCTATGCTCTCCTGCAGCGTTGACGACTGTTTGAGCAAGGCGGTGGACATACTGGGTGGTGGTGCCAGGTACAACACGTCAGGAATATCCCTGAATGGCCTGGGATCTCTGTTAGATTCTCTGATGGGAGTTAAAAAACTGGTCTTTGACGACAAGGTCTGCACGATGGACGAACTCAGAGCCGCGTTGGATGCTGATTATGTGGGATATGAGTATATTCAAGACTACGTCCTTAGGCGCGTTCCAAAGTATGGTGAAGATACTCCTGAACTCAACGAGTTTACTGCAATGGTAGGTTCAGATGTTGCAGACGCTGCTAACGGCCAACCGAATGGTCGTGGGGGCAAGTTCGAAGCAACTCTCTTTACTTACACTATCTTCAAAGTCTGGGGGAGTATGTTCCAGGCAACCCCGGACGGCAGAAAGTCCGGGCAGTATTTCACAAGGGGTATGTCACCAGCTGAAAAGAATGCAGGAGTCCTGACATCTGTGTTAAATGCAGCTTCAACAATACCCATGGAGAAGTATGCAGGAGGTGGAGTATTGGACATCAACCTGCCAGCCGGAGACAAACTGACTAACGATGTGGTATCGGCATTGATTTACAAATTTGTCCAGGATAATGGATCAATACTTCAACTTTCTGCGATAGATAAAGACGTTCTACTCAAAGCCCAAAGCAACCCCGAAGCCTATCCGAACCTGGTAGTAAGGGTAGCCGGTTACAGCGCATACTTCAACATTCTGGAAAAAAGTATACAAGACGAGATCATAAACCGGGCAGTAGTCTGAGGTGTATTTGTCATTCTGAACGTCCATTTGTCATTCTGAACGCAGTGAAGAATCTGCTTTTCGAGATTCTTCACTGCGTTCAGAATGACAAGGTAGTTATGGGACTATTGACTGGACTCTGCCTACTTTGCCGTCTTGCAGCATAACTTTTATACCGTGGGGATGGGATGGGCTCTTGGTCAGAAGTCTTTGCACTATCCCCTGAGTCAGCTGACCTGTGGGCTGATTCTGTTTTTCAACAATACTTACACGCAGACCAGGACGTATTTCACTTCTATTTGGCACAGCCATAATAATCAAAATCCTCCAGTCCGCCTTCCAGCGGATGTCTTATTATAACAGAAACACGACGTATGACTTAGTCATAGTATCAGTTCAATAATATTTTGCTGTGGAGGTCTGGAATATGTCTCGGTATCTATTTGCTCTGCTTTTCCTGTTTGCTTGCGTGAATTGTTCCTCGCAAGACTGGCAGGACCATTTATATCTTGGTAACAACGGGCACTGGAAACAACGTATTCGGGTACAGGCGACTAACAATGGATTGTCAGCTGTCAATGGTGAACCCGTCACTCTCAAAGTCGGCAGTGGCCCCGGAGAGATCCAACTCACAGGAGTGCTAGCACAGAGCATCAGAGTCTGTGACTCCAAAGGTACCGAAATGCTATGGCTGATCACTGATCCATCTGCTAGACCCTTCACAGCCGGTCCGATTTTCGCTGGTAGCATATTGACGATCCCCATTGAATGTCCTGCCGGGTCAAAAACTGACTCATGGGTCTATTTCGACAATCCCAGCGCCTGGGAAGTCCCGGATTTCCTTGCTGGTGCAGGCGGATTGACCAATACCGGCGTAGAATTGGGTGATAGCACCAGTCCATTTGGTTGGTCGGTCGAGACCGGTGACAGCACCCACAATATGTCATGGACATCAGAGAACCCTCACTCCGGCAGCAAATGCCTGAAAACGGTAGTCTCACCGGGAGCGCAGTCCACATGGCTATCAGCCCGGCAGAGCAATATCCGTATAGTAGGCGGCGCAAAATATACTCTGAAAGGCTGGGTAAAGGGTTTAAACACCACCGGACTGGTCGGATGGTATATCCATGTCGGAAACGACAGCAATACTATGATGATATCCCCCATGCCGACTATCGGCGGGGGCACTTTTGATTGGAAAGAGGTTGTCGCAGAGTTTACTGCTCCAGCCGAAGCCAACAAAGCAGATCTTGGCACTGTCCTTTACGGAACCGGCACCGCATGGTTTGACGATGTAAGCCTGGAAACTACGGCTAAAGCCATCGTTACTGCCGAAGCCTTTGCACCCGAGAAATTGATGCTCAAAGGAATCGGAGCAGATGCAAAATGGCCCCAAAGCAAGAAGTTCGGATGGAGAGTCCCAGTGACTCTGACTAACCTGACCAGCACTCCAGTGAAACCCGGACTTGTCAGTGTAAACCTATCCGCCACTATCTCCAGACTGCGCGGTGAAGCTGATCTGAAGACGATGCAGGTTATGGAGGGTAAACGATTAATCAGTCACGTCCGCCTCGTGGATTCGGTACTGTTTGCTGGCTCAGATATCCCTGCAAACACATCCAAAACTTACTTTATCTATTTACCATACGCCACTAAAGGCAAGGTAAGTCTGGTCAAGACGGAAGCCGCTGTCAGGCAGACGGGCACTACTGAGGATGCCAGGCAGAACAACAACGCTCAGGCATTCAAATCCGCTGAAACATCCAAAGTCGATTATGAAAAGCTCCTCAAGAGCCCACGGAATCTGGCTAAGAATGCTGACTTCGAAGTTGGAGAAGTCCTCCCTGACGAATGGCCCGGAAGCGCTGAAGGGGACAAACCAGTGGGAGCATTCCTGGGTTTTGACAGCAATGCGCTTTTTGGCAAACAATGCCTGAAAATCTCAGTCCCTGCAACATCCAAAGCAGCCTGGCTGGGTTGGCGTCAGTCGATACCGGTCACTCCCGGCAGGACTTATCTATATGCTGCCTGGGTGAAATGCAAGGATACAGTCGGTGACGGCGTGCAGCTTCATGCTCACATCCGAAATGACAAGGACGAAGTTGTCACCTATGCCGGCACAGGCCCTGCAATCAGCGGCACAGCAGGCTGGACACTTATATCAGGCCTGTTTGAAATACCACAGGGAGCCTCGATCTTCCAGATGCATCTGACAATGCGCTGCACTGGAACTGTATGGCACGATGGTGTAGTGTTCATAGAGGTAGGAAGCGGAGCAGTGGGCAGTCCTCAACCAGCAACTTCATCACTGTTAGCCAATGGACTCACTGCCTGGCCTGTAAACGCAATAAAGAAAGTGTTCCAGGAAGATACACCACCGGCAAAGATATCACCTGCTCAAATCACAGTTGCAGGAAATGAATATGAACCCTTGCAGATAGCTCTGCGAAGTCCGGCAGCACTCAAGCAAGTCAAAGCAGTAGTCACATTACCTCAGGACAAAGCTGGTTACAAGCTCAGCAATGTGGAGATTGGAGTAGTTGGATATGTGCCTATCGACCATGCTACCAGCTACTATTCCAGCACAACTCCAATGTGGTACCGCAAATATCCAACTACTCTCGGTTCTTCTGATGGATGGGCTGGAATGTGGCCGGATCCACTGCTGCCCAAAGATACATTCGATTTGAAGGCAAATACAACACAGCCGGTATGGGTCACAGTAAACCCACCGAAGGGAACTCCAGCAGGTGATTACTCAGGCAAACTGAGCTTTGTGTGCAATGGCAAGACCATCAAGCAGGTTCCTTTCACTGTCCATGTATGGGGATTCGATCTGCCGGATGAAATGCACACCGCATCTGTCTATGACTCCGGACTCAACGACCGCTGGCAGATACCCGGACAGACATCTGAACAGACTAAATTCCAATACTGGGAGTTTATGGCAAAGCACAGATTATCTCCTGACCGTATTCAACCGGAACCAAATATTACGTATCAAAACGGAAAAGTTATCGCAGACTTCACAGAATTTGATAAGGCTGCAGAATACTATTTCAACGTCCTGAAACTGCCTCATACTTACACTCCATGGTATTTCTACATGTTCGGTTGGGGGTTCCCGCCTGATGCCAAATTCGGAGAAAAACCCTACGAAGGTGATTATCCATATCCTGATGCGGACAAGAATGTATTGCGTCCTGAGTTTAAGAAAGCTGTCCAATCTTGTATAAAGGTATACTGGGATCATATGAAAGAGAAGGGCTGGGACAAAAAGGTCGTCTACTACATGAGTGACGAACCTTTTTACAGCCAGGCTGGTACAGTTGCTCAAATGAAAGCGCTCTGCCGTATGGTCCAGGAAGTAGATCCGGCAATTCCAATCTTCTCCAGCACCTGGGGACACGTCCCTGAATGGGACAGTTACCTGACAATGTGGGGAATAGGACACTTCGGAGGAGTCCCCGAAAGCACTATCAAAAAGATCAGATCGGATGGGGCACGGATACGTTTCACCACCGATGGTCAGATGTGCACGGATACACCTTATAATGCGATAGAGCGCCTGCTTCCTCACTACTGTTTTAAATATGGAGTAGAATCTTACGAGTTCTGGGGGAGTTCCTGGCTGACGTATGATCCGTACAAGTTCGGATGGCATTCCTACATCCATCAGAGTGACACCCCTGGCAAGTCATACTATGTGCGATACCCGAATGGGGACGGCTATATAGCATATCCGGGTGCACCTATCGGCCACAATGGCCCTGTTCCATCTATTCGAATGGAACAGGCCAGAGAAGGCTCCGAGGACTATGAGTATCTATACATGCTGCAGGAGCTTATAAATAAGGCCAAAGCTGCTGGCAAGGATGCAAACGTCGGCGAGAAAGCATTGGCTTATGCTAACACTCTGGTTGATATGCCGAGTGCCGGAGGGCAGAAATCCACCAGGATCCTCCCCGACCCGGATGCCGTACTACGCATAAAAACCGCCGTAGCAAAGGCAATAGAGGCGATGAACAGGTAGGATAAACTTGTGAGACCTGCCACCCTCCAAAGAACCCGGAGAGTGGCAGGCTGGAAGCCCGCACCACAATTTCTGGCAAGCCTGTCATACTGAGGAATGACAGAACATACCCTTGGAGGCTGAATGAAGACTATTTACGCTGCGATATTGGTTTTGCTGCTTTCGCTATCTGTAAATGCAGCCCAGTGGAGGCAGGGAAGTCCCAACATTCTACCCACCGACCGCTATGGCACCACCTTCAAAGAAACAATAGGAACCGGCGCCAACAGAGTCTGGTATTGGAACAACGCCTGGGGTGTTACATTCCATCCAGGTCAGCAGATGACTGATTCAGAAGACAGTCCAGCCTTAAGTATTAGTAAATCCGCCGGCGGTCATTGTTTCTGGAGCATGGCATATAAATTCTCCAAACCTGTTTCCCGGTTCCGGATGTCCACTCCATACTGCGCAGGTATAGACCTTGGCGAGGGTGACTTCTACATCGATTGCTCTACAAACACTTCCCCGGATTTCAGAGAAATATTCCGCATCAGCAAAGACTTCCCCGGTTACCGTATAAGCGGAGACATTCCGGTCAGTCAATTGGACTGGATCACGCTTCCGAGAAAGACCACTGAAATCACCATTCGTTTTAACATGGATGGATTCATCGGAAATGTGGATTTCAGCGGTAAAAACGAAGGTGGAATACTGGAGTATACAACTGCCGATTTCTCAGCAATAGATGCAACTGAAACCACCGAAGTCAGCCTAATCCCATCTGAGCAGGCAAACGTATATTATGATTTTTCTCCCCCAAAGGCCATAATCGACCTACTTAATGAGTGTCTACCGGGTAAATCCCCTACCCTTTCAGTATTTGATCGGGGCAGAAACATGCCAGCAGGAAATTGTTTGGTAAAGCCATTCGGGCGAACCTTCACCGCTGACTTGCCTGATCTTACACCTGGCAGCTACGAACTCCAATTGTCGATTCCCGGTGGAGGAAAAGTAGTCGCAAAGAACCTCTTTACGATTGTCAAACCTGCACATCCACTTACCATTGAGCAGATGAAGGCATCGCCATTCAGCATTGTCGGAGTGCGAGCTTTCCCTGTTCTTGCAAAGAAGATCGGTGTTCACTCAGACCGTGCTGGGAGCCCGACATGGGTCACTGTGTGCAACGAAGGCCGGGGTATTTATAACTGGGGAGAAGATCCGGCCAAAGTTTCATCGGATGCACTGGCTTACGGCCTGATCGTCCGCCATTCACTCTCCTGGACTCCCGGTTGGGCCCAGCTGGATCCGGCTCTCGGTATACACGGCCCTCCTAAACCGGACTGCCTAACCGATTACTCAACCTATTGCAAAGAGCTAACAAAGCGAACTCTTGGTATATATGATCCCGAATTTGAGATATGGAATGAGCCAAATAACGAGCCCTATGGATCATGGAAAGGCACACTAGCCCAGTTTGTCGAACTATGTAGCACCGCTGCAGACTCAGTCCATTCAATCAACCCTAAAGCGAAAATGGTCCTCGGGACAACGGGAGATGCCGATGTAGGTTATATTAAGAGACTCTTCGATGCCGGGCTTAGTCCGAAGTTCGCCATAGTGGACATCCATCCTTATCGACATACAGACCAGGGTCCTGAGGACGGACTACTGGAGGATATACTCAGGTTACACAAGGTTATCAAAGACTACGGTAACGGACAGTCAATAATATTCTCGGAGATCGGATGGCCGACTCAAACAGTTGATACACCCGGCTATATGAAGGTCACCCAGTTTCAGCAGGCATGCTTCTTCTCACGCACATACATTATCAGCCTGGCTGCCGGTGTAAAACGAGTCTCACTCCACATTATGACCGACTGGGGATCCAATAGAGCAGACCCGGAACATAACTTCGGGTTAATCGATTACTCTGGCAAACCCAAGCTCAGTTTGAATGCAATAGCAGTCACATCGAGACATCTCGAACGGTCAAGATTCCTGGGCATAATATCTGGCATGCCTAAATATAGTCATGTATGGGCGTGGAAGACCATCTGGAAACCAGATTGCACATTGTTGACAGTCTGGACCGACACCGTTAAAACCGGAGGCAAACAAAAGTGGATAAATCTGCCTGGACGACCTGTATCTAATGAAGACTTGTGGGGTGGAGAGCTCAATCAAAAACGTTTGCGAAAGATCGGCAAGCAATGGCAAGTATTGGCGGATGAAGATCCGGTTTTTATATACATAAGTTGCAGATTAATGCCTTCACTCAGCCCATTACCAACCACCTTGAGACCCAGGCAAATAAGGAGGGTAAGCGTTATCCCTTTTCCTTCCGGACAGATAAATATCGATGGAAACCTATCTGACTGGGGAAAGCTGCCGGTTACGATAGGCAGGCAAGGTGGTATGAGCGCGGGAGCTATGGCATTTGCCGGGATTGGACGAAAAAACGCTAAAACAGCCGAAAGTGTCAGCCGTTTCGGTGTCGGGTATTCCCCGGAAGGGCTCCTGGTAGCTGCAAAGGTTGACGATATGATCCCGGCAAAAAACGATAATACCGGATGGTGGATTTGGGCTGGTTCCTGTGCGCGAGTATATGTATCAACTGTGGACAGCAATAAATACCCGTTCATGTCTGATAACCATTTCCAGTTCGGACTGGCTCCATTAACAAAGAACAACGGACCAGCGCAGGCTGCACATATTAGCGCAGCTGCAAAAACCGGTCTTGCTTCTGGTGATATCATTCCCAGAGCTAAAGTGGCTTCCTTTCAAGGCGTCAACTTCTGGACAATAGAAGCTTTAATCCCCTGGGACTATTTTGGTAAACGTCCGAATGCTGGAGACAAATGGGGTTTCGATCTAGATGCTGGCGGAAGGGTTTGGAATGGTGGTGCGGACAATTGGAATAATCCACTGCGCTGGGGTAGTATGGTATTTCCGAATAAGAAATGAAGACTGCAGGCGATTTGAGTGTTGGTGAGGGGGAAGAACACCAACACTCATTGCCCGTGTCATACTTTATGTCATCTTGTTTAAGCTACACTATGCAGCCTTGCGCGAATTCCGTATGGTACCCTTTTTTGTGACACTCTTTAGAGTATCACTATCTGCATCCAGTTTGAACTCAGAAACAAGCTCCTTCAACTCCACAGCCATCCCTGAAAGATCCTCAGTTCCCGCGCTCATCTCTTCAGCAGCAGCAGTCTGCTCCTGGGTTGTAGCGCTTACTTCCTGCGCAGCGGCAGCATTCTCCTCACTCACAGCTGCTACCTGTTCTATCTGCCTGGATACCTCAGCGCTGGATGCAGCCATTTCTTCTGCAGCAGCGGTTGTTTCTTCTGTAACTGCAGATACATTCTCTATCGCTCTCACAACTTCTGTACTCGATGCAGACATCTGCTGAGCTGCAGAAGCCATATTGTCTATCTGTGAAACGATCCCCTCGACTGCACCCTGAATGCTCTTCAACGCATCTCCAGCATCCACAGAGAGTTGAGTTCCCTCAGCAACCAACTTACCGGAGTCCTGCATTCCCGATACCGCAGCCGTTATCATCTGCTGCATCGAACCTATAAGATCAGCAATCTCACCGGTTGCCTTGCTGGATCTTTCAGCCAGTTTACGCACTTCATCGGCAACTACTGCAAACCCCTTGCCGTGTTCCCCTGCCCTTGCTGCCTCGATTGCAGCATTCAGGGCCAGCAGGTTGGTCTGTTCAGCTATATCATCGATAGTTTCAACGATAGCACCTATCTGTTTACTACTGTCACCAAGTTGCTGGACCATGCTGCCTACCTTATCGGTTGCATCCTTGATCCTGAGCATGCCTTCACCTGACTTAGAAACCTGTAATCCACCCTGAACTGCTACTTCACTTACCTGACGACTCGCATGGGCTACATTGTTACTATTCTTTGCAACTTCATCGATAGCAGCAGTTATCTGTTGAATAAGTCCAACAGTCTCATCTACCTGCTTAGCCTGGTTTTGAGCTCCTGCCGCTACTTCGTCGATGGCTCTCATCAGCTGCTCCATAGCTTCTGCACTGTTCATAACAGTCTTTGACTGTTCTTGAGATCCTTTAGCAACCTGGTCAACCGTCTCAGCGATCTGCTGAGATGCATCTCCTACACTGGTGGCAGTCTTTGAGAGCATTGAGGTCGAATCAGCCACTTTGGTGGCAGCCTCCGCGACATGCCCTATAACACTACTCATGGATGAAACACAATCGTTGAAAGCATCTGCGATCATGTCGAATTTTTCTTTGGTGTCCAATGTATCAGCATCAGCAGATTCAGTGTCTACACTGACTGTAAGGTTGCGCTGTGCAAACTGTGCCAGGGCAGATCTGAGTTTCTCAACTTCAGCATCCTGATACTGACCGACTTTCTTAATCACTCGAGCAGTATTAACGACCTCAGACTGGTCAATAATGAACTCGAATGCACCTACTATTTTCCCATTCTGGTCCTTGAGAGGAGCTGCCACACAGTGGATATCCAGGTGCTTATCGCCAATCTGGGTATCATTTGCGTGTTCGTAACTGTCGTCAATCTGCACGGCATTTGTGCATGTGCAATCCTTCGTCCCGCAATTAGACGACTTCCAAACATCCGCACATTTGCAATGAGTGAGTTCCTCTTTGCTCTTTCCAAGCCACTGTGCTCCTGCTTTGTTTATGTACTGGATATTGTGGTTCATATCCATGAACTGGATCGGTGATGGTATAGCTTCCAGATTACCAACAATCGAATCCAGTGTCTGGTTCACACCATCCACGATCTTCTTGAAATCTCCCTGGTGCCTTTTTGCATCGGCTCGAGTATCCAGTCTTCCATGCACAGCAGCATCACTTAATTCAGATGCATCCACTATTAACGCATTTACAGAATCTATACATCTGTTGAGGTTATTTTTGATCGCGTTAAAGTCACCATTGTAGCTATCGATAATCTTAGCCGGGACATCACCATTCGAGATCCGCTCTACATATTCGGCAGCAACATTCAACGGTCCTATAACGGAGTCCAGAGTATTATTGACTCCCTCGATTATCTTGCGGAAATCGCCACCGTGCCTGGCTACATCGGCCCTTGTGTCTAGTCGCCCTTCTACAGCCGCAACACTGAGCATATCGGCATCACTCACCATAGCATTCACTGCATCTATACACTTGTTAAGGTTGTTTTTGATCTCATTGAAATCACCATTGTAGCTATCTGTGATCTTGAGAGGAATATCTCCATTGGAAATCCGCTCTACATACTCAGCAGCAACATTGAGTGGTTGGATGACTGCATCCAGAGTATCATTAACACCCTCTACTATCTTGCGGAAATCACCACCATGCTTGCTTGCATCGGCTCTGGTGTCGAGTTTACCTTCAACTGCTGCTCCGCTCAGCATATTTGCGTCTGCAACAAGAGCATTGACCGAATCTATGCACCGGTTCAAATTGATCTTGATTTCGTTGAAATCGCCATTGTAATTGTCAGTGATCTTTACAGGGATGTCCCCATTGGAGATTCGCTCCACATACTCAGCAGCCACATTCAAAGGCCCTATGACTGAGTCTAGTGTTTCATTTACACCTTGAACGATTTTGCGGAAATCTCCCTGGTGCTTTGTAACATCCGCTCGAATATCGAGTTTGCCTTCAACAGCAGCTTCACTGAGCAATACCGCATCAGCTATTAACGCGTTTACAGAGTCAATACACTTGTTCAGGTTGTTCTTGATCGCATTGAAATCACCATTGTAATTATCTGTTATCTTGACCGGTATGTCTCCATTGGAGATCCGTTCAACATATTCTGCGGCAACATTCAAAGGTTGAATGACTGCATCCAGAGTATCGTTGACTCCGGTAACAATCTTCCTGAAATCTCCCTGATGTTTAGTAGCATCAGCTCTTGTATCGAGTAATCCCGCTACCGCTGCAATGCTCAGCATCTGTGCATCAGCGGTCATTATATTTACCGCGTCTATACACTTATTCAGGTTGTTTTTGATCTCATTGAAATCACCATTATAGTTGTCAGTAATCCTGGCAGGTATATCGCCATTGGAGATCCGTTCAACATATTCAGCAGCAACATTGAGAGGTCCAATCACAGCGTCGAGTGTCTCGTTAACTCCGACCACTATATCCCGGAACCCACCTTCGAAATGAGCCGCATCTCCCCTGGTGTCCAAACGTCCTTGAACAGCCGCTGTGCTAAGCATGGTGGCTTCAGATACAAGTCCATTTACTGATTCAACGACATTGTTTATAGCGTAGGAGAGTATGTCTTTGTCAGAGCGTGGTTCTACATGCGCTGACATGTCACCCTTGGATATCTGTTCAGCTGCATCAACAGTGACCTTTATACCATCAACCATCTGTTGCATCGCCAGAGTGAGATCGGCGACTTCGTCTTTGCCGCCGTGTTTCAGTTCTACATCCACTTCACCTAAAGCAATCTGGTTAGCAACGTTTCTAATTGCCATGATGGGTTTCGAGACACCAAAAGCAATAACAATACCGAAAGCAACGGCAATAAGAACACCAATTACGATAATGCCGGTCATGATGTTCTTGACTCTAATATATGCAGCATCAAACGCATGATGATTCTGACTGACACTTTTCGTATTTATGGCTTCCATCTCGTCAATCACATCATTCAGAGCATTATAACTATCCCTGGCCGCACCATAAGAATATGCCTGTGCCTCAACAAACTTCCCAGCTTTGGCCATACCCACAACTGTGTCTATCTTTTCTTTCCAATCATCGTAAGCTGGACCAAACTTCTTCCAAGCAGCTGATTCATTTTTCTGCTGAGGAATCGATTCATATTTCTTGCGGGCTTCCTCCAGCAACTTAAATGCTGAGGAGAAACGCTTCACATTTGTATTTTTAACTTTATCGTTCAGAGAAGGTATTATGAGACTTCTCTCTGCAAGCCGAGCAAACAAGACTTGTGCTCTTATTGCCTGTATTGCAGAGCTGCTGGGGATGTGAATGTGGGTTACTGCTTCATATGACTTATTAGCAAAACCCATTCCGGAAAGACCCTGAATGCCGATTGCAGCAGCAATAGCGGCCACTATTACAAATGCACCAAGCACCCTCGGCAGTAGTTTGATCGAGTTCATCCTCATTTTTGTTCTCCTGTAAAGTTGTTCACGCACAAAACACATTCCAGCATCTGCATAGTGACAGCAGTTTCTTGCACAGCAAGCATATATGTAATATGATGCCCTTACGAGATACGATGCGCTCCACTATGTATCAATTGCAGATACATATCATATGATTGGTTTTGTCGCGATAATACTTAGGGGAGTTTTAAAGATTTGCGAAAGTATTTAAGGTGTTTTTCGAGGCCAGTCTAAAGATATACACCTATCTACAGTGCAATATTACCTAAGCATGCACCATTGCACTTCACACAATTGACTTCATTTTATGCAATACAAGTCATCTACTATAATGGCATTCATTGACTTTTCCCGTTTGTCACACAGTATACTACTAGCATTCTCTATACATGACAAAACAGGCTATTGAAGATTCTTAAGAAACACGTCCAAACTTGTGAATGGTCTAGCAGACTTAACATCTATAAACCGCAGATAGAGACCATGCCCACCGATGTCATTATGCAGCTTAACCAGTATTTGGTGAGTGCCTCTAGTGAGTTTTACCGGATAGCTCTCCTGATCGGGAACCGCACTTCGGAAAGCCTGCTTCTCAGCTGTCAAAACTCCATCAATCCATATCCTGTATCCATCATCAGAGCCGACAGACAGCTTTGCATCAATCTCGTTAGCACAAACAACATTGCAATACATATAACCAAAGCACTGCTCTACTTCCTTACCAGCAATGGATATCACATCATTCATGAGCGATTTTGATATGTCAACAAAGCCAGAAGATGCGTGAACTGGTTGCCAGACAACATATACTTCCATTGGTTTCCAGGGAGCGCTTTGGACTGCGGGGAAACGCACAGCGTGTTTCATTCCGACAAACGGCCTTATTGCAGCCTCAGGATGATTAGGACCGTATATCCAGTCATCAACCAGGAAGTCCGTATCCCAGTTGACTACTTTACGCGTACCATCGGTCTCATATCGATTTCCCGGGCTTGGGAATGGACCGCAGACCAGCCAATCGCGTATATATCCATCACTATCTACTTCGAACTTACGGTTCCACAGCTCCTGCATCTCTATTTTTGGAGAAGTCAGCAGAGGAATGTAATATGCTCTAAACTCTGTAATGCTGGCAGGCTTAGCAGAATCGCTGCGAACAAGCATCCGAAGCCTGTCTGTCTTCGCTGGCTGTGAGAGCAAGTAGTTTTCCAGCGGTAGACCGGGTTTACGGAATCCTTCATAGAACGGAGAGCATGGCTTCCACGCCAGTCCATCCCACCACTCAATCATATATCCGTCCGGCAGTTTGTCTGCCGGCCATTCACACAACACCCGATTAACTTCAATGGCTTCCGGCCACTTATACTCAACCCAATGCTCACCTTTGGCTGACGCTGAAGTCCATACCCCGCCAACTTCAGCATCCCGCACATTCTCAGGAGTGCTTCCAGCTTCCGAACTATCAGCAGAAACCGCAGCGCACGGGGATCGTTTACTATCTGTAAGGTCAAAAACGATCTCCGATGGTCCCGCCTGCTGGTCGATCTTGGACGTAACTTTGATCGCTGCAAGTGCTGCTTCAACCTGTACTTTGCTGCCTGAAATATATACTGGAGAGATGCCGATATTGTGGACATCAGCCTTCGGAATAGGATTTCCGAACATGTCTCTGAGCATCACCCGGGCGTTTGGCCAGTTGATAGTGCGTGTTTCCCCGGCTTTCAACTTTAATGACCATAAGACCGCCGTGTGGGTTCCTTTTACATCGAATTTAAACCCAAACAGCCCTCCATCAATCTTCACTCTGCCTGCAGCTTTAGCGCTTTTCATCATCCGATTGGTCTGCGCGTAAGCAACGGCAAGGGGCAATGGAGTGTTATCAGGGAAGTCACACATAGCCCATGCACTACCATATCCGCTCCCGCAATAGTAGTAGTACCACCGACAGTTGTGCCACAGGTGGGTCAAAGCCAGACGGGACATCATCGCAGCTCCAACCCGATAAGTCACAGGATCACGCTGGTTGAAACCTGTTCCTGCAAATATCCCATATGGAGTGTTCCTGCCAACAAAGAACGATTCATTCGGACCGATTCCTGCCTCGGAGTTCCATAATGGCTTATCTTTAGCGCCGTATTTATCGCATATTTCCCGCACTCTGCCCAGCATGCCATCCAGTGCAACGTCCTGATCAATAGGATATGTGCCACCGCCACCGACATAAAAGTGACCGGTGATGAAGTCAAAGTCCTTAAGGAGTCCACGTTCACCTATTGCTCTCCAAAAATCCAATGCCCCAGGCACTTCCTCTGGAGGTCCACACGGACCACCGATCTTTACCGATGGATTCGCTGATCGAGCCGCGGCAATGGTCTTGCGCACCAGGCTTGCATATTCATTATCAGGCTCTTTCTGGTAGAACCTCTCATTGAAAACCTCCCAGCTGTCGATACGGCCGCGGAAGTGTGAGACAGTCTGCTTAACATATTCCAGCCACTCTGTCGTGTCCTTGAATGAGTCTTTGGTTGACCACGCAGGCTGGGTTTCCAGCACTCCCAGCAGACTCACTTTACCCAATGGAAATCTCGCCAGATTATCATCCCATTTCCAGACACCTTTCTCCGGTTCAACATTGCGCCATAGAGCATTGCCTGCCACATCCCAGAGCCGTGTTGACCTTGCACCAATATATGCAGCCAGGGACTCAGAGAAAGGCGTAGAGTAGAAATGCCCGTTCAATCGCTCATCACCCACAAACGCCAAAGGCGCCTGCACCCTAGCTACAACATACTGATATTCCTGCTTATACTCACCGGATTCCATAGTAAAGCGAAGCAGATACGGACCATACTTTGCTGGCACACTAATATTGAGCAATGTCTCTTGTGGGTTGCCAGGCAGTTTGATTGGCCATTCCTGCTGAGCGACAGGCTTATGGTCATAATCCAAAACGATACACTTAACCAGTACCTGTTCAGCGGAAACTGTAGAGTTGGACCTGACTCTCACCTGCACACTGTCTTTTGGAGTAAACCATGCAGGATGCAGATGTGAGTCCACAAAATCGATCCAGACGCTCTTCCATTTCTCTATAATAGCTGGTGGATTTATCTTTGAACTATTCTGAGGAAGTGTATTATCGGAAGCTTTTGCGAGGTAAAATGCATCGATAGCTGTGGGTCCAGTGCAGCGGAACTGGATCGCATTAAAAGACTTGCCAGTAACAATCTCAAAAGGGCCAACCCACTCCGGTGTCCAGGTAGTCTTCCATCTTGCCGGAATAACGACACTACCGAGTCCAACCTCAAGTTGCGACGCAGATGGGGATCCATCGCGTGCACCCGCAAGAATATATAGCTTGTAGTGTCCTTTTGGATTCGTAGAAGCTAACGGTAGCGACCAGATATCCATAGGGTCACCATCTATAGTCCACATGGTGCCGCCAACATAACTCCCGGGAGCAGGCCAATACGCCCTGTGCCCACCGGTCGGGTTGTTATCGATGAGTGCACCATCAGCAAATGCCGCAGCTGGAAATAATAGACTTAAGATCACACCAATCAAATATATCCGCACTCTAGCCTCCGATTGTTTGGCTGTTGCAACCAAACCCGCATTATACACCAGTCTCTACTTTCGACCGGCAGTAGGAGCGAAAGTGAGTCTATCATGTATAATGCGGGCTAACTTGTCGAAAGTCTAGCACGTTGATAAGGGAGCGTCAACAAAGGTGGAGTGAAATATATGTGGCAAGGTTACGATGACTGACTGGATTCATTTAGTAGTATATCAAGAAGCCTATACTTTTGTATTATCGCTGATACTGTCCTCTTGTTTGAAAGCATCAATCAGCCTTTGTTCCGTGGGGTTAATACGGAGTTTCCTGGCGACGGAATCATATCCATTTCGACTTTTGAGCTTGGCGCAGAACTGGGGGATGTTTTTTTTATCAAGTTCATTTTGTAGTTCTATTAGTTTGATTCGTCGCATTGTTGTACTCCTTTCTTATTATAAACAGTATACCGTAAATAAACAATAAACTATTGAATGCCCTAGCCCGCTTTATTCACCAAACTTCGCTTTTGTCCGGCAGTAGGGGCAAAAGCTGAGTTAATCATGAATAATGCGGGCCAGAGATTCTGATTCTACATACACAATCTGTGGATATCATATGCGTCCATCATATTCTATTTCCACATTCCTACCTGCAGCACCTTAACCTCATGGGGCTTCAGAATAGCTTTGTATACCAATCTGTCCTTCAAATGGACCTTGCCTTTAGCTTTACCATTTTCAAGCAACTGCCTGAGTGTGTATCCAGCTTTAGATGCAGACAGCCCCAGCGCTGATAAGTCTGTGTCCAGCGATACTTCGTGAGGCTTGGTGTCTACATTAACTAATATAACAGCCGAAGTCCCGTCCAGGGATTTCCAGACCGAGTTTATGATGGCTGGCAGCTTAACATCCGCATATTTGCTCTTGCCAATAATCTCAACTGCTGGGGATTGGTTCTTCAGTTCCCGCAGCATTTCACCATTTACAAGATATTCCCTGGCCGCCCAGCGGTATCGCAGCAGTGAACGCAGGAACTCTCCTTTAGGGGTGTTGATCATCTTTGTGTAGTTGGCAACATCAGTGCCTGAGTCTGAACACCAACCCAATGCCGTTCCCCATATAAAATCACGAGCAGTCCGAAGACAGAAATGGGTGTCATCCTCTTCCTGGTAAATCCCCTCCCCTATGTAAACCGTGTATCCGCCATAGACAGTGGGTAGCATCGGAACTGCGCCGTCATCACGTGTCCACCAGGTCAGGAAACCATTCACGGAATCCATATAGGCATCAGCAGCGCATTCAGTTACCAAGGTCATCTCAGTGCCTTCTTTACGGCTGGCTTTGCGGAGTTCATTGATCATGTCGCGGTAACCGTCGACCCACCAACTTCCGGAACCTCCAGTCATGTGACCATTAGTTGTGGAGAAATCCAGAAGAGCCGGAGTTGCAGCCATCAAGTCGAGATACAGAGCCTTCACCCCACATCTCGCCAGTTCCCGGGTGACATTAGAGAGTCTATCCCGCAGTGCATTCGATGTCGGCGAGATTACCCCAAAATCGTATCCACTGTAGCCTGCAGTCATAATAGAATCGTCAACATTGCGGACAGAATCCTGCCGTGCTGGTTCAAATGACGGCACACTCCTGTTCCACAGCTCTGCATTCACGTAGGGCATCACGGTTACACCTGCCTGCTGCATAGCCTTAACTGACTTTGCAAAAACATCCACATTGGGTATAGGCAGATAGTTCGGATAGTCTTGGTCAAACCCGCAGTTGTGCCAGCAGTACAAATGCAGTCCAATCGGCACTCCGAAATACTCCCGCAGCTTTATGACATCCTTAGCCAGTGATTCATCAGCGACACGGTTATCTTTCAACCAGAGCATAGGGTCATACACAGCTCGCGGTTCTGCAGCACCTGCCGAACTTCGGTATTTTATTGGCCCACGGGCTGTCCAGGGTTGATCAAGCGCCCAGCTGCGGTAGATCTTCGCTGCCTCATACCAGTCACCAGCAAAAGCCTTCATATCGACATCGTAAGGCATAACATAAGTCATCCCAGGTAGAGTCATAGCATATGGATAATGCTTAAAGTGGAACTCTTTACCGATATCGAAATGGATCCTTTTCTGGAGCTGCTTGGGATCGCTTGCTGAAAGATAGAGCCCGGCACCATTATTAGCAAGCGCAAAGAACTGCATGGGCCATATCCCGCCTACCAGGTCATAATCAAAAACTCCGCCATCAAACTTCGGTCTCCAGGATCCGACCGCTGCCCAAAGGTTCAGGACATCACTGACTTTTCTCTCTCCCAGACCACCAATCACAGGATAATCCACCGACCACAGACTATACGTCTTGCTGTGGTTATCCACCTGGATCCTCCAGCGTGCATCAGGGTTGGTGTCATCAAGTAGAACTGTTGCCTTGACATCACAATCTCCATCAGATCCAACGCGAACCCCAGTCCACTTGCACTCCAGTATCTTCCAACCATCTTCATCTGCTGTTTCAACACGATACTTCGCAGCTCCTGGTGAGTCCACAATGATTTCCTTACCAGTCGCAAGCTCCCTGAATGTCAATCTCCATATAGCAGGCTGCTTCTCAGTTGCAATAAGCTGTTCCTGGTTCCTCTGCAAGTCTTTAATACTCGTCAGAGCCATACCGCTGGATGCAATACTAAACATCAA
This sequence comes from Abditibacteriota bacterium, assembly GCA_942493375.1. Taxonomy (GTDB): domain Bacteria; phylum Armatimonadota; class UBA5829; order UBA5829; family UBA5829. The sequence continues at coordinate 6,088,455 of OW818698.1, read as the reverse complement.
TGCTAGAGCCTTGTTCTCAAGCGCAGGCACAGTATCACGGGTGACATTTAAATCAGATCCGGCGTTTTCAACAACTAATTGAGGTGGATTAGCACCTCTCGTAGATGAGAAGAAGGTGTTAGTCATAGGGTCACGATCAAGCTCAGATATCAGTATCAGGCCCTTATTACTAGAAGGATCATCAATCCACTGCTGAACAAGAGAAGCTGGCAGAGTCCATTCATACCAGCCGTCCTTCTGTTCAACCGAAGCCGTAGCAATCTTCCGACCAAACAGTCCGGCATCCTGCTTGTAGAACGAATTCCAGCTGACTTTACTTTCCTCGAAATCGACAAGCAGCGGATAAACCGATATCACATTGACTCCGGCATTCCTGGCATCACTATAGACCGGAGCAGTCCGATAAAGCCGCAGCACCACCTTGCCTGCACTCCCCTTAAATGAGCTCAGGTCAAACCGCACCAGCATATCACACCGCACACCCTGGACCCCACGTGAATGTATATAAGGAGCCGTCCCAAAATTAGCATCCGCCAACTCCTGCCCTTCCATCTCAGGCTGAAAACGGGAAATATGGACAGACTGGGATGCAGTAATGGTAGTCGCCAGAGAATTGGTGAAGGAAAGTAGTAGAATCAGGATAGTAAATAGCGTAGAATACTTCAATTGATTTCTCCAGTCAGAGGTAAGGTGCTATATTCTGGGATTTGAAGTTGCGTTTTGCAACTTCAAACACAACATAAATAATCCAAGCTGTGTGATGAATTATGCTACAACATAAACAACATATATTGCAATGTAACCCGGGCAGCAGAGCTTGTTCACTAGCGGAGAATTCGACTGCGGCGAAACAACGAACTTATACTTAATACTGTATGAAACCAGAGGAATTGTGATCAGCAGATTACTGGGTAAAATCGTACAAATATTGTCATTCTGAACGCAGTGAAGAATCCCGGTAACTGCCAGATCCTTCACTGCGTCTATTTCCGTGTATTCAGTGTATTCCGTGGTTGATAAACACTACTTAATTAGTTGTAAGCGTTGGATTATACCAGGCATAGTCACCGGTGACCCAGTAGACTTTCACTGTGGATACTTCCAGCTTTAGAACCGATACGCCAATTACATCAACGTCCAACACACTTTTAAGTCCGGGTTTGAGTTTATCGGACTCGAACAGAAGTCTGTCATCTCCATATACTCTGAATACCATCTCCAGTGTGCTGGTTTTATCCTGTAATCCAGCAATCATAGAATGGAACCTGGAATATGATCCACCGAGCCAATACAGTGCAGTCGTCGGGGACATAAATGGCGCACCCCCACCCGGTGTTTTTCTGACAAGTGAATTCTCATAATCTGTCCTTACGGGTTTATTATTTACAATATCTACCCATGAAACCGTTTTCACTTCGTAATCAGATGACTGAGGTATTAAATCTGATAGAAATACACTCTCAGTCGCAAGCTTGGACATTACGAACGTCCCAGCACTGAAATTCCCACCGTCAGTTACAGTAATAAACCTGTTACCAACTCCGGTGTCAAAATAACCACTTAGGGAAACTGACACAATCTGCATCCCTGCTGGGACCTGTTGAAGAGTAAAATTGCCATTCCTATCCGTAACAGCCGTCACACCACCTGCAGCAACCTGAACATTCGGAATAACCTTATTGTCACTGTCCTTGACACTCCCGGTAATGTTACCTCCCAAAAAAGGATTCTTCACCCCAACTCCGAGGCCACCACCTCCGCAACCTGCCAACAAGCTGCAAAATATTACCAGTATCAACAAGCAAACATTAAAATAGCATCTGCCAATCTCTCGATTCCCCATCCAATCACCCTCTTTTCATATTGGTCTGCACACTTTTGTATAACACCTGTGTCCAGTTCGCAATTTATGTCATTATTCAAAGCTTCCAGATACTCTATCACAGGCAGTTTGACTTGGTCAATGATTCAATATGGGAATCTTGACTATTCACCGAACGCGTGTTATTCTTTGGCCCAAGAGCTGTACCCACTGGAGGAAGTCATGAGCATCGTACTAAGCCATAAAGAACGTGTCAGACTTGCGCTGGAGCATCGTGAGACGGATAGGGTTCCAATTGCAATGGTCTGCTCCGGTATAAATCCTCCGGCCTATCATGAATTGAGCGATTACCTGCAAAAGAACCGTCGAATTACTGTTGAACAGTATCTATATCCAACATTAGATATCAGGCAAGTTGAAGCAAAGTATATCGGTCCAACACTGAGTCCGAATCATGATATATGGGGAGTGATGAGAAGGCCTGTCAGCTACGGCGCCGGGTGTTATGAAGAGATAGAATTTTATCCACTTGCAGATGTTGAATCCATAGATGATCTCCACGGTTACAACTGGCCGACAACTGACTGGTTCGATTATTCCAACATTACCAGTGACATAAAGGCCGCTAACTCCGACCAGGAATACTGTCTGATGATCTCCGGCGGCAACATATTTGAGACCGCCTGGTATATGAGCGGTCTGGAAAATATGTTTACAAACATGCTCCTCAATCCTGGCCTTGCAGATCACATTATGACAAAGATCACCGACTTCTTTATCGATCACACCAGAAAAATGCTGGAAGCTGCGGATGGAATGGTTGACCTGGTGTTCACAGCAGACGACATCGGAGGTCAGCAGGGGCTTATGCTCTCTCTGGACATGTGGGAACAACAGATAAAACCCCATCACGTAAGGCTTAACAAATTGATCCACGAGTTCGGTGTAAAAGTGATATACCACTCAGATGGAGCTGTAATGCAGGCAGTACCAGGTTTGATAGACATGGGAATAGACATATTGCAGGCCCTGCAGTTCGACGCCAAAGATATGGATCCTGTTGCCCTAAAGACAAACTATGGAGATAAGCTCTGCTTCGAAGGCGGAGTCAGCGTCCAAAGCACCCTCCCATTCGGCACTGTCAGCGATGTGGAGGAAGAAGTCCGGGAGCGGATAAGAGTCCTTGGAAAAGACGGAGGCTACATCCTCGGCCCCTCCCACGCAATCCAGGCAGGCACACCACCGGAGAATATTGTGGCGATGTTTGATACGGCGTTGGAATATCGTTAGCTGTCAGGCATTGGAGTCTATAACCTCTTTGTATATGACCTCACCTTCAGGAGAAAACACGAATAATTGCCTGTCTTTCGCGTTTCTGATCTTTGCTAATGTCCGATCTTTTCTCAGCAATGCTGATCGCAATTCATCAGGACAGGTAATGGTGATTTTCAATTTACCCTCCAGAGGAAAATCTGCGGTGGATGGAAACTCGAATGTTTCAAGCTCTCCCTGTCCTGAAAATGGAAAGCTCGCATATATTTCAAGTAGGTTTATATCACCTTTTTTGTTGGATTTGTCATACCAAACCGCAGCCAATAGCACATCATCCGTATTGCGCTCCTGGTGACTATTGATCAGCTCTTCGACTTGATGCCTATATATTTCTGGGTATACTGAACACTCCGTCAACATCTCAGATACCTCCTTAACAACCACAATTTACCATGGTTCAAAGACTCATATGTATTACTTGTATTATAACATGGAGGAAGAAGAATCTAGTCGCTGCTTGCTACTTGTCAATTATAAACGTTTCAAGAAGCCGGTCGTTAGCATCCATATAATAGTGGGCCGTTATCATATCGATACCTGATGCCGCACTGTACATCAATACATGATCGCAACTGTATGATGGTGGCCGGTATAGTGTCTCTCTCGCAATATACTTGCGCCAAAACGAACTATCGATAGTCGTAATAGTATCTGGTGTTCCAAAACGACTGACGATTTCTGACTCTATGGTTCCTTTTGGCACAAAGCAATACTTGAGAATACTGGGTGTAGTTGAAAGATACCAACGGGCATGTCGCAATCTGTTCGGGGAAAAGCTTGGGTAATACGAACGCACAAGGATGACCATTATGATTACTACAATACAGCCAATGATGGATACTATAATGATCTTGGCTTTACTTTTATTATCTGTGAAATCCATCTCAATATCCATAATATCTACCAATACCAGGATAATTGTCTAGACAGTGTCAAGACAATTTGTTAGCCATAACCATAGTATCAATTCTTCCATTTTTTTGTATCCATAGAGACACCGGGTAGTAATGTAAATAACCATGATGAAACTAACAGTACCCCGCCAGCTAAACAAATATACCAATCAAGACGGTCCAACCCATAATTAGCATAACGCAGCCAGTAACGCATCATAAACAACAAAGATAAAACTAGTGCAGTGCCAATAGATACAAACAGACACGATACGATCATCTCAAAGATTATAAGACGGTAAACGAACATTCTGTAGCCTTCGGGTATACTCAATGGTTCTATTCGTCCAGGCTCAACAAATCCAAAAAGCCCCAGGCCTATCAAACATGCTGCATACATTATTATAGCGATAAAATCCGACATACTTTTGGGGAATATGATGGCGTGCAAGTATTGTGAGTTGAGAAACAACAGAGCAACTGCTGCAACTCCCCCTATTATGCGAGCAGCATTTCTGATCGCTATGATTTTCTCTTTATATTTTTCCGCTACCTTTGCGCGTCTGTTATTCATGAATCATCAAATCCCACCCTTGATAGAAATGGCTTCAAGAGTAATCTGGGCCGGAGTCATATAGAGATTTATTCTTTCACCACAAACCCAAACTTCTCCCCAAACCCAGTCCTATCCTTCGCTAGCAGGCCGATTGTCACCTCACCTCCATAAACAACAAGATCATCAATAGTAACCTCACACCTGCTGCGCAGGTCTGTCGGGAGGGGGAACAGTCTGGTGCCTGTTGGAGATGTGACTGTGATATAGACAGCTCCTGGTTTGTCGGACTTCAGGGCAGATATCAGAGTTGCTTCCCCAAGGTTCATTATCGTGACCCTTGCTCTTGCTAGATCTGCTGGCTCAAGAGTTACCTCACCATTTTTTGCAACGTTTGTCCACTGGCCATTACTGGTTTGCACCTGCACGATGTCAAAAGTTGCATCCAGGTATTTTGGAGGGTTTGTGCCGTTGCACTCGGTATTGCCTACTGCTGTCAGGGGACAGTTGGTGGAGTCTGTTCCGGTGCCTTTGGTAATCAACACTGGGTCAAGACCTTTGTTAATACGGTCCCAGAACTCAGCTTTATGAGTATCGTAAATTCCCGTGATACCGATCGGGTGCTGGTCGCGGTCAAACAGAATCGGTGTTGATTTTCCTTTAGGTAAAGTGCTTTTAAGGAACGTTGACGCATTGCTGCGGATTGTTGAGGTAGCCAGTCTGTCGCTGCCGTCTGAGTTGATTATTCCGTAGTCGCTGTTCTCTCCTACCCTGAACCCTCCGGCATACCACCAGTAGTAAACACCGTCCATACCTGTTGCATTCATCAGCTTATAGAAGTTGCTGAAGAATGTTGACTGGAGCTGCAGGCTGCTCTTTGGAGTATTTTTCGTAGTTATATCCCAGATAGATACCCCCATCTCAGTCCACAGCATTGGTTTCTCCGGAGCTGCCCACTTGGCATACTTCCATTCAAACCAGCCGTGCTTCACATTCTCCCAGTTCCCGATCCGTCCATATGCCTCCGGTGCCAGGAAGTCCACTGCAGCCGCCAGATATGGGAAATCGTATGTAACCATATCGCCTACTTTGAAAGTAGGATCGCCTGCATATGCCATTCTGAAGCTGACCAGATGGTTGGGGTCTATGCTGCGGACGAGTCTCCTAGCTTGTGAATACTGTTTATACAGCAGAGTATCCAGAAAACGCCGGTAAGCTGCAGTCATCTGTCTCCAAGCACCATCTGTTTCTATCTCATTGGGCCTGGGGTTGGTTATTCCCCCACCCTCATTTCTGGGAATCGGGTAACTCCAGCCCTTCTCCGCATTCTCAATCGAACCATACCGCTCCACGACCCACTTTGTCCATTCTGTATCCCACATCTGCCTGCCCTGATGTGATCCAAAGTTTGGTTCCCATGCAAGATCATATGCAAAGACCGTGTCATTCTCCCATAGCTTGTAGTAATTAATGATCCTGCTGATCTGGTCCCACATGAAATTCATCGGAGTTCCCGGGCGGAGTGACAGGTTGGCCTTCATTCCCTTCTTCTCCAGCCTCCGCAGAATATCCAGCAGGTTCTGGTCTTCGGTAAAGTCGGAATAAGTAAATATGCTGACCGAGTTGATTCCCATATCCTGCAGGTGTCTCAAATCCCGTTCGATAACAACAGGATCATAGGCTCTTGCTCCAGTCCAGAACTCAAAGAACCCGCCATCCTCAGTGCCGATCCCTGAAGAGGGCATATAGTTCGTTCCATTCACTTTCCATCTCTTGCCTTTAAGAAAGAACTGGCCGTCTTTTACTGTTAAAAACTCTTTCTTATCCTTAGGCTGCCACATATCCACGGTGTTCGATACACGGTCGATTACAGTTCCACCGGCAAGGATCTTCACCCGCGCAACCATACCAGCTTTAGGCCAGGATTTGGGAGTGTAATTGCCAGACGTTGTAAATGTCTCGCCAGTCTTAACAGTTACAGCTGATTGCTTACTATAATAACTCTCACCAGTCTTTGCATTCACTAATGTAATCTGCACCGGAATGGCCGAGTATGTCTTCTTCCCCAGATTTACTATCCGGGTACCAAGTTTGATGCTTTGATCCGCATAGTAAGTATAGAAATTCGACCCGCCATCCAGTATGAACAGCCCTCTCCTCATTCTGACCGCAGCCTCATTAATAGCTTTGAGAACAGAGGGATTTGCACAAAGCATGGGGTCAGTAATCCCACACGATACCCATATTCCACCTTTATATGGACCGTCAGCATTCACAAAGCAGGTCAAAGGACTTCCCCGCCACTCACCATTCTTATTACGAGCTTCCAGCAGAGCAATCCAACGCCAGTCCCTGCCTTTATTGAACCCACCACCGCTGGGACGAGGTTGAGGTGAACGAACGCTTCCGCTGACAACCATTTGTTTGAATGAACCAAGTAACTCGCTGGTTGCACTAATAGTGCTTGCTGAAGTGGATGTAAACATCTTGTATGCTGGTGAAAGTGTATCCAGCTTTACCTGTGAGTCCGTGTTTGCGAAGTCCTTCAGCTCCGGAGTCACAGTCGAATACCCCAGGTTGGCTATCCAATACTCCTGCCTGCCGACTGCCGGACCGGTATGTGTCTGCGCTGCAAGCCCGAATGAGATCTTCGCAGCATTCGCAGGATTGAAACAGTCCCCAATGAAGTTCCTGCCCGTGCTGCTCTGGTAAAACTGAAAGTCCTGAGGGGCCAGCACATACCGCCTCCACTTGGTCGTCAGCCGGATGGTAGCAATCCAGCGTGAGCCGTCCTTCTCGATCCACTCCACTGCCAGGTTGGGTGTAGCTGCAATCCCTTTTGCAGAGAACACAGTCAGCGACTTCCCGCCTGCAAACGGATTATTCAGCTCCGGAGTACATAATGTATCCCAGTTTGTAACTATCGGCAGGACAACATGCATAGAGGATGCACCTGGAGTTGGGCTATCAGAGGTAAATTTCGCAGTTGTAGGGTTGTTGAAGTTATCAGTGCTGCGGCCCCAACGGCTAAGTTGACCGGCGCTAAACTCCGGCATCGGTGTATCCGGAGTATCACCGGCATGCTCCAGGGAATACTCCTCCCTGGTGATCCACTTCTTGCCTGCTTTGATCACTGACTTCTGCCACATAGGGGCCTGCAGAGCAATAATATCTCCACCGGATTTCAGGTATGCACCAACCGAATAACTGGCCCGTGACGGCATTACGGATGCATTGGGGATTACCAGCAAGTCCACTTTGGATACATCCAGCAGCTTTTCATCACACAAAGCCTGGGAATCGATACTCCTGACTTCATACCCGGCTGCGATTATCTGCTTAGTAACTGATGCTGCCAACGCCCGGTTCGCAGGATCCGGATTATCCGAATATATCAACGCCGTATCCTTCGCCATAACCGGGACAGCGCACAATGCGAGTATGCAAACAATTATCAACACAAACCGGTAACCAGAGGAATTCATATATGATTAACCTACCTGTATGCTTCTTATAGAGCCAAGCAACTCTAGCACGGTATGTTTTACCCCGTCAACGTTATGCTCCTGCATTCGAATACCGGGCCAACGCACGTAAATTTGTTTACGGTCAATTGCATGCAGGGTGTGACATTTATTACAAAAAGGTACTTTGTATAGATATGTCTAAGTAGTCAATATATTTCCTTGGAGGTTGTATATGGGCTTTAGTAGACTTGTTTGAACACTTTAATGAACTGCCTGATCCTCGTATGGATCGAAAGAAGCGCCATTCTTTGATGGACATACTGTTCATCTCTATATGCTCTGTCATCTGTGGAGCAACCAGCTTTGTGGACATGCATGATTTTGGTTACGCAAAGAGTGAATGGCTCGGTGACAATAGCGAAGCTTTGTGAATAAAGCGGGCTGGAATAATAGTCATTGAGTTCAAATTTAGACGCAACAATGGGGAGCATTATACGTGCTCCCCACACCGACAGAACCATTATCTGGTGAAACCGTAATATTCTGCGGTTTTAGTTATGCTGCATTGATTCCTTGTTTATTCTGTCTGTGATGAATTTTGCACACAGATTCTAATTCTTTTCCACCTGTAACCAAATCAATTTCCAACAGAATCACCAATCGGTCATCCTGTTTGGCTATCCCCCGCAGGTATTCAGACTCTACCGAAGCAATCACACAAGAGGGTGGTTCTATCATATCTGTCGAAATGCGAAGAGTTTCAGCAACTGCGTCCACTATCATTCCTACCATCGCACCATTTGCTTCAACCACCACAATTCGGCTGGACTTAGTCGTTTCTTCCTGTATAAGGCAGAAACGCTTTCGTAAATCAATAACCGGTATGATATTACCCCGTAGATTGATGACTCCCTTAACATAGTTTGGTGTCTGAGGTACAGCTGTTAAGTCCTGCATCCGAATAATCGTGCTGACAGCTCCTATATCTACGCCATAATATTCATTAGCTAACTGGAATATTACAAGCTGCTCAAACTGCTCGTAGATCATTTCATTAGTTTCATTCATATCTTACTCCATAATCTGGAAGTTGTAATCACCTAACCCGCTTTATTCATCAAGCTTCGCTTTTGTTTGTCAGTAGAGACAAAAGCTGAGTTAATCTTAAATAATGCGGGTTAACGACTTCATAGGCATATAGTGATTTGGGGAGCGGTATTGATTGTTTTGCTTATCAATCAGTATCCGCCCCATTAATCTCGACACCAGTCAGCTTACGCAGCTTTCCGATGTTTGCTTGCTGTCACTTTGCTGGCTACATCATGCAGGTTATCGCTTAGTTTGAACGCAGACACCAACTCCTGCAGGTCTTCAGCCATACTTGCCAGATCCTCAGTGCCTGCAGTCATTTCCTCAGCAGCAGCAGTCTGCTCTTGAGTGGTAGCACTAACTTCCTCAGCAGCGGCGGCATTCTCTTCACTTACAGCAGCTACCTGCTCTATCTGACGGGAAACTTCAGAACTGGATGCAGCCATTTCTTCTGTAGCTGCAGTTGTTTCCTCGGTGACTGCAGAAACATTCTCTATAGCCTTAATGACTTCAGTGCTGGATGCAGACATTTGCTGAGCTGCGGAAGCCATATCATCTATTTGAGAGACTATCCCCTTTACTGCATTCTGGATGTTCTTTAGGGCATCTCCAGCTTCAGCAGAGAGCATAGTTCCCTCAGCAACCTGCTTAGCGGAATCTTGCATTCCGGACACAGCTGCAGTGATCATTTGTTGCATTGAACCTATCAAGTCAGCGATCTCTCCAGTTGCCTTACTAGACCTTTCAGCCAGCTTGCGCACTTCATCGGCAACCACCGCGAATCCTTTACCGTGTTCTCCGGCCCTCGCTGCTTCAATTGCTGCGTTCAAAGCCAGCAAGTTTGTCTGCTCTGCTATATCATCTATTGTTTCGACGATAGCGCCAATCTTCTGCGAAGAGTCACCCAGTTTGTCTACTATAAGGCCAACAGCCTCTGCAGATTTCTTGATTTGTGCCATACCTTCAGTTGATTTGGTAACTTGAACTCCACCCTGAATGGCAACTTCGTTGACCTCTCGGCTGGCTTTAGCTATGTTACCGCTGTTTTTTGCAACTTCATCGATAGCAGCTGTGATCTGCTGAACCAGTCCAACAGTCTGATCGACCTGTTTTGCCTGGCTCTGTGCTCCCATGGCTACTTCACTAATGGCTCTCATTAGCTGCTCCATAGCTTCCGCACTGTTTTGTACCGTAGTGGACTGCTCCTGAGATCCTGTTGCAACCTGGTCTACTGTTTCTGCAATTTGTTGAGAAGCTTTACCTACATCAGCAGCAGTCTTGGAGAGTGTCGAAGTGGAATCTGCCACTTTGTTTGCACCTTCTGCTACTTTCTGAATAGCGCTTTCTAAATTTTCCAATAGTTGATTGATGTTATTTTTCATCAACTGATATGCACCTTGGTAATCTCGTGTCACCCTCACAGTGAGATCTTTGTTTGCCGCTGCTTGAAGAACCTTTCCACCATCTTCCTCAATGATACCTCTCAGTGCATCAATGCACTTGTTCAGGTTGTTCTTAATCTCGTTAAAGTCACCATTATATTTATCGACGATCTTTTCAGGTATATCACCGTTTGAGATTCGATCAACATATTCAGCGGCCACGTTGAGAGGTCCAATGACTGAATCGAGTGTTTCATTGACTCCCTGGACAATCTTGCGGAAGTCACCACCATGTTTACTGATATCCGCCCTGGTGCCCAGTTTACCATCTACAGCAGCATTACTCAGCATATTTGCATCCTCAACAAGCTGTTTTATGGCATTCACACTTTGATTTAATGCTTCACTGATAGCTACAAAGCTAGCTCTAACCTCTGCCGTATCCTTATCGCCTATAGAAACATCCAGCGTGAAGTTAAGGTTGCCCTCAGCAAATTTACCAAGGTTCTCAACAAGGCTTTTAACTTCATTGTCTTGGAACTCACTTATCTTCTGTTGCAGCCTTCCTGCCTGCTTTATTGCAGTCTGATCAGTAACTACTTCCAAAACACCTATCACAGCACCTTGCTGGTCCTTAATCGGCACGCCAACATAAGAGATATCCAGGTTCATCCCGTTTGGATGTGCATCCGTCTCACTAGCTGCCTTACGGCCATCTGACATTGCGCGTGCACAGGCACATTTGGCAGTTTTGCAGTCCGAAGTCTTGAAATTATCGTAGCATTTGCTGCCAACTATTTGGGCTTTACTCTTACCAAGAATATCAGCACCAGTCTGATTCATATACTGAATGTTAAAATCATTGTCGATAATCATTAATGGTGATGGCACGGAGTTCATATGTCCCACCAGTGTATCCAATGTTTCATTGACTCCCTGGACTATCTTGTGGAAATCTCCCTGATGCTTTGTCTCATCAGCTCTGGTGTCCAGCTTGCCCACTATTGCGGATGCGCTCAACATTTCAGCATCAACAACCAGTGAATTGACTGAGTCAATACACCTATTCAGATTGTTCTTGATTTCGTTGAAGTCACCATTATATTCGTCAGTGATCTTCTGAGGAATATCACCATTCGAAATCCTTTCTACGTATTCCGCCGCAACATTGAGAGGTCCAATAACAGCATCAAGAGTATTGTTGACTCCCTCTATAATTTTGCGGAATTCACCCTGATGCTTGACAGCATCTGCCCTGGTATCCAGTTTACCTTCTACAGATGCAATGCTCAGCATATTGGCATCATCAACAAGACATTTGATTGCCTTCACACTTTGATTCAACGCGTCACTAATACTCACGAAATTAGCTCTGGTCTCAACAGTATCGTTATCACCTTCGGAAACATCCAGAGTGAAGTTAAGGTTGCCCTCAGCAAATTTACCAAGGTTCTCAACAAGGCTTTTTACTTCATTGTCTTGGAACTCACTTATCTTCTGTTGCAGCCTTCCTGCCTGCTTTATTGCAGTCTGATCAGTAACTACTTCCAAAACACCTATCACAGCACCTTGCTGGTCCTTAATCGGCACGCCAACATAAGAGATATCCAGGTTCATCCCGTTTGGATGTGCATCCGTCTCACTAGCTGCCTTACGGCCATCTGACATTGCGCGTGCACAGGCACATTTGGCAGTTTTGCAGTCCGAAGTCTTGAAATTATCGTAGCATTTGCTGCCAACTATTTGGGCTTTACTCTTACCAAGAATATCAGCGCCAGTCTGATTCATGTACTGAATGTTAAAATCATTGTCTATAATCATTAATGGTGCTGGCACTGAGTTCATATGTCCCACCAGTGTATCCAGTGTTTCATTGACTCCCTTGATGATCTTGTGGAAATCTCCCTGGTGCTTTGTCTCATCAGCTCTGGTGTCCAGCTTGCCCACTATTGCGGCTGCGCTCAATATTCCAGCATCAACAACCAGCGCGTTGACTGAGTCAATACACCTATTCAGATTGTTCTTGATTTCGTTGAAGTCACCATTATATTCGTCAGTGATCTTCTGAGGGATATCACCATTCGAAATCCTTTCTACGTATTCCGCCGCAACATTGAGAGGTCCAATAACAGCATCAAGAGTATTGTTGACTCCTAAGATTATGTCTCGGAATCCACCTTCAAACTTATCGGCATCTCCTCTGATATCCAGACATCCTTCTATGGCTGCTCCACTCAGAACTCCTGTCTCGTCAATCAGTCCACGGATGGACTCACTGACCTTGATCATAGAGCGTGCTAGATCGGATATCTCGTCCCTGCCACTTGCCTTCATAAGAACATCCGTATCACCAAGAGCAAGTCGATTCGCAGTATTCTTCACATCTGAGATTGGTTTTGAAACACTTAAAGTGATAACCAAGCCAAGTGACAAAGCCATTAATACTGCAACACAAACAAGAGCAATTACTGTCGTAGTGGCTTTATTTGCGAGAGCAGCATTCGCTTTTGATGATGCCTTCGCGTCAGCAATAGTCATCTCTACGAGCTTATCCATTTTCCCCTGGACTTTTCTGACTAAAGAAGTCTGGGTTCTCATAAATGCCTCTGCCTCTTTTGCCTTTCCCGCAACAGCCAGGTTGAGAATCCTGGTAATAGCTGGATCATATTCTTTATTTAGCGTCGAATATTCATCAAAAACAGATTTTGTTTTCTTGCCAATTATGGCCTTATCGAACTCATCGCTTTTTTTCTCTAGTTCAGTACGCCACATTAATGCTCTTTCAGCAAAACCTTTGGCTTCCTGCGTTCCCGATTCTGATATTGCTTCCAGTATATTTACTCTTATGCGATGAAGTGATGTACCCATAACAGCCAATTGGCTGAGAGGTACTGTCATGTGTTCATATAACACTGTATCGGCATTGTCAATTTTTCTCATATTGGTTATACCAACAACTCCAACAAATGCCGCAATTGCTGCCACAATTACAAATGCACCGAGTACTCTCGGTAGTAGTTTGATTGAGTTCAATTTCATCATAATTCTCCTCCATTTTTTGTTTGCCATTCTCATACATGTTATGCAGCCCAGTGATAAAACTGTACTAGTCAGTGCACTGACACTCAAATTTGTATCAACTTCTTAAGCTGCATCACATATTGCGCAAATCACATATATATCAGCATTTTTTTACTGTATTGTATGTTGGCTTAATCGTCGGCAATGCAACCCTGTTTCTTTAGGCATACCTCTGATAATATGAACATATTTTTTCTTTTGTAGTTTATTTACCAATATTTACGTACGTTTTTTAAATTCATCGTATTATGTATTCTAATTATGTGTCATTGCACGATATATACTTATATTATACTACGTAAATACTTGACCTAGTTCTAACACATCTATTCTTTACGTTATTGCTGGGCACCGCACCTATTATGTGGTAAATATGCGCGATCCTATTTCTTCCGAGATAAACAACAATCCTGAACTATTGCTCTTCCCATCGACCCATTGACATCTACCTGCCCCTCTCTTATACTACACGTGCGTATTCAATGTATTGGAGCCAACCTCCAACACCTGATCCAGGAGATAAACATTAATGGATATATTTATGCTATTTCTAACGATTTGTCTGATTCTCTTTTTGTGTGCCTCAGTTGACAACCCTGCAGAAGCTGATTCCAAAGGCAACGCGAAAGTCGGTGATGCCTTTGTGCGATCAGAAGGACTGAGCTGGAAAGTGGGGACAAAAGCTGTCGAGTTGACCTATGAATTGAATGATGGTCTTTTGATAGTCGATGGCTTCAAAAACAAACTGACAAAAAAGGCCTGCGAGTATGCCAGCAAGACATCTGTTTTACCTGCACTCGGTTCACCTGATAACAGTAGTAAATGGATTCTTGGCAATGCAACCGCCAGCAAGGAGACTCTGAATGGTCGACCTGTGGTTCAGCTGGTTGTTGAAATGACTCAGAAAAACATAAAAGCAAGGTTCCATGCAGTAGCTTATCCCGGGACTTCAGTCATCCGGCAGTGGGTTGAGATGGAGAACACAGGCTCAGCAGCATATACAGTGCCATCCAATGCTCTGTCAATCAGCATGGATGGAGACAGCGCTGCTTCTTATACAAACTACTGGATGATCGGTGGGAACAGCGTTGCAGACCAGGGGATGATGCACAGCGCTCCCATTACTAAATCCTATCACCAGACCCTGAATGCAACATCGACGTCAGCCTTTATGCCGTGGATGGCGTTTATGCGCAAAGATACCTCTGCAGATGGTTGGTTCTTTGCGTTGGAGTACCTTGGCACATGGCGTATATCGGTAGACAGCGAAGCATCCGGACCTGCAAATGTCACAGCCGTTGTCACCGACCTTGACGCTGTTCAGCTTGCTCCCGGTCAGAAGATCAAGCTCCCGATGGTGACTATTGGCGCATTTGCCGGCAGCCTGGATGATATGGCTGCACGGTCCTACGACTGGCAATACCAGTATATGTGGGACTACACCAATATGGACTACTATGCAAAACCCAAGTGGGCCCTGCCCTGGATATACTGCGTTCAGAACCTGCAGGAGCAGTTCGGAGAGAGACTGGCTTTCCTGGATATGGATGCAGACAAGTGCCGGGATATGGGTTTTGACATGCTCTGGGATGATGCCGGATGGTCGATGTATCCGACAATGCCTGATGACTCCTACGGAAACGTATTCAGCAGCGGGTATGAGAGTCCTGATTTTGCCCAGTCTCTGCGGTATCTCAAGAAGATGGACCTACGCTGGCTGGCCTGGTTTGTTGGTCGTCCGTCTCCTGGAGTTATGGACACCAAAGTCGGTGCATGGGGAGATTTCGAGTGGCGCACAGACGGCGTCGGGTTCCCGGACTGGGCATCTGATGGAGACTTGAGAGACAAGATAGAACACTTCCTGGACAACCACCCCGGCTGCTCTTTCCACACCTGCAGCGGAGGAAGTCACTATTCGCATACTTACGAAGTCCAGCGCTATGCCAACACAAACTACTTCTCTGACTTCGGGCGAGGAGATCAGACCAACTACTACTTCTCCTACATAGAGCCGCCTGATAAATGGACCGATATCATTGAGCCTGCCCTGTCTAAAGGTGTATATAGACCTGAGTTAGCCAGACAGACCCTGACTATGGTGCCTTTCTGGTTCTTCTACGCCAATGGAAATGACAACGAATATATCCGCAAAGACCTGGAAATCTACCGTTATATGCTGCGCGAAGGAATTGCCGGTCGATGGTCATATATGTTCCACCCGACAGTCAAAGGTGATGTAGAATACTATTACAACCAGCGGACCAGCCATGACCGCACCAAGGCATGCATAATAATCAAGCACAAAGCGCCAGGCAAGGTCACAATCTGCCCGCGCGAACTTCTGCCAGAGCACAAATATGTTGTGGGGCTCGATTCCAGCCAGGAGACAACAGTCCGAACAGGCGCTGACCTGATGTCAAAAGGGATCGTTATCAAAGAGATGGCACCCGGTGAGCTTATCTGGATTGGTCTACCCGACAGACCGGGTTCAAAAGGGGACAATAAAGCTCCCGCAGCACCGGGAAATGTGCTGGTCAGAAGAGAGACCAACATCGGCCACTCCGGCGTCGGCATCTACTGGTCAGCCGGTATCGATAATAACTGGATCAGCTTCTACGAAGTCAGCCTGGATGGAAAAGTCCTCGGCAAGGCCAGCGTCGGAACCTATTATTTCGACCACTCGGCTGGTTATAATCCGGACGCTAAATACGAAGTCCGTGCAGTAGACGGCAGCGGCAATCTGAGCCCGTGGACAGCAGGAAAAGCAGTCGACAACGATCCGATTACGGCTTATGCACTTGGCGGATTATTCTCAGAGCCAGGTAGAGATGGCTGGTATGCAGAGACGACAACTGACGGCAAGAACTATTTCTCAATGCAGTTTGTAAAGCCCGCTTCAACCTCAGCCGCCGATCTCGGAGGCAGTCCCAACAAGCCTGGTGGAGTCGAGGGCTATTGGGAAGGCCCGGCTGGAGCACATATTGGGCGCGCATGGCAGCAGGCATCCACTAAAACCGCCTGCGTCCGCACCTGGGTAGCTCCAATATCAGGTTCTGTCCGGATTGGCAGCAGAGTTATGAAAGAATACTACCGGCAGGACAAGGGACAGCCGTTAAATGTAAAGATAATGCAAAATGACAACCAGATTTGGCCTGCATCCGGCTGGGCAACAGTTCCTTTGAACAACGTTGTAGGACTAGTCCACGACCTTACAGTTCATGTTGCTGCAGGTGACACAATCCGTTTCGTGCTTGACAAGGGAACAGACCCGGCAAGCGATATAATCGGATGGATGCCGAGGATTGTATATAATGAAGAGACAAAGGCTTCCGACAGAGGCAGCGTAGTCCGTATCCTCTGTGGATCAAAGACATCCTATACAGACCAGGCAGGTAATCTATGGTCTGAGGATAAATACTTCAAAGGCGGAAAACCTCTTGCTACCAAAGTTGATATAGCAGGAGCATCCCCCACCCTCAGTGACCAGCCGCTTTACCAGTCCGGCAGAGAGGGTAAGGACTTCACCTACTCAATCCCTGCAAAACCCGGACTCTATGCAATCCGGTTGAAGTTTGCAGAGCCCAAGTATCAGTGGATATACCAGCGACCATTTAATGTCAGTGTCAACGGACACCAGAAGCTGCGTGACTTCGATATCTGCCAGGACGCTCGAGGCTACAGGAAAGCCCACGAAAGAGTATTCCGCTACATAGTCCCGAACGCTGAAGGCAATATAGTGCTGCGCTTCACCGGAGGTCAGGACCCTGTGCAGGAGACCGATAATGCAATGGTCCAGGCTATCGAGATAATCCCGGAGATCAAACCAGTCACCCGTATCAACTGCGGATCAGACACCGATTTCGTCGACTGGAACAGCTTCATCTGGACCAAAGACCAGAACCTCGATAAATCCCAGATGCTGACTTCAACAGCCCCTGTAGCCCAGGCATCCCCTACCCCTCTGGACCAGGCGCTCTACCAGACAGCCCGGTCCGGCAAGAGCCTGGTCTACAAAATAGAAGCCGCCCCCGGCCTCTATTCAGTCCACCTCAAGTTCGCCGAACTCTGGCTCACAGAGCTGGGTAAACGCCCGATGGACATAGAGATCAACGGCCAGTCAATCCGCAAATCCTGGGACCCCGCAGCAGCCGCCGGCCAAACCAACATGTCCGCCGACATCAGAGCCGAAAACATAACCCCGGACACCAAAGGCCTGATAACAATCCAGGTAACAGCAGCAGGCAAAAACGACGCTATATTGCACGGAATTGAAGTGGAATAGCGAAGGGAAGATGGGGAGACTTGGGGACTGGGAGACGGGGAGACGCTCGTTGAAAGTTGAAAGTGGATAGTTGAAAGTGAAATACTTATCTGTTCGGGTGCAATTGCAAATTGCACCCGAAACAGAAAGAACATTTAACAAACCTAAAAGGTGCGAGATATGCCAGCAGTTCAGACGAATGAACGACCAAATATAATCCACATAACAGTGCACGACACCGGTACAATGCTTGGCTGTTATGGTGATCCTAATGTTAAAACTCCAACACTCGATCGAATGGCAAGTGAAGGCATACGCTTTTCGAATCATTTTTGTGCATCCTCTCCCTGCAGTCCTGCGCGTGGTTGCATGCTCACTGGCCGTTATGCTCACAGCAATGGTCTGATGGGTTTGGCTCATCAGGGATTTGCATGGAGCCTTCCTGAGAGTGAGAAGACTATTGTAGACTATCTCAATACGGCTGGTTACGAGACATATAATTGCGGGATACAACACGAACGTCAGGATCGCTCCCGCAATAGATACAAGCATCTTGGCAATAACAATCTCTATGTCGAGGATGTTGTTAGTGATGTAAATGCAATCCTGGAAAGCCACACGCGTGAAGATGCTCCATTTTATATAAATGCAGCCACATGGGAGTGCCATGGACTCTGGGTAAGAGATCAATATCAGGGTCGATACAACCCGGATGATATAAAGCTTCCTGCATACTTACCGAATTTCGATGTAAATCGGAGACTAATAAGCCAATACTGCGGTTCAGTTTCATATATGGACGAAGTTGTAGATTCAGTCTTCTCTACACTCAAAAGAACCGGACTCGATAACAATACACTGGTAATATTTACCACCGACCATGGAATAGCCATGCCGCGTGCAAAGAGCACACTCTATGATCCAGGAATCGCCACTGCAATGATTATGCGTTGGCCAGGCCATATAAAACCTGAAAGTGTGTGCAACCACTCAATAAGTCACGTAGACCTGGTCCCCACACTTCTGGAAATAACCGGCTGTGCACTCCCGGACAATCTGCAGGGACGAAGTTACGCATCCGTCTTATCAGGAGAATCTTACACACCAAATCCAGCAGTTTTTACAGAACGCCACTTCCACGAAGATGCTGATCTTATGAGAGCAGTCAGAAGCCAGCGTTATAAACTGATCCGCAACTATTCACAGCGCAACTACTGGCCGCTGCCGGATGAACTGCAGGAGAATAATCCGGACAACAACATATTCGATTCAGGAAGACCCCGGCCATTTGAAGAGCTCTACGATCTGTATGTAGATCCGAACGAATTCCACAATTGCATAGAGGATCCAACATATACCGAGGTTCTTCAGGATATGCGAGCAAGGATGGACGACTGGATGGATACAACCCATGATTTTCTGCGTGGAGCCTGCATACCTATCCACAACCCAACAAATGAACCAAGATACATAGGGGACATTGCTGCTGCATTCGGCTGTGAAAGGTGAATACTGAACATAATGGAATCTGATAGTGACTTAGACTAGTGAAGATGATTGGTGCTTCTTTCAGCTTCCAGCTATTCTGTTTTACTATAATACTAAAAAATATATACTCTTTTAGCGTTTAGTTTGACATCAGATTATGGCATAATCTAGAATAGATACAGTGTTAACATATAGGTAAACACATGTCCATATATATACAGCGATTACCAATCACTATATCTAGCGGCTTTCCCTGTTTTAAGCTGTATCATTATGGGGAAGATAATCACTTGCCGGTGGGAGATTTTCTTGTTGATCTGAACAAGAGTAGGCCAGATTGTTTCAACAGGCTACTTGTGCTATTCAAGAAACTCATAGAAATAGGCAGAATAGTAAACCAGGAACAATTCAAGGCCATTGAAGGGCATAAACCAATTTACGAGTTCAAGGCATATAGCGTCAGAATATATTGTTTTCGGGATGGCGACAAATGGATGCTTGTTGAAGGTGATGATGACAAAAAGTCAGATAATAGCAGAAGTCGGAATATGCAATGTATTATTCGCGCTGAGAACAGGTATGCTCTTTACTGGCAAGCAAAAAACGCCGGAAAGTTGGAGGTCAGGGAATGAGTGTTGATGAATTACAAGATCTTTTCAAAAATGCTGAAAGCACGTCAGAATATCAATTTGAAAGCACCATTGTGAATCTCACAGAGCAGATTTGTGAGATTATGGAAGCTGAAGGAATTAGTAGAGCTGATCTCGCAAGACGACTCGGAAAATCCCGGGCTTGGGTTACTAAAGTCCTGCATGGTGACCGCAACCTGACTCTTAAGACCATCACCGAAGTCCTCTGGGAGCTTGGTTACAAAAGCAGCATACTTACAGAGCCCAGGTTGGATATACCCGCAGACTTGGAACATGACCAGGTGCTCGTGGGTTAAAGGGGACAGGGGTTAAAGGGGACGGGGTTAAAGGGGACGGAGCCTTTTTTGGTGTTCTTTTCGATGATGTGTATGATTGGCCGATGGAAAACGGATGGAAAAATGGGCGGCTCCGTCCCCTTTATTATTAGCATGGGTTTATCTACATAAATGAACTTACCTAGATGTGTGGCGTCTAAATACATGGAAACCCTAACCTCACACAGAACTCTGATGATAATATCATCAGAGTTCTGTGTTTACTAAGTCTCCCCAACTCCCCCCATCTCCTGCTATAATACTCACAACACATTACAGAGGTACCTCCAAATGCAATCATGGATAAAAGAAAAACTCGACAAAATCGACGACCTGTTCCCTGCTGAACGGATATCTGCCAGTATTAAGCGCTGGACTGACCTTTGGAATGGGGTTCAACCGGACCGGCAGCCTTATTGTCTGGGAATTGCATCGTTTGGAGTATATGATGACATAGACACACCAAGTGAACGCCTGCGTAAGACTCTGGATGAAATCCTGCTCCATGGTGTTGCAGGGGATGATATGGTGCCGTCTGTTTTTCCGGGATGCAGGCAGGCTACTATTCCTAATATGTTCGGAGCAAAGGAGATCGTTGTCGGGAACGACCGGTCAGCAGAACCCATAATTGCTGATATCTCAGATATCGACCGTCTTCCTGCACCCTCCATCGCAAAAGGAACAATCGCGTTTGAATGGCTCGAAATGCAGAGATATTTCCTGGAGGAGACCGAAGGCAGGTTACCAGTCCATGTGACCGACATGCAGGGCCCGGCGGATGTGTGTGGAAACCTCTGGGGCTACGGGAGCTTCCTGAGCGCTGCATACATGGAACCCGACGCTTATCACGCCATTATGGCCAAAGTGACCGATGCATTCATAATGCTCTGGGACGCTCAAAAGACTCTGCTGGGAGACAACTTCATAGGCACCCACCTCTTCGGCTGGAGCTACGTCCCACCCGATGCCGGAGCCTCCATATCCGCCGACAGCCTGGTAATGATCTCCCCGGACTTCTATGATGAGTTCTACCGCCCATACCTGGAACAAATCGGATCCAAATTCGGAGGAATGAGCGTCCACTCCTGCGGAGACTTCTCAGCCGTAATCCCAAGAATGCTCAAAACTCCAAACCTAAAGGCAGTCAACGCCGGTCAAATGTCAATAAACCAAATGGTAAAAGCAGGCCTGGATTCAACCGTCCTGGCAATAGCTGGAATGTGCATGACCGACCTACCCGAAGTCTCCAAATCCATTCAGGATAATTCACTGAGAGCTGATGTAACCATACACGGCGCATTACCGGTGGATGAGTCAGGAAAAGCCAGGTTACTAGAAGAGTGGACTGATGCGGATTATGATTTCATCAAGCGGAACAGGGAGTTGATACTTGAGGCGTTCTGCAGGTAGTTGCCAGCCAGCATTATGCAGGTTTGCTTTGTTTCGATGAGTAGGGACCGCCAATATGGATTGGCAGTCCCTAAGATGCAGGTTAACGGTATGGAACCCCTCGCGGACCTTTTATGAACAGGGTCTCTATAGCCACCACGCGAGAATACGCATCAGCCCAGGCCTCTATTACAGCTCTGGCCAGTGTGTCCCCGCGATCTGGTTTTTCAACATAGTAAGCACCTGCATTGATGCCCTGAGTATGACAATCGATTACACAATCCTCAACCACCCATCCATTCTTTAAAACCACATCGTGTATAGTGACTCTGGAAGTGTCTCCTATCACACTCAGGAAAATAGGGAAAGCTGGCTGGCTGGACACTGTAATCTTCCCTGGTGTCCTGATGTCCAGTATTTCCTCAACAGGCACAAATGTCACAGTCTGATCGACCTTACGCCCAAGGTCGTTGGTGACTTCCAGCCTGCATACTGTGCGCTGCATTCCACCGTAGTTATCCGGAATCTTCGCTTGAATGAACTCGTGGTCAGGTTCCTCAACCGTTACCTGGACAGATATATCATTCCCAAAAAGGAAGTTCACCCTTGCCCTGTCAAACCTATATTTCACCAGGTTTTTGCCACGGATTATGAACGATTGCCCCGGTGAGATCTCATCCGGGGTGATGCTTTCGATAACCGGATTCAACCGCTCCGGGTTCGGCAATATCCTGGTGTCCACTGTCGGCCCAGTCTCTCCACCGTGGAGTTTAACCCATAAAAGAGCCTGGACACCTTGCATCGCATCGCCGACTGCCGATTCTAGTTCATCTGTCACTGTGCAAACGATACGGGTAGTATTCCAGCTGGTCACCGGGAAGTAGTAGAGTTCCCGTCTCAGGATCAGCGCTACCCGACCCTCTGTGTTCCCAAAACCGGTGCCCCGGATCGTTATCTCTTCACCAACTATCGGAGCAGAGTGATCGGTTATACGAGAGGAAGACCCTCCCCCTGTTGCCGAAGTCAGTTTGAGCATATTCTCAGCGGATATAGTCGCTCGCGGTGCAGGTGCGCCTGAAGTAGCAGTGGCGGTTGTTCTGGCTGGTTTTAGCTTCATAACTGACTTATTGCTCTGAAGGACCAAGTCTGTGTGAAACTTCTTCAGTGCAAGACGCTTCTGCTGCAACAGTTGTGTAGCATCCGGCTTCTTCTTGATCTGTTTTAGCTTGGAAGATGCCAGGGCTTGTTTTCTGAGATTCTCAATCTTCTTGAGTAACGGTCTTTTTTGGATTTCGACCGCAAGTTGTTTAATCTCCTGTTCCGTAAGATTGGCATCCTTGACAACTTTGCTGACATTGGAGAGAGTCTGTGCCTTATCCATATCATTGAGGACACGGATGATCTTGCCGGACTGGGATGCCTCTGCCTGCGCAATCTGAGGACTTACAAGAGCCAAAGCCATCAGCAGGCATATGATGGCCAGGATAATGTTCGGTACAGGTCTGCGTTTCATTCCGCTACCACCCTTCCAATCATTTTCAATCCTGTATATATACCCGCAATATGCAAACAAATCTCAAAACTTTGCTATTTCGCCAGATTTGTTGCACTTAACTGCCATAAAAACTATGACTCCGATCAAAGCTGGGAGGTCTGTCCACAGATTCTCAGTTGATCTTTACCATCATTCTACTACAGTAGTGCATTTCAGATACCAAACCCCAACCCTCTCCACTATCAATTATCCATTGTCAATTATCAATTACCAGCGATTGTCTTATCTATCCATTTAGTGATAGTTTCTTTGGAAGAGAAACCAGACAGCCGATCCAATATTCGGCCTTGTTTGAAAATTATAAACGTTGGAATGCTTTGCACTCCATATTGTGTGGTAAGAGCCTGATTGTGCTCTACATTTACTTTATATATGCTGATTTTCCCTGCATACTCTTCCGATATTGTTTGTATCACAGGACCGGTCTTTCGACACCCAGAGCACCAGGGAGCCCAGAAATATGCTAGAACTGTATCGCTGCTCTGCAGGACATTCTGGTCGAACTCTTTGGTGGCGTCTGATGCCGTATTGAGTCTATGGGTGTTATTCCTTTGAAAAATCAGGTATCCTAAACCCAATACAATGATCAAACTCACAACTACCGCGATACGTCTGTTTGCCATAAAGTAATACCCCCGAAAAACTCTTGTATTGTCATTTACCACAAACATACCCGGTTCTACACTTATAAGCTCTAAGTTGTAAGTCAGGGATTAATCCAGACTTAACAACCTAATCAATCATGTTCCACAAAACCAAAGCACACACTTCGCACGTTGACAACAATAGTTGATATTATGATATACTTCAGTCAAATGTACATAGACTTGCAACTTGCCTTTTGATCATACTGTTCATATTTGCATTTTAAATAGTAGTGCAGGAGAACCCAATGACAACAACAGGATATAGCTTCAGACTATTTGCAGTAATCTTTATACTCCTCTGCTCTCTTTCAGTATCCAGCAAACAAAAAATGCACGATGTTTCTGGCACTCTGAGTTTACATAAGGATATGACAAAGCCTGTTGTAATCGCACTCCCTGTCTCCTCAACACTGACTGTTAAGGCTGTCGGCCTGGCAGGAAAGGGATTCAAAGTTGGCACATGGCGCAATAGCGCCAATTTTTCAGATGTAAAACCACTGCCTGCAGATGGAACTGTGATCTTTCCCAACCTGGATGCAGGTAACTACAGGATTTGGGTAGTTAATGAAGGTAATAAAACATCATATGGCACTCATATTAAGCTAAAGCCAGGTCAGAATTTTACTCTTGATCTGGATAAAAAACGCAGCGTAAAAGCAACCATAATCTTCACCAAAAACGGCATACCTGTTCCCGATTTCGAAATGTCTATCTCCGATAAGCAAAGCATCTCCTATACAGGTAACTACAGTGATTCAAAGGGTGAGTGCCAAATTGCGTTCGATAAACCGGGAAAAGCCCTGCTTTCTTACGGCCAGACGCAAGGAAATCTAATTACGCTGCAAGGTAAACGTGATATAGAGCTTAAACCTGGGGAAAACACCATCAATATCAAACTGCCTACAGGTAAAATATCGGGGCGTGTGACAAATGCAATGACCGGGGAACCTGTTCCAGGAGCACTGGTACAAACGTATATATATGATATCTATCCCGTACAACCAAGTTACAATCAACCATATAGTAGATCCGGAGTCTACCCGTGGTTTAGTGGCATGATTGCTACTGCAAATGATGGTACATTTACACTCGATACGCTGCAAGACGGCAAATACATTCTTGTTGCCCTGACCGAACAATGGCAGACTATATATATTAGCAACCATGTGAATGTCAGCAGTAAAAAGCCGGTAACAGACTTGGAATTGAGAACAACTGCGTTGGGTAAACTGCAGGTATCATTGGTAGATTCGAAATCAGGCAAAGCTTTAAGAGCAATGCCGGTAGTGCTGTTCACACCGGCTGGTATTCAGTATTTCCATGATAACAGCTATGAAAAGCCTGCAAACCTGCCTGCCGGCAAATATGTATTATGGATCAGACCTGATGACGGCAGGCACGTGCAGGCAAAGACTCAGATTGAGATTAAATCCGGAGTAACAACAAAGATCTCAGTAAAACTTGATACTGCCGGTCAGAGAATTGTTTTCAGAGCTCCCAAAGGTGGAAAGTTCGAGGATCTCGCGTGGGCGGACAAGTCAGCGACTGCTTTCAAGGGGCCTGCCGATGCACCGGCTGTAAATGACGGCACCATACATTTCCGGCCCTGGATAGCATACAAACTTAGCGATGCCAGAACGGGAAAATCCGTGCTAGCAGGCCCAAATGGTCCTGAGTGGGGTGGCTATTTATCAGGCTTCAACATCAACCGAACAGCAGCCCTTCCACTCAAACCCGGAACATATATGCTGGATGCAGTAATGCGTAACACAGAAAACTACTCAGTCAGTTCTAATATCAATCTATGGAGAACACGCACAAAGATATCAGTAGTCGCAGGCAAGGATACTGTTATTATGGTGAAATAGTTTGTTTGATCAATGATGGATGCACTGTGACACACTTCACGTTTCACTATTGCTGTACACTCGACTGTGGAAACAGCTGCTAATCTGGGGGTTGGCGTTCACAAACCAATCCCCACTAAATCTAATCCTGCTTCTATAGCTCTTCGCCGCCGTGACTACGTATCCATTCGCGTGTGGTGTCTACGGCTTTCAGGTCCAGGTCGGCTATACAGTTTGAGCAAAATATAATGCCCTGGATTTCGCCGGATTTGAGCCAGTTGTAGTATTTGTCCAACTGATACTCCATCAGGTCTACCGGCATTGGACAGCTTCCGCCGTAGTCCCACATGTAGCAGCCGGCTACGATTGGTTTGTCACCGAATAGAGCTTTTAATTTGCCCAGGTTTGCATCCAGGGAGATGAGATCTATTGCGTCCCATGTCCACAGGGATGCAATATCGCATTCCGCCAGGTGCTCCTTTACAGGGAAATCGAGTTCAGATGTATAGATCACAGTCCACAAGTCCATCTTGCGACCAACACCTTCATTGAGCCTTCTGCGGAACTCTGTTAGCGCCGATGGGGGATAAGTTTTCAATCGGACTTCATTCATGAAATCATCCATAATCCCACCTACTACATTCGGGTGCTTTCTGGCAATGCGTATGACTTCGTCCAAATCGCTGGCACCGTCGCTGTTACGTGCAGAACCACCGCAGCCAATTATCGACCACACCACCCGGTCAAGTGTATCCAGGACCATTGCTTCCTGATCAAATGGAGGCACAGGCAGCCCTAATGACACCACCCGGCAGCAGTTAGGCACTCCCAGGTAGTAAGCTCCCTCAAGTGCAGTCATCCTGTTCTGGCCTGGCAAGCGGTATGGATTTGTATCTCCATGATGAGTTCCGGGGTTCTGTCCCCAAATCCAAAGTCGATCTCGAACAGTTGCCATATTTGATCCTCCAGCGTTGTATAAGTAATTGTGCTTATTTCATTGAATTTGCTGTCAGTGCAGCTTCAAATGCGTCCCGGTATCTCCCCTGCGCTAGAAGCTTTCTGGCTTTGGCGATATTTGCTTTGTTTGCTCCAGTCAAATTTATCTGTGCAAGCATATTCTCTGTGTCTCTACGCCAGGTTATCAGTAGGCTTTCCATCCGCTTGCGGTCCATTTCAGGAGTAGGATGGGCCATAAGCTGAGCGACCGGCTCCCAATTGGCAGCGTTACTTGGGTTGCAGAAGTGGACGAACCTGCAGCCATTTTCATAGTAGTCACGTACGAGCGGAAGCCAACTTTTGACTATTTCCGGAGTGGGATCGGCACACTCAAAATCTGAATTGGTAATCCGTGCGAGTTCTCTAGCTCTTGGGAAATACTTTGATCCCATTGCTTCAATTCCAACCGATACTTCCGGAAAGCTTCCTGTCTCCCAGAGCGGATGATATTGGTCTGAGAGTGGAAAACCCGGATCCTCCATAGCATAGACATATAGATTGAGCCGGTAGTCGTCCTTTGCTCCTATCGCAGGGCTGCATAGAGATTTGAGGATCGTTCCCATCATCAGTCGATTGTACCGCGTGATGTTGTTATGCAGCCATTGGCGTTCTTTCATGTCCAGCCCATCTGTGGGATCGAGTGTCACCCCGTCGTTTGCCGCGTCCTGAACTGTGTACCAGTTGAAATCAAGGGTTAAATCTGTGCGCCTGGCGCCTTTATTGATCTGGCTGTAGCCATCGTCAAAGAGATCGACGATTTTAGTCCAGTAGATAGGTTCATCATCTCCAATGATTCCGAGTAAATTGCTGATCTTCCCCTGCTTCTCCATCTCCTTGATGACGGTGTTAAGCTGACCCATAGACTCTGTTAAACGCTTCTGACGATATGCATTCAGACGAGGATGGTTCATAGTGATCCAGGGAGTATTAGACCAGTGATTCGGTGTAGTCAGGCCGTAATGGACATTATACCAACCAGGTTTGCATGAGTCCATATACTCTTTTAATCCCGGATCATCATAATTGTCGAATTCACTGTAGCCGATCTGTTGATACTGAATGTCACCAAATTTACCCCCTACTCCATCAGTGACCTGGAGTGGAGTGTCTGCCCAGGTAGAGGTATATTGAAAGACCATTGGGATATTTTTTGTTATAGACAGTTCACCTAGTTCCTGAGTCCTTGCCGCCATCCAGTCAGCGTCTTTCGTTGCAAAAGGGAGAACGATAACTACACCAAGTCTATCCGCTGCTCCCGCTTTTTGGAACACATCAATCCAGGCATTGTAACCCATTGGGTCGTTGTTTTGCTGGTCTTTGGACAATGAATAAATGCGAGGACAGATATACATCGGGACCATAAAACGGTTTTGCTGGCAGTATCTTTCGAACTCTTCATATGCCCGAACCGAACTGATACGTATGCCGTATCCTGAGGTGTCTTCGAATGTTATAGTAGCAGTCGTTTTTCCAGTCGCTTTCAAGTCCACAAAGTAAGTCATCAGTCCGGGACCAAGGTCTGTAAAGTCTCGCTGATGCACTTCTTTACCATCCAGCAGTATCCGGTACTGGGTGCGGTCGCCATTGTGTTTGTCATCATTGACTTCCTGGACTTCCAGTGTCCATTTGCCCTTTGGTGGGATCTTGATCTGATAACTGAATGACTTGGGTTTATTGGTTGGCTTTTTCGGAGCAGGTGGATAAACCTCGAACTCGGTAATGCGTCTGTAGATGGCTTGATGGTCAGGGCCATTTAAACACAACACGCGAAGTTTGGAGGTCGTCAGATTGAGTTTATCGACTGTGATAGTGGAATCAGTATTACCTCTTATCTTTGCAACAGGATGTTTTGATTCGAAGTCCTTGAGGTTCTCATCCCAACGCAGCAAGTCGAAGTCTTTCAACGGGTAGCTTGGAAGAGTTTTCACGACAATCCTGCTAACTTTTACGGACCTGCCGAAATCCACACCCCACCAGGAAGACTTCTCTTCATCTGCAGTATTGGTCCAGGAAAACTCCCCACCCTCATTGACCCCATCAATCGGACCCCATATGTTATAGCAGGTATCAACCGAACTGGCAGATGGCTGCGGAAATCCAGTCACAGTGGGATTTAGCGCAAGATTTCTGGTCTCAGGCACTACAGCAGAAGTTACGCGACAAGTGTAATGCTCATCTCGAAATCCAACCATACCCCCACAGCGCTGGATTTCGGAACCTTTATTGATAAGATGATGAGCTTTTTCGCTTACTGGATCGGATAACAGTATATAATCAGTCTGCCCAGCACCGTGGGCTATTGATGCACCTGCTAGCAGAACGATAACCGTAAAAAAGAGTGTATTCGCGTTTCTCAAAATATACTACCTTGTTTTCCTATAATCTTAATCGTAGCAATCTGCCATGGTTTTATCGTGAATGTAATCGTGTCGTCCTGGCAGCGAATATCTGAATCCAGCACCTTACCATTGAGATCAACCAGCGATGCTGCTGTAGGTGCAAAGGGTAAGGACACTTCCACTGAAGCACTGTCTCCACACATCTGTGTCAGACGAAGGATGTAACCATCATCCTCCACTACAAACGAGTTCATCGATAAGGTGTCCGGCGATACCCTTACAGCTTCCTTTGAGATACCGATCATATTCTCAGGAACACACTGATATCTTATTGGATGCCGCATCTGTTCAGCAGTGCGCATCAAATCGATACTATCCTGACCAAACATCATCCGGTGCCGGAATATTTGACGCCCACCGACATCGTGCGTATCGATATATCCCTCCCAGCTTTCCTCGAATACCTTTGTCTTCTGCGCCAGGATGTGGACCAGTTTTCTTGGGGAACCAAATGCCCGAAAGAACTTGTCTCCATCTTCGGCTAAAAGAGCTATCTGGCCATCTGAATCGGAAGCATTTGCCCATGTCCTGGCCCAGAAGAAACCGGGGATTACTCGTTCACCGGATCCATATTTAATCTCATCAAAGTTGCGTGGCTCTATGCCAAAAGGTATATCCACTTCCACTTTCGCACTATCTGATATCGGGAGCGCTATTGCCAGGAAGCTGCTAACATTATCTGATGGCGCCATAAACTGGATCGTAGAACGCACCCCGGCTTCATCTTTATACAAGTCTATATGTTGTCTGACCCAATAGCCATATACTTTCCCAGTTCGAGTTACCCGCCACATCAAAGGACCGGAATGATCCAGCCTCATCTCATCAACCACAAACCGCTCCGGTTCGTCAGAGATCGATTCTGTATACCAGTTTTCTTTCTTTACACTGTAATAAACCGGTTCAAGGAAGGATGATCCATCAGGAGCGACACGCTTACCACCGGCAACTGTATCTTCAACAGAAACCAGGTAGCCATTATTGAATGTAATCCTCATCCGGTTGCTGGATAATACAAACACCGCGTCATTAATGTCGGTCTTGCTGAGCATGTTATATTTTGTCCGCCAGTAAGGTGCTGTTTCTGCGTTAGTGATAGCTGCCGCACCTGCAGGTTTTGGAGGAACAGTATCCCACTCATATTTAAGACTAGTAAACCCGCACGATGGCGTTTCTACTTCTGCAAGTATGTTGAGCTCAGCATTGCAGACCGGGTAATCTACAACCTGGAACGGAACAGTATTGCCATCAACATCCCTGATCACGCCGAGATCACGTGTAAGGTCAGTGTTGATAACCCAGACAGGCACAATCTCTTTTCGTTTTCGGGGAAGTGTATTGATCAAGGCTATTCCATCGGAATCCATCGGAAGACAGCTGCCGACCAGTGATGAAGATGCCGTCTCGATCAGTTTTTCTGCAGAATCTGAAGTCTTCATCAGATCGAGTTCACCCGCCTGCCAGTCCTGCCTGAACAGATACTGCACAGCATGCGGAGTCCAATCCAGGAGCTTCTCCCACAGTATTGTGTATTCGTTTTGAGGATATTCAGCACCCTTTATGATACTGGCTATTGTGTTGACTACCTCTCCCTGCACCAGAAGTCTATCATTCTTCTCCCGAAGCCACCAGATACCCCTTCGACCATGGTTTGCTGTGTTATAACTAACATCCGTTGGGTCAAGTACTCTGTCTATCATCTGAAGCTTATCACGTTCTGCTTCAAGAGCTGAGAAGAGTCTATCCGGGGTGCTGTATACCATCTTTCCAGGAGATCTCTCATTCCACAGATTAATCAGTTCACGGTAATTGATAATCTCATCGTTTTCAGGGAGCAAACGGTCCGGACGGGTGTCATCTGATCCCACACACAGCGCAACATTATCAACGCCGTCCTGTATCGGGCGTTCGATATAACCTTTCCATATACTATCCACCACAGCATCCCAGTCCGTGTCCCATGTCGGACCGTGACGTTCAGTAATGTTATACAGACCGCCATAAAATGCTCTGCATACAAGAATCTCATCACCGGACAATCCCTTCCATACGAAAGCTCGGGGTACACCCTCCGAGTCCAGCGCTGCGATCGAACGCTCCACAAAGTAACCAGTGATGCCCGCAAGCCCCAAAATCTGCGGCAACTGAGTATGTCCGAATGTGACATCCATATCGGCGCACACCTGCAAGTTAACTGACGGCTCAAATTCGCGCCAGTGCTTCATTCCCTGCTGCAGATTCCGGATATATGTCCCATCACCAACATTCGTGCTTCGGACGTTGCCATAGTGCCCGCTGCACACTGCCATCTGCCCGTTTCGGATGTATTTCCGGAGCCTGTCCAGGTTCTGCGGACGAAGCATGATATAAGGGATCATCAACTCGGTCCAGGTGTCGATATAATAACAATAGTCAGGATACGCATCCATCATATCCAGTATCTCATCCAAAGCGCGGACATACCTGTCTATATGCCAGGCACGCGTATGTACCCATGCGACATCGGCATGGGTATAGCTTATGAAATGAATAGTCCCATCAAAATCGCTCAGTTTGATTTCACCTGATGACATAATACGCTCCCTGCAAATATGGATAATGGAGGCCGCTGAAGGCCTCCATTACACTCCCGTTTTATTTCTTTACAAGAACAACCTGATCTATGCTGATAGAGTTAATAACACTTGGGTTGCCGTGCGGGAAGGCTGGGCCGTCGAATTTTATCCTTGCCCAGACTTCATGCATTCCGGACTGGCGGAAGAAGACCCTCACCATACGGGTCCAGAAGAAGTAGACATTCGAGTTACCACCTATGTTGAATGAACCCATCTTATACCAATGGTACCCGGGAGCTGTGATGTTTTCTGCGATGATGGGTTTTCCGTTGGGCATCTGGTCTCCTGAGAACTTATTCTTCAGCCCCCAGTTCATTGGAAAATCGAACGGTTTGGTCTTATCTATGCCTGCAGGGATGCCTGTGTCTACCCGGTAACCTATGTTCGGGTCCCAGGTATCATTCGCGCTACTCACTTTATCACTGATTGGAACTTGTTCAACTTTTACAGCCCAGCCTGTTGATGCGTCGGAATCTTTTACAAGCTTTGCAGGTGTTTCAAAGTGGAAGTTGATACTCCCAGCCGGGTACCGGAACACTCTGTCTTTGGGCAGGCTGGAGAACTCCTGCGGGAATGGCATTGGTATATACTGGTTTTTCTCAAACACAGCGTTCGCAGCGTTGACTAAATTCTGCACTGCGTTCTTGTCCAGTCCATTACCTTCCGGGGAGCAGCGCAGGTCGATCTGTTCCTGCATAGTCTTTCGATA
This sequence comes from Abditibacteriota bacterium, assembly GCA_942493375.1. Classification (GTDB taxonomy): domain Bacteria; phylum Armatimonadota; class UBA5829; order UBA5829; family UBA5829. The sequence goes on along the minus strand of OW818698.1, from coordinate 6,055,966 downwards.
TCGAGAAGCATATTCGTCGTGATTGAGAGGGAAAGTCTCAGCGGTCTTGCCATTCAGGACCCATTCCTGGACCAATCCCGGCCACAGATACAGTATAGAACGATCCACAGGCAGTCTTGCGTGGTGGACGCGTCTTGAAAGGACTGGATCGTTTTTGACGGACTGTTCAGCCTTAGTGAATAATCTGTCAGCTTTTAGCAAGAACTCAAGATCGAGATATTTGAACTCGGGCAATTCAGCAAAGAACCATACATTAGACGGTTTTCTCTGATCTGCTTTTGTTAGCTCCAGTAAATACTGCCTGATCTCTTTTCCAGCAGGCCCATAGAAACCGTTGGTGAAGTCGCTGAGTAGGCTTTGGTATTTCAAGTCCGGATTTTCCATCAGTTTGGCGGATATCCAGACCTTCATATCCCGCATATCACGGATGATTTCACTCTCATTTTCGGAGAAAATATACTTTACACCCGAAGCTTCATAAAGTTTATAGTTTTCAGCAAAATGACTGGCATTGGGAATCGGAAAGCCGTATCCATTGCCATACAAGTCGCTGAATGCCTCGCCATATCCAAATGTGGTGTCATACTCCCATATAGCCAGGTTTTTAGCTATCTTCGACCAGCTCATTAATGTATCATAGAAATCTTTGTTGCTGGGGTCTATGAGTGGTCGGCACTCGTTCATCGGTTCTGAGCAGAGCCTGATGACTACATTTTCACTTGGCCGAATATGCTTTGGAGGAATCCGACTATCTTGATATGCAAGAGTATCGATATAAACACCCGGGAACTCTTTGCGGATCGAATCAGCGCAGTAGTTGACCATCTGGAGCAGCGGACCAGCCTGTGATCCTTCAGCATCTGAAACAGCTTTACATCTGCTGCACTGGCACCATGCACCTCCATCATTTGCAGAAATGCTGTACATTCGGGGCTGCAGTCCATAGTTGTCTGACGCACTCTGGTTGCTGTTTATGATGAAGTTCCTAAGCCGTGCTGCCATAGTCTGTTGCAGTTCAGGATTGGTCAGGCATAAACCGCGGTTATCAACAGTTCTCTTCCCACCGGTCTCTGCGAACCAATCAGGATGAGTTACATATTCCGAATTTGGAACGTAACTGGAAAATGTGTGCACAAACCCGGGCTGCCCAAAGGCGCCAACTACATATGCAAAGCTTCCATCTTCATTCTGCCTGTAGGTGTGAATCAATCTAAGGCGGTCGGCAAATCTGGCTGATTCGATCCTGCTGATGGACACTGTTTCTCGTCCCAATTCGCAGGCAGGCACACCTGACATCTTCAATGCTCCAGTGCTGAGAGAAGGTTTGGATGGCACATATTCCTCAAACGCATTCCACCACCGGACTCCGCAAACATCCTCAAGGAAGTGATATACGGCATACAGAGTGCCATATGGTGCTCCCCCAATCAGGTATAAATCATTCTTATTAGTCCGAACAACCCACTCCTGGTTCTGCATTTTCGCCGAGTCAAGCCCGATCTTGCTTGCAGCACTGGTCGGTCCTACGTATATACAAGGAGTATTTGGGCTTTGCCCTTCGCTCATAACTCGAAGCTCAGCCCCCGTGATTTTCTTTATATAATTCCTTAGTTCCGTAGCAGCAAGCTGCTCCAGAGGCTGCATATCCCTGGCAGTAACTATCGTTGCAATCGCTTTATGATCCGAAACTATCACAACTCCTGCACTTCCTTTTGCAGATGACACTTGAGGCAATACGGTAATCATGGCAAATATGCTGATCATCATGCTCAACATTCTAAAGGTGGAGCATGTTGATCTCCTTTCTGAGGACATTTGGACGTTTATAAGCAGGTTAGCTAGAGTGATTGATCTATCTTTATGCATATTGGTATACTCCATCAGATAGTTAATTATCTACTGAACTTAAAATGTTTCAAATAAGCTTATTATTATTGTTGACTAGCGCTTCGATTCGGTCTTCAGTGCTTTCGATATCGCGTCAAGACGTGCGGTTCCATCACGTAGAGTAGGCACAAGCCAGCCGCCTTCGGAGAGTTCGTTCCAAGCATAGATAAGCAGTGCATTGGAAGGACACTTGTCAGGGTTTGTTTTTATCCAACGTACCCCGGTCATGATATGTTCCGCAAGCTGCCGGGGAGTAGCCTGGGCTATCCAATCGGCATTTATGTTGCGGCTGCTCATGAGTTCCTGATATTCCGGCCGTTTCATCGGACGGTAATCCCAGCCCACATTCACGGTTGGGACCACCTGTTTTCCAGTAACCTTGCAGGCATTCCAAAACTTCATATTGTGCTCTGTCAGCGTTGTATAAGGATATTCTTTATTATCATTTCCGGGTGCAAATCCGGTGTAGGTTCCTATTGCATCACATCCAAATTTCTCAACCAGCTCCGCACCACTCGGTGCCCAGTAAGTCATTACAACAAAATATGGATTACCAGCACCCGTATCGATTGATTTTTGTCGCAGACTTTTTATCCACTCTCTAGCCAATTCATCGGAACCCATATACTTAACTATTTCAGCAATTTCGTAGAAGTAGACTAACGGCCGGTTGCCCATCACCTTCTGGTAGTTTGGATCACCGAAGCGCTGAACAAGATAGTCCGTAGTCTTTGACAACTCTTCTTTTGGACCGAGATGAAGTCCACCGAAAATAATCAGACTGTAGTTGATATCCATCTTGTGCTTACTGGAAAGATAGAGCTGAAAGCAATTTGCCATGTCCTTCGAGTGTGGCGGCCAACCGTCCGGATGATACCAGCCAAACGCCCAATAGTCCAGGCCGCCAGCTTTGGCGTAGGCGATCTCTTTATCAATGACTTTCTGCGAGTCCTCACGAACGACAGCCTTGCCGTCAGGTCCAACCTTAGCAAAAAACGGCAGCCTATATTGCCACTCCGGTGGGTCAAACGCTCTCTGCCAAACGTCCCACTCATTCCACCCGTCCCATCGAATTGCACCGACGACAGGGCGTACTGTGATCTTGTGGGATGGATCTACCTTAGCCTTTACACCGGCAATTGTAGGAACTGCCACAGCCGTGCAGAGAAGAATATTCAGAATTAAGTTGACTAATTGTCTCTTCACGGACCTGCCCCTTCGGAGATTGGTAATGCCTGAAACCGATCGATATCGATTGCTATTGAACAACTATGCCAAAAATTGTTCCAGATGCCGTTTTGCTAATATCAAGCCTCGTTCGTATCCTTCTGCATACCAGTATGCAGAGTGGGGTTCTATTGCAATTTGTTCGTCATATCCTACTTCATACAGGCAAGCTATTACGGTGCCCCAGTTAATCTGCCCCATTCCTGGAGGAACATATGTCATCGGGATAATTCCCTGGTTGTAGTCGGTAACCCGGGCAAGGGAGATTTCATCTTTGGCGTGGGCGTGGACTATTCGCTTGCCGTATTTGAATATTTCTGAAGCATAGTTGCGGCCAGCCTGGGCTGAAAATGATGGGTCATACTTCAAATAGAGTCCGGGAACCAAGCGGAACATTATATCCCACTGCTCAGGACCCAGGAAGCAGCTGGGCAATGCAAGCTTAACGCCCATTTTTTCACCTAATTCCGCAGCTGCACCGAAGCGGTCCTGGAACTCCTTTTGTCCATCAAGATCATCTTCAGAGAGTTGGTGTGGGTGTGAGGTAAAGGATTTTGCGCCGATAATCTGGCAGTCTTCAAACGCTTTCTTGAAATCATTCAAACTCATCGGATCGCAGCCTGTCAGAACCGCAGTCAAACCAACTCCGGCCTTTTTTGCCATCTTAGCCATCTCTGGATAATCTGCAGACACCTCCGGATTCCATTCTGGTTCCAGATCCACAAACCCGAGTTTGACGGCGGTTTCAATTGCACGCTGATAAGATCCATATATCCTAAATCCGATTCTCATGCTTATTTCTCCTATGAACGATTCACTTTACAAAAGATTGTTCGAATTCAACCACTGTATAAACTGTTTTGCACAGTAATCCAGATTCTTGATACTTCCACCCCCACGCAATGGGGAGCACATCTCGTATGCTATTGGTCCTTCATATCCACCAGATACAAGACCTTTGATGAAGCTAAGATTGTCCATGTCACCATCACCCATTGGCACTGCGCGGCACATGTCTATCGGCATTTCCAGGTAGTTAACCTGATCGGGTTGATAACGGTATCTGGGCATACGTATATAATCAGCCATTGTGGTATACACTACATCAGGAGCCATTTCTCTTGCGGTATTAAAGAGTTCCTCTCCCCGTGGATTGAGAGTCCAGGGATCGAACATCAGTTTACAGTTCGGGCGATCTATATCGTTCAACAATTCTCGCAAAGCTTTGCTGGACACTGCAATATCGTGATGGTTCTGAATACCAATAGTAACTCCATAAGGCATAACCCGGTCGCAGCACTCTTGTATGGCATTTACAGTCCTGCTCCACTGCTCATTGATAGGTATATCGTCCCGCTCGTATGATGTGAATATCCGGATCAACTTGCAGTCTAAAATCTGTGCAAGTTCTGCAAGGCTCACAATATACAGTATCTGGAACTCGTTAAATGGGACTTCGCGCGATTCTATACCACCTGTAAAATTGGTATAAGCCGCCAGACACATAACTTCAAGACCATTCTCATCGCAGAGATTCTTGATATTCTTAGCTTTATCGAATCTCCAGTCCAATGGGGACAGATGCGGACGTTTGCACATAAGTTCTACGCCTTTGTATCCAAGTTCAGCAGTATGAGGTATGAACTCTTCCAGACTGAGTATATCCTGTCGCCACAGTCCTGCATAACTGACAGAAAACAATATAGGTTTCATCCACACCACCATGTAATCACTCCCAGTTTCACTATAAAATACCTTTTTACTGGGGATGGTCTAATATACAACAGTTCATTGTATCCTATTTCATACGAGCTTGCTATTGCTGCATCATAGTTCACAGGCAAAGATATAAGAATCGACGCTAAATGATTGAACTCTACGGTTATGTGGTATGTTCTGATAGGGTGTCTAGTTTAAAGACATTCCTATGAAAGAAGCATAAATGAACGCAGGTTTTATGGATAGTTCAATGAACAGAGCGGGAATTGAGAGTTGTGTGTTGAGATTTCCGGGGCACAAGATATTAACAATATCCGGGGAGATAGATGCATACTCCGCACCACAATTCAAGAAGGTTTTAATGAGTATATTGGATGGGACAGAGCAACACCTGATTGTAGATGTGTGCGATCTCCGATGTATTGACTTAAGCGGTTTCGCCATATTTCATTCCGCAATTAAAAGCCTCAAGCCCTACGGTGTTACAATCAATCTGGTTGGTTGCACATCAACAATGGATCATCTTTTCGCCACTTCGAAACTGTCATTGATGCTATCACTGGATCAAGACCTGGATGATGTTATAGAAGCAGAATGCGTATAAACAGAACACTGTCAACTAAGCTCATGATTGAATACTGTTTTTATGTGGTATGCTGTGAATGGGCCTCTACGTTTAAGATGGCTCAACGAAAGCTGAAAACATGAGCGATATTAATAATGGTAATGGTTCATTTAATACAGGATTAGAAAGTCAGGTCGTAGAAATGCAGGGACACAAGGTATTGACTGTGTCCGGAGAAATTGACGCCTACTCGGCTCCACAGTTTAAACTGGCTGTGATGAACATTTTGGATGAGGCTGATAAGCATCTAATTGTAGATATGCATAATGTCAGATATATGGACAGCAGTGGGTTCGCCATACTGTTGTCTGCATTGAAACGTCTTAGCCCCACAGGAGGGTCACTACACCTGATCGGCTGCACCCCTACAATAAACCGCCTTCTTGAGATAACCAAATTGTCCTCAATAATGGCACTACATCAAAACATGAATGATGCTATGGAAGCTCTTTCTGCCTGATTCACATAGGGACTACATTAGTCCCTATATACTTTCTTCAGGATTCAGACAAACTATTTTATCCTTACTGCCTGAATTTCATCTATCTCAACCTTGATCCCCTCAAAGTCTGTCGGGTCCAGTCGAAACTTGTCTGCTGTGCCTTCCCACTGGGGATTGGACCTTAAATCGAGATCGATGTCGTGCCAAATTCCATCCAGTGGTAGTTTGAACTTAATGCTTGAATCCTCAGACATCACTGATTCTACCGTGGACCAAAAAAACTGGCCGACCGATGTTACATTGGCATCATCTTTTGGAAATGCACGCATCCGAATGTGTATTTTAGGATAATGCTTGCAGTCCAGATAGGTGACTGGACTGTTGATTTGAGAGTCACCATTATTAGTCGTAAAATAAAGAAAACCCCATTCCTGCTTCAATTCATTAGTGCTGACTGCTGTCCAGCCTTCTGTGTCAAAATCAAAAGTCCACTTTTCTATCTGGGGAAGCTTTAGGTCAAAGGATGGATTGGGCAGTCCCAGAGATTTCGGGGTGACATCTTTATGTTTGGAGGACTTTGGAGCAAACACCCTGCGGACCTGTTCCAAATATGCGAACCCGTACTCTACACTCGGTTCCAGAATTGATCCCTCTCCCCATTCATTCCAGGCCTCAATCATTACGACACGGTCTTTGTTGAGGTATTTTTTTGCACGTTCGAGCGCTTTCCCAAATAGCTCAGGAGTACTGCCGGTGCGGTTAAGGTCGCTGTTCTTTGTCCACGGGCGTCGGTCCCACCCGGGCATGACTGTAGGCCAGAGCAGGCTTCCCGTGATTTTGCCCCAGTGTTTCCAGATTTCCTCTCCATGGTCGGCAAGGTTGGAGTAAGGGGCTTCTCCGTATTTTCCCGGTCCAGTAAAATCGGTGCCGTAATATGGGTAGTTGTAAAGGCAGAAGGCTTTCGTCCCGGCAGATATTGAGTTCTTGATACCCACTTCACCGCCATTCTCACCTTCACAAAACACCAGGTACACACCCGGCAGACCGGCGTCCTTACATCGCTGCTCAAATCTGTCAAAAACCTTCTTGGCACCCTCCATCCCAAGGTTCTGCACATATCCACCGCCAACCAGAATCATCACCACCGGTTTGTTATCGATCCGTAGATAGCTGGGGTGAGTGAGATACTTCTTGATAATCAGATCGCCGAAACGCTCCATCGACTCCGGAGTCATTGTGGATGCTGCATAGTGGTTGCACCAGTTGATACAAAACTTGAACTGCCCGATAAACTTGCTTTTCAGAAACCCATCATCCAGTGCTGCCTCAAGCATCTGGCTGCCATTTTGTGTGTAGAAATCAAAAGCAAAAAACGATACCCCATGTTCCAAAGCCCACTTGATATGCCAGTCTGCAGCGTCGGGATCTCCCTCTTTATAATAACCAAGCAGAGGATGCAGGGTAGGTTTGCTGGCAGCTATGCAGTACCAGCGCTCGGGATGGCTCCAGCCTGGGAAGTAGTATGCACCGACTAACGCATCCGATTTAACCGGCTTTGGGGTCGGAATCCCCCCACCTGCCCATCCTTCGGTTGTAAACAGGAGAAGAGCCATTACTATCCAAAGTGAGTGTTTGAGCAGGTTCATACTAATCCTCCATATTGAACTCTGCAATCAGTATATGGTTATGATGACAGGAAGTAAAGGCTGTATTTATACCGGACTGGTGAAATAATTCTTGTAAATCCGGGTAAATGACACAGACATTTCCACCGATAATTGTAGAGTAGTTATAAACCATACAAGGTGGCAACTGTGATCATACCATACAAGGTCAAGAATCCTCCAAAGGGGTTCCCATATGCAACAGTCTCTTTGATCGGATTAAATATACTGGTCTATCTCTTCACATCTCATTCGTTCCTGATAATCAGACCTGAAATAATTGATGCTTATGCGATGCAGTGGGGAGTCAGTCCATTCTATACATTCATTACTTCGCTGTTTCTGCACGGTAGTTTGAGCCATCTGCTGGGCAACATGTTGTTTTTATGGATATTTGGCCCTGCGGTAGAGGATAGACTGCGGGTACCGATGTACTTATTCCTGTATTTTCTGGCAGGTATGTCCGGCCATGTAGGTCAGGCTGCACTGGGAGTTGCAGGGGCTTACTCTGTCCATGTCCCATCATTGGGAGCGTCCGGCTGCATAATGGGAGTGCTTGGAGCATACTGGTATCTGTTCGCATGGAGTCCTGTCTGCCTGTTCTATTGGATAGGTCTGATTTGGCGTGGGACGTTCGAAGTCGCTGCAATCTGGGTGATTGGTTCATATTTTGTCATGGACCTGATAAACGGTTTTCTCGGTCGTGCGTTTCATGCGAGCGGGGGAGTTGCCAACTTTGCCCATGTTGGAGGGGCTCTGGTAGGCGCTCTTCTTGTCTGGTCCCTGCATTATAAACGTGACAGCGACAAGGAATCCAAAGTGAAGGCAGTACAAGCTGACGTTAAAAAGTTTGAGCTGCTTAGTTGTGCGGAATTGAATCAGCTTGTTGCGTTAAACCCGGAGGACAATGATGTGCTAGTCCATTTCGCCCGTAAAGCAGCTGATTATGGAAGCGCAGATGATATGAAATATGCACTCCAGGTAAATGCACAAGTAGTCACCAGAGAGTGTCCCCTTGAAGTTCTTAAGTACCTTGTTGAACAAAACGGTTCGACCGAAAGTCTTGATGCTGGCGATCTCATATACTTAGGTGCGCGAGGCGAATCGGCTGGACGCACTGAGCAGGCGCTAGCTTGTTATCATCTGGTAGAAACAAAATATCCGGACTCCCCTGACCTGGAAATGGCCTGGTTCCGCACTGCAGCGTTGCTCTGGAGACAGCAGTCAAATCCCCAGGCTGCCCTGAGTAAAATCAACTCCCTACTAGAAAAATACCCAAATGGCCGCCTGCTATTCCAGGCAGAAGACATGCGCACAGACATCCAACGCGAAATATCCCAGGCAGCATGAAAAGCTCAGTTCTTGGACAATAATACTGAATTGTAGCGATCCCAAGGTCATTACCTCAGATAAAGTGGTACAATATACAGAGGGTAATGCATCATGATTATACGAAAACATAAAAGACGTCAGAATAGCATACCAGCTACCTCAAGAATAAAACCCATGGTATCTATACTAGAGGTAGCTGGAGTATTCCACGAATATACAAAGGGCAAGACAACCGATTGGGACACAATCCGCAATGAAACTATGAATACCGTCGCACAGGAGATTGAGAGTAAAACTCGAACTTGAATAATGCGCTCACGCGACTTATTTCTTGTTGTTTATCAATTAAATCCCTGCCGTATTCTTAACCCACTGCACTACTTCTTCTTGCGATGGTAGACCTACTTGTTTATCTACCATTTTACCGTCTTTGAAGACTATCAGCGTCGGTATGCTGTCAATACCATATTCTCTGGCTAGTGGCTGGTTGTCATCTACGTTGACCTTATAAACGCTCAGCTTTCCTGCATTCTCATCCGCAATACCATCAACTATCGGGGCCATCTGCCTGCAGGGTCCGCACCAAGGAGCCCAGAAGTCCACCAGCACTGCACCCTTGCTCTGCAACACAGATTTTTCAAATTCAGCGCCACCTATTTCCGTAACGTTGCCAGAACCGCCGGTTTTGCTGGGATTATTGGTATCCTTGTTCTGCCTGGGTATGGCAAAGTAAATCAATGCCACAGCTACTGTTAAGGTTAACATTATCGCAATTCGTTTGTTCGCCATCACTAGATTCCTCACACCACTGTCAAAAGTCTATTCATACTTATGCCCAGTTTTCTCATTATGCAAACAAGCATTCGGTCAAATCGTACATACTCCGAATCATCAGAACCGGAACTCAATCCCACTGATTAACGCCCAGTGGTCTATGTAGTCGCTGGAGGGGCTGGTGTTGATTATCTGCAGCACGTTACGGCCATTTCGAAAGGCTGTGTTTGATACTTGAAACTCTTTGTTTACCCAGCCATTTTTCACAAAAGGAGTCAGGCCTGTAAATATCTCCTGGCCATTCAGTTTTATCTGCATATCTGCGTGGCTCTTATCACAGTCCTGGCCTTCGACAGCCAACGTGACATCCTTTACCGGGAGAGTATCCATTTCGAAGACTACTTCAAGCATGTTGTTAGCGGTTTGATTGCCGTAAATTGCGCAGCCTGTCTTACCATTGCCCCAGTCTGAATAGTGAGTTCCACCAGGGACATCATTTATGTTGAATACAACCGTGCCTGTGGGGTTTATCCTCGCCATTTTTTTGGTGTTATGAAGATAGTCGATGACTTCAACAAGATTGCGCTGGAACATTCTGATCTCTGCGGACAATAGAGGATTCCGGCTTGTAGACTCAATTTCTCTTACAAGTGCCTGCATAGAAGCAATTATGGGCTTGAGTCTTTCATATTCAGTGTCATCAATAGAGTATCGGGAAAGTTCCTTTTCCTCCAACACGCTTGTCCCAACAACAGGAGCTTTACCTTTTTCGACTGTAAAATCCTCGCGAGACCTCGTGGACAGCCTTTTATCTATTGGATATTTGTAGGCAATACTCAGATATTCATTCGAATACTGCAATAACGGACGAACTACCGCCGGATTTCCGGCTATCTTAGCAATCGCTCTCTGCCTGGCCTTCTCCGCATTGTAACGGGAAGCATTCCATAGATATTCAGCGATAGACAACGAGAGCACATCTGGCGTCGGACTTCCAAACCCGGCCATCTCATGGAAACCGACGCACTTACCGGACTTAGAAAGATTCCCGTAGCCTTCACCATACTTCTCGAATATAGTGAGTCCGCGGTACATTCCATGAGCCTGCGAAGGAGTGTTGTCGAATATCATGTATTCGCGGCCACCAATACCCTCTTCATATTTCTTTATCACGTTTTTCGGGTAATCAAATGTAACACACTGCTCCCCGGTCCAGAGAATGGAGAGCTTTTTAGAGACACCGATGCGGTCATAATAGTCTTTGATTCCATATGCACTCTCATAGTCTTTGGTTATGAATGAGACTTTGGCGTCAGGATATTTGCTGAAAATCATATCCGACATCTTCTTAGCAAGCCATGTATGAGAGAGCAACTGGTCATCGTTATAGGCCTTTTTATCAGCGTCGGTAAAGCTCTCCGGATTGCGTCCGCCATCATCAATCCCGATAATAATCCCCCGGCTACCTTTCGATAGCGAGATTTCATAAGCATCCATTAGAAGCCGGAGTTCTTTATCATCTGATATGGTGATAGAGGCTGTCTGCTGGACTGGCTGGATCCATTCGGCAATATTGCTCCCACGCGGAACTGCATACACGGACATATCACTTACTGTTTTCACAAAATCAGCAGGCGGTTTTCGCCAACCATTGCTCAGGCTCCACGCAGGAGTCGGGTTACAATTGGCTTTCCAGCGCATTGCTTCTTTCAATGAATCTACCGAGTAACAGATATATCCCCTGCGCGGGTAATCCGGCCAGTCCTTTATATTACAGGCTACAGCTGTCACATTGCCCGGCTTTCGATTAATCAGCTGCCGGAAAGTCTGCCAGGCCCAATAGAGACCAGCTTTATCTTTGCCTGCCAGTATAATGTGGTTCTTACCATCGGTCTGAACAACGGATATTGCGTAACCTTCAGTCTTGCCTGGAACTGCAATCGAATTCTCTCTGCCGATACATAGTTCGATAACAGTCTTCGCTGCAGTTGGGGAGGTCGGCTTACCAATTTCCATTGCTATTTCATCTGCAATGATCTTCTTTATCGACTTGTCTATGGTATTTAGGCGTATGACGAAACTCGATTTGCCGTTCTCCAACAGCGAAACCGAACCACCCAGGATTTTCATTTGCTTAGGTTCGGGAATAATCAGTGGATCAGTCAGTGAGGTTGTATAAATTTTCGGGACAGCAGAACCCGCGGTTCCGATCAACTGCTTGATTGTTACTTTCTTGAGACCTCCGGATTTCTCCTCACCTTTGCTGCTTATGCTGAAACCCATAGTGACAGCCTTACCCCTGACAGGAATAACAACATCGTGCCATTCTCCATCACCTAAAACATAACTGCGGGGTCTCAATTGCTCCCCAGGCAGAGTATCCCAGTAAAGATCGATCGTGAAATACGTCTCAGGAGCTGCTTTGTATCTGACTATAAGCTGGTTCGAGTCTCCAACCGGAACAGAATTAGAGAACCAGGTATAATCCTCCTGTTTCCCAATTGACCCTTCGTACCACATATCACCGGATTTTTTTGCGGTTGCACAAGTGTACCCATACTTACCCGATCTCACCGTCTGAGCACTGGTCCACGCTGTGCTTTCGCTGCTGAAGAGACTTATTATATGCTCATTTTCAGCTGCAGACACGCAGGATGCAATAAACAGCATTATCAGAACTGATGCGATTTTTGTGAACATAGGTCTTTACCTCATGCAGTGATACAAAGCTAATCCTGCAACATAAACAGCCAACCCTTTGAAGTCTCGATTGGTATCTCATCTGAATGAGAAAACTCGGCTGCTTCCTGAAAGCGTAAAATGGCAGGAGCAATTAGTCTTGCCTGATTGGGATTGATTCCCAGTGCGTTCCAGTCAATATTCAATCGGAATGATTTTCGCTTCTGAGCAACTGATGCCCCACTGACAGACTGTTGTTTAGTAGTTGAAAATTCGATCCTGCCAAATCGGTTTGGATCCAGGAATGATTCCGCAACTCTCGACCATGACGAACTCTCAGACTTACCGGACTGCTGGTCGCGAACTACGTTGAACCCGATAATCTTACCATCTACTAGCGGTTTCATCTGCATTGATGCAAGAGGAATCGATATCTCACCCTGCCAATAACCTTGCCCAACGGTAGTTTTGTATGTCCAGTCTCCATTCCATGCGCTGGATGATTTCATTCCATCATAGAATATCCCGGCACTGTTACCTATGAACTGGTAGAATGTGGTCGAATCCGGATCGGGCTGGATGAATATCTCTACAGCATCATCCTCCCAAACATGTCCATCACGGGCTGTTGCAGTTGATTTTAGTTGATCTCCTGAACCATTGCAACGAAATGCGATATACAGGTTTTGCGTGTCTGATGCAATCATAGTTTCTGTCTGTGATAATGCGAGTTGTGGGCTGGATGCAAGGACAAAACCTCCCAGTTTCGCAGCATCATCCCATTCGTTTGCATCGAACTTGCCATCAATCACTGGGGCCTTATTTATGATTCGCGTGACTGCGTTCGAACGCAACTTATTGACGTCATCGGAGAATGCTTCGCTCCATTCAGAGACAGAAATCAGAGCTTTGCCGTTTTTCTTGTAAACCGTGGCAAGCACATCCGGATTGTCAGTCTTGACTGGACACTTCGGCGACCAATAACCGATCATCTCAGAGTCCTGTATCCCCCACTCGTCCCAGAACTTATACATCGCAGTGCATGATATATTCTCACGACCGCTCATGCCATATAGCATCCCACGCCATTGATTACCACCATCTACATGGTTAAGCAATTCACTTGAAATACCAAACGGAATGCCAGATATTTCAACCAGCCAGTAGTCCGAGGACCGGCTGTAGTCAAACATCTCCCCGATCCACATATTGCTCATGAATGCCAAATGACCCATGTGATAATTGAGTGGGCTGACACGGTGATCGAGGTAGTCATAGTCGTTACCAGCATGAAAATTGATCCGGTAGTTCGGATCATTTCTATACATGACCTTTGCCAGGCGCATCATTATGTCGCGATCAAATGCGAGGCCATCAAGATAGATACCGTCAATGCCGACACTTTTCATTAGCCAATCGACACTCTCGATGTAATAATTTAAGAGGCGCGATCTACCCTTGGTCGCGATTGAGGCATCGCTTTCCCCACTTTCCAGCGGTTGCCGCCACGCTGGAACATATCCACTAACCAAGTGCTCCATCAACCAGGGATATCCACCGCCGGCTGTATTTATTACTGCGCCTTTATCGGAGTATATCATGGCCTTGCCTGTTGAGAATATCTCACTTCCCAGGCTCCTCAAAGGCCACAATTCCTGCATGTAGTTACTGATCTCGCGCATTGTGTAGTAAAGGTTTATACCTCGACCAAGACTTTTTTGCTGTTTCACACGTGATGCCAGTTTGTCTATGTGCAGGAACGGATAGTTTATGAATTCGGATTCCGGTTGAGCGTGCCAAATCTGCCAGATATTGGAACCTCCATACTCAAAACCATAATCATTATTGGCTGTTGCAACACGCCAGTTCCAGTGCCTATTATCTATTGGTTTGAAAGGAGTTACAGTCAACCTAAAGTTGAAATGTATCTCCTGCCCTGCCTTAAACTCTCTATCACCAGTAAAGACATCCAATAATACCTGATCACCGGATTCTGAAATCTTAGCGCCACCTTTACCAGAATTGGCCCATGAGTCCGGGAGTCCTGCTTCATACAAGTCTGTGCTTGCCCAGGCATCACCAGGCAAAAGAAGCTTTATCTGCAGTCCTGCATCAACATCACCAATCCACAGTGCATTATCAGCGTGATCTATACTCCATTTCCAGTTCCACGAACCAATCCTGTAACCACCGCGCTTGCCCATACCCATCATGTATGTTGCAATCTCACGCTTTACAGGGATTTGCAGACGAAGATCCTCAAGTGATACGGCTTTATTCGCTTTCAGAGCAATGTCATACGTAATGCTCCCATCAAACTCCATTTTTGAGTTTGTGGAAATCTTAAATGCACCACCTTTTGCAGATGCCTGCCTGACAACTGTAGCTGGTGACGTCTTTGTAATCTTATTATTTCCAGGCTTCCATACAATAGTTCCCTGGGGTGTTATCGCAGATATTTGTATTGGAGCAGCCAGGATCTGGTTTCCCTTACTTACAATGCTCTCCGGCAGTCCCATTGTTCCAAATCGAACTGCTCTATTCAAGCACTCCGTAGTTGAACCCGAAACTTTCAGAGGTGTATATGGTGGAACCACATCCTCATCAATCCCAAGCGTTGAATCCAGCCAGTTAAGCCTGGAGAACCGCCATAAGTCGTCTGTACCATTATTCTTGACGACACCACCAGCTATGTTAAGGTTAATCGCAATGCTGGTCGCTTTTGCGTTTTCAGGTTTCACGATCACTGTTCCCTGATACAATCCAGTCGCATTTTTAGGAACCTGTACACCTATCCACAAAGGCCTGACTTGTCCTTTACCGACTTCGAACTTACTCTTGAAAGGCACCGCTCTATCGTCTACTCCACCCAGGTTAAAACATCGTATGGATTTCGATGATATAGATCCTGACTTGCCTTTGAGGTTACTGAATGTAAGCTTGATATCGGAAATTGATTGCTTTGAAGCGTAAACACCGATCTGGAACACGTAAAACTCACCAGGCTGTGCTTCACCTGAGAAAACACTACCTGGCCCCTGTTTGACCCATTTGAAAGGGAGATCATCGAACATTTTTGCCGGAAATTTCCTGTCCTCAGGAAAAAGCATATATGTCTTATCAGTATGAGCATTAATGAGTGCGGTTGTTTCTTCTGAGGTAGCAATAACTTCCATCGGATCGAACCTGTTGAACTCATTCCGGGCTTGAATCTCAACAACCTCGGCAACAGGCAGATCTTTCCAGTTATCAGTCACTGAGTTTTTTTGAATCCACCCGGTATCGGCAGTATCTTGAGGAAGGAAATACTTGCCAGCGTCATCGAAGTTGTTTATCCCCTGATTGTAAGGCAGGTAGTAAATCTCATATACACCCGGGACTGTCTGCGGTTGAAAAACCAGGTCACCATACTCCCGATTTATATTGATACGGACTACATTGGTTATTTGTTTGCCGGTGGAAGCATCATAGACACGGATATCCTTCTTCTCCGGCTCCGCGTCTCTTCTCCTCCACGGAATCCGTACTTTCACAGCATCCGATTGTGAAGATACACGGACAAGAGCACGATGGTTTCCATGCCCCATCTCAGTCCATATGCCAACACCATACGGTACACTTTGAAGAGAGTCTGCACAAGCAACACTGGTAGATATCAGAAACAGGAATATAGCCGCAAGAAAGAGTCGAGACAATATATGTCCTCCATAATCTTAAAAGGGGGGTTACTTAATAGGTGACATGTGTATTTTATGCTGGATTGGAGAGTTTTGTCGAGTAACCCACCGGAAGGTAACAACTCAGTAATATGGGAACATTGTCATGCTGAGGAACGAAGGATCTGCTTTTTACGGAATAAAAGCAGATCCTTCGTTCCTCAGCATGACAAATTCACGCCACTCTGAACTGTTACCTCGGAAGGGAGTTTCACGCAGAGGCGCGGGGGACACGGAGAAGAAAAGAGAATGACATGGATGTTCAGAGAAGATCGATCGGGTCATGGATCACCCGATCGATCTTGAATTGCATAGATGTCCGTCCGTGCTTCGACTTGCTCAGCACGAACGGATATCGGCAATCGGATTGCATATATGGATCTATTTAGAAAGTAGTGGTGCTGCCCAGCGTGCCTTCTCCACCAGATGGCATCTGGCCGGAGTGACCGGGGCGTTGACCATTGTCTTCAAACATAGGAGTCTCCGCAGCTGCATCGTTTGCTCTGGCATAGTTGAAGCACTCTACCATAGATAATTTACCGTCACCGTTTGTATCGGCATTGACTGATCCGGCGCCATCCGGTTTTGAACCTGTCCACGCTGCCAGATAACTGTAGGTGAACTCATTCCAGAGGTAGCTTGGACCTTTAGCCCACGAACATTCAGTCTCTCCGCAGGCGCTCATTATAACCCGTCTCGGTCCTGCAAGGTCATTCACAAATCCTCCGCTGAAACACTGCTCCATCTGGATGACCATCTTGGCATATTTAGTAATCTTGTTTACATTGGTTGCAAACTCATCGTCTGTGATATTCTCGCCCCACAGACACAGAACTTCATCTACAGAAACAAGATCGTTCTTGTCCCCATCACCATTGATGTCACGATTCAAAGAAGCTTCGGAGAGATTGTCATTTTCATCGCCGTTGGCATCAAGCACAGCTCCATAGCTGCCAATCTGAACATTACCTACAACTCTTGTGGAATAACCTCCACCGTGGTCGTCAGCCATTATGTAAACGCCACTCCCATCAGTAGTCTTTCCTGCAAGAGCATTAAACGCAGTTGCAATATTGGCCTTTGTTGCAGAATAATCGACCACCACGGAATTGTCTCTGGCTACTCCGTCTGCATACAGAACATAAATATTAGCGTCAGTAAGACCACGGGCTTTTAGAGCCGTGTATGTGGTTTTGAGTTCATTCCAGTATCTCATGTGGTTACTGCCAGCGTTAATTCCACCCACAATCAATACAGCATAATCTGTCGCAAGTAAGCGTATCAAGTCGTCTCTGAACTTAAACCGCCTGGCTATTGGCGCAATGACACGCGTCTTGGAAATCACCCTGACATCCGCTTCATCAGAAAGACGGATAACAGCCGGTTCCTCCAGTGCCCATTTAGGGTCAGTGGCTATAGCTTTTACAAGGGTTCCAGCAATGCGGATTTTGTCTCCTGATCTCAAACTGGCTGGAATCTTGCCCACGATTGGGATATAAGCATCATCCGGGATAGGCAGGTTAACATGGATACGCTCCATATCATCAACTATCATAGGGATGGAACCGTCATAGTAGAAACCGGAGAACTCCGCCCTCTTACCTATTAGCTTAAGTGTATCAGCCGATCTCAATTTGTTGTTCTCGAAAATCGGGGCTACTACTACTTTTCGTCTGACTATCTCGGCATTACCAACACTGTTGGATAACACCAGGGATGCGCCGATTAACATCATCCAAATCAGTTTTTTCAAGTCTTTCTCCTTTTAAGCATCATCTGCAATCGTTGTTTTGGTCATATTTGTTGTTTCTGCAAGCAGGTATATATTTCCTTGTGCCATATAGACACGAATTTCCTACCTGGTAGAAAATCAGGCTGTGCCAGCATAATATATTTGACCGTCAACTTCCCAGTTGATACACTGAGTCGATGAACTCAGTTACATATGCACATGGATGGAGTATTCTGATGAGAAAATGTATATATGCTTATGCGTGGGACTTCATTGATGAAGGTGTTGATAACGTTCTGACTCGGATCAAATCACTCGGGATTGATGCTGTTGCAATGGCTGTCAGCTACCATGCGGGCAAGTTCATACTCCCCCACAATCCCAAATCCAGAGTCTACTTCCCTGAGGATGGGACAGTGTATTTCAAGCCTCATTCGGAATATTACCAGGGAGACATGCAACCTCAGATGGCTTCAATCCTGGACTCCAGTGACATACTGGAAGTCGTTGCACGCAAATGCAATGAATATGGGATCAAACTGCATGCCTGGACTGTATGTATGCACAACACTCGTCTTGGTTCCAGGCATCCTGAGTTCACAGCCAGTAACGTATTCGGAGACCATTACCCCTACTCTCTCTGCCCTGCGCAACCGGAAGTAGAGAAGTATGCAATGGGAATGATCAGCGATTTAGTGGACAACTACAATCTGGATACCATTTTCCTTGAATCGCTAGGCTACATGGGATTTTCACATGGATACCACCACGAGTTCTTCGGGGTCAAACTCAAAGAAATCGATGAAACACTGCTCAGCCTTTGTTTCTGTGATTGCTGTATTGATAAAGCAAAAGAAGCCGGAATAGATGTGGACCATGTTATGCGGTTATGCAAGGACCACATAGACGGATCAATCAATGATAATTATGAAAAACCGGCAGATACACTGTTGGATCTATTGAAAACGAGTCTGGATCTTAAAAGTTACCTGAAGATTCGCACGGAAACAGTCACCGGTCTATTTAAACAGGTAAGGACATATGCAGACAAAAACAATGTGAAGATCGACTGTTTTAATCCTGTGAGAGAAGCATATATAGAGGGTTACGACCTGCTAGCGATCCGGGAACTTGCCGACCACTATGTCATCCCGGTTGGCACTCAGGATATAAGCAGAATTGAAGATGATATCAATGTAGTCAGGGGATTTTTCCAACCTGAACAGATCGTCTTATCAATCAACTTGGGAGTAGATGCAACACCCATAAGGGAGAACTTCAAACAGAAGATGGAACTGATAAGCAAGCACAACCTGGCAGGATGCAACCTCTACAACTACAGCAACCTGCCATTATCAAGATTGGAGTGGATTAAGCTGTCATCCTGAATGCAATGAAGGATCTGCTTTATCGAACAGCAGATCCTTCATTGCATTCAGGATGACATTGTGAGCATTCAGGATGACATTGTGAGCATTCAGGATGACATTGTGAGCATTCAGGAAAACATTGTGAGCATTCGGGATGACTTTATCCAGTCGTGATGACAATATTCCGGTATGTATATCAATTACTACAACTTACAATACTCTACAGGCAATCTTTTAAAAACGGACTCGGCGATGGCTCCTATGCGGGTATCGGATACTTCCACGGCCTGACAGTATATTTCTACAACCACCCGACCACGCACAACTCGGACGAACTTGTTAGGAAGCGATACGGCTCCGGATGTCATCCTAAAACAGATCTTGCTGTTTGCATCGGACTTGATACATGTGAAGCTTCCGGATGTAAAGTCCTTAATCCTGGTGGCTCCCTCGCGATTGATGTTCTCCACATTCCGCTTGCATAGATCCCCAAGGCCTGTAAGTAACTGAGGGAATATACTGGGATTCTTAAGAGCAATGACAGTCACACTTGCAACTGATGTGCCATCCATTGCAGCCAAAGCTTGAGCATGTTCAAAATCAGTCAGCACTGCATCCCGTGTAGCTGGTTCCAGGTCGTTGTATATCGCTCTGAGCTGCATTTCCCCGACTTCCACATTGGCCACATTCCATTTACGTTTACCAAAACTCTTCTCAATACCGGTCAGAATCGACTTATAATCAACCGACTTGGCTACAATAGGAGCATAGGTTTCAGGGTGCAGGATCATACTGGACTTAACCGGAGGAGCACTTAGCACCTTCCATACCTGTTCCGAACCGCCATTATCCATATGCCAGACAATAAAGTCCCGTCCAGCAAGGTATGTATCCGACATAAGCTTACCTTCCATCGCACCCAGCAACTTCTCTACCGGATCGTCAGATACACCAGCTCCAATCGCACGCGCATACTCTTTTTGACTTTCCTGCAAATTTAATGCATCAGCAATCTTGTCTTGAACATAGATAGCATGGCCTTCAATGGTAGAGGAGACCGCCAGAGACTGGTCGGTGTTCACGGACTTGTTAAGCATTTTCGAGAGGCCTATGTATTGGTCCTGAAGTGCGTGTGTAAGTTCATGAGCAATTATCAGTTTGACGAAAGCAGGTTCGTGTTTGGGGTCAACCCTGGCATCTTTCATCCTCGGTCTGAAATTTTCTGGGACTACATATAAAATTCCGGCATACGTGCCATATTTTCCGAGAAGAAGGGTCGAGATAGCCTGGGCATTTACATCGGCGAGTGATAGCAAACTCTTATCACTCTTCTCGTGATATAACTTACGATATTGCGGCACAAGTTCCTTCGCCAATACAGGGGCTACCTGGTTTGATGTAACCAATTTTACAACAGGAGGTGTCTTGAACTTTTTTCCGGAAAACTGTTCCACCAAAGGCACCAGTTCCCTGACAAGAGAAAATGCTTGAGCTTCGGTGAGTACAGCATCGGATTTGGCACCCGGTTCCGCAGTTGCTAGAGCAAATGCGTGAAATGACGGGACCACGAGCATAGCCAATATGCAATACAAACAGACTCGGGTCCTTAACAACACTATCTGATTCCTCCTGCAAAGTTGGGCGCAAGTTGAGACATAACTAATTATCGGAACATAGGCTCTAATACTCTAGAGGACGAGAATTAATTGCTGGTATTGTTCCAGATGTAATAGTACACCTGTTTTACTGCCAAAACCTCCTGAGTCGGAGCGTTTTGATACAATAACCCGCATTATTCACCAATCTTCGCTTTTGTCCGGCAGTAGGGACAAAAGCTGAGCCAATCATGAATAATGCGGGATAAAATCATGTTGCAAGCTTAAAAGCACCCATTGGGCAAACAGTGGAGCAGACTCCACAGTCAGTACATTTTTCTGCATCAACTTCAGGTGCCGAATACCCTTTCTGCGTTAGGGCTTCCATCGGGCACTTCGATACTGCAGGACAGGGATGATTCTGGGGACATTGTTTTTCAATGATTGTAACTGCCAATACTATCTCACTTTCGATAAATCTTAGACAATCTGAATTGTCAATAATCAAGGCTGTTATACTTGTATTGCACTCAATCAACTATACAATAAGCAAGCTACAAACAGCAAATTCGAGGGTATTTATACGTACGGTTACTATACTATACGTTTGATTAACCATTCTGAGTTCCGTTTATTCCAATTAATTATCAATCAATCACGGCTTAACCAGTATAACCCTGTCCATCCACACAGCATTCTTGTCTGTTGAACCTTTGACGTATGCCGGACCCGTAACTTTTATCGAGATCCAGTAATCTCTTTGAGGGTCAAGATCCGCCGGGTTGTATGCTCTATCCAAAGCCACTCCCAGCATCCAACTCCAGTGTGCATGCACTCTGACACCAGGACCAAGAGGGAATCTACCGATTTTATACCAGTGATATTTCCCATCCTGAGGTTGGTCCTCTGCTTTGATTGTAACGGTCGGGCCAAAGACTTTGCGGGTCTCATCGTATACACCGAAATCCAATGCTCTATCATGTAATTCTGGTTTGGGCCCTTCATAATAGAGGGCCTTTCCACCGGCTGCATCAGGATCATCAACCAGAGCATTGCTGCCCAGGTCTCCTCCGACACCATATGCGTTCATAGATGTCCAATTGAAGTCTGTCACTTTGTCTGCTGAGATTGATTTGAACTGCTCCGGCAGCGGTATTGTACCTGCTCTTAATGTCACCATTTCCGTTGCAATTCCAGCTCTGCCTGCATCAATAGTCACCGGACTACGGAACATATCCAATAAAGCAAAGCGATTAGCTTCATACCGATCCAGGACTTCATTACGGTCAAACGGCATCAAGGAGCCAGCAGTCATATCACGTTCGATATTCCCCCATAACCGGAGTAAGGTTCCATCAATCGGTATCCGCTCTCGTTTCACATGCCGCAGGGAAGCAGGATCATTTGCACAAACGGTTTCAGCTTCTGCCAATAACTGATCACTCTTAACAAAGAACTGCAGATCAAGATATTTCTGAGTGTATCCCGTCAGGTTAGCCAGGCGATCCGGGTCAGTCGCGATTCTCTTCTCCAAATATGCCAGATATTCACCCATCTTGGCGGCTCCGGGTCCAAAATAGCCTTTCAAGAATGTATTAATCAGTGGTTTCACAGGCTGACTGGAGTTCTGCATTAGTTGAAATCCAATCCAGCGTCTCAGCGTAAAGAAACTCCGTGTCTCACATCCGGACAGCTGAGCAAATATCGCTTTCACTCCCTGCTTATGCATCCACTGCAGATCACCCTGTAAGACACTGGCATTGGAATATGGAGTGTCCATCTGGTCTGAGAACTGGGTCCAGTAGTCCCAGTAATAGACATTCTTGGCAATCTTGCACCACTTCTCCAGATTCTCACGTGGGATCTTGTTATATGGATGGCTGAATGGCCGAAGGAACTCCCCCCAGCCCGTATCCCCAAGATCGCAGAATCGGATCACTACATTGTCACGCGTTTTCATAGTCTTCGGAGGTTTCTGCCAGATAGTATATGCGAGAGTATGAATTTGGATGTCCGGATAGTCCTTGGCGATATTTGCTGCTATAGTGTTGATAAACTGCAGAAGCGGCCCCATTTGGGATTCTTCACGTCTAGCGATAGCCTGACAGTCCTCACATTGGCACAGGTGATGGAAATCATTCGGACTGATGTCATAGAGTGTCGGATATGGCCTGTTTTCTTTCTTTGCAGTCTCCCGGTCCTGAACAATAAACCCCTTAAGTTTTTCCAGAACGAGTCGTTGGACGTCTTTGTTTGTTAGACAGAGTTGACCCATACCAGACTCTCTGTCGCCATTTACGTTCTTTGAAAAATATTCAGGATGATCCTTAAAGTATTCTTTCGGGGAGATATATGATTCAAAAGTGTGTACGCCCCCCGGAGAACCATACTGCAGACATGAACCAAATTCAGGTCCAAGATACGTACACTGGCCGTTAGACTTGTTGCGTGCATGGAACCAGTCCTCTCGACTGATCCAGTCCGGAATACGTGTAAGGTCGCGGACACCTGTATATATAGAGCGTTCAGAAGAATCCGGTTTCTTATTAATGCTGATATTCGGAAGCACGAGAGTTGGTTTATTTGGTATAACCTCTGAAGTCTCATCAAACCAGTGACATCCAAATTGCCGTTCAAGGAGTTCATAAACAGCATAGAGCGTGCCACGTGGACGTCCGCCCGTTAAGATCAGATTATTACCAACAGTACGGATCACCCAGTTTTCTGGACCAAGTTGCCTGGCAATGACTCCCTGCCTGGATGAATATGATGTCCACCCAACATAAATCGCAGGGGTTTTAATCGGTATTTTGCTCTCTATGACCGTTTTGAAACTCGCTCCCGTGATCTTCTGCAGATAATTCGATAATTCCTTAGCTGCAGTGATTTCTGCAGGAATAGGATTGGCTCCAACAACAATGGTCATTTTAGCCATACCATTTTTAGCAACAACCATTGTCGTCGTCGCCATAGACGGAGAGATTGTGAGCATCATGATCCCAATAATCAACAAAACACATTTCATCCGGAATATCCCCCGTGTTAAATCCATCAAGCAGGTTACTAGCACTAACTGACATTTTAGCAGGTTTAGCTCTTCATGTCTTAGCGGTAGCATAATTGTAGATTAAAATAAATAACTTCAGTCCTGCTCTGAATATAGTGACTGATTTAATGGGGTAATAACAATGCCACGAGTTGTACATTTCGAGATAAATGCAGATAATCCGGATCGTGCAGGAGAGTTTTACAGCGGTGTTTTTGGCTGGACTATAACAAAATGGGATGGTCCGTTTGACTACTGGATGGTAATGACCGGACCCGATGAAGAACCAGGGATCAATGGTGGAATCACCAAGCGTATGGATCCCCCGGCAGCTACGGTAAACACCATAGGGGTTTCTTCTTATGAGGATTACACAGCCAAAATCCTGGAAAAAGGTGGAAAAGTTCTAACACCGAAGATGGCTATTCCCGGGTACGGATATATGGGATATTTCCTTGATACCGAAGGTAACCCATTCGGTATTATGGAGATGGATGAAAACGCTAGCCCGCATTATTTATGACTAACTCAGCTTTTGCCCCTACTGCCGGGCAAAAGCGAAGTTTGGTGAATAATGCGGGTTAAATAACTTGATTCCACTCCGAACCCCAAAAGGCAACCGCAGGTCGATACATACCAGCCTGCGGTTGCCCGATTCAATAATGCTTATCCCCAAAACACAACTTCGGGTGGATTCTTTTCCATTGGACCAAGTTCAACTTCAGGATGGCCTACAATCAGAGGCGCCACTACTGAGTATTCCTCAGGTATATTCAATTCGCGTTTGCCTTCCGGAGTGTTGAGATATGCAACTGCAAAGCCTATCCAACATGTGCCTAAGCCCAAATCTCTGGCCGTAAGCATTAGATTCTGAGCAGCCATTGCACAGTCTGTAGTAGCATTTGGACTCAGATTAGGTTTCGCACAAACAACTACAAGAGTCCCTGCTCCGTAGAATATATTGAAATCAGGACTCTCCAGCGCTGTCTGATATTTCTGAAGAGCCGGCAGCCTATCCAACATCCCCAACAGGCACGATTTCGACTTGTCTGACAGGCTATTTAACGCCGCACTATCTTGCATTACTGCAAATGCCCAGGGTTGGGAATTCATAGCACTGGGAGCTTGAACTGCCGCTTCCATTAGTTTAGTAATCTGTTCTTTCTCAACAGGCTTACTAATATATCGCCTGACTGATCGGCGTGTATATATTGCGTCCATTAGATCCATATCATCACCAGGTCCTTTCAATTGCATTTTAACAAGTATACAACCTGATGGGATAAATGTCCTACTAATCTTTGAGTAATCCATACGACCAATAGGACCTATAAGACTAATATGACATTCGTGGCCAATGTCCTATTAGTCCTATAAGTCCTATTGGTCTTATCGGGCTACTGAAGTTTTTATTTTACTTCTACGCGGCCTTGCGTGACTTGCGTCCTGCTGCTTTGCCGGTCACTTTTTGCAGTGTATCCGTGTCATCTGCTAATTTAAACGCCGACACCAACTCCTGTAGATCCTCAGCCATTGCAGACAGATCCTCGGTTCCCGCTGTCATCTCCTCTGCAGCAGCAGTCTGCTCCTGAGTCGTTGCGCTGACTTCCTGGGCAGCCGCTGCGTTCTCCTGACTTACTGCAGCTACCTGTTCAATCTGACGGGCAACTTCCGCACTCGATGCAGCCATCTCTTCGGTAGAAGCAGTTGTCTCTTCGGTTACAGCAGATACATTTTCTATTGCTCTAACTACTTCCGTGCTGGATGCAGACATCTGTTGAGCTGCAGCAGCCATATTGTCTATCTGAGAAACGATCCCCTGGACTGCTCCCTGGATGTTCTTAAGGGCATCTCCGGCTTCAATTGAAAGCATCGTTCCCTCAGCTACTTGTTTAGCAGAATCCTGCATTCCGGATACAGCTGCAGTTATCATTTGCTGCATTGTACCGATCAAGTCAGCGATCTCACCTGTTGCCTTACTGGACCTTTCGGCCAGTTTGCGCACTTCATCTGCTACAACTGCAAATCCCTTGCCATGCTCTCCGGCTCTTGCTGCTTCGATTGCAGCATTCAAGGCCAGTAGGTTAGTCTGTTCAGCTATATCATCGATAGTCTCTACGATGGCTCCTATCTGCTTTGAGGATTCACCCAGTTTGTCAACTATACTCCCGACAGCTTCAGCTGATTTCTTGATCAGCTCCATACCCTCACCGGACTTGGCTACCTGCACTCCACCCTTAATGGCAACCTCATTTACCTCCCGGCTGGCTTGAGCAACGACACTGCTGTTCTTTGCAACCTCGTCAATAGCTGCTGTTATCTGCTGAACCAGTCCAACTGTCTGGTCAACCTGTTTAGCCTGACTCTGTGCACCGGCAGCCACTTCACCAATAGCTCTCATCAACTGTTCCATAGCCTCGGCACTGTTTTGCACGGTCCT
Source organism: Abditibacteriota bacterium (assembly GCA_942493375.1). Taxonomy (GTDB): domain Bacteria; phylum Armatimonadota; class UBA5829; order UBA5829; family UBA5829. Next base: position 6,029,718 of record OW818698.1, on the reverse strand, counting down.
GGACTGTTCCTGAGATCCTGTTGCAACCTGGTCCATAGTCTGAGCAATCTGCTGGGATGCATTTCCAACATCACCAGCTGTCCTTGAAAGTGCAACAGTAGAATCAGCCACCTTGTTGGCAGCATCGGCTACCTGCCCTATTACATTACCCATCGACGATACGCAGTCGTTGAAAGCATCAGCAATTTTATCGAATTTTTCCTTAGTTGCCGCTGTATCGGCATCTGCTGGGTCTGTTTCTATACTTGTAGTTAAATCACGTTGTGCGAACTGAGCAAGAGCAGAGTTGAGTTTTTCGACTTCCAAGTCCTGATATTGACCAACTTTCTGCAATACTCTGCCAGCATTGACTATCTCCGACTGATCAATAACGAACTCGAATGATCCTACTGTGTTGCCAGCTTTGTCCTTGAGAGGGGCAGCTGCACAATGGATATCAAAACGCTTGTCACCGACCATTGTATCGTTTTCACACTCATAACTGCTGTTCAACTCCATCGCCTTTGAACATGGACAGTCCTTTGTGCGGCACTTTGATGTATTCCAAACATCCATACACTTGTAGTGGGTGAGTTCATCTTTACTCTTACCGAGTAAAGCAGCGGCTGTTTTGTTGACATACTGAATGTTGTATTCCTTGTCCATAAACTGAATGGGTGTCGGTATTGCTTCCAAATTGCCTACAATGGAATCCAGAGTCTGGTTGACTCCTTCAACAATCGCCTTAAAATCGCCACTGTGTCTCTGGGCATTGGCTCTGGTGTCCAGTTTGCCTCTTATGGCTGCATCACTCAGTGCAGATGCGTCCATAACCAGCTCTTTCACAGCATCTCTGGCCTGATCGAGACTGGCGTTGATTTTCACAAACAGTTCTCGAGTGTCCTTTGTATACTGATCAGCTTCAGCTACTGCGGTATCAAAACTGAGATCACCAGACGACAGATGCACCAGGTTTTCTGCCAGTTTATCAACTTCTGTGCTCTGGAATTTAGCATTTCTGGTGGATGCTGTTACATCCTGTACAAGCTCCATATGTCCGACATTTTCGCCGTTGGCATTGACTATATAGGATACGTCAACCTTGTAGTCTCCTCCGCCTTGCGCGAAGAGTGTTGTAGGAATACCAGCCTGAAGCTTGGCTATACCGCAGTTCTCAGTCTTGCAGATACCAGCTCCCCAGTTACTGCAATGCTTCCCTAGCATTTGAGATCTCTTGACCCCAAGCATATCCTCCACAGCTTTATTGATGAATGTCCAGTTCATGTCTTTGTCAGTGACAGACATCGGGAACGGAACGGAGTCCAGTAGCTGTTCAAACCAGTATATCTTGTCCGTTACGGTATCAAGAGTATTATTAACTCCTTCAACGATCTTTCTGAAGTCTCCCTGATGCCCGGAAGTATCAGCTCTGCTGTCGAACTTGCCTGCTACTGCTGCTTCACTCAGCATATCTGCATCGCTGACAAGTGAATTGATAGCATCAATGCACTTATTCAAGTTGATCTTGATCTCATTGAAATCACCATTATAATTGTCAGTGATCTTTGCGGGTATGTCTCCGTTTGAAATCCGTTCAACGTATTCTGCAGCAACATTTAGTGGATTAATGACTAGATCGAGTGTCTCGTTGAGTCCTCGAAGCAGTTTCCGATATACACCTTTTGTCCTGTCAGCATTGGATCTTATCTCAAGATTGCCATCTTTGGCGGCGCCTATAACAACACCAACTTCGTCAACAAGCAAGCCGATTTGGTCGATACAGTTATTCAGATTGATCTTGATCTCATTGAAATCACCGTTGTAACTGTCTGTGATTTTCTCAGGGATATCCCCGTTGGATATTCGTTCTACATATTCAGCAGCTACATTCAATGGTCCTATTACTGAGTCGAGAGTTTCATTGACTCCCTGGACTATCTTTCGGAAATCACCTCCATGTTTAGAAGCATCAGCTCTTACATCAAGTTTGCCTTCAACCGCTGCCACGCTCAGCATATCGGCGTCCCTAACCAACATATTAACTGCATCTATACACTTGTTCAGATTGTTCTTGATCTCATTGAAATCACCATTGTAGTTGTCTGTGATTTTCGCAGGGATATCTCCGTTAGAAATTCTCTCTACATATTCTGCAGCTACATTGAGGGGTCCAACCACTGCATCCAGAGTCTGGTTGACACCTGTAACTATATCTTTGAATCCGCCCTCGAACTGCTCTGCGTTCCCCCTGGTATCCAGCTTACCTTCAACAGCCGCACTACTCAACATCGTCGTTTCTGCAACCAGACCCTTAACCGACTCAACCACATCATTCATAGCGATCGAAAGTACATCTGCATCTGAAGCGGGTTCAATCGTCGCAGATACATCACCAGCTGCTATCTTCTGCGCCAGACCTGCCTGGATCTGGATATTATTGACCATTGCACTCATTGAACGCGACAGATCACCAATTTCATCGGTTGATGATGTGTTCACTTCAACATCAATGTTACCAACCGCCAGTTTATCTGCTACTTCGGAAAGCCGTTTGATTGGTTTTACGATATTCCTTGCGATGATTATTGTTAGCCCGATTAATACCAGGACCGAAATAATTCCTACTAAAATGCTGGTTTGTCTAAGCTTGTTAGCATTAGCCAGAATACTACTCATCGGTATGGTAACAATAGCACTCCATGGTGTGGTTGTCCGTCCGACTTTAAACGGCGAAACAACACATAGTGATAAAACGCCTTTCAAATATCCCGAATTACGCTCAAGCACCAGGCTTTCACCTTTTCTCACAGCATCTTTTATTTTTTTGTAGTCTCCGGTGTTCTCAATAAGTTTACCCAGTTTCTTGGTTTCTGGAGTTGCTGCATGTTTTCCATCATTAGACAATATTGCCACATAGCCCGTGCCATATGGTTTATCTGCGTTAGTCAACTTTGTAAGTCCATCAAGAGGGACATCAATACCTGCAACTCCAACAAACTTGCCTTTGAAGTGTATTGGCACTGCAACGGTTGTCATTAATATGTCCTTACCACCAATCTTGTAACTGTAAGGAGAGATCAGGGTCTCTTCATTACTCTTTTTTGGCAGAAGATAGTAGTTACCATTTTCAGGCACTTCGTAGTCAACAAGCGGCTCAAGTGCAGTCTTGCCGCTTGCCTGGTTCCAGTATGGTATATAACGGCCTGTCTTATCACTCCCGGGAGTTCCGACAAACTGGCTGTCCTTGGCATCAAAAGCGTTGGGTTCCCAGCAAGTCCAAACTCCTAAAACATCCTTGTTATCCTCAAGAACACCTCGAAGCATCGCGTCAGCAACCCTGCGGTCTGCGGTACCAGTAGCTTTTAGCCCTTCAAAGGCGTTAGCAAGCGTCCTGGCAGCATCCATCGCTTTGTCCAGGTTCAAACTCACTTCATTGGCACGTGCAGCCGCTGTGGCTTTGGCATTTTCACAGGCCATGTCCTTAACAATTTTAACACCAATGTAACTGACCAATAATACTGTTGCAGTAAAAGCAACTGCTGAAGCAAAGCCCAAAAGCAATGATATTCTACCGGTCAATTTGATTCGCTTGTTAATCGCCACCCAAAGATTGCTAACCATTCTACATACTCCTTGTGCTTTTCATATCAGGTAGATTTTTTCAAAGTTTCATATGTTTTCAAAGCTCTGATAACCATATACAATACAACACATTGATTTACTTTGCAGTAGTCCTGTATTCCCGTTTCGCATAGGTATATGAACACTTACACAGATTCTCGCACATACGTATTCTAACCGACCTACACACCAGGACTAAGTGACTCAGAACAAAACATACATAATGTATTGTGGCACACCTCCCTACAATCTTTATAGGCAAATATACTTATAAGCCGTTTATTTATTAACACTCATAGTCTTACCGTAACATTCATCGTCCTCTCGTTATATATCACGTATAGTAATTCACATATCCTGTAACTACGATAACTAGGCTACACTCATAGATAGAATCGGAGGGGTACAATAGACAGGAATCATGCTGCTACAATCGGAGACAGTTTGTGTTTTTGCTGTGATCCCATAAAGGATTGGGCTTCTTTACCATTCATAACCAGGTCTATATCCAGTAAAATCACCAATCGGTCATCCTGCTTGGCTATACCACGAAGGTGTGTAGATTCCGCTGATGAAATCACGCTTGATGGCAATTCTATCAGGTCCATAGAAATACGAAGCGTCTCTGCAACCGCATCGACTATCATCCCAACCAAAGCACCATTTGCTTCTACTACAACTATGCGGCTTGATTCAGTTGTCGCATTCAACAAGCTGTACAAACTGCTAATAACCTGATTCATGTGTTTCGTTCATGTCTCTCTCCTGAGCCTACAAGTCTTATCGGTTTTATTGAGTTCTGAATGACAAATAGGACTTATAGGACTTATAGGACAATTTGTTGTTCATGTCCTATAGGTCCCATAAGTCCTATTAGTCTCATCGATTCCGAAGGTTTCTAGCTAAATTCTATGCAGCTTTACGCGGTTTTCGAACCATTGATTTTGCTGTCACATTCCTCAGTGAATCCGCGTCCTCTACGAGTTTGAATGCCGATACAAGCTCCTGCAAGTCTTCAGCCATTCCGGACAGGTCCTCTGCTCCTGCAGTCATCTCTTCAGCAGCAGCAGTCTGTTCCTGAGTGGTAGCACTGACCTCTTCTGCAGCGGCAGCATTCTCTTCACTTACGGCAGCTACCTGCTCTATCTGACGGGAAACTTCTGCACTGGATGCTGCCATCTCTTCGCTGGCAGCGGTTGTCTGCTCTGTCACAGCTGACACATTTTCTATAGCCCTGATCACTTCCGTACTGGACGAAGACATCCGTTGTGCTGCAGTAGCCATATCATCTATCTGGGTAACAATCCCCTGCACAGCTCCCTGGATATTCTTGAGAGCTTCTCCGGCATCAATAGAGAGCAATGTCCCCTCAGCAACCAACTTGTCGGAATCTTTCATCCCCGATACAGCCGAAGCAATCATCTGCTGCATGGAACCAATCAGATCAGCGATTTCCCCTGTCGCTTTGCTGGACCTTTCGGCTAATTTTCGAACCTCGTCAGCAACAACAGCAAAACCCTTTCCATGCTCCCCTGCCCTGGCTGCCTCAATTGCAGCATTTAGAGCCAACAGGTTAGTCTGCTCAGCTATATCATCGATGGTTTCGACTATAGCACCTATCTTCTGAGACGAATCACCCAGCTTCTCTACGATGTCACCAACTGCCTCAGCAGACTGCTTGATCATCGCCATACCTTCTCCTGATTTGGCAACCTGTACTCCACCCTGAATTGCCACTTCATTCACTTTCCGACTTGCCTGAGCAACCGTGTTGCTGTTTTTAGCAACATCATCAATAGCTGTAGTTATCTGCTGCACAAGTCCCACAGTCTGATCTACCAGTTTGGCTTGACTCTGTGCACCGGATGCTACATCATCAATTGCCCTGACAAGCTGCTCCATGGCCTCGGCGCTATTCTGCACTGTCCTTGACTGTTCCTGAGAACCAGCGGCAACCTGATCAACTGTCAAAGCTATCTGCTGCGAAGCATTACCCACATCTGTAGCAGTCTTCGACAGGGCAGTAGTGGAATCAGCTACCTTGCCGGCAGCATCAGCAACCTGTTTGATTGCCATCCCCACATTCTCCATTGCAGAATTCAAGCTTTCCTTCATCCTGGCCAGGTCACCAGCATAATCGCCATTCATTCGTGCTGTAAGGTCATTGGAAGCCAATCTCTCCAGAACAGCAGCTGCTTCGTTGACAGGATCTACAATACTATCCAGAGTTTCATTGAACCCCTGAACTATCTTGCGGAAATCACCACCGTGCGCAGTTGCATCGGCTCGCTTGCTCAATTGACCCTCAACTGCAGCCTGTGCAAGCATGACACCATCTGAAACCAGCTGATTGATAGCTCCCACACACTTGTTCAGATTCTTCTTTATCTCATCGAAATCGCCGTTATATTTATCGGTGATCTTTTCAGGAATATCCCCATTAGAGATACGTTCGACATATTCAGCAGCCACATTTAGAGGTCCGATAACGGCATCGAGGGTATCATTAACGCCTCTTACTATCCTCCGGAAGTCGCCTTGATGTTTGCTTGCATCGGCTCGGGTCTCGAGTCTCCCCTGTATGGCGGCAGCGCTGAGCATATTTGCATCCTCGATCACGGAGTTTACGGCTCCGATACAACGATTCAGGCTGTCTTTTACACTTACAAAGTCCCCCTGGTATTCCTGTGTAATCGGTTCCGGTATGTCGCCACTTGAAATCCGTTCCATACACTCCGCTGCAACTTTTAAAGGTGTAATCAAAGCATCAAGCGTATTGTTTACCCCTAGAATAACCTTGGCGTAATCTCCATTGTGGCGACTAGCATCAGCTCTAGCATCTAAATTACCAGCAGTTGCCGCTTCTGCCAGCATATTTGCATCTACCACAAGGTTGCGGATGCTAGCAAAGCATGCATTGAAAGATACTTTCAGTCGAAGGAATTCACCTTTATATTCCCTTGCTATGTCAGCAGGTATTTCACCTTTTGCCATTTCATCAATTCTATCAATGACTCGCTTAAACGGCACACTCAAGCCTTCAACTATCTCATTAATACCCTCGATAACTTCCCGGAAGGCCCCTTCGTGAGCCTGGGCATCTGCCTTAGCGTCCAAATTGCCGACTTCAATGGCATCTACTATGCCCCTTGCATCTGAAAGCATCGCGGATACGGAATTACGGACCTTGATCAGATTCTCATTGATTTTCAGAAAATTCTCTCTATCTGCCCTGGTGTAATCATCCGCCTCTGAAACTTCGGTATCAAGTGCTAATTCACCAGCAGCAAGTCTATTGAGATTTGAAGCCAGGCGCTCAATTTCATTGACCTGGTATGCTGATACTTTGGCTCGTGCTGTAATATCCTGCACCACCTCTACATGTCCTACATTCACTCCATCTCTGTTTCTGATATAAGATGTATCAACCTGGAAGTTCATCCCAAACTGATCAAACAATGTCTGAGGATCACCTCTGCGCAAACCTGTAATTCCGCAATTCTCAGTCTTACAGATCCCGGCGCCCCAGTTGCTGCAATCTTTACCGATAATGTCGGATCTCTTGACCTTCAGCATATCTTCGACAGGCTTGTTCACAAAGGTCCATTTCATATCCATGTCGGTAACAGACATTGGGAATGGAATAGCATCAAGAAGCTGCTCATACCAGAACACTTTGTCAACGACGATATCAAGGGTATCATTAACACCCTTGACGATACGGGCAAAATCGCCACCGTGTTTGCTTACATCAACTCTTGTCTCAAAGTGGCCAGCAAGTGCGGCTTCACTGAGCACATTCGAATCGTTGACCAACCCGCTGATAGCATCTATGCATTTATTGAGATTATTCTTGATCTCATTAAAATCCCCATTGTAGTCGTCGGTTATCTTTTCAGGAATATCGCCGGCAGATATTCGCTCTACATACTCCGCAGCAACATTCAATGGACCAATTAATGAATCCAGAGTATTGTTAATTCCATTGACTATATCCTGATAGCCACCGGAATACTGAGTAACATCGCCTCTCGCATCCAATCGTCCCTGGACTGCTGCATCTCCAAGTGTTACCGTCTCCTGGACCAATCCACGTAAGGATTTGACCACATGATTCATTGCAATCAAGAGGACATCGTTCTCAGATCGAGGAGATAGTTCAATGGTAAGATCACCTTTAGCAATTTGGTCAGCAGCATTTGCGGCAGTTTTCGTACCGTCGACTACTGAAGCAAAGGCCCTTGCAAGGTCACCAATTTCGTCCTTGCTTCCTGTGTCTATGGCAACATCTGTGTTTCCTGTTGATAGTTCCGAGGAGACTTCTTTGAGTTTTCTTAGAGGTTTATATATACTTGCTGATATTGTGCTACCAAATATGACTCCCATGAGTCCTATCAGCAAACAGATACCTATAATATTTCTGATAAGTGCCTTGAATGTAGAGTTCAACTCAACATCGGACGCGGCTTTTGCTTTTGCATTAAGCTCTCCCAGAGCATCTATACCGTCCGCAAATGCCCAATATGCATCAGAACATTTGCCAAACGATAAATCTCGAGCACTGTCGAACTTCCCGGCTTTCTCCAACGCTGCTACTTCCAGTACCAATGGTTTCCAAGTATTCAATGCATCTTGAACAGTTTTCCATGCAGCTTTCTGATCTGAATTCTTGGTTAACTTATTGTATCTGGCAACATTGTCATCAATCCGCCCAAGTGCTTTATCCATTTTAGAATGCATCAGATCAAAATCTTGTTTGGATATCTTTGGGATCATCATTGATCTTTCACTGCGCTGCACTGCAGTTTTAGCTTCATCCAGTCCAATAGCTACCTCTTGTGCCGGGGCTACCTGGGTGTTTATGTGATTTACTATTTCATGAGCCTTTTTGGCATTCGAGTAGTTACCATAACCACCTAAAATGGTTATTATAGAAACTAAAGTGAAGGCCCCAATCAACCTTGTTCTGATGTTGATGGAATCAAGTCGTAATCTCAATCTCTGAATCCTCCTCGTTTTTTGACAGTTACCCATTATCGCAAGTACATACACACATACTTATACTTACTAAATAATAATGCGTACTACATATATGTATTCGGCAATATTGCTCGATATTTTCAGACTGGATTCAAACTGTATTTTTCAACGGCATTCTGCAACATTTAGAGTGCAATAATCACGATTTACTGTCATTTATTTGACCATAAAGATGCGCGATAAAACTTACACATATACCTAATAATGTATGATGATGCACAATAATTATATATACTTACAATATCGTGCAGCAGGTAGAAGAGGACTCAAAACTGCAAAGTGGTCGTTTGTTTGTGAGGTATCTGAAAGTGATAAAAAAAGGGAAGCACTATGTATGCTCCCCACAAATAACTATTAATGATATCTAATATTTGATTGTATACACTGATTATTCAACAACAATGGACACCGGTTTCCATATACCTGCCGCATAGGCATCCTTTTCCACCCGGATACTCAGATTATTAGTAATTGATGGGTCGAAGTCTTCTGGTAGAGGGATCGTGAAAGACTTGTCCCACATCAGAGCCGCCGGGGACTTCTGCTCACCTATCTTCACACCGTTCAGATAGATGTCTGCAGTTCCATCGACAGCCCCAAAGTACAAGTGCATGCCACCTTTGTGTGGTGCCATTTTGCTACGAGTATCATCACTCACTTTAAGATTGAGACTGTACCAGGCAGCACCATGATATTTGTACCCCTGGCTTGTCCAGTCTTTGTCTGTGCGGATAGGCTCCCAGATACCTGTCTGCTCTGCAAACCAGTTCTCCTTTATCCCGACATCGTTCGGATCGATCTTAAATGTCCACTCCAACGGAAGCTCCAGGATAGTAGTCTTGATCTTAACCGGCAGATAGAATATCCGCATAACTCCTGCACCGGTGCCATTAGTGCCGAGACCGTATTTGTTCATTGTATCCCGTGCCCTGTCAAAACTGACTCTGGCTAGTTTCTTCTGGTCTGACGAGAGCGGTTCAGGGGATGACTGTGCTACTGCATAGATAAGTGAATCATGCCCGTAGCGGGCGATCTCCAGCCTGGAATCAAATGGAGCTTGACCGTGTACTAATGCTTCAGCACGGGAAAGTATCTCTCCAGCGTTAATGCAATCGTTCATCGTAAAATCACTGAAGTTCAAGTATGACCAGTCAGGGTTCTTCCATTTATCGGACTTCTGAATGACATCATCCAGCTTGAGATAGTATTCATTCATGGTATCGCCGGCTGGACCATAGAACTTCGTGCACAGATCCCGTATCACTGCCTTGTATGATGTATTGACGTTCCATAGAGCAGCAGCGCGGAGGTTGTACATCATCATAGCAGGCCAGGTTCCGGCTTCGGTCTCACCGAGTGCATGCCTGAAGCCCCAGCGGTCGTGTAGCGTTTTGAGCATATCAGTCGACTGGAAGAACTCTGCCAGAGTTGCATCAGGGAAGATCCAGTTGTAGTAGTCATACAGACCGAAATGCTTTACTCCGGCCTTCTTCCAACCGTCCAGCTGTCTCACTGCTTCTACCGGCCCTGAAGCTTTGGTCTCCAGTATTTTCTGGTTAAGAGGGGGGCGCGGCCAGTAGGTATATTTCACCAGCACATTCGGGTGCACTTTCTCACGCTTTGGAGCATCACGATAGGAACCATAGGCGTAGCACTCAATCAACTTGTCAGGATAGACTTTGGAGACTCTGGTTGCTACTTCATTGACGAAGTTGAAAACACGGTCAGACATTGAGATATTCGGAGTCCCATCAGCAGCCGGTTTCCATTCCCCCCTGCCCCTGTCAGCATCCAGCTTTCTGCATCTCTCACATTCACACCACCAGCAGGGCTCATCCTCAGGGCTCAGTGCGTATATCTTCAAACGGGGCTCTGCTTTGAATTTTTCAATCGCTCTTTTAACCGCAAGATCACGCATTTCAGGATTAGATACGCAAATCTGGTTCGGTCTTCCACTCATATGGAGTCTGGTCCTGGTGCCATTGACCCTGGTCCACCATTCAGGATGATCATCTACCAAGAACTGAGACCAGCTGTGGTTGTTGGTCTGCAGATGGCTGTTCCCCCGGTGTGCTCCGAAGTCATGGACTTCAGTTGCCCACAGAGCGTTCATTCGGTTGCGGACAGCCCAGTCCATCTCATCTTCCAGGTTAAGCATCATCCAGCCGCCATCAGGATACATCCGCTGAGGGTAAATCATATAGCCCCGGACATCATAGTCAGGAGATTCATATCTGTCACCAGCAGGCAGCTTCAATGATGAAACACGCGGAATTTCTTCCCCAAGATCACCCGCAAACGCCCACGCACAACCCTGGAGCTTGAGGAAATCATACGCAGCATACAGCGTTCCCCGGGGAGTATTGCCCTGCAGAATTATAGAGTCTTTCTGCTTTGTAATTCTATAGGAGTCTTCACCAAGTTTAACTAACTTCCCGGAAGGCTTACCTCCAATGATGATCTTTATACCAGGTTGGGTCTTATCTCTACCTCGAAGTCCCGGAACAGATCCAGTCAACCGTCCCATGCATCTCTGCAATTCCCATGCAGCATATTCTTCCGCCAGGTCGGCGTTTTTCGGAATAACTATCTCACCAATGTTAAGTCCATTCTCAACCGGCACAGAAGCAGTATCCAGTTCAAGAGGGACGCATTCCATATTCCGGAACCTTACTTCGCCAGACCCCTGGACAATCAGGTGAATGCGGGTTGACCCATCAGCTGAAAAATCACTGGAGATCTTGCGGTACCCCGGAGCAGTCTCAACATATGCGTTGCCATCATTTGCCAGCAGGCTGAAATTTGAACCACCGGAGACCAGAACCTCAAAGGTCAGTCTATACCTGCCTTTCATCAACACAACATCCTGCCAGTAAGCTGCTCTTCCTGTCTCAATAGCAGTGATAACAGCAGCGGATGGCTGGTTCTGAGGACCTGTTGGAGGAGGATCCAGAGTAAATGAATATCTACCGGACCAGGTCATAGTCCCCCAGTTAGCCGGCAGCCCCCAGGGCCGGGAACTATAACTGAAATCCCCATTCCGAAGCGGAAACCCACGAACCCCATTATCAATAGCTTCACAGCAAATAATAGAACCCACAAGCAACATAGCCACAGCCACGCATATAACAAAACGCCTAAACCCCATCCGAACCCTCCAAACAAACAATTGAACCATCGCAAAGATAGTCAACTGTACATCAAATCCGGATATCAGGCAAATTGTACAGCGTAGATTCTATAAAGAGGGAATCAAATTTCACTGTGTCATCCTGAATGCAATGAAGGATCTGCTGTGCTCACAAGCATCCAGACACTCACTTCGCACGCTTTTTAGGAATCCTCTTAAGTCGGGTTTCATAATAATAGTCATACTCCAAAAATCCTGCAAATACAACACTTAATATCCGCGTAAATTTATCGTATCCCATAGCATGGGAATAATTACGATACCACATCATAAATCCATGCAAAAACGCAGCAAGCATCAGTGTCACACCCACATACATCAGCATGCTTATTATTCGCTTTACTATGCTGATAGATTTCCATTTCAATGGAATTAACAAGCGTAATGTAGCTGCACTGACGAGAACACATAATCCAAAAAGGAAATCCAGAAAAAGCTCCAGCGCAGAACGTGGAAACAGGAACCCATTATTTGTGAATGCAATAGCAGCAGCACAACCGACAGCTATGCAAAACACGCAAGCCAGGAATATCCCGGACTCTAATAATACACCCAGAATGAATGGGGATTCCTGGGTTTTCGTGTCCAAAACTCTCTTTTTCATAGCGCAGAATCAATCATTGCCATCCCTCAAATACCTAACCTGCTCAGGAGTAAGGACTAAGTCCCCTGCTCCCAGCGAATCCAACAGCTGGTGCATCTTCCAGCTTCCTACAATAGGGAAGACAGGGAAAGGCTGGGCTACTAAATATGCCAGTGCTATCTGATTGGCGGAACAACCCATCTCCTGTGCCATTTCCTGGGCTCTTTCCAGACGTCCCCAGTTTCTCTCCAGGTTGTAACTGTTGTAGACACCTGGTTTGCCGGAATCAGGATTGTTGCGGATGTAATTCCCACTGAAAAAACCGGATGCCTGAGGAGTATATGGGCACTGCGTGACGCCTGTTTCCAGGTGATACTGGTAGATGTCGTCTTTCATAACTATGTGTGGGATATCAGGATCGTTTTCACTATCGACATCAGCCAGACTCCAGTGGATCTGGCTGGCTACAAAGCCTGTGTATCCTTGCTTTAATGCATACGCATCAGCTGCCCGCAACCTCGGAGCTGTCCAGTTGGATGATGCATACCAGCGAAGCCATCCCTTTTGTTTGAAGTATTCCATTGTCTCCAGTATCTCTTCCACCGGTCTTGCAGGATCGTCAACATGCAGATAGAACAGGTCTACATACTCAACCCCAAGCCGGGTAAGACTCAGTTCCAGGTTTTCCTCCAATTCGTCACGGCTTAACCTGGGAAAGGGCCAAATGTGAGACTGACTGCCGCCCTTTGTAGCCAGGACCAGTTTATCCCTGGAAGACCTGGACTTCATCCATTTGCCTATCGTAAACTCACTCATACCCGGAGTGTCGCACTGCCAATCGGCATATTGATCGGCTGTATCGATGAAACGACCACCAGCATCCAGATATGCATCCATCAACGCAAATGCATCCTCCTGAGCAACACCAGACCCAAACTCATGCGTCCCCAGGCATATAACCGATGGTTTCAAGTCAGTATTAGTTATACAAGCATATCTCATTTTCCGACTCCACTTGAAGGGAATTTCTGACAGGATTAACAAGATTTACAAGATTCACAAGATTAACAGGGCAAATGAAACAAGGTAAGTTAGAAATCATCCGTATTTCAAGAATGCATTCCGTTCATGCAGAGGGTTTAAATGCTAAAGGCATTTGCACTGCTTGTCGAAATACGGACGGAATGCGCCGGTATGCACTCTTGCCTTATCTTCCCATCCTGTTAATCTTGTGAATCTTGTTAATCCTGTCCAAAAGTTTTTATTCTGAACCAGCCAGGTATTGCACTTGCTCCTGGTTCAGGTGGATGTCGGCTGCTCCGCAGGAATCTAGCAGCTGGTTTACGCTCCTGCAGCCAACGATCGGGTATACTGGGAAGGTCTGTCCAATCAGGTATGCCAGGGCTATCTGGTTAGGTGTGCAACCGAAATGGTGTGCCAGTTCCAGCACCCTGTCCAGTCTCCCCCAGTTTTTGTCTGATCCATAATTAGTATGTATATGAGGTCTACCGGAATTCGGATCGTCGCGGACATATTTACCGCTGAAGAACCCTGACGCCTGAGAAGTATATGGCACCTGAGGCAGACCGGATTCTGCGTGGTAAGCCAAAGTCTCATCATCCATCACAGCCTGCGTCGGGTCCATCACACCTTCAGGGTTCAAATCCGCCAGGCTCCACTGTATCTGACTGGCAACAAAACCCGTATACCCCATTCTATCAGCATACGCCCTTGCCTCTTTCAACCTCTGCCATGACCAGTTGGATGCCGCATACCAGCGCATTACCCCGTCTGATTTAAGCCCCTCCAGCGTTTCCAGGATCTCCTCAACAGGACGGTTCGGATCGTCTCTGTGGCACCAGTAAATATCCACATAGTCCATAGCCAATCGGGCAAGACCAAGCTTCAGATCACCAGTTATCTGGTCTTTGCGAAGCCTTGGAGTAGGGTCTTCAGCGGTGTAACTGCCACCCTTTGTTGCTACAATAATTCTATCCCTGCACGACCGCGAAGCAACCCACTCCCCAATCGTGATCTCGCTCATACCTCTGGTCTCGCACTGCCAGTCGGCATATATATGGGCAGTGTCCAGGAAGTTCCCCCCGGCATTCAAAAAAGCGTCCATCAGCACAAATGAATCCTCACGGCTGATAGAAGACCCATACTCAGGCGTCCCCAAACACAAAACAGACGGCAACAAATCCGTCCTGGTCAATTTAGCATACTTCAATTAATAGCTCCTGATGTTTAGATATTGGAAGTTGGATGTTGGATGTTGGAGTCTAAATCTCCAGACAATCTCCCTTGCAAACTGATATACAACGCACTACCTAATTCCCCCTTTGATGTGATAAGGGGAATTGACGGTATCCAAACCCCGTTAGTCCTGAGTAGCCGCAGGCGTATCGAAGGGCGGCTACGGAGAGACTATCCCGTTAACTTGTGCACAACCGACCGCCCTTCGATACGCTGCGCTACTCAGGACTAACGGGATAAAGTACCATCAAAAATAGTGATTAATAGTCATACCACCTAATTCCCCCTTTGATGTGATAAGGCGAATTGGCGGTATCCAAACCCCGTTAGTCCTGAGTAGCCGCAGGCGTATCGAAGGGCGGCTACGGAGAGACTATCCCGTTAACTTGTGCACAACCGACCGACCTTCGATACGCTGCGCTACTCAGGACTAACGGGATAAAGTACCATCAAAAATAGTGATTAATAGTCATACCACCTAATTCCCCCTTTGATGTGATAAGGGGAATTGACTGTATCCAAACCCCGTTAGTCCTGAGTAGCCGCAGGCGTATCGAAGGGCGGCTACGGAGAACCTGTCCCGCTAAATCGTGCAAAACAAACCGCCCTTCGATACGCTGCGCTACTCAGGACTAACGGGGCAAAATACCATCAAAAATAGTGATTAATAGTCATACCACCTAATTCCCTCATTGAAGGGGGAATTGGGTTGGCAACAACCAATAAGCTGTTACATATTCTTAAAACTCCGCTTTAGGTTTACCTACTTTTATCAACACTGCTCCATGGCCGGGGACTTCGACTTTGTAGTTGCTGGTGAATTTTCCCAGGTCTTTTTGTTTCCACAGATCACGGACAGGCTGATTGCTTTTAATCTTGCATGTCTTGAAATCGGCGACCACTGTGCGGGATAAAGGTGTTCGGTTGAACAGTGCTACCGCTTTCGTACCGTCTGCCAATGGCCTGGCCCAGATTTCGGTACCGTCGTTCGCCGTAATTCTGGATGCTTGCCTGCCCAGAGAGTCCTGGTTTATTGCCAGCACTTCATCATTGGTCAGCAAATCCAGTGTAAACTGGTCCAGAGCTGTAAGGTCACATCCTATCAGCAAGGGGGAACTCAACATACTCCACAGTGTGATATGGGTAACTTGTTCATTTGGTGACAATTTGCTCGGATGTGGACTGCCCCAGCCTACGTGTCCGACAACCAGCATATCGGGGTCGTTCCAGTGTCCGGGTCCGGCATAATCTTCCTTACCAGCCTGGCTAAATCCTATCGAAGCCATTGAAGACCAAGTGTCAGTGATGTCTCCTGTAGTCCTCCAGCAGTTACCCCCAAACTCAGCTCCCCATTTCCAAACCTCTCCCATTCCATACTGACAGAAGCTGTATAATATATCCCGATCCACCGTTTTCAGGCAATCACCCATCAACTTATAGGGTTTTTGAAACTCTTCCAGACTGGAGTCCTTAGCGATTCCGCCATAACTGCACCAGTCATATTTGACGTAATCAATCCCCCACTCTGCCCAGGTCTTTGCATCCTGAAGCTCGTGTTGATATGAACCTTCAAATCCTGCGCATGTCTTAGGGCCGGGAGATGAATAAGTTCCTATCTTCAAACCTTTTGAATGCACATAGTCACACAAGGCTTTCATATCGGGGAACTTCTCATTGGTCTGAATCACTCCATTTGCATCCCGGACTCCCTGCCAGCAGTCATCAATATTCACATACTGGTAACCGTGTGCCGCCAGACCCTTTTCAATAAACAAGTCCGCAGTCGTTCGCACTTTGCCATCATCTATTGCACCGGCAAAACAGTTCCAGGAGTTCCATCCCATAGGAGGAGTCCTGGCCAGCATATTCTCACCGGCAATAATCTTGATCTTCCGGGCAGCCTTACCCAGCTGGCCTTTTACTCCAAGCTTAACAATATATGTCCCCGCTTTGGTAACTTTTCCGGAGATAATACCGGTATTTGGATCGAGTGAAACACCCGGAGGCAACCCAGTCGCACTGTATGTAAGCTTGCAGGCTGCAGTTGCCGGGATAAGATACACGAACGGTTTATTAGGGGAACACCCAACAACTGAGGCACCGTTGATTCGTGGTTTACCCGGGATTATATGAGCTATCTGCGGAACGCTCTGGTCCTTGGTCTGAGTCAAGGTCGGTTTGGTTGCATCAGAAGGATAAGATATCCATGCATCAACCCAATCAGCATGGTCGAAGTTGATCCCGTCTCCTGCATCCTCAACTATAAGGGTCAGATTCTTCACGCCTGCAAGATTGACATTGAACTCATAAGGGGTGTCCCCTTTTCTCATAACCGGGCTCTTTGCAACCAGCCTGGTATCCGTCCAGACCTGGAATACGATAGTTCCGACGCCACCGATCTCATCATCCAATCCAACCTTGGCATTGAACTGCTCAGCTTTACCATCAAGAGCTATGTAAGCCTGGGAGTTGGCATGAGTTCCAATCCCCTGGCTGTACTGCTTGCCGGCGATAGTCAAAGGTGCACCATCCACGGACTTATTGGCCTGAGGGCTCCCATAGTCCTGCTCAAACTCCTGGTAAGTCATATCATTGAGATACAAAGTCTGAGTATCCGCCTGCGCAATACACGCAATACAAACCAAAAACAGAACAAACAGCAAGGTTTTCATACCAAATCACCTCATAAGTAATCATAAGTATCCCGTGGAATACAACACCTTGTCATCCTGAGGAACGAAGGATCTGCTTTACATGATAATCATTAATATCTGACAATTTAAAAGCAGATCCTTCGTTCCTCAGGATGACAAGGTGGGTACTATTTAGCGCCTGACTTCACTATATATACTCTGTCAATATAGAAGGCTTCCAGTTGTTTAGCGTTACCTGGAGGTGCGGCGTATATAAACATTTCATCTCCCAGAGTGTGGACACCGGCGCTGTATTCGTGATATTTATCATCTTTGATATCCTGCAGATAATACGTTCCGCCCGGTCCTGCGCGCTTGGCACCGGTAGCATCATAAACACCCAGATCAAATGCATGTCCCTGAGTATTTCTGCCCTCGCACCTTATGCTGAATATAACCTCAGCCTTGCTGAAATCCTTGACATCATATTCGGAGAGGAAGAATTGAGTTGCCCAGTCCAGGCTCCAACCAGCCATACGTATAGCTTTTCCGGAAACAGCCAAAGGATCATCGACTACAGTGGCTGCTCCGGTGCACAGTCTCACACGTCCCAGATTGATTTCTTTCCATTCATTCGCAGGAAGGTTTTTGACTCTCTCTGGTACAGGATTTGTATTTGGCCCGTTATCACCTATTGCTGCAAACCGGAACTCATCCCAGCTCAAAAGCACTCCTTCGCTCACAAACAGATTACCAGTTTCCTTAGCCAGATTTGTATAGTCATCGATCATTTTGCGCTCATTAAGTCCCGCTCTCCTTGATACATCACCGCGGGTCTTAAGCGGGAAGCGGGTCCATGCATGTTCAATTGCCATTCGCTGCAGTCTTACTCGTTTCACCAGCTTTGCGTTTCCGGAGACCGCTTTTTCTGCCTGGTCGAACAATCCAAACGCTTCAACCATAACATCCGGGGTCAAATAAGGCGTCTTTTCTGCGAATAACGGCAATTTGGCTTTTGCATTGGCACGTGCCTGCTCAGTCAATTTGATATATGCATAAATGCTCTTTGCAGCAGCTCCGTAGTAACCATTCAAGAACTCTTTGGTCAGCATTTCCTGGCTCTGAGATGGGTCCCACATAAGCTTGGCGAACAAATAAGCTTTCAGAGGTTGCATAGACATATCGGGATTATATAAATCCCCTTGTTCATGTAGACCAATTGCCTTGTTGGCAATAAATGTTTTTATGTTCTTAGTTATTACTGGCGTATTCGGGAAAGGCAAGTGCAGGTTTCCGAAACCCACAGTGTAATCCCATATAAACAACTGGTCAGTCATCTTACTCCAGGCTACCAAGTCATTCATACATGCTTGATTGAGTTTAGAATCAATCGGCTGCGAACAATCAACTCCAGTGCACAGCCTTACTAATACATTGTGGCGAGGTCGAATGGTCTTCGGAGGAGTCCGGGTGTAGGAATATGCCAGTGTATCGACAAGAAATGTCGGATACACTTTCTCAACTTCAGTTGCGACTTCATTGACAAACTGCAGCAGTAAATCGGTCTCATTGCCAAGCTTCCTAACTTCAGCCTTGCAGGCATCACATTCACAAGGTCCGCTGCCATCGTTCTGAGAGACAGATATTATTCCAGCAGAAGGATTTTGGCTTATCTGTGCCAGGGTCTGCTTTATGAACTCTTTCTTCATCTCAGGATTAGTCAAACATATCTGACCAACAATCTGCCCACCGATCCGCTTACCGCTCTTCAAGCTGTACCATTCAGGATGAGCTTCAAAGTAAGTAGTTGCTGGTAGAAACTCATCGAATGTGTGCACAAACCCGATTATCGTATAGTTGCCGCCGTATTCCACCGGAATCGGATGATGGTGGCCATTCAGCCGCAGCCTGGCACAAAAATCGGAGTTCTTCTTAATAACTCTCTGGTAGGTAGTCTCCCGGTATTGAAGCTTGGGGACATACACTTTATCTGTCTTAGGGAACAGTATCGTAGACAATTTGGGGATAACAGTCTCATCAGGTGCCAGAAATTTTACTCCCAGGCTTTCCAGGTAATCATACACCGCATAAAGCGTCCCCCTCGGCCTGTCTCCGGCTAGAACCAGGTCTGATCCTACACGCTTCCTAAGAATACCATCGTGGACTAAAGTCTCCCACTTAAATCCAGGCAGAATGGATTTCGTCTGGGCAGTCTGCCCTATTAAAATCCTGCTCTGTCCATTGGCAGAAGCTGCAGAAGAAACAATCGGAATCTGCGCTCCGGACATTTTCTGCACAAAACTCTGAAGCTCAGTAGCAGCAGTCTTCTCAGCCGGAATAGCATCATCCCCCAGCACAATCACACAGCCAGGCTTCCCCTGAGAAACCAAACTAGCAGCCGAGACTCCGCTAGATAAAAGTGCAAGCATAAGAACCATTAACAGATACCTTATCATTGAAAATTTCTCCTGACCTGAAGTTGGAAGTTTGAGCTTGAATATTGGCATCCAACTCTACAAACATAGTAAACAACCGACTGTATTATACGCGATTAAGATTGTTTTGGCCTACTGTTCAATTGGCTTTTTGTCGTTCAGCATTGTCATCCTGAATGCTAAAATGTCATCCTGAATGCAATGAAGGATCTGCTGTTCCAAAAACACAGTTACTCAGTTAAAAGCAGATCCTTCATACTTCAGGATGGCAATGTTGCATTCAAGATGGCAATTGACCTACTTTGGTAGTCACATACCATCAATCCCATTCCAGAGAAATGCCCTCCAGCTCAGGACATCCATTCCCAGCCTTTTAGCTGTATCAATGTGTTCGTCGTCACAAAGGACAATCGGCCGATAATCCGGGAATCTCCGGCAGAACTCAAGCAATCCGGTCAGGTCCCTGCTGGTGTATTCGCCTGTCTTGATCTCTATTGCCCAGTTGCCCCAGGTGCCGGTCATGACAGCATCCACTTCAAGGGGCTCTTCTCTCCAATAGTGCAGCGACTGTTCACAGCTGATCGCAAAAGCCAGACAAGCATTCTCTACCCACCTGCCCCAGTTAGTTGGATCACTGCCAGGAGTTGGTGAAACACCCATCAAGGTCGCCGCCGGAAAAGCATTTGAAAGAGGAACTACCTTAGGTGGGGATGCACGACGGCGGAGCTCTTTTGCTGAATATTTGCGCATAATAGAGACCAGATAAGCTTCATCCAGTAGATCAAGATAATGAGCCACTGTGTGCAGGGTTCCGGCATCAGTTATAGCACCGGATATCTTGTTAAGTGAAATGATCTCAGATGGATGACCGACACAGACAGCAAATATCTGCCGGAGCAGAGCAGGTTTGCGCACTTGTTCCAGAGCCAGAATATCTCGGCCTATTGCAGGATCGATTATACTATCTCGCAGGTAACTCTTCCACCGGGGAATGTCAGACAGCAAATTCATTCCACCGGGAAAACTGCCAAAGCGGACATATGTATCAACGGCTTCATCGCTACTAAGAGAAA
Organism: Abditibacteriota bacterium; assembly: GCA_942493375.1. Lineage (GTDB taxonomy): Bacteria > Armatimonadota > UBA5829 > UBA5829 > UBA5829. The sequence continues at coordinate 6,008,908 of OW818698.1, read as the reverse complement.
ATGCTGCAGCCAAGTCCTGAGGATTCCACTGACGCAGGACCAACCGCTCATACCTGCCAGCCATAGTCTCTCTCGCACCAGCACCCACTTCCAGGGCGGCAGAACCAGTTATCACTATATGTAGAGGAATTTTATCTCTTAGAACCTCATCAATAGCAGATTTCACCAGCCGTGACCAGTTGGGTAGATACTGCACCTCATCCAGAAGCAGCACCGATTTACCCTTGCCGGCTAGTTGTATAGCACGACGCCACTGTAACTCCCACCAGCCCGGCAGAGATGCCTCCGGCGAATCCATAGCCAGGTATATGGCCGAATCGCCCCATTCCCGTGCAACATCCAGCAGAATTGTGGTCTTGCCAACCTGTCTCGGTCCGGTAAGCATCTGCACGCGTCCAGGAGCGGACTCACTCAACCGTTCAATCAACCTGTTTTTAGTGGAATGGTAACCAGTTGCAACGGACATTATGTTATACTCCATAATAATTATTATGGTATAGTGTATAGTTTTCCGCAGCTAAACGTCAAGTTCGTCCCTAACAACCAAATACCGCTGCAGTCTTCTCCACCAGTAAACACAAATCGCTGCCTTGCTTGCTATCAGTATTGCCATCACAGTTATAAACATGAAAGCCACAATTGCAGGCACCGTGCCGATAACAGCCGGATTACCTGCAATCATTTTCAATATCCGCAGCAAGGGAATCGCTGGAGTTGCTGCCAGTGCGCATATAAACAGGCCCCGATATGTTGTCGGTTTTCTCCAGGCATCAGGTTTCTGCCATACTATCCAGCAAACCGCAGCCGGAATAAGCCTCAGCAAATATCCAATGGCACCGCTGTTTTGATGCCCACCAGCCCAACTAAGCAGAATATCACCTGCAATTATCCAGTCGACAAACACCCAGCTGAGGGCTATATACATCCATAATTTGAAACTTTTCATGAAATGCCCTCAGCGAACTAGAGTAATATAACCGTTATTCACATATAACCATTTCGGTAATGTCACCGAAATGGTCTGCTTTTGTATCCTTACAAGTGCAAGATTCCAAAGATATTTAATCTCACGCAAAGGCGCTAAGAAGGGAAATCATATATCCTCAACCGTATTACAATTTAATCTCAGCCTATTTCGTATGAATCCACAAAGAAAGTAAAAACCAGAATATCTGTTCCTTCTTTGCGGCTTGGCGGCTTTGCGTGAGAATTTTGAAGCTATCGCATTACTCAACCTATGTCCGAAGCTGCAAAGTAGAACACTAGTCCGACGTCGTAATCATTGCTGGTCTCCAGAGTCCTCCCTGGCCGGCCATGTCGTGGACTTTTAATACTATGTGGACTTTTTCGCCGGGTTTGTATTTGCCGGTGATGTCGATTGCTGCCGGTTTGTCCCAGATATCATTTGGTACACCTACACTGGCACCGATGTATTCTCCATTCAGCCAGGCTTTCCAGGAGTCATCAACAGCACCGAATAATAACCAGACATGCTTTGCACTGGTCTCTGGGATTGTTACATCCATCACATACCAGCCGCTGCCATCATACGTTCCAACCCACTGAGGCTCCCAGTTTTTAGTTGTAGATATCGGCTTATATGAACTCAAATCAGTTCCGGGCATGAACCACTTTTCTGTTTCTCCAACTTCATCGGGGTCCAGTCTGAACAACCAGTCCTCCGGGATTGTCACGAACAATTTGCCATTGATAGCATCAGTCGCTGCATTGGCTTCTTCAGCACCCAGGGGTCCCCATGCATAGTAGTTGATAGGGAAATTATACTGGTGAGAGAGTTTATAGATTGCTGCCTTTGAATTGGACATCTTGGCAAGCACTTTCAACTCTCCACTGGCAGATGCTTCCTTAGCCTGATAGTAATCGACAAACAACATCGACATTCGAGTTTTCTCTACTCTAGCCTTCTGGTCTACAGTCAACTGCTTCGCTGCAGCAGCATCGATAAGTTTGTAAGACTGAGCAACCATTGCAGGAGTGTATCTTGCAAGGTCATTTTGTGTAGGATGTTTAGTAACAGATGCATAGACAGCCGATTGCTGCAAGGCCCAGAATTTCTGCATCTCAGGAGCTGCATTTCCATATGCTATCTTGCATATCTCTTTCAGATACTTTTTAGCATCTGTCTTCAGGTCCCACAGCAGCCTTGCTCTATAACCAATGAGGACCGGGCTGGCAGCCATCGGTGTGTCCAGCTCATCGGAGATATGCCGGACACCCAGTTTATGCAGTGCCCGGTAATAATCCTGGTCTGTCTCCCAATATGGCTCCGGTATCTCCCATGCCATATGATCCAAATAACTATAAATTGAGACAGCAGGAGCTATAGCCATCCACTTTTTCAAGTCCGAAAGTCCATCCTGGTTAACAGGGCATTTAGGATCAAGGAATTTATGCTTGGAGCAATGATTCCACATAGTGTATTCGATCATAACATTCTTGCGGGGAAAGTTCTTTTTAGGGATTGATCTTGTCGAACCATATGCAAACGTCCCAATCCATTTACCTGGATATTTCTTCTCTACCCGCTCAGCAACCGTATTTACCAAATACAACCACCTATCTGTCATAAGCATAGTACTTTCTACGCCATTCTTCTCTACATCCATAGGAACAGTATCCAGCGCTCTGCAATCAGCACATTCGCACCAGTAAGAAGGCTCATCATTTGCCCCGACAAAATAACGGCTGGCATTTGGATGAGTGTCAAAGTAAGCCATAACAACATCGGCAATGTGATCAACCACCACCGGATTGCCAATACAAGGCATCGCCGTAGTTCCGATCGGATGCAGCGCTACTCTCTTTCCTTTCACCAGGGAGAAGTATTCCGGGTGTTCATCGAACAAGGATGCGGGCATCAAATCGGTGGTTGTAGTGTGACCGGACATCTCCTCCCACTCTCCCCCACGTTGCTCTCCATAACTCCAGGTCGTAGCATATGAAGGCTTGAACCTGTTCCATTTGTTACGGGCAGCCCAGTCAACATAGGTCTCAACATCCACATGCTCCACCTTTCCTCCAGGTCTTACCTCTGCCTGCACAGTATGTCCACCACGCATTATAAATGGAGGGGTATGAAGCAATTCAAGCTTTGCAGGAAGAGCGATAACTCCGCCAGTAGGTAAACACTCACCATACTGCCCCGGCCATATCCACCGGCACCCTATTCGATAGAGCAATTCCTGGACTGCATAGTATGTTCCCCTGGGGTCGCGTCCTGCACAGACAATACGCGCAGGTGACACACTCAGGTATATCCCCTCTTTGCCAAGTCTGTTCAGTTTGCTGTTGATATCCTCCCCATCAGGAGCGCATCCTATGTATATGCACCTGCCATTTGTTGCCTTAGAAAGGATTTCTATATTCTTGCCTGTAATCGCCAGGAATATCCGCTGCAGGTCCTTCGCAGACGACTGTTCCACAGCATTAGGTGAAGCCCCGACAACAATCGCCGACAGTCCCCCGCCCTTTGCCGGTATCATATCCCCAGCCATCGCCCCCCCGCAGCAAGCGAGCACTATTAACAATACAAACACCGCACTAGCGCAACAAATCCTACCATTACTAATAATTGATAACTTCATTAGTTGTTTTATCTCCTTGAAATCAGAGGTCGTGTATAGAGCCATAAACAATCGCTTGATACTTGCTTCTGACACCTTCTGCATAACCGTTCAGTGTCGCGGGACAATGTCATCCTGAGGAACGAAGGATCTGCTTTTCCCGATGGAAACAGATCCATCATTCCTCAGGATGACAAATTTCCATATTACTGAGTTGTTACCTTCTGCACGCAGCTTTCCATTACCTCCTGCAAAACGGTTATAATGGAGTTACACAAACCCTTTACATCAATAAAAAACGGCCGATGCAAGTGCTTGATTGCAATAGGCCAGGAGTTCTTTTAATATGCGTGTTTCAGCAGATTTTATAATAAGTGTTGTACGTTCCGATCAATTACCCAAGGATAATCTACCGGAAATCGCACTTGTTGGACGTTCTAATGTAGGGAAATCGTCCCTGATAAATACCTTGGTAGGTAAGAAGGGTTTAGCCAGGACTTCCAACACTCCCGGACGAACTCAAACCCTGAACTACTACAAGATAACTCCCGTCGATAAGTCAGCTAAACCGTTTTATTTAGTCGATATGCCGGGATACGGTTTTGCTGCAATGAATCTTGCAGGACGTGCACAATGGGGAGAACTCATCGAGGAATACCTGATGACGCGTGAAAACCTGAGGGGTGTAATCCAGCTCATAGACTTCCGCCATCCACCTCAGCCACTCGACCACAGTATGTGCGAATGGTTGAAAGAAAAGGAGCTTCACAGCCTGATAGTCGGAACCAAAGCAGACAAAATATCCAAGTCCAAAATCCCGGAGCTAATGCTGCAGATAGCTGAGAAACTAAACGTAGACAGCCTGAACACCCTGGCCTTCTCCGCGGAAACAGGACTCAATAAAGATAAGCTCTGGTACTGGGTGATGAACTCAATCAAGGAAGAATAAACCGCCGGGCGACCTTTCGAGGCCGCCCCTGATGAACTTAAGAGTCCGCAGCATACAAAAAGGAATTTGGAAACACATATCGTCTGGTCATTAAATGAGCCTAAAGATAATAGTTCGATTTCTACTATTTCACTTGGACCTTTGTGTTTTTGTTGTAAGTGTCAATTTCATCCTGAGTCAATTTGAAAGTAATTTGATTTGTGTAAAGCCAGGCATAACCTGTATTGTCAAGACGATTGACTGAGCGTGCTAATCGCACAGAATACTCACCTGGTTTGTTTAGATCATAAATGTGATTAAGCATCACACCATCTTTACGCTCCGCCCCTGGCTTCAGAGTACATCGCGCATTTGAACCCCATTGGGCTTTCAACTTTTTAGGCTTCAAGATTTCTCCCTGTGAATTAACCAATTCCGTTTGATATGGTCTGGCCATGAGTGATAACCAAAAATGGATTGGGGATTCAATAATATTCTTATATGTAATGTCAAGATGCACCAGCCCTTTATCTCGCAAGACATTATCATTAAGCTTAATCGTAAGTAGCATACCCTCGGTTTCCTGATATTTCCCACTGCAAAAATCTACACTTGATTTGTATGGGTCATAGGTTGCAGACTCAGTGCAAGAAACATAAGATGCTAATATAAGCAATAGTATTATAGAAACACCCAACACCAAACTCTTCATGTTGATTCTCCTGGCAAGATTGCTGCACAAAACAGTGCGCATAAAACACAACCATGGATTATTACGACTGCCGGTAATACTGACGAAAATACATATTCATCATCTGCTGTGAAATGAAGACTAACGGTAGTATATCACAAGATTAGACACTACCAAAACGGTCTTTGTTTCACAACATTACAATATTTCTGATGATACTCGTTTGTTCAGAACTGAATGCTAATAATACGGTTAACGCGAAAGGGGCGGAAAGGGTGGTTAATGGGGACAGAGGGGCTGTTATATTTGTCTATTTTAATATGCCGTTCTTCTGATGTTCACATCTATGCAGTATATTCTTGTTTAACAGTCATATCTGTACAATGTGGACCTGATAACCGAGCAATTCTGAAACAGAAACCCGATATTACCCTGGATTCACATAGTCACCGATACAATCTGAAAACTGAGTGCGAAATCCGACTTATTCAACAGCCTCACAGACACCTTTAATTTGGCACCGATTGGTTGTTTTTAGCCGTTGACACTCAATTGCAGTTGGGATATGTGTTTTGCCAGCTTTTGTGGTTTGCCCTGGAAGTGTTAACGGGTATACACGTGCTAACTGCATGTTTGTTGATAATGTCTGGAGGCTAATAATGACACCAACAATTATCTATACAGGTATCTGGGTATTTATAGTATTCATTGCCCTGGCTTCCGCAATCCGGGTAGTGCCAGAGTATCAGAGGCTGGTAGTATTTCGTCTTGGACGTGTTCTCAACATAAAGGGTCCGGGGTTGGTTCTACTAATACCCTATGTGGATCGAGGTGTTCGGGTTGATTTGAGAGAAACATTCTTCGATGTTCCCCCGCAGTCAGCGATTACCAAGGATAATGCGCCAGTGTCCATAGACTTCTTTGTCTACATGAAGGTAGTGGACGCACTTCCAAGTGTGCTTGAGGTGGTAGATTTCTTTGGAGCTGCTCGAGGAATTGCGATTACAACACTGCGTGCGGTTGTGGGAGCAATGCCTCTTGATGATGTTCTGGCCAACCGGGAGCAAATCAATGAGGCCCTGAGAATCAGACTTGATGAGGTTACAAACAGGTGGGGTATCAAAGTAACTGCAGTTGAAATCCGCGAGATCGTTCCACCTCGTGAAATCCAGGAAGCTATGAGCCGGCAGATGTCTGCTGAGCGAACCAGACGTGCCACAGTCACCGAAGCTGAGGGACGCAAGGAAGCTGCTGTTAGAACTGCTGAGGGCGAACGCGCAGCCGCGATTTTGAATGCAGAGGGTGAAAAGCAAGCCATAGTCCTGCGTGCAGAAGGTGACCGCGAATCAAAAGTGCTTAATGCGGAAGGTGCGGCGCTTGGACTGCAAAAAGTATATGAAGTTGCCCAATATGTGGACAGTAAGACAATGAGCCTGCAGTATCTGGATGCACTCCGAGCACTGGGGGCGACGGAAGCAACCAAGATAGTACTTCCACTGGAACTCACCAAACTAATAGAGCCGCTGGCCCAACGAGCCCGTGAGGGAATGATGGGTGCAACTGGAGGCGAGAAGCCTTGATTCGATTGTTGTTGTGCGTGATCATTGCATTGCTTATGACACCTGCCTGGTCTGTTCAAAATGATGGTGTTATCTATAATGCGACACTCAATGGGGTAATAAATGTACTTAGTTCGTCCTATGTTTCGCGAGCCATAACCGAAGCCGAAGTAAACAAGGCTAATGCGCTGGTGCTGCAACTCGATACTCCCGGTGGACTAGAATCGTCGATGCGTGAGATAACGAAAAAGATTCTGGGTTCTCGAGTGCCTGTCGTGGTATATGTAGCCCCTTCAGGTGGTCGCGCTGCCTCAGCAGGAATGTTTATTACAATCTCAGCCCACATTGCCGCAATGGCTCCAGGCACCAATATAGGTGCAGCTCATCCAGTAGCTTTGGGAGAAGATAAGAATGCAGTGATGTCCACCAAGATTGTTCAGGATGCTGCTGCTCTTGCCAGATCACTGGCTGTATTAAGAGGTCGTAATGCGACATGGGCAGAGAAATCAGTCAAGGAAAGTGTATCCGCAACATCTGAGGAAGCTCTGCGTTTGGGAGTAATTGATGTAGTCGCAAGGAGCAAGCAGGATCTCCTGCGCCAGATCAATGGCAAAAAGCTCACAACAACCTCAGGTCCTGTGACACTCAATACTCTGGGTGTTAGGCAGGTCAATATCCCAATGACACTGCTGGAAAAACTCTTGCATATAATAACCGATCCCAACATCGCTTACCTGCTTCTCAGCCTGGGTGTGATAGGGATTATCGCAGAGCTGTATAATCCCGGCACGTTTGTTTCGGGTCTGGTAGGGGTGATATCCCTTGTTTTAGCTTTTGTGGCGTTGGGATCACTACCCATCGGCTGGGCTGGTATTGGCCTACTGATTCTGGCAGTTGCATTGTTGGTGGGTGAGTTATTTGTTCAAGGGTTCGGCGCGCTTGGAGTTGGGGCTATTGTTGCGTTTGTTCTGGGTTCGCTGCTCCTGTTTGTTCCGCTGGGGCCGGTGTCACCCTCACTTCCAACAGTATACGTCAGCCTTTGGATGATTGCGCTTATGACACTTACGCTGATATCGTTCCTATTACTGGTGGGTAGAAAGGTAATGGAGGCCCGTCGTCGGCCTGTAGTAACAGGTATGGAAGCGCTTATCGGACAGCATGGTAGAGCGGTGACCTGGCTCAGTCCGATAGGTCGTGTAATGATTCGTGGTGAAGAATGGACTGCAGAATCGATAGAAGGGCATATAGAACCGAACGCTGTCATTGAAGTTGATAGTGTAGCGGGTGTAGTGCTTTATGTTATTAAAGCCAGGAAAATGGGGGAGAAAGAGGAACTCCACCTTTAATCTGAAAGAGTGGAAAAAAGGAAAAAAAAGGGACTGAGGGGCTGTTGAAAAAGTCTACAAAAAGTGGTCAATTTTAAAGGAAATCCACCCCTCTATGTAGAATTCATTATCAGAGGCAAAATATCCTTTGGTGGTGGATAATGTATCGTAAAAAGACTATTAGACAGGAGAGCATGTTCATTGCAGGCAGGCTCTCAGATTTTATTCCAGAAGACCATATTCTTGTAAGAGTGAACAAAGTTTTGGAGTTGTCATGGCTTGATGATGTGGTAAAGGATTGCTACCACGAGACGCAGGGCAGACCTTGCATTGAGACTGAAAAGGCACTTCGGCTGATGCTTTGTGGGTTTCTCCACGGTATAGTCCACGACCGGAAGCTGATGCGTGAAGTTCAGGTGAACATCGCTTTCCGGTGGTTCTGCGGATACGAACTCGATCATATTATTCCTGACCACAGTAGCTTAACAAGGATAAGGACCAGATGGGGAGCCGGCAGGTTCAGACAAATATTCGAGAGAGTGGTAAAGCAGTGTATAAAAGCAGGTCTTGTTGGAGGTGATATGATCCACTGTGATGCTACTCTGATTCGTGCAGATGTGAGCTGGGAAAGTCTCGTATCGACCTATGTTGAAGCTGTAGAGGAAGAAAATCCTGGTGAAGATGCTTCTGAGCCCGAGGATATGGATGCAACCGATACGAAAAAGACCGTCAAGAAAGGCACCAAAAAGCCAAAGGGTAAGATAAAGAAACGAAGCCGAACGGATGCTGATGCATCTATGGCAACAAGCCGAAGCGACCAGAGGCTTGAGCCGACATATAAACAACATACTGCAGTGGATGACTTGTGTGGGGTTATAGTTGATGTTGAGGCGACAACCGGTGAGATAAATGAGGGTAAAGAGTTTATCTCTCAGATAGAGCGTGTAGATAAAACTGTAGGGAAGAAACCTACCATAGTAACATGTGACAAGACCTATGGAAGTGGATCGAACTATTCCACGCTTGAAAAACTGAATATTACACCTGTCATTCCTCCACAAAAGGCACCATTAAAAGGAAGCATGCCTCTTTGCCGGTTTTCATACGACGAGAAACATGATATTGTCCGCTGCCCTGAAGGAAAGAAACTCACAAAGAGAACTTTGACAAAGCATGGTTTTTTCTATAGGGCAGATATAAAAGACTGCCAAAATTGTCCCAGAAAAGCCGAATGTCTGAGCTCCACGAGTAAGTCGAGGAGTGTACATATAGTTAACGGTTATCCTGCTTTACTCCGGGCAAGGAGAAAGAAACGGCGAGGTTGGGATGAACAGATGCTTGAAGCTTACAAGCATCATAAATATCGAGTTGAGGGTGCACACGGGGAAGCAAAGACCCAGCACGGACTGAGAAGAGCAGTAAGGCGAAATCTCTGGAATGTGCAAATCCAGGACTATCTCACAGCTGTTGTTATGAACCTGAAAAAACTGGCGAGTAATCCAACCCCGCTACCAGGTTGCATGATATGCTTCATACTCCTGGTATGGAGCTATATAGGTGTAGTAACAGCCTATTATCGCAGTAAACGCCATATCGGGAACCCAGGATTCGCTCTGGATTCCCGATAATATTGAGATTCATTACAACTGAGCGTGAAAAGGGGCTTTTTCAACAGCCCCACTGCCACATTAAATATGGCATATCAAAGATAGTAGTTCGAGCTACTCTTGGCATAGATGCTTGTTACCACAGAATCTCATTCAGCTTCATTAATTCCCCCTGCCCGGAGGGGAATGAACCATACAGGCCTAGAATTCGTTCTTATACGGCCATCTCTTCTCTTCGGGAGTCAGATCTCTGGCCTGCGTGGGAACGTAGTTCTCAGGTGAAGCATCCAACAATTCAGCCAGAGCATTGATCATTTTCATCTCTACCCCCGGGCCTACATAGCTTGCTGTCTCCTCAAACCCTCCTTCACCCCATGCACAATCGACTGGAATGTACCCGGTAGCGCAGTCTCCGTATGCAGTCACCAATACAAATGCATCAGGACGAAGCTTCTGGGCTGCAAGCTGGTATTGGACAAATGACTCACCCGGAAGTCCGGCAATTTTGACACTTCCGAAATCCAGACAAGAGACCATACCGGCTGCATCCTCTTCAAGTGATTTCAACCAGCTCAGTCCTTCTGCAGCGTTCCAGTAACGCATATAGTCATCGGTGCCGTTGTCGCGCATGTTTTCCAGATACTCTCTGTCTACATCCACTGGTAACGTTGCAAGCTCGTTTCTGAAGAACTCTTCAGTAAAATTATCAGGGACAAGTGTTCTGAAGTCGATTTTTGTGCTATGAACCGATACCGACTCCACTGGTCTGCTCTCCATTGTTTCCCACGCAGAGCGCATAGCGTCAGCCAGTCTTCCTGTCATCGCCTGCCTGGATTCCTCATTGCCAACGTTGTATTTTCCAGGAGCAATGTTACCGCCGCATCCGTTGGCATAAATGATAAGAGTCTCAGGATGTTCCATTCCCAAAACTGCCCGTGCATCCCCGACAAAATCCGCACTGACCATGCGAACACCATAGTAGCTCATAGGATGAGTGGCATAGCAGTCCAATGCAGCTACTGGTCTGTCTCCACTTTTGAAGACTATCAATTTCAAGTATGGATCAATAAGCCCCTCAGGGTCATTCCTTAGGTCTGAGGCTGCAGATATAGCAGAGCCTCTCCACGCTTTGATCTTCACACCAGTGCCGGGAATGCGGCGATTGGATGCTATCTGTTCAACTTTGGCTTGCCCTGTGCAGATATGTGTCAACGGTAATGCTGCAGATATGGCTTCCTTCGCAGCAAGTGCAACACGGGATATCAGATCCTCAAAGACATCAGTGTCACAAAACAAACCGTCGATACCATATTCATGCAGCAGATTCTCTGCATACAAGTCGAATATAGGGGAATCATGCTGATGGATAGTCGATACCATCACCCGGTCCAGTGTGGTACCGACCGTATCCGCAATCACCTGGCGCGTCCGACGATGACCATCATTTCGAAGTTCACACCAGTCAAAGATAGCCACAACGATTGGCTCTTCAGGTCCAGTTATCACAAATCCCCGTGCTGACAAGGGATCCCTGACCCCCAAAGCCGACTTTATGAGACCTCCGCACAGTGCGTGCCCAATAGGAGGGGTCACATCAACACAAAAAGTTCCGATCTGATATGAACTACTACTCATCTCAAATGTCCTTTCATGAAAGCAAATTTTATGTAATAGTTCAATATTTGCGAGTAAATTTCCGTCCATTCTTCGATACGCGCTTCGCGCTACTCAGGACGAACGGAAATTTATTATGTTACACATTAACACTGAACTCTTACAAATTCACCTACTAAACACCAGCATAGAAGCTACATGATGCACTGGTATCACAGCGTTTATTCTGTTTCCGATGCCCCTGGTAAATGGAATAGTCGTAGGACCTTCCTGTTCACTATTTAGCATATAGCAACTCTTGATTTCAGATGCATCAGCTATTGATATAGTAACCGGGACCTGAGTCACTATCCTTGGTGAGTTGTCTGTCTGGGACGCATCCTGAGATACCACCGTCACCAGATAGTTGTTTTTCGCATTCTTAAATATATTCCCCCGCACAGTATCCGGAAGTTTCAAGGCATGCGCAGACAAAACCCATTCCCGACCCTCAAACAGATCGATCATTGGTTTATAACACTTCTCCAACCGGCGGGATTCATTGTCTCTTGGGAATTGTTCCTCTGTTATTGAAGGAAAAGCCCCGAAAAGCAGACACCTTTTGAGCTTGTTTTCAGCCTCTTTGGCATTTTTGTCATAAGCAAGCAGGCACATCGGTTTCGCGACAGTCAAATACTGCATGGTCTCGGCATAAGAATCCGGGCATTCCATCAACAAGCCATCGACGCCCTTAATAACCTCTACACTCGATGCCACATTGCCCCAGATCCCCAGCCCTTTCTTGTGGACGATTGGAGCTATATCTGCCAGCGCCTTTTCTGTTGCAAATGCCAGTTGGTAACAAGGTCTCGTGCCTTGCATCGAGATCCCATCATCGTGTGCGAAGTCAAAATTCACATAGAACAACTCATCCCACAGGATTCCATCTATTCCCTTGTAGTCTTTCAACATGTCATTCAGTTGAATCCTGATATCCTTACCCCATTTCAGGGACGGGTCCGAGTTCATCAACCGGCAGAGTGTAAACGCGGGCAGTGGCTCATTCTTCTCATCTCTGGCAACATCCTCCGAGTAGTATTTATCAGCATACTGATGCCAGACATCGGCAATCTGATAGTACAGGTACACTGCTATCCCGCTCTTGTGAGCTATATCTATCTTGTTCTCCATGATAGTTTTGCTGAACTGGGCACCGTACAACTTGTCGTTCATTTCCCAGTCTGCCAGACTCACCTTGTCGCTGTCTGCAATGACATTCCAGCTATCCGACTTTGGAGCGTACATTCCGTAAAACGGGAAGCAATACTGGTATTCCAGCCACTTGATCCCTTTGGCGGCATAACTCAGAGCAGTGTCATCCGATGTAGTAGAGTAGAGTATCGACATCGGCCCTTCACCCTTGGGGACTTCTTTGCCGGATGCACGGAAATAGGTGGGATACTTCTCCACCATCCACCCCATACCGGACCGCCAGTCGCCTTCGTGGCAGAGGATATATATTGATGCCTTAGCAGTCTTTTTTCCGCCACAAGCGAGATAAAAGTATTGTGCTGACATAGTGTTGTGAGGGTACTCACCCAGCCACTCATACGCAAATCCTGGCTTGGGTAAATCGATAGGCGCTACGAAACTCATCCCGAGATCGCTGACAGAGTTATAAACACTTGCTTCCGGTACCAATATCCCATACCTGTAGAGAAGTTTAGGAACACCCGGATTACGGACGCTAAATGGAGCCCCGACCATCGGCCAGAAGACCTTCTCAAACCTCTGAGAGGCCATCGGGAAGTTAAAGTCGATATTCACCTCTCGGGGTGATAAACTTGCGCAAGAGACTTCATAATCAATACGAAATGAGTCCTGATCGATAGTATATTTGCAGAGCATAGAGTAGTCCTGACCATATGCCTTCTGGACAGTCAGTCTGGATGAATTATTACCGGAAACAACCTTAGATTTACCGATCAACATGTCTGCATCTTTGAAAGCTGCTCCGGAAACCTTATCGACAATGCCGGCACAGGCTGAACCTTCAAGCATATCAATTGACTGGTTCTTTATGAATAGAATCTCCCCGGTCTTTCTGGAAATCCCTACCGACATCCGGTTATTACTCAGGATCCATTGTGTAGAAGATTCAGATATACCAGCACTATTAGCAGATGCCAGAGCGGGAACGATGATAAATAATGCCAGGAATAAAAACAAAACCCTTTGATTTCTCATACATTTCTCCGTTAGGATATTTTGGACAGGATTAACAAGATTTTCAGGATTTACAAGAAGGGAGTTTCATATACTACTACCTACTTGCGTAAGTTCGCGTTTATAATTTCGCATATGTTGACCTATAGGGGCGATCCCTCTGCGGTCGCCCGAAGTCCGAACAGGAAGTTGGCGAGAAATTCCAATACTAACGCTGATTTCTGCAAGTTATTACTATCTGCCAATCACTCCGACATCAACCAAAGCTTTAGCCCAGATTGCATACCCTGCCGGAGTCAGGTGAACGAAATCAAACATTATTTCAGGAGACAAGCTTCCATCGGACTGCAAAAAGGACTCACCGATATCCAGCACCGTTACACTGGGAATTGCCATAAAGTTCTCAGCAAGGAGGGTGTTTACTGCGGAAATGGTTTTCCGGAATGGGTCATTGGAAGACTCTCCACGTGGAAATATTCCCATTACAATAATACGGCTTTCAGGAGACATCGAATACAATTTATAGCAAATGGTTACAATGCCTTCGCAGATTTCCGCGGGGGTGTTCTCTCTGGCATTCTCTGTGCCTGTCAGGTTATTAGTGCCTATGTTCAGCACAATGTTATTGGGGTGCAGCCCATCAAACTCACCATTTTCCAACCGCCACAAAACATTCTGAGTCCTGTCCCAACCAAATCCCATGTTCAAAACAGATATATCCCCAAATGTCTCAGGCCAACTGTTCTCCCCATGTTTGATAGGATTGTCAGGCTCCCCACCCCAGAAATGTGTAATAGAATCCCCAATCATCACAATCTCCGGATTAATACCGTTTTTTATCCTCAAAACCTCAGCATGCCGCGCATACCAGTCATAAGAATCCTCCTCCAGCTTCGGAACAGGAATAATTGCAGTGTTATCTATAGTCATGTTTACTCTCCATTTTAAATAAACCGCTAATCACGCTAGACACGCGAAAAAGAACTCCCAAATAGCGTCCCCTGCGTCCGCCCTTCGACAAGCTCAGGACGAACGGAAGGTTGAGCAAACCGCTCGGGTGTAATTTGCAATTACACCCGAAACAGAATCAGCCACAACTACCCTCCGTACGATCAGAGTTAGTCGAAGGACGGACGGGATGCTCAACCCTCCGTTCGTCCTGAGCGCAGTCGAAGGGCAGCTATCCAAGCTCCCAATTACAATTTCAAACCATTACCACTTTACCAATATAGCCCTAAAGTCCCTATCAGCAAGAGATACACCCGCGGACATGTCAATAGGCTTATCCAGCCACATGTCCGTTGCGTCCGTTACCGGCACATTTAAGTTCCCTTAGAATTAAAGCCTGGCAGATTGTGGGTCAGGATTAATTTTGCTTGTAACCAAAAGCTTGTTCCTGGCCCACATGATTTGTAATGTCTGACTAAATAGAATCTACTGAAAACAGATAGTTCTCACGGGTGTAGAAAAACACAATTATGCCTACTGTAAATGAATGAAGAGATATAATGTGATCTTAATGCCCATGGGTGGAATCCCTTTGGATAATGATATATTTACATATCCTATATATTAATCGCAGCTAGCCCACATTATTCATGAAGCTTCGCTTTTGACCGGCAGTTGGGGCAAAAGCTGAGTCAATCATTAATAATGCGGGCTAAGCGATCATGTTAAATAGCATGCATGAATATGATACGCTTCAATGACTTGCATTCTATTGCCTCAATAATATACAATATGTTATCAATTAAGCCATACAATACAAGGCTCTGCTCATCATTAATGAATAGTGACAATCAGCTAATGTTTTACGTTATTGATTAATGACATTAATCAATAACGTATTTAAATATTATAACACAGGATACCAATATATGCTCCCATATAAACAACAACTAGCAATTATACCATCAAGTGATTAATGTGCAATTTTTAACTGCATTGGATACAAAACCTGTTAACTTTACTCTTGTTCTATGAGTCTATGAAACTGGCTAAGTAGTCAAACAGAAGAATACAAAGCTTTTAAGGGTAATTTGCGAATAACAAAAGGGGTAAATCGTTGTGTAGTATTAAGTAACCTATAAATGGTTGTTAAATACTTGAAATACAAACTTCTGACACTAGTAAATCTATCAAAAAATGAAATGGAGAAACTCAATGAAGCAGAAAAAAGGTTTCACTCTCATTGAATTGCTCGTAGTCATTGCTATCATAGCAATACTTGCAGCGATTCTTTTCCCTGTCTTTGCGAAAGCCCGTGAAAAAGCGCGGCAGGCAACTTGTGTGTCCAATGTAAGGCAAATCTCAAGTTCCTTTAATATGTATGCACAGGATTATGATGAAAACTATCCTGCACTACCTAATTACTGGGGTCAGACTCCACCATGGATAATGTGGCCAACATTAGTTGTACCATATACAAAAAACTGGGATGTTTTCAACTGCCCGGATAGACCTGTGACCAAGAACTGGGATTATCAGCGTGTTCATTATGATGTGTGTCCAACCTATTCAACCTGCTCGTTATTAATGAATAGCACCAGTGGTGTTACAATGGCATCAATAACCAAACCCGCTGATAAATTCATGTTAGCCGATTCTAACCATATTGGTGTTGAAGGCCCAAGAGGTTGGCTAACTGAATGCCGAAACTGGACCTGTAATGCAAATGCTTTAACTACCCATGTATTTACAGGCGTCCACTCTGATGGAATTGTCGTATGTTATTTTGATGGCCATGTAAAATGGTTAAATAAGAATAGAGTATGGAATGATGGCGAAGTGAATACTGAAACTCGAGCATTTTACCCAACTGAATAAACAGCCTGGTTTTTCATCATTTGCCTCCGTGTAGAATTAATCCACACGGAGGTTTAATTGACAATGTCCATTCTCCTTTTGATTATAAACTAAAGCAGCCAAAAAAATGCTTAAATGGCGTCCCTGCTCTGCGACAAGCTCCCAATCACATTTATCAAACCACTACCATTTTAATAATATCGCCCTGAAGTCCCTGTCAACAAGAGATATACCCCCGGACATGTCAATAGGCTTATCCAGCCACATGTCCGTCGCGTCCGTCATTGGCACATTTAAACTCCCTTTGAATTGAATCCTGGCAGATTGCGGTTCCGGACTCGGATTGCCTGCTATAACCAGAAGCTTCCCCTGCCCCGGCCATTTGTAGTAACTGACCAGCACTTTAGGGTTGTCGGAGGTGATCTCTTTGTTCTCCCAATATCCCACAAACTCCGCCTTGTCCAGTTCTGTAACATCCACAATTCGCCATATCTTATCAATTGTAGGGCCATACATCCAGGCTCCGTCCAGCATAACATCGTGCAACAATGCCATTGTAAACAACGGACGCCAGAGGTCAGGATTTGCTGGTGGATAGGTATTGTCCTCTGGCTTCGGACGCGATAGACCGGAGAATATATATGCAGTCCCTTTCAGGCTGCCATTGTGCTGGGACTGCCACTTCATCAGGGCGTCCTCTTCATCGGTATAGATCCTGGCGTTTGCCGGGGCTGAGTTCAAATAGTCCTCTCCCATATACTGGATGTCACACAGCGAAGTCATGAAAGGCATCCCCAGTGCTCCATTGTGCACCCAGTGGAAACCGTTCGGACGAAGCTTGCGGACAATCTTATAGAGCCTCTTGTTGATCTCTCTGGCTGCTAGATAATTGTAGGTCTTGGCTTCACGACCAAAGGCATCAATTACTTTGCACCCGTGGGATGGACTATCACAGGGGCTGGATGAGCCTCCGCCGCCGTCGTTGTATGTCCCGATGAATGGATATTTAGTGAGGTAATGCTGGGTGCACCATGTCAAAAAGTCCGCATAGGTGCTATTGACGCAGGCTGAACTGCACATATAGAAATCCTGACCATTTTGCGTGAGCCAGGGTTGACTCATCCTGAATGATTTCGGCGCCTCCCTGCCATTATTGAACAGTGCCCAATCAACTCCGAAATAGTCATAGAAAGGATTATTGTCTGCTGTGTTGCCGTCCAGGGTATATGGGGACACTCCCACTCCCCTGCTCTTCCACCATGCAAGCTCCTCCAGACCGGATTTTTCATTCAACATGTCAGTCAATATCACACCATTCGGCCATTGAATCCTCTGGGATTGTGCATACTGTGTATAGCACTGCAGGTTCTGCCTTGTCGGCCTACCCCATCCTTCTGCATGAATGCTCCTCCGGTCAGGCCGTTCTGGTCTAAAAGGAGTGGCCATCATCCCAAGTGTATAACTGAGCTTCTTAGTCACATTAACCGGTCCGGAGATAATCCGGCACTTAATGACAGCATCATCCCCATCCTGATACACACTGATTGGTTTGCTGTTCTCCTTATAGACCCAGTTGGCATCGGACACAGTAAAGAACTCCATCCCGCTGTTTCTGCCGGCAAACCATATAGAATCCCCAGGTGCAGCACTGTGTTTTTTGGTCTTAGCCCAGTCAGAGAGATACTGCGGAGAGAGAAGGAACATAGCAGCTTCCATAGGCACCCGCATCTCAAACTCCAGAGCATCCAGTTTGACCGGACTCTTGCCAGGAACTAAACTCACATCGTAACGGATCATCCCGTCAAACTCCACCGTCCGCTGCCAGAGCATAGTCAACCCGCCGCCGGAAAGCTCACATTTGCCGGTGTGAATTACCTTATCCTGCCCGTTGTCAGCAAGTTTCTCATTTACAGCAACAAACCGCCTGACCTTTCCGGCGATGGTTGCATTCATCTCTGCAGGTCTATTGATTACACTCTTGCCATTGCTCGTAGCTTTAGCAACAAATGGTCCATCCCCAAATACATAATCTCTCCCCCAAACACTGACCGTGTTTCCGGAGGCTTTCACAGGACTCCAGGGAGCAGGAACTGTTCTATCAACTCCAGCTTTAGCAGTCAGGAAAACCGCATTAGGCTTCTCAAATGAAATGTTTGCTTTCAATGTATCCTGTTTGTCTGTCAAAGACACCCGGATATCATATTTGCCAACAGGAAGGTCTTTAAACTTCATATGCACAGTCGCCTGGAGTTTGGTCTGATCGAATACCAATTTGCCGAATACTTTTCCATCCTTGATCGATACCAAAGTTGCCGTGCCGGTCATCTTACCGGACTTTATCTTGCGCTGGATCAAATCGCTCGCACCTGACATATCCGTAATGATATCCAAAACTCCAGCTTTGGCATGGCAAACAGATGATATAACCAGCGGAGCTTTGGCATAGTAGAGGGCATTATACATGAACACCGGATCGGCTTTATCTTTTTTAGTAACCGATAAACGAAGCAAACCTTCTCCCAACACTGAATCATTTATTTTCAGAACAGTTGGTTTCGCTTTCAATGCAACGTCAGACAAGGCAGGTTTGGTTTCCGGATGCAGGATATTAATGCTGGCTGTTAAGTCTGCTCCTCTGCCTGAGACCGAAGCATTCAGCCGGCCTGCATTGATATCTCCCATATCCTCAACCCGCACTGCGGTGCCATCGGGATAGAAATATAAACTAGCCATACTGGAGGGTCTTTGGTACATATCCTCTCCACCGCCATAAGCTACCCAACGTTCCGATACCCCGCCCAGACTGTCCTCCACAGCTCTGTGCAATCCCAACTGTACCAGCCACGGTTTATCAGCCTCAGGAGTTGCCAGAAGATCAGCAAACGGAATAACCATCTCCGCATACCAGACACCAGCTTCACGACTTACAGCACTTTTGAATGATCCTTTCCACTTCCAATCCCTTGCCTCAGGGTATTCTCCCCCATTGCTGTATGCATAAGCGCCATTCGGAGCAACCGCAAACTGATAATATCCCTGCTCGTTTGGCGTTCTAAGGGTAATCTCCGCTTCATCCCCGGAAAAAAGCTCTAGATCCCTGCCTTTACCAGTCAGTTTGAGAGGAGAGTTGTGTTTGACTTCGAACGCAACATATAAGCTCTGTTGATCATATTTCAAATAGCACCACGCAGGTATCGAAGCGAAGGATGAGTGCGCAAAGAGTTTATTGACTGGAACCCGCGTAGCATCTGCCCATTCCGTTTTATCAAGCTTACCGTCAATGGTTGGTTTTGCAGGAGACTTCGGAACAGGTATAGTTCCTGGCACAACCTGAGCTTTCAGTGAGGACTTTCGGGAGCTGTACATCACCTTGACTTCATCTGCTGTCAGTGCCTTGTTGAATATCTCCAGCTCATCCACTTTAGTCACAAAATCTCCGTTTATATCCCAAAACGTATTGTCAGCAATCCATATCCGCTCATCCTCTTTCAGCGGTGGAACCTGGACAGGCATGGAATATGGTAAGCGCCCAAAGAGTTGCCCATTCACATAGATAAAAAGCTCCCAGGTCGTCCACGTGCAGACAATGTGTGTCCAGTCATTCTTGGAGAAAACAGTCTCTGAGTTCTTAAGGACTCTGTTGACTTCTTCCTGGATGACATTTTCAGCATTTGAATTAGCATCCAGCCTGCTGCGGAACGTCAGCATCTTCTCCCCGCTGGCAGTGAAGTTGTAGTAGAGATAGTAATGGATATAATACCCGTGCGAACTCCCCAGCCAGAATATAGGAATTAATCCCTTGGTATTGCTGTCCCAGTTCTGAGGCTGCATCCAGAGAGATATACTCCCCTGCACAGGATCTATATTGCCTTTTGCTGCATAAGACAATGATGCCGGTCCCAAAACAATCGACTTCCCGGATATCCCATCAGCAAACGTAAAATCCGTAGACACTGGGGCAGGCTTAGAGTTTCCTGCAGAGCTGACAGCATCAGCCGTTCCATTGAAACCAGCATAAAAGGACCTGCTCTCAGCGGATCCTATACTGGCACACCATACAAGAATCAATAACCCGACAATTGCTGTTTTGAAAAATAACTGCATTACATATCTCCAGAATTCCAAAAATGATATCTCTGAGATATTCAACCTAGGAACCGCCATTACCTCCTTACCATTCATTCTGCCAACCCACAATTTAGTGAAACAATATTTCACATTATTCACCGCGACCTATTGACACAACACTACAAGCTCACTTATCATGAAACAACGTTTTACGCAGCCGATGGAGATCGTATGGTACAGGACAACAAGCTAGTTCTCAGAAGCATAATAACCCATTATCCGGATATGAATGCAGCGGAGAAAAGAGTTGCAGATACAATCCGCAGCTCTCCTGAGGCAATAAGGGACACTACAGTCTTTGAACTCAGTGAACGCGCAGGAGTCAGCGGGGCTACTATTGTCAGGTTTTGTCGGAGCATTGGATACAAGGGTTATACTGATTTTAAGCTGACGCTTGCAGCTGAACTTGGAACACCATCCAGCGCTCTTCCATATGAACATGCCGATGTCGAGGAAGAAGACTCACTGGAATCCATCGCCGAAAAAGTCATGGCAATCAACTCCGATATACTCACCCAGACACTGCGACAGTTGGAATTGCCTGCCATGGAGGATGCTGTCAGCCTGATTACTTCGGCAGCAAACGTATTAGTTCTGGGTGTAGGAACCTCTCTTCCAGTTGTTATGGACCTTGCATATCGACTCAGAAGATCCGGTATAAGAACAAGTATGGCTTCAGACGGACACCTGCAGGCGGTCGAGGCAGCATTGATCGGCCCTGATGATATCGCATTCGCTGTCTCATACTCCGGAGAAGCCAGAGACGTGATAGACTCTGTCGAACTGGCTAAAGAAGCAGGCGTTAAAGTCATATGCCTCACCGGTTCGCACGGGTCTACACTTGCCAGGATTTGTAATATATCTCTTGTGACTCCGCCGACCAAACCCAGTATCATACTGGATGACGAATCCGTATCCGCAAGACTCGCCCAACACGCCTTGCTGGATATAATCTGCGTTGCAGTAGCACTCAGAAAACAGGATGATGCAGTAATAATGAAGAACAAAGTGACTGCAGCAGTAATGAAGATGCGCAGTAGCAATAGGCGCAATTAACAGCAATAATTGACCAGCGCGCATTATTCACCAGACTCTGCTTTCGACCGGCAGTAGGGGCGAAAGTGAGTCAATCACGAATAATGCGCGCTAGAGGAAATAATTACATGGACACAAACCGCAGCGCAGCTGAAACTATCTTTTCAGCTATGGACTCCATATCCACTGAAATGATTGAAGATTACAGAAAGAAATTGATGGTTGGCGGAGGCACACGCGGTGGTCCGGTATTGAGCCACGGTAAAGGTGTTAGAGTATGGGATGTAGATGGCAATGGCTATATCGACTGCACCTCCCAGAGCTGGGCACTTTACCTGGGTTATTGCAATGAAGAAGTGTGGGATGCAATCAACACTCAGGCACATCGGATGACCCATGTGCACCAGGGATTCGACACACTTCCCAGGCTCCATCTCGCTAAAATACTGACTGACATTATGCCTGACGGAATGAACAGGGTATCATTCTGTCCCAGTAGTGGGTTGGCATTGGAAGCGGGGATGAAACTGGCGATCAAAAATCGTCCCGGTTCCAGCCATTTCATGTCCCTGTGGGACGGATATCACGGCACCACACTGGGTACAATGGGAGCGTCGTGGGTCTCGACTGCTTCAAATGGTTCATATGTAGGAGGTAGCAGGTTTCTACCGCTTACACAGAATTTTATCAGAGTTCCTAATCCGTACTGTTACCGCTGCCACTTTGGACTGAAACAGGGCGAATGCGGACTTATGTGTGCAAAGATGCTGGAACTCACTATTCAAAAGGGAGTCAATGGCCCCCCGGCCGGGTTCATTATGGAACCGATACAAGCCAGCGCCGGTCAGATCCCCTGCCCCAAAGACTACGTAAAAGAAGTCCGCCGGATATGCGACCAATACAGCATACCACTGATATTTGATGAAATACAGACCTACATGCGCATCGGTTCTGTTACTGCCGCAGAGCACTATGGGGTTACTCCGGATGTTATGGCGTTCGGAAAGGCAATTGGCGGTGGATTACCGTTAGGGTCGACAGTGCTGAAGGACGGCTTCGAGGGGTTCTCCCCAGATTCCGAAGAACTTCACACGTTCGCAAATTCGTCCCTGGCACAGATCGGCGCCCTCGCACAGATTGAGATCATCCAGAGGGACAACATCCTTTACAACGTCAATAAAATCGGCGCTCGGATCAAAGAAGGCCTGGTCAAGCTTCAGAAATCGTATCCTGAGATAGGTGATATCCGGCAGGTTGGGCTACACATAGGCGTAGAGTTTGTAAAAGACCCCGATACCAAAGAACCGCTCAACGAACAGACTGCAGCTATTCGAAACGATGCAATGCCTCGCGGCGTGCTGTTTGGACTGGCCGGTGTCCGTAAGAACCTGCTCAAGATCAAGCCTCCACTGATAATCAATGAAAGTGAAGCAGATGAGGTATTAGTTGTGCTTGAAAAGTCTCTCAATGCCGTGTTGAGGAGCTAGATATGCTAAATATTGATCTTACTGAAAGAACAGCCCTGGTCACCGGCGCTGCAAGGGGAATTGGACGGAGTTCATGCGAAGTCTTGTCTACAGCCGGGGCAAACGTCGGAGTCCTCGGGCCGCGAAACACACAGGTCGTCGCAGACGGCATTATCTCAGATGGAGGAAATGCACTCTCTCTTGCAGCAGACGTAACAGACATCCAACAGTTGCAAAGTGCCGTTGAAAGTTTAGCTGAGAAATTCGGTGGAATAGACATACTGGTCACAAGTGCAGGAACTACAAGCCTGGCAGGAATAGACGATCTGGACTATGCCGAATGGAACCGTATACTCGATATCAACCTTACCGGCACATTCAACAGCGTCAAAGCTGCCTTGCCCTGGCTGCGTAAATCGAAATGTGCATCAATCGTACTAATCGGTTCCGCTGCAATTGTTGCAGGCTCGGGTGGCGGCGTTCACTACGCCGCATCTAAATCTGGGCTGGAAGGTCTTATGCGAGGCCTTGCGCGGGAGTTGGGGCCTGATGGAATAAGGGTCAATATGATCCACCCATCACTGATTGAGACCGATCTACTCTGCTCAAGGCATCCCGATCCCCAGAAAAGAGAGGCTCTTGCCAAAGAGACACCGCTGAGGCATCTGGGCACTCCGGAAGATGTTGCCAATCTGGTGGCATATCTGTCATCTGATCTTGCCGGGTTCATCACAGCCCAGTCAATCTTTGTGGATGGTGGGAGAACGTTTTGCAAATAGTTGGAGGTTACACACATGCCGCTCCTGTTGGGGATTGACTTAGGGTCGTCTGCACTCAAATGCACACTGATCGACGAAGACAGCGGGTTCATCTTGACTGAAGGTCTCGCATATACCGAGAGCTGGATCGGTGACCAACCCGACCACCTGGAACGGAATATGGACACCTACTGGGAGGCACTCAAAACTCTCCTTGCTACACTGTCCAGCGAGAAAGGTGTCGACCTCAAGCGTATTGATGCTATCTCTTTTTCGGTCCAGGGGGAGACATTTGCACCTTTGGATGAAAACTTCAAGCCTGTCCGCAAAACAATACAGGCGCACGATGTCCGCGCAACAGAGGAAACAGAGATACTGCGGGAGCAATTTGGGGATCAGCTGATGTATCAGGTTACAGGCCAGCCTTCATTTGATGCCTACTGGCCTGCCGTAAAGATGCTCTGGATAAAGCGCCATCAACCTGAGGTGTATGCAAAAGCAAGATACTTTGCAATGACTGAAGACTACCTGGCATACAAACTCACCGGAAGATTCGTCACCGACATAACAATCGCGGGAGACTCATACTACTACGACATCAGGACTAGAGACTGGTTCGGTCCGATGCTGTTGTATCTTGATATTAAGCGAGACATGCTGCCTGAGGTTCTGGAAACAGGCGCTGTTATAGGCAACGTCAGCAATGAAGCCGCAGAGCAGACCGGACTTTCAGAACACGCAGTAGTTGTAGCTGGTGCAATGGACCAGATGGTTGGAGCAGTAGGAGCCGGAAACTCTGTGCCTGGTATTGTCACCGAGTCCACAGGCACTGCATTAGCCCTTGGAGCCACCGGATCCGGCAGCCTGGACATATATCTCAAAACCGGGTTACCTGTTTACTACCATGCTGCAGTAGGTAACTGGTTCCTGATGCCATGGTCAGCCAATGGAGGGCTTGTTCTGGAGTGGTTCACCAGTCAGTTCGGTGCTGGGGAGTCTATTGAAGCAGCTGAAAAGAATTGCAGTGTATTCGAATTGATGACTGCTCAGGCAGCTGAAATCATCCCGGGCAGC
Source organism: Abditibacteriota bacterium (assembly GCA_942493375.1). Taxonomy (GTDB): domain Bacteria; phylum Armatimonadota; class UBA5829; order UBA5829; family UBA5829. The sequence continues at coordinate 5,984,129 of OW818698.1, read as the reverse complement.
GAAGGACTGCTTCTGCTACCTCACCTTGTAGGGGCAGCATTCCCGGAAATGGATTCCAGCGCCAGGGGAGTCTTCTTCGGAATCAACGCAGGGCATACCAAAGCACATTTCATCAGGGCAGTATTGGAGTCCATTGCTTACCAGATACGTGCAAACATAGAGAAAATGAGAGATGCCGGAATTGCAGCTGACTGCCTGCGGAGTGCCGGCGGCGGATCTAAGAGTCCGCTCTGGAACCAGATCAAAGCCGATGTCTGCGGGATCCCGGTAACCACAATGGACATACCGGACACCGCATCCCTGGGAGCCGCACTGATAGCCGGAGTAGGAATTGGCGCATACCCGTCATTTGAAAGCACCTGCAGTTCAAGGTTCATCAAATTCAAAGATACATACAATCCCAATCCAGCCAACCGTGCGATCTACGAAACAGGATTCAGAAAATACCAGGAAATCTACCAAGCGCTAAAAGGACATTTCTAATATTGTGGTGCAGGCTTCCAGCCTGCCTGAATCCCAGATATCAAAATACAGACAGAGCTCTATATAACCAACAGGAGTGATATAAATGACAACACAATATACTAAACCCAAACTGGCATTCGTGCAGACAACTATGAGCGGATTTGATGCTGTTCTGGATGTTGAAGAAGTCAGAGATATGTCCCTCTACTCGCCCCTGATTCAGGGAATCACGGATAGACTCAGTGAATACGCCAATGTCCATAATTATGGGATCGTCGGAGATGAAGCTGAGGCTGTCGAAGTCCGGGAGTGGATCAGAACATCGGGTGCTGACATTATGCTTGTCTGGCCCATCAACTATACACTTGATACTGTGATGCTCGCACTCGCAAGTGGCCAGTCAGCCCCACTTGTTATACTCAACACAGCCCCCCGGACAACCATTGCCGACGACTGCGATTTCGGACAGACAATGGAAAACAACGCCGTTGCCTGCATACCTACTATGACCAATGTCCTTATCAAAAATGGTCTGGACTACGAACTGGTCAGCGGTGGGATTGATGATGAAAACTTATACTATAAACTGGGCAACCTTATCAAAGCATCCGCAGTGTGCAAGTTCCTCAGGACTGCCAGGATAGGTGTCCTCGGGAGAAGCTACCCCGGCATTTCTGCGATCTCTGCGGATGAGTCCCTGATACCCGGCAAGTTCGGAACCACGCTTGTCCCGATGAAAATTAACGCCATTGCAGCAGCTTTTGCAGAAGTATCGAAAGAAGCCACACAGGCAGAGACTCAGTTAGTAAAGAGCCGATGCACACCTGATGGTATCGCGGAAGATGAGATATGTGCATCAGCCCAGCTCTCGGTTGCCATCCAAAAGATAGTAGAGAAGGACAGTCTCAGTGCAATCGCCGGACTCTGCCAGCTTCTGGTTGCTGATGATCGCATAGGAACTGTCCCCTGCCATGCAAACACAATTCTTACTGAACAGGGCATTCCGGTTACATGTGAATGCGATGTCCACACAGCTCTCGCTGCCCTCATGCTTCAGAATATAGCAAATGACGTAACATTCCTGGAGTTCTACACTCAGGACTATGAAAATGGTTACGCAATGCTCTCCCACTGCGGACAGGGTAATCTTCTGGATGCTGCCAAAGGTTCAAAAGTCAGCGCCAAAGCCCATCCGTGCTACCCGGGTGCCAGAGGATGTGGAGTTTCTTATGAATACTTGATGAAGCCAGGTGATGTAACATATGCCTGCTTAACCTATATCGATGGCAAATGGATAATGGTCGCGGGTCTGGGAGAATCACTCGAACAGACACTTCGCCCCACCGCAACAGTGCAGATGTACTTCCGCTTCAAAGACGCCGACTTCTTCGAAGCCTACGACAAATTCTGCCGCCTGGGAGGCTTCCACCACTTCGCCATAAGCTACGGAGACCACCTGCCAGTCCTGGAAAAAGCGTGCAAATACATGGGAGTAGAATTTAGGAAAGTCTGAACAAAATTAATAAGATTTTGGGATTAACACGATTATGCGATCCATTCTTGTCAATCTTGTTAATCTTGTCAAAAATTAAAATCGGCTAAAGATCAACATTACAGTGCAGATGACTGGAAATTATTGCGGAGATCAAACTCTTGAAACCACTTAATATATTCACAACCTTAATGACAGAGGATGAAATGCATTCCCTGCTAAGATGTGCAATGGAGCTGCTCGAAGACCCCGGCATGCGAATTGAGTCTGAAAAGCTCAGAAAAGCACTCTCACTTTCAGGAGCCTGTGTTGATGAATCTACTCAAATCGTCCAGTATCCAGCCAGGCTGATCGAGGAAACCATTAGCCGTGCAGTGTCTGAGGATTCAGCAAGAAGGGAACGCTGCTCAGGAGACACAGCCTCAGCTGAGGGAACAATTACATTCAGCTGGCATACTCCTTTTATGAAGACAGCTCCGGATTTTCAAGTGAGTCTCGGTGGTGGATGTCCGCTGTTCTATGATTACAAAACCGATTCAGTCCGTTATTCGACAGAAGACGATTTGATCAGGATGCTGCATTTAGCCGAAGGAATCCCTCAGATTATCTCGGCTGGAAACGGCGTGCACTGCGTCATCGATAAGAATGGCAACAATACTCCGCCTCAGCTTATGCCTATTCTGGGTGCAGCGACAATTGCCAAACACTCCTCAAAACCAGGGGCCTCCGCTCTGATCAGCCCGTGGCAACTCGAATACCTGGTAGCTATGGGGGAAGTAGTAAGAGATGGATCTGATGGGTATAAAAGCCATCCAGTCTTTATTAACATCAACGATACGATGCCTCCGCTGCAGCTATCGAAACCGGAAGGAGAGGTTATCGAAGCACTTGCAGCCAAAGGGCTACCGGTCTACATACTGCCGATGCCTCTGTTGGGAGTAACTGCACCAATCACAGTCTTTGCCAGTGCAGCTACTGGTATAGCTGAGATACTTGGAGTATGGACCGGTGTAAAGGCCATCAATCCGGACTGCCCTCTGGAATGCAGTGTGGTTTCCGGAGCAATAGAACCCAGGACCGGCAATCCCTGCTTCTCAGCTCCCGAAGCTATCGCAGTCGATCTCGCAGTAGCTCAGGTATTCCGATCCCTTGGCTTGAGATGCGGCACGGGTGTAGGATTTATCGACGCCTGTATCCCCGGGACGGCAGCAGCATACGAGCGAACTTACAAATCAACCATTGCTGCAATGTGCGGGGAAAGTAATTACCCGGCTGGTATTCTGGCAGCAGGCAACATTTTCTCTATGGAACAGCTTTTCATCGATCTGGATATCGGCGCGGGACAAAACCATTTCATGGGACTGTTCGATAAAAATGATCTGAATAATGCAGTGGACCTTGTGAGAGAGCGTGGGATAGGTGGGTTCTTTATGGATACGGACCACACCGTCTCAAATTTCAGAGAAAAAGTCTGGGTACCGCAGATTTTCTCCCGATCGAAGAGCAAGGATCCTTCGGAAGTGCCTGATATGGTTAATACTGCGCACGAACGAGCCCTGCAGGTTATTGAACAAACTACCCCATATGTCCTGCCGGAAGATAAATCCCGTGAGATCGACAGGATAGTCGCTAGTGCAAAAAACAGGATGGAGAGTCTCTAGTTGCATCAGATTCAAAGGCTCATAGATAAATATCTTAAAATAACAGCTTCACCCCGGAATACGGCTGCAAAAAACATGTGGAGTCAGCACCGCTCAACTGTCCTGGACAAGTGGCGTGGGTGCCCAAAACCCTACAAGGAGTTAGGAGCAGCGCCAATTGTCGTCTGGCTCGGGACAGATATTACGCAGGAAATGACCGGAATGGATGTCGGACGGTATTACAGTGAGCCTGCATACTTTCTGGAATGGTGGCTAAAATCCAAGATATTCCACTTCGAGACTTTTGAAGATGATGGATACTACGACACTCAAATCCCAATCTGGCTGGGTGAAGGATTTGAGGCTACGCTATTCGGGATGCCTATGTGCTACAGCAAAACCAGAGATCCCTGGGTAGACAGATCCCAACCCCCAATACTTGAAGACCAACCACTGAATAATCTCCCCTGCCCCACATTCGCATCCGGTGGACTCATGCCATTAGCCATACAATTTTACGAAGAACTCAAGATGATGCTGAATGGAACAGGTCTGGAACCGGTATTCCAGAACTGGGGCAATGGCCCGATGATGACTTGCAACTATCTGTTCGGGTTTGAAAACACAGCAATGTCTTTCTATACAAACCCGGATTTCATTGCTTCACTACTGATGTATATTGCAGAAGCAAGAATCGCCTGGACAAAAGAAAGAGCAAACTACCTCGGTGAACCTATAGCTAAAGGTGAGATACTCGATGATGATGTCTGCGTGCCAAATGTGTCTCCGGATATCTACAACCAGTTCATATTTCCAGCTGAAAAACGCCTCGCGGACTTCCACAATGGAATCTCCTACTGGCACTGCTGCGGACCAGCCGAACCCTATATGTCCAAAGTAATCGAACTAGAAAACGTAGACTTAGTCAGCTCCGGCCCTTTCAGCGACCACAAGCAAATCGCCAAAACAATAGGAAACCATGCAGCCATAGAACACCACGTAAAACCCCAGGACGAAGGAGTAGCCGCCTCCGACCAATCTCTCCACCAGCTCTTCCAGGATATCAAGCAGATGTATAACGATTCCGAAGTAACCGCCTACACCCTCCGCCTGACAGCCTACCGAAATCCTTCGCAGTCGTTCAAAGATGATATAGAAAGAACAAAACGCTGGGTAGAGATGGCGAGGGAAATATGATTATGTGATTATTGTCATCATAGCAGTGGTATAATAAAGTAAGCATTTCTTACCGGAGGCATAGTATGTCCAGTTCCAAAATGGTTAGAGTCTCTTCAAAGGGACAGATAGTGTTACCAAAGTCATTCCGGGATAAGACGGGTATCAGTGACGGTGACTATATCTATATTGAAGAGATCAATGGAATTCTACTCATCGAAAAACCAGCACCCAGCCGCTTGTCCGTGCTGACCCAGCAACTGCGCGAAGACGCCTTAGAACAAAACTTCAGCAGAAGTGACCTCAATGACGCTATTTCCAAGGTCAGGACTCAACAAAGATAGCGATGAAACCAAGGGTCTTGATAGATACCAATGTATTGCTCTCAGGGCTTATATGGAACGGCAATGAATCTCGAATACTGGAACTGTCACTATCCGGGGATATCCATCTGCTGATACCTGAACTTGTAATCACCGAATCCCGACGTGTTCTTGAAGATAAATTTCCAAAGCATTCACATCTGCTTGACGACATCTTGCCATTACTAGATTCAAAGATACTGCCTAAACCTTCAGATACAGCTATAAAGTCTGCAGTCGCTGTCTTGCGCGACCCAAACGATGCTGAGATCCTGGCATCTATCATTGATTCCAAACCTGATTATGCGGTGACAGGAGATAAAGATCTTCTCACTGACAGTGTTTTAGAGCTGTTCCCAATATGCAAGAGCATTGATTTTCTTCGACGTTTTACAGCATAAGGTTTGGTCACAATATATCAGCGGTTTCGGGATTTCCGGAGCGGATGTTATCTCTGATTCTACGGCAATAATCCCGCATCCGCTCCTCAAATCCCCGAAACACCATAAACAGAGCCTGTTTACCTTCTTTTCCGTGTATTCAGTGTATTCCGTGGTTAAGAAAAAGGATCTTCTCCGCGTGAAATCCCTTCCTGAAGTCCGAAGCCTGAAGCCTATCCTTTCAGTAGTTCTATCTCAGCAATCTGCGCTGCATTTGCATACGCCGGGTTTGCTGATTTTGTAATTGTTAGCCGGAAGAACTTGCATTCTACAGGACCTATGTTCTTCTCGTATCGATACCGGTCTGCATATCCATTCTCCTCTGCCACTGCCTGCCAGTTTGTTCTATCCTTGCTGACCTCGCAGTGGAAATCCACCGGATGCCCTTCCGGATCAGCGAAGTGGATTATACACTTTCCTATTGACTTGACTGCCGGTAGTTCCACTGTGATCCAGTGCGGGTGCGGAGTAGCAATTGATGAATGCCACCTGTTGGCTTCAAACTCGTTGGAATTAATAATACCGTCGATAGCTTTGGCGGTGCATCCGGGTTCTCTATCAAGCTCAGAATCTGACGTCGCTTTAGCACCGCGTTTTGCCAGAGCCAGATCATTCACACTTACAGATGTCGGATGAACCAGGGATACCGGAATTGACACCGCCGGACTGCCGTTCAGAACAATGTCAAGCGTTCCGTGCGTCATCCCTCTCTCATTTCCAGGAACTAGCTGCAATTTATACGTCTTTATCGATCTGCTTTTAGGGGGAACACTGGTAGAAAGAGTCAACGGGGTGACTGTAACCGTGGTATCCATCCGCCAGTTCGCTGTTATATCTGCTGATTTGGTGCCGGAGTTTTCAAGTATCAGATTAAACTTCAGTGGAGCGTCCGGTTTGATCTCCGGATCGCCGAGAATGTCCAGTGTAACCCGCACACTGCCAAGTTTGTATATCAACTGATAAGGAGTCCGGCTCCACAGCTCTCTTGTAACTCTTGAATCCGTAAGTTTCAACCGCTGCTTTGCATTCCGGTCAGTGGGATTGTCGTTGATTATGACAGGTGCCTTATTGTCAGAAAGGACTTGCTTTGCCATCGCTACAGTCTGATCTGTCAGATCTTTCAGGTTTGCAGGAGGGTTTGACCCACTGATAGCTACATTGGTAATAGACTCACCCACCGGTTTTCGCCAATTGTCAGGTATAAACTTTGATCCATGTATAATGCCTAGTATTGATCCAAGGGTAGCCCCGGTGCAGTCGGTATCATCACCGCAGTTTACTGCAGCACAGATAGATTTCCCAAAATCGCCTTCGCCATATAACCATCCAAGGACCACATAAGCCACATTCCGGGGAGCCATAAACCAGTCTGTTTTGCCTGTCTTCAGCATTAATTCACGTGCAGAAACCAGATCAAGTCCACGCTTCTTTGCATCCCTGGCAGTGCGAATACACAGAGCAGTCTCGCAGTCTTTGGGTATGTAGGATAATCCTATATCGAGGAGTTTATCTATATCTGATTCGACAAACGCAGCGCTCTCAACCGTCGCCGTAAAAACTTCAGCAAATGTGCCTTCCGCACCGCCGTGGTCTACACTTGCATCTTCATATGCATACCTGGCAGCCAGAGAGGGACATCCGGGTGCGACACATGCCCATATCTCCGATCGAATCCAGGCTCCATTGCTGTCGCGCCATTTGTTATTCGCATACTGACCCGAGACTGGAGGCAGAATGCCGCGTTTCATGTTCATCTTGCCTATCCCGTATTCATTCCAATCAACAGGCACATATTTCAACCAGTACTCACCCAGTATTCGGGCATTTATGTCCGTACCGCGTTCCTGCAGAGCCTTAAGCCAGAGAAGCTGGAGGTCAAGATCATCATTTGGCAGCTGCTTTTCCGGTATAGGATCAAAGAAGGTTAGATTATGCATAGACCGGCTGCCTTCGAGCGGCATTCCAAGCGTTCCACCGATGCTCTTACCCAGCCAGCATGCGTACACCTTATCACGAAACTCCGCTTCATTAATCGTCACCTTAGCAGCACAAACGCCGGACGCCGCCATCACCGCCAATAAAACACACAGAACAGCCTGCAACAGTAAATATGTCTTTGTTCTCATCATATCAACCTCGGATCAAGGAAACATAGGAGCTATTGAAAAGAAGCATAACAATGGGATGGGAGTTATTCCTCATCCCACCAAAACCACTATATATTAGCACATTGATTGCATCACTCCCATAATCAAGTTATTTGACAAACACCCACACATCACGCAATACTAACCTGACAGATTCGTGATTTGGAGTTAATTATGCAATCTAGGTTCATTCTCCTGGTATTACTAGTAATTCTTACTCTTGCACTGCCGGGAATGGCTAAAAATGATAATAAGGGGTATTCACCTGATATGAACGTTTCTCTTGATGGCAAATGGCTGATTGTAACCGATCCCGGCAATGTTGGGCAGGACCAAAAGTGGTGGAGCAAACCCGCTGCTGAGGCAAAGGAGACTAAAGTCCCCTGGATTATCCAGGACGCTTATCCCGGCTACCACGGGGTTGCATGGTATTGGAAAGAGTTCACTGCATCAAAGAATCCATACCCGGGTGGACGCAGTCTGCTCCGGTTTGGGGCAGTCGATCATAAAGCTGATGTATGGGTCAATGATATCCACGTAGGCACCCATGAAAACGCCGAGATCCCATTCACATTTGATGTAACCGATGCCATCAAGCCAAATGCAATCAACCGTATTGCCGTGCGGGTATTGAACCCATCATTCGAGAGAATCGACGGGCTCGTTATGGCTGATGTTCCTCACCGCCATAAGAACATTCCATACACTCCCGGTGCTGCGGCAAACCATGGCGGGATCACGGATTCAATAGATTTCGTCCAGGTCCCGGCTGTCCGGGTGGAGGATGTTTTCTGCCGTCCTGACTGGAAAACAGGCGTTATCCGCATTCAGACCACAGTCATAAATGCAGGTAAGCGCAAGTCCAAAGGGAGTGTTTATTTCGAAGTCGCTCCGGCAGCCAGTGGTCAGACTATCACAACCGCAAGCATAGACCGAGACTTCCCGGTTGGCACATCAGTATTTGAAACCAAGCTCAAGATCAATGACTTCAGGCTCTGGTCGCTGAATGATCCTTACCTATATAGAGTAACAACCAAATCTGGCGCTTCCGAACTCTCCACACGCTGCGGGTTCAGGGATTTCAGGCTGGTGGACGGTTACTTCAAACTGAACGGCAAACGTGTATTCCTAAAAGGTTCACACAGCTGCAACCATTTCCCGGTTGGATTGCAGGTCCCCGGTGATCCGGATTTTGCCCGCAGGGACTTGATCTACGCCAAAATGGCCGGGTTCAACTGCATCAGGTTCATCGCCGGAATGCCCACAACTTACCAGCTTGATCTGTGTGATGAACTCGGACTAATGGTCTATGATGAGAACTACGCCAGCTGGTGCCTTGGAGATTCCCCAAGAATGGCTGAGATGTATGACCGGTCGTTTACAGGGATGATCACCCGCGACAGGAACCACCCGAGCGTTGTAATCTGGGGAATGCTGAACGAGACTGGAGATGGCCCTGTGTTCAGACACGCAGTAGCCTCAATCCCACTCGTCCGCAGCCTGGATGATACCCGGATGATGCTGCTGGACAGCGGAAGGTTCGATCTTCAGCTCAACATCGGTTCAATTTGCAACCCCGGATCAAAGAAGTGGGAATGCATACTCGGTAACCAGTCACCAGATGCAAAACCCGCAAGCTGGTCACCCATCTGCGGCTATATAGAAGGCGCCGGGGATATCCACTGCTACCCGGGAGTCCCGCAGCCCTATGATATCATCCACCTGCTGAGGACTATGGGAAAGGGAGAGAAAAATCACGTCTTCGTAAGTGAATATGGTATAGGGAGCGCAGTCAACTGGCCCAAAGTCTACAGACAATATGAGCAGCTTGGCAAGACTGAAGTCGAAGATGCTCAATTCTACAAGCGTATCCGGGACAGATTCATGGAGGACTGGAACAACTACAAGATGGCTGATACCTGGGCAACACCCGATGAATACCTGGACCAGTGTATCGCCAAAATGGCTGGACAGCGGCGCGAGAGCTTAAACGCAATAAGGTCCAATCCTGATATGATCGGGCACAGCATGACCGGCACAATGGACCAGGGAATGACTGGTGAAGGGCTCTGGACAATCTTCCGTGACCTGAAACCCGGCACAATGGATGCCCTGCACGAGAGCTGGGCGCCGCTCAAATGGTGTCTGTTCGCACAGCCTGAAAACGTCTACAGCGGTTCAAAAGTAAAGCTGGAAGCTGTGCTTGCAAATGAAGACGTCCTGCAGCCGGGCAACTATCCCGTCAGAATCCAGGTTGTAGGTCCGGATGGAGTCAGAGTCCTGGACAAAACAATCAACATAACGATCACCGGCTCCGAAATGCCATTCGCTATTCCTGTGTTTTCCGAAGAAGTCCCGATAACCGGCCCCACTGGTAAGTATAGATTCCTTGTCCAATTCGAAAGCGGAGCTTCAGCAACATGCGAAGAAGCCATTCTGTATGTCACCAATCCGGTAGACATGCCCGCAGTAGACACTGATGTCACGCTCTGGGGAGATGACCCGGAACTGGCTAAATGGCTTTCCGATCACGGCATCAAGACCAAACCATACACCCCGGGAGCCGCCAAACAAAGGGAGCTTATCCTCATCGGTTCCAAACCAGCTCCAGGTGGAGCAGAGGGCTGGCAGGAGATCATCACCCGCATAACCCAGGGCTCAGCAGTCATCTACCTCTGCCCTGAAGTCTTCGCAGAAGGTGATCATCCAACACACTGGCTTCCCTTGGTTATCAAGGGTAGTTTCACAGGTGGAGGTGATCTGTATAACAGAGATGAATGGGCAAAGCAACATCCGATCTTCGATGGTCTCCCGACAGGTCTATTGGACTACACCTACTACCGGGAAATCATCCCATTCTCAGCCTTTACCGCCCAGGCACCCACTGAGATAGCAGCAGGAGCCATCCGTGCATCAATCCATCCCAGCGGCTACGCATCCGGTTTCCTGACCGGAGTCTACCGAACCGGCGCCGGAATGTACATCCTGAACACCCTGAAAATCCGAGAAAACCTCGGCAAAAATCCTGTAGCAGAAAGACTGCTAAGAAACATGCTAACCTACGCCTCCAAAGACCTGAACAAACCTTTATCAGAGTTGCCAGGAGACTGGGAGGAGCAGCTGAAGGCTATTGGGTATAAGTAAATAGAGTTTATGAACCGCGAAACATGCCAAAGCACGCGAAAAAGATAATCTCTCCCTTTTCGCGTGCTTTGGCGTGATTCGCGGTTCGATTAATGATTCATTCCACGCTCCCGGGATCCAACCGGATGCAGAAATGTAATGCTTTTCTGCGGAAGCGGTGTGCATTGCGCCATGGCATCATTCGACAAGTGGTGTAAGTGCTTGCATTTATACCCTCATCGGACCATCTTTTGACACAACCAATGCAACAGCGTATGATGTCAGCAAGCGATTTCGCCTATCTTACCGGGGAGGAGATCATTATATTGTACAGACTGCTATTATTATTTCTTTTTCTGTTTTGTTCGGTCACAGCTATAGGTGCAGAATCAACAGACCTGGGTGACTTGCTCCAGCGAGCGTGGCAAGCTGAACGGCAGGGAAACATTGGTGTCGCTCTTGCAGCTTATTCCTCTGCGCTTGCGCTTCGGCCTGATGATCCTCAGCTCAATCTCAAAGTAGCCCAACTCCTTGATGCCAATAAGCAGGAGACATTTACCGTATATCTTGTAAAGGCACTTGATGCTCTGCAGAACGATCCTAAATCTCCACTAGACCTTAAAATCGCAATATGCAGCGCGATAATGGGCGAGAGGCCCCGTGAGTGGTATGGTGATCGCAGAATAATTCCGATACCATATTCAAGGCTATCTGAAACTGAGAAGAAACGTCTTTTTGCAACATATCCTAACTCATGGTTCTTCCCATCAAAGACCGATGAGATGTATTTTTACCTTTCTGCCGGCCAGACAGACCAGGCCTTTCAACTTGCAAAAGTAGTTGTGTCCTCAGGGGACTGGCAGATACCTGGTAAAGAAAGCTTCTCCACCTTAGTCTCCGATGCGATCCGAAGAGAACTCGCCAAATCCTGGACCTACGAGGGTAAAACCACAGGCAATGTGTTTTTAAGGCTTGCCGCCCTTGGCTTGTATGCACAACTGCAAGACCAGAAAACTTTCAAACGGGAATTTCCCCAGGTGCTGGAGTTTGTTAACAAACAGCCTGGTATTCTGAAGCAACTCGCCGATCTTTGCTCCCATATAGGCTGGACTGACGAAGCAGACAGAGTCGGAGGGCTATACCAGGACCTTTCTGATACAAAATTGCAACGTCAAGATCGCGAAGCATTCCGGAAGCTCACCAAAACCGGGGATAAAGAACAAGTCACAGCGAAGCTTCGCAAGCTCCTGGCCGATTCTCCGGATTCGTATGAGACGATTCTCGACATCGATACTCTTGCGAATATAGTTGATAGAGGTTGGGGAGATCTGCTTGTTGAGTTCATCCAGCCTGGTATGCTTGAAGAGATCAATTCGCGTGATATCAGAGTCAAATGCATTCTCATATACAGCACATTCTACAACCGACCGCGCCTGGACTATTGGGTCCGACAGTTGATTGGTTCCAATAAAGACGATGCATTTTGCAATTCCATGGCAGTAATGAGCTTTGGCTCTGCCGAAAACCGTGTGTGGCTCTTCGAACAACTAACGAATATGTTTCCGGACAGCGACAATGCCCGAAGTGCGCTGGCAGATGCATACCTGACTGCTGGTTACCCAAACCGGGCTTTGCCAATTCTTGAACAGTTAATAGTAAAAAGGGATACTAACACTGATCGGAATTTAATGAGGGGGTGGATTAGGATGATCTGGAAGGCGGCCCGTGATCTGGGCAAGCTGCCGGAGGAGCAAAACTACCTCTGGGATCAGAGAGAGAACCTGTCTCCGTCTTTCGTACTCGACATTGCAGAAAATTACGTTGCCGACAAGAATCCCGTAGATGCGCAAAAGTGGCTCATGTTACTCTACACGCCAATATCGGGTCAGCGATCGTCAAATCTTGATAAAAAAGACTACAATGTTTGGTCCACATACGCGTATGATTTACGACTTCGAGTCTTGGTGATGCTCAATCGAAAGGATGATATCAAACAACTGCTTTCAGAAGCTCGCGAACGTTACCCGGATCATCAGTTCCTTAAGCGCGTTATGGGGCTGGACAAAGCTGTCACAATCGATATGAACGATGAAATCAAGCGTGACTCCAGCCTGCTGGGTAAATCCGACGTTCCTAATGCTAGATCGCAGACCCCCCTGCGAATCCCCTGCGAAGAGTTTATCAGGCTCGCATATAATCTGATAATTACGGGAAAGAGCACCGAAGCAGCATCAATAGCTGCGACTTCCTTGCCCGCACATAAGGAGTGGCAGGATGGACTACCGCTTGCCGTTGCGATGCTACGAGATGGCATCAAAGGTGTAGTTCCTTTTCTCGACTGGCTGAAGTCTGTGTCTCCATCTGCACAGTTTGTAGGAAACGACTCATCCGGCTATACGCAAGTGATTGCCAATACTCTGCGAAGTAAGTATCCGGATCTTATTCATCCGTTCATTGTTGCCGCCGGACTCATTGCTCCAGAAACCGGGCTTAGTAATTCGTTCATAGCGTTGGAAGTAATGAACAAAGGCAGGCAGGATGATCTCAGTGCACTGGTACCAGTGCTCTCATCACGGAAACTAAACCGGACAACAATGGCATCACTCGTCACACGAGTGGGTTACGGAAGCATCCCGGCAAAATGGGTGGTAGACCTGGCAGCGTCGCAAACCTGGTCTGCCGCCGGATTGATCTTGAACCTCTACATCAAAGCCGACACCGCATCTCAACAGGACTTGCGAAGGCTGATAGGTGCTTTAACCGATCAGCAGGACTGGATCGAAGCTAACACTTATCTTATACAGGGTATCGGTTCGAGGTTATCCAAACGAGGACTGAGCACCGAAACCGAAAGTTTGATTGCCATCGGGCTGAAGCACTCAAATGACTATCAACGCAAGGACCTTTACTCGGTCGTTACAGTGAGTGGGACACCTCCATCAGGAGCGGCTATCGATGATCCATCTGCATGGGTGAGCTATGCAACCGCGTGTCGCAATAACAAACGCATCGATGAAGCTCAGTCTGCTGCGACAACAGCACTGCAGCTTGCTCAGACCCCTCAGGACCGTATAGATGCATTGTCTGTACTAGCAACAGTAGATCCGAATGCTATGAATATAATCGCTGCCCAGTTCAACAGCTTTGACACTGGGAAGAGAGGTTCACTCTTGAAGATCAGCGAGTTGATTGTCGCTCTGGTCCAAAAAGACCATAAACTCGCTGTAAAGGCGTCACCGCTCCTGGAAATAGCAATGGAACGCGATGACGACTACGCTCGCAACCATTGGCGTGATGTGGCAGCAATCGAATTGTGGGCTGGCCGTAATGAAAATGCAGTTAGAATGATGCTGGCTAGACTTAATGAAAACTACGGTCTTAGTCAGATTGTTTCATTTATCTGCTGCACGGACATGAGCGCAGACTCCCGAATGGTAGTATCACAGGCTCTTGACAAAGCATTGAAGTCGACTGGCGTCGACCTTAGCTATATAGCTGGGGCATTCTCTGATTCCAGCCTGTTCACAAAAGGGATAGAAGATGGTTTGACGGCATTTGCCGGAATTCTGTATCAGCAACTGCAGACATCGGAAGGAATCGTTCCTGTTAAGCTGCTGGATGCCTGTGTTAACGCACTTTGCAATCTCGCATCCCGATCTCCGAGTTCTCCGCAATTGTCAGCCGTCTGGTATCAAGTGACCGAGAATGCGATCAAGAATGCGGCAGGTAAACCCGAAGATGCAGCGACAGTTTCCCGATGGCTAAGCCAGCGGGTGGAGCAAATGAAGTCATCAGGAGTGAAAGATACCGACACCATCACGCGACTCGTATTTCTATCCGATTCACTCAAATCAGGAGGTAATTGAATTGCAACGACTTGCATCATTAATATTCATGGCATTGATTTGGACTTTTTGTACGTGCGCATGTTTTGCATTGCCGGATGAGGATGGTTCTATACAACCGCAACCTGTAAAATCAAAACACCCGCTCACGTTCAGGGTTAACGGGCAGGCACAGATGACACCGGAGAATGTCACTATCCATTTCGTCATAGTTGGCGATGGTGACACATTGAGCGCGGCCCAACAGCAGACACAAAAATCCCGGCAGTCTATCTTCAGCGCCATGGAAGGACAGGGAGCGAAGAGCAAAGACGTACAGCTGGAGCGTTTTACTGCAACTCCGCTTCAGCCACATGGTATAAACTCGACGGCTGATTTGAAACCGCTGGGTTACCGTGTGCAACAACAGTTTCAGTTAACTATGCCGGTCACAAATGATTCTCTGGACAAAGTGCTTAGAATAGCGGACGCAGCAATCGCGCAGGGAGCACGCCAGGCAAAATCGACGGGTTACAATTATGACGGTAATTACGCGGAATCGCAGCCATCGATGATGGAATTCACAATCAAGGATTCCGAGAAGCTAACCAAGCAGGCCATGAGCGATGCTCTGGCACGCGCTCGAAAACTCGCAGAACAGGCTGCTGGAGAGATGGGTTATGCTCCTGGTGCAGTTAAGCTAATCGCTGTTCATGCATACGAAGTCAGTATCGTTCCTAATCGCTGCGACTCATCGGACGGTCGTAATCCACTGACAAGCTTTTCCTGGCAACCGATTAGAGCAATGGTCTCAATCGAAGCAAACTTCGATCTGAAGTAATGCGGATTTAAACTAGCACAAAATAGCCCCTGTTGGCAGGGGCTATATCCATTTAAATGTTTTATCCGCCCGATGGCACTGTTACACTCGATGCTGGCCATTGCAGCGGAGAGAGCACCATGGTTATTGCCCTCTTAGCTCTTATCCAATACCCTTTCCAAGGTTCAAGCAACCTTTGGGGATCGGTGAGTAAGTCATACTGTCCTTTTGAAGAGTTCCAGGTGAACAGACTGCTGTCAACCCAACCGTTCAATACTGCTTTATCCAGCGGAAGTGCCAGATTCAGACTCTTGTTATAGAACTGAGTCTGCCCCCAGAATACTGGGAATACATAAGGAGAAGAGACCAGGTTGAAGCCTGGCTTTAGATCGATACTTAATGATGCTCCCTGGGTGCCGTTCAGTTCACCATATATCTTTCTGTCGGCAGCAACTGTGAATGGGCCAGCTGCACTATTGGATACATAATTCCAGAAGCCCTGGCCTGGTGTTACTGCAAGCAAAGAGCCATAGGAACCGGAGGTACTTGTTGAATACCCCCAGAATTTCGGGGATAGTTGCCCTGGAAGCTTGTTAAATACACTGTTAGGTGAACGGTTGGTAAATATAAACGGGACACCCATCAACTGCCAGCCTGCTTTCAGAGTGCTGCTTCCGGCAGCAGGGACCAGTATCTTTCTGGACACTATCTGATTCCAACCTGTCACAGAGTCCTGGGCCTTTACAAAATATTCAAGGGAACCGCTTACTGTTCCATCTGCTCTGACAGTCCAGGTTGCCGGCCCCGATTCAACGGTACTACCTATATAACCCAGAGATTGTACAGCTTTCCCGCTGACCAACTGGAGTCCCTCAGGCAGCAGCAGAGATACATTGACATCTTGCAGGTCATACACTCCCGTGTCTGTAGACAGGTTATCAACATAAGCTTTGACTGTAAATGCACTGGGTGAGAAATCTGATGTCCTCGTCCGGTTTGTTGTATTGTATTTCAGGGATCTTATGGACTGCACGGCAAGTGTGGCGCTGTCAAAATTATATACATTACCCGTCCGAACAGTCCATGTGCTGTCTGCAACGCCAATACCGTAGTAGGTTACAATTTTTCTGCTGGCGTTGGGTGCAAGTGTCTTCCGGTCCCAACAAGCCGCCCAGCCCATATTGTTCTCTCTGACTCTGACATCAGGAACAAAGCTGCCTGCAGGGAATCCTGTGTGAGGCTCCAGCCACATCTCTTGTTCTGAAGCGCTGAAATCACTTGTTGTTATTCCCAGTCCCATAGCACCCACTATAGCATTCTGGTTGCCTACTGCTATTCGATTGGGTTTCACAGCATCCTGACCAGCCAGCAGGTTTCTGGCGACTATAGTTGGCGCTGGAATCGAGTTCATCTTCTCGAGGGTATCAGGCACGGTGGTGCTTGTAAATGCCTTTCCATAATCCGGAAGCCCAAAACCCGGTATAAACACAGGACCAATTTGGAAACCGGAGTTCTGAAGAGGGTTGAAAGCAGCACCTTGCAGTTGAAGACCCACAGATTGGCTCACAGCTGCCTTGTTCTTTATAGCGAATTCAAATCGGACCTGGTCTCTAACCAGATGCACATCCATTTGGACTGCAACGTTCTCGGTAGTGGTCCATTCTCCCTCAAGAAAACTACCGTTCTTCCCAAACCCCAGGCCATCCGGAGGAGTAAACACTGCAGGTCTCTTGGTCCAGCTTCCTCCGCTTACACCTATAATTGAAGGAACATTATCTCCCACTTTAACCTTTATGTAGGCAAATTTGTTGCAGGGGGCAAAGCCATTGTCATATGTCACCTTGCCTGTGGAATCGATTGCTATATCGTGCCCCCGGGGTATCAGATCGAATCCGTCATCAGCAGAACTCTCAGGATCTCCTTCGACTGACCTGATAGAATACCGTCCAGCGACATCCCAAGCATATGCCGTCGTTCCAATAGTAAAATTCACGGTATTCCCAACACCCCAATCGAAACTGATGTAATCGTTACTTAGCGAAAGGTATATAGGTGGAGTATCCTGCGCCGTAAACGCAGGCACCGATGCCACAATTACTCCTATCATTAACACGAGAAATGCACCCATGGTGCTCAACTTGCTTTTCATATTAGTTCTCCTGGTTGCCAAACTGCATTGCGGCATAAGAGTATATCGGCCCACAGATACGTCGGATATTACAAGCTTTCAACTATACTGAGGCCAGAAATTTGTATGCTACTAAGTATTAGACCGTACCTATTTGTGATTAGTTCCGCTGTTCAACCAGGTTGCGGGAAACTGAGGTTCCTTTGTTGGTATTACTAAACTGCAAGGGGGGTGTCAAGGGGAAACCATTGCTTCCTGCCGGAGCTTTGTTCACCGTTTCCAGGATTCTCCACAATTTTCCCACTGACAAGTATCACATAAAGAATGATGCATATAGTCCTGATATTTTAGACCGTTAAACACGCCAAAACACGCGAAAAGGAATAAATTATCTTTTTCGCGTGATTTAGCGTATTTCGCGGTTCAAGTTCTAACGCTTAATATTCACAATCTCCGGCACCTGCACATAACCCTTGTCTCCTTTCCTCGGAACTCTCCAGGAAACCCGGGCGGTTTCCATTAGTCCTCCTGAGGATAGTTCATATGGCAGGTCCGGCCAGGCGGAACCTACAAGCCCAAGGCAGGGGTAGCCTTTTTTGCGTGCTTTTGATATGATCTGGGCCCAACTTCGGACGTTTCGCAGGTTGTACCAGGCTAATCCCATGGTCTGAAAGCCGTGTTTCGTCCAGAACTCAATGCTTTCTTTTCCAGGTCCAATTGGGAATGATGCATCATAGCCCCAGACATTTACGATCATATCTTTTGACAGCCGGCCAACAGCCTGCTTGCTGAAATCGTTTACAGTTCCAGCCCACGTGACCATATGAGTTTTCGCATTCCCCTGTTTTGATGCAGCATTAACAAAGTTGAGTGATTCCACCAGATGATCTATCGGATTCTTACCGGCTTTAATAGTTCGGCTGTCCGTGGCAATCATCGCAGCAGCAGGAGGGAATTCCTCCAGATCGTGGGCTACATTTATATATTCCAGCTTAAACTCCGCAACAATGCTCTTGCAAAACGCTGCCATAAGTTCCTTGACCTGTGGTTCTTCAAAACAGTACGGTATATGCACTTCTTTGCGGCCTGAGGATTCGCGGAAGTGGCTGACATAGTCGTATGATGCAAATACTGCTCCACCATCAGGTATACGTGATTCGGCTGTTCTGGCAACTGAAAACAGTCGTTGGTTCGACTGATCGTAATTATAATGCATATCCCCGTCTATAACTATGTAGTCTTTACCTGCCTCATATGTAACTGCACCATCTGAACTCTTCATTACAATATCGGACAGCCCAGTTCGAATCACCCAGGGATACTTAAGGGACGCTGGAGATGTTCCCGATAGCGTTAATTGCTCATCTTTCTGCCAGATTCCGACAGCCAGGTTAGGATTTTTGCTTTCAACATAATAGCCAGCCGAAAGTCCCACCATAAACGGCACAAGTTTCAGGTTGAGTCTGTTTGATTTGGAAATCACTTTCGCCAGGTCTGCTCTTTCCGCCAGTGTGTCCGGATAACCGGTGCTGTAGAAAAGCATATTACTCTTCCACCTGGCAGATTGCTCAGCGTCCGCATACATCATTGCTCTGATTGGAAAATCCGGGTAATCTGTTACTTCACACGCTGCAACATAAGCATTTCCGTCCTGACTGGCAATTAGCTGCAGTAAGGTCATAACACCATAAAACGCCCCGGACTGAGTGCCTGAGCTGACTGAGACACCCTTACAAGTAACTATAAGTCGATACGATTCCGGACCCTTACCCTTTACTGTATACTTTGATCCGACTTTAATCGAAATCCCAGGTCTGCTTGAATCATTTTCTACACTTATCCCAAGTTTCCCAAGGTCTTTGCCCAGTAATTCAAGGGCACCGTCAATAACAGTTCCCGCTGCTCCTTCAACTTTGACTCCCAGTTTAGTCGGCAGTCTATAGTTCTCAGAAGATTGCAGCCATCGGACATACTGCAAATCCGGCATTACCCGGGGGGACGAAACTTCAACATTGTCCAGCCTGACTCTGCCTGTACCCTCTGCCAGAATATTCACACTTATTTTGCCAGACTGGCTGACCAATGGAAGAGAAACATTCTCCCACTGATCTTTCTTGCTATCTAAAGTCACCAATTTTAAGACATCGCCGGATTTGGTATCTGAAGCGGTAATCTTAACTGTTCCCGCAAATCTCTGTCTTTGAATGTCCAGAGAAAGAGAGAGGTTCCGGTTGGGTGTTGTCTTAATCTGCTGGCCGAGACTAACGGGATTACCAGCAGCAGGAAACAGCTCAGCAAGTGCGCTGCCGCATCTATCCCTCATTGCTACCAGTTCAGATACCAACAGCTCTTCCAGATTCTCCTGCATACTAAAAGCAGCTGTGGAGTTAAAGATAAGCATCCTCGCTTCACCGCCAAAATCCTCAGAGACTGCTACATCCATATCCAGGCTGTATTGTTTTCCCGGTTCTACTGTAAACTTTTGGATCAGGTAGGTTGAGGGTACAGCTTCATTCTTGTGTGTAATCTTTAGACTGCGCTGACCATCACTCTTCATTGTAGTGTCCAGGCTGGCTGTAGAACCGGATATGCTCCAGCCACTCGGTTTACCACCAGAGTCTACATCCTCAAGGCTTGGATTGACTAAAGATATCCCACCGCTGGGTCTGAAGTTATCCAACCAGAAAGTCCCTGTGGAGCCTTGCTTTACCTCTATCACAACCTGGACCAGTGACTCTTTACCAGCGTTGAACCGCGCCTGAAAATGCTGCCAGGTCTTCCCACCTGTTCTCCGTAACTCGACTTCACCTTTCACCTGCCAACCGGTGAGCCGTGAAGCATTGGAGCTTTCAAAGTCACCGTTAACTAGTAAATTGGATGTGCCTGGTGAGCATAACACAGGTGTTACTGTCAGTATCAGAAATAGTAATATTGAGACAAGTTTATTCTGCAAGGCTGGAAACTCCTTTAGTGTATTATATGATGTCAATCCCCCTACCCTTCGCCAAGGGGAAATTGGTTGTGCATTTGTTAACTTTTCCATCCACCCCCGGCAACCTCTTTCCCTTTCTAGAGACTTGACGGTATTCTACTCCGCTAGTCCTGAGTAGCGCAGCGTATCGAAGGGCGGTCGATTTTGCACAATTTTACAGGACAGGTTCTTCGAAACCGCCCTTCGATACGCCTGCGGCTACTCAGGACTAGCGGGGTTTGGAAGGGAATCAACCCCATGGCTCCCTTCTCCAGGAGGAATGGGGGGGGTGGTAGTCCTTGGGTCTTATTCTGCGTTCCACGCTCCAACTGTCAAGCCCTCTGTCGTGTTCACTGACACGGTCTTGCTCTCCCCCGGATCGAGCCAGACATAGTTATCATCTGCTGTAAAGGTATCCAAATGTCCCGGACGTAGAACGTTTGTTGCTACTGCCGGAAGTTTACCTGTGTTGCTCAGTATGGCTTTTCCGTTTTCTGTTCTGAGAGTCACTTTTGTCTTTGGTAGCTTGAACAGGGACCCTATGGTGGCTTCGTAGTTTGTGAAATAGAATGTCCTGTCTTTCAGCTTGCCATTGAGGAATATCTCTGCAACCGTAAACAGTGGATAGGTATCGGTCTGGGATTCGGTTAGAGTAAAATCACCAAGGCTGCGGACGGATTTGATTGATCCCTTGCCTTTGTAGGTGTTCTTCTTGATCAGCTTCAAATTGCCATCATATGCTCTTACAACCACTTCCCAAGTCTTGCCGGAGAGCTCATTGTTGTCATCCAACAGGAAAACAGGTAGGGATAGCGCCTTCTTGTTGTTATTGACGCTGTCGAATATCACGCAGGCATGCAGCGGGGTAAAGGCGTCCTGGCAGAAATAGTGGCTCAGTTTCGGAGCGCCATACCAATCTACACAGGACCATGAGGCCGCCGGATAATTATCGTTCATTTTATAATAGAGAGCGCCGGTGCACTCAGGCCAGCGGGTCCGTGCCCTCTCAAGTGGATGTCTGAGCCCTACAGCCTGGCTTAACTGAGAGCCTGTTATGAACTCTTCCAGGTTCCTGCCTTCGGTAAATCCACCTGACAGCCTGGTCAACCTCTCCCAGTCCTGAGCTAGTCCGAACACAGGGGTATGATGGACCAGAGTACCGTCGCTCTTAGCAGGCCATATGTTCTTCTCATCCTCAGGCAGGTATCTAAGAACAGATTCATAGTCCGGCATACAAGCCAACCCGAACTCCCCGTAAAAAGGAGCTATCATATTCATATTAAAATCCATAGGCTGTCCGCCCCAGTAGCAGCTGTAATCGTGCACGCTCCCACCCCAGGGTTCTCCCCGGTGGAAAGGCCTTGTTCCATCCAGCTCTATCGAGTATCGCCCCATCATGTCAATAGCCTTGCCAAATGGGTTCCCGGACTCATTCCCCCCACCCCACATTACCAGGGACGGATTATTGCGAAGCCGCAGGGTATTCAGCCGGACAGTCTCCTCCAGGGCATCATAGGGCTGGACATCGTGGCTATTCCAGGCAGTCGGCCATTCCTGCATGACCATAATCCCATACCGGTTGCACAGATCATAAAAAACATCAGTTTCCGGCATCCCTGAGCCCCAACCTCTAAACATCTGAACGTGCTGGAGCTTCGCAAGGCTGATGAGTCTCTCATATCGTGCTCTGTTGAAGTCCATTGAAGAGTCCATAGTGCACCAGCCATTGCCATGCACAAACATCGGCTTCTTGTTGATCACAAACGTCCAGTTATAGAGGTTATCTCGCGGTCCCTTTGGAAAAGACTGCATCTCAATAGTCCGTATGCCAAAGGTTACCTGTTTGCTGTCTGCAGTTCCACCACTATCAGGCACAAAGGACAGCTTCAACTTGTAAAGGTTCTGCTCCCCCATTCCATTGGGCCACCAGAGTTTGGCATTCGGGACTTTGAACCGCAGGTGGATATTTGTTCTTGACCCGGACGACTTGACAGGATATACGAAACTGAATGCCTTGCCTTTGAAATTGTCAGGCTCAATACTGCCAATCAGCTTCCCGGAATAACCCGACTTAGAACTATTCAAAACAGTCTGCAAATCCACAATACCTTTGAGAGCATCTTTTGCTGCAACAAACGGACTTTCGACTTTGACTGTGGGAGTGCTTTCGATCCGCACCGAACGCCATATGCCGGCTGGTGGAATACTCGAATAATGCCAACCCCAGACATTGTTAAATACAACCGTCTGCATCCAACCGCTGTTGTTCCAGTCCTTAGGATTACCAGGCGCCGGGTCGATCTTCACTGTCAACATATTGGTATCTTTGAGTTTGTTTGTAATATCGAATTGCGGACCGCCGAACATACCATCGTGCTTACCCAGCAATTCACCGTTAAGCCAGACTGTGCACCTGATCGCAATTCCATCAAATACCAGATTCATTCTACCGGTGCCTTGTGGTCTGGTGAATTCTTTCCTATACCACCAGGTTTTGAAGCTCATATCATGAGCAATCTGGTCATTACGGCCGAATTTGGGATCAGGTATCTTTCCCGCTGTTTGGAGAGCAGTATGAACGCTGCCAGGGACAATAGCCGGGATCGCATCCTGCCAACCACCTGATAGTCTGTAGCTCTCGGACCCGCCCTCTACCATCTGCCACTGACCATCCAGCAGGGTCTCTTTTGCTCCTTTAGGATGTGAAATAATCCCTGGTTTCAAGGTAATAGTTACAGCATTCGATGCCATAGGAGCAGGCCCGGCTTTGAAGCTCTTCCTGTCTATTTCATCCAGCGAAATCCCGCTGCTCCCGATCATCTTTGCAGGATTTTTTACTGAGGACGCATCAGAGAACTCTCCGCGCTTTACTTTTGAATCAAAGCTCCACAATCCGATGGTATTCTGGTCAGCAGTTAGGGATCTGTTGGGGACTGAATTGATACTGCGAACAATATTTGATATCCTGACATCATCTATAATTCCATCACAGTCCAGCTTCTCAACTGACACAGCGGTCCCAAACGCCAGAGGTCCGGGTTGGACAGGCATCGTAGTCTGAGCTGTAACGTTACTGTCTCCTACAACCTCAGCGTCTACATAAAGCTTCACCCCGTTTCCATCAAACGTCATTGCCAGGTAGTGCCACTGACCATCGGTGATGACTCTGTTGGAGACAACCTCACCAGGTGAATATCCAGGCAGATAAGCACTGAACTTCCCGGAGCCTATGTATGTGTATATCTCCCAATGGTTCCTGGAGGTCTTAGGTTCATTAGCAAGTATTACATTAAAGTTGTGATGAGTAAAGAGCCTGGCCCAGCACTCAACAGTGAATGGAGGCTGCGAATAAATATCCCTGGCATCCGCCGTCGCAGAAACCTCTCTGGCATCCACAGCACTCCCAAACCGCCCCTTCACCAGTTCCGGATCAGTCTTTGCCACAGCGGTTGTTGCTGCTAAAACGCTCAATAGAAATGCGAATTGTAATATAGTACGATTCATATAATCCCTTTCGGTGTTTCGGTCATTTGTGCAATGCGGAAACGAATCACAGTTGGTATATATACAGCATGATTTATATCTCACTCGACAACGAAAGCAATGAAAGGCCGATCAGTCCAATCCGACAGATTCTTCCGATTGCCTTCTTCCGCTTAAAGCTCTGGCGCATCCTTCACGCGCTCAAAAGTCACGGTGTCCCCGACGCCGTACTCGTATAGCTTGAACGCGGGAGATGCCTCGAACTCCTTCTTGAGCTGCGCTGTTGAGACCTTCTTCTCCAGGTGCACATGGTTTGTGCCCGGGACATCAAGGTTGCCCCACGCCTGATACGGGAAACCCATCACACCCAGCACACGGTGCGATACACCTTTCTGGCCGTTCTCAAGTCGAGTTCCACGGAACAGGCAGTCACTCGTATCCAACCGTCCGTCGGGCATCTTGACCAGTCCCGCCATTGGAATCAGGATGGTCTTACCATTAAGGAGGACCCCATCCTGATAACCGGTAGCCATTCCTTCACCCACCACACCCTCGGTATCGAGTATCAAACGTGTACGCCGGGTGCTCACAGACTCAGCTCGTGTCACGGTGTTAGAGCACCTTCGTTCGCCATGGTTATCGATGAGGATGCGGCGGCCAATCAGCTCCGCCGGGGGCGGCAGTGTGCCCTCTACTACGATTGTACGCGCTCCTCTCTCCACTGCCACAATGCGGGCAGGAGCCGGTCGCGGCGGCATGGTGACCACCGTGCTGCCGGATGACAGACGCGTCCCGGATACCAGTCTCGCAGCAACGACTTTACCGGCGCGCTCGCGCACCCATCCGAACCGACCCGTCAGCGAGAACCCCTCGCCCTCAAGGCGATCCTTCTCGCCGCTGCCGAACAGCAGCAGGTCGCGACCACCATCTACCTGGATCTCGAGCGCGAGTGGAGCATAGCCATCCCTGGCGCGGCCCTTGACTGGCAGCAAGCGAACACTCTGCACCGCGCGCTTCTGCGCATACGGCTCGATGACGGTCAGGAACTGCGAGACAAGGCCGTTCGGCCCGGTGCGGTGCGGGAATGCCCAGGGGTAAACATCCTTTTCAGGGTCTACGGGATGTCCGCCATCTGCCAGAATGAGCTCTGTCTCGTCCGTCGGCACAAAGGTCAGGCGCAATTTCGCCGGGTTAGCCGGACCATACTCCCACGTGACCGAAGCACCCGCGTCCATCGGTCCCCGGCGGATGTTCTTCAGGAAGCACAAGCCGACTTCTGCAGGCGTAGGTGCGGCTTTAGCGGACGACGACCCGACTTCGGCAGGCGCGGGCTGTTCGCCCTTAGCCATCAGGGACCCATATGCCACATCGGGACCGGCTAATGTGCCCGGCTGCGCCTTTAGTTCCGCCCCTTCGACCACAACCGGCGTAACAGTGGGATTCCCGTGCCACGACTGCATATGGTCCTTGCCGCCTGTGACCCGGAACAGATCAACGCAGTAGTAGCTGTCGTCCTCTAAATCAACCAGCGCCGACATCCGGCGGTAGTCCGTGACTTTAGGGCCCTTCTCGCCGCGGGGCTGGTCCTGGCGGTAGGGCTTCTTCGACATCTCCATAAGCTGGCAGGCTCCGCCCGGCGCCCACGTCTCCAGGGTCCCGATTACGGTTGAGCAGGGGTCCATGCGGTCGACCACTACCTGGTTGTGATGGATCATCGGCTGCTCCCACACTGAATGGTAGGCCCATGTTGCGGGATAAGGCAGACCTGGAAGCAGCTCCCGTCCCATGCCGTTGAAAAGCATCGACAGCACATCATAATGCGCGTGGCCTCGCGGGGTGCTGTAGGCGATACACAGGCTGCGCTTGTTCTCGGCATTGCCCGAGCGGAGGAAACTCATACCGTAGCCATCCAGGAACTCGCTGGGCCTGGCGAGGGTTGCTGGTGTGGCGGCTGCTCCGCCGTCACCCAGCGTGAATCCGCCCACAGCAGTCTGGTAGTCATCGAAACGCGCGACCTTTTCGTTTGCAAGAATGTCCGGGTACCGGGTCTCCGATAGTTTACCCGGCAGCACTGCTTTCAGGCGGCGTACCTGCGCAGCCACGTCCTTGCACCCTGACCGCATCGAGCTGTAACCGATGGACTCATAGCTGCTGCCGTCCTTGTAGAACTGGTTTCCGATGTCGCCCAACCGTCCGCCGCCATGGTACATCCACTCGACTGCATCGATGCTGTTGGGATGCTTTGGCCCGGAGTCAGCCAGCACGATAGCCAGATCAGCCGCGGTCTGCTCGGTGAAGGCGAAGTTCACTAACTCGACACCGTCTATGATAGCCTGGAGCGCTGGTCGCAGGAGGTGATCCTCTATGTACTCCTGCACCTCCGCTCCGGTTTGAATGGAGGGCACCTTCGCCTTGATGAAGTCGATAAGAGCTGTGTCTGTCGCTATCGTCTCGAAGATCTCATCGTAAGACATAGCGTAGGTGCGCATACAGCCCCACTCCATGCTCCAGTCCACGTACATTCCGCCGTTCTTGTCGTAGCCCGGGATGTGAGTGCGGTCCCGCCGGTCCGTGCTGTTAGGGTATTCATACGCCATCCGCAGCAGCAGGATAGCCGCTTTGTGTGCATAGCGTTTGTCACCTGTCAGCGTATAGGCGCGCGATAGAGAACGCAGGCCCGATATCAACACTCCGCCGTAGCTGCAGAACCCATACGCTCCGATAAAGTGATAGCGCTTACCTTCGACCACGCAGCCGCTGCCGTCGTCGGCGTAAGGGCCGGTCGTCATGTCACCGTTCAGATAGTCGTTAGATGGGTAAGTTTCGCCCCCCACCGGACACTTGATCTTCCCCGGCAGTCTTGCGTCCAGTATCCAAGGCCAGTGCCCACCGTACTTCCAGACCTCTGCGCCGTGCACCGGGCATCCGAGATCCGGTTCCTCCGGCATACCGACCCGTATGACTCGCCGCACTGTGCTAGGTACCTGCTGACGCCACACATAGTCGTCGGACTGCCCGATCCAGAACTCAGCCGGTCCCCACTGAAGCGGCTGGTAGTTCCGGGGACCATAGGAGTGCAGCACAGTCTCAAGCGCAGCAGGATCCGCCTTCAGCTTCGCAATCTCCTCCGCCGTCAGCAAAGTCCGCACCCGCTTAACCGGTTCAGCCCCAACCCCCATCGCTCCCAGCAAAATAGCGCAGGTAAACATGCCCATCCACCAGTTCATCGTCATCCCTCCCCGCCGCAGTCTCAATCCCCTTCCATTGGTTTCTTTTAGAGTTACCAACCAAGAAATCCTTCATAATAGTTGCGGTAGTCAAGCGAGTAACAGTTAAGTCATGTGGGGTAAATGTCATTCTGAATGCAATGAAGAATCTCAAGTGTGCAACCCGAAACGCATCCCCAATTTTTCAACAACTTAATTTCTTCGTACAGAACCCTGACTTGACAAAAAGCATTCAGTGCTTAATAGTGTTTGGAATCAAGTTTGCAGACCTGCAGCATATATGGATATACTAAAATAGCATTACTGGATATACGAATGCAGGATATTTCATATTAAAGAGGACCAACTGATCAAGATTCTGTTATTGCCTTTTATTATTGTAATAGCAAGTTCATTGTCTGGTTGTGATAGAAGCGGCAATAAATCTAACCTCAACTCGACATCCAGGGCTACATCACAGAACAACACTGCAAAACCTCAAAGTATGCCCAGCACCCCTCTTGCAGTTTCCAACAAAATGCCTCAGATGAAAATTGGTAGCAAGGCAACTTACGATATCACCTCCACAACCAAGACTTCGGGGCATGTCACGCAAAGTTATACAGGAACAACAACACTAACAACCATGCCTGGCAGTGTCACTCCCAACTGTGGCGGACGGGCAATAGATTTCTTTAGTGAAATGGAAATACACTTTGATACGGGCGGGTCGATGGAGTTCACTGCAACCGAATTTGTTGAGCAGCTACCAAACGGCACATGTTATTTTTATGGTGGCAAAAATGATGATACAGCTCGGTATGAAATAACATCGACAGATGGTGGTGCCAAACCAATTTATTACATGAGTCCTATTGTTGTTGGTAAATCCTATGAACACACAAGCCATTTTTCCGATGGCAGCACTCAGCAGTGGAATGTAAAAGTCATTTCGATGGAATCAATAAACGGAAAGCTGGCATATAGAATAAACAAAACAGTCTACGACAGCAGAAATGGTAGCACTGCATCCTGCGATGAGTGGTTCTTGCCAAATACCATATTTCCAGTCAAGATGAATCAGATTATAAATCGCAAACTTGGTAGACAAACTACTGTCACTGGTGTGTTGAAAGCTAAGAACCTCTAGGATAGAAGAAAGTTTGGATTACGCCAAGACCACCCAGGTAATATGCATCGGTAGCAGAGCGGAGGGGATTAAAGGCTTAGCTGGTCCACAACATGTAGGGTTTCAAGCTGCTACATTAACGAGAAGGCTGCGGGAGCTTAAAACCATTGGTAGATTAGTATCGGGATTTGCGCTCCGCTCAAATCCCGATAGACAAAAAACTGATGAGTAGTGGTGTTTATTATGGATGGTATGGTGCGGCGTTCAGAGCTTGAATCAATCGCTTCAGTCCATCATCACGTTTGGAATCCGGAAACAAATCGACATATTGAATCCCATCTAACATACGGCTACCATCAATTTCGATCTCTGATGCTCATGAATTTAAGGGTAATTTGGTATGCTGCATGAACGTTTGCTCTATCATATAGTAGACTTCCACATCGTGGAGTTCCCGCAGCTCGCACAAGCATGTGAGCAAAAAGAAAAAAGGGAGGATAGGTCGCTGTCACCGTTATTCGTATCAGGAACGGGTATTGACCAGGATCTATCTCCCCCAGTTTTCTTGATTGTTCCGAGAGACCACTACTCTATCTTAAAGAGTCTGGCATCTCCCTTGGGAATAGAAACCTTCAAGCTTGCTGCCTTCTTGTCATAACCGGATACATTCATCCACTTGCCGGTTGTGACAGATAAGACTGACAGGCTTTTGGGACCATTGTTAAAAGTCACAACGGCTTTCTGGCTTTTTGCATAATCCCGGTTAGCAAGCATAAAGTAAGTATGATTCTTAGAATCCGTAAACTCACCCAAAACCCACTGGCCAGTGCTTATACCTTTCACCAGTTCAGACTCTTTGATGTCCCTCGTCAGCTCCGGCAAAGGTTTAGTGTGATACACACCAGTAGACTTAAGCCTCAGCAAAACATTCCCGAGCTTCAGCACTTCACTGTTCAAACGTCTGAGCATTGTATAGTGCCTGGAGCGGCTGCCATCCCAGTTGATTGCTGCATCACGCCAGTTCATACCACCATATTCAACTTCAGTCAGGTAGGTAAACCAACCAAGCATTTTTGAACCATACGCCAATGAAGTAAATGCCTGCCAGCGCAGTTCTGCATCATTAGGAGATCTTATCCCACCAAACGCAGTAACGCCCAGGATCACCCCCCAGTCGATATTGTTCTTCAACGCATGCTTCCTGGCTATCTCATAGTTTCCAAAGAAGTCTTTACTATAGCCATTATTAGGCCCACCGAGTGAGTAGAAATCATAGGTGAATATTTTAGGCTTGACTATCTTTATGTAAGCATCAAGATACTCTTCAAACGCTGCATAGGATGGAAAACCATAAGTAGGCAGCAGGTTTATCAGGAATGGCTTGTTAGGTGCTAGTCTCTTGACCCTTTCATGTGTCTTAGCTATGTCAGGGAATGCACTCATACCGGGTTCATCCCCTCCGTGTATCCAGGCAACGCTGGGGTCTTTGCCATCCTTTATCAGGTCATCGTCATTAGTAGTCCATCCAGCTCCCTGCCGCATAGTGCCAAACTTTGCAGCACTGCCAACCGTAAAATTAGCCATTGCATATTCAGCAAAAGCTCTATCAGAATTATAGAATTTCAGAGGATAGGTATTTCCATCCGACCACCCACCCGGAACACACCAACCGAATATTGGATATCTAAGCTCTCCAGCCTTAAGAGGAGGTAGAGAAAACTCCTTGGCAAAGTTCTGCAGCGTGCCCAACCTCAAGCTGAAATCATCAAACCTTGCTCTACCGGTCTGCCATTTCTTGCGGACATTAATGCGGAATGACACACTGCCTATTGGAGAGGATATCTGGTCGAAGAATTCAGTCCATTGCTCCTGGGTCTCAGGCAAAGTAAGAGTAGTTGAACTGATCTCCCTGCCCTTGCTGTCCAGCCATGTCCCAATAACTTCCATCTTTTCGCAGGTAGAAGCATAATAGCCTTTCAACACATAGGTAGTATCAGCTTCAACAGCAGTCTTCGGCCCGGTGAACTCAATAATGGAAGCTCCGGAACCTTCTTTCATCTCCAGACACGAACCCGTTCCTCCCCTGCCCGGTTTCCCTCTGCCATACCGCTCTTTGAGGAACTTCTGGTTCCAGGAGTCAACAGTCCAACCAGTAGGAGCCTGCCCGCGGAATGCATCAAAATTGGAATTACTTAACAGATTCTTACCTGACACTCGTGTAGATGAGACCACCGGCACATCAGGATAACCTGCAAACCAGGCTGAACCATCCTGAGTGAAGCTGAAATACAACGACTCCCCAACACTGCAAATATCCGGTGCAGTCTGAGCAGAGGAACTCCGGGCGATTATCTTACTGTCAGCGAATGAGTTCGCAACATCACTAGATACCGAATACCGAACTTGGTTCCCCTGCTGCCAGGCAACCGCTATAGAATCCTTGCCTGTTACCGTAATCACAGGAACCTGGACTCCCTCTCCAGTTGCAACAACAAC
The DNA here is from genome assembly GCA_942493375.1 of Abditibacteriota bacterium. Lineage (GTDB taxonomy): Bacteria > Armatimonadota > UBA5829 > UBA5829 > UBA5829. The sequence goes on along the minus strand of OW818698.1, from coordinate 5,953,227 downwards.
TTTCGAGAAAGACTTCCCCTGGTCATCTGAACGCAGGCACCAGACTTTTCCGGATTCTGCATATACAACATACACCCGGCCTTTGGAGTCCACTGCAATTGAATGGTTCTCAGCCATACTGACCGGTCCGGAGGTTGAATCAATTACAAATATTGACCACGCAGCCCCATCATATGCCAAAACCTCCGGCTTATCATCACGTATACGCAGCACATAACGCCTCTCCCCATATGCTGCAGCCGATGAACAGAACCCTTTGAGAGGATCACCCGCAGCCGGTCCATCCACCACAGCCCAGGATTTACCGCTACCTGCTGATGTGCATACATAAGAATGCCAGTCATAATCAGCATAAAACGCCCACAAGCCCGAAGCGTCTTTTGCTGCACATAGAGCCAGCCCCTCATACCGTGGCAGATTCGATTTCCCGATATTGGATTTAGCAGACCATGTGTCTCCCATATTGGTTGTCTGAACATAGCTTGGAGACTGAGTATCGCTCCTTTGAGACCACAAAACATGCAGTGTACCATTCTGATCAAATACTGTTTCAGGCAGATAATCAGAAAAATACACATAGTTATTGTTCAAAGGAAACTCAAAAGGCTGAGTCTTCCAGCGTCGCCCGCCATTCGCCGACCTGTTAAACCGCAAATGCTCACTCCCGGAAGAAAACTGCTTGCTCTCCCAGAACAGCACAATATTCTGCCCTGAAGAATCCGCACATATAGTAGTAGCCCGAACCTGCTTGTCATCCCCACTAACCAAAACCGCCGACCAAGCCATCCGCCCCACCAGCATCAATCCTACAACTACCACCAACACAAAAACTCTATTAAATGCCATCTGTATATTCATCCTTACTACTTCGAGTATTTACCTATATCTCCGCCATCCCGAACTGCGTCATCCCGAACAATGTCATCCTGAGGAACGAAGGATCTGCTTTCCGTCCCAATCATCAGTTAGCAATGATGTTTTCGCGTGCTTTCGCGTGTTTCGCGGTTCCCTGCTTTCGCGCACTTCGCGCATGTCCGCGTTTTTCGCGATTCAAAAGAAAAAACAATCCTATGTTTGACGCCTAACTGCTCTGCGCGCTATTCTAGCATAACTAATCAGAATGCGAGGCCGCCATAAACACACAAGTCCGCAGATTTGCCCCTATTATACCGTATGCAGCAGTTTTGGTGGGATTTTTGTTGATTCAAAATGCCTGGTCAGCAATTTTCCTCTACCACGTAGGTATGGTCACCACTATGCTGGCATTCAAAAAACCAAAAATATCAGCTGTCGAGAAAAAAAGAACACCTCCCTGGTATTATCTGACTGCCTTTGTCTTTGCTTCCGGTGGAGCTATATTCTACCTCGTAATGCCCTACTTCGCAGCCCCAACCCAGATCGCCGGCAAACTTGCTGCAATGGGCCTGAATTCCACCAACTGGCCATACTTTGCTGTGTATTTCTGCCTGGTGAACTCAGTAATAGAGGAGTTTTTCTGGAGAGGTTACCTGGCGCCTGAGACAACAAGACTTCACTCAGACGACCTCTTCTTCGGAGGATATCATGCGTTGGTAGTTATCTGGTTCACGCAAGCCTACTGGGCAATCCCGGTACTGGCTGCGTGTGCATTTGGTGGATGGCTGTGGAGGAAAATGCGCCGTCTGACCGGCAATCTAACTCTACCAATCCTAACCCACATCGCAGCAGATGCGTCCATAATAGCAGCTGTGCATTTTCGGCTATTTGCTAGATAGTAGAAAAAATAGGACCCATAGGACTTATAGGACGAATAAGACCTGTGTCCTATAAGTCCTATTTGTCCTATATGTCCTATCCAGTTTTTACTCAGCTTTCTTCAATCCATCCCACTGCCGCTTCGTCCCTCTGTAGAACATATAAGTCTGGAACTGTTCCACTGGAATATCGAATGCTGTAGCTGCTGGGAGTTCTTTGTCGTTGTAAACATCATACAGTGCACTTGCCTTCGGTAGTTTCACCTTTATGGTGCCTGCTTGCTTTGTATGCAATCCGATGAATGAGTTATTTATATAACAGACATCATCGGTGTTCGTATACTGGAACCCACCGGTCTGCTTCAGTGCGTACCTCACAACAGAAGGCACCAGGTTCATCGATGCACAATATATACTGCTCCAGCTCTTGTTACGCTTTACAGCAATACCGACATCCTTGGTACCTTCATAGAGAGCAATTGCTTTCGCAGACGGATCATTCACAGTGAATGATGGAGCATAAGTGTTCAAGTCAGCCAATGGCTCGCAGGGTTCATTATTAACCAGTGTTCCCATTCTGGTATCCGGTTTGATTCCGGTCTGATCAACGAACCACTTGCTGGGACTCATCTTCCAGCTGCGCGCTTTTGTCGATGCCGATATGTTCATACCTACCAGCTGCGACATAGCCTTGCTATTGAACATTCCTGCATTATCGATGAATCCATCCGCCCACAGGAATATCGCCGTCTTGCCGTCTTTCTTAACTACCTGGTCTATCATCTTCCGCTGAGCAGCATCTAGCCCGACAGTCAGGAAGAAAACATACACCTTGTAGTTTTTCCTCTGGTTGAGTTTCTCCAGCAGGATCATATCATAAGGCACTCCGGCCCTGGCCCACAGGAACCTTGGATAATCCATCAAAGAGAATCCTCTGGTAGGTTCACTCTTTACAGGGTCCCAGCCAAGGTATTTCGCATAATCTGCATCGCACACATAGGCTACCTCAGCCCCAGTCCGTCTGTCTGAGTGGATCATCCGGTCATATATATTGACCTGCTCATTCCACAATGCCATCAGTTCCGGGACACCATACTGGTATGACATCTGCCACAAATAAGGTGATTGCCCTAAAACCATCGAGTTCATGAACACCCTACGCTGAAGCACTACAGTCTCAGCAGCATTCTGGGTTGCGCCATATCCTCTGTCCGGTCCTGTGTGCGGACGGACATCGTTTTGCAGCAGGGTCATCTTGTTGAAATCAGCCAATCCCTGAGGAGGCTGAATAGGAGAACCACTCCCCCAATATCCGATACCTCTGCCGGGATAGGATTCCCATTGATCAAAATAGTCAAAGTAAGGACTCTCAATCAGATTCCTAACTCTACCTCCCCCAAGGTATCCAGGCCCCCATCCACCGCTGAGCATATTGCCTGCCCGTGCACCAGTAATCGCGCGGTTGTGAGTAGCTTCTTTGACAAACTTACAGAAATCAAGGATCACCTGATCGTAAGTCCACTGAGAGAAATCCTGAGAATCCGCAATATGCTTGTTTTTACCTGGAGCAAACAGAAGCGCATAAGGATCAGTCGTATTGGGATACCCCTGGAGTTCAGTAAGCATCATTGGTTTGGCAGTATCGAAAGTCACTGTCTGATCATTCCAGGCTTTTCGAAGTGCAGCATTTGTCTTATATCGGTCCTTGAGGAATTTAGCGAACCTCTTCAACGCATTCGGTGTCGAGGTATTGACCTCATAGTTGCAGTCCAGTGTAGAACCATTCATCAGCTGGTAACCGATAATTGCTTCAGCATAGTTACTGGTCTGGATATGGGCAATCATCTGCCTTATAGCATCTCGACTATCCCGTCTCCATTCCGGAGAAAGATAGTCTGGAACCATTCCCTTTGGATTAATTCCAGCTGCTTCCGGATGCAACCTTACCCACCACAGCGCGCCATCAAGATCGACTTGTAGAATGATTTTAGTTTGCGGATTAGCTTTCAGGAGACGTCCTACCTGAGTATCCAGATATGACCAGTCAAAACAATCAGGTCCCATCCAAGTAGCCGGGTAGTATCCCAGCAGGCTTTGGCCCAGGGTCATCATCAACCTGGCACACTTGAAGCCGCTGTCATTTACCATGACCTTATCTTGCTCATCTGTGACGTTGTGGTTGATCATGATTGCCCAACCAAGACCGGTGATCGGTTTGCCGTCAATAATAATTGACATCGCTCCTCTGTTATTACCGACTTTTACATCGTGCACAGGAGGGGTCTTCAAAATAGCCTCTGCATTTATGCGGTTATTTACCGGTTGTCGATAAACGCCAGCGCTATAGACCGTGAACTCACCACCACCTGGACCAGGTGAACGGACTGTAACATAGAGTGCAGTCAGGCGTTTGCCATCGTCTTCTTTTGGGACCAGGAAATCATAGGCTCGCTTCTTGCCGTCGCATATGATTGAAGTCCCTGGAGCTGCAGGTATCCCGCCTCCACCATAATATCCAATCCCAAGCAGAGCCCATACCTGCCCTGCGGAGTTAGGGTCATTGCCCCCGGAGTATTCAACACGAACTACATCACCGGCTCGGAGAGCAATCTGAGGCAGATTAGATGATGCCTCACTGCCTGTATCTACCATACCTCTCCATGATCCTGGCTTTTCAAGAGCAATCTTGCAACCGCCGCCATCCCCGTTATAGAGATATGCCTTCGGAGATGGATTATCAAGCCCCTCCATCAACAAACCCAACGATGTGGAGTTGAAAACTTTCTCATGCACCAGGTAAAGACCTTTAAAGTAGTCCTGGGCATATGAAGATTGTGTGGAACATAACACAGCCAGAATGGCTACTAACAACACCCGATAGCGAACCGCCATACAAAACACCTCATAATATATATTGGGGTTATTATACAACATCCAGAGAATCGGTGTTTAGCAGCAAATATTATCAGTAATCATCACGAATATATCGAGGAATTTGGACTGTTTTACTATCAACAAGCACACTTCATTTAGAATGACAGGATTGTAATCTAATCTATATGCCCCACGCCGCCAATAATAGGTTTGTAAGACATATACAATAGCTCTCTGATATCATGTTTCATCTAGATGTAAGTAACAAGCAACTATTTAGACAGTTATTGGAATATTCATTTTGTTTATATAAGGTGGACACCCACTTGAGCACACCTGAACTTTACATATCAATGAGCGAACTACTTGATGTTCCGGTAGTCACGATCGCTGGAATAATGCACGGTGCACATGTCCCTGCACTTACTGCGGTATTGGCTGGAATGGCTGATTTCGGTAAGAGCTCATTCGTGTTTGATGTTGCGAACCTGGATTGTCCGGGTGATGCTGAGGCCGAGAATGTCGTCGACCTCATGCGCTCTGTGCCGTCCAGCTTCAGAGTTCACCTTGTCTGCTCCGGACTTCCCAGGAAGCTTATGTCCAAGGCCCACCTTGGCAAGAAAATATTGATATACGCTACAACAGATGAGATAGCACAACTCCTGCACAAAGAATGGGCCTCGCAGCAGCCATTGGCTACACCAGCGCCCCATCCGCTCTAAGAGTATCCTTAAGAGTTGTTATATCTATCTCCCCTACCGGAGTTCCGGTTTTCACGGACAACGCTGCAGCTGTTCCTGCTGCCTGCCCCAGAGCAGCGCAGCAGGGCATAATCCGTATAGCTGCATGCCCACCCTGAGTGCTTGAAATGCACCTACCTGCCAATAAGACATTCTCCACTCCATTTGGAACTAAAGATCGATATGGAATCTCGTAATAGTCCCCAGCAACCGGTTCAACAATTTTCTCTTTCTCTTCACTGCGAGTATATCCGGTTCCCTTGCCTTTATGGATATCCACCCAGTAAGCAAGTCTGCATATAGCATCATCGAACTTCGCAGATGTGGCGATATCTGAGGCATCAAAGACGTATTTGCCCATTACTCTCCTGCTCTCCCGAACACCCACGTGCGATGGACTCCGTAAGATATAAGAGTTCTTGAATCCCGGCATAGAAGACCTGGCGAAGTTCAATACGGCTACCATCTGCCTCCTGCCTTCGATCTCTGCCCGTGTAAGTGCATCCAGATCTATCCCATCAACATCCCCGACATGGGTAGTATTGAACGTTACCGCCCCAAGCCTGGGACGTGTCACATAGAAGACCAAATCCCCAGGGACAGGATACTCTCCCTTGCTCTTCGCTTCGGAAACAAGGTCGTAATATCCGGCAATACCCAGAACAGACCCGGTAAGATGCTGAACATCGGTGTATGCAGGCATTTTCGGGAAACGCATCTGGTCAGGATTCGCTTTCACATACTCCAAAGCTTCAACTAAATCCACTCCACCGACATCAAACATAAGAGTCACAGCCTGTGCAACTCCGGTCTCATCCCCGGTTTCGAACTTGGCGCCAAGTGAAATTGCAACATCGCCATCCCCGGAACAGTCCACAACTCTTCGGCACAGCACAGTGCGCTCTCCAGCCTTGCAGAACACTTTCAGGGAGATTCCGTCATCCTCTGCCTGAGCTCCTGTAATGCAACTGTGCAGTAACATCTCTGCACCGGAACCCAACACCATCTCCTGCAGGACAATCTTCATCCATTCAGGATCAAAACAGCTCCCCAGTATCCCGCCGTCTACCTTTGCCAGCTCATCCTTAAGCTCAGAAAAGAATCCACCGACCAATGGTTTTCCATCGGAAGTATTGCTGGACATAAACGGATTGACTAAAGCTGCTGTCGCCCATCCACCGAGATATCCATATCTTTCTATAAGTAAGGTCCTGGCACCGTTCTTCGCAGCAGCCCATGCAGCCCCGCAGCCTGCCATTCCCCCTCCAACTACTACAACATCCCATATAACCTCAGACATAACGCGCTCCTGTATATTTAAACCCGACATTTATACTATTATGTAGCTACAAACCTTGTAATCTCAGTTCTATTATCCTACCATGATTAAAGCACGTGCAAATATTGCAGTGTTTATACCATGTGATTCTATGGGCACTATTGCTATAGCAGCTTAGCATTCACTTATAACAAAACTGGAGAGTTTATATGCTTACAGAAAAAAAGGGTTACGGCCCATCAGATAGAATATGCAATCTTAGAAAACATGCGATGGACAATCCATTTGAACATCAGTTCGGATGGCAGCGTTCATTTTATTATGTAGAAGGCTGGATGGCTAACGAAGGCCAGGCATTTTCCACACGCGCCGGAAAAGCAATGGCACATACCATTCTCAACATGCCTCTCCGCATCAGCAATATTGACCTGATGGCCGGTGAGCACGGCAATCCAAATGAGATCATTAATTTCAACCGCTCATTCGGACCTGAAACAGAGAAAAGAATTGCCGAGTCTGACCTTACCTCCGAACAGAAAACTCTCTTGACCCAGTGGATGGCAACTGACCCATTCAAGCACCTTGGAGTGCCTGCGGTTGAACAGTCCACTCCGGAAATCAGGCTTGCTGAAGCGCACGGTGTGCTGACCGTTTGGGGAGTCCTGCTGAACCACAGCATCCGTGACTATGAGAAAGTCATCCGACTGGGATTCTCCGGTATACGGGATGAAATAGCAGCCGAACTTGAAACATTAGAAATAACAGACCCCGATGCTGGTACAAGAATAGCTAATCTCAATGGCTGGCTCAGTATCTGTGAAGCTTCAATGGAACTGGGCAAGCGGCATGCAGAACTCGCTCGAAAAATGGCGGCAGAAACAGATTGTGCAGAGAGAAGACGCGAACTGCTGGAGATAGCCGAGACCTGTGACCGCGTTCCTGCATATCCCGCAAGAACATTCAGAGAAGCAGTGCAGTCACTCTGGTTTGCCCATATGATCACCGTCTGGGAAGACTCAGTCAATGCAAACGGACTTGGGCGAATAGACCAGTTCCTCTGGCCATACCTGCAGCGTGAGCTAGAATCCGAAATGATGAAACCAGAGGAAGCCAAAGAGATCCTGGCAACCTTATGGATCAAACTCTACCAGCCGTATGACGTTCAGCAGATGATGATTGGTGGATTGCATCCCGATGGTTCCGATGCCTTAAATCCACTCAGCTATCTGGTTTTAGATGTAACCGAAGGCCTGGAGTTTGTTAGGTGCCTTTCTGCAAGGCTGCACGCCAACACCCCCAGAGAATTTGCGTCCCGCTGTGTTGACCTGATTGCCAAAGGTGGAGGCATCCCATTCTTCTTTAATGATGAAGCCCTTGTCCCTGCACTGGTCAGCAAAGGTATCCCGATAGAAGAAGCCAGAGGCTATGCTGCAATCGGATGTATCGAAATAACCATCCCAGGCAAAGCTCTCCCCCATGCAGTTAGCAACTGGATCAACGTCGCCAAATGCCTGGAGCTTGCCTTAAATGATGGAAAAGACCTGTTGGACGACATCCAGGTTGGTCCGCGCACAGGTTCGCTGGATTCATTCAAATCAATGGACGATGTGCTGGCAGCATTCAACACCCAGTTTGAATATTTCGCAAAGCTGGTCGTTTATGGTTCCAACGCTTTTGAACTCAATCACAAACAGACAATGCGGATGCCATATCTGTCTATCCTGACATCCGACTGCATCAGCAGAGGCCGAGATGTAACTGAAGGCGGAGCGCGTTACAATTATCACTCCAGTGCAGCTATGGGAATACCCAACGCAGCGGATAGCCTGGCTGCTTTGAAGATCGCTGTGTTTGATAATCAACTTCTCAGCCCGGCTGATATGCTCGAAGCACTAAAAACCAATTTTGCAGGAAATGAAGAATTGCAAAAGACCCTGCAGTTCAAGATTCCTAAGTATGGAAACGATGAAGATGTGCCGGACATGTATGCTGCTGATCTGACCAGGATCTATTGTGAAACACTCGGTAAATACAAGACCCCTGCAGACGGTAAGTTCTTCGCTCATCTGTTTACATTCGTCCTTATGCTGCAATACGGAGCAATGACCGGCGCAAGTCCGGACGGACGCATGTCCGGCGCTCCTCTAGCATACAGCGTTTCCCCGGGACAGGGCAGAGACAAAGAGGGTTTGACTGCTGTTATCAACAGCCTGGCAAAACTGCCCCATCATTTGGCTGCTGCAAGCAGTTCAGCTATACTTGAAGCTGATCCAAAGCTTCTGGAAGGCTCCGGCAGAGAAATATTTACCGACCTGCTGATGACCGCTATCCGTCAGGGTATCGGACAGCTGCAGTTTAACGTGGTCAGCGTTGATACACTGAAAGCAGCAAAAGCAGACCCGGACAGCTACAGAAACCTGTGTGTGAGAGTATCAGGATTCAGCCAACAGTTCTGCCTGCTGGACTCCCAGATGCAAGACCACATAATCTCCAGAACAAAACATTCGAAGGGATAGACTTCAGGCTTCAGGCTTCAGACTTCAGGTAAATGCCGAAGTCTGAAATCTAGACAAATGACAAAATGCCATTAATAATTCGATCAGTTTTTGGATTATAGTCAAAGCTAACGGTCCAGTACCTGAAGCCTGAAGCCTGAAGTCTGAAGCCTAAAAAAAGGAGTTCCTATTGTCTCGTCCTTCTTTTGATGAAGTCTATATGGATGTTGTGGATACGATTGCCAGGCGGTCCACGTGCCTGCGTAAGCATGTGGGGGCTGTTATAACGTATGACCACCGGATACTGTCGCACGGATATAATGGCGTTCCCAGTGGAAATGAGCATTGCTGCGATACCGGAATATGCCTGAAAACCCAGGTTGGATCAGAAGATTACAAGGTCTGTGTTCATGCTGAGCAAAACGCTATATGCCAGTGTGCAAAACGTGGGTTGGCAGTCGAAGGCGCTACGCTTTACGTGAATGCGGATGTATGCATCACCTGTGCAAAACTCATAGTCAGCTGCGGGATCAAGCGGGTTGTTGTCAGGAGAGACCATAAGGGCGTCACCGACGGTCTGGACCTGCTGAAAAAGTGCGGGATCGAAGTCGAAGAGTGGATGCAACCGGTAGGTAGTCACGAAGTATGATCAAAGGCGTTGTATTCGATATCGGAGCTACCCTGGTAACCGGCCCTCCCATCGCTCCCAATAAAGTCATCTCAAAGGCACTCGGCTGCGTATCCCATTCGGAAGTTTCAGGCGTAATAATGACTCAACCGACAGCTACAGCAATGGAAGCTGTCAGAGTCGTAGAATCATTGGTCGGACAAATGTCGGCCGAAGCCCGGACAGCTGTAATTCAACTCTGGACTGACCAGTGCTCAGCCCCCACAGCCCTGCCGGGTGCAGTTGAAGCTGTTGAAAGCATCAAGCAGATGGACTTGAAGATCGGTTTGCTTTCAGACATCTGGACACCGTATTATATAGGCGTTGAGCAGGCTATACCAAACGTCGTAACTGCCGCCGATGCCATAATACTGAGCTGCTTGTCAGGAAGACGAAAACCAGACCTGCACAACTTTGAACTGGTATGCAGCGAGTTAGATCTGGCTCCGGAAGAAATAATAATGGTCGGTGACACATACACCCACGACATAGCCCCGGCAATAGAGTCCGGAATGAAGACCATCTGGGTGCTGGCTAGGCCCGACCGCGAAAAACAGGCACTACTGGAGATCCTAAACGGCACCTCCCCTGCCCCGTCAATAACAGTAGATGACATCTCCTGCGTGCCGGATGTCGTCAAAATTCTTATGCACTGATTCATAAACTACACAAAGCGAGGACAAAAATGAAAATCACCGAGGTCCGTTACCACGGTATAGAAGAACTTATGCCCAGGCTCCAGAAAGTAACCATGCTCACTGCTCCCGATGTCCGGGTGTATGAAAATGCCAGAATTGAGCTCAAGACCATGGATACGGATCAGATTGCTCCTGCGCAGAGATACGTTCTGACAGCAGAAGTCACCAAAGTAAGAGACCTGCGCTGGGAACTGAGGGACTTGGGTTATGACCTGTTCAATCTGAACGGCTACCTGGAGATATTCCTGGAAGGTGAAGATGAACCGGTCAACGTGCTCCCTCCAGTTGTAGAAGTATCCACCGAAGCCAACGGTAGTGTAGTCAATATACTCAATGATGGTATGCACAGGGTATACCTGGCCAGAATGGAACGATGCCCTATTCAGGTGATCTACGTTCACGATGTCCCCGCACAGTATCCCTACTACGCATTCCCACTGGTAAATGGATGGAATGATGTAGAGATCAAAGAGGATCTTCCTTCCGGGTACGTCAAAAAATGGCACCGGATTAGAAACTACAAATCTCTCTACCGCAACTTCAACTCCGCTTTCGAAAACGTAGGAGGCCCCAGAGGCCACTTCACTAGCGGAAAATAATTAACCTGGGAACGCCCCTGGGAACGCCGAACTCCTGTTCGGCTTATAAATGCCGAACAGGAGTTCGGCGTTCCCAGGGGCGTTCCCAGGCAGCATTCCCAGATAGATAAGGATACCAGATGGAATTCATACCGCTGCATTTTGGTAATAAGCTGAAAATTGCAAATCCCAATGCAACAGTCGGTCTCGTCTGCCTCTGGAGCGCACTAGATTATGTAATTGAGGGACTAACCAACGCCGGTATTGACCTTAATTCCAGCTCCTCAAAATTGGCTGTAATTGGCAACCTGTATGGAAACGGTATCCCACAACTCCTCAGAAACCTGCTTTACAACCCTCAACTCACAGATATTGTCATCTGTGGAGCAGACCGCTCAGGTTCTGCTGGAGTCCTAAAAGCATATTTCAAAGCAGGTCTGGAAAAAGCCGAGAGTCTGGGCTGCGAAGTAACTCGAATTGTCGGAACAACCTATGTCATTGACGATCTGGTTACTCCGGATATGTTTGGAGGACGCGTAACAGTACATAAACCTTTTGGAGACCCGCACGAGCCGGAATCGATATCAAAACTCAAATCATTCCTGGATCACTACACAGCAAAACCAGCAGATGAACAGGAAAGAATAGACATCCCGTTTCCTAAGGTAGAAGTCACCCATTTCCCCAGCGATCCTGCAGCCCACTGCATAGCTGCAGAGACACCGCTTGCTGCGTGGAGAGAGGTAGTATTTCACATCGCCAGGTTTGGACACATTGTGCATCTTCGCAAAGGGGACAGGCAGGAGCTTCAAAACCTCAAGGTAGTAATTAGACATCCTGTCGAAGATGATCCATGCGATTTACTCGACTTCGGGTTCGATATAGAGGATCTCAAACGTTACCAGCAGGACATGGTGATCGCTGAGCGGTCTAATGACCAGCCATACACTTATGGAAACCGGATCCGTGATTACTACGGCTTCGATTCCCTGGAAAAGTTCGCACAGCGCTTAAGAGAAAACCCGCAGGACAGAGACTGCTACCTGGCGCTGTGGGACAGCCACAAAGATATCGATGCAGACGATGCCCCATGCCTGGTATCAATATTCTTCCGGGTATTCGACAACACTCTGACTCTGACCGCCGTCTACCGCACCCACAACGCTATGGATGCCTGGCTGAAGAACATATATGGTCTGATGATGGTACAGCAAATGGTCTCCGAACAGACATGCATCCCGCCCGGCACTCTGACTGTAATCAGCCAGTCGATAAGTATAGATCCTACAAGATACGATAGAGCTCAGAGAGTCTGCGATGCAAAAGGCTTTGCAGTAAACCTGGACCCCAACGGCCACTTCACAATCTCACTAGAAGAATCTGACATTGTAGTAAAACACTTCAACCCGGATGGTCAGGAGATCAAGGAATACCGCTCCCCAAAAGCCGAACGCCTGCAGCACGAACTCTACCGAGACTGCGCCATCTCCGACATAGGCCACGCAATCTACATAGGCCGACAACTAGCAAAAGCCGAGGAGTGTCTGAGAACCGGGCAGGAGTATATCGACGAGTGAACCCTTTTCGCGTGCTTTAGCGTGTTTAGCGGTTAATGAAAAAGTAAATGTTGGACAGGGTGATCAATGACCCTGCCCTAGTTCCCTGGACATCTATGTCTAATACATACATCAATCGCCAATCAGGAGATTGGCGTTCCCAGGTTCACCCAAGCAAATCATCGTAGAATAAAAACTGCTGCGCCCAGCCTGCGTATTGGCCGTAGCGGTCAAAGAATTCCTTCTGGACTTTGCGGTAGACGTTGTCGGTAACACACTTAGCGCCCATTTCAGGCAGGAACAATCTGCAGCCGATCTGCCTGATATGTGTATCAACCGGAACAGATTCGTCCTTGTTGAGAGCAAACAGGCAAACACAGTCAGCTATCTTAGGTCCTACACCTCTTATTGTTGCCAACTGCTTTCGGGCTTCTTGAAAACTCACATCACGCAGACTCAGGAGCCAGTCGTCGTCTTTTAGAGAAAGAAATGCAGCTACGCTCTGAATATGTTTCGCACGGAAAGCCAGTGAACCACTCGTCCGTAGGTGCAGTTCATCTGCATGCAGCAACGCCTGGGTTTCTGGAAAAGCATAGTAGCACAGTCCTTCATGCTCACAGACCTGCTTACCAAACCTTACGCACATAGCTTCAATGGAAGTCATAATCCGGGGGATGCTGTTTGCAGCTGAACACACAAATGAGTAGAGGGCTTCCCTGGGGTCCTGCCTGACAAGCCTCATACCATAGAAACGTTGAATACTTGCTGCCAGGTATTCGCATCTCTCGGAGAGGATTTTATAAATGCCGGTAGCGTCATCATCGAGTCTGAAGTAGTCTCTTATCAGGTCTATATCGTCATCGGGATAGGTCTTCCAGAGCAGTGAGTCATCCTGCATGGTGACACGTATAAGTTTGTCACCAACAACTCCCTGCCAGATTCCATCCTCACTCTTGCGCCATCTAAATGCCTGTCCGCAGGACAGCGTCAGGTCTAAATCCATCGGCTGTCCTGCAAGATCGATTTGGTTCAATTCCAATTGCTCTCATCTTCACATGTTGTGCTCTGGAGTTTTTCTTCCAGATATGCATCATATGCAGCAAGATCAAGGAACCCATGTCCGCTGAGGTTGAAGAGGATGACTCTCTCCTTACCTTCTTCTTTTGCCTGGTTAGCTTCATTGATAGCCTGGCAGATCGCATGGGAGGACTCCGGCGCCGGGACTATGCCCTCTGTCCTTGCAAACAAGGTAGCAGCTGCAAATACATCCATCTGGTCAACGGAAACGGCATCTGCAAACCCTCTATCAACAAGCAAGCTGACCAGAGGAGACATTCCGTGGTATCTCAGTCCGCCGGCATGAATTGCAGGAGGAATGAACTCAGAACCCAGAGAGTGCATCTTCAGCATTGGGGTTAGTCCGGCGGTGTCACCAAAATCGTATTTGTATTCACCCTTAGTCAATGTCGGACATGCGTTCGGTTCCACAGCAACTGCTCTGACATTCTTTCCGGCGAATTTGTCAGCCATAAACGGCATAATGATTCCACCGAAGTTGCTGCCGCCGCCGACACATCCTATGACGACATCCGGATATTCACCAGCCAACTCCATCTGCTTCTGAGCTTCCAGCCCGATAACAGTCTGATGGAGGACAACGTGGTTCAGAACGCTGCCCAGGGAATATCTGACGTCATCGTGTGCAAGAGTGTCTTCCAGGGCTTCGCTGATAGCAATTCCAAGGCTGCCTGGTGTATCAGGATGCTCCTCGAGAATCTTCCTGCCAAATGCAGTAGTAGGTCCGGGGCTCGGGAACACCTCGGCTCCGTACAGCTTCATCAAAGACTTCCGATAAGGTTTCTGTTCGAAACTGCAGCGAACCATATAGACAGTGCACTCTACTTCGAAGAAAGCACAAGCCATGGCAAGTGCACTCCCCCACTGGCCAGCACCGGTCTCGGTAGCTATACGCTTGGTGCCTTCTATCTTGTTGTAATATGCCTGAGGTAGGGCAGTATTGAGCTTGTGGCTTCCGGCTGGGGATGCTCCCTCATACTTGTAGTATATATGAGCCGGAGTCCCAAGGGCCTTTTCAAGCTCGGTAGCTCGAATCAGCGGAGAAGGCCTCCAAAGGGTCAGCTTTTGGCGGACTTCATCGGGGATGGGAATCCATCTCTCGGTGCTTACTTCCTGTTCAATAATGTGCATCGGGAATATGGGTGCCAAATCATCCGGTCCACATGGCTGCTTGGTAGCTGGATGAAGAGGTGGCGCCGCAGGCTCACCAAGATCCGCTGCTATATTATACCAATGTGTAGGTAACTGATCCTGATTTAGTAAAAACTGTCGTCTGTCCATAAAATGCTAGCCTCCTTACCGTAGAAACAATATCTAAAATAATAGCACATATTGAGGAAATAATGCGCGCAATGGATTTTGTGCAAGATTTCAGTCTACAGTGAACTGACCAAAAGTCCGTTCGTGCTGAGTAGCGCAAAGCGCGTATCGAAGTATGAATGGACTTTAAATTCTCACAAAACTGAGCTGTAACGATTTTGTGAGTTAAAGAGAATTACCTCACGCAAAGCCGCCAAGGCGCAAAGAAGCAATAAAAAAGGCTTTCTTTACGCCTTGGCGGCTTTGCGTGATAATAAAACACTTACAAATGAGATTTCAACACACCAGCCACAGCGTCAGCCAAAACCTCATAACCCTCAGGCATAAAATGATATCCATCAGGTACCCTCAATGCTAAGTGTTCAAGGGCAACGGCATAAAGGTCGTTTACAGCAATGCCGAACTCTTTCATCACATTCTGTGCTGCCTGATTTCTTGATATCACCTGGGGATTGATCTTTGCATCAAGCATCAGTGGGTTTCCCTGGACAGTCACTGGGGTGGAATTTGCCCAGATTATTGGAGTCTCACCAACTGCTTGTTTCAGCCGTGCAAGATAGGTCCTGAGTCCTGTTTCATACTCAAAGTCACTCAGATGGTCTCCGTGCAGTCCGTTGTTGAAATGAACTGCTGCATACCTGTATTCACCAAGCACATAGTCTGTTTCGCTGAAGAAACCTTTGTCTACTATACACTTTGATGTTCCCAGGCGGTCCACACGTGCAATTCCTTCCAAACTCTGTGTCACAGGTTTTGTATAACCTACCGATATAGAATCACCAATCAATAGCACCCGTGGAATAGAAGTATCTTCCGGATTATCCCACCATATATCACACCACTCATAAGTTTCTCGCAATTGTAGTCCTCCAAATAATAATAGACAGGGCCTAAATCATACCGTTTTCTGCCGCTCACCAGAATTCCTGACATTTCTGATCGAGCATATCAACAGTAGTATTGTCCCCACAATGGACAGCATTAGAAACACACCGTCCTGCCCATCTGAATTCATCGCAAATTTGGAGCTTGTGAGTAGACCAGGGATTATCGTCGTCTTTGCAGATCCGGCAATGCAGGTGATAATAATTATCCAGATAGTTCCCAATAACCCAGCTATTGCCATGATCTGCGAAATACATCCGGCGAACACCCCGCTGAGCAACACCAGCAGCCCGGTCAGCACCATCCACCAGCCATAAACATCCATATCCACAACGGGATTTGCTAAAGTAATGAACGCTCCAACCAACGCCATAAGTGTCCAGATGCTGAAAATCCTGTGGACCAACGCTGACTTATTCTTAGCGCCGGTTACCAGTGCACTCGCTCTGGCAGCCGCTGCACCCTCAAAACCTGCCTGCACTATTGCCCTGACTTCTTCGTAGTTCTCTTCAGTGCAATACAAACGGACCACCGTCCTCCAGGTATTCTTGAGTGATATCACACGGGAAGTAGGGAAGTAGATAACCTTATAGACCATATCCCAGCCAAAGAATCCGCTCTCCTGCGATTTCGCCAGCAAGCCCGCACCAGCAACTCCGGGCTTTCCTGCCAGAGCACCGATTATGGCAATAGCAGTATTCACCTTACTCTGCTTGCGTCCCACATTGTAGGAAGCCCCGTCTTCATCCACAGAAAACACTGCATAAAACTTGTTCCCGAACCAGATCAACATGATTAAAATCATAAGGACAGCCAGACCAGCCACTATCAGAAGCATCCCCTTGGTAAACTCCAGATAGACATCCGGTTCCCAGTCACCTACCAAAAAACCCATCGCCGATACTAGCAATATAGATATCAGCGCAGTAATACTCCACACTTTAACAAAATCCAGCATTATGTGAGGATTGTTGACCAACGGTATCCGAAATTCCCAGGTTACAGCATTCCCGGTTTTCTGAGTATTCTCTTCCACAAGACAGCCTCCAAAATCGCCTCAGGAAAAACGATCCCCTAAAGCATCAATACAACACAAGCATATAGTAAAGACACTCTTATCCATTATCACACGTACATCCTGCTCAAATCGAGTATAATCGTGCATTCATGGAGGATTCCAACGGAAAATGACGAACTTTATAACCAAGTTCTGTTTGAATAATCAGTACATTAGGCTATAAGCAAATACGATAAGCCGATATAATACATACAAGGAAGTGTAAATATGACTCAAGAAGTTTCATTAGGGATAATGGCCATATGCCAGTTGGTCTCAACGATTGCCATTGTCGCACTGGCAATAGGGTTTATCTATATGTTCTTTTCCATGAAGAAAATGGTCAATGACAGAGTAGATGAAGCAATGACCAAAGTTCAACCTATTTTAGACCAGGCCACAGCAGTAGCCAACCAGGCTAAAGCAACCGCAGATACCATTGGCGCCAAAGTTGATTCAATTGCAAACAAAGCTGAAACCACTGCAGGTAAAGTTGGAGACACAGTCCAGCTCCTGAGTGGCAAGGTTGATCAGGCAGTCACTCCAAAAGTAGCTGCAGCAATAGGAATCGCCGGGGCTGCTATTAAGCTGGTTGAACTCTACTCTACAATCAACAAAATGAGGAAACACAAAGACACTAAATAAGTCCGGGGGAAGCGATGACTAAACGTATTCTTCTATTGGTTTCTATTACAGCAGCACTGTGGATTATCGGTGGTCAGGCACTTGGAGTGGACTTCAACTCCAAGTGGAAAAGTGGACTGAAGCCTAAAGGCGCAGCAGCTTCAACAATCACTCTGGCTACAAATGGAACCACTCAATACAGAATAGTCATCGCAACCGCTCCAACTACAATGGACATAAAGGCCGCTGACGACCTCGCCATGTGGCTTAAAGAGATAACCGGAGCTACATATCCAGTTGTCAGCGAGAAAACCGACTTTGCTGCCACAGGCAAAGAAATCAGCATCGGCAGGACACTGCTATATGCAACCTCTGGTATACCTAAACCCAGCATTGATCTCGAAAGAGATGGATACTCCATTGCAATAAAGGGCAATTCCATCTTCATAATGGGTGGCAAGACACGCGGTATCATCAACGGTGTCTATTGTCTTCTGGAAGAGGATTTGGGCTGCAGGTGGTATGCAGCAGGAACACAAACCATTCCGAAACGCCCTACCCTCAAGTTCAAACCTGTATCCAGGACCTACAGACCTGTTTTACAGGACCGTAGAAGCCCTTACAATGCTGATGCATGGAACAGGGACTGGTCTCTTCGCAACAAAACCTACTGCGCTGCAGCTGATGTTAAGAAAGAATGGGGAGGATACCCAAACATGTGGGGAGGTGTCCACACGTTCGAAGCGCTCGTGCCCCCTCCGGAATATTTTGCCAAGCACCCTGAATACTTCTCAGAACTTGAAGGTGTAAGAAAACCTCGCCAGTTATGTATGACTAATCCTGACGTTCTGCAGATAGTCATTGATAAGGCTCGCAGCGTCCTCAAGGCAGACCCCACTGTGCAATTCTTTGAAGTCTCCCCAAACGACTGGAGAGACTACTGCGAATGTGCCAACTGCAAGAAAATCAACGACGCCGAAGGCACCTACATGGGATCTCTGCTGCAGTTTATCAACAAAGTTGCAGATGCAATCAAAGATGATTATCCCAACACCAAGATTAATACGCTGGCTTATATGGGGACAATAGTTCCTCCAAAAACAATCAAACCCAGGCCTAATGTCAGTTTCTGGCTTTGCACGGATTCCTGTGCATGGGCAAAACCAAATGATTACGTATGGGAAACACCGATATTTGCCAGTTCTATGGAAAAATGGGGCAGGATGAATGCAAACATGATCATCTGGGACTACCCCTCCAGCTTTGTATATATGAATCCAAACATCAACATGCCGGTCATCGCAGACAACCTGCGCTATTACATCAAAAATGGTGCAACAGGAGTTATGTTCCAGTGCGCACACGGAAACAACAATGCTGCTGATCACAGTTTTATGAGAAGCTGGGTCTGGGCAAAACAACTCTGGAACCCTTCACTGGACACCAGAAAACTCATAAAAGATTTCAACTATGGTTACTATGGTGCTGCTGCTGAATATATGCAGAAATATGACGACATGCTGTGGGAAGCCTGGACGTTCTATCGCAAGCATCGTAAAGATAAGACCCCGCCTAATCCCGTAGACAAAGCGTTTGTCCAAAAAGGTTGTGACCTTATGAAACAGGCTGAAGCTGCTGCTGCCGGTGACGCTGAACTAATTGGACGAATAAAAGTAGCTGAAATGCCTCTTATGTATAAGAAAGCAACCTATGGCATAGGCAATGACTACAAAGCATATATAGCAATGCTGGATGAATTCGAAGAAATTGCAAAAAAAGCAGGCGTTGTTTGCATTGAAAATGCATTCGAAGGTCCGGACATCGACAAAATGTTCTCCTACTGGCGCAAAATTGCCGGGACTGACCCAAACAAAGTTGGAATCCAGGAACTTAACAACGAATGGAACTTCTCTCCGGATGCAACAAACACCGGTATGGACTCCAAATGGTCTGCTTCTGACTTCGATGATTCAGCATGGGCAAAAATAAGAACGGACAAAGGTACTGGTTGGGATTCTCAGGGGTTCCCCAAGTATCATGGATATGGATGGTACAGACAGACTCTGGATATATCGGATAACGTATACAGCAGCCCCGGATTGAGGATGATATTCCTGGCAGTAGATGAAGAAGCCGAAGTATTCATCAATGGCCAGAAAGCTTTCGAGCACACTGTAGCCTCAACCGGCTTGTCTCTCGAAAAAATATGGATTACGACATTCATGTTTGATCCAAAACCATTTCTGCATCCGGGTAAAAACACAATTGCTGTCCGAGTGCATGACACAGAGCAGCAAGCCGGAATATGGAAACCCGCATATATAGCCTGGGGAGAAGGCATAGACCCGCAGACTTTTGAAACTGTAGTCAAGACAAAAGCCGAACTAGCAAAGTAATCAACTAAAAATATAAAAACAATCATCAGGGATGGACAATATGCTCCATCCCTTCTCTTTTTAATCTGCGTAAATCTGTGAAATCTGCGGATAATAAAAAACATATCCGCAGATTTCGCAGATTTACGCAGATTGGGGAAGGGAAATATGGAGGATTCCAGGCTGATGTGAAGAACAATATTGCTATATCCGTATTTTGAAATAATAAGATATCCTGAATTTTGGAGGAAAGAATGATTAGACGTATGTTTCTCATTGCCATAACGGTCACGCTACTGTACGCTTTCGCCGGGCAGGTACTTGGTGTGGACTTCAACACAAAATGGCACAGTGGTCTCACACCAAAAGGACCGACATCCTCAACAATCACTCTGGCAAAAAATAGCAGCACAGAGTACAGGATAGTCATCCCGTCCTCTCCGACCACAATGGATACCAAGGCTGCCGAAGACCTTGCCATGTGGCTTAAAGAGATGACTGGTGCTACTTTCACCATCGTCAAAGAAGGCACCGGCTTTACTGCCACCGGCAAAGAAATCAGCATCGGCAAGACATTCCTTTACGCCGTGTCTAGAGTTGTCAAACCAACTATTGATCTTGAAAGAGATGGATACTCAATCGCTGTAAAAGGCAATAGTATTTTCATTGTTGGTGGCAAGAAAAGAGGCGTTATAAACGGTGTTTATTGCCTCCTGGAAGAAGATCTTGGATGCAGGTGGTATGTTCAAGGGACCAAGACAATTCCCAAGCGCCCCACCCTCAAGTTTAAACCCGTTGCCCGAACATATAAACCAGTTCTTGTAGACCGCAGAAGCCCTTACTATGCAGATGCCTGGAGTGCAGAATGGTCACTACGTAACAAAACCTATTGTGCAGGATCACCTGTTAATCAGGAATGGGGAGGATACCCGAAAATCTGGGGATTTGTGCACACGTTTGATCGCCTTGTCCCTCCATCAGTTTACTTCGCTCAGCATCCCGAATATTTCTCTGAGATCGAGGGCAAAAGACAACCATTCCAGTTGTGCATGACAAATCCTGATGTGCTAAAAATAGTCATTGACACTGTACGTGATGCTTTGAAAGCAGATCCTACTCTGGAATTCGTAGAGGTATCTCCTAATGACCGGATGGACTACTGCGAGTGTGTTAACTGCAAAAAGATAGATACTGCTGAAGGCACCTATATGGGTTCACTCCTGCAGTTCATCAACAAAGTAGCTGACTCCATTAAGGACGATTATCCTAATGCCAAGATTAACACCCTTGCTTACCTTGGAACCATAGTCCCGCCAAAGACTATTTATCCAAGGAAAAATGTCAGCTTCTGGCTCTGCACAGACGCCTACGCATGGTCTCATCCGAATGAGTATGCCTGGGAAGTGCCGAAATTTGCCACATCAATGGAAAGATGGGGCAAGATGAAAGCCAATATGATAATCTGGGATTACCCATCCAGCTTTGCATATATGACTCCCAACATAAATATTCCGGTAGTATCAGAGAATCTGAAATACTACATAAAGAACGGCGCAACGGGAGTCATGTTCCAATGTGCCCACGACGTCAACTATGCAGCAGATCACAGCTACATGCGGAGCTGGGTTTGGGCTAAACAGCTCTGGGATCCTTCTCTGGATACACGTAAGTTGATCAGAGACTTCAACTATGGATACTATGGCGCTGCTGGCGAATACATGCAGAAATATGACGATATGCTGTGGGACGCCTGGAAATTCTACCGCAAACATCGCAAAGAAAAGACACCTCCCAATCCTGTAGACAAAGCATTTGTTGCTAAAGGGTGGGCACTGATGAAGCAGGCTGAAGCCGCAGCCGCAGGAGACACTGAATTAGTCAGACGCATTAAAGTTGCGGAAATGCCATTGATGTATATGAAAGCCACATATGGAGTAGGTAATGATCAACCCGGCTACCTGGCGCTGCTCGATGACTTCGAAGCAACCGCCAGAGCTGCTGGAGCCAAATACATCGAAAATGCATTCCAGGGACCGGACATAGACAGACAGTTCGCCTACTGGCGTAAAATAGCGCAAACAGACCCAAATAAGATAAGCGTATTGGAATTCAACAACGAATGGAAATTTGCTCCCGATGCACAGAATATCGGTATGGATTCCAAATGGTTCGCTGCTGACTTCGATGATTCCAAATGGGCCAAAGTCAGATCAGATAAAGGCAATGGATGGGAAGCACAGGGGTTCAAAGGCCACCACGGTTGGGGTTGGTACAGGCAGACCCTCGATGTCCCGGAAAACGTGATAAACAATGATCTCAAGATGGTCTTCCTGGCAGTAGATGAAGAAGCCGAAGTATTCATAAACGGCCAGAGAGCATTCGACCACACAGTAGCTTCCACCGGCTTGCCCGTGGAAACCCTGTGGACCCAGACATTCGTCTTCAACCCCAAACCCCTGCTCCATGCAGGCAAAAACGAAATCGCCGTCCGCGTACACGACACCGTGGGACAAGCCGGAATATGGAAACCAGCATACCTGGCCTGGGGAGAAAACATAGACCCAATAACCTTCGAAACCATCATCAAAGCTAAATCAGGAAAATAGACATGTCATCCTTCACTGTACGCAGTGTCATCCTGAACGCAGTGAAGGATCTGCTGTTACTAACAAGGATAACCAGGATACACAGGATAGAATACTATTTTTTATCCTGTATATCCTGTCCATCCTTGTTATTAACCAAGCACCGGAGGCACCTAAAATGAGACTCACATTACTGGCCATAGTTCTCCTCGCAGGTGTCTTTTCCACTGCGTTCTGCCAGGACGGGAATCTGCTCAAGAATCCTGGTTTCGAAGAACCATCTGCCTCCAGTCCTTCTCAAGGCTGGAACTTTGTTAACCATGGACAGGATTTCATCCGGGGTGAGATCGAAGCCCAAAACTACCACTCAGGCCTAAAAGCAGCCAGTATCGTGATCACCGAAAAGCCAAAGGTGTACTCCTGCTGGGCTCAACATGTCTCGATAGATAAAGATGAGCAAATCCCGGATGAAATCTCCCTCTGGTACTCCGCACCTTCCAGTGCATTCAGCGTTATTGTATCTTTCGTAGCCATAGAAAACGGTCAGGGAGTCATAAAATGGACTGAAATATTCACAGTCGAAAAATCCCTAAGCTGGCGAAACATCGCATTCAAACTCACCTCAACATTCTCTGACATCAAACAAATTCATGTGGAGTTAAGAGCAGATCAGATGGGTGAGTATTTCTTCGATGATGTCAGCCTCATCCGCCGCGAAACACCATTTTCAGGAAAACCCGATCGCATTCTATTCGTAGACTCTCGCCAGGGCATTCCCTCCCAGGACCGCTTGCCTGCCATTATGTCCGAGGAATTTGATAAACGTGGCTGGAGCAAACGAGACTATGTAACCTGGGATAATTTGTCAGCTAATTTTTTGAGACAGTCACGTGCAGTAATATTCATCGGCGTTCCGCAGCGTCCGGAACTCACCGAAATAGACCGCGCCACAATCAAACTCCTGCAGCAATATGTAGATGCCGGTGGAGGTGTGCTTCTCACGCAAAACACAAGCCAGATGCCGGTCAATGAACTTGCTATCCCGGATGCACTGATGCGCGCTTTCGGCAGTCGATTGCTCCTGGAAACTGTAGTTTCTGATCCGGCGGTAACCAAACAGATAGGCAAATGGGGCCCTGATATATACACATTTACAAACCAGGTAAAGCAGCCAGTCAATGATGGTGTCCGGGGCGTCTGTTACAGCTCATATATCGGCTGGATGATGCAATACGGCGTGCTGCCATTCATGCCCGAAGCCCCCTGGCAGGTAGTCCTTTCAGCAGGACCAAAATCCAGCAGTGTGCCTGGCAAGGTCGGTCTTGATGTCATGGACAAAGAGATGCGCCCGGCAGGTTTCGACAAGGACGTCCCCCTTGCAGGAATCCGGGAGTATGGCTCCGGCCGTGCAGCATATGTCGGACTCCTGGCTGGCAATATATTCGCACGCCCAACAACATCCAATGAAGAGTCCAAAGAGAACTATGCAACAATAATGACCAAAGGCTGGGAAGGATGCCCCAGCGACCTGCTGAAATTTTATTCAAATGTGATCCAGTGGATATCCTCATCCTCCGACAAATTGGAATCAGCCGACTGGAAATCATGGGTAAAACCATCCGATAAAATCATCAAACGCTCTGTCGCATGGAAACTCCACAAGGGTGTTATTGGACCCCGCACAACCTACTCAACAGGCCTGAACACTCCTGAAGAATACGTAAACAAAGCTAAAAAAGCAGGACTAGACTACATCGTCTTCCTGGAGGATTTCGCAGGACTCAAACCGGACGGATTTGAGCGTCTGAAAGAGGACTGTCGTAAACTCTCTACCGCTGATTTTGCAGCAATTCCCGGTTTCACATTTGAAAACACCGATGGGAACCACGAATACATTTTCAGTGATTCCGTGAAGCTGCCCTCCAAAGACCTGCTGGATCCTACAGGCAAGCGCTTCCGTGTCTATTCAGCAATCAGCAATGCACAGGCTGACTATGTAGATATATCCTATGTCTACTCACTGCTGGCTTTCAATAACACGTCTGGCTGGTATGATTTCTCAAAGAACCCCTACCCCAGTTATGATGCCCGTGATGTAGACAGCATGGCAGTAGTCACTCAAGAAAACGGCAAGACCATTGACCGGGAACTTAATGGCTACATGATCAACAACCGCAACGGACAGTCTCTCTATCCCTTTGCACTCACACTCATGGGAAGTTCAGATGAAATTGACCTGCTGAAGAAAGGCATTTATTACACTACAGTGATAGGATCTGAAGGACTGGATCAACTGGTCACCAGCCTGTCGTCATACGATGGACGTGCTATCTCGCACTTATATCCGGTAGTCCCGCCGTTTGGACAGACATCAATCACCCAGGGACCGCTTATCGAGCTCGTAATGCCCCGAGCTGATATTGATGCAGAAGGCGATCTATATAACAGCAAACTTCAGGAATGGGACCTTTCACTCAAGGTGACATCAGAAGCAGGTCTTAAGGAAGTCCTGTTAATCGACGGCGACACCACAGTCCGTCGTTTCCTGCCAAAAAGTAAAAAGACATTCACATACAAGACCTCTATCGCTAAAGAGCGCCAGAAGCATCTCTGGGTTCACGCTGTGGACATCCATGGCAAAGAAGCAATCAGCCGTGCAATCAACTGCAACTCCTGGATTCTGCGGGAAATGCAGTGTGCTGACCGTAACAACCAACTTCTGGACAGCCGTCAGCTTCGTCCGGATGGCACCCCTTTCTTCGTCGGATATGGTGGTGATACTGCAATTCCCGATAAAGGCCCATGGAACGGCCGCATCCGCCCGGTCGGCTGCTTCGTCTTTGACAAGAACCTTGGAGTCCAGCCTGGTGTGTTTGATGGATCTCCTGAAAACCACCCTCAGTGTTTTATGAACCCGTTCCTGGTCTACGATGGTCAGGTCCCAAAATCCATAGGCTGGGTCCGCCAACTCGTCGCTGATAAAGAAGGCGGTCCCCACGTAATGCCGCACAGAGTTGTAGCATCTTCAGAAGCCGCTATAGGAGACAGAGTTCTAGATGGTGTCTTTCCACTTGGCGCTGAACCAGTCGTGCACGTCTGGCAGACAGTCTTCCCAGTAAAGAACAGCCAGTATCTAAAGACCACAGCCCGGACAACTCTCTATCTGATCAAGCCCGACGGAATCAGCGCCTATCTCTGGGAGCAGGACTTTGAGGCACTAAAGGATATCCCGATAAAACCCAAACAGCCCTACTATATCGGAATGGGAAACATCTCCGGCTGGCAGGGAGCCACTGATATGATACTGGTCAATGCAGGTGTAGTTACCGAAAAGAAACCGGTTGTTGCCACACCAGTAAAGACCTACGCTTTCAACAAAGGAGACTACATCGGCTTCCTCAATAATCCCTTTGGCTCCCTTGCAGTCTACAGTTTGACCGATGGTTTAGTCCTGGAAGGCGATGGAGTAAACTTCACAGTTGGAGTAAAACCGACGTCTTCAAAAATCAAAGCCGGGACAAAGACCCGCGCCCGCGTCCTTATGGCAGGTATGAACCGCCAGGTAAAAGACCCAATTTCACTTGCTGCAACAATCCGTTCAGCCTATGGTATGGATAATAAACCCGACTATCAAGTAAACATAAAGCAGGGAAAGGTCATTTCTCAAGAGTACCGTCTGGACCTAAAATCCGGAAACAAAGGTTGTTTCTTAGGGGCAATTAAAGGATTAGATAAGCTGCCAGGCAACCTTGGATGTACAGTCAATGGACTAAACGATCACTGGACAGTCTTCTTCCAGCAGCAAAACACCAAAACTAGATCACGCATTCTGCCAGTAGAAAACGGAACCGCATACTGTGTCATGAGAGACGATGACGAGGGCAAACCACTATTCATCGGCCACCCAATTCTTGCCAGCAATCCAAACGTAGTATTAAACATCGCACTAAGCAAAGACTGGAAAACCTGGCTCCTGGAAGTCCACAATCCAACCGACAAAACAATGACTGTCAAAGTGAAAAACTCACCCTACATAGCGAGTTTCAAATTCGAAGAGACCATCAAGCTTACACCCGGAAGCTCCCAATTCAGAACTCTGGGTCCGGTAAAATAGTATGAGTTTAAAGTCCAAATCTAGGTAGCTCTTCAATGCTCCCGTCAGATTTACACGAACTTAAAATCGAAGAAGGAACAGGATAATGGACGAGATTGACTATGACGATCCGGATGTTGAAGAAGTATGGTGTCTTGCCCGACGAGATGAAGTAATAGACTACCTTGGCCGTCAAGGAGCTAAATACGGAGAAGTAGGTGAATGGCCTGCGTGGCATGTTGCACCATATGTCTCGGTCTGGGCTATAGAAAGCCTCAAATGTCCTGGATCTGTTGGGTGGTGGGCTATATGCGGTGATTTGCCAACCGATTATATTTCATCAAAAGATCTCAGTAATCCACGTGAAGTGGTAAAGGCATTTGCAGATGTATGGCAGGAGCTTTCATCGTGTATGGAACGCGGGGAGCCCCATCCATCCACGATTCTTGGTTCACCCGAGGATTGGCCAAAGTTGGCACCCTTATTACGCGCACGTGCGAATATTCTACATGAATGGGCAGAAGACGACACGATGTGGGATTATGACGAATAATCTCTCCCCATTTCCGTGTATTCAGTGTATTCCGTGGTTGTGGTTCCGGGATAAGGGTGACCCGAAACCACAAATGCATTGCACTATTTTTACAGTTCAGCGCTAAACATGTAAGCGGTGCTGAAATGGTCGCATCCATCAAGAAATACTTCTGCAGTCCAATATTTATCTGGGTAGGGAATATTTACACCCTCACCAAGCATAGTATTTCTGGTTACATCGTACATTGCATCGCCGTCATAACCCTCGCATTTATGCATCGCATCCATATCGCCGGAGAAGACGGCGTACGCAAACTGGGAAATGTACGGCGGTCCGGCTTTCCCATCGTTATTCGGCACGAAGTCGAAATAGAGAAATCCCTCCGGCACAGGGGTGTCTACCCGCATAAACCGCCCCCAAACACCATGCCATTGGCCAACATCCACGCCTAATCCGTGATGGTGCATAAATAAAGCATCAAATTCAAGCTCGGACTTATACTCATTCATGGTGTCCAGAACGGCGAAAACTTCTTTGCGATTTTCCATATTAACGAAGTCATCGCCTTCTCGCCCGATAAAGCGCATGGCGGACATTTTTTTATATTCAAAGCTGTCCACTTTGAAGCCATTTTGCTGCTTCTCAACCATATCCGGCATAAACAGGGCCCACTGTACCGCTGCATCACAGTCCTTTAAGTAATTTATATATCCAAATAGATCTACACTATCCGTACCTGTAGGTCCTGTCTTATTTCCTGCAATTTGCTCTCGTATACTGCGTTCCCGCATAACAGAAAAATCAGCAAATACCAGAGCTACCACTTCCTGCAACTGCTTGTCATGAGAGAGTCCCGACAACTCGTCATCAAATCGATCCAATGCCTTGAAAACCGTAGCGTTAACCACGCCAGAATGCTCTAGTTCTGACAAATATGTCCGAAGTTGTGCGTTTTGTTTTTTGAACCGTGCTAACACATCCTGCATTAATATTTGTTTGTTATCACCAAGCTTATCGTCATTCCATTGGGAATCATCCAACACCCATTCAGTCAGCGCATCAAAAACCCTCGGATTTCGCCCTCTTGCTGTGCGTGCCCAGCTAACAATACCTTGATATTTCTCTTCATCACTCAGTGTCTCGCACTTTTGCTCTTCGATATCGTTCCAATAAAATTCGTCAATAAAATTATGTGACATATCCAATCCTCCTTGAATAATAAATCCTGATATGTGTTTCTAAATCGTCCGTTGTTGATTTTTACTGCGGAAACTCAGCTACGATTAAGTCTATCCACTTTGGGTGTTTCGGGACTTGAGGGTTGGATCACAGGTAATCAGTATGTTCAACAATCTCAATTCCAACCCGGAAATCCCGAAACCGCCGAGCGCACTTCCTATATTTAACCAGACCTTATACTGCTGCCTTTCGGGATTTCCGGAGTGAATGGTCACTTTCGTTCTCCGTCAGCACTTTATCTGCACTCCTCAAATCCCAAATGACCAACCCAACTTGCCATAGTCAACGTTGTCTACCAAAGATAACTCGCCATAATTCACCCAGTTCCAGATCGTTGCGTCGTCAAATGGCAAAATGAAAACTTCATAGCCTGCTGATTTTGCCTGATTTATTATAAAATCAAACATATCACGTGCAAATCTCCTAGAGATGCAGAAAATAGGATCAAAAGTATCGTATTCACTATCGATATAAACAGCGAGATTTGCTTTCGAATTATCAGATAGTAGGTCTGTATACGCTTTATCCGTGGTGCAAATGTCAATATCTCTAAACAAGGTGTCTGGGAAGTTAAGACTTATTGTATCCAACAAAAAGCTTTCTTTAGCTTCATGAACGTCATCAAATTCTTTATGGTTATTAAATACGATAAAACATCTATATATCCTCGGAGCTAACAATTTTCCAAATTTTATATTGCGAATAGTATTCATATATGTTTGAATGCAGTTGTTTTTAGCAATTTCGTACGCACTATTTTCAGACATGTCAGTCATATATGTGATCAATCTGCATTTTCCTAAAAAAGGAGGAAAACACATCCCTTTGACTATATGCCAGTCATCGGACAACCAACGCATTCCATCAGAATTAATATCATGATCACCGTTCATGTTTTTTATGTCGATATGTTCAAGCATATCATAACATTGAACATGAATATCGATAGTTTGTGGCACATAACACTTATGTCTAAAACTACATAAATAGCGAATTCGTTCTGCTTCAGAATAATCACAAAACAACGCTAATACTTTGTCAGAAATATTGTCATACATCATAGAAAGAAACCGGTTATGTCCGTCAAATGACCACCTATATCTGTTCAACCGCAAACATTAATATGCGGAACGGCACCACCATTATGCTCTGTCAAGTCAATAGCAACTCTGTATTTGCTGTCAACTCCAACTAAATCAATTCTCCATTTAACAGCAGCTAATTCCTTAAATTCAGAACTTGCATAATCTTTTTTGGTGTTGCGGGTCTTGAGGGTTGGACCACAGGTAATCAGTATGTTAAACAATCTCAATCCCAACCCGGAAGTCCCGAAGCCGCCGAATGCACTTTCCATATTTAACCAGACCCTATGCTGCTTCCTTTCGGGATTTCCGGAGTGAATGATCACTTTCGTTCTTAATCATAACTATGTATGCACTCCTCAAATCCCAAAAGACCGTTGCTAGTTACTTTATTGCAGGATTTACTAGTGTTCACCGATTGTTTCTATCTGGATATATACCTCAATTGAACCCGATAGACCAAAACCCCAATCCCACTTGCCCCATTTCCGTGTATTCAGTGTATTCCGTGGTTACTCTTTTCCGAGCATTCCGTGGTTACTATTTTCCAGGTTTCTTCGACATCAGCTCCCGTATATTCAGATAAGTATATGGCTGTTCGCTGGCTGGGTCGCCGGTGGTTGTTGCGTGTGCTACCCAGAGTTGCTGAGACTTAGGGGCCATCAGCACTGTATGCAGGCAGCTTTTCATAGCAACTGGTCGTTTCATAATCTCCAGGCAGACTTCAGGGGTTATCTGTCCGAGTTTTGCTCTTACTCTCTCTACAAGCAGTTTGTATCTATCACCAGCACTCAGCAGCACAGCGTCCTTAACAGCCTCCGTAAGGGGACCTTTGGCTTCGTTGGGGCCGACGAACTCTATGCTCTCAGGGGTAGCCGAAACTCCTAATGCACTGGGTATGTTCGCATCCGACAGCACATAGTAGTATTCACAGGTCCGCTTGGTGTTCTGGAACAGGTCGCGAGCAGACTGAAGGGTAGAGCACTCTTCCATTCCACGTCTCATCAGGAAAGACATCGGGGTGCCGTCCCATTTGCCCTGTCCGTCACCGCCCATCTCTCCGAAACCAATTCCCTTAAGGTTCATCCCCGTCACAGAGCCAACGAATCCAGCATAGGTTACGTTGACGAATGGTATCTGCCCGGTTGGCTGGGCAATAATGACCACTGCATGGTCCTGCAGTCCCAGTTCCACTCCATAGTCAAGGATACGCCCGTGAAGCAGTTCCCCATCCGTAGTAGCGCTTCCAAAGAGTGCAAACCCACTGCAGTGGAAGAACTCAGGCACTGTGTTAGCATCCCGGATCTGTTCAAATTCTATACCTGCTGCTTTTGCCAGGGATTCCATCTCAGTGACATAACGCTTGGGCATATACTTGAGCTGCTGTTCCCACACAGTATAAATAGCCAACCGCCCGGCCACACCAGAGCCGCCAAACATAGTCATCCCAGCCTTTTCTATGGTTGCTACATTCTGGCGGATGTGTGTGCGGAGAAGTGTCCCGTGCTGCTTTCCCATCTCTTCGGGAGTGCCTTTCAGGTGCAACACAAGCTGAGTGCCGACTCTCTCGAGGTACCCAGCTCCACTTGCAGCAATAAACTTGCGCTGGAGCATAACCGGTTGAGAAAAACACGCACAACAGCTAAATACTAGTATCGAGAGGACAATTAATAGGCGATTAACAAGCTTCATCTGTAACTCCTTACACAAAACAGAGGATATCCGGCAAGGACTGAGTTTCAGTTTATTTGAATATTTTTAGCATACAGGCTAACTCCCACTTGGAGAGAGCACTCACCCATTCCCAACTCCAAAGAATCCAATACACCTTGGATATGACCACACACCAATTCCCCCTTGGAGAAGGGGGTTAGGTGGATTGATTCCCTTCAAAATCTGCTATCAGCAATTTTCAATCCCCCTACCCCCCTTCTCCAAGGGGGAATTGCGGGTACTATATCTTCAAATGGGTACTATATCTCAAAGCAGAATGGTAATCATTTATCGGCGGCGGTATTTGTGGCCGTCGAGGACTATTCTGCCGATGTCTATATACATACGCATCCTTGCAGCAAGTCCTTTAGCCAAACCAAGCTTCTCTTCTTTCATGCAATGTGTGCAACCAGGAAGAGAGACTCTGGTCACCCGAAACTCGTGGGATTCGGCATATTTGGTTATGGCAATTTCCACCCCTGACCTTACATCATCCAAGCCGGGAATACCCAGAAATATTTCACGCCGCAGTGCTCGTTGTCCGGAAATATAAGGTGCGACAATCTGAGCAAGATCAGTTACGCTCCGACCGCCTTTAAATATGCCTATCGACATATCGGCTGTTCCAGCAACAATCGGTTCCAGCAGAGAATCTACCTTGTCACCATCCAGACCGGTAATGTCTGCATCCAGAAACAGAATCACATCAGCATCCGTAGCCATTGCACCCGCACGCATAGCACCAGCTTTGCCCATATTAGTTTGCAGATCAACTGCTGTAATATCGGCATCTGACGCGACCAGTTCATAGGTGCCGTCCGTAGACCCATCGCTGACGACAACGATCTCATCCACAATTCCAGCAGCTTTCACTGCTGAAATCACAGCCCCTATCCTGTCTTTCTCATTATATGCCGGAATAACCGCGGCTGTCTTCAAACGTGACTCCTGATACTGGAAGTTGGATATTGGATGTTAGAGGTTAGAAAATACTAACCATCGACACTTATTTCTTGTCTTTCTTGTCATCCGGTTTAGTTTGTGATTTCATCTGGGTCGAGATATCTTTTACTGCCTGTTGATACGCGCTGGTCAGCTTCTCTCTCGCTTTACCGGCCATATCACCGATCTGTCCCACAATATCCTTGGAGACATTATCAGCAGTATCCAGACTTGCTATAACTTCATCAATCTCTGCCTGAGCAGCCTTTTTGTTACCTGCTTTGAGCAGCGCTTTTGCTTGCATGGCATGTTTTCTAGCCCCAATTATAGGGGTTACAATATCCTGTTTGCCGGGCGATGAACTCTTGCCAACCTTGAACCTGCTGCTGATCGCATCAACCTGCTCTTTCATCTGGTTCACTTTGGACTGATTATAGAAAAGGAAACCAACAACTGCAGCCAGGATAAACAGAATTAGAAACTGCGAACAGTTCTTCATTTCTCAGCATCCCCTTTCAAGACAGCGATAACAGTCTTGCCGCCATACACTTGATCGTTAATTCCTACAGTAAAATCTACATCCTCAGTAAACAGAATAAGGTCAACCTGGCTGCCTCTCTCAATGAATCCCAGCTTCTGAGAGTAACCCAGGGTCTCTTCTTCTTTTACATAGCACCTGATCTTAGCAACAAACTTATCTGCTATCAGGACTACAGCCATTTTCAGACCGTTGCAGTCCATGAATATCGTGTTTCTTTCATTCTCAAGATGGTATCTGCGAGCAAACATTGTAACCATCTTGCGGAACCAGACTACCCGTATATATTCCCAAAGGTCCAGCATAGGAAAATTGACTGATGCAGACTTTCTGAAAATGCGCTCAACTTTGCCCGGAAGCGGACAATAATTGAAATGCACATCCAAAGGGGACATATATATCCCAATTGCCCAGCCGCTGCCCTGGCCCATCGGAGTTCCACCTATCTCATCCAGAGGAATAGTCTCCCCGAGTTTCTCTGCAGCTATTTTACCATCTGAAAACCGTTTTATATATACAACCCGGCCATCCGCCGGTGAAATAATGCCAGGAAACTCGCCTTCAGCTGTGCGCTGAGGATCGCGATAGAACCATACTTTGCGTAAAAAAAACAGTATACCAAGCCATAGTACAACCAACACCGCAAATGTGTAAAGTGCAATCATAACAGACTATTCAACCAGGCCTTTCCAAGCATAATACGGTAAACGAGTCAGGTAATACCCCAGGAATCCAACAACACCCTCAGCAAGGTCCCTACCCTGTTTAATGGTCACTTGCTGAGGAGCAAACTCCCCAGTCCGGTAACCATTGTCAATTGCACTGTAAGTTCCCACAAGTCCCCATTTATCATATGCAGAGCGTATTTCATCCGATGCAGTCCGTTGTATCAGTTCTAGAGGAAAATCAACAATGGATTTCAATTCCATAGCCAGAGGCATATTTTCTTCTAATAATCCCTGAACACATATCGCATTCCTCTGGTCATTATAACTCTGCTGATTCGGCTCCAACTCAGTCTCTATCTCAGCAATAGCCTTCAGACACCTTACAAGCCACTTGACCCTCTCCAGGTCCCAGCAGGGGTCACATACGCGCACTTCAATGGTCCCAAGGCGCTTGGAGAGAATCACATCCTGGAACCGCACGGTCCAGTCATCCCCTATAGGCCCAACAGCGAACGAACATTTCATTCGGTAAGACTGCCCGTAGTAGTTCTCCATAATCATTGGAGAGTTGATAGTAAACAGAGGTAATATTGGCAAAAAGTGCAGGATATTGTTGTAGACCTTACGATTGTCTTCTGCACCGCCCACATGGACCTGCAAGGAGCAAGTGTTTGTAGGGGTATCGAAGTTTAACAGATGTCCCATAGGTACGATCAATCCACGGGCAACCGCTGCCAGGTCAGCGCGGCGTGCCTTAAGATCGTCAAGGAGCGAATCTACGTCCGTGTGTATACCCGTGCTCAGTTCAACTCCACTCATCAACCCCTGTTTCAAGTCACTACCACGGGCAAAATTGGATGCCGAGTGTGTGTAGTAAAATCCGGGGTTACGAGCCAGAATTCTAGCCAGATAATACATGGACCGCATCGTCGGTCTCTCAGGTTCAGTTACAAAGACTTCTTCTTCAATGCCGAATGTAAGCATAGCAGTTCATTATACTACACTACACCCTCCGGGGGAAAGGCTTCAGACTTCGGACTTCGGGCTTCAGTTACATATACCGGTATGTTGGAGTGCAATCTGAGCTAATCATGAATAATGCGAGCTGGACTATTTTTGCAGGAAATCAGACCTTTTCCGCCTAACATACACCAAGTCAACCGAGGGGAGCAAAATCATGCATCATTCAAAAAACGCTGGATTCATATTTCTGGTTATATTATTGCTCGCTACATTTTCACAGGCCATATCAGCAACCTCACCAACATCTGGAACAGAATGGAATCTGTATTCACAGTTCTGGGCATCAAGCGATGTCTGGAGCTATGGTTATGTAGCTCCCAATGATTGGAGCGGATCCTACACCCCGACCACATTGCGGACAGAATCAGGAATATGGCTGGATCCAACCGACAAGGGCCAGTTACTGTGGTATGACAATGGCTCAGTCCAGCAGTTCCTACCAGGTGCTCAGGGTCTGTTTTTCATGCCCGGAGGAACTAACGATCATATAATAGCGTTCAAGGCTCCTGTCAGTGGTAAATATACTGTCAGTGGTTCTATTTACAGGTCCGGCCAGGTTGCTACTCCGGGTGATGGCATAGAATTCAGCATATATGGCAGCGCATTCAACAGAAAAGAGTTCGCATTCTATCATGAGATTATTGTCAATACCGGTAAAGAGTTTAAAACAGAAATCATTCTGGCAAAAGACCAGAATGTTATACTGAGAGTAGGCAGGCATTTACATCTCTACTTCGACAACCAGACAATCCTTAGTGCTGCTGTTACTCTCAATAAAATCCTGGATGATGCATCTGCACTTACCCAATCACAAAAACCAGTAGCCCCGATTCAACTCGGGGATGAAAAAGTAACACTCTCGATGTCCCCAACCGGCAGCATTGTTAGCCTTACAGACTCCGAAGCCGGATGCCAGGTGATTGTAAACAAGGATACACCTGCATGGACGATCAGGACCGATTGGCTAAACAACGACACCAGATTTTCCAGTGACAATTATCCTGCCCCCAAAGTATATTTCACAGGCACCAAGCTCTGCTATAAATGGGAAAGGGCAGACTCACCCTCTATATTGGGAACTGTTTTCTTTGACAAGGCTAAACGGAATTTCCATTTTGCAGTGGATATCACAAACAACACCAGCCAGCGAATAGATGAGATATCCTGGCCTGGTGCAATCAGCATACCAATAGATTCCGGTAACTACGGGATATGGGCTAACGGTCAGGTTAGTACAAACATGGCCATTGTCGAACCCCTCAATAAGCTGCCCAACACCACTCTGGTCTATCCTGGGCACCTACTCATGCAAATGCTGGGATATAAGATAGGCGACTCTTCCCTTCTTGTCTACACAAACGATAATAAAGCATTAGTCAAAACATATCATATGACCAGAGACAACGACACCCTGACCCTTGAATCATTCCAGCAAATGCGGTTGAAATCCGGAGACAAATGGACACATCCATATGAAGTAATCCTGAAGGCAATCCCCCACGGTTCATACAATGAACTGGCACGCGAGTATGGTGAATGGGGCAGAAAACAGTGGTGGGCAAAAGTTACTGCTGCTGATAAATTGAAAAGGACTCCACTCATTAAAGACTACACCCAGTATGGTTTCATCAGATTCCAGGGCACTGAGGCAGATTACAAACAACAACCCGATGGTCTTTATACCTATACCGGTCCAAAAGACTCAGGATGCTACAATAAACAAATTGCATTCATGAAGAAGTTCAGGACTGACTATGGCATATCACCCGGATACTGGGATGCCGGATGGTCGGGCCACAAATTCGACAGCCACTACCCGGACTACTTCCCAACCGGCAAATACATGGGTGATTTCACTAAATACCGCAATGAACTTATAAGCAATAAATTCCCGATGATGTACCACATCAACATGGCCCAGTGGGTCACCACTGCTCCGTCCCATAACGAATCCTTTATGGCCATCTATAAGGGCAAGCCATACTACCAGACCTGGTCTAATCTCAAACACGCACTCACAAGCCCAGCTCTCACCTTAAAAAGGGATATGGAAACAATAAATGCAGTCAAGGATAAAGCCGGAGTAAACGGCGCATATCTGGACGTTATCGGATGGTGTTTCCTGATTGATGAGAACCCGAATAGTCCATTCGCAGACAAGCCTAACTGTTATGAACTCGCGAAAATGCAGACATTCAAAACGGTCCGCAATGCAATAAGTGGTCCAATAATGACAGAAGGCACAAATGAGATAGAGCTGCCATACATCGACTTCGGTTTTGGATGCAGTGGTCATCCCTGGTATGATACAGTCCCTATGTGGGAAATGGTATATGGAGACCGCCGTTTTTCAATCAACTTCATCGACCGCAGTGGAGAGGAGGAGTTCCAGAATCAGACATGGCTGGTAGGCGGGTCAGCTGAGGTAAACACCGACAGTGCAGGTATATACGAAATATCTGCCAAGCAGGGACTTGTCTCACGATTTGCTGGGAGAAGAATAGAAAGGTTCGACAGAGCCGGCGAGTTCAGGGCTTCTCACTGGAAAACAGGCGTGGTTGTCGTCAGAAAAAACAGCGCCATACCGCAACAACAGGACTTCCACACTCTATCCGTCCTGGGACCGCTGGATTTCACAGGAGTAGGAAACAACGGCTGCGCAATACTCACCGATGAAACTGGTTTCTCATTCAACAACATCAATAAATTAACTAGCGACGACAAGCCCCTATTCGACGCCGGAGCAGCTCACATAAACATCACCCACAACGGCAAGAGATGGGTCATACGAAACAGGGACAATTCACCATCCGATCTTACATTCAAGCTAAGTCCGAAGCTGATTTCCCCAAAGACCAGACTAATCGCTCATTATCCAAAGAACCGGGTAGGAAGCGAAGTCACATTCAAGCAAGAAAATGGAGTTTTGAAATCTTCCATTCTTCATATGAAAGCTGGAGAGACCATAGTATTGAGGGATAAATAAACAAGCAAAATTGTCATCCTGAAACATAATGTCATCCTGAATGCAATGAAGGATCTCGACCAAGCAGATCCTTCATTGCATTCAGGATGACAAGGTAGCATTCAGGATGCCATTATTTATAGAACCACAATGTTAGTAGGTTGTGGTGTCTCAAGAACTAATACGCACACCTCAAAAGGCTCCATACCGATCGCGCAGCTGGCTGTTCCATTGGTGCAATCCATGTACACTTCCGAAACAGAACCATCGGAACGGTACAATTTAGCTGATGTAACTTCATTTCGCCCATATTCTGCCAAATCGACTGTAAGTTTGGTTTCTCCTTCCGTTCCTTCGCAATCCGCTACAACAACAGACATATGGTTCAAAGACTCATACAAACATGCGTAGGCGCCTTCGTAAGTCAGTCCCACATTGTCCCTGAACTCAGCTCTTGCAACATATTCGGCTGTCTTCTTTCTGAGATCAGCGAGCAGCTTTACCTGGTCAGCAAACTCAGGATAATCCACCAGTGTCCTTTCAGCCATACTCGTAGTAAATGCAGCCAGGCAACCCAGAGCAAATGCGCGGTTTAGAACTTCAGGCTGATGGTCTACGACATAGCACAGCAGTGTCTCCGGGAAAGTATATCGAACGACTTCCGTGGCCACACTGTTCCATGCCCAGTTCCATGACACATCAATATACTGAGATACAAATACATCGCAGTTCTCGCCGATTATATAGGAATCCGGACTTTGAGCCCGTATTATTGGTGATGCTTCCCTTATCCA
Organism: Abditibacteriota bacterium; assembly: GCA_942493375.1. Lineage (GTDB taxonomy): Bacteria > Armatimonadota > UBA5829 > UBA5829 > UBA5829. Next base: position 5,915,092 of record OW818698.1, on the reverse strand, counting down.
GTCCAGCGCTGCTTCCGGGGTATCATCAGGAGATGAATGACCATGGCTGTCTGACAAACACGGGTTTGGATCAAATGCCTGGTCTATAAACAATGATGTAAACCCAAGGTGCATCGTTTTGCGAGTAATCTCAAGTGCCCGTTTGACGAAACCTGGTGACCGTTGGCACAAGGCCACTCCGCACTGCCCCAGGTATGCAGTTTTAAAGTTTGCATGGCTTGATGAACAAGTCGTCCAGTCATCAGTTATCGGAGCCCCGGACACAGTCCTCTGAACGTGTTCTTCACCGAAAGACATATACTGAGGAGTCCTCTGACGGATCAAACGATAGTTAACCAGCGTAGAGGCGTTAACCCCCATCTCCCGGACCAGCGCCAAAGAATATCTGAGATCATCAATACTCTGGGTGGGGTCGTATTCCTCCCAGAAATCGCCATCATCAGGTCGCAGATATATCGCTGCAATCGGGTCCCAGACGCACAGGTCGGTAACCCCGTATTGCAGTCCATCTTCAGCCATTTTCGGAAGGCCCTTGAACATAAAGTTAGGTAGACCCTCAAATGTCCGCATTTGCACAGTCTGGAATCCGATGGATTCTCTGAGAGCTTCTGGCGTAGCTGGCGCTCTCCACCATTTGTTGGCCCACGTCCGATAGCGCTCCGATGTCGCGTGCCAGTCTCCGGAGTGAACACCAATACCGATAGGGGGAGAAGTCCACATCTGATCATTTTCTACGAAAGGCATATGTACCCATGAGAAACTCATGGCAAATCCGTTTGGTTCGGGATCGAGATTCTCAACTACAACCCCACCTGCCCTGGGTTTTTCTCCATGGTTAATGTAGGATATACCACAGTCTTTGCCCGAGATATCTACGAATGGCAGAATCATCCCAACATTTGAGTAATATGTTCGCCGATGCGAGTTCCCAAGGTTGTACTGGAAGATCTCTTTCTCGTCGGATACACAAAGGGAAACAGGGATACATCCCAACAGTGCTTTGTCATGCTCAGGACCATCAATTCCATTCCATCCACCGATCCACGGAAAACGGACTTCGTGTGCACGGTCCTTGCCATGATTGGTCAGAGTCAGGGTAAGTATGGCCTCCGGACTATCATCAGGTAATATAACCCGGACCATTGCCGCAACTTGCATCTCACCATCAATGGCTTCCAGCGTCCGATAACTTATAGTCAACTCTCCGGGAGACTCGAATATGTCAGGACGACGGGCATGGTGCGAATCTGCATACCTTGCCAACCAACGTTGACTTGGAGCAACTACACGAAACAACCGGGCATATTTAGAGCTGTTCAGGAGTACCCGGCCAGTAGCCTTATCAACGAGTTCCACCAGATTTCCGGTAGCCTCGTCGAAACCAATCGACATAAACGAGTTTTCCAGACGAACGATCTTCATGAATCTTTCCCTCCGAGAATAATTGCAAGAGTGAACCTCGGGATTCACCCTATGTATCATTCCACGTATTACGACTTCCATGTGCTTATAAGCGAGGATAAACCAATCAAGCCAGACTGTCAAGTAAAAAATCGTGTTGTAATAGCTCAGAGTAACCGGAATTTGTCATCCTGAGGAACGAAGGATCTGCTTTTTCAGGAGATAAAGCAGATCCTTCGTTCCTCAGGATGACAATGTTCCAATATTCCTGAGCTGTTACATCGTGTTTGGAGTAGATAATAATAACAAAAGCCTGAGATTACAGGTCCTATATGTCCTATAAGTCCTATTGGTCCCAAACGCCATAAAAAAATAATCCCGGCCACCTAAACTGAAAGATGACCGGGATCAATTCCAATACCGCCAACTAGCTTATTTTCTCTTTGCTGCTTCTGCTATCAGGCCACGACCAATTTCATCTCTTTGAATCTGGTTGGTGCCTTCGTATATCTGAGTGATTTTAGCATCCCGCATCATTTTCTCGACAGGATACTCCTTCATGTAGCCATATCCACCGAACACCTGAACAGCGTTGGTTGTAACTTCCATAGCAACATCAGAAGCCCAGCACTTTGCCATAGCGGAGATTGTAGTCACCTTTTCGTCAGGCTGAGTGTCAATCCATCTGGCTGCACTGTAAACCAGTGAGCGAGCGGATTCCACTTTCATAGCCATATCAGCAAGCAGGAAACGAAGTCCCTGGTTGGCATGAATGGGCTGACCGAACTGGATTCTCTGGCGGGAATAATCTACTGCAAGTGAAAGAGCGCCCGCAGCTATTCCTACAGCCTGCGCAGCAACTCCCGGCCTGGACTGATCAAATGTCTTCATTCCGGTGATAAATCCAGTGCCTCTGCGGCCAAGCATATTTTCTTTTGGAACTCGGCAGTCCTGGAAGATCAGCTCGCGGGTCGCAGATGCTCTGATACCCATCTTGTCTTCTTTCTTGCCGAATGTGAAGCCTTCTGTTCCCTTTTCAACTACGAAACAAGAGATTCCTCTGGGACCTCTCTCAGGATCTGTAACTGCGAATACAGAATATATTTCTGCTTCTCCAGCATTGGTGATCCACTGCTTGGTTCCGTTGATTATATAATGGTCACCATCTTCAACTGCTCTTGTCTGCATTCCAGCAACATCAGAACCAGCGTTAGCTTCGGTCAGACCGAAAGCTGCAAGACTCTTGCCATCAGCGATTCTCGGCAGCCATTTTGCTTTCTGTTCATCGGAAGCAGCGATCAGGATCGGGAAAGTTCCCAGACCTGTAGCAGCAAACGCTAATGATATGCCTCCACAGACCTTGGACATCTCTTCAGTAACAATACACATGTTCATGATAGGTGTCCCGAAGTCCATTCCACCGTACTCTTCGGGTATAAAGACGCGGAAAAGGTCGGCTTCTGCCATAGCCTCAACTACAGGCCAGGGAAATTCGTTTGCCTCGTCATAATGTGCACAGACCGGCTTAATCTTTTCCTGGGCCAGAGCTCTGGCAACCTCTTTCATTTCCTGCTGTTCTTCTGTCAGGAAGTAATCCATCTATTCGTATTCCTCCATGTTTTCATTCATAAGAAGCTTATTAGGCCTCATTTATCGGGTTTGCGTTGTAGCGCTGCCGGACAACGGTCCGTTGACCAACACTGCGAACACACAGAACCGAGTAAGACAAGTAAGCGTGTGAAAATACTCAATATTCTGTAGATATCGTTTAATCCGTCTTAACGCTCATCTAACGCGTCAGAGGATACATAGCTTCCCGAATATGAGAATTGTCCTCTTACAAGCGTACACTCACTTGTACCGCGACAATCGCACCAATACATTCTATTGGAACGGGGTTAATTCAGGCAAGTCGGGGGTTGTTTATCGATATATCTCGTGAGCTCAGATTCAACCAGCAGGCAATATCCGGAGAAAAAAGTAAATAACTGTCTTAACATGCAGTATGTCTAGCGGTTAATAGAATTAATTTCAGAGGATTAAGTCCTGGAAATCATATATTGATTTAGAATCGTTCGGAAGGAGCATTAAGGTATTTCATAAGCAAAACGGTAGTACCTTCAGGACCTGTAGCAAGTAGAATTTTATCTGCAACTTCCAACATAAGAGTAAAACCAAATCCCATAGATGATTTTGTAGAGAATCCCTTACCAATAGTCGCCTGGGGAATAAGTAGAGAGTCTATTCCGAATCCGTCATCATCTACCGCCACCCATATGGTGTCGCCTATTTTTCCTGCATAAAGGGTTCCAGCCTCCGCATGCACAAGGGCATTGGTCATAGCTTCGCCTACACCAATAAGGTATGCATATAGATGGTCGTGGTCTAGTCCATGTTCTGACAGGTACTTTTCCACCAGCATCCGTATCTGTAGTAAATCGGAAGCATGATCGATAGGGACGGAAAGTCGAGAATCAGCTATATAGGGAGTGATTTCACAGGGGTCTACTACATCAAGCTTACCATCAGTAAAACTCAGAATTGTGTTTTTGAAAAACAGACGTTTCTGAGCCTCAAGGTGTATCTCGAGATTATAGCGTTTATCCTCTGCATGTTTGCGTTCACCTATGTCACGAATAATAGCCTGCAAATATGGTGTTTCAACACTTCCACACCATACAAGATTGACCTCACAATCAACTGGATCTCCATTCTTGTGCTTATAGACCCATTCAAAACACTGACTCTCACCGCGCATGGCACGAGAGATGTAAGTCCTGATCAGTTCCTTGGACGATCCCCCACCCGGTTGCATATCCGGACTGATTTCCCAGGGTCTTCTGCCAACAAGCACCTCAGGCTCATAACCGAGTACAGAAAAAGAGGCTTGATTAGCTTTGGCAATACAATCATCCTCAATAACCAGCACTATATCCGGGTTATTTTCTACTAAAAGCCTGTAGCGTTCCTCACTGTGCTTCAATGCATCAGCATATGACACTCTTTCACTGATGTCGTTTAAATTCACTAATAGTGCAGGACGCTCACAATATGAAATATCTATCGATTGAATCTCAAGATAATGCACCGTCCCGGATTTAGTCACAACTCTGGTGTCATAATGCTTGGGAACCCTGCGCCCAAGTTGCTTCAGGATATGATATTGCTGAATTCGTTTAGTATCAGAAGGATGAATGTTATCGTACACACATACTCCCAGTAATTCAGATGGGTCACTGTCCATCAGTTCACTTGCACGTTTATTTACATAAACAATCTTTTCATCTTGTACAATAACAATACCAATAAGTGAATTCTCTACCAGATTTCTGTAGTTGTCTGCTGCCTCAGCAATGGGTTGGTGTCCACTACTGTTTGATTCAAATAATTCCCCCATAACGTGTTACATCACCCCTCCTTGAGCACACCTCATCTATCGGTCGCCTGCTTGTTCTAATACCCAAAAAAATAACATATGAATCGTAGATACATAAATATTACATAGTTCGCAAAATTGGGATGCTGGCTTTCAACCTGCAACAAGACTGCGAAGGGTACCTGGCATGCTTACACTCATCAATATCCGGGTAAACATATCCAGAAAACCTACATCAAACTCGGTAACAACCCAATAATATGGGTATTTGTCATCAACATGGAAATTTGTCATCCTGAGGAACGAAGGATCTGCTTTTTCCGGATAGAAAGCAGATCCTTCGTTCCTCAGGATGACAAATTTCGCAACTCTGAACTGTTACCAAATTCGTAGAATACTTAACTTGATACTCCGAATGGAGTAGAATAGTGTAATCGTTGTAAGTTTACCCAGGAGACACCTATGAAAACCAGACTGCTGATATTAACAATTCTTCTTTTTGTAGCATCTACAATAAGCGTATTCGGGGGCGCTATTACAGGGAACGTAATCGAAAAGAAACTCCCAAATGGGCTTACATTAGTAATGAAGGAAGTCCACTCAGCCCCTGTTGTGAACGCCCAGATATGGTTCCGCACAGGATCCCGCAACGAATACTCAGGTATAACAGGCATATCACACCTGTTAGAGCACATGTTGTTCAATTCCAGCAGTAATTATAAGAAAGGCGAAATAACCAGGCTTATCCAGGAGCGTGGAGGCATTGAAAACGGAGCAACAGCCCAGGACTTTACATACTATTGGAATATGCTCTCCAGCGAACACCTGGACTTCGCAATCAAAATTCTTGCAGAAAAGACAGGGAGCGCGTTGCTCAAACCGGATGAATTAAAAAACGAACGCGGAATTGTCCTTTCAGAACTCCAGGGATATGCAAACCAGCCAGACAGATTGTTATATGATGCAGTAAACTTCACCGCTTATACCGCACATGCTTACAGATGCCCAATCGGTGGATGGCAAACTGATGTCGCCAATGTCCCCCACCAGGACCTTGTAAACTACTACAAAAAATACTACTATCCCAGCAATGCAACATTGGTTTTAGTTGGAGATTTCGATGCCAATGAAGCAGTGCGACTGGCCACTAAATACTTCGGATCAAAACCTGCAGGCAAACCAGCTTCACCGCTGTATACAACAGAACCCGTTCAACACGGAGAGAAAAGAATAACCCTCCACAGAGAAGGTAGTTCAGAAAGAGTGCTGCTGGCTTATCATATTCCGGCATTCGCTAATAAAGACACCTGGGCACTGATGATGCTGGACCAGATTCTCAGTGGTGGAAGAGCTTCCAGGCTCTATCAGTCTTTAGTAGAAACCAGACTGGCTTCAGGCTCCTGGTCCAGCGCAAGCAGCCGTAAAGATCCCGGACTCTTCTACATCGGAGCAACCGCTATGAAGGGAGTCTCCCTGGATAAACTAGAGCAGGCCATCGGAGACATCATAGAACAAGCAAAAAAGCAGCCTCCTACAGAAAACGAAATGCAGGCAGCAAAGAACCAGCTTGAAGCATATATGGTCTTCCAGAACGACAGTGTGTCCGATCAGGGTGAACAACTTGGATACTACAACACAACCGGATCCTGGAAAGATCTGGATAAGATGTACGAAAACGTCAAGAAAGTCACCCCACAGCAGGTTCAGGAAGCCGCAGTTAAATATCTTACTCAAGACAACAAAACAGTCGGCAGGTTCATACCAATTGCTCCCGGACCGGAAATGCCCGGTGGAGGCGCAGGAGCCTTGCAGGCACATGTGAACCCAACCTGGGATAAACTCAATAAGTACCCGATTGATAAACTGCCTGTTTTGGCAAAGACTACGCCTATATCCACTAAGAAGCAATCCCAGATCACCCTGCCTGCCAGGTATGTACTGGATAATGGAATGGTGTTATTGATCCATCAAAACCACTCCAATCCGACTGTAGCAATCAGTGGTTTGCTCAAAGCCGGAGCTTGTTTTGATCCCAAAGGTAAATCAGGCACAGCTGAAATGACGGCTTCAATGCTGAACCGGGGCACTACTGAGCGTTCAGCACTGCAAATTGCTTCTCAAATAGAGTTCGTGGGAGCTTCGATATCATTCTCAGCTGGCGATGAATCTGCAGATTTCGGGGCACAGTGCCTTACAAAAGATTTGGATATGGTCACACAGCTCCTGGCAGACCAGCTCAGAAACCCGTCATTCCCAGAAGCCCAGTTCTCGATGTTACAAAGACAGATGCTCAACGGGATTGACCAAAGTAAAGAATCTACCGGAGCTCAGGCCTTTAGGGCTTTCAACAACTCTGTCTTCCCGGATGGACACGCATACCACGCACTTACATTCGAACAGCAATTGGCTGAGACCAGCAGCGTGAACAAGGACGACTTAGCAGCTTTTCATAAGACTTACTACCGACCGGACAATATGATAATAACTGTTGTAGGTGATGTAAAACCAGCCGATGTTATTGCCCTCTTCAAACAGCGGTTTGGAGACTGGAAAGGTGAAGGACCAAAACCGGTTGTCGACATTCCTCTAGTTAAATCTCAGTCAGCACCGAAAAAGATTGTCATTAACATCCCGGATAAAACAGAGGTCAGTGTAGTAATGGGGTTTGCTTCTGAAATTAAAAGAAAAGATCCCGACTACTACGCCTACCGGATAATGAACCAGGTCCTGGGAGGCAGTGGAGCTTTAGGCAGCATACTTGGTCAGGAGATACGGGAAAAACGTGGATTGGCTTATAATGTCTACTCCACATACTCCGGAACTCTTGGAGCTGGAGCATGGTATGCTTCCCTGGGAACAAGTCCGGAGAACACAAACAAAGCTATAGACACCGTCACCCAGGTAATCAAGCGTTATAAAGACAAAGGTCCAACTGAAGCTGAGTTCCAGAACGCCAGAAGATTCATAGTCGGAGTCCTACCGATTGCACTAGAGACCAACTCCGGAATGGCCGGATTCCTGACTTCAGTAGAAAACATAGGTCTTGGAACAGACTATCTACACAAATACCGGTCCATATATGGAGGAGTTACCATAGATCAAGTGAAGAAAGCTGCAAAACGATATCTGCACCCGGAAGCTGCAACCCTGGTCATCGCCGGTTCATACAAGGAGCCAGTTAAATGAGAAGGACAGTAGAATATCAAAACGGTAAATTGACCCTGATCGATCAAACTGTTCTCCCGGGTTCACTAAGATATGTTGAAATATCAGATGTCGAATGCACAGCTGCAGCCATCAAAGATATGATCGTCCGTGGAGCTCCTGCAATAGGCGCCACGGGCGCAGCAGGGATGGCAATAGCTGCCAGGTGCTCATCTGCAGCATCGTCAATCGCACTGCTTGAGGACCTTCGCGTTGCAGGAGCTTTACTCAACGCCACAAGGCCTACAGCAGTCAATCTTGCCTGGGGTATAGACAGAATGCTCTCTGAAGCTAAAAAGGCAGCAGACGATGGAAATGGACCTGATGCAATAATAACCAGGCTGGACACACTGGCAAGTAGACTCCTTGATGAAGACGAAGAAACAAACAAAACACTTGGTCAGCATGGATCAGAGCTGCTGGCAGATGACTCCGGTGTATTGACCCACTGTAACGCCGGAGCATTGGCATGTGTAGGATATGGGACAGCCCTGGGAGTCATCCGGGCAGCTGTAGAATCCGGCAAGATCATAAGGGTTTACTCCGATGAAACAAGACCCAGACTGCAGGGTATGAAACTCACATGCTACGAACTGATGCAGGATGGTATTGACGTAACTCTCATAGCAGACAACATGGCCGCCAGCCTCATGAGAACCGGAAAAATCCAGGCAGTAGTAGTCGGAGCAGATAGAATTGCAGCCAACGGAGACACTGCAAACAAAATAGGCACATACTCCGTAGCCGTAGCTGCCAGATACCATAATATCCCATTCTATGTAGCTGCTCCTATGTCAACCATAGATATGAATCTTGAAACCGGTGAAGGCATACCCATTGAAGAACGTTCCAATGATGAGGTCACACACATAGACGGCATCAGAATTGCTCCGGCAGGTGTAAAGACCATAAATCCTTCATTCGATGTAACACCAGCAGAATTAGTTACAGCAATCATCACAGAGAAGGGAATTGCCTATCCCCCGTATAATTGGAAACTAACCTAATATGATATTGTGATGCAGGCATCTTGCCTGCCTATCTTGTGATACGGGCATCCTGCCTGCATCTTCACCAACAACTATGGAGAAAACAAATGGCTGAACTGGTCAATCCTGAACAACTAAAGAGCCTGATACGGGACATACCTGATTTCCCTGAAAAAGGGATTATCTTCCGTGATATCACACCCGTGCTGCAACATCCGCTGATATTCCACCAGGTGATTCACACTGTCAGGGCTGCTGTCCGTTTGATGCATCCGGATCTGATCGTCGGAATCGAATCCAGAGGTTTCATGCTGGCAACTCCTGTTGCAATGGACATGGGCGTAGGTTTCGTCCCCGCCAGAAAACCCGGCAAACTCCCATGTGAGACAGTAAGGGCTGAATACACACTGGAATATGGAACAGCTGTCCTGGAAATGCATAAAGACGCAATTCAACCAGGCATGAGGGTCGCGATAATAGACGATCTGTTGGCCACAGGAGGCACCGCTGCAGCCTGCTGCAAACTAATTGAACAACTGGGCGGAACAGTAGTAGGATTGAGCTTCATGATAGAGCTGGAAGCCTTAAACGGCCGTAAGGCACTGGAAGGTTACCATGTGGATTCAATAATTAAGTATTGATATTATACCTGTTTAACCTATCCACACATTGTTTTTATGCTACGGTAACTTGACTCACTGCTTATCGTAGCATATACATATATAGTGTAATGGTAGGGTACCGAGTTAGACGATGCACAAATATTTGTATATCTTCAATGCACACAAGACATACCATTCTATTATTCAACCAATAGTTTCTAAATAAATATTTGTTTAACATTTTTTCGCTATTTTTTAGGTTTGGCATTATTCTTGCGACATGAATTTCTTTGGAGGACGCCACAATTGGTTCCTACTAAAAAAATATCCGAAGGGAAAAAAATGCGTAAGTTAATACCTATTGTTATGGCCGTTTTGTTATTGTCCTTGGGCATTGCCGCCCAGGCATTAACATGGGAGACGGCAGTCGACCATGCATCGACTCTGACAAATCAGATGCGATCATTGGCTCTTGCACAACAGACAGGAAATGACTCGGTTTATTTTGGCTACATACAGAAAACCGGGGGATACCGCGATGTAGTAAGAGTTAGCACTGTTGATCCATACACGCAGCTCAACACTCGTGGCGGATCTAATGATCAACCTAAAAGTATAGCTACCGATGACAGGGGTTATGTGTATGTCGGCAACCGCTTGAGCGGGGGTAATTCAGGTAGTCTATTTGTGCATAATGCCACCTTGGGTGCCGCATTCAGCAGCGTGTCTGTTCCCGATTACTTTTTTGGCGGAATAGCCACATACAGAAGCGGTTCGGACTACTTTGTTTATGCATCTTCAGAGACATCTGGCCGAATTAATCGCTACAATGTTAACGATCCCACTAATATGATTCTGGACACTTCATTCGGTGTTAACGGCACCTACACACTTGCTGGTGGATCAGGTATACTTCGTGGCCTGACAGTTGCAAATGATGGCAGCATCTTTGTCACAAGCAGGGACGACAGCAAGCTCTACAAAATCAGTGCGGACCTTGCCGCCGTATCCTCAGCAGACGTAACCGGGGCAATGGATGTCGCGCTATATGGTGGAAATGCTTATGTAACCTCGTACAATGGGGCCGACTCCAAGATTGCCGTGTTCAGCACAAGCAGCATCGGTTTTGTAGAAGACATTACTATCTCAACCCTGGATGCCAATGCATACACTCGAGGCACCGCAGCGGGATGGGGAGGTATTGATATCGGGGCAGATGGTCGTATTTGGATAACTGACCAAGCATATGGAAGCACCAGTGTCATTCAGGATAGGCTGTTAGTATCGTCAGCGCTTCCTGGTGCTCCCCAAGCTGTTCCAGAACCAGCAACCCTGCTTGGCTTCGGATTGCCGGTATTAATGATTGGGCTCGGAAAGCTCAAAAGCTTGCGCAAGTAGATATATTCCCAAATAGACTTAAATATTTGACCTTCGCATATATGCGGAGGTCTTTTTTTTGCACACTATTTGGAATACCTTATTAATGTTGAATACGGAGGATTGCAACGAATTACGGTTCGATGCATGTGAATTGATTTTGTGTAAACAATGCAGACTAGTCGTAATATGAACCGTATAGTATAATAGCTTCGTAGCTTGCAACCAAGTATATTGTATGCATCATCTGAAAACACCGTATAGGTTTATACATATTGAAATTACTTCAATTGGAGGCAAATGATGAAGAAAAACATAATAATCGCGAGTCTGGCTATTTCGTTGATCACAACCGGTCTGGTGTCCACAAGCTGCGTGGCTGCAAAACCTAAAATCGGTGCTATTGGCACAACACAGTGGGCAGGTGGTGACGGTGTCTTCAAGAGGCCATACAGCCTTGGTAATAAAGGCAGTAAGATGAACATCACTCTCAAGAGTGCTGAATACACTGTAGGGCAGGTTCTTATAGATAGTGAAGTATACTTCCCAAAAGACAACGAAAAGCTTCTTGTTCTCCACTACACTGTCCACAATCCTGAAAAGAGAGAACAAACAATAGGGTGGAATACATTCTATTTCACAGCAGTTGACTCGGAAGATGCAAACCACGAATTTATTCAAAATATAGGACAAGAAACCAATAAAAAGAAACTCAACATGCGATTGAAACCAGCCCAGAGAGCTGAAGTATATACAATTATAAGAGTTGGAGCAAATGGTGAAGTTCCCAAACTCATAGTCAAGCGTGGACCGGGACTGGTGCTGCGATATGATTTGAGAGGTAAAGTCAAACCACTGCCTACGGAATATGCAGACCCTTCCGATACAACAGGCGCTACTGTAATGTCAACAATCAGTGGATCTTTTGAAACGTATTACCATGCTGACGATTTCGATTTTAAAGTCAACTCTGTTGAAGTTAAAACAGAAACAGTCGGTGATGCCAAACCAGGAAAAAACAAAGCTTTGGCACTAGTTAATGTTACATTAAAGAATGTATCTCCCCGTGATATTAATGTAGGCTGGACCGCATTAAAACCGGAGCTTACCACAGATGCCGGTTCAGGCAAATGGTTCCAGAATGTGTTTGATGCCAAGTTCTTTGAAAAAGTAAGCAATTTAAAAATCGACTCAGGCGAAGAGACTAATATAGTTTATATCTTCGAGATTAAAGCAGAAAGCAATCCGGATGTATTGACGATCAATACCAGGAACAAATTGGTTTATAAGTACTTAGTTTCGAAATCCGGCGAGGGATAGACTTCCGGCAAGCGAGATATGAAAGGCTCCGTGGCTATTTAGGCTGCGGGGCCTTTCTCTTATACATTCCAACTGGAACCGCCGATTGTAGGAGCATCAATCTATGTCACACTTTCCATTGATCGCACGTTTATCTGCAGTTTTTGTTGCATCAACCATCACAGTTTGTGTTTTATCTACCATGCCGTCCAGCACTGCCACCCAACCCACAACGGTCTTTAAGGACCGCACCAGCGACCTGGGACTAGCCATTTCTACAGACTCAGCCTGCTGGGTTGACTACAACAACGATGGATGGACAGACTTGTGTGCATCCGGGGGGTTATGGAAAAACAATGCAGGCAAAGGATTCACCAAAGTTGCAGATATACCCAATGCTGTAGCTGGTGACTTCGATAATGACGGTTTTGCAGACTTTTTCTCCTACTCAGCTCTAAAACTCTACCACAACAATGCCGGTAAAGATTTCACAGAGGTAAAACTGCCAGAGCTTCCTCCGTGTTCATCACTTGGCGCCTGTTGGGGAGATTTCAATAATGATGGCTTCATCGACCTGTACATCGGTGGTTATGAAGTCTGGGATACTGACTCCACTTTTCCAAATATGATCCTGATGAACCAGAAAGGCAAGTCATTTGTGCTTGACTGGAGTGAGGTCAAATACCGGGCCCGCGGAGTTACTGCCTGCGATTTCAACCAGGACACCAGACTCGATATCTATGTATCTAACTATCGTCTGCAACCCAATGTGTTGTGGCTGGGCTATGGGGTTGGGAAATTCAGGGATGTTGCAGTGGAGTTTGGCGTTGACGCTACTTCGCCCGGATTCGATGGAGGGCATTCTATCGGCGCTGCATGGGGAGACTTCGACAACGATGGTAACATGGACATCTTCGCAGGTAACTTTGCACATGTAGACGACCGTGGAGACCAACCCAAGTCCAGGTTCCTGAAAAATCTTGGGGCAGGTCATTTGTTTAAATTCAAGAACATGGGTCCCTGCGGTGTATATTACCAGGAATCATATGCAAGTCCTGCTGCTGGTGATTATGATAACGATGGATTCTTGGATCTAGTCTTCACGACCGTTTACGGCGTGGCATCGTTCGGAAAGCCGAACAATACAGTGCTGTTCCACAATGACGGAAATTTTGCGTTCACCGATGCGACAAAGGCCGCAGGAGTAGCTGACCTGCCTCCGACCTACCAGGCAGCCTGGGCAGATTATGACAACGATGGTGACCTGGACCTTATCAGCGCAGGGAAACTCTTCGAAAATCAGGGCAATGCCAACCGATGGCTGGAAGTCAGACTCAACGGAGATGGCAAGAAAATCAACCGCTCAGCTATCGGTTCAACAGTCCGAATCAAACAGAAAGATACAATCCTGACCAGTCAGGTAGAAGCAGGCACAGGACAGGGAAACCAGAACGACCTCAAGTTGCATTTTGGGCTTGGTAAACAGTCCTGGTTTGTAGATGTGGAAGTTACCTGGTCTAATGGATACAAACAGACCGTCAAACGTGTCAGACCCGACCGTATATTGGACATCACTTACGACGAAGTTTACAACGCTCCAAACTGATATCACAGACCACCATCCGGTGGTCTGAATATTTTGTTTTGAATACGCGCATAACCTGAGACTGCATTTCACTGCTCACCCATATCTGGTCAATCCTGTGCATGGGATAGTCGTTGATTATCGTATTGCATAGTCCTGCTCCAGATGATGGATAGGCATCCCTCAATTCCGGCTTAAGACTACGTGTTGCCCCATCTTTGGCAGGCAAATTAAAATCCCCACCTATGAGCTTTGGTGAAGATGATTGCATCAAAAATGCTTTATACTTTGCTAGTAATCGGCTCTGTTCATTCCAAATGTCCTGGTACTCTCTCCAACAGTCCCTTGACCATAAATCAGCTCTTGTGCTGGGCGTAGGTAAATGCACACTTGCTACTCTCACAGTGAATCCAGGCTTCAATTCCACATCAACAATACTACCTCTAATATCCCGCATTGCAATCGTTCCCCTACCCCTGAATATCACCGAGGAATCAACACCATATACATATGAGCCTGCGGTCCCATACAATCGCTTAGCAGTCTTAGCCACATCCTCAGAAGAGGGAGACTCCTGAGTCAACACTATATCAGGTTGAAACTCAACAACCTCATTAAGCGCTTCAGCTGATCCGCCACCACAGTTAAGACTAATCACACGAACAATGCCACTATCCAACCGCACTTCAGGCTTCAGATCAGATAATGTCCGGAATCGAAGCAGACTAACAGGCTCATCGCAACAGACCAACCCAAATATCAGCCACAGTCCCAGAACCACCAAACGCATACGCCTGGGAATAGCAGAAGAGAAGAGCAGAAGTCCGAAAAGCCCCCCAATCAACCAGAACCACACAGGCCAAATAGTGACAGCAGAAAACGAATCAGGCCTGAGAACAAATATAGCAGACATGAAGAGGGGAAGAATAAACGCCACACATAAAACAATCCAGCGCAACACAGATATGGTTTTGGATTTAGTAGTCATGATGGATCATTATAGAATCACAATATCCCGAACGTCAATACACTCACTAGCTTTATTTTTACAGACAGAACGACATGCGCTACTTAATTATATATAAAATACTGATATATATACCTAAGGCTTCTTTATTATATTAGCTCAATATTACTCTAAAGAGATATGTCTATCTGCCCGATAATTGGTTGTAGTCAACGATGATTAGCCGTATATTGCCACTAAGTATATTGCGGTAGCGGAAGGAGAAGTATAGCGTGGGACAACAAGTATTAGCGCTGGTTTTGCAGGCAGGTAAAATATCACTGCCGGCAAAGATGAAATTTGTGATGCTTACTCAGATCACAACGGCAAAGGCGGCAGAAATGCCGGATACCCCGGAAACGATAGCTAAATGTAAAGAGGCGTATGACCGCATCAAAGCTGAATTCGGATAACCTGCATCGTTCATGATCACTAAGCTTTTGTACTTACTTCAAGACAAAAGCAAAGCACGGTGAATGATGTGAGCCTGAAAGATCAGGCATAATGCCTGCAAGAAGACCTAGAGGAACAAGATGAGTAATGCTACGATAAAAAATCTGCCACAAGTTATCGATGTCGATGCGGAGAAATGCGTCAACTGCCACAGGTGCATAGGCGTATGTCCTGCAAAATACTGCAACAACGCATCAGATACCAGTAAAGGTATTCTGGTAAACCACAACCTGTGTATAGGCTGCGGCGCGTGTATAAAGGCCTGTTCTCACGATGCCAGAATCATCGTAGACGACACCCAGAGATTCATGGAAGATCTGGCAGCCGGAGTTCCTATTGGAACACTGGTAGCCCCCGCTGTTGATGTCAACTTCCCTGGACAGTTAGAGAACCTGCTGGCCTGGCTAAAGAGTCTGGGAGTCAAGATGAACTTCGATGTCTCATTCGGAGCAGAAATCACCACTTACCAGTATCTTCAAGCCGTCAAAAACGGAGCCAAAACACCAATTATTTCTCAGCCTTGCCCAGCAGTTGTTTCCTACATAGAAATATATAAACCAAAACTTATACCTCACCTGGCGCCCACTGGAAGTCCTACGATGGATATGGCGTGCTGGGTGCACCACAACCATCCCGGAATGAAACTGGCATTCATCAGCCCGTGCTTTGGAAAAAAGCGTGAGTTCGATGATCCCAATACAAAAGAACGCGTAAACTACAACGTAACGCTGACCAACCTGAAGAAATACATTGAAGAAAATGGCATAGATTTAGCCAGTTTCGATGCAGTTCCATTTGATGGTCCTATGGAAGCGGAACGCGGACTGTTGTATTCTCAGCCTGGTGGACTCTATGAAACTTTCAAGCGTTACAATGTCCCACTGAGGATCAATCAGGTCAGACGGACTGAAGGCGCCGAAATATATGAAGAGTACCTTGAGGAACTGGAAAAAGAAGTCGAGAAGGGCGACAGCGATGTAATCGTAGTCGACATACTCAACTGCCTCCACGGCTGCAACAGAGGCACAGGCGTGATATACGACGAACGGAGCACTAGCGAAGTTCAAAAACTTCAGGCTGACCGTCTGGAGAAGCATATGGCAAACCATTATGCGTCACCAGATGACAGTGAACGGCTGGAAGAGACCCTCAAATCGATGGAAGACATTGATTTCTCCAGGACCTACACAGACAAGTCCGAATGGTTCACGTCTATGGAAGAACCAACTCCGGACATGACTGAAGTCCTTCATGAGGAAATGGGAAAAGTAGTAAAGTCAGACAAAAAGAACTGCGGAGCCTGCGGCTTCTATTCATGCGATGCGATGGCAAAAGCAATTTTGAACGGCTTATACCGTCCACAGCAATGCCACCACTTCCTGGAAAAATTCTACGAATCCCAAACAGCCGAAGAAAGTGATGCTGCATAACCGACAATCCAGTTAAAAACAACAATAATCCGGGAGCACCCAACTCCCGGATTATATTCTGAATACTCCAATGACAATAATCCAATATTTCGCGTGCTTAGCGTATTTAGCGGTTCCCTATCCCAATTTTTTCCGTGTATTCCGTGTATTCCGTGGTTGCTATCCTTCTCATTATTCCGTGGCCCGAACTTGACATCGGCCTTGCCATGGGATATTCTGATAGAGGTAGTGCATCCGTAGCTCAGTGGATAGAGTGCTTGCCTCCGAAGCAAGAAGTCGGACGTTCAAATCGTCTCGGATGCACCAGAACAACCTCAACGCCCAACCCAGCAACTTCAGCGGCTGAACAGTCTCGTCACGACTTCTGCCAGGTAAATCAGAGGCACAGGATAGATCCCGAAGTAGAGGATTATTGCCGAAGATATCACCAGCGCTATCTGGCTGCTGCTGCCGGCAACAGGAACAACTTGTTCCTTATCCGGTTCACTGCCAAACATAGCATACACAACCTTCAAATAATAGAATGCAGACATACCGGTGTTTATAGCTCCCACAATCAATAGCAGCCACAACCCGGAGTTCACAGCAGCGCTGAATATGTAAAGCTTAGCAAAGAACCCGGATGTAAGTGGTATCCCGGTCAGCGAGAGCAGCGCCAGCGTCATAATCGCAGCCAGCACGGGGTTTCGTTTTGCCAGCCCCTTATAATCATTCAGGTTCTCAACATCCCCGGACTTAAGAGAACTGGACAATACTACTACTACACCAAAAGCAGCAACTACAGTCGCCACATACGATACCAGATAGAACGTAATAGACGATGCCCCCTGGGTTCCGCCAGCCAGCAGCGGGATAATCAGATATCCCATATGGGCAATAGACGAATAAGCCAGGATCCGCTTCACATTGGTCTGCATCAATGCCAGCAGGTTGCCTGCAGTCATAGATAGTATCGCAAGCACTGTCAATGCCAGGAATATGTCAGAGTTCATGTGCAACTGTGCCATAAACACAAACCGCAGCAGCAGGGCAAATACAGACACCTTCGAAGCTGTTGCAATCATTGCTGTAATAGGTGCAGGTGAACCCTGGTAGACATCAGGAGACCACATATGAAACGGTGCAAATGCCAGTTTAAACCCGAACGCTGCAACTATCAGCATCAACCCAAATAAGGTAGCCAATGACAACTGCCCTGCAGCCAGAATCGGAGCCAGCACTCTGAAATCCAGGCTTCCAAGTTCGAAATACACCAGAGCAATTCCAAACAGCAGCAAAGCACTAGCTGTAGCAGCCAGGACAAGATACTTTATCGCAGCTTCAAGTGATGGGTTACTGCGCAGTGTGTATCCAATCAATCCATACAGAGATACACTCAGTATTTCAAGCCCAAGGAAGAACGATACAAAGTGAATACTTGCTGCCAGCGTCATCATACCCAACACTGCAAACAGCAGCAGCACATACAAGGCTGCTCCGCGCTTTACATGGGTCTCAACATACTGTGGGCACAGCAGTGTAACCAGAAACGCTGCTATCAGTATCAGCCCTGAGAAGAATATCGAATATAAATCCACCTGAAGCAGCGGAGTCACGCTGCAGGGGGCATGTGGAACAGCGATGAATAGTGCTCCAAACGCTGCTGCAATACTGACAAGCGTAAAAACATATGCAAGCTTCTGACTCTGCCAGAACGCAATAAGCGTCATCAAGACAGGACCAGCATATCCGATAACCAGGAGCGGTAGTATAGCCATATAGTCAGTTCCGTTCATCGTGTGATCCCCGATTCCTGGTCACCAGAAGAGGTCACCGACTGTTGTATTGCTATTAGAGACTGCTTTGCAGTATTGAATATCGGTTGAGGGAACAACCCCAGCCATAGAATGACAATCGAAAGTATAGCAAGCGTAACGATCTCCCTGGTGTTAAGGTCATTGACATCCCAGCTGTTTTCATTCTTCCCAAATATCGACATCTGGACCAGCTTAAGAGCATAGACCGCAGAGAACACAAATCCGGTAGATGCAATTATCGTAATTATCGGGTTAACCTGGTAGGTTCCCAGCAGGATCATGAACTCTCCTACAAAGTTCCCCATCGCCGGAAGTCCAAGCGAAGCCAGTGCAAAGAGCAGCAGGAAGCCTCCAAGTTTCGGAGTAGTAGCCCAAAGTCCACCGAGTTTGTCGAAGTCCCTGGTATGCGTCCGTTCCTGAATGATCCCCGCCAGTATGAACAGTGCTCCCGTAGAAATCCCGTGGCTGAGGATCTGGATAACCACACCCTGCAGCGCCATCTCCGTCCCGGCATATGCACCAATCAGGATAAATCCCATGTGGCTGACACTGGTATAGGCAACCATTCTCTTGAAATCTTTCTGTGAATACGCACACACAGCGCCATACAAAACGCCAACTGTTCCTATAACCATAGCCGCCGTTCTGATATCACTCGATGCAGATGGGAACAATGGAATGGCGAAGCGCATTATGCCATATGCTCCAGTCTTCAGCAGCAGTCCCGCAAGAATCAGACTACCTGCAGTAGGTGCCTCAGTATGTGCATCAGGTAGCCAGGAGTGAATAGGAACCGCAGGCAACTTAACCGCAAACGCTACAAAGAAACCAAGCATCAACCAGATCGAGTATGGATTACTCGCAACCGAAGCCAAAATCGTAAGGTAATCAAATGTGTAGACTCCAGTTGCACGACCGTGCGCTATATAGAGCCCGATTATTGCCAGCAGCATGAATACACCGCTCAGGAAAGTAAATATGAAGAACTTGACCGCTGCATAGACCCGGTTCTCATGCCCCCAGAGGCCGATCAGGAAATACATCGGGATCAACATCAATTCCCAGAAGAAATAGAACAACACCAGGTCATATGCAAGGAATACTCCCATAACACCAGACAGCAGAGCCAGAAGCGCAAAGTGGAACGACCCAACCTTTTCGGTTATCTCATTCCAGGAAATCGCAACCGCAATCGCCCCCAGCAGTCCAGTCAACACCACCAGCAGCAGACTAAAACCATCCATCGCCAAATGGTAACTGATACCAAACTGAGGGATCCATTGGTTGTTCTGCTCCAGGATCAAACCAGACTTACCAACGTCTACCGGACTGCCTGCCCAGATATATATGCTGAGCAGAAAATCCGCCACGCAAGCCAATAAGCTGATCCAGCGTGCCGCAGGTTTACTATACCCGCTGACCATCCAGGCAAGCAGACCACCCAAAATCGGTATTAATATTATCCATGTCAGTAACATAACAGTTGCTGGCTTTCCTATGCGGGCGAATTACTCGCCGTTATATAAACTTCAATAGTAAAATAGTCGTCAAAACAACCACTCCCAGGACTATCCCTGTAGCGTAGTTACGCAGACGACCGGTTTGCAACGCGGACATTATTCGGTTCCCAAAGGCAGCTATTCCAGACAGTCCCGTAGGAAGTCCATCCAGTACGTCATCTTTATTCCCATATGCCAGGGCCTTGAATGGTCTGACCAGGAGTTTATCATACAGTCTGTCAAACCCCATCCCCGACAGCAGGAATGCATGAACTCTACTCATAGCCTTGCTTCGGGCTACAGCATCTGTAAATGCACGTTTTTTATAGTATACATGGGCAAAATAGAGACCCAATAGAGTAGCGATAATAGAGTCAAGCATCAATATCAACTGTGTCGAATTACCGGATCGCGAAGGCAGGAGGTGAACCGGCTGGAAGACACTTTCCATGAATTTCTCGAACGGATCGAATCCCCCAAGCACTTTAGGCATTCCTATGAATCCCGCAGTCAGGGCAAAGAATGCAAGGACGATCACGACCAGCTTCATCAGCCCGCCAGGCTGCTTATCTATCTTGTGTTCCTGTTTTCCAAGGAATGCAACGAAGAACACCCTGAAAGAATATGCAGCAGTAATCAGAGCTCCAACAACCGCCGCCACCCAGAGCCATGTACTCCCGCTTGTCGATGCCCAGGATGCATAAATAATTGCATCCTTGCTATAGAAACCGGCTGTTACTAGAGGCAGAGCCGATAATGAAGAGACACCAATCAAGAACGTCCAGAAAGCTACCGGCAGCTTGGTTCTCAACCCACCCATCTTGAATATATTGTGTTCATGGTGCATCGCATCAATCACTATACCTGCAGATAGGAATAACAATGCTTTGAAGAACGCATGTGTGATCAGATGGAAAATTGCCGATGTCCACGCTCCGACTCCTAAAGCCAGGAACATATAACCAATCTGGCTTATTGTAGAGTACGCCAGCACCCGTTTTATGTCGGTCTGCACCAGTGCGCAGAAACCGGCATAAAGTAGTGTTGCAGCCCCAATAATCGCCACCAGCAGCTGTGCAGCCGGAGCCATCTGGAACAGCGGATTAAGACGGGCTATCAAATATACGCCTGCAGTTACCATTGTAGCCGCATGAATCAGCGCACTGACCGGCGTAGGGCCAGCCATAGCATCAGGCAGCCAGACATGTAGTGGAAGCTGTCCGGATTTACCAATGGCCCCGCCAATGATCATAATGGCTACAGTCGTTACAGTCACACCGCCAACCGCCCAGACCTGAGGGGCTGCTGCTAGAATTTCCTGAATATTAAACGTATGCAGATGGATGTATATAATAAACATCCCCACTGCAAGCGCAGTATCCCCTACTCTGGTTACTATAAACGCCTTCTGAGCCGCACTACCGTTCTTCTTCTCCTTATACCAAAAACCTATAAGCAGGTAAGAACAGAGTCCAACTCCTTCCCAGCCCAGATAGAGCAGCAGCAGGTTATCCGCCAAAACCAATACCAGCATTGAACCTACAAACAGGTTCATATAAGCCAGGAATCGGCTGTATCCGTCTTCTTCAAGCATCGATTGAGCCGCGTATAGATGAATCAGAAATGCTACAAAAGAAACCACGATCATCATGTCTGCGGAAAGTGCATCCACTCGCAGGCCCATCTGCACAGTAAAATCACTTAAAATAATCCAGGGATAAGCGACAGCCGAAACCACCGGATGCTCATGGCCTAAACTGCCAAGGATTATCATAGCCATAATCGAAGACAGCCCGATAGACGCACACGCGATCACGCCTGCGGTCTTCTTCGGCATAAACGCCCCAAAAACCGCCAGAATCAACGAGCCAATGAACGGCATCAACACAACCAGCCACAGTAAACTTTGCATGCTTTAGCCTTTCATCTGACTTACTTCGTCCATATCGACACTCTTCCATTCGCGGTAGATACGCAGCAGCAGGGCTAACCCAACAGCAACCTCTGCCGCAGCAGTGACCAGGATAAATATCACCATAACCTGACCGTCCGCCTGCCCCCATTTCGAAGCCGCTGCAATAAATGCAACACTGGCAGCCGTCAGCATTATCTCAAGTGACATCAAAACAAAAACTAAGTTGCGTCGGATCATTACTCCGGCTAAACCGATAATAAACAGCGCTCCCGCCAGTATCATTGCATGATTAAGAGGTATACTACTCATCATCTTTCTCCGAAGATTTTGGCATATGCCCAAAATGAAATGCAGCAACCAGCGCCGCCAGAAGCAGGACTGAAGCCAGCTCAACACCAACCATATAGTCCGTAAACAGACTTATTCCCACGACTTTTGGGAGAACCGTACTGCCCACAGCAGCCTCAGGACTAGCCAGTGTCAAAGCAAACTCAACCAGCAATATAGCTGTAAGCAATAATGGTAGTATTCCAAGCCCGCCAACTATCCATTTACGTTCCAGGACCTGCGCTTCTTTCCCCTGGTTAAGTATCATAACCACAAACACAAACAGCACTAATATTGCGCCTGCATATACAATAATCTGCAGCACAGCCACAAACGGCGCTCCCAGGGTATAGAATATCGAAGACACCGCCAGTATAAGCACCAACAAGCTCATAACTGCTCGCATTACGTTGGTGTTCGTAATGACAAGCAAAGCCGAAATAACCGCAATAACCGCTGATGTATAGAAAAGTATGTTCATGGCAGTAAGTCCCTCACATCCACAGGAGGAAGCTCGTTTTCGCCTTCACCCTTCCCTTTTCCATTAATAGCCAGACCGGCTTGTTTATAGAAGTTATAACCGGGATATTTCCCCTGCCCGCTTATCAGCAGGTCTTCTTTTTCATAGACCAGATCAGTGCGTTTGTATTCACACATCTCAAAATCGTTAGTCAATTGAATCGCATTCGTTGGGCATGCCTCTTCGCAGAACCCGCAGAATATGCACCGGCTGAAGTTGATCCGGAACCATTCAGGATATCTCCGCCCACTCTCATCCTCAGTCGCCTGCAGCGCTATGCAATCGACAGGGCAAGCCACAGCACACAGATTACAGGCCACGCAGCGTTCCTCGTTGTCCGGATCACGGGACAATATTATCCTGCCCCGCCAGCGCGGCGGTATATATGCCCTTTTCTCAGGGTATGAAATTGTTACCCGTGGTCTGACCAGGTGCGTTAACAACGCCCACATAGCCTTTATCGCAGACAGCACTTCTCTACCTCACTCCCAGCGCAACCGCGCCGGTGACAACAATATTAAGCAGCGAGAGCGGCAGCAGCCGTGTCCAGCCAAGTGTCATAAGTTGATCGAACCGCAAACGGGGCAGTGTAGCACGCAGCCATATGAACAGGAAAATCACTGCAGCCATCTTTATCCCAAACCATACTACACCAGGTAGAATTGGCCCATGCCAACCTCCCAGGAACAGCACAGTTGCAACCGAACTAATCAAAATCACATCCAGGTATTCACCCATAAAGAACAATGCAAACTTCATGCTTGAATACTCAGTGTGATATCCAGCAACCAGTTCACTGTCCGCTTCAGGCATATCAAAAGGTGTTCTGCGGGATTCCGCTACACCCGCAATCATAAACAGAATAAATCCCAGAGGCTGCAGCACTATATACCAGCAGTTCGATTGAGCATTAACTATGTCCGTCATTCTCAGCGAATTGGACAGCATAATCACACCCAGCATCGAAAGCAGCATAGGTATCTCATAGCTGATCATCTGAGCAGCAGCACGCATTCCACCAATCAGTGAATACTTGCTGTTAGACGACCACCCCGCCAGAACGATTCCATACACACCCAGTGAGGTCATTCCAAGGAAAAACAGCAGTCCGACATTGGCATCAGAGATTATTATATTCTTAGCAAACGGAACAACCGCAAAAGCCAATAAAACAGAGACAACAACGATCGCTGGCGCCAGAATAAACATGAACTTGTCTGCGAAAGGCGGAGTCCAGTCCTCTTTCGTGAGAAGCTTCAATACGTCTGCAATCGGTTGAAACAGACCAGCCGGCCCTACTCTGTTCGGTCCAAGTCTGTCCTGGAAAAGCGCCAGCACGCGGCGTTCCAGCCAGATCATACCGGTTGTTATACCAAGTAGAACAAGCAAGACCCCAAGCCCAGTTACAGCCGTCCACAATCCAGCAGTCATTCCGACCTCACAATCGTCGCCCGCATCGAACGGGTTACTCCGGCAGTCTCACTATATCCCGCCGGGATTGTTATCACATTCCCAGCAAGTCCTTCATCGAATCGCACATTCAGTTGGACGGACACACCATCTGCTTGAACGGCAAACAAGTCACCATCACTCAACCCCAGCTTCTGCGCCGTTTCCGGGTGAATACCTATCTCTGCCTTGGGTGCTAATTCTGCAATCCCGGGAGATAATCTCGAAAGTTCCTCAGAACCAAATATATAAGGACGAGGGATCAGCCAAACTTCCCCCTTGTCCAGCGGAACCTGCGTTTTTTCCTGGACAACCACTGCGCTGCCAGTAGACCCGGTGATTCTCGCTCCCGGGTTACCACCAATCAATGGGCCATCGGTTTCAGTCTGGAACTTCGCAATAGAGTTGACAGAATTCCATCCAGGCCACCAGTATCGCGGAGTCATCGCCCCTGGAACGCAGTTCTTATCACCTTCCATAGAGAACGCATATGGAGTTCCCGGATCGTCCGGAGGCTGCGGTTCATTCATAGTCAGGTTGGCATCTTTAGATGTGCGGCCGCTGAACCGGTGGCTCATGCGGGGTACTTTCTGCCCGGTAGCTGATCTCCAGTCCGCACCAGCGCCAACTTCCAACACTCCTGCAAATGCCGGAATATCTACTGCCATCTCTTTGAGCACATCGTTGTAGTTAGCCCATCCAACCTTGCCGCCGATTCGCTGCATCACATCCCAGGGTTGAAGGAGCCCACCAACAGGAACATATACCTGATAAAAACGCTGTGCGCGGCCTTCGTTATTGACAAATGTCCCATCAGATTCTACCCAGCTTGAGACCGGTATTACTGTGCCGGCAATAGCCGTCGTTTTAGTTTCAATGGAATCAAAGGTAACAATTTCCCTGCACTTATCAACCAGAGTCTTGAGTCGGCCTGGATTTATGCGTCTAGTTAAATCATTCTCAAGCGTGAAGACTACATCGGCCTTGTCAGATTCAACAAGCCCGACTGCATCCTCTACACTAAACCCACCCAGCATCGCAACTCCAAGAGTATTAGCTTCCGGTACAATCACTGAAATCCGGCACTCTTTATCTGTTGCCTGAAGAGCTCTCACTATACCCACTGCAGCAGCCATTACATCAGTCCCTGCAGACATACTCGTTACAACCAGAGGCTGAGTTGCAGCCTTAAGTGCAGATGCAGCATTCGCAGCCATCTCATCACCAGTTGAACCACTTGATCGTATCTCGGAGACTATCTTATAAGCCAGATCAACTGTTTCAGAGTAATTAATCGCAACCGCAGCTTCAGCGATCTCCTGGAGTTTGATCCGCCAAGGAGATGCAATAAACAGCTTGCCCCTGGTTCCCTGGAGGACTTCAGCCACAGCATTTGCATCCCAGTCAGGAATTCTCAAAGCTCTGGCCATACCAATACAAGCCTTCTTCATCCCCTGTCGTATCGATAAATCAAGCATCGGAGCTTCATTAGTAGGGTCAGCTCCTAAAATCAACACAGAATCAGCCGTCTGCACCTCGGCAAGTGATGGCACTGGAATAGTGGGATCAGCAAGAATTTCCAGGACATCCTCTGCAGCTGCCTGGTCGTGCTTTGAGAGTCCGGTTGAGAATGAATCTGCTCCAACTTGCTTCCACAACGCATAGTTCGATTCAAGCGAAGCCCTGGGGGACCCTATACCAATTACTCGCTTGGCACTATTGATAATTGTTCCAACATGCGCCAAGGCAGCTTCAAGGGAAATAGCCATTGAGATATCGCTAATTTTGCACTGCTTAATCCGCGATTCATTACTTACAAATTCATATCCAAAACGTCCCCGATCACAAAGGAAATGACCGTTGACATCATTGTTGTACCGTGCCGATATCCGCCTGATAGTGCCATACCGCTCACCAGGTATCGTATTGCAGCCAAGTCCACAATGAATGCATACAGAAGGAGCCGTCTGCAAGTCCCATTTTCTGGCATAGTGGCGTTTCAGGGTCTTATCGGTGAATACACCGGTCGGACAAACTTCGACCAGGTTTCCGGAGAACTCAGACTCCAGAGTTCCATCTTTTTGCCGTCCAAAGTAGACCCGGTTTCTTGAGCCAAAGACTCCAAAGTCCTTGCCACCCGCAGTATCTCTATAAAACCGCACACACCGCCAGCACTGAATACACCGGTTCATCTCATGATTAACAAAAGGACCAAGTTGCTGGTTGTTGTATGTGCGTTTTTTACCTGTAAATCTCCGGTATACCTGCCCAGTCATCGCGGTCATATCCTGAAGATGGCATTCTCCACCTTCATCGCATATCGGACAATCGTGCGGATGGTTGGTCATCAACCACTCAATAACATACTTCCGGAATTGATTAGCCTCAGGATCGCTGATGGATATTCTTGTCCCTTCAGTAGCGGGGGTCATACAAGCCATTACAATTCTGCCCTGGGTGTCATTCTCATCTCTGAAAATCTTAACAGCACACTGACGACACGAGCCGACAGAATGCATGGCCGGATGCCAGCAAAAATATGGAAGATCCAGCCCGCTGCTCAGAACCGCCTCCAGCATATTCAGGCCGTCCCCTACTTTATATTCTTTTCCATCGATATAAATAGTTGGCATTATTTACTCACTTGTCGCTTATATAAGCCCGCTTTATTCACCAAGCTTTGCTTTTGACCGGCAGTAAGGGCAAAAGCTGAGAGCGTAAATGCATAGCATTTACACCGTCAATCATGAATAATGCGGGTAAGGGCACTTTCCCAGTCGAATGTGATCGTCAAATTCCTTACGGAACATATCCAAAGCGCTGAGCAGCGGTTGCACTGCACCCATCGCCAGTGCGCAGTAGGTATTCGGACCAATGTTTGTAGCTAGTTCAATCAGCATCTCAACATCACCTGGCTGACCTTGTCCTGCTTCTATACCTCGCAAAATGCCTTCCAGCCATGGGAGTCCCTCCCGACACGGCGTACACCACCCGCAGGATTCCCTGGCAAAAAACTTCTCCAGGTTCTGGCATACAGCAACAGGACATGTCTTATCATCCATTACAATTGCTGTTCCGGTGCCAGAAAACAGTCCCAGCCTCCTCATGGAATCAAATCCCAGAGATACATCCAGCTGGCTTTCATCCATAAACCGTGTTGAAGCACCACCCGGCAGAGCTGCCCGTAATGCATAACCGTCCTGCATTCCACCAGCCTTATCCTCAATTATATCCCTGAGCGTAGAACCCATAGGCATTTCCCAACATCCGGGATTCTTAACTTTTCCGCTGACTCCATAGATTTTAGTGCCTGATTCGCTTTCAATACCAAGACTCCTGAACCAGTCAGCGTCGTGTTCAAATATGTGAGGTACGCAGGATAGAGTCTCAACATTTTGCACAACAGTAGGCCTGCCCCACGCACCCGATGTTCCGGGATACGGCGGCTTCGACCTTGGGTTAGCAGGTTTGCCTTCCAGAGCCGTCAGCAGACCGGTTTCTTCTCCGGCCACGTATCTGCCTGCACTGGTATGTATATGGATTTCAAAGCTCCAACCGCTGCCCTGTATGTTATTGCCGATATGACCCTTCGCTTCAGCTTCATGTATAGCTTTGCGCAGGATTTGTGTTATCTTCTTATACTCTAAACGAATGAATATATAGCCGACATTTGCCTGACAAGCAAAACCAGCGATCAGCAAGCCTTCCAGCAACTGGTGAGGATCACCCTCTACAAGATATCTGTCTTTGAACGTTCCGGGTTCCATCTCATCGAAGTTACAGACTATGTAACGCGGTAATCCGTCATCTGCCAGCGGGAGCACCGAGCCCCATTTCATTCCAGTTGGGAAACCAGCGCCGCCGCGTCCGCGTAAGCCGGAATCGGAGACTTCTTTGATCACATCCTTAGGCGACATCTTAATCACTTTGGACAGTGATTGATATCCCCCGTTTGCTTCGTAGTCGCCCAGCCAGGTTGTTCCAGCTCTTAATACGATATTCTTAGTCAGCACAGGTTCCATGCTCAAACTTCATCCTCCTGTGGCTGATCAACTGTTTTTTCCAATATCATATCAATCTTCTCAGGAGTAAGATTGCCGATTATTTCCCAGTCAAGCATCATCACCGGGCTCTGTTCGCAGTGCCCCAGGCATACAGTCGGAAGCAGCGTAAACATCCCATCACTGGTCGTCTGTCCGGGTTGTATGTTCAACTTTGCCACAATATAGTTCATCACAGTCTCACCGGCAACTATAAAACAACTGATGCTGTCGCAAACCATAATTACGTGTTTGCCAACCGGTTTCCTGAAGATCAGATTATAGAATGTTGCAACATTGTCGAGTTCAACCGTAGTCAGTCCCAGTTCAACCGACAAGTCCTCCAAAGCCTCATCTGATACATACCCTCTGTGCTTCTGGACAATCTTCAGAGCGTCGATACAGACAGCCTGCTTCGTCGGTACGTTCTTCAGTTCTTCCTGGATTTCACGGCGTTCCTGTTCGGTCAGCATTTTATCCTACCTGTCCACGTCTGCCAGCACATAATCTATGCTGCCAAGGATTGTTACTAGATCAGAAACCGTCGTTCCAAGAGAGATCAGTGGAACTGACTGCATGTGCGGAAACGAAGATGCACGTATTCGACACCGGTAAGCCCAGGGATTTCCATCACTGTGAATGTAATATCCATAGTTGCCCTTGGGAGCTTCAGTAGATACCATAGACTCACCGACCGGCATGGGCTTTCCCCAGCTGACTGAAAGGAAGTGGTTTATAAGCGTCTCAATATCCTTTAATGATCGCTCTTTGCGAGGCGGCATTGCGAAAGGACTATCGCTCTTGTAGTCACCACCAGGCATATTCTCAGATGCCTGCTTCATAATCCGCATACTCTGGCGGATTTCCTCAATCCGGATAACAGCTCGGGCGAAACAATCCCCTTCAGTCATTGTAGGTACTTCAAAATCAAACTGATCATAAGCCGAATATGGTCTCTTCTTCCGAAGGTCCCAGTCAGATCCTGTTGACCTCAGGTTGGGGCCGGTCACTCCCCACTCTATCGCCATATCCGTCGTATATACACCGATACCCTTAGTCCTGGCCTTAAAGATCGCTGTTTTGTTCAACACCGTTTCATACTCAGCCAGCCTCGCTGGAAGGTAATTGAGGAAATCGTCGATCAGACCTTTCCATCCTTCAGGAAGATCGTCTGCAACTCCACCAATTCTAAACCATGCCGGATGCATTCTACCGCCGCAAATTGCTTCTGTAATATCAAATGCACGTTCACGGTCATTGAATGTGAAGAAGACAGGAGAGAAAGCCCCGATGTCTGCTCCGAACGTACCAAGAAAGACCAAATGGTTGATAATTCTATAAAGCTCACACATCATCACACGGATATATTCAGCGCGCTGGGGGATTTCTATTCCCGCCAGCTTCTCAACAGCCATCACATATGGCATGTTGTTCTGCACGCCTGCCTGGTAATCTACACGGTCCGTGTAAGGGATATATGTATGGAAAGTTTGTCTCTCCGCCATCTTCTCAGCGCCGCGATGGTGGTATCCGATGTCGATAAACTCGTCAACAATCTCCTGCGAACGCATCTTCAATACAAATCTCAAAAGTCCATGCATGCCCGGATGATGGGGACCCAGGTTGAGATACATAAACTCGCCGTCTTCATCTGTGGGAGAATCCCCCCACTCTTCCGGTTTGAACTTAAGATAGCTCTCTTCCTCTGCACAGCTCTCATCTGTCTGAGTGTAACCTGGCCCATCTGTTGCACGCGCTGCATACTCTTTACGCAGCGGATGGCCCTCCCAGTAATTGGGGGTCAAAATACGGCGCATAAGAGGGTGACCGTCAAAATTGATACCAAACATATCCCAGGCTTCACGTTCATACCAGTTAGCGCTGGGCCAGAGGTCTGTGATGCTGGGTATTGTCGGATATTCACCAGTCAACGGGACCTTTATCCGAACATCGCTGTTCCGATCCATCGATAACAAATGGTAGACCGCAGTGAAATCGGAGGCAGGTTTGTCAGCTGGTGTCTCACGCCTTGAGCGCTCATCAACAGCCGTCAAGTCATACAGCATCTTGAATGGCTGATCCGCTTCATTCTTGAGATACGTCATCACACGCTTAGCGTCATCTTTCGAGATCCAAATAGTGGCGACGTTATCCTGTGTGCTCTGTTCAGAGAATGCTGTTTCCGGGAAACGATCTCTTATTTCACTGATTATATCCGGCTGTTGAGGCATAAACCTATATCTCCGTCTTGGGCCGGATGTCAGTCATTTCCCGGCGCTCAGATCGTTTCAAGTCACGTTGTGAAGGCATTTCGGGGCGGGTTACACCCTGGTCCCCTACCACCCAGCTCAATGGCCGCTTTTCTTTTCCTATCGAAGACTGGAGCAGCAACAGAGCCTCTAGAAAAGCTTCAGGGCGCGGTGGACAACCCGGGATGTAGACATCAACCGGCAGAATTCTATCAACACCCTGCACCACGCTGTATATGTCATACATCCCACCGGAATTAGCACAGGACCCCATCGAAATCACCCATTTGGGCTCCATCATCTGCTCATAAAGTCTCTTTATAACCGGAGCGATCTTCATAAACACTGTGCCGGCCACTACTATAAGATCGGCCTCTCTAGGAGTTCCACGAATGACTTCCGATCCAAACCGTGCAATGTCGTATTCGCTGGTAAACGCAGCTGACATCTCTACAAAGCAGCATGAAGTACCAAAACCAAACGGCCAGATCGAGTTTTTCCTGCCCCAGGTGATCAAGTCCTGCAGCTTAGCCAATGCAAAGTTCTGCTGTACGTTGGGTTGGGTAGTTATGGGATTATCAGGATCGTTTCCTGGACTCCAGAGACTCATTCGTTCAGGCCTCCATCGATCTTCTTTTCAGGTTTGGAAGCTGGATTCCAATCTAGCGCTCCAAGTTTCCACACATAAACCAAACCAAGTACGAGAGTAAGTATAAAGAGCATCGCAACAGCATAGCCCTGCCATCCAAGTTCATGAAACGCAACAACCCAACCAAGGATAATTGCAGCTTCGACATCAAATACCAGGTAAAATACAGCTATCAGATAGTAGCTGGCGCCGTAGGTCACCTGCGCTGACCCGGTAGGTTCAATGCCCGATTCGTAGGGAACATCTCTGTTGTGGGATTTGTGACGTTGACCGGCAATGAAGGAGATAATTACAATTGCAGCAACCAAAAGGACTACAAACACGCCATATACTGCAACCGGCCAGACAAGGGCTTGCTGGTGTGAAACCACTGGCATAATTACTGCTCCTCCACGTCAATTCTTTGATACACAAGTAATTCAATCAATATAATAACCGATATCGCGATATTTTTCCATTATTTATTAAGGGTCCAGCTTACCGAATATAATGTTTACACAAAAACTAATGTCTCAAACGAAGACAGCGAGGAATTATTAATTGAAACCCTCGAATGATTTTCATCACGAACTGTCCCCATATAACCTGTCTGCTATCAACGATTAACTTATCTCGGATGATACCCACGTGATTAGATATTTAATCTAGTTAGCAAACATTTTGTTAGGTTTTTTCTTAGATATTATTCATAAAAAACGCCCCCCGTTGGTACGAAGGGCATTTCTATCATTCATTTGTTTTGGCATGTTTCCTGTTGTTGTCATTCATGACCACTTGGATCAATACTGAAGAATATCATGATACGTTCATAACGTGATAACAGATGTCGTCCAGGGCCATAATTTTATTAACGCCACCTGTTTCTATAGCTTCCCTTGGCATTCCGAAAACAACACAAGAGGCCTCATTTTGAGCCACATTATATGCGCCGGCTTCATGCATTTCGAACATACCCTTGGCTCCATCATCTCCCATACCGGTCAGTATCACGCCTATCGCGTTACGTCCTGCGTATCGGGCTGTGGATCTAAACAGAACATCAACAGAAGGACGATGCCTGGATACCAGCGGGCCATCTTTGACTTCAACATAATATGAAGCTCCACTGCGCTTCAGCAGAGTATGTTTATTGCCAGGAGCTATGAGCACACGTCCTCTTATAACACTGTCCCCATTCTGGGCCTCTTTAACATTTACAGCACATTCGCCATTCAAATGCTGAGCAAATGATGCTGTAAATTTCTCCGGCATATGCTGCACCACTACTATCGGTGGCGCATCCGCAGGAAATCTGGTCAACACAACTCTCAAAGCCTCTGTTCCACCCGTAGATGCTCCTATAACCACTACCTTTTCAGTAGTCTGTATCATCGCATTCGAGGTTGGTTTCTCCAAAACAGCATCAGCTGTGAGTTTCTTTTCTACTGCATTACCTGATTTGCTCTGGCGACGGACGTGGCATTTCGCAGCTGCTTTGACTGTATCACAGATAGTGATTCTAAACTCTTCCAGAAAGTCTTTCACACCCATCTTGGGTTTGGTAATAATATCAACTGCACCATACTCCAGTGCTTTCAGAGCTGTTTCACACCCATTTTCTGTCAGACTGGAGCACATAACCACCGGTATGGGGTGTTGACTCATTAACTTCTGCAGGAAAGTTATCCCATCCATCCTGGGCATTTCTACATCCAAGGTAATGACATCAGGAACTTGCTCTGCTATCCTTTTTGCAGCAACATAGGGATCTGATGCAGAACCAATAACCTCAATGCCAGGATCAGACTGAAGGATCTGTGTCAAAGTCTGCCTGACAACCGCAGAATCATCTACAATGAGTACCTTAATCTTTTCGCTCATGCCGCCAGTCTCCTTACATTCATGTAGTAATCATCCGGCTTTCGATATACAGTGGGTGCCACAGCTTTGAAATTTTCATTCATCCCGTTTAATGTCTCGGAATGGCCGATAAACAAATACCCACCAGGAGCCAGATGATCATAAAACCTGTTAATCAGTCGGGCTTTCGTATCCCAATCGAAATAGATAATGACATTTCGACAAAAAATAATATCAAACTGATCATCTATCCCATAGTTATCATCCATGAAATTCAACCTATGGAAATGGACCTTCTTTCGCAGCTCTGGGATAATCCTCCAGTTTCCGGCCTGCTCACCCTTACCGCGCATCAAATATTTGTTTCTGTAAACAGGAGATATACCCTCGACATCCTCATCTGAATATACAGCCAGTTTTGCCTTCTTTAGCACGTTAGTTGAAATATCGGACGCTAGAATACTAAAATCACCCGCATTTCTAGCAAAATAATCAGACAGCACCATGGTGAGTGTATAAGGTTCCTCTCCACTCGAACAACCTGCACTCCAAATTTTGATGGCATCAGAGGAGACTGTAAGTTGTGGCAAAGCTTCATCAGTAAGATACTTAAAATGATTCGATTCCCTGAAAAAGTGCGTTGTGTTGGTAGTAACAACATCGAGCATATGGATCATTTCATCATTCTTTCCGAGAGTCTCAGTCAGAAATGTATAGTATTCCTTGAATGTACCCATATTCAACGCTCTCAGGCGCCTACCTAGTCTTGCCGACAACATACTCTTCTTAGCCAGTGAAAGAGAAATCCCACATTCATCATAAATCAGGGTCACAAACTTCTTGAGTTCGGAATCTGTAAGTGAAAATGGTGGTGCCACAAACTGATTAGGCTTCGAGTCTGTTGTCATTTTATACCCCTATTAAAGCATGTATTATGGTGTGCCAATCTCAAGACAGAAATTGGCACACCAGTCAAGTATTGTCATCTACAGGTCTAATATGCACTAGACGTAGTAATCAAGAACACTTTTTACCTGCAGATACAGATACCAGAATCATTTGAAATTCAACACTCCTTATGCGGCTCTTTCGAAATCGGCATCTGTAGCGTTGTTATCCAGCGAAAGTTCAAAACCGTCTTTCTGAACTTGAGGTGCCATCGGTCTAGCTTTACGGCTGGATGCCTGACTTCTAGTAGAATGCTTAGAATTCCTTTTGCTACCTGCTGAATGATTGTCTTTTGTGCGGAAGAATGATGCAGTCTCCAGCAATTGTTCTGCTTGCGAAGTCAATTCTTCAGAAGTTGCCGAAAGCTCTTCAGTTGAAGCACTGTTGCTCTGTATGACCTGGTCCAGCTGTGATATTGCCTTGGTAACCTGGTCGATACCGGAAGACTGTTCTGAAGAAGATGCATTTATCTCCTGTACAAGCTGTGCGGTCTTCTGTATGCCGGGAACGATCTCTTCCAGGATCTTGCCTGCATTCTGTGCAATCTCAACACTGGAGGTAGAGACCAGGCTGATCTCTTTAGCCGCAGTCTGACTTCTTTCAGCCAGCTTGCGCACTTCAGCAGCAACAACAGCAAACCCTTTGCCATGCTCTCCTGCTCTAGCAGCTTCAATTGCTGCATTGAGTGCAAGCATATTAGTCTGTCGGGCGATTTCCTCGATTATATTAATTTTTTCAGCTATGCTCTGCATTGCCTTAACGGTCTCTGCAACAGCTGAACCACCCTCTTGACCATCTTTGGCCGATTTGGTAGCAATCCCCGAGGTCTGCTGAGCATTATCTGCATTCTGCTTAACCGTGCTGTTCATCTCTTCCATTGAGGCTGAGACTTCTTCAATGCTTGATGCCTGCTCGGTTGCACCTTGAGCTAGAGCCTGTGCTGCACCATTGACCTGCTCACTACCACTGGCAACCAGACTTGCTGCACTCTGGACCTCATCCGCAAAACGAGACAGATTGGTTATCATCTGTTCCATTGCATTCCCCATAACGTCCTTGTCTGATTTGGGGTTAGCTTTGACAGTCAGATCGCCTTCAGCTATCTTCGTTGCACATTCAGCATTCTCTTTAAGGTTCTCTACCATCCGCTCCATCGAAAGGCCCATGATGTCCTTTTTGCTCTTAACATCTACTTTTACATTAAGGTCACCTTCGGCAATAATCGCGGCACAATCTGCATTTGCTCGAATGGTATCTACAAGATCCCTGATCGACCGGGACATATCGCCAATCTCATCTGCCCCTGCCGTATTGACTACAACATCAATGTCTCCAATTGCCAGTTGACCAGCAACTTCGCGCATTTCATTTATAGGTTTAGAGATACCCTTAGCTATAAACATTCCAAGAGCAAGAGCAAGCAACACTCCACATACAATTCCTATGATAGAAACAACATTTGCTCTTGCAGCTGTAGCTGCATTCTGTTTTGAAAGTGCTTCTGCACCTTTTGTCATTTCGGACTTAACGAGTGTCACTGCATCGTCAATAGCTTTTCCAATTGGAGCGCCGTCACGAAATGCCTGTAAACACTCTTTCCTTTTGCCCTGTATAGCCAAGTCACTAATTTTCTTCTGGACCACTACATACTCAAGCCTGGCTTTTTCAAAGGAATCAGCAGTTTCCTTCAGCTTTTGTGTGTCCACTGTGTTCTTGAATTCAACAGAGAGCTTAGCAAGTTCGTCCTGGAATGCATTAGCTTCCTGAACAAACTTTTCAGCATCAGCTTTGGTTCCAGCATTAAGTGCATCTCTCAGCTTTATTCGTATTCTATTACTAAATGTAGATAGTTCCCCGGCTTGACCCATAGGGATTGTAATATGTTTATACAGTTTTTCATCAGCAGTAGCGAGGCTTCTATTGCTGATCATGCCAGCAATACCCACCGCAGCTACCAACCCAGCGATGACTAGAAACGCAATTATCAGTTTCTTTCCGATCTTTTGATTGTTAAACCATACCATTTTCTCAGTCCCCCAGATTATACTTCATTCATAATTTAGAGCGTATCCCGCATGGGATTTTATTGAACTTCCAGAGTCTT
Source organism: Abditibacteriota bacterium (assembly GCA_942493375.1). Lineage (GTDB taxonomy): Bacteria > Armatimonadota > UBA5829 > UBA5829 > UBA5829. Next base: position 5,879,035 of record OW818698.1, on the reverse strand, counting down.
GTATAGTGGATACAAGCTGTATTCGCTCTATGCTACTGCTGCATCCTCATTCTGCAACGTATTTATCATTTGCAGATCGTCACCAGACAGGACCTTATCGATATCAAGTATGATATTAAACTTGTCATCCCGCTTGGCCATACCTTTGATAAAGTCTGTTTTCAACCGAGTTCCCAGCCTGGGGGCAGGCTCGATCTGATTCTGCTCAATGTCAACGACTTCCTGGACAGAATCGGCCAGCATCCCTACATGCAGCAGATCAGCACCAATTTCTACTTCGACAATGACTATACACGTGTCTACAGTCTTCTCGACAGCCGTCATACCAAGTTGCAGACGAAGATCCACAACTGGAACGACATTACCTCTGAGATTGATAACTCCACGCATATAGTCAGGAGTTCGCGGAACCTTTGTAAGATCCGTAAAATCAAGCACTTCACGGATCCTGGAAATCCCGATAGCGAATCCCTCTTCACCTAACCTGAATGTTAGGTACTGGTTTGATTCCGTTATGTTTGTTTCAGCCAATTTACTTCCTCCTTTTTACTACACAATATAGTCTGTTATGCGTCCGCATTACTCTTATACAAATAATGCGGACGATGGTTTCCTGTTAATCAGGCAGCTCTTTCAAAGTCAGAATCTTCTACAGTCTCGTCTAGTGCCAATGAAAACCCGCTCTTTCCTGAGGCCGTTGGACGATTCTTGTTCTGGTTCCATTTTGTTGCTTTTGTAGACCTGCTTGAACTCATAGAACCGGATGATCTATCGTCCTTCGTCCGGAAGAATGAAGCTGTAGTCAGCAACTGTTCTGCCTGAGCCGTAAGCTCTTCCGATGTCGCAGAGAGTTCCTCTGTTGCCGCACTGCTGCTCTGAATCACCTGATCCAGCTGAGTTATAGCTGAAGTTACCTGATCAATACCAGCTGACTGCTCGGATGAAGAAGCATTTATCTCCTGCACCAGCTCCGCAGTCTTCTGGATTCCGGGAACTATCTCCTGGAGAATCTTTCCGGCATTCTGGGCTATCTCTACACTGGAAGTAGAGACTGAACTGATCTCCTTTGCAGCAGCCTGGCTGCGTTCTGCAAGTTTACGCACTTCAGCTGCAACAACTGCAAAACCCTTACCATGTTCTCCTGCTCTCGCAGCCTCAATTGCCGCATTCAATGCCAGCATGTTGGTCTGTCGAGCTATTTCTTCAATGATATTTATCTTTTCAGCAATACTCTGCATAGCATTTACTGTCTCAGCAACAGCGCTTCCGCCCTGCTGACCATCAACAGCCGATTTCACGGCTATCGCTGAAGTCTGCTGTGCATTGTCTGCATTCTGTTTTACTGTGCTGTTCATCTCTTCCATTGAAGCCGAGACTTCCTCAATGCTGGAAGCCTGTTCTGTAGCTCCCTGGGCAAGAGACTGAGCGGCCCCGTTTACTTGCTCACTGCCGCTTGCTACAAGACTGGCTGCGCTCTGTACTTCAGTTGCAAACCTGGTCAGGTTGGTTATCATAAGCTCCATTGCCTTGCCCATTACATCTTGATCGGACCTGGGTTTGGCCTGGACGGTTAGATCACCCTCAGCAATATTTGAAGCACAAGCAGCGTTTTCCCGGATGGTTTCTACCAGGTCTTGAATAGACCGCGACATATCTCCAATCTCATCCGCTCCTGCTGCCTTAACCTGGATATCAATGTTCCCAATAGCCAACTGTGCTGCGGCATCACGCATCTCGTTAATTGGACGAGAGATTCCCCTGGATATAAAAACGCCGAGTCCAAGAGCAAGCAAGACTCCGGATATTATCCCTACTATAGAAATTACGTTCGCTCTTGAAGCAGTAGCAAGGTTCTGCTTATACAGAACACCTGCACTTTTTGTCATGTCGGATTTTAAAAGAACTATTGCATTATCTAAAGCTGCGCCTATTGGGGCTGCATCACGAAGCGCTTGCAGAGCTTCCTTTTTCTTTCCACCTACAGCAAGATCCGAGATCTGCTTCTGAACAATTACATACTCCAGTCTGGCTTTTTCAAAGTCACTGGCCGTATCCTTCAATTTATCTGTTGTTACCATCTTCTTGAATTTACTGGATAGGTCCCCCAACTCTGTCATAAAATCATTGGCATCTTTAACATATTGTTTGGAATCAGAAGTCTTCTCCGCGATGATAACATCCCTAAGTTTTACACGAATTCTGTTACATACATACGCCATATCACCGGCTAAACTTATGGGTATTGTTACGTTCTTGTACAGCCTTTCATCAGCCGACCCAATGTTTTTATTACTGGACATTCCTGCGATACCTACTGCTGCAACTACTGCTGCGATAACAAGAAAAGCAATGATGAGTTTCTTGCCAATTTTCAGATTATTAAACCAACTCATTGTCTGTTTTCCTCCATCTATGGTGTGTGTGTTTTACCGCCGCCTTCCCTTAGATTTTTCAAATTTTACTAACTTTGGAAAACTAGTGTCCACGGATAACGGTTATTAATAATACTCTGTGGCCTCTATTTGTATTCATTTACGATATGCCATTCTGAACACCTCACGGAGATTCAGAATACATATTACGTTATGCAGCTGCAGTCTCTTCCAGCTGAGCAGCACTCAGCATTACCAGATCATCACCAGATAACACCTTATCAATGTCCAGGATGATGTTAAACTTATCATCTCTCTTGGCCATACCCTTGATAAAGTCTGTTTTCAGTCGAGTGCCCAGTCTGGGAGCAGGCTCGATCTGGTTTGTGTCAATGTCCACGACTTCCTGGACTGAATCAGCCAGCATACCAATATGAAGCATGTCAGCACTGATATCCACTTCGACTATAACAATGCAAGTGTCCACTGTCTTCTCTACGGCTGTCATACCCAGTTGTAACCGGAGGTCTACAACCGGCACAACATTTCCTCTTAGATTGATAACTCCTCGCATGTAGTCGGGAGTTCGGGGAACTTTTGTAAGATCCGTAAAATCAAGGACTTCACGGACCCTGGATATTTCAATTGCAAACCCCTCTTCACCCAACATGAACGTAAGATACTGATTAGAATCCGATACATTTGTTTCAGCCATGGTCCATCCTCCTGTATGATGTGGCCCTGCATTTACTACATTTTTCACTGGTATTATTCAGATTCAGTGAATAATACCAGTGATATAATTAGTATGTTCTTTTACGCTGCTCTTTCGAAATCATTGTCATCGGCATCATCACCAAGTGATATCGTTGCTCCGGATGATTTATGTGAAGAAACATATTTCGGAGCCTTTGCTTTGCTCTTCTGCTGCGAAACAGCCGCTCTGTTCATTATCTTGCTGGATCGCGTTTCTTTCAGTCGGAAGAACGATGCCGTAGAGAGAAGTTGTTCGGCTTGAGAGGTCAATTCCTCAGCTGTAGCTGACAACTCTTCGGTGGCTGCGCTGTTGCTCTGGATCACTTGATCCAACTGTGTGATCGCCTTCGTCACCTGATCGATACCTGATGACTGTTCAGCCGACGATGCATTGATCTCCTGAACGAGTTCAGCTGTCTTCTGGATACCGGGGACGATTTCTTCCAGAATAGACCCAGCATTTTGGGCTATCTCGACACTGGATGTCGATACTGCACTGATTTCTTTCGCGGCTGTCTGACTTCTCTCAGCCAGTTTGCGAACTTCAGCGGCAACTACTGCAAATCCCTTGCCGTGTTCCCCTGCTCTTGCTGCTTCAATAGCTGCATTCAGTGCCAGCATATTGGTTTGTCTGGCGATCTCTTCAATTATGTTAATTCTCTCGGCAATGCTCTGCATCGCTTTCACAGTCTCTGCCACCGCAGATCCGCCCTGCTGACCATCAGCTGAGGACTTTATAGCTATTCCTGCCGTCTGTTGAGCATTGTCAGCATTCTGTTTGACTGTACTGTTCATCTCTTCCATTGAAGAGGATATCTCTTCTATACTCGAAGCCTGTTCTGTTGCACCCTGAGCCAGAGACTGAGCAGATCCATTGACCTGTTCACTTCCACTAGCTACTAAAGTAGCCGCACTCTGCACATCTGTAGCAAACTTCGTCAGGTTTTCAATCACTGTCTCCATCGACCGCGACATATCAGCGACTTCGTCAGATCCTGAAGCAGTAACCCGCACATCCAGGTCACCATCAGCTATCTTTGCAGCAGCCTCAGCGACTTGCTTTACAGGATTGGCTATACCGTTCGCTATAGCTACACCAAGGATACAAGCCAGCACTACTCCAATCGCCATAAATCCGAGCAGCATGGTTTTTGCACTATTAAATGTGGCGTTATTCGATTTTTCGACATCCTTTGCAAGGGTAGTGTTGATTTCTACCACTTTATTAAGCAAACTTTCAGCCTTGCCAAATGAAACACCATTTGTTTCGAGAGCTTGTTTTACCAATTTCTTATATACATCCTTGGAGTTTGTGCTTCTAAAGGACTTGGAAAGAGAAACAAAAGCTAAATGGTCTTGCCACCAGGCATCCCAAGCCGGTACAAACTCCTTCCAGACTTTGGCTTCTTCGGCTGTTTGCGGAAGTGGATCATATATCGCACGGGCATCCGTAACTCGCTTTTCTGCATCCGCGAATCTCTGATACTGGGCTCGTATCATATCCGGAGTAATTTCTTCGCAGAGCAGCGCATTTTCGGCACTGTCTACTGCAGTCTGAGCTTCGCTGATAACCAACAATGCCTGTATGCTCGGAAGCCGATTTCCACTTACTTCATCTGATCCCGCTTTTACAGTCTGCATTGCAACAATACCACGCCAGCCAATTGCCATTGCGATAAGTGCTACTACCATAAACGCCCCTATTAACCGGGGTTTGAGTTTGATTGTATTGAGTGCAAATTTCATCGACTTATACTCCCTTGTATACTTGTTTATAATGCATACTACTGATTCATTGCTAATACGGATCGACCACTGTGCTGCTGTTTATGCTGCATCCTTCCTTGCAGTAGTGATTTGGTTCTCTGTAGCCTTCGCAATATCCAGCAAACCCAATACATCAAGTATTAGAGCAACCTTACCATCTCCAAGTATAGTCGCACCAGATACAGCATCAACATCCTTGTAGGTATTACCAAGAGACTTAATGACTGTCTGATGGTGTCCTACAACCTTATCAACCACTATTCCAAGCCTGGTATCATTGACATTTACAACAACCGTCTCTTCCAGAGCAGGAGCAGCTCCACGAATCTTTAGCACCTCTCTCAAACGGACAAACGGTACCGGTTCTCCACGCACCTGAATAATATTTCTATCAGGGCTGAGAGCATATCTTTCAGCAGTCAATTCCAGGCATTCCTCGACCATGCTAAGCGGGACTACAAACCGTTCATCAGCAACATCAATCAACAGACCTTCAATGATCGCCAGGGTCAACGGCAGTGACAAGTCGATTGTTGTGCCCACGCCTTTTTTACTGGTGGTCCGAATGGTGCCTCGGAGAGCATCAATCTCTCTCTTTACAACATCCATTCCAACGCCTCTGCCCGACACACTGGTGACCTTGCTGGCAGTTGAAAAACCGGGAGCAAACACCAGAGCATTTATCTGAGATTCCGTCAGATCATCATCTGCCTGAATCAGGCCATTTTCAATAGCCTTACGCTTGATCGCTTCAGCATCCAGTCCTTTACCATCATCTGAGATTGATATAACAACACTTGTCCCCCGATGAGATGCTGATAGACGGATTATGCCTGTTGCTTCTTTACCATTCGCAACTCGCAGATCAGGCAGTTCTATACCATGATCGATACTGTTGCGGATCAGGTGGACTAACGGATCAGCTAGTCGGTCAATAACAGTCTTGTCCAGTTCAGTCTCGGCACCATCGGTTTCAAGACTAACCTGTTTGTGCAGTTCCAGTGAGAGATCACGCACAAGTCTCTTGAAACGGGAGAATGTTGTTCCTATGGGCATCATTCGAATTCCCAGTGCAACATCCCGCAGTTCGGAGGTTAATCTTTCCATTATCTCAACCGGAACAGCGAGTGATGGATCATCGATCCGAGCTGCAATCTGCGCCAGCTGTGCCTGGTTTATTACCAGTTCCCCCACCAGGTTTACTAGTGTATCCAGACGTTCAGAATCCACTCTCAGGGTCTCATTTGCAGTTACTGCCTTTGTTGTCTCAACCTTCGGGACCTTCTCAGTGTGGACTTCGGCGGTAGCTGCCGGCTTAGTGCTCTGGGCTTCGATCTTGGGAGCCTCATCGACTTTCAACGCTTCTGCTTCTAATTGCGTTGATGGCGATGCTATATCCTGTGCAGTTGCTTGAATACTCAGATCACATAAGTCTTCGACAAAAATGAATACATCCTTGATCGCATCCTCTTCAGCTTGAGTGGTAATCGTAGCATTCCAGTATAAATAGCACTGCTCTGGATCAAGCTCAACGAGTCTGGGAATTCGGTCAGTAAGTCCTGTAATCTGGCATTCACCAAGTGATCTAAGTTCATCAAGCAGAAGGCGGGGATCGTTGCCGGTTTGGAATAGTTCGGGTTTTGGAGTAAAGCCAACTTCGAATACATTCTGAGTATTGGTAATCTCTACCTTGGTTTCAACTGAAGCCTCAGCTGCTGGAGTTGCACTGCTATTGCTTCCTCCGAGTATATCGCTGACATGTTTTACTATTTCATCACCGACCTCGACATCTGCTTCTGCTCCTCCGCTACTTTCCTTTATCAGTGCAGACACGTGGTCTCTGGCAGACAGGATCAAACTAATTATCTCAACAGTCAGGTCAATCTTGTGATTCCTGAGCTGGTCTAGCAAGGTCTCCAGATGATGCGCAAACGAAGCAACCTTGTCGAAACCGAACATTGCACCAGAACCCTTTATTGTGTGCATTGCTCTGAAAACACGGTTAAGAGTCTCCGTATCTCCTGGATCCTGTTCCAAAAGGAGAACAGCCAACTCTATGTCTTCAAGCAGTTCCTCTGATTCCGTAATAAATGTATCTATAAACTGATCGGGTATACCCATTGTGGTCCTCTCTGACTAGCTGTTAAGCTATATGATGCCCATTTACCGAATACTACTCAGGGCTGCATGATTACGATGGAAGTACTTTCTTAACTACCGCAATCAACTGGTCCGGGCTGAATGGTTTTACTATCCAACCTGTTGCCCCGGCAGATTTACCTGATGCCTTTTTGTCATCTGACGATTCAGTTGTAAGCATAAGTATGGGCACGAATTTACTCGCTGCTCTGGCACGTACCGCTCGAATCAGTTCAATACCGTCCATATTTGGCATATTAAGGTCAGTAATAATCAATCCGACCGATACCCCTGCCTCAAGCTTGTTCAGGGCATCTTTGCCATCGACTGCTTCAACGACTTCATATCCCGCTTGCCGCAGGGTGAAGCCTATCATCTGTCTCATGCTGGCAGAATCATCTGCAGTTAATATCGGTTTTGGCATGCTAGTTTACCTCGATCTGAGTAAGGACAAGTGCGTCAGACAGCCCAAGAATTGCAGCCACCTTTTCGAGTGCTGGTGAAATGCTTGATATCTTGGCCCCTGATCTTTGTGCCGCGATAATAAGTTGCAATCCAGCAGCATCCACAGCGTCAACTCCCGAAACATCCAATATGATGGTCCCGTTCTGGCTGGATAGTTCGGACACTATATTCTCGTGAGCCACAGTAACTTCGGAGATTGTTAGGTCTCCTTTTAGCTCCAGAACCTTGCATTCTGAAGTGTTTGTAGTATCATCTGTCATCGATTGCTCCTCAATGGACCGCATTGTTTCTATTCTCATAAATACAATGCTATATTTGCATATGGATCATATTCATCCAAACTATAATGTAATAACACTGTCGCTACCTAACCTGAGTTAATCATAAATAATGCGTGTTAAAACAACTCAATATTGTCGCCAAGGTCGTCAAAACATGTGCTCTGCTGGGTCTGTTCCCCCATTAATACTGCAGAATGTATATCTCTCTCTGACTGCATTGTGTAGCTATCCAGTCCGTCCCACGCAGTGGAAACTGTTTCTGCCGATTTCCAGGGATCCAACGCCTGAACAAGGTTGCTGATATCTTCAGAGCATGAGCGCAAAAGCGACTCGCTCTCTTGTAAAGATGCAGTGTGTTTACCGGTTTCTGCGGTACAATGTGCAAGAGATTTTATTGATAGCTCCGAATTGACTGTTGCTTCGGAGAATGAGGCTGCACATTCTTCCACTGTCTCAACCGCATTCACTGTCAGACTGACTGACAAGTCGGCATTCACATGGTTTGTCAGCACATCCGACATCCTCGCCCTTTCGGCTTTACTTCTTACTTTTTGTAAAATATCAAGAATTATCCGGACTACAATCTCACTTTCGCGGGACAGAGCGGTCACCTGTTGTGCCAATACTGCCAGAGTCTTACCACTATTGCCCAGTCGACTCGAACTGATTACTGCATTAAGTGCTTGCAGGTTCATCTCAGCACTTATGTCACTGACGTGTTCAGCATGACTCGTCAGAATATCTACTACATGCAATGCGTTACCCGCAGTCTCCGAAGCCTTATCCAGGATTTCAGCCGATGTTGCAGAAATACTTTCAACTGTTTCAAGGGCTCCGGCAAGGCTCTGAAAACCATCATTCCCGGATTCAGACTCAGATTTTGTAGCTGATTTAGAAATAATTGCAATTTGATTAGCAATCTGAGCTATATTAGCAAAACCATTATCAAGATCTTTCCGGACCTTTTCAATGAAACCGCAGACCTGTTCAACCTGAGCATTTTGGACCATGAGTATTGGGTAGCTGGTAGAGAATACCTGTTCGCACTCTTCTTCTGATTTTAATGCAAACTCTATATTCACCAGGGCTTGCGATACATGCTCAAGCTGCTGCCGTGTAATATCCCTGTATTGCAGGGCCATAACCAGTTCGCCTACACAATTCGTTACAGATTTCCCCAATTCGAGGACTCTGATTCCACTCTCTGATGCATTTATAGCCAGGATCCTGACCTGCTCGATCGCACTGTCTACTGCAGACCTGCCGCGTTCCGCAAGCATCACGAGATCACCTTGTGCTTGTAGCGTCTCTTGCTTAGATACGTCCTGGGTTACACAAGCTTGAGATGAGTCATTCAGAACATTTCTGGCTATTGTGAGTATTTCATTGACCAGACTGTTCAGCTGCTGAATAAATGCATCAAACATGACTGTTGCTTCTTGAGTGCGGGCACTTTCAACATGAATACTGAGGTTAACAGCTCGAAGACGCTTACCAAGACGAGTCAATGCATCACTAGCCGATTTCATTCCCTTCATCTCGTGAGATATCTCCTGCAAATATCCCACATTATTTGTGATTACTTCAGACTGCTTGTGTAGTTGCTCAATATTTCCGTTAGCTGAATCGCGAATGTCACGCGCAAACTTATCACCGAGTTGTTCGGTGACGGTATTATCAATTGCTATGGATGTATTCACCATTTCAGATGCAGATAGACTGATCTTCTCAAGATGTTCACCCAAACCGACAAAATGAGATTCCATTCCGGCATTAATGACACCGAGTTTGTCTATCAACCGTGAAATGTTCTCACGCATTTCAACCTGAACCATATTTACATCGTAAGACTGGAATGATGAGTCTTGCATATGTTGTCCGTTCACCTTAATCGGTATATAGAATCAGCAAAGTACAAAATATTGCACTTATTCAAGTACATTCAGACAAATGTATACTCATACACAACAACGCGCAAAGACTTACGTATGTATGATTAGCCTTTGCAGTATTGCATATTTATGCTAAACAAGATAGTCGGCAGATTCTCACTCATAAATTAGGTATATATTACAAATTACGTGGATTATTTACACTAATCCTGAGACTAATTACCTTAAGGTTTTGAGACTAGCTTTTCATAAATACAACATTCACTATAAGTATTAAATACGTTATAATAATGCATTAAATGCGGGGTATGATTATGGAACATTCTATATTCCGGCTAAATAAACCTATCGTTCCATTCATGATTACATCATTGGGGATAACAAAAGTAACCCCCTGGTCCAGGTAAACCAGGGGGATTAACTTACCATATTGCAAGCTGTTGAAATCTCTTCATATAAAGGTAATTACTTACTTAGGTTAGGTAACGACTGATTTGCGCTCTCCCAACCTCATCACTATAGCTAAAATCCCACCAACAAGAGCAACAGCAGCAGCGATAACAAATGCCTGCGCATAACTACCTTGACTCTTATTAATTCCAGCTCCCACCTGAGGACCAAGAATTGCTGCTACACTAAATGCTGAGAATAACAATCCATAGTTTACAGCCATATTCTTGCCGCCAAAAGCATCAGCACACAAGGAAGGGAATATTCCAAGGTAACCACCATAGCATAAGCCTATGAATAAGACTGTCACAATCAATGTGCTCTGGTCCTTAGCCATTGAAGGCATCATAAACATAGCAGCTGCAGTAATCAGGAACATTAGGATCAGAGACATCAACCGGCCAATCTTGTCTGATACAAACCCCCAGAAAACTCTGCCGACGGCATTAGCCATTGCAAGGAATGAAACCACACCAGCCGCTGCTTCTTTCGTCAGCCCTGCCAGGTCTTTTGCTTGTGCAATAGGCGACATCTGACTAATAATCATAAGCCCAGAAAACGCGCCACAAGCATATAGAACATAAAGCAACCAGAAACGGCCTTCCTTGAGCATACTGGTCCATACAAAGTCTTTACCCGTGTTACCACCAGTCTTAACAGTTGCAGCTGGCGAGAAATTCGCAGGTTTGTAGCCATCTGGCGGGTTTGACATAACCAATGAGGTCAAAGCAATTATCGCTAAGAAAGCAACACCCAATACTTTGAATGCAAACAAGACTGCTGTGGCCTGATCAGAAGGCATAGACATTAACCACATGGCAACTGGAGCTATAACAGCGGGCCCAAAACCTAAAGCGCCAACAGCCAATCCTGAAGCCAAACCACGTTTGTCAGGGAACCATCTGACAGCAGTGGACACTATAGCGCCATATGCTGCTCCACTACCCAACCCCATCATCACACCAAATGTAATGTACAGAGTTGCTAATGAGTTCGCATAACCAGCTAGAAACATTCCCAATCCGAAAAGAATCCCACCGCAAACAACAACCAGCTTTGTACTGCGTTGATCTGCAATCTTTCCTGACAACAGCATACCGATTGGCAAACAGGCAAGATTAATAGAAAATGCCATAGCCCACTTGGTCATGTCCGGAACCATCTGTCCGTCAGGTCCTGCCACCATCAATCCCAAATGTGCCAACATAGGCTTTGCAAATACACTAGAGGCATAAGCAGCCCCTTGACACAGATTTGCAAGAATACCTGCAAACAGTATCAACCATCTCTTCTTGTCATTAGACATGACCTCTCTATCCTCCACAACTCGCTATTTATACTGACGAAGACAATTTATAGTCCAGTTTCCTCGTCGATTGAATAATACACGGAAACTCTCTGCTACGTCAATAATTAAGGAACAAGATCCTTTATACTCAATCAGTCAAGATTATAGTGTATTACCGAGAGTTATTGCGCTGCTTACGCAATAAGACTGCTCAATACTTAATTGCATTAAAAATAATTGGCACATTATGTATTCCGGCTTCGTCTATATAAGTGTACATGCTAGGTATTATTGACTATGAAAGGTATGGTATGTGTGTATAGTTGCATTACTGGGTAAATAATACATTATGAGCACTATTCAATTTCATTTGAGAAATAACATTCGTAATACCAAAGCACCTGTATCAAAAGAGAAAGATACGGGTGAAGTTAATGTTGTATTCCCTCTTCTCTACAGACTACTGTTCTATGTCGGTGGGATAGTATTTGCATTCGTCAGTTATATCGCTGCCGTCTGGTCATTCAGCTTAGAATCACAGACTTGGGGGTTGGCGATGTTTACGGGGAGTGTGGCCGACCACATCAATGCACATGTTCTATCCTTTTTTGTCTGGACTGTTATATGTATAGGTGTGTCAGTGATAACCGGCAGCCTGTTTCATAGAGAATTCAGATACCGGGTGATGGCAGAGAAACTGGCAAATATAGATGGCCTTACTGGTTTGTATAATCATGCATACTTCCAAAAACGGCTGGATGAAGAGATTGACCGTGCTGCACGCCACAAACGCTGCCTGTCACTCATAATGCTTGATCTGGATAATTTCAAATTATTCAACGATACCTGGGGACACCAGGAAGGCGATCTCTTATTAAAATGGTTCTCAGAGATCCTGAATAAGAGCGTAAGAAACCACGACATAGTGGCCCGGTATGGTGGAGAAGAGTTTGTTGTTATACTTCCGGAAACGGATGCACCCAGTGCTATGGTTGTAGCCGAGCGTATTGTCGATGCTGCAAGGCGTCACAGTTCTGCAACTATGGGAAAAGGAAGGCACGTGACCGTTAGTGCTGGTATTTCAACATTCCCGACACATGGGCCAAACAAGCACAATCTGATAACAGGTGCTGATACTGCCCTATACCAGGCAAAAACCGAAGGAAAAAACCAGGCCATAGCGTTTTCAGCTGATGGTACACGAATAATTGCAACCAGTAGTGCAGACAGTTATAATCAATCAGACACATCAGACAGCCTGAGAACAATTAGATACCTGGCAGAGATAGTAAACTGCAGGAGTGGGTACGCTCAGAACCATTCAAGTAACGTTGAAGGATACACTCAGTTGTTGGGACAGGCAATCGGTCTTTCAGCTGAGGAACTTGGCAACCTGCGTATAGCAGCAATTTTACATGATCTGGGAAGCATTTGCATACCGGAGTCAATCCTGATGAAGACTGAACCACTTACTGATGATGACTGGGATATCATACACGAACATGTTAAAGTTGGCACAGCTCTACTTCTAAAAGTTGGACAATCTGAATCCATCATACCAGGCATTAAATACCACCATGAGCGTTATGATGGCACAGGGTATCCAAATGCATTATCCGGACAGGATATTCCATTACCTGCCAGGATAATTGCCATAGCTGATGCATATGAATCTATGACCAGTCCAAGACCGTATAGAAAAACGATGTCCAGCAGACGGGCACTTAATGAATTGCGCCGGTGCGCAGGATCTCAGTTCGACCCCGAACTGACAACCGCATTCATCAACAGCCTTGCCACCAACCGCCGCCGAAAAGCAGCCTGACCATAACGGACTCCTGCGGTGTCAACCATCGCAGGAGTTCGTTTTTTATACGATGGTTCCAATCCCCTTTTCGCGTATTTAGCGTGTTTCGCGGTTCTCCCATAAAAAATCTGCGTAAATCTGCGGAATCTAGAGTATTCGGAACCTAAATGAATTCTAATCCGAATACTCCTGCGGACAATTCTTAATCCCCGACCGCATTTGACGATACAAATGCTGCTATGCTAGAGTTTGACAACAATTGCAGTCCTCATGTGCGGTAAAGGTCCATTATCAATGTCAAGAGCTACCTGTATACTAGCTATATTACTCACCTGCTGCACACTAACCTCTTATGCAGCTGACTCATATAGCTCTGCTGTACGCGATAAATTACCGGATGTCTCAGTCCTTGGCGGGATGACTCAATCTCTTCCCGATTGCAGCTACGATAAAATCCTAAAGCTTAGCTGTAGCCTGGACATTGGCGTCGCGATGCATGATCCCGTTGCACCCGGAACCTCCACAGCAACATTTACATATGAAGCCGCAAAGAAATATCTCACTCCTCTGATCTCTCAAAAGGTGCCGCTTGTGCTGTGGTGGAGTAACAGCAACTGGGACTATGGCTATTTGAATCCGGACCCTGTGATACTCGAAAATGGCAAGATAGACACACGACCAGTCAACTTCTACAATCCTGAAGTAAGAAGAGAGGACCTGCGGCAGGCAACTTCAATTGTCCAGATGCTGGAATCACTCGGCGCAGATATCCGCGGATACTACGTACTGTGCAGTTCCAACTATGGTGAAGTCGAACACGTTGCAGGAGACTGGTTCCACCCGCAGTATGGTGGATATTCAGTCAGTGCCAAAGCAGACTTCCGCCGTTACCTTATTAATGCATACAGTAATGACCTGGCTAAGCTAAACGCCGCCTGGGGCACAACCCACAATTCCTTGGATGCCATCGAACCGCCAAGGCCTAACAGAGATGCAAAACTCTGGACATTCGATAACCGCAATGACTGGTCCGACTACTCCCAATGGCGCACTTTGAGCCTTTCAGACTATATGCAAGGCCTATGCGCAGCCGTTCGCAGCAAATCCACCAAGCCTATTGGCATAAAGATATCCCCGATGTATAACGAGTCCGCAGTAGGCCCATTTGTAGGCAACCTTATTTCGTCCTGTGCAAAGGCAGGCCTGCAAATAGTAGATGCAACCGATGGTCACGCCATTGCAGACCTGCGCTATATGGATACAGTCAGGCGCTACTACAAAGTCCCGGTCTTCGTGCCGGAGAACGATGGCGGAAGATATGGTCTCATTGAGACAAAAAAGGTGCTGTATAACAGTCTGATGGCTGGTTGTGATGCATTCAATTACTGCCAGTTGTCCAACCTGGATGCACTGGATTGTGGCCAGACTGGTGTCATCGGACTCAATGGAATGGCTGGTCTAAGTGCCATGCCAAATGAGACCTACTATCTCCTGGCAGAAGCAGGCCGCATCTACAATCAACTAAGAGTAGAAAGACCACGCAGCAAGATAGCATTCCTACAGTCAGCATACAGCGGTTTCTACCGCGCACCGGAATATTCCAACTACGATGTGCGCAATGTATACGATGATCTCCTGTCAAACAACCACCAGCTTGCTTCCTGGGGAGCAGCTCTTGGATATCCTGACATAATCGATGAACAACTGGTCCGCGATGGCTGTTTGGATGGGATCAAAATGCTGATAGTTCCCAACACCTCATTCACCACCGTCCCGGATGATGTGCTCAAACAAATCAAGGTATGGATCAACAACGGAGGATGGTTAGTCGCCACCGGCCCCGGCACATTCCTGCACAGATTAGGAGAAGACCGCAAACTCCACGCCGGAGATCAAAACAATTACACAGACTCCTTCGGAGGCCTGCTTGAAGGAACAAAGATAACCAGCAGCACACTCAAGACCGACACGCTTCTTATAGATGAATTGAAGAAGCACCTAAGTCCGTTACTTAGAGATAATAAACGACAAAGCATACTCGCTGCAGTTCCCAAAGGCAAAGGGGGTATCCTGCTGACCACCGAACCAACTCCGATGAAAGAGATATGGTTCGGCTCGCTTAAAACCGGAAACCCAGCCAATGTTTCATTCTTCAAAGAGACATTCCCAGCTGTACTCAAGCAACTTGCTAAGTATCTAGGAATACGAGACTTCGTGTATTCTGACAATGTGAGGGTCTCCTATTGCGGTCTAAACCATAAGAATGGTAAACAAACATTCATAGGAGTAGTCATCGATCCAAAAAGACCAACTGCCACATTCACACTTCCGGCTGATATCTCCGGTCCAGCAGAGTTCCTAATATTCAACCGCCACATCACCAAAGCCACATGCAGCAACGCAAGCAGAGTTAAAATCATTCAAGCATCCGAAACCAACGCATTCCAAGACCCAACCAACACCCACACCGCAGGCAAAATTCCAATAATAGCCCCCCACGCCAAAATACAATTCAACCTAAACAAACCCAGGAGACAGGAGTCAGGAGCCTCCCACCCCACCCAACTAACAATATCCTGGGACTAACCTCCAATCCTAAAGTTGAAAATGGAGTTGATAGTGGAAAGTTGAAAGTTGAAAGTGAAGGGAATGGGGATTGGTTGAAAGTTGAAAAATGGGTGTATGGAAGGAATCCCAATCCCTTTCATTGTCAACTATCAATTGTCAATTATCCATTACCCCCTCCCTTCACTTTCCACTTTCCACTTTCCACTTTCCACTTTCCACTTTCAACTCCTCCCTTTCCGAAGCCTAAAAAAAGGATTTCCCCGCCTCCCCCGCTAACTCATGCTATATTGCAGAACCATACCAGGGGGCTAGAAATTGGAACTTTCACTGCTTGTTCAGGACCTTGCCAGAGGAGCCGGAGAAATCGTCAGAAACAGATACACAACACAGAAGAGCTGGAAAATCAAGACCAGCAGGGCAGATATCGTCACCGAGGTAGATGAAGCTGCAGAGGACTATATCATCGGACGCCTGAGAGTAGAACGCCCGGATGACGCCATTCTCAGTGAAGAGAGCGGATGGTCGGGTGTAGACGATGGCAGAAACGTCTGGATCATCGATCCCATAGACGGGACCACCAACTATGCCACCGCAATACCTTTTTTTACAGTCTCCATCGCAGTAGCACAGGGTGGGATATCCAAAGTTGGAGCAGTATATGACCCTCTGCACGATGAAATGTTCCATGCAGCAGAAGGCAGTGGAGCTTTCCTGAACGATCACCCGATATATGTCTCTGCAGAACAACACGCAGACGCCGGTCTGATATCTGTAAGCTGGGTCAGGGGTAAAAGCGACTCCGAAACGTTTGTTAACATCATCCGTGAACTCAGCCAGCACACATCCCAGTTCCGCCGTTTCGGTTCCGCTGCCCTGGCACTTTCATATGTAGCCTGTGGACGTCTGAACGGATTCATCCAGTCCGGTCTGAGCCCCTGGGACATCGCCGCCGCGCAGCTAATCCTCCGCGAAGCAGGCGCCAGCGTAACCGACTTCTCAGAAAACAGCCTGAACATGCGCAATACCAACGTAGAAATCATAGCCGGCAACCCATTCTTTCACAAGTTACTGGTAGATGCTCTAAATGCCTCATAATTTTCTGGCAATCCATAAACCTAAACTGATATAATATGGTATATATTTGACATAGCCTATCATGCAAACGCTGAACCATTTCTATGGAATGCACATCATGCAAAAAATGGTTCCTGATTGAGGTGAAATAATGTCGTGTATGTTTTTCTTTATGCCTGAATTATATATAGAATGGTCGAACCTACATCGTAATGCCCAGGCAGCTGGAGCATCTCTGGGATATAAGGAAACAGAAACCGAACAGGTAGTTCCTCGAGGCAATAGAAGTGTTACAGTCCCGATAGAAGACAGCAATATCCTTGGCGATACGATGGCCCGAGACAGCAAGTTTACTATTAACAAAGACGATATCTCCGCCACTTTCAACCGTGAAGCCGATGGCAGAGTCTCGGTTCACGTTTCCGGAAAAAACCATACTGACAGTGAACTCCAGACGCTGGGCAAAGAGCTGATTGGCAAGATTACCCAGCAATACGCCTATAATAAGGTCGTTACTGAGATGAAGAAAAAGGGTTTCACAGTCACCAGCGAAGAAGTCGCAAACGACCAGACAATCAGAATCCATGTTTCAAAATATGTGTAGTACATTTGCAGTAGGTAGTTAACTTTGGGAAGATTCGATCATCTTGAGATTACCGATCCAAACCTGGATCCCAAAAAAACAGGCGCCAGGGATTCCGGTATCCGGGACGAAGATTATTATAGAGAACTGGCAGATGAAGCATTTGCTTGTGAAGATTATGAACGTGCTCTGGCCTATTACTCAAGGTCGCTGCAGTATAATATCGAGTTTGAGGAATGCTGGTTTGGACAATTACGCTGCTTGATTGATCTTGGGGAACTGCGTGAAGCCATTATCTGGTCCAAACGGGCACTCGATAAGTTCCCAAGGTCTGCACAATTACTCGCAGCAACAGCAGTAGCCGAATACAGAGATGGACGCACAGAAGCAGCCATAGGTTACTCAGACGCATCATTGGCCCAGTCAGGTGTAACTGCTTACTGCTGGATAGCCAGGGGGGAAGTGTTACTTGCAGGCAACCCGACTAACTCAAAAGCCTGCTTTACTAAGGCTATAGAGCTAGCTCCGAAGGACTGGTCTGTGCGTGTAGCAATTGCTCATGCCTATCGAATTAGAAAACAAATACCTGAAGCTCACATTTATTATAAACAGGCTGTGCAGTTGGATGAAAAACAATTTACCAGCTGGTGCTGGTTGGGACAGTGTGCTGAAGTTCTCAAAGATTATAGCGAAGCAGCTGTAGCTTATAGAAGAACTCTCGCAATCAGTCCAAACTGCAGTAAGGCTAAAGAAGCCCTCAGTGCTATCCAACATAGAGGATTCTTTTCCCGGTTGGCAGATGGAATCAGAAGCGCATTGAAGAAAAGTTAACCCGCATTATTAACCAAACTTTGCTTTTGGCCGGCAGTAGGGACAAAAGCTGAAGCGTAAATGCTCTGCATTTACGCCGTCAATTATGAATAATGCGGATTGAGGAGTCATTATTATGGCAGTCAAACATGAACTTGAAATCGAAATCAGCCCGAGTGGCAAGGTGGAAGTCCTGGTAAAAGGTGCTAAAGGCAAAAAGTGTATGGAATATGTGCAGATATTTGCTGCAATGGGCAAAGTAACTGAACAGAAGACAACTGGTGAGTATTACGAACCCGATCAGTCTGTAAGCCTGACAGACTCACTCCGCAATAATTCGTCAAAATAATGCAGAAAATCCAGGGAGCATAACATGCAATGCCCAAGCTGCGGCTTTGAAAATATCCCCGGCAGGCAAGACTGTGCCATATGCTCCAAGCCGCTTACCGCAACCACTAACCGCGAAACCGTAATGCCACCTAGAGCAAAAGACAGCAGTTTTATTGAGCGACTCAAATGGCGACTGTCCAAATTTCGTCCCAACGAATCCCAGAACAAATGAATAGAAAATCCAAAAGTGTAAGGATTATATATTTCCTTTCTTAGCGCCTTTGCGGCTTTGCGTGAGATACATTTATTTATCGAATCTTACCTTTCTGGTTCCGGCCATGCCGGGTTAGGAGCACATAACTTTGGAATTAGTTGACCTTTTAAAGGTAGCTGTCAGAAAACATGCATCCGATCTCCACCTTATGGTTGGTATGCCGCCGGTTTTACGGATTGATGGCGAAATAATCATTGCAGATTCAGACCCGTTGACTCCGGCTGACCTGGAAAATCTTGTCTTGAAAGACCTGGCCGAAGATAAGAAGAAGATACTCGATAACGAATGGCAGCTGTGCTACTCGCTCAAAGTCCCGGACTTGGGATATTTCAGGACCAGCATCTATTTTGAACAAGGTACATTGGGTGCAGCGATCAGGGTTGGTATAACTGAAATGAGGGACCTTGAAGACCTTGGGTTACCACCGGTTATTGCAGAACTCACTCGGAAAAGATCAGGATTGATCCTTGTCACAGGTCCAACAGGTTCAGGCAAGACTACAACACTGAACTCCATCGTTGATCTCATCAACCGGGACCAGCGCTGTAAGATCATAATGGTAGAAGACCCTATTGAGTATGTGCACGCCAATAAACGCAGCATCATTGTCCAGCAGGAAGTCAATACCGATACAAAATCCTTCGGTAGAGCGCTGGTTCACATCCTACGCCAGGACCCGGATGTTATTGCTGTAGGTGAAATGAGAGATCTGGAGACAATTTCCACTGCCCTGACCGCAGCGGAAACAGGGCACCTTGTCATCAGCACTCTGCACACTCCCGATGCCTGCCAGACCGTCAACCGCATTATCGATGTCTTTCCACCATCTGAACAGACACAGATCAGGCTGCAGCTGGCAAACTGCCTCTGTGCCGTTGTCTCACAGCAACTATTGCCCAGGATAGACCAACCTGGCCGTATTCTTGCCCCGGAAATCATGATCGCCAACACGGCTATACGTACCATCATAAGAGATAACAAAGCACAGACTCTTTATAATGTAATAGTTACCGGGCAGAGTGAATCCATGCTGACTATGGACTCCAGCATCAAAAACCTTTACCAGCAGGGGATTATCACATACGATACCGCACAAAGTCGAATGAAATACCCTCAGGAACTCAGGTCAAATACCGGAGAGGGTGCAGTCAGTGTAGATATCATTGGATAGATACCGGCAAGCAGCAACAGGTGTAGCTCTTCCGCGCTATGTACAGACTTCAGAGAAGCCTACGAGCATAACCAATCTCACCGATGCTTCTTTGGATGATATATGGTCTGCACACGACAATCCCGGCACTCATTCAAACGGCTGCTCATTGCTTGATGTCAAGATCGAAATTGCCAAACGCATGATGCATAAATGCTCCCTGTGTGAATGGCAATGTGGGGCAGAAAGAGCAGCAGGAGAGACCGGGTTCTGCGGGGTCGGTGTAGATAGTTATTACTTCTTCGAACAGATACTCTGCGGAGAGGAAACCCCGGTCATTCCATCCCATGAAGTATTCTTCTCCGGCTGCAACATGCGATGTAAGTTCTGCTATTCATGGCAGTCACTTGAAAACACATCATATGGCAAGCTCATGAATGTAACCGACTTTGCAGAGATAGTAAAAAACCGCAGAGCTGAAGGATCCGTAAACCTGAACTTAATAGGTGGAGAACCTACCGTCCACTTGTTAAACATACTGCAGGCTATAAAGACATTCAAATCACCAGTCCCAATAGTCTGGAACTCAAACTTCTACATGTCCACCAACACAATGCGCCTGCTGGACGGAATAGTCGATCTCTATCTGGGTGATTTCAAATACGGTAACAACACCTGCGCATCTAAAATCGGCGGTATCAAGCATTACTATGAAACTGTAACCCGCAATTTTATAACAGCAGCGTCCAGTAGTGATATAATCATAAGGCACCTGCTGTTGCCGGGGCATGTGGAGTGCTGTTTCCGTCCGATTGCCCAGTGGATATCAAAAAACATGCCTGATGTCCCATTCAATCTGATGCTGCAATACACTCCGTTCTACCAGGCATTGGATGATACCGAACTCTCTAAATCATTGACATCCGAAGAGATCGCCGAAGCCAACGGCATTGCATCATCTTATAATCTAAATATGAAAAAATGGAACAAACCACTGGATATAGAGCGCTCAGCATCCAGCATAGGCACAGGTGAACTCTCAACAACTGTAATAATCCGGCCTGATGGTCGAGTCACATTTATGCATCTACACAATAACCTGCTGCAGGTAGTGGAGTCACTCGAAAACGGAGGCATCTGAATTGGCTGAAACCAAATGTATAACACCAAATAAAGTCAGGGACGAAATAGAAGTCCTCATCCGGGCAAGATACCCGGTTATATATGTTGTCACCTGGGAGGAGATGCGTGTAGAGGATGCCATCGCAGAGATCGCATCCAAACGGGATAAAAAAGTCCTGACGTGGTCAATCTGCCGGGGAATCGCTCCGTATGGCACATCTCCACAGTCTCAAAAGCACGTTGACGAAAAGACCCGCGACCCTCTGGTTGCACTTAACCAGGTATTAGAACTGGTCGATCCTGCAGTATTCATTTTCAAGGACTTCCACCCGTACCTCAACGACCCATCCGTAGTCCGCAAACTCCGGGAAGTCGCACTATATCTCAAAAACAGCTACAAGACCCTGATCTTGATTTCACCAACGTTAAAACTGCCGCTCGAACTCCAAAAAGAGATCAGTGTAGTAGATTATGGTCTACCTTGCCGTGAAGAGATATGTGAGCTTTTAGAGCGGACAGTAGATGAAGTCAACGCAAGCGCAAACCTAAATATCAAACTCGCAGATTCCGACAGAGAGAACCTGGTCAGCGCTGCAATGGGCCTGACTATCAACGAAGCTGAGAACGTCTTTGCAAAAACACTCGTCCAGACCGGTGGACTCTCCGAAAAGGACGTCCCCATAATTCTCTCAGAAAAGGAACAGATCATCCGCAAATCTGGGATGCTGGAATACTACAGGGCAAGTGAGGAATTCGGAAACGTTGGAGGTATGGGCGAACTCAAAGACTGGCTCCGCAAGCGCAAATCCGCTTTCTCAGCAGATGCAAGATCCTTCGGATTGCCTAACCCAAAAGGAGCACTATTAATCGGTGTGCAGGGTTGCGGAAAGAGTTTATGCGCTAAAGCCCTGGCTTCTATGTGGAAGGTTCCCCTACTCCGCCTGGACCTGGGAAAAGTGTTCTCTAGCCTGGTAGGTTCATCAGAGGAAAATGTAAGGCAGGCTGTTCAGATTGCTGAGTCCGTAGCCCCCGCCATCCTGTGGGTAGATGAGATCGAAAAAGCTTTCTCCGGCACTCAGAGTTCAAGTTTCTCGGATGCTGGCACAACATCGCGTGTCTTTGGAACATTCATCACCTGGCTGCAGGAGAAGACTGCCCCGGTGTTCGTAATCGCCACCGCTAACAATATCTCCCAACTCCCGCCAGAACTACTTCGTAAGGGACGTTTTGATGAGATCTTCTTCGTAGACCTTCCGGACCGGGATGACCGTGCAGAGATATTCAAAATTCACATCACAAAAAGAGACCGCGATCCGAAGAACTTCGATCTCCAAAAGCTCGCAGCCGAAACTGACGGATTCAGCGGAGCAGAAATCGAAGAAGCAGTCACGGCATCGCTCTTCGATGTATTCGACAACAACACCGACCTGACGACCGATGGGCTCCTGCAGAGTGTCCACGCAACCGTCCCGCTCTACACAACAATGAAAGAGGATATCGAAAAGACCCGGGAATGGGCCAAAGAACGAGCCAGACCCGCCAGCATAACCCAAACCACCGGCCTACTAGCCGGCAGAAGGCTTGAACTATAGAGTTGATGTCATTCTGAATATAATTGCATACTGAATATATATTTGCATACTGAACAAAAATTGTCATTCTGAACGCAGTGAAGAATCTCAAGTGACTGGATTACGCAGACCTGTAAAAGCAGATTCTTCACTGCGTTCAGAATGACAAAAGTGCGCAAGAATGACAAAAAACACAAACCAGGTAAATATGGAACCAACAGACATCCTGTTCACAGAACTTAACCTGCGCAACCTGACTCTGCCTAACCGTATAGTCAGGTCTGCAACTTATGAAGGCTGGGGAGAGTCCGATGGCACACCTAAAGCTGAATTGGGGAAACTCTATTCCAAACTCGCAGCAGGTGGGACCGGGACAATCATCACCGGGTTTGTGTTCGTCTCCCAGGCCGGACGCGCAATGCATCCAGGCCAGTGTGGAATCGAAAGTGACACTAAAACACCTGCTTGGAAGCGTACCGTCCAGGTTGTCAGACAAGTAAATCCTGAAACAAAGCTCATTATGCAACTGGCCCACACAGGACGACAGACCCTCAGCCGGGCCACAGGTTCACCAGTCCTCGGAGCTTCATCAAGAGCCTGCACCTACTTCAGGCAGCGTCCCAAAGTGCTTGATAATGGCAAGATAGAGTTGATTATTAATCAGTTCGCAAATGCAGCCTACCGCGCCAAACAAGCCGGATTCGATGGTATCCAGATCCACGCCGCACACGGTTACCTAATCCACCAATTCCTATCTCCATATACAAACACCCGCAAAGACCGCTGGGCTAACCCCCATATCCTGCTTGAAGAGATCATCAGGGCCATACGCACTAAATGTGGAGACAGCTTCCCTATCCTTGCTAAATTAAGCGGAGCAGAAGACAGCACACCCGGAATCCGGGTTGACGACACAATGAAAACCGTTAAGCGCCTGGAAGACCTTCAAGTTGATGCTATAGAGATAAGCTACGGAACAATGGAATATGCATTAAACATCATCCGTGGGGCTGTTCCCCTCAACACTGTTCTAAAAGTAAACCCGATGTTCAACCGGTTGCCGGGATTCATAAAATGGATATGGAAGAAATACTTCGCCCCGGCATACATCAGCAAGTTCATCCCTTTCACAGAAAACTATAACCTGGAAAATACTTCTTTAATCTGGAGTAATACCGAACTACCAGTCATTGCTGTAGGAGGCATCAGGACCCTGGAAAGCATGCTTGGCATCATCAATGATTTCAACATAGAAGCCGTCGCACTATGCCGCCCCCTGATCATCGAACCAAACCTCCCTAAAATGATCCAAACCAACCAGTTCACCACCTCCAAATGCACCAACTGCAACCTATGTTCCGTCCACTGCGACAGCCCCCAACCCCTCCGCTGCTACCAAATAAACCAATCATCCTGAACACCTAGCTGTCATCCTGAATGCCTAGCTGTCATCCTGAATGCAATGAAGGATCTGCTTTCCTTCTTGAACACGATTAATAGGATTAATTAGATTAACAGGATTCTGGTACTCGTCTGCTTTCCAGTTTATTCATCACGCAAAGCCGCAAAGGCGCAAAGAAGGGAAAGGAATTGCATAACATAGACATCGGATGAACGCAGCATATTGTTTCTCTACTAATCACTATAAGATTATCCAATCTCAATTTCGCGTGTTTTGCGTATTTAGCGGTTCCCCAAAAAGCATCCTCCACTCGGGTGCAATTTGCAGTTACACCCGAAACAGAACATTATTTTCCGTGTATTCAGTGTATTCCGTGGTTCATTAGATTTTTTATTCTGTATTCCGTGGTAATTAATAAAGACAGACAAACATAAGCCAACTTTAGCACTATTATATTTCACAGATTCCTGCCCCTACCCCCATTTTACTTGTTTTTCAGTGGTTCGCCACCCCAACGAATTCAAAACACTTGCATTCCTGTGTTCATATGCTATAATCCATAGTGTAGTAGAGTTCATTTTTTTAGTACAATTGAATCATACGTCATTTGCGTTTTGATTAATAGAGGGAGAGCACAATGGCTGCGCAACTCATTGGGAAATACGAGATAGTCAGAGAACTTGGCAGAGGCAGCATGGGGATCGTTTACGAAGCCAGGGACACGTCATCCGGCAAGGCTGTCGCTTTGAAGATCCTCAGCATTGCAACCGGTATTGATGGCAACACCAGGCAGCAGATAGTGGAACGATTCAGACGCGAAGCCAGAATAGCCCAGCAGCTCATCCACCCAAACATAGCCTCCATCTATGATGATGGAGATGACAAGGGCAAGTTCTATATTGCAATGGAACTCTGCACCGGCACTACTCTGCGCAATTTCCTGAAATTCGAAAAGCAGATGAATCCCGCCAAGGTAAAAGACATCGCAATGCAGCTGCTATCCGCCCTTGCAGTCGCCCATGAAGAGGGGATATATCACCGGGACATCAAACCGGACAACATTGTTATAGGTAAAGACGGACGCGTTAAGTTGATGGACTTCGGTATAGCCAAAATGTCCACAGAAGCCACAATGACCCAGGCTGGTCAGATAATGGGCAGCCCAGCATATATGCCTCCGGAACAGATTTTAGGAGGAGAGATAGACGCCCGCAGCGATCTCTTCTCAGCCGGTGTTGTCTTATATGAATGCCTGACTGGTAACAAACCATTTGCAGGTGATTCTGTAACAGCAATAACCCACTCAATCATATACAATGAACCCAGTCCCATCACAGGAGTATCTGACAGCTGGGCTGCTATAATAGCTAAATCCCTGCAGAAGGACCCAGCCAAACGATATCAGGCAGCCAATGATATGTTGAATGACATATCTATGGGCAAGGTTCCTGTTGTCGAAAAGCCTCAGGTCCCTGTCACATCGAATATACCAAACATGCCCAATACTGGCGAACAGACAATGATGGCACCAGGACCGGTATCTAGCACTCCGCGTGCCCCCTGGGAACAGTCTGCCCCACCATACGGAGCACCAACACCACCAGTCCAGCAGCCACCCACATACAATTATGGAATCACTCCCGGGCGTGGTTACGATCCAAACATAATCAGCATAAACGTCCCCCATCCGACAAATCCGTGGAAAAGGCTGGTCGCCTGGATAGTAGACTGGTTCATACTCTATATGGTTTTTATACTTATAGGAGTTCTATTCATGCCCAGCATACTTTCTGGTGGTCCTTTGGCTATGAATCGTGCCGCACATTCCATCGATGCGATAATTTTCCTGGGCGCTTCCGCTTATTTCATTATTATGAATGGGCTCCTCGGACAAACGGTAGGAAAAATGGCCATGAGTATAAGGATAGTTAAATACGACAACTCAGACTTCACCTTCGGAAACGCCCTGGTAAGATATGCTCTTCAATTCATCCTGCATACAGTTACGCTGGGGTTGATTTATATTATGATATTTACCAACTTGGAAAACAGAGGCTTACACGACACAATAGCAGGCACCATAGTAGTAGATGCATAATGTAATAGGACAGGCAATACACCACCCCTGTCCTATAAGTCCTATGTGTCTTACTGTGCAAACCTTTTTCGCGTGTATTAGCGTGTTTCGCGGTTCATTTTCTGAGAAGGACCAGGATGATCCATCACCCACCCCTGTTCCAATATCCCATTCTGAAATAAACAATCGGAGGACTCCTTGGAATTTAGCAGTACATTAAATACCCGGACCATAGCACTAATCGCCGTGCTGACATGCCTGGTCGTCAGCTCCAGTGCAAACGCACTTACCCTCGCTAAAAACAGCAAGACAATCTACACAATAGTCATCGCCACAGATGCCATCAGCTCCGAGAAAACCGCTGCCAAAGAACTGCAAAAGCACCTCAAACTCGTCACCGGAGCTCAATTACCCATCCGCACAGAGTCGCACGTCAAGCCGAATGCTCCGCAAATCGCAATAGGCCAGTCCAAACGAGTCAAGCTCCTCCTGCCTAAAACCGACTGGAAATCCCTTGGCTCAGACGGAATCATCATGAAGACAGTTGGAAACACGATTGTCCTTACAGGAGGTCGTCCAAGGGGTTCTCTATACGCTGTCTATTCATTCCTTGAAGATATCGTAGGCTGCCGCTGGTGGACACCTACCGAAAGCTTCATCCCGAAGAAACCAACTCTGGATATTCCGAACCTTAACACCACTTACATCCCGAAGATCAAATGCCGGGAAGCCAGCTACCGCAATCCGAACTGGAGCGGAGTCTTCGCATCCAAGCTCAAATTAAACGGCCACTGGTATTCGATAGCTCCCGAGTATGGAGGACACTACAGCATAATTGGCTGGTGTCACACGTTCTACGAACTCATTCCACCTGCAAAGTATTTCGCGCAGCACCCTGAATGGTTCAGTGAAGTCGGAGGTAAACGGAGAGACACCAACGCCCAGCTCTGCCTCTCCAACGAAGAGATGCGCAAAGAACTGACCCGTAATGCCTTTGAACTTATCCGAAAAGATCCCACGGCCGGGATAATCTCCATCTCCCAGAACGATGCCAACGGTCAGTGCGAATGCCCTAAATGCAAAGCAATCGAAGCCGAAGAGGGTTCACCATCCGGTCCTGTGATCCGTTTTGTAAATGCAGTAGCAGAGGATATCGAAAAAGAATACCCGGACTTCCTGGTTGAAACCCTTGCCTACACATACACCCGCAAGTCCCCGAGTCTTGCAAAACCCAGGCACAATGTCCTGATAAGGCTCTGCAGTATAGAAGCAGATTTCGCACGACCGCTGGACAGCCCCGCTAACGCCGGATTCAGGGACGATGTTTTAACCTGGAGCAGTATAGCCCCCAATCTCTATATATGGAATTATACCGCCAACTTCAGGGACTTCATAATGCCCCACCCTACTACCCAGACCCTGGGAGAGGATATCAGGTTCTTCGCTAAGCATAACGTTGTAGGAGTATTCGAACAGGGAGATGCTGCAAATGAAGCAGGAGACTTCGGGAAGCTCAAAGCCTGGATGCTGGCTCACATGCTTTGGAATCCCACAGCCGATGAAGCTAAGCTGATCAACACCTTTATGAACGGATACTACGGACCCGCTGCACCATATCTTGCAAAGTATCTGGACCTTATCCACGATGCAGTCCTAAAACGCAACCAGTCCCTCAGCTGCTTCAACAGGGATTTCTCATATCTTGGAATAGAAGAAATGAACCAGGCCACCAGGCTCTTCGATCAAGCAGCAGACTCCGTCAAAAACAGCCCTATTCTCACAACCCGGGTCCGCGCCGAAAGGTTGCCACTGGACCATGCCTGGCTATTGCGCTATGCCATCCTAAAACGCTTATCTGTATCCAACAATCTCCCATTCCTCGGTCCCAAAAACAATTTAGCAGCGTGTGAAGGGTTTATAACAGCAGCAAAGAAATACAAAACTCTCTATATAGCCGAGGGTCAGAGTATAGAGACCTATGAACCAAAGCTCCGCCTGCTCTGTCAGGCTCCTCCCGCAGAGTTCAAAAACATACCGGATACAGACTACGCCGATATTCAGGAGAACCTGTTTACATACTGGTGGTCAGGTGAGTTCTCCATGATAGTAGATGACCCCTCGGCATCCAATGGCAAAGCCGGTAAGTCACCTGGAAACCACACCAAGTGGGCCCTGCAGTGGCCGGTTACTACAGATGTCACAGGCAAATGGCACTGCTACGTTATCGCCAGGTGTGAATCCAAACAAAATACAGGCAATGCATTCGACATAGGAATCTGGGACGAAACCAACTCCCAGGGGCTCGCCAAAATAACCGTCCCCCTGGAAACCGATGCCAACAAACCATATAAAACCTACGACTTAGGCATCCACCAACTAAATCCCGGCACCTACTTCTACTTCGCCCCCAACGGCGACGGAACAACTTACGAAGCATTCTATATAGACCGAATATTTTTGGTGAAGGAAAAATAAACAGGGGTTTGTTCGTTGTGTTTTAGAATCGCGGATGACGCGGAGGTAACTCGGATTTCGCGGAAGAGTGTTTCGCGTCATCTATCTACTTCGCGCCATTCGCGATTCAAATATAGGCCGTTCGTGCTGAGCGTAGTCGAAGTGCGAACGGAATCGCAGCAACCAAACAGTTTTATTTCCCGCGAAATCCGCGCTAATTCCGCGTAATCCGCGATTCAAGAAAGGGAGCCATCATAATGCAAAAACGCAAGAGCAAGGCACCATACATAGCTGCAGTATTTGGCGGATTAATCATACTGCTGGCAGCAGGCTTCGGAGTTTGGCTCGTATTAACCAATTCAGTAACCAAGATAAGAGCCCCAAAGCGCCCAATACCCAACCCAAACGCATATGACTACTATGTTGATGCTGGCGACAAGATAGTAGTGATTAACGATATTTATCATGCAATCGATAACCCAAAATCCAGCACCTTAATCCAGAAAAAAGCCATCATCAAAGCCAACGAACCAGCACTCAAATCCTTGCAGGAGGGACTGAAATATGATTGTTTGTTCCCAATGGTTGATTCCCCAATGGCATACCGAAAATATGCCCGATTCAGAAATCTCGCCCGGTTGCTGTCCCTGGACTGCCAGATATACAATGAGTCCGGAGAACATGGAAAAGCAATACAGTCCTGCCTTGATGGAATCCAGCTGGGTGGCGACACAATAAAAGGTGCTGAAATCATGGGCTTTCTGTTTTCACAGCAAATACAAGCAATTGCAATCCACGAAGCAACTCCTGACCTGATCGACAACCTGAATGCATCCGAAGCCCAATCCGCCGCAAGCAGGTTGGAGAAGTTAATAGCCAAATATACGCCGTTCTCCGAGATACTCGAAAATGAAAAGTTCGGTGATATTCAGCAAATGACGTCACCTACTTATTATGCTACACCAGGAGCCAGAGTTGGCACTGGAAGCAAGCTGTTCATGAGAACCATGCTTCCGGGGCATATAGCAGACTGGGACAAAGCTATCGCTGACTCCGCAATTCCATACGCACAGTATGTAAAACTGCCAACTCAGTCCGGTGGCATAATATTCCGCATGGTGGAGCCAGTAATTTCTAAAGCACGACTTCGATACGAATACACTCTCTGCACTAACCAAATGCTCTTACTACAACTGGCCCTGCGTTCCTACAAATCCACAACCGGCAACTACCCGTCAAAACTATCAGACCTAACACCCAAATATCTAGCCAAACTCCCAACAGACCGCTTCGCACCCTCCGGCACCTACAAATACAAGCAGACAACCAAAGGCTACATCCTATACAGCATTGGCCCGGATGGAAAAGACAACGCTGGAATACCAGTAACAGTAAGAGGCACCCCGGAACCGAAAGACCGGGGGGACATAGTAGTAGAACATATCAAATGATGTCTTCCGCGAAATCCGCGCTAATTCCGCGCCATCCGCGATTCAATGAAAGAGAACTATCATAATGCGAAAACGTAAGAGCAAGGCAATATACATATCCGCAATAATAGGTGGAATCATCATACTGCTGGCAGTAGGCCTGGGAATATTTCTCATCAGGACAAATGAACTACTAAAAACAGTCACTCTCGTCCGCACTGTGCCGAATCCCAATGCGTATGATTACTATGTCGATGCCGCAAAGAGAATAGTAATGACAGCTGATATTGATGATGCACGAATCAGACCAAAACGTAAATCATCAAGCTATAAACCTAGACGCACATACACATTGAATGAAAAGAAAGCCATAATTGCAGCAAACGCGCCTGCACTCGATGCGTTCCGAAAGGGCTTGCAATATAAATGCCTGTCACCACTGATTTATCCGACATCCTCATCTGCTTCAATCTCAGGAGTCAGAACACTCGCCAAGTTGATATCACTCGAAACCCAGGTGTACAATCAATCCGGTGAACCAGTGAAAGCAATGCAGTTCTGCTTGGACGGCCTCCAATTAAGCAGTGATACTGCTCAAGGATCCAATCTCATCGGATACCTCTCCTCCGCTGCTGCATCAGCTATAAATATATACAATGCAACACCTGACCTCATAAATAAACTTAGTGCAAAAGACGCCAGGATCGCTGCAACCAGATTGGAAAAGATCACATCCAACTACTACCCGTTTGTAGAGATCATTCGCAATGAGAGATACACCTACATGCAAGCAATGAAGTCAGCATTCAGTTCTGCCTCTTCAACAATGCCGCCCCCAACAAGCATACAGGAAGCCTTCGATGGGTTTATTGGTGGAATTCAAACAGGATTTATGCTCTCAGGCCTTATAGCCGACTGGAACAGTGAACTGGGATATTCCGCAAGACCATATGCAGAACATGTAAACTCTACAACACCGTCCTATGGCACACTTATGCAGATCCTAGCACCAGTAATACGAAAAACCCGCTTCAAATACGAATACACTCTCTGCACTAATCAAATGCTTATGCTCCAACTGGCCCTGCGTTCCTGTAAAGCCACAACCGGCAGCTACCCAACAAAACTATCAGACCTGACACCCAAATACCTTAAACAACTCCCATCAGACCGCTTCGCACCCACTGCAATCTACTTTTACAAACAAACCACAAAAGGTTACATCCTATACAGCATAGGTGCGGACGGAAAAGATGACAAAGGAAAAGCAATACCCCGCCCCTCCGCTCCAAAAGAAAATGACCTGGGTGATATCGTGGTGGAGTATATCGAATAACATCAGTTACCCACAGACTAATGGAGTATTGTTTAATTTTCGCGTGTTTTGCGCGTTTCGCGGTTCTTAATAAATCACAATGAGGTGTATAAAATGCAAAAGACTCAAAGTAAAATGAAACGTAATGCACTGATCATGTTCCGTATTATTGGAGGACTCATCGCATTGCTGGCAGTAGGAACTGGAATATGGCTCTTCAAGACCAATGCTGTAGTAAATGCAGAGATTCCCAATCGCAAAGTCATTGATCCCAATGCCTATGACTACTATCTAAAAGCAACCAATAAACTTGTAATGAGAGATGAAATAAGTAATGCATTAATCAGGCGCGAACATAAGATGCCATCACTCAAACCAGGAATGTTACCTCCGGGAATGAAGGCAATGGACTTTGAAAAGTTGAAAAAGTTCAAATCAATGATGCCACCAGGCGCAAGTCCAGCCCCTCCTCCCGATCGCACTTACACATTGGCTGACAAGAAAGCCATCCTTAAAGCCAATGAACCAGCGCTCAAGTTGTTTAGAGAAGGGTTGAAACACGAATGCATAACCCCATTATTCGACCCATCAGTATCATATGACTCCTATGCCGAACTCAGAGAACTTGCCAGACTCATTTCTCTGGAAACCCAGGTATACAATCAATCCGGAGAATATGGAAAAGCAATGCAGTCGTGCCTGGATGGTCTTCAGTTAGGCAGTGATACTACTCAAGGTTCAGCATTGATGGGATACCTGGTTTCTGTAGCCATATCAACAATATCTGCTTCTAACGCTACACCCACTCTTATTGATAAACTGACCGCAGCAGAACTGAAAGCTGCCACAGCAAGACTGGAAAATATCATATCAAAATATGCTACATTCGCTCAGATACTTGAGAATGAGAAATACACCAGTATACAATCAATGAAATCCATGCCGTCTGTGGTTGCATCGCTGGACACCCCGCCATCTGCCCCAGTTGCACCTAAAGGTAAAGGAAGCCTGGCGATGAGGGGCTACATTAGAATGTTACTCCCCGGATACATTGCAGACTGGAATCGCACACTGATATATGCAGCAAAACCCTACCCACAATATATATCCACTCCAGCACCGTCCTGTGGAGTCTTTATGCAGACGATTCAACCTGTGATATTTAAAGCACGCTTCAAATATGAATACACTCACTGCACAAACCAAATGCTCCTGCTCCAACTGGCCCTGCGTTCCTGCAAAGCCACAACCGGCAGCTACCCAGCAAAACTATCAGACCTTACACCCAGGTACCTCAAGCAAATCCCAACAGACCGCTTCGCACCCACTGCAACCTACAACTACAAACAAACACCCAAAGGTTACATCCTATACAGCATAGGCCCGGACGGAAGAGATGACAAAGGAAAAACAATACCCCGTCCCACCGCTCCAAAAGAAAACGACCTGGGCGATATAGTTGTAGAGTATACCAAGTAGCATGTCCCTGGAATCGCGGATGTCGCGGAAGAGTATTTCGCGTTATCCAGGTATTTCGCGCCATTCGCGATTCCAGTTGACACCAAGCATCCCCACATGTTTTACTAAGCACATGCGAAATACACGATTCCTCCTGATGACACTATTAATAGCTGTTGCTTCATATACAGCAGCGTTTGCTATAGACACTCCTCATGCCGACGTCCCATATTCCACAAACGCAATCAAACTCGATGGCCGTATTGGCAGTAGTGAATGGAAAGGTGCTGCCATTATTCGGAACATCCGCACTATGGGTGGCAAACAACTTGCAGCACCTGCAACAACGTTCTACCTCAAACACGATGGCAATACTCTACTGGTTGCTGTTCGATGTATAGAGAATGCATCCGGCTACCCCATGGCATACCCACGCAAGCCCATTGACTGCCTGTCGGATGATGATGCTGTGCAGGTTGTGCTGGGAGTTGCGGATGAAAATATTGTCTCACGGGATGTCATCAACTTCGGAGGTTATGCCGGAGCTACTGACCAGGCAGCCGCTGCAGCAGACCACTACTACCAGTTCACAACCAACTCCGACGGAGCCATCTCCCGCTCATACAATGAAACTCCGTTGGATAATCCGCTGTCATTCAAGTCTGCAGTATCTAAATCCAACGGCTGCTGGGAAGTAGAAATGCGTATCCCATTCGCCTCAGCAGGGATCATCAATCCAACCGGCCGGACCATATTCGCAAACCTGTTCCGCTTCCGCCCGCCAAACATGAACGGCTGGTATCTCCCCGGATTAGGCGGTTACGTCCCAATGCCCTTCGCCAGCATAACTCTTCTCCCCAAAGGACAAGAAACCCAACCGACTTTCGAAACACTGCCACCCAAAGCAAAACAAGCCATAATCCCAGTTCCCTCCAAAGTAACTGGAGACATAAACTGGTACCCGCTCTCTCACTGCGTTGTAGGAGAAGTAAAAACCTCAGGCAAAGCCATCACCGGCACCGTCATCCTGCGCATAAACAATGCAGAGCGCCGACTGAATCTCGCAAAAAAGGGCCGGACACGCGTGATATGCGATCTTCCAAATGACATGCCCCTACCCATTGAAGCAGACCTGACAGTCATTTCAAATAGCAAACAGATCCTGCATGAAACAAAGACCATAACCGACCAGCAACAACCCACATGGATGAAATCCACCGCAGGTTCTGACTATATCTCAAACAAAGTCCCTGCCCCGTGGACGGCTCCTGTTGTAACCGGATCAAAGGTCAAACTCTACAACAAAACCATCGAGTTCTCCCCAACTGGCCTTTTCAAATCAGTGAAGGACGATAATGGAGAACTCCTCTACAGCCCGGCAACGATTTCCCTCTCTATCAACCAACGTCCGATAGCGCTCAAACCTGGCATCATGAAGATTAAGCGCCTGGGTAATGGAGCTCTTGTAGAGTCCCAAATGACCTTCGCAGGCGGTAGAGTCGAAACCCGGACAAATGTAGACTACGACGGTTTCTGCGTCATCAAGCTCCGGGTATTGGGAGTCAAACCTCAGTTAATCAATGCGCTGTCAGTAAATATCCCTATCAAAAAGGATAATGCTCAATTTGTGCACCGGGAGCTGGTTCAGGAGATCAAGGAAATCCAGCCAACTGGATGGAATGGTCCCGCAGGACCGGTGTGGGTCGGTGGACACGATAGAGGGATATCCTTCAACTCCGACACTGACCTGTTCCTCTCCAAGGTCAAACGCGCGCAGATCGTGGTAGGTAAAAGAGACATTTGCACATGGCTCCACTTGAATTTCGTCGACAGCCCTGCGCAGATCAAGGATAAAAGCCACATCTTCCGGTTCTTCCTGCAGCCGACTCCCACCAAGCGCCTTTCCCTGCGAAAGGAATCCAGCTTTTTCAGCTTCGTCTGGGAGAACTGGTCAGACTACCAGGGATACCCAGACCTGACCAAAACCGCCGGATTAAAAACCCAGGCAGATGAAGCCCACAAGAACAATCGCCTGTTCGGAGTCTACACCTGCCAGCTGCTTGCCGAGAACTCACCCGACTTCTCCACCCAGCGCAATGATCTGATGGCGCTGCCTCCTCAGGTTATGTATAAGCGTGCATACGATCCTGGCAAAGACATCCCCTGCTACCTCTGCTGCAAACGCGGACCAGAGGGCTTGCTTCAGCTCGAAGGTCTAGAGAAACTCATAAAGGAAGCCGGGATAGACGGGATATACAGCGATGGAATGAGCCTGGCATGGGACTGCGACAATCCGTCCCACAAAGACGGATGCGGGCGTCCGACTGATATTAAATGGAACTCAGAGCCGTTAACAAGAGTTACTGGGCAGCGGCAATTCCTGAAACGCCTGAGAGGAATATTCTCCGACCGGGGTAAGCCGTTCTTTATGGCTGCACACTGCGGCGGCGGTTTGGACATTAACACGCTGTCATTCTTCGATGGTTACCTGGAGGGTGAACAGCTTGCCAGGTTCCGTCCAGGCTATCGGATACCTTTATCAACCTTTGCAGTAGGTTACTGCGGTAGCCCATGGGGATTCCGCACGGTGTTCTGGGATATGTTCTACAGCCAGGTAGGCGGTAACAGAAAAGCGACACCAGGCTGGGCGCTGACTTATGCACTATTGCACGATACAGAGACCGAAGGTGCTACCGAACTTGAGCGCCGAATATATAAGGGTTTCGAGGACGACAAAGAGACCAAATACTACCCCTACTGGCGTTCGCAGCCGTACGTCAAGCAGATAAACAACAAACTCCTCTGCTCCTATTATCGCAAAGCAGACGCTGCTCTGCTCATCTTCGGAAACCTTACATATAATGATCTGGATACCAATCCCGACGTCTCAAATCTCTACCCGAACCAGCAGGTCACAGCAACCGACCTGATAACAGGGGAAGAACATAAAGTTAATCAAGGCCGGATAGCTCTCTCTGTAAAGTCACACCGGTTCTGCGCAGTCCGCATCGACACCAATATCCCCGTCCAGACAAGCGTTGTCGCACCGAATGAAGCACCTGCGCCTCCCGAACTAAACATCAAAAGCCTTAATCCGGATCAGTGGGAACTCAATCCGGGGGCTCCAGGCGTTACTATCACACCAGGAGCTGACTTCGGAGACGGCAGCGTCGGACTAAAACTCAGCACCATCATCTATCAGGCATCTGCCATAACCAAACTCAAACTCCCGGTAGGCAATAATGCCACCATCAAACTCAAGATCAAACGCTCCGGTCCACGATTAAAGATCGCCATCGGAGATGCTACAATAATGTTCGACTGGAACTGGCAGATAACTGCACTGGACCTCTGGAATACAGGCCGCATGTTCCAGAACACTGCACCAATAGACCAGACTCAGATCCTGCTCCTCTCCCTGCACGATGGAACCCTGGATGCCACCTACGGAGGTCAACCCCTTGCCCGTGATTTAAAGCCGCTGGGTATCACCTCCAGCAACACCTTCGAACTATCCACCTGGGGAGGAGACAGCTTCACATACGATGTCCTGGAAATAACCAGCCATCCAACCAAAATTTACGAAGAAGCCAACAAACACCCGATCCTATGATTAACCGCGAAGCACGCTAAACACGCGAAAAGGGAACAATCTTCTCTTT
The DNA here is from genome assembly GCA_942493375.1 of Abditibacteriota bacterium. Lineage (GTDB taxonomy): Bacteria > Armatimonadota > UBA5829 > UBA5829 > UBA5829. The sequence continues at coordinate 5,842,538 of OW818698.1, read as the reverse complement.
CGCGTGTTTGGCGTGACAGCGGTCAATAGTTTCCGAAACCAAAGACCCACCATCCCGTCCTATATGTCCCATAAGTCCTATTCGTCCTACAAGTCCCGGTCCACCTTTCTCGCCCATTTTTTTCGTGTGTTCCGTGGTTAAAAATAGAAACAATCATGCTATAATTTCACTATGAACAAGATGCTTACCTACATCGCAATTTTCTGCCTGCTTGTATTCGCCTCCAGTTGTGTTTTGGCTTCCAAGGCGTTTATCATTGTGTGTCCGGACAGGTTTAAGTCGGAGCTGTCACGGTATGCTAAGTATAAAAAGAAGCAGCTGCCTGTAAAGGTTGTCGCGCTTGAAGTTATACTTAAGTCATCACCAGGAGCGGATGATCCGGAGCGGATTAAGAATTATCTCTATAAAGCCTGGCGCAGGAACAACCTGGGTTATGTGCTGCTGGTTGGAGATGCTGATATTATGCCGGTGCGATATATGGTCATGGACCGTGTGACTGAACCAGCTTTCAACTATGCATTCTACCCATCAGACCTCTACTATGCCGATGTAGCCAAACAGGACGGCAGTTTCGACGATTGGAACGCCCAGAAGGACGGATACCATGCTGGCTATTTCGGGGAAGTTCATGGTGAGAAGCACAAGAATCCACCGATAAACTTCGACAATGTTGACTATCGCCCGGAAATCGCTGTAGGCCGCTGGCCGGTCAGCAATGCCCAGGAGATCCGCAATGTAGTCGAAAAGACCATGGCATATGAAAAGACTGCAGCCAAAGGCAAGGTACCTGGAATCCGGAAAGCTGCATTCTTTGCAAGTGGAGGGTGGATAGACAGCCGAGGAACGATGGACCGGTATATCACTCATCTACCATCAGGCTGGACTGCTGAAAAGCGCTATTATAAAGATGAAAGAGATGACAAGACTCCTCCGGTCAACAATGCAGAGATGGTTTCCGTGCTCAACTCCGGTGTCGGCCTGGTGATACACACAGGTCACGGGAACGATCTCTTGTGGGATGGGTGCTTCTCGACAGCTGACCTGAAAAATATCCACAACAAAAACTGCCTGCCGGTAATGTTTTCCATCGGATGTTACACAGCCAGGTTCGCCACTCTGCCTCCATATGAACCATACACAGACATCGCCGGAATCGAGCACAAAGGCAGCGATCATGGAGAAGTATTCACCTCTCCCCCACCTCCCCCAGCCACATACCAGTCAGGTGCTCACAACCCAACCGGCCTGGGAGAGATAGTCCTGCGCCAGGGGCTAAACGGCGCCGTAGCCTACATAGGCTGCAACACCGGAGGACAACCCTGTGGTCTAACCCTGCAGGAAGGCTTCATAAAGGGCCTCAAGAACACCAAAACCCCCATATTAGGAGACTGCTGGAAAAGCGCCATCTCCTACTACTACGACCGTGAAAACCTGGCAACCCTACTCCCCACCGAAGACTGGTACCCAGCCAGCATCTTCTTCCAGGGAATGAAGTTCATGCTATACGGCGACCCAACCCTGAAGATGCCCGAGGTTAGGGAGGACTAGGGGAGGGGGAGACTTGGAGATGGGGGGACGGGGAGAACTTGGAAGTCAGAAGACAGTAGACAGAAGTCAGAAGCATGTCATCCTGGAGCGCAGCGAAGGATCTGCTTTTTGGGTGCCTGGCAGCTTGGACGACTGCAGAACCCCACCTGTGATTATTTTGAGCTTATGAAGGGTTTGTTTCGGATTTCAAATTCGGTTCATGCCGGAACGGACTGAGCTCAGAATATCGGGTTTTGAGCGTGGGAGAGTTCGTTTTTGCAATGTTAGCAAGAAAAAATGTTTCAACTCTTCCCCCTGATGATCTGCCCGGGTCGTTGGGAGACAGGAGTCAGGAGTCAGGGGTCAGGAGACTGTCATCCTGAACTTAGCGAAGAACTGTTTACCTGCAAATAAGTGCTCTCATGATTATTAGACGACGGGAACACAAATTCTTGTATCAGTTTTCGCGGTATATTTTCATAATATTTTCTTGACGGTTTCTTAAGGTGTGGTTTTGAGCGTGGGGATGGGGAATTTCACGCGGAGACGCGGAGGACACGGAGAGTTGAGAGTTGAGAGTTGAGAGTTGAAAGTTGAAAGTTGAAAGTTGAAAGTGGAAAGTTGAAAGTGAAAAGTTGAAAGTGAAAAGTTGGAAGTTGAGAGTTGGAAGTTGAGAGTTGATAATTTGGGGAGTGGGAGTTTTGGGCTGTAATTCGGAGGATTGGGTTTGGGGTGGTTTTGGGCCTGTTTTATTACTATGTAATTGCATTGATTTACACGTTTATCCGGCTTAAAACGGGATAGTTTACACGATATTGCATGCATGTGTTGGGTCTAAATCTGCCATTTTCTGGGGTTTAAGTGCATAGTTATTACAGTATATATGGGGGTATATTGGTTAAATATGCTGTAAAATGCTAATATTCCCAGCTCTCATCACCCAATGGTTCGTGGTTTAGTTCCTCCCGGTTGAATCTCCATTGGGGGAGGTGTTTGTCCATATAGGCACGGAATTGGTCGTTGTGGTTGCGTTCCAGTAGGTGGACTAATTCGTGGACGATGATATATTCCAGGCATTGAATTGGTTTCTTATTGAGTTCCAGGTTCAGCCAGATTCGGTGGGCGTTGGGGTTGCATGTTCCCCATCTGGTTTTCATCTGTTTTATACCCCACTCATTGACTTGAACCCCAACCACTGCTTCCCATTTGGCGATAAGGGGAGCAGCGGACTCTTTCAGTTGTTTGCGCGACCATGCCAGGTATACAGATGCACGTTGATCAGTTACGCTGCCAGTTCGCACATACAGGTCGATTCTATTTTTTCCTCGAATTATAACTTTTGGTGGGGCATCGTGATAGATCACGTTCAGCAGATAGCGTTTGCCCTGGAAGTAGTGGCTTTCACCTGAGACATATTCTCGTGCGGTCTGCCTTTCCTGATCGGCAAATTTCACTTGCTGGCGTTTGATCCAACCCAGCTTTGAAATAACAGCAAGCCTCACAGCTTCATCATTAACATGCAAAGGCACAGCTATACGTATTCTGCCTGTCGGAGGATATACAGCCAGATGCAGGTTCTTGATATCCTTGCGGACTACATCAATAACAAGGTCATTTACTGTTATCTGATGCTTGCTAGTAATCATTTGTTTGTTTCTTTACTATCTCAAAAATGCTGTCTGTAAGTTCATCACTCTGTAAGTGTTTATTGATAGCCAGCCGGACTTCTTTCTCTTTGATACGGTGGTCACGCCAATTATCTTTTTTGACCTTTCGAATGTCTTCATCTATCGAAAGAGCAAGCTGTTCATCCTTTCGAAGGTTGTCATATAAGGCCCTTTTTGCTTTTGTAGTGAGTGATTTTGGATAGGCGCTGTGATGAGTTCCAATACTCCCAGAGCGATGCCATTGACATAAAGGACTATATCCGGGCGTTTGTAGAATGGACCGCTGATTGTAACCTCTTCAGCTATGGCAAAGTGGTTATTTAGCGGATTATTCCAGTCGATAAGCCATACAGTCTCATTGTTTTCACCTACATCGGGTTTGACCTGAACTCCATATCTGAGGTAAGTATAGATAGACTTATTCAGGTTGTATAAGCTCTTGATCTGGTCGTGGGATGTTGCTACCAATTCATTGATTGCTTTTTTGATGAGAATCTCTTTGTAGCCTTGCTTTACAAGGAATGCGCGGAGCAGGCTTTCTTCGACATTGCTGTTGCCTTCCCGTTCACTCCAGTCTCCAAGATACTCGTAATGCAAGACGTCCTGGAACAGCTTGATAATCCGTTTCTGGGTAGCATATTCTTTTTGGCCAACATCCATGGCATAAAATCCATTTCCTGCAATTATAAAATCTTATATTTGCACTTAACGCGTTTCCTGCAAGTATGACTATCATTAGTAACAATCCAGAAATCTGGAAAACACACATGATCAGGCACTTATCACTCTGGCTGTGACTCTGGCTGTGACTCGGGCCGTGACTCGGGCCGCGACTTGGGCCGTGACTTGGGCCGTGACTTAGGCCGACTTCACCTGTGACTTCACCTGTGACTATTCATTCTTTAGCATTTAAGCTAGCCAGGAGTGCAGTTCCCTTTGCCGTCAAGCGGTATTTCTGCCGTCTGCTAGTGGGAGTTTCCGGGATGGTCATCTCAATATAACCTGCTTCTAGTGCAGGAGCAAGATAGAGCTTCCTGAAGTTCTCTTCACTCTTCAGGAGCTGTGTTTCTTGCAGCTCTTTACGACTCATATCGGTTTGGCAGACCATCAGTAGTTTCTTGACTTCACCTGTGACTTCACCTGTGACTTCACCGGTGACTTGTCCGGTGACTTGTCCGGATTGGGGCGGATGGTGGTGGTGAATCCGTCTGAGATGGAGAATTCCAGTTCCGGTAGACCTGCTTCACGACAGCGTCTTATCATATCCCCTGTGCCGGTGCCCATTTGTTCTATGTATTTGGCAAGATAGAGTGGTTGAGCCAATAACCGGTTTGGGGGCACTGAACCGTGGGGATGGCGGAGTTTTCGAGTGTAAGGGAAGGTGGAAGTGTGCCGGGATTCCAGACTTCCAGACGGTCGGCAAATAGCATCACCTGCACGCTGCCATTGCTGGTGTAATCACGCTTGCATTCCTGAGTCCATCTGCTATAATTCGTTTATTTAGTAGTGCCTACCTGCAGAAGATTTAGATTTAGTAGGACAGTAAGGAAAGGTGGGAAAGCGAAATGACAAGAGATAAAAAATCCACTATCAATGTCCAGGGTGCTGCCATAACTATTCTCTCAAACAATGAAGAAGATTACATTTCATTGACTGACATGTTTAAGGCTAAGGATGGCGAGTTTTATATTTCGGACTGGCTCAGAAACCGTAACACTGTAGAGTTCTTTGGTATCTGAGAGTCTGTTTTCAATCCTGGTTTTAATTACGGCGAATTCGCCATAATAAGAAGTAAATGTGTCATTTAACATTCGCCATTCAGTTACATCAATGGCTGCTGGAGTGCTGTCAACAGGAGACGTATCAGATGAGTGAACTCAGGAACGCCAATCTCCTGATTGGCGATGGTAAAAGCATAGTGTATAGGGATTGTGCTAAACGGATGCTGGAAATACGGGCCAATCAGGAGATTGGCGTTCCCGGGGATCCCGGCGGACCTGAGGGGTGGCACAGTAGAGGGTATTTGCCTCATTTTGATGGCCCTAATCTGATCCAGCATATCACATTCCATCTTGCAGACAGCCTTGCAAAGAGCGTTTTGGACCGTTTTGAAGAGGAAATTCGATGTATGCCAAAGGATAAACAAAATTCAGAGCGACGCAAACGTGTTGAGGCTTGGCTTGATGCTGGGCATGGCTCTTGCATAATGAGGGAACCATCAATTGCTATGATGGTGCAGAATGCATTACTATTCTTTGATGGGCAACGATGCCGTGTCTTTGCATGGGTTGTCATGCCGAATCATGTGCATACCCTAATTCAACCCATCAATGATTGGCCATTGGCGAAAATTGTAGAGTCTTGGAAGAAATTCACAGCAATGCGCATCTCTGCATTTCGCAAAGAAACCATTTCCGGGAACGCCAGTCTCCTGAGTGGCGATGAAACAAAACATGTATGGCATCGCGAGTACTGGGATCGATTCATTCGAAACGAAGACCATTTTCGACAGACTATCGAGTATATCCACTTCAATCCGGTAAAAGCTAAGCTTGTTGATAAAGCTGAGGATTGGATGTGGAGTAGTGCGTCGGTTATAAGGAAATACGCAAATCAGGAGATTGGCGTTCCTGAGAATCTGTGATCAAAGCCGAGATTAGGGCTAAACACGCTGATCATGTGCCGAAAACTTCAGGATGGCAGCGTTTTTCGAGGTCTTTGTACCAACGAGCATCTGAGCAATCTTTATGCCCAAAGTGAAATCGTTAAGGTTTCAACTATTCGGAATTTCCGAACAGTTCAAAAAGAAGGTGAACGAGAGGTAGCGCGGACTGTTGATTTCTACAATCTCGATGCCTCTTGGAAGAAATTCACAGGAATGCGTATCTGTGCATTTCGCAAAGAAACCATTTCCGGGAACGCCAGTCTCCTGAGTGGCGATGAAACAAAACATGTATGGCATCGTGATTACTGGGATCGATTCATTCGAGACGAAGACCATTTTCGACAGACTATAGAGTATATCCATTTAAATCCGGTAAAAGCTAAGCTGGTTGAAAAAGCTGAGACAAGTGCCACACACATTGATCTTGCGGTGAATGCTGCAGCAGTTTTGTTTTACCTCACCGAATCCAGAATTATAGAGGCGACTAACAAGAGTATTAAATGAATGCCAGAAGCTCCTTTCTAACAATACTACTCAACTGCTGTTTTAACTCTCTGGCGTGACTAACTATGTCAACTACAGTATTCGAGGAATTGAATTTTAAATTGACCAATATGGATGATTCGCCGGTAATCTCGGGAGTAATCCATTCCGACAAATACCAATTCAGTAAATCTGAAACAACACCCGGCTCTCCATGTTCCAAGCCCAGTATCATCTTCACATGCCACAACGCTTGTAAAGACTCTGTCAACTCCTCCTCAGGAAAGTAATGTAATAAATGCTCTGGTTTTCTCCACAAGGAGTCACGTATATAGATGGATGCTGATAACTTATGCTCCTTGATCAAATCAGGATTTGTCCATACATTATTGAGAACCCGAGTCAGCGTATTGTTGCAATTTACGTAGAATCTAAACGCTTCAGAGTCAATTGATCCAGGAGAATAAGGTTCAGCCGAAAGGCCGGCTTCTTGAAATGCCATATCGTAGTATTCAGCAACTAGAGTGGCATCTCGATTTGGAACAGGTATTCTTGCGAATATGCGATTTAGAACAAATTCATCAACAGGTATAAAGAGACAGTTCCATCTCAACATGCTTATATAGGCATTCTCGTATTCATCACCTGTTATCGTTGAATCACGTAGTATATTAATCAAATTCAAAGTTGTAGCTCTATGTAGATTTGTATCTTCCAGGCGGTGTGTAGTTCTATCATCAGATATTAATACAGTATCCTTTTTGAGCGCAACATTTACTGCTTCATACCACAGACCTGTAAGAGAATATTCGTCAATAATATCAGGAACATACACTTTGTCGACCATATCTAGATGGACTACCTTAGCTTTATCGCATTGAATAATCGTTCGCCGTATTGATTCAACAGTCTCTTTTGCCTGTCTACTTATTTCCACTTCATACAGTCGACTATTGAGTTCTGTAACATCAAACGGAGCCACAAATAGACGTCCTTTGTATGCCGATGCCAATTCATTTAGTATGCCAATGTCACATAGTGTTTCTAGAGTCATCAGACTAGCTATCACCGGAGCATCCAGTGATAGCTCCTCTGAACGATTACCACTCCTTGTTTTACTGTCTCCACCGTATTTTTCGATATATTGAATAGCATTATTATAGTTTACACCTGATAGCTTTTTGTTATCCCAAAGCAGATTAACAATATCACGGATTGTAACAATGATTTTCTCTGTTGTTGCCTGTAGACCAGTTGCATCCAAGTGTAGATTATCAAGTAGATATTCGTCGATATAATAACCATTGATATGTTCTGCAATGTACAATCTTATTGCGGTAAGTTGCCCTAGGTTCTTTGAATCATAATATTGCTCAAGTTTGGCATTAATCTCATCCCAAGTCTCGGAGAATTCCCAGGTAGAAATGCAACTAGTATTGATCAGTCTTTCTACTTCCTTTTTCTGATCAACATGCCGACCAACCGAAGACAATTTCTGCAATTCAAGCAGTAAAATGGTTAACAGATGTGGTGGATAGTATATTACTTCAAATGCATCCAGTGTTTTTTGTAATAGACCTGCAGATTGCAGAGTCAGCAAGGAAGTATAATCGAGAACAATACCTTTTCGAATAACTGCTGTATCAAAATTTGATGAAGCTACTTGTGAGTAGGAAGTCATATATACCGGCGGTTTTTGATAGTTTTCATTGCTGGTATTTAAAGCCCAATCATATGCCATAGCAAAACGAGAAAAATCATTCTGGAATGAGCGTGGTAGATTGCCTTGTTGGTACATTCCCCACACTTTCTGATGATTATTGTTTATTGAAGCAATGTATTCAGGACCATCATTTACTGGAATTTTCCAAATGATTTTTGATTCTTTGAAATCATTTGTATATGCTTGCATCTTGGTAGATGCTTCCATCATGTATCCGAGTGTCATAGCATGAAATATTTCACTAGCACGTGCTCGCTCATCTGTTGGAAATTTCAAGGCATATTCCTTGGAAACCTCATAAGCCTTCTGATACAGTCCTACACGATCATAATGATCAATCAAGACTGCATATGTTTCAGGCATTACATCCTGTTGCTCCTTCAATTCTGAAATAATCCGAATAGCTGATTCATCTTTTCCAAGAGCAAAATCACACATTACTAAGTTGAAAGCAAGTCCTTGTTCCATCCACCCACATGATTTCTGATTCTTATATACATCAGTTAGTATTGGTTCTGCTGAGGTATAATCTCCGAGATAAAACAAGGCTGTTGCTTCAGCTTTATCGAATGATTTATCACTTAATCCCAGTGTTTTGATGGCATTGACTGTATCAATGATGGTTGTATAATCATGCAGACGAAAGAGATGTTTTATGAGTAGTATGTAAAATTCCTTTTTTGGAGCAAGCGCTGCAAGTTTCAGCAAGATCTCTTTGATCAGTTGTGGATCGCTGATAGGCTCTAGTGTTACCCAAGCAAAAAGAAAGTTATCCGCGTTGTTTTCAGTCTCTAGTATTTCATTTACTGTATCTTCTGCAACCAGCTTCATCCCGATTTCAGAAAAATGAGATGCGACCAGTTTTCTTTGTTCAATGTTATGGCCAATTCTATTACCGAAATTGCTAATTTCATCTTGTGCTTGCTGAGGTTGTTTTAAGATTCGATATAACCGACAGAGAAGACTTGTGTATAGATAATCCTCAATTATTGAATGTTTATCCCGCCATTTTATAAGTGTATCAAGACCTTTTTCAACTTCTCCAGCCTCCATTAAAATGCTGGCTAGTGTCCGTGTATCTGATTCATTTGTCAATTCCGATGGATCTATTATTCCCAAAACCGCAACAACGTCAGGAATCCGACCAGCATAAAGTAGATATCGCGCAGCCTCAAAATTCTGTGGATTGTCCTTAAGCATTTTGAGCGCATAATCTTCTGCTGCATCTTGCTTATATAAAGTCAGGCATCGTAGTAAATGTATTTCCCGTTCGATTGTCCTGTTGTCTTTTGGACCAAGTTGATCCTTGGCTATTTCAACGGCCTTATTTAGATTTTCTTCAGCCTCCTTAATGTCTAGTATTTCCGTTTCTGTAGGTATAAAAGTAGCCAGATTATTGAATCCATGATTATGACCATATTTACGTTCTAGCATACGAGCAACCAAAGAGTAACCCAACATCCAGTAATTGTGAGAATTGTATTCTGAATTTACAGCCAGGCGGGCATATTCCACAGCATTATTAAAATCACATTCAGACATATAATAGCTCGCTAAAGCAACATAAGCCTGTGATGTCTTTGATTGCTTCAATTCATCAATAATATCAGTATATTCTGTTGCGGAGCCCATTTGATATTTGATGGCAAACTTCAGAATCTGAGCATTCTCAGTATCCAATTCGGCTAGTTTTTCGAGGGCACTATCAAAGTCCTCATGAATGGCTAATAGCTTTGCAGCAATCATCAACACACGTGAATTGTTTGGATCCATCTTCTCTGCTTCCTTTAAATAGGCATCAGCAGTTTCAATATCTCCCTTGTAGGTATAAAGGCTGGCAGCCACAGCATATGCTTCTGAATGATCGCTTAACGAGAGTGGCTTAAAGACTATCAATACGGAATCTAGTAATGTCTGTACACTGGCTTCAGCCTGACTTAACGAATCCGTATTAATAAGCTTTCGGATTTCTTTGATTTGTTGTTGAAATACACTGTGCAAAGAATTCTCAAGTTCTGCGGTTTCTCTCTGATTAGCACTTACTTCACTTATTTTAGCGATAATTTCACTTAACTGGTTATCAGTTCTCTTGTTCTGATTATCCGTTGTCTTGTAATGTTCTTGCGCATCTTGTGCTGCTCTAATCGACGCATTACGATGTATGCTTTCTATTCTTGGTAGTTCCTGACAGATCAGTATTATCGTTTCTTTTATAAGTCGCTCAAATAAATGCTGTGTTTCTGACTCGATTTGCTGTAGATGCGTATTATATATTCTCCGTTTCTTGATCTCTTCTATCACAAGATCTGAATCAAAATGGACTGATAAGAGATCATCTATTGTGATTCGTAGTTCAAAAATGCAATCTCCTACCCGCTGCAAAATAGCTTCACTGACAGATTCAGATATACTTTCAGATCTCCAGAAATTATTGATTGTATCAACAAGCCTCTGCAAGGGGTATTTGAGTATATTGTCTATTTTCCATTTTTCAATTACACCAAAGATGTATGCGCTTGAAAGATTGATGAATACTTTAGTTATAATCCCCGTAAATATTTCCATTTATATATCCTCAGTTTAATACTCACACAAATCAGCGCAATTATAACAAGTCTGTTTGATATATTCCACACGGACTTGCAGTTAGAGATTTCGTGAAGATAGCAGCTTGCTAGGAGGATAAAACATTCTTGAATAGTGAGAACATGCGGAGTGCCTTCTAGCGATGCAAGAATCTGATTTAAGTATCCGACAAGACGTGCGGAATGGGTCCGTGTGTGATCTGTGAACCAGGGCAACTTTACATCAGCCCATAACTCCGTGCATGCACGCTTGATATCTTCATATTTCGTATATAAGTCCGAATTAGTTTGCAGATACGCTTCAAGGTCCACGTCGTTTGCTCCCTCACTTGATGAAATCCCATCATATTGAAGTATATGTTATATGCGGATTACATTCAAGAGATCAGTTGATGAAGTATTCACGATTATGGTTCTGGAATCCTTCGCGTCAGAACTGTCTGAACACGATTCCCAGGATTATGGGATTTACACGATTCGTTACTTCGTTACTTCGGTTGTCGAGTGGAACGGAACACCCGAAGTCGGGCTAGCATAGCCTGCATTCCAGTGTGAACAATTGTCACGCACAGCTGTTAGATTACCGGTCTAACTTCCCGAAACTCCCCTACCCCAACCTTCCCCAAAATCTGCGTAAATCTGCGAAATCTGCGGATAACTAGTCCCTTCTACCACCAGTCATCAATCAAATCCCCCTAATTCTGAGCTCAAATTCCCACCTTAAGTTTCTTTCACTAAAATATTATGAAAATATACCGCGAAAACTGATACGAATTTGCCATCTCGTCGTCTTATAATCATGAGAGTATTTTTTTCAGGCATCATTAGGCGCGCATCATATATAACCAGCCTGGCTTAATCCTCAGGGAGTAACCGGCAGCAATATATACTGCGCGCTTTTCGTTACCCGGCCACAGCAGTCCAAACAAAACTGTCTGAACAAGATTAATAGGATTAAAGGATTAACAGGAAGGCTCCAGACTTCAGACTCTAGACGTCAGGCTTCAGACTTCAGACTTCCTGTCTCCCGGCGTCATTGTCAATTATCAATTATCAATTGTCCATTTCTTTCTGTGCATTTCTGTCTCTAAAACAACAAACCTGACACAAACACAACCGCTTAGAAACAGCCGGTTTCCTGCATGTTCCTATAAGTTTCTGCAAAAAACTGATAGGTTTCAGAGTTTTTTCACTACGTTTCAGCAAAATACAAAGGCATTTGAGACCGTATTTTCAGCCCATCTGATCTCAAAACCTTACCAAACGAACCCTTTCCAGACTTTCTGCGAAACGAATCACTTTTAAAACCGTGAAATATCTAAGACACCATTCACAAAATGCCAACCCGAAAGGAGCAGCCTGACAAAGAATAGGAGCAAGCATCCAAGACTTCCCAAACCGTGGATATTGAAACGTTTAAAACACCAAAACGAATCCAAACTGAGCTCAAAACTGGGAATTCTGAGCTCAGTTTGTTTTCTCAAAAACACCAAATTCACCGTATCAGAAACACAAAACAAATCCCAACCAGAGGCCGTTATGCTCAGGATAGCAACCTGTTGACTCTGATCCTGAAACAAGTTCTGGGTGACGTTCTCCCCGTCCCCCAGTCTTACAGAATCTCCTTCACCGCCGCTTCAAGGTCCGCTTCCTGAGGCACCACAAAATCCTCCATTGGGGGGCTGAAGGGGATGGGGGTGTCGGTGGCGCAGACTCTTTCTATGGGGGCGTCCAGGTAGTCGAAGCAGTTTTTGCTGACCATGGCTGAGATTTCGGCTGCTATTCCGCCGGTGAAGCAGCCTTCGTCCATTATTATCAGGCGACCTGTTTTGCGGACGGAGGTGTAGATTGTCTCCCAGTCCATCGGGGCAATGGTTCTTGGGTCGATTACTTCCAGCTCGATTCCGTCCTTCGCCAGTCTCTCGGCGACTGCCAGGGCTTTGTTGACCATTATGGAGACAGCTACTACTGTTACGTGCTTGCCCGGGCGTTTGATGTCGGCTACTCCGAAGGGGATGGTGTATTCTCCATCCGGGACTTGACCTGGGACGAAGTAGAGCTTCTTGTGCTCACAGAACATCACGGGGTTCTCCAGCCGGATCGCTGTCTTTAGCAGGCCTTTGCAGTCTGCAGGATTGGATGGGACAGCTACGAAGAGGCCGGGAGTGTGCATAAACCAGGCGTGGGGGCTCTGGGAGTGCTGAGCTGCTGTCGAACCGCGCGCACCTATTGTTAGTCGCACGACCATAGGAGCTTTCACTTTTCCACCGGACATATACCGGGCCTTGGCTATCTGGTTGACTATCTGGTCCATTGCAACAGCTGCGAAGTCGCCGAACATCAGCTCCACTACAGGCCGACCGCCGACTATGGAAGCTCCCAGTCCAGCGCCGACGAAACCGGCTTCGGAGATGGGGGTATCGCGCACCCGCTTGTTGCCGAACTCATCATACATACCTTTGGTGACGGTGAAGATTCCGCCATAGGGGCCGACGTCCTCACCCATTATAAATACACGAGGGTCGCTGCGCATCTCTTCGCACAACGCCTCACGAAGCGCCTCGGCTTGGGTTATTTCTCTAAGCATATACATCCTCCAGCGCTTCTTCGGCTGCGGGCCAGGGTTGAGCCATCCCCCACTCCGCTGCTTCCAGCATCTCGGCGTGTGCAGACTCTATTATCTGCTGGCTCTTCGCTTCGTCCATTATCCCCTCGGAGATAAGCCGGGCAGCCATAATCTTGAGAGGGCATCGTTCTTTCCATATCTCGAGTTCACCCTCAGGCCGGTACTTTGCAGGATCACCTGCATGGTGACCGAGCCAGCGGTAGACTTTGCACTCGATCAGGGTTGGGCCGCCGCCGCTGCGGGCAAGCTGGGTTGCTCTGTCCATGGCATCATACACAGCCATAGCATCGCAGCCGTCCACTACTTCGCCCGGCATTCCATAACCGACCGCACGGTCAGCGATATTTTTGATATGCTGGTGACGGTCCTGCCTTACCGAGATGCCGTATAGATTATTCTCGCAGATGAAGACAACCGGCAGCTGCCAGAGAGAGGCCATATTGAGGGCTTCGTGGAAGGTCCCCTGGTTGGATGCCGAGTCACCGAAGAAGCAGGCAACGATGCTGTCCTTGCCGCTCATATCCAGCCACATAGCTGCTCCGGTAGCAATAGGGATTCCGGCACCGACTATACCGTTGGCCCCTATAATACCCAGGGAGAGGTCAGCTATATGCATAGACCCACCCTTGCCACGGCAGTAACCGGTCTCACGGCCCATAATCTCCGCCATCATATGCTTAGGGTCACCGCCCTTAGCCAGGAAGTGCCCGTGCCCGCGGTGGGTGCTGGTGATGTAATCATCATCCCGCATAGCCTCACACACACCGACAGCGATAGCTTCCTGTCCGATATACACATGCGCCAGTCCGGGCATGAGGGTAGCCATATAGATGTCTCTAACACGCTCCTCAAAAGCCCGCAGCCGCACCAACTGCACATAAACCCGCATCAACCCCTCAGCATCAAGCTTTGCGCTGGAGGGTGTTATTTTTTTAGATCTCACTATTCAATCCTCTTGTTTTTTTACTCGATAGGTTTGGTTCACATCCCCCCTACCCCCCTTCAAAGGGGGAATTGGATTGTGCCCATGTCTAAGGGAAACTGGATAAATGTTATCTTTTTATATATACTGCTTTGTGTTCTGTAAAGAACTCGGCTCCGGTTTCTCCGGCTTCGGGGAGGCCTCTGCCTGAGTCTTTGATTCCGCCGAACTCAAGCTGGGGTTCTTTCCAGGCTGTCGGCATGTTTACGTGGCAGAGTCCGGCTTCGCTCTCATCTACAAACCGCTGGGCGTTGGCCAGGTTGGTGGTGTATATGGAAGACGCCAACCCGTAGACCGTGTCATTGGCAATCCGGAGGGCATCGTCGAAGTCGTCTGCTTTCATTACCGAAAGCACCGGCCCGAAGATCTCTTCCTGGGCAATTCTCATTTCAGGTGTGACATCAGCGAACACTGTAGGCTGGATGAAGAAACCCTTGTCGAAGTCTCCATCCGATATAGCATCGCCGCCAACACACAACCGCGCGCCTTCTCCCTTGCCGATGGAGATGTAGTCCATGATAGTCTCAAACTGCTTAGCTCCAGCGACCGGGCCCATCTTAGTGGATTCATCCAACCCGTTGCCGACTACTATCTTTTTGGTCTTCTCGACCAGCATCTCTACGAACGCGTCATACACCGGCGCTTCGACAACTGCCCTGCTGGTAGATGTGCACCACTGTCCACTGCAGCTGAAGGCTCCGATTATCGCAGCGTCCACAGCCTTCTCAAGCTCGCAGTCAGCCATCACAACCAGAGGATTTTTACCACCCATCTCAAGCTGGATCTTGGTAGGTCGCTCAGCCAGCTTATTGGCAATACCCAACCCGACTTCTGTGGAACCTGTAAAGGATACAGCCTTAACCGCAGGATGAGTGATCAGCGTATCGCCAATAACTGAGCCCCGGCCTGTTATATAGTTGACCACGCCAGCCGGTATCCCGACTTCATGCATAGTCCGGACAAGGAGCCATGCAGACATTGGGGTAAAGTCTGCTGGCTTGATGACGATGGTGTTCCCGGCGATCAGTGCAGGAAAACCTTTCCGGCAGGCAACATTCAGGGGGAAGTTCCAGGGAGTGATAAGCGTAGCAACGCCAAGGGGCTGCCTGGTTAGGTAACATGAAACCCCAGACTGCTCCGAGGGCACATATGCTCCACCGAGTCTTCTGCCCTGCCCTATCTGGTAATCGGCTTCCTTAAGGGCAGCCGCAAACTCAACTTTGGACTCGCGCAGTGTCTTGCCGTTCTCCAGCGTGATAGCCCTGGCGAACTCATCCTCCAGCTCCATCATACGCCGGATCACTTTGAGAAGAAGCGCTGCCCTCTCAGGCACAGGAGTTTTCCGCCAGCCATCAAACGCCGCAGCTGCAGCATCCAGCGCCGCATTGGCATCCTCAACACCTGATGCCTGGAATTTGCAGACGACCTGGGTCCTATCGACCGGGTTGATGTTGTCAGATGTCTTCCCGGATGCACAGTCCACCCATTTCCCGTTTATATAGTTCTGGAGAATTTCCAATGTTTTCACCTCAAAAGTCCCTATTAAACCCGCACACCCAGCCGCCGTCTACTATGATATTGTGGCCGTTGATATAGCTGGCTGAGTCTGAGGATAAGAACGCTACTGCATCCGCAATCTCTTCGGCCTCACCAGGTCTGCCCTGCGGGATGAATGATACAACCCTGTCAGCCATTTCCTTGAATGCACTGTTCTCCGAGTAGAAAAGCTTGCGGGTGCCTTCGGTCAATGTTGAACCCGGTGAGACGCAATTCACTCTCAATCCCAGAGGTCCCAGTTCACACGCCATCGCTTCGGTCATCTTGATAATAGCTGCCTTCGCTGCAACAAACCCAACCTGCAGCCGCAGAGCAACTACTCCGGCGACTGATGCGATGTTGACGATATTGCCGAACCCCTGCTCCACCATCACCTGCGATGCTTTTTGGCAGCAGTAGAAGGTGCCGTTCAGGTCAATGTTCATTATCTTGTGCCAGGTTGCAATTGGGTATTTGTCCGTAGTAACCCGCTCTTCTTTAGTGCCCGAATTGATCCCGGCGTTGTTGACCATAATATCCAGGCGCCCATATTTCTTTACGGTCTCATCAATCAGAATGTTCACTTGATCCATCTGGCTGACATCGCAGGGGATGAATATGGCGCCTAGTTCCTCAGCTGTTTGCTTGCCAAGCTCTTCCTGGACATCGGAAACTACCACTGTTGCTCCGTTCGCAGCGAACAAGGTAGCAATGGCCTTTCCAATTCCACCAGCTGAACCGGTAACGATGGCAATTTTATCTTTCAGGTTATATTTAGTGTTTTCAGACATTATATTTATCCCTCAATAATTGTCAGTAACAGGTGCGCCTTCAAGGACTGCCTCGGTGGATCCTACTCCCAGGCGGTCGGCGCCCTGCTCAAGATATCCTACTGCTGTTGCATAGTCTCTGATCCCGCCGGAGGGCTTTACTTTGATCCGTCCAGCAGCGGTCTTGATCATCACACCGACTACTTCAGTGGTAGCGGAACCATCAGCGAAACCGGTGGAGGTCTTTACAAAATCCGCACCAGCTTCGATTGCAATCTCCGTAGCCATAGCAACCTGCTCGAGCGATAGATAACAGGTCTCAAATATCACCTTGACCAGCACATTGTGGTGATGGGCTTCAGCGACGACGGCTTTGATGTCATCACGGACATAATCATACTGTCCGGACAGGAACTTGCCGATGTTCATTACCATATCGAGTTCCTGAGCGCCATCTGCTATCGCCAGCTTTGCTTCCAGAGCTTTGACCTCGGTGCGGTTGGCCCCGTGAGGAAACCCTACGACCATGGAAACTTTAACTCCACTGCCTTCAAGCTCCTTGGCAGCAGTAGGAACATCGCTCGGACGCACGCAGACACTGGCAACCTGGTATTTCCTGCCAAGCTGACAGCCTTTGACTATATCTTTATCAGTCATAGACGGCTTCAAAACCGCATGATCAATAGTAGAAGCAACTTTCTCTTTAGTCCACATAATAACTCCTCAATTGATAATTGATAATGGACAATTGATAATGAAAAACGCCTGCAATCGGTAAGCATCATTGTCAATTATCAATTATCAATTGTCCATTACTTCTGTCCATTACTCTCGATAAATGTAAGAACCTGTTCATTGGTTGGTATGGCTTCTGTGCTGCCCAGGGTTTGGACTGAGAGCGCAGAAGCGTATACTGCAAATCTTGCAGATTCCAGTAAATCCTGACCGCTTGCCAGGCCGTGCATGAAGGCACCGCAGAAGATGTCACCGGCTGCTGTTGGGTCTTTTGGGGTTACTGCTGGAGGCATCAGGTGCTCTTTTAGGTCCTTGTTCATGATTACAACGCCCTGTTCTCCAAGGGTAACCATCGCATTTTTCACACCCTTGTCCAGGAACCACTGAGCAGCAGCAAATGCAGAGTTGCAGTCAGTGACTTCGATCCCGGTCAGCAGCGAGGCTTCTACTTCATTCGGCTTTATGAAATCCAGGCAGGGATACAGTAACTCAGCCAAGGGTCTTGCCGGCGCCGGGTCCAGAACTGTGCGGATTCCCATCTCTGAAGCCTTGCGGACACCGTATTCAACGTATTCCATAGGGGTCTCAAGCTGGAAACCTATCAGGTCTGCATCTTTCAAGTGCTGCAGGTTGTTGTCGATATCATCGGATTTCAGTTGGCCATTTGCTCCAAGGGCTACCGATATCATATTGTTGCCGTCGCTATTTACTAATATAAATGCAGTCCCTGTAGGAACAGTCGGATGTATACGCACACCTGCAATATTGACACCGAAATCCTTGTGTGTGCCCAGAATGCTCTGACCGAACGCATCATTACCAACACAGGCAATCAATATAACTTCGCTCCCCAACCTGGAAGCAGTAAGCGCCTGATTGGTGCCTTTACCGCCTGTCTCAGTGTGGAAACCACCTGCAGTAATAGTTTCACCTATATTAGGAAAGCGCTGACAGGTCATAGTCATTGCTGTCACGCAGCTCCCCGCAAAAACAATTTTACCAGCCATCTATCACCATTCCTTGAGCTTCATGATATGTATGGTTACAATACAGTCTACTGGGAGTTTTGTCATTCTGAACGCAGTGAAGAATCTGCTTTAAGATTCTTCACTGCGTTCAGAATGACAAATTACCGATGACTACTCTTCTATCTCCCGGTAAGTTGTGCCCCACTCTTCAAGGCGCATATCGTATAATTCGTTGGCGCCTTTTGCAGGTTGACCGGCCCAGACTGTTACCAGCTCTAGAGTGTCAGGACTCTCTTCATTATGTATCGCATGGAAAGTGCCAGCGGGGATGAATACTACTGTTCCCGGTTTGAGTTCATAGTTCTCGCCACCCATATCGAGTCTGGCGTTTCCTTTCAGAATGACGTAAACCTCATCGTGGCCTTCGTGTGCAGCACCGGGAAGTGCTTTACCAGGCTCTACTACACCGTGGTTTACCTGGATCTTTTCACTTCCACAGTTGAACAGGTCAATCATCATGCGTGAGCTATACAGGTTCTCGCAGCCTGGAGCGATGAACGGCATTACTTTTTCCGGATATACTACTTTTGCGTGTGCCATTAGAAATCCTTTCGAGCTTCTGATTAAAATTGCATATCTTATGAGGATTAAAGTCACCTTCCGTCGAACTCTACATATTGGCTACGCGCCGCAATTTTGAAGGTGCCTTTGGAGAGAATAACACATATGCTTTATAATGTCCAATAGGACTGTCGACAATCTACAGTTTTGGTTTATAGACCCATTTTCGGGGTTCACATCCCCCCTACCCCCCTTCAAAGGGGGAATAAGTGCGGTACTCCGCCAGGGAATTGGATTGTATGTTGTTGATTGTCAATTATCCATTATCAATTATCAATTGATCGAGGGTTTTTATGAGATATAGTTTTCCATATGATGATTTTGCTGATCTTAATATACCGGACTTCTGTAATGCTAAAGTCTATACAATGCCGGAGCAGAGTTGCGATAGAAGTGATGAAGAGATGGTGCTGGATGCGCTTGCTTCTCCAATCGGCTGCGGAAAGCTGAGTGATGAAGTTAAGCCGGGGATGCGGGTTACTATTGCGGTTGATGACAGCAGCCGGTCTACGCGGACTGACCTGATGCTTCCGCTTGTGCTTGCTGAGCTGCATAAGGCAGAGGTTTCTCGAGAGAGCATAACTATTCTGATTGCACTGGGCACGCATCGGCCTATGAGCAATGAGGAGATGGAGAGCAAATACACCTCTGAGGTCGTTGCTAACTATCGGATGGTCAACCCGGTCTGGCAGGACAGGAGCAGCTATCGGGAGGTTGGAGTCTCATCCCAGGGCTGCCCTATCCGGGTGCATCATGAAATATCGGATGCTGACTATGTCATCGGTATCGGGCAGACTATTGCTCATATGATTGCAGGTTTTGGTGGCGGCGGGAAGATAATTGTCCCTGGCTGCGCTGACTGCGAGACTGTGGGCGAAGTGCACTGGCTATCTAATGAAGTTGCTGAAGGAATGTTGTATGCCCACAGGGAAAATGCAGTGCGTGGGGCAATCGATGAGTTCTCGTTAAAAGCCGGGCTCAAGTTCATTTTGAACGATGTTCCTGGAGGAGACGGAAACCATCTTGCTGGAGCATTCGCCGGTCACCCGGTCCTTGCACATAAGGCTGCGTGCGAAGCTGCGTTGAAGATCTGTGAAGTGAAGATCAATGAGCTGGCAGACATTGTTATTGCAGATGCATACCCGGCAGATATCGACTTCTGGCAGGCACTGAAGGGAATGAATGTTGCCTACTCTGCAGCAAAACCAGGGGGGACAGTTATTCTTGTAACTCCCTGCCCTGAAGGCACCAGCTCGCAGCACCATGAGCTCACAACTGTAGGTTACATCAGAACAGAACAAATTCGCCGGATGGTTGAGCAGGACAAGATAGACAAATGCATCGCCGGCAACCTGTTCCTTGGAGCACAGCTCCTGGACAAGGGACCCGGAATCCTGGTTACAAAAGGCATTACGGAGGATGAAACCAGAGCAATGGGATTTGCCTGGGCACCTGATCCTGCTACTGCTTTGGAAATTGCATTAAAGAGACACGGTAAATCTGCAAGCATAAACGTACTATATAAAGCATCGAAAATGATATGCACTATTAAGTAAGGAGATAGATAACATGGGCAATGAATTGAGATTAGAGGGTAAAAGAGCGCTGGTAACCGGTTCCGGAACAGGGATCGGACATGAGATTGCATTGGAGTTTGCACGAGAAGGTGCAGATGTCGTCCTGCACTACTCCCACAGCGCTGCCGGTGCTGAAGAGTCTGTAGAAAAAATCAAGGCAATGGGCAAGAAAGCAATCGCAATCAAAGCTGATTTCTGCGATGTCGATCAAGTGGAAGAACTCGGGCATAAGGCTATAGACTTCCTGGGCGGAATCGACTGCCTGGTTAACAACGCTGGAATTACATTCAACAAGCGTTTTCTAAAAGTAACTAAAGAGCAGTATGACACCACTTATAACGTTAACATCAAGGCCCAGTTCTTCCTTACACAGGTTGTTGTGGAAGATATGATCAAGCATGGCGGAGGGGCGATAGTCAACCTGACATCCGTCCACGGCCTATCCGGAGCACCAGAGCATTCTGTATACGCCGGAACCAAAGGCGCGATCATGGCTTACACAAGGTCCCTGGCAGTTGAACTCGCCCACATGGGTATCAGAGTCAACGCCATCGCCCCGGGGATGGTAGTAGTGCCAAATTATTTCAAATCTAACATAACAAGTGAAGAAGATGCCAAAAAGACTGCATACGATAAAATCCCGTTAGGTCGCTCAGGAGACAGCGTTGAAATCGGCAGACTGGCTGCATTCCTGTGTTCAGATGAGTGTGGTTACATAATAGGACAAACAATAGTAGCCGACGGCGGCACAACCTCCCTAATGTCCCTAATCTCCGACTTCAGAAACGAAGCAACAGCAAGCCTGGGGGTTGGGTATATACCGGGGATTTAGGGCGTGAGATTGTCATCCTGAATGCAATGAAGAATCTGCTTTTCCAGGCATAAGGCTAAAGTTCAAAAGCAGATCCTTCATCCTTCAGGATGACATTGTGCATAACACTACCCTAGTAGTCACTTCGAAACACCGCAAAGGTTGTCATTCTGAATGCAATGAAGAATCTGTTTTTCAAGGCATAAGGCGAAGACTCAAAAGCAGATCCTTCATCCTTCAGGATGACATTGTGGGTTGCACTCCGCTTGTAGTCACTTAAAATACACTGCAAAGGTTGTCATTCTGAATGCAATGAAGAATCTGTTTTTACAGGCATAAGGCGAAGGCTCAAAAGCAGATCCTTCATCCTTCAAGATGACATTGTGGGTTGCACTCCGCTTGTAGTCACTTAAAATACACTGCAAAGGTTGTCATTCTGAATGCAATGAAGAATCTGTTTTTACAGGCTTAAGGCGAAGACTCAAAAGCAGATCCTTCATCCTTCAGGATGACATTGTGGGTAACACTCCGCTTGTAGTCACTTAAAATACACTGCAAAGATTGTCATTCTGAATGCAATGAAGAATCTGCTTTTCCAGGCATAAGACTAAGGTTCAAAAGCAGATCCTTCGTCCCTCAGGATGACATTGTGGGTAACACTCCGCTTGTAGTCACTTAAAATACACTGCAGAGGTTGTCATTCTGAATGCAATGAAGAATCTGTTTTTCCAGGCATAAGGCGAAGGCTCAAAAGCAGATCCTTCATACTTCAGGATGACATTGTGGGTTACACTGGATGGCATCCCTGCGTAACATTCCCTAGTCGTCAACTCGAAACGTCGCAAAGGTTGTCATTCTGAATGCAATGAAGAATCTGTTTTTACAGGCTTAAGGCGAAAACTCAAAAGCAGATCCTTCATCCTTCAGGATGACATTGTGGGTTACTCAGGATGACATTGTATATTCTCCATAATGGAGAATATTGTTGCTCAGGTTGGATGTTGCTCTGGTTTCTCATACCACTCTTCGCTTAGGTCGCTCCATGTTGGATTGATTGATTCTATTAGGGCAATCTTTTTACTGCGAAGCCAACCTTTTAATTGTTTTTCGCGTAAAATAGCAGCGTTGATGTCACTTGTCTCTTCAAAGTATACTAGCCTTTTTATCTGATATTTACAGGTGAAGCCTGGGATGGCTCCGGCTTTGTGTTCCCAAACACGTCGGGATAGGTCTGAAGTCACTCCTATATACAATGTGCGGGAACGGCTTGCCATAATGTAAACATGATAGGTGCACTTCTTTGCCATTGTTGTGCCCCCTTGGGTTATTATGCCAGTATTTTAGAACCTTGCAGCAAAATTGTAAAATGTCACTCGGAATCACATGAGGAGTCTGGTTTTTCAGACTTAAGGCAAAGACTAAAAAGCAGATCCTTCATCCTTCAGGATGACATTGTGCGTTACTCAGGATGACATCGTGCGTAACATTCCCCTAGTCGTCACCTCGAAACGCCGTAAAGGTTGTCATTCTGAATGCAATGAAGAATCTGCTTTTACAGGCTTAAGACGAAGACTCAAAAGCAGATCCTTCATCCTTCAGGATGACATTGTGCGTTACTCGGGATGACATTGTGGGTTACACTGGATGACATTGTGCGTAACATTCCCCTAGTCGTCACCTCGAAACGCCGTAAAGGTTGTCATTCTGAATGCAATGAAGAATCTGTTTTTCAAGGCATAAGGCGAAGGCTCAAAAGCAGATCCTTCATCCTTCAGGATGACATTGTGCGTTACTCAGGATGACATTGTGGGTTACACTGGATGACATCGTGCGTAACATTCCCCTAGTCGTCACCTCGAAACGCCGTAAAGGTTGTCATTCTGAATGCAATGAAGAATCTGCTTTTACAGGCTTAAGGCGAAGGCCCAAAAGCAGATCCTTCGTTCCTCAGGATGACATTGTGCGTTACTCAGGATTGTATTGTGCATCACTATGGATAACAGGTTTTTTGAATGATATTTAATGTGACTTCTAGCACTCCACAACCAACGCTCTTGCCGGGGCGCCGCTGCCGTTTTGGAGTAGGATTGGCAGGGCTATTACGTGCAGGTTCTGGAATGTTAATATTTCCCTCGGCAGATATAGCTCTTCGAGGATGTAGACGCCGGCGTCCAGGAGGATGTCGTGTGGTGGGGCTACATTGTTTGGGTTGGCTCCTCCTATGCTGAAGTGGTCTATTCCTGCTCCACGGACTTTGTGATCAACCAGCCACTGGGCTGCTTCTACTGAAAGCCAGGGGGAGTGGAAGTTGTAATCATCGGTCTTGGCTCTTTTTAATCCCCAGCCTGTGCAAAGCAGGACTATTGGGTTTAAATTTGCAGCATATGGTTCCAAATCCGAAACCAGGATTGGTTCATCGGGCTGCTTATTGAATAGGTCAATTGCTGTTGCAGGGCCAATGAATGTGTCCGGCGGCATCTGGTCTATTGTCCGGCCACTGTTTTTGCGGTGTCCGGGGGAGTCCATGTGGGTGCCTATGTGGGTATGAAAACTCAGCTTTTCAGCATTCCATCCGCACTCATCCGCCCACATCTCCTGCACAACCTCCATTGGAGGAAACCCAGGATTACCCGGGCAATGGTGATACAAAGGCTGAGTAATATCGATTATCCTCGAGAATGTAATTGCCATCTAATCCTCCGATTGCTTCAACCCGCATTATTCATGATTGACTCAGCTTTTGTCCCTCCTACCGGACAAAAGCGACGTCTGGCCCGCATTATTCATGACTGACTCAGCTTTTGTCCCTAATGCCGGACAAAAGCGAAGCTTTGTGAATAAAGCGGGCTAGTGAATAAAGCGGGTTAATCCATCAATAGTCCGCCGTTGATGTCGAGAGTTGCTCCCGTAATGTATGATGCTTCACTGGATGCCAGGAACATTATCGGGCTGACAACCTCATCCGCATCACCTATCCGCCCCATGGGTATGGTCGTCTTGAATGCTTCCCTCTGCTGTGGGGTGGCTGCGCTTGTGATGTCGGTATCAATAACACCAGGGGCAACCGCATTAACCCGGACACCGTGTCCGGCGCCGCTGCGTGCGAGTGTTTTTGTCAGACATGCAATCGCTGCTTTGCTGGCACTGTAATGTGCTCCAACCGCAATTCCGCCCACTTTTCCAGCAAGGGATGCAAGATTAATGATTGCTCCGGATTTCTGACCGATCATCTGCTCTATGCATATCTGGCTGAGGAAGAAGGTAGCTGTCAGGTTGATATCAATAACCCTCCGCCACTCATCCTCAGTAATGTCGGAGAGAGCCGTGCGAGGGCAGACTCCGGCATTGTTGATCAACACATCCACCCTGCCTTCGTTTGCCAGCACTTCCTTAAGCCATGCTTTCTGGAATGCCGTATCGGATATGTCACCACGGATGAAATGCTGCTGCTTACTCTCAACGATATCGGTCCCATATACAATAGCCCCACACTCTTCAAACCGCTGAACAAGCTTGCTACCAATACCACCCGCTGCACCGGTGACCATAATGACCTTACCTTTGAACTCCGGATATATCATTTATACTATCCTTTTTAAATAACCACGGAATACACGGAAAAGGGAAGGGAGAAACATTGTTAATCTAGTTATGTTTGTAATAGCTTAACTTATAATACATGAGAGCAGTTTAAGTTATATGTCGTTGTAAGTTTTATCTCAATTTATTCCCTTTTCCGTGTATTCCGTGTATTCCGTGGTTGAATTATCTTTTTCTTGTTAGTAACCCAGGGTGATCCCGCCGTCTATGTTCAGGGTTATTCCGGTAATGAACGCTGCGTCTTCGCTGCCTAGGTATACTGCGGCTTTACCGCATTCTTCTATCGTCCCGATTCTTCCCAGTGGGTGCTGACCGTAGATGTATTTCCTGGCGGCGGCTTCGTCTTTTTGTTGTCCGAACCAGTCCTCTACCAGTGGGGTCTGAATCCAGCCGGGGCAGATTACGTTGATCCTGATACCATCTGGTGCAAAGTCAATCGCCATACCCTTGCTCATCGCAATCTGGCCACCTTTGGTAGCGGAATATGCTCCAGCGTTGGGTTGTCCAACCAGTCCTACCATACTGCTGATATTGATGATATTGCCCTTAGTCTTACGCAGATGCGGGATCGAGTATTTTGAACACAGAAAAGTGCTGCGCAGGTTTGTGCTCTGGATAAACTCCCACTCTTCCTCACTGGTCTCTTCGATATTTTTGGAAATATGGTACCCGGCGTTATTGACCAGGATATCGAGCTTTCCGAACACTTCGATAGTCTTAGCAATCAGAGCCTGTATATCTTCGCTCTTGGTGACATCGGTCTTCACAAATATAGCACGACCCTCGGCGCTCCCCATTTCCTCAGCCATTGCGAGCCCTTCTGCTTCATTTCTGCAGACAATCACAACGTTAGCGCCCTCATGAGAAAACTCACGCGCGATGCCTTCACCAATGCCTTTGCTTGAACCTGTTACTATAGCAACTTTGCCTTCAAGTTTCATAATGCCACTCCTAGTTTGGAAGTTGGATGTTGGACAATTTTGTTCGTGCTTACAATTGTATATTGTTTGCTGGAATTAGTCTATGGAAACCACACCGTGTGATTAAGGCTGGTCGCCATAGTATAGAGATTGAATGGGTATGACTAGCATAGAACTTATATTAGTGGAGGAACATATTATGATTCTATTAACAGGAGCAACGGGAACTGTCGGTAGCCAGGTGGTCAAACATCTTCAAAAGACAGGAGCCGAATTCAGAATCGTTGCCCGCGATCCGGACAAAGCCAGATCCCTGACAGGACCAGGGATTGAAATAGTTCAAGGAGATATTGCAAACCCCGCTTCCATGCAAGCCGCAATGTACGGAATTGACCACCTTTTTCTACTGACTCCCAGCGGGCCTCAGCAGCTGGATGTTGAAAAGTGCATTGTTGATGAAGCTGCAAAGGCGGGAATTAGTCACATCACTAAGCTTTCCGTAATGGGAGCAAGCGCTCTATCTCCTATCCTGATTAACCAGTGGCATTACTACTCTGAAAAGTACATAGAACATGTCGGCATAGGTCTGACAGCAGTAAGGCCCACATTCTTTATGCAAAACACATTGATGTTCGCTGCAACAATTGCTGCTGAGGGCAAGTTCTATGCTCCTCTTGGCAATGCAACAATAAATATGGTTGATGCACGGGACATTGCTTCAGTAGTCGTGTCATCTCTCATTGAACCAGGTCACATGGGACATGTATATGATGTTACAGGCCCACAAGCCATATCATTCAATGAGGTCGCTTCACATATATCGTCAATTGTTGGAAAGACAGTCACCTATGTCAATGCTCCACCGGAAGCAACTCGCAGTGCGATGCAGGGGATGGGTATGCCGGAGTGGTTTATTGAGAGTATGCTGGAATATTATGAGTTCTTCCGTGAAGGTCACGGTTCCCTGGTAACCCCGGTAGTGGAGCGCCTCAAGAAGAGTCCTCCAATTAACTACAAACAATTTGCCCAGGATTATGCCTCAGCATTCACAAGCTAATATTGGTAGGAATTGGGCCGGTTTCATTCCGGCCCTCATATTATCGGTTAGCTATCTCCAGCCTGCCGTCTATTTCATTGACAGGAAATATCACGTGACGTTCGTTGGGTGTCTCATTCGGCTGGTGGAAAGTTAACATAAGATGGCCATCGAATGTCTTGAACAGCATACCGTGTCCCCCATCCTCAGCAAACAGCGGAGTATCATCCTGCTGCCACGGTCCTGTGATCTCTCCGGAAGCTGATCTGGCTATACCGACAGCATACCCCCGCTCCCCAAAACTCGACCATATCATCAGTAATTCACCATTAGCTGCCCGGTACATAAATGGACCATCAGTTACGAAGTTTCCCTGGTCGGGGTAGTTGTTACCCCATGGAGCTTCCGAAGCATGAAACAGGAAAATCGGTTCCCCTGCAGCAGCGCTCAAATCCTGATTTAATGGCAGCGCACACATAGTGCCATCTTGTATCTGCACCCATTCGTGGCAGAATACCATCCAGGGATTCCCCTGCTTATCGATATAAAGTGTCCCATCCAGACACTCCCAGTCACGAGGAGTAACCGGACCATCGCTGTGAGGTTTGAACGGACCCATCGGACCGTCCGTAACAAGAATCTGAGTTCCCCGGCACACTCCCTCGGCCTTAAACGAAGCAAACATGAAGAAGCGTCCATTATACCGATGAACCTCCGGCGCCCAATAGTCCTGCTCAGACCAAAACCCGGGCTCAGGACGAAACACCGGATACGGACCCTCCCAGTTAACCAAATCCGAACTCCTGTACGCGTTAAAGCCTTGCGCCTTACCACCCCATGTGTTGTCATCGGTAGACCCATACATATAATAAACTCCCTCTTCCTGCACAGGAACCACAAAGGGATCACGGATTCGGAAATCTCTAGCCAGAAGCATGATTATTGCACCTCAATTAATATGGTTACGCTTGATATTATCCAACATCAGTTCAAATACTGCAATACAACACCTGTCATCCTGAACGCAGTGAAGGATCTGCTGTTCTTTGGGATCGAAGAGAAAAGCGACGCTCGGATGTGATTTGCAATCACATCCGCAACAGAATGTCGGTTCCAAATTATTCTCTTTCGGGTGTAATTGCAAATCACACCCGAGCGGGATTTGGTAGGATCGAAGGGAAAAGCAGATCCTTCGCTGCGCTCCAGGATGACAAGGTTTGTAGGATGACAAGGTTTTTTCAGGATGACAAATTTTCCATACTGGAGTATTAACACACGGCTAGCGCGCATTATTCGTGATTGCCTCGCTTTCGCCCCTACTGCCGGTCGAAAGCAGAGACTGGTGAATAATGCGCGCTAGACTATTACCCCCAACCCCTGTATAGTTTAGTAACAAACTTTGCGGGGTGGGATTTCGATGGAAATACTCGTAGCTATTATATGGAAAACTTCTCCAGCTGACGGTGAAGTCAGCGTGAAGGCTGGTCGTGTTCACAGCGGTCAATTCACTCAAGACGCCGGCACATATTTAAATAACACATTTTCCTGCAACAGCAAATCCGAGTGCAGACTTGAGATACTAGTTGATGCCGAAAACCTGGAAGTTGGTTCCAATCCCACCATCCTAACAGTGCACACAGATACCAACACATTCAGTTTCTTTGCCCGCGATGTTGGCTCTGATTTTCCAATATTTATTCCTGACTACGGCGTGGCAGTTCTCCCTGCTGAAGACACCCGAACCTATGATGAAGTCGCTGCTGGCATTCGCAAACTCGGATTAATAACAGACCTGCAGCGCATTGCATCGGAGCCTGAAGAGACATTCGAGATAGCCGCTGCAAACACCAGGGAGCTTCATCACCCTATATGGCTGGGTATCAGCCGTGACCTTCGAGTGTTTGAAGTAGGCCTTAGGGAACCTATGGTGTGTAGTGACTGGATACAGCCCAGGTTCCACGGCAACGGTTATTTCTGGGTTGATCATGAGAAATATATTTCCCCACGTTATGGTTTTGTAGCAGGTCGTGGTTTTGAGTGCTCAGAAAACGTGCGCAGGTGGCTGGATGAAGACACTCTACCTATTCTTCACGTAGAGAGAATAGACGATGATATAAAATACGATCACGTGTTCTTCTCTACTCTCGAAAAGTCTGCGCTGATAGAATCCAACATCCGCGGCACCCATTTTCTGGTGGCTGATGGCATGGCGCAGTGTCACGTGTTCAATGAAGCAGAGAAAGCGGAGTTCGATTCCCTGGTTGAACAGGAATTAGTTTTGGATGAAGAGACAGTGCTATGCTGCCGTATAGTAGCAACCAATACTGCGCAGATTCCCCGCTATGCATTCCTGAAAGCTCCATTCATCCACGGGTTCATCGGCGATTCCGGTGAATATGATTTCGACCCTCAGACCGGATTCAGTCTGACCAAAGACGGTCGTGTTTTCGCTGTCTCTACACTCAATGGAACTCCCATTAAACAGGAAGAGATAGCAATTCTTCTGAAGCCCGGTGAAACTGCAACCCTGGAGTTCATTATTCCACATACACCTATACCTGTGGAAAGAGCTGCAGGACTGATCAAACGTGACATTTCAGCTTCCCTGGATGAGTGCAGATCATTCTGGCAGAACAAGCTTCAGAAAGCTGGAAGCATGCATGTGCCGGAGAAGCGTATTGACAGCATGATCCAGGCAGGCCTGCTGCATCTCGACCTTACTGCATATGGAAATGAACCCGATCAACCTATAGCGATGTCTGATGGGGTATATGTTCCGGTCTGCTCTGAGGTCTGGGTGCATACTGACTATCTCGATTCAGTAGGGCTACACACCCTTGCCAGGCGCTGTCTGGACTACTACCTGCATAAGCAGCAGGAGAACGGACTTCTGCAGACATTTATCGGTTATATGGTAGAGACAGGCGCAATGCTGCTGGCTATCGGTCAGCATTATCAATACACCCGCGATGATGCCTGGGTGGCAGAGATCTCACTCAAAGTCTTAAAGTCCTGCGGGTATATAGTCGACTGGCGAAACCGGAACATGACGGAGGAACTGCGGGGCAAAGGTTATGGGATGCTGGATGGTCAGGTAGCAGACCCTCAGGATAACGAACGTATATACATGCTGAATGCATTCGCGTATGCAGGCCTGAACCTTGTAGCTAAGATGTTTGCCAATACCAATCCCTCTGAATCTGTCAGATTATGCGTAGAAGCTGAAGCATTCAAAGCAAATATCCGGACGAGTTTCTTCGAATCCCTTGCCTGCAGCCCGGTTATGCCCCTAGGAGACGGAACCTGGGTACCGACAGCAGCCCCGTGGGCAAACTCTACCGGTCCCGAGTGCCTTGGAATAAAAGCTCAGAGGCGCTGGAGCCATGGTTCGCTGACTATCCGTGATGACTGCCTGGGTGTGAACCATCTGATAGCCCACGGGATCATTGGACCGAATGAACTATCTGCTGATTTCATTCTCAATCACCAGTGCGAGCTGACATCTTTGCGCAATCTGCCATCAAGTCAGCCCTACTACAGCAGGCATCCATTCATACACCTTCATCGTGATGAACCAAAGCAGTTTCTGAAAGCTTTTTACAACGGCATCGCCAGCCTGGCAGACCGGGAGATATACTCTTTCTGGGAGCACTATTTTGGAGTCAGTCCGCATAAAACCCACGAAGAAGCCCAGTTCCTGATGCAGGCTAGATCGATGCTGTATCTGGAAGATGGGGATACCCTCCGATTGCTGTCCGGGATTCCAAGAGTCTGGCTGGAAGATGGAAAGAAGATCGAACTGAATAATGTAGTCAGTCACTTCGGCAAACTATCATTGTCTGTGGTATCTATGGTTGATCTTGGAAATATCGAAGTTGAAATAACCTGCAACTCCGAATACAAACCCAAAACCGTAGAAATCCGCCTGCCGCATCCAAACGAACTGAAAGCAGCTGAAGCAACCGGCGGAGAATACGATCCTGAAAGAGAATCGATAACAATCAAAAACTTCACCGGACACGCAGAAGTTATGGCGGTTTATACTGAGTGAAAGAATTGTCATCCTGAGGAACGAAGGATCTGTTTTTGAATGAAAAGCAGATCGTTCGTTCCTCAGGATAACAGGTTGATGGCATTTTACTTCATCTGCAACTTATACCCGCTCTTCTTGTCCCATTCTACCGTGATGGTCTTGTCTTGGTATATGTATGGGCCGAAGGTGAAGGTTTCTATTCCGGATGAGTCTAAAGCCAGCGGTCTTATCTCCATGCTATCCCTCATTGTAGGATTGAGGCCTATTATGTATTTGCAGATCAGGTCTGCCAGGATATTCCCCTGAGCTGCCAGAGTGTGCTTCTCCTGGTTGTTCTTTCCGGTTGTTGAGTGGTAAGAGTATGCAGAACTGGGGCCTTCGAGGGTCATCATCTCAATGGTCTTCAGCACATAACTTGCCGCCAGGTCATCGTAACCGTATTTTATAAGTCCCTCTACTGTAAACCATATTCCGGAAGTTATCCCGCTGTCTCCTCCATATGTTGGCAGAGAGGGATCGATCTCAGGCGTATCTACTGATATTGATGGACAGGGATATTTGGTGCCGAACTCCAGAGGGTTAGTCAGGTGTTCAACTAACTTCGCTGTCTGCTCATCTGTTGCGATCCCGGCGTACATAGGCGCAAACCCGGCGATACACTTTATACCGGAGCGCTGCATATTCCGAGGATCAGCGTCGTAGAAGAATCCATCGGCCCCATCCCACAAATAAGTATTGATCGAATCCTTGAGCTTTGCGTTCTTCTCTCGAAGTTTTGCTGTATCAATACCAGCTTCGACAATAACTCCTGCTGCCTGGATGATTCTCTCCCTCAAGGCATACAGGTAGGCGTTGTAGTCAACAGGTATAAAAGGCGTATCCATCTTGAGCATCATCTCAGTATCGCCTTTTGAAAATGCTGCAATGTATGGTTTCAATCGAAGGGAGTAATCGAACTCATCGATGAACGAGCTTGTGCACAGACCACTCTCCAGTTCATGCTTTGAATACTCGGTTTCTGCCTCAACCATCACCTTAAGAGCATCTCGCAGGAACTCTTTATCACCACTGCACAGATAAAACTCCCACGCTCCCAGCAGACCATTCGGTGTTGTGTGTGGAAGGGTTGTGCACGCCTGGATATCATAGTTATCCGGAAGATCGTTCAGGTACTTTCCGATTGTCTGGGCATGGTCGTTGTGCTCTCTCAGCTCAGTGACTTTTCTGAGGGGATGCAAATATGTTCCGATGTTCAATCCACCGCCATTTGTGCCTTCAAGCAATATCCCACCGGCGCCTATCTGCTTGTCGTTGAGCCAGCGTTCGCAGACAGAATCCATAGGCGTATTCCAACTCCACTGCCAAACAGCTCCGGTCTTCCAGGGGCATGTATACAAATGCGTGAAAGGTTCATAGGGGATATCATACAGATTGGCCCTGGTCACATAAGCCTGGTAATAATAAAGCTTCTCGAGCATCTTGTCCGAGCACTCAAAATGAGGAACGACCTTGGTGAAATATTGATTCCAGGTGTCCTCAGCAGCA
Organism: Abditibacteriota bacterium; assembly: GCA_942493375.1. GTDB lineage: Bacteria > Armatimonadota > UBA5829 > UBA5829 > UBA5829. Next base: position 5,810,128 of record OW818698.1, on the reverse strand, counting down.
GTAAACACAGATTCCGGATTAGTCGCTGCGTTTGAAGCCGCTAGAATTGTCGAATCCCTGTCATACCCGCAGGACAGTGCAAGGTGGATCTTCTGAGCCTGAGCTACACCAATATTCGCTTCCAGCTGGAACGGTTCTTTCTCGTGGGTATATTCCAGACCTGCAGCACCACTAATAGATATCGCCACAAACACCTGGTCCTTAATTGAGACTACAAAACCATATTTAAATTCATCCATCTCTGCAGCAAAGTGTGGGAGTGAATAACGCAGCTTAATGGAATCCAGTCCAGTTATGTCCCATTCAATAATCAGAGTATCACCGGAGACGGCGCTTTTTTCAACTATCCGGCTGTTACCGGATACCATTGTCTTCTCGATCAGATGAGGCAGGAACGATAACTCTGTCTTCTGTGGAGCAAAATCAAGTCCAGGACCTATGCTCCTAAGACTGTCATGGTTTACGATATCATTCCAGATCCATTTGCCATTGGTAAACTCATAGGGAAATGGGAGTGGATAGAAGTGTGTTCTATCGCAACCGGGTTTTTCTTTATCGATAGATGCAGACAACTGATTGTCCGTTAGAAATGCCTGCTCATTATTTTTCAAAATCTCCATCCAAGGTACATTAACGGTCTGTAGCCCATGACCGATTTTTACTTGCTCTCTTTTATTTAGCATTATTGTTCCTTTCGTCACCACATATGAATGAATATCATGAACTGATAGAATACCAATCTCACGTACACCATAGAGTATAGGGAAATCATAATAAATGGACAAGAGCATTTGTAACTTGAGAGGGATATATCAGAATGCATACTAGCCCTGCAGTAGTTTTTGTACGTATGTAAAGCCCACACAGAGAAGTTCCAAAAGAGAAGTTGTTCCCCGTATATAACCCACGTACGTTGATAAACTCTAATACAAATACCTAGTACGACCAATTTTCATCTTATATTCTAGTGCTAAACGTGGAAATCAATGTACGTATTTCTTTTATGGACGGTATTTACTTGTGAAGAACACTTTTCGAGAACTTATTGATGTCCCATCTCTGCAAACGACGATGGAACACTTCAGCAAATTGATGAATGTAGCTACTGCCATCATGGATTTAGATGGCAACGTAATTGTAGCTGCTAACTGGAAAGACATCTGTACTAAGTTCCACAGGAAGCATCCCGAAACAAGTGAACTGTGCAGGCAAAGTGACAATTACATCAAAGACCATCTCGATGAAGGTGGACCTATTGAATATAGATGTGCAAATGGAATGCGTGATCTGGCGGTGCCAATCTGCGTCTATGGACAGCATATGGCCACTTTCTTTGTTGGCCAATTCATATATGAAGACGAAAAACTGGACAAAGAATATTTCAGGAACCAGGCAGTAAAGTATGGGTTTGATGTTGATTCATATTTAAACGCACTTGAGCTTGTTCCTGTTATCTCAAGAGACACAGTAAAATCTATTGTCGAATACTGCCTGGGTATTGTCGATATGCTGGCTCGCATGGGCAGCGAAAAAATCAAACTGCTTGAGACAGAACGTTCTTTGCGATTTTCACAAGTCTCGGTAGAACGTTCAGCTGACGCAATATATTGGATGGATTCAGACGGACGTATTGCATATGCCAATGAATCCGCATGTAAAGGACTTGGATATACTCCGGATGAAATCCTGGAAGTGGATGTTTTCACAATAGATCCTTGTATGCCGAGGGAAGCCTGGGCTGATCACTGGGCAGGATTTAAGGAACAACGCTCTTTAACCTTTGAAACTGAGCATCAGCGCAAAGATGGCACCCGGTTTCCTGTTGAGATAACCAGCAATTTCATCGAATATGATGGAGTTGAATACAGCTGTCCGATTGCCAGAGATATTACCGAGCGTAAACGTGCGGAGCAGGCGGTGCTGGAACATACCGCGCAGCTGCAAAAGGCCAATTTTGATCTGGTCACAAAGAATGCAGAGCTGGATGAGTTCACATATGTAGCCAGCCATGATCTGCAGGAACCCCTCCGGAAGCTGACAGCATTCAGCGGGTTACTAGCAAAAGATGCTGGAGATGCTCTACCGGAACGTGCACTAAAAGATCTTACATTCATCACTGATGCTGCCGCCAGGATGCAGGGGTTGATTCAGGACCTTCTCACGCTATCAAGGGTCGGTCGTAAATCTATGAGACAAGAACCTGTCAGTTTGGATGCATGTGTCGATGAAGCGCTTGGAGCTCTGTCGGTTCTTGTAGAAGAGAGCAGTGCGAAAATTGTCAGGAGCGAACTGGGTGAAGTAGTCGGTGACCAGATGATGATCACCCAATTATTCCAGAACCTTATTGGTAATGCCTTGAAGTTCGTTAATGATACAGAACCCTTTGTGACAATCAATGCACAACATACAGATGACATCATAACAGTAAGTGTCACCGACAATGGGATAGGGATCAATCCGGATTATTTCGACCAAATATTCATGCCGTTCAAGCGCCTCCATGGTCGAGAGGAATATGCGGGAACGGGTATTGGACTCTCTATCTGTCGCAAAACAGTCGAAAGACACGGAGGCAATATCTGGGTAGAATCTGAACCCCAGAAAGGATCATCATTCATTTTTACATTACATAAAAATAATCTAGAGGAGCTAAATGATGCAGCTTGATGCAAAACCGGCAATAATTCTGTTAGTAGAAGATGACCCAGGTGATCAGGAACTCACCTTGCGAGCTTTTGAGGAGAGTAAACTCAAGAATGAACTTCACATCGTTGAGGATGGCGAAGAAGCGATCAATTATCTGCTACGTCAAGGTAAATATGCGGATCCGGTATCTTCACCGAAACCCGATTTGATTTTATTGGACTTGAATCTTCCCAAAATGGATGGTAGACAGGTATTGGAGAGAATCCGCCATGAACCTGAACTCCGGAGAATGGCAGTAGTAGTACTCACTACTTCACGTCAGGAACAGGACATAATCCGTTCCTATGACCTGGGGTGCAATTCATTCATAACAAAACCAGTGGATATGGTGCAGTTCGCAAAAGTAATAGAGAGTCTTGAACAATACTGGTTCCAGATCGTATTATTACCCCCATCCCAAGCAGCGTAAATATGAGCAGTAACTATGTAGTATATGCCATTGACGACGATCCCGGCGACATCGAGCTACTTCGTCGATATCTTGAGGATATAGATGAGTGCAGTATCGATATGGAGGCATTCCCCAATGTAGTGGAATGTCTTGAGCGCCTTGCCGTCAAGCCCGCTGATCTCATTTTCACCGATTATCTTCTCGGTACGATGACAGGAATTGATTGCCTCAGGACTATCAGAAGCCACAACGAAGAATGTCCTGTGATCATACTTACCGGACATGGGGATGAAGCAATTGCAGTCCAGTCTATGAGAGAAGGTGCGTCGGACTATCTCCCGAAATCTTCGCTGACCAGCCAGATACTATATAAAGCAGTATCCAATGCCGTCGAGAAATGCCGCCTCCGCCAGGCACTCGAGCAACAGCAAAGGACACTGGAAGAAAACAACCGCGACCTGTTGCAGAAAAACATGGAACTGCGTATGCTGACGTCAGCAATGAACGCGGCATCTGACCAGATTGTGGTGACCAGACTCGATGGCACGATTGTATTTGTAAACCGCGCATTTGAGCAGCAGACCGGATATGAAATGCAGGAGGTCCTGGGAAAGCGCACCAGCATTCTAAACTCCGGCACTCATAACAAGCCTTTTTATGCTGATATGTGGAGCACAATACTCTCAGGAAAAACCTGGTGTAGTGAAATGACCAACCGTCGGAAAGACGGGTCTTTTAGCATTGAGGACGTCAACATTACCCCTGTCAGTAACAATATGGACGTCATTGAACATTTTATAGCAATCAAACGCAATATTACCGAGAAAAAAGCCTACGAGAGAAAACTCGATTTCCTGGCTCACCATGATGTGCTTACGGGACTTTCCAACAGACTGCTTTTTAACCACGAACTGACCAAACATATAGAGGAAGCTGCGAGAATTGGGGGGCTGGTCGGGGTACTATTTATAGACCTTGATCGGTTCAAATTTATTAACGATTCCAAGGGACACAATACCGGTGATTTAATACTCCAGGATACAGCGGACAGACTCAGACGATGTGTAAAGCAGAGTGACACACTGGCACGAATGGGTGGTGATGAGTTCACTATTGTTATTAGTGAACTCACAGATCGGGTGGAAGCGATGGATATAGCCACGCTTGTACTGGAAAGTTTATCTGAACCATTCGTAATTGACGGGCAGGAGTTCTCTCTTACAGCAAGCATCGGGATCAGTACATATCCTGATGATGGTGAAACAGCGGAAACCCTTGTACGTAACGCTGACACTGCGATGTATAAGGCAAAAGAGGAAGGACGGAACAACTTCCAGATATATACAGATGCATTCAACCACGCCGCAGTAGAGCGGGTCAATCTTGAGCAGCAACTCCGTAAAGCAATTGATAAAGGTGAATTCCTGGTCAGATATCAACCCCAGATCGAGATATCGAGTGGAAGAATAGTCGGCACGGAAGCACTGGTCAGATGGCAGAGTCCACAATTGGGATTAGTATCTCCTGCAGACTTTATACCCTTGGCCGAAGAGACCGGTCTTATTATGGCAATTGGGGAGTTTGTCATGGAGACTGCGTGCAGACAGAACAAGGCCTGGCACGATGCCGGATATTCGGATATTGTAGTGTCGGTCAATATGTCCGCCCGCCAATTCCAGAACGAAGCAATGTTGGATTGGTTGAGTGACATACTAACAACAACCGGACTGGACCCTTGTTATCTCGACCTTGAGCTTACAGAGAGTATACTCATGAAGAACCCGGAATCTATGATCGAGATACTGCAGACGTTGAAAGACATGAACATAGGTATATCGATCGATGACTTTGGGACAGGTTATTCATCGCTCAGCTATTTGAAACAATTCCCTGTCAGTGCACTGAAAATCGACCGCTCATTTATCAGCAATATTACAACAGATCCGGACGATGCTGCTATTGCCAGGGCTGTGATAGCTATGGCGAAGAGTTTGAACTTAAAAGTGATCGCTGAAGGTGTCGAGACGCTGGCTCAACTCAGTTTCCTGCATGAACTCAACTGCGATCTCCTGCAGGGCTATCTAATAAGTCCACCAGTGACTCCGGAGGAGATAGAATGTATGCTGAGGGATGAAGATATGTTGCAGGCCGCATAACCAATCCCACCGCACAGTCTGTCTCCAAATCTCCAAGTCTCCCCTTCTCCGCGCTCTTCGCGTCTCCGCGTGAAACTCCCTTACTCTCCAATCACATAGCATTTTGCCCGCATAGGAGCTAAAGTGTCTTTCAATACACCTGATGATATTGAAGCAGGAGTGCCACCGAGGACGTCTGCTGCCTTGCCTGACTTACTCCACGATTCCGGAAGGCGGACCCGGACGGATTGTTTTGTATCTTCCGGATTGACTACCAGCATGTAGATCCTTTTGTTCAGGAGATAGGGTTTCTTTTGAACTACCACAGCCGGTGTTTCATTTACTGGACTGCCGGCAGCATATCCGGCTGTCCAGATCTTTGAGTTTGCTTTTAGCTCAGCCATGCAGGGGATGAAATCATTCTTCCAGAAGTCCGAGAAGTCTTTTTTCAGGTTGAAGCTTATAAAGTCCTCATTGTTCAGGTAGCTGTCATCGTAAGCGTAATACAGGATACCTCTAGCGCCTGCTGCCAATGATTGATAGCTCATGCATTTGAGCTGGGCTGCGGTAGGCATCGGAGGATCATATCTGCCATCTTTCTTATATTTGAATGAGTATGACTGCAGGACCGCCCATACAGGCTTCTTCCCAAACACGCTCTTCACTGCAGTTTCAACACCATCATAGACATGCCTGAGAGGTAGATTTCCCAGGGGATAAGGGTCAACAGCAAATATATCCCCTGCCTGCGCTGTGGTTGCGTAGTAGTTGATCATATCAGGTCGTTCGTGATCTCTGTATACTTTACTTGGAACAACCTGCAGTATAAAGAACGGATGAGTTGGGTCCCAGTTTACTCCCTGCTCATACCAGCGCTGGCATTTATCAAAGATGCTTCTATCGGGTTCATCCATCACATACCAGAATCCAATTCCAGGATTGTTCCGGTAGTGTTCCAGTATCGCCTGCCCATCTGCATTTCCAGGTTCAAGATAGTATGCACCCATTGCAATACACTGCATACCATTTCTGGCACATTCCTCAGCGTAGCCAATATTCTGCTGTTGGACCCAAGGTCTTTCATCCGTGCCTGGACGAGTCCACGAAGGCGGAAGAGGCGTCCCCTGCTGTGACATCGCCATATTTATCCCTGCACCAGCTACTTCCTCCAGGTCTTCTTTCTTCACATGGTAGAGTCCCAAAGGAAATATTGGTTTTCCGTTAGTCAGATAGACACCGTCTTTGCGGAGAGATACAACCGGTTTTTTGGGTGTTTTAGTATATTGCCAGTCCCTGTCTACTACTGTTTTTGACATACCACTCTTGAACTGAGCTGTGACTGACAATCTATATTTACCAGAGGAAAACGAAATCGGAATCACAACTCCGGACAGCGCCTTTACTCCTGGAATTGTCCTGGTCAGCACAACTCTGTCCTCTGAATCCTTAATTGTTAAAGTAAATGTCTTTGGAGGCACAGGTGGAGATACATCCCATGGAGATATAGCGCTGAAGAGCAAAGAAGATGAATAGCGCAGCAAGTGGACATAGACATTAGGGCACAGGTTTTCCTGTGGTGTAGGGATCACTTCATATTTCATACTATCAATCCATCCAGCTCCCAGAGCAGCTATGACTACTTTTCCTGCTGTAAGCGAACCTATGCTGTTCGACAGAGCAAGTACCCATCCGGCTTCTGTATCATAATAAAACTTAGACCCTTTATTCGTAAGTTCAGTCTTGAATTTTGCCTGTTTCAGAGTCGAAGCATAATCATTTCGTGATATGATACCTACACCTGGTTTATACACCTGTGATGCAAATGTTCCATTAAACAAGACATAGTTCCATTGCTGATCAGCACCCAGTATCTCAACAGTCGCAGCATCAGAAGTAGATGCAGAACCAACTCTTCCCACCCAGGTCATTATGGCTGTTTCATTTGCAGCCAGTTTTCTGGTTGAGAAGTCCTTTGTATAATTGGACCAGCCCCCGACGTTGTTCTTAACTGAATGCCCGGAATCTATGATATCTTCAGAGATAAGCATACTGCCCAGGGTATTGGTCCAACCCAACGCAGCAATATCACTCCCGACTGCAGCGGAATCAAATGACTCATCGATCAACACTTCAGCCTTAACAGAAGACCAGCACGCGACTGCAAGCAAAATTGTTGCTATAAATATTCTTTTCATCACAAATCTTCTCCACCAGGTAGTCCCGCAACAATAACAGTTCAGAGTTGCGGGAATTTGTCATCCTGAGGAACCCGGGGGAGGCAGGCTAGAAGCCCGCACCACAATTTAGCCTCCCAAAACCAATACAGGTTTCTAGTTGAAATAAGTTGGCACCCCAACTTGGGGGCTCAGAATGACATTGTTACAATATTACTGAGCTATTACCCGCAACATATCCGCTTGACCATGCCCATTGCAAGTTGAACCCTCCGGAGTCTCCATCCGCATCCAGCATCTCCCCGGCAAAGTATAACCCTTTTACAAGTTTGGATTCCAGCGTGTGATGATCTATCTCCTCACTGCATATCCCGCCAGCTGTAACCTGTGCCTCTTTAAATGGACGCAGCTTTGAAACAGTAAGTATCATATCTTTCAAGACAGCTACAATCTGCAGGCGTTCTTCTTCAGAGACTGTATTTGACTGCATTGAGACATCAAGATCGACTAAGCCTATCATAACAGGTATCATACCACCTGGAAGCAGACCTATTAGGGCATCTCTGAGAGACAAGCTGCATTCTATCTGAAGCAGCCTGGCAAGAGTTCCATCCAGCTGATCCCTGCTCATTTCAGGGAACATGTCAATGTGGAGTAAAACCTTTTCTGAGTTCAATACGGGTGCAATAGCACCTGCCTGTGCCATTATTCCAGGGCCAGAGACTCCATAGCTGGTAAACAGAACATCCCCGCAACTTTCGGTAATAGTATCATCGCCACTGGTCGACCAGACTCGGGCTTCTACTTTGATCCCCTGCAGTTCAACCGGCCACTGTTCGACGGTTTCAACAGGGACAAGGGCTGCATGGAAAGGTGTAATCGTATGTCCAAGCTTCTTAGCCCACATCCAACCATCTCCGGTTGAACCCAGGTAATGTGCCGCCTTACCCCCTGTAGCAATAATGAGACTGTCCGCCTCTATCACTTCCCCACTATTCAGAGTAACCGACCATACAGATGACTTCTCAATACCAACAACCAGCGAGTCCAGCAATATGTCCACATTATTGCGGTCAAGACGGTGTCTGAGGACTGCTGCAACACTTGATGCCTGATTAGTTACAGGAAAAATCCTGCCATTGTCCTCTTCTTTTACAACTAACCCCAGATCCTGAAAGAACTCCAGTGTTTGATTCTGGTCAAACCGGCTGAGAATAGATTCTATGAACTGCAGGTTGTTACCATGAAATCGATCAATTGTTACATACCTATTAGTCAGGTTGCAGCGCCCGTTGCCAGTCGCCAGCAGCTTTCTTCCGAGCTGAGGGTTTCGTTCAATCAGAACAACCCGCTTCCCATTCCCAGAAGCAACAATAGCCGCCATCATCCCCGCAGCCCCACCCCCAATTATCGCAACATCATATTTCATATATCAATAGCCACCATGTATCATTAAAAGAACAGTGCCAAATTATAAGGTAGACAACACCAGAAGCTCATATTCACACAGGATTAACAAGAAGGGAAATGGCAGTTTGTCAGCTGAACAAATCTTGTCATCCTGGAGCGCAGCGAAGGATCTGTTGTTCTTTACAGTCAGGTATATATAAAAGCAGATCCTTCGCTGCGCTCCAGGATGACAGATTGCTAATTCCCTTCCTGTTAATCCTGTCCAAAAACGACCAATCACTCAAAAGCCAGGTCCATTGTGGTTGCGGTTTGTTTTATGGTGCCGCCTACTATTAGTGCACGGAAGCAGATCGGGTAGCCTTTGCGGCCGTCGTATTTGCCGGTGCCGGGACCCAGGGTTGCAACTGCTGCCCACTCTCGCCCGTCCTTTGCCCCTGCTTTATAGAGCTGCACATCCGGATCAGAACCTATCGGGAGCAGCGTATAAGTATGATTGGAGAGTGCCTCCACTGTGACATCCAGAGCAGGCTTTTCCAACAAAACACGATACATTATCTGGTCGTTTTCTTTAAGGGTATCGGGCAGCGGTGAACCATCAGGTTTTGTGACAACCAGACCATTAACTGGCCGCCTCATTAACTGTATATATTCATAAGTAAACACCGGCCCCGGTGTTACGCTTCCATCAGCCTGTTTGGATGAACCTGCAGCCTGAATAGTCATATACGCATCTTTATTCGTCCCCTGCCTGTAACCGTCGTTGACATACCAGGTGTCCACGGTGTAGATTCCAGGTCGTTTGGTATGCAATGCTGTTCGGAATCCAGGTTTACCTCCGGGGTTGCTGAAATTTAGATGAGCCCACAGGTAACCCTCTCCCTCGATATCGTCGATTTTCACCTGTAGATATCGATATTGGTTGTCATATGGGAAGATATGCGCTATTGTCGAGACACCTGCAGGATCAACACATGTCAGCTCAAGTCCTCCGGCTATAGGTTTCGCTCTCATTTTCTCAGGATTTACTAACCACTTATCGTCTTTTCCATCATAATTAAACTTCTCGGTAGTTGCGAAGTTGGTAAAGTTTTCACGCCATAAAGACAGTGGTTCCGCTTTCTCCGCCGCAGGTACAATATAGGTCGGTTGCTGTGAAGTGTTGGGAAGAGTTCTTACGTCCGTAACGGAACCTCTTCCCGGGGTCTCATATGCTTCCAACTCACGGACGATAGCTTGCAATTTACTATCTGGTCGAGTTCCTCTCACAGTCACCTTTAACTTCAAGGTTGGGATTGCGGGTTGAAAATTGGTTTCTGCGATATCAGCCTTATTCCCACGAATTTCTGCTATTTGCATAGTTCCATCAGGAGAAAAAAACTGGATGTCATAATCAGCTACGTTAGGAGTATACATAACCACCCGAGAGATATTTTTCACCTGTGGAAGTGTCAGTTCAAGCGAAGATGGTTTACCGCCGGAATGCGATAGGAACCAGCCCAAGTCATCAGTGATACCGTTGATAGCGTAGTAATAATATTGATCAAACCAGGGAGCATAGAACCCAGCCATAGCCCTTGCCCGTACACCTGTGTCAACTTGAAGCACATTGCCCGGTTTCCGACAGACAGCTTCCTGTGCAGCAATATCCTTTTCTGCTTGTGAAGTTGTTATCAGTTTCCGACCAGCAGTATCTGTCGTATACACATGCACATCACCTTCAGCAAATCGGTCGGAGAATGCTCCAGCATTTACTTTAAGGCTTCGTGCTTCCGAGACAACATCCAGGCTTTTCACTTTCTTCAATAATGGGTGGCTGATGCGCACCGTTCGCGCTCCTGGCTTGGTATTCGCAATGATAAAATATGGCTTGCCATTAGCTAGCCCAATCCAAGAGATCATTTCCTTATCAGATTTTACTATCGGAGGTGTCTGCGTATTAGCCAATGCTTTCTCTAGAAATCTGAGTTCCCTCCAGATAGGTGGCAAACCGTAACGAAGAATAGGTTCCGACATATAGAATGCACTCGTGTATGCAGTGAACCCACGGCTCCCCATAGCTGCACTCGCCAGATACTGGCTGCGCATTACTCTATATGAGTATGCAGGTTCAGTCCCCCAGTCCCTGATAAAGTGAGTCTGACTGGATGAATGCCAGAGGGTTGTCATTATACCTTTCCCACGAGGCGCCACACTCAGCACTTTCCTCAGAAAGCTCGGAACAAAGTCCCAATTCGTGTTATAGGGATCAGGGTTCAGGATATCACAGGCCTTGTAGCCGTGGGTTGAGATACCATCGATTGTATCGTTTGTAATGATCACAGGATGGTAAGGATCAAGTTCCTGCATCAGTTTGTGGACAGATTCCAGATATTCAGGCTTGACGTTGTTGATCTCTGGTTCATCCGACAAATAGTATCCAAGGAACCATGATTCCCCACTCACTTTATCTACAATCTGCTTGAGGAATCCTGCAGCTTCATTACTTGGTGCAAGCAGGCGGGTATTCTCCGAGGGCACAGGATGTCCGGGTGTCTTCCAAAGACTGAAAGTATATAGCAAATTCCCGCATTCAATACTGATAACAGTGTAGATGCCGTATTTCTCCCAGACTTCCCTGCACTGGTCTATTTTCAAGTCTTCTATTACCTTGGGAGTATTTATATTCTGCAGGGCAACAACATCATTGCGTGGGTCTTCAGTAGGAGTGTCACCATACCATCCGATAAACAGCTTAGGCTTACCGTTGACCAGAATATTATGCTTCTCATCGACACGGACTTCGGTGCCAGGAGCTTTCGCTAGTTTATTGATTGGGGTATTCAGGGTGTCAATCGTATCCCCGGATTTATCAAGAATCTTTACATGGAGAGTATATTTTCCAACCGGGAGTTTGTTTATTTCTATCTTCTGGGCACTGAAGAGTGCTTTTCCAGCAGCTTTCCCTCCGCGTATCTGTTTACCATCATCACCTAAAAGCGCATACGCAGCGGAAGCAGCAGTCTGTCCATTTGCCGGTTTTATTGCGAATACAATCGCGGGAGTTTTCTGAGTGGCGTAGATATTCTGACGATAAACCGGTTCAAGAATATCCACAGAGAACAGCTTTTTCTCACTCTCAGCAGAATATCCTGAGACAACTAGAGCAGACAGAAGCAAGCAAACGAACACCAGAGAATATCGAAAACGTAACATATCCAACACCCCCACAAATAGCATCCACGAAATATGCGGAGGACGCAGAGCAATATTCTCTGCGTCCTCTATCTAATACTATATATGTTTCCAAATCCCAATCAACCCTGGATATCAATGCCCAGAACGAACATATCAAAAAACAATTATCCGCAGATTTCGCAGATTTACGCAGATTTTCTGGGAAAATAAAATAGGTGCATTAACTCTGATATTCCAGGCAGGATGAACGCATCTTATTTATATCCACAGATCAATTTTCCAAGTATGACGGATGTGACATGTTCTGAATGTTGCGTGTTAAGCCATTTTACAGTTTTCTTTTCTGAAAAATCTGCGTAAATCTGCGAAATCTGCGGATAATTATATCCTTCCAAGTCATCAAAGCTAGTTTGCAGGCAGCAGGAACAGTCTTCCTTCTCCGCTGTCCAGACCTAACTGCAGGCCGGGCATTATTGGGGAATCGTCCCTTGCCGGCTTTTGTTTCCCGTCTAACTGATCAACTTCAGTTACTTTGGCATCAGGGACATTGAACTCAACTGTCGGCCATGTTGTGTAGTTGTGGTCGTAGTTATTCAGCAGCACAACACGGCGTCCGTCCTCGTGCTTGAATACACCTATCAAATAATCTCCACCACCGGTGATATTTTTGATTGGAGTTCCTGCAAGCAGCTTGGCAGCATCATCAGTTGGTTTGATACGGATCACATCAGTGCTGGTCAGCTTCATCAGAGTAGGACCAAGATTTTTCAGACAGGCGTTGATGCGTTTGGCCTGATCATAGTGCCTGGTACGCTTGCCTTCAGCTGTAATAATCGCCCCACCCTTCGGGAATTCCGGGCTGACTGGTGTCCAGTAACAGAAATACAAAACACCCTTTGCTCCATATGCCAGGGATGAATAAATCTGCCAGCGGACGTGGGATTCCGTGGGGTCGTAATGAGGTCCGAACGGCATAATATTGAAGAAGTTCCACCAGGGGATATTATTAGCCAGAGCATGTTTGCGCATAACTGCAAGGTTGCCGCAGTATCCATCTCTGCCATCAGCAGTCGGACTCAACCACGGATAGTAGTCCATACATAACACATCGCATCTTGTCTCTCTGGCAAATTTTCCAACATACTCATCATATGAAGGGGTTCCATATACAGACAATGGTGCATAGTCAGGCAGTAAGTTGAAATATGCAAGCTTGCCTGGGCGGTTTTGGCGGATGCCATCTACCCATTTCCTTATTTCAGGAATTGCTCCTGCAGTCGGTTCATCTACAAGATGATAACCCCAGCAAGCAGGATGTTCCGGCAGTTTGGTTGGATTTCTAAAATCTCCGGTTACGATTGCTTTCATTCCAAATTTCTTACAGAGAGCAAGCTGCTTTGCAACGTCTTTTTCGTTCTTAGGGCCAAAAGGTCCAAGCACAAAGTTAAAATTAGCCTCTGCGATTTCTTTATAGCGGGCATTAGTGATCTGATCTGCAGGGGGATCAACCCAGAACCCTATAGCAAACCGGTCCTGCACAAACCGGGGATTCTTTACTTCTGCAGCAGTTACCTGAGAAGCCAGAATAGCCAGAGAAAGAGTCAGTAGTGTTAATAATAGAACCTTTTTCACGTTAATTGTTACCTCCATCGGTATCACAAACCGCATCCATCGCGGAACAGACAACTACGCTCCTATTTCGACAAATGAAGCCTGATTACCTCTTTATTTAACCACGGAATACACGGAATACACGGAAAGGGAATTAAGAATCAGCTTTGAATTATCCATATTGTTTTCTGAGCCTTATCTGTTTATTGTTCCGGCCATAGCTAATAACCAGCACAAATATATCCCCTTCTTTTCCGTGTATTCCGTGTATTCCGTGTATTCCGTGGTTAAAAAAGATAAAGCTACCTACCGTATTTGGTCCGTAGTTCTGTAGCGCGTTTGCGGGCTTTGTCCAGGGCTTCACGGTATCCGTCTTGTACATATTTTACCGCGGCACCGTGCCAGCCTACGTCTCTAACATATGGAGCCATGGTCTGCTGTGGGGAGTTGAAGTGCCAGGTGGCTGTCTCGCTGTATATCCAGACTATTCCATCACCAGCTGCCAGTGCATTCCCTACAACCTGTGCAAGCCTCTCCGGAGTCCAGTGGTTGACTTTAGGAACATCGGAGTTCCAGGGTATTCCGCGCCAGTCGACGTCTAGATATATCGCAAACCCTATCCTTACCTTCTTTTTGAACAGTGCAGGCACTTCGCTCAGTTTAATGCACTCAGTCCGCACAGCCTGGGCTCTTTCAACAAAATCCGGGAAAGCATCTACCCAGTAGGTAGCCTCACACCCGTCGATAATGACCGTTTTGTCATCTGACCCTTCAAGCATTCCATCCAGGAAAGCAGGCAGCAAACCGTAGTATTTATCCTGCAGAGTTGCTTTGGTGGATCGAGGGTCTTCGTAGCGCAGTGCTGTATCCCAGGCATGAATAGAGATTATGCAGATCCCTGGATACTCTGAATTGATAGCACGGATGTATTCCCTGCCCCTCTGCCTGACCTTGGCTTGCACCTGTTTATAAGTCTTACCTTTGTATATCAGCTCTTTGCTGAGCGATGGCCAGCCCCAGAATGAGCATCCGTACATCTCAGGGTCGAATAATATCCCCTCGCAACCACCCTCTTTCGCCAGGGCTCCCTGCAATTTTGCATTCTCTGCAATATTTGCCCACCAGGCATCATCGAACCAGTCCATCGTTGGAGTCGTCAGGTAAGAGACATTGGCTATATAGTTGCTGCGGAAACGGCTCTGGCTGATCGACTTCAGATCGTCTATTGCAGGCTGAATCTGGTCGCGGGTTGCTCTAATATTCTGAAACACCTGCCAGCCCAGATCCCCGGTCCCCCAACCATAAAGCGCCCTACCCTGAGGCAACCGAGGATAAGCTGCATAGGTCGCCCAACCGTCCAGCGGAGTCTTCTCCATATTCGCCAGGTTGACCTGCATGAACTTAGTATCCGGAGAACTCCAGCTCAGCGATATGATTGTAAACGGATACTTGTTCACGTTCCGTGCAGGTGACAAGTGCTTCTGCACAGGTGCAGGAATAGATTTCACATTCACATCATCTACAAAAGCGCCCGGAGATACCATCGCCACCGCATACACCGGTTCGAAGCTTTCATATGCAACTACGTGCCGCTTGCCAGGCCAGTTGTCCCCGGCATCAGTCCACTTCATCTCACCCTCACGCCTGTAATATGCTGTTGCCAGATAAGCCCCGTCACTCTGCCAAGTCTGCAATTTGACTTCATACCAGGTGTTCAAATCGAGTTTCCCAAGCCGGTATGGCAATGTCTGACCGCAGTAAGGATCTACATAAGCCAGCTGCAATTGCGCATATGCCTTCTCATCGCCCCGAGGCTCAACTTTCCTGATCCCGAGATAATTGCCAGCCGGTGCAGCATTAGGTGAATACACCGGTGCCAGAGGGTTTCCGACATCACCCTGTATTCCTATACTAAAACCTATAACAGCTCCGGTCCATTCTCCAGCTAAACCAACCTTGATCCGGGCTGTCATTTCTATGGACTTACTGTTAGGCGTCTTCCTCCAAATTGTCCCATACCGGTGTCCGTCCGCAGCTCCAGTTAATGCTCCGGACTGCTTGAACCCACCGGTTTCATCTATCTTCATACCCCCGGTATTGATCCACTGGTCTGAGACAGATTTGGATTTATCAAACCCATCACCCCAGTTCTGTCCCCAGGAACTCGTCGCTAGACAACCACACACCAACGCAGTTAATATTGCAGCTATACAGGACTTCATTCTCTTCACCTTATTAATATTAATGATAATCAGATTAGACACTGCTTTACATTTACCTTCATATACATACATTGCTAACGTCTCTGATATATAGATGGCTATGGCTTTGCATAATAATCAATCTTGCAGATCGATACCATGCAATTCCCCCTTGGAGGAGGGGGTTAGGGGGATTGATTCTCTTCACACTCGGTAATTAGCCTTTGTGTAATAGGCAGATAACACTCTTACGTGTTTGACCCTGCCCCATGTCCGGGCGTACAATGGAATGGGCCAGTGAGGTATAAATATGAAGCAGACTATTCTCTCCTATCTGACAAAACACCTGAAAGTGCCGGTTGCGGTTGTTGTAGGTGGTATACTTGCGTTCCTGGTTATGAGCTCCTCGCTGGGGCCTGGATTCTTGCAGATGGCGCATCGTGTATTTCAAAACCTGGGCAAGCGGATTACGGTCGTCACAACACCAGCACCAGTGATAGTTGAAAGGCTGCAAGCCCTGAACCGGATGGAGACTGCCAGGCAGGTCAGCAGACAGATAGTCGAAGCCAAGTCCAATTCCACTATATTCCCGGACTTCCTGGCAAAGGACGATTTGCAGATGATGGTGCAGACCGAAGTCGTTGCAGGAGTAGACCTCAGCCGAATGTCCACTTCAGATGTCCATGTAGCATCGAATTCAGTAACTATAACCCTCCCTCAGCCTGAGCTGTTCACCGTCCGGATAGATGATGACAATTCACATGTCTATAACCGTGAGCAAGGCTGGTTGATGTTCCACCCGGACAAAGACCTGGAGCGTCAGGCAAGACTACAGGCCCAGTCCAACGCACGCGAGGCAGCTTCAACAGGTGAAGTAATGACTACAGCTAAAGCTAATGCCGAGACCAACCTCCGCAACCTGCTCCAAAGCCTGGGATTCGACAAAATCGAGTTCGTCTGGGCGACTGTGACCCCTTAGTTCACAGTTTCGGAAAGGGATAAATTCTCACGCAAAGCCGCAAAGGCGCAAAGAAAAAACGCAGGTTCCAATAATGAGTGATGATACACTACTTTTAGTGGTATTTATCCACAAAGTAAATAAAAGACAGATCAGTTCTCCCTTCTTAGCGTCTTTGCGGCTTTGCGTGAGAAACAAAAAACCCCAAAACCGCATTAATTGAATTCTACATCGCTCTGGTGTATGATCGTTTAAATGTCGCTACAAATCTCTAGCATCCCCCCTGGAGGCAGATAACATCATGCGGATTTTATCAGCAGTAGTCATTACTATGTCCATTGTGTTGCTGGCATTGGCTTGCACGGTCAATGCCAGTGAAGTGACAACGGTGGCTGTGTTGCCGTTTGTGAATCTCTCGAAGAACCCCCAGATCGACTGGATCGGTGCGGGATTCGCGGAGACGATTGCAACCAAACTCTGCAGAGTTTCGGGGATTCAGTATGTCGAGAGAACTCAGCTATCTCAAGCGATGAAGGAACTGAAACTGCAGAACAGTGCATTGTCTGACCCGGCAAAAGCTAGAAAACTCGGTAAACTATCGGGGGCTGGGCATGTGATTATCGGCAGTTATCAGAAAGCCGGAGATAAACTCAAAGTCGATGCGCGAGTATTGGAAGTCGAGACTGCAACATCCAGCAAGTCAGCTGAAGTCGTCGGAAAGATGGATGATGTGTTCGATATGCAGGCTGATCTCGTGGGACAGCTGATAGAATCCATCGGTAGCAGCGCAACCGCGGCTGAGACCAAAGCAATCGAAGAAGCCCCGGCAAAATCCAACAAAGCCTATCAGTGGTTTGCAAAGGGATTGGACTTTCAGAACAAAAACAAACCTGCACTGGCAATTCCAGCATACACCGAAGCAATCAAACTCGATTCGACTTATACGGATGCCTATATAAACCGTGGGAACTCGTATCGTGAAACAGGAAGCTATGATAAAGCTATCCTGGACTATAACAAGGCTATAAAACTACAGCCTGACTGCGCCCTGGCTTACAATAACCGTGGATATGCATACGATTGCAAACATGAAACCGATAAGGCCATAGCGGATTACAATAAGGCAATCGAGCTGGACCCTAATCTGCCCTATACATACAACAACCGGGGTATTACCTATTCAATGCAGGGTGAATACGAAAAGAGCATTGTTGACTATAACAGAGCAATCGAGCTCAGTCCGGATTATGTAGAAGCTTACTACAATAGAGGTATTGCTTACGCTGGAAAAGGTGACCATGACAGTGCAATTGCAGATTATGGAAAGACAATTGAGATCAATCCTAACTATGTAGATGCCTACTATAACCGCGGCGTTTCATATACAGCTAAAAATGACAACGAAGACGCCATCAGGGACTACACGAAAGCAATTGAACTCAAACCTGATAATGCAAACGCCTACAATAACCGTGGCGGCGCATATTTTGCTGTAGGTGAGACCGGTAAAGCTATGCTAGACTTCAACAAGACTATCGAGCTCAATCCCAAGGACGCATATCCATACTACGGTCGCGCTCAGGTCTATGCAGCCAGAGGTGACAAGGACAAAGCAATTGCCGACTACAAGCAATTCATTAAACTAGCATCCCCAAAGGATACCGAATGGATAGATATTGCAAAGACCAAGATAACTGAATTAGAAGCACCGTAGGGGTAGATATTTATACAAATGAAAGGTAGTAACTGCTCAGAGTATGGGAATTTTGTCATCCTGAGGAACGAAGGATCTGCTTTTTCCGAACAGAAAAGCAGATCCTTCGTTCCTCAGGATGACATATACCAGCAACTCTGAATAGTTACGAAGGGTATTTTTTCCAATGTCCGAGAAACCAGCCTGGTATTATGACGAATTCAAACAAATCGGCACTGATTACAACTCAATAGATGAAGTCCGGCAGTATGACGAACGCATGCACAAGCTTCGAGATATTCCGAAAGAGGTAGCAGACACTTTCTCCCAACTCGGAATAACCCCGGAAAGCACGATGATAGAATTCGGCTGCGGGACCTGTGAACTCAGCATAGCTGCTGCAGGTATGTGCCGAAAGGTGCATGCAGTCGATATATCTGAGATGATGCTCGATTACGCCCATGCAAAAGTAAAATCCCGCAACATAGAAAATATTGAGTTCCACAGGGCTGGTTTTCTCTCCTATGAGCACACTGATGGACCTGTAGATATAGTAGCAACCCAGCTTGCCTTCCATCACCTGCCGGACTTCTGGAAAGTAGTAGCGTTAGGCAGGATACATGACATGCTCAAGCCCGGCGGAAGATTGTTCATAAGGGATGTAGTCTTCTCTTTCCCTCCGGACCAGTATGAACAAGTGCTCGATGCCTGGGTAGAAGCCGTAGGCCCGGAAAACGCCACAAACTGCCAAAACCACATCCGCGACGAACACTCAACTATGTCCTGGCTGCTGGAAGAGATGTTCAAACAAACCGGCTTCAAAATAATCAGCGCAGACTATTCAGGCGGTGTGTTTGGAGTGTATTTGTGTGAGAAGGTAGAGTAATCCTTATTGTTGACACACGCCATTTGACAGGCTGTGAGGAGCGGGGCAAAAAAATGCGCAGGACTGATAATGCTCTTGAAATAATCGATAAGCAGATAGGTGATGATCCGCAGATGCGGCAGAGGATTGAGCGTGAGATCGTCAATGCGCGTGTTGCTCAGACTATTTATGACACCAGAAAAGAAGCCGGGCTCTCTCAGCGTGATCTTGCGAAGTTGATCGGCACATCACATTCTACAATAGTGCGTTTGGAAGATTCTGACTACACAGGGCACTCACTGACGATGCTCACAAGAATCGCGACTGCATTGGGCAAGAGGGTCAACATCAGTCTTGTGGATAAAGATGATAAAACAGATTCGGATGCTCCGGCCATTTTGCAGAAGTAAATATTCCCACAACTCTCTCGCTCCATAAAACAATACTTCGAGCAAACAAACGTCCTATATATTACGGCAGTGATTAACCGCCTTATTGAAACCTCACAAATAAAAGGCATACCTAATCATGAACTCAGCTTTTAACATATCTCAGAAACAGTTATCCGGATTCCTCTTGAATGTTGCGTTGGTTCGGCCGGTGTTTATTTGGGGAGCGCCTGGGACCGGGAAGTCTTCGCTGGTGGTGCAGTTTGCGGAGCAGCTTGGGCTGCCTTGCGTTTCTTTGCTTGGAAGTCAGCTTGCGCCTGAGGATATCATTGGGGTGCCTCAGATCATCGATGGCACCAGCCGGTTTTGTCCTCCCAGCTCAATTGCCCGCAAGGAACCATATTGTCTTTTCCTGGATGAACTCAATGCTTGTTCACATGAGGTTCAGAAAGCGTTCTACAGCTTGATCCACGAAAGAAGGATCGGAGAATACTACCTGCCTGAGGGTTCAATTGTCATTGGCGCAGGTAACAGGGCACAGGACAGTGCTATTGTTAAGCCTATGTCCTCGGCACTGCTGAATAGAATGGTGCATGTGCATCTGAAAGTCTCTCACCGGGATTGGTTGGAATGGGCAATTGCCAATGGCATCCATCCGCTGGTGATAGAGTATATCCAGACCCGACCTGATCACCTCTGGAGTCAACCACCCAAACACGAAGAGTGTTTTTCCAGTCCTAGGTCCTGGCATATGCTCAGCGATGCCCTGCATTCCTACGGTGAGAATATCACCGATGAGACTCTGGAGATCCTGGCGTACGGGTGCTTATCACCGAATCACTCAGGGCAGTTCAAGGCATTCGTGAAACAGATCCGCAGCAGGTACCGGCTGGCGTCTATTATGAAAGGTGAGACCGGTTGGCCACGGGAAGCTGAGGATAGAGATGTGCTGTATTTCCTGGCACAATCATTCAGATCTCAACTTATAAAAGAGTTACCGGAAGACATTGCAGCGGTTAGCCCTAGTAGTCGGGAACTGGCCATTACAGCTAAAGTATTAATCAAGGATCTGGCAACAATCAGCCTGGAGATAGCCCAGATGGTAGTAGCCAATATCGAGAATACCGAATCGCTGCCGGCATGGTTTGTAGTAGAGGTCATCCGGGACTTGCCAAGACTGGCAGAGAAGAAAAATGGCTAGGAGGCGTCGGAAAACTAACAATCCACAGGATGTTGCTGAGCAGAATTTTTTGAAGGGGTACTACACCGTAAAATACCACCCGATGTTTGCCCCATTAATGACAAGGGCGCACGTCTATAGGGATGCATTCGCATGGGAAATATCTGTCCCCGCTAATACTGATGGATGGGCTGTGGTAACGAGTAATGGGTCTATCTATGCCAATCCAAAACGCAAGGCTGAGCCTGAACAATGGGTGTATGTTATTGCCCATTGCCTGCTTCATCTAGGCCTGGGGCATTTCCAAGAAAAGCACAGACCTGTAGAATGGAACACCGCTTGTGATTGCTTTACTGCAAAGTTCCTGAAAGACTTGAAGCTCGGACGGGCTCCATCAGATATCAATAGCGATCCTGGATTTCCCGGCAACACGGAAGACAAAATATACAAGGCATTTTGCGATAATGGTATTCCGCCGGAAGCCCAGCAATGCGGCACTGCAAGTAGTCAGCACCAAGACATGCTTTTCCGTGAGTCCAGTTATAGCAGCCGCAATACTGACTGGACAGCCCTTTTCGGGATTGGATTGTCTGCTGCTATTACCAGTGCTATAAACGTTGCTGCCGGAGTTGATGAATCTCTCGGAGTTTCCAACCAGGCTATGACACCTGCCCGCCGTGCACTCAACTGGATTATCAGCAGTTATCCCCTGCTGGGTGCGATGGCTGCCAATTTTCAGATAGTTGAAGACCCAAAGCTTTGTATTCAACTCGGGATATCTATCGCTGCAGTAGATGCACAGTCCAAAGAAGTCTTCATCAATCCTGCTGCCGGGTTGGATGACCACGAAGCCCGGTTTGTTGTAGCCCACGAACTTCTGCATGTGGGCCTCCGGCACGATGCCAGGCAGCGCGGACGCGACGCGTTCCTGTGGAATGTCGCTTGTGACTATGTAATCAACGGCTGGCTGGTTGAGATGGGACTCGGTGAGTTACCTAAAGTCGGGGCGCTGTATGATCCGGACTTGAAGGGTGAATCCGCTGAATCGATCTATGACCGGATAGCTACCGATCTTCGTCGCTATAGAAAACTGTGGACCCTGGCAGGTTCCGGATCGTGTGATATTCTAAAACGCGGCAAGGATGGCTGGTGGGAACGGGATGAGGGAATGTCCCTGGATGACCTGTACCGCCGGTGCATGGGTCAGGGCTTGGCATATCATGAGTGTGATGGACGTGGATTCCTGCCGGCAGGACTGGTTGAAGAGATACGTGCGCTCTCGCAGCCGCCGATCCCCTGGGATGTGGAGTTGGCTGAATGGTTCGATGATCATTTTGCACCGCTGGAAAGACTCCGCACATATGCAAGGCCCAGCCGCAGGCAATCATCTACTCCGGACATCCCCAGGCCAAGATATTTCCCGGCATTTGGAGCTGAAGATGGCAGGACATTCGGCGTAGTGCTGGACACGTCGGGATCGATGGACAGAGCAACTCTGGGTAAAGCGCTCGGAGCCATCGCCAGCTATAGCATATCCAGGGATGTGCCAATGGTCAGAGTGGTCTTCTGCGATGCAGCCACATACGACCAGGGCTATATGTCCCCGGAGGACATTGCCGGACATGTAAAGATAAAAGGCAGAGGCGGGACAGTCCTGCAGCCGGGCATTAACTTGCTCGAAAAGGCTGAAGACTTTCCAAAAACCGGACCTATATTGGTAATCACAGACGGATTCTGCGACCGTTTGCGTATCAAACGAGACCACGGTATCCTGCTCCCCGAAGGCCGCACACTGCCATTTGTACCGAGAGGGAAAGTATTCAGAATAAGATGACACTACCCTCTTTGCAACCAGCAGTTGCAGACAATCCAATCGTTACTCAACTAACATTCGATACACATTACTCTCTGCAGGACCTATAATTATCAGAGAAGGTCTATATCGTCTGCAGAGAAAATACTGCTTAGGATTTAGAATGAGTAATACGACAGCATTATAATTCTCACGCAAAGCCGCAAAGACGCTAAGAAGGAACAGTGATTCTGCCTCTTCTGTGTTTTGTAGATTAATTTGGTATAAGTGACTGAAGAACTTTAAACAGGACGATAAAATATTCCCATTCTTAGCGCCTTTGCGGCTCAATCCAGCTTCACATATCGCAGAAATTGTCCACATATAGATCATGAAGGATATCTCATTCACATATACGGATATTTTTCTTTTTTTATGTATAAACCTGTCTGGTATACGGAATAAAGTATATAGCCATAGATTTACAAGTTTATGTGAGCACTGGAAACTTCCCCGGCAAATGTTTCTGCTCCTATTTTCAGGAATCTCTCATTATAAATGATAAGGCTGCATGCTATTGTTTTGAGTATGTAGTCATCCTACGCTCTATGACTTCTAAAACGCTCAAGGTTTATGGAATATTGTAGACGGTAGCGATACATGACTATACTGACCGTTATTGTTGCATTCAGCCGGATTGATTTACTACTACAAAAAATATATTACCTATTTTTTTCTATCTAAATACTAAGGTATAGACTGCAAGGCTGGTGAATATTCATTGCTGGAATAATTCATTATCTGAAACGTATAGTCGTTCCAATCATATCTTACAACCATTAGGGAATCTTTTATCTGTATAACAAATACCAGCGCATAGTATTGTCATTATTATTTACCTGTTTTGTATATCTTTACGTTCTGTGCTAGCATTGCATATTCCTATCTGTATTAGTATAATTACTTATGTCTAGTAAGGGATATAGTGTAGCAACACACAGGCTACTGGTTACTTGAAGTATCAGCAATATTCACTGTAGCTGGCAACCATTCAAGCCAATTACTATGCTTGAACGCTAGCAATCGAGCTTGCAACAATACCAAATATTCAATATGCACTACAATCCATATATCAAACATAGGGTTATTCTGCACACGAATATTATACTTGACTACTCTGAGCGGCATACGAAATATTTTTCAAGATATAAGGAACAATACTTATACTGTGTCGTCTTAAAATAATACTGGACTATTCCTAACTCTTTAGTTTGCTTTTGAGTCATTTGTGACATTTAAAAGGAGGTGAGTGAATGGATCGTCGTGAAATGCTGGCTAAGAGCCTGCGCGATGTAGCGGATGCACTTCCGATGGCCCTGGGATTTGCAGGAGGTCTGGGCGGTCTCCTGAAGATTACTGAGGACCCCAAAGAGAAGAGCGGAGCAAAGTGCTTCCCGAAAAAACGACTCGAATTAACGCCGGACGAAATCACCAGTTCCAGCGAGGATTCGGAAAAGTCGGAACAATCTGTTTAGCCCGTATTAGGTCAATTGAAGTCACTTGGCAGTGTTATTAACCTGCCTTCGCAACAAATCCAAATACAGACACAAAAACGGTTCGAACGTAAAACACGGTTCAATCGGAGGTAAATGACAGTGAAAATATCTCGCAGAGATTTCTTGAAGTATTGCGGAGTCTCGGCAGCCGCATTGGGTATTTCAACCACTGAATTAGGCCAGCTTGAAGAAGCCCTGGCAAATCCCAATGCTCCCACTGTAATATGGCTGCAGGGAAGCGGATGCACAGGATGCTCAGTATCATTTCTGAACAGGATTTCGGCATCAGCTCCCACATCTGCAGCTGATATCCTAGTGAACTTTATCAACCTTCAGTACCACCCGAATATGATGGCACTTGCAGGCGAATCTGCAGTCAATGTCGTAGAAGAAGTCTACAATTCTGATAATTACATACTGGTTGTAGAAGGTGGAGTCCCAACTGCATTCGGCGGAGCTACCTGCTGGGCGTGGTCATACAATGGAGAGGATGTGACATTCCAGGCAGCTGTGACTGACCTCGCTGCACGTGCCCTCCAAGTAGTATGTATAGGAACATGCGCCGCCTGGGGCGGTGTATCTGCTGCACCTCCTAACCCAACCGGAGTCAAAGGGGTTAAAGCAGTCACAGGCAAGACCACAGTCAATGTCGCTGGTTGTCCTCCACATCCGGACTGGATCACCTGGGCATTAGTGCAACTTCTTATTAACAACACAGTCACTCTGGATTCTTATGGACGTCCAACCGCTCTTTACGGTCGAAAAATACACGAAATTTGTCCCCGTAAAGAAAGAGGCGAGACTAAGAATTTTGGAGTTGATGGCAAATGTCTTAAGGAACTCGGTTGTCGTGGACCAGAGACAAAAGCCAACTGTCCTACAGTGCTATGGAACAACAGAGCTAACTGGTGTATTGATGCAAATGCACCCTGTTACGGATGTACCGAACCAACGTTCCCAGGCACAAAACCATTCTACAAAGACAACGATTAATGGGACTGACACTCAATAAGGAGATTTACACATGGCAATAGTGACTACCATCGATCCTGTGACCCGTTTAGAAGGCCACATGAAAATTGAGGTCAGAACAGAGATCGTTAACGGTGTTCAACAGGTTGTGGATGCCTGGGCCACAGGCACACTTTTCAGAGGATTTGAGTCGATTCTAGTGAATCGAGACCCACGAGATGCACAGCACATAACCCAGAGGATCTGCGGTGTATGCCCGGTTTCTCACGGTTTAGCTGCAATTAATGCACTCGACGCTGCATACAAGGTAGTAGCGCCAAGCAATGCCAGGATAATGCGGAATCTAGTGCTGGGAAGCAACTTCATTCAGTCGCATATTCTGCATTTCTACCATCTGACCCTTCCGGACTACATTGACGGCCCAAATATGCCGCCGTGGCAGCCCAGCTGGAGCGTCGACAAACGTTTTGACGCAGTAACTACAAACACTCTTGTCGGACACTATGTGACTGCTCTGGATATGAGACGCAAAGCCCACGAAATGGGTGCTCTGTTCGGTGGACGTCTGCCTGACCCTCCGACATACATCCCGGGTGGATTTACGACAACAGTAAGGGCTGACAGAATTACCAAATTCAGAGCCTACTTGACAGAGCTGATAACGTTCATCAACAACGTTTACATTCCTGATGCCCAGATTCTGGCTAACAAATACAGCGACTATCTGAGTAAAGGCAAGGGAGTAACCAATCTACTTGCTTTCGGAGTGTTCGATCAGGATTCAGCAGGTACCAAAAAGCTGCTTAAAAGAGGAAGAGCACTAAAAGGTTCAACCTCAATTCAGACCGTTGATGTCAACGCAATTGCTGAACAAGTTACCTATTCCTGGTATAACAACACCAGTAACAACTTGAAACCATCTGCTGGACAAACACTACCACAGTATCCAAAGAATGGCGCATACTCATGGCTCAAAGCTCCAAGATACTCTAACCTGCCCTACGAGACTGGCCCGCTGGCCAGGATGTGGGTCAATGGAGATTATAGACGTGGTATATCCGTAATGGATAGACACCTTGCACGGGCTTATGAGACATTGAAAGTAGCCCAGGGAATGCTGACATGGTTAGGCCAGCTTGTTGTAGGTGGACCCGTTCATGTGTCCACTCCAGCTCCCACATCTGCAACTACATACGGACTAACGGAAGCCCCAAGAGGCGCATTAGGCCACTGGGTGCAGATAACTAATGGCAAGATCGCACGTTACCAGGTAGTAACACCAACTTGCTGGAATGCATCTCCAAGAGACAGTGCAGGAGTCCGAGGTCCTATAGAACAAGCCCTGATTGGGACTCCAGTAAAGAACGTTGACGAACCTGTTGAAGTAGTCCGGGTTATCCACTCCTTCGACCCGTGTCTTTCGTGTGCTGTGCATGTTATGAAAGCCTCAGATGATGCGAAGATATTCACGCTCGGACACTACCATGGTGAGAACGAGATCTATACTCACGATCATGGTGATGGACATGCTCATTCT
Source organism: Abditibacteriota bacterium (assembly GCA_942493375.1). Taxonomy (GTDB): domain Bacteria; phylum Armatimonadota; class UBA5829; order UBA5829; family UBA5829. The sequence continues at coordinate 5,783,384 of OW818698.1, read as the reverse complement.
CACAGTCATGAAGAGAGTCATTCTCATGAATAATCTCCCGGGTCCCAAAATCCTGATAGTAGGTCTTGGAAACAGCCTCCTAATGGATGATGGCATTGGCGTGCATGCAGTTAATGAACTGCAGAAATCACCGCCACCGGGAACATTGGTCGTCGAGGTCGGTACTGCCGTCCTCGACGCCCTTCATCTATTCGAGTGGGCTGATAAAATCATCGCTATAGATGCAATGCAAGCCGGGAATGCTCCCGGCAGCGTCTATTCTTTCGGACTGGATGATGTGCAGGAAAATGCACATCAGGAATCCCTGCATGAGCTGAATTTACTGGCTGTGTTCAGATTCCTGCCTGAGAAGAAAAGACCCCAGATTGCAATGCTGGGAGTAGAACCAGAGACTATAGATTTTGGACTGGAGCTTACGCCATCGGTAAAAGCCGCACTGCCTACATTGGTTCAGGCAGCAAGAGATATCGCCAGCCGCTGGATGAGCCAGGAAGAACAGTTGATTACAGACTACACAAGGATATCCGTATAAGTTTCAGAAAAAGGCTTTACGGATACTATCATCATAAAACCATCGGAGGATACAACATGTTTGGACTTGGGGGACAAGAGATCATCATCATCCTGCTTATAGTAGGTGTACTTTTCGGCGCCAAGAAACTGCCCGAAATAGGGCGTTCATTAGGTGAAGGACTGCGGGAGTTCAAGAAATCAACCCGCACCATCATAGAAGAAGATCCCATTGAAAAGGAAAAATCTGATCTGGTGAAGTGACACAGTAACCAGTATCAATAAGTTCGAATGATTCACCCGTATTATTCATGACTAATTCAGCTTTTGCCTCTACTACCAGGTAAAAGCGAAGTTTGGTGAATAAAACGGATTAACTGAAACTTCTACTTGAAAAGGCTTCAAATAGATTCAGGATATATATATCCTCATCTCAATTCTGAAACCATCAAGCGTTATGATTTTTACACGGGTTTTGTTTTGACAAAATTAGCAGGATAGCATAATGATAGACATCTCCATCGATCAACCCACAAGATCGCGCATAACAGTCCAGGGCACCGTCCAGGGAGTCGGGTTCCGCCCGTTCGTCTATCAACGTGCACATAAATGCAACCTTACCGGTTGGGTCTGCAATACGAGTGATGGTGTACTAATTGAGATTGAGGGAAAGAAACCGGATATCCTCCGGTTTCTGGATTCCTTCCCCTCGGATATCCCACCGCTGGCAGCAATATACGACCTGCAGGTGGAACCGGTTGAACCCCTCGGGGAAGAGATATTCGTGATCAAACACAGTGTAGGTCTGTCCGAGGTGCGCACGACAATCCCGCCGGACATCGCTACCTGTCCTGACTGTATGGCTGATATATCCACACCTGGCAACCGAAGATTTGGATATCCATTCACCAACTGCACCAACTGCGGACCAAGGTTCACGATCATCAAGGGCGTCCCATATGATCGCCCGAACACAACTATGAGCATGTTCCCGATGTGTCCGGAATGTGAGGCTGAATATACCGATCCTATGGACCGCCGGTTCCACGCTCAACCCAACGCCTGCCCGGTCTGTGGACCGCACTTGATGCTTGATGGAGATATAGAACCCGGTGACAGCGAGATCATCTCCCAAGCAGTCAGCATGCTTGAGCAGGGAGATATTCTGGCCATCAAAGGCCTCGGAGGTTACCACCTGGCCTGCGACGCCCGGAATACTGATGCAGTCCGTAAACTGAGGCAGCGCAAAGGACGCGGTGGCAAACCGTTCGCCCTTATGTGCAGAGACATGGACGAAGTCCGCCGTATCTGCGAAGTGGATACAACGTCCGAAACACTCCTGCATTCACCCGAAAGGCCAATCGTGCTCATGCCAGCCCGCACTGACAGCGGTATATCTCCATTCGTAGCGTCCGGAATTACTCACCTTGGGATAATGCTCCCTTACACGCCGCTGCATCACATATTGATGTCCAAAGCTCCGGCGACCCTGGTAATGACCAGCGGCAACTTGAGCGAGGAGCCGATAGTTCATATCGACTCAGAAGTTAAAGACCGGCTTCACCATATAGCTGATCATATATTGTCCAACAACAGACCGATCCATCTGCCCTGTGATGACTCAGTCGCCAGGACATTTAGAGGACTGCCGATGGTCTTGAGGCGCGCCCGGGGATATGTTCCAAGGCCTATCGAAATGCACAAAACTATGCCCCAGATCCTGGCCTGTGGAGGGGACCTTAAGAGCACATTTTGTGTCACCAAGGACAAACTCGCTCTGGTCAGTCAGCACCTGGGAGACCTTGAAAATGTGGCAACGATGGAGCACTACAAGCGTGCAGTCGACCATTTCTGCAGTTTCTTCGATGTCAGACCGGAGATAGTCGCGCACGACATGCACCCCGGATACCACTCAACAGACTATGCCCTGTCACTCGGTGCCCCGCATACTATTGCTGTTCAGCACCACCATGCCCATATCGCAAGTTGTATGGCAGAAAACAGATTAAACGGACCAGTTTTGGGAGTCGCTTTTGATGGTACGGGATATGGAGTAGATGGCAACATATGGGGAAGCGAATTTCTGCAGGCTGACTATACGGATTTCCGACGATACGCCCACCTGGCTTATGTGAATCTACCCGGCGGTGATGCTGCAGTGCGAAAACCCGGAAGAATGGCGCTTGCGTATCTTCTGCACACATTCGGCACAGTTGATCAGGCTATGCTCCATAAGCTGCTGCCTGATGTAAGTGATGATGAAGCTTATGCAGTTAAAACACAGATAGACCGCCGAATCAACGCACCGCTGACCAGCAGCATGGGCCGTCTGTTCGATGCCGTCTCAGCGCTCCTCGGAGTATGCACGGAAGTTACATACGAAGGCCAGGCCGCCATCGAACTTGAAATCCTGGCAAACGGGCACAGTGATGAGATTTATGCTTATCGGATAGATGAAAATGCATTCGGTGAACTGGAAATTGATGTCCGCCCGATGATCGCGCAGATAGTCGATCAGATTGTCGCAAAGCGTTCAGTAGGCGAGATAGCAGGAGCTTTCCACTCAACGATTGCAGACATAGTCGCACGAATATGCATTATGAACAGAGAGAGCACTTCACAGAACGCAGTAGCGTTGAGCGGCGGAGTGTTCCAGAATTTACTCTTACTTGAAAAAACCATTCGAAACCTGGAGAGATCCGGTTTTGAAGTATATCGACACTCTATGATTCCGGCCAATGATGGAGGAATATCCATTGGCCAGGCTGCAATCGCAGCCGGGAGGTACAACCACTAATGTGTTTAGCAGTTCCTATGAAGATAGTTGAAGTTAATGGAGAGAAAGCCACTGCAGAGCAGGGCGGATGCTCCAGAGATATAAGAACGGACTTTCTGGAGAATCTCATACCAGGTGACTACGTGCTGGTGCATGCGGGAATGGCTATCGAAAAAGTTAACGAAGAAGAAGCCGAAGAGACCCTCAGGCTGATAAGGATGATCACAGATGCACCATATTGACGAGTTGCGTGACATCACAATGGCCCGTGATCTGGCTGAATCTATCCGCAAAGTAGCCGACCGTCCGCTGCGTTTTATGGAAGTATGCGGTACCCATACGATGGCTATCGCTCGTTATGGGATCAAGAGCATGCTTGGAGATAACGTCAAGTTGGTCTCCGGTCCCGGCTGCCCGGTATGCGTGACTCCCCAATCGCAGATAGACAGGTTCATGCAACTCGGAAGAGAGACCGGCAACATATTGACCACATTCGGAGACATGATAAGAGTCCCCGGAACAAAGACCAATCTGGAAGTTGAGCGCGCAAAGGGAGCTGATGTCCGGATAGTCTATTCCCCACTCGACGCCGTAGAGATCGCTGCAACAAACCCCGATAAGAGGGTTATATTCTTTGGTGTAGGATTCGAGACCACTACACCCGCAGTAGCTCTGGCAATTTTAGAAGCAAGGGAACGTTCTATAAACAATTTCTATGTATTGTCCGCACATAAGTTGGTGCCGCCTGCGCTGACTGCTCTGCTAAGTGACCCGGAAATCACCCTCAATGGCCTGATTTGTCCGGGACACGTCAGCACGATTCTCGGCAGCGACACCTATCTGCCAATCGCCAGTGATTATGGCATCCCGTGTGTAGTAACCGGCTTCGAGCCGTTGGATATCCTGCAAGCAATCCGGATGCTGGTAGTCCAGGCTATAAGCGGTCAACCTAAGGTTGAAATCCAATACTCCAGGGCAGTATCAAAGACAGGGAATCCATCCGCACAAAAAAGTGTATACAAAGTATTCACCCCGGAGGATGCGCAGTGGCGTGGATTGGGTATTATTCCAATGAGCGGGCTTCGGATAAAGGAAGAATATGCACAGCACGATGCATCCCAGTTCCTTCCTGAACAAACTGCAGCACCAGAAGAGCCTTCAGTATGCATGTGCGGAGTCATTCTCAAGGGATTGAAATCACCAAGGGACTGCCCTGCATTCGGCAAGGCGTGCACCCCTGAATACCCGATTGGCCCCTGCATGGTGTCAAGCGAAGGGTCATGCGCTGCGGAATACAAATACTCATCTGTAGAGACTACAGCATTATCAGCTGTCGGAGGAAAAACATGAGGGACAGTATAGTTCTCCTTTCTCATGGAGCCGGAGGAAAAAAGAGCGCTGAGCTGACTCGGGACCTGTTCTTCAAATATTTCAAAAACCCGACTCTTGAAGTCCTTGGAGATTCCGCTGTTATCGACACCGGAGTTGGTAAAATTGCTTTTACAACAGATTCATTCGTTGTTCAGCCGATTTCCTTTCCTGGCGGTGACATAGGAAAGCTGGCTGTCTGCGGCACTGTCAATGACCTTGCAGCAGCCGGAGCGCGTCCCCTTGCTCTGACTGCTGCATTCATACTGGAAGAAGGACTCGATCTCGATACTCTCGAAAATATAGTAGCTTCAATGCACAAAGCTGCTCAGGAAGCAGGAATCAACATAGTTGCCGGAGACACTAAGGTTGTCCCAAGGGGCTCAGCAGACAAACTCTTTATCACGACATCCGGCATAGGACTGATTCCTCCGAACACAGATGTTCCCTCACCGGACAAAGCCTCCGCAGGGGATGTTGTCATACTGAGCGGGACAATAGCAGACCATGGGATGGCAGTTATGACCTGTCGCGAAGGCATCCGCTTCTCAACCGACATCCACAGCGACTGCGCTCCGCTGAATGCATTGGTGTCATCGATTCTGGAAGCTGCACCCAATATCCACTGCCTGCGCGACCCTACACGCGGAGGACTTGCAGCAGTATTGAATGAACTCGCTCAACAATCGGGGGTCTGCATTCAGATAGATGAACTGGCGATACCTGTAAACGATGACGTCAGAACAGCCTGTGAACTGCTGGGTATCGACCCATTGTATGTTGCAAATGAAGGCAAGATGGTTGTCATAGTCCCTGAAAACGAAGCAGAATCTGCGTTAGCTGCAATGCATAACAACACATATGGCAAAAGATCTGCGATAATAGGTAAGGTATTGGAGAGCCCGGCAGGCAAGGTCCATCTAATGACAGCTATAGGGACCACACGAATAGTAGACATGCCCGCCGGCGACCTGTTGCCACGCATATGCTGAAACAGCCAATTGTGCGGAGACACCAGATATAAAATTGTGGTGCGGGCTTCTAGCCTGCCGTCTTTAGGCCCCATAAAATAACATAGGCACGCGGCCATGTACCTTTCCCTTTTCGCGTGATTAGCGTATTTGGCGGTTAATACCGGAGATTATTCATGAAGAAAAAGCAACCAAAAGAACCATTGGAACTGGTAGATCATCTTGTAGAGCTGCGGGCTAGAGTTATACGGTGTATCATATACATCGCAATCGGCACGACAATTGGATGGCTGTTCTACAGTCCGATGTTTCAGTTGATCAGCGCTCCTGTGAAGCCTTATCTTGAGCAAAGCGGAAGCAAATTCCTGCTGACAGGTATTGCAGAGGGTTTCATATTCAAGATGCAACTGGCGGTTATAGCTGGGATCATACTGGTACTGCCCTTTATAACAATTGAGGCCTGGATGTTCCTGGCACCCGGACTGACCAAATCAGAACAGCGCGGGGTCAAACTGGTTGCACCTCTCTCGATTTTCCTGTTCCTGGCCGGTGTAGCGGTATCCTACTGGGTGCTGCCAATAGGTGTCCAGTGGTTGATAAGCCAGAACCCCCCGGAAGCTACATTCATGCCATCGGTAACTCAGACCCTTCTGTTTATCCTGAAGATGGTCCTTGCGTTTGGCCTGATTTTCCAGATGCCAGTAGTCCTGGTTTTTCTTGCAAGAATAGGTATCATCAATTCAAGTATTCTGAAAAAATACTGGAAGCATGCAATGGTCGGGATAGCAGTTGCAGCAGCAGTAGCCACCCCATCAAATGACGCCCTGACCATGTCACTGATGTGCATCCCCATGCTTTTCCTATATCTACTAAGCATAGGCCTGGTAACACTGGTGCAGAAGAAGAGGGTGGATAGGTAGTATGTGTCGGTAGTAATGTCATCCTGATTGGGAATATTGTCATCCCGAATGCTAATTTGTCATCCTGAATGCAATGAAGGATCTCAAGGCTTGAGATCCTTCATTGCATTCAGGATGACAAATTAGCGGATACGTCACTGCATTCAGAATGACAGTAATCTCGTAACACTGCAATATGACAATAAAGCAGTCTTCCGAGATCCAGGTGAGATACATTATACCTCTACCGGTACCTGGTTCTCTTCAACAACCGGAACTGGTTGCAGTTTATTAAATGCTATATTTGCCTTTAAACCGATGACTATGCCATACAATGCCCATGCATGAAATACAATACTGAACAATATACTCCGCAGTGAACCTCCTGAGAGTTTTACAACTGCAAACATAAGCAGTGTATCGAGTGCATACAATACTAGTCCAGTTATAAAAGCCCATGTCTGCTTCTTCAGAGAAAACACACCCATAGCAGCATATATTCCAGTAATAAAAAGACTCAGTCCAATCATTATGATTTTTATAACGGCATGTTTTCCACCCACAGCCAGGTAGTCAAAAAGCTGAGTGGCGAATGCGCCAATAACAAAATGGCCTGATATTTTTAATTGGGCACTTATTGTGTTTATCAGAGTCATGGCAGCTATCCAATAAAACCAACTCCCGCCACCTCGAATACTCCTTTCCATCACAAATCTCGGATCAAGAGGTGTTTGTGGCGTTTGTGGTTGCTGCGCAGGCGCTGGTGTGACATTTCCAGGTTCTTCCATTTCATCCTCCACTATTTTAATACAGTCTATGCTGTGCAATGATTCTACACATCTATATGAAACGTGTCAATAGTAATCATATTACAAGTGCAAACGATCAGTGACAAACGAAAACACCCCCGGCAAAGTCTCCGGGGGCATTAAAGGCTTTACTGTTTGAGAGTATATTTGTTCACTGAGAGGCTAGTAGACTAGTATATGTCATCGTTCTGGCTCTCATCCATTTTACATGCCCATCCACCCAGAGAACATTGTGACCATCACTGTGCCTGTAAGCAACCCATGTCCAGTCAGCCGGCCATGTTACGGAATCGGATGGTGCATCAGCATACGGAGCTCCAACATAATAACCATACCATTGTGCACCAGCACCAAAAAGGTAGTGCCTGCCATTGTCTGTCATCAAAACTGTTTCGGATGGTTTAGTTATGGCTGCTGATTTAACACCACCTGAACCACCTCCTGCACCGTCACTTCCACAGCAACCTACCAGAGTCGCATTCAAAGCATAACTGCGAGTTGTGCCGGGTACAGGACAACCCGCAGAGTTGCCGCTTGGGCACACATAAATTCCCTGGCTCTTGACATATGGTTCCAGGTAATGCGGCCAAAACTGAATCCTAATTCCGCACTTGTCCACATAATTCGTGGAAGTCGAGCTAGCTGGAAGCCTGTATGTATTTCCGGGTATATACTCATCATAATCCTGTGCATACGACATAAAAGCCGTACCAAGCTGTTTCAGGTTGCTCGCACATGAGGACTGTCTTGCTTTTTCCCGAGCTTTTGCGAATACTGGGAACAGTATCGCTGCAAGTATAGCAATAATCGCTATAACTACGAGTAACTCAATTAGTGTGAAACCTTTTCTTCTCATTACTATCTTCTCCTTTTAGTGCAAATAGATTACAACAACAGATCAGATGTAAAGCCTTTGTGGAATATTAGCATGCAAATTTTCGATTGTCAACAGGTTTTGATGCACATATTGATATTATTAATGTTTACCAGACTACAAACTCTGGATATGTGTTTCTTGTTACTTCAACACTTCATAAAGCACATATCCACACATATCATTAAGGTTCAAGACGTTGGATGAGGTATATAAGGAGGAGCTATTGCAAAGATGGCATGTAATACAATTTATTGATTGTATTAGATTACTGGAGATATAAACGCAGTGACATAAGTGTTATTACCAATGCCTCTGGAGAATCTCTCCGGAGGCATTGAAGGTTTTACTGTTCATTGTGGATCATTTCTTATTGGCCTGGGAACAGGCTGGCATAAGTTATTGTCCTGGCCTTCATCCATTTAACATGGCCATCAACCCAAAGGACGTTGGAACCATCGCTGTGCCTGTAAGCTACCCATGTCCAGTCAGCCGGCCATGTAGGGTAACCCGCTGGTGCATCTCCATAAGGAGCGCCAACATAATAACCAAACGATCCCCCACCAGCCCCAAATAGGTAATGCCTGCCGTTATCTGTCATGAGTACAGTATCAGATGGTTTGGTGATGCTGGCCATTTTAATACCGGTTGAACAGCAGCCAACCAATGATACATTCAGAGCATAACTGCGTTTGGTACCGGGAACTGGACAGCCGGCAGATGTGCCACTAGGACATACATATATCCCCTGGCTCTTAACGTATGGTTCCAGGTATTGTGGCCAGAATTGTATCTTGATCCCGCACTTATCGACAAAATTGGTAGTAGTCGAACTTGCAGGAAGCTGATATGTATTTCCCGGCAAATTTTCATCGTAGTCCTGTGCATAAGAAGTGAAACCCAGACCTAACTGTTTCAGGTTGCTGGCACAGCTGGACTGCCTGGCCTTTTCCCGAGCCTTAGCAAATACAGGGAACAGGATCGCTGCTAGTATAGCGATGATCGCTATGACTACAAGTAATTCAATTAATGTGAAACCTTTTCTATTCATTCTTCTCCCTTAGTGCAAATACTTGACAACAACTGAACATATATAAAACCTTTGTGGAATCATAGCATTATATTTAACTAAAGTCAACTGCGTTTAGTTGGAATATTTAACTTACTACATTCATTCTTAACAACCAAAAGCAAAGGTTTCTAAAAATTAACCGACAGCGGCAGTCATTTGAAAGATAGCTTGTTGCAGAAAGGGGGCGTTTTGGTATGAGGGTAGCATCTACAAAACAGAGAATGCCCCCAGAGAATCTCTCCGGAGGCAATAAAGGCTTTACATTTTTGAAACAACAATTCTTATTGGTTAGCCCAAAGACTGGCATAGGTGATACTTCTTGCCTTCATCCACTTAACGTGACCATCAACCCAGAGAACATTAGAGCCATCGCTATGCCTGTAAGCTATCCAGGGCCAGTCAACCGGCGACCAATAGGCAGCTTCGCTGGTTGGTGCGTCTGCGGGGCGATTACCACTAAAATACCCATATGATCCTCCACCAGCACCAAAGACATAGTGCTTACCGTTGTCTGACATCAAGACAGTCTCTGCTGGTTTGGTTATTTCTGCCTGTGGCCGACCAGGATTACAACAGCCGACCAGAGTAACATTCATAGCATAACTGCGGGGGGTATTAGGAAACGGACATCCCAGGGAAGTACCGCTTGGACACACATATATTCCTTTACTTTTCACGTAAGGCTCTAGATAAATCGGCCACCAGGAAACAGCTGTAGCCCCACACTTCATATCATGAGGGGCAGTAGTATTCGCAGGAAGCCGATATGTATTCCCGGGTATGAACTCATCATAGTCCTGGGCATAAGCCATGAAACCCAGCCCTAACTGTTTCAAATTACTTGCACAAGTAGACTGTCTTGCCTTTTCCCTGGCCTTAGCAAAAACCGGAAAGAGTATAGCTGCCAGTATTGCGATAATCGCTATAACGACAAGCAGTTCAATTAAAGTGAAAGCTTTTCTATTCATTGCATTCTTCTCCTTTGGGTTGTTTTGTGATTAAGAAATAAGTGTAAAGCCTTTAGCGGATATTACCATATACAAAACAATCTGTCAACAGTATTGTATCTATTAAACAATATACACAACCACATTTTCTTAATATACGCGTCTTCACTGTGATACTGTTCGTATTGTGTGATATAATTTGTTATTTTGTATGTGCTAGTGCCATTAATGTCAATCTTTAGGGACTACTGCTAACATAGTTAACCAATATACTACGGATAAGATTCACTATATTGAGGAAGATGATTTGATAGCAGGTAGTAATATCATTAAATACAGGAGCTACCGGGCAAATGCCAGTCTTCCGGGTTGATGGCTACCGGCATTCCCAGCCTTGCAGATTCGAGGAACTTTGCTGCTATTCTGTTGACCGGGACTGCGCTCTCAACATCACAGGGGTTCTCCCCCTTGCCCTCGATGTGCGTCAGAAAACGGTCAAGGTGGTCATAGTGACCCTTGTATACATTGAGGAAACGGGCGGGTTCATTGGCTGCTTTAGCTCGGAGCTGTTCCTGCTCAACTGAATGCATATACCCCGCCATCCCCTGTTCCACTGCCCACTCACAGCCTTCTATATAGGGGAATGTCTGCAGAACAGGTTCATCGGTCATTCCAAGCTGCCTGACTTCTATGTGCTGGTCCATTGCGATTGTAATGTTATTGAGGGTAGCTTCGAAGAGCTCCTTGGGGTAATCGAAGCTGCCGACCATTGTGTGCTGAAGAGTAGTCAGAGAACCATCGTCGAATTTAATGATGAGAGTGAAGTTCCCCCTGCAGGATCCCTCGGCATAGACCTTTACAGGATGAGAATCATTGAACCAGAGCGCCAGATCGATGAAGTGGACCATCTCTGCAAACATAATCCCCTCTTCATCCCAGAAGATCCACTCTTTCCAGCTCCGGGCATCATCATTTACACGCATCAACACCTGCATTTGCTTCTCTTCAGGGATCTGTTTGCGTGAAGGGTCTCTGTCTACACTCGGTCTTGTCGGTTCAACGCCGGACTTAGCCCTGTCCAGCAGGCGTTTGAACTCGATCATAGCAGGGCTGGACCGCCGGTTATGTCCCACACACACCGGTACCCCGGTCTCTCTGGATGCCCGGACGATATCAATCATTTCCTGCCTGTTGGCGCTGAGGGGCTTTTCGGTATACACAGGCTTGCCGGCTTTCAATGCCGGAATGATCAACTTACCGCGCAGGTTTGTATGAGTTGCAAGGATAATCATATCCACATCAGCAGCAGAGATCACATTAGTCCAGTCAGTATCAAACCGTTGCGCACCAAACTTTTCACAGCAAGACTTCGCTGTATCAAGGTCGATATCACAAGTAGTAACCAGCTCCATCCGAGGATTTTTGACGATATTAGGCAGATGCACCCCCTGCGCTAACATCCCACAACCAACCATCGCCACTCTATGTCTAGTCATGATACAATCCCTCCATAGATGCTTCATACTCAACAAAGATACAATAACATGGATGCACAGGATATACAGGATTAAAGAGACTAGGTAATAGTTCAGTATTTGTGAGTAAATTTCCGTCCATCCTTCGATACGCGCTTCGCGCTACTCAGGACGAACGGAAATTTACTATATTACACATTAACACTGAACTGTTACAAGAATAGCTAATCCTGTACATCCTATATATCCATGTTGATTAATTAGTTTTCTTATACTCAATCAACACCGATCCCGGACTGTCATCTGTTTCCGCTTCCATGTTCAGCAATTCCGCGCCCGTCATCGTTTTTACCGGCATCGGGTCATAACTCTGATATACCGTTACCTTGTAATTTGCCGAAGGCTCAATCTCCTGCAGTCCACTCAGAGCAAACTCTTTGATCTGGGACTGGTGACGTCTGAATGCCAGTACCATTCCATCATTTTGTTTCGTCCGGTGGTATTGAGTTACGCACCAGGTCGTGGGATCAGTGGTCACTTTGGTCAGTGGATAGAGGTTTCCGATGAAGTATTTCCGGATGCGCTTGCCTTCGGTTATAGCTTGCTTCAGCAAATCGCGGGGATAATCAGCCGGTCGGACATCTTCACAGAACGATATCCCGGCATTAAATCCACTTCTGAACAGATAAGGAGTAGCACCCATCTGTCCGCTGGTGCTGAACGGGACATAACGGCTGAGCCCTGCTGTCATCACCTGGTTCTGCAAGGCTGACTGGTTGAAGTCTTTGTCTAATAATGGTTGTATTGTCGCATCAGTTCGCCATAAGGGGATAGATCGGGAGCAGGTCTCCAGATCGATCCTGCAGCCGCCGGATGCACAGTTGTCGATTGCCAGGTGAGGGAACTCCTTCAGCAGATCGTCCCATAACTTATAGTGACCTTCGACATAACGGATCTCAGACATACCGACCCTGTCCGGATTGTCCCTGTCCAGCTTTGCCCACAGGCCGGTGTAGAAGACCGCATTGTCCACCCTTAGCCAACTGATCCCGTATTCCTTTATAGAGTCAGAGAGGTATTTGTGGATATACTCACGGGCTTCAGGGATAGCCAGGTTGAACATCCCCCACCCTCCGTCATCAGGCATCACTACCCATTCAGGATGTTCGGTGGCTATTAAGGTGCCTGCAACAATGCGTTCATACTCAAACCACATCAGAAAATTCATTCCAGCCTTATGAACAGCATCGCTGACCGGTTTCATACCACCTGGAAACCGCTGAGTATTGAACCCACGCAGCAGCGGAAAGACGTAGTTACCGATAGTAGGGAAGTTGTCCTTGCCATAGTAAGCATCCACCCAGAAGTCCTCAAAACCAAGACCTTGAATAGCTGTCAGGTGTGAAAGGGTGCTGGCTTCGGTTCCATTATCCATCTCATAAAACGCCGTGCTCAGATGTGCAATAGGAGGAGTAACAGTTTTTCCCCCAATCTTAGCCACAACGTGTGCAAACATAGTCCGGCGGAACATATTATGCGCCTGCATCTCATCCTTGCCGGACCAATACAGCTGCAGAATGCGTGGACTTCGAATACTCTCCCCAGGCTTCAAAACAGTGTGAATGTTCTGCATCCCTGCCTGAATCCGGCAAGTTCCACCGGTATTCTCTACCGAAGCCACCCATTGCCCGGTCCACCCGATAGCCGTAACAACCCCACCACCATCCCACTGCAGGTTAAAGAAGGGAGCATTGCCAAGAGAAGATCGCCCGGCAGTAGGAGCAAACTCAGACTTCTGACCGGCAGCCAAAGATTCATCAAAAGGCATCCAGTCCTCAGCTCCCCATCCTCCACCGCCGCGTATCCGGTGCAAAACCGCCGGGTTCTGACCACCGCCCACGCTGACATCAACAGCCTTAACCTGCTCAATAACCGGAGTATCCTTCATCCCCTTATTGGTAAAATAAAGCGTCCAGTCAACACCCGCAGTATCCGTATAAACAAAAGCAACCGCCTTAACCTCCAGCCCGGTTTCAGGATCGTTGAAAGTAAGTGTCCGCCTCCGCCTGGTGGAATCCACCCTCTCGTCTTTCACCTGGCTCTTCCAGCCACTCAAAAACTCCGATGAATTTCGACCACCATACACAAACGAGAACGGAACTGCAGATTTAACACTAAAAGAACTCTCAGCCCATTTACGATTCGATGTTATTTCAGCTTTGTCATTAGCAAACACAATGGTTCCTCCTGTTAGTGTAGCGATAATCATTATATAGATCAGCAAATACTTAAATGGCATAAAATGGCCTCCAGATGATAGGGACAATTCAGTGTTATGGCAATATTGTCATCCTGAAAACTTTGCAATCCTGAAGAATGAAGGATCTGCTTTGCCGTTTAATAATGTATCTGAACAGCAGATCCTTCACTGCGTTCCAGGATGACAAAATGTGAGAATTCAGTAATTGCACCTGACTATCGAAGATACCACACTTCAGACAATATACGCAACGAACGGGCTGTGCATTTTGCAGTTCCCTATTCCCGAAAATCTGCGTGAATCTGCGAAATCAAGAGTATTCGGAATCTAAATCAAATTATTCCAATTCCGAATACTCCTGCGGATAATTATCCCTAGTGCGTTCGCCCGACTTCAGTAACCAAACATTGAATTACAGATGCAAATACGTTATACTCACCGTGGCAATCTTTGTTAACGCTAATACCTGCATTATCCCCATTGATCATATCGGAGTTCAAAAGTATATATGGAAACGTTTCTGCTTCTAGTCAGCATCGCTGGCGCCACCGCATTTTGGGTCAACAACCGCTGGGCTTCTAAAGCTGGTGCACGTACTGAAGCCTATTGTTTCTGGCTTATCCTGTTCACCACAATATTCAGCGGCATACTGGCAGCCATATTCCATCAAAGCGTGACCGGGACATTTCTCTGGACGATTGCAGGAATAAGTGGGATTTCATATGTTATTGGCATGGGGCTGGTGATGTACGGGCTAAAAGCCGGCCCTGCCGGTCCGACGGTTGCGATCAACAACATGGGACTGCTCTGGCCGGTGGTCATCAGCATCATATGGCTTAAACCCAGGGTTCCATCACTTGCACTGTGTGCAGGCATAATTATCGTTTGCATCGCAGTAGTTGCGCTGAGCCTAATGCGATCGGGAAAAACAGCTTCGACAGACGGAAAACCATCGACAGATAAACCGGTATCAAGGCTCTGGTCAATTGCCATGCTCGGATTGTGGTTCGCAGCCGGGACTACAATGGGAAGCCAGACAATCGGAGCAACCCGTTTAGCTGCCACGCCATTCGCCCTGTGCTTTGCCTTCAACCTGGTAGCAACCATCATCATTACGCCAATTTTCTTTCGTCACACACCTATCCGCATAAAGAAAAGCGAGATACTACCAGGACTAGCCCAGGGATTCACCCAGGTCACCACATCATCAGCCATTTTCCTGGCCATCCCCAGACTAGGCGCGGACCTGGTGTTCCCCTTCGTAGTCGCCACACCCATAGTAATAATGCTGATAATAGGCCACTTCGTCCACAAAGAACACATAACCCCCAAAGCCTGGGCCTGCTGCCTGCTGGGAACTGGAGGATTGGTGCTGCTGGCGATATCATAGAGCTGAGGATTCAAGTCTTTTACGTGCGATTTCGGCAACAACATCCCAGGAATCGTTTGCCAATATATGCAGGATATGCTCAGGAGTCCTACGATGTCTGGCTATTGAATGACGTATAGACTCATGCTCATCTCGGGATAGTTTTTCTATTAATTCAACCGATAGTTTGTTCTTAGCCGCAACAGAACATCGTATACGCCAGTCAGGATGATCCGACAACATTTCTAAAATATGTGGAGTTACAAAGTTGTTCCAGATAACGCAGTCTGCCAACTCCGGATCTACTTCAAGAACTTCAAGCAGGATTTCCTCTGACACTTCATCAGTCTTAGCTTTTCTGCGTTCCTCAGGACTCGAACTCAAACACAAATCAATGAACTCTTTAGCGCTTGATATCATTAAAACAATCTCACATCCATACCAATCTCACTAACTTGAGGTACCAAATTGGCACCTCAAGTTATATTTAGCTATCTCCCTTTGACTTGAGGTCACATTTTGTGACATCAAGTTCAGTATCAACCTCTGCAGTTACAGGGATACGCTTTGCATCTCTTATTGAAACATATTTTCCAACTACAGAACCGATGATGAGACCAATCAATAACCCGCTACTATACTTCCATCCAAACAAAAAATACATGGCTGCAATAAATATAACAAGCACGCTCATAGCATATTTTGCCGTTAATGCAGATTGGTTTTTCTTTCCAAAATCCCGCACGCACGCAAATCCCATATAGCCAATTGGTATTGCAAACATATTGTCCATAATAAAGTCCTTATGTCGGGGACTATGAAAGGCTATATATCCCAACACAACCATGAGTATAAACATCAACTACTGGACACGATCATTATGACGCTTCATAAACAGCTTAGTCCCCAATCAAATGCATTACTAGAGTTTAAATAACATGGATATACAGGATAAATAATCCTGTATATCCTGTCCATCCATGTAAAAATCTCCCTTCACGGAATCAAAATCCCTTTCCCGGTCCCACCCTTAGGAACGCTGTTCGGGTAATCGGGGTTTATCTTTTGGGTGATCACGTTTACATAATCAGATGCTTTCAGCTCAACTGTGTCTTTTCCCCAAAGCTCTTTCAGGTTTGTGAGTTTGAAGTTTCTGACGGTGTTGTCCTTGTCTGGGGAGAAGACTTCCACCCAGGTGGCTGGATTGTTTGGGTCCATTTTGATTGTCATACTCGGAGGGCCTATTTGTACCAGTTTGAAATATGGAACTGAGGTTGGGAAGGCCAGGGTTACATCGTCTATCTTCATTCCATCCACGTTGGAGCCTACCTGGAAAGTCGGTTCCCAGGAGTTGTCTATGAACAGTTTGCTGAAGTAGAGGTTTTTGAAGTTGCCAATGGGGTCGGCGAAGTCGTTGTCTCTGCCTAGTTCCAGGTTGGGCTGATCGTACATTTTGAATGTTCGGATGCCTTTTATGTCCCGCACAACGCAGTTTTCGATATCACAGTCCAGGGTCTTGCCATCGGGATAGTGCTTGGTGCCACCCAGGAATCGGATCTCTGCGCGGAAGTCTGATGTGCTGATCCCCGCGTCTACTTTTTCAACCAGCATGTGGTGGATTGGACCGAAGGTCATAACGGTGTTTTTCCAGTCCCAGGCATTCAGCGCAATCATGTCATCCCCGGTCACACCCCGGACATTGCGGATGGCTCCGTAGCTGGCAGGCCCGTTTATATGGACTCCATCCCGGCGGTGGTCTACAAACTGGATGTTCTCAACCAGGAACTCTGTTGCATTGCAAAACTGCACACCGTGTGGACGGGACTCTTTAATTATTAGATTCTTGACCAACACTTGCCGGACCCGGTTCATAAGGATCACGCCGTGCCCATGGAGAGCGTTATTGGAGTCAGGCCCGCCATTCACATTGCCATTGGACTCATTGACAGTTGTAGCCAGAGTCGTCCATATCCCACCCTCAATTACTATATCCTTATCGCAGTCACGTGGCAGATCCACAGCCCCTTCCTGCCCACCGACCTGGTGTTCATTTCTGAGCATGCAGGTATTGATCCCCGGCCTGAGCCGTAGTTCAGCTTTGGGATCAACCTTCAAAGAGCACCCGGATTTAATGACAAGTGGAGCATCAATATAATAAGGTTCACCGGTATAAGGGATGTATACCGACTTGTTCTCATCAAGTGCAGCCTGTATAGCTTTGGTCCAGATTTTGGCTGAAACTTCTACATTACCTGTTGGATGAACCTCTGTCCAGGTGCCAGTTGTAGTAAGTGCAGAATAATCCGACACTGACCTTGGAGTATATTTCTTAGAGCCAATTTTCTTCAGAGGAGCAAGTATCTCACTCACAAGTCTATCCATTCGGTTCTCCTTAGGTTTAGGGGTTGAATACGAAGCGACTGCAATGCATAGTAGCACTGCAACGGAAATGGTCCTGGAAAATGTAAGTATCATTATGCTGTCCTTATCGGATAAATCTAGATTTGCCAGTAAAAAACAAGAATCCATCTAGTCCTTTTTAGGACGCGGACGGTTTGGATATTTATAGAAATCACCTGTAAGTTTACGTCGACCGTTTTTTGCAATATGTTGAAACCAACGATCCAAATGCGACGCAAATCTGTTATCCGGTTTCATCGGTTTGTGCTCACATATCCTCACATCGGGAGTGGTAGATACCTGCGCGTCGCGTCGATATTTCGGTTGGCTCGGGTAGATCCCCAATTCCATTTTATGATAGAAAACGTGAACGTCACAACGCTCCAAGCGTATAAGCATGCCAAAACCGCATGGAACATCCTCAGCTTCGATACTCCGTATACCAAACTCAGAGAAATACTTGGGAGCTAACTCACAAACAGCATCTCGCATATCATCCTTACTGGGTCCACTTGCAAAATGCAATTTAATCCACTGTATTGCACGCACAAACCATGATTGATTCCTTTTTGGATTCTTCAAGTTACAACATCCCTTTTTACCGCTTAACACTAACCGGCATAACACCCGGACACTCTCTCTCCCCAAGAATACCTTCCACCGCTGCCTGCAGGCTGAACTCCTCTGCTCCATATGCAACAACAGTCGGTATCCCCTCCGGCAAATCGCACAGCGCGTAAGGAGACTCGAACAGCATCATCCCATTTAGTTTTCCAGTTGCAGCAACCTGCTTCCACAACTGACTCTGAGCTGCAGGAAGCCTTGCGCCATCGCCTTTATAGCACAGAATATGAGCGAATGTTGCTCCGATCACACTGTCGCGTTCCTTTACAGCAGAATGGACCCTTGCAATATCCTCAGGGGTCGGTTCTTCATCACACAGAACTACATCGCAGTTGAGCTTCTGCTTCATAAGCTCTGCAAGCGGATGTGTGCCTGTAAGCTTCTGACCGGTCTTTTCGTCTGCAATTCCAGCACCCCAGCGGTCCAAATCATCACAGACTATCAACAATGGCTTACTTCCGATGTTTCCACGCTCAGGAGCAGGTCCAACCCGAGTCAGCGATGCTTCTGCCATTTTTCGCCCAAGTCTGCGCAATGCTGGAATCGTCTGACTGCTCTCCTGTGCCGGAGGCAGGGCTGCCCTGCGGGCTTTCAGTTCATTGACCTGCGCCGCTGCATTTCGCAAACTTGACTCAGGCACTCGACCATCCATACACGCCGCAACAACTGCTTCAAGCGTTTCTTTCGGAGATCTCTTGTAGTCAACTAATAACTGGGAATGCCCGGCAGCTAACGCTCTCCACGCAGCTTCCCCGGAATCCATTGTCTGGCGCAACCCTTCCATCCCCATAGAATCAGTAAACAGCACACCCTTGACCCCAAGCTGATCGCGCAGAATGCCGATCAAAGTCGGACTCACAGTTCCACAATAGTCCGGGTCGATCTCAGGGACCAGCAAATGCCCGGTCATTACACTCTCCAGCCCAGCAGCAACTGCAGCCTGGTAAGGAGGCCATTCGACAGCTTCCAGCCGTTCTCTGCTCAAATGCAGCGTAGGCAGTGAAATATGACTATCGATAGCCACATCTCCGTGCCCAGGCCAGTGTTTTGCAGCAGGATGAATACCGCCCGCAATCAACCCGCGGGTCATCGCAGCGCCAAGCCTTGAAACCAGCCCAACATCCTCACCAAATGACCGCACATTGATAATAGGATTGTCCGGATTGGTATTTACATCCAGCACAGGACTCCAGATCACATCCAGCCCGATCCGTCTTGCCTCCGCTCCAACCGCCAATCCCCACTCAAACGCCAGTTCCTCACTCCCGGAAGCACCAATCGCCATCTGAGGAGGCAGCTCAACCCCGTCCCTCACGAACCCGCTGCCGCACTCCATATCAGCCCCCAGCAGCATCGGTTCCGGACACATCCCCCGCATCTGAGCGCTAAGTTCGACGTTATCCTCACTCCCAACCTGCGAATTCCGCACAGCACCCGAGGATATCAACTCAAAATCATCCTCCCGCCAATCCGGATGATTCCGCAAAACAATAACTTCAGCAACTAAATCACGGACTTCAGCTTCATTCATCACAATTCACCCCGAAAACTAATAGGTCTGCTCGTATATTTTAGCAAGTCTCGGATTCCAAAGCTATTTAATTTCACGCAAAGCCGCAAAGGCGCAAAGAAGGGAATCTGCTAACGCTCAAAAGTTAGGCAGTTTTTCGTTGGGCTCTTCCCGAAGTCAATCCACATAGTGTATAAAAGCCGGCTCCGCAATCCCTTCTTAGCGCCTTTGCGGCTTTGCGTGAAATGCTAAATATACGCCTTTGCGTGAGATATTAAAAAAGGGACTGGATACCGACATCCAATCCCATGATTTTCTTTAATAATATGCCTCTACCCTATAAAGGCGGATAGTAGCTGAACAGGCAGCCCATGTGGTCGTTTTCGCCGAGGACTATTCGGCCGTCGGGGGTGGATAGCATTGCTCCGAAATTGTAGCCGTACCATCCCTTCTCAACTGTCGCACAGCACACACCCAAGTCGCGCAGGCTGCCGACTCTTGGGTCGTATACGAACAGGTGGGACATCCCGTCCAGTCCACCGGCGACACCGTATATCCGTCCGTCTTTTATCCTGACCAGGTGGTCTATTCCACCAAGTGGGACAGGTTTGCCCAGGGTGATGATCGATTCGTCATCAAGGCAGATCGCATTCAACAAGCCTTCTGTGTCCCCGACATAAATCCGGTTCTGTGAAGGGTCATAGACTGCTGCGGAGATCTTTGCGTAAGGTCCCCGGCCAGGGAAGCACGGGACTTTCACGCTGGTGGCTTCAAATTTGTTGTTATAAGGAGTGTAGCGCATCATCTTACCAACAGCCCCAAAGGTGTAGATGCTGCCTTCATTGTCTTCAACCAGCACCGACCCGAAGAACCTTATGGAGTTCACAGGCGCTATTATATCTGACTCACCAGTTTCCGGATCGAACCTGAAGATAGTCCCGCTCGGAGCTGTGAGTCCATAGAAATCACCCGAAGAGCTCTGGATCATCTTCGCTATCCGTTCACCAGGTACCGGCACAACGATATCTTCAAACTGTGCTCTGGGAATTCCCCATTCCTGGATAACATCCCCAGGCAGACCAAGTCCCGTTATCTTGATGATCCTGCCCTCGGTAGCATTGTTTGCAGCCGCATAAGCCTCGTGCCCCATAACTATTATTGCAGTCGTTTCAGTGCAGTCCGGGATCGGACAGAACGGAATCGCAGCCTCCCGAAATGAAAGCAGGGCATATTGGAACAACCATGACTGCTCTCCCTTTGTCGCTCCATAGACCATATGGTCATCGTATCCCATTGCAGTTATCATAGAACTCTCACGTGGGATAGCTCTCATCTGCCCGTTAAAATCTATTGTCCTTACATATAAAGCACCTTCACTGACGAATGTTTTATATGCAGAGTGGGTCAATTCTCCGCTCTCAGGTTTTGAACGGAGTTCTATATCTCTCACCGGCCATTTGTGATTACTTAAATCGATAGGCATGTTATTCTCCTTTATCCCCACAGCCGCATTTTGGTAAATGCAGGGTCGCCAAGGTCTGTAAGCTCGTTCTCTTCAAAGTGGATATGGACAACGCCGGTCGGTGTCCGTCCGACAACCGCCCCTATCATATCCTGCCTGGAAATCCACATGGCACGGCTGACATACCACACGTTCTGGTCTAATTCAGGGTCATATAGCGGTCCCAGGTCAACGCGTTCCCCGGTATCAACATCCATCCTGAACAGATGACTGATAGGATGACCTGATTCCGGCCACTCAGTCATTGCACTATAGTATAGCTTGCCATCCGGTCCAAAACACAGGCCTGCGATGTGGCTGCTGTTGATTTCATTAGGTTCATGTCCGGTCAGTCCATCATGGACAGGTCCAAGGTCGGTCATAGTGCCTTCGCCCCTCATGTCATAGATCCAGAGGTGTGGGAAACCATTCCATACTACGCCGACTACTTTCCAGGGGTCATGGCATGTGACTATATCATAACTTACATTATGCCACCCTTTTTGGAATGCAGGATGCGGGACGAACTGGTCCAACTCGTCCAACCGCTGTGCTTCGGCATCAAATCTTAACACCCGGCCAAAATCGTTGCAGGTATAGCCGTTTCCATCAGGGTCAGTCCACATGACAATCGGGTTGACTGCGCCGATACGTCCATAGTCGGTATCAGTCCGTGCTTCGATATCCCATACATGGAAATGGTTGAGAGGATAAGTGCAGGAATACAATTTTTGCCGTTTTTTATCGAGCGCCAGACACCGGCAGCCCTCCTGAGGATACAGCAGCTCTGTGCGGATCATTTCATCTTTATATATATCGTATACAGCCAGAGTTGCCCCGGCAAAACTCACATGCGGATCACCCCAGTTCCCCCAGGGGTTGTAGACCATCTGCCCAAGCGGAGGACCGCTCAAGTGTGTAGCTGCATACATCACACCGTCATCGTCAACAATAAGTGCATCGTGCACTTTGCACTGCGTAGCCCTGCCATTGTCAGCAGGCTGCCCGGTAGCTTCACCCATGTCTATAAGCAGTTCACGGGTCCCGTCTACCTTGTAACGAACCACCACTGCAGCTACCCCGCCAAGGTGCTCACAGCACGCCCCAACATATGCACACCCGTCAGGCCCGGCATTCATAGCCCAGGTTGTATCGTGAACAGGCAGCTCAGTGAAATCCACTATTTTAACTTGCAATACAACTCCTCCAAAAACGCTCCAGGCAGTCACAAAACCCACCCGTGCTTTGGTTCATGCCGCAAGTCTAGCACACCCACTTTGGGTAGTCAATAAACCCGAGTAAAACATACAGATAAACCACTAAAGCTGCCACATAATTATTTGGGTTTACATATCTGCCATCCTTTACAGACGAACAACAAAAGGCGCACACAAACCTGTTGGTTCATCCGCGCCTTTTTGCTTCTTTACGTGAGGTATGTATATGTATATTACAGGCCTATTCTACGGTCACATTCACCGGAATATTGCCGCGGGTTGCTTTGGAGTAAGGGCATACACTGGCATGTGCTTCGTTCACAATTTCCGTAGCTTCATCGTGGGAAACTCCGGGAAGTTTGCAGTGCAGATCAACTGCAAGCGCAAAGCCGCCGTCATCACCAGTGCCTATATGCACATCGCCGGTAATCGAAACCTCACCTACATCTTTATGTTTCTGCCCTGCAACATAATTAATTGCTGCCAGGAAACAAGCTGAATAGCCAACTGCAAACAACTGCTCAGGGTTAGTGCCATCACCACCCGGACCACCCAGACCCTTTGGAACACTCAAATCAAGATCCAGTTTTCCATCAGAAGTCTTCCCATGCCCTTCTCTTCCACCAACAACAGTTGCAGTTCCAGTATAAAGTGTCTTCATATCATAAATCTCCAATTATATATTCGTTTTACTTCTCTACCAGATATAACCCATTTCCCCAAAAACCAAACAAATCCCCCACCCTGGAACCGCCGAACCCCAGTTCGGCCTCCCTTCCCTTCATTCATAAATACAGATGTCCTCTTCGCAGTCAGCTAACCCGCTTTATTCACGAAGCTTCGCTTTTGCCCGGCAGTAGAGGCAAAAGCTGAGTCAATCATGAATAATGCGGGCTGGTGCATCGGCATCGGCGTTTCGGGGGATAGTGGTGTGACTATAACATATACGTTTCTGCTCCCCCTCCACTCTGATACCGATGCATATCAACCGGGGGCTTTGCTCACAGTCGACCCTCCCTTCCCTTCATTCATAATTCATAACTCATAATTCACCCTTTCCCTTCTTCCCTTGACATTTCCCCCTCCGGAAGCTATACTTCGCCCTGGATACATAAGCCTGAACTTGAGGTAAATTGCAATGAAACAACATACATATTCATCAGAAGTCAGCAACTGTGAGTTGAATTTCATCCATGACTGGGTTGCCGCTATCACCGGCGCCACATCGGAGCAAAATACGCAGGACTGCTGGAAAACACGCATACCTGCCGGAGTGCCAATAAGTTTCCAATATGGAGACCGCAGCAGTATTGAAGTTTTAGAGAAAGCTAATTGGATACTCCAACCCGGGGAATGGAACAATGGTATTAGATCCCACATCCTCACTGCAACCGACACCGCCACCGATCTCGTAATAACAGTCGAAATCATAGAATACATCAGCTTCCCTGCCGTCGAGTGGGTTATTCATTTCACAAACTCGTCAGATAAGGAAATTCCCGCAATCTCAAAGGTTTCAG
This sequence comes from Abditibacteriota bacterium, assembly GCA_942493375.1. Taxonomy (GTDB): domain Bacteria; phylum Armatimonadota; class UBA5829; order UBA5829; family UBA5829. Next base: position 5,759,282 of record OW818698.1, on the reverse strand, counting down.
CTATCGATCTGCTCTGGCAGACTCCGGGGGTTGTCCCTATTCTGCACCGCTCCAGAGGTTCCGATGAAAGACCCGATGACTTCGAGTATATGAGCGATAGCCTGCACCAGCTGAGAATGCCTTCCAGAACCATACATATGGACTCAGGGGCCGGAGACACTCCGCTCAAGCAGGCAAAAGACGGACGTTCATCAGTAGACTGGCTCCCATTCTTCAACCTGCAGTCCGGTGATGATGGGTTAGCGATAGCAATAGGCTGGACTGGTCAGTGGGAAGCTGATTTTATTCATGATGGCACCGGCAATGTCCAGGTTAAGGCTGGGATGGAGTTCATCGACCTTAAGCTTAAACCGGGTGAGAGCATCCGCACACCACGGATTCTAGCCCTCTACTGGCAGGATAATCCGACCCATGGTGAGAACGTTCTCCGGCAGTTTATGCTTACCTACCACAACCCGCAGGAAAATGGAAAGCCGGCAATAGCTCCATTCTCCCATGGTTCCTGGGGAGGTTCGGTGACTGCTGAGCATATGGAATTGATAAGGAAGATCAAAGACCACGACCTGCCATATGACTACTACTGGATAGATGCTGGCTGGTATGGAACCGGCACGGAGCCCTGCCCGGACGTATTCCATGGAGACTGGGGAGTCACAGGGGACTGGCAGGTAAACACCAATCGCCACCCGGATGGATTGAAGCCTATACGCGATGCTGCTAGAGAAGCAGGCATGAAGTTCCTGCTCTGGATAGAACCGCTGAGAGCTACATACAACACCCCGGTAACCCTGGAGCATCCTGAGTGGTTCCTGAGTCTCACTGGAGAGCCGGCGCAGCCTGGTGAAAGCCTGCTGCTGAACCTGGGACACCCAGGCGGATGCCAGTGGGCTATAGAGACCGTTTCGAAGTTGGTAGACGAAATTGGCATCGACTGCTACAGGGAAGACTACAACTTCTTCGGCAGCCAGCAGTGCTTCCTCCGCAATGATCCACCAGGTAGACAGGGAATCACTGAGATCCGTTTCGTAGAGGGTCTATATAAGTTCTGGGACGAACTCCTCAGACGTCATCCTGGCCTGTTAATAGACAACTGTGCCAGCGGAGGTCGTCGAATCGATCTGGAGACCTGCAGCCGCAGCATTGCTTTGTGGCGAACAGACTACAACTGCTTTGCCCCCGTAAACCACGATGCCCTGCAGGTCCATTCAGCCGGTCTTGCACACTGGGTACCGTTAAGTGGAACAAGCCCCAGCGCAGATCCTTATGACACATATGGGTTCCGATCTGCACTTTCTGCAGCAAGTTCGTTCTGTATAGATGAGTTCGGTCTCGCGAAAAAGGATGACAATGATCCGGATGCATGGGCTTGGCACAGGAAAATGATGGTAGAGTTCCTCCGAGTCCGCCCCTATTGGTATGGAGACTTCTATCCACTGATGTCCTGTTCCTTGAAGGCCGACACCTGGATGGCCTACCAACTTAACAGATCTGACCTTGGCGAAGGCGTAGTAGCAGCATTCCGTCGCGCCGAAAGCCCGTTAGCTACTGCTGACTTCAACTTAAAGGGACTGATACCAAATGCAGCCTATGAATTCGAAGACATAGACACCAGCGAAAAGTGGCAGACAGTCTCAACCGACCAGGGGGATGCCAACCTAAACATAACCATCCCCACCCAAAGAGCATCCAAACTACTTTTCTACCGCAAGATCAGCTGAATAGTGTTTTGTCATTCTGAGGCGCGTGTGTCATCCTGAGGAACGAAGGATCTGCTTTTTCTAGATGGAAAGCAGATCCTTCGTTCCTCAGGATGACAATGTTCCGTATTATTGAACTGTTACCACTAAACCCAAATTGACACCATCTTCCCCGAAAGCTATACTACACCCTGATACATCCCCCCGTTTGAGAGGAATTTCATAATGGCAAATCTTGTATGTTCATCAGTAGTAAGCAAAAACGAGTTAAGTTTCATACGTGACTGGACCGCCGGAATTACTGGCGCTGGTCCGGTGCCCGGAAGTAAAGATATCTGGAAAGACCGTATACCTGCCGGAATGCCCGTAAGCTTCAAGTATGGAGACTCCAACGGTAAAGAGGTCTTGGACAAAGCTGGATGGGATCGCAAATCCGGTGATTGGACCGATGGCAAACGAATCCACACCCTCACAAGCACGGATCCAACTTCCGGACTGCTCTGCACCATTGAAATCACAGAATATGCAGATTTCCCTGCAGTTGAATGGGTCTTGCATTTTACTAACACATCAAGCGAAGATTCGCCTGCTATCTCAGAAGTATCCGCAATCGATCTTCTCTGGAAGACGCCTGGCGCTGTTCCCGTTCTTCATCATTCAAGAGGCTCAGATGAGCTTCCGAATGATTTCGAATATGTGAGTGAAGTCATGGCCCATCTGCGGACACCTGCAAAATCGATACATCTAAATCCAGGTAAGGGTTACAATCCATTCAATGAATGGGCTGATGGACGCTCTTCCGTTGAGTGGCTGCCATTTTTCAATCTGCAGTCCGGGGATGATGGCATTGTTGTGGCTATTGGTTGGAGTGGTCAATGGGTAGCTGATTTCATCCATGATGGCGAAGGCAATATGCAGATAAAAGCCGGAATGGAGTTTCTGGACTCAAAACTGCTCCCAGGTGAAAGTATCCGGACTCCGAGCATTATGGTCCTGTATTGGAAAGGTGAACCGATCCATGGAGAGAACGTGCTGAGGCAGTTCCTGCTTGCGCATCATACCCCGCAGGTTGATGGTAAACCCGTTGTGCCTCCATTCCCTCATGCTACCTTTGGGGGAGCCCCAACTTCTGAACATCTGGAGATGATAAAGAAAATCACTGATCACAAACTGCTCTACGATTACTATTGGATAGATGCAGGATGGTATGGGAACAGCCCAGAAGCCAGCACAGATGTCTTTAATGGTGACTGGGGGAGGACAGGAGACTGGTGGGCAAACCCATATCGGCACCCACACGGACTTCGACCCATACGAGAAGCTGCACGCAAAGCAGGAATGAAAACCATCCTCTGGGCTGAGCCATTAAGAGCTACATATGGCACAAAAGTCACATTGGACCATCCGGAGTGGTTCTTAAAACATAATGATGAACCTTTCAATGAAAGGGATGAACTGCTGCTTGATCTGGGAAATCCGGAAGCCTGCCAGTGGGCTATAGATACAGTGTCAGGTTTTGTGGAAGACATAGGCATTGATATCTACGAAGAAGACTTCAACTACTGGAGAATACAGGAATGCTTTGCACGCAAAGATCCCCCGGGACGCAGAGGTATATCTGAGATAAGGTTCACAGAAGGGCTGTATCACTTCTGGGATGAGCTCAAACGTAAATATCCTGATTTGCTTATAGGCAACTGTTCCAGTGGAGGACGAAGACTGGACCTTGAAGCCATTACACGCACGCTGGCTCTGTGGCGGTCCGATTACAACTGCTTCCCGGTAGATCACGATTTACTCCAGCTCCATACAGTAGGGATTTCACACTGGATCCCACTTAATGGCACCAGCCCGGTTGCAGAACCGAATGATACATATGCATTCCGCTCAGGTCTGGCGCCTGCCGGTGAATTCATGCTGGATGAATGCGGCAGACTGAAAAGGCCGGAATATGATGAAGCCACTTGGGAATGGTACAGGCAGATGATGCGGGACTATATGCGCATCCGTCCATACTGGTATGGTGATTACTACCCGCTTATCACTTGTTCTTTGAATAAGGATGCCTGGATGGCATACCAGCTTCACCATCCGGAAATGAATGAAGGCGTAGTAGCAGCATTCCGCCGTTCAGAAAGCCCTCTAGCAACTGCCGATTTCACTCTAAGGGGACTAACAGAAGAAGCAACCTATGAGTTCGAGGATGCAGACACACATGAGAAGTGGCAGCTGGTTACAGACCTTGGGGACACAAACCTAAACATAGTCATCCCCACCAAAAGAACAGCCCGCCTGCTCTTCTACCGAAAAATCAGCTAAATTGTGATGCAGGCTTCCAGCCTGCCAACCGGTGTGGATGTATGTCATCCTGAGGCGCATGTGTCATCCTGAGGAACGAAGGATCTGCTTTTCTAGTCTTATTGCAGAAAAAGCAGATCCTTCGTTCCTCAGGAAGACATTGTGGGCTTCTTATCGAGTGTGTTGGCAGAATCAACAGATACCTTTATCTTAACCACAAATATCCAACACAACATCAGTATCTCCGCCAGGCATCACTAACATCAACCAACGCTGACCAAAGGCCTCAATGATCTTGTGCGGATACACTGGATCGGATATATCCATTGACCCTAATGCTATCTTGACAACGAACGCTGCATTCGATGGTGAGTGTGCCTGGAATCTGAGTTTTCCGTCACCAACAATAATATTATCGATGCTGATCTTGCTTCTGTCTATCCACCACTGCGTAATAGTATCCGGGGACGAATGCAGAGTATTTATACCTTGTTCTTTGATCATTGAAAGCAGGATATCTATCGCTTCTCTGCAGGCAGGATATTGTGCAATGTAGACCGGGTGATAGAAGAAATTCATAATAAGCGAGTAGTGTTTTGCCAGAGATAAAGCTTTCTCTATCATCGCACAATCTGTTTTATCACCCTGATATCCTACTTCATAAGCTGTAATTGGAAGTTCCAGGAAATCCAGTTTCTGGTTACCGGTCTTATAGTCCGAGTAGTAGTGATATGGAAATGAGGTGCCAAATGCGAATCCTGTTTCGTTGACTGGATTCATTATCTTTGCAGGGACATGAATGTGCACGTTGGTAGACTTAATGCCTTCCTGCATCAACCACAGAGCAGGTTCCATCCAGCCAGTCCATCGTACACAATGCATATTGGCACAGACAGGTGTTTTGCCAAAGTGCTCAACGAACTGCTTTGTCTGATACTCAACATCAGATTTCTCGTATCCGCAGGGATGTTCAAAGCCGGTATTGAAATCATAGTGCAGTGAAGTCTCAGTGCCAAACTCAGCCAGCCGGTCAGATTCATCAGGGGTAATACCGAACTTGCCGTTCACATTCATACAATTAATGTGATACGGCAAACCTCTGCTGTGCATAAACTCTGCAGCAGGCAGCTGGATACCTTCACTGCCTTCATCGTCACCACCATAGAACAGCGCAACATCCGGGATGGTATCTCCATTTGGTGGTAGTTGGTATACCATAGGGAACTTTTGAACTGCAACCATATTCTGCAGGAGCAGTATCAATTCATCAGTATAGCCAATGGCTGGCTCGAAATCTCCTATCACCGTCGCATCGCCGGTGCGGAAGTAGCCATCACCATCGTAGTCACGGTCCACCGGTCGTCCCTGTTGAATTACCCAGAATGTCTGTGCAAGGTCAAACCCGAAATAGAATGCCCATCCCTTGCCATATTTACGAGCAGTAATGCCTGCTTTACTATTTATCCGGGCAATTACTTCGGACTTTAGTGCACTGACAAGTCTCATTGAGGATGCTGTCAGCAATGGTTGGTCAGGAAAAAGAAGGGAGTGGATCTCTGTGGTGAATTGGTTCCGCGTCAAATACAATTCGCCATTAATGGAAAAGTCGCCATCGGTTTGAGAGACAGCTTCAAGCAGTTCATTTCCAAAGAGTCGGTCCAGACCGGCAGTGTTACAGGCGATCAGAACTCCTCCGGATGCAACCCACCAATCAAACAACCCCGGCAATGGGGGGAGTTGTGTTGATTCTCCAAGAAACAGCAGAGAGAACTCGCTCAATCGTCTGGGGAAGTCGTTGGTTGACACGGGCTCTGCAGTCAGGCCCATACGACCTGTGATCTCTGCAATATATGACCACCAGTAGTTCTGTCCCTTGCAGTTTAACTCTGTCCTGCGGTGTTCATCAATGATATAACCGGCTTTCAGACATTTCATGGTCTATGTCACCCCAGCAATTCTATAGCGCGGTGCAATCTATCGGCTGATTCTTTGGCCTGGTCCTCCGGTTGAACAGTATATGTAAGCAGCATGCGTGGGATTGCATATTCGGCATTTGGGCAGAGACCGTCGGGGTAATCAAATAGTCCCTTGTTCTCGCTGCAGTGGAAAGCATGGGCCATCCTGTCCTTAATAACAGGATGCTGATATGCAGCAATCTGAGTATATCCTAGAGAGAATGAAGCATCCGATTCTTTGAGAGCGTTGAGGAATTCATCGAGGCTGACGCCATATTTCTCACCCCGGAAATTGCTGGCCCACATATGATATGTGGATTCTGCTCCTGGAAGGGCTTTTTGGGGAGTCAGCCATTTGCAGCCCTCAATCGCCTGATCATAATACTTCGCATTGGTTACCAGACCGTCAACAAACTCTTGAATCCAGTTCAGCTGAGCAAGTCCAATTGCCGCTGTCTGCTCATTCATTCGATAGTTGTAGTGCAAACCATGAGCTACAGCCAGGAATGTGGGGGCGCCGGAATGCAGGTCCATCTTTTTCCACAGTTCTTCATCATTTACTGTGGCAACCCCGCCGTCTCCGAGTGAGAACTGCTTGCTTCCCTGGCAACTAAAGGAACCAATATCACCCCAGTTTCCAGTCAATCGTCCTTTATATTTAGCCAGTATGGAATGTGCACAGTCTTCAATCACCAGTAAATTGTGTCTGTGAGCGATCTCAACTATGCGGTCCATTTCGGCAGGAAAACCCCACAAATGGGTGACTATGACAGCTTTGGTGCGTTCATTGATTGCGGCTTCAAGCTTATCTGCATCCATTTGGTGGGTATCGGGATCGATGTCAACAAAGCGGGGGATTGCATTGTTGTAAAGGCAGGCCAAAGCGCCAAAAACCACGGCAGAATCGCAGATGACCTCGCTGCCAGCGCCAGCGCCGGCAGACATCACTGCTGAATGCAGCACACTCATAGCGCAGTTCATGGCAACTGCATACCGGCTGCCAATCATTTGAGCGAACTCTTGCTCGAACCTTTCGGTCATCGGTCCACCCAACGAGCAAAGATGCCCGGAAGCAATAACCTCACTCAAAAGTTCCAGTTCTCTATCGCCAAACATTCGATGAGCCATATGTATCTACCGTCCTTTCCCACAATTGAGTTCAATAGGATTACATATGCAAACAGATTGTAGCAGTTCAGAGTTGCGGGCATTTTGTCATCCTGAGGAACGAAGGATCTGCTTTTTCCGGATGCAAAGCAGATCCTTCGTTCCTCAGGATGACAATGTTTCCATATTACTGAGCTGTTACAACAGATCCTAGCTCTTCACGGATAAGAGATTCTCGCGGAGACTGACAAATATGCTGCATTTTTCGAACACGTTACCTGGTATGGCTCCGTTTGTAGTATTCTTTCTGCAGCTCCGGCATTACTTTGTCAGCTTTTATAGCACGGATCTTCTCAACGACTTTGCCTACGTTATGCTCAACGTATTTCTTCCCACGCTCAAAGCTGGCGAATCGGGCATTGCCAACGTAACATTCCGGACAGATGCTGAACCAGTTGATCCCGGCAAATGCCTGTCTGTCTACACCGTTGGTGCGATCCAGCATAGTAACAGTCTCTTCAGGGGCATTATTCAGGTCCACAGTATCTTCCCCTACCAGATACATAGTGACACTGGTCTCCCACTCACAGGCATGTCCATAGGGACGTCCGTCGCAGTCGTCGTTTATTATCTTCTTGAAAGCCTCATCGTCGGTGTCCCACCAGTTAATCTGATAGACCATATAGTCCTGGACACGGTCCAGGTCAGATTGCCCCATCAGCTGGAGCATAGCAGAGTTCCCCCCGTGACCGTTGAGGACGATGATTTTGCTGAAACCGTTGCGGTATATCTCTTCATACAAATTCCGCAGCACCTGCATAACAAGCTCAGGTCTTATCGCCACTGTCCCGGGTGATCCCTTGGATTCACATACCTGAGAGAGGTAGAATTCAGGGAACACCACCACCGGCTCCTGCTCGGACGCAAGGCATGCGATCTTGTGGGCATTCTTACAGTCAGTACCCAAAGGCATATGTCCACCGTGGCGCTCCAGAGGCCCTATAGGCAGCACGCAGACCCCACCGGAATCCACCACAGCCTGCTCAAATTTCCTACCATCCAACAACTCCCACTGCATATCAACACGTCCTTTCACAATAAGTACAATGTCATCCTGAATGCAATGAAGGATCTGCTTTACTGTACTAAACCAGCACCGAGATCCTTCATTGCATTCAGGATGACAGTATTTTTATTCAGGATGACAATATTTCCACTACACCAGGCATTCCCCATCCATGTGAATCCTGTTAATCTTGTTAATCCTGTCAAAAATTCCTATCTGCTATTTCTTATACTTGTCCAAATCAACCAGGTCTCTGGGGCGGATGTTGATTCCTTCGTCCATTGACTTCAGAGCGCAGATTCCTACCAGGATCGATAAAGCTCCCTGATAGGACCCGGCCATATGTCCAAGGGGATCCGGAACGCCGCCTACAAAGATCATCTGGCGCAGTCTCTCGTCTCCACCGCCGTGCCCACCGCCGGCTTTTGGTATTGTCCATTCGATCTTGTTGCGGCTGCGGTCATATACATCGATATAATACGCCGGGTCACCCGCTTTTAGTCCGGAATGGTATTCAGCAGCTTCTATTCGTCCCTTTGTACCGTTTATGGATACTTTCCAGCCTTCATATGGACTGTGTGTGGTAAGTGAATAACTTAGCAGCGCCCCACCGGAGTATTTGACGTTTACGCTCATAGTATCCGGAATGTTGATCTCATCAGCAAACACGCACATATCTCTGATGTATCCGTCAGCAGACTCACACTCGTGGTAGAACTCCCTGGTGAATTCATCAGCAGTTATATCCCAATAGAACTCACAGGTCTTCTTGTGCTCACAGGTAAGGCACCTTTCCCCACGGTTCTCGCGGGTGGGGCCATAAAATCTCCGAGTGCCATAGCCCATAATGTCCATAGGCTCTTCTTCCAGCCACCAGTTGATCAGGTCAAAGTGGTGTGTTGCTTTATGGACCAGCAGGCTGCCAGAGTTCTCCCGCATCCGGTGCCAGCGGCGGAAGTAGTCTGCACCGTGGCTTGTATCCAGCAGATATTCAAAATCGATATTGAGGATATCCCCTATAACTCCATCTCGCAGCAGCTGCTTTATCTGGGTCACAAAGGGAGCAAACCTGTAGTTGAATGTAACAGTAACTTTCTTACCGCTGGCCTGTTCAGCTTCCAGCAGAGCATTGCACTTGTCAGCATCGATAGTCATCGGTTTCTCGGTGATAACATCCATGCCTGCTTCAAGGCATTTGATAGCATAATGATGATGATAGCAGTCTTTGGTGGTAATAATACCGCAATCGGGTTTGGTCTCTGCAACCATTTTGTCAAAGTCCGTATAAGCCGGACAGGTCAGTCCGAGTTTCTGGCGGAACTTCTCCATACGCAGAGGGTTAATATCAAAAATCCCGACTATTTCACAATATTCACTGATGTCTCCGTCAAGCATTGGCTGGGCGAACATTCCATAAGCCCGTCCACTGGCTCCGACTAGAACGTATTTCTTCTTCATCACAAATCTCCTGATACCGCGGATCAACCGCAAAAATCTGCCATGAGCTTACCACGTCAAACGTTTGATGTCAAGGCAACGCGCTGCAATGGATAATTTATAATTGACAATTGATAATGAACAACTCACCTAAACAATTGATGTCATCATGAACAAACCTTGTCATCCTGGAGCGCAGCGAAGGATCTGCTTTCACTACCCCTGCTCGGGTGGGATTTCCGCCTTTAAAGACTTGACGGTATTTTACCCCGTTAGTCCTGAGTAGCGCAGCGTATCGAAGGGCGGCCGATTGCGCACAATTTAACTAGATCCGTCTTCTGATATTTATCCTGTCTCCCGCTACTCCCCAGCACTAATCCCCAATGCTTCCAGACTCTCCACCGCATCATTGAGCTGCGTTCTATATGTTTCCAGGCGCTTCGATGAATATGTAAAGTCAGTCAAGTCTCTGACCAGGTCATTAGGAATGTCCAACGCTCTGCGTGCATTGTCCAGTGCTGGCTTAGCTTTTTCTGTAAAACGCATTCTCTCAGTCTGCTTCATCTGATTTCGGAGCATATACCAGACTTCGTAGTCCTCAAGCCCATCCCGGATATTCTCCATCCGGATTGTGCTCACAGGCCCGTTGACACCGGAATAGAATATACAACCGTCTCCGTTATACTCCTGATAGCTAGCCGGATTATAGCTACAGAGCGGTCCATCATCAATCGGTTTATTGTTAGTTGGTGCACGGTTGAGGGAGTAATAAAGAAAACCTTCAGTTCCGGATTTTGCAGCCATAAACCCCAGCAACAACCTGGGTTCAATGCCTGACCGCTCAATAAACAAGTTAGCATAAGGCTGCCCCGGACCAATGCAGACATAGTACCAGACTTGTTTTCCCTTTGTTCTGACATTCGAAATCAATTCACCTAGCTCATGGTAAGACTGTGTAGTAGGCACCCAGGCATCTATAACATCCACCATCTCAGGATACTTCATCATCTTAGGGTCTGCAGTAGTCATTGTCCTTGATTTCGGATACAGGTCGTGGCAGGCTTTGGCGTGGTAAAGTATATCTGGTTTAGAACCCTCAGAAGACTCATCATAACCATAGAACCAGCACATATCCTCAATCCCGGCTTCTTTAGCCCTCTGCATAAACGCAGCAACCTTCTCATGCCAGCCGGGACCGTTTGTGTTGTTGAACACAGCCGCTGTAAAGAAGTCCTGCCCTCCAGCTTTCAATCGCTTCAAATCAGCAACAGACTCATCCCACATCGGCAGTATCTGGTAAATGCTGTCCACATTGAACCGATGGGAAAGCAGAAAATCACGATATTTCCACTTGAGAGTATCGTTCCAGGCTTTCCCGTGCAGTCTCGCAGCCTCTGCTTCTTCGTAGTTAACAGCCAGCTTCATATGCCGCTGTTTCGGAATCTCAAAATGACGGACCCGCAGCGACACAGCCACTCTCTGAGGCTTACATCCAGCCGGAGTAACAGTAATCATTCCCTTATAGAGACCAGACAGCGTCTCTTTTGGTATATCAACAGTCACCCAAAGGGGCTGCTGAGCATTTGCTGGCACACTGAAAGATTTCAAATGGTCCAGCAGAGGATCAGGCCACCAGCCTACATAAGGCACATCATATCTTCCCTGTTCTTTGACATTCAGATATCCCACAACCCTTATCTGCATTGGCAGCTGGTATTTGTCAGGCCCAAACAACTCGTATCCCTTAAACTGCACCTTGGATAACTCTCTACCAGTAGGTATAACAACGACCTGCCCGTGAACGGTTTCGCCTTTAGCTCCATCCAGCACAAGAGTCTTCCCCAGTTCACCCACAAACGGCAGTGAATCATAGGAAACCTTGGTCATAGCGCTCTCAGTGCCGAGGGTCCAATCGTCCTTAATACCTGCACTCTTAATGTACTGCCGGACCCTGAACTTTCCCGGTTCACATTTCAATCGGGTTACCGCAGAGCTTATAGAATCCAGCCTGGCAAACCAACCTCTGATCTGAGCAGCTTTGGGACTGGAAGTAGCAGTAAACTCTTTCTGCACTGCAGCAAGCTCTTTATCTATTCCAGCAATTTTTCGAAACACCTGCTCTCTATATTGCCCTGCTGGAATATTCTGATCTGTATACAGCCTGGCTGTCCGGAGCCCTGCTGAGACTTTGCTGTATATCGTAACCAGGCCAGGGGAGAGTGTAATGTCATCAACTGAAATGCTGAATGAATTCGCAGGCATCTCGGTTGCAATGTGTATCTGCCTGATCCCGCCAGGACGCAGGTCCACGACTACATCCAGATCCTTCCCTGGGTCAACTGAGAAAGTTTTAGGACCTCCTGGTGTTGAATACCTTTCCCAGCTCAGTGTAAAAAAGTGCATAAAGAAAACCGCAGGAGTGTCCCCGATATTCCTGACTTTCATCTTCAACTTGCGGAACAGAACGGTATCAACCATATTAGGGATACCGGCATCAGATACTATCGCCGCCGGCCACATCTCGTGGTTGGTGCTCCATTTGTCGATCGTCATCTTCAGAGCCTTGCCATGCCCATCCCAGGGAGAATCAACGGACTCTACATGCGCTAACTCACGGGTTGTCCAAACACTCACCTGCTCAGGCTTGTCAAAATCAAACAACAAAACCGCTCCAGGCTCCTCCCCACAAAAAACCGCACAACAAACCAGCAGTAAGATAAGACTCAGAACAAAACGATATACCACATGAACCTCCACGCAAACGAAGACTACCTATGATCTATCTTCTCCGCATACTCAATACATCCTTCAGTGCCAAACAAGTAACGACTCAGAGTTGCGGTAACTGTCATCCTGAGGAACGAAGGATCTGCTTTTTCCGGATGGAAAGCAGATCCTTCGTTCCTCAGGATGACAATGTCCCATATTACTGACCTGTTACCAAAACAAGCAATATACCAAACACCACCATTTTCGCGCCTTTAGCGTGTTTCGCGGTTCACTCTCCCTAAAATCTGCGTAAATCTGCGAAATCTGCGGATAATGAGCCCCTTCAACAAGTGACACCAGCCCCAATATATGCGATACTATTTCCGGAACGACCATTCCTGGAGGGTATAACTGTGTCGGAAGTAACAATAGACAACATGCAAAAATTGCCCCTGTTTGGAACTGCAGTAGCTGCGGATGGCAGGCGGATGGAGTTTAATATCGGAAACGAGTCCCTGATCGCTGAAAAAGTAAAACCGTATGCGGTATTCATCGGGGACAGCATCACACACATCTGGGAACTGCAGGCATACTTCGGAGGTAGCGAGACAATAATCGTCAACCGGGGCATCGGGGGAGATATATCCGATTACGTCAGAAAGCGTTTCACAGCAGATGCCTTGCAGCTCAAACCGGAGCTTATAGTAATGTTGATCGGAACCAATGATATGGGATGGGTCCTGGAACAGCTGGATGATACAATCACAGACAAAATCTGCAATAACATTGAATCAATGGTAAAAGAAGCCGTAGCTGATGGCATCAAAATAGCCGTAGCATCCGTGCTGCCGATATGGGGTCCATCCTGGTACCCGGTCCCGGAGTTCGTCACCCGCAAAAATGCTCAAATAGTAGAAGCCAACCACCGCCTGAAACCAATAGTAGAAGAAAACGGCGGTATATACGTAGACTACCACTCCAAAATGCTGGATGAAAACCAAATCCTGCGCAAAAACCTCGCAGAAGACGGTGTCCACCCCCAGTCCGATGGCTACTCAATAATGGCAACAACACTGAGAGAAACACTGGCCGCAAAGGGAATTACCATCTGAGTGTTCATCTAATTCAAGAGTAAAAGTGACCTTTTTCTATGTTTCTACGCTCATTTATAAGCTTCCCGGAAGCCGTACTTGCCGAAAATGGGGTCCTTTTGATATAATAAATGAGCGTGGTCCCATGGTGCATCGGTTAGCACACGGCTCTTTCAAGGCCGGGAGAGGGGTTCAACTCCCCTTGGGACCGCCATCTATAAAAATTATCGCCCGGAGTTCACTATACGAACTCCGGGCGTTTTGCTTTTAACCTTACTATAATATCTTCGACGAATGATCTAATAACTTCTCATATGCAATCATTTATTTGAATGTAGAACGGAGATTCTGGGATTGCCATGCAGAGGAATTAATCCAGGTTGCCTGGTCTGATCGAGGCTGGACCCTCAATCAGACCACTACAACTTGCGCCGGGGGAAACCGGCTGTTTCTTGCGAGTACGGCAATAAGGAAATTTTTACCGCATGCAAAGAATATCATACTGCAAGAATAATTGCAAGCATTTTGTGATGTATTTCTACTGGAATACATTTATTTTTTACTGTTGGTATGAATTTAGGAATCTGCACCTGATGGATCAGCGTTTAATAAGTCTGTATCTGCGCATAATTCAGAACTCATAAAACTGTCCCAGCCTGCGGATAGCATCATTGGTCTCTGTGTTGCCGAGTTTGGCTTTCTCTACTGCTTTTTTGATTATCACTGTGGTCTTGTCATAATTTTTGCGGTCTACCGGATATGGGATGCCATCTTTACCGCCATGAGCATAGCTATATGCTGCCGGGTCTCGTTTGGATAATGGAGCGCCGTATACAAGGTCAGATATCATTGCCAGCGCACGGATCGTCTTACCCCCTACTCCCTTTGTACCAAGCAACTGTTCAAATCCCTGAGGCTGTTGTTCATATGTCGTCAGGAGCACTTTCTGAAGGTAGGCAGGGGTAATATCAACAGGTAATATCTCGTGCCGACCCGGCATGTTCAGTTCTCGTATCTTCTCTACCTCTACCAGCGCCTTTTCCGGCTTGTCGCAGGCGATCTGGGCCGATACGGTTCTATTGCCGCCAGCCTCGCCAGCGACCATGTTGAGGGTTACGTCTGTGAGTTTGTTTGAACACACTGCTGCGTGAGGTTCACAGACAAAATCATCAACCCCTGTAGAAAGCCAATGATACCGCCTTGCCCACCCATTGTCATCATTCATCCCCTGCTGGACCACTGTCCACTGACCCACACGATCGAAGAAGAATGAGTGGTGATACAGGTTGTAACCATCCTGCACCGCAGCACTGTCAACCTTTGCAGACATCTTACTGGCATAGACCAATTTCTCCGCATCTATCTTTACAACATATTTATCAGCGTTTTCACGAATCTGGTCCGGTGTTTTGCGGGAAGCAGCGCCTTTACCTCCGCAGGCAAAGAAACCCAGTTCGTTCTCAAGCCCCCTGATACCTTCCTTGATCGCTCCGCATGTAGTTGTAGTAAGTCCGGAACTGTGCCAGTCGAAACCCAACACACACCCAAGGGCCTGAAACCAGTAAGGGTCCGACAGCTTCTCCAGAACAGCCCCGGTGCCAAACTCCATCACCATCAGCGATACAATCTCCCGCGAAAGCTTAACCATCCGCCCAAATAGCCAGGCAGGAGCATTACCAGTATGAAGAGGCAGATTAGTAGTCCCGGTTCTCATTAATAGACTCCATTCCATATAGGTGTAATATATTATACCATGTTTGCACACATGGGAAATCATTATCCGCAGATTTTACAGATTAACGCAGATTTTGGAGAGAGAACCGCGAAACACTCACCACATTGAACTGTTAGCTGGTATCGCATACAACCATTTCACGATTCGCGGGGTGGTGTTATAATAAGTCTTCAGAGTACTTAGGCATATAACATCAACAGGAGGACGGAACTTATTATGGCGGCATCCAACAGTATGTTCTCATCCGTCGAATATCCTGTATCGGTGCTCTATAACCGGGTGCCTCCGTCTGCACACTATCACATTGAATTAGAGTTTTCGCTGGTCTTGCGCGGACATGGGCAGTATTTTGTGAAGGACCGCATATATGACCTGCAGCCAGGAACAGGGGTAATTATCCACGGTAATGAGGTCCATTATGGTATCCCGGCATCAGAGAACAGCATGCTCAGAGCAGTGTTAATATTCGATCCTGCCTTGATAGCCGACCGCCCGTCCGCAGTCGCAGCCCTGCAAAGCATCTCCCAGCGCAGTTTCTTTTCTCTGAGCAGTTCAGACAGCATATCTGTAGAGCTTCTGTTAAAAGAGATTGAAGAAGAGAAAACTACCAGGTCCGAAGGCTGGAATGATCTGGTTGCTTGTAATCTGGAGAAGTTTCTTGTCTACATTGCACGGGCTTCGACTTCACTCAACCAGCAAGGTCTGCCTAAGCCCAATGGGGTGCTGCTGGAGATACTTTCGTATCTGGAGTCAACATTTCGGCAGAAACAGGCAGTGGAGGATTTGTGCACTCGCTTTGCTATGTCCCCTTCAGCTCTGCGCAGGCTGTTCAAAAAACATACAGGGCTGGGAGTCAAGGAGTTTATAATCCTGATGCGTATCGCGGAGTCCAAAAGACTGCTGGAGCAGAGTGATGCCAAAGTAGCAGTAGTAGCATACGAAGTAGGATTCGACAACCTCTCCGCCTTCAACCGCGATTTCAAACTAGCAACAGGAATGAGCCCCTCAGAATACCGTAGACTGACTGTAAAGTAATTGCGTGATTACAATCCTACGGACTTGTCATCCTGAGGAACGAAGGATCTGCTTTTTCTTTGTAAAACTCGTAAAAGCAGATCCTTCGTTCCTCAGGATGACAAAACTACAGGATGACAACACCTATTTTCTTATCCGTTTTTTTTCCGTGTATTCCGTAGTTAAACCTACTCCTCTATCGCTGCTTTTCTGCTGTTGATGGCTTTGAATATCGCAGGATCGAATTTTGGTTTGCGGTCGTAGGTGTATAGACCATTTACTTCCTGCTCCACATTTGTCAGCTGCGTGTAGCAGAATCCGCACATGCGGGGATGGTCCAGCAGAATGTCCGTGAGACCTTTATACCTGGCGATAAACTCCGCTTCACTGGTTGGTCTTCCGCCATATCCCCAGGACTTCTCTTCATCCTGCCCAGGGTTCCACCAAATCCCGCCATATTCACTTATAAAATATGGTTGACCCATATACGGAGCTTCCAGAGGGAAATATTTCGGAGGAATACCAGTTTCCGCAAAAGGAACAAACTTGGCGGCAAGTGTGACAGGGTCCTGATCGTAATCGTGGCAGTCATATACATCAGTAAGTCCCGTATGCAAATACCCGCTGGTATCCAGAACTGGTCTTGTGCTGTCATACTGTTTTGTCAGGTGATAAACAGGCTTCAGCACATTCGGGAAAGGAACTGTAGTAGCTGTCTCGTTGAATGGACACCAGCCGACAATACTCGGATGGTTGTAGTCTCTCTGTATGACTTCCATCCATTCCCGTGTAAATCTCAATATAGCCTCAGAAGAGTTGAAATTCATTCCCCAGTCAGGCATCTCTCCCCAGACTATATAGCCCAGTTTGTCAGCCCAGTAAAGGAACCTTTCTTCGAACACTTTCTGATGCAGCCTGGCGCCATTGAATCCCATTGCCTGGGATAGCTCAATATCAGCCCTCAGAGCCTCATCAGAAGAGGCGGTGTATATGCCATCAGGATAGAATCCCTGGTCCAGTACCAACCGCTGGAATACAGGTTTGCCGTTTAGCAAAATAGCCGGACCGGATATATCTATGCTTCGCAGTCCGAAATAACTGCTGACACTGTCAATCGTCTCATCTCCATCTTCAAGAGATATCTCCAGGTCATACAGGACAGGGGAACCAGGCTCCCACATCTTAATTGCTTCCGGTTCGATTGGTATAACTAATACTACAGTGCCGGATGACACATTGTTATAGTCCCGTCCTACCTCTTCACCATCAAGCAGTGCACAAGCTTCAACAGCAAGCCCCAGTGATGGTCCATCAACGGTTACTTCAACAGTGACACTCCCAGCTTCCGGATTGGGAGTAGTTTTAAGCCTGCTGATAAATGTCTTCGGGACAGCTTCCAGCCAGACAGTCTGCCATATTCCAGTTGTCCTGGTATACAGGCAGGCATATGAATCATATTGATCAGACTGCTTCCCGCGGGGTTGGAGTCCACTTCGTACATCATCTTCACAGCAAACGACTATAACGTTGGTCCCTTTTTGAAGAGCTGATGTGATTTCAAATCCAAATGAACTGTATCCACCTTCGTGACGCCCGACGGATACCCCATTCACCCAGACTTCGGTAGTATAATCAGCAGCCTGGAATCTCAGGTAAACCCTATTATCTGCCCACTCATCAGGTAATTCAACTACCCGGCGGTACCAGATTGCTGGAATGAAATCAGTATATCCTACACCAGAGAGGCTGCTCTCCGGACAAAATGGCACCGTTATTCGTCCGTCCAATGACTCAGCCGCAGCCAGTCCCCGACCGCGTCCACTGATTCCAAAGTCGAACTCATACTCCCATTCACCATTCAAGTTAATCCATTCATCCCGCACAAGCTGCGGCCTGGGATATTCGCTGCGTGGAATACTCATCTTATATATTGCCCTTTCCAAAATAACAATAACTACAAATCAAAAATTACATTATAAAAGCGTACAACCTATTCCCCCTTGGAGGAGGGGGCTAGGGGGATTGATTCCCGTCCCAACTCCGTTAGCCCTGAGTAGCCGCAGGCGTATCGAAGGGCGACTGCGGAGAACCTGTCCCGTTAAAATCGTGCAAAACAAACCGCCCTTCGATACGCTACGCTACTCAGGACTATCGGGGTAACGTACCGTATTAAGCCCAAAATCCAGCTCCCATGATACTACAAAAGCAGAAAGGGCGGGAAATCCCGCCCTTTCAACTTTATTAACAGACAATACACTCAGGACATATCTCGAATATCAGTAATTGTCTGCATTTCTCATTTCTCTATCAGTTCCAGTCAGCCACTTGGCATGGCCATCAGCATACAGGAATACCTGCCCACCATTGTGAGGGAACATCCAGTAACCGGTCTGGTAGAGTGCTTCCATCTGAGGATTATAACCCATGAACAAGTCCTGATACCAAGCCATATCGGTAGGGTACATATAGCAGTACCAAGCCGAAGTGCTGTGACCAAGCAAAAACATTGCTGAAGGGTTCCGGATATTAGCCATCTTGGTTCTGTTGATAATCCAGGGATAGATATTATAGATATAGGACCATTCTCCCGAATCACCATAGTTCCTGCTAGGTTGAGATGGACACTTGAACAATTTAAAGTTTCTGTGCTGCGGATAAGTTAGATCCATCCATGTTCGCATTTTGCCCCACTGACCGGCACTGTCAGTCACAGCAAAAAATCCGTCAGTATAATCGTTTAGACTATACCACGGTGGAGGTAAAACATCATCGTAATCGCTCATATACTGGTTAATAGACAAACCGATCTGCTTCATATTGCTGATGCACTGTGTCTGTCTGCCCTTTTCTTTTGCCTTTGTTATAACTGGGAACAGGATAGCCGCCAATATCGCTATCACCGCAATCACAACAAGGAGCTCTATCAGCGTAAAGCCTTTTTGCCGCTTGTTCATTGAGGAGTAACCACCTTTCGCTAATCTGTCTAACAACAGGAATTTAGCACTGAAATCCAATAATGTCAATGCCTTATGCGAAAATACTTGATAATAGTCAATTTTATGCAAATATTTATCCCAAAACAGACCCCACAGCCCCTGATATATACATCATTGTATCCGGCAACATGGCAAGAGAGACCAGAATCTCACAACCAAATTGTGATGCAAGCTTCCAGCCTGCCATCCCGGTTTCATAGGTGTTGATGTAAGCGCAATCCGTTCGCACAGAGCAAAGTCGAAGTGCGTAGTGTGTCATCCTGAATGCAATAAAGCAGGTGTAAATGCTAAGGCATTTACACCTGCTTTATTGAGATCCTTCATTGCATTCAGGATGACAATATTCTGTTAACCCTACAAACTCCTCAACACCTTCAACGCCAATGCATAGCTCTCAGGAGCAACCCCGCTGCTGATCGAATGGTCTGAGTGGAATATAAATCCCCCACCCTCACCGGCCTGAGATTTATAACGCACCTCATTTTCGATCTTCTCCGGATCCCCGGATTCCAGTACCCTCACATCGATATTCCCGCAGAATGCCAACCTGCCTGCATATTGTTTCTTTAGTTCCACAACATCCAGACCGGCTTTTGCTTCTAGAGGATTGTATGCATGGATGCCTACTTCAAGAAGATCATCATATATGACTCTACCATCCCCACATCCATGATAAATAGATATCAGAGAGTTATCCCTGCAGACATCCACAAGACGTTTGACCTGTGGCTTGAATACACGCCTCCAAAGCTCCGGACTAAACAGCATGCCGTTCTTATATGCAACGTCACCGTATATGAACATACCATCCAGACGTCCCTCGGCTGCTTTGATCTGAGCACTCATAAAGCCCACCATAAAGTCACCAATCCGGACGATGAAATCTTCAAACAACTCAGGATCAGTCAGCATCCAGTATAAAGCGTTCTCTGTTCCAATTATCCGCCATACATATTCGTAGGGTTCACAGACCGCACCAAAAATCGGAAACTCCCCAACATAAGGCTGCATTCGATCGCGCCAGGCTGGTATTCCACGCGAGAGTGCATCCCCCACACAGTTGATCTGGTCGTCCCCTCCCTGAAAGAAACGCCTTGGGTCTGCAGGATCATCAAATTCGAAATCCGCCATCTCTTCAGGCTGATTTATTGAGAACTTTTCAAAGCTGGGCATGGGGATTTCCCCACTGCGGCGGATAGTGGCTCCAAAACCAGTCCGGACAGTTATATCTTCACCGTCCTGGCGAACAACTTCGAACTCCTGAATTTTGGGGTCCATGTTAGGAATAACCTGAGCCCAGTCAAGATCAAAATGCCTGACCGCATCAAAGTCACTGCCAAATGCTGCCTTGCAACGCTTTACAAATCCGGTCCAGAAAGCATCACCAACTGGTATCCTATCAGGCTGCCTGTGCGAAACAGCATCCCAAAGCCTCTTACGTTTATCGTCCACTCTAGCCATCTGCATTTACTCCCAAGTTCACATATATATGATCATTATTTCCATTAAGCGTGAGAGCCCGAAAATCCTCTATCAAGAGCAAGCTTGGATTGTATATTATACGAAAAACACCAAAAACTCCAACCACCCGAAGCCTGTCCTATTAGTCCCATTGGTCCTATAAGTCCTATCGGAAAACACAGTTACGCCTGATTGCAGCAGAAAGCCTGAAGATTACTAGAAGTTGGAAAAGAGAAGAGGAATTTCTGGAGGCGACGATGAGAATCGAACTCATGAATAGCGGTTTTGCAGACCGCCGCCTTAGCCACTTGGCTACGTCGCCTTAATCAGAACCTACATTAGTTGGAGCGGGAGACGGGACTCGGACCCGCGACATTCAGCTTGGGAAGCTGACGCTCTACCATTGAACTACTCCCGCAACCACCAACACTACAGCATTATACCACTCTAAAGGCCAGATTGACAACCAGTTCGGGCTATTTATATAAAAAAGTGAGGTTGAGAGCTTTTGCACCCCTCAACACATGCAAAAAAAGAACCTGTTTCTACTCCTTTCTCGGAAATGAAGTCAATTACTCGATTTCTAATGCCGATAAGTAATTCAATAGGTGTATAAGGCGAACCACATATCCATAGGCATATTACTCGCTGGATAGCACACCCGCAATTATAACTCAATGCAAGATAGTCGCAAGCAATACTTGTTTTCGCGTTTCTGAGATAAAGGTAGAGGTACTATGCATAAACCTGAATCATGTAGTAAAAACTGGAGACTTCGGTCTCTCCAAATATCGTTGCTCATAATGAGCATTTTACCCGCATCTATATCTTGCAACGCAATCTCTGTGGCAATTACCGGGCCAAATTCTACCGGTACCTGTTATACCGCAGTAGGGGTAATCACACTGTCAGGAACAGCGTCTGATGATACAACTGACGTATCATGGTCATCTGATGCCGGTCCAAGTGGAACCTGTGTGGGAATACAGACCTGGACTGCTTCAGACATACCTCTGGTAGTTGGGGCTAATATTATAACAGTCACAGCTTCTGATGGAACTGGCAGCACAAAAACCACTACTACAACAGTCAACTATGACCTGGAAGGTCCAACACTCTCAGTTGCAAACCCATCAACGAACCCGGTAACAGTCTACAACAGCACAATTAACCTATCCGGATCAGTCTCAGATCCTGCAGGTGTAGCGTCGGTCGCATGGTCAAACTCCAGTGGTGGATCAGGCACTTGCGTAGGGACATCGGTCTGGTCAGCAGCAGGGGTTGTATTAATTCTTGGCAAACAGACAATAACGCTTACAGCAACTGACAAGCTGGGCAACACAAGTGTTGAATCATTGGTAATAACCTACAATGATGGTACTCTACCGTTCATAACTATAACAAAACCCACTGCAAACTCTACATATACAACATATGCAAACACAGCTAATGTCCAGGGCAGCGCTGGAGACAACACGGCCATAAGCTCTGTTGAATATACGCTAAATGATGGTCCGGTGCAATCCTGCACAGGAACCACTGCATGGAGCACTGGTGCCCTGGAATTGGCTGTAGGTGCTAATGTTTTCAAAATCACCGCATATGACGATGCTGGGAACAGTGCTTACGATGTCTTGACAATTACTCTTCCGGACACTATTCCTCCAACTGTAACAATAACTGGCCCAACAGTGGAACCTGTGTATACTGCTGACTACTCACGTGTAACAATATCCGGCATAGCATCCGATAATGGTGAACTGGACTCGTTGACATGGTCTAGTAACCTGGGTGGATCCGGGGATTGTGTCGGTACTTACAACTGGAGTGCCTCCGGTTTGCAGCTGAAAAATGGTCTAAACCACATCTCAATCACCTGCAAAGATGCAGCAGGCAACCTGTCTACAGATTCTATCGCAATAACGTATGCAGACGTTACTGTACCTATCATAAACATACTCACACCGACTAATAAGGAGACATATGATACCACCAGTGCGAAGATTGATGTTGGTGGCACAGCATCCGATGATGCTGCGCTTGCACAGATAACATGGGCAACCAGTGGCGGAGCTAGCGGAATCTGCGCTGGAACAACAACATGGCTGGCTACTAAGATCCCTCTTCAGCCCGGTTCAAATCAGGTGACTATAACCGCGAAAGATTCTGCGGGTAACACCGCAAGCGACAATTTTGTAATATTGTTTACTGATGTAACTGCACCTACTATTGTTATTACAAATCCGCCTGGCGAACGAGTGGAGCGATATCGCAATAACAAAATTGATATTGCTGGAAACGCCGCCGATGACGTTGGCATTATTTCTGTAAACTGGTCCAAACCGACTGGTGAATCTGGCGTTTGCACCGGTCTTACAAGCTGGTCAGCCAAAAGCGTACCGCTCAATCTCGGAGATAATCTGATAACAGTAACTTCAACGGACGCTGCGGGCAACTATAGCTCAGATACCGTAACTATTCAATATCTTGATGGAGATGGTCCAACAGTTACAATCAAAATCCCAACTACTCTGGTTAAATTTAACACTTCAGCGCAGAGTATAGCATTGGGTGGAACCGCTGTCGATGTAAATGCAGTCAGCTCTGTAACATGGTCCACAAGCACTGGAGCCTCCGGAACATGCTCCGGAAAAGAAAACTGGTTAGTTTCCGATCTTCCACTTATCCAGGGAGATAATATTATCACTGTAACTGCCGTTGATAATTCCGATAATAAGGGAACTGATATATTAACTGTTACAGTCCCGGATTCAACTCCTCCCGCTATCACAATATTGCAGCCTACAGATGTGCCGAATTATTCAACACACACATCCTCAGTAGTACTGTCCGGAACAGCTTCCGACAACATAGGTGTAACAACGGTAACCTGTGCAAACAGCCGTGGCGGAAGTACAGCCGTAAATGGAACTTCTACATGGAACACAAATGCAGTCTCTCTGCAGCTTGGAACAAATCTTATTACAATGACGGCAAAGGATGCCGCAGGTAAAAATGCTACGGATACCCTTAGCATTTCATTTACTGATACAACTCCTCCAAATATTACTATCGAAAGTCCCACTTCGGGAGGAACATATTCTACGACTCTTAGCACGGTCACCGTTACAGGTACAGCAAATGATGATGTAAAGGTGAATGATGTTACCTGGGTGATGGATAATGGGACCAAAGGAAAAGCTACCGGGACAAACACCTGGACTGCGACAGATCTCCCGCTGAGAGTGGGAGATAACACAATAACATTCACCGCCAAAGATACTTCAGGCAATACTACTGCTATAGTTATGACGGTTACTCTCGTTGATACAGCTCCCAGTGTCAGCTTTACAATTCCATCTAAAAACCCAACCTATGCAGCAAGTTCATCACCAATAAACATAGGTGGAGCCGCAAGCGACGAAATAGGGCTTGTAATGGTCACATGGGCAAATGACAAAGGTGGATCAGGAATTTGCTCAGGAACAGAAAAATGGTCCGCTAATAATATTGCGCTGGTCCCCGGGATTAATAATATCACGGCGACTGCGAAAGACAGCGGAGGCTATACGGCATCTGTAACACTAATGGTTACATTGACCGATGTCAAACCACCAACAGTTACCATTACCGCCCCGACTCGTGGTAAAGAATACACAACAGATTTACCCACCATCTCACTGGGTGGAACAGCTCTGGATAATGTCTCCATCACTGATGTAAAATGGGCAACTGATGCAAGTACAAAAAGCGGAATGTGCGTTGGGACAAACTCCTGGAATACTCCTGAAATAACGTTGCTAAAAGGTATCAATAACATTACCATAACTGCATCGGATTCATCTGGCCTAACTGCTTCTGCTACTCTAAAGGTGAATTATACACCACCGGATGTAACTCCGCCAGTAGTCATAATAGATAATCCGACTATGGATCCGAAGACTTCGACCGATGCTGCTACAATCACCATCGGAGGAACTGCTGTTGACGATACATCCATTAAGACTCTTACATGGTCAGCTGACAACGGAGGTAAAGGTACTGTCAAAGCAGGCAGCAAATTTACCATTTCCGGCATCAAGCTGACTTTAGGTGTTACAGTGATCACAGTAACCGCGACGGACCCGGTAGGCAATGCGGCCTCTGATTCTATTGAAGTAACACTGTTGGACATAAAACCACCTACTGTTAAAATCACAAGTCCTTCCAGCTCCGGGACCTATAATGCTGTAAGAGGGACGGTTAACCTGGGTGGATCTGCATCCGACAATATTGGAATTGCTGAAGTAGGCTGGTCAACCAGTCGTGGGGAGTCCGGAAAATGCACAGGCACAGCTGCCTGGAAAGCAACCAGTATCGGCATTTCCCCGGGTGAAACGATCATTACTGTGACTGCAATTGATGGTGGAGGAAACTCAGGCAGCACAACAATGAAAGTAATGTATGCGCCTGCTGATCGCACAGCGCCAACTATTGCAATTACCGCGCCTACAAATGCAGCCAAGTATGTGACTGCGAATCCTGAGCTGAAGCTCGAAGGCATCGCATCGGATGACAACAAAGTCATCCAGATATACTGGAGCAATGATAGAGGAGTGGCCGGGAAAGCTACAGGAACAAGTGAATGGATGGGCGAGAAAATCCCACTGTTGCCGGGAGTCAATATTATTACGGCTACTGCCGAGGATGGTGCAGGAAATCGTACAATAGCACAACTCAGAGTCAGCCTATCTGACTCAGTAGCTGTACAGATTACGGCACCAGCGGATGATGGCTACTGTAAATGGGTTGGCAACCAGTTGATAATTTCAGGCAATGCAGCCAGTACCGAGGGCATAAGCAAAGTCAGTTGGTCCAGTTCTTCAGGATCTTCAGGAGTATGCACTGGAACTGAAATCTGGAACGCTGTCATCCCAATGTTTGCCGGAACCAACACAATCACAATTACAGCTCTTGGTAAAGATAATACAACATCAACCGACACGATCAAAGTAGACAAGGTAGAAACTGGTCCGGGCGCAGCATGGATCGGTCTCAGTATGGTGAGTCTCCCATTGATACCTGTATATACAGATCCCAAGGTCTCAGTTGGATTCCTGGATTCGAAATGGACCTGTTACAATACTGGTGAAGGTAGATACTATTCGTATCCGGAGATTACATCATGGTTCATCCCACAGGATGCAGTTCAGGGAAGAGGCTGGTGGACAGTCTTTGCTGCAGCCCCTGCAACTCCACTTGGACGACTTGCCCCGCAGGATACATCCGCTGAGATTAAACTCTATCCAGGATGGAATATGTTTGGTATGCCGTTTATAAAGGCAGTAAAGTGGGACCTGTTGAGATTGAAAGTCCGCGATCTGGATAAAAAGGAACTTACACTGGCAGAGTCAACAAAGCTTGTAGCTCCTTATGCGTGGGGATGGCAACAAAACGCAACAAACCCGTTGACTGGAGCTTACTTTATTGTCTCCGATCCTAGTATAGCGGTAGTCGACAGAAACAGTCTTGAACCGTGGCGTGCATACTGGATACATGCAACAGAAGAATGCAGCCTGATTATATCTCCAGGGGGTGCAAAATGAGGATTATTGCTGTTGTATTAAGTATCACGCTCTTGCTGACATTCATGCTGCTTGCAGGATGTGGTGGGGGTACAACGATCATTGCGACTACTCCGGTTGATCCTAATGATCCTGGCAAAGGTGGAGACGGAACCGACGGAACTGTTGGGCCAGGCCCTACTACTACAAAGTCAGGTGACGGTAGTTATACAGGTGGAGGAGCCTATCAAGCCAACGCAATAAAGATAGTCGGACCAACTATTAAGTTCCCAGCAAAGTTCACTTATATGGGTGGAGACATACAGTTTACTGCGACCGTCACATCGACTACAAAGATAGACAATGTAAAAGCTGTCATAACTCCCCCTACGGGAGCCGCAGAGGATGTTCCAATGACCGGATCAGCCCCATATAAATGCACATATACTGTAAAAGGGAACCTTAGGATGGGTGGACCGGTAGCTCAGTATAAAATTAAGGTTGTAGCGACAGATATAACTGGCAAATACGCAGAAACCGCAGTAGGGAAACTGGACATCAATCCGCCGTCAGTCCTACCGCCAGATTCACCTTTCTAAATTGTGGTGCGGGCTTCCAACCTGCTTTCAGTTAAAACAAAGGCCGCCTGCTTATTCAACAGACGGCCTTTATACATTAACAGAAAGACTTCCGGACTTACTCCAGATAATCCCTCAGTTTCTTGCTTCGACTCGGGTGCCTGAGCTTCTTGAGAGCTTTGGCCTCTATTTGCCTGATTCTCTCGCGAGTCACTTTGAAATGGCGTCCGACCTCTTCCAGCGTTCTGGAATATCCATCATCCAGCCCAAAGCGCATTCTCAAGACATCGCGCTCTCTTACAGTCAGCTTGCCAAGTGCATCATCTATCTTCTCTCTGAGAATCATAGTCGCTGCAGCTTCAGAAGGAGACACAGCATCCTGGTCTTCAATGAAGTCAGCCAGGTGACTATCTTCCTCTTCACCAATCGGTGTTTCCAGAGAGAGTGGAGCTGGCGCTATCCGCTGGATCTCACTGACTCTGTCCGGAGTCAGTCCCAATTCCCTGCTGAGCTCATCCAGACTGGGTTCTCTTCCCAAATCCTGCAATAGCTGGCTCTGGGTTTTTACAAGCCTGTTTATAGTCTCAACCATATGCACAGGTATACGTATAGTTCTGCCCTGGTCTGCAATAGCCCTGGTTATGGCCTGACGTATCCACCACGTGGCATATGTGCTGAACTTGTAGCCTTTCCTGTAATCGAACTTCTCAACCGCCCTGATGAGGCCTATATTGCCTTCCTGAATCAAGTCCGGAAAGCTCATGCCTCTGCCGGAATAACGTTTGGCGATACTGACAACAAGACGCAGGTTAGCCTCGGTCAGAACCTCCTTAGCTTCCATGTCCCCGAGCTCTACTCGTTTTGCAAGTGCAACTTCGGCGTGTGTGGTGAGAAGCGGAGTCTTACCTATCTCCCTGAGCCACATCCTCACAGAGTCATCAAGCCCCATGCCTTCGATCTCGACCATCTCCGAATCCGCAGCTTCAATATCTGCAGGTTCAGCTTCTTCATCGAAATCTTCGACTTCCGGTTCATCGGCAGGGTGATCGACTATCCTGATACCTTCGTCCGCGAACACCTGTAGGATATCATCCACTTGCTCGGCGTCGAATTCCTCATGGCTCAGACCTTCGTTTATCTGGTCATACGTCAGATAACCGACTTTCTTGCCTTCTGCAATCAGCTTTTGCAGCCGTTCATTGCCTTTTAAGTCAACAGCCACCTAATACTCATCTCCAATCAGCCAAAGGGAACAACACAGCCACTACTATTTAATAATAGACGCAAATCCCCCGGCAGAATCTCACCATTTGCGCGAGCTATCTCAAAATTATGAACGCACCCTGTAATAGAAACGTTCCAATCCATTTATCATTAATGAAGCATGATCACCTGCGAAATGGTGATGAGGTCTCCCTAATAAGCTTCATATACTCCCCATACTCCGGGTCATCTCTGGAAATAACTCCATCGTTGACCTTTTGCATCAATTCCCGGTTTCTAGCCAGGGACTCATTTTTCTTGTGGATCTGCAAAACATTCAACAGTTCCTGAATAGGCTGTTCATATTCTGACTCATCAGTACCCACAACCAGATCTGTGAGAAGCTCCTGCGCCTCTCCACCATCCAACAACCCATACATACTGGCAGCATCAGCTTCTCCGCTGCTTGCATATAAACTCTCAATAGCCTGAGCCAGTATTGCATTTTTACCAGCAAGGAATTCCTTCGCCGGACACACCGCAAAAACCTTGTTAGGATCGACTTTTTTACATACCAACATGCCCAATATAAGTCGTTCCGTCTTATCGCGTAGACTCAACACAGCCTTTTTCGGCCTGTCAGCAGCACCGCTACTATTTGGCTGAGCTGTATTTTTTACAGTCCGTGTAGTCTGAGTCCTGCTGCGTTCGATATCAGACCTGATATGGTCCTCAGCCCTGGTTGTCCCACTCCCAAAGTTGGGATGCAACTGAGCCATCATGCGTATCAACCGCTCACGCTCAACAGAGCTGTCAACCTGAGCTACAATCTCTACTGCCGTCTTAAGAGCAGAAGTCTTGCCTTCAGGAGTCTTCAAGTCAAACGGTTTAACAGCCAACCGCAGCCTATAATCAATCAGCGGTATGGCCTTCGCTACGTGATTGGCAAAGACGCTTTTATCACCTTTACGCAATATGCTGTCCGGGTCTTCACCAGGAGGCAGCATCATTATTCTTACCTTAAGTCCTGCCTCTTCAAACAATGGTGCACCTTTTAGCGCTGCAGCCATTCCGGCTGAGTCTGCATCATAACAAAGTGCAGCATTTTTCGTATACCTTGCAATAAGGTTTACGTGTTCTGTAGTCAGTGCAGTTCCCAAAGTAGCTACAGTATTTTCGAATCCGGCCTCTTGGGCCGTAAGGGCATCCATATACCCTTCTACCACAATTACTACGTCTTGCTTAGGTATAACTTTTCTTGCAAAGTTCAAACCATACAAGGTTTTTGTTTTACTGAAGACTGGAGTCTCAGGAGAGTTCAAATATTTCGGCTCTCCCTGCCCTATAATCCGCCCTCCGAAAGCAATCACTCTATCGGACATATCCAGAATCGGAAACATCAACCGATCTCTGAATCTGTCATAAAACCCAGTAGAATTGTCCCTGGCAACAAGCAGACCTGCAGCAACAGAATCCGCATACGCCACCTTCATCCGCTCCAGATGCAGCCGAAGCCCATCCCAGGAATCAGGAGCATAACCAATGCGAAACTTGGCTATCGCAGCATCGCTGACCCCACGCCGGGCCAGATAGTCCTTCGCAGCCTTTGAACTCTTAAGGCTGTTCATGTAAAACTCAGCAGCAACTGAATTAGCTCGAAACAGCCGGTCCCTCTGACTGAGTCTTGCTGATTCCTTCTCAGATGTCTCCAGTGTTATCCCGGCTTTGCGTGCAAGCAGTTCTACAGTCTCCGGGAAAGTCAGGTTCTCGATTTTTTGAACAAATGAGAATACATCCCCACCTTCACCGCAGCCGAAACACTTCCAGATACCTTTGTCAGGATTAACCTGAAAAGATGGTGTCTTCTCGTTGTGAAACGGACATAACCCCTTCAACTGACTGCCGCTCTTTTTGAGGGCTACATGTTGAGAGACAATGTCAACCAGATTAGACCGTTCACGTATTTCGTCTGTAGGATATTTACCCTGTGCCACTGTAAAAAAACCCAGAGTCCATTTCTACGCACCGATGCGCTCAACGACGAGTAAGGAAAGACTCGCTACAAAAACGCTAAAACTGTTGTCTCAGCACACCCATGCAAAACATGAAGTATCATGAAACACGAGAATATTAACACCCACCACAAACACTGAAATCTGAGACACTTTCGGGCGGAGACAATCTGCCTCCGCCCGGTAAACTCAATTCCTATAAAGGACACAATCCCCCAAACACGAAGACGGGCGGCCATAATAGCCGCCGTCTATCACTGTCTCCGGGTCTATCCCAGTCTAGATTTTGTTTAGCGAACGTTGTTAGGATCTAAAGCTATGGTTACGCCAACACACTTGTTTTTCTCAAAAGTGTATAATACACGGCAACGTGTAACATAGCTCAGTCTAAGGAACCGTCCACTGAATTCCTGACTCTCCGGATATCCGGCAACCCATATAACCAGCTTGTAGGTATCTCCCAGCTGCAGACCCATCGCAGTCCGTGAAGGCCCCCAGGGACCAATTCCACCGACTGTAATCTGGGTTACAACATTCTCTGAGATGACGAACTCGATAGTTATACCGTTGGTCAAATCATAGGTCCAGACAACTTCGTTAGATGAAAGATTGGAACTGGCAGCTGCAGGAGCACCTGCACCTGGGCCCATTCCCATCCCCATGCCCATACCGGGCATTCCGGGACCACCGCCTGCCATACCAGGCATTCCGCCGCCTGCCATACCGGGCATTGCACCGCCGCCCATTCCAGGCATAGCGCCGCCACCCATTCCAGGCATCATGGCTCCACCGCCCATACCGGGCATCATGGCTCCGCCACCCATACCAGGCATCATTCCAGGCCCACCGGCAGCCGCAGCGGGTTGCGCTGCCTGGCCACCAGATAAGGTGATCCTGGTTGGGTTGCCCCACTTCAAAAGAACTTCACTTGCCTTACGCCCCAGCTTAATACCTGCCAGTGAATTCTCAGGCATGCTGGTGCGATAGAACGCCCGCCCCTTAAGCAAAGCAGAACCCTTCAGTATAGCTCCTGGCACGGCACGCTTCTGCTTCACTACACTAGCCGCATATGCGGACGAAGTACACGCGCCAAGCAGACCGGCAAGGATTGCCAGAGCAGCATAACCTGACAGCCTCTTATGCAAAACCATTGGACACAACTCCTCAAGACCTGTGGTATGACCTGCAATGCTCATGACCCGGAGGGATTCTGAAACAAAACAGGATAGAAATCGGAGACTGCAATTTGCATTATCAATCTCCACAACTCTGAGCATCAAACCGCATACATCGCAACAGTTGAATAATCAGCCAAAAAACTGATTAAACGAAAGTCAGCAATAATGCGAATAAAACTCCACTCTTACCAAGACTTATACCGATGCAGGGTAAAATCCTTCTAACACTACACTATTCTTCCACGAAAATTTATCAGCCGTGCTTAGATGCCGTTCAAACACCTAAAATATTTCCGGAAAATATTTCTTCTGACTCGTTATTGGCATCCATTTCCGGTAACATTCAGCTATCATCGTAACAGTTCAGAGTTGCGGAAATCTGTCATCCTGAGGAACGAAGGATGGGCTTTTTCCGGATGGAAAGCAGATCCTTCATTCCTCAGGATGACAAATTTCCATATTACTGAACTCTTACCTATCATGAATTACTGGTTAATCAATTCGCTGACTGTAACAAAGTCATATCTGCGAGCTTTTAATCCAGCTATTATTTCCGGAAGTGCCTGCTGGACAACCATATCCCCATAATGCATCAGGATAATAGTCCCTGGTCTTATTTGATCAAGCACATAAGATACTAACTTGCCTTTATTAGTTCCTTCTCTGCTCACACAGTTCACTGTCCAGAGAATAGACTGTACCCCATACTGCCGGAGAAACCTGAAATACTCGGCACCACTTCTTCCACCAGGTGGACGGACACACGTAGTCCCCACACCAGTCACATTTCGCACTGCGCAGGAAGTAGAAAAATACTCCCTCTCAATATCTTCTTCTTTCAAGTATGACAGTGCGAGATGATTGAACGTATGGTTCTGTATTTCATTGCCATCTTTGTGTATAGACTTAAGTAGATCAGGAAATGTTTCCACTTGTTTGCCAACAACAAAGAACGTTCCATGAATACCGTTATGCCGCAAAATATCCAGCGCACCAGTTACTGCAGGAGTTGGTCCATCATCAAATGTCAGAGCCACCCGGTTTAGGCCCGCTCGCGACTTATAGACCTTGACATCATCCCTGCCTCCACCACGCAGCTTTATCAGCCTCGTTTTAGCATCCCGGAACCCGGGATTAATGGCAATAACGCTTTCCAGGGCTTCCTGGGCTCTGTCCGGCTTGTTCAAATTCGTAGCACAGACGGCTATCTCATAGTTTATTGCACAGATTGACGGCTTCAGGCGCATCACATTCCACAACTGGTGCCATGCCTCGAAATATCCCTTAGGATCAACGCGGGCAGCAGATCCCGAAGGCTGGTTACTGACAAATACACGCACTGTTTTAGATGAGACCATGGTCGTGGCAGCATTGTTCCCCTGAATTGTCACCGTATGCATCCCGTCAGGAACTTTACGGGTATTCCAATCATATGAGAACGGTTCCTGGTTCGTTATACAGGTCACCCGGTCATCGATCAAGAATGAGACCATCTTTACAGTATTGGCGCGCCTCATATCTGCCTTGAGGGTCAGAATGTCAGACACAGTTTGAATTTTGCGGTCTTTTAAACTGCGAAGTACATCAGTCTTTCGCAATGGCCACGCAGATGATGCAACAGGTTTCGATGCAAAAAATGATGCAGACAGCCCGGGTGTCTCTTTATATGTAAACTGACCAGCACTCCGCAGTGATTTCTCCAACAGGGTCAATGCTTCCTCTGACTTGCCCAGATTACTATAACCATATGCCTGAATAACACTCAACAACGGATCATCAGGGCTGGTAAATTCCTTTGCGCTGCCGGTACAAATAAACTTTACATACTCCAGAGTTCCCCTCATATTAAGGTCGGGGCTAAAACCTTGAGCTTTGGCTAATGCCTCCAAAGCTGTCTCTGGTTTGTCTGTATTAAGGGCCAACAAGCCCAGACCGTAAGCAGCATGCCCACAGTTCGGATTTTTCTTCAGAGCTGCTTCATACTCAGCCTTGGCTAACTCGGGTCTACCCCCGATTGCATTAAGATACCCTAGAAGCGTCCGTGTAAGCGGATCACCCGAGTCGAAGTCAGCCGCCTGAGCCAGCAGTGCAAAGCTCTCACGTGTCTGTCCGGATGCTGCCTTGCTTATCGCAGAACGCATCAACGGAATATAACCAGACTCCTCAGCAAAAACACCCACAGACAGGCAAGCAATGGCAGCAGCCATTACCACTGGGTATAAAAACCGGCTAGTCTTAAAAGAAAACATTTCCAGTAAACCCACAAAAACCGACCCCAGGCAAACACTCGGGGTCGGATATAATACTCAAAAACATTCAACCATTACTTCAGAACTCGTCTAACCCAATTCCCCCTTGGAAGGGGGATGTGAACCCAAACAAGCAAATCTGATTCACCTGTCATCCTGAGGAACGAAGGATCTGTTTTTCAAGAAAAAGCAGATCCTTCGTTCCTCAGGATGACAGGTACTACATATGAAGTCTACAGTACCGGAAGATATTTGTCCAACTCCCAGGTCGTAACTTGCACACGGAACTCATCCCACTCGTTCTTTTTCACCCACAGGAAACGCTCAAATGCATGGTCACCAAGGGCTTCGCGGATTAGGGTGCTGTGCTCAGTCACGGCAATAGCTTCACCAAGACTTCCAGGCAGAGTGCTTATGCCCCTGTCACGGCGTTCGGACTTGCTGAGTTCATAGAGATTGTCGGTCATCTCCGGCGGTAGTTCATAGCCTTTTTCAATGCCTTCAAGCCCGGCAGCAAGCATGACTGCAAATGCAAGATACGGGTTGCACGCTGGGTCCGGACAACGCATCTCTGCTCGAGTAGCTCTATCCTTGCCCGGCTTATAGTAGGGAACTCTGATCATAGCCGAACGGTTCTGCTGGGACCATGCTATATACACAGGGGCCTCATAACCAGGCACCAGCCTCTTGTATGAGTTGACCCATTGTGCCAGCACTGAACTCATTTCACCGGCATGAGTAAGCAGACCGGCGACAAACCCTTTGCCCACTGAAGACAAATGATGGGGATCATCGGCAGAAAAGAATGCATTCTTGTCACCAGAGAAAAGCGACTGATGGGTATGCATCCCACTTCCACCTTTGCCGAAGATGGGCTTAGGCATGAATGTCGCATATACACCTTCACGATGAGCGATCTCTTTGACAACCAGTCTGAACGTCATAACAGCATCTGCCATTGTAAGAGCATCTGCATAACGCAGGTCTATTTCATGCTGGCTTGGAGCAAGTTCGTGGTGGCTGAGTTCTACCGGAATGCCCATCTCTTTGAGCACTAATATCGTGTCTCTACGCAATGATGATGCAACGTCCAGGGGTGTCAGATCAAAATATCCACCGGAGTCCAGAAGCTGAGTCCCCTGGGAATCCTTGAAATAGAAATATTCCATCTCAGGCCCTACATAGTACGTATAACCCTTCGATGCAGCCTTCTTCATCATCCTCTTCAGGATATATCTAGGGTCACCGGCATACGGTTCTCCATCAGGCGTAAGAACATCACAAAACATTTTTGCAACAGGCTTGTCAGTTGAGCGCCAGGGAAGCATAGTAAATGTGGAGGGGTCAGGCATCGCGATCATGTCCGATTCCTGGACGTCCTGATATCCTGTAACCGATGAGCCATCGAAGCCGACGCCTTCGTCCATAGCCTCTTCAAGCTGCTCAACAGTGATGGCAACACTCTTCATCATGCCGACAATATCAGTAAACCAGAGCCGGATAAACTCGACTCTACGTTCAGCACATTCTTTAAGAACCCAATCTTTAGCGCTCTGTGACATAAACAACCCTCCGACAGCCCGCACTTCTATGTGCGGATGTCATGTGAAAGAAAAACAATTATTTCCGAACAAACTTATATCCAACCCCATGCACAGTCTGCACCAGGTCTTCGTGCTTCGGTCCAAGTTTCGCCCGTATGCGTCTGACATGCACATCAACAGTCCGGAGTCCACCGAAGTATTCATAGCCCCAGACCTGGTTGAGCAGTGCTTCCCGCGTATGGACTCTGCCGGACCTTGTTGCAAGGAATCGCAGCAATTCAAACTCTTTGAACGTCAGCGAAAGCTGCCTGCCATCCACCGTCACTTCAAAACTCTCTGTATCAACAACCAGCCCATTGGCCTCAACAACTGTTCCGCTCTTGGTCTTCTGGCTTTTATTGAGCAGACGCATGAGCCGCATTGACAGCTCATCGTTGTCATATGGATACAGCATGAAATCATCGAAGTAACGGGACTGGAGTTCAGGAATCCTGGTAGTGCAACAGACAACAAGACGGGGTGCTTCGCCAACCTGATCGTACTCGGCAATCATATTCTTTATAGCAATAACATCAGGATTAGGCATTCTGATATCCACAATTACTATCTCAGGGCTGCCATTAGCAACGGCATTGGCAAGGGACATGTCATCCCAGGCAGACGTGACGAAATAATTCAGACCTGCAACAGAAGCTGCAATCCCAGTCACATCACCTTCACTAATTCCCAAAACCATTACGCGCGGCATACCTGATTATACCTGTTATAATTGACTATTGGCAATTGACAATGGACAAGTAACAGCCCAGTAATATGGGAACAATGTCATCCTGAGTATCTGACTGCGCTTAGCACAGTAATTTCATAAAGAAACTCACCCAGGTGTTTCGGGACTTGAGGGTTGGACATGCTAGTGTTGGAGTAACCAACAAACCTAACATCCAACCCGGAAGTCCCGAAACAAAGACCACTGTTCCTCAGGATGACATTGTCCAGCCACTCTGAGCTGTTACGTGTAGAATGTGAGATGAGGAATTGAGAATATGCCTGAATGTTTGTTGAAGATACATGTCACCCCCAGAGGGTCAAAAAATATAATAATCGGATGGAGGGACGATGTATTATGCGTTAAACTGACAGCTCCACCGGTAGAAGGGGCAGCCAATGCTCTCCTGGTCAAATATATAGCTGAAACACTGGGAATGAAGAAACAGGACATCGAACTAAAATCAGGCGAAAAAAGCCGCGAGAAAACACTACGTATCACCGGATTGACCAGGCAAGATATTGAAGAACGACTAAAAACCGCCTGATTTCTTCTAGTTGCGCACGTTCATATGCAAGAGCAGAACTTTTTAGATCGGATGGGACTTAAAACGAACCAGATGTCTGCCTTTGTATGTCAGTAGCCCTTCATGACCCTCATGTAGTTGCATATACACACTGTCTGTTACATGCAACTCCACTTTCTTGCCATCCGCCAAGTCAAATCGAACCAGGTAAGGTTCATCCAGTCCATTTCTTAACATCGCCACCAGTGGAATTGAAGATAATAGCCAGTAAAACGTTACAAGACTAAATCCACCCGTAAAAAGCATCCCCCAATACGGCACTTGACCCGAATTATCATCTGCTGGTGCACCGAGAATTTGATATCGTTTTCTAGTAACAACTGCTCTCGCAGACCTTTCCTTCGCCAGCAGTTTACCAAATATGTAGAACCGTATAACAGCGTAGAGTAAGCAAAGTATTAATATGCCAATAATTGTCAGTGCAACCACGGTAATGATCGTCATCACCAGCCTGTTGTGAGCCGCACGGCTACCATAACCCATTCTATACCTCCACTAAAATTTACCGATGCTTTTCATACCGGAATAATTGTATTCAAAACGTATTCTAGCTACCAGGCTTCTCCACTACATCCACCGACCCACCCTTATCTGTAGGCAATGATCTGAATCGCTGAAAACGGTTTCCCTTGTAGGTAAGCAGACCTTCCTGTCCCTGATTGAGGTTCATATAGACTTCATAAGAAACAGCCAGGTTTATCCGCTTTTTTTCGCCTGGATCAAATTGTATAAGATATGGATCGGATAGTCCATTTTTGGCGATTCTTTTCCACGGCATTGATGCAAGAAGTGATAACACAATTCCAAGGCAACCGTAATCTGCATCACCACCGCTCCAGTTATGCAAGTTACTGGTATCGGTATTCTCAGCAGCAGCTACTCCAGGATTCTCACAACGTTTCCCGCAGACTGTAACCCTTACAGTTCTCTCTTTCTGCATCAATCTCCGAAACACATAATGATACATTACAAAGAGTAGTATAAATAATATTGCACACCCAGCTATTATAAATGCAGCAATCGTCCCATCTCCATAGCCATATTCCATCCAAAATCCCCCACCACTTCGCAAACGGCTGGTTTATTGTATATACAAACCAACCGTACTGTCCATACAGTGGCAATTCAAAACTGCAATAAACAGCTGTCTTGAACACGATTTTCAGGATTATAAGATTAACAGGATTGGGGAACAACGTTTTCGTGTACTTAGCATGTTTAGCGGTTACCTTCCCCAAAAATCTGCGTAAATCTGCGAAATCTGCGGATAATCATTAAACACCACAGACTCAAAGTGTTATCATGGATGCATCGCTTCATCAGGATATCTGGATGTTCTTATTTAAAGTCACCGGTTTCAGCCTCGCATTGCTCTCCATGGTCCTTTACAGTCTGTATATGGTCCCCCGCAAGAAATCATCAATACCACAGTCTGTCTATACACTCTGGATGGGGATTGGGATATTATTCAGCACAACAATCCTCGGAGCCACTACGGGTGGATTACAGCTTGTGAAACCGATGGATTACGTGATGATGTTCATATGCGGGGTTGTATGGGCTACCGGCAGCGATGCGTACTGTCGCGCGGTCAGCCTTATAGGGCTTTCCAGGTCTACTCCCATCAAGAACATATCCGCTGCCATAGGCACCCTGCTTGGAATCGCAGTCTTTGGGGAGTTCTCATTATCAAACATTCAACCCCTAATAATGGCCGGGCTTGGGAGTATAGCTGTAGTAGCCTCAGCAACCATACTGGGGCGTGTGGAAAACATAGATGAGTCAACAAACTCAGAAGTCTCAGAAAGCCCCGAATCTGATAAGCGCACTCTAGTCAAAGGGGTGCTCTTTGCTTTGTGGGCTGCTGTTGCCTACACTATCTATACTGTCCCGATGAAGATAATCTACGCTCACCACGTGACACCATCAGCATTCCTTCTTTATATGGGACACGGTTGCTTCATTGGAATGGTTCTGATTGGTATCATAGACACGCGGATAAAAGGCCACAGCATCAGAGGCTATTTCACAGGCGCCAACTTACCAAACTGGAAAGCAAGCCTCGCTCCCCAATTATCCGGAGCAATGTGGGCATTAGGTTCCCTCTTCGCCAATATTGCCGTAAAACACATCGGAGTGGCTATAACCTGGCCAATAACCAAAAGCACCCTCTTCGCAGTAGCCTACGGAGTATTCGTGCTCAAAGAAGTGGATGTTACAAAGAACAAACGAGACCTCTACATTGGACTAATCCTGTCCGTAGTAGGAATAGTCCTGCTAGCAATGGCATTGGGATAGCAACGCAACCCCCTTAGTGAGATCGTCCGCAACCAAAGCCAACCCGTTCGTGCTCAAATGCATCGGTATCAGAGCGAAGGGGTACAAGCATCCGCCGCCCACATCCAACCGCCCCGCAGCGCCGATGCCGATGCACCACCCCTGCCGCAGAACCGACCATCAGGCGAACGCATCAGAATAATTATCCACAGATTTCGCAGATTTACACAGATTTTTCAGACAAGATAACTTCAAATTGCACATAACATGCAAACCAGCGCCAACCCGTTCGTGCTGAGCAAAGTCGAAGCACGGACGGGTTGGCGCCGTTTCATCATCTATTCCCGCGGCGTCTTCCTGCGTCCTTTCAAATAACCCTCTGCCGGAGCCTTGAGCCCTTCAGGGGTAATATGTATAGCTTTGGATAAGTATTCCTTGACAAGTTTGTTAGCTGATTTCTTGTCAGCACAGACCAGATATATTTCGCCATCGTTAATAGAATCCACGCGCCAGTGGAGTCCATCGCCGGATCTGCTGGATTTGACTGGTTCCAGCTTGCCGTCCCCTACCCTATAGACTCTTTCAGCATTTAACCATGGTAAATCAGAAAAACTAAACGTTGTATTCAATACAGGAGATGGAATGAATGAGTCAGTCACAGACTTGCAGGCCTCATTTACAGCAACAACCAATGCTGCCTTCTCTCCACAGACCAGTGTCCTTACCCAAAGAGAACTCCGGTCGGCCTTGCTCCAAATAGTTGGATGGGAGAGCTGGATGAGTGGAGCAATCGTCCGCAGTTCTCTCGATGTCTTAGTAACTTCCTGCCAGACATCAGGTAATGTAGCAACGCTGTGGAACATCATTGTCCCGAAAGCCTCAGTTGAAGCCGTATAACAGAACAATCCGCGTGCTCCTCCACCGATACCATACAGCATAGGGATCCTGGCTTCTTCCGGAGATGGCGCTCTACCGAACCCTCGCATACTGCGCCGGTTGACCATATTCTCAGAGCCTTTTTCTATAATCTGCGTAGGCCCTACCCAGGAGTCTATCGGGTTGATCCACTCCTCCCAGCAGCCTTGATATGTCATCGTAAATGGCTGAGGGGCAGCTGCCCGTTTGATGATTGCTGCCTTGTCTCTGAACGCAGTCAATGGCCATCCAAGCGTGACCGTATAGCAGTCAGGATTCGCAATGTCAGCTACTTTGGCATATGTGAAGTAGTTAGCTGGAGCAAACGTCAGGTCAATGGTTGTTTTGGTAGGTGTAAGAGGATCTGCCTTCTCACAGCTATCCCCCCAATCAGAGAGTTCCTGCCCATATGTCCCAAGGCGCTTATGCATAGGCCTTTTTTCATCCCTCGAATAGTCATAACAGTCCGGTTCATCCATCGCAAGGTATGAATAGATATTAGGGTTCCCCACAAGTGAAGCATCCGGCGGTTTTAGACCGATTATCATCGCTGTTTTCACACCGGAAGCTCCATGGTCATTCAGAGTTTCTTTATTAAAAGCAGTAAACGACCCATAAGCATCAAACCCGGCAGCAGAGTAACCCTTAGGATCAGCAAACCCGTAGGTACCGTATCTTGTAAGGTCACCAAACGCCCGCAATGAACCCGCACATCCCAGTTTCCCGGAACCAATCCGGAACATATACCGTTCACCCTGCTTGAACCCCGCAGATGGAGTAATCTTAAACAGTGCAAGACCGGTTGAAGTCTTTGCGCCTACAAGCTTTGTTATCTTCCTGGCTGATTTGCCATTGATATAAACATCTGTAGGAAATTTGCCCCCAGGCACTTCAACATACAAATAAGCCGAACGCAGATCAGGAGCAAATGCAACAGTAGCAAGCCTGGGACCTGAGTAATCCGACTTAACCAGACACTCCACACTCCCGGCTTCACCTAGATCTACAGTAAACACGGTGTCTTTTTTGAGTGATTCCCGGAGATTGATCGTGATTTCCGTCTCTGCTCCTGGAGCAATAACCGCCGGAGCACTCTTCCACCACATCACCCCATAATCCGGTCCGCCCAGGTGAGCTTTGATATCCGAACCATCCCAGGATATCCCC
This sequence comes from Abditibacteriota bacterium, assembly GCA_942493375.1. GTDB lineage: Bacteria > Armatimonadota > UBA5829 > UBA5829 > UBA5829. Next base: position 5,718,698 of record OW818698.1, on the reverse strand, counting down.
TTTACTGTAACAGGACTCCGAGACTGGTTATGTACGTAAATGTAGACCGAACCGCCCAAATCCGGATGCTCTTTCTTAGCGTTCATTATTGCCGCATTACCCTCAGCCGGCACATATTCTTTCGCAATATTAGCTATATGGCAGCTCAAAACAACCTTCACAGGCTGCCCCGCCAACACCTGTCCAGCAACAACGAGTAAAACAGCAGCAAACAAGGGAACAAACAACTTCATAACCGCAGACCCTTTCATACATCAACCAATCTGAATATCTCCAGCGAACCAGTAAATATTGTCACATAATTGTATCATACAAGCCCTTATGGCGAATGCAACATTCTATGCTTCCAATTCATAACAGTCTTCGCATTCTTCGAATCTCATTTCCCTAAAATCTGCGTAAATCTGCGAAATCTGCGGATAATTGTTTTTTGGTGTACCCTCTGCAGCAAGCAGTTATTTGAAGGATATAAGCCTCTATATGTAGCAGTAGAATAGATACACTGACTTGAATGGAGAAATCAACTATGCGCTACACCCAGGGTAACCTCGGCAGAGTCTTCGTGGCCTGCCTTGAGGACGGTGAATCTATATATGATGCAATTGAAGGCATTGCTGCAAAGGAAAACATCACATGCGGAGCCTGCTGGGCTGTGGGTGGAATGCGCAGAGGGAAAGTCGTTGTTGGGCCAAAAGAGACAACCGGAAAGATAGACCCGCAGCATGTAGAGTTTGATGATGCCCGTGAGATCGTCGGTTTCGGAACCCTGTTTCTGGCGGACGGCAAACCCAAACTTCACTTCCACGCTGCTATCGGCAGAGGAGATAAAGCCATTGTCGGTTGCCCACGGGACGGAATGGGAGTTTATCTTACCCTTGAAGTGGTGATAATTGAACTCAGTAATATAGATGCAGCCAGAGAGCTCAACCCTAATTATGGAGTAAGTCTGCTCTCTATACACGGTGGTTCCGTTCTGTAGAACGCAGATCAGCACAGGAGGCAGTAACATGCTTGAAAGAGTCGATCTAAGCCTGCAACTGGATAAAGACAAATACGAAAAGATACTTCCGGCAAAGCAACTTGAGATGGTAAGGTTACAGCAGCAATTGAGAGAAAAAGGCATGCCTGTGATCATTATGTTTGAAGGCTGGGATGCATCAGGAAAAGGTGGAAGTATACTCAGGATAACTGAAAAGATTGATCCCCGAGGTTACAGGGTATATCCCATTGCATCTCCAACTGAAGAAGAGAAATTGCACACATATATGTGGCGTTTCTCGTCCCGTGAACCCGAAAAAGGCCAGATAGTAATCTTCGACCGGAGCTGGTACGGTAGAGTTTTGGTTGAAAGAGTTGAGAAATTCACAGACAAGGAAGATTGGAACAGGGCTTATGACGAAATCCAGGAATTTGAGCAGTACCTGACTGGAAATGATGTAGTCCTGATAAAGTTCTTCATGCATATCAGCAAGGATGAGCAAAAACAAAGGTTCAAAGACCGGGAAGCTGATCCATTCAAACAATATAAGATCACCCAGGAAGACTGGCGAAACCGTGAAAAATGGGACCAGTATCTGGAAGCAACCGAAGATATGCTGGCCAGAACAAACCTGGGATGTTCCCCCTGGACTCTTGTCCCTGCCGAATGCAAAAGATATGCCCGTATTTTTACACTCGATACAGTCATAGAAACAATAAAAGAAAAGGTATAAGTTCAAAGTCGCTAGAATTTGTCATCCTGAGGAACGAAGGATCTGCTTTTCCTGTTACTATTAACCTAAAAAAAGCAGATCCTTCGTTCCTCAGGATGACAGTGTTCCAGTATCACTGAGCTGTTACAAAAAAAGCTGTAAAACAACCTGGAGGATAAGAGACATGGAACTCAGAGAAGTAATAGAAAAGAGAGCCAGCGTCCGTAAGTTTAAAGCAGATGCTGTACCTGTAGATGATTTGAGAGAAATGGCCAAGCTAGCCGGTCGTGCTCCAAGCGTTAACAACACCCAGCCCTGGAGATTTGTGGCTGTTACTAATAAAGATACCCTCCATTGCATGTCTAAGTCTGTTAAGGAAAAGATAAACAATCTTCTACCTGATGGTGACTCCGAAGAGGCAGCAAAAGCCAAAGCACAGGTCGACTGGTTCTCCACATTTTTTGCTGATGCCCCTGCTGTAATGGTAGTCCTGGCACGACCGTATGAAGCAGTCGTAGACAAAGCCATCGGATCAGGTGGTTCTGTCAGTCACGAAGCTATAAACGAGATGCGCGGTCATCCGGACATTCAGAGCATCGGCGCAGCTGTCCAGAACCTTCTGCTGACTGCAACCGACATGGGTTACGGAGCCTGCTGGCTCAGCGGACCATTAGTCGCCAGACAGGAGATAGAAGCCTGCCTTGAGATAACTTCCCCCTGGAGAATCGCAGCAATGGTAGCCATAGGCAAACCAGCCTCCGAAGTAACCCAGAGAGAAAAGAAACCAATAGAAGAGATTTTTGAAGTTAAGTGAAAAGTTGATAGTTGATAGTTGAAAGTTGAAAGTGGAGAGTTGAGAATTGTCATGCTGAGGAACGAAGGATCTGCTTTTTCTGCTACTATTGGCCTAAGAAAGCAGATCCTTCGTTCCTCAGGATGACAAGGTCTGAGCGGATGACGGTCTTGGCCTCCGAATTGTGGTGCGGGCTTCTAGCCTGCGATCCCTTGTGGTGCGGGCTTCCAGCCTGCCGTCCTAAGGTTCTTAAGGATGACAGTCTGTAATTGATGGAGAAAAGAATGGGTTCTATGGACTTGTTGGAAATAATACATAAGGCAAAAATCATCGCAGTCGTGCGTGGGGATTCTACTGCAAAGGTCCTCAAAGCAGTCGATGCAATAGTGGACGGTGGGGTATCGGTGATTGAAATCACATTTACCAATGAAGACCCCTGCAAGTTGATCGAGTGCAATACAGGCAAATCAGACAGAATTGTGGGCGCTGGAACAGTGCTGAATGTCAATCAGGCAAAGTCAGCAGTAGCAGCTGGAGCTAAGTTTATCGTCAGCCCCTGCATCGTGCCTGAAGTTATCAACTACTGCCTGAATGAAGGTGTGCTTGTCCTTCCTGGGGTCTTTACTCCCACAGAGGTCTATACGGCCCTTCAACTAGGTGCCCAGGTGTTGAAGTTATTCCCCGGTTCAATTGGTGGAATCGAGCATATGAAAACACTCAAGGGCCCATTCCCGAATATTAAGATCGTCCCAACTGGTGGTGTGGACAAGACAAACATCGCCAAATGGCTGCAAGCTGGCGCACTGGCTGTTGGACTAGGTTCCAACCTGGCACCTAAAAACCTGATCGACGCAGAAGATCACGAAGGCTTAAAACAACTGGCAGCTGAAACTATAGCTGCTGCAAACACGTAAGAAGAGGTATGACTGTATTGGATATCGCAGAACTCCGAAAGAATATCGACTCCATCGACGAACAGATGGTTGAACTCATCAACAAGAGAGCTGAATGTGCACAGGAAATCGGCAAGCTTAAGGAAGTTAAGACCGAGAGCATATTTGCCCCTGAGCGGGAGGTTCAAGTACTCTCCCGTGTCCTGACCAGCAATAAAGGTCCTTTGAGCGACAAGACCATCACTGCAATCTTTCGGGAAGTCATATCAGCCTGTAGAGCGCTGGAACGCCCGATTTCTGTTTGCTACTTCGGACCAGCCGGCAGCTATACTCATATAGCAAGCATGATGAAGTTCGGGGACTCCACAGAGTATATTTCATCCAATACCATACCGGACGTTTTTAATGACGTAGAGAAAAGAAGAGCGAACTATGGAGTTGTACCGGTTGAGAACTCCACAGAAGGAATAGTCAACCACACCCTGGATATGTTCCTGCTCTCGGACCTGCGTATCTGTGCCGAAGTCTACGCTCCCATATCCCACAATTTGCTTTCCTGTGGAACGGATATGAAGCAGATCAGGCGTGTATACTCCATGCCCCAGGCCATTGCCCAGTGCCGCAACTACCTGGCTGCACACCTGCCTGGAGTCGAAGTGATGGAAGTCTCCAGCACGTCAAAAGCTGCAAGGATGTGTGAAGGCTATCCCTCAAGTGCTGCAATAGCCTCCAGCCTGGCTGCAAAAGAGTATGGATTAAACATCCTGATGGAGGGGATCGAAGACAATCCTAACAACAAGACCAGGTTCCTTGTTGTAGGATATTCGAAACCCCAGCCCAGCGGGCACGATAAAACATCTATAGTCTTCGCCGTCCCGCATAAATCAGGTTCTCTTTTCAATGCACTAAAAGTTTTCAATGACAACGGAATCAACCTGACAATGATAGAGTCCCGCCCGACAAAGCAGATGCCGTGGGAATATATATTCTTCATAGACTGCCAGGGACACGAGCAGGACGCAAAAGTCATTGCATCAGTTGAAAAACTAAGAGAAATGACCCAGTTCGTAAGAATCCTGGGCAGCTACCCGGAAGCCGAGTGAAGGGATAGACTTCAGGCTTCAGGAAGGGAATTTCACGCGGAGACGCGGAGGACACGGAGTAAAAAAAGTTAAGGAGTTAGGATTTCATATTTCAGGATTGGAATAGATCGGCAGGTTGTCAGATCAATCCCCCTAACCCCCTTCTCCAAGGGGGAATAGGTTGGACGGTCTCCTGACTCCTGACTCCTGTCTCCTGTCTCCTGTCTCCTGTCTCCCATTCTGGATTCTGACTTCTGGATTCCCAACGTAATAACTATATTCTGATTGGAGAAACACATATGCTCAACTCGCTTAATTTGAATGGAGTTTGGAAAGCTCGTGCATTTGATGGACAGCATGGCGACCCTGGTGCGCATGTTCTGGAAAATGTGATGGAGAGAGGTTATATAGAGGCTCAGGTCCCTGGTGAACTTCACCTTGACCTTGAACGTCAGGGATTGATTCCTGACTGCAGAATAGGTATGAATGCTCAGTCTGCCAGGTGGGTTGAGGAGCAGATGTGGGTCTACCGCACTCACTTCACGGCACCGGCAATCAATGCATCAGCAAAAGCCTGCCTGGTCTTTGACGGTCTTGACCTGGTTGCTGAAATATACTTAAATGGGGAGCTGATCGGTTCACATGCGAACTTTTTCACTCCATGCCGGATTGATGTCACAGGCAAACTCAAAGAGGGTGATAACCTGCTGGCAGTTAAGCTGGACAGTGGACTGTATTGGGCTGGCGATAAACCTTCCAAACCGTACAACCAGGCAATAGACTGTCTGCTGCACAAAAGGGCCTGGCAACGCAAGCCCCAGTGCCAGTACTCGTGGGACTGGAACCCCAGACTGGTCAACGTAGGGATATGGAAGGGAGTTCGCCTGGAGTGGACAGACACCGCACGCATAGATGCCGTCACCGTCTACCCCGAACTCGCCGATGACCATTCATCCGCCAAGCTAATTGTCCGTCCATTTATCGAAAATGTCGGTAAAGAAGCCGTTGATGCACAGATCGTTGTCACACTTAAAGAGACAGGGGCATGCGTTACTCATAATGTTACCCTGGCTCCTGGGATGAACAAGAACGATGTCTGTGTAGAAGTTCTCAACCCTAAACTCTGGTGGCCGATACCACACGGTGAGCAAAACCTCTACACCGTCGACATTAAAATAGTTGTTGACGGAAATACAGTAGATAAAGCTACCAGACGCACCGGTATCCGGAGCGTCAAAATCTGCCGTGACAAACATCCTGTAGAAGGCAACTACTTTATAATTACAATCAACGGACGCCCGATATTCGCCAAAGGTGGTAACTGGGTCCCGGCTGATATCATATATGCCCGTGTTACATCTGAACGCTACAGGGAACTGGTCCAGCTGGCAGTCGATGCCAACTTCAACATGCTCCGGATCTGGGGCGGTGGTCTATATACTGACCATGCACTCCTCGAAGCCTGCGACGAAATGGGCGTGATGGTCTGGCATGACTTTATATTTGCCTGCTCACAGTATCCTATAGACGATAACGAGTTCTTTGATAACGTCAAGGAAGAGATAACCTACAACGTCCGGGATCTCTCCCCACACCCCAGCCTTGTTGTCTGGTGTGGTAATAACGAGATCGAATGGGGCGATTGGGACTGGGGATATGATAAACTCAGGCCGCATCCTCACTACTACCTGTTCCACAACACAATTCCCAGGACAATCCTTGCTGAGGACCCATCCAAACCCTACTGGCCGAGTTCACCATATTCGGAGGAGCACAGGCCCCCGAACGATCCAACAACCGGAGACCAGCATCCCTGGCACGTCAGCCTTGGGGAAAACAAAACCAACTTCTGGGCCTACAGAAATGATGTCAGCAGGTTCCCCAACGAAGGCGGATTCCTGGGAGCATCAACTCCGGCAAGTATGCGGGAGTTCCTGCCGGAAGGTGAACGCAAACTATTCAGTCCCAGCTGGGAATTGCACGATAACGCCTGCAACTACTGGACAAAAGATGGTCTTTGCTACGAAAGTGTAACTGACTGGCTGAACATAAAACCAGAAGATGTCAGCTTCGAGGACTACCTGTTCTACAGCACTATTGTTCAGTCCGAGGGATTGCAGGAATATATCAACAACTTCAGAAGACAGATGCACAGCACGTCATCAGCCATATTCTGGATGTATAACGATTCATGGCCACAGAGCCACGGTTGGACCATCATCGACTACTACCTAAGGAAAAAACTCTGCTTCCATCCTGTCCGCAGAGCATTTGCACCAGTCCATGTTGTCCCGGCGATCGATGGTGATGTCGTCAACATTTACGGTATAAATGAGACAACCGAAGACTGGACAGGCGAAGTCAGATACGGACTGTTCAAAACAACCAAAGGACTGCCTGTGGATATCACGACCACTGCGGTTATACCGTCCAACCAGTCAGTAGTCCTCGGGACAATCAAAATGGAAGACTGGGAAGCTTTGGGGGTCAATTACAGTGGAGTATTTGCCAGGCTCTCAAAAGACGGTTCTCAAGTATCTCAAAACCGTCTGCTGTCAGCAAAATTCTGGAACATCGACTGGAAAGCTCCAAAGATCAAAGTCTTCAGAGATGGTGACAAGGCTGTATTCAGCTCCTCGACTTTTGCATGGGGAGTCTGCATAGAGATCGATGGTGAGACTGAGGTTCCGGACAACTGCTTCGATCTGATACCAGGTATAGATTATTCAATCACCTGGCCGGAAGATGCCCCACTACCGGAAGTCATAAAATACGCTTCCGAACTGTTTTTGATGTAAAAGTTCAGTGTTAATGCGTAATATAGTAAATTTCCGTTCGTCCTGAGTAGCGCGAAGCGCGCATCGAAGGATGGACGGAAATTTACTCACAAATACTGAACCGTTATTTTTGATACAATAGTGGTAAATGTGATAACATATACCACCAAAGCTTATCAGGCCAGGCTCGCACCTGGCCAATACTACCCATAAAGGTGTCAAACATGAGAAATTATACTGTCAATGTGATTGCAGTTGGTATGTTGGCATTACTGACTACTATGGCGGGAACATCAGTATATGCCCAGAGTTCCGAGACTCCGCTGCCTGCGGCGGTCTCGGCAGCAAGAACAGCGCTTGTCAGAATTCACGTCGTCTCCACGGATTATGACCAGGGACGTGAGATCAAGCAGGAATCATTTGGGAGTGGAGCAATCATTTCAGCCGATGGTTATATCATCACAAACCATCATGTAATAAATGATGCCGAACACGTTGTCTGCACACTTACCGACCGCAGAGAGATTGAAGCTAAGATCATCGGCACAGATCCACTCGCAGACATTGCCGTTATCAAATTGCCGGCTAATCCTGAATCCCCTTATCCTGTCACATCATTTGGTGATTCCTCTCAGCTCAAGGTTGGACAAATAGTGTACGCACTGGGATGCCCATTAGCTATTTCACAGTCAGTCACTGAAGGCATAATCAGTAACACAGAAATGGTAATGCCTGCATCATTCGGTTCTGAAGGTCTCAGACTGGAAGGAGAGGATGTTGGGTCGATTGTTCTGTGGATTGGTCATGACGCTCTCATAGAACCCGGCAACTCCGGAGGCCCGCTGGTGGATGTCTCAGGAAAGATAGTCGGGATCAACGAAATCAGCTTTGGCTTGTCCGGAGCTATCCCCAGCAATCTTGCATCCAAGATCAGTTCAGAATTGATCGCTAAAGGCAAGATCGAACGGAGTTGGTTGGGATTACAGCTCCAACCGCTGCTAAAATCAGGTGGAGTTCAAACTGGTGTCTTGATTTCCGATGTAGCATCGGGAACTTCAGGGGCAACAGCAGGCCTCAAACCGGGAGATATCCTGCAGTCGATTGGTGATCAACAGTTTACTGCCAGATTCAGAGAACAAATTCCCGGCATCAACCAATTCATCTATTCTCTTCCAACTGGTCAAGCAGTAAAGATCAAGATTCTCAGAGACAATGCTGAGATGACGATAGACACAAAAACTGATGCCCGACCGGCTGTTGCAGAAAAGCAGCATGAGCTGAAGAGTTGGGGAATATGCGGAAGCAATCTCAACTATTACGATCAAAAAGAGATGCAGTTAGAGTCACAGGACGGGGTTATGATCACCAGCTTCCTCCCCAGTGGTCCTGCCGGCGCTGCAAAGCCGACTCTTACCGAAGGTGATATCGTAACGAAAGTAGCTGATAAACCGGTCAAGGATATGGATGGACTTAGAAACATTACTAAGGCTCTGACAGCCGGTGATGCTAAATCCATTCCTGTCATAGTAGAGTTCCTGCGTGCGAAAGACCACTATGCTACCGTAGTCAAACTCGGTAAAGGTGACACCACTGAAGCCGGACAGGAGATCAGCAAAGCCTGGCTGCCGGTTGAATCTCAGCCATTGACCCGTGAACTTGCAAAGGCTATGGGAATAGCAAAGAAGACCGGTGTTAGAATAACAAGAGTCTTCCCAGACTCCAATGCCAGCAAAGCAGGCCTGAAAATCGGTGACCTTATCCTCAAACTCGATGGAGAACAGATACCTGCTGAGGAGATGGACGATGTAGAGGTCTTCCCGAGCATCATCCGTCAGTATGAGATCGGAACCAAGGTTAAACTCAACATCCTGAGAGAGAATAAACCACTGGATGTTACTGTTGAGCTTGCTGCTGCTCCTAAACCTGAATCAGATTTCGTAAAACACGATGATGATATATTCGAGTTCCAGGCCCGTGATATAGCATTCACCGACCGAAGCAAGGGTAAAGTCACCAAGGAGTCTCAGGGAGTTTATGTTAACTCCGTCTCTACCGGAGGCTGGGCTGCACTTGCTCAGTTGCAGACTGCTGATGTCATCACCCAGATCAATGGGGTCTCTATCAGCGACCTGGAAAAACTGAAAACTACGCTCGCAGAAATCGCAAAAACAAAACCAGTGTATGTCGTATTCCGTGTGAAACGCGGCATCCACACCGCATATCTGGAGGTCAAACCCGAATGGCCGGAATAATGAAAGCTAGACTTATCTCATTAGAAGTAGCTGCTATATTACTTATATCAGCTGCCGGATTCTCCGCAGACAACATGTCCCAAACAGGACGGGCAATCACTGCGAAGAACTCCAAAGCAATCGTCACCATTCAGTTGGTGCTGGAGGAAAACGCCTCATATGGGGGGCAGAGCGAGAAGCGCGAGACAAAGATGAGCGCAACCGGGACTGTCATCGATCCATCAGGGCTTGTGGTAACTGCTCTCTCGCAGATAGACCCGATGTCTTTGATGCCCGATATGAGTGGGGAGGACTTCAAACTCACCATTAAAGTCACTGACGCTTTGATCAGACAGGATGATGGAACAGAGATCCCGGTTGATGTAGTAGTAAGAGACCGCGACCTAAACCTGGCATTCCTGAAACCAAAGACACCCGTCACAGGTAAGCTGCCATATGTTAATCTGGCAAATGCTTCAAATCCATTGCTGCTTGACCGGGTTCTGACAATCTACAGGTTAGGGCAGGTTGCAGGAAGATCGATTGCAAGTGGTTTTGATGATGTAATGGATGTAGTATCCAAACCAAGAAAATTCTTTGTTATCAGCAATCCATATGCACAGGGTGGACCTGCGTTCACAATGGATGGAAAATGTGCAGGAATCGTAGTAAGAAGAACAAGCATAAAAAGCAATACATCCCGAAGCGGTGGAATGCAGGAGATGCTGATGGTAATAATGCCCTCAGACACAGTCCTGAAAGCAGCCCTGCAAGCAAAAAAACCCAAGAAACAATAAATTGTGGTGCGGGCTTCCAGCCTGCGTTCCCTTTGGTGGCGATTTCAAAATCGCCACCAAACCCTCATTCACACACGAGCATTCCGACGTGCTGATGACCTGGCTGCTATACGTTTAACTACTCCTCGAATGAACAATCCTATAGCCTTAGCAGGACGCTCAAACGGAAGTGGTTTTGCCAGTTCCAGTTGTTCTGCTTCAGTCAGCAGTGCAGGTGAGAAACGGCGTTTTACCCTGAGGACTGCATTGTTATCAGCACTTACAAATTGCCTGAAAAGCCAGTATGATATGGGGTTGATCCCTTTGCCTTTATACACACAAGCAGCAAAATCAACTATATATGGCATGCCATCCTCACCTGCCAGAACGTTGCCGAATGTACGTAAGTCGCAGTGTGCAACTCCACGCTCGTGTATCTGGTGGACGGCAATCTTGAGCTGTTCATAAAATTTATTATCCAGAGCGTTGATAACCAGAGAAGCAGTCTCATGATGGGGAATATGTTCCATTGCCAGCGCATATGCGTCTATACGGCCAATAAGATTAGGTACTCCCTGAACACCTACCAGCTTCATCAACGCTCCGTGTTCACGACGAACAAGGATACGACCGACAATCTCCCTGAATGCAGGTGAACTGTTACGGAAGTCTTTGACAGCGATACGCTTGCCATTCCATTCCACCACACGCAGGTCCGGCCTGGTGCCGCCGGCGGTCCTGTGCAGATGGATAGTATGGGATTCGATCCACTCCCGTGTCAACTCACCATCAGGGCAGGCATCTTCCAATATATGTTGTTTCTCAGGCATAAAAATCATAGTTTTGCAATCAACAGTATCTTCTAGCTTCATCGAGAACCGCAAGATAATTGTCCACCGGAATATAACTGGTCACCCAGTTGCCCATCCCAAGGCAGTATCCACCACCAGGTAGACACACATCCAATGTTTCACGGACCCTCTGACGTATGGCATTCTCATCATTTCTGACAACAAAATCAACATCAAGCCCTCCAAGCAAGGCAACCCTGTCTCCCCACAAACGCTTGGCTTCAATTACAGGTGTAATAACATCCTCGAAAGAGTGCTTGGCATCCATGCCCACATCATCAATCAGATCGTCCATTATCTCCTGCACCTGCCCACAGGAGTGAACGAAGAATAGCTTGTTGCTGGTATGAGCAATATCAGAGAATTTCTTATACCAGGGAAGAAAATACTTGCGTATGCTCCCCGGATCAATAATCAATGAAGTTTTGAATCCAAAATCATCACTGCTATATATTACATCAATACACCGGTAATCGCTGAGGGTTCGGACTAGACTCTCCACAAAATCCCCCACCCGTTCACATACCTGGGCAACAAAATCCGGTTGCTCAAATAAACTGATGCACAGGTTCTCAAACCCCAACAAATCCCGCACTGTTTCAAAATGGTGGACTGTATGATTAATACCCATATTCTCAGGCAAATTGCTCTCATACCAGTCTAGTTGAGAAAAATCTACATTTTCTATTTTTGGCCAGGGGTATTTATCGATATCCTCATGGGCAAAAATCGGTCCACTGTGTTCTTCTATCCATTTTCCTTCATACAACGGAAAAGCGCTGCCAGGCAGTTTGACCCTGAATATTTCCTGAGAAAGAAACTCAAATATCCGAACATCCAACTGCCAGGGGAATTCGTTACACGATTTATCCAACCCTTCAGCAAGATTAAAACGCTCTGCTATTTGTAATTTTATCGAATCATCAACCGCATGCTCCCAAATAAACACCCGTGAAGGAGTTCCTTCACGCTTGATATTCCGGAAAAAACCAGTTTTATCCAGTTTAGGAGCCGCAATCAACAACACATACCTCTAGTATTCATAAAACACCAGATACTATTATAACACCACACAGCAATTACTGGGGAAGGGAAGGAAGAGGCTTCAGACTTCAGACTTCGGGCTTCAGGAAGGGAATGGTCGTGCTTTGCGGAACATAGATCACATATTTAGACTTGAAGCTAAAGCGCAAAGAAGCAAAAATGGAAAATTTTCCGTTAGTCCTGAGTAGCCGCAGGCGTATCGAAGGGCGGCTGCGAAGAGCCTGTCCTGATAGATTGTGCACAACCGACCGCCCTTCGATACGATACGCTACTCAGGACTAACGGGGCACCCCCTACTCCAAGGGAGAATTAAGTATCTGCTTCGCCGAGGATGTTGCAAATCCCACAAGACCGCTCCTTCCTGAAGCCTGAAGCCCGAAGTCTGAAGCCTTTTCCTTCCCTTCTCCCCGCCGGATATGGTAAGATATATATGTAGCAAGGGGGAGTAGCTCTTTGCGGCAGGGTCAACATACTGGCAAGACTGGTAATCCGGTCAAACCTGGTTCTGCCGGACCTCCCATCAGGTTTAGTGAGACCTTTGCGTTCTGTGTATATTTGTATATATAGGGCGCAAAGGTCTTTTTGTTGTTTTAGGAGGATGCACTTGGAAGCTTTTTTGATCTCGATGGGGATGATATTCATTGCTGAGACCGGTGACAAAACTCAGTTGGTGGCTTTATGCCTTGCCAGCAGATATAACGCCAAGATCGTCCTGTCAGCCATATTTGCAGCTACACTGATTGTTCATGTCATCTCAGTCCTGCTGGGTGGTGGGGTTTCCAAATTTGTGCCTGCAAGTTACCTGAGCCTGGCAGCAGGTGTAGCTTTCATAATATTCGCATTATGGACTCTTAGGGGAGACAATCTGAGCAAGGAAGAATGTGATAACATACAGGGGAAATCACCTTTCTGGCTGGTGTTCACAACATTCTTTATTGCTGAACTGGGAGACAAAACCATGCTCAGCACCGTAACTCTCGCCGCACAATACCCGCTGATCCCTGTCTGGCTCGGATCGACAATCGGCATGGTACTGGCTGATGGAATAGCAATTGTAGTAGGACTTATGCTTGGAAAGAAACTTCCGGAGAGAGCAGTCAAAATCGGAGCTGCATTCATATTCCTGGGTTTTGGAATCTTCAACGGTTATGAAGGTGCAGTCAAAGCCCCAATATCAGCAATAACAGTAGCCAGCCTGATAACCCTGGCATCAATTATAGGATTCCTGTTCCTAATAAGACACGACAAACAAAAACTAGCAACCGCACTAGCAGACTAAATATGACGAAACAACAATTGTGATGCAGGCTTCCAGCCTGCCATCTTGCACGATGGCAGGCTGGAAGCCTGCATCACAATCTATACCATACTTCTAGAAAGCCACAAACCTCTTTTTCTTCCCAATTCCGTGTATTCCAGTGTAAATGCACAGCATTTACACCTGTGGTTAAAAATCCCTTCCGAACATTCCGTGGTTCACTTCTGAGCCCGTTCGTCCGGTTGTTGGTAATTGCCCCGTGTAAAGTCAGGGAAGGGCAGTGGAATATTCCCCCAGGCTACCGAAATTTCCGAGAGAGGCCCTGGTGCACTCCACGAAGCTGCATCGTAAACATCCATATCAGGCGCCATTCCTTTTCGGTAACACTGGATCAAACGGTAGTTCATAATAAAGTCCATACCGCCGTGTCCACCAAGCTGTCGCGCTAGTTCCCCATGCTCTTTCCACAATGGGTGTTCGTATTTTTCTTTATAAGGCTCTATGGACTCCCAGTCGTGTTCTGCACCACTGTCAAAGAAAATTCGTGGAGGCCAGTCGCAGAATGCGCCTTTGGTTCCCTGCAACAAATTGATCCGGCTGTATGGCCTGGGTGTCACGATATCGTGCTGAAGCATGACTGTTCTACCAAGCGCTGTTTTCAAGATTGAAGTATTCATATCACCGGCTATATAGCTCTCTTTGCGCTTTGGATCATCAGATTCCAGGTGTGAATCACGATATTCTGCAAGTGATGCTGGCTGGCTGCTCATGGATACCAACCTGGTAAACCTGTCTCCACGATTGATATTCATATACCAGGCAACAGGACCGAGGCCGTGGGTTGGATAGTGATTGCTGTCACGTGTAATATGGGGGAACCGCCTCCAGCGTCCTTCACCCTCATCAGCCAGTAGTGTCTCTCTCAGATCGTGAATATATGCTGCTTCGCCATGGGTGATTGTTCCGAACAGACCTTCTCGGGCCATATTCATTACCATCATCTCAGCATATTCATAACAGCAGTTTTCCAGAATGATGCAGTGCTTGCGGGTGCGTTCAGACGTATCAACCATCTGCCAGCAGCCTTCCAGCGTATTAGCTGCTGGGACTTCAAGGGCCGCATGCTTACCACACTCCATAGCATAAACTGCCATAGGCACGTGCAAATCCCAGGGAGTGCAGATATATACAATATCCACATCATCCCGCTCACACAGCTTATGCCAGTCCTGTTCCACTGCAGGCGTGGGCTGGTTGGCTTTCTCAACTGCATCTTTAGCCCGCAGAGCAAATTCCTCGGAAGCATCACTGACAGCAGTCACCTGGCTGCCTTCAACGGCTAATACTTCATTGAGCTGACCAAAACCGCGGCCGCCAACTCCGATAAACCCGACCCTCACCAGATCGCGTTTTTCAAAAGGCACACCAACCATTGTCTCTCCCTGCCGAGGAGGTATAGTCTCAACGTATTTCAGCGCTTCCTGTGCACTATTACATACTTCTTTTAACATCTGTGCTCCAATCCACAATTATTGTATATCAATTAAATCAAATGCAATTCCATATGATTGCCTGTTTGAGTATACCCTACTATTTATTTTACTTCAATATATATAGTATTTGTAGAAATCATGGAGGGAAACACTAGGTATACGTAAAAATATACAAAGATACAGCGCGTTAACTAAAAGAAGATACGATATCTCTCTTCTTAGCGCCTTTGCGGCTTTGCGTGAGATTAAATCATCTTTTTAGTCTAGGTAGGAGGACAGTATGTTTACAGAAATGGATGTTTTTATCGGCGGACTAGACAACGTCAATATATACCGTATCCCATCAATAATCCTTGCCAAAAATGGCGACATACTTGCGTTTATGGAAGCCAGAGATGGCGATGATGGAGACCCGACCGACCTCACACTCAAACGCAGCCTGTACACCGGTGAGCAGGACGAGGACCGCATGCTCAATGGTTACCCCAGGGGGTTTGGATATGGAGCTAAATGGCTGCCCATGCAGACAGTGCTTGCCGGTGAGGGTGAAGCCATGATGAACCCATGCCCTGTCGTAGACGAAAGCACCGGTCGGATCTGGCTGCCATGTTATCAGGTTTTCGGTGGTCTGCAGGAACATCTGAAGGATTCACTTGCTGGCAATTTTTTATTGACTTGGAGCGATGATAATGGAATCAGCTGGGCACCGCCGCGCGATCTTACCGGCATCATTCCGCGATTCATTCCAGGCCCGGGAATCAGCGTGCAGATGAGAAATGGCCGCCTGGTAATCCCCGGGTACTGGTCGCCCGATGCAGACACCCCTACTAAATCATGTGTAGTCTATAGCGATGACCACGGTGACACATGGCATCAGGGCAAGCAAGTGAAAGCAAATACCGATGAATCCCAGGCTGTTGAACTCTCAGATGGTACCCTGATGCTGAACTGCCGGAGTAACGAAGGAAAGGAATGCCGTTACATCGCCCTCAGCAAAGATGGTGGAGAGACCTGGTCCGAGGAATTCCACGAAACAGCCCTCGCTGATCCTGTCTGCCAGGGGAGTCTGATCCGCCAACCGGATGCATCTGCCGGTGAAGCAAAACCGTGGCTATTGTTCGTCAACTGTAATTCAATAGACCGAATCAACTTGACTGTTAAATTGAGTTCTGATGATGCTAGGAGCTGGAGCAGCGGAAAGACAATCCAGCCCAGCCATGCAGCCTATTCGTGTGCAGTAGTCTTGAAAGATGGCACCCTGGGTGTTCTATACGAAACAGGAAATGAACATCCCTATGAAAAAATATCATTCGCTCATTTCGATTTTCAGTTGCTTACGGAATAAGAAGAATAATAAGCAAGCTCCAATACCGTTCACTTAATACAAATGCATACCCATATCATTCTGAACGAACTGTGGGATTATGTCATCCTGAGCCCCCAAGTTGGGGGTGCCAACTTATTTCGATTAGAAACCTAGACTAGTTCTGGCAGCTCAAATTGCCGTCAAAGACTAATGGTTTCTTAGGATGACATAATCCTATATTACTGAAATGTTCCCATATTACTAAGCTGTTACTAGATTTTATGTTATACAATGATACTATTCACAGAGCTATAGTTACATTCACTACTTATTTAAGCTTGCTCGCTCTGGTGTTTTGTGTTAGATAAGTGTAATATAGTGTAAATACAGGTATCATAATCATTGTCATTATCCGGCACAGGTGATTTATGAGGAGAAAATTTCCGATCATACCGTTGTGGGTTGCTGCATCGATAGCTGGACTCGCAGCAATTTTAATAGTAGGAAGCATACCTGCTGTAAAACACTGTGCATTTGGCATGGGAATCCTCGCAGCATATCTTATCTCCAAATATTACGCACACCGCGAAAGAATCGATAAGTGCAGCCAGGCAATCAAAAAACCGGATGCCACCTGGCTCAACGAAAAACAGCTGGCAATGGAAAATATCGTAAACAAACAGACAGCTGATCTGGGCCGCAAACGTATGGCTGTGCAAATTGATGTTGGCAAAGAAGGCCTTGCTACAGTATTTGCACGCAAGGCATTAAGAGGCCACATGCTCATATCAGCAAGAGCTATATCCGAACGCAGTCAGGATGAACTGGACTTCCTCATATGTAATGCAATCCTGTGTGACCGGTCAGCATACTGGCAGACAGTAAACATAGTAATGACAGGAATCGCCTTTGTGATCCTTCTATATTTGAGTGAATACATCCACACAACTCATTTGAAAGAGTTTCTATGGCAGTCAGGAATTATGCTTGGCCTGATCGCCCTTGTATGGACTATCTACGGAACAGGCGCACGTGTGATCAACAACAAGCGCGAGTGGGCATTGAAAACTGCAATGGACTACACCGGCAAACCCCTGCAGGCAGCAACAGTAGCACTCAGTTCATCAACATTCAAAGACATCCCCGAGGGCATCCGATTGAGACTCGAAGAAATCAGAAGACTAGGTTTCATCCCGCAGGGAGACGGAGACCTGGACTGGCTCCAAAACAATTAAAAGGTATTGCCATCCTGAGCACCTTGTCATCCTTCGTTCCTCAGGATGACACTCAACTCTCAGCCACCATCCCAACAATCTCCTCCCCACTCATCCACTCTATCCTGTCAGCATAAAACCGGTTTAGCCTCTTAACAGCCTTCCGGTAGACTTCAAAACCGCTTTCCATTCCGTTAGTATGCAGTGATTGTATGTGGGTCAAGAAGATAAGTGGTTTCCCTGATCGAATTACATCCACAAACGTCCCGGACTCCCCATCATCTGAGATAAAAGCGTCCACGTCCGATGCTATCTGTTCAGTGTCAGGAACTCCACTTGCATAAAGCAAACCATCGATGTCCCCTACTGCAGGAGGAGTCTTCACCGCCACATAGCCGTCAGCATTTCTGTAGACCACCGCCGGATCCACCCAGCAGTCATTAAATATCATCACATTCTTCGGACCATAAACTTCCGCCACTGCATCCAGTGTAGCCTTTCCAAAATCCGCGTTAAGTTCCGCAGGCATAGACCAGCACATAGTGCACCCACCCGCAGTAATCCCGGCATTATTGAGCTTCTGCATAGCATATGTTATATAAGCAGTTTTCTGTTCAACAGTCAGCTCTGCAAAGTATTCATTCTCTCTCTGGTCCGTATCAGCGATGGCTTCCTCGTTGACGATATCCCAGGGCATCAGGTGTGTAATAATCTCCGGAGTAATAGTCCAGTTCGGTTCATAGATATCCCTAATAATCTCAATCCACTCCAGCCGCTCCCTCAAACTGTGTCCTGGATACTCACCAAGTGAACCGTCAATAGCAGCCACTCCTCCGCACACCGGCACCACAGAGAACTTCCCCTTAACTCCGTTTTCAAGGGCCCATTCTCCAAACCTGCGATAGAATGAGTTAGAAGCTTCCAATATCTCCCCCGGATGCCCGGTAGTCCCAGCATTAAAAAAAGGCCCCGGATCATCAACAATCATACACACAGGTACTCTATCCATCCCACTCACCATTCCAGTAAATTAACAATGTCATCATGACAAATAGTGTCATCCTGAGGAACGAAGGATCTGCTTTTGGTTACGGTTTCGGAAAAGCAGATCCTTCGTTCCTCAGGATGACAATCTCTCGCACCACAATTCAGCTTCCTTCGCTCGGGTGTGATTTGCAATCACACCCGAAACAGAATCCAATCTCATTTCCCTACCTTATATATATGAACCCCAAAGTCCTTGAAATCATCAGTAAACTTGCCATTGGTAACAGCCACCTGCCTGTTCTCTCCAACAACATCTGCTGACATTTTCCCTTTAAGGCCTTTTACAACGAACTCAGCCGTAGTCTCCCCATTGCGCATAGCCACAGCAAAGAGATATGTATTTCCACCATGCTTCTTGACCATAACATCAACAGGCACATCCTTATTGCTGCTGGCAATAGTCGCGCCGTCCCCTATGTTAGGAGTATTCAGCACCGGGGCTAGTTCAGTTATCTGCTTGTTGATATTGCCAACTGCTTCGGACATCTCCTTGTCTGCAAGCAGAGCAGCCTCGATAAATCCGCCAGCTTCCTGGAACTGGTGGACAAAGTAGACCAGGCCGCGTGAACCGTGGATTATGGACATCCAGATTTCGGTTTTAACCTGAGCAGGAGTAGGTTTTGCGTTGGGGTTGCTTATTCTGGTACACTCGATTGCATTCCAGACCGGTTTTTTGCCCTCTGTCCATGTAACCAGCCGGTCTACACCATAGGGGACTTTCCAGAGTTTGCCACTGACTTCTCCGTCAGGAGTAACCACAGGATAGATGTCAAATGAAAGGATATCAGCTCCTTTCACATAACCAGGATAGTCTTCAGGTTTGTTGGTACGGGTTCCTCGACCGTACCAGTTGTCCCATGCTACCCCCTGCCCCAGGTTCAGGAAGACCGGTCTGGTTGGATCTGCGGCTTTGAGCTTGTTATAACGCGCAACAATCTCCTCAGCCAGAACCGGAGGACCGTAGCCTCCCTTGCCATCGGGTTGAGCGTTATCTGGCTCATCATTTTGCATCCAGGCAATGATATTGGGATCATTTATATGCTGAAGTCCAACTGCATTCTGATCGCACATAACCGGCATCCCTGCGTGCTTCAAAGCCGCCAGCTGCTCCTCAGTCGGGCCTTCCCACAAACCGATATAAAAATTGAAACCTATCGCCTTGAACTCAGCTGCCCTTTTAGGGTCCTGCAGCCAGACCCCTATCGGGAACCATTTAGGATCCTTCGATGGTCCATTCTTCCAGCCTGCATAATATCCACCGGCAGGCAGCGGTATAGTTGGCATCACTTTACTTTCCATATTAGCCTTCGTTTTCAACTCCCCGGTCACATCCACCGTAACATCATCCACCCACAGAGTCTGAGCATTCCCTGCCCCGGTATCTCCAGCTATCCGAACAGAAACAAACCCGCTGGTCTTGATGTTATCCTGGTTAACCAACTGCCTGTCGGTGTTGATGTCCTTATCGTCATAAAAGAGCGTCAGCCCCTTAATGTTATCAAAGAGGAACGTCCACTTGTGCCACCCGGGGTTCCGATTGATCCCAAGATAGATCACATCCCGGTAAAGCCCACCTCCATCCGGAGACATCCCCACAGCGTATGTAGTATCACCGGAAAGATAACTCGCATAGATAGGTCCGACAACTTCCACCGCACCAGCCGCAGCCTGAATCCCCCAGGTCGGTCCATCTCTATATGCTTTAGGGTCTTCAGGCTTAGTGCCGTCATCAAAGACCCAGAACTCAATCTTGCCCACACTGTCGACTTTAGCAACATTAAGAACAGCCACAGCACCCGGAGCAAGTTTTAACGATCCACCCGAACCCTCACCGTGGTTCTTGCCGGTATCAATACTCACTCCCCCGGTATGCTTCCACCCGGCAGGAACACCATCAATGTTAAAGTTGTAACTCTGTATCCCAGCCACAGCCCGCCGGGGGGACACCCCAATCCATACCAAAGCCCCAACTACAGCAATTGCACAAACAGTAATCATAAGGACAAATCGAGTCTTCAATGATACCCTCCTGCAAACCACCACCGAAAAAACAGGCAGTTGTATTACGGATAATATATCACATTAATATAGTCAGAACACGATTTTGAGGATTAATAAGATGGACAGGATTATGGCGCTCGGAACCAATCCTGTCATCCTGGAACGCAGTGAAGGATTTCCCTACTGGTTTATTTATCACGCAAAGCCGCAAAGGCGCTAAGAAGGGAACTGGTCGTGCCAGCCGATTTGCCAATATGCCTGGCGCAAGATTGTTTTAAATCCATATGATCCGTACGAAGTGTTAGGAGACAGATTATGTCTTCCCTTCTTTGCGCCTTTGCGGCTTTGCGTGAAATATAAAATCATTCAAACTCCACCATCACCAACCCGACTGAGTAGTTCCGCAGTTGGACTTTTACAGTGATTGGAGTTTTCCCATCCGACACACCTTCCGCTACCGGGACTGCAGGCTGCATGCGGCCTATTCTCGTCCCACTAGTTGTGTCTTCTATATAGGTAGTAACCGTATACTTCCCCTTCTTACCGGGGTTCAGAAAGACTAACGATTCATCCAGCACATCCTCACCGGCAGAAATATCAAACCTGCTCAGCATTGCAGCTACTCTGTTAGCGTCTTTGGATGCAAGGATCGTCACCGCGTAAGGAGGGTCCATCACCGGCACTCTGTATTTAGGAAGGGATGTGAACATCTTCAGCACCCGGGCTGGAGCACGCCACTCATAGGTCCCATCCAGAAGTGTCATAGGGTTGTTCCCATACACTTCAACTCTAAAGAACAGCGCTCCGGTAATGGGGCCTTCCTGCATCCAGAAGTATGAACTCCCCATAAAAGCCGCCTGCTGGGCAGGAGTAAAGTTAGGAGTCTCCGCATTCAGGTTCCACTCGGTGTAAAAGATAGGGATATCCTTATTAAAGTACGCCCTATGGAGTCTGGCTGCATTCTGTGCCAGTTGATAGTAGAGATCAGGGCGTTTCCATGACTGATCAGCAGGCCATTCACCATACCAGTGCAGCGTGAGAAAATCTATAGGGCAGTCTTTGTGGGATTTAGAATATTCAAAGAACCCCTTCAGGTGCTCCGGATAGTTACCGTTGTCCCCAAACCCACCGACCAGCGCCCTGGGGTCAGCATCTTTAACTGCCTTTGCAGTGTTTGCATAGAACTCCCAGAACTTCTCCGGCCCATACTTCTGCCAGGCACTGAACATACTCCCGGAAGGCTCGTTCCAAACCTCCCAGTACTTGATACCGAACTTCCTGTCGACATTCACATGCCGGACAATATCCCCGATATACTTGCGCCACAGCTTATAGTCCCGAGGAGCCGCCAGCCAAGGAGCCCCGATCTTTCCCTCAGGGTCATTGGAGAGCCACTTGGGCATATAGAAGATATTAAGGATAACATCAGACCCACAGGCCTTAATATTCTCAATCTCCCGGTCCATAACCTCCCAGTTATACTTCTTAGCCACCGGGTCATACAGTTCATAATGTATATTAGTAGTAACCCCTTCAAGCCTAACATAGGGTATATGGAGGTCCTTAACAGCCGACAACACCTCAGGCTTCAAATAACTGTCCGCATTGCCCCCCTGAGCCACTCCAGCCAGTCCAGGCTTAATACTCCCAATCACCTGATCACAATATATACGTGTCTCATAAGAACTCCCCGAGACAACCCCAGCCCCAAACAAAACCAAACAAACCACCAAAGCTATTAATCTACGCATGCCAACTCCCAACTCTCAACTAGTTCCTCCCAATTCTGCATTTTATGATGGGAATTGTCAATCGTGGACAAATGTAATCATGCTGCAAGTTGCGCGCTTTATCAGTCATTTCCTATGGATTATAATCCTGTCCACATAAATTGCATCGGTCTTTGTTGGGTCTCCAGCTACCGATGGTCCTTCAAATTTGGCTGAGATGTATAGATCATATCTGGCGTTTTTATCTTCAGCAATTGCTGATGATACATCGCATTGCAGCTCCCAGCTGTCGAAAAAGAACAGGTAGCTGTCCGGTTCAATTTGCAGGTTTGGAAAGCAGTAGAGTTTGTATTTGTCAGCTGCGATGTCCTTTGTTTCTATCTTGAACATCTGTGTCCACCTGCTGTTTTTGTCATAAATGCCTACAGTCAGCGCTTTGTTCTTTTCTATACTAACTTCAAAGCGATCCCAGTTGATACCGGTTTCATCTTTTGATACAATCGCTACCTGCTTAACAGGGGAATCCTTGTCACTGACCAGTTTGAATCCTGCTCCTGGTGTCAGTGTAAATGCATCAGATGTAAGCTGAGTGTAGCTGCCCTCCGGTAGATTTTTCAGTTCCTCAGGTAAAGGCAAGAGTTGAGTTTCACCAGATTCTGCCAGCTTCAGGTATTTCTTAATCTGACTTGCAGCTGGATCAGTGAGAGTATCCCAGTTCTGGGCATGTCTGAGCTCAATCTGCGCATTTAGAGAATCCACAAGACGTTTTATGGCTGTATCCCTTGCAATAGGGAACGCTTTGTCAGTAGCAGCCAGCCTGGAATATCTTAGCACTATAAATCGGTCCAGAGCTGTGCGAGCATGTTCTATTCTGCGGGTAAATACAGCATTTCCCTCCACTGCTTTGAGACCTTTGTTAAACAATGCTTCAGCTTTGAGTACTGTGTCAGTATTCAGATACTTGAGCAGCGTAGTGTCCTGACCGAATTCTCCCTTTTCCATACTGTTATTAGTACAGGTCCGAACAAGCTGTAGATACTGCCTTATGTACTTACCAGCCTGACCATAGTAGCCATCAGTAAAAGTCTTGATTAGTTTATCTATATTCTTAGAGGGATCTTCAAGCATTTTGGCATATATCCAGGTGTTCATGTCCCAGAAATCACTGGAGATCGGACATTCAAACTCGCTGAATATACCTCTAACTTTGAGTGATTTGTATAACCTATAATCCTCAGGCATATTAAATGCAGAAGCAAGAGGTGCATTGCCGGGGTATATAACGCAATAATCCCAGATATTCAATATCGGGGTTATACGTACCCACTCTTTCAATTGATTTAGTCCTTCTGTATTGTTCTTATGCAGCATATTATGAAGGATATCTCTGTTCATATAAGCAAATCTTATGCTGACATTCTTTGCAGGTACAACACCCTTTGGAGGATCGATAAGCTGCCAATATGCAAGAGTATCTATTCGTACTTCCGGAAATTCTTTCCCAACAGCTTCAGCAATCGCATTAACAAAGGTTATATTCAGGCCTGATTGTCCTGATTTATTCGCCACGGAGCTGCAACTATCACATTCACAGGCGTATGGACAATCATTTTGGGATATAGAAAACATAACCGGTCTTGGAACTGACTGTGCATCTGCTTCCGCATAAGAAGTCCGTATATTGGCTTTCACCTTCTCTATCAGGAGACTTATCATTTCTTTGTTTGTAAGACACAAATTTCCATTAGGTACGCGGATGCCTTTTATTAAGGAGAAATACTCGGGATGTTTATCAAAGTATTCTGAAGCAGGTAAATAATGTCCGGCTGTATGTACATGATAAGGAGGGCCATAGTTGAATCCACCGCCATATCCTGTCACTTTTTTTGCTGCGAAATGCCCATTCAATCTATTACGCACATAATTGGGAGAATGATGCTTTATCTCACCATCGTAGATATCTCTGTATTCAAATGAAGGCTTGCCGGCCATATCCAACTGACCAATACTCAGCGTCTTCCTGGATGGAACGCTTTCTTCCCAGGGATTCCACCATCTGACCCCTACTATATCCTCCAGGAAATGAAAGACCGCATAAAGAGTCCCTCTGGGACTTCCTCCGGTTAGAATAATATTGTTATCTACTGTCTTGATGCGCCAGGCTTCCGGTGACTTTACGACAACCTTGTTCTGCTTTGCGAACCTGGTATTTCCTATGTATATAGCTTTTTTGTTAACAGTGCTTTCAGTTACTATCTTCAGCTGGACACCGGTGGATTTCTTTATATAAGTACTCAATTCATTGGCTGCAGTCTTCTCAGGAACTTTAGCATTGACAGGTATGGCGATCATAAATCCGGATTTGCTGTGCGAAACGATACTTATCATATTGGATGTTGCTCCACTTGAGGTTGGTATAGTCAATATAGACAGAATAACACTAATTAGAATCACTGGATTATATGAATACTTATACATAAAAACCTCAACAGCGAAAAGATCAAAGCATTAAGTTATAAGACGTTTTTTTATCGATTCCGGAAGTGCGATATACTATCACAATCAATATACACCGGTCAATCTCACGCAGATCGTTCAGATTGGAGCTGAAAAAATAGTGGTGAATTCTTTATGAAAGCTGGGTATACAGATACGGGGAGACTTTGTGAATGGATAATTTCTGGATGGCGATAGCTCTAACTACTTTTGCGGGGCTCTCAACAGGCATAGGCAGCGCGATAGCTTTCTTTTCCGAGCGTACCAACTATCGCTTTCTATCTGTGGCAACCGGGTTCTCTGCAGGGGTAATGTTATATGTCTCATTCACAGAGATCCTGACCAAAGCTGCCGGTTGGCTTGGTGAAGATTATAGCAAGAGCCTCAGCAACTGGATAGTGTCTGCATCTTTCTTTGGAGGGATCCTGTTTATTTTCCTGATAGATCGGCTAATCCCATCAGCAGAGAATCCGCATGAGGTCAGGGACCGTGTAGAGGTTGAAGAGCTTCATGAGCATACAGGCCCTGGCGCTCATGCAAGTCAGAGCAAATTAATGCGTATGGGGATGTTTACTGCACTAGCCATAGCTATCCACAACTTCCCTGAAGGGCTTGCGACATTTTTGGCTACACTTGAAGACCCAAGTGTAGGGGCAGCGATCGCTGTAGCCATCGCACTGCACAATATACCTGAAGGGATAAGCGTTGCTGTCCCCATCTACTATGCATCAGGCAGCAGGAAGTCTGCGTTTAAGTATTCACTGCTTTCAGGGCTTGCTGAACCGGTAGGTGCAATTATCGGATACCTCATCCTGCGTCCAATACTCTCCAACGCAGTAACAGGAATAATGTTCGCAGGAGTTGCAGGAATAATGGTCTACATATCACTGGACGAACTACTCCCAACTTCCAGGGCCTACGGCAAAGGCCATGACTCCCTCTACGGTCTTCTGTCAGGAATGATAGTAATGTCCCTCAGCCTGCTTTTGATGCAGTGATGAATGAAGAGCTTTATTCTCAGTCTCAATCTCACTTTCAACTCCCCCATTTCCCGTCCTTATCAATTATCAATTCCTTTCAACTCTCCCCTTCACTCTC
This sequence comes from Abditibacteriota bacterium, assembly GCA_942493375.1. GTDB lineage: Bacteria > Armatimonadota > UBA5829 > UBA5829 > UBA5829. Next base: position 5,692,917 of record OW818698.1, on the reverse strand, counting down.
AACTCTCAACTATCCACTTTCAACTATCCACTTTCCACTTTCCACTTTCCACTAACACCTGGTTCCAGTGAAGGAAAACCCGATTTCCCGGTATAAGTAGTGCAATATGCAAACACTTGAAGTATTGATAACAAAACTTAACGATAATATCCTCTGGGGCCCGCCAATGCTGATCCTCTTGCTCGGGACCCACCTGTTCCTTACGATCCGACTGAAGTTCATTCAGCGCTACATCCCACTTGCAATCAAACTCTCTTTTGAGAAAAGGAAAGAGGGTGAAGGGGATATCAGCCAGTTTGGAGCTCTGGCGACTGCGCTGGCTGCAACTATTGGTACAGGGAATATTGTGGGTGTAGCGACTGCTGTTGCACTGGGTGGACCCGGGGCGGTGTTCTGGTGCTGGGTTACCGGGGTATTTGGAATTGCTACCAAATATGGAGAAGCTCTTTTAGCGGTTAAGTATCGAGTCCAGACTCCTGAAGGGCATATGGTCGGAGGACCGATGTATACCCTTGAGCGTGGGCTAAAGATGAAATGGCTGGGTGTGCTTTCAGCTATATTTACTGCAATCGCGGCGTTTGGAATAGGTGATCTTGTCCAGGCCAACTCACTTTCCCAGAGGGCGTTTAGCCAGTTCGGTATCCAACCCTGGATTACAGGCGTAGTAATGACGGTATTAGCTGGATTTGTCATCCTTGGAGGGATCAAATCCATTGCTCGTGTGTGCGAGAAATTGGTGCCGTTTATGGCGATATTCTATATCGTCGGCAGTATCATCATCCTCGCTATGGATGCCGCGCAGATACCTCATACAATAGCTCTGATTTTCAAATCGGCGTTTACTGGACAGGCTGCGGTTGGAGGTTTCGCGGGATCGACTATTATGATGGCTGCCCGATGGGGTGTTGCAAGAGGACTATTTTCAAATGAATCCGGACTGGGTTCAGCTCCCATAATTGCAGCAGCTGCTCAGACCAAAAATCCTGTCCGCCAGGCGTTAGTATCATCCACCGGTACATTCTGGGACACTGTGGTCGTTTGTGCAATTACCGGACTAGTGCTTGTCAATACTGGAATGTGGAACAAACACTTCGATGGAGGTGGAGGTGCATTGACTGAGGCGGCTTTCGGAAGCGTGCATTACATAGGGCCGATACTCCTTACAGTATCGCTGGCGACATTTGTATTCTCGACAATTCTAGGCTGGTCATACTATGGTGAAAAAGCCATGGAATACCTCATAGGGCAGCGAGCAATACTGCCATACAGAATTGTCTGGGTAGCGCTGGTGATGGTTGGATCAGTCTGCACTCCAAAAATAGTCTGGGGATTCGCCGACTCCGCCAACGCCCTGATGGCCCTGCCAAATCTCTTCTCTCTGCTTATGCTCAGCGGAGTTATCGTATCAGAAACCCGGACGTATCTCTGGAACAACAACCTGGACGCAACAGCACCCAAAGCCGAGGTAGTAGAAATATAGCACATAAACCCAGGGTCTCTCTCTGGGTCTGTCCCCCTATCGGGAAAAAAGCTGAGTCAGTCATGAGTATTGTGGGCTGTCACAAAGCAGTATATCCAAAGCGACCCATGTTTACATTCTTATCTGAAGCATCGATTCAATTTCAATTGCACCTATCATAGGAGGCAACCCGAATCATCGACAGGGTATATTAGTTAATGGTAATATGCTTATGCTTCTAATGACATATCTTTTGAACGTAAACACGACTATTGAGCAAAGAGACTCTGTTGCTGAGGTACTTCCTGGTTCAGCAAATCCGGTCAGATTTGTGAGAGTGAATTGTACAAAAAGACTGTAGTAAAGATTATTGGAACAGTAGTTTTGTCTCTGTTCTCCATAGGATTATCATCGCTGATCAAGCATGAAATGGGCGCTCCTAATTATGGCTTAGCTATAGTTATAGGAGCTACACTCACTTGTTATCTGTTCGGAGCCGTGGCAGAGATTGTCGGTTTCATGATAACTCTGATGGGAGTATACTATCTCGGTATTGAAGTGGGTGACTCATCTACTCTGCCACGATTGATCGTGATAGTCGTGACCACCATAGTCACTTGTAGCCTGGTTATGCTGCTCCAACATGCCCGTAAACAGGCAGAGACTAACAATAACGAACTACGAGAAGTTCAACACCAGTTGGCAAAAGCACTCAGATACCAGGAGAATATCGCAGGTACGCTGCAACGTGTGTTTCTACCCTCCATTCAAGAGTACTTTGGGAATGTTAGAATTGCCGCAACATATGAAGCTGGATCAACTGAAGCAGAGATAGGTGGAGATTTCTATGATATCCTGAAGCTAAATGAAACCGAGTTATTGATTGTGCTCGGGGATGTCTGTGGTAAAGGAATTGATGCAGCTAGACAGGCAGCAGGAGCTAAGTATGGGCTTCGTTCATGTATTCTGGAGTGTCATTCTCCCGCAGAAGCTCTCCGGCGACTAAACTCAATTATTCACCTTGATCCAGAATTTGCAGAGTTTCTCACTATTTTTGTTGGGATTTTAAATCCTCTCGATGGACGATTCACCTTTGCCAGCGGTGGTCACGAACCACCAATACTATACAGACAGAATACAAATACATGCCTCGAACTACCAATCAACGGCATGGTAATCGGCGCTTTACCAAATTCTGATTATTGCGAGACAACAATTCAACTCAATAAGGGAGATTTGCTGTTTCTTTATACAGACGGGTTTAGTGAAGCAAGAAACGGCTCAGAAATCCTTGGTTTCAATGGGCTGGCCAATGCCCTGGCAACTGTAGCACACGAGGATGTTAGCGCCTGCTTGAATCATGTAACAAATACAGCCAGAGATTACGCTGGTGGCCAATTAAAAGATGATGCTGCTGCAATTCTCTTGATTGTTGATCCACAATAATCAATTCAACGCAGCCACCTTGACATATAGTATTAGTTACTGGTAATATACCAATACACATTCAATGAGGTTCAAGATTTTACATATGAATCCCGAACAAAGAGAATTTGGGGCTAAAATGTTTGCTGCACTGGCAAATCCTGCCAGGTTGCACATACTCGAACTTCTGGCCAGGCAACCTGCTTCAGTTAGTGAAATAGCTAAGGGTGTCGGGCTAAAACAGTCAATGACAAGTCAGCATCTAGCTTGCTTATTGAATGCAGGTATTGTTGTATATAAGAAAATCGGAAACACGCGTCTATACTGTTTGCGAGGTCCAAGGATCGCTCAGATACTAGAGCTTGTGGAGGAATTCTACGAAACTCATCTGAAAGGCTTGTTGGAGATATTGAATCGTCAACGAGAATACACTGCTGACGAAGTTGATTAATATAATCTGCTTACAGGTTAGATACTGGACTTGATCCTGGATATGTAACAGTTCAGAGTTGCTTGTATTACGCAACGCTATTCCCCCTTTGAAGGGGGGTAGGGGGGATGTGAATTCAGGTAATGAATATACATAGACCAGTAGTCACATCCCCCTACCCCCGTCAAAGGGGGAATTAGCTGCCTGCAGAATTTAATACTAGCAATCCTGAACTGTTACCTGGATATCTCTGTACGATAAGTTTATATGTTATATATTAGAATGTGGTAATATACTGTTTATCTTTCGTGGTATTAGGGTATAAGAGGAATAATTCTTACGACATTAGGAGTTATTTAATCTAAACTTACAATTGAGCGCCGAGTCTCGCAATATGCGGGAACGGGGGAACCGGTTTGTGGGGCATATTTCAGCATGTTTGTTGAGAAGGGCACTTCCTGTCCTAGCCCGTCAGCTAACCTCGTAGGTGCGGTAGGAAGAAACGCTGTGATTAACCCGCTTAATCACCACACTTAAGTTTCGCTCATACTGCCGGTCGAAAGTAGAGTCTGGTGAATAATGCGTGTTAGCTAGTAATATTACTGCTTGACAGTCGTATACCACAGTGAAGTCAGCATAACCTCGCGTCCAAACTTCGATATTTCCTCCTACCTGCTCCTTTCGGCTTCTTCTCAGCAGCACCTGTAAGAAGGGGCTAATTTCGCTATGAAAGGGGCTTTCTCAATGGAGAATACGAGCTTACCAAGATTTGCAGTTTTAGGAGCGGGACATGGAGGTACGGCTATGGCCGGACACCTGTCACTGATGGGATTTGATGTCTCGCTCTACAACCGTGGGAAAGAAAGATTACACTCAATTCAATCAGCTGGAGGAATAGAGATCCTGGCCGAGTGCGCAGAATCGTTTCCCCGAGGTTTTGCTAAATTAGATATAGTAACGACTAATGCTCAAGAGGCCATAGAAGGTCGACAGATTATTATGGTCGTTGCACCTGCCACAGCGCATCGATTTATGGCTGAGCAGATGGCACCTCACCTGATTGATGGTCAATTCATAGTCCTCAATCCAGGGCGTACAGGTGGAGCGCTTGAGACCCTCAAGACGGTTCGTGACTGTGGATGCAAAGCCGATATAGTCGTTGCCGAAGCTCAGACATTCATATATGCCAGTCGCTCAATGAATCCTGCGCAGACTAAGGTATTCCGGGTTAAAAACAGCATTCCCGTTGCCGCCCTGCCTGCACACCGCACACCGGAAGTCGTTAATGCTTTACGGTCGGCATTCCCCCAGTTCGTTCCAGGCGACAATGTGATGAAAACAAGCCTTGATAATATCGGCGCTATTTTTCATCCAGCCGTAACAGTGCTAAATGCCGCCCGTATCGAGAGTACAAATGGCGACTTTGACTACTACACTGAAGGTATCACATCCTCTGTATCCCTGATACTTGAAGCTATGGATAAGGAGAGGGTGAGTGTGGCCGAAGCTCTTGGCTTCAGAGCAATGTCAGCTAGAGAGTGGTTGTATATTGCTTATGATGCTGCTGGCCGCACACTTTACGAAGCAATGCGTGCAAACAGAGGATATGATGGGATCAAGGCCCCCAAGACAGTCTACACGCGCTACATAAGCGAAGATATACCGATGAGTCTGGTGCCGATTGCATCACTGGGCCAGCTTGTTGACGTCCCTACTCCCAATATTGATTCTATTATACTTTTAGGATCAGTGCTGCATGGTGTAGATTATCGAGCTGAGGGTAGGACTGCAGAGAATCTTGGACTTGCTGGAATGAACCTGAAGGAGATTCGGCGCTTCATTCTTGATGGTGAGACTGAGCCACAGGAGGACTTGATATGCCAGGAACAATAGTTGCCGGAGCGCTTGGAAACTGTGTACATGTCGCAGGAATCGTGCGGTTTCTGGACATTGCAAATCAGCTTGGATATCGCACTATCTTTATGGGAGCAGCGGTACCGGTGGACAGATTCGTAGAAGCACTAGATAGATACAAACCCGAAATCGTGGGGATCAGTTATCGGCTTACTCCGAATGTTGGCAAAACGTTGCTTGAAGAACTACGAGCGGATCTGAGAGCCAGGGGCCTGATGACGTCAACATTCCTGTTTGGCGGAACACCTCCTATGTGTGATGTCGCCAACGAGTTAGGATGGTTTAATCACTGCTTCAACGGTCTTGAGAGCCCAGACGAAGTATGGACCTATCTTCGAGGAGATACTGTTAAGGCTGCACATGGGGATTTTGCATGCAATCTACTCGACAGGCTGGAGAAGAAACATCCCTATCCTCTTCTCCGTCACCATTTCGGGCTTCCTAATCTGTTGGATACTATTGACGGGGTAAGAAAAATTGCCGAATCAGGTGTGCTTGATGTTATATCCATAGCTCCTGACCAGAACGCACAGGAGTCATTCTTTAGGCCAGATGAAATGAATCCCGCACTCGATGGCAGCGGTGGTGTGCCTGTTCGCAGTTCACACGATCTCAGCCTGATCAAAAGAGCCAGCCAGTGTGGCAATCATCCGTTACTAAGAATATATAGTGGTACTCAGGACCTTATAAAATGGGCCCAGCTATCCACAAACACACTTGCGAATGCATGGGCTGCGGTTCCTTTGTGCTGGTACAGCACGCTTGATGGACGTTCAAAACGGACACCTGAAGAAGCTATCAAGGAGAACCAGGCAGCAATGAAATGGTATGCTTCAAGAGGTATTCCAGTTGAGGTCAATGAAGCTCATCACTGGTCACTTCGGGACTCGCACGATGTGACCTCTGTCGTGATGTCCTATCTCGCTGCATATAATGCCAAGAAGATGGGTGTCAGTCATTATGTAGCGCAATATATGTTCAACACACCTGCAGGAATCTCAAATGAAATGGACCTTGCTAAAATCCGGGCACAAATAGAAATGGTCGAAAGCCTGCACGGAACGGATTTCTTTTCATTCAGACAGGTACGAGCCGGACTTTTACACCTGTCACCACACCTATCCGTTGCAAAAGGACAGCTGGCTGCATCTACAGTCGTGGCGCTTTCTGTTAATCCACATATCATACATGCGGTTGGATACTGTGAAGGTGATCACGCTGCCACTGCTGACGAGGTAATTGAAAGCTGTGAAATTGTCAGTGGCGTCTTAAGGAACTGCCATTCCGAAATGCAAGGATTGATTGGCAACGATGTCGTGCGTAACAGAAAAATCAAACTCCTCACGGAAGCAGAATTCCTACTTAAAGCAATCCGTGATCTGCGTGAAGGAGACGAAGACCCATACGCCAGTCCTCGAGTCATTGCCAGAGCCATTTCTCAAGGAATTTTGGATGCACCACATCTCAAAGGCAATCCATATGCGATGGGTGCGCTTTGCACCAGAATCGTTGCTGGAGCAGTCATCTGTGTAGATCCGGTAACTGGGGAACCTGTTGATGAGAAGAGCCGTTTAGATATCCTCTCATCCAACCCACTTTATTCACAAAACTTCGCTTTTGCCCAGCGGTAAGGATAAAAGCTGAAACAAAGGGAAATAAAGGAAGTGATTGTATTATGTGTGGAATAGCTGGAATAGTAGGGAAGCAAACCCAAAATGGGGATATAGAGTCGATGTTGTCAAGGTTATCTCATAGAGGCCCTGATGATCATGGTGTATGTATGCATGACAACGCAAAACTTGGCCATGCAAGGTTGTCAATAATTGATATTGAAGGTGGTACGCAACCACTATTCAGTCTGGATGGCAGCATCTGTATTGTATTTAATGGGGAGATATATAATTATAGAGAATTGAGGAACTCACTTAAGTCTCGACACACATTTACAACACACAGCGATACTGAAGTAATCCTGCATCTATATGAGGAGTGTGGGGTAAAATGTCTGGAACAACTGGATGGAATGTTTGCATTTGCAATATCTGATGTCAATAAGGGAATATTCTTGGCAAGAGATCCATTAGGGATCAAACCCCTCTACACAAGCTGGAAAGATGATACTCTACTGTTTGCGTCCGAAATGAAGGCCATACAGGACATTACCAATGTTTATGTTGAATTTCCTGCTGGGCACTACTACCAGACAGAATGCGGTCTTCAGCGATATTTCAATGTTGGTGACAATACACCTCACTGGGTAGCAAATACTGATGTATTTGCTCAGCTCAGAACTCTACTGGAGAAAGCTGTCATTAAGCGACTCGTATCTGATGTCCCGCTCGGGGTATTTCTTAGTGGAGGATTGGACAGCAGTATTATTGCTGCAATTGCAGTCAAGGAGATTCCTGACCTCAAGACCTTTTCAGTAGGGACAACAGGCAGTGAAGACATAGCTTATGCAACGTTTTGCTCAGATTATTTGCATACAGATCACTATCAGAGAACCTATACACTCGATGATATGCTTGAAATATTGCCTACAGTTATTTATCACCTTGAGTCCTATGATGCCGCGTTAGTGAGAAGTGCAATACCGAATTATTTCCTTGCCCAATTAGCTTCTGAGCATGTAAAAGTTGTTTTATCAGGGGAGGGTGCAGATGAACTTTTTGGTGGGTATCATTATTTGAAGGACTTGGATATTTCGGAGCTATATGCGGAACTCATTCAGATTACAGACGCGCTCCACAATACAAACCTGCAACGTTGCGACAGGATGTCGATGGCTCATGGACTTGAAGCCAGAGTACCGTTCCTTGATGTCGAAATGCTTCGTTTCGCCTTTAATCTGTCAGACCATATGAAAATGGGGCCGAACAATATTGAAAAGTGGATACTACGTCAGGCATTCAAAAGCTACTTACCTAAGGAGATAGCTTTCCGTAGAAAGAGCAAGTTCAGTGAAGGGTGCGGTTCCGATCAAGCTCTTGCTAGTGTTGCAGAGGAGGAAATATCTGATGCTGCATTTGCTTTACGTTCAGAATTACCGGACGGCAGTTTTCTCCAAAACAAAGAGGAAATGATGTATTATCGGGTATTCCAAAAACTATTTCCTTCTGATTCAGCACTCAAAACTGTCGGGCACAGTCAAAGCCTGTAGCAAAAGATAACCCGCATTATTCAGGACTGACGCTATAAATGCTCTGCATTTATGCTCTCATATTTGTCCCTGCTGCAGGTCAAAAGTAATTCTTGGAGAATGGTGCTGGTTGGTCGGTATTGCATGTGTGAGGAATAGAAATGTCACCGTCGTTGAGAGAATCCATTGAGTTCGGCGCATTTATAGCTGCTTCCATTATACTGGCATTTGTAATAAATAGAGTGATAATTGTATTCGCTGCTAGAATGGCAAGGTCCGAGTCCAGCATTGGTGGTGAACTGCTCCGTGCTATAAGAATACCAGTAGTAGTGTTGACTCTGTTGGTAGGCCTCTATGGAGCCTTAGGGCGATATAGCATTTTGAATCGAGTTATCAGAGACTACTCAAGTGTTTTTGAAATAGCAGGCGTTCTCATTGTCATTCTGGGGCTGACTAATATCGCGAACCTTTTGATCCTTTGGTCTTCACGAAAGTTCAGTAAGGAGTTTCACGACTCACACCTTAACCTGCTAAGAAAACTGGTAATAATAGCTATTTGGATGTTGGGTTCAGTTCAGGTTCTGCTTATCCTAGGTGTGAAGGTAACGGCAGTATTAGCCAGTCTGGGTGTCGCGAGTTTGGCAATAGGGTTGGCCCTCCAGGATACAATAGCAAATCTCTTCGCCGGATTCTATCTAGTAGCAGACCGGAGTGTAAATGCTGGTGATTATATAAAACTGGAGAGTGGCGAAGAAGGTTTTGTAGAGTCGATAGGGTGGCGCAATACTCGTATCCGCCTTTGGGCCAATAATACCGTTTTGATACCAAACGCAAAACTTACACAGTCAGTTATTACAAACTTGACACTACCTAATCCGGTGCTGAGTGTATACACATACTGTGGAGTGAGTTATGAGAGCGATCTGGAATTTGTGGAATCAACCGCGCTGGAGGTCGCCCGTGAAGTGCTTGAAACACATCCGGGAAGTGACTTGAGCTTTGATCCTGTGTTGCGTTATAAGGAGTTTGGTGATTCAAATATCAATTTTGTAGTTGTGTTTAGAGTTACAGAAGTTGGTTCACAGTATCTCTTACAGCATGAATATATAAAAGCTCTGCACAAACGTTTCAAGGAACGCAACATTGAGATATCTTATCCAGTCCGCAAGCTCATATCTAATAACTAACCCGCCTTTTTTCTCGGAAAGAGTGAAAGATGAGTCAGTCACAATTGTATAAAGGTATATATAAATGGTATATAAAGAGGACGGAGGGGCTGTTGAAAAAGTCTGTCATTCCCGCGAAAGCAATGGGAAATGCTCGCATTTTCCTTGGGAATCCAGAGCACTACGTGCGGTGAAATATGGTTCATTTTGAGCGTAGTTGAAACATAATCGAGACTACTGGATTCCCGATCAGGTCAGAACGAGAGGAATCCTCACTTTTTCAACAGCCCCACGGAGCCCTTTATTGGCGTCTTTTTCGATGATGTGTATACTGATAGAAAAGTGCTCCGTCCCCTTGTTTCCCCGTCTCTTCAAAAAACTCTACGGTTCCTTCCTGGCTTCCGGCATAAACATGGTAATATGTTTCAATTCTTGTAAATCTAGCAAATCCTGTCTATAATTCCAATAATCCGAAGAGTATCGCGGGAGGATAGTACAGTGATCAAATACTTCTTGGTGGCCTTTCTTGTATTCTCTGCCTCAATCTGCATGGCAGCGCCTGAAGATGCAAAGTTTGCCTCTTTCGAGAGAGATGTTGATATGCCGTTTGTGAGTGCGGGGGGAGCGGTTGTTTCGCGCGTGGAGAAAAATGCCGCCGATGGCAGGTTCTCACTAATGCTCTCGATTAAGGGATCCCCCACAGACTCCTGGCCTGGACTCTCTTTCTCTCCCACAAATGATGCAGACTGGTTTGCTTACCATGCACTAAAGATGGATGTGTTTGTGGAGGGGACAAAACCTGTAACTCTGGGTGCCAGGCTAGACACTAAAGGAGGAAATGAATTCCTTTATTCCCTGCCTGCACTGCAGCCTGGATGGAACCGGAACTGGACTATACCTATAAATGATGTCCGCGAGACTGTTGATCTGCACCGGGTGACGTCACTGTGGCTAGGTGCATCGGCTCCCAGGGAAGATGCAACCGTTTATATCGATAATGTCAGACTCGGGCCATTCGAGTTCGGATTCAAGAAGGTGGTTCATCTGGAGATATACCCCGGCATCAAACCGAATAAGGATGAAACAAAACGGGGATTCATGGCTTTTTCCTCATCGTACAGCTCTCTGGTTTTTCCAAACTCAAAGCCCAAATCGCGTATATCCAGCGCTAGCCTGTTTCTAGCACAAGGTGAAAAGGAACCTTTGGTATTCAATATCCACGCGCTGAAGGACCTGAATAATATCTCTGCCTCTGTCTCCACTTTTATTGGTCCTAAAAACGCGCAGATCAAACCTGCAGATTGGGATATACGTGTAGTCCGTCACAGAGACAAACGGGAATTCTATGGAATCGACAGCTATATAACCGATGTACCTACCTATATATCAATTCCAGGCGCGACAGAAAAACTTAATACCGGAAAGACTGCTACATTCTGGTTGACTCTGACTGCTCCAGTCAATGCACGTCCCGGAGTCTACAAAGGTTCCATAAGCCTTGCATCCGGAGCATCTATTCAAAAGATACCGGTAAGCGTCCGTATATTGCCATTCAAGCTTCCTGAATTAATCGGTGATCTGCATGGAATGTACTACTATCCTTCCGGAAAAGGGTTGACGACCAAAGAGCAGATACGTTTTGATATGGCCGATATGCGAGTGCACGGTATGACTTCTATGGGACTGTGCAGCGGTGTGGACGCACCAAGTTATAAAGTGGAGGGGGAGACCGTTAAGTTCGACTTCAAAGGGGACACTGCCTTTGAGTTCATTATGGATGCGTACAGAGACATGGGGTTCAAGGAAGCCATTGTAATGTTAGCCGACACCGGGCAGACGGCTGCTGCCGTGCATCCATACGCTTCAGAAAGTTACGCTAAAACTTACACCAGCTTTTGGACAGGCCTTGATAAAATATGCAAAGCTAAAGGCTGGAAACCTATGTATATTCAGCCCGATGATGAAGTAGGATGGAGAACTGATGCAGACCGGGAGCGCAACACCTACCTGCTCGGTCTTTTAAAGAAAGCCGGATTAATGACTGAGGTTGATGGACCGTCGGACAACTATTTCAACAACGTAGCCGGCCCTCTTTCAGATATCTGGAACTACAATGGAATCCTGGCTCCTCCGGATATCATAGAGAAAGCTCAACGCAGTGGTAAACTTGTAGTTTATTACAACTTCGAATGCGGTGGATGGACACCCGAAGCTCATCGCTGGGGTAGAGGACTGTTTAACTGGAAGCACAACCTCCGGGGCAGTTTTAACTGGACTTACAGAGGAGGAAGCGGTTCTTACTTCGATGACCAGGACGCCAAAATAGCGGACTTTGTGCACTACTATCCTCCACACGAAGGCGATCCAGGAGGCCCATCCACCGGATGGGAAGGCAGCAGAGAAGGCATAGACGACCGCAAGTATATACGTCTGCTGGAATCGTTAATAAAGGCTGCACCTGGATATGGTAAACGCGCAGCCAGTGAAGCTAAACGCATATCAGCAAATCTCAAACAAATCAAAGCTCAACTGACCAATCATCCGGATGGCAGAGCCGATATCATCGTTTGGGAAAAGAAAATCCAGCCTGCTGATGCATTGAAACTGGGATATATAAAGAAGATAGATCCGGATGTCGCCTGGTATTATGCTGGAGAGTTGAAACTTCCCAATAATCTGCCGATTGCTGCCAGCGACGATATCAGATGGGTTGTTGCTTCAAGTTCCGTTAAGCTTCTGAACTTAATGGGAAAAGCCGCTCCCCTTCCAGGAGATACTTCGTTCGAGCCTGTTGCAGTCAATGAAAGACTAGTCAGCATCCGGAAAACCGGCAGGACCGGGGCATCAGGAGTATCAAGGCCTGTCACCAAGTTGCCTGTTCTCAAAACAGCGCCAATACTGGATGGTGAAGCCGATAATGACCCGGGCTGGAAAGATGCTGCAGCGGTTAACCTCACTCTGAGTAATGGCACTGGAATGCCCACTGGACCAACAAAAGTTAAGTTCGGAATCTATGGTTCAATTTTGTATGTATGCTTCATCTGCAGTGAGGACAGACCGGATGATATAGTAGCCAGAATTCGAAACCAGGGTGGTTCCGTATCCGAAGATGACTGCGTGGAGGTATTTATCGATCCTAAACGTTCAGAGAAGACATACTACCAGGTGCTGGCAAACAGCCTGGGAACTACGCAACAGATAGGACCTGGGGGTTCCGATTGGAAGTCCGATGTCCGTGCTGCCGGAAAAGTAGAGAAAGCCAATCGCCGGTGGATATGTGAGCTGGCAATACCGGTAGACGAACTAAAGATGGGACCAAGCATAGGCCTCAATTTTGCCAGGGAAAGACGTCCTATCAATGTATTTGAACTGCAAAGCTGGGCTGTCACCGGAGGTTCATTCGGGAAAGCGGACATGTTCGGTATCGCAACACTCTCCGGAAAGATGCAAAAAGGAGTCATCCAGCAAGTCAAACCCGAACTAAACGTCAGGTTCGACTCCCCCATAATGTCCATAAATAACCGCTACGCTCATGTGGTCTTTGAACCAGTAATGAATGATACAGATTTTGCCAATGCAAATATCACCTTGCAGCTTAAAGGCCAAAACAAATCATTCCAGTTCACTATAAAGCCACCGCTCAAAGACCGCATGCAAGCCACGATTGATGTTGGGGACCTTCCATCCGGAGACTACTCGGTTAACGCTACGCTCCAACTCTCAGGCAAGGCGTTGGCAAAATGGAAGGGTACACTATTGCGGATATCAAGATAACAAACAGAATGAGGGCGGAGTTATAAGACTTCGCCCTCGTTCTGGCGGTTTATGAGATTCTCCTGTTCGTCAGGATCATCCATGATCCTGATACAGTTCCCAGGACATCCATGTCCTCCTACTGACTAGATCCAACAAATCCGACAGATTCCCCAAACCCCAGAGTCTCCCCCGCTAGTCCTGAGTAGCGCAGCGTATCGAAGGGCAGTCGGTTGTGCGCAATTTAACGGGACAGTCTCTCCGAAGCCGCCCTTCGATACGCCTGCGGCTACTCAGGACTAACGGTTATTTTTCTAGCAGCCAAGTGAGAAAGAAACTGATAGAACCAAAACGCTGCGCTACTCCGCTAGTCCTGAGTAGCGCAGCGTATCGAAGGGCGGTCGGTTATGCACTATCTATCAGGCTGGGCTTTAATCGATTATGCAATATCTACCAGAGGCATAAAGGGGCTGCCATCTCTAACTGGTTTTCTCCAGATTCGTATTTGTCTTCATATAAAAAACAGACAACCCTGAAACTGCGATAGCAAGAAAGTGAAAAGAAATCCATAGATGTCTAGTTATATCAGGAGGAATAATTGGATTATAAGCACAAGCTGCAGTCCCAAATATCCATATCCATCCTTGTTGTTTTTCTTTAAAAGCCTGCACCGCCAGAAAAGCAAAAACAGGACAGCATATCCAGTGCAGTAGAATAGAATATTCATCATCAAAGGGAGAATTTATTGCCCATAACAACATAATAACTGCTATAATCTGTGGAATCCATATTCTTCTCATTTTATAACACCTCTTCTTGTATAATACCTGATCGTCAGGATCATCCAACCCGCTCCCTGTTCGTCAGGATCATCCATGATCCTGACGCATCATATCCACCCGATTCCCAGCAAACCCCAGAGTCTCCCTCACTTCATAATTCATCATTCATAATTCATAATTAAAAACTACCAGCCATCTGCGAAGAGCCCCCGGAATGTAAAACCCCCTACCCCTTAGCCCCGTGGCTCCGGAGAATTTTGCGGACGTTGTCATAGTGGCGGTTGGCGTCCTCAGGTTCCGGAGTTTCGGAAAAGGTTTTCTCTCCTTGATCAGCTGCCTGGAGGATCGATATCTTAGCTGTTGTGCGTGCATTTACATTGGCGCCTTTAGAGATTAGGAATTTAACCATATCCTCATAGCCTGCAAAGGCTGCTTCAAAGAGAGGGGTTTTGCCCTCATGTTCCGGAGTGCCGATCTTCCGGCCGTTTACATTGGCTCCGAGTTTAATGAATAGCTTTGCTGTCTCTATCCGATCCCGGCTGGCAGCTATACGCAGAGGTTCGCTGTTGCCGACTTTGCAATTTGCACCCTTCGAGATAAGCAGCTTGACGATATCTATAGGACTTCCGCAGGCAGCTGTATGCAGAGGTGTCCAGCTATCGGTCCGCACAGCATTCACATCAGCTCCGTGTTTAATAAGAAGCCTGACCAGTTCATAGTTATGGCTTCTCAATGCCAGATGCAGAGGATACCATCCCCAACCGTAGAAACACTCACCCTGGGTATGTTCCTTGACGTTCACCTTTGCACCATGCTCAAGGAGGAGCTTGGCTGATTCATAGTTCCCACTGTTAGATGCAAAATGAAGCGCCGTCCGGCCATCATCGTCCATAGCATTCACGTTCGCATGGTCCTTAATCAACATCGCAACCATCTCAGCATCATCCCCCGCCCAGGGAAAATGGCAGGCGCGGTATTTACTGACAGCATCAAGGGGTACAGGAGGCGTCGGGACATGCTGGATTATAGTAGCAGGTTCAGGCTGAGGTTTGTTGCGAACTCTAAGCTTGAGCTGAGGCTCTGTCCCATCCTCTCCAACCAGCCAGGACACCCCTTGATCATCCACCGAAATCTTACTCTTCCCGTACACCACACTATCTGTAACAGGTCCTGTCTCAACCCTGAACTTGCTCCCATTATTAGACAATTCCAGCCGTGGAGTAGAAATCCGAAGAGAATGCCCCCGCTGCATAGAAGCATCAATCCAACCACTCCTCAGTTCGACCGAGTAACTATCACTCCGAACCACCTGAGTATTAGGCCCAACTACAACCTCCCCCCCATCAACCCGAACAGTCTGAGGATTCCCCTGAGACACAAAAGACTCCCCAGTATTCAACACCGGTGCAGTAGTTCTAAAAGAATAAACAATAACCCCCAACACCACAACCACCCCCACCCAGACCCAAACTCTATTCCCGGATGAAGCAGGTTCAGGTGAAACATCCCCACTTAAAAACATCAGATTCTCCCCAGGTTCTCATTGAACACATATAATTAGATAATTTTATCACTTATAACGAACTAAACAACTCACACCTTGCATATATTGCAATAACACAGGACCAGTTTGCTAATAATTCTAGCCGTATATACTGAATATGTCCAATTTGGTGAAGATAAAACCGGGGAGTGTTGTGGGATTTGAGTAGAGATGCTAAAAATGCCGGCAACAATACACTGGCAGCGGACGTTTTTAGTGTGGATTATAACAGAACTGATTCGCACTCTCAGAAAGCACAAATCACTCTCAGCATCGTAGATATCCTTTTAAATCATATCAACAACCGATAGGCTTATTTAAGGTGGCTATTGCATTAAAAACAATTGATCCACAAGAGAGTATGCCACCCAACGAAATAATGTATAAAGCAGGTCCAATAGCTTGTCATCAATAATATAGATAGAAAAGGTGATTTCCAACAATAGGATCATTTACATTCGGCATAATGATGACAATACGACATATTGATCATTATACCCGGTCAATTCGGCCAGAATGCATGCAGAAAGTGCAACAAGTAAGTTGTCTTCCTCATCAACGCAATATTGAAAGTTATTTAAATGTAAGAATGAAAGTTTTAATGAAGGAATATATAGCAAACGAATATAACTAATATACCTGTTTGTCCTACCAGGCATACAGCATTACAATTTAAACTAGCTGGAGTATTTGAGGTAATAAGTTACTCATCTAAAGAAGGTAAAAACTACTGTGAATACCAGTCCTTAAATAAACGCGTGGAATTCGTCCACAAATACCCTACTCATTCATAACCCATCAATGAGTTTGCAAAAGGACAACATTTATTTCCCAGTATCACTCGCAACAGTTTAATCATGACCGAAAGCATTCAATCTTGGCAGGTTACCTGCGGTAATATTTGATATGTTGTATTGTGTTATTTTTACAATAAGTCACGTAATGAACAACAACAACAACAACAAGTAATAGTAAGTAACAGAAATGTGGAGAAAAAGCAGAATGCAGAATATGAATGAAGACAGATGTGAGTCATCTCCCCTGTTATCCTCTCGACTGGACTATATCGTCATAATTACAATCTTGTTGAGTGTAATTACAGCAAACCGTCCCGTGTTCTGTATATCCTTCGGTATTGTACCATTCCTACTCATACAATATCGCACTTACACAGCCAAGAGAGATCGAATGCAGTTGAGTTCAGAATCATTTGAATGGATTGGAGAGCGGCTCTACTTCTTGGGATACCTAGGTACTATCACTGCATTCGGAGCAAGCATGATCCGTTTTGCAGTGTGTGGGGTTGGGACAGACTCTCCCAGAATGATTCTACTAATGGGAGGTATTGCTCTCGTTACTACTGTAAGTGGATTATTCTCGATGAATGTAATGAGAAGCATTGCTAGGCAAATGCGCCCTGTATCCGATCAAGAACTCACATTTAGCTCGAGTAAAAGATCGGAGCCTGAATTGATTGAGCATCCCCCCCACACACACTCTTCTGCTGATGTTCCACCAATTATTCAAAACATAACTCAGTCACCAACACCTGTGACGGAAAACGAAATCGTTGATGATAATGCATGGCAAACACAATTTGCTGCCTTTAGTAAACGAGCAGCAAAAACAGAGGATGCGTGGCGAGGTGCAGAAGAATATGCACAAAAAAGTATTGCGAGTATGCTCGAATTAGTTAATATGTCGAAGGATACGTGTGCACAAATACACAAATCACTTACGACACTAAATACTACCATTGACGAGGTAAATCGGGGTTTGCGCATAAATCAGCAAGAAGCTAGCGATATGAAAGTAACTCTCAGTGCCACAAAAAATCATGCAATCAGTATAAAATCTGACGTTGAACAGGTTGACCAAGCTCTAGATCAGATGGTAAACAAGTATGCAAAGGTGATCTCAAATAGAGATGTCATCGGATAGGTAGGTTTCATGAAACGTGAGAATAGCCGGTTTTCCATCATCGTTTCATTTAACGAGTTGGCTTGGATTGCCGTCTTCGCTTTAGCTGTGCTCTATACATCTTCTATAGTAAACAATGAAAAAAAGGTCCAGGGTGTAGAAGCTGCTCTGGAACAGATGCGAGAAAAGAGTAGTCATGAGGCGGGTCTACGCAAAGAACTACTAGGATTAAAGGGGGATCTAAGCAGAGTTGTGTTTGTTGTCGACTGCTCAGGGAGTATGCGACACCGGTGGGAATCTACATACGGAGAGATAATCAGATGGCTTACATATCTAAATGTCAAGCAGAGTGTTTTGGTTCTGTTTAGCGATGATGTTACTATCTTTCCAGCGAATGGCTCATATTTAGATATTGGCGATAATTCCTCTTCTAGGGATCTTGAACGGCTCTTAGATGCCTTTAAAAGAGTGAAACCGTCAGGCAATACCAACACAGAAGCTGCTCTTGAACGGGCATATCAGTATGAGGGTGTTACTTCAATAGTACTTTTCACTGATGGCGAACCGCGACTCGGTAATAAAGGAAACGGGATTGACCTTCAGATGGTAAGTAACATCTATTCTTGTATTGACAATAATTACAAGATTCCAATTAATGTGGTCGGTGTGGGTGAGTTTTATAAAACCAGAAAACTTACTGAATTCCTGATGGATGTGGCATCTAGAAGCGGAGGGCAGTTCATTGCACGTTAGGAGTATACTGCTGTGACTGACTGGCAGATTCGATTAATGTTGTTAATGCGTGCTATTGTTTTATGGTGTCAGAGTCTACGTCATCTTCCAAAATTGTTGCGATTGGGAAGATGTAACGGATTAGCGTTATGGAAATTACAACAACACGCTGGAGTTTATGATGTAACCAGTTGGTGGGAATCTTGGAAAATCCCGTTTCTCATACCAGTGAATGACTTTGCAAAAACGATGTGGGTGTTTCCAAGCATACTTGATAAAGCTGACAGGAAGAAGACAGAACAGCTTAGGCAATTGCATAGACGGTTACTAGAACAATGCACAAATGATCATTCATTGAGAAAGTTGCCTTCATTTAACTCTAGCAAAGCCATACGTCTCCAAGTGTTGGGAATGCGTGGTGCCTTTCTCAAGCTGCTGGGTGTTTCTATAGACGAATCTACACTTCAGGAGTTGGGACACTACGGATGTATCAGTTGTACCATACGGGAATTTCTGGAATTCTGTGGCGTGAATGGCACTACGCTGGGTACTCTGCCATTGCAGATGTTATTACCAATATTCGCACTGGAAAAGGGGCTCCCCTTTCACGTACGTAGAGAGCATGGATTCAATAGTAAACATTCCATCTTTGGTAAATCATTTTTATATCTATGGAGGATATGTCGGGCTTCTGAAACAGCTTTATATCGTAGTCACCAGATACATTTACGAGAACAGGTATCATTGGAGATAGGGCGATTTGCATGGGTGCGACTGGAAAAGATAATTACAGAAAAAGAAGATTCGGCATTAAGTGATCTTGCGCTAGATATGTTCCGAAAGGCAGGAAGGCAAGTAGCCACTATATGCATGAGATATCCAAATATCGACAAAACGATACTGAAGCAAACGATTGATCAGTTGTATTGCAATTTGGCTGAGACATCAAAAAAGCGACCGTAGTTCTAGTTTTCTATAATATAAGTATTTGTAGCGAAAGGAAAACACCATGAACAACGATTATGACATAGTGAAACATGAGGATCACCTACCACAAATCAAAGAACCTCAACATATAAGTCTATTGCGCAGACTTTCCTTGTATCTACAGACTCAAAAAGATAACACTGAACACTACATCAAGGACATTGATCTTAATTCACGCATAAATGATAAGAAAAGAGACCATGATGAAGTTGCAGCTATGAAGGCCTTGGATTTGCAGTTACAGCGAATCTTAGATGAAATGGCTGCAAAAGATGAGTTGCTAAGATTCGAAGATAATGGCAGACGCCTTAGGGAGAAAGTCCTTGCATGTATAAAGAATTGTGAGCAAAATGAAATAATCATTCACCAGATCGATGCACATGAAATATTGACTATGCCAATGAAACGGCAGTTGGTAAGTGTGTTACAATACTCTCCCGAACTATTTGACGATGCTATTGATCATGTAAATAAGCTAATTGAGGAAACTGAGTAGTATGACTTCAGCAGCACAGGTATTTAAACTTGTCTTATTGTATCTCGGGACTGTAATATATGCGGAGTTTGAGATCAATGTGATACACCTAGTATTTGGCCATGAAGAAGCAATTTGATGATGCGATTCCGGGCTATATAGCTAATATTTTCTATACAATTCTATGGATATGGCACAGATACTTGTCGCCATTTTCGCTGCCATTATTCATAGAAGGAGGAACAACCGAGAAGGATTCACCTCGTAAGGTCAAAATGCGTGATTCCCTAGTCCTTGGATTTACATTGATGGCAATAGTCGCATTTGTTGCAAACAGAGACTGTAACCCATTGTTGCACAGATTGCTCGTAGCAATGGGTGTATGGCGGCTTCTAGATATTGTAGCAATGGTCGTGTCACATGCAGTGTTCGGTGGACTGACGACAAAAAGCTGGTTGTTTAGAGCCAGATTCCCGGACCTGCAACGAGTAATGGTCCTTATGCTGTTAAATTATGTCGAAGTGCTGTTTTGGTTCTCCTGCATCTACTATTGGATTGGCTCTAGTGCATATTATGGTCTTTCGTTAGTAGACAAAACTGCTAGTGGGCTGGTCACAGAAAAGTCTGCTGCATTCTTTGTTAGTCTATCGACAATGACTACAGTAGGTTATGGCACATTTTCTCCTGTAGGTATAAAAGCCTTGGTAGCTGCGGCATTTCAGGGTATGATTGTCCTGGTTTTCATTGGTCAGCTTATGGTGGTAGTTATCAGCCGATTGTTGGCTGCTATAGATCCTGAAAAGCGGAACACTGCTGAGAAAGTCAACTCCCCTCACGAAATAGTAGAGGGGAAAGCGCGGATCATTTGTACGATTACACCATTCGTGGCCTATGTCATTGTTCTTATATTATCTTGGAAAGTATTTGATTTATAGGTAAACTTCATGTTTACCAAGCACTATAGAAATTGAAGAGGTGAGTGTTGAACGTAGTCATTTCGTCTCAAGAAATAATGACGGCAATAATGAATACAGCTAGTTATGCACACGAATTACCAGAAGAGAGGATCGCAGACTCATATTCGCAGTATCAGGACCGATTTCCGGGTTATGAAAAAGCGGATATGGTATATAACTACATTCAACAATGCTGTCCAAACCTGCCATTTGACAAAATAGTCTATGTTAGCATCGGTGGAGGAAATGGGGGTGAACTCAAAACCATTATCTCTAAACTAGGTTTGAAACATGCTATTCTATTTGAATATATGGAAACAGCTGTGGCAACTGCACGTGAACTTCTGGCTGAAGATGCAAAATCTGGCGTTGATATAACATATCTGGTTGGCGATGCTGCACAACACATTGCACGTGGGCAAAGACGCATCAGGGAACTGATGCGAGATGATGACATTATAGGTGTGATTGTTTCTGCACAGGCGGTGCTGCACGAAATGACAACGCGATCGGATGTTAACCGTTGGGATATAGATCGATTGTTCTCACTTTACTGTGAATTACCTTTGCGCATTTTCCATTCACGTGAACCTGTACATCCCGCAAAAGGCGATCCGTGGAGTGGGCAGGTACGACTTGAGATCCCAGGTGTTAAGGGAGAGACGTTACGGTACGCAGCAAATACCATTAGAGAAAAACTGCAGCATGTGTTCAAGGGAAAGAAGAATCCATTTGATGGCCAAATCATCAACCCAGGTGAGGCGGTTCAGATGCCAGGTCCATTAGCTGTTGAGTTACTACACAAGTTTTTGAGATATCAGAATGTCAACAGTCTTACGTATGAAATGGATGAGTCACTCACCCACTTAAGGGCAGATGTCTTGTGTCAGAGAATTAGCCTTGCCTTAAGGGGCAACCGTGATGAGTTTGCTCCAAGATATTGCTGTACGCCCAGCTTCGAGGAGTTGTATCAATCTAGAAAGGTACGCGCTTATGCAGTATCCAATGATGATTCCGTATATCCGATCTCT
This sequence comes from Abditibacteriota bacterium, assembly GCA_942493375.1. Taxonomy (GTDB): domain Bacteria; phylum Armatimonadota; class UBA5829; order UBA5829; family UBA5829. The sequence goes on along the minus strand of OW818698.1, from coordinate 5,671,205 downwards.
ACACCACTTTGCTTTGCGGAAATGGCAGGATGGGTTGATCGTCGTGCAATAACCAATAATGAAGTTGGTGTTACATCCTCCTTGCCTGCTAGCAATTGGAGGGGTAGCGAAATACCAGGAATACTGCACAAAGGAGCAGCTGACGCATGTAAATCAATGTCTCTATCAAACAGTTTCGATTGGTACGATATCAATTCTGAGGCGTGCTTTGGCAATCTATGTCGCGAAATACTGATGCACGAATTTGGAAAGCTTATGCATACTTTATATTCGAAAGACCCCGATTGTGAATTAGACTGCGAACATAACGGGGAATACGATGGTAAGATTGGGCAATTTGTTTTCCAGTTTAAATATGTGGATCCACATGTCGCAACTGATATTGGCAGATCATGCCTGGAAAGTGTGCTGTTGAAACTTGGCGAGACATGGTCGTGCGAGCTAGACAAGCCAGGTCTGTTAGGAGCTGATGACTACTACATTATGACAAACGCTGAAGTAAGTAAGGATTTTATTGATGAATGGCAACAAAAAGCAACGCAATTAAAAGCACCTTACCGACTACACATCTGGGATCGATTGAGTTTGGAGAGCATGGCTAAGAAACACGGTTTGACAAGTTCGCAGTTCTCTACCGCAAAAATTAGCGGTTCAGATAAGGATAAACAGACAGCTTCCACAGATAAAGCTGAGATCAAAACGAATATTAAGAAAGCAAAAATAAAGGGGAAGCAAGTTAATATCGGATGTCATATTTCCAACCACAATAATACAAAAAATGACAGGAGAGCAGATTGAGATGCACAATACTCCTGAAGATAACGAATTAAACACTCCATCAGGTGATAACAGCAGTGAACCTAATGAAAAGTCTACTGATCAACAGGATGTTCAGACCACAGAACGATCAAAGCAATTAGGTTCATCCTCTGCCACATCTGAGACAGGCTTTTTTAAATCTCAAGAGACTGTAGAGCAAAAGGAGTCCTTGAAGCAAACAGATGAAGTAAATCTCAACACTACAATCAAACACCCAAGGATCCAGGCTACCACTGTAAACATAGGTTGCAATATTGATGGTTTGAATGATCTACCAGAACTCATCAGTCTGGTAGATATCGCACCAATATTTAATATGGATATTGATGGTCTTGTGGAAGTTTTTGTAAAGCCTCCTTCATGGCAGCATGCAATCTCTATGTGTGGTAAGAAACATTTGATAATTTTGCAAGGTGAGTATGGTATAGGTAAATGGAGCTCGGCGGTTCAGCTGTGTAGGGCCATTAAAGCCAAGAAACTCTATGAAGTACGCTCCACATCCTCGTTTGCAGCAATGGCTCGATTTAAATTTGAAGCTAATTGCGCCTATATAATGGATTGTCCAGTTTTACCTGATACCCATAACAATATCAGGTTCGATTTGAATAAGATAATAGATCGTCTCAACAACCTTAATGCTCACTTGTTCATTACGTTTCCTCCTGATATCCAACTACCACCATACATTCTGGCCGAATTCGTTATTCCTTGGAAAGCTCCAGAAGATCGCAATTTGCTATTGCAAAAGCATCTGTTACATCGACTAACAGGACTATCAAACAGAGATGATTACGTAACCAAAATGCTTGAGCACGAGCATCTTCAGGATATCATAATATCTCAACTTCTACCTGCAGAAGCTGCAGAGTTGGCCTCACGTCTAGCTGCAGCCTTAACCGAAAAACACTTGGAAACGGTAAATGTCGATTTGGTGATATCTGAGGTAGCTGATAAGTTCAAGGTCGACATACCGAGAATTATACATGATCTTTTTGAAACAGATCAAGTAAATAACGCAACATTAGCTTTTGCTATTACGGCAGCCATGCTAAATGGCACAGATTACCAGACGGTTCTTCGAGCTAGTCATACATTAGAAACTACATTGTTTGCACATTCCAAAGAAGACACCGCAAAACAAGGTTCACGTTTTGGTATGAGTCGCGCACAGCTTCTAGAAACAACAGGTGCAATACTTGTCGACAAGAATGCTAATATGGAATATGGTGAAGATGCAGTCAAGTGTATTCGTATGCGTGATCCCTTACTATCTAGTCAGATACTCTCTTACACTTGGCGTTATGATGATAATCATTCTCCTATACTAAGATGGATTACAGATAATTGTCATGAACTGAACACACAAGCACGAGAACAGATTGTCACCACAGTAGTAGAGCTTTGGAAGATGGAAGATTCATTCGAGAATGTATTAAATGAAGTAGTAAAAAAGTTGGCCAATTCGAACGAAATGAATTCACGCACCGTTGCAAGTCAAATATTAAACAAGGCAGTCAAGGAACCTCTATTGGCTTTCCGAATACTAAAGCTGCTTCATCATTGGATTACCATATCAGACAATACATCCCTGCTCTGCACAGCAGTAGTCGCATATGGCTCTGGTATTGGACTGTTGTACCCTAAAGAGGCACTCCAAGATATTCGTGCAATAGTTGAAACAGGTGAGGTGTGGAAGTTCCATATTGCATGCCAGGGTTTGGCAAATCTGCTGAGTCTAGGTAAAGGTGACTCTGAATATGCCACAAGGCTTATCCCGTTTATCAATACATGGAACGACGAAAATCAAAATAAAACGGATAAAGTCAAAGTCCGATACGGGTTGCTAGTATTCCATTATCTTATGTCACAAGCGGAAATCAGCCTTACTGACGAAGCTGAATTGCAATTCACTCCACTTCTATTAAATGCTTTACCGCAAGAAGAAGAAATATGGGGTCAAGTGGCTCTACTAATTGCATCTTGCTTTACCGGCGGAGAAGAAATGTCACGAGAGATCGCATACGCCCTACGGGCTTGGATTCGTACCACCGAAGTTGATACAGAATTGTTTCCAGTGCTGTGCGCTGTTGTTTCTAGTGTGGCAAACGCAAACTCAGGTCGTCTCACTCGTTGGCTTTGTGCATACCTAAGGAGTTGGGCAAGAGAAGACAAGAATGGCTGTGCAATGGCACTATTATCGCATATTCAAAGAATACAATAGGAGGAGGCAGATGAAAGATAACAAAGTTGCTGTTTATCCAATTCGTATACAGGAGGAGCCTACAGGTTTCCAGAACAAGCCATCGGTAATAGCTGAACCGTCTGAGGTGTTGGTTGGTTCTGGAACCCAAGGCTGCAGTCAGTTACCCCTTGGCAGCATTCCTGGACGTGGAGAACTAAGTTGGGTGACACTGGTTTCCAGTGTCAATATTGCACCAAACAGGCTAGAGTTCCAGTATGCTGTTCCTGATGCATCACGTGCATTCTTACTGGATGTCACAGTAAAGCTTCAATGCCAAGTCATGGAACCGGAGCAAGTTGTGGCACGCAATCTGCGATGTGCTCACGACTTTCTTTCCCCCCAAATAGAAGGAAAGATAAGACGCAATTGTCGCAGCATTGATATCCGAGCAGGTCAAGTAGATGCACGACAGCAGTATAATCTAGCGGAGGATTCGTTAATGCATGAGTTAGCAGAGATGGACAGTAATCCATTTAAGATAATGCAAGTCTATGTAACCGTTGCACCGGACAAAAAAACCATTGAGTTTTTGCAAAATCAGCGAGCACTCCTCTTCAACCTTCAAAGTTTGCGAATCACGCTAGAGCATTTTCTGGACGAGTGTGTCAGGGACATGGAGCAGGCTCCAGACCAAGTCTTCATTATCAAGGACAAAATCACAAATAAGTTCGACGAACTCATCAAAGAGTTGGACTAGAACTGGTCTTTTGTGAGAGTTCTCTTGTTTCGGGACTTGCAGGTTGGACTACCAGCGGTTAGGAAAGCTAACAGTCTTTACTCCAACCCGTAAATTCGGTCTTTCGGGATTTGACAGGCTGTCTCAAAGGTAGCTACCCGGTATTGTTAAGCAGCTACCTTTGAGACAGCCTGTCAAATCCCGAACCCCAGAGCCCCTCCTCACTTCATAATTCGCACCTGTCCTTCCCTCCCAACATAGTGTATAATTCAACCTATCCAAATCATCCAAAAAAAGGGAACCATTATGCCAACACAAAGCAATCTTACTATCTATCCATCCCCGGTTGAAGAACAGCCATGTCTGGATTATAAACTGACTGTCAATGGGCAGCCGGTTTTTACTCACAGGGCCAGGGTGTCGGCCCAGCCGGTTAATCAGGTTTGGCCGGGGTATCAGCGGCCTTTGGAGCAGACGGAGATCGCGTCATTTGCCGCGTGGGGGATGACTGAACCGGTGGAGGTCTGTGTCACCTGCAGCGGTCCAATAGAGGATGTCAGGATACGGCCCTCTTTAGTTCCTTCGGTAGTCGAGTGGAACGGAACTGCCGAAGCAAGGTAGCGGTTGTTCGATCATTTGGTTGTTATGAAAACAGCACAAGGTCTGGCATAGAATAAAAAAGAACTGCATTCGTCAGTGTCTGTGCTTCCGCGTCAAGATAACTCGCCAATTATCCTGACCACCTGTGCTCCAACCCTCAAGCTCCCGAAACACTCTCCGCAGTCACCCATTGCATCAGCATCGGCACTTCGGGGAGTATGGGTGGGGCTGTTTCAAATGGGTCTATGCTTCCCCTCCGTTCTGATACCGATGCATCTATTCGATTACTTGCTATGGTATGCCGTTTAAATGTTTGAATAGGACGGTTAAATTGGACTACCACTTATAATTGCCACTACCCAATCTCCCGTCCTGAAGCCTAAAGCCTAAAGTCTATAACCTGAAATCCCAAAGCCTGCATTTATTTATTCTCGATCTTTGTTTGTTCCTGCACTGTGAAGGCATCCAGGAAGTTGGCTTTTGATGTTGCTTTTGCGTTTAGTTCAGAGTCCACTTCCAGTTTCCCGCCTGCTGTTGCTGGGCCTAGTTTGAACTTGACTTCACTGGAACCGCCGTCTGTTTCTGTATAGGTGTTTTTATCGAAATTCCATGTGGCTGTCCGCTTGTAAAGCTCAACTTTTGCCCCTACTTCACCGCCTACCCCGCAGACATTGAGTCCAATCTTGTTCTTAATGGTCAATCCACTGCTGGTCTCCAATACATTATCCACAGGATTATATTTGATCGTCCCTCCGAATATAATCGCATTGGCCTCGAACTGGATCGACTTTGCAGTAACTTTTAACCCCAAACCAGCAGGGAATCCTGGAGCGCCGATAGCTAGATCAATAACAAAATGGTCTTCAATCCACTTCTTCCAGTCGAACTCAGGTGATTCAAACTCCCGTGCAAATTGAGGGGCTTTTACCGCTGCTTCTTCTCTCGCCTTTGCTATGTCTATATCGAGTTGGCGCTGTTCTTCATCGGCCTCCGGGTAGTATTCAAAGCCTGTTCCAGCGCCTATCGCAGGACCAGCTTTACTTGCATGAAGAAGGAATATGGTCTTTACCTTATTAAACTCCCGTTCCATAATTTTTGGGTCAGTCATGCTCCGCACATAAATCATGCAGACATCCCAGTATGCTTCCAGGTTTGGCTTCATCTTCTGGGCATACTGAGGCATATACAGGTTGACCCACTGGTGGTAGTAGTTGAGGGCAATCTCATTCATCAGCTGCTTGTGCTTTAATTGTGCCTGACGGCATGGAATATCATTATCTACGAGAGGATTTTGTTCATGTTCCTTTTCAAGCGCTTCCCATTCAGCATCAAAACGAGCATTTTCTATCTTTGCTTTATCACCATAGACTTTGTATATATCCTGCACCTTTGCATTGTATTCCTTGTAGTATTTAAAGAAATAGAGCTCATAGGTGCGTTGTATTGCAGCATAATTGCGGAAATTAATCTGTGCCCATGGAGAACCGGAGTCCCACAGCGGCATTTTCGGTGCACCCGCATTCCCATCCTGCTCTCCGGATTCGTCTCCCTGTTCCTTGGCCGAGTCTTTTAGATCCTTCAAAGCATCGTTGAGTTCCTTTTTATTGGCGCCACTATCCATACCGGGTACATTCTTCACTGAATCAAGCATATCCTGAGCGCTTTTCATAGCTTCTTCGAATTGTTGATCTGCAGCTTTTTCTGCTTGAGCTTCGAGTACTTCCTCGGATTCATCAGGGTCCACTCCCATCTCAGCACCCTTCTGCGTACACCAACGGGTATATTTTTCACCGAACACATTCGCCCATTCATCCAAAATAGGCTTGCTTGTTTCGTAGTCTTTTGGAGTGCTGGTATTGCAGACAGGCAACTTTGGTAACCGCCACTTTTCGTCACCCTGCAGCTTACAATATCTGTCCCGTATCTGCTTAGCCTCAGCAGGATAGTCATCTTCCAAGACATCGGCTGAAGTGAATGGTTCAGAGGTTGCGAGCTCTCTGATCTTGGATTCCAACTGCTCCGGAGACTCACTGCCTTCGGCTGCATTGTCATCAATTTTTTTCTTTTTCTTATCAACTTTCTTCTTTACATAACCCTTAAACTTTGCAGCTTTGAAGAGGCATTCCCTAAACTGGGATATGTTCTTTTTCTTGAGGTAATAGGTAGCCAGAGATTTCCAGACAGCCTGGTCATTTGGATATTCAAAACTCAGCTTATCGAGAATAAGCTTGGCTTTCTCGTCCTTGTCCGCATCCAGGTAGGCATTAGCCAGGTTGAGCCTTAACAGAGGATTTTTCGGACGTATAGATACGCCATATTCAAACACCGGAAGGGCTTCCTTAGACTTATCGGCAGCATTGAGCACCGCACCGAAGAGATTGATTACGCGTGGATTTTTGGGGTCGGTATTAACCAATAGGGCAGCCCCGCAGATCAGAACATCGAACGACTTTTTACCTGAAAGGCTGATTGTAAGCACAGACACGAGATTGGCTATAGCATCGTCCATGAATGTTTTGACACCTTTATTCATGAATAAGGTAGTCTTTATGCTATCAATTGTCTCCTTGTTAGCACCTTCAAGTTTGGGTTCATATTTCTTGTAATACTTGTCTGCCCATGCAACTACACCTTTCTGCGTAGGTTCAGGAACTTGAGGCACAGCTTTCAACTTGCTAATCTTAGCTGCGGCAGCATTCCCTTTGCCTGCTGCCATTCCAGGTAGTGCAACCATAAACAACAGCAATACAACAACCAACGCATACAATGTCTTCATAGCAAAGTCTCCTGCAGCAACACTTAGTTGCTTCGGTAGTCGAGTGGAACGGAACTGCCGAAGCAACGTAACGGCTGTTTTTTTGTTGTTTCAGAACATCCCGCTCCCAAAACCGCCAGACATGTCCCCTTATTTCCGTGTATTCCGTGTATTCAAGTGTAAATGCAAAGCATTTACACCCGTGGTTAAAATAGAAACCCCGTCACTTAAACATCCAAGTGCCGAACTTCGTTGCGTCCAGAAAACCGTCGAATACGCTGCACCAGGAGGACCACTCGGCTACAGGTTTCCTCTGCCGGCAGAGATTGACGAAACGGGTGGAGCCTGGTGCTGGGCATCCTCCAATCGCGCTCCAGGGCAGTGCAATCTCTACAGTCCATGAATCTGCATTCTTAGAGACTGCACTCTGCCAGTCAGCGTTCCATGTGACATCACCCTTTACAGGGGGGGACTTACCATCCCACTGCACATTATCCGGATTTAGAATAAAATGCCTGTATTCGTGTGGAGTATCTGAAGTTGTGCTGATAAACACTTCCAGACAGTCCCCACCCCAGACATCGGAATCCTTGGCAGAACCAGTATTCACCAACTTGTCCATCATCGGTTCAGAACAATTAAATGCCAGGTACAGGTTCTTCTCATCATATGTAATGTAAGATACAACATCCACCACAGTTTTGGTTGCAGGTTCAAAAGAAGCCGGAACGAACTTTTCAAGCGGTTTCACGGATTTCCAGACAGCATCATCCAGTTTGCCATCAATAACAGGTAAAGCGTTTTCCTGTGTCAGTTTGTCAATAACAGCAAAGCGTTTGAATGACTTATCATCCAACTGCTGTTTCTTTCTAACCTCTGCTTTTGCCAATATCTCATTGAGATTGAATCCAAGCTCCTGACCCGATTCCAGTTTTGTGCGTGCACTGATGATTGCCTGGTCTGCACCCGCAGGAACGTCCTGGTTCCACCAGTGAAGCATTTCACTGTAGCACCAGACATATTCATCGGAAGTCTTCATAGCCCAGTATACTGTGTACTCGAAATACTTTAGCCGCTCTTCAGGAGTCATGTAAAAGCTTAAGTACTTTGTTTGAGGTTGCCGCAATGCAAGACTTTGGTCCATATACAGCGCCATACCTGCTCTTACAATCTGATCATATTTTTTCTTCAATTTAGGATCGTTCTTAGCAGGGTCATCTACCCTTATCTTCCTCCAGTCATCAATATATGACTGGCGGTCTGTGTGAAAATAGGAGTATTCATTGCCATTGATTATTTTAGCCTTATTGCTGGAGCCTTCAATTAATCCATTGCAGAAAGCTCCCAGAAGAGGGAAATGCGGGCTGGCGGTCTGCATGGGAAAGAAGTAGAAAAGCAGCAGGTGCATATCCGGCCATTTTTCCTGGAGTGCTTTTACATACTGCTTGCCTCTAAGACGGACCTGTTTGGCAACTTCCTCAAAAGATCGACCGGAGTATTCCCCAGGATGAGGCCAAGGATCTTTTCCATATGGTTCAGGGTCAAAAACTATTCCCACGCACTTACCGGCTTTAGCCAGCCGGGCTGAAGCACGGGCATTGTTCAGGATTATTTTCCACTGTGCATCGTCAAACCAGTTCATCCCATAGTCACTGGCAGCATACAGGCACAGGAAATTGTATTTATACTTGCTCCACTTGATAGCCTTCATGTCGGATTCAACCACTTTGAGATTCTCTTCCGGCCAGGGTTTCGTATCAAATGAAGCTCCAATTGTTCCATTGTTGATACGAATGATCACACCATCAAACGGCCATTTCTCCATTGATGCGATATTAGCCTTCAAATATTCCGGAGTGGGAGTATCCCATCCATACTCAATTATCTTCTTCCCGGTGTTTGAAAACTGCTGCGAAAATGCAGGAACAGCAAACACCAGAAACATAAACAATATCAGGATAAACAAGTAAATTCTCTTCACAACATACTCTCCTGCAAAGGCCGAAGCCCTATATTCCCCCATAGTATACCAGACAAATGATACGTGCATAAATTCCTGTATCAGTAGTAGAATGGAATCCGATCCCGCTTATGTTTTACAATCACTCATTTATATAGAAGAGGTACAATATGCCGGTACAAAGCAATCCTACTATCTATCCATCCCCTGTTGAAGAGGAGCCATGTCTGGATTATAAACTGACTGTCCACGGACAACCGGTGTTTACTCACAGGGCAAGAGTCTCTGCTCAGCCGGTTAATCAGGTGTGGCCAGGGTATCAGCGACCTTTGGAGCAGACGGAGATCGCTTCATTTGCCGCTTGGGGAATGACCGAACCAGTGGAGGTCTGTGTCACCTGCAATCTTCCAATAGAGGATGTCAGGATACGGCCCTCTTCATATGGCATCCAGCCTGTTGTTGAGGAGAATACTATCCGGTTTATGGTCAATAAACCTGGGCAGTTGGCAGTTGAGGTCAATGGCAGCCACAACGCCTTGCATCTCTTTGCAGACCCTTTGGAGGACAATCCCCCCGATATCAATGGTCCAAATGTCAGGTACTTCGGGCCTGGTGTGCATTGCGTTGGACTGATGCAGATAGAGAGCAATCAGACAATCTACATTGCCGGCGGTGCCGTTGTCTATGGAGCAATAATCGCAGAACACGCTCAAAACATACGTATAACAGGCCGGGGAATACTGGATGGGAGCAAGTTTGACCGGATGCACCTCAATGGCCTGATCAGCTTGTACCAGTGCAAGGATGTGCAGATAGATGGCATCATCCTGCGTGATCCCAGCGGTTGGACCCTTGTCCCGGTCGCCTGCCAGCAGGTCCATATAAGCAATATCAAGATAATCGGGCTCTGGAGGTACAATTCTGACGGTATAGATTTTGTTAATTGCCAGCACTGCAGTGTGGAAGACAGCTTCATTCGTTCGTTCGACGATTCCATAGTCCTCAAAGGCTATGATAACTGGGGACCATACATCTACCAACTGCAGCTCAACAATAATGGTTGGACAATCGATGGTGGTAATTACGGCGATTTTGCTCAAATGCAGGATCAGCACGGCAAGTATCCCTGTAATGCAGCCTCGATAACTGACTTTGAAGTGCGCCGATGTGTGATATGGAACGACTGGGGCAGGGCGCTGGAGATCGGAGCTGAGACAGTCGCAGACGAGATCAGCAATATTCTCTTTGAAGACTGCGATGTCATTCATACCACCCACGTCGCCATGGATATCCAAAACAGCGACCGCGCAACGTGCAAAGATATCATCTTCAGAAACATCCGGGTAGAACTGGACGACGACTTCACCCGCCCGGACCCTCATCCAATTGTCCTGCAGAACATCAAAGGCTACTGCTCATACGACTCCTCCCGCGGCCACATAGAAGACATCCATTTCCAAAACATCGAAATAACCTCCCCCAATCTGCCTGTTTCCGTTTTGGAGGGTTATGATCCCGAACACCTGGTCCAGCGCATAACCATCGAAAACATGCGTATCAACGGAAAGCAAGTAACCACCTTGAAAACCGGAGGATTCAACGCAAACGACTTCGTCAAAGACATCTCATTCACCTGACACTCAATTGTCTGAACAAGATTTTCAGGATTAACGGATTAACACGATTATTCTACCTTCCCAGTTCGTCAGGGACATCCATGTCCCTGACGCCATTCCCAGGACATCCATGTCCTCCCGTCAGATTCCTTTCCCGCAACTTTACGACATCAATAATAACAACACCTGTGCTAGTTGTCGCATATATTAACACCAAACCGTTACACCCACTGCGCAACATACTTTATACCCACATTATGCGCTATTATTATTGTAATATCATGTTTTTACCAGGAGGTTTTTCCTCGTTTCCGGTGTATTTTATAAAGTAAATAACTAAATGCCATTCCGGTATGCAGGGGTGTACCTGCGCCGGACATTAACGGGGAGGTTTAAAATGGCTAACGGTGAACAGTTCGTATTAAAGAATGCAGAAAAAGAATCCAGGGACCAGTTTCAAGCTGCACTTGATAAGCTCAAATGGGGTATCGTAGTGCTATTAGGACCGGAGTCGCCGGAGTTACAAGATATTTTCGATATGATCAACGACAATATTAGCCCTAAAATACAGGTGTTTGCAGTATGGGCACAAGACAAAGCCGCAGTCCAGGATGCCATAATGGGGCTTACCGGTGGTAGCAGTGTCAATTTCGGCCCGAACGGCCATCGCATTGTGAGCATCAATATCAATGACACTGTAAGCCTAACACTCAGTGCGTTTGAGGCTACAGACTCGCTGGAAGTGATCGGAGCGATACTATGCGCTTGTACACGATAATACTCATCATCATTGCATGTAGTTCATTAGCTTCGGCCGAGTCCAACAATTCACCTTTCAGAAACGTTATTGAAACTGATTCAAACACGAATCTACGAAACCGGGATCTCTTTCGACCCGATTCGGGACTAACAGTTGAACTTGATGGCGCTTTTCTTCAGAGACGCCTTGGTGATAGTTCTCAAGCTAAGGAACTGGCCGATCAAATCGAGGACATTTACCAGCTATCCCTGGCGACAAACGCTAGTTTAGCAAAACTTAAAGAACTGTCGGAAACAAAGGATCCGGAGGCTTATACCTTTGTTCTCGGTGGCATTTCACCCCTTTTCAATCAAGTAAAGAGCATTCTGAAAAAAAGATACCCTAACGATGCAAAAAATTTGAGTGACTCCATTAATAAGAAAGGGGCTCCAATTGAAGAAAACCTGAAACTTATATTCGAGTCGGCGTCAACGATTGCAGATCGCTCAAGCATCGCAATAAATCAGTTGATGCCCAAGGTGAGTGTACGGCTGCAACTGTCACGTGATGCTGATCAGAGTCGTCAACCGAGTCAACCATTCGGAGTCTTGCCAAATGCTGATACCGTAAAGAAAGTTGAAGCACTTCAGAATGCAGGGGGGCTCGCTTCAACTCCTCAGACGATCAAACAGCAATTCACGAAGGATGCAAGCACTCTAATAGATAAAGCGAGGAAGCAGTTTGATCTATATGAGCAGAATGCAAACGCAATTCTCAAAGGTATCGGTGAAAATAACGCAACAATCGAGACAATTAACACCAACCTTGGCAAGGTAAAGAGCAGCTACGAAAGTTTAGCGACCGCCGTAGAAGAGGTCACTAAAGATGATCAATCGATTTCCCTTGCCGAACGAGTAAGCCGTGCTGCGCTCGTGCCATCCCTTGCTCAGAACTTCGTTGATCTTCTTATAAAGCAAAAAGAAGGTTTCGAAGGCTTGAATACGGAGAATGCAACTCAGGAAGCAGAGGATGCCAGGACGGCAATAGTAAAGCTTCTGAATGAGATCAAAGATTCTGGAAAGACTTTTGGAGACACCGCCTGGCAATCCGCAATAGCAACACTGAACGCCAACCTTGAGCTCCTAAATCTGCGTGCGAAGCTGGAACAGATCGGTGAGACGCTGCAAGAGGCAAAGGATGGGAAGGCTCAGTTTGATAACAATGATGGTTCTCTGGGCGGTATGGCGAAGATGCGGTCTTATGATGAAATACGAATCTCGGTTGTCCAGATGACTGATCCCGCCAAGCCTGTACAGGTAGGTCCGCCGTTTTACCTTATCGCATGGCAACCGAATCGCTGGGACAACATCACGGCGTTGGGCTACTACCGCAAGGGCGATAACAAATGGGCAGCCGCGCCAATTTTTGGGCAGGTGTTTAAATGTTATTCCAAGCGAAAGTACGATGATGCCCGCATTTGCCCTGGGATCGGCTACAGCATCATGACTTTAGACCAAAACGATGACAGCCAGGTTGAGGTTGGCGTGGGAGCAACACTCAGCCTGTTTGACGATCACATTGTTGGAGGCCTTGGCTATAACACGAGCGGAAAAGGACAGTATTGGTTCGCAGGCTACCGCGTCCGCATCAACTAACCGGACACAAGTAATCCCATAAATGGGACTTGAATAGGTAAATGGCGCTTAAATGGGACTGCCACCCAAAAATGACACTACCCAATCTCCCTTCCTGAAGCCTGAAGCCCGAAGTCTGAAGCCTATAAGACGGGTTAAGGGGACGCGTGTTAAGCGGACGCACGGGTTAAGGGGACGGAGCTCTTTTCTCGCGGGTTAAGGCGGGTTAAGGGGACGGAGCCCTTTTCTAGCGTTCTTTTCGTCCCCCTATTCACTTATATAAACATCGAGAGCATCCCGCTTGTGTAATCAAGCGAGATGCTCCCGGATTGTGGTTTTATTTACTTTTGAACTGCCTGAGGTGTGATGACCAGGTTGCACTCTGCAAAAGCTTTCACCCAATATCCCTGCCATGGCTTAAGATATCCGGCTACCTCAGATAAGATACTATTGTCATAAACAAGATAATATTGATCTTTGGCAGTATCCCAACCCCATCCGTGGTTCAATACGATGTTTGCAGAATCTGCCAGGGATTTAGTTATCGATCCGGATTCGACCTGCAGTGCCGATAGATCCCATTTTACTTCACTGATAAACGGAAGACCTATAAGGTTCCATCCCGGATAGAGGTGGATTTTAACTGGGCTGGTCTGCTTCGGTACAGTTCCGGTCGGAACAGGAACTGTACCTGTAAATAGAGCCCAGTAACCCCTGCCTATCGCAGAATCCCTGGGTTCAAACCAACACAGCTTAGAGTTCAACCCGGAAGATCCATATTTAATATATGAATTGCTGGAGGGTAGATATGCAAGCCAATAGTTGTCAGAAAATGCAACTGTAAGCTTGGGATCCGTATAGTCCGGTATTACCGGTAAAGAGACCATAGATAGCCCATTCCAACCTTCATCCGGAGACGATTCTATATATGTTACCGGAATATCCTTTGTGCTCATATTCCCTAGTTGATCGGTTGCTTTGACGGTAACATTGGTAGTCCCATCCCCAATTGTAACCACACTTGATGTCCATGCAGCCGTTCCAGTGCAATCAGTGAGGCCAGCAGCTGTTCCGCATTCAATTTTATCCAGTCCCGACAAGTCCGAAGCAGTCCCGGCAAGTTTGATAGTCTTACCGTTGCGGGTGATCTCAGCAGTGGATACCGGGAAAGTCACATTGACAACAGGACCAGTGTTGTCAGCACGGAATACAGGGCTGGGGCCTGCTGCCAGGCTTGGACCTGACACATTCGTTGCACTTCCAGCTGATATCGTTATTCCCAGGTTGCCATCACCGGTAATATTCTTAATAGTAACAGTCTTAGTCAACTGGCTTCTGGGAGCGACTTCCACTGTGCCGTTTGCAGAGCCGGTTTTATTAAGCAAAACCTTACTCGCATCAAGGGCAATAGTGTCTGCTCCGGTGTAAGTAACTATATAGCTAACCGGACCATTCTTTGAAAGCGATACCGAAGGACCCGATATAGCTACTGCAGGGAGACTGTTGTCCGGGATATCTAAAACGATTCGCGAATGATATGTAAATGGCGAACCAGCAGCTTTAAAGTCCACAGTCCAATCCGTTGACGTACCAGCAGTGAGTTTATCATAATCAATACGGAATCTGACGGTCTCACTGGGTGTGACAGTGTTGTTGGCGTTGATGGTACCAAAGCTTATTGTATTATCTGTGGCCTTAAATGCATCATTATCTGAAACAATCCTGGCTATAGTCTCGGTAATGGCGACTGTACTAAAATTGGAAAGCGTAAGTCTGTAGTCGCAGTCCCAGATTGTCGGGCTGATCTTGCTGACTGAGGAAAGCTTCAGTGAGTCCATCCGTATATCCAACTCATCAGCAGTCTCGGAGACTTTTGTAGTTACCGCAGCAATGTCTTCACTGTCTTCTACATTTCCAACAGCATCATTTGCAATAACATAAAAACTATAAGTCTTGCCTTTCTCACCCGTAAATGCCATTGAAGGAGCATTTGTGTTGTTCAATTCCTCATACTCTCCACCATCAATTGAGTAGTAGATTGAATATGAGGATATGCCCGAATAATCATCATCTCCGGACCAACTAATACTGAATGTAGTGAATGGCTGGACTGCCTGCAGAGCATCCATTTCACTGACCGGTTTACCAGTATCCAGAGTATTAGTCCAAACAGGAGTCTCGATAACCGGATTAGTATCAAATACAATCGAAGCTTTACTGGACAGGCTTGATCCTGACGCTAAGTCCTCCCGGCATTTGATTGAATAATAGACCTTGCCTTCTCCATCGGGTGAGGTTACGTTTGGTGGGAGGAATCCAATTGTTGAGTCTTCCGGAGGAAGATTGGTATCCGGATCGATTGATGTAAAAGTCCACGTGACTGTCGAACCGGCAATATCAAGGTCTCCAACAATACGGACAATCAGATTCTTCGAAGGCCTGAGGTCCACATCAGCAGCAATATCCTGCAGTCCTGGTTCCGGAGTATACTTGTAGTTGCTGAACTTCACTTCTCCAAACGAGAATGTAGACAGATCATACACAGCTGAGTCAATCTTCTCTGTAACACTGACTGTGGCGGCTGGCAACGAAGCCGAAGGTTTGTTTTCAAATGCAATTGCATATGCGAGTGTCTGTCCCTGCGGGATGTATTTTTCTGCACCTACACCTGAGGGTCCATATATTTCATTTGGGTCAACAGAACTCCGGAAAGAGACTTTGTGCTTTGGCAATTTGTCATAATACGGCATTATTCTTCTTTTCGGATCAAGATAGTCCTGCTCTTCAGCAGACAAGCTCTGGGAAGCTTTTCTAAATTTCCCTGCTGAGTTCCGGAATGCCCACAAATAATGACTGGAAATACAAAACAGCTTATCCGATTCATCGCAAAGTAGAAACTCGCCATTCTGATCTTCACCTACCTTCATTCTGGTTAATTCAGGCCCACAAAAATACGCATCCATGCAGTATACGCTGCCATCAGGAGCACAAATGGCAGTAATGGTATGAGAAGTACCGTTTGAAGAATAAGGACTAGTACTCCACCCATTCATTATATCTACAGAATCAATTGAATACGTTTTCCAACCTTCAGGCAAGTCCGGCTTGATTTTTAGTTGCATATAATCTGCTGAAGTGCCGCATGCTATACTCATATTCTCAGGAGTTCTTCGTGTCAGCAGGTTAGTGATTTTATAATCTTCCCAGTTCGCCCAGACTTTTTTGACTACCTTGGCTAACACTGCCTCATGTCCTGGAGGATAGTCAGCATATACCTCGTCAGCTATTGGTACACCACCCGCGCCATACGTAAACCCGTTTCTGTATAACTTTCCATCATCAGTAACGTAAACCGGCGCATCAACACCATATACATTGTCCGGATCATGCACCGGTTCTGAATCTGAATCAGCAAAACACATTGCAGAATAAGTGAGTATTAGCAATGATATTAGCAATATCTGTAAACGCATGTCATTACCTCAAAACTATCAAATCAAGCCCAAATGCTGCTCGTTTAGTCCGCAATATTCACGAAGCTTGGTGAATAAACCAGACTAATTATCCCTGAGCCCAACCCAGGCGACAGAAAACTCCATATCATCCTCAACACTGGATGTAATCATAAAATGATAACTTCTAACGGACCCGGCCCATGTCTTGAGGCCAGAGACTACAATTTCATTTGTATCGCCGTTTGCCGATATCAACGCATTACTCATCACATTTTCGTAGTCGTCCCGCATGACCCATTGAAGATTTTTAGAGGCACCCAGAATACTAAGGTTGCCTGCAACATCGACATTTCCGGTATTCTCAATCCTGATCTCAATATCTGCTGTCCTGCCTGTGCGGATCAAGTGAGAGCCCAGAGTATACACGGATACGCCAACTCTTGTCCTCCCAACTTCGATTGCACCCGAACGCGAAGCAGAGATAATGCCATCTGCCACCACCAGATCATATTTGCCTAATTCTGCGTTGGTCAGGTCAAAGGTGCATAGAGCAGAATCGTTGGTGTTTTCTGATGAAGCTTTATTAAATGCCACTATTTTTCCCGGGATATCGGCCATTCCTGATCTGGTCAATTTAGCTGTGAGAGATTTGCTATATCCGGAGGCGGTGATTTTGACTGTAGCCGGAGCCTGTCCCAGAAGAGAGGGATAAACGCTCCAGACTCCTGCACCTGTTTGAATCTTTACAGGACTCTCGATAATCCTGCCATTCGGACAAGTGAGTAGAAGATTCCATGAGACAGCGTTTACATCCTCCGGAACAGCAAATTCAACAGTCATACCTCCGGATACATAGACTATATTCTTGCCTACTATGTCAGTTTTACCTGCACTCTGCAATTTGGCTGTAATCCCGGAGGCTGCACCAGTCATTGCTATGCTTATCCTGGTTGTCTGTCCAAGTTTTATATGGTCAGGATTGACTTTATCTACAGAAGTCTTCAATCCGACCTCATTGACCGAATCCACTGGCAGATAGTCCGGACGTCCCATCATTACGGTCCATTTGCCCATAGGTTCTGTTCCAGACTCAGTGAATGTCACCACTATCTCACTATTGGAATTGTACTTTACGGATGAAGCAACCCAATCCGGCGAACCGGATCTGGTCAGTTTCACCGCCATATCTGCAGCGAATCCGGAACCCTTGAATGTAACATCCACAGTGCTTGCTGCGGCGTTCATAGAGCTGGGAGATATACTCGATACACTGGCTTGAATGCTGAATGCTCCGGGCAGAGTAGTATCAAAGCCCGGTTTTCCTGTTACTACAACATCCCTCTTGCCCAGTTCTGCAGCATCGAGAGCGACCTTTGCAGTGAGTGTCTTACCATTGGAGGCTGCATTGATGTCCGTTGCCACTATATCAGGCTGCCCCTGAGCTTTGAGTTTCACTGTAGTCTCAGGCACAAAACCACGTCCGTTTATTGTCAGGATTGCATATTTTCCGGATACTCCTGTAGAGGGACTCACAGAACTGACTGCTATACCATCAATAACGGTAAAGGCAGAACTCAACTTACCCGATGCACCATCGCTATTTACAACGACAACATCATATACACCAGGTTCGCAACTGCTCAGGTCAAAGTCAGCCTGAAGGGATTTGCCGTCTCCAGCAACTGTTGCTGAGGTGCTTGTAGTATCAACAACACCTGTCCGGGACAGTTTAGCAGTAGCTCCGGTAACAAAACCGCTGCCATCTATCTTTAGGGTATGTGTTCCAAAAAACAATGCAGAACTGGGAGTAACTTTGGTAACAGAGACTCCCTGCTGGATAATGAAATCCGATGATACACTTACAGGCCCCGGATTTGTTACCACTACTTTCCATGTCCCGATAGACTTGCCGGTAATGTCGAATTTGGTAGTAATAGTCTTCCCGTCACCAGCAACAACAGTATTAGTTGCTGCTATGTCGGATTGGCCAGCCTTTGTCATCTTAACTGTAGCTGCCGCATTGAACCCGGTACCGGATATCGTCATTGATACAACGCCGGTATTGAGCGCACGGTCCGGAGCTAGAAGACCTATCGTCAATGTCTCCGATCCCAGGTCACTTTTCATGTCCCTAAGGTATACGTTATAACGTGTCTCTACATTATTATCTACAACGTACTGGTTGTTAGATAAAAATACCGCATACATACCATCTGTTGAAAGAGCATTTCCGGAATAAAATGCACCTACATTGCCCTTTGCAGGATCATAGCTGACACTTACCGGGACTGTGACACCAGCCTGAATATCTCTGATGTATAGGTCTTCAATATTGTTGGTGTCAGTTCCACCCAGATTTGACGCATTGCTGGTAAATGCAACATAGCGTCCGTCGCTGGATATATAGGCAGTCGATGCATCACCGTTGCTCTGTGCTTCTGTAGAGTTTACACTCACCAGGATAGTCTCACCTGTCTGCAGGTCGTGTCTGAAGACATCGGATTTGGCATTGGTATCGTTGGGGACCAGATTTGTTGCTCTACTAATCCAGACAACATATCTGCCATTAGCTGAAATCTTCGGGTAGTTGCAATTATTATCAGCAACACTGCCGCTGGTGCTGACACTGACTCGTCTTATCTGGCCCGAAGCTCGATTTTTGACGTATATACTTGTCTTGCCGACGCCACCAGGGACCAGTTCATCCGCAGAAGACTGAAATGCAACAAGACTCCCATCTGCAGAGACTGAGGGATATTCACTATAGCCAGCTTTTTCCTGACCAGCAGCATCTACACTCACCCGCTCTGTAGTGTTATTGGCGATATCTCTTATGAAAACATCAGTTTTGTCATTTGTATCGCCTGAGACAAGGTTGGTCGCTCTACTCTGATAGACAACAAATTTGCCATCATTTGATATCTCAGGCATAGTGCAGTCATTATTTGGTTGCACTCCGGAAGTGCTCAAGCTGACACGAACATTCTTACCGAGTTGGTTGTCGTATACAAAAATGTCCACTTTGGCATTTGTATCGCCATCAACAAGGTTACCGGCGCCGGATTCGTAGGCAATATACCTGCTGTCCCCGGAGAATGTGGGGTGATCGCAGCGACGGGCATCAGGGAGAGCGCCCGATGGACTCAGATCTATCTGTTTGGATGTCTGAGTTTGACGGTCATATAGTATCATGCACCATGGTTTTGCATATTCCGGATATGAATATGAATAAGCAACATATCTGCCATCCGGGGATACAGCTGTGTTGTTTATATACTCATCCAGAACAAGTCCACCGCTGATTTTATAGTTTTGCGCAGCGCATGGAACTACTGCAGCAAGCGTTAATAACGCAATTAAAATGATCCACCATTTCACTTTTGTTGACCTACTATAAATTGACCGCATCAACAGCCCTCCAATAATTCATATAGCAAAGCATCCAAGTTATAAGCACAAACACTCTCTTCCAATCAACAAGCAACACATTTTCACCATACAACAGCCTTTGTGCGATAACCAATGCCATTCATTTGCAGAAATACACAATAGATATTATAGCCCAGTATATAAGATTTTTTGCATTATATCCCAAAATTAGCAGACAAACAGAAAATAATAACCCCCCACCCCAATTCGGGCCACACTGTCATCCTGACCCAAAAGTTGGACATGCCGATTGCTGTTCGTAAGGGTCATCCACACTGTTCGTAAATGTTCGTAAGGGCCATCCATGACCCTTACGCCCTTCCCAGGACATCCATGTCCTCCTGCCTCCTGTCTCCTGTCTCCTGGCAAACATTGTAATTGTTAGTTCCTTCGGTAGTCGAGTGAAACGGAACTTATGAATTAGGGGAGGGAATGATTGGGTTTTGTGCTTTGATGGAATGGAATCGGGTAGGCACGACACTCTTGTCGGGCCGCCAGTCAAAGAACAAAATGCATCGGTATCAGAGCGGAGGGGGAATATAAACAAAGCAATGCAACAACCACCCTAATCCCCCGAAGCGCCGATGCCGATGCACTAGCTGACTGCGAAGAAGGGTAGACTGAAATGCTGGCTATCACCTTTGACCTAACTCCAAGCAGGTTTGAATATACTCTGTGGTTTATTGGCCTCCCAGGTTTCTAATAAGAAGGTAGCCACACTTCCGGCAAGGTTCACAGCTAGTTCTGCGTGGCGCTGATCCGGTTGAACGGCATTCTTACTTTTGCCGTGAGCATCACTCAGCCTGTTGCGTATGCTTGCTAGCCCATCGACTATAGCGAAACACCCACCAAGTATCTTTTTGACTTCTGTCTCTGTGTGTTGGCCTGGTGCAAGTTGAAGTTTTTCTGAAACCAGCCAGTGAAGTTTTGGCAAATCACAATTGTCCGGATAGGTAATACCTGCTTCATCAAGTATGTGTTTGCAAACAGTCTCCAGCAGTGTTCGTGCAGCAGTGATGGCGCCTTCAGGGTCTGTGTCCCTTCGTTCGAGGCATTTCGCCCACATCGCGGTCACATGAGCGGAATCAACTATTTCAATTGCCTCGGACGTAACAGCATCACCTGGAGTCTGTGATTCAGATTCCAGCATAGAAAGCAGTGGTTCAAATTCTTGTTGGAGATATTCGCGCCTTTGCTGATAATGAGGGAATTCTGGTTGGATAAAAGCCCAGAATTCCCGTACTGTGCGACAACTCGACAAAAACCTAGGCAGTTTATTTTTAACACTTGGAATGATTATTAACTGGTTTCGTAGAGTTGAAAATTCCTCTTCGTCTATTAACTGGCCAGTAGCTCGTGCAACAAGAAGATTTTTCAATACCTGGACTTTGGTAAGCACATCGTTGGAGTCAAGCATTACAACCTCCCAGAAAATGCTGCATCCAACAACGACGGTAATAAAGCTTCAATGTTACCTGCAGTACTCGACTGTAAAAATCGTATACTGGCTGTGCGTTTTAGTATGTCCCGGAGTTTCAACTGAGTATGCATTGTAGGTAACGGTATCTCCAACTCCAAGAAGCTTGATGGGTGCATGCGTCTTCGTCTAACATTAGTACCCTTACTGGCTTCAGATACCAAAGGCCAGACTTGCGAGGAGCGGAAATACACATCAAGTGTTTCAGGCAACACAACATTTTGATTCAGTTCAAAAACAGGGAACTCCGGCGACACATATAAACCATCACATTCAGCAGGCACAATACCAAGAGCACCTTCCCAAGCCATCAATTTTGGGTATACGAAGTTACCGGTGTGGATTTGTGTCAGTTGCGTATAAGAAGTCTCCATACCAGACTTACATCCACCCTGAAACACTCCTTTTCCAAAACAATATACACCAGCAAACTGATATGTTTTATCAGGTTTTACTACTATATCAGGTTGGCGAAGAGCTAGTAGTTCACCTATCCGCTTTCTAGCAGAATGTAATTGCATGCCACCAAATGCCAATGCCCATCCCATCCTTTGCAAGGTTGTTTGTGCTTCCTCCCGCAATCTTCGCGCTTCCTCAATCTTCCCCGACAACTCCTCCATCCGTGCAACAGTATGTTGAATTGCAGCCATATTTCCAGGTAAAATTGTTGGTTCTGTCCTCTGCTCCAAGCTCAGAAGATATTCTGCTACTTTCGCCTGCATCTTCATGGAGGGTAAGGGTATTTCTTGAGACAAGAATGAACGAGTTTGTAAATTCCGTAATCCAACAGCATTCTGTTGAGAGTCATAACGCCACGCTAATGACTGAGGGGATCGTAAATACCAAGCCAAATATTCAGGCAAAACATCATTTTTAGATGGACGTAGCCTGAGCGAGAAGTTAGAAAACAGATACTTAAGCCCATCTAGTGGATCATAGAATAAGGCTGACTTTCCAACGAGATCGCTGCTGCCACTAGACTTAGTGACGAGAATGTCACCATCCTTAAGCATACATCCTTCAGCTTGAGACTGAAAAACATTGCACCAAGCTGCGTTGGAGACATCTATACGAACACCACGCATATTTGTTGAACGAAGTATCGGGAATCCCTGCCCAATAGGTGCAAGATCACCCCAAATGCCACCTCTTGCATCCGCTATTTCTGAAATCCTTCTGCTAGCAGATTCATTCGCTAATTCCTTGAAAATCAATCCAGAAGCAACAACTAGAGTAGGATTTTCACGTCGCATAAGATCAACTGCTGCCTTTGATAAGATATTATGTGTATTGCTGATCATCTAGAGATTACCTGCTTTATCTCCAGCATAATCTCCATAATCCGCTGTTCTTTTGCAATTATATCTTCAACCAACTGCTCCGGCGGCAAATGTGCAAGGTCATCTGCAACAGTGGGATTTTTAATGTCTAGGTTATAGTTGCTATCAATTATCGTCTGCACAGGCACACACCAAGCTCTGTCATTTTCCTCGCGGTTATTCCACCATTCCAGACAAGGTGCAAACGCCTCAAACTGTATCGGTTTGGTCTTGGTGTATGTTTTGCGGCCCTCCGGCAACGGCTGTTCATAGTACCAGACTTCAGAAGTGGGTCTACTGCGGTCAAAGAAAAGCAGGTTTGTTTCGATATCCGTATAAGGTGCGAACACACCTTTCGGCAATCTCGCGATTGTGTGCAGGTTGTAGTCTTTGAGTAGATCGGCCTTTATTCTTCCGCATACTCCGTCGCCAAACAACATTCCATTGGGAACAACTACTGCAGCACGACCAGGCGCAGGCGGTCGTCTGAGTTTGCGCATTATAAGCTGCAGGAATAAGAACGTTGTTTCGGATGTACGCAGATCATCAGGGAAGTTGCTAAGAATACCTGCTTCTTCCTCACCACCAAATGGAGGATTAGTCAGAATGATATCAACCCGGTCCTTATCACCGATTTCCCGAAGCGGAAACCGCAGGCTGTTCTCAGGGTCAATGCGAGGATATTCCAAACCATGCAGTAAAAGGTTCATCTGAACCAGCAAATACGGAAGGGGTTTAGCCTCTCCACCGTAGATACTGGATTTCTGCAATATTTCACGTTCACCGACAGTCTTTACCTGCTTTTCCATATGCTGGTATGTTTCAACCAGGAAACCACCTGTCCCGCACGCCGGATCAAGCACACTTTCCCCAAGCAGTGGATTGATAACCTCAACCATGAACCTTACTACTGCTCTTGGTGTATAGAACTCACCGGAATCACCGGCAGCATCACGCATTTCCTTAAGCATAGATTCATAAAAATGCCCGAGAGTATGGATTTCATCGCTGGAATCAAAATGGAAACCGTTGACCTTATTCATCACATCACGAAGCAGATAACCGTTGATCATCCGGTTTACTGTACCCCTGAAAACAGCAGCAATCACATCACGACGGTCTCCCCCGTTTGCTCCTTCGAGATTGCGCAGGTAAGCAAAAAGACCGGGACCGCGTGTGCCATCCTGTCGTATGGCATCATCATTATTGATATAAGCGATAAGTTCATCACCTGTGATACCATCTTCCTTAGCAGCCCAGTCACGCCAACGGTAAGGTGCTTCAATAGCAGGCCGGAACCGTTCACCTTTCATAACCGCAGCCTGTTCACGAATCAATTCCATGTCATCGAGAAATTTCAGGAACATAATCCATGTAAGCATAGGCAACCGGTCAAGATCACCGCTTAATCCTTTGTCTTTGCGCATTATATCCCGAGCGGACTTTAGGACGCTGCCTAGTCGTTGGGAAGTGGTTAAGTTCTTTTCTGTAACTTTCTTTACTGCCATCAAAACCTCTATAGTTCACGGATGTCTTGTTGTTTTTGAGCTTGAAGTATATTTTGTCGGAGTTCGTCCGAAATGTCGGCAATTCGAGCTTGAATTTCAAAACGCTGACCTGCTCTTGCATTCCAGCTAGTTAAATTAGTAAGCACTTCTGCAGCAGCAGCATCCGCAAATACATAATAACACTCGACAGAGATCGAATTGCTTTCCTTTGCAAGACAATCGCTGATATAAGCCAACTTTAAAACATCTGTCATTACCTTATTCTTCTGTGCTGCTTTGGCCTTGCCGATGTGAGCCCAAGCCTCAACGATTATAATGTGGTCATTGTCACAGTAGTAACCATCGACTCTCATTCGGCAACCATCCATACGAAATGGAGATTCGCATAAGGGAACACCAAGCTGTTCAGACAACCACTGGATCAGTATCTTTTCCGCTCCAGTTTGCACTGAGGAATTGCTCATTATTCGCTTTTCAGTATCTCTATTCATATCAACTGTCCAAAATCAGATGGTTTATTCCAACATAACTTTATGCCGCGTATAGCAGCGTCTGCAGTTTTGTAATAGCTTCTCTTAGCTTTTCCGGTCCACCAAACTGTGCAGCAATTTCCATAATGTTGCCGTGCTCAGATATCGGTGGAACCTGGAGCACATTGGGTAACTCAAACTGTGCTGCGCCATATTCTGCGTATTTCTCCAGCAACTCATCAAGTATGGCTCTCGCAGTGGGACCATATTCATCGAAGAAGTCTTTCTTCTCTTTTCGCAACCTTTCTGCACGTTCCCTGCGGGTACGCAATGGGGAATTGAATGCTACATGACACAGTAAATCAAAAGGATCTGCATCTTGCTGGCCTGTAGCTGTGGCAAGTTCATCAAAACTGATACCGCGTTCATCCAGAGCAGCCAGTATTTCGGCGCGTTGCAGTGGGTCTGCCCAGTGATTTCGCAAATCTGCTGATGAATGATACAGAGTACGGACGCATTCTGCAGTGTAATCAGTATATTTAACTACACGCAACTGTTTGCCATCAGGATCGAGTTCATGCACAAGGTGCGCGACTATCTCGACATTACCACCGTCAATATAGAACCGTCTGGGCTTGTTATCGGTTTCATCGCCGTCATCATCATCGTCATCGCCGAAGTCATCTGACATTATCTCACCAACATCCCCAGTTTCCTCTTCAATAACTACCGGTTCATCAATGACATCGCCTTTTTCATCAATCTGTTCTTCAGTAATTATCGATGGTTCACCATCAAAATCCGGGTCGGCAAAGAGGCGTGTGGCGGAACCTGTATAATCGAGAATATTGAAATATAGCTTGCCGTAGTCATCACGGACTCTGGTGCCACGTCCAATAATCTGCTTGAACTCCGTCATGGAGCAGACAACACGCGCCAGAACTATATTTTTGCATGTTGGTATATCCACACCCGTTGTAAGAAGCTGGGAAGTTGTCAGGATAACCGGAGTTACAGTTTCAACATCAGTAAAATCGTCCAGATGTCCACGACCTATTGCTCCCTCTTCGGAAACCACACGGCATACATAGTTTGAATACTGCTTTGCAAGATCGGAGTTCAGATTATTAAGTGCACGGCGCATCTCGTCAGCATGTTCCTGATTAACACAGAATATTACTGTCTTGGCAAAGCGGTCTGTTTTCTTTAGAAACTCAGTGAGATGTCTAGCGATGGCTTCAGTTCGTGCTCTAAGGGCAACAACCCTCTCGAAGTCCTTTGTCTCATAAAGACCATCCGGTATTTCATTTCCGTATCTGTCCATTTCATTTTTGCTGGGTCGCCATCCGGCAGCATCCCAGGTGCTGATGATTCTGTGCACTCGATAGGGAGCCAGGAAACCATCATCAATTCCCTGGCGTAAGCTGTATGTATATATGGGATTTCCAAAATATGCGTATGTATCCCTGTTATCTTCACGCAAGGGAGTAGCAGTCATTCCAAGTTGGAACGCAGGCTTGAAATAATTCAATATTTCCCGCCAGTTGCTATCGTCACGAGCGCTGCCTCTGTGACATTCATCAATAACTATAAGGTCGAAAAAGTCTCTAGGAAATTCACGATAAAGCCCTGGGCGACGCTCATCTCGGGCTATCGATTGATATGTGGCGAAATACATCTCGCGACTCTTAACAGGCTCATCAGGACCATCACCTATCTTGTGCCGTGCATCGCCAAACGGAGTAAACTTCTTGTCCTTTGGATCATCTACCAATATATTGCGGTCAGCCAAGTATAGAATCTTGGGACGTCTATATTCGTTATTACGGTTCCATCTGGAATTCCAGAGCTTCCAACATATTTGAAAAGCGACGATTGTCTTGCCTGTGCCGGTAGCCATCGTTAGGAGTATACGTTGTTTACCTTGAAGAATTGCCTGCACTGAACGATTAATGGCAATCTCCTGATAATACCGCGGGCTGTAACCAGAAAGATGGTATGAGGGTGATAGAACGCGAGGAGCGATTTCATCTGAGATGTGTGTGGCTACTTGTAACCGTTCCCACAGTTCATCCGGAGTTGGGAAATCAGCTACCAGGGTCTCTGTACCCGCGGATAGATCAATCTCAATAATCTCATGACCGTTAGTTGCATACGCAAAACTCAATCCGAGTATTTGAGCATAGTCTTTAGCCTGCTGCACCGCGTCACCGGCTGCTTTATGTGAGGCTTTTGCTTCTACAACTGCCAGAGGGAAATCACGGCGATAACGAAGTATATAATCTGCCCGTTTCTGAGGCCGCCGATGTACTTTGCCACCTATTACAACTATACGCCCATCGGTAAAGGTTTTTTGCTCCTGAATCTGGTCATCAGTCCAAGCTGACTGATACAGTTTTTTGAGGACATATTTACGGCAAGTATCAGCTTCAGTAGTCAATGGTCAGCAGGCTCCATCACATGATGTATTACCACGAGTGAGGTACAACTACTGCCACTACTCGTTTTATGATTGATTTCGATACGATTGTATTCAAGGAAAGAGAATGCTTATCCTTCATTTGAGCTAGTACGGTAGTCAAGTGACACTGAAATAGGCCAAAAACCTTTTCGTGGAGCAAAATGGAGAAAAATCCTGATAATTTCACCCTCGTAAAGGGGACTGCCACATTTAAAGTCGGCTAATGGGCATAAAGGGGACGCACACCCCCTACGGTTCTATTTATTCTGAGAGCCTGCAGCTCTCTGCAGCCCCCCGCTTCGGCATCGCCGCTTCGGGGTGAATCAAGTTGCTGTTATAACACCACAGCTCGTGCCCATCCGCTCTGATACCGATGCATATCTCTCCTCCCTCTTCCATAATTCATACCTCAACATTTACAATTTCCTTCTCCTTCAAAACCGCACAATTACGCGCGTGTCCATTAATTATGTGACTACAACTCACCAAGAAACCACTTACATATATCCGCACCGTGAGTATTTTGTATGTCGCGTATATTTCTTATAATTACATTTGTTAATCCTTATGTGATAATTAAAATATTTGCAGCACGTGTTTTTAGAGTTAATCAAAAAATATTAGGATATTTTTATACATATCTATTGACTTTCTGTAATTTTCATGGCATACTACCCAGCAACAGATGTAAACATATGTTCGTGTAACAGTCTGAATCACCGGACAATTCAAAAGAGGTAAACACTTGTAGGCAGTAACCAATTAGTGATGCGAATAGAATAAATGCGCAAGGAGATCGACATGAATAAGTTAGTATTACTGTTGAGCTGTTTGTTATGCCTGCTATGCTGCAGTGCAGCGTTTTCGATTGCAACACCCACATTTGACCCGGATGGAGGAACATACTACGGCAGTGTGACTGTCACTATGGCGTGTTCCACTCCGGGAGCTACCATAATATACACTACAGACGGCACAGACCCTATGCCGCTGAGCAGCCCAGTTTATCAATCCCCGATCACACTCAGCTCCACTACCGTCCTCAAAGCAAAAGGCTGGATCATGGGACAGGGAATGAGCTCGCTCAAGTCCGCCACATATACCGTCATTCCGGTTGTTGCTGATCCCGTCTTTTCTCCTGCACCCAATACATACAGCACTCCGCAGACAGTCTCAATCTCCTGCTCCACATCCGGGGCAGTTATTCGATATACAACCAATGGCTCCGTGCCAACTGAGTCCTCTACCCAGTATGTTTCACCCCTGACAGTGAATGATGATGTAGTAATCAAAGCCAAAGCCTTCAAAACAAACTGGGATCCAAGCAATACAGTCACTGCCCCATATGTGATCTCAAGCATTATATATGTAGACTGGGAGAGTACGGGAGGTACATATAATGGCCTCTCATGGACAACTGCATTCCATACAATTACCGAAGCCATAAATGCAGCCAATGAAGGAGATATGATCTGGGTTGCATCCGGAACATATAATGAGAGGATCACAACCAAAGGTGGAGTAGCCCTCTACGGCGGATTCGCAGGTAACGAAACCACTCTCGATTCACGGGATTACTGTGCCAATAAGGTCACTATATCTAGTGGAGACGGGGGCGTTGTAGTCATAATCCCCCAGAGCGCTTCCAGCTCTACAATAATAGACGGTTTCACAATTCAACATGGCTCATCCATCAGCGGAGGAGGCATACGGATAAACCAGGACGCTGAGCCCGTAATTACCAATTGCTACATCCGGGATAACTCAGCAACATCAGGGGCCGGTATATATGTAGAATCTGCCGTTCCAACCATAGCCAACAATGTATTTGTCTATAACTCGGGCACAAATGGAGCAGCCATCTATCTGTCAAGCAGTCCCGCGGTAATTACTAACAACACAATAATTGATAACACCGTCACCGGAAATGCCGCAGTATACATAGATTCAGGCTCATCTCTGATTTTTGCCAACAATATAGTCCATGGCAACTCCAAAGGAATATTCAACCAGAATGGAACTCCGACACTCCGCAACAACTGTGTAGAAGGAAACACTAGCTACGATTACTCCGGCCTCTCCGCAGGCACCAATGATATATCTCTGGATCCTCTGTTCATTTTTATTGAAAGCAATCTGTATATCGCTCATCTAGGCGCATATTCCCCATGTATCAACGCTGGAAATGACGCCGATATGTATGCAGCCAAAGACATAGATAACCAGGGCCGCAAGAATGGCTCCGCAGTAGATATCGGTGCAGATGAGTCTTATCAAGTCGCCACCCCGGTCATTACCCCAAACGGTGGAACGTTTGTTGCCCCAAAACCTGTAGACATCACTTGTTCAACCAGCGGTTCGCACATGTACTACACCCTCGATGGTACATATCCACACGGTCTGGAGTATGGTAATGCTCCCAGCCCTTCCTATAACGGAAACCTTTCACTCTATTCGTCCTGCACATTGAAAGTTGTGGCTTACAAAGCGAATTTCATACCCAGTGAAGTGGCAACCGCAGTATTCACCATAAACGATACAACCCCTCCATCAACAGGTATCCTGGATGCTCCCACATATGCTGACTCCAGTCCATTTACCATCAACTATTCCGGTGTTGAAGACATCGGAGACAACGGACTCAAGTCAGTTGAGCTCTGGTTCAAATATGGATTATTCGGCACCTGGACATACACAAACATGAGCAGGACAACCAGTTCCGGATCATACTCCTTCGCTCCTGCCGGAGGCGTAGGCGTTTACTACTTCGCTCTGGTTGCTGAAGACAACAACGGAATGCGCTCTTCTCCAGCATCCGGACAAGGGCAGGACAGCACCATATACCTCTATAACCTCGACGCCTGCACTTTACCGGCAGTCATAATCCCACCGATGCCATAAGGAGAGATGGACATGCTTATAGAAGCCACGAATAATCGGACTTATACCTGGAGGGATACGATGAACAGATCACTATATTGCCTGAGCTTACTTATATTGATGATGTCACTGAGCGTTGCAAGAGGTTGGAGCGAGTGTTCCTGCAATGGAACTGCAACAAGTCCGGGAGCTGGGGGTATCGTAAGCACAGGTAACTATATTGGAATCGCTGGAAATCCCCAAAAACACTTACACATACCAATGGGCAATACTGCAATGATAGGCGCCAGTTTTTCTGATGGTGACTTGAATATTGATGGCAACCCAGTCAATGACTCCCTAAGCAGCTACAATGTAAGCGGTCCCGGATGGTCCAATTACGACTCCTGGGTAGATGGCTGTCTCTACCACAAAGGCATAACCAAACAGACTGATGTAGCCAGCGGCTCCACAGATACTATCCGCTTAACTGCGTCAGACAGCTCAATGTGCGGTTCCGGTAACGATCCTGATTTGGACACAACATTCCAGGTTGACTGGGTCGGTCTCGACCAATTTAGCGGACCATTTGCCCGTTCAGTTAATGTTTGTGCGAATGATTTTTCAATACGTGTCACTCCAGCTGTACACGATACTGATACCACAAATACACATAGTGATTATGTTAAGTGGTACTATACGTCCTATTCACAACCAACTAAACAACCATTAACAAATATCTCGAATGGTACATATGCTTCTTGCGATATTAGTTCACTTGCTCCAGGTGAATATACGATATATGTCCGACTGGAAATACCCAACGCCAGTTTAGGTGATGGAAATGGTCCATTTATACAACGTAACTTTAGCGTCTGGCCGACTCCACGTCAAAGCCAGCAAGGTGTTGAATATTCTGAAATAAGCACAGAAGCAGACTGCGCAACTGGCAGTTGTGGAGGTGGAGCAGGCAGTTTCGGTGTTTCTCTTACCCAAAAGAAGATGATATTTCATCCTTTTACCTTAGGATCGTATGGCAGGGATCCCTGGGACAGAGGTAGCGATAAATCCCCTGCACTACTAGTTGCTGGGAATACATGTAATCAAACCGTATGGAATGCTACATACTGTGATGCAGTCAGCGTGAAAGTACCGTTCAAGAGCAGAAATGCAACCGATCCGCACTGGACAGATAGCGAGAGCTTCGACCTTACAGGGGGATGGAAAATATCCAGTGAACCATCGGCTGATAATAATAGACTTACATACAAAATGACTGCTCCGGACGATACATCGTACTCCTTTATCGATTATTCGCCTTGGAATAACATGGGCGAACATGAAACTCCGTTGGGTGATTTTTTCTCATATCTCTCAAGAATAGATAATCCGGACGGTACTTATGTAACAATTTCAGAAGATGAGGATGGAATCGGTTCAGTAAAGTATTACAACGCACTCGGGACACTGTCATCATCTAACACGTTCCATGGGGCAGGTTCTTCCGGTATTGTTGATTATTACTACTCTGATGGTAATGTGCTTCATTTCGATCCAGATAGCAAGCATCCAAGTAAGATGCAGCTTAAGGACTCCAGTGGAAATGTTTTATCAGAGACAACCTATACATATGGTTCAACGGGTAATATCACGCAGGTTAATCGAGATGGCAAGATAACTTCATATGCATACGGAACTAATCTGATAACAGTTACCAACGAGTCCGCAAGTCCTCATATTGTTACCGAATATGCTTTTGGTACTAGTACTGCAACAGTTACGCAGAAACATCCTACCGATGCCAGCAAAAATCAAACTACCAGCTATGAATTTCTTTACAATTATACTGCGACTTTACTTAGCAACTATTACACCTGGAAGATAACAGATCCATATAACAAGACAACCAAATTTGGATACTATGTACCTGCTGAAACGTGGGTTTACAACAAGACAGAGAATGTAGATTACAAGTTTACAGACAATCCAAACCTTTATGGCAAAGTTTTCCAATCCACTGATTCGGACAATAATGTCACCACATACGAATATAATACCTGGGATGGTTCTGTAAAACAGATAACCTATCCCAATGGTGATACCGAGACTTGTAATTATTATGGCGCAACTCTTCCTAGAACAATAAAGAACACCCGTGGGAACTACATGCATTTCGACCGCGCCACAGCAACGAAGTACAGGGTCGATGCAATCAGGATATCTCCCCCGGTAGGTGGGCAGGAACCGACAAACTGGAGCAGCATAACTCCCGAAGTGGAGTTCGATTACTACCCAGCTGACGATTCCCACGGCCAGGGAGGCAGGCTCTGGAAAGTCAGAGTCCCGAATGTAGATGGCTCCGTCGCTTCCGAGAACACCTACGACTACTACGAAATGGTAAATGGTGTAGAGAAGCTCCGGGATGACGCTACCCAGATACATTATAAGATATGGAACGGTTCAGCTTATGTAACCAGAACAACATCCGTATCATATGATTCAATGGGACGCACTCTGAGCGCCACCAATGCAGACAACAGGACTATCTATTTCAACTACGATCTCAAAGGCCGGCTTCTCAAAGTTATCTACCAAAACAGTCCCGAAATAGCCGAGGAAGCTTCCTACTCGTGCTGCAATCTGAACTGGACCAAGGACCCCGATGGTCGTGAGGAGCATTATGGCTATGATGATGCTGGTAGAATAGCCAAAGCCTGGACCAACATGCCGGGTCAGTCATCCACGAATCCACTGGTTGCGTATGCTTATGATGGTTTTGATAACCAGTCGACCGGCACAGTATATTCAAATGCAAATACGCCCCGGACAACATCATATACCTACGACAAACTCAACCGCATCACTAAAATGGACCTGCCCGGTCCTCTGGGGGATGAAGAGTGCGGGTATGACTCCCTGGGTAGGTTGCAGTGGGCTAAAGACGGCAGCGGGACAGTCACCTTATACAAATACGATATAGTCGACCGCCTGACTAACGTGTATTTCAACTATACCGGAAGCCTGACCAATATATCATATCCAACAAGTTCCAACGTTCAGTTCACATTTGTCAGCGGCACCTCACTCCCCGCTACAGTGACTGATTCCGCAGGGACAAGCGCCTATAGCTTTGATTATCGAAACAGGCTGACCAGTTACTCACCGCCAAAACCAACCGGGCACGGCGATATCACCTATACATACAACGCCCTGGGCCAGAAAGCCAGCATAACCAATGGGTCACTGGTAATCAACTACTCATACTATGCCAATGGAGCATTAAAAGCCGTCCGCAGGGGGGCCAGTCTGATTGCCTCCTACACCTATGATCAGATAGGCAACTGCACCAGAGTTGATTACGGCAACAGCACATATCAAACATTCACATACAATGCCACCGATCCAAGGTATCAACTCGAGAGGATCGAATACGCCTACCGCTGCGCTTCCGGTCAACCGGTTCAGGTGCAGGGCAATCTGGGACTGACTTATGATAACACCGGAAACACTGTCAGCTGGAGTGTTTTCGATACATCGGTCCCACCCATAAACATATTCGGCAAGGCATACACCTATGACCAGATATCTCGCCTTGAGACTGCCAATACTCCGGGTGAACACACGATCACCTACCAGAACGACTGGGCAGACAACCGCATTAATCCCGGCCAGCTTGAATACAACGACGCCGACCAGCTCACCCGCGTCCCGGGTGAACACCGATATGAATACTTCAATAACGGCAACCTCCACTACACCAAATCCGATGCCGGGGCCGTTCAGGAGACTTGTGCATACACGGATGACAATCTCCTGGCAAGCGTATCGTACGCCGGAGTAAGCCGCTCCAGCAACATGACCTGGGACAGCGCAGGCAACAGGATAACCTTCCAGTCATCCACCAGAGCAACAGAGGGAGAGACCTACACCTTCGTCTACGATATAACAGCATCCGTCCCCGCAGTAATAGAGGAAAGAAGCACAGCAGGCCTCTGCGTATACTACATAAGAGAACCCAACGGCACCCTGATAGCCAGAATAGTCCCCTCCGGAGCCAGCGAAACAGTCCAATACTACCACTACGACGAACAAGGCTCCATTCTCTTCCTGACCAATGCAAGCGGAGTAGTAACCGACAAATACGCCTACGACGACTGGGGAAACACCACCTCCCACACAGGCCCCACCCAGCAGCCCTACCAATACATAGGAGCACTGGGCTACTACACCCACTACCAGGACCAAAACCTAAAATACAAACAACTAGGCCTAAGATTCTACGATCCCAAAACTGGAAGATTTACACAGATGGACCCAATTGGGGATGGGTTGAACTGGTATGCGTACTGTGGAGGAGATCCCAGAAATGGGGTGGATCCTTGGGGATTAGATTGGCTAGATAATGCAGCGAATTTCACAGCTGGTTGGGGAGATGCGCTAACATTTGGTATGACGGGTAGAGTTCGTATGTGGCTTGGTGTTAATGATGTCGTGGATGAAGGTAGCGGTTGGTATATAGGTGGACAGGTTGTGGGAACGGTTCACTCTATGTTGCTACCAGGCGCTCACCTTCCATGGAAATCAGGCTCTCACACTTGGGGAGCAACAAGATCATGGTTAGGCAGAATAGGATGGGCGGAAGCCAATCTGCCAGTACACCACGGGTTGATACGGAAGGGTAGTTTGCTTGGTAAAATGTTCCCTGGAATAATTAATCAGCCTTGGAATTTAATCCAGATGGCACGACAAATGCATATAGACCTTCATGCAGGAACATTGACTGCATATCAAGTATTTAGATATGGTATACCACAATGGTTCAAGATTGAAATAGGATATATTAGTGGACGCATACTACAATCAATAGGCCACAGAATCATTGATAATTCAAATGAGGAAGATTGCCCATGAAAACCAGTGATCTCACATATCCAGTATTAGAGATTGATAAGAATAATTACCTTGGCGTAGCTGTCGATGAGGACACATTGACCACCGCAACTTCGCACGAACTCAAAAAGGGATTCAAGAAATCAATGACACTGGTCGACAGTTATGGCCGGACAGTAAAGGTAAAAGACGCAAAGTTCGTATCCGGAAAAGGTAGTTTCTGGGGGTATTGCGATCTGTTCCTTGGGAGAGTTGTTAAGATTGATCTTGAACTCGATGATACTATTACCCAGATGCCATTTGATAAATTGCAAAAGATGATCACAGGCAATATGAGAAGATGGGGCAGTGCTATGGATCCCGACTATATAGAGGAGGAGCTTACAAAGATATCCAAGACCGAAAATACAGGTGAGTTAATTAAGCTCTTTACTCCATTTAATGACAGAAAAGAGTTTTATAGAATGCTTAAGAAGCACTAGAATAAATAGTTTTTATGCTGCGGGAACGATGGTTTACACTATATTAGATACATCAAGCAAGGTAAGTTCCCGCAGCATAAACGCACAATCAATGTGGTCTTATAGAATCAGAAGGTTAGGAACTATATTTGCCTGAACGTTCGTTCGTTCCTTCGGTAGTCGAACGAAGTGGAACTGCCGAAGCTGGAAACATCCAAACCTGCCAGCCTTCCCATCCAGGTGCAAGGACACAAATGAACAACACCATCATCCAACAACAGAAAACAGTGTGTGATAAGTATGGTTCAGCTTTTATTGAATCTCCATCGTTCTTAAAAGTCGGTATTGCTTTAAACGTGAAAAGCGGGCTGATCCCAATAAACGGTCTGAGATATCAACTTGAAGGTGATGCAACTGGATGGTTCATTTGGGCTGGAGAGGAGCTGTCTGAAGACCCGGATTTTTTTGTATCTCTCCACGTTGAGCACCTTACCCAGTGGTGCCCGGCTATACTTCCTTATCTTGGTCTTGCACCGGGATGGCGTTTTCTGATTGCAGGCGAATATGAGGATGTTTGGTATGATGAGTCATTACTGGAAATGTAATGCAACAATTGCAGTTCCCGTTTTCGTTCCTTCGGTAGTCGAGTGGAACGGAACTACCAAAGCAGCTAAAAGGATTTCTCAAATGCACCACCTAATAGATTACTGATTGGTTCGCATGGATGATTGACATCAAATGAATTCCATTACATAAGTGGAGAAATAGATGAAACCTGGCAGAACTCGAATAATTGCGATATATGTCGTTTGTGCCAGTGCTGTTATTCTGTTTTCTGTACACTGGATCAAGGTCAGGGCTGCCGACAGGTGGCTTGTGCGTGCAAATCAATTTGTAATACGCGCACGCCAAAATAGTGATCCAAACCTGATGTTTGCCGGAGACCAGAGAAATGAAATCAATGGGCTCCAAACTGTCTATGAACACCAGAAGGCAGCCGCGGATTATTATGATTCAGCTATTGAGTGCTGCAATAAAGCCATTGCTATTCTTCCAAATCATGCCCGTGCTTACAGTGATCGTGCATCAGTATATATACACAAACATGATCATGAGAATGCAATTAAAGATTATACTAAGGTAATCGATTTGACACCAAATGATGCTGAAACCTACCTGGAACGTGGGCTTGTTTATGAAGAACAAAGTGATTACGACCGTGCCATTGCAGATTATGGCAAGATAATTGCATTAAATCCTGAAAGATATCTTATCTACCAATACCGCGGAAATGCTTATTATAACAATAAAGACTATAAGCACGCTGTATTGGATTTAACCAAGGCAATCAAAGATCCCCGGACAGGGAGATATGACATGATAGACCTTTACACCACACGTTCGAAAGCCTATATGCTGTTAGGTGATACTAAACGAGCTAATGAAGACATCGCAAAAATCGCCACTCTAGAATAAGAATGATCAATCTCATCCATAAGGTGAACGCTTCAACATCCTTAGTTCCTTCGGTAGTCGAACGAAGTTTAGTTCATTCAATAGTCGTTCCTTCGGTAGTCGAACGAAGTGGAACCGCCAAAACCAAACAACCAACCACCCAAACTGATTAGTCCAATCGGTCAGATCCGACAGATCCGTCAGATAAAACCCTCCCAATCACATCATCCTGAACCTGAAACAGAACCAATCTTCTGACCTGGGCTCGCTGATCCCCAGATCGGCAATTCCCCTTCGATAATCAAACAAACCAGAACTACTGATTCCAAACAACCACCGCTCAGTCCAATTACCAATCCTAGCTTGCACTTTCAAACAACCACTACTATAATCATTCACGAAGCTAACACTTGAATTCAGACAACATGATACAAATTGGCTGATGCTGTGATTTCTGAATCCATTCAATATCATTAGCAGTAAATATTGTGTGACTTTTTATCTGAACGTGGTGATCACTCAATACAGACAAATATATCTATAACGAGTAATGGAAAACCATCGAATACCACTAATCCTATCAATAGACCAAGTTTGGGTAATGAAACATGGGCGATTATATTTCTGAAGGTGATGTTGAGACGAGAATAGTGCTACCAGTTATAAAAACACTGGGATATTCAGAAACTCAAATTGCCAGCAAACATCGAGTCGATTTCAATATCGGTACAAAAAACGTATATGGTTTTTTGGACTATGCTCTTTTTATTATCGATGACGATGAGCAGAGAATCTATACAGTTGTTATTGAAGTTAAAAAGCCCGACAAAAACCGGATAAATGCGAGAAATCAAGCACGATCATATGCCACATCAGCAGATATAAACGCACCTTATTATGCAGTCTTTGATAATAGTAGCTTTGAACTTTATGCGCATAATAATCCTAAGATTCCTCTGGCAGAGGGGAATGTGAATGACCTTTATGCTGGTAGCACTGCTATGAACCAGCTCATGTCATATTTATCCCCATTTCCTGTTGCAGAATTATTAAACCAGACTCGAAATTTGAAAATCCCTAAAAGCGTCCTAGGGCAATCTGAGACTGTTCTTCAAGAAGTTAGAGATCAAGTCCAAAAAGAGGCTGCCAAGTATATCGGAGGTCAGCTTATTGGCAGGGACGTAGTTGTCACAGAAATTGTAGAGCGGGTAAATTCTAGTAGTGGAGAAGTGATAGCCATTACCGGGCCGGTTGGGATCGGTAAGAGTGCCATAATTACGCAAATATACCAAAGTATCAGTAAAGAAGCAAAAGCCATTTATTACTTCTCCAAAGTAGATCATTATTTTAATGATGAGAGAGAGTTTTATCGATTCCTTTGCTTTCAGTTATTTAGAGTTATTGCAAGTGAAAAGATAAGTGAGATTGCACAAGCGCATTCATTGAAAGACCTTTTCAGGGATACTATCAAAGGTCTCTGCTCTGAACAGAATGTACTACCAAGGCATATCGTTGTAGTCATAGATGGTTTAGATCAGATACCGCTTGATTTAGTTGCTTCAACAGCAGGAGTAATCTCCAATCTAGCTCATACTTGCAAAGGATTTTCCGTTCTAGTAGCGAGTCAGCCACAATTACCATCCTCTGTGAAGCCAACAATTGACCTAATCGAGATCGGACTGCTAGATAGAGCAAACGCTATTCAATTATGGGATAACGCCAGGAATGCATCCCAACCATTGTCGAAATCATTAAATACTGAAGTGCCCAGATTACCAATCAAGATGAAGATCGCTCTTCAGTCGGATAATGATACGATGAATGCCCTTATAAAGAACACCAGTAATAAGCTTGAAGATGTCTATGCAACGGTCTGGAATAAGCTTACCGCTGGGCAAAAACTAGCTCTTACATTTGTCTGTACAGACCCTAGACGCTTGACCAAACAAGAACTTGCCCAGCTATTGAAATTATCACCCGATAGCATTCAATTTAAGATTGACTTCGAATCAATAAAACGACTACTTGAGTCACCTGAACCCTTTATTACACCCCTTGATGCAACCTTACGTACATTTATCGCAGCCCAACAAAATGAAGAGTCTTCTCTGAACATATGGAATGAGCTTCTGAAATTGCGTGAAAAGCAAGCCGAACTAGGAGGGTATGTTCATCTTTATGATTATTTAAAAAAAGTGCTTGGTGAAAATGGATTCCGGGATTGGGTGCGTAAAAAGCTGGCAGGTGGTAGTGCCTCCGATTACAACATAATGAATTCTACTTGGGAGCAGATCATGCTGCCGGAATATGGTGATGAAGGCCAACTTCGTCTTAGTGCTGCCATTGGAACAACACTACCAATGGCAGCACATTATCGAAAGGTTGAATTTGCTGATTGGTTGAAAAATAACCCAAATAGAATTCCTGAGTTTGTAGGCATACTTCTGGATTTCATTAAACCTGGTGCAGGTAGTGAGTTAAGAACCGCAATACAATGTTTTGTTCTACTGGGTAATGCTACTGAGAATATACTGAGATCAGTCCGTATGATTACTGGCGACATCTCACAGAATCCAGAAAATCGAGCTTCGTGTGCAAGGGGTCTTGTTCTACTCGGAACAAAAAAAGACAGACTAGAAGCTATTAATGTGTTATCTGAACTGATTAGCTCAGGAAATATTAGCCATCAGGTATATATTGCGGGTGCGGTGGCTTGTGATATATCACTTATTGATAGCATAGGAAATATCCTATCAACTGGATCAAAAGATGATAATCATGCCGGCATCCTTATTTCGATACTCTCACGAATAGCAGAGAATAATTTCAATGATATCGCTCTGCAAAATACAATCGCAGAAATTGTTACAAACCTGCAAGACAAAACCTCACTGGATTCAATTCTGCTTGATCCGAATATTTCAGGATCTATTGATAATCCAAAAATAATAGATAAACTACTGGATCTGCTGAACCCTTCGAAAAATTACGTCCAATCCCGTCACCTTGTGTACTTACGAATCACTGAGATGACTCTCCCCGAACAATTAGCGCGACTCCCGAAAATAGCTAGGCAACTTCCAACTTCAATTGTCGATGTGTTCAAACAAGATATCATCAATGATTCAGAAAACAAAGGTGCATCAAAGGACTGGCATCATAAAGACTGGGCAACCCAATTTGCATGCTTTTGTGCTATTGAAGATGTCAAAGACTGGCTTTTAAATAATCTAGCAGATTCATCTCCATATGTAATACATTGGGCATGTAAATATATAGGTGCATTAGGTCTCACTTCAGCTTTACCCATATTGAAAAATCTATTGGAAAGTAACCCACATGATATTGTAATATATGGTGTAATCGATGCGCTTGGAGCCATTGCCAATGCAGAATGTGCTGACATACTACTTACCAATCCACCAGAATATGAAGGCGATGTATTGTCAGATGGAATAGTTGCACTCTCTGATGCGGTTCTATCTTCAAAGATTTTTTCTCGCCTCTGTGAGATAGCCACAAACCAGAATCAACCACCTAATAGTAGAGCCATATGTATTGGAGCTTTAGAACAGGTAGCATATTATTCAGCAGATGTGATCACCCAATACAGAGAGTCATTCTGGGCAATAATTGATAATCCGTTATCTCAGGAATGGTGGAAAGTATTCTGCCTTAGGATACTTTCTGCTCTGGATCCAATTGATAAAGAGATAAGCAAGTTAATTCAGTTATGTCGTGAAAACAGGAACAGAATTA
Organism: Abditibacteriota bacterium; assembly: GCA_942493375.1. Classification (GTDB taxonomy): domain Bacteria; phylum Armatimonadota; class UBA5829; order UBA5829; family UBA5829. Next base: position 5,630,621 of record OW818698.1, on the reverse strand, counting down.
GTTGGACCGCAATGCGAGTCCTTGCTGTTTGGGGAAGACTTGATAACTACCCGGAATTATTGGAGATACTAAATAATACGGTGTCTGAATCTGAAGAGAGTGATGATGATTCTGAAATTGTGGTTTTGACACTCTATAGAAAGCAACCTGATAAATGGGGACATTTGGTTGCTTCACACATTTCTAGACAATCCCCGTCAGCACTATCAAATGCTTCTCTTGGTTCAAATACTCCACCGGAAGTGCAAGATGCGATCATTGACTTATTCAAACGAAGCAGTAAATGTATAATCGCCCAGGGATATATAATGAAGCTTGCAGCTCAAGTTGCTCCAGATCAATTTATAGCCAGACTTGAAGAGGATCAGCCGTATATACTAATACCGAAATATGGTCCGGATCTTGTTGATGCCCTTATGTCAATTGTTACCACGCGCAATGATCTACGTTCGTCAGCCTGTAATATAATGACGTTACTTTGTGCTGATTCGGATATGGCTACTAGATGTTGCGCCGCTGATTGCTTAGGAAATCTGGATAGTGGATTGCTTGTAAATACAGCATGTGATTTGCTAAGTAAAACTGACTCTTTAGATTCAATGATTGCAGGTGCTGATTGTCTGGCTTTCGTAAAATCAGAAATTGATTTTACTCGATTAATTGAAAAAGTTGAATATGCCAAATATGCCGAAATAAGGATCTATAACCAAGTTATCAAGCGTGAAAGGTATAATAACTCTCTAGCAGATCAATATGTTGAAATACTCAAAAGTGCAAAAAACATGGATGTTCTACATCTATGGCGATACGGTAGAGCGATAGTTGAAATTGGCAATAGGAAACACATTAGTTTTTTGAGCGAAATGTCCACTGATACAGAATATCCCAATAATGTCAGATTCTGGTTTAAGTGGCTTGTAGAGGATGCACAAAAAAACCTGGAAGACCGATTTGGCAAGCGTCAAAAAAACTTGGATAAATTGTGAATGAATCAGGGGGGAATTATTTATGCTGCGGGAACGACGGGATGCACTACGTTTCATAATTCAAAAAAAGTAAGTTCCCGCAGCGTAAACGCACATACATTACGTTTTTAGTCAGAACAAGATTTCAAGGATTAAAGGATTAACACGATTAACCAAACTCAACACCCCACCACCACCCCTCACCCAATTTCAATCCCCCACTCCCTTCCTGAAGCCCGAAACCCGAAGTCTGAAGCCAAAAACATTCCCCTCGTCTCCCAGTCCCCTCCTCCCAACTTCTGTCTTCTGTCTTCCAAAAAAATAATCCAAAATTTCCTGCAACATTTCCAATGTTCCGTCGTCTAATATTCATGGAGGCTTTCGCACATTTGTTCTATCGGCAGCAACGTCCCTTCTTAGCGACTTTGCGGCTTTGCGTGATATTTTTACCTGGTTAAAAACGCAGAAAGGAAAACAACATGCAGACAGAAGAAAGAGCCAAATCCGGGCCTAAGACACCTGAGGGCAAGCGGCGTAGTTCGTTGAATGCTCTTAAGCATGGGCTCAGGGCCGAGTCACCTCAGGCAGTGGAGAAATTGACTAAGGAGCTTGGATACAGGCCTGAGTATGCGAATTCTGTTGCAATGGAGTATTTTCAGCCGAAAGATGAGGAAGAGCGGGAAATAGTCAGGGAGATATCCGAATACCTGACCGTGTTCGATAAGTGCAGGAAGATGATAGACCAAAAGACCGCCCGCAAGCCCAGGCGCAAGTCTACCAAGCTTCTACCTGCAACCGGTGACAATGGAGAGACCACACCCACCCGCCTGCCGGACCCGTCAAATGATCCCAATATTTCATTGAAGGCATTGCTGAAATACCACCGCATATTGGAACTAAAACTACTCCGCACAGTCTCAAGCTTACAAATGAAAAGGAAATCGGAGAGATAGACAAAATATAGTCCGGTTGGGGTGAAAACATTCCATGAAATACTACATAAGGAACGGTATTTGTCATCCTGAGGAACGAAGGATCTGCTTTTCTGTTCGGAAAAAGCAGATCCTTCGTTCCTCAGGATGACAAATACCGATATTTCAGTGCAAACCTAACTCTCATCCAGTCACACAAAGTCAATATATCGCCTAATACGTCACTATTGCACACAAGCAGGACCATTATATATAGCAGAAAAACGGCACTATAAAAGGAGGTTTCTGCATTTTTCTGATAAAAACTAGCATGTTTCAGCAAAAAACAAGGGGGTTTGCTGTCTTATCAAACAACTTTTTGAGCTCAAAACAATGCGACTGAGTTCGCCAAAATCAATAGAAAATATTTTCCCGAACGAACTACCTGTCAAAATGTGAAACACCATTGATTTCCGTGACAGCACAATTCAACCGCCGGCAACCTAAGGAGGGCAAAACAGTGTTAACGCAGACCATGATCTACCAAACAAAACACACTCACCCGACTTCAGAGGACCTGCGAAAAATGAAAACGTTTAATTTGCTAAAACGAATCCCTTCTGAGCTCCACCCGACCAAATTCCGAGCTCAATTCGTTTTGCCCAAAACCCGAATTTCACCCATCCAAAAAACCAAAACGAATACAGACAAGGAGACTGCAACCACCAACCATAAAGTCCCACAACACACAGGCCATATTCAGAATTTCGCGTATTTAGCGTATTTAGCGGTTCCCTTCCCAAAAATCTGCGTAAATCTGCGAAATCTAGAGTATTCGGCACCTAAATTACTTCCAATTCCGAATACTCTTGCGGATAATTTCCTTTGGTACGTCGCCCGGTTCGCTCCAACCGACCTATGATAAAATTGGATGTATATGTTATAGTAACAGAGGTTCACATGACCAAAGATCGCAAGTTCCGGTGATTGTGCTTTTTATCCTGTCCATCCAGGGATCATATTAATCATGTTCAAGAATATTATGCGATATTACATACTGTTTATACTGGGGTTGTTCCTGCTGCCTCTGAGTGCTGCCGGGGCTCCTGTTGTCCGGGCGTTTGTCTTTTTGTCCCCGGACTGCAGCTCCTGCGAGGTCGCCAAAGAGCGCTCGATCACAGCCGTCGCTAAGCAAGCAGGCTGCCGGGTTGAGCTCAAGTACTTCGACATAGACAACCTGCCGGACTACAAGAAGCTGGTAGAGCTGGAGAAGAAGCTCCGGGACACCGGGAACGAGATGCCGGTGATTGTCTGCGGGAGTAAGGTCCTGGGAGGTGAAAAGGAGATCACCACCGGTCTGGAACCTACCCTCCGGAAGTATGCCAGATCCGGGACCGACTGGCCGGACACTGCCGAGTCCGCATCTCCCAAGCCGTCAAGCAAGCAACCAAGAGCTCACCTGAGCAGCACCCTGGTAAACGCCGGGACTATGCTCCCCGGTTCAGAAAAACATATCACTGTCGTCCTTAAGAACACCGGAGACAACGTGCTCAAAGTGACCGGACTGCGCTCAGCCTGTCCCTGCTACAAGCCCGCAGCCAGCAGGAAGTCCCTTGCCCCGGATGAGCAGACCGATATCCGGGTGCACATCAAGGCAACCGGCATGTCCGGCAGGATCGAGAAGTTCGTAATGGTCGACACCAACGACCCAACCACTCCGACCAGCCGTATAAAAGTGATAGTCAACATCCCGGCCATAATCACCGCCACCCCCACCCGGATCAGCTTCGGCTCAATCCAGCTGGGTAAAGCGATAGATAGAGAGCTGGCAGTAACTACAATCGCAGCCAGCCTGCGTGCACAATCGACATCCCCCGCCATCAAGGTCATGTCAACCACCAAGCGGGGACACAACTACACTGTCAAAGTCCGTATAGAAGGCAAGTCCGCAGGCAGGCTGCTGGGCAGGATAAATCTCATATCCAGCAAGCCCGACTGCAAATCCGACGTCCTGGTGTTCGGCAATGTCACTCCTTAAGTCTAGCCTGCTGGGTCGCATCGGTGCAATATGCATCATCGCCTGTGTGCTGGGTTTGTCTGTCAATGCCATCAGGCCGGACGGTATCCCTTACATTAGAAGGCAGCTCAAAGACCAGCGAGCATTCGCACAGGCCAAGTCAACAAAGGCCGCGCAGGCCCTCTTCATCACACTGGAGGATGCAAAGAGAGCTTATGACCAGGGGAATCTGACAATGGTGGATGCCAGGCCCATAGAGGACTTCCGGAACCAGCACATCAAAGGCGCTATCTCCCTCTACTACGAAGACGCCGCCAGTAAGTGGAGTGCAGCTCTGGGTTCAGTTCCCAAAGACACCGCCATAATTACTTACTGCAGTGACCCGGAGTGCGAGTCTGCAATCAAGCTGGCCGACACTCTGACAGCTGCAGGATTCACCAAAGTATCCATAATGCTGGATGGTATCCCCGCCTGGAAGGAGGCCGGATATCCGGTGCAGTCCAATGAATAGCCGCTGGGCCAGGTTTACATTATTAATACTGAGACTCGCACTGGGCGCCATATTCATATACGCAGCAGTCGGCAAGATCGCAGACCCTGGCAGATTCGCCGGAGACATCACAGCCTACAGGCTCCTGCCGGTATTCACAGTCAATATTCTCGCCCTGGTCCTGCCATATATCGAGATCCTCACCGGTCTCGGTCTGGTTATAGGAGTCTGGGTAGATGCCGCCGGTGCAATCGCATCAGCCCTGCTCATCATCTTCCTGATAGCTGCTATCAGCGCCATGGCCAGAGGACTGAACATAGAATGCGGCTGCTTCACCCTCTCCGGTGCCGGTAAAGTAGGCTGGGACCTGATCGCCAGAGACATACTTATGCTAACAGCCGCAATAGTAGTATTCTTATCTACAAGCAGGAGCAAGCAGCCATGCTCATCCTGATTATCCATAGTCCATTGACAATTGTAAATTAAAAAGGAGCCGTATCATGGAGCTGTCTATAACCACCGACTACGCAAATGATAAAGGGGACCCGTCACCCTACCTTAGGGACATAGCCGATACCGGGTTCACCCACGTTCACTGGTGCCACCAGTGGAACACTGATTTCCTCTACTCCAGGTGGGAGATCGAGCAGATCAGCAAATGGCTGGATGAGTATGGTCTGAAGATGCTTGACCTGCACGGCTCTGTCGGTCCGGAGAAGAACTGGTATTCCACCAAGGAGTATGAACGCCTGTCCGGGGTCGAACTGGTAAAAAACCGCCTCGAGATGACCGCGCGGCTCTCAGGAGATGCAGTAGTTATGCACCTGCCAAGTGGTCCCATATCCGATCAGATGCGCAAGTCCTTCGATGAACTGCAGCCGATAGCCAAACAGCTGGGTGTGAAGATCGCGCTGGAGAATGGCTGCTTCGAGTCAATCAACAGCGCATTCGCTGAGTATGACTCCACATTCCTGGGCCTGTGCTACGATTGCGGTCACGGCAACCACGACCCGAGCGGACTGGACAAGATGGACGCAATAAAAGACCGTCTTATAGCCATCCATCTCCACGACAACGATGGAGTCAAAGACCAGCACAAGCTCCTCTTCTCAGGCACCATCAACTGGCCCAGGCTGGCATCTCTGATCGCCGAATCCGCATACACAAAGTGCATCAGCATGGAAGTCTCCATGCGCAACATGGGTATAGAAGACGAAAAGTCATTCCTGCAATCAGCCTACGAAGGGGGAACCAGATTTCACAATATGGTAAATGGGGTAGTTGAAAGTGGAAAGTGGAAAGTGGAAAGTGGAAAGTTGAAAGTTGAGAGTTGATAGTTGAGAGTTGATAGTTGAGAGTTGATAGTTGATAGTTGATAGTTGAGAGCTGGGGGTTTCCTGTTACGATTACCAGTTTTTAGCTTGTTGGTCAATATATAGTCACACTTTGCGCAGGTGGTGGAACAATAGCATGTAGACAATACACCCAAAGGAGCGTGCTATGGACATTAGCTCAATACGTAACAACTTGACCAGTCTGTCAACACATAACGTGTCTTCCAATGCAAGCAAGCTGGCAAGTAGACTTTCGACCGGCAGCGCAACTAAACGCCTGGCGACTATGTCGTCGTCTGATCCTGTTTCGTTAACCTTGGCGAACAAGGCATCCAATCTTTCAGCCACTCAATCGACGATGATGCAGCAAAAGGGCATTCTGGAACAAGGCAGCAACGCAACCTTCAAAACTCAAACAACCCTCAATGATATGAGAGAAGACCTGGAAAAAGCTTCAAACGCCCTGCAAGCATATGAAAGCGGAAAGGTTTCAAAAGACGACTTGGCGTATGTGCTAACCGATACTCAGGGCTCGTATGAGAGCGGTGTAGATGAGATCGACCGGGCATCAACTACTTCGACCTTTCTAACAGGCGGTAAGATGACTCTTGCCACAGCCAACAGTTCGACGTATGCAGTAACTGTCAAGGGTGCTGACTTAACATCAGAAGGTCTGAAGCTGAAGACAAAGGCGGCGAAAGACCCAACAATCGATAACGAAGATAAACCTCTGGTCGATCAGGACTTGAGTCAGATGGTATCAGCAATCACTGGTCCGGATGACACTGCTGGCCTTGAGAAAATTGCCAGGGTGATTGAAGCAAAGCGCTCAGCGGTAAACTCAGCAGCAGGCACCACCATCGGTGTAGCCAAGTCGTTGTCAGCTGGTATTGACACTCTGAGTACGTCCTCAGAAGGCGTTACAACTATGATCAACAACTTGAGTGCAGGTGCGAAACAGGCACGAGAAGCCGATATGAATGATGCAAGCGTTAGTGCATTATCACAGCGGACAAGTGTAATGCTGGGTGGCTCAGGAGCCTCGTTCGCAGGTCAATCTGATCTGGCAGCGATACAGAAACTCTTCAAATAACTATGAATAACCACATTGGGATATCGGCTTATAAGGCCGTCGTAAACAGTACGCTAGTAGGCCGGCAGCTGGAAGCACATGTGTTGCTCAAAGCTGCCGACCGGCTGCAAATGGTAATAGACACATGGGGTGCGCAGGGCCACGAGAGCAGGCTTCACGACACCATCTCGCGTACCCAAATACTCTGGAACGTCTTTCAGGACGCCCTTTTAAAAGAGAATAACCCTATAGAAGAAGACATCAAGATCAATGTCCTGAATCTGAGCATGTTCATCGACCGCCAACTCTATGCAACAATTGCCGATCCAACCCCAGACAGACTCACATCAATCATCAACATACACCGTGAACTTGCAGCAGGACTAAACACTTCACGTGTCCATCATTCTCACCAATAATTCAATTTATAGCATACCATACATACATAATGTTCACTGTTTGTCGCACACCGCGTAAGAGTTCACTCTTGCTGAGTACTATTTATTGAGCAGTGATTTCCATTCACTTTTGTGACTCGATAATCATGTCATTACAGGCATTTAACAAATCTTTTCCCTGCAATGTCCACGTGCCAAAGACACTCATCAGGGCGGTTCTGGTATTCGAGCCATTCTTAGAGCGAGTTCCGCCGCTGACTTTTCTTGCGATTACTGCAGGTCTTATAGCTCGCTCTGCAGCATTATTACCTGACGGGCAGCCTGGATAAGCTACAAATGTAAATAACTCATCCAGATGCTTTTCTATCCTGTGCGCAAGAACGCGTTGCGGCGCTGATTTATCCTTGAGATAAGGTTGAGCAATCGCCATTAACTTCATTTCCAATTGCTGGCGGGACTCCACCCGTATAGCCTCAATGAAACCTCGTCGGGCTATTTTATTCGCAGCCTTGTATATGTCCTTGATTGACTCCACCCATTTGCAGACTTTCTCATTGTCAGGGTTGGCTTCAACAAGTTTCTTTAAGTCACGCAGAAAATGGACCCAACAGCGCTGGATTGGACCATCATAGAAGTTATAACCTCCGTAGAAGTCACAAACAAGCACACCTGTAAAGCACATACCTAACAGTAGCTTAGACACAACACCCGCGCGTGAACATACAAAATGAAAGTATCTCAAGTTTGGAGTTGATAAACTCCAAAGATAACCGTTCATTCCGTCTTCACGCCACCCTGTCTCATCACAATGAGTATGAGGACTGCCTCGAATCTGGCGCAGAATCCATTGAACTATATGCTGTGCAAATCCTGCAACCTTGTGAAGTATCTCCGTTATCTCGCCAAGTGAAATGTGAACCCCATACAAACTCTCCAACAGCTTCTGGATTGACCTTTGCGGCATTCTCTTGGCTGTTGCAAGCGTAGCAATCAAGCTCATTAGTCTTGGGCCTACCCGACACTTGCCAACCACCCCCTCCAATACACCCAGCTTTGGTATATGGACCTTGCCGCAAACACCACACCTGCGTGCAATAAGTACGTGCTCGATTATCTTTATCGGAGTATCAGGTATCTCGATTGTCTGGCGCCGAGAGTGTTCCCAGCCACCTTTTAGCTTCCTGCCGCAATCCGGGCAATTTTGTACCTCATGGCGTATCTCTTCGGTCGGAACATCGCACTTGCGCACAAATGATTGCGACCGGCCCTTACGCTGTTGTCTCTCAGCTTCACGACGCTGTGCACGATTTGGCTTGATAAATGGAGCAGCACTGCTGCCATTTCCACCACCGGAAAGCTTATCACGCAACATCTCGATCTCTGCTGCCTGATCAGCCAGCAGACGCTTGAGCTCTGAGATTTCTGAGCACAACGCTTCGTTCTGAGCCAATAGATCCTCGACGGTTAGCTTGTCCATATATATGGATTAGACAACCAACGCAAAATCCTTCTAGCTTTTTTTCGATTTTTCCACTTTTTTGACCCCATGAAAAAATATCAAGAGTGAACTCTTACCACACCGCCTCCAGGCCCCTGATTCCAATCGACCGTTCTACATTTTCACTACTATTCTGCATTATTCTGCACTTTTCAGTCATTGCTGTGCGTTTTATGGGTATAGTAAATATAAGAACATAATGTTAAGGGGAGCAAGTGAATATGCAAAGTAAGATTGAAAATGCAGTGTTGCAAACACCAGTAGAGGTTGGAGATATGCATATCAAGATAAAGGCCTGCGGAGTAGGTGGCACGAAGGGTATGATTGCCATCTCCGGAGATTACCCAGATCTCAAAACCGCAGTTGAGAACAATAAAGATAAGCTGGCAGGGACCGATCTTAGGCATGCCAATCTGCAGGGCGCATGTCTCTCAGGCGCAAACCTTAGTGGTACAAACCTTGAGGGTGCAGATATGAGCCATGCTGACCTGTCTAAGTGCAATCTGGAATGTGCGTATCTACGCAGTGCCAATTTGAGATCAGCCAATCTAGAAGATGCAAACTTGTTTGATGTAAATCTATGTGGCGCACACCTGAATGAGGCCAACTTGCACAATGCTGACCTTTGCAGTGCAAACCTGCGCAATGCTATATTATTGAACGCTAACATGTGCAATGTTAATCTACTGGACGCAAATCTGGATGGTGCGAATCTCGAAGGTGCAAACATGCAATGTGCAGAATTGTCGAATATAGAGATTGCACGAGCAGACGGAAAAGTACTTATCTCCGAACCTCATCTTGACTTGAAGACTGCTGTAGAAACACATAAACATAAATTATGCGAAGTCAATCTGGAGTGTGCCAATTTGGAGCACAGTGATCTAAGTTTTGCCAATCTGGTTGGTGCCAATCTAGCCAATACCAACCTGGAATGTGCAGATTTGCACGGTGCCAATCTCACCAAAGCAAACCTGAGCAGAATAAACTTGAAAAATGCCAATCTATTCTGCGCTAATTTAACACGGGCAAATTTGACCAGAGCAAACCTGACGAGTGCTAATCTGCAGAGTTGCGATTTCACCAAAGCCAATCTGACAAAAGCAAAACTGGAATGTGCGGATACGGTATGCGCTATATGGAATGATGCCGTAATGGATACAATATAACCAGGGATTGAAACGGTTGTCATCAGTCTAATTTCAATTAATGTATTAATTCGTCACTCTGACGATAGCCAACTTGACTCAGATACGCCAATCAGGAGATTGGCGCTCCGTGGTGTTCTATTTATCTCCCAGTCTTCTGTGAGAATATCGGCAGTGTTGGTGCTACTGGATCAACTCCAACCACCGTATTGCCAACCCAATGATATGTATATTTACCACCGGCAACTTCTACGGTCTGTTTGAATGTAATAACAGGATACGTGATCGACAACTCCTCACCCTCAAGTGGATCGGAGAATTTGATGTAGTCGTTGTTCCAGACGGCTGCAATCTCGGTGTTGCCACGGAATGCCTTTACTTCTGAGCGAGTCACCCAGGATGGAGGACGGAGATAGTAATCGGCTGGCTGCTTTACAAGCACACTCAGACGTCCCTTGTCGGGAGTATGAGCCTTGACTATCGCCTGTGAGGTATCTCTGTCAAAGGACATGTTTACAAAGACTCCATTATCCGATCGGACAACGATATTGCACCAGGCGATATGGAGCGTACGCATGGCTTCCGGAGGGCAACAGCCCATCATATTAATGCTCGAAACATCGTAGACCCAGCTGTTGGGAGACAAACGGGCGATGAATCCACCCTCAAATTCTGCTGCCTGCTTGAGGCCTTCTTTCACATGATCAGATTCTGCTGAATGCAGCTCTGAGTAGAAGTCCTGATATTCTGGTGTGATAAAGAACTGCGACTGGGGAAGATAGTTGCGCACAAATCGTTCAAGATCGTCCCAACGGGCTGTATATCCTGCTTTGGCAAGCCACATAGCCGTCTCTGCCATATCACCGACTATGCAAGTCTCCGATCTGACCGCATAGCCATTCCCGCCATACCCCCCGGATGGAGGAGGGCCTTCTGTGAACCACCCCCACTCCACTCCGTAGGACATCAGGAAATCATATACTAGACGCCCCCACTCAATGAAACGCGTATTCTTTGTTCGCACACCAAGATGCACAACACCAAGGACAGCACGCATGTGGAGATGGCAATTATAACCGTTAAATGAGCCATCCGGCTGGATACCGTTATCCTGCAGGTTGGTCTGAAGACCAGCAAGTGTGCCTTCGGCAAATGCAGTTGCAAAAGCCATTGCATCTCTATCACCGGTCGCATCATAGTATTCCATTAGAGGCTCTAAAATGCATGGATAGGAGTCTTTGCAGCCGGTCATTGTCCATTGCCCATCTTTCCAGCCACCCAATCCACCAGCGTAAAATGCACGCTGGGTGTCCCAATCAGCCATGGTCTTCATCCCCTCCACAAGCTTCCGGGCAAGTGTGAGTGTCTGGGGATCTTCAGTTATTCTGTAACTCTCCATCAGATATGATAGAGTGTTGGACATCGTCCAGTTCAGAGCGAGAGGCTCAGGATCACCGGTGTTGCAATCACGGCAATATGACATGCCATCATCGTGGATATACCCCAGGACCCTCTCACGGATAGCAGCCTCTATATCAATACCTTCAGTGCTTCCGGTGATCTCTCGAATAAAGTTGAATCCACGCAGCATCCGAATCTCGGTGTCACCGAAAGCTGTTATATCCTCCCCGTCCGTTATCGCCAGTGGATATTTCGAGGGATTAATATCGAACCGGCATTCACATTTCTGTTGCGTCAATGGATTTCGGGTCAGATAATTCATCGATGCTGCAGCCATTTCGTTAATGCTGACATCACTCTCAGACATCGTGCCCAGCAGATCAGCTGCCATATCAGCGTTGATAGTCTCCAGATCGGATATTTTGCCGTGAAAACCCACCACAGAGGCCGACTTCGAGTCATCTTCCTGCTCAATCATCGAATATACAAGAAAGCAAAGCATTATCATTGGGATTAACAGTATTATGTTTTCCATTTTTTACAACCTCAAGTCTACTGGGATTCTTCAATTATCTTTGCTGGTTTCAGCCAGTCATAACCTATTAAAGCAGCCAGTATTATATAGCAAGCGGGAACCAGATAGAATGCCATACGCAGATCATGTGTCTGGTTTCCTATATAACCCATAAGCCAGGCAAATACTCCGCAGCCTGGAATCCCTGCGCACGACAGGAGTATATACATCATCGTGCTGTCCAAATGGGGCAAACGGTCGGTACTGTAGCTGAGAACGCTGGGCCAAAACGGAGCAGTGGCAATTCCTGCTACAAACAACAATCCGAATAAGGTCCAAAGGCTGGTTAGCATCGGAAATGCCAGCGTAACCAGTGCTCCTCCTATTGCTGACCATAATATCAGGTGCCTAAGTTGGTGCTGTTTGATCAGATAACCCCAGCCGGTGCGCCCAAGCACCATTCCACCAGCAAAAAAGGCAGTGCCGACCCCACCAGCCCAAGCAGCATCCATAAAACTCAACCGGACGAAACTCGCACACCAGAATGTAAGGCAGAACTCTCCACCGCCGGCTACAAACATAGCAGCAAAGAACAACCAGAACCTGCGATTGCGGAATATCTGGCGGGCATACCCTATTACAGTTTTCCAATGGATAAGTTCTGGATGCTCAGGATACTCGTGTCCTTTCGATTCAGGAAGAAGTAAGACTGCAGCTGCAATGAATGCAAGGCAGGAACTTGCAGCGACCATAATACGCCAGGACACGCCAAGAGACATCAGAGCCCCAGAAGCCAGAACCGTAACCACAACTCCTATTGACCAGAACGCGTGTGAAAAATTAATATAGCGACCGGGTTCTTTAGGGTGTAAATTCAGCACGAATGGAGTTGAGAGTCCTTCGATGACACCCTCTCCCATCCCTGCAACCAACAATGCAAGGAACAATATCCCATAGAACGGAGCTATTGCACAGAGGCTCATCCCTACGCCCATCAGAGCCACCGACCAGCCCATTGTCTTGCGTTTACCCCATCGACCAGCGAGAAACCCGGAGAGCAGCATGGTCGCTACCATTGTCACCGTCCGCCCTAAATGGAGTGCACCACCGGCGCTCATACCACCTTTTTCCAAGGTAAACCCAAGGTCGCGAGCGAGTGAGACCAGTGCCACCGGTATAACAACCGAACCAGCCGCATAGGCAAAAAAGCTCACAAAAGATGCAATGTCATAACGCCCAAATTTCATGCGGCGCGAATTATCTATAGTTTCTACTTCAGTCACCTTTTTTGAATTATGAAGTATGAATTATGAATTATGAAATCGGACTCGGCGGTCATCCCTTTCAACATTCATCATTCATCATTCATAGTTTCCCTTCCGCCTCTTTTAGTATCTTTTCCAGTTCGTTGATCTTTGTTTGGTCGATGTCTGGTTGCTGGTAGTTGTCTATTGCGTTTTTACAGTAGTTATCTATTCGTTCCAGCATCTTATACTCAGCTGATATCTCTGTGGACTGTCCCTGCCAGACGCTGCGGTCTATCCATCTGGGGAACCATTGCTCGGACTTGTAGTGTTCAAATGTGTGGTCGGTGTCTACGAAGTTGGCGTGACCGGTGGATATCTGCTGGTGGATCAAGTCCAGAGCGATAGTTTCATCGCTGATTTCGAACCCTCCCCAAAGTCTCTCTATTGACTTATTTATCTCAGCATCCAATATATGCTGGACCGGGGAATAGTCCTGACCGGCTGAGAGGATGCCGGCACTTATGAATCTTGTAGTTCCAAAAGGCGCAAGGCTCAAGCCCAGCATCTTTTGGAAGACAGCTTCCAGCCCGGGACGCTTGGCGTCGGAGTAACCAGTGACGGCGGAGACATTGATCCCGTATAACCGATGGCAAACCTGGGTAGTCATTGTATCCTGCAACAGAGCTTCCGGACTGGTGAAACAGGCGGATGCCGTGCTCATGTCCAGTGAACCGGTGCAGACGATCCCTCCGACCGGCAGTTCCGGATTTATCAGGTAACCAAGCACCCAGCCTGCAATCAGTTCAGCTACTGCGACGGCTACTGTGCCTGCAATGGTTACAGGTGCACTCAGACCAGATATGGGCATTGTGCCGGGATCGATCGGCATACCGAGTCTGCGTTTGGCTACAAAGAGATCGGCCTGCCTCTTGTAGAGTGTCAAAGGAGCAATGAAGAAATCGCATGCTGCAATCAACCCAGTTTCGCCGGGTCTGCCGGTCAGTATCTCCCCCATTTTCACCAGCGGCTGCAGTTGCTCTACAAACATCACCTCACCGCCGATGATTGGTTTATCGGTAGTTTTGGCAATCTGCAGAGTGTTCCAAACTGGCTCTATATGGGGATCGACCTCGGAGCAAACAAGCACACGACCAACTTCTCCAAAATCATCGAGCGTGTGTGCCATTTTGGCCATATCGACAACATCCTGCCTGATGGCAAGTCGACGGTAACCGCTGGGCCAATCCAACAAATGTGGATAGCTGCCTGTTTGAGATAGCGTGTTCTGAGGGTTCCAGCCGATTGGGATTTTTATGGTATCATCAGTTTGAGCACCAAGCTTGCCGATGGCATCTGCTATCAAATTCTCAGAGAAATAACAGCGCAGAGATGATCGTTCAATCCGACAGCCGGCAGAATCCAGCAAGTCGAGGAGTTCATCATTCTCGATCCGTACACCACTCTTTGTGAGAAGACTAATAGCAGCAGAGTCTATCTTCTGAAGTGCCTGATCATCATGAAGTTTCCAAAGATTGCCTGTTATCATCTCTTATCAATGATGAAGTATGAATGTTGAATGATGAATTGGACCACCACTCATAATCCACAGATCATACGTCCCTTCTACAGTTATTGTTCTAGGATCTTGTTATTTATAATGCCAGATATGGCCGAGGGTTCCAGCCATCGGTCAATTCGGAACAGGCCTTGATAATTATCTCGTCCATTGCATCTGTCTGTTCATCGGTCAAGAAAACTGGAGTTTCGGAGGCGAGTATTTGCTCCACCTTTTCGTGGGCTCTGGTAAGCGTATCTTTGGCGCCATCACGCACCCATTCGGACTTGCGTTTTCTGTAGAAAAGAGTTGGAGGAGAGTAAACCTCACGCACAAAATCTACCGTAGTATCGCAGTCCAGGAAATTTGCTCCAATTCCACGCTCCAGTATTGTCTCCAAAGCTATGGTCTGGTCATTGATCTTAGTTCCATCAACCAGGTGCTTAACATAGCCGGCGATTTCGTTGTCTATTACAAGCTGCTCGTAGCAAAAATCTTCCTTGAGCTGCCCTGCTCCACCGATCCCTTTAGCCCCACCGAGAGCAGTCAGCAGTGTATACATCATCTTCTCAGCAGCAGCCTGAGAATCCGGATAGTGCGAACCGATGTCCATTATAGGATGGTTCACCACCAGCCGGAATCCGCAGTGCTCCAGAACTTTCTGACCAAGTAGAGCAAGCAACGTCTGTTCAGGGGAACCGCTGGCGATATCTGCACTCTGCATGTCCAGAAAGTATGTGTGATTACAGAAATAGAACTTTGCATCAGGTTTGATGGACGTAACGATACACATCCCGGCAAGTCTCTCTGCATGGTCCATCGCTATATTTGATGCCGGAGTAACCGGAGACTGAACCCCGCAGTTGCAGTTACCGCCGATACCAACCACCTGCCCTCGCTTGATCGAATGCATCGCCATCATGAGCACGTCATTGCCAAACCGCAGAGGGCTGGCACATCCCATGAAGAAGCTGAACTCAGGATCCGACTGCATCTTCTCCCTGCCGATTTTGATCTCAAGCATCTCGCATAAGTAGTCAAAAGACCTCGGCAATAGTGCATGGCAGCAGCTCGGACACCTTCCCAGTCCACCTCCGCCTTTTTTGTTGGTATGCATCCACATATGCCGGTAAGCTATCATATCCCCAACTGCTGGAGGGACATCCATCGAATAGACCAGGTTACCAGCAGCATCTATATGATCCAGCGCCTGCACCAGTCGGGGGACATTCACATAGTCCGAAGGCACACTCGGTCGGGCCTGCCCTGTGTTGTAGTCCCAGATCGCATAAGACCCGCAATCAACACTCACAGAAAACTTGCCGGTTTCTCCATCAACAATACGGTCCCAACTCCCGGGAGCATTATCCATCGTCTCCTGCACCATAGCCGATGGAAAGCGGACGACCCTATTCTCACGGTCTATACGCGCGTCGGTCGATTCCAAAATATCCAGGACAGAATCATTGTCGACCCAAACTCCGGTCTTCTCCAATATCTGCAAGCTGGCCTCATGGATCTTCTGAAGCTCTTCAGGTTTCCATGGGTTCAAGATTCCGTATAATTCCGACATTTGTGGATATCCTCCGGGCCAAGATTCATTGTTGATCAATAATACCTGTGATGAATACTACGACGATATCATGCGTTATTCCTTTGTCTTTACTCGACTACAGAATCAGCAAGTGGTATCCTTTAGGCATAACTGCGGCGTGGTTGAAACTAACTCCGCAGAAATCATTACAGACAGGACTTATTCTATGGATAATTCACAAATACAGCCAATAGTACCAATTACCCCACACACATTTGATATAGACAAAAATGCTTCTGTACTTCTCAGGCTCAAGCAGAATTACGGACTCAGAAGGTTCCTGCTCGTGGCCCCAGAGCTTGGAGTGCGTCTGACTGGTTTTCCTGACCGGGAAGTCTACCGTGAATTCGGAGAGTTTCTGCTAGGGGTAAAGAACAGCCTGGCAGATACGGATATTCAGGTCGGATGGTGGTGTGCTCCGTCGTTTCAATCGGGTAGAGGCGGATTTCAGAGCATTACCGGACTCGATGGTAAAACGTCCGATATATCATCCTGCCCTCTGGATGAACGATTCCGTGAAGTCTTCCCGAGTAATATTGCACTGGTTGCCGGGATCGCGAAGCCGTTTGTGATTCAGTTTGAAGATGACTACCAGTTCAGCAATCATAGTCCAGTCAGGTTCGGATGCTTCTGCCCACTGCATCTCAAAGAGTTTGCATTGAAGGTTGGAAAAGAATACACCCGTGAAGAACTCTGCGATATATTCAGCTGCGTAACTCCTGAAAGTATCCGGTTGAGAAGACAATGGGGAGAGCTTTCACGCGATACACTTGCTGGCTTCGCTGGATTGGTCCGGGAGAAGATCGATGAAGTCTCTCCGGATACCAGAGTCTCTCTCTGCCAGTCAGGAATGGCGGGCTTTGACGGTGATTTTACGGAAGCTGTTGCTGCTGCGTTTGCTGGGAACACAAAACCGCTGGTCCGTGTCTATGGGTCAACATACTGCTCAGACAATGCCTGGGAGATCCCGTTTGCTATCTTTAATGTTCTATATTCCAAGGCAAACTTACCTAAACACTTCGAGCTCATGCATGAGTCGGATACATACCCGCACACACGATTCTTTATGTCAGCTGCAAAGATCAAAAGCCTGATGGCTGCGGCGTTTTCCTACGGAATGTACAATTCTCTGTTTTACACTACACAATACCTGAGTGATCCGCTGGAGGAATCCGGCTACAGCGAGATGTTCAAAGCGGAATCGAAGCGGTTTTCTACAATCCACAATGAAGTAAAAGACTGCAGTCCGGCAGGTGTCGAAATCTGCCATTCACCATGGTCTCACGTTGTTGTGCCTTACAACCCAGCGACTGCATATAGTCCGAGTGATTCACTCAATCCGTGGCTGGGGATTCTGGGGAAATATGGGATTCCTTACTCAGTAAAGCCTGAAAAAGTGAAAATGCTGGCTGGAAACTATGCTTCATTCATATCAGACGATGAAGTTAAGGACTTGCTTTCACACGGTGTGATGATGGACGGACAGGCAGCAAATATTCTGTCACGACGGGGCTTTGGGGATTTAATAGGAGCTGAGGTAGTCCCAGGCACCAAGGCAACATTCTGCACCGAGATTATTGAAGAAGACTCCGGATTTGTTGGAATCACTGGTAAGGACATGTACAACTTCATCTTTGCACCCGCCGGCTCCGAAGGTGGCGGGTTTTATGAGCTCACACCCAGTCCGCAGGCAAAGACTCTGACATCGTTCTGCGACCCGAGCGGTAAAGCAGTCATCCCGGGAATGGTAAGATATGAAAACAGCCTGGGAGGCAGAGTCGTAATCACTGCTTTTAACCTGCAGGACAATATGTCATCAACTGTTTTCAACTACAGAAAGAAAGAGATCATCCGCCAGTCGATCGAGTGGCTGGGGCTGGAATCACTACCGGTCTATGTAGAGCATTCCCCTAATGTCTACTGCATATACAATAGATCCCAAACCGGGAACAAAGCCATTGTAACCTTGATAAACCTGTGCTCAGACACCGCACCTGGAGTTGAGCTGTGCGTTTCCAGCGAATGGAATGGTTGTAAGGTTAGTGTTCTTAATTCTGAAGGCGAATGGGATCAGTTGAACATTTCTACGAATGATAGGAAACTCTCGATACCGGTGGAATTGAGATTGATGGAGCCGGTTTATTTGAAGTTAACCAAGTAAATTGAGTAGAAACATATGGCCAACTCTCCGTCCGCCCTTCGACTGCGCTCAGGACGAACGGGGAGTTGGTCGTTGACTTCACCTATAACTAAAACTCACATCATTTATACAGAAAAACCCGCCCCATCATAGGTTCCATATCCATGCTAATCTTATCACTGGCTGGTTTTATCTGCGTATGCCTTGATATTTCTGTAAGCGTTCCAGCTTTCTTGATAGAAATAGCAACTGAAGCATTTTTGAATCTGGATGAGTTGACAGCGACCAGTCCATTTTCAAAGATCCTATAGTATACTTTACCGATATTTTTGACAGCACTCGTTGGTTTACCGAGTCTGGCAGCATAAAGTTCCTGGCCGGTGGTTTTAGTGGCATTGTCTTGCTCATCCATTATAGTCCGGTGGTCTGACCAGACTATACCGTAGAGTTTGCAATAAGCATATGAGAACAGCGCGCCGTTGATCTGGTCCTGGTTTGGAATTTCTGAGTAGTAGTCGAACAAACAAGATACCTTGCCATGCTTAGCGGCATCCTGAGCTATGGTGCCTTGATATTCCAGATCTTTCCATGCTCTTATTTCTATCGGGTTTCCTGCAGTATATGCCGCAGACTCCCACATCTGCATGTCCATATACTTCCAGCGTTCAGGATAGAAAGAGAATGGCCCCATATTGGTGAATACTACCTTATCCTTACCATAGCTCTTTGTTGTATCATAGGCTATTTTTAGAGTATGCATATAGGCTTCATCATTGGTCCGGAATGCAGATGGATGTCTATGTTTGTCTAACTTTTCTCCATAACATTCATCCATTGGGAATGCATTGTCGATAAACATGCCATCCAGTCCAACCTCGATAACTTTTGCAGCAACCTTCTTAACAGCGTCCTGTAAGTCAGGCTGATGCATACAAGTGTAGAAACAGGACTGAGGCCTGTAACCCGAGCGCTTGATGTTTCCTGCGCTGTCATATGCTATCCAGTTGGGGTGTGCATCTATGTCGAGGAACTCATAACCGACTTTTAGAGCATTCCAGTTGTATAGCGCCATATCGCCGGTAGCTTGAGCCTGGGTTTTACTATATATCTCCATCCAGTTGATATACGCCAACAGTTTGGCGTCCGGATTTACTCTTTTTAGTATTTTAATATTGTCAGGGACAGGCTGGTCACTGAACCACAGGCCTATGTCCTTGACCCACTGCCCCGGTTCCCTCTCAAGTGTCTCCATATAGTTGGACTGTCCATATGTATTTAGATTCTGCACAGATGCAGGAGCAGGAGTGCCATATTCTACATTCTTCAGCGGATAGATATTGGTTTTCACCGCATTGGTATGCGCCTTTTCTACTTTCTTGTATATTGCAGAAGCTTCTGATGGATCTTTCACTTCACACAGAAAGAACGAATGCTGGATTGTCTTGCCTTTAGGAGTAAATAACATAGAAGGCATATGGTTGATGATAACCATTCTCGACCAGTGCTTCGAAAGCCCTCCAGGAGTCATAACGCAGATCCGAGACTCTCCGTACTGCAACACAGCCCACTTACATTCATCCAGATACACGAAATTGCTGCGGCCTATTCTGTCGTAAGACGCGTAGCTGGCGCCGTCGATTGAACACGTAATGGTTTGATCTGCTTCCAGAGAGTTGGTCCACCGAAACCCCAGAGTGCAATCGCTGTTGTTGTTAGTCAGTTTGGTCTGGACAGAAAATCCCGGGAGTCCATTTACCATAATAATAGATACCGAAAGCGTATTATTGTCAGCCAGCAGATATTTCTCTGACAGTAAAGACCGACCTTGCTCTCTCTTAACTACAGGAGCACCTATCTCCCGTCTGACGCTAAAAGTGCTGTATGAAGGGTTCCCGATACATGTGTAAGTCTGCGACAACGATGATGTAGTATAATCAAAAGCCGTGTTGCTCCTGCTGAGGACAAGTTTTTGATCGCCATTGAGCATCGTGACAGCATTGTCTGCAACAGTTATATCGCCAGTCCAAGCACATCCAACAATAACAATTAGCAAAATATTAGTAATGAATAGCATATATGATAGTCTTGGCATTGATAATCTCCAGTCCCCGCTATTTGCATCGCTTTATTGTAGCAGCAACATATACAATTGCACACCCAGCAAGATAGCAAAGGATATCGTTCCAGGCAAAGGAAGTGCCCATGATTGCGGACATAATTCTGCTATGCTCAAGGCCAAGAATCCGTATCAGGTGAATGTACTGCGTAAACTCCACAAAACAGGCAAAGATGAAGACTCCTATAATCAGTTTTCTATCGTCGACAAGGAGCAGTGATCTTATCAGACAATACAATAAGATCACAACCAGCACATCGCCAAGATAGGGCCGCACAAAGGAGTCTTTTACAAATATGGCTATGTATACTTCAGTCAGAAAGAGCAGAATAAAGCAAATAAGATGCAGAACGGAGATCTCAATTCTCATATGGTTGTTATGTTGACCTCCATTCTTACGCATATCCAAACCGTGATCGTCCTAAGTGTATAAATAGACTATTCGTAGCGTATTTCTATCTCTCAATCACTATCAACCGCAGCAGCTTCGCGTCGACTGTCATCTTCACTTTGCTGTTGACTAATTCGTAGTCAGCGTTATTCCAGACATCTTTGCACTTTGACTTGAGTCCTTTAAATGCAGACAGATTAAGGTTTATTTCCTGAGGGGTATCATTCCAGTAGTTTGAGACCACTACTACCAGGGCTTTGTCGGTATTATAGTAGCTGACAAATACATTCGGGTTATCCTTAATCACTTTATTCTTCTTGCTGAAGTAAGGAGTGAATGTATCTGAAGTGAGCTGATACTGGTCGTATAATCCCCACATCCTCTGATTGAGCTGAGGTGTGTTCATTGCAATCAGGCGCGGATATGCATTTACCAGCAGTCCCTGGGCCCATGCTGTATTCCAATCGGTCTCCGGTCTTCTCAACAGGTCACAGGGAATTCCATAGAGTTTGCCATTCATCATTGCCCGAAGCGCTCCAGGATCTGTCCGGGACTGGGGTTCAAAGAAGATCGAACACTCACCGGTCCAATATGAGCTCATCAACCCCATCAGGGCGGGTCCTGGCCATGCAAAATGGTTGTCGATTATAAAACCGGGATCTTTCTTGTTGCCGTTGTTATATACATACTCCATCAAGCTGCGGAATTGTCTGATTGGAAATGTAGGGACCAGTCGTCCATAGGGATCAATAGTCCCGCAACCGTGTTTTACGTTAGTGCAGCCGCTGAGTGTACCCAATCCACCATCAAAAAAGACTCCATTCAAGTCATAGTGATGGACAGCATCAATAATACCTTTCGCAAAGAAATCCCCGAATACGCTGTTGTAGCAGACTCCATATGCGCCTTGATCAGGATCTCCCTGGGCGTAATATGCATAAGGAGTGAATGGGAAATCAGGATATGAGTTAGGTTTGGTTATGAATAGATCATGGTAGACCGCAAACTCCGGGATCAGGTTGGAGATCAGGAACCCGAAGTAGAATATTGTCTTCAGGCCAGCAGCCTTTGCAGTCGCCGCATAGCTCTGCATATGGTTCTCATTCAGCCCTGCTTTCCAGTAGCTCTCATATTCAGCCCAGGACTCATGAGCAAGTGCGATTTTAATACCGTTCCAGGCTATCTGTTGTAGGTAACTATACTGTTCTCCATTTCGTGGTTTATAGGCAAGCACCCAGTTCTGGACATCCATACGATAGTATTCATGGAAGTTTTTAATATCCTCACGCATCGGCACCGGCATCAAACCGAATCCAAACTTGATAGTTTTCTGCTTCAAACGCTTCTGCCCATCACTTATCTTTACTGTAAGGGATGCAAGATCACCCGTCCGCTGGATTTTATATGTCTGATCATAATTGCGGACGTTCCAACCCCTGGGACCTTCATTACAGAAGAACAGACCGCGATATTCTTCATTGGTATCTGTGGCTAGCCCAACGTAAGAAGCTAAAGGCAGTGTAGTTGTTTCATCGGATTTCAGAAGCCTGCCATAGGGAAGCACCTGGCTGGTAGTTGGGAGAATAGCAGGATCAGCTGGAGCTTTTTTAAAAGTAGCATCAGGATAGGCTGCATCGTGTGTCAGTAGTATATCTTCATCCAGCTTCAATGGGATCAGGACATCCAAAGCCTTATATTCAAAACGCTCTTTTCCAGATATCTCAACATCATACCAGACAAATCCATCATACCGGTGGTCTGCAGTCACTGTGATTGTTTTACCATCGCACTGGCTGACCGATTTCAAGACTACTTGGTTCTTGTTTTTGGACACAACCTCGACCTTACCAATGGTCGGCAGTACTTTGCCGTCAAAGAGTAATTGCACAGGTTTGTCTAATATTACTCTGGAATCTACAGCAATTTGTTTTGGAAATATGCCATTCGATAGATCAAATCTGCTCCGGGTTAATGTCACCCGGCTAGATTCATAACCAACTGACTTATAGTATTTGGAGACATCAATTTGCGACACATCAGAGGCAATTCGCTCAGGTTCGTAGATATTGATGGTCTTTGTCTGGCTGATAAACACTTTCCCGGACTTGTTCAGGAAAGAATACACCATCTCATGCGGACCAGGTTTCAGGTCTTTAAGATTGATCTTGCGGAAAGAGAGTTTAATGAGAGGGCATTCCAGCCTCTTCTTGCCATCGATCGATACAACAACATTCTTTACATAGGGCTCCAGGTTCTTTTGGTTATATACAACTACGTTGCAGTTATACCAGTCGATGGCAGTCAGGTCGATCCGTGGAATGATCTCATTCTTGATCTCCACATCTGAATTCAGAACTCCCTCAACAGATAGTGTTACCTTGCTTAGTTTCCCATCACCCAGTTGAATCTTCTCTGAAACTGTTCTGGAAGATTCTCCCGGGATCTCAGTCTTTTGACTAGCTATATCGACTGTGACAGCTTGTGTACCCGGGTTCTTTATCTGATATTCTACAGGCAAGCTTCCTTTTCCGTTCAGGTCATATACAACGTTTCCGATGGTTACTTTCTCAGCAAATGGCAAAGTCGGAGAAATCACAAAGCTCTGAAATGCTGCACCGGCGAAATCGATAGGCACACTGACTGAAGAGCGATAGAAACTGTTCCCGGGTTCTCCACTATATGCAGCTACCAGGGCTTTTAACGATGTACCATTTGCTGGATCAAAGCCAAAATCAACATATGGAATTTTAATCAGAACAACCCAGTGCTCCTGTTCCATCTGTACTGTGTAGGTCGCGGTGCCATTCCAATTGCGGTCGTGCATTTTGTCATCAGCGATTGTGCCCATGGCGCTTACTGCATAATGGCTGTATGGGCTTGAATCATCGACTTTCAGATACAGCTCAATCCGGTCATCACCAAAGATATCTCCGTCCCGCAGCGTTGCTCCCTTAGGTTTGTAGCCTGTTTTGATTGGAACTGTAAAAGTAAAATCGAGAGCATCCGGTTCATAACTCACGTTACATGTGGGTGGTTTGTTGAGAAAAGCAAAACCTTTATAGTTGAGGTCATATGGAAGAGGTATGTCTGTATTTCCAATACTCTTCGATGGCACGACAATACTCGTCCCTGCGCAGAAAGCCGGTAATGCTCCAATCGTATAGGAAGTCCAGAGGACTAAGGAAAATAGTAGAACGATTCTTCTCAACATGAACATTGCTCCTTATATTGGACACACTACAGGATTTCTCTGCTTATCTCGCTGGTTAAGTCGCAATACAAACGCACCCGCTCAGGTGTTGTATCCGGAGTTACGGGGCAACCCAGGCTCATTATAAACCGGCTGCCGTTGCGCCTGCCTGCTGATATCTGTCGAGTCATTTCTGCACGCAGGATCGCTTCAGAACCACGCTCCAGCACCTCAACTGTATCCATATTGCCAAGCAAAGTCATACGGCCTTTAACCAGTTCAACTACATCCTCAATATTGATCTCAAAGCCCTTCTTGCTCTCCTCTAAACTGAGAGCGTCAGCACCGGTGTCCTGCAGAATATCCCATTTTCCTGCAGGGGTTCCCGGGAAGTAGTGAATACTCTTCAAACCAGCCCCACGGATAGCATCGGTAACATCCCGCAAATAAGGTAAACACAATGAGCGATAGACTTCTGGACTTATCTGATCCATGCAGCACTCTTCAATCCATATGACCTGCGTGCCAATTCGAGCATAAGATTTAATATCCTGCAACACTTTATCACGAAACCGCATGCAGGCATAGTGGACTAAATCCGGGTCAGTCAGCGTCCGGGTCATCATACCCTCAAATCCCCAGATATCATAGCAACTCCAGAGTGGGGAACTGACATGAGACATAGGACAGAGTTCTGCACCGTACCCATTGAGAATCGCCGCAGCCATATCTCCACTCCCTGCAGCAATACCAGCATCTATCTCTTCATCCGGAGAAATATATATAAGCTTATCTATCTCTTCTTCAGTATCAGCTATAAGTGAAGGATCGGGGGATGCAGACTTTGCGGAGGGATCATATCCCCCAACAGCTGGTTGCTTATACATTTTCTCGTCCCCTGTGGACTTGTTTACCAGGTACACCCCATTCGGCCTGGACTCCACGAGATATTTCCCTCGTTCATCGTGACCATAATAAGGGTATAAACCGACGAAATCATGATGCACCCACTGCCAAATATCCTGCCGCCACTGGATCTGTTTCTCAATATCCGTATCCAGCTGATAGTACCAGGGACAGGAAGTGAGTTCATCCCACCGATCCCTCATATAGACCCCTTCATAAGGTATCATAACTGGAATCTCACCAGCCCCACCCTCTGAAAACGCAGCGTGCACTTTATCTCTACTATTCATATGAGTCTCCATCCCGACAGATTCAGCCACTCAACTTCACAGATAACAGTTTACCATATGGGGAATATTGTTTGATTTCTGCCCTTAGGTGTTCAGATCAGCCGTTAACATCCATTTATAATATGCGCACGTCCCCAAATTCCGTGTATTCCGTCCCTTCCGTGGTTAAATTCGCTGAATAATAGCTTGACATCCGTCCATTCCGAGGCTAATATTCAGTGAGCAATCCAATTTAGAAAGCTGGTGCCATTATGAAACTGAGTAAAGAACACGTTATTGCAGTTAACCGCCTCCGGCGGATTGTTGTTCAATATGATGCAGCTGATCCCACGACTATGTACGGGATGGATATGAAGACCTGGCTGGATTATCGGTTCAACTACTTTGATGAACCTGGTTCGCAGGTCGACAGCATTTGGTGGGATATTGGCTGGGGGAACTACGCTTGTTATCCAAGCAAAATCCTCGAACCTACTCAGAATCCGGGGCTGCGGAAGTGGCTGGATAATGGGATTGACTGGGTAAAGTGCGTTGTAGATGCAACCCATGAGCGTGGGCTTGAGGCATTCTGGCACCACCGGATCGCTGAAGTTGATATCGACCATGACGGTAAGATCATGGAAGACCCGTTCCAACTAAAGGTAGACCACCCGGATTGGGTGGTGAAGTCATGGTACTGGCAAGGACTCTGGAACCTTGCTTCTGCTGAACTGAGGGAATACAAGGTATCCATTCTTCGTGAATTGGCTGAAAACTATGACTTCGACGGTTTCCAGCTGGATTTCTCCCGCCACGTGCCGGTATTGCCGGTCGGTCATCAGTGGGATATGAGAGAGCACGCGACTGAGTTTGTGAGAATGGTCCGGGGAATGCTGCTAGAGGTTGCAGAAAAACGCGGACGGCCTATTCTTCTATCTGCAAAGGTACCTGAGAATCTGCTTGGGTGCCGAATGGACGGGTTTGATGTCGCTGCCTGGGCTGAAGCCGACCTGGTCGATATGTTCGTCCTGGGAAGCCGGACAATGGATGTGGATGTGGCTGCTTTTCGTAAGATCACTGAAGGCAAAAATATCAAACTCTATCCTTGCTTTGATGATCATCACACAACAGATGGATACCGATATCCTTCAATAGAGTTCTTCAGAGGTATATTTGGTAACTGGAGACAACAGGGAGCCGATGGTGTAACCACATTCAACTGGCACTGTGCACCCCGTAAAGTCTGCGAAGCAGTCGGAGGAGATCCTGGTCCGGAATCTCAGCAGCAGGCATATCATGAAGTCGGCGATCCAGAGATGATGAAGGGGAAAGATAAGGTTTTTGCGATTGAAAGGCGTGGAGGTTATCCGTGGTCTGTGAGTTATTTCAATCAAAACCTGTACTCTCCGCTGCCGACTCCGCTGGAAAACGGTGGAGAACCGACAGAGCTTACAATCCGTATCTGTGACGATTTGCGCAGTGAGGAAGACAGGCTCAGGGATGTGTTACTCCGGGTTACTCTGTATGGACCAAACCGCGATGACAGGCTGACTGCCGAATTTAACGGCATCCCGCTGGGTAATCCTACATACGATTTTGACTGGAAGGATGTCCAGATACTCTCACCAAAACCCCAGGAAATCTCAGGAGGGCCTATAAGTCCTGAACCAGATCCTGACCAGAAACTTCTTATGCTGGAGTTCTCCGTTCCTGCATCGATCTGCAGGCAGGGAGAAAACCGTGTAAGTCTACGTATCGTTTCAAGGAAGAAATATGACTTCTCCGGATACGAAGACTGCATTATCCAGGTTGAAAAAGTCGAGATACACACTAAATACTTGCCAGGAGCCCTGTGGAATCCCGAATTACTTGCCGACAAACACCGTAAGTGGGTGGATTCATGCGCGCTTAATATAGGTGGCAAGGGTTTTGTGGACACGGATCTGTTGTTCCACAGGCTTCCAATTCGGGCTAAGAAAACGGTTCGGACCGATGTATGGAAAGAGAGCACACGGTCATCAGGACTCTATGTGTCGTTCTCGACTGATTCCCGCAGCATCTCGGCTCGCTGGTCACTTCAAGATGATCCAGCACCGTTTACAGTGATGAATACGCTGGCATCCAGTGGACTCGATCTCTATGCAAGAGACGATTCCGGGAAATGGAGGTGGATGGCCTTTGGGGCGTCCGCTACCAGGCTTCCATGTGTTGATCTTACAACAAACCTCCCGAACGGCATGCGAGATTATCTGCTATATCTGCCACTCTATAATGTTGTCCCGTCACTGGAGATTGGTATTGATCCGGATGCTACTATTCAACCTCATCAGCCGTTCCCGTCTGTCAAACCCATAGTCTATTATGGGACTTCGATAGTCCACGGAGTAGGAGCCAGCCGATCGGGTATGACACACGCGGCTATTCTTGCACGTCGTTTGAACCGGCCAATTACCAGCTTCGGTTTCTCCGGCAGCGCGACGATGGATTTGCCGGTTGTTGATCTTATGGTTGAGCTGGATTCCAGCCTGTATATAATAGACTGCCTGCCAAATATGGGGGAACCAATTATATCGGAACGAACCGAGCCCCTGGTCCGCAGGATCAGAGAGTCCAGACCCGATACACCAATCCTGCTGATGGAAGACCGTACCTACGCCAGCGCCTGGATTATGTCTGATTACAAAAAGCACCAGGAGACAAGCCGAAAAGCCTTCAGAGAGGCCTATGAACGCCTGATTTCTGACGGCGTAACAGGCCTGCACTACCTGGAAGGGGACATCCTACTGGGAGATGATGATGACGCCACAGTAGACACTTCACATCCCACCGACCTGGGTTACGCCCGTTACGCCGACGCAATGGAACCGGTGATACGGGGGATACTGGGAATGTAATAATACACATCATTAGTACGATGTCATCCTGAGGAACGAAGGATCTGCTTTGACAAAACATCAGTTGTTGGTGTTGCAAAAGCAGATCCTTCGTTCCTCAGGATGACAATATTTACAGCATGACAATATCTAACGGAGATTGTAACATATGAAGATAACAGCCTTTCTAGGTAGTCCACGGGCTCGGGGGAATACGGATATTCTTGCAGATCGGGTTCTTGATGGTGCCAGGGATGCAGGATGGGAGACGGAATCAGTCGCTCTGCGTTCTCTCAAGATTCGAGGTTGCGTTGCGTGTGAGTCCTGCTGGCGCGATGGTAAACCATGCGCGATTAATGATGACATGCAGGAACTCTATAATATCATTGCATCATCTGATGTCCTGGTCTTTGCCACACCGGTCTACTGGTATGCTCCTACTGCAATTATGAAATCATTTATAGACCGCCTTGTACCATTCAACCGTCCAGAGGGTCGTCCATTGATAAAGGGGAAGAATGCGATCGTTGTCACTGCATACGAAGAAGAAGGTCCTGAAGCAGCTGAGACCCTTTTGCGGATGTTTGAAATGAGCTTTGCATATCTCGAAGTAAATACCTTTGGCAAGATTGTAGTGGATGGTGTCGGACCAAAAGGTGCAGTATTAGACAAGCCTGAAGCACTCGACAATGCATACCAGTTGGGCAGGAGCCTGCAACTATGAAGGTCCTCCTTGTAAACACCAACCAAATGAAACCAGCTATTGCACCGATTGGCCTGGATTATCTGGCTGACAGCCTGATTGCTGCTAACCACCAGACTCATCTATTGGACTTGAGTTTTTCAAGTGATGTCCCTGCAGACATCAAAGACACAGTCAACACTTTCTCTCCGGAGGTAATAGGAGTCACAGTTCGCAACACAGATGACTGCTATTTCAGCGGAGGAGCATTCTTTCTTCCTGAAATCAAAGAGATTATCGGCAAACTAAAAGAAGCCACAGACGCTCCTATTGTAATGGGGGGTGTAGGGTTCTCTGTTGCGCCGGAGCAGGTTTTGGCGTTTTGCTCGGGTGATTACGGAATCGCAGGCGAGGGTGAATCTGCGTTTATTCATTTACTGAATGCACTTGATACCAAATCTTCCCTTGACGAAGTCCCTAACCTGGTTTGGCACGTAAATGGTTCTGTCCAACGAAATCCATCAGTGGATGTCGATTTGGATACTCTTCCAGCTAGAAGACGCACGCTTCCGGACAATCTACGTTACTACCGAGAAGGTGGACAAGCTGGGTTTGAAACCAAGCGTGGTTGCAATATGGCCTGTATCTATTGCGCAGATCCTGTATCGAAAGGTAGACGTGTCAGGCTGAGATCACCCAAACTGGTAGTTGAAGAACTCCGAGCGCTATATGATCAAGGTATCAGCTATTTCCACACCTGCGACTGTGAGTTCAATATCCCAGGTCAACATGCAAAGGATGTCTGCCAGGCTATTATCGATGCTGGTCTTGGTGATATGATCCACTGGTACGCGTACTGCTCTATAACTCCATTCGATGCTGAAATGGCATCCCTGATGAAACGCGCGGGCTGTGCAGGTATCGACTTTGGAGCGGACAGCGGCAATGATGCAATATTAAAAGGACTTGGTCGCAATTTCATGTCATCAGACCTTGCAGAGACTGCACGGCTCTGCCACGAGTATGATATAGCCTTTATGTATGATCTTCTAATTGGTGGTCCAGGTGACACAAGAGAATCCGTGCGTGAAACACTTGACCTTATGCAGCGTATAGATGCAGACTGTGTGGGTGTATCGATGGGTGTGAGGATATATGAAGGCACTGGTATGGCCGAGTTTATCCGCTCGCAGGGAAGCATGTCGGACAACCCCAACCTCTATGGTGCAAAGGAGGATAATCCGTATTTTCTGCGACCAGTGTTCTATATCTCCCCTGATCTTGGTGAGGGCATTATCGGATATATGCACAGTTTGGTTGGTGAAGACACCCGCTTCTTCCTGCCAAGCAACGAAGAAGTCGATAACAACTACAACTATAATGCGAATACTGTCCTGGTGGATGCAATAGCCAACGGCGAACGCGGAGCTTACTGGGATATGTTGAGAAAAAAGGTAAGATCAAAATGACAAACGTTGATACCGGCATCGGCACAATTCCTGACTATTGGAAGTGGTTTTCTGAGAGCAGGTTCGGATTGTTTATCCATTGGGGTGCATATTCGGTATATGGAAGAGGAGAACAAGTCCTGTTCCGAGAGCATCTGGACCAGAATGAGTATACTCAGACTGCCTGCTCATGGAATCCATCAAACTTCGATGCAACAGCGTGGGCAGAGACAGCTAAACGTGCCGGGATCAAATATGCAGTCCTCACAACTCGCCATCACGATGGTTTTTGCCTCTGGGACTCGAAGCTAACGGACTATACGACGGTAAAACAGGCTGCTGATCGGGATTTTGTCCGGGAATATGTAGATGTTTTCCGCGCAGCTGGTCTCAAAGTTGGGCTGTATTATTCGTTAGCTGACTGGCGCATTCCAGCGTATTGGGAAGGACCAGCTAATGATCCGGAAGGTTGGCAGAACTTCAAGGATTATGTGCACGGACAAGTTAGAGAACTTCTCACTAACTATGGCAAAATAGATATGCTCTGGTTTGACGGAGACTGGCCACACTCAGCTGCTGACTGGGGTTCTGTTGAGCTCCTGGAGATGATCAAATCCCTGCAACCTCACATTATGGTCAACAACAGGCTGGGAAGTGTGATCGATGAATCCACTGGAGAGTCAAAACAGCTTGGTGATTTCGGAACTCCTGAACATGAGATCAAGGCTGAATCAAACCGGATGTGGGAATCCTGTCAGGTATCAACCTGGCGTCTTTGGGGCTATACGATAGGTGAACGCTGGCGGCCTGCTGATGTGATTCTGGATATGCTGGTTGAATCTGCAGGGCTTGGGGGAAACCTGCTGCTTAACGTGGGCCCTAATTCTAATGGACAGATGCCTCCGGAGTTTATAGAACAAATGAAAACCATTGGTCAGTGGCTCGATGTCCACGGGGAGTGCATATATGGGTCAGAGGCAGGGGATGTCTGTGAGTTTGTGACTTATGGACACCAGACTAAAAAAGGCAACAATTTATATCTGATTATCAGATTCTGGGACGGCCGTGAAAAACTCAGGCTGGCAGGACTTGAGACGAAAGTTAAGCAAGTAACTCTTATGACAACCGGCGATAAACTCCGTTTCCAGCAAAGCGAGGATGAGCTTACAATCACCGGATTACCTGAAGTCCCACCAACTAATCTGTTCCCGGTAATCAAAATAGAATGTGTAGATAGGCCAATAGCCAGATCCTGGGCAAAAGACCGCCTATGGTGCGGTGATCCAAGACGGATGACCCAGTGGGCACAGCAGCGAGGTTCGTCAGTCTATACTGATGGAAATTAGAAAACACTTCGTATTGCAGATCTCAACAGGGAATCCCGACTGATCATACCAAGGAAGACACCATCTTTATCAACAACCGGGAGGCGCTTGATGCCTTTTTCGGTCATAATGACTACGGCTTCCTCTGTGGGTGTATCTTCAGTAACGGATATCATATCTACTCTCATAACATCTGCTGCAGTCTTTGCTTTCCGACTTTCAGTATACTTGGCAGCTGTCTGGGTAAATGGCATATGACGCATTACGCTTTCCCACATTCCTATAGTATGGTCAGCAAACAATCCAAGCAGGTCCGCATCGAATATTACCCCTACCATTCGTCCCTGTTCATCTACAACAGCCACACGCTGGATATCACTCCTGTCTATCACGCGTAATACTTCCTCGATTGATGTTCCCGGGCTAACTGTTTGCACATCGCGACGCATTATTGAGCCCACGTGTAAGTCGTCTCCAATAGCTGCAATCGGGCTACTCTCGGAATGAGTGGCAGAGGAGGTTATTGTGATGACTCGGAAAATGTCGACTCTTGCCAGGACACCAACCATCTCGTTATCCTTATCAACAACAGGAAGCCTTTTAAGGTGGTTGGAGAGCATGATGTCCACAGCTTCAGTCAGACGTTTATTGTCCAGGACTGTTATAACCGGTTTAGTCATTACGTCTCCAGCACTTAGCCTGGAGACACTTTTCAGATAGTCTTCCACCTGAGCAGTGTCGAATTTCGAAAGTAATCCCAGTCTTACCGGCATCTGAGCCCTGGATATCAAATCGCTCTGAGTAATCATGCCAATTGGATGGTTTGTCAGGTCTACAACAGGAACTGCGTTAAAATTATTCGTCATCAGCAAGCGGATAACTTCACTCACCGGTGTTTCTTCGTATACAGTCTTAAACTCGCAGGTCATGGCATCTCTGACCTTCATCTGCCTGGGTATTAATTGTCTCTGTGACCTGTGAAGGTGGACATCTCTGGTTGCCACTGCCACTATGCCATCCAGCACCATCTCTTCAACACGCGGTAGTATGTTATCTAACTCAGCAGTCGGCAGTATGATTTCTATCTTGATAGGCATATTGTATGAAAGTATCTCAATGTTCTCGGCTGCCACTTCACCGCTTTCATAGCTGCCCGCAAACCCTTTTAGGACGATGCATCGTGACGCAATACTGGACTTCGAAACATAGTCCACAACTGCACTCCAAATTGGCTTTCCGTGCACTCGAACGTCTTCACTGGTGAAAACTTCAATTAAACTGTAACTAATAGACAATCAATAGCCCCCTGCTTGTGTACCCTATTGTACCCGCATTATTCATGATTAACTCAGCTTTTGTCCCTACTGCCGGCCAAAAGCGAAGCTTGGTGAATAATGCGGGTTAGAATACCCTTGCCAGCATGAGTCCAACCTTAACCAGTATCAGTCCACCAACGTTGTTAGCTGTAATATTGGCAATAGCCAGCTTCATATCTCCGCTGTTCATAGTTTCAAGGGCGTATGAAGAAAACGTAGTCAGAGCTCCCAGAAACCCAGTAATGAAGAATATTCGAAATGACGGGTTTATTCCCCTGCTCTCTCCAAGCCCAAATACAAGTCCAATCAAGAGACACCCGACCAGGTTAACTATCAGCGTTCCAAATGGAAAGCCAGTTCCGTGAGTACCGGCAGAC
Source organism: Abditibacteriota bacterium (assembly GCA_942493375.1). Lineage (GTDB taxonomy): Bacteria > Armatimonadota > UBA5829 > UBA5829 > UBA5829. The sequence goes on along the minus strand of OW818698.1, from coordinate 5,597,444 downwards.
CAACTACTGACACCATAACGTAAAACCGCTCCAATAGCTCCACCTATCAATACATATAGAATTTTCACTTACTACTTGATCTCCGATTCGATTACAGACTTCAGGTCTGTGGCTATTTCATATGAATGGTCGAGTTTCCAGGTTTCACCGGGTTGAAGAATTATATCCGGGCTCCACAGTTCCAGGTTGATCCCTCCATAAGACTCGCCGTGGTAGGTATACATTGTCTTTACAGCGGATAAGTCGAAACGGTTAATTAGACCGATATTTCTATCACTATCTCCCAGCAGCCAAATACCTTTGCTGACTGTTTTCGATTCCACATAAGTAGATCCTTCGGGATTATTCTTTGTCCAGAGAGTCCGTGTTGCCCACTTGCCATTCTCAATTGTATATAAACTGCTCTTGCCAAACGACTTAAATGAAAACTCAGGGTGCGTGCGAATGGTAAACTTTACAGGTTTTTCTGATACATTCTTATACTCGGAGACAATTCTAAGCAAGCTCTTTGTAGAATCGAGTTCAAAGCTGCGGGTAGACTCAACATCTCCTGTCACTGCGCCTTTTATTACAACTGATGCAGGTGTAGCGGAAACAACTTCATACTTGATTGTCTTGGTTGGTAGACCACTAAGTTCCTCATATCCAGCCGAATATGGGTCCGCTCCTCCGCTGATTCTGAATATACTGCCACCTAGATCATCTACATTCCAGATGATAATCCGTCCACCAAGTGAAGGGACAATCCATAGCTTGCCAGCGCTGTTGGACATTCCTACGGCAGGATAATTATTAGCTACCGCGTCCAACTGGCTCCTGCCTGCAATCCATCCCACGGGTTCACTCATCATATTATAGGAGTTCTCAGTCATTATCTCGTTGAAGAGTTTAGTCTTAGCAAGCAAATCACTGGCATTAGCTCCGGATATCAGCACATAATTCCCGTCTACTACGTCTGGTTTCTTGTTCAAGTTGACCATCACGCTGCCCCAGATGACTTCCAGATATGCCCTGCGCACGTGGTTGGTATATATTGGGTTGTCCTTGACAGCTTCCAGGGCCTTTTTGAATAGTGAGTCGCTGTAGTCCATCGCCTCTTTGGTTACCCAGTCCCTCCAAAGGTCGGCATTCCCCCACCCCCCGTCAACTTTCATTTTGTGCTTCTTTACATAGTCTGAATACCACCTGATGTATTCATAGACATACTTTCCACCTGGTCCATAGAAGCCGTTGCAGAAGTCTTTGGTCTCTTTTTTCATGTCCCGGGAAGGATCCCAGGCCAGTCTCCCAGATAGATAAGCCCGCAGGTCTACCATTCCGGAGCCCTTTCCAACAGCTGTTCCCTGCACGTAGAAAGCGCTCACACCTGCATTCAACGCTCTGGAATACTGCGCTCCCATTTCCCACATATTAGGATAAGGCCACCAGTAGCCGAAGTTGGAACCACCGTAAGTGTAGACTTCGATGTTTTTAGCAATCTTTGCCCAGGACTTCGCCAGTTTTGTATGGGGGTCTTTATCACCCGGCATAAAGTTTCCACAGAGCTCAATACTGATATTATCTGCAACTTTAATGTTGCTCGGAACTTCAGTGGTGTAAGAATAGGCCAGGGTCTTGATCTTGACTTTGGGGAACTGCTTAGCCATTGCATCAGCTACATAGTTCACGAAGGAGACAGTGTTGGCGGCCCATTTATCCTTGCCTCCATGCGCTTCTCTCTCAGCTGTGCATTTATCGCAGAAACAACCAGACAGGGAGCCATCGTTCTGACTGACCCAAATATACTCAGCCCAGCCATCGGTAGCTTTGACTTCGGACAACGCTCTATCCCGCACATAATCTCTAAGAGATTGATCGGTCAAGCAATACTCTGTGGTGCTGCGCTTTCCGTCTTCTTTGACAGCGAACCATTCAGGATGTTTGGTGAAGAACTCCTCAGGGGGAATCAATGCAAAGAAAGAGTGGCAGCCATATAGAGTGTGAGAGGATCCTCCCATATCATCAGGTATACGGGCATACTCACCGTTTGCCCTTATTCTAGCCATCCATTCCGGTGTTGTTCCATTATCCCAATACTGATCCCGGTACCAGAACCTCGGGGAAAACTCAAAAGGCTTCATCGGCATCTTGATATTGGCTTGTTTAGGAATGACAGTGTAATCCGGACTGTACCACTTTACTCCGAACGATTCCAGAAGCTGGTACACTGCATAAAGGCTTCCGCGCTTGCGTCCACCGATTATTATCAGGTTACCATCCTTTGGGAAGACCTTGTAGCTCTCATCCCCGAACGCAGCAAATTGCTTATCACTGACATACTTTCTGCTCAGTTTTGTCCTACCGACACTTATGTATGGCCCATACATCGGTTTGTAGATATCTTCCCGGAGCTGGATGATTTCAGTGCCACTGATCTGCTTAATGTGATTAGCCAATTCAGTAGCTGCATACTGCTCACCAGATGTTGCATCTTTTGGCGTAACTATAATACATGCCGGTCTACCCGATTTTGTTATATAACCGGAAGCTTTAGCGTTCATTATTCGTTTGTCCATATAAGTCACCACTAATTCAGGATGATGTAAATGCCAACCGTAATCTTGCCGGTTGTGCTGAGAGGAGATTACATATACCAGGTTGTCTCCCGTTTCATTCACAGCCTTGACTAGAATGCCATTGTTGTTATCCGGATTCACAGCCCAGGATTTCACAAGACTCATCGGCAAGTCAAAATATGTCATATAGCGAGGGAGCATGCTCCTAATATCACTATCAGAATTGAAAACCGCTACCGGCGTTGGATCATAATCCACACCAGGTTTACCACATCCTGGTGCTCCTGCCCACGTTTTGCTGCCAGAAACAATTGAATTCCAGGTAACCGCGCCAGTTTCAGGTGTTTCCCAGGTACCGATACCAGTCTTTCCCTCTACCCAATCTTTATTAGCAGGCAGAATCCGATAGACTTCGAATTTTTGGTTTGGTTTTTTGTGCGTGTACCACTCACCCAACCGCATCTTTGTGGAAATAATAACGATATTCTTGTCATTGAAAAGTGGAGCAAGCTTGTCTATATTCCAACGAAAGAGTAGTCTGTGAACGCCTGCCTTATCATCGCTCCCTACCATCATGTCCCAGTTCCCACCAGTATTGGCATCCGGGCTGGAACTGACAATCTCTGCTTCTTCGATACCTTTATATCCATCCGGATAGTAAGCATTCTTAGAATTCAGCTGAAGTCTGACCTCTGATGCTTGCAGGGCTGCTGACATGGACAGCAGCATAATTATAATCAACACGGATATGATGAATCTTCGCATATAATTCTCCACACTCAAATAGGCACACTGATTAATAACATATATTTGCATCCTTTGCAACAAAGGAAACGTTGATAAGTAAGTAGAAGTCATCGGAATATGGGGGTGGCATTATGCTTATATCTGCATGCTTGCTTCGTGGACTTGTAATTTCTGTATTATTGCTCGGAGGTATATCGGTGGCAGCTTCACCTGGTTATTATTGTTATAAAACAACGCATGGCATCGATATCGATGGCAGAATAAGTGAACAAGCATGGAATAGTGTTCCCCCTCTTGAACTGCGGGATATAACAGATAATCCAATAACGAAGCATTCAACAGAAATGAGACTACTTTGGGACCGGAAGTATCTGTATATATGCGCAAAATCTGACAATGTACATGGAAACCTCAATATACTTTTGAATCCAACGGCAGACACTGAGAATTACATTGAATTTGATATTCACGATACCAATTGTAATATATGGTCTGGAAAAGCCGGGGAAATCAACACTCGCAAGAAGCGCCAGTGTGCTGACTTACACTTAGCCACTCAATCCATAGGCTCGGAATCACGCGTGGAAATTGCGATACCTTGGTCGTCATTGATCAAAATCAATTCCAATCTCCACATACCCCAAGGTGGAGATATCTGGAGGGTGTGCTTAAGTAGTAATTCCCGATCATACTGGCCAGTAATCAAAAGTTCCGATCGTTATAATCTGAAACGCTCGGGATATCTGACATTTTCCGACCATTCTGCAGCCTGCAAAAAGGTGAACAGCAAGAATAAGCTGGAATGGAAAATGGTCTGGCTCTGGACAATGCAGGACAAGACCGATACCCAGATTGTATCTGCAGCAAAAAGCCTCGGGTTCAACGCTATCTCGGCTAGAAGCAAAGAGATGGTTGATGAATGTCACAAGCAGGATATGCAGGCATTTGCTGCCTTGTGGTTTGGGTCTGCTCCTACAGAATACGCTCAAGTTATGAAGCCTGAAGAATTGGTTGCGACTAAATGGGACAAAGGTCCATCTTTTGAACTATACCAATACGGCGGTGAACCTGTTTTAGGTGGAGATATCTATAGAGAAGGATCCTGCTGGTGCCTGGACAGGCCTGAAGCCCTGGACTATGGAAAAGATGCAATCGATAAGTATATCGCCGAAGGATATGATGGGATCGCATTTGACGCTATCGGATACACAAATCTATACGCTTGCTTCTGTCCGATAACCCTGGCAAAACAGCAGGATTATCACAAGGCACACCCGGAATTATCCGAGCAGCAAGCTGTTATCAAGTATTCCGAGCAATCACTGCTAAACTTCTACGAGCATATGTGTAAATATGCCAAAGATAAACGTCCGGACATAAAACTCACAACCCACATATACCCGGTTTTTGCGCCAAATCCGATCTACGGCAGCAAACTACCGGTGGACTACTGTGGGCAAACCGTTGCCTGGTTTTTCAAACCACACTGGAATCTGGATAAGGTCAAAAGATATGCATATGAAGTAGTCCAGCCCGCGTTATTCGTGATTGACTCAGCTTTTGTCTTTACTGCCAGCCAAAAGCGAAGCTTAGTGAATAATGCGGGTCAAGGAGCAATACAAGATGGATCAACTTCTGCAGGTGCTCCATTCGTGGGGATTTACACGCTGCCCCCATATGATATGCATGTAAAAAGCGCTGACAGAGTAAGACAGGAACTTCGGATGATTAAAAAGTCTGGCGCCAGCGCTATTCAGATGGCTGAACTGGGGAACATACTCAATAATCCTGAAATCGCTAAGGTTGTGGAAGAGGAGCTGAATAGTCCTGCTAAGTAAGACTAAATATAACAACACCCCACTGAGTGCAGTAGGGTTGAACGGTAACAGCTCAGTAATAATAGATCATTGTCATCCTGAGGAACCTGGGGACGGCAGGCTAGAAGCCCGCACCACAATTTGGCCTCCCAACACTAATACAGGTTTCTAATCGAAATAAGTTGGCACCCCCAACTTGGGGGCTCAGGATGACAAATTCCGGCAACTCTGAGCTATTACATTGGACGTGGTGTTGTTAATTCGATATTGGTCAAACAAGCAAGATAAACTATCAAGCGCTCTTGGATAATCCCGTTCCTTCAGCTTCTTCACAAATGCTTTTCCAGTATTCTATCTTTTCAGCAAACACTTGATTCGTGAAATACTCGGCATCAAGATTATCTTCAAAGGGTAGACTGTTATTCATACCGTCATATGCATTTGCAAAGTGAACAATAGTAAGCGGGTTAATAACACTTCCTCCACTCAAACTTGGTGTATGATGGAAAGCTAGTACCTCAACAATATTCTCAGGTAATCCCCAGAGTCCCAGCAAGTATGCTCCGACTTCAGCATGCGTTGTGCCAAATATCTGCTGTTCTGCTTCACAGGCTTTCTTGCCCTCTTTTGCCATTAAAGACATACATTTAGCATACTTGGCGGGTGACTTCCAGGCAAGCACAAGCTGACCGATGTCGTGCAGGAGTCCAGCTGCCACAGCATCTTCTAAAGAATGAGCTGACAAACTTTCTGCTTTGGCCAGTTCTCTCACCAGACTACCAACTCTCAGGCTGTGCTCGTAGATCCGTGAAGCATTTGCTTTGTTGGAAAGATTGGAATCAAATACAGAAAATATCTCCGTTACCGACAGGAGCATTTTAACTGAATCAATTCCCAGTACGGAGACAGCTTGCGAAAGACTTGATACCTTATTTCTGACACCAAAAAATGCAGAATTGGCCATCTGCAAAATTTTTGCAGCAATCGCTGGATCTTTTCCGATGATCAGGGCAATGCGTGATATTGAAACCTCCGGAGAACCAAGCTCTTTGGTTAGTTGCTGACTGACTCCTGTAGGACTGGGTAAGGTATCCATTCCGGACACAAGTGTACGCAGATTGCTGTTTCCGAGCATGTCTCTTAGTGCACAAGCAGCTGATATCGACGATTTTAAGGTTTCGGAATCACAAGGTTTTGAAAGGAACCGATGGGTAGATGCGAGGCTTCTGATTATCGATTGGCGATCTGAATGCCCGGATAATACTATTCTGACTATACTCGGAAAATGTGTCCTTACTTCACTGAGAAATTCGACTCCATCCATCTCCGGCATCTTTACATCAGAGACAACTACATCGAATTCCGACTTTCCAAGTAATTCCAATGCAACTGCGCCACTTTCGACACACTCAATATCCCACTCTTTACGCATCGGACGCAGTAGCCTCTGCAGGCCTTCCAGCACATTTTGTTCATCGTCAACAAACAATATCCTAATCATCTTAAGCAGCATCCTCTAGTTCTTTCTCAACAATGACATCCTTGAGTTGGTGCCTAATGCTCTCAATCTCATCCAGTGAAGATTCCAGGGCTGCGAGCACTTCAGGGCTGAATTGTAAACCACTTTGCTCATGCATCATACTTAACACTTTATCCTGTGGAAAGGCAATTTTGTATGGTCGGTCTGAACTCAACGCATCATAGACATCCGCTACGGCAACAATCAACGCCTCCAGAGGGATGTCGTTGCCAGCTAATCGGTCAGGATATCCGGTTCCATCCCAGCGCTCATGGTGTCTCAAAGCAACAGTTGCAGCCATTTCTATAAGTCCATTATCTCCTGCTTTCTCGATGGTACTAGTTGAAAAAGAATAGACACTCAATGGACCAACATCCGACTTTGAACGTGATAGTATCTTTGCTCCTATCTGACAGTGCCCCTGCATAATCAAACGCTCTCCATCAGTCAACTTACCAGGCTTATTTAAAATCGCATCAGGAATACCTATCTTCCCAATATCGTGTAAAGGGCTTGTTAGAAACAGACACTGGCAATAATCTCTATCAGCACGAAGCTCATTTGCGATTATTCTACTGAAGTGACCAACACGCAGTACGTGGTTTCCCGTGGTCTCATCTCGATATTCTCCAGCCTTTGCCAAACGCCAGATCATCTCTAGCCGTGATTGCTCAAGTTCGGCTGTGCGTTCCTGGACCCTAATCTCAAGAACCTGATTCATCGTTTTCAGTGCATCTTGTGAATCCTTGAGTCTTAATACACTTTTAATTCTGGCAATCAGGTCTTCTCGGATTACCGGTTTACCCAGTAAATCCGCCGCTCCAAGCTCCAGAGCACGTCTCTTAAGATCGGCTTCATCACTACCGGTCAGCATAACTACTGGAATATCACATGTATCCTCGGATTCGTTGATAATCTGCAATAGGTCAAGACCATCTTTACCATCCATCCGAAAGTCGGTGACTACAACATCCACTGCATTTTGCGAGATGATCTCCAGAGCTTCATCAACAGATTCTGCATATAACATCGTCCATGTATCAGTCATCTGATGGAGTGCACGAAACAGTCCCTTTAGGAAATACGGATCATCATCTACAAACAGTATTTGCTTTTTTTCTTCCATTTGTCTCATCACTTCCAGGACATTTCAACAGTCGTTTCCCTTATGCAGCCTCACGCAACAGCGGAATCCGAATAATAAAAGTAGTTCCCTCACCCTCTGTGCTCTCGAAAGTAATGGTTCCACCATGCATATTTGTGACAATTGATCTCGCCAATGCAAGCCCCTGTCCTGTGCCTTTACCGATTTTCTTAGTTGTAAAGAATGGCTCGAAAACACGCTGTCGAATAGATTCCGGAATACCTGTGCCAGTGTCACCTATTCGGATCTCTATCCAGTCTCCGTCTTGTCGGGTGCTAACAGTTATCTTGCCTTTTTCTTTTGTACCAAGCTTCTCACGCGCATCGCCTACAGCGTGAGCAGCATTTACTATTAAATTCAATATAACTTGATTCAAATCGGCTATCATACACGGCACTAAAGGCATTCCAGCATCCAGGTCTGTCACTAAATCGGCAACATACTTCCATTCATTTCTGGAGACTGTAATAGTGCTTTCTATAGCTCCATTAAGATCCTCGTCAGTATGCTCAACACCTCCTGGATGTGAGAACTGTTTCATCGCACGGACTATTTTGGCTACCCGGTTTATACCATCCAGGGACTGCTCTGTGGCTTTCGGGATCTGTTGTATTAGATATTCAATATCTGCATCATCTTTGACACTTTCTACTTTCTCCAGCATTTCCCTATCAAGACTACCATCCTTAGCCTTTTCTAATGCCTCATTTTGAACCTCAAAAACCTCCAGCATCGGTCCGAATGATTCCTGCAGGAAGCGTGTATTATCTCCAACGTATTGAATCGGAGTGTTCATTTCATGAGCAATACCAGCAGCAAGCTGACCAATAGATTCCAGCTTCTGTGAGTGTTGTAACTGGACTTCCAGTGTTCTAAGTTCAGTCACGTCGGAACAGGAAAGCAGACAACTCAAAAAATGACCACTGCCGTCAATGATGGGTGCTGTAGTAAGCATCAAAGCCACACTTCGACCATCAGGTCTGACAACGGAAACATGTCCCAAATTGGTCTGTTCACCCTTGTTGATAGATTCGAGAATCATTAATGGGAATCCATCATCCTCCCATTCTAAATTCATATCTAGCAATGAGTGGTTTATGGCTTCTGTGGAAGGAATGCCTAGAATATCCTCAGCTGCTTTATTCCATTCCTGGATACCACCTGTGGCATCACAGACGATCAAAGCCGAAGATATCGATAGAAGTAATTTTTCATTCTTGCTATTAATAATACGAATCTCTTCTTCAGCGCGGGTACGTTCTATATATGACCCGATCATCTCTGCTGCTGTCCATAACATCCTTATGTCATATTCATTCCATACATGGTTATTTATGCAATCATCAAAACCAATACACCCATACAGATTCCCACTTACGAATACGGGTATGCACAGCACAGATTTCACATTTTGTTCAATTAGTATTGCTTGTTCTGATCCCGGTAGAGATGATACTGGTCCCATGATAGAATGTCCACTGGACAATTCGTTATACCACCTTGAGTAAACACTTTCACAAGGAACCTGTTGAAAACAACTATTATCCAAAGGCGGACATATACCCTCGGCACGACTTACGGCAATCTGCCGCATGCATATACCGATCAAAGGATCTTCAAAGCTCTCAAACACGTAAACTCTACTACTGCCTGTCGCGGTTAACAGACTATCTGTTGCAACATTTAGTATATCTTCAATTTTGCTGATCCCCATGAATGCCTGCGAGCATGCAGCAATTGCCTCCTCATATCGAAGTCTGGCATATATTTCCTGGACAGCCTGCTCCCTTTCAGCAATTTCGCTCCGGAGAGCCAAATTGGCCTTAGCCAATTCCTCAGTCCGTTCCTCTACCCCTATTTCCAATTCATCATGTGCCTTACGTAATGCTTCTTCGGCTTTCTTTCGTTCAGAAATGTCCACAAAGCTCTCTATCAACACCGTTTGTCCATTGAGAACAGTAGTGACTACAGTTTTCAGGATTGGTATCGGACTTCCATCCATTCTGATTAATATACGCTCTGAACTATCAACATTCTGGTTCAAGTCTGTTATTGGACAGCAACCCACTTGAGCGGGGCATATACACTGGTGGCACATCCTGCCAACAAGGCTTTCTTTTGTTGCACCAATCATATCAAGGGCAGTTATATTTGCATCTATAATTGAGTGGTCTTCCGGGTTGATCAGGAAAACACCAATTTGCACTGAATCTAGAATGGATTTTAGTCTGTGTTCATTCTCCCGCAGTTCTGACTGGGTTTGTTCCAGGGCATCCAGTGTATTGTTAACCGAGAATGCAACCTGGGATAACTCATCATTACCGACTACTTCCAGCCTGCGTTTCTGGTCCTCAGTAGTACCAATTCGACTTACCTCCCTGCTAAGCTTGTAAAGCCGTTTAGACACCAGGTTTTCAGTCATAAGAAGCTCAAAGACAGCGGCTAGTAATCCAAATATTGCAAGGTAGATCAGCAACGCGTGAACGCTTTTGTTTCCTTGCTGATAAATATGGCGGGGAATTAGTATATTTAATAATAGCGCAGGTTGTCCCCATAGATCGTTCAACAGAGTGTATCCAGCAACTCGTTCCGAAGAAAGGGGTTCTACATAAACGTCATTCTTTTCAAGCTTTCCGCAAATCCGATCAGTTTCATCGGTCGGCACATCATCCTGGATCGAATAAACACTGGCAACAACCTGAGCTAGCTGATCAATTTGAGACAGTTGCTCATCATCCAAATATGTCCCAAAGATCATCACACCACGTGCAGGTCCCCTTCCAGTGCTGGTTAATATTGGTTCTGAAGCAACAAGCATAGGACCGGATGCAAGTATAATCACCCCACTTAAGCTTTTAGGGGTTTTACCTATTCCACGATTGAGTGCAATCCTCGATAGCGTATCCTTAAGGTCATTCGGACAAGTTTTCCAACTGCTTCTATCTGAATCCAGAACACGGGTAATAATAGAGCGACCTGAAGTATCGAGTATCGAAACCATATCGACTTTCAGACTACCCAGGGCTTCTACTGTTATGTTTTCATTTATATATGACGGATTTCTATCCTGCATAAATTTGTATGCAACGTCATAATTCCCCCAGTCTTTTGCTTTTTCCACAAGGCCATCAGTAAGCTGTTTTATTGTTCGTGTGGTACGCAAAACGCTAAGTTTTGTCTCAGCTTTTTCAGCCTTAGCAAACCCATTCTGAACTATTGTACTACCGATACAAAACAGACCAATGAGCATGCTCACCAGCCCGATCAATTTTATCAGTCCTGCTTTTTTACGTATTGTCATCTATAACGCCCTCATAGTCATTATCGGTAATGTGACGAGGTTCTTAAGGGTTGATGATTGCATACTTTAATCGCAGATATATTCTCCAATACTTGATACATGGTAACCCATAACCATATCCTGTTGCTTCTTCAACACCTGATACTCTACAATAAACGGAATGCATCTGATTTCATGTGGGGTTGTAATGAAAATAAAAGCACATCTGATATTTACTCTTGGGCTCATGTTTCTATTAGCTGCATCCATTTCTATCGCAACAGGAAAAGCTGAATCTATAATGGTCGGTAATAATCTGGTTCTTCGCGACAGTAAAGTAGAGTTGTCAATCAACAAGGATAACTTCACACTGCAGCAGATCACCGATCTGGTTGGCAAGACCAATTATGTAAAAGATTCCGGTGGGGACATATTCGGGATCAGTATGGGAGATAATCCCGATGTGGCCAAAGGATTCTCCGGGTCGAATTTCTCAAAGCGTACATATCGTAAAATAGGATCTGCAAACTCACCTGGATGGGAACTACATTTTATCGATGCACCAGTCCAGGATGGCGGAACTATCAGCGCGACAGTTACGATTACTCTAGACCCTAAAACAAGCCTGTTTACCTGGGGGTTAAGCATAGAGAACAAGTCCCCTACTCCCCTGCTGGAAACCCAGTTCCCTTTGTTGCACGGACTGGCATCCGATCTTCCAGGTTCTGATAAAACTGATTATATTGCAGTGCCTGCATATTCCGGGGTTAAGTATATGTCTCCCCGAACAGTAGGTATCGCTGGCCCGGGATATACCGAGGTACCATCTTCCGGCATGTCTGTTCAGGTATTGAGCTACTGTAATGGACTGGGAGGAGCGTTATACTTAGCATCATATGATCCAAAATACTACCACAAGAGCTTCACATGCTGGACAACAGGATCCAAGACCTCTTTCTATATGTCAATAACTCACTATGCAGAAAAGACCGCGATCAATTCAACATGGACCCTGCCTTATCCAGTCGTCTGTGGACCAATCAGAGGAGACTGGTATGATGCAGCCAAACGTTATAGAACATGGACTTCAACTCTCCCGCAGATGAAATCCCTGGCCGTTAGGAAAGACGTTCCCGATTGGTTCAAGAATTTATCAGTGTGGATAATTGGGGCTACCTGGTCTCATGATGATGATAAAATGCTCGATTTCGCGGACGACCTTGTAGACTTGAGAAAAAAGCTGGGTGAACCATTCGGCATCCACTGGTATATCTGGCAGAAATATGCTCAACATGATTATAGATATCCTGACTATCTACCAGCGCCTGCCGGGTTTAAAAAGGCGGTCAAAAGAGTGCAGGCTGCCGGAATACGCGTAATGCCATATATCAATATCCAGCTCTGCGATACCACACTACCTATTTGGACTGAGGAAAGAGCGAGTGATTACGCCAGGCAGAAACCATCCGGCAAACCATATTTTGAATTTGGGGCGGGTGGATCGGAGAGCCCAATGGTACCTATGTGTATCGTCAACGATTACTGGCAGAATAAGATGATCGGTATCGCGAAACAGGTAATCAATGACTACAATGTAGATGCAATCTACTGGGACCAGGTCAATTTCTACCCATGTGTATGTTATGCAACTAACCATAAGCACCCATGGCACGGTGGTACATACGATCACGATGGATCAGCAGCTATCCTGGACAAGACGCTGGCGTTGAAAAAGTCCTTTGTAACTACAGGTGAGGGTCTACAGGAAGTATACATAGGAAAATGCACTGGACAACTGAATGCCCACGCCGATATGCGCGCTGATTCACTGCCTATTTTCCAGAGCGTCCATGCAGGCAGGACAACCGAAATCGGCGTCTATGTACACTCTGGCGAAGTCAATTCTGTTGATATATTCAATTCCAAACTTGCTTTCAACCTTGTTCGTGGACGTCAACTGGGATGGTTCAACACAGACCTGTTCCATTTGAATAAACCTGAAATGTCTCAGCAGTTGGAGTTGGTTAAGAAATACAGCACTGCCCGCAGATCGGGACTGGAGTTCCTGTATTCTGGAGAGTTCCTGCGCACTCCGGACTTGAGCGCTCTGCCGAAGGTTAAAAGAAGCTGGGACATATGGCCGGGAACTGAGAAGGTCGATTACGACTTACCTGTAGTCCTCGCAGAATGTTACCGTTCAGCCAAAGGGGAGATCGGAATAGTATTGGCAAACCACACCGATACAGCTCAGACAATTACGATCCCATGGAACACCAAAGACTGGGGAATCAAACCAGGAACAAATATAACCCGCTCAGACTGGACAGCCTCCAAATGGTCACAGGCTATTGCTACAAAGCTATCAAGCAACCTGAAGATAACAATCCAATCCCGTTCCCCAGCCATAATAAAGCTGGTAGTCAGAAAATAAGCGGACAGCCTTGAAATATGCGAACTATGTCATCCTGAGGAACGAAGGATCTGTTTCTACAGTGTGAATTCTGCAAGAAAAGCAGATCCTTCGTTCCTCAGGATGACATAAACCGGATGACAGGTACCGGGCGATACGATCCGGATGACAGGAATTGTAATGTCACCCAACTACAGAAATCACCGGCTGCCTATATAGGTGGTTTTCAATATACAGGTAGCTTGAGAACGACCAGTTGTAGTCAGGTTCTCCTCCTCCAGGGATTTGAGGGCTAGAGAAATAGTTCTCAAGTATCTCTTCCTTTTGGCCCATCATGAGCAGCAGTCTGCGTGCGGCTTCATCAGCTTCTTTCTCATAACCGTTCGCCCAGAGCAGTTCAAGCATCCAAAGGCAGGTGTGCGGCCAGATTCGTCCTCTCCAGTAGCCTTGCGGAGTATATGCATCCTCTGAATAGGCCAGGTAAGGGAATGGATAATCCCCGAAGAAATGCTCTTTGTTCAGCAGATAATTTTCAATTAAATTACGTTTTATATCTTCATCGATACTGACTCCGGCCCATATTGGCAGAAAGCTGAATAACGTCAGTGCAGTATTGTGAGCCCGTAGGTGTTGATCATAATCGAAGAAAACCCCGCTCTTGTGCAGACAAATCTCTTTGAGCTTTTCACCTAACGCGTCAGCTTTAGTAAGGAGCACAGAAGACCGCGCAGAATCCCCCTGTAGCCTTGCAATATGAGCCAGCGACTTCATCTCCATTATCAGATAGCTGTTTAGACCGACTGATGCAACCGGAGGTAGATAGATATTCCAAAGCTCCAATTTACCCAAAGGAGCAGAGTAGTGATCGAACTGAGGGCTGTTGTCTGCAGGGCATCCGGTAAACCGCCACTCATACAGGCCGTCTTTATCCTGGTCCTGGGTCTGCTCAAACCAATCCTGCAGCCTGTCCACAGTAGGAACAAGCTCATTAACTGCCTCAATGTCCATACCATTGTTCAACATGTGGACCATGGCCCATCCTGTCAGCGGAGCCTGAGGATAGAAGGTAGACCCGAGGGCGTGTTCATAGCTGTGAGTCGGCACGCAACCATCATCACGCTGCCTAAGATATAGAGCCTTTACGGTGTCACTTGCTAATTTCTTATCGAACAGAGAGATACCGATGGACGATATCAGGGAATCCCAGAAGAAAGCCGTGCTGCACCAGGATGTGATCGAACAATTGCTTGCGACAAGCTCCTGCCCGCAAACCTCTTCCCTCCACTGGTACCCGCATCGCATCAAACCGGCAGCACTGCGAAGCTTGCGTACGACATCCCCGTCTCCGTCTGCTGCGTGCTTAAGAGTGTTTAACCAGAAGTCTCTGCGTTCGGATATGATTTCATTTGAGTTATCACAACCTAGCATTGGTCCTGGTTGCCAGCTGGATGTTTCTTCATCAGGTAAATGAAGATAATCCACCTGCACATAGATCGTCTTTGTTTCACCTGCTTCCAAATGTATCAGACTGCAGTCGATATTATACGTGCTGCGCTGGTGGTCTATATTTATACGTTCAAACTGATCACATCGGACGGACCATGCAGGCTGTCTATCATCTATCTGTGGAAAATGGACATATTTCGACTGCTTTATGCCTGGCTCGAAGATGCAAGCTACCCCGTTTGTGCACTTCCTGACTGTGTGTGCATTCTCAGGCGCAACCAGAATGCCCGATAGAACAAGCTTAATATCAGCATCAGAGTCTGGTCCGCAGGTAAGATCGATCTTCCATGTCAGTATATTAAAATCAGGCGAATACAGCATCGCCTTAACATCAATATATTTGCTTTCGTTGAACAGATACTTGCCATTCTGCACAACCACCCAGGGAAGGTATTTGCTCTCCTGTATATAGAACCGGTTGAGCTTTTCGTCACCATCTCCCGGAGTGAATCCTACGCGACAAAGAGGAGCACAAACGGTCTCGCGCCATCCGATTAATCCGCGCGTGGAGAGCTCAGACAGTTCCAGCCACTTCCCATTCACCGATACAACACAGTGGCTGTATCTATCTACAAACCCGGTCTTGATGTTAGTCATATCAAACCTGTTGACCAGGCAATTCTCGATCATCTGTTTATTCATAATGCCTCCGATTATAAGTTCACAGGCACCATTATACAATCAAATACACATTACAGTGTCATCCTGAATGCAATGAAGGATCTCAAGAAAGCAGATCCTTCATTGCATTCAGGATGACAACACTCTCTTTAGGATGACAATAGCCTCATAAAATAATGTGTTGTGTTTGACAATGGGTTTGACTTTACATGTATCATGTAAACAATCACACACCCACATATAGAGGCAATATTTATGATCCCAAAACAGCGAGTATACAATGCACTGGAGCGTAAAGAGGTAGATCGCATTCCGATGTGGATGTGGTATCATCCTGCGGTTTATGATATGTTTCAAGAACGCTATGGTTGGGATCAAGACACTGCTGACTCAATGCTGGGTAATGACATTAAGTCCGTACACATAAGCATCAACCGCGAGATGTTTAGAAATCTGACACCAGGCGAAGTGTATATAGATGATTGGGGAGTAAGCTGGACAAGAGAAGGCTGGTACAACCAGGTCTGCCGCAATCCCCTGGCAAATGCGGATGCGTCTTCACTGATAGACTACAGGTTCCCTGACCCTCACAATGATGAGCGTTATTCGCAGCTCTCTCAACTATGCAACGAGTATTCTGATGAATACTTCATTGGTGTTGATGTATCAGGTTCTATTTTCGAGCCCTGCTACCATATCAGGTCAATGGAAATGCTGCTTGTTGATATGCTGGTTGATAAAGAAGCTGTAGAAGTTTTCTTTGACCATGCTGCTGAGTTCACCAAACAGCTGTGCCTGCAAGCTCTCAAGTATCCAGTGGACTGGATATGGCTCGGAGATGATGTTGGTGGACAGGAAGCAATGATGATATCCCCACCCCTCTGGCGTGAGTTGCTCAAACCTCGTTTGGCATCCATCATATCAGCTGTAAAGGAAGCACGTCCCGGTGTGCTGGTAGCTTATCACTCATGCGGGGCTATTCGTCCGATAATTGGCGATCTGATTGAAATAGGAGTCGATGTGCTCAATCCCATTCAACCTCTCTGCCCAGGGATGGACCCTCTGGAGCTCAAATCTGAATATGGCAACAGACTGGCATTCATGGGCGGACTGGACACACAGGAATTGTTGATCAACGCAACTGCTGAAGAAGTCTACAGACAGACTCGGAGTTTGATTGATGGGATGTCCAATGGGGGTGGTTATATTATGGCAGCAAGCCACACTGTTCAACCGGATACCCCACTGGAGAACATCCTGGCGATAAGCAGGGCAGTCGGTGGGTTGTCATCCAATCACATGCCGTCCTAGAGAATCAAAGAATCCAACCGTCCTGCATGGTTACTGTGCTGGTAACGTAAAATAAAAGATTGCTCCCTGGCCGAGTCCAGGATCTACCCAGATTCTTCCACCATGCGCCTCGACTACCAGCTTGCAGTAGTGCAGTCCAAAACCGCTGCCGTGGTTGGTTCGCCTTTGCCTGTAATCTTCAGGGTTCTTGAAGGCATTGAAAGCAATTTCTGCGTCTTCCGGATCCATTCCCTGCCCATTATCTGCAAATTGCACAACTATCTCACGCTTCTTACTTGTACCCATCCGAGCTATAAGTGTGATATCGCATCCAGGTGCGTACTTTTCGGCATTGCTTTTGAAATTGCCAAAAACCCTTGTCAGGTATCGCTCATCTGCAAGCACTGCAGGCAGATCTTCTTCCACATCGACCAGGCACATACCCAGATGCGATGATCTGTTTATAGTCTCCTGTTGTCCCTCCAGGAATGCAGTAATATCCAACGGCCTGGTACTTACCAGCATCTGTGTGTTGCAATTGATAATTTGGGATTCTACCTCGGCTGCCAACCTACCGGCCCTGAACGCCATATCTCTGGCCGATAACACAGGAGCTGGCAGGTTTTCCATTTCATATGACAGCACTTCCAATTCGGAATATGCACTTGTAGCCAGATTCTTGACGTCGTGCAGCCCGGCAATTGAACAAATTCTCATTGTTTCATACTGTACTGCCAGATTCTCATGTTCGCTCATCTCGGTTACAAGCGAAGCAATCCATTCACGAATATCTACAGAACTGGCAGTACTCATAAACCGTTCTGTCCAGACAGCGGCGTCCAGTTGAGAGGAAGCACTCAGGGTCTCTTTGATAATTGGGGCTGCTTCACGAAGCCGGTTCTGCTGGACCAGCTCATATCCTATAAGCGCCATACATACAGCAGTTAATGGAGGAGCTCCGAATCGCGTCAACACTGAACGCAATCGCCGAATTCGGTTTGGCAGATCATCCTTAACCTTACGCCTGATTTTCATTGCAGCATCCAGGGCCTGCCAATAAAGTCCTTCTAGAGAATACCACTTTGTTCGCATCAGGGTTTCAGCAGCGTCCAGCGCCTTTTGTGTATCTTTGAGTCGTCCCGCATGAAAGTGTGCCCACGCCAGGCCAATCTGACCATAGGACTGTCTGTCCTCATCCATCATGTCTACGCCATATTTAACGACCTTATGAAACTCAATGACAGCTTCATCGAATTTACCTTGCTCGATTTTCACCCAACCGAGTAGCCTCCAAACCCTGTTCAGTCCGCTGCGATCCCCTATCTCTTCAAGCTGCTGATGTGCTTCCACTGCACATTCAGTTGCAACAGCAAGAGACCGCAAATATAGATGCGCCCAGCCCTGATCTATTTTGGCGTGGGCGAGAGCGCGGTGCTCATTCGCACGTCGAAAACCCACAGTGGCTTCTCTAATAAGGCTGAGGGCCTGCGAAGCCTGTCCAGCATCCATCGCCAGTCTGGCTTCCTGCCTGCGTATGACCGCTAATGCCAGGTTATCAGGTGGCTGAGCAGCACTATAGAGCCTGTAAGCTTCTTCTAAAGATGCACGAGCTCTGGCCCTTTCTCCAGGCTGATATCGCAATGCATTTCCAAGTGCCAGTCTGGCAGAGCCTTCAAGCCACAAAGCTCCATGCTGTCTGGCTAGATTTGCAGCAGAACGTGCAAGCTGAATCGCCTGACCAAGATTACTTGTCCTGTATAGTGCAAAGGCTGAAGAACACATAGCACTGCTCTTCAGTGCCCAGGCATCGATTGTTGGGGGCAGCAAATCGCAAAGTTCGACTACACCTTCATAGGCTGCGACTGCTTTGTGCACATTCCCAGCACGATATCTGCACAGTCCTTCACCAAAATGAATGACGCACTTTTCTACAGGATCATCAGAACGCGCTCTAAAAAGTGCATCAGCCAGGGCTTCATGGACAATATGTGGTTCTTTGTGTAAGACTTTTTCTGGCATGCGGATCAACATCCGGACAGCTTTTTCAGATTCTCTTTTGTAGAGTAGTTTGACGACCGAGTTCATTATGACCGCTGCAGCGGGACTCACGGATGTATTAAGCATATGTACCATCATACCTTTCCGCGGTGTTGTTAAGTCCAACAGGATCTCTTACCTAACAACTGTTTGTGCACAAATCAATACACATTTCTATAATATAATATTGCGCATTATTCCCACTCTCTGAAAGATTGAACTGCCTGCCTCATGGAATCCAGCAATTCAGCCCTCTTTTGTTCCGAGCGTGAAGCGAATAAGATTAGTCCGCCACCTACAATGATCCCCAGCACCCCGGCAACCAGTGTACCTCCGTGCAACTCCCTGATTACGGAGTCCCGTATCAGCACTGACGCCCACATAGTGCTGAAAACTGCACCAAAGAAAAAGAATGCTTTTACATGCCTGGTCAATCCATATAGAAACGCGATTACACTCTCTATAAGCATCAGGTAGCTGTTCCAACTCCCCCATCCTGTGCTCATCATGGTAATGAGCCCGGAACCCAGCATAATAATAAGGCCTGCTGTATAGCAAGGATTAGGGCGTATCTTGTATCCAACATAACTGCATATGGCAGGCAGTGCCAGGAGATAGATACCGATCGGCAGAGCGTATATATCGATTACTCTTAGTTCTAACTGACCATAAAAGAACAGATATAAACTTGATAGTATCCCAATGAATCCTGCATGGACATACGCCACTTTACGGTAAATCAATGCCATAACGCTGTGGGTAACGGTACTCAGAAGCAGCGCTAAAACCGTCCATCGGCCTAACTCCTGGTGTGACTGAGTGTTAAGTAGTGCTATAAAGGCAGACAACGAACTCAGGGTAGTTCCTATTGAATATTCAACCGCTGCCAGGTCCGAAGTTGCCTTAATTCTTCCAAATACAACTCCAACTGAAACCATCAAGACTCCGAGAGCTGCAAACCAGGCTCCAAATATCGGCAGGTTGTCACCCGGATCAGGCAATCCAAGGGCATGGTAGAGCAGGTACCATGTTAATAACGCGCTGGCGTTTGTGATATACACAAGGAATCTGGATGCAAACCTGCCGGCAGCCCAGGTAAAACTGATTGTATACAATGCCGATATCACCGTCCTCACAACTTGACTGTCACTAGAATAGATATTTGCCACAGTGCCAGACAATCCCAGACAAAGTGCGACTGCACCATATGTGGAGTATAATGGAGCTCCAGCTTTATCTCTCAACCTTCCGCAAACCCAGGCCATAAATATTGCGTAAGGCAAGATCACAATGGCAGAGTGTTCTTCAGGATTATAGAATGATGGAACAGCTGTGTGGATAAGCACCGCAATATACCAATATGCCACCAGTCCGGAGAGTGCAGCCAGAAGGTGAAACAATTCAATCTCAAGGTCCCTGGCTATTCGTTGATACAACACCGAGCAGGTAAACATTGTTATGGCAAATAGAATGGCGTAAACGGGTATAGGATGCAGCGGTGGGGAACTTGATGATATTGCAAAACCGCAAAACCCTACCCACAACAACACTACCGACCAGCAGCCATACTCTAGTGACTTATTTATCCGGGCTGTGATGACTGCGCTTACGGCAAGAACAGCGGTCGGCAAATATATGATCCACTTGTAAATACCAGAGTGGGATTGCGGCTGCAACCATAGTCCTATACTCCCTAACAGTGCCATACTACCGGACAAATGGATTAACGATTTATTATTGGTCGAGTATGCAATCAACGCCAGCACTGCGGATGCAGTCATCACTGCTGACACATCCCAAACTAGAGCTGCACCCACCGGATGTATAACGGCAATAATTACCGCTATAACCTCCGCACAAACGGCAGATATAAAGAGAGGTTGTGTCCAGCAAAACCATGATCTACCTTTAAAGAAATGCGATTTCCCTGCCCATCCAAGGCCGATAAGCGCATAGATTGCTGACATCGTCGGATGAGTGAATAGTATACGATTATTCGGAATCGGAATACAGGCAACACCTATCAGCAATGATAAACACGCCAGATAAGTCAAGAATTCCACACGCTTCGGTTCATCACGGTCCAGGAATGAACCTACAGTATACAGTGCAGTCAGAATAAACATCGTAATACAAAAAGTGACAGGTATATGGGACCAATCTACATACAACTGGATAAGAGCACATATAATTGACAGCACCAATCCCGACCGCCAAAGAGGTATAGCATATTTGCCTTTAATTCTGTTGCGGATAACGTAGGAAATACCACCGAACAACAGCACTAAGGGAATTAAAATCAATCCATAGTTCGGGTTCGCAAGCTTCAGTAAATGCTCCCAGTCAACTATAGCCCATGCAAAAGCAGCGACAATGCATCCAGGATACAAATACCACTCACACCTGCGCCAGTAAGTCATCAGGATATATGTAACTGTGCAAATAGCTAGTGTTGTAATACCGATAAGCCTATGACAACTAGCTCCAACTGAAGAGGGAAATATGATACAACAAGCTGCCAGGAATAAAAACACATTGCTCCCGCACAATGGAGCAATTGCCAGATTGGCATATCCCTTATTCTTTACAATATTTGAAACGTAAAGAATGGCTAAAGCATATATGGCAAATGCCGGACACCACCATATTAAATCTGCTCCCACAGCATTCGCCCACGCTAGCACAAACACTAAGTAGCCCCATCCAGCTGCTATAGTTGCTGCGTGAGAAGCTTCCACTGATCGAAAGTGTTTGCTGATATATCCCATACAGACAGCTAATACAGCTGGAGTCACTACCAGCTGGAATAATGGTTGAATCGCATCCTGCATTTCCCCCTGGTTATAAAAGAGGATTACGTATCCAATGACGGCAACAAAAGAGCCATACCAAACAATCTCATCTTTTCCGCGTGTAACTGCAATCCATGTGAAGAGTACAATAGTCGACACTGATGTCATAGTTGAAAAATGCAATATAGATTGCTGCCAGACTATCGGCCAAATGTTCCACAACAACCCGAAGAAGATTGCCGACCAAAGGAGTGGTCGTGCCCACCAATGCCATTCACGTTTCTCTGCTAACTGAGACATCCGAAATGCCACTGCACACCACATAACCCCGGTCAATGCTGCAATGCTTCGACATAGAGCATATTGAGCATAGATTTTCCCAATGAACTCAAACATGACCAGCCAGCCAATTGTCAGCAAAACAGAGGTTATACATGTAAAATTCATGCTCAGATAATCAGCCCATTCACCGGAGACCCATGATCTCGTTGCCACTGCTGCCCAGGTAAACAATCCTCCATATGCAAACAATGCAATGAACTCAGTCTGCACACTATAAAATGGTTGTATAAGTAGAGAAATTGCAGCCAGCGCTGCCGAAGTATAGAGCATTATCCACGCAGACTCTGTTTCCTGGTGCTTGTGAAGAACATGACCGCACCAAGCCAGCAATGCAGCCAGTGGCCAGAACCAGATGCCGTAATTGGCAGTCTCGGCTGAGAAGTGAGGGATCACCCACTGGGCACCTGCCAGCCCATATGCAGTGGAAAGCGTTAACATTGTTGCCCATTGCGACCAACGGTTGCGGGTATCTATGCTGTAGATACCATATATAACAGCAGCAACAGCGGTTACAATGAATGCAATCAATCTGTCATATTCACCGAGAGTAGAGAACCATGCCCCGACTGCAAGTAGGACATCTATCGACAATAACACAAGTCCGAGTATGCATGGAGTCTTCGCAAACTCAGAATCTCGTTTTGCAGCAAGAGTCCAGGCAGTAGTCATATAGAGTGCAGTGAACAGAGTTGCTGCGATAACTCTATTAATCACCTCATCATTGAGTCCACAATACACCGAACCCCAAAGAGCAAACATAGATAAATAGGTATAAACACTTCCGGAGTTCACGGATAGACCAAATAGAGCCACACCCCGCTTGTCCCACGACTGCCAGGCAAACAGCACTGAGTATAAAAGCAGACTAATCCATGCACTGTGAAGAAAAACTTGTGAGTTCGAGAAATAGTAACACTGCAATACCAACATGGTAATTGATACAAGCAGCGAAACTACTTCAAACGGCTTAGCCAACTCAATGGAATCCTGGCTTTTATATTTTCTCTCTAGCAACACAAGAAGAGTTACGAATGGCAGATAGTATAGACCATAATTGGTCTCTGCTCCTATTAATGAATAGAGGTAGTGCAAATCCAGCCAGGAGAAACTCGCAGCCCACCACACAGTTGCAGATACAAGCGCTGCATATATGTAAACGGATCTTTGAAACAAACGAGCAGTTATTCCATACATGCTTGTTGACAGTAACATCACCAGCCATGCAGCGTCACGATAACCAGCCAATGCAGGTCCGCCTTCTGCTATCTTATACAGCCACATAGCGATACAGACAATACTTGCGCCAGCAGCGAGTATGTATCCGCTGTTCAAGAGTACTCGACCATACTCATCTCGCACACGTTTGATGTAGTATCCCAGTGATACCATAACCAGCGCAAACAACATTATCCAGAATGTGTATTCGAAAGTCTGTCTGGACAGCATTCTCAAAATCAATATCACTGAGTATGTGAATACAGTGGTTGCTGCATACCCCAATCGCGGTTTCTGCAGCCAGACACTGCTTGCGGAGTAGAATATACCAACAATGAGACACGTTATAAGACTCGATAGCAGCTCAGGTCCTGTTGGCAGCATTTGGGCCAGCGATACAGCAACTATGCCTTTGCCCAACACAGCTACAATTGAAATCGACGTGACTCCAAGTCCCAACCATTGATACCATCCTGCAAAGGTCTCTTTATCCTGAGTCAGACTGACCGGCGCCATTCCCAGAAAAATGCATCCTATGACACTAAATGACAGTCCATAGAAATACCACCCTTCAATACCGATGCCGCTCATTTTTAGTGCAAGAACAATAAATCCAAATAGCACCATTGCAAAAACCGGAAGATAGCGGACTTCATTGGAAATATAAGCTGCAGCTAGATACGCCACACTGACTGCCAGAATATTGCTGACAGACTGAACTCCTCCGGATTGCAGCGTAGCACCGGGAAACACATTTACGCCGAGTGCCCATGCCATAGCGACATGCGCAAGCACATCGATTGGTGTATCCAGTGGGGCATGTCCCCAGCCGCGCACATAACGCGCTGTGACCATATAGCAAAATCCAATAACAGCCAGCCATATGCCCTCACTGCTCGGGGTAATACTTGTAAAGCTGCGTATGAAGAAGAAGTTAGTCAGCAGAAAACCAATCGCAGTGAACGTAGCAAGTGTCCGTGTCCGCGCAACCGACAGCACTGCAGTATAGACCAGTGTAGAGATTATGCTGACTGCAAGCAGATGGTGGTACCAGTCCCAGTGGAAGAATATCGGGAAGAGGGGCCTGGATATAATCATATCCAGAGGCAGTAATACCGACGCAATAACCGTCAGAGTTACCGCCGTAGCCCGGAGAGTCTCGCGCAGTTTATTGCCGGAATAGAAGAACAAAGCTGACAGAGCAATAGGAGCAGTCGCAACAAACACCTTACCAACTACACCCCATAACTTTTGAATAGTCACTACCCACGCACTGACACCAATTAATCCAGCCAGCAGAATAGCCGCACCAAGTATGTGGACCCATTCAATATTGCGCTCCTCCATAAACGCTCCTACAGCCTGAGCCGCCTTGTCCCAGAGCTTATTCCATGCGGGCCGTTCCTGGTATATACGGGTTGCAGTTGCTTTCTTGAGTTCTTCCTGACACTCCTCCTGGTCGGGATCAAGCCTCACAGCTTGAATCCATGCAAGTTCAGCCTCTTTCCACATTTGTTGAGCCGAACAAATACGCCCGGACAATCCCCATGCAACCGGATTGTTGTGATCTATCGAGAGTGACTGTCGTATTGAAATATAAGCCTGTGCATATTGTCCGCGTGTGAATAACATGGATGCCTGGCTCAGGAACTCCTGGGCACTCTCCATCTGCTTGCGGTGTAGTTCCTCGGTCTGTTCGCGCTGTATTCTCTGCTTTTCCTCATAATCGGAGTGCGATTTTTGGTGAAGCAGATCCGTAATTTGTTCCTTGAGTTGCAAATCATTCGGGGTTAGCTTCAAAGCAAGATTTAGCTGGTTGATCGCATCATCAATACGGTTGGTTGAAACATACAACGAAGCCAGTAGTGAATAGCCATCAGCATTACCGGGGTGGTTTTTTGTAAATGTTTCACATTGCGATATGGCGTCATCAGTGCTGCCGGTGTGTGCCAATTCAGCAATACTTGCCAACTCTGCAGCCTGCTCCTCCTGTTGATGTTGTAAGTCCAGCATTTTCTGAACACGGCTAACGCTACTAGTGATTAGCGCATCATCCGGATATCGTTTGGCTAGTGACTCATATTCTGCAAGTGCGTTTCGGAACTGCTTTAGGTCTTCGTAAATTCCAGCGATAAGGGAAATAGCATCCGGGTTGTTTGGATCGAGTGCAATGGCCTCATTAACCGTGTGGAGGGCATCGTCTGTTTTGTAGAGTGTACGAAGGGAACGGGAGTTGCTGAGCAGGTTAACTACTTTAATCTGTTGTAGAATCGTTTCCTGTTCGAGGATATAGCGCTGATGGAGTTTATCGTAAGCGTCTTGAGCCAGGACGCCTTCAGTAAACCAGGTATCCAGCTCATGGATCAGGTAGGCAATCTTAGCTGCATCCGAATTTAAATCAACAATCCCTGTCTGCTGTTTGGGACCTTCACCCATCTCTTGCATGTCCATCTCCACTCTGTGCTAATCAGCCTTGATATAAAACAGCACGGTGCAACGATAATTATTTACATGCATATAGATAAAATGCATCATCCCTGTGGCAACTTCAACTGGGACTATACGTTTGGGTGCTTACAGCCAAGTATTTCAGCTCTCGCCCCGCATTATACCCATATTTCAGTCCAATGATTCATATTCTAATCACTTTCTGCAAAAATGTATACTTCACATTGTCATCCTGTGGAACGAAGGATCTGCTTATTTCTATGGAAAGCAGATCCTTCGTTCCTCAGGATGACATAGTGGATAACTGATGACATGACATAGTCCAAATATCTCCTCACACCTGTCGGCATTCCATTTGTATGTGCTATTATGTAAAGCAGTGCATTTTAAGTTTCCAAGCACATTCATAAGGCTCTTGAGGACATCTCATAATGAAATATCTCCACTCACCCATTAAACTGATTCTGGTCTTTTGCCTGTTATTATCGATATCACAAGCATCTTCAGCCGCTACCAAACCATTCGGAGTAAAACCTCCTGAACTTCAAAGCATACTTAATGACTACTGGGTCATATATGGACTGGCGGAAGGTGAAGTTGGACGCAATGGAGCAACTCCGGCTATTAACGACCAGACAAATGCACTTGAGTGGATGGCAATTAAGGCTGCCTGGTTGGATCATCCGATGCGCAATCAGCTTATTGATATGCTTAAGAGTGTTCCTGTAAACGGAGTTAATGCCAAAGGTAAAGAACCCAATGGCTTTGTTTGGGCGGATAAAGACAATGAAGCCTGGCGTGGGATGTATAGTCATTATGATCAGATTCCGCGCTATATTTGCGCTGCTGCAGAGTTGTGGAATTGGACACGTAATAAGGATTTCCTCACGTCCATCCTGCCATCCGTCGAAGCTGCAATGGATTATATGTTGACAACAATGAACGGGGCCAAAGGCATCGTATCCTGCCCGGGTGATGCTAACGGATTGTCCAATGTTGGTAAACCTACCACATTTATGGACTGTTACCGCGAAGGACATGATGTTACGTGGATCAACGAAGGCTTCTATTCAGCCCTGCTTGCCATGCGCGATATGGAACAAGCAGCAGGACATCCGGATAAGTCTGCATATTACCAGAAACTTGCTAAGTCCTGTCTGGCACAGTTCGACAAGGTCTTCTGGTCAGTTCAATCCAAACGTTATGTTGGCTGGAAGGATTCTGCAGGTAAAGTCCACGATTACGGGTTCACTTATGTAAACCTGGAGGCACTTGCCAGGGGACTTGGGGATGCAGACAAGGCATATATGGTATTCGACTGGCTGGATAACGGCAAGGCGCAGGCGACAGTAAAAGGCGGGCACAAAGGCAGCAGGGACATCTATCAGCTTGTGGCTGCCCCTAGAACCAACACTGTCAGGATTGCTGATGCTGACTGGGACTCATGGTCTCTCAGAGAACGCCCTATACTCGGGGATTTTTATAAATATGGATATGGCGCAATTACCCGGGACGGCGGTACAATGCTCTGGTATGGCTATTATGACGTAATGGCCAGACTCCGATGGCTTGATGCCGACTCCGCATGGAACCGGCTCTCTGCGACCCTCAAAAGATGCCAGGGAGACCCCAAGTTTCTGACATTCGGACCGCAGGGGACAAACCAGTTCCGGGCTTTTGATATGTACGAGGAACACTTCCTGGAGATCGGATCAGCCGATACTTACCAGTCATCAGGAATCCTGCCTGTCTCAGTCCTGCATGGATTTATGGGGGTGCGTCCGACTGACTCCGGCTTGAGGGTTTCGCCAAAGTTGCCTTCATCACTCTCGCAACTGAGCTGCAAGGGAATCGCTTACGGTAAAACATCGTGCGATATTGAGGTCAAGCGCACTAATCGGATCAAAATGGTCATTATGCGTGTTGGTGTTCAGAAACCTGACGGATTAACTTTCGCCAGCGCACAACCATTCAGTGCACTGGACATAGAGACTACAGGGACAGGAGCAGTTAAGCTTACACTCAAACGCAAGATGGGCAGCTTCTGGAAGACAATTGCTTCTCGCGATATCAGTGCAGGAATCGCTGTACAATTTGTTTTTGCAGACCAACCGGCAGGGAACTATAAACTGGAAATGAGCCCGAGTAAATCAGACATACATATAGATAGCTTAATAGGCTACCGGAATGTTTATGAAGTTATCTCACCTCAACTGGGATTCATACAATATGTCGAAGCCGGCAACTCGGTTATTATCAAGATTGGGGATTAATATGCGCGTCAGGATTTACACTCTCGTTTTATTGCTATTAATGTCGGTTCCAGCCTTTGCACACAGGCCTTATACTCTGGACCAGCCTGCAGTCACCAATATTCTAAACGATTTCTGGAGCATCTACGGCACGGCGGAAGGCGCCAACGGTGTCTCCGGCTGCGAGGATATGATACACGCCTCCACCTGCTGGTATGAATGGAATACCCTTAAATGCAGCTGGACCAACTATGGACCATTCCAAAAAGTCCAGCGGATGTATTTCGATATGGTCAAAATATCGGGTGTAAACGCTGAAGGCAAACAGGCAAAGGGTTATTTATGGCCTGGGTTCCACAGTGAGAAGTGGTTCAACCTGCACGAGCATTTCGACCAACTACCGAGATTCGTCTGCAGCATCTACAACGACTATATCTGGTCCAGGGACGACAAATTCCTGCACAAAATGCTCCCACAAGCTGAAGCAGTCACAGATTATATGCTTGAGACTATGAATGGAAAGAACGGCGTGTTGATCTGTCCGGGTGATAATAATGGACTATCAAACACCGGAGTGCCATCCACATATATGGACTGTCTGCGTGAAGGCCACATCGCTGCCTGGATAAATGCAGGATTCTATACAGCAATAAACAATATGGCCGATCTGGAAGCAATCGCTGGCAACAAAACCAAATCAGAATACTACAAACGCCTGGCATCAGATTTTCCATCTGCATACGACAAGGCACTCTGGAACTCGGAAACTTCGCGCTATGCAGGCTGGCGTGATATCAACAACAACCTCCACGATGCCGGTTATACATTTATAAATGTAGAAGCGCTTGCACGAGGATTGGGTGACCCCGATAAGGCCCGCAAGATATTTGGATGGTTGGACGGCAGTGATGCACAACCGACTGTAAAAGGGGGACATATCGGCAGCAAGGATGTCTACCAGCTTGTTGTGGCACCCAGAGCCAATACATCACGTATCCCAAACGAGGACTGGGACTTGTGGTCAATGCCTGATCGAAATGCACAGGGTGATTCTTACACATACGGTTATGGCGCTGCGCTGGAAGACGGCGGGACTATGCTGTGGATCAACTATTATGATGTTATGGCGCGGTTAAAATGGCTGGATGCGGACAATGCCTGGAAAAAGTTTTCTGCAATGCTGTTCCGATGCGCCAACGATCCCAAATTCCTGACTGTTGGACACGACCACAAATACAGTTTCAACCCTAAAAACAGCTATGGAGAAAACTACCTTGAGGTCGGCACCGATTACCCATTTCCTGAGTCCGGGATCAGTGCAATGTCTATGCTGTATGGTTTCATGGGAGTCTGGCCATGCAAAGAAGGCCTCAGGATATCACCAAACCTGCCTGCCAACATTGCATTTGCACAGTGTGATGATGTCACCTATAAGGGCATTCGACGAAGCATAAGGGTAGAAAAAGGCAACCTGATATCCGATGACAAACTTGGAAAAACAGTAGATAACCTGGAACCCGGAAAGCGTAAAATTAACCGCACATTCCATTCAGACAAACCATTCAACACGCTGGGGATTATGCTCGGTACATACAGGCAACCATTAGCTATCGTAAAGGTCTCTCTCAGTAAACTCCAAAAAGGCATATGGAAAGAAGTCTTCGCCCGGAACATAAAGGTCACAGAGGACAACACGTGGAATTACTTCGACATCCCTCGGCTGCAGGGAAAATCAGACTACAGGCTGACTCTCAGCAACTCCGGAACCACTAAGATCGCATGGTATCGCAACGACAAGAAAACCAACGCTATGCGAGTGATCGATGAGAAAACAACAACAGTAGCGCGGCATGATTTTACCGATAAGCTTTCAGAGCAGGTTATTTCCATACCAAGTCCATTCAATCGAGTATCTATCAATGTGCCAGGAAACAAAAGCAAAGTCACATTGAGCCTGAACAGACGAATGGGTGATGGGTGGTATGAGGTAGCAAAGCAGGAATTCTACTCAAACAGCTGGCTTCCATTGACTATCTCCGATCAGCCAAAAGGTGATTACAAGATAATACTTTCAGACAACCAGACTAATGTAATTAGCGAGGTTCACATCGAAAGTGGAACATACACAGTCAAAGTCACACCAGGTGGATTTTCGGCTTCTGTAAAGCCCGGAGAATCCATTTTGTTTCAACAGTAAGATATAGATTTTTTGTTCACTGAATGCGAGTGTGTCATCCTGAGGAACGAAGGATCTGCTTTTTCCGAACAGAACAGCAGATCCTTCGTTCCTCAGGATGACAAGGACGTAACATTCATTTGCACCCAAGTATTGGACAAACAGTATTGGGGTTAGGGTTTCTTCACCATCAGGTAGCCTGTTGCCCAGTCTTTACTGCTTGATTGTGGATCGAGCGAAAAAGAGAACTGGAATCCACTCCCATCTGACGGACATGCTAAATAGGACAGTCCGAAACAAGGTGTCCCTGTACTAGTATTGTATTTGAATCCTCCAGTTGTCTTGTATATCTCATTCTCCTGTAGATGCCAGGATGTGGCATCGTTCTGAGTAACCAGTTCGATGTGGGGTTTTCCAGTTCCATTTGGCACCACCAATTTCAACAAATATAAACCCTTTGGGGCCGCAGGTTCTATTAGGGGAACATCAGATGTAATCAATCCTAATAATACTGATCCACCTTTGCCATGTTTTGATGAATTCCATAAGCTTGATATGTCATCTCCGGCATTCTTGTTCCAAAGGATTACGAACTTATTTTTCCTGTCCATATCCAGACACAAGGGTATGGCATCATTTCCAATTGTCGGGAAACTATCTACTATTGGCATTTCTTTCCGTACCACAGATAACCATCTAGATGCTTCTATATATTCAGAGGATTTCTGAGTTACATTGGCTACGATATTTATAACTGCTTTCGTTGGTCCAGGCCAGGCATATGCCAATAATTCTGCAACAAATCCAGCAGCAGTATATTTTATATTTACAACACTAATACTTTGTTCTGCAGGGGCAACTTTAATGTTTTCATATCTGAAACACAAAGGTACATCGACCTCGGCACCCAAACTCCCTGCAAACTTCCAAACTAAAACTCCATTCCTGGATGCAAGGCTTACCACATAAGCATCTTTTGGTAGTTTCGGGTATGTTGCATCGTTATTGATAGACACAACAGCCGCTGGTATTTCCCATTCACCTCCATCAACTCTTTCTCCGGCTGTAGCCTGCATGATTTCAGATAAATGGTCATGTATACCCTTATTAAAACCTTCAACATCAGTCACAGCGACTTCAAATTCGAAACCCGCATTTGTTGCATTTCTACTTTCCGTACCGCCTGCTATTTTTATGCCAGGAAACCTGTATGCCAGTCTTTTCCTAACCTCACGCTGCTCTATATTCTGTGCAGTATCCGGGTAATATTTTCCAGCACTTACAGTATTATTGCGACTGATTGGTTCGTTGATTTTTGGAAGAGCAGTCACATAGGGATTGCCATTATCATCCTTAACGAGTATCCATCCGGAGTTTACTTTATTTTTTCGAGTTCCATCCTTTACTATTACAGATCCCTCTTTAACAGCTGCATAATCGAATTTGGAAGTAGTCCCTACGGTAAACTCGGTGCCTTGATCGGTTACTTCGAAACGTTTGGAAATAATCTGTATGCCTGATTTACCCTTGACACTGGCGCTGACCCAGCCCTGCTCCAAACGAATAGATTTATCAGACAATCTTACAATTCTGGTATTTGGCCCGATTTCCAGTACAGTTCCACCCCCCAGCCTGGCATTCTCGCCAGTGGACTTGGCTGATACTGTTTCACCTACTTTGAGAATTGGGTACTTAACGTTATACCAAACGACCTGAATAACAAAAGCGAGTAGAACTGCAGCAATAGCATATCGCCATTGCACTTTAAGGGTTCTTTTGGCAGGTGTTTTTGTATCTGCTGTTTTGACATCCATTTTTGTTGTCTCCTGAACCGGTTGAACGAAATGGGCAAGGTCGGTATCTTCCGGCAGTGATTGAGTGAAAGCCCATTGCATCACTTGCTTTTGGCCCTGCAATTCTTCCAAAAGATCCCGGCACTCCGAGCAAACCGCAAGGTGAGAGACTATCTTTTTTGTCTCCTCATTATTTGTCTCCCCATCAGCATAAGCAGACAGGAGCATTAATGTATCTCTATCACAATTCATGTCCACAGCCTCCTGCAAACTCACAGTTCAATAACATTGGAACAATGTCATCCTGAGGAACGAAGGATCTGCTTTTTATCCGTAAAAAAGCAGATCCTTCGTTCCTCAGGATGACAAATCCTAACAACTCTGAACTGTTACACTTAAGAGAGGTATCAATTGGTATCATTATCAACTGCACCTGCCTTTTTGCGGGATCTTGGCTTCACTACCGGAAAGCAGTTCTCTCAGTTTCATTTTCGCTCTAAACGTCCTGACTCTTACAGCGCCTTCTTTTATCCCCAAAGCTTCTGCGATCTCGCTGTAGGATAGACCGAGTAAATACTTGCCGGCCAATATCTCCCTGTCCTCCTCCGGTAGCCTGTTGATCTCTTCTATATAGATGTCATATGCCTCCGGAGGCTTACTCTGCTGGCTGCCGGATTGTATCAGTTCATTAATTGTCCTGGCTTCAACACGCTGGGTCTTGTAGTAAGCAATGGCTTTTCTCCTGAGGATGGCATACAACCATGCCCCTGCTTTGTCCGGTTCGCGTAAAGACTTATAGCCTTTGTATGCATCCAGCAGTGTTTCTTGCACAATATCCAGCGACGCTTCTCTGTTTCCGCACAGATGATAAGCAGCCCTGGTCAACGGCAGCCTGAAGCGTTCTATCAAATCATTGAAAGATATATCGTCAAGTATCTGCATATATGTCCTGTATTATTGCAATATCAATATGCGCATCTGTAGTGTAAGTGGGGGGAATAGAAGGGAATGTTACATGGTTTTTGCAAAATTAAATATTAGCCCGCACTATTAACCAAGCGCCGCCTTTGTCCGACAATAGGGACAAAAGCTGAGCCAGTCATGAATAATGCGGGTTAGTTTGTCCAGACATAAAAATGTTTGGGGTTTTATCTATAATCCCAGATGTAAGTTTAACGGCAGATGTACCCAGGTTAAGTCTATCTCATTCAAAGCTAGAAAGACTCATTTATCACCCAGCGCCAATCCGGAGAGGCATCGTAGTCTTCACCACCCCAGAGCAGACCGCTGGCTTTCCTGGCTTGGATTTGCGCGTTGGTTGCAGGAACCGTTGGCACAGGCCAGTATGATTGGCACAAGTTTTTCAGTTTGTCCAGGTATTCGTTTGCCCTGATCTTCTCCATGGTATCTTCGTAGGTCCAGGGATACAGTGATCCCTGACCGTGTAGATTGACAGCCATCCATCCCATGAAAAAACAGTCATTACCATCGCGCACATTTTGCACTACCACTGGTTCAATGGAAATTGAGAGATCTGTCATAAAAATCCAGTCATATGAACTCTCGCTGGATGCTTCCCTACTAAAAGCCGCGCCTAACTCCTGCCTAACCCCACCCAGAGAAATGTGAGCACGATATATAGTCTGATCTGTTTTTGATCTGCTAAAGATACCTTTCGCTTTGATCGGAGCGCGCAGGAATTCGATCACTTCCCGCAGCGAATGTGCCTGAGTCTCAACATCCCACGGGTATTCATCGATTACAGACATCCCAGGCATAAGAGGATCATCATCCATCGTACCTTTTTGATCCTGGTCGATAGCTTTACCGAATTTCAACATGACAAAGATATTGTATTGTTCACCAAGTAAATCCAGAGCACATAGCCTCTCAATAAAATCGGCAAGAGAACCAGTAGTAATATGTGGCGGTGGTGAAGGTCGGTATAGAGTTGCTGTAGTGTAAGCTCCCAAGTATATTCCTCATCTATAAATCGTCTATCATACAGTATATTGACTAATAATTTAACACATCTTAGCCACCGTATTTATTAAACCAAGCCCTCTCGTCAAATGGCTTCCGCTCCCGTTGTGTCCCCTGCTCTTCCGGGATTCCTATGGGTAGCAAAACCTGAACTGTCTTGCCTTCCGGCACGTTAAGAAGTTGGCCGATCTTCTCACCGACAACTCCCCTTATTGCACCATCAAGCCAGACAGATGCATAACCTATAGCTGTGATTGCCAGCAGCATATTTTCAACTGCTGCGGAACAGTCTTCCAGTGCGAAATTTGTCCCTTTGTAAACTGGACTTGGATCTATAATACATGCAATCACTGCAGGTGCAGGCATACGAACGAGTTCACGTATCTGGCTAATAGTATCAGGATCATCAACAATGACAAAGCTTGTCGACTGAGAATTACAACCCGATGGCGCCTGTATGCCAGCCTGGACTATCTTTACCAGATCCTCGCGTGGCACTGGCTTGTCCACATAACCAGCTCTATAGCTATGGCGTTTTTGAATAGCTTCGAATAAATCCATTTGTATGCTCCTTGCTAGTATTTTAACGAAAGATTGTAATCCTAAGAAACCCGGAAGGAGGCAGGCTGGAAGCCTGCACCACAATTTAACTTCCAATCTATTTGATTATAGTCAATACCGGGTCTACCCAGGTTGACCAGTCGTAGTAGTGACTGCCTTCAGCATCCGTAACCAGGGTCAGCATTATTGGTGTATCGGTCTGCTCACCAAGATCTGCTTCCATAGGCACCCAACCATCTGCCGGGAGAATACTCTTTGTCCAGAGTTCTATCCCATTCTTCCAGACGCGGAACCGCACTCCAGTGGATTTCGAGTTTGCTCTAAGGCCTGCATAACCGGTCAGCTTTGCCTTTGATCCCTTTGGTAGAGTCAGGAAGTAGTTAACAATACGGACGCCATTATAGGGTGGATGGGCAAACAGCGAAGGCTTCTCTACTCCATCAACAGTCTCTGTCTCTTTTGTCAGGGGTTGTTCCTTGATGAACACAGGCTGTTCTGAACCTGAAACCACAGCCATATCTCTTGCATCCAGATCCCTAAGGTTGACCGTACCTGCGACCGGAGTCGGAGTGTAACTGACCGCCATAACCGACTGCCCGGAGCGGATTCTCAGGTCGGACTTTCTGTCTGCTTCTGAATTACCAAGAGGCACGTAGTTGGGAGCAACCATCTGGGTCATCCCTGCTGGCCAGACAACTTTGCAAGCCATATCTCGAGTTTCTGATTTCAACACTTTGATATTGCTCAAGAGCCCCCAGTCAAATGAGACATCATTCTTCGGACCGGGGTTAATGGTGACTTCCAGATCAACATGTTTGCCTGCGAACTCACTCAAATCCAGTTGCAAAGGTTTCGGAGCAGCTGTACCAGCCATAACTTCAGTGCTGCGTTGCATGTCACCGGATTTAGCAGTAACTGTAAAGACAGCCCCATCGGTCTTGCCGGTAGCTGCTGAGTCAATACCACATTCTGAAACAAACTGCACGGAGTTGCCTGTTGGAACATCGAGAGCAAAAGATATACCAGTCATCCCGAATATCCCTTTCTCTCTGATCTGGCCATCTTTCCATGGTGGATGCATGAACAGTCCGTTACCTCTGGGCATACATATAGCTCCGGTAGTATCAGAGACTTCACCAGTCAGCTCAATACGAACACCATCAGGACGCTGCCAGAAAGGTTTCCCAGATGCCATCAGATCAGTGAACCTCATCAGGATGCCCTCCGTATCCAGTTTGGCAAGGGCAATGTCTTTGTTAACCACCCAGTTAGTAACTCTACAGCTTGAGTCTTGAATTTCCAGATGGAATGCATTCATATCGCGCGGTGTCGGTAAACATGTGTAGTATTTCTCAGGATCAAGTCCTGTAACTTTTTGGGAATCATAGGTAAGAGAACCCGGAACTGTCCCCTGGCGCTCGGTAGACTCAACTCCGGTCAGAACTCTGGCATAATCAACTGGTGAGTCACCCAACTTGCTGAACGACCACCCATCCGGCGCCGATACAAAAGCAAACTTGTCGCCGTTTTTATTGGCATAAGGCATATCTACATTATTTGGCCATGGCCCGTCCATCGCAGGATCCAGTTTGAACTGCTGCATGGTCTTGATGATATCGAACTCGTAACTTGCTGCGCCATTGAGTTTCTCCAGAGCAGCGCTGCCGGGCCAGCCTGACCCGTGGATCACTCCCCAGTGCCTCCAGGCATCACACCACGCCATATAGAATTGATCGCTGTCCGGTCCGGGAGTTCCCAGATATGCATACGACTTCGTGCGTGTTCCAAACAGGTAGGCTGATATCGGATGGCACTGGCTCAGTAAACGCTTATCAAAAGTGCCCTTAACATGGTCAATCCCCTGCACATGCCGCTGGGCCAGGCCTTCGTGGACTGAGGTAACTTCATCAAGCCCCTCCCCACTTATCACAACACCCGGCAGAGCGGCTTTAAGTTCTTTATGCAGGAGCAACGCACCTTCTGCATTGTTCATGCCCTCAATCAGGCCGTTTTTGTCATTGACAATACACAGGGTCTGATCCAGATGCAAAGCATCCACACCGGTCCTTTTAACCAGCTCAACCATCTTGTCCACAAAGAACTTGCGCCACTCGGAGGATGCTGCATCTGTGTAAGCGATCTTGGTGTTTGGGATAGACATTGTCCACTCCCAGAATAACAGCTCACCCGTATACTTATTCTTCTGCTGGAATGGTTTGAACGTCGGATAGTGAGGTGATGCGGGATCTACACCAAAATAGTTTGTGTGCAGCATGACCTTGAATCCCTGATTGTGGGCTTTCTCGACAAATGGCGCCAGATCAGGCCTGGGGGTGTAGTCCGGATAGTTGATATCATACCCGAATGTCCGCCAGTCAGGGACATAGATTATAGTCTGTTTGGGATCTATGCCATTTTTAATAAGAGTGTCCGGCATTGTGAGGTCAGGACCGCCGTGGAACTCAGCCCGTATATCCTTCGCCCATATGGGGTCTTCATTGACATCAGGCTTGAAGGTCTTGGTATACCAGTCCTTATAAATCTTAGCGCCGTTTCGCCAGTCTCCAGAGTAGGGTCTGAAGTGCCAGACAAGTGAGGTAACCTTTGTCAGATCCTCAAATGGAGATTGATTCTCGGTCTCTACAGCAATACTCCAGGAATCTGCGGTGGGGTTGATCTGGGTATTCTTGTAATGCTTGAAAGGATCAAAGGCACAGATCAGAAGTCCACCTTTTTGTCCCTGGGCCAAAACAATGGGAGCCTCCCAGCTGATCGGCCACTCAAGGTTCTGGGAAGACTTGAGGCCTTTACAATCGTACGCCATCCCCCCCATTGTAGGAACTATTACTTTCCCCTGCTTGTTGGTAAGTCCTGATGTAAAACCCATCGTAGATATACCTTTGAGAGGACTCTGGGTAACAGCTGTGCCGGACATTAAAAGCTCATTTTCCAGAGCCCGGACATCGACAGAGAGCAGAACCTTACCAGAATCGCTGCTGAGCATTCCAACAAATCTGACAGTGTCGGCTGTTGTCTTTTTTACAGTGAATTTTGTAGACTTATCAGGCCGTATGGTAACCGGAGCCCCATTCTGTGCAACACGCACAAAAGGGGTCGGAGTTCCACCAGCAGTCAAACAGTCCTCCCCTGCCACTATGTCCCTGAAATAGACAAGCGAAGCCTTATCCACCCGAGCCTGATAGCGGGAGGTCTTTATATTGACCGTTGTACCCTTGATCTCAATTTTCGGAGAAGCGACAGCCATCCCCGACGAAATGAGCAGACATAGCAGCAAGAAATATTTCATGGTAAAGCTCCTTGTATACAGGAAGAAGAAGTCAGAAGACAGTAGTCAGAAGTCAGAATAGCTAAACCAAAACCATTATCATCATCCGAACACCTGGATTAAGACCAGTCTTCCGTCTTCTAACTTCTAACTTCTAACTTCCGACTTCTGACTTCTGTCTTCCGACTCCTGACTTCTGTCTTCCGACTCCTGACTTCTGTCTTCTGTCTTCTGTCTTCTGTCTCCTGACTCCTGACTCCTACTCTCCAAACGCTTTGCGCAGTTTCTCGCAGTAGTATTGGACGTTTTCCCATTTGGCGTCGTCGGCTATTCGGTGGTCGGGACAGGGGATGTAGCCTCCCATATCAACCAGCCTCTTCAGACGTTCGACTTCCGCATCGATTGCAGCATAGTCCAGAGCAAATGTGTATTTACGCATACCACCGACTCCTCGGACCTGCTTTCCGTATTTTTCACGCCATGGTTCGATACTGGCATCCCACGTGCCTACTTCAATAGGGAACATAACGTTTACACCATTTTCCAGCCAGGTTGGGATCAGGGTATCAATCATCCCATCGCAGTCGAGTGAGACCAGGTTAATGCCATAGCTGTTAACCAGCTCTGTGATCCGTTTGTAGTGCGGACCGATTTTCTCAGCAAAGAACTTCGGGTTTACCAGGGGACCGTTTTTGAAGCAGATATCCTCCCAGAAATGGGCAATATCGAACTTAGCACCGGTTTCAAGAGTAGCCTTTGTGCACTGATAGCATAGTTCAGCATTGACATCGATCATCTCAATCAGCAAGTCTTCATCGTCAGCAGCCAGATAGCAGAGGTTTTCCATACCGATATAATCGCGCAATGTCCCATACAAGCTTCCGCAGTGGAGCAGATAATGGTCCTGCCGATCGGTCTGCTTCAGATATTCAAGGCCGCCCTCATCGAACAGCTTCATATCGGTCTCACAGTTGACAGCAACTTTGTTTACTCTGTCTGCGAAGAACTCAAGTCTGGATTTGAACAGTTCATCCCACTCTTTTCGTCCTTTCAGTAAGTGGTCAAACTCCATCGGAATGCTGCCGGCGCCTTCTTTCTGGATAACTACAACTCCAGCACCAGTCATTACCTTCTTAGCACCATCAGGCATTTCTTCGATTATTTTGGATTCAAATGCAGGATTTATACGCGTATCCGGGCCAAATACACGGTGGTATGAACAGTCAAAACCAAGCCTTTTGGTCAGAGCTTCAAGAGAAACATCCTGATCTCCGACCTGTGCTGCCCGGAACTGCTCATCATTCAGATGTCCCTCAGCATGCCACTTCTGCAGTGTCTCTCCCAAAAAGCCAAAATGCACCACCGGTACCCGGTCACACGGCTGGTAGTTTAGTGTTGCTAATATACGTTCTCGATTAGTCATGAGATGTTATCCTCTGAAATAGAATTCGAATTCATATTATTATACATGAATAGGAGAAATAGTACACACAGGAGCGTTCCTGGTAACAATTCAGTTTTATGAGAGTTTAAAGTCCATTCATACTTCGATACGCGCTTTGCGCTACTCAGCACGAACGGACTTTAGGTTAGTTCACAGTAAACTGAACTATTTCATGTTTACCGGCCTGATCCTTTTAGCAACATAATCTGCTTCACCAGTCCCGCGCGGGTCACATCAGGATCCCCGTTTTGGACATCAATACTGTTCAAGTATTTCTCAGCGTTTATTGCTGCTGCAGTTTTGCCTGTTGATCTGGTCCTTTTGATGGCGTTGAGGAGTGTGGTCAGGTATCTTACATCATTCACACCCTCACGATATCCCTCCCAGGCTATGGTATCTATAACTCCGGTTGTTGTTGGATAGGTAAAACAGAGATCACGGTAGGTGATATCGTCGAAGTCATTCCAAATACTGCCCATAGCGTGTTGATAGGCGTATGTGCAAGCTCCATCGAAGTTCTGTCTCCAGAGCAGAAGACCATAATTACGACGATATGCCAGAGGATTCTCTACACCTGCCTGTGGGTTGGCGTAACTCCATATCGAATGCTTAACCGAATGCCATTTCTTCGCCTCCGCAGCAGAGGGAATATGAGCATAGACAAGAATATCAAGCAAATCCCCAACAGCATCGAAAGTCCCGGCGTACCCGGCAACAAACAGCTTTACACCTGCTTCGTGCGCTGCAGCAAAGGCTTTGCGCTGAGACGACAGCACTTCTCCGGTGGCCTCATCAACACCATACACATATAAGTCATGTATGCCGTATTGCTTGCAGAAGGCCTTAGTATCTATGCAAGCCTGTTTGAATGCACTCAATCCTTCAGGAGTTGTAAACTTGAATGCACTGAGGCCTGTACCGAGACTATACAGTGACTTACTTTTAGATCCAGCTTTGTGCAGTAGTTTGAGATATTTATCCAACAGTTCCTTGTCGCCAATGCCCTGATAAACAGTCGGATTATCCACTCCGTGTTCTACCAAATCACGCATTTCAGCCTCAAGCTGCTGCTCACTCTTAAATTCCGACCCAATGCTTCCCTGCTC
This sequence comes from Abditibacteriota bacterium, assembly GCA_942493375.1. Classification (GTDB taxonomy): domain Bacteria; phylum Armatimonadota; class UBA5829; order UBA5829; family UBA5829. The sequence goes on along the minus strand of OW818698.1, from coordinate 5,557,120 downwards.
CCAGCCTCTGCCTAAAACACCTCTGTAGTAAACCGATGAAATGTAGTAGGGAGGATCCAATTTGAATGGCAGAACGGTAAATTGCAGTTTCAGACTGCCAAGAGTTTTTCTGCCATCCGAAAGAGTAATACGTCCTGAATATTTTCCAGCTTTTGCATTAGCCGGCACCTTTATTGTGATCCAATACTGTTGATTTGTCCTGGCTTTCAATGATACCGGCAACAGTTTCGACGAATCTGATACAGGATAATCCTGAATGGAGTGGGTAATACTATCTGAAACTGATATCGATGAATCGCTGATCCATATATACCTTTCACCATCCTTGAAGCTGCCCCTCAGATAATTATCCTGCTTGTTGAAATCCACTTTTATCAATTTGTCATCATTCAACAGGAGTTCCGGAACAAGTATACGGTGAGACTTGTCCTGCGCGACATCCTGCCATGCGGTTCCTGCCTGATACCAGCACTTGACCAGTTTTATGTCTATGCTCGATGCACTGATCACGCCTTTGCTGCTTTTTAAGTCGCCTGGAGTTGCCAGAAGTGAGTATATATCTACATTTGGTCTTACAATAAAACTCCCTGATGTTATCTCACCCGGGCAAGCTGAAATTGTGATAGTATCAGATACCTTACCCGGCATAAAACTATCTGTAGGGAATATCTTTATGTCTGAAACCGCTGGTACAACAGCTACCCGAATGCCTGTAAACTTTGACTTGCCGGATGCTGTTTGTTTGATATATGTAACCATACTGGCGATTTGCTTGAGTACTCCATCTATATATATCTGATCAGCCTGTTCAAGGTAAGGTTTTTTGCCGGCTGCATCGAATCTTTTCCTGGCTGTTGCTAGATTAGCCTGTGCTTCTTTTTTCAGTTCTGTTGTATCATTATCGAGTAGTTTAATACGGGACAATTCCTGATCAACCTGAAGAAATGCCTTGCTCCAGGATGCCATCTTCTTTGCCACTCTTGCCTTAATCGGAGCCCATCGGGCCTGCAGTGCAGATCCATATGCTGAACTGTCCGGTGCTTGTCCCTCGATCTTAATATCATCCAGATACATTACAACGCGCTTCCCCATCTCACCAAGCAGGAAAATGCCTATCCGGTCAACACTGATCCCAATAAGTTCCTTGCCGGGCACATCACTACCTGTCATCTCCTCAGTCGTAATCCCCCACATATTCTGAAGAATCACACCAACTGATGTACGTTTGCCCTCTAGAACGAGATCTCCCTGGACATGCTTCCATTCACCATTAGTATTTGTAAATGTCTCACCATTCAGGGGACCGCATCCGGATAGTGTAGTCGGCGGAAAGGCAAAGTTAACTCCAGTTCCTACTCTTCCCTGGTTTTCATCAGGTACATATACATAGGCGGAGAACATAAACTTGCCCTGGATGGGAGTGTTTAGAGGAATGTTGAAGTATAGATAGTTACCACTCTCGAACGTGACATCAACCTTGTATGATTGTCTGCCAGTATGTGCCTTTTCAGTAGTCAACCCCTGGAAGTTGATCTTATACTGTGCCCCAACTGCCCAGGGCTGCGTTGGAACCGGATCCTGCTCTTCAAAGTCTTGAGTATATAAAAATGGTTTAAGTTCAACCTTATCTGCATAAGCCAGACTGGAAACTAAAAGAACAGCACAAACCAACATCAACAACCGCATAACACTACCTCTACAACAACCGATTATTGTAGAGCATATTCTATTGGGTGGGTGATGTCAACAAGTAACAGATCAGAAATATGGGAACATTGTCATCCTGAGGAACGAAGGATGACAATCCCGATACTGCTGGAGTCTTTACTGCAGTCAACTTAATCTCAATAGTCGTTTCGCATTACCATGCAATATTTTATCCTTGTCGTTTTCGGAAATGCTCAGTGCCTGGATTGTATCGATCGCGAATTTCATTTGCATTGGCCCCTGGAGAGGGGTATCTGTTCCGAAGACGATATGGTCAGGCCCTGCAAGATCGACCATCTTTTCCATTACACCCGGGTAGACATACATTAAATAATGAGCGGTATCGATATATACATTGTCCAGTTGCATTTCTGAAACTGCTTCAAGCCCCTGCATATTTGGAAAATATGGATAGTTGCCATTTTGGAATATACCTGCCATGTGCGCCAGGACAAAGTTAGTTTTGGGATGCCGCTTTGCAAATTGCGCAATTCTCACTGCATCTGCAAAACCGGTTCCAGGCATGCAGGACACATGAAACAGCATCAGATCAACTCTATCTGCAATACGGTCCAGGAACCTTACTACTGACAGAGACGCCATATCGTAGCCGTGGTAATCCGGATGGACTTTTACTCCTCTGAATTTCGGGTTTTCCTCTAAAAGGCGCAATTCATTCTCTGTTTCGGGGAACACCGGATTTACCACTACATATCCAAGGATTCTGGTGCTGCTTTTGAGGGCAGCATCAAGATCTTTGTTTCCTTCAGCGGTATCGTACATCAGGGATTTAGACGAAGAAACACAGAGCGTGTCTACGCCTGACTTATCGCAGTATTCCTCCAGCTTTGCAGCATCTGCCGCCCAGAAAGGAGCCTGATTGATATTTCCCAAGTGTCCATGGATGTCGATAACCATTTTAGACCTCTAGTATATTCAACTGCCTTTTGTATGATGAGAGTTCTTCAGGAACTCCATTTCTGATGACGACTCCGTCTTCCCATCGGAAACCCATGTCTTTTTTTGCCATGAAGACATCAACCATGAAGGTCATGCCTTCTTCTAATACAAATTGGGAGGAAGTTTCAATAAATGGGTACTCGCATTCCATTTGTCCACAACCATGTGCAGGGCCGTAGAGTATGGTATCACCATATCCACTTTCAGTGATGTAACCATGGACTCTCTTTGCGACATCCGAAGCATTAGTTCCTGCCTGCATCAGTTCGATAGTCATATTCTCTGCATCAAGACCAACCTGCAGGAAACGCTTTGTTTCTTCATCACATTTACCCAGCACTACAGGTCGACCGATACTGGCACTGTAACCATCGACTTTGGCCCCTATGCTAAAGTGGATAATCTCACCGGTCTCTACTTTGCGATGTGTGGGACGGCTGATAGCTTGAATGGAATTGGGACCACTGCAGCACCATATCGGATAGCCTGTAGATTCTGCTCCGGATTCCAGCATTGCTGCTGTCGCAATACCAGCAAGCTGGACTTCTGTCATCCCTGGACGGATCTTCTCCAATATTGCTTTAAATCCCAACTCAGAGATTTTTGCTGCTTTACGCAAACAGTCCAGTTCTGCGGAGTCCTTTACCAACGTAACCTGCCGCACAAGACTGTCTGCATCGGATATATTTTCCTGGCCTAACACACTCTCAATATTTCTCATAATGGTATGCGGGAACATATGCCAGCCGGAGATTCCCAATTTCTCAATTTTCGCCTGGTGCAATATATCATGCCAGGAGGCGAGTGTTGATCCTGGATAATCAGGCTGCGAAGACTCGCGGAAATCCATCATCCTTACAATGGTTTCCAACCTGGAATGTGCCTGTGCATACGTCAAACTCTCAGGACCGATCAACAGCTGAGCAGATCCTTCCTGAGGTATTAACACTGCAGTAGTTTCAAAACTTGGCCAGTAATCTGCAAAATATCGAACACCTGCCGGTTCACACTCTGTGGAGAAGACTAATACTGCATCCAGGTCGGTCTTCTTCAGTATCTCCTGGACTTTATTAATTCTACTTTCAAATATGGTGTTTGGTATAAGACAATCACTCATCGATAATTCCCTCTTTTTTTTTGGTTAAGATTGAACTGTCAGGCCAGGATTAAGGCAGTAAAGGACCTGCATTGGGAAAAGCAGATCCTTCGCTGCGCTCCAGGATGACACATTTTCTGGATCACATGAATCACAACGCCTACCAGCTATACTGCCTGGCGCCGTTTAGGTTTAGTTTCCACCAGCCATTATTAAGTATAGGTTTGACTGTAGAAGAGGCTCCTTTATCGCACTTTATTAATTTTGGAGAACCGAAGACTTTACTGTTTAATTCAACAGTAAAGCTGTCATCTCTCGGTAGGGATTGCAGTGCCCATCCCTTGGTAGTGCGTTTGATTTGAACGCTACCATTTGTCTTTATAGCTCCGAAATCTACTACCTTGGCTGCATCATTCAAGTGCTTGTGGTACAGTTCGCTCTGGCTGTAATCGGATTTAGGTTCGGGAATAAATTCAATAACCTTTCCAGCGTCACTAACTCGGAAAGTTCCAAGTTTGATCCTGCCCCGTCCATCCCCCACTCCTTCCAGGGATACTCTACCGCTGTTTGGAGTCCAGAGTCCAACGTGCCACATATAGTCTCCATCTTTCAAGCCATCAGGAAGTTTGAGATCATATGGACCATCTTCTACATTGATTCCAGCTTTCCATTTAGATGATGGTATCTTAAGGGTATGGTCCTGCTGGAAATCGATTCCAGCATCTTCAACTGTCTTGCTTATATGCACAAAGCAGTTTAGATCCTCAGAAAGCGCTTCACCGACTCTCCAATTATAACTGACCCGGAATGCCCGTGGACCGGTCTGAGTGAATAGCCCAATCGTTGGTTCGATGTTTTTTATTCCGGACTCCATCCATTCTGCCGAACTGCGGGCGTTGGCAAAATAGCTAGTCTTTGTCTGGGAGTAATCTACGAACACACCGTTGCGATATCCGGAGTATGCAAACACTCCGGCACCTTTAGCCAGCCAACCATACTGAGGAAGCTCTATTCCGTTGACCATCATGCTAGATTTCGAATTATTGGCTGTAACTACCAAACCATTGTCATAGGCAACTTTAACTGTCTGCCACTGGCCAAGCTTGGCTGCTGCTGTGCTGTCCAGCCATTTACCACCGACCATATAGTTGATGGTTTTGGCTTTGGCTGTTGAAAAACGTGCAGAGACAGGGGTAAGCAGGTTGTGCTCCAGCCAGGTCAACGGCAAAGTGGACCATGTAGCAGCTGCGAGGAATCCAATGTGTCCGTATGCAACTTCCTGCATCCTGTACTGATCCAATACAACCATTGGAGGACGGGACCCCCACTTGATTTCAGAGCTCCACCAGCGCTCGTAATAACCCATTCCGTGGTTACTCTGCAGAGGATGGATCTTGGTAATATCAAAGTCTACCATCAGAGGAGCTTCGAGCCCTCCGTTGCCGGGCCAACCGCTGCCGAACTGGGCCTCAACACCATCCAGAAGTCCGCTCCAAATCCAGTGACCGTTGCCTTCTCCAAACACCGGACCACCATGTATCTTGCGCTCGTAAGCCCACAGCTCCTTATGTGAATTCCAGGTAGGTTTCATCGTCCCTGCACCTGGTTCACCTGCACGGAAATCAACATGGAACCACATAGGCACACAGGAGTGCACATCCAGGTAGTTCGAATTCGTCCCATATCTTTTGTGGATTTCTGGGGACTGTGTAGCTGCCAGCCTGAGGATTGCGTTCGGTTTCACGGCAAAGGACTGCATCTTGGTTCCCGGATTATACCAGGCCAGGACTTTATCCCCGTTGGAATCCAAAGAGATATCGTTCTCATTGTAGAAATCGTAGTTTGTGTAGTAGTCAACATAGTTCTCGTGTAGAGAAATCCTGAACCCAAGTTTAGTTGCTGTGTTGACCAGGATCTTCATTCCAGGATCTCCACCCATACTTGGATCCGCCGGTATATGCATCGGTAGAGCGTTGTCGTAACCACTCCGCTGCCAGACATGGATAATCGGCATACAGTTGGTGATTCCGTAATCAGAGAGCACCTTCAATTTGTCCGCGATATCCGTATAATTGCCGCCCCAGATATCCAGCACAATCTTCCCACCGATTTCCTTCAAATAAGGAGAAGCAGGATTGGGGATATTCGGCAGAACTTCAGCTAGATGCCATGCTGCAGAATAAACTACTCTCTCCTTCAATTGATGTCTGGTTCCATCAGTTAAGGCGCCATAAACCGCAGTCATACTTTCATTGGTTGATGCCATAGATTGATGCCAGTCATAGAAAGTATTCACAAACAGATTTTCACTGGGCAGGAAGTACACCTGTCCGGGATAGTATGGGACTGTAACCAGTTTCCTGCGCAGCACAGGTCCCCAATCACCGGGGGTTATCCTCTTAACAACCGGTTTATCGCAGGTCACGTCCAGCACGAAGTTCTTGCCGATCAACTTGCCAGTCATTGTAAGCTGAGCAGTCTGCTGGCCCACTCTATATTCACTGATGCAGGATATCCCCTGCGCAGATTTTTGCCACTTGCTGGATACAAGCTTGCCTTCACTGATCCACTCGATAACCGCACTGTTTCCAAGTCCCAACTCTGCCGGACGGTCACCAGTCATTTTAGCTGTCAATCGTATTTTGCCGAATGGAGACAAGTCACCCGTGGCAGGTTTAACCCAGCTATATTCAAATATCCCATCTGGTCCCTTATAGGTAAACAATGCAGTCTCCCCGTTAAGCTTCATCTGCACTTTAAATGGGAATCCACTTGCAGGCACCATGCTCCCATTTTTGACAGAGACCATTCGAGCCATATTGAGAGGCACAGGGGAAGGACGTGGGGCATTCTTTGCCTTATAGCCATCCAGCACCAGTTCTCTATCTCCCCAGACTGAGTAGTCCCAATTGGAGTCATCTTTTGGGCCTGAATCGACTTCAAACCTAATGGCTGCTACGCTTCCGGCATACTCAGTCAGATCGAAATCAAAGTCTTTCCACTGACTTTCTGTCCGGTGAGTATCCATAAGTTTATTGCCATTGACGAATAACCTGAATGTAATGCCATCAGACTTACCGAGTGATACGGGCATCATGGCTATCGCTCCACGCAGCGATATATGTTTAACTTTGGGTAGGTTTATGCTGAATTCTTGGTAAGTAATCCCTACTCCACCTCGCCATGGCACATGCAAAAGGAATGCGTTCTTCCCAAGATGGGTGCCAAAACTCTGACAGGCAATTCCTGTTCGGTCTTCAAAAAAACCGGTCCAGCCATCAGGGAACATAACAGCATCATGACCCCGGTATATATACCCCAGCTTATACAACCCGATCTCATCAAACTTAACAACAGAAGAATCAGGAGTAATAGCTGCCATCACCAAAGTCGAAGCTGCTATACACACAAATACCAGGAGCAGGAAAAAGAGTCTCTTCATCAATGTACCTCGTGGATTTATCTACATTTCCAATTAACTATACAATCATAAGCCCAGCATCGCAAGAATTTGTGATCCCTGCGACGTGCAAGAACTGTCATCCTGAAGAATGAAGGATCTGTTTTCAGTAGCAATTGGCGTTATGGAAAAGCAGATCCTTCACTGCGCTCAGGATGACACATACCAAAAAGTTATATTGAATCCTTTCACATCACTGCATCATTATATATCTCAATATTGCGGATGTTGCCGTGGAATTGGAAACTGGATTCTTTTAGCTCGTATTGGCCTATGGTCAGGTCACGGTTTGCTGGTGATGCAGTTACTGGTCCTGGGTTATAATCTACCTGTTTGCCATCGACAAAGAGCTGGAAGCCTACTCCATCATATATAAGTTTGATCGCATACCACTTACCAGGTTCGACTATAGGGCCTAGTGCATCTGAGTTCCTTGCACGGACCATCAATCTGCCTCCAAGTATCTGGACAAACCAGCCATCCAGAAGATACTGACCGTGCGAAAGCAGCACCGGCATGTTCTGGACATCATCGGTATTGAACTCGAACTTAAGCGTCATGCAGTCCCCAAAATCCATTGCAGGCAGCCTGGGCATGACGATGTATCCGCTCTCTATCTGCGCTCCCGATTCACCAAACTTAACTTCTCCATAAATCTGACAACCATCAGGTTTGGAAGTAAGAGGCAGAACGATAGATGGCTTTATGTCTGTTTTTGGGTAAAAATCAGCCGTGACAGTCGCCGGTTTCCCCTCTTTGTTGCTGATGCTCATCGGAGTTATTGAGTATGTCCACTTGCCTGGCGCTGGAGCATCGTGATAGATATGTTCTGCAGTTCTGGAGGCCAATATACGGGCCAATTCAACCGCTTGGCTGGTACCGCCGGCATCGATACGGCTGATTTTATATGTCGTCACATAAGGTGATTTGGTAGCAGGCCATCTCAGTGCTACACCGGCCTGGTTCGTCTTGAACTCGATCGTGAATTGTTCATCGACCGGGTGATCAGCTATGGTGTAACGAACAGGAATTGAACGGACGATTGCTTTGCCGGAACGCCATGCTTCGACGACATAAGTGCCCTCAAGTGTTGTGGGGGCATCCGGGAAGAACGCTACCCCGGTTTCCACTGCAAGCTTCCCGTCCCTGTATACCTTATAATAGTCCGCGCCAGGGAGATCGTTCCAGGACAATTCAACCGGAATGACTTCACCCTCTTTCACAGAGACATTGAGCTTAGAAGCTTTTAAGTCCTTGTTGATAACAAATGGCTTCGTATTTACAGTAATCGATGGCATAACAGTCACTACAAACGGCCCAAATCTCATCGGTTGTGCGGGGTCTTCTGAGAGTGAAAAAGCGATCTCCAGACCGGGGATTTTCACAGAATCCGCGGGAATCTTAACAGCCCCCACCCAACTGTCGGTGATAACGATTGGTTGCGTATTCCATTCACTTTGCCCAAGCAAGCGGTAATGGCACCAGGCTTTACCTCCACCCAGCACAATCGGATCAAGCACCAGATTCTTTGCTGATTCTGCAGATGCAACAAACCTTGGGAGTAGAATTTGGGGGCCAGTATCCCATTGCATTGGGGGTTCAACAGGAGCAGCATCTCCTGCGATTTTCATCAGCTGAGTGCGCATATCCCGCCAGTTCGAATAAGCTTTCGTTATGACAGTAGCCAAAACTCCGTATTCACCGCGGGTAGTGACACACCAGGAATACGCTCGAAGTGCTCGAGCCATTTGTCCCATGTTCATCATTGACAGCGCATTAATGGCTGTATACTTCGCAGTTGCGGGCTCCTCACCACGGGCTTTGTATATCATCTGCTGAGCACGCACAGCCGTCAGTTCTGCCGAATGGAACTGATGGATCCAGCTAATCGTGTTCATGAGCCATCTCAGCCTGGTTATACTGCGTCCTGATTTTGGCATCAGGGAGACTATCTGATGTCGCAGCTTCTCAAGCTCCATAGCTTTGACTTCCTCCCCGGGTCCCCAGGCAAATGGCGCGCATTCTGATTGCCCGGCTCCACCAATCCACCGGTAACCAAGCTTGTCAAGCTCTGAATGAATTACTGCCATCTGCGGAGCGATTGCTGGCGGATAACAGCGTTTTGCCAGGTCCTTAAAGAAATCCTCTGCTGAGAGACCGGGATTCCAGGCGTAATCGATTACATACTGGAAGTTTTCAGCTACATCACGCGTTCGCCAATGAATTCCAAGCATTCCCTGGCTGCCGCCTTTCTGGGCATCCTTGAGCATCGGTTCCATAATATGGACCCAGGGTTGAGGGTGCCACTGGTCGCCATCGTACTCCAGCCAGGGAATAGGCCAGCGCTCTCTGTCTTTTGGCAGCTCATTATAGATCTGGTCGATGCGCGGACGCGGGCTGATATGATCCAGCGATGAGAATACAACGTCCTTTGGCAGCAGTTTGTCCAAGCCTTCGTAATATTCCGCAGAGAGTATCCGCTCATCCCCACCCCATCCGGAGATCACGAGTTTTGGAGCATTTTTACGGTGTTGAAGTTGATGATATGCAAGCAATCCGAACTGCTCCAGCCGTGCTCCTTCATTAGCTCTGGCAACTCTACCTGCTTCGGTATCCTGATAGAAAGGAGGAGCGCCGGATTTCCAGTTGACTATACGTTTGAATGTATCCCGCCGCGCGGCTCCATACAGAGGCAGCTTGCTGGAATCCGATCCGGAAAAAGTAATTCCGCTGGCCCCCTGTGATTCAGGTTCCCAAATCCATATATAGTCCAGCGCTGGATACTGGTCCAGCAGGTGGTTGATCCGCTTAATAAATACATCCCGCTCCTTGGGGTTTGTGGGATCGTTGTTGATCTCAAAGCCCAGGCAGGTTTTCAGACCGCGTTTTTTAGCATAGTCCAGAGCATCCCGCATGATGTTCTGCTCTGTTTTAATAGCCGTGTTGTTGTCCGGAATAAATGTGGAGGCAGCACCGAAGTAGTCACCGGCGAAGAGTTTACCGGTGCCGTAACCGAACTCACTATTCTTCATAGGACTGGTTCCCCAGAGGGAGTTTTTAGTATTCAGTAGCCTGGCTCCCCACACCATCTGACCATTCTCTTCATATGCAGCAAAAGGTTCATTATCATATGAATGAAAACCGACATAGTTTGCTCCGCATCGGATAAGCTGGTCAACAAAAGTCCGGTGATCGATTGGGTCCCAGGTTGTAGGGCTGTTCAGGAAGTTATACCAGGGCAGCACTCCGCGGACTTCGAATACAGGATTGCGTATCACCGGGCTTTTCGGGAGTTTGGGTGGAATAGAATCAGGAATTGCTTCACTGCCCAGATAGAAACCAAATCCCAGTTCCTTTAGAAGCCCGTATACAGCGTTAGTAGCGCCTACCGGTGTCCGCCCTGCAGCAATCACTAACTGAACATTGTTTACAACACCATTGGCCAGGCAATATCCCTGATCATCCAGTTTTGAAACTGCAACTCCTGACTGCTTGATAATGGAATGACTCGATACTGTCCCGATGACGACAGCCGGGCACGGATTGTTATTCCAGGCACTGGCTGAAACAATCCGGGGGACCTTGCCTGTTACCTGTGCAAGATAACGTTGCAAATCAACCGTTGCTAAATGCTCCGATTCAGTCTGCTTGCCTATGACGATAGTATTCCAAGGCAAAATCGCAGCAAAGGCATTCTCAACTGCTGCTACCATGCAAAGGAGGATCAAGCCAATTATCAAGCAGTTTTTCATAGTGTTGTTTACCTTTTCTTCCAACTAATTACTTGACTACACTTATACGGCCTTTCAGTAACAAGTCCGGATGGCGACCGTAGTATTCACCATCGATTATTGTCCCGTCGCACTCTCCACCCATCAGGAATAACTCATCACGCTTGATCACAACTAAAGGGAGGTTGTTGTTTATTGGCAGTGGGTCAGCTGTTCCGAATATGCCTTTGGCGGTATCATAGACGAATACATCATTAAAATATGTGCCGGTTCCATTGAGTTTGGATGGTGTGCCGTAACTGTCCCGAACTGTACCATCAGAGTTGGCCACTTTTGGATATTGGCATCCACCGATCAGCAGGATATATCTGTTTTTGTACACGATTGTTCCGGATGGAAAATTACCGCTGGATATCGGAAGATCAGACATACGCTGCCATTTGTCAGTTTTGGGGTCATACATCCAGTTGTCTACGACCGTTTTGTATCCCGGGGACTGTGCGTATTGAGGCATTCCAGTGTGATCTCCAGTTGCACCACCGATCAGGTATATCCTGCCTTTGACCGCTGCCATGGAGGCTACCCAGCGCGGAGTTCCCGGGCAATCGGCTAGACGGGTCCATCCTTTTTCAGGTTTCCTGGTGTCAAATACAAGAAGCCTGGAACCCATACGCTGGTTCTGGCCTTTTCGGTCGCATTCTGTGTAGAACGCATTGCTGTCATAATCAGATCCACCTGATATGTATATCTTGTCCCCGATCGCACAGACTGCACTGCTGCCCAGAGGCCACGGAAGATCGGGGAGTTTTGACCAGCTCCATTTGCCTGACTTGTGAGAGAGTTTATAACCGTCAGCATAGCAGTAAGGTTCAGTGTAGTTGAAACCGCCCCACAAATACAGTTCATTTCTGACAGACAATCCAAACAGCTCCTGTCGCGGGATTCCCGGAAAGTCCGGCAACTGCTGCCAGTAGGATTGGTTGTCGGATGTATTCAGAGCCCAGGCTTTATTTAGAAAACCCCTGGGATAGTGACCGGGTTTGTGGGACTCATCAAGTCCGCTGCAGAATCCTCCGACAGTGACCAGATAATCACCCACAAAATCTCCCCCACTGTCCTGAAAACCTTGAGGTAAGTTCGGCCCTATCTGCCAATCTATTCTAAGCATCTTTTTGAGCTCCGGTTGAGATTTTGGCGCTGCGATTCCAGTTGTTGTGACACTAAATAGCAGACAACCTAAGGCAAGTAAAACTGAGAATATTGAAAGTCTCATCTGATTTTCCTATAGTTAATGTCTAAATCATAATTACAGGATATGATTACCTGACCATTGTATCTGGAGAGACCAACGAAGGCTCCCAGACCATAAAGAATGCTTCTCCAGCAATCACAATATAACCTGCAACTTGGATCGCCAAGTCTCTCAGTCTTCTCTTCTCTTGACGCCTGTCCCGCGATATGCAATATGGAAGTAAAACCAAAGAGGCCCGAGTGCCGATTGGTAATCCTAAACTGAGTGGTCTCTGGGTGTATCTGAGCAGCCATCAACATTAATTCCAGCTTTGATAGTCATCGCTCAAATCGTATTGGAGGGGAATGCCATTACATGTGGAGATCATATATATGTTCCAGGTGGAATGTGTAACGTGGTTTGGTTTCCCCTCATAGCACAAGGTTCCAGTTATTCTTTCAACCTTCGCTTGAGGGTAGCAGACAAATTCTTGTATATATCTTTGCGATTGCCAACGGTTGCGATTATGACTATCAGTTCCTTGTCCCGTATCTGGTAAACTACGCGAAAATCGCCCTTTCGCAATCTGTAACAATCATCGCAGCCGGCTTCTATTATCGCTTTGGCGTAACTTGGCCGTGGATCTGTTGCCAGCTCCATGCATAAGCCAATAAGTTCCTGGCGTTCTTTAAGCGGTAGTTTTTTGCCTTCCAATATAGCCTCTGGAAGCACACTGACTCTATACAGCATGGGTTATGCGAGCAACTGGGCTTCGAACTCTTCCAGTGAGATGCTTTCACCGGTTTCTTCGTATGTGGCTAAACGCTGCTTTATGACCGACAACTCTTCGCGGTCCTGCAACATATCAATTACCCTTTCAAGCAGCTCGAAATCTTCAATTGAAACCAGAGCCATCATTTCCTTACCTCGTCTGGTCATTATCAATCGCTCACTGTTAAAAGCAACTCGATCTGTAATATCAGCAAGTTGGTCTCTAACCTCCTCCGAGGTTACCTTTTTCACGTGCCTTTCAGTAATGACATGTGCCATTTATATGCCTCCATAATTCCCGTGTTATAGAGAATAGTATAGTAATTATACCACTTCTCGTATTGCTTTCCAGTCAATCCAAACTGGTGTGAGTGTTCTTTTTATGTGGATATCACCGAGTTGCCGACCTTGACGCTTACCCCACAATATGCAATACTCCATGAGTATCCTGCTAATGAATTCTGGTCAGTTTGTCTCCTAGCCCGCTTTATTCATGATTGACTAGCTTTTATCCCTACTGCCGGATAAAAGCGAAGCTTGGTGAATAAAGCGGGTTAACTTGAAAGGGATGTTTTATGAAACGCTTGTTAGTGTTGTTAGTCTTGTTGGTTATGTCTGTCAGTGCTGTGTGTGCAGAGCCATTTGTGCGGGTAATTCACACTCAGACTCCGCCAACCATGGATGGTAAACTGGATGATTTGTGTTGGAAAAACATCCCTGTTTACGACAATTTCCAGACTCTTGATGAAGAGATACCGGCAAAGCAGATAACACGCGTACAGTGTGTTTATGATTCAGAGAAAATCTACTTTGCGATCACATGCAATGAGTCACCGGAAGCCATTAAACGGATCAATTATGCCGATGCTGAAGTCCGCAAGGATGACAGTGCTGTTGAGTTATATTTTCAGCCGGTCCCGGTTAATGATTATCTGAGATCTGTCCAGGTGCCGGAACTCTCTTATTATATCCTGGCTCTGAATGCAGCCGGAGCACATTATGGGCAGTGCGGAAGGTTTGTGCCGATTCCAGGCAGCTTCGACGTAAAGACCACTGTCGGCGCAGACTTCTGGCAGGCAGAGGTATCCATTCCGTTTGCATCACTGAAAGTAAACTCTCCAAAAGATCTTGAGAAATGGAAGCTGCAGATCAAGCGGAATGGATTTAATAAAGACAAGCGTGAAGGTTCTACCCTGTTCCCGGCTCCTATGATACCTAACAATATAGAGAAATTCGGCCTAATGGTCTTTGTAGAAGATGCACTTCAAAAGGTCACGTTGCCAGTCGATCAGGTCCGGAAAGCCGATACCGGAAAGGCCAAGCAGACACTGATCTCAGCTATTAAATCGAAAAAACAACTACTGGCTGTCGTCCCCCATATAGCAGTCACTGACTCAAATAAAGTCCTGCCGACATTCGTTCCTGAAAAGCAGGATCTTAATAAACCTGTAAGAATCAGACTGACAAACAACGAATATGAGCCTGCGTCGTTTGTAATCTGGTCTCCCAAGGCATATAAAAACATAACTCTCAAGACTGGCGATCTTATAGGTAAACGGGGGAAGCTCTCCTCTAAAGCTTTAGACCTCAAGTGGGTCAAGTGCTGGTATCAGGCTGGAACGCATATTACCGAAATGTGCGGGTATGAACTAACCCCCGAACTGCTGCTGAACGACACCGATCTGGTTAAGGTAGATCTGGTTAAGCAACGAAATGTCCTGGGCTATATAAATCCTCCCAAAAGAGCAGAGCGACCGGACGATGCTGCTACACTTCAGCCTCTAAAGGAGCTCCCGGCGGAGTTCTCTCAGCAGGTATGGATAACGGTAAAAGTTCCGTCACAGACAAAACCCGGTTTATATCGCGGAAATATTGCGGTGATGTCTGGCAAGTCGAAACTCGGTATAGTTCCAATCGAAATTGAAGTTCTGGATTTCGAGCTGCAGGAATCTGTTCTGGACAGCTGCCTGTATGTCTGCAGCGGTTGGGGGCCATCTGCTACCGAAAACTCACCAGTCTGTGCGAAAGCTGAGATGAAAAATCTTGCTGAGCACGGAATCAGGTATGTCGGTCTCTGGGAACATGCCCAGGATATGCAACTGGTAGTTAAAATGATGCAGCAGGCAGGACTGGTGACCGACCGCATATTTATCGGCAATGTAGGTCGTCCTATTCCGGTTGGAGCTGTGACGGATGACCCTCAATATGTCTATGATACGGCAAGGGTATGGTCGGATGTGCTGGATAAAGCTGAAGGTGTAAAAGAGGTCTATCACTACCTGGTAGATGAGGTCGGAGGTGATGCTCTCGCATCCGAACGCCCCATAGCTGATGCGCTCCACAGAGCTGGAGCAAAGACCTGGGTTGCCTGCCAGGGTAACTACTTCCCCTTCGGAGGGGATTTCATTGATCTGGCGGTGGTATCAAGTGTTCCGGACCGTGATTTGGCAAAAACAGTGCATCAGGCCAATAAACGTATCTACAGCTATGCACGCCCTCAGTGCGGGTTGGAACTGCCAGAGACTTATCGGCGGAATTATGGTTTGCTCCTGTGGCAGGCAGGTTATGACGGATCATTCGACTTTGCCTACAACTGCGGTTTCGATGACCCATACAACGACTGTGACCACGTAGTCTGGAAAGACCACATGATGGCATATCCAACCAAATCAAGCGTGATCGACACAATCCAATGGGAAGGCTGGAGAGAGGGCGTAGACGACTGCCGCTACCTTGCAACCCTGGAATACTGGCAAGCAAAAGTCAGGAAAGCAGGTAACACAAAGCTGGCTTCAGAAGTAGAATCAGAATTGACCAAACTCAAGAACGGCGGAACAACAGCCCTCAACAATATGGACTCAGTCAGAGATAAGCTGATCCAGCTAATAAAACGCTGCCGGAAAGCTTGTGCTTGATGCGTAAGCATACTTGTCATCCTAAGGAACGAAGGATGACAGGTACGTCTTCCGCAGCTTCGCGTGAGTCAGTATCAATATGGGAATCGTGGCTTGAGTCCTCTCAATTTTCGCTTGACGCGAAAATCTGCCGGACTCGCCACGAAGGGACGAAAATATACTATTTTCGAAGGTGATGTCATGAAAAGATACAGAGTCTGGATATTGTGTTTGCTTCTCTGTACGTCTATGCCATTCGGAGCCGCTGCAGCAGACCGGGTTCCGACAGTTGGTTATGTGGACCCGTTTGGAGGGTGGTATCTCAGCAGCATCTTTCCACTTTTTCGCAGCGCATTCGATAAAGCAGGGGTTGCAGTCGATCTCATAGACATTAAGCAGGCTGATACCGAGGCAAAACTGTGGGACCAAATCCGCAGGTTTGAAGTCCTGTTGATATCTGACTGGGACCTGGCTGATAAACACCGTGCAACCTTTGAAAAATATCTCGCTGCCGGTGGAGGCGTGTTGGTAGTAACTCCCTACAGCGGTCTACAGGACAGGCAAGACCTGATGGCAAAGCTGCCTGAGACTCTGCAGTGGCTGGGTATAAAACCATTTGCTCAGGGAGTTCATGACCCAAAGACCGAGTTCGGATCCTACTCGTGGACAAGGCAAATTATCCAGCATCCGGCGACAACCGGGGTAGATTGCATCGCATTTCCGAAGGATGGAGATTATGGACGAGTTGCAACCCAGAGACTCGAATTATCCCCTGACTGGACTGTCCTGATCCGCAGCGAGAAAACCGCCCGTATATACAGCGTCCACGCCAGCCACACATCCTGGTTCCCGGTCTGGGAGGAAAGCGGTGAAAACGAGACCCAGTCGCCACTGTTTGCAGTCCGTGAAGCAGGAATAGGCCGAATTGCTCTGCTGCCGATGGACCCTGGATACATCATCTGGAACGTGGGAAACCCCGCATTTCCCCAGGTTTTCATGAGCATTGGGGACGAAAAAACAAATCACAGCAGTGGTTTCCGTCTCTTTCTGAACACATTAAAATGGCTGGCAAAACCAGCGCAAACTCTTGGACAAGTTGGCGGATATAAATCCAATCCTGCAATAGTAAAACCTTTCCAGTTCCAAAAAAAGGTCGCACCTGTAAAGCTGCCCAAAGAGAGCCGCGGAGCCCCGCAGTTCCGGGGGTTGATAGGCGTTCGATCAAACCTCAGCGATGGCCAGACCTCCGTTTCAGAATACGCAACAGAAGCCCGCAAGCTGGGGCTTTCATTTCTGATCTTCGCAGATCCATGGGAATCGCTGACAGAGGAGAAATTCGTTCAACTGCAATCTCAATGTAAGGAAGTCTCAAACGAAACATTTCGAGCTATCCCGGGTTTCCAATACAGCGATACCAGCGGGATCCGATGGATCTATTTTGATCCAGCTTTCCTGCCGCTCCCTGAATATTTGCAAGAAGGCACAAAGCTCGTAAAATATGACGGCCGATTTGCCTTTAACGAATGGATGAAAAGCACTCATCTGACTCGAATGCCTCTCAAAGTCTCCCACATCCAACCCGATCCGCGCTCCCTCTGGTGGTATCACTTTCTTCCTGTCTGGGAGTCCAGCAATGGTAAGGTCGACTGTGACAACACAAAGGTGTTCTTCCAAAACACCGGAAATGGACTCTCACTCACACCCGCAGTCTACGCAGAGATCGGCAACCTTTCAGAATTGTGCAGCGCGGCAGGTCAAGGTCTAATGGTAGTTCCTGGAGCCAACCTGGATAAAGCAGTAAGTAAATTCATGACGACTGCCCCGTGGCCGGTCTATGAAGACAACTTCAGCTACATCACCCAGGGACCTCAAATCGACCAGTTTGAAATAGCCAACTGGAACGCCAGCGGCAAGAACCTGGTCAAGACTGCAGGAGCCCAGGATTTTGGTGTCCGTCTGAGTGTCTCCAGTAAAGAAGGTCTGGAAGAGGTAACACTGCTTTCCAACAATAACAAGGTCCACCATCGTTTTCTGATTCACGGGGCTAAGCACTTCACAACTGCTTTCAACAGCATAATGGACCGGCAGTATACGTTTGTCCTGAGAGTCAAGGACTTGAAAGGCCGTTTGGCATACAGCAGCCCCCACCTGGCATATTCCAATACCGCAGGAATCTACTATTGCGGGGACAATCTGAACACTCTGCAAAATGCTAACACTTCTTTCTACCATTCTCCCCGGCACGAATTCCCGGGTGCTCCTCCGAACTGGCCTCCTTACTTTTATGGATGGCGCGGTTGGGATGGATTGCAGAACATGGTCCGTCAGGCTTATTTATTGTCTCCATATCTATGCATCAGCGCCGTCGATGGCCCGGAGATCCCATCGGGTGACAAATACGAGCGGCCAATGGAACTTGTGCTGGCAAGTTATTTCTGTAATGTCTTCCGCAGCAGATCTACCCGCTCAGTGCGTTACTCATTCCCTGAGAACACCAATGAGTCCTCAGCCGCGGTTCCGGTCGGTGAAACCCGTTATGCTGACCAGGAAGTTTTCAGCATCATCCCCTCCTCAAGGGCCGGGTTGGAATACTTCTGGCACCGTCCTTTGTGGTCTGCTGATGCATTTAACAACTTCCGGGGATCTCTGGCGTTGTTTGAAGGCAGTATGAATTTCAAAGCCGATGTCCAACTTGCGGAAGTTGTGCAACCTATACCTGCAGTTGTTGCATCAACCTGGAACACAGATATCTCTGAGCTTACCAAATACGAACCAGGAATCGGTCTTTCAGTTATTCAGCCAATCCTCTGGAAAGGTGACAAACTGGCTCCAGGGGGAATCATGGCTGCGGGCCCGATCCTGGGTGCCCCATTCCTCGCCAATCTAGGTGATAAACCCCTACAGGTAGAGGTCTCACCCCAGGCAACCGCCGGGCGTCTCGGTGCCTTTAGTGTCGGTCTGGCTGAGTCAAAACAGCGTGTAACTGCCGGGACCAGGATGAAATTCTTCTTGCTCAATGGTTTCCTGGAGGATGGCCCAGCGTATGGTAAAAATGCTGCGGACCTGGCTAAAGCCTTTAATCTAGCTGGGGGAACTTCGGGTTACCCGTTGACGGTAAAGACAGGACGCCTGGTCGATACGAAATTCCTGTTAACTATCGAGGCTAAAGCTCACGAAGCGCAGTGGAAGGCAGGTCCCAGACGGATGGTAATCGACCTGCCGGTCAAGCTTCAAGGGATAGAAGATAACGGCTGTCTGGCATTCTACGAAAAGAAACTGGGGCACTTTGTGTTTGTGCCCACTTTTGATGGACAGGGCCTGTTCCAGGTGGCTATAGATGACGGCGTGGATGTTTGGTGTGGAAACGTGTTTATCAGCAACCACCCAAAACTCAGGCTTACGCTTATTGGAGCGGCAGATAGGAACCCGAAACTAGAAGTCCACAATCCGACTGATAACTCCATAACAGCAACTATCACCTCACCTGCACATACCCCAAAGTTTGGAGGCTGGTCAGGCAACATAACTGTCCCAGCCGGCAGCTCAAAGACTATACGCATCGCACCAAAGAAATGATAAGTATGGATGGGAGTCAGAGGAGCAGGTAACAGTTCAGAGTTGCGGGAATTTGTCATCCTGAGGAACGAAGGATCTGCTTTTCATCCGGAAAAAGCAGATCCTTCGTTCCTCAGGATGACAATGTTCCCATATTACTGAGCTGTTACAGGAGCAGCTTAATACGACAACGACTGTGTTTATCATATATAATATGTGCAACGTCTAAGTAAAGGAAATGATATGTTTTTCACAAAATTACTAGCTTGTATTCTCATTATTCTTGTGCTGGCCGCTGGAGCATTTGCTGGCACAACCTCTCAGGAGCTCTATTATCTGGCAGGATTTCATTATGATGATGCCAGAGTAAAGATGCTGACACCAGAAGAGTTCTTTATAATGCCGTGGGGTATGACACCCGGCAATAAACAAGCGCTCAAAGATATCAAAGACTGTGGATTCAATATGGCTGGATTTGTTGCTCCGGAGCACGTGAAACTGGTCAATAAAACCGGGTTAAAGTGCATTGTCAGAGATACAGCAGTATTCGACGTCATTGGTGACATCAATCTCAGTGATGATAAAGTAGAGAAGATAGTAGCTGCTATGACCTCAAAGTTCAAGAACAACTCTGCTGTATATGGCTACTATATCTATGATGAACCTTCGCCAGCATTATTCCCAAATCTGGCACGCTGGGCAAAGGCTATTAGAAAAACATCTCCATCTTCAAGCGTATATATTAATATGCTTCCCGGCTGGGGATTGGAATATGAAAACAACTACCTTGAGCCATATATAAACACAGTGCATCCTGCATTTATCAGTTATGACAACTACTCTCTTCATGACGACGGGAGCGCAGGTCAGGGCTTTTTCATGAACCTGGAAGCTGTGCGGAAACTATCTCTTAAGCACAATATACCTTTCTGGAACATCATACTTGCAAACAGCCACTTCAGATACGCTGACGTTTCGCAGGGAAGCCTCAATTATCAGGTCTACTCAACCCTTGCATATGGTGGAAAAGGTATAAGCTACTTTACATATTTCGCACCCTTTATCGGCAACTACCGCAACGCTGCAGTGAACCAGTTCCTCAAGAAGACACCTGTTTGGGATATGATACAGTTTATCAACCTTCAGATACACCAACTTGGACCGACTTACCTGAAACTTAAGAGTGTGAATGTATTCCATACACCCAATGTTCCCCAGTATTGCTCAGGGATGGAGACCAGTAAACATTTATCCGAGATCAGTGGCGGCAATTTTGTAGTGGGTGAATTCACCGGTCCAGCAAACCAACCTGTCGTAATAATAGTTAACAAGGACATCCATAAATCCACAGGTTTTCAGTTCAAGTTCAAAGAGCAAGGAACAGTGATGATGACCAGTCCTTACACAGGAGAAACCAGGCCATTCGGCGGAGAAAACAGCTGGCTTGGTCCCGGATGCGGAGTGCTGTTAAGCTTGAAAAAGTAGAAACATATTATCCTGACATTGCAGGAATTTTATAATTCCCTGACCCGCATTATTCACCAATCTCAGCTTTTGGCCCTACTGCCGGACAAAAGCTGAGATTGGTGAATAATGCAGGCTAATAATCGGACTGTGCAACTCCACTGGTTGTATATAGATCTCACTCCATATGCTTGCTATCTGCCTCGTTTAACAGCCTTAACTATCGATATAAGAATAACAGCACCGACGACAGATACGATTAAACTCCAGAGATTTAGACCGGTTACACCTGTTTTGCCGAAGAATGAAAAGACAAATCCACCAATCACAGCTCCAACTACTCCAAGGACCACACTCATCAGACAGCCTTCACTCTCCCCTGTCAGCATTGAAGCTATCCAACCAGCCAGCCCACCTAATATTATCCAACCCAACAAACTCATAGTAGATATCCCCATTCTCTAACCCGTATTATTCATGCCTGACTCTGCTTTTGTCCCTACCGCCGAATAAAAGCTAAGATTGGTGAATAAAGCGAGCTAAGTATCGAAGTGATTCGCAGTATTAAATTTATGCCTGTTTATATGCCTGCACGGCCTATATCCTCTTCAATATCCTCTATCAGCTGATGTCCCTTATCTTTGATGGATTTACCCTTCTGCACAACACGTTCCAATTCGTGTTTCGCCCCTCGAGCTGTTCTAGAGAGTTTTACCTTTACTGCGCTTACGCCATCCGAAATGTCATCCTTTACATCGTCCAGCTTATCATGTGCTTCTGTCGCCACAGATTTTACGCTGTTTGTAATATCCCGCCTGGTCTTCTTCCCTGATTTTGGCGCCAGCAAAATGCCAGCGCTAACGCCAACAGCTGAACCGATCAGAATCCCGGCCCAAAACCTTGCATCGAAGAGAACTATACCTCTTTCGCAAGCAATTTCCTCAGAATCTATTGTTGCAACAGGTTTATCATGAGTTGCCATTATATATACTCCTATACAGGTTGATGCCATTAATATTAATAGAGCATCATTTGTTATAACTATCATGCCCATTCCATTCATCTATCAACCATTCTCATTTTTATACATGTTTTCAATATTTCTATCTTAGCCAGCTATATTCATGAATAGCACATTGTGTCCTCTACAACCATGCATACTGCTCATTTACTTCCAGTCTAGTATTAACACCAGTATCATCTCTAACTTCAAATGGAAAAATATACATGCCAGAATTGTATCTGGTGCGTAGTCTCTTAACCACTACAGATGTTGTCTGTCTATTTCCTGACAAAAGGAAAAGCGGAGTTTTAAGGAGAGGAATCGTGGCAATGAGAAGAAGTAGACTAAAAAACAATCACTACCTGGGATGGCTAATACTCATTCCAATATTACTACTGTGTGCAAATTATGCTGGAGCCACCACACTAAATGTGCCAGCACAATTTACTACTATTCAGGCAGCGGTCGATGCTGCTACATCTGGTGATGTCATCCGGATTGCCGATGGAACCTACACCGGTGCCGGTAATTCGGACATCGAAATAATGGATAAAGATATCACAATCCGTGGCAATCCGGATAAACCTGGTCAGTGTATCATCGACTGCCAAGGTACAGCAGATACACCTCGTCGTGGGTTCGTTTATGGACCGGATACAACTCAAAACTCCCATTTGGACGGTCTCACCGTAAGGGGTGGATACCAGAATAATGGAGCCGGAGCACTGATTTATGGTAATCCCGAGATAAGTAATTGTATATTCAGCGGCAATTCAGCAGACTATGGTGCTGCGATAATGATTTACGGCAGACCCACTATAATCAACTGCACATTCACATATAACTCGGCAATATGGGGTGGCGGGATAATCATTTACAACGGCAGTCCCGTAATTGACAAATGCCTCTTCACCTCTAACAGAGCATTCAGCAGTGGCGGTGGAATATGCTTGATGGGTGGCACTGCAACTATTAACCGCTGCAGCTTCTCCGACAATACGGCTGATATGGGGGCGGGAGTTTATGTGGAGAACAGCAGACCTATACTGACCAATTGCACATTCACTGACAATATCGCCGGATGGGGCGGCGGTGTTTATAGTGAGTCCGGGAGTAATTTCGTTGCAGCTAATTGTACATTTACCCGTAATACAGCTGCAGGCGATGGTATTACAACAAGTCCCGGTGGAGCTGTATTTCTTAGTGGATCTACAGCTGACCTGAGGAATTGCATTTTATGGGGTGATGCAGGGAGTGAGATCGGGCTGTATGCGACGAACACTTTAAATACTAACAACAACATTGTGCAGGGCGGTTATGCCGGGAATGGTAACATCAATGCAGATCCGCTATTTATTGACGACAGTAATCTGCGGTTGAAACCAAACTCACCAGGAATCGATGCCGGAGACAACTCCGTTGTTAATGCACCTCCTTTTATGCTTGTTGATGGTGCAATAGTGGATATGGATGGCAGTTCGCGTATTATAAACAACACGGCAGACATTGGAGCATATGAAACCGAGAATGCAGACATAACCCCACCGGTGTTGACTCTGCCAACTAACATTGTTGTAGCTGCAACCAGTACCGCTGGAGCAGTTGTGACTTACAGTGTGTCTGCTGTTGATGCTGTTGACGGCAGCGTAGCAGTAAAATGCTCAACGGTTTCCGGAACCAAATTCCCACTGGGAGTTACTACAGTGAACTGCACAGCAACCGACTCAAGCGGTAACACTGTGGCAAGATCGTTCACTGTAACTGTAAGATATGCATTTAAAGGATTCCTGTGTCCTATCAAATCCAAAGGCAGCTCATTCAAAAAAGGTAGCATAATACCAGTCAGATTCCAGTTACCTAATCCAAAAGGAGGTTATATTGCCAACGCCGTTGCCAGGATTTATGTTACAAAGCTGAGTAACAACACCTGTGCCAGTAGTATCAAAAACAATGTGTTCTACTACGAGAGGATAACAAAGCAGTATATATTCCTCCTGAACACCTGTGCAATGTCAACCGGAATATGGCAGATAAGAGCCGACCTGGGTGACGGTAACCTCAACAACACCGTAACAATAACAATAGACAAAGCCTGCGGTCGCCGCTGATACACTATCCCCCGAAAGTGAGAGGTGCCCTCCACCTCTCACTTTTCAGTATATAAAGTAGCAATCAACCGCCATCTCCTCGTCTGTCTTCTTTTATCACAAGCATATTTTCTTGTTCATTGCGTCTTTGTGGGAAATATTAAATGCTATACTACAATAAATGTAACCATATGGTATTCGTGCCTGTTTTCTAGCCCGCATTATTCATGACTAACTCAGCTTTTGTCCCTACTACCGGACAAAAGCGAAGCTTGGTGAATAAAGCGGGCTAATGACCACGTATTCCAGGAGGCCTAAAATGCTGCGTCTATTACACCTGATGGTCCTGTCAGTCCTGATATTCGCCGGACTTGCATCCATACCTGCATCAGCTAACGTAACAATACAGGGAACTGTAGAGTATTATGATTCGATACGTGGAGGGTACAGGCCTGCAAAACAGGTGCTGGTCGAGGTTGAGGGGGACTGGTGGGATTTTAATCCCCAGGTGTATACCAATGACAGCGGTTTCTACAAAGCAACACAGCGGGACCCCTGGATCGGCAACTTCGATATCAACATAGTGGCCTATGCACAAGCAAAGGACATTCTGAATATTTATGAGAATATGTTCTTCACGATATTCCCGTTCTGGGGCTACCATGTCGCATCTCAAACGACATATGATATCAACGGTGGACAGACCTGCACAATCAATCTCAAGATCGGTGGGTCTTACAACAGTGTAAAGGATACCTGGTGCCGCTCTATTGCTGAAAACGCCAACGCGTTTCTCCTGGAACAGGAAGGTTTTGATTATTATAACAAGCTGATTGGTAAAGGCTTTCCCAGAAATGCCTTTAATGGCACAAAGATCATTGCCGCTGCTGCCGGGGTAACATCCTATTACAACCATTTCACTGACTATATAAACCTGACATACGGCTCTCTGACAGGGAAGCCAGGATTTAACGCAGGTTTTGATGACTGGTCAAAGCTCGATAACTCTACGGATGGTCTGACCTCATATTCGTATGTTTTAGATATGGTGCGTCATGAATCCAGCCATCGCATTCACAACAGGCTGGCGGTCGGCGCTCCCCTTGGACTGAATATACCTACAACGCACAGTCCGTTAATCGCAACTAACCAGTTCGTAGCATTTACCGAGGGATTCGCTGAGTTCCTTCCGTTGACTACTTATGGAAATGGTGGAATGTATGAGCCTACTCCATCCAGTTTTTCCACTAATCCGATTAACCTGCCTGCAGCAGTCTCTCCGGATGATAACAATGAGTATGAGGGAGAGGTGGCAGGACTGCTTCTAGACATTTACGATCCTGCTAATACCACAGAGCAGATGCGATATCCGGCGAAGAAGAACGTGGGAGGGAAGGATGTCCCAAAAGATCTTCAGGCTGCTCAGAAGTGGATGGACAGGCTTGCAGACGTTAACTGCACAAAAATCCGTGCTGTTGTGGCCAAGGCTATCAACGTAGTAGGGCCGGTCGACCAGATCAGTGCGTTCCTGGATGAATATGACAAGGCATATCCTGCAGACAGGCACGCAATCAAAACCATCGCCCAGAACCGATGCCTTGCTTCACCTCTTCTGTTAGAACGTCCTCCATATCTTGAAACAGGAATAGGCATCGGACGGCAGGACAATTCATATGTGGGACTCAAGCTCGATCTGGTTGAACTGGACCAGGAGGATCGAAACTTTGTTACAGTGTATATATGGAGAGACAACGCAGGTACAGCTTCACAGGTTATTGCTCCGGTCGTCTGCAGTTCCGGGTGGGTGGATTCAAAGAAGACTCTAACCCTCACTGTTCCTCTTACACCAGCTACCGGCACAAATGACTGGCTATGGATTGTTGTAAGTGATGAAATGCGCGCGGTTGCCTATCGGGTTGAAGTTCCAGCAAAGGTCGAAGACACAACAGTAGATCCTGGCACCACTGATGATTCATCATCAGGAAGCGGTTCCGGCAAACAGCCGTGGGACCGCAAGCTGATCCCGGTCCCCAAGCCATCTATCGGGATCGACAACACCCGGATAACCAAATCGATAAAAGGCGAGATCAGTGCGCAGACTATACAGAGGATAACATCCAGCGACCAACTGAAGAACGTAACAGAATTCCAGACCGCGATGAAGGAAGTCGGCGTTGAACTGGCATCATATGCACAGGCCCAGAGAACCCTTGAGAAAGCATCAAGGATCCTCAGAGGAGTGGCAAAGAATGCTGACAGCAAAAGCTTCAACTCCACAACCCGATTAAATGCTAATCGTCTGGGTTCAAGGAACCTTGAAACATCATTCTCCGGATGGCTGACTGAAGTTTCTGCAGGCAGGACTCTAAAAACCGCCCTACCTGCTACTGCAAAATCCGCAGCGGCAGCGCAGCTCAAATCCATACAGGATGCGCTAAAACTCCGTCAGACTGCATCTACCCGTGCTAATCAATTGGCTGAAAAACTCCAGAACGCCTATGATGCCTTATCCTTTACCCAGGAAGCTCCGCAGGCACAGAGTAACACAAAGCTGGCAGTGGATGCAATGAAGAAAAACCTGACAGACTTCGCTTCAGACCAGATGCTAAACGACGACCTGGACCTCTGCGGATCAGCCATGGAAGCCCTGACCCGTGGCGCTCAGCAGGCTCCAACAGGAAATAAGGCGAGGGCTGCAAGGGCGGTGAGCAGGTAGGTTTTTGGGGGAGGAGACAGGAGTCAGGAGTCAGGAGCTGGATCACCCGATATGTGAATGTGTTGGGTGTTTTAGCTCAACGTCATTTGAACTTGTTATATTCTGCGGGAACGCTTGTTAGCACTACTTACATACTTGCAACTTAGTGAGTTCCCGCAGCCACCTGTCGGTTAGAATAACAGCATTGGCCTGTTGACGAGAGTATAAGAAGACGGAACCATATTTATAGGTCCTTATTTCTCCTTTACCACGACTTTCCTATAGTTTGCTACGGTTTCGTCATCTCAGAGACTACCTCTTTAAATAAGTCCGGGCCGAAAGTTGCTCTCCCGAACTTGCCATTGTAGCCCGTTATAGCCCTGGGGTCAACTGCGTCTGTCGCAAGGCAATCTCCAGTAGTTGATGAGGAGAATATGAAGCGTACATACTGGCTTCGTGTCTCCGGCAGTCTTGTTACATAGACAGTATCATATTCCAATGCTTTCAGATTCGACCGATTGTCTCCTTTTCTTGGAGGCCATTTAGGGTCCAGGTCTTGTGGGACAACTATTGCCTTATAGCCTACTGGCTTCTTGACTTTGACTTCTACATACTCTGGAACCCATGCGAGGAACCGCTTCAGTTCTTGTGGTGCGAAGTGTACATTACCTCTTAGACTGAGCGGGTTGTAAGTACTTAGCAATTGATGCCAGATCCTTTCTGCATCTGAGAAACGGTTTCCTGAAGTCAAAGTGATGGGTTTTCCACTTTTACTGATGTATGACAGATTAGCTACTTGACCAACTGGGACGGTTGTGGTGTCATATTGTTGCTTAGTGGTGGCAAAAGCCAGCTTCAAAGGGGCTGATAGGTCTGCTTTAGCACTTTCGCTTTCAGCGCCGCCAACTGCGAATATGACCACACGTCCATCTTTGGTGATGAACCCTAATCGAGAATTAGAAGCAGTCATCGGTAATAGTCCTCCACTTGGATTGTTCAGCGCATTGTAGAACGCTTCAATTGCTGTAACGTCAGTGATTTTATAAGGACGTAGCAGCGGGAACAGTTGAGGTTGCGGAGTTGTCCAAGTGCTGTTTTGATAGATAACATACTTTACCTGGCCAGGGCTTGCTACACCGTTACTCGCTAACAAGCCAGATCCGGCAATTGGAATTCGATTACATCCACAGCAAAGCATTAGAATTGTGATTATAGACATGACTATCGTCACTACTCTTTTAGATTTCATTCTTCATCACCCTGGTTATGGACTGAGAGATTGTCCTTTGTATTCCGGTAGGTTGTGTTAGCTGCAGGAACTCAGGTTTGATTTGGTATGATCGCTTTCATCTTTCCGGCGCTCCCGCATATTCAAATCTGGCTTCGGCTGTTCTACTTCGTTCGACAACCGAAGCAACTATTTGGTCAGCGTAGAGACAACTTCCTCAAACAAGTCAGGACCATAGACCGGGGGATTTCGGCCTATGGCCTCTTTTACGAGCTTCAATGATCTCACCGGATCGGTGAATAGACACTCGCCACTTTGAGTGTCAGTAAATACGAAGCGGGAAAGGCCGTTACTTTCACTGAAGATGGTGATGGTATCGAATCTGATCTTCTCTAGCCGAGAGTTGGTGTCGTATAGATTTGGTGGCCACTCAGATTCCTTAGTCCAAACAATCGCATCAAAGGTATCTGGCTTAGCCAGCTTGACTGTAAGGAAACGAGGAGTACGTTTGACTTGCTTTTGAATTTCACTTGCCTTGCAACGGTGATTTCCCTTAAGAACAATCGGACTATAATAGCCCAATAGCTCCTGCAGCGCCTGATTCCTTGTAGACGCTGACTTTGTAGCGCCACCAGCATCGTGGTATGACAAGCTCTTTATAGGAGAAGCAAGCGTGAGCTTGACAATCTGTGCTTGTGTCAATGCCGCCATTAATGCAGGACTAAGCTTTTTTGACGACTTGTCGGGTGCAATGTCGCAACCGATAAGGCCACCCCGCGCGATGCCATACATCACAACTTGCCCATTCTTCCTTACGAATGCGAGACGAGTGTTCCGAGCGAATCGAGTGAATGCCTTCCCATCAGGATGGTCTACCGCATCTAAGATTGCAGCAATGTCCGTCTGAGCGGTTATCTGCTGCGGTGGCCATCGGAGTGGCGTCTGTGGCGGCATGGGCAGAAATCCAATTCCGGACTGACATACTACCATACGAATGTCTGCCGCGCCATTAGGTCTATTCCCGCAACCAGCCGTCAAGAGCATTAGCCCCATCATTATACACATACTCTTCATATCGCACCTTCCTTGTCCTACGGACTCAAATACGTGCTCCACGGGTTCCCATGAACTCGTAGGTTGTGATAAGGTAGCATCGGAATATGCCAATTGTTGCATGGATTAGCGGTTCATTGAACAGCAATTTCGCCTAGGTATCCAACTATCTCTATAGACGATGGTTTTTCTGTTGCTGATATTGGAAATGCTGTTATTACTGTCTTGCTGTCATTGGGGAAAACACCATCAGCTTTCTCCGTATGCTTCAACAAAATATTTCTGCTGTCTCTAGTCCAG
Organism: Abditibacteriota bacterium; assembly: GCA_942493375.1. GTDB lineage: Bacteria > Armatimonadota > UBA5829 > UBA5829 > UBA5829. The sequence continues at coordinate 5,527,885 of OW818698.1, read as the reverse complement.
CCAATTGGAACCTTTATTGAATCTTCCAGCAACAACCGGTTTTTACCATTGGATGTATCAACAAGTGTCAGGTATGAAGTAGAACTGGCTACCGGAGGGTCGATACTCGTGATGTCGGTAACTGAATGACGCAGCACTATCCATTTGCTATCCGGACTCCATATCAGCCTATAACCCCTGTCATAAACATCCCGTGCATTGTATAACACTTTGACCTTACATGTCTGAATGTTACATACTCGCAGAACTCCTTTATAATACCAGGCAAATCTCTTGCCATCCGGTGAAATTGCTATCAAATTATAGGAAATTGATTTCATTAACATACGCTGTCTACCGCTATCCAGATCCAGTAAAACAAACCGATCACTATCCCAATCATAGAGTATCTGCTTCTGACCATACGGTAAGATCAATAACCTGTCGGGATAGTAATTATGCTTGATGATTTTCTCTTTTCCTGTCTTGTTATCGATCTTCACAAGGCGCATTTTTCCACCTGACATCAACATTTCAGTCTGACTGTCAGTGTTATAAGCGAAATACGGCTTCTTTCCTAATACAATGCTTGCGACAATTCCCTGCTGATTAGGCAGCCACGCCACTTCCCTATACCATCTGTCTGTTGTCTGACCAATACGCCGTAGCTCTTTTGTATGAATATCGAGTATCCATGGATACGACGGCCAAATGTTTTCCGGAATAACAACCTTGTGACCCTTTTGCGATGCTCTGAACAACACATGTGTGCCATCCTGCGACCATTTCGGATTACCTACATATGGAGCTAACGATGAATGTTTTGCCCAGTCTGTAAGACGTATGGGTTTTCCTCCTGGAAGTTCCTGAATGAAAATGTCGCAGTCAAGATCGTAATCACCCGATACACTCGTCGCCACTACACGAGTATAAACAGCCTTAACACCCCAGGACTGAGATGATTCACCATTGCAATGTGTTGCTGCTACGGGGAAAAGCATACTTATAATTGTAGAAACGATTAGAAGATACTTGTATTTTGTGATCATCGCTTACCATCACCTCAAATCGCAATCCTCGGTGTTTTTGGCCGTGGGGAACAAATGTATACTCCTGGAAATATCATTTCTGGAATTATATCTCTATATGTTTCATGTGTCAACGATACAACCATATTAATTTGTATAATATTAATTATTGCTTTAGTAGTGATGTGCCGCAAGTATTTTTAACACTTATTAAGCCGAGTATATTGATTACATATGTAACCATAGTCATAATAACGCAATATTATAATAGAGATGTTCTTAAAACCAAGTATGCATAATGTATTCACTATCAACATGCCTGCATAACATACTCAGCACCGGAAACAACGATGGTCAAGGTACGTCAACACGGGTCTGTCGGATATATTTTGAGGTGGCAACTCCTTTATGCCTCTGACCAAACCGTTCTGATAGATTGTGCACAACCGACCGCCCTTCGATACGCTGCGCTACTCAGGACTAGCGGGATAGGGTACCGTTTTGCCTCTACCAGTGTCCTTCTCATTTGATTGTTAGAGAAAAGCAACCGTTAGCTGAGTCACGGGGATATGGGATAGGTGCAGACCCAGAGGTAGGCTCCTTGCGGGTGAATAATGTCATCCTGAGCCCCAAGTTGGGGGTGCCTTAGAAATCCGAGGCCGGCAGGCTAGAAGCCCGCACCACAATTTGGCTTCCAAAGATTGATACAAGTTGGCGTCCCCTGCTTGTGGGCTCATGATGACATTATTCGCATTTTACTAAGCTATTACTGACAATTCACTTCGAAGCCAAAAACTCGTCGAGTGGTATTGTATTCGACCATGCATATTGTGCGCTGGTGGTTAGGCCGAACCACATGTGCGGGGGGTCATCACCCCAGGCTGTATAGAAGCTGCCAAGAATGTGTCCGCTGTCTTTGTGCTCTTTCAGTGCCTGGTCCCAGTAGTGGGCGTTGTAGACGTTAAACCAGGGGGAACCCGTTATATCGAATCCGAGGTCGATCCAGAATTTGATGGAATTCTGGATCTTCTCGTTATCACCCGGATATTCATATGCCCAGGCATTCATTATGATGTCTTTTGGGAGATGCTGGGCAGCGGATTCCAGTTTGATGCCGACAGCATTTGAATAGGGATTGAGGGAATCATCCCACATCAATATCTTGCATTTAGGGTCTGCGTCCAGCATGTATTGTCTCATTCGCTTGATCTCATCCACATACAGGTCCACATTTCCCAGTCCCCGCTCTTTGCAGCGGCTGTCCCGATTGAGGGACTGCGGTTCATCGTGGCCTATATGGAGATATTTACATTTCAAGCTTTTGACCACATTACGGATGGATTTCTGCATCATGTTTCTATACAAGGGTTCAGATGGACAGCACGAAACACTTCCAGATGGTGCATAATTGTAGCTGAGCAGCAGTTCATTGCCATCTTTGATCCGTCCATTGGAAACTGTCTTCAGGGTCAATGGCTTGCCTTCTACTGGATAGAAGTGCTTGCCTGTCTTATTGTCTCCAATCACAAGTGGATCCCCTTGTACTATTATGAAGTCTTTACCTTCTTCATACTTAATATCCCCAGCCTTATTGGTCAATACGATTGGAGAGGATGGAGTGATAACTATATTTGGCGATAATTGATCCCACTTTTCCAGACATTTCAGTTCCAGATCATCGAACCATGCAGTTCCTGATGCATCTTGAAGCCTTACAAATATGCACAGCTTTTTATACTGCTTTGTATTAAACACCAATGACAACTGGTTCCAGTCATTGGTCCCGTTTTGTATTTTGGATACTGTCAGAAGCCCGGGAGACAGTTCACCATTCTCCATTACGCCATAGATCTCTGTGTATGCTCCGGAGCAAATATCTGATCCCTTAACTATGTCTTTGGTCTTTATGTAGCATGTATACTTATAATTTGATTGCTCCATACATGGCAGCTCCTGCCTGGCACGAAGCGTTCCTAAAGTCTGATGAGATATGCAGAGGCTGGAATTGCCGCCGCGTTTCACGGAATTTGTGACGGATATTTCGCCATTTTTAGTGTCCACCAACCAGCCGTCCGGAATCCCATTATTCTGTTCAAAGCCTGCGTTAGTAATTGGTGTATCAGATATTGGTTCCTTGTATCTGCGCACTATAATCTCGCCGTTTTGCGCAGTGCCACGCACATTCTTCATATAGACACCCTCAACACAACGGGGTTCTATATCTATGTTTGCATTGCCATGGCCGAAGGACTGGAGCTCCGGGATAGGCTCAATAAAGTTCTTCCGACACATATCAAAGACTTTCTGCCAGCGTTTTCGTAAAGCCGGGTTATCCATTTGATAGAACTCAGGGGTCTCAAAAACTATAAAATTGAGCTTCAGAGAGGCAAAATACTCTATCTTCTTCTCCGGATCCCATTCACATGTATATGTCCCGCGCATCTTCAAATCAGGCCAGTCAGATATAGTCACCTGTGGTATGCTGCCGTCAGGTTGAACAAGCTGCCTGAGGGTCATCAGCCCGTAGTATAACCCAGGCAAATCCTTACCCAACACGACTATCGAGTCTTCTCCAACAACCAGCCGATACCCTTGCTCATTCGGTTCAGGAAGCCCGGCTACCAGTTTCTGAGCAGCAGGATCAGGTTGCAGCCCAAGCCAGATAGTCCCGCTCTGCCCCGGTTTGCCATTCTTAATATATGACAAACTCTTTGGGCTGAGTTCTTTAAGCCTGGTATTGACCTGCTCAGTCCCCGCCTTAACTCCCATGCAGCCTTTCCCCAGCACAAAACCTCGAATTCCAGCCATATTTAACTTGCTGGAACCAGCCGACCGAATTATCTGAGGAGAAGGTAAAAGCTTCGGTAGCACAGTCTCACCATTTACACTTGAGCAAAATAAAAACAGCAACAAAAATACTACAAATAATCTCATTTTCATCCACCATTATCCGTTTATGTATCGTTCCCATAATAGTATCCGGTTTTGGTGGAAAATACAAAAGAAAGAATCAGACAGGATTAACAAGATTTTCAAGATTAACAGAATGGGGATTCTAAGCTCTGGGTGGCAATTTCCGGATTGTCATCCTTGTGAGATATAATACCACCAGATTGTAAATGCAAAGATGAGTGGGACAGGAGACTGGTATGCGCATAATGGAGATGGGACATGGCAACAGCTACGTAAGGTGGAAGGACATTCAGCACGCCTGGCTAGTTGCGTGTGTCCTGTTGTTCAATTGCATATTGTTTTCCATAGCATGGTCGGAGGCTGCTCCTACATGGGAGACTACACCCGCATTAACGGCGGATACAATAAAAGGGATTGTGTTCAACAAGGAATTGCTGGCAGATGGGGATTTTGAGCGCAACGATCAAGCGGTGCCTGGTGCCGGCATTTCCCCGGGATGGTATGACCTGTCTTTTTGGGCGGACCTTAAGGTTGCGTATGATCTTGACGGCATGAATCCGCACGGAGGTAAGGTCGCCCAGAAGATCACTGTCAGCAACCTTAAGTCCGGCTGCGTGTTTTTTGTTAACCAGCAGAGGATCAAAGTGATCCCGCACGGACTCTACCGGATTTCCCTGTGGATGCGTGGGGAGGTGGAGAATGAGGCACCGGTGGAGATATTCCTGCGCAAAGAGCCAGCACCTTATACCGACTACAGCGGCGATTTCGTAACTGTGACTAATAAATGGAAACGATATACGTTCGATTTAACCCCTCTGGTTACAGACGACCAGGCGCTGTTCGTTATTAAATTGAACGGTAACAGCACGCTTTATGTGGATGATGTTTCCTGCAAGTTGATCTCCATGATGCCCCGGAAGATTTCCATTACACCGCCCAGCAAATCGATCCCAGCCAGTTTCTTCAATATGCACATCCATCATTTTGGAGACCTAAAGTGGCCATTTGTGCCTTTTTACGGCTGGCGTTTGTGGGATACCAGCACCTCATGGGCGAGTCTGGAATGGAAGCAGGGGCAGTGGGATTTCAACAGACTGGATATGCTGGTCAACCGTGCCCTGGAGCATCATGTTGAGCCTTATTTAGTTCTCGGACAAACCCCGGCGTGGGCGGCGACTAACCCCAATGCGGAGTCCCCCTACTCGCCGGGTCTTTCTTCGCCTCCAAAGGATATGGATAACTGGCGGAATTACATTCGCACAGTAACCACGCACTACAAGGCGAAAATCCCCTGTTACGAGATCTGGAATGAACCGAACTGGGGAGGATTCTACTCGGGCACTCCTGCAAAACTGGTGGAGCTGGAGAAAGAAGCTATAACTATTCTAAAACAGGTAGACCCGGCCACCAAGGTAATCTCACCCGGTATCTGTTACACGCAGAGCTATTCCGGACGATTGTTTTTATATAACTACCTCAAGGCAGGTGGAGGACGCAATACCGACGCGATTGGTGTGCATCTTTACACGGGTGATGTTGGAGTGTTTACCATTGGGGAGATGCTGAAGATCAAGCAGATGCTGGTGAAATACAATTTGAAATCGAAACCAATCTGGAACACAGAGACAGGGATAGGCTCGCCACCCCAGTCTGATGGCGACCCCATCCTGATGCGAAGAGCCTCCGGAGAGATTGCCTGCGAACATATTATCAACTGGGCCTGTGGATTCGAACGGTACTATTACTACAGTTGGGACAATGGAGACCTGGGATTGGTCGAGGGTGGCTCAGGAGGCCCTGGTGTCCCCATCAAACCAACAGGTTACGCCTATGCCCGGATTCGCGAGTGGTTGTTAGGCTCCGTGATGAAATCACTAAAAGCTGACACCGCCGGGACCTGGACCTGCCAGCTAACTCGCCCAAACGGGCACCGCGCGCTGATAGTATGGAACCTTGACCAGGAAACCGAGTTTAGCCTGAAAGGCAAAAACCTCAAACAGGCAAATGACCTTTACGGCAAGACCGAGGACATTCGGGGCAAAACCTCCATCAAAGTGGACTATTTCCCGCGGTTGTTGGAATAGGTGGCAGGCGGGAATGACTCACACAGATTCTATGGAGTATAAAATGAATATAACAACACTTATTATTGCAACTCTGGCTGTATTATTAATTTCCAGCAGCGCTTATACATCTGATGCCCCTTTTGTTCGTAAATTGACTGATTACAAAAATGACAACGGCAAACGTCCATCGGGATTGGATAGCACTGCTGATGATACTTCTGCGATGCGCAAGGCTTTAAAAGCTGGTCCGGGGGTTTTGTATATCGGTCCTGGTTATTATCGGTTGAGTAAAGTGACGATTCCATCCGGAGTCACGATAACAGGCGCCGGACCAGCTACAATCGTGCGTACTGCAGGCTCAGGATATATATTCGAGGTGATAAACGTTACCGATTGGGCAATTCGAGATATCGTGCTCGATGGCGAAGCGAAAGGTGACTGGCATGGGCGCAAAGATACGCAGTTGGGCGGCATATCGGTTCTTGGGTGTGGAAAGTATGATATCGTCGGAGTAACCTTGCGCAATTTCGATGGAACTGGGCTTTGTATATCTCATTTTGACTATGCTTTTCTGGGTGGAGGAGGCGGCAATCTGGAACGCATCACCGCCTACGGCAATCATACAGGCATTCGATTTGACACCCGCGCGGAGTATAACAACGCAGTATCATTAAGCTGCTTCAATAATATCGTCGGATGTGCTATATACGCGGGAAATGTTAAGATAGCTGCATCGAATTTCGGTACAAACATGGATGGTCTTGTTATCGAAGACCACGAAAACGGCTCCCACGGAGCAATCTCAAACTGCTTGATGAATCATAATGAGAGATATGCTCTTTACTGCAATAAAGTTCAATATGGTATGGCTTTCAATGGATGCAATTTCTTTTATGGAACGATACGCCTGGAAAACAGCATGGGAGTAAACATAGCTGACGGAATCATAGGCTGCTCGATAACGACAATCGGAACAAACGCCAACCGCATTTCCGGAAACTACATAATCCCTGACCAGACCACAATTTTCGACTTTGCCCCACCTACGATAATAACGGACAATTTCACAAGCGCTGGGGTGTGGGATAAGAATGGAAAGAAATGAAAATAATCGGTTTTATTGGAAGTCCGCACAAAGAAGGCAATACCGCGTGGATAGTAAACAAAATACTCGAAGGCGCGAATGAACAAGGCGCTGAAACTCAGATCTGGTACACCAGCGAACTTGATATCAAGCCGTGCCAGGGTTGTTTGGCCTGCCACACGAGCGATCACGACCAAGGCTGTATTATCAACGACGACATGCAGAAACTATACGAAGCACTTGAGCACGCCGATGCCCTTATTCTCGGATCACCAATTTACATGGGGCAGATGAGCGGCCAAGCAAAGATATTCACCGACAGGCTATTTGCACAAATCTCCCCGCGCTTTTCTCCGCATTACAAAGAAAAGTCCAGGAAGAAGAAGTTGATTCTGGTGTTTACTCAGGGCAATCCTGATTCCGGCATGTTCAAGGTGTATATTGACTATACGAAACACATGTTTGAGCTGCTGGAATTCGATGTTGAAGAGGTAGTAGTAGTTACCGGAATGCGAAACGAACCGGCGCAAGAAAGACAAGACCTGCACGCGACGATGAAGGATATAGGGTCGTCATTGATTTCGGTAAAATAGCCGGAATAACGAGGATGGTTAGGTATCCTGCGTTAATGCTTACCAACACGAAACGGTCTATACAAAAGGACTAAGTTCCCGTGGCCCCAAGCACCACTAATACCCTCTTTTAAAGTGGGCTGGGAAAGAGGGTGGTGATACCTCGTTTTACCCGACTGCTAAAGTAACGAAATCTGTAAAATCGAAATATCGAAGGGTGTTTTCAATGTCAATTATCCATTGTCAATTGTCAATTTAATCACAGGCTATGCAGCCAGACTGTCTAGAACATCATTTAATGCAACTCTGCCATCCCTGACTGCTATACACACCCTTAGCACATGGAGTTCCCTCATCATATCATCATCCGGAAACTCACTGCACATTGCTTGGATTATCGACTGCAAATCCAGCTCTGATATTCCTGCCTCGTTGGCTGTTTGTTCATAATCAAAATACTTCATTGCCCAATACCTCACAGTTCCGGTGGTGACAATATCTCTATCGCAGGTAAGTCTAGAACGGTGTTCACCCGAATCACTTCTGCACGCTTTCGCCTGTTAACTAAATGCTTGAAATTCCACGATACCAGGATATCCTGACGCGTAAGTACTGATAGAGCGAGATGTAAAGCATCAGCATACATTGTTGATGTAAACAATCCTCGGTCAACATACGCTTGCGCCAAATCGTGCGCTTCAGGAGTCACATCCATTTGATGAGATTTACTCAGTAACTCCAGCATTTGCTGGCGCTTAACTGAATCTATCGTCTGTACAATCTCTTGATGGACTAGCACAGAGGTCGAAACCTGAAACTCTGGCAACCTCAACCAGAACATCCTGGTTTCAGCCATTCTATCTAGGGCCCTGTCATCAAAGTAGGCGCTAATGACAGACGTATCGAGATATATTCTGAGCTTCATCCTCAGGCACTCTCCATCGAACTGCTACTGGCAGCAAACACCTTTATAGATAAATATTCACCTAGTATTATTATACCCCTCAATTGCCAATTAAAGTTGTCATCCGTTCAGGACTTCCCGAAAGAAAACAACCAGACGAATATCACAAAAAACGACTTGCACGAGCAGTGGTTTTCGAGTTTTCCGGGTTGGGAGCGAAATGGTGCCTGACCTCTTTGATATCTGTGTCTTCTTTGATACCTTTGATAGGAGCCAGGCCTCTGTCGTGGGTTACTATGTAGGTGAAGAGTCTCAAAATGTATTTATAATTCCTTTTATGTCGTAGTGATCATCATTATTCTTACTTATTCAGTTTGTAGAACCACAACAGGTCGCATATGATCTGGAGACTGCTTTATATCATTTGATTCGCGGTCCAGTAATGTCCTTTCGATAATACCTGACGCAAGAAATCGGCGAGTTAATACTTCCGTGTCGTCATCAATACCCAGTAGTCGACGTGAATATTCCAGACGATATTGGATATCATCTAATAGATTACTAGTCACCGTAAATACATTGTTCGCGACTATTTTTCTCCCACAGAAGTCCATTATTGCATGCACTAAATCGCCCATATGTGGCCACGGTTCGCATCGTTCCAAGTCATAAATGTCTGGCACTCTATTGTCAACCCAAGGCCATACACCCCATTCCCCAATACCATCAATTAGATACTGTCGCGTTGCTGATGGCATCCATATGCTTTTATCTGATATCAACCATGCAGCATAATCCACCTCTGCAAATACTTTTACTGGTGGACCAAATATATCACCTTGAACAAAGTCACATGCAATAAACGAAGCGCCATAGTCTCCAAAAGTGGGGTGTCGCAATGCTATGTTTTCACCGCAAGCCGGAGGTAATCCATTTATTGTCAGGCCAGTTCCATTACTGAGATGCTTCTCGCGTTTCTGCCCACATTTACATACTGACTGTAGATATACCGATTCAATGATATCTTCAAATGGTCCCCCAAAACCACGTATAGTCAATTGTGGAGCATATGCGATAAGATAATTTATATTCTCACAACAAACATCCTCCATAGCGGGTGTAGATTGTATAAAGTCCATTACTTCATTTGGATGAGTAACCTGGCTGATTCGAAGATCAGCAGCCCTCTCCTGCCAGAAGTTTTGTGCCACTGACATCGCCAATCTATGACCTCTGTCAGACGGCTTTTCAGTCTTGGGTGGAAGCGGAAACCCCCAGTATCCCCAGCCCATAGCCTCTTGAAATGTGCCTTCCATATCATTGGAAGCGGAGAATTCAACCATATCTAGCCACCAGTCATCGGTGATAACCGGCACTTCATATCCGAGATCCAGCAATTCATCTCGTGCGATTATTAAAGTAGATCCTTCAGGTCTCAGCACCTTGAGTAATTTGGCTACAACGCAGTCCAAGCCAATTCCACTTGAAATCGCAAGTTTATCCGCAAGAGGCGGAGAAAACTCCATTACCTCGTTCTGAGTCACATTGTGCCAGATCGGCAGCAAGACTTTTCTCGATTCCCCAATTTGTCGTTGAACCAATCCATCCAATTCCCATTGTGACCAGTTCTTGTTCATGAAGTTCTTACTGAGGACTATTATGCCATAGGTAGATTTTGCCAAACCAATATCGATAGACCTACGTAGGCTATCACCGACGGTTAAGCTGAATTCGTCATACCAAACCTTAATACGATTTCGTTGTAAAGCCTCCGCAAGCGGACGAACGAACTCGTCCTTGTCTTCGCTTGCATGAGATATGAATACATCGTATAACAAAATATCACCTCGGTTGAAATACAATCTGTTTCTAGATTACCCAGATGATCCATGACCCTAGCACAATCTCGCGGACATCCATCCCCCCCTTCACCAATCGATAGCAGTTATAAGAACTGTTTGTGTATGCTGATGGACATGGATGTCCAGGGAATCAGGTCTGCATCATTGATGATCCAGACCATCGAGACCTCAATTGGTCATAGAAATGCCAATGCGGAGATTGGCGTTCCCGGGTAATGTCCCATTCCCCCAGATAAAGCATCATCATTTTTTCAGTAGTTCAGTGAAATACAACTGCCGAATCCGGACTCGCTGGAGTCTGCGTTGGTAACGCTAATGGCCTTTAGCTGTGCTGGTTTGATTGTTTATAAGGACCAGTTTATTTCCATATATAACAATTGTGCCCAGGTAAGTGCTATTTGCGGAGTTGATGACGGAGGATACATTCCTTGCTGGATTTCCATGGGCATCAGTTATAGATAGATTTCCTGAAGAATCCGTGATCCTTGTGCACCAGTAGAAACTGGTATCATTATATGCATAATCAGCAACGACATACGAGCTTTTGATCTTGAAAAGCCCGCCTACTTCACGTTTTTTCAGGTCCAGGACCGCACTCTCACCTGGATCATAAAAACGTATGAAAGGTCCTACTCCGTTTTTTGCCTCATACCAATAGATACCAACCTTAAGATTCTTTATTTTACACTGTGGTAAAGGCCATTCCTGAGACTTACCGGATTTATCGGTAATCTTGATACTTCTTTCCCCCCACTTTCCGTATGGATTCGGTAGGGAATAGTAATAGGTAAGTTTGTTGAATCCAGATGGTAGAATCAGGGAGCACTCTGAGAAACCACTACCTGAAGAAATTGTATATGGTGTTGAATTCTTTTTGGGAGGTGTTCCCGACATAATACCGGAGACATGCCTACTGATCTGTCTAGTGAGGTAGATAGACCCAATGATTATAGTGCACGCTAAAATGAGAATGATCCCGCCACAACTAGCAGCTAGAATCTGCCACCATTTCCAACTAGTTTTCTGTGGTTCATACACAGGCATGTGCCGTATCTCCCTATTCTACAACCGTTTTGTATCAGGCCATACTGCACCTTTGTTATATTATGTAAAAAGAATAGCTATGTAATTGACCATTGTCAATTATAGGGTATCGCACGGAAATATCGGCGGGGATATCGGGACAGACACTTTTTGGATGACACTGGAGATAATGAAGAGATAATGGGACGGAGCCTTTTTTACTTTCCCAAGAGACTGCCATAGTAAGGCAGTCTCTCGGAAAAATGCTATCTACCAGGTCGTAGGATTGAAAGGATTCTTAATCCCCAGATCTTTGGCGTTCCAGACTACTGCGGATTTGAGGAATTTCACGTGTCCATCTGCAAAGGCCATGTTTACACCTTCGCTGTGGCGACCATTTTTATAGTCCGCTTGTTTTGCAGTGTTACCATCTCCCTGCCAGGCTATGCCGCTCACTTGTCCACTTCCTGGTAACCAGGCTTGATAAGCTCCACACAGGGCAAGGTCGGTATTTGCTAATGAGAAATAACTGCCATCAAATATGGCGTATATCTCTGCTGGAGCAGATACTGAAGCGGTTGAGATTGCCGGAACCTGATTTCCAGCGTGGTGATATGGCATTAATCCTCTGTTTGAACTATAGTTGCCTATATACGGATCCTGAGTAGGAGCGCTGGGGCATAGATAGATCTGGGTATTTTTGATATATGGCTGCAAATTGCCATACCAGTTTGTAGCTGTGCCACCAGCCAGATATGTTGTATCAAGATAGGCAAACGGGTACAGTTCATCATAGTCCTGTGAATACATCATTATTGCAGTGCCTAAACTTTTCAAGTTATTCATACAATTTGTCTGTCTGGCCTTTTCCCTGGCTTTTGCAAATACGGGGAACAGGATTGCTGCTAGTATAGCTATTATTGCAATAACAACTAACAACTCAATAAGTGTGAATCCAGATTTCTTTTTCAACTAAATTCTCCATATAATTTATTAGATGTAAAACATCAGATACATTATACCAATTTTTGCAACAGTTAGTTCCAGTCATTCCAGAAGGATTTTGCACGGTGATGGAGAGATTAGCGAGGGATCAGACCATTTATAGATATTTTTACTAATAAGCTTCAATCAATGTTAGCAAGCGCTTCGGAGCGCAACTTATTAGACAAGTGAAACTCTAGAGCCGGTTAAGCTGTTCTGCGGATTCCAAGTTTGATCAATCCATTTATCAGGCCTGCCAAACGCTCGTTAGGGTCTTCTTTTGGGTGTGTGCAGATTAACTCTATGCCGGGGGTTTTCTCATTTATCAATTCAAGATATCTGCGGGTGGTCAGGATACAGGTTTGGTCTAGTGACAGATGGTCAAATATGCGGCAATCGAGGACATCATTATATGCCTGTTTTGAAGGAGATGGGTTGAGCTGAGCCAGGACATCATCACATTTACCTTCCGGTAGTATGTGACAACAGCCTGTGCAGAGGTCATCTGTCTCAAGCACCAGCATAATTTTCAGCTCCAAATCTGCCAGTAGTCTTGGAGCAATAAGATGCAGAGAATGCCCGTATGGGTTTGGTTCATATGTGGCATTATTTCCATAATCAGAAATAATATCAATAATATGGTGAGGTCTCATTCTCAGATCATATAAGTCTGATTTCTGTTCTTTCAAATATGTTTTCCTTTCCTCGGCGATATGACTGGGACTTACTACAATATCCTGCGAGAACAACTATCGTTACAGAGGTTCCCAACCTTTACATCCAATTCTCCACTGACCTAATCAGTTATCACCAAGCCACATTATCGAGTGTTCGCTCACTGTCAGTGACAGCCTGCGCAATATCGGGCTGCCCTTTACCTGTAGTAATCAGGCTCCACAGACTGCCGTTAACAAAATTTCCCCACCCTTCTACGCAATCTTCATAACATTCATATTCGGGGACCAGACCTATGTGAGTAAAACGGAGTTCTGTCTTGTTACCAATTCTAGATATTTCAAAAACAATCTCCGTGCCAATCCACTCAGATTTATCCTTAGTAAAACTGAAGTAATTATCTAAAACAAGCCAAACAACTCTTTCGTTGGGAACTAGTTCAGTTATCTTCATTTTACATCGATGGAGATCCTGGTAGTGATAATTGAACTCAGCACCGAGTTTGTCTGTGCTTCCTTCAATCTCTTCCGACCACCACCCGCGAACGTTGTTAATCGCATTATATACTTCATTCGGAGTTTGGTCTACCATAAAGAAAGTAGTGTAATCTGATATTCCTTTTGCTTTCATATCTATTCCAACCCTGCTTTCATTGGGATTAATTACGATCATGAGATCTCTTCTATACTGCGAGAGCTTCTCCATAATATTATGACAGCAATTCCACTCTTTCCAAACTCCCCATCAAACAGATTTCTCTATTGTGTTGTCCCGAAACAGTGAAATCCTAATAGAAGGAATTCTGCCTCCAGCGTGTAAATCGATTGTAAGCATTTGTGTGTATTTATAAAGCACTCAATCCATAGATACCAACATTGGTTCCCATAAGCAGGAGGTTATAATGTATGCAGTCTCGCGTAACAAAGTAATTGAGTTAACATTTGCTAGCGGAGCTATATATCAAGACCCATTTAATGACGTGGATTTTGCAACCGTATTTACCGGAGAAGACGGAGTGCAATACAAAGTCCCTGGGTTCTGGGCGGGGAATAATCTATGGAAAGTCCGTTTCTCCTCACACACACCGGGGCATTTTAATTTCCGGACAACATGTAACCGTCCATCAGATACCGGTTTACACGGCCAGACTGGCGGGATTGATGTTCTTGAATACTCAGGGGACAATGCTCTCTACAAACATGGTCCGGTAGTTGTCTCAGATAACAAACGTCACTTTACTCACCAGGATGGAACGCCTTTCTTCTGGTTTGCAGACACATGGTGGATGGGCCTGACCAAGCGTTTATCCTGGCCAATGGGTTTTCAGACACTGACGAATGATCGTGTGGAGAAGAGTTTCTCTGTCATCCAGATCATCGCCGGATTGTACCCCGATATGCCTGCATTTGATGAGAGAGGCGTTAATGAAGCAGGATTCCCCTGGGAGACCGATTATAGCTCAATAAACCCAGCCTACTTCGATTATGCTGACCGGAGGATTGAATACCTGGTAGAAATGGGATTGGCACCATGCGTAGTTGGCTGCTGGGGATACTACCTGTCATTCACCGACACAGAGAAGATGAAGCAACACTGGAAATATCTTATCGCCAGGTGGGCTGCATATCCTGTATTCTGGTGTCTGGCAGGTGAAGGCAAGATGGCTTATTACATGTCTGATACCCACGAAACAGGCTCCGAGCTCCAGTGTAAAGGATGGACGGAAGTTGGCAGGTTTGTTCGGGAGACTGACCCGTTCCATAGACTTGTCACAATACATCCCACGGACAATTCCAGAAACCAGGTAGAAGATCCTTCAATCCTGGATTTCGATATGCTCCAGACTGGCCATGGAGACCGTAGTAGTCTGCCACACACTATTAGATCAATCACCAGTGAATACACCCGTGAACCGGTAATGCCGGTTTTCAACTCTGAAGTCTGCTACGAAGGAATAGGAGAGTCCTGTCGCCAGGAAGTCCAGAGGCTGATGTTCTGGACTTGCATGCTGAGTGGGGCGTGCGGACACACATATGGCGCCAACGGTATCTGGCAGGTAAACACAAGAGAGAAACCATATGGTCCGTCGCCGCATGGTATGGCGTGGGGTAATACTCCGTGGGAAGATGCATATCAGCTTCCTGGTTCACTGCATCTGGGACTGGCAAAGAAGCTTCTTTGCAGATATGAATGGTGGAACATGACCCCGCATCCGGAGTGGATTGACCCATGCTGGTCTTCTGATGATTACACCCGCGCATATGCAGCAGGTATACCAGGCAAGCTGAGGATCATCTACTTCCCTCTCAACTGGTGGGGATCGGGCATAGTCAAGAACATCGAAGCAGGTGTAAGCTACCATGCAAAGCTGTTCAACCCTGCAACAGGTGAGGAAACCGATATCGGTAAGGTTGTTCCCGATACATCCGGCAACTGGCAAATTCCACTCGGAAACGGTAATTGGAAAATGTTGCCAATCTACCAGGACTGGGTAGTAATCCTGGAAGCATAATAACCCATATATAATTAGCACCTAGAATGAGTCTGTTACTATAAGTATGGCAGCTAAGATGCCATCTTGGATTGTATGTGGAAACATTTGTTAATGGCTGTGGGAACTCGAGCGCGCATTATTCGTGATTAACTCACTTTCGCCCCTACTGCCGGTCGAAAGTATAGTATGTGAATGATGCGCGCTAGTTGATTGAAGTATATAACACAATGCAAACCGGCGTTCCTGCAGCTATCTTAACATTCATTATCTTCATACCGGTCAAGCACCACATAACCATAGGAACCAGATCTTTAAGCATACTTCCTTTCCCCTGATTCAGATGAGTTTATTGCAGGAGGAACGTCAGCATACTGGAGTGCTATTGCCTCGAAATTCTTCTCATTGGCCATGAAAGCATCCACTATCGTGCTGTCGAATTGAGTTCCGGATCCATCTACCAGAATACTGCGTGCTATTTCATGAGTAAACGCCTGCTTATATACCCTACGGGATACCAGTGCATCATAGACATCTGCCACACTGACTAACCTGGCGCACAAGGGTATGGCTTCACCTTTGAGTCCATTTGGGTATCCTTTACCATCAAATCGTTCATGGTGATACATTGCTATATCACTAGCCATCTGCAAATACGCTGCTTCCGGGAAGTGCTGAAGAGCTGCAGATAGAGTTTGCCCACCCAAATATGCATGTGTTTTCATTATCGCGAACTCCGAATCATCCAGCCTTCCTGGTTTAAGCAATACACAATCAGGTATCCCCACCTTACCTATATCGTGCAGAGGACTTGTCAGATATATTAGTTCTGCATAGTCCCCGGGCAACTTGTATTCCGTTTTAAATGAATCAACGAGATGCTGCGCCAACAGATATGAGTATTCACGTATACGCAAGAGATGATTGCCGGTCTCGTTATCGCGAGTGTCTGCGAGTTGCGCGAGTGCAAAAATCGTCAGCTGATGCGTTTCTAGTGCGAGTACTCTCTGGCCCACTTTGAGGCGTAATCTGAGTTCTACCGGATCGAATGGTTTGATAATAAAATCGTCAGCACCAGCATTCAGCCCATCCAGAATGTCGGATTTCTCTGTTCGTGATGTTAGTAGTATAAAGTATGTGTACCGGCCGGTATTTATTTCACGCACTTTATTTGCCAGATCGATTCCACTTATTCCCGGCATCATCCAGTCAGAGATAACCATCTGAATTCGTTCGTGCTGTAGTATATTTAGTGCCGCCAGTCCATTAGCTGCACGGATAAGTTCATGTCCATCAGCTGATATTGCAGCCTCTAGAATGTCCAGTGCTATATCGTCGTCATCTACGCCTAATATTCTCAATTTCTACACCTATTCTTATCTGTAAAAAATGCTGCGCTTTGCTGATTAATATAGTATCCAGATCCTCAGTCAGTAATGTTTTATGCTGCCAGACGGATTTTCAGCTCTTCAAAACGCGTCTCCATCTGCTGAGTCAACTCCGCTAATGAGCCTGTATCTTCGGCAATACAAGCTTTCTCCAATATTTCCGCTGCTTCTCCCAGTGATTCTGCTCCTACATTTCTGGAACTGCCTTTTATTGTGTGTGCCTGCAGCCGTGCTTCCGGTAGATCGTTGCTCATGATAGATTCTTTCAACAAGCTAATACGTTTGGGAACATCATTCAGGTATTTTATTACAATTCTTCCAGCCAGCGCTTCATTACCGCCAATACGTGCCAGTAATGCCCCTTCATCGAATACAGGTAAAGTAGAATCTTCTGGTGAAGGCGATAGTATTTGCTCTGACTTATAATCATTGCATTGTGAATCGGATGCTATACCCGGAATTTCCGGTACGTATATGTTTTCATCATATACAAGCCATTTACTCAGCGCAGCCGCAATAGCTTCCGCTGTCACAGGCTTTGAAAGATAATCGTCCATGCCTGCTTCGTAGCATTGACGTTTGTCACTTTCCATGGCATTTGCTGTTAGAGCGATTATAGGGATTGCAGGATTCCTGACTCCAGAGCCATCTGCACGTATTCTGGCAGTCGCTGCATAACCATCTAAAACCGGCATCTGGCAGTCCATTAGGACTAGATCGTAGTCTTTCTCACCCAGAGATCTAATGGCATCCGCACCATTCTCTACGATATCCATGGGGTAGCCAAGTGACTCCAGTATTGCCTCGGCGACCATTTGATTGGTCACGTTATCCTCTGCCAGTAGAATCTTGAACCTTTGGTTCTCGGATTTCGGCCTGGAGCTGCAATCTCTGCCTACTCTCCCGGATAGCTCATCTATGTGTATGTCTGGATGGATTACCGCAACTATACTGTCATAAAGCGTTGAACGTCCTATTGGTTTAGACAAACAGCAGTTGAAACCTGCCTGAGTATACTGTTCAGATTCATTCAACTCAACCAGGTGGACCATTGCAATGAGTCCCATCGATTGTGTGGCTTCATTAGATCTGATTCGTCTGGATATTTCGACAATTTCTGTGTCAGGCAAATGTACATCGATGATTGCAACCTGGTATGGAGTTCCTTTCTGATCGTTACTCACCAGTCGCTTCATCAATTCTTCGGCAGTCCCGACAGCTTCGTTCGTGATGCCCCAGCTGTCAAGAATACATTTGAGAACCAGTCGGTTGGTTTCGCTGGCGTCTGCTATGATAATACTGGCGGATCCGATTGTTTCGGTATCAGCTCTCGGCAGCTTATATGTTATATCACCGTGTTGTGTGCTCAGCGCCACAGTGAACCAAAATGTGGAACCCAATCCAATCTTGCTCTCATAACCAAACTTACCACCCATCATCTCAGTGAGTTGCTTTGATATCGCAAGTCCAAGACCAGTACCACCGTATTTCCGGGTTATGGATCCATCTGCCTGAGTAAATGGCTCAAGGATGCTCACCTGATTCTGGTTTGACATTCCTATGCCGGTATCTTGTACCTCAATCTTGATGATTTCCTTGTTGTTTCGCGGTGGCTCAGAGATTACATTAACTGTAATCTCGCCTCTTGCAGTAAACTTAATCGCATTACCCACAAGGTTTGTCATTATCTGTCGAATCCGGTTCGGATCCCCTATTAACAACCTTGGAGTATCAGGGTGTATGTTAAATATCAATTCAAGGCCCTTTTCCTGAGCCCGTAGAGCCATAGTTTCTGAAAATTTCTCTATCATGGCATACAGATCAAAATCAATGCTTTCGATCTGCAGTTTTTTAGCTTCTATTTTGGAGAAGTCCAGTATGTCGTTGATTACTGAAAGCAGCGCCTCACCACTGCTGCGAATTATGTCCACATAGCGGCGCTGCGTATGATCCAACTCGCTGCCAAGTAGTAAACCGGATGTCCCGATAACCCCATTGAGGGGTGTTCTGATCTCATGACTCATATTTGCGAGGAACTGACTCTTGGCATAGTTCGCTGCTTCTGCTTTCTCTGCCATTTCATTCGCACGGATAATAGCTTCGCGAAGGTCCATATCCCGCTTCTGGATCTCTGACAACATCTCATTAAACCCATCTATCAGCCAGCCAATTTCGTCTTCACTTGTCTTTGATGCTCTGATTGAATAATCTCTGTTGGCTGATATGCTCTTGGCCATATCAGCAAGCTTAACGATTGGCTTGGAGATCACTCGCTCCAGGAACGCTGACATCAGGAATGCTGCCAGAGAAGATAGTAAAACAACCCCGAGCATAATTCCTGCATATCGTTTCAACCTTATATTCATTGAGCTGGTGTCGGCTTCTATATAGATTGAACCAATATTCTTGTGGTCCAGTTTGACGTTACGGAATACCGATAGATGTCCTTTATCCTTACTGGCAGCTTGCTCCTGTTCTCTTCTACGAGCGGGTCTGTTTTCTGCTTGTTTGGAAACATATCGGGCAAACAAGTCGCCTTTCAATGTATAGAGGCAAGCAGCTACTATATGCGGCTGAGTGTGCAGTTTCGACAGATTATCAATGGCGGCAAGGCTATCGCCAAATGTAAGTGCAGCTGCACTGTTGTCTCCAGTGATTTTGGCAAGTGTTGCTAGATCGACAACAGTAGCCCGTCGATAGGTACACCATTCATATGTCATGAAAGCAGCACACGCCAGCAGTAGTGCGACTCCGCTTGTAAGCATCATAACTATAGTTAGCTTTTTCCTAAATGAGTATCTGCGAAAGTAACCCACTCTACTTGTTGTCCTTAACAATTTTAGCTAGACTGAGGAGTTTGGAACTTATCTTTATAGATTCTCGCTTTGCTATATCGACATTTATCTCAAAACCAACCTTCCGATCATTCATCACGAAGTTAATGATCCCGCCGTGCTTGGCAAACCCCTCTGTTTCACCGATGGTCAATATGCTTGATCCCTTTGTCGATTCTAATATCTCGTTAGTGCTTCTACTCCACGATCTACTGATGAACACTATGTTGCAGTTGCTCAAGTCTTGAATGCGACTTACACGTTTGACGGACAGCTTCCTGCCATTTGCAGTTTTGTTCGCAACCGTTTGTTCCAGTATGTCGCACATGGAATCCGAACCCAGAACGCCGATAATTATGGGCGATAACGCATTTCCGAATACCTCATCCGGCCAGTCTACAAACTTTGCAAAGTTGTATATGAATGCTGCCTTAACCTCATATTCAGAGGAACCGGAAGCTGGAGCACACACAGCTGCCACCAGTATGCCAATCATTAACACAGTGAGAAGGATTGCTCCTACTCTGGCTGCTATTGTACTTCGGAATGAGAGAGCAGTAATCTGCAACTCATCTCTTGAAACTCCGGCACTATAATGCAGTTGGTTGTATGTATTCATAATGTACTCCAAACTGCACGTGCATAAAAAGTACGTTCCACGAGAGTAGGCAACTCAGAAATACGTGTTGTGTATTCTACATGACGGGAATCCAGCGCATTCTGTATTCCGATACTAAACTCCTGGTTTGGTTTTGGTGTCCAACCAAGTCTGAGATCAAGCCTTGTGTAACTGCTGATATTGGGCAATGTGGTAAAGGCATTCCCAGTCGATTTTGATCCATCATAGTAGAGCAGCGCGTCGAAACTCAGATTGTTGGGTAAGTCCATATATGAACGTATGTGGAACTGACTACGTGGATATGCTCTGTCATACATTGCTATTGATGAATCGCTGGATGGGAGTCCTCGCTCCGAATTTACATGTAGACTAGTATACCAGCCAGATACTCTCCACCACTGTGCAGGCTTCCAGGTGACTGCTAACTCAGCTCCGTAACTCCTTAATCGCCCCCCATTCACGAATGTGATTGGGAGGATTAGGTACTGCGGAGGAGATCCAACAGGATATATGTTCTCAGGATGAGCGACTCCGGCCTGCACGCCATCGTATACGTTATAGAATGCGGCGACATCGAATTGCAAATGATTGTTGGTCTGTACACGATATCCGGTTTCGTAGGCAGTCAATCGTTCCGAATCGAAATCCGGATCTCCAATCAACGCAGATACTAATGGCAGTCCCATAGGACCCGGTACTGCATTGACATTTATCTGGCCGTATCTTTCAAGCCAGCTTGGCGTTCTGACAGCACGGGACACAGCAGCCCAGATTGCATGCTGTTTATCAGGAGTCCACAGAACCCTGGCACTTGGTTGCAGCTCAATACCTGTGTAAGTGTTGTGTTCAAATTTCGAACCCAGTGTCAGTTTGAATTTATCTTTCTTGATTACAATATCGTCCTGCAAAAACGCACTGTACAATTGGTCAGTGTGGTTGTCTGGGTTGAAGTTGAGTAGAACTCCATCTTTAGCAGTGCCGTCAACCGTACGATAACCGATACCCCAAACAATATCGTGCCTGTCGCCAACCGAAAATCGGTGACTAAAATCGATATTCCAAGACTCATTGCTGTCGTCGATTCGCCAATCCTTGTGTTCTGACTTATCACAATAGAAGAGCAAATTGGTACTTGACTTCTGTGATATGCGATGAGTCCACTCTGCCTGCAGATCACCTCCGGTGACATTACCCATATCCTCAACTATTCGAATGTATGGAGGACTAAGTGTAAGAGCCTCGTCGGTCGTGCCATATCGTCCCTGATAAGCCTGTCCCTGTATTGCTACTGAGTCATTTGTTGATGGATTCAAGTCTACCCGGAACCCACTGCGGTTATGATACCAGGAATCGTGCGCTTTGGCTCCGGATTGAGTAATGGAACCACCACGGTTGAAATTCTTGCCGAAGATTCTATATGTGCCATTTTCGTCCAGTCTCCCACCATATCTGACCTCCGTGTTAGATTTATCTTGTGATCCGATGGTCTGAGAGATGGCGGAACCTTGTGTCGCCTCGCTGTGTCTGGAGATGATATTGATAACACCATTGACCGCGTTTGCCCCCCACATAGTAGCTCCGGGGCCGCGAATGATTTCAATACGCTCTATATCCATGAGTGTGGTGTCTTGTACATCCCACCATACCCCTCCCAGTGTTGTTGCATATACACTCCTTCCGTCAAACAACACCAGCAATTTATTTCCAAACCGGTTCCCTAAACCCCTGCAAGTAACTGTTCTGGAATTTGAATTGATATTGTCCACCTGCATACCGGGAACCATGCGAAGCAGATCGGGAATATTAGTAATACCTGATCGTTGAATGTCCTCATGAGAGATAACATATGTAGCTGATGTAGTGTCGAAAAGCCTTTCTGGTTTCCTGGATGCAAGAGTGATTTCAACCTCAACATTCATTAAGTCCTCAATACTCAGTTGAGTCAAGTCATAACTTGTATTCCTGAGTTCAATTGCATCTGTTTTGTCAGTTACCTCAGCCACAACCGGCAGCAGCCAGAAAAAAACCAGCAGTAGGAGGACTCCAATGGTGTAGATCACCCTGGATCGGATATCGCAAAAGCAGTTATTCAATAGTATCTCCCGAAATCATATATTCAGTGGAGGATTTAACTCAGCGGATTCTCGCATTACGTATATTCCACATCAAGAGCCGGTTATGTATATATTTATACGTAGTAGGCAATTGAAACTGTATGATAAAAGCACGGGATATTGGTGCTGGGCGAAATCCCGCTAACAATTCTGACTCGTGCACTCGGGTTAAACCGCCCTGCGTAGGTTGATTTCATCTAGTGTTACTGTCGATGCTTCCGTAGCAGCACCCATCCATTTACGATGGAATGGGCTACGGGGGGAGGTATTCGGATTGTCACGTACGATGAGATCGGTTGGTTTGAGCTGGTCGGAGATTCTGGAGCCTGTGAAGGAGCCTGCATAGAAGAACATGCGGATGGCTCAGTGGATTTCGAGGAGCCTCCAGCATTGCTGGAGGCATTGCTATATCACGGATTATGACTACTGTGCTGCAAAGAAGCTAACGTATGTCAGGGTTTTTTGTTTCGCCCATTTCACATGTCCGTCGGCCCAAAGCACGTTGGCTCCATCGTTGTGTCTATTGGCTATCCATTTCCAGGAATCTCCCCAGGTTGGAGATCCAGAGGGTGCGTCTACAGGGGGGGTACCGGTATACCAACCAAAAGAGGATCCACCATTCGCTCCAAACAGGAAGTGCACACCACCGTCGGCCATAAGGACTGTTTCGGAAGGTTTGGTTATATCTGCCACTTTTTGGCCACGATTGTCGGTTCCAGACCCATCACCTCCGCAGCAACCCACTAAAGTGACATTTACAGCATAACTGCGGGGAGTGCTGGGTAGTGATCCACAAGCTGCGGTCAAACCGCTGGGACATTCATACACTCCAGCACTTTTGATGTATGGTTCCAGATACTGAGGCCAGAACTGAATCCTGATACCACACTTCATCACATACTTAGATGTAGTGTCTGCAGCATTCAAGTTAAACTGGTTACCCGGAAGACGCTCATCATAGTCCTGTTCATACGAAGTGTAAGCTAGACCAATCTGTTTCAAGTTACTGGCACATGTGGATTGTCTTGCCTTTTCCCGTGCTTTTGCGAAAACCGGGAACAGGATGGCTGCCAATATAGCTATAATTGCTATAACAACCAATAGTTCAATTAGAGTGAAACCTTTTCTCGCTTGCATCTTTTTCCTCCTAATATTTTTGCTGCAAAACTTAAATGAAACTTTGCATAAGACTTTGCAACAGTTAATATAGACTCGATATCACACCATTTCGTTAACATCCATTTGAGAAATATTGATTAACTGGAAGTATTATGGTTTTCTAGAGTAGTGGAGGAAAACATAGGACTTGCGGTATATTAATATAAAATCAAGATAAGTGCTAATTGCCTACTCATCCATCCGCCATACAATATCATGAGGGGTCTTTTCAGCTTTGGCACCTTTTGGGAGTTCTATTCCTCTGCTGTCTTTTAAATCCACGGCGATACTATATAGCAGATAACCGTTGGCTTTGGGTTTGTAGATAAAACTCTTACCACTGAATGGGTCAAGTGGAAGTTTTTTGCCTGTTTTCTTGCTTAGAGTAGCCAGACTGGGTGGATATTGCCCAAACTGGGTCTTGTAGCTATTAAGGGAGACGGCGATGATTGAACCATTGAGTGTGGCAGTGACCGTATCCCGGCGTCCAACAATCTTCGGATATATCGAGCACAGGGAAGTAAACATACCTTTTGATGTACTACTGGCGGGAAAAATGAAGTCAGCTGGCATAAATTCCCGATATGGCTTGTTTGTAGATTCTAACTGTTTTGTGCAATAGGATATTATCTCGTTCTCATTTGCTCTTAAATATGCTATAAAATTAGGTACTAGTCTCATAAAAGCACCTTTCGGTCCAGCATCAGCATTATCAATCACAATTCGTCTGGCTACTGTATCGTCTATTAAGGTGATGCATGTTGCACGTTCTCCTATTAGAGCTGTTCTATAGCTATCCGATATCTCACCCTTATTTAGAGAAAGTATAATTTTATTTGCCGTAACAGGACTGATGTGCCCTTCTTTCAATATTCCCTTAAGTCCATTTGCTGTCATATGCAGCAGGGTATATCTGACCAGTTGAGATATCATCCCTGGTTCGTTTCTTAAGGTGTTACCTAAGGAAACGCTCAATGAAATATAATCCGCTGAAGCCTTCATGTTCCCTTGTCTGGCTTCGCAGATCGCTTTTGCCATAATTAGACCATTTATATTCCGGAGCTTAGCTAAATGGGGTAATGAAGCTGCAACTGTCTTTTCCCACTCCACTTTATATCTGCAAAGAGGCTTGGATGCAGCCTTTTTAATCTGGGGGAGTAGATAGCTATATTTATTGGTCAGGCGTTCAAACTCAACCAAGTCTCCAGCAGTCAGTGGAGCTTCATTATTAGTATAACGACCGGTGTATCGGCGTATTTTGTTGAGATCCGCTTTGACTGCTTTTTCGGATACGACCTTAAGTACCGGTTCAATAGAGACTGCGGCATTAAAATTATCAGGGACGGATTTGCCATACAATTCATTTGCATAAACAGGTTCACCTTTTGCCCTGATTGCAGCTATCTGTCTATTTAGCCTCTTGGTCTCCCTCGAATACGAAACCCAACCTGGCAGAAGAATGCGAGCAAATGGCCATACATACGTTAGTATGCTCAGGATAATGGCTACTATGATAATGACGGTCTTTTTCCTGTTCTTAAGTGTAATAGACAAAGCCTCATCCCTCTTCAAGAAAACAAGCTACAGGATATGCAAGAAACAACCCGTTGTAATACTAAACTGCACAAAGGCAGCCCTATACTACAGCGGGCTTATAAGTGAAGTATATCACACATTCAATCGAGACTCCCCATTTTATGATTCATACTTCGTGATACTATTCATTCCCAGCATAATTACCAGTTTTTACGGATTGTTAAGCTCAACTCAACAAAACCAGTCGACTTGCTCTTGACAATAGAGAATTTATGGGCTACACTGCCAAGACAGACTCGGATTGCACATGAATAATGCTA
The DNA here is from genome assembly GCA_942493375.1 of Abditibacteriota bacterium. Lineage (GTDB taxonomy): Bacteria > Armatimonadota > UBA5829 > UBA5829 > UBA5829. The sequence continues at coordinate 5,502,335 of OW818698.1, read as the reverse complement.
ATTATCAGGTAGACGTTAATTGATTGAGAAAGGATTCCACCGTGGTAATCCAATACATAGAATCTGATAAGGAGTTAGTCGTGGGAGGCAGCTTGCTGCCATGCGCAATTAAACTGGATCTACTTGCAGAAAGCATATGTATCAGTCCACTAAAAGTAGAGACTGACGATCATGAATGTACGATTTTTGACACAGAGAACAGCGTCATTTATTGGGCCATTCCGGAAATATCTTCATCAGATATAAATACGTTATTAAGTCGCGTTGCACCGCTGGCTGAGACTATAATTTTCCACACTAAACAAGACGCAAACTATACCGAGATACCGCTCAAGTCTTCAGTTGAGATTGAACTGACCAAGATAACCAACTGTGTAAATGACCAGGAAATCCTGCGACCATCCATCTAGGAATATACATTCACTCTTCTCAATTACCTTTACCAGAGCATAATCCCCTGCTATCAATAACATCAGGACAATCTGAGATTGATTCACTTTACCAAATGCCAAAACACGAAACGAATCCTATATAGAAGGTGTCCGTGCCTGGAACGGCGAACTAGTGCACCATATAGATTGCTGGTCACATATCCTGGAGGTAGTTGATGTTGCGCACTATCCTGTTCATGTTAGTCATCCTTGCTCTTACCTCAGCGGCTATTGCCGTCCCCTCGCACTTTTTCCGTGTTGGCGAGGGAGTTCTGGAAGTCCGGGATGACACCGGGGGATGGGGTGGGATGACTAATGGAATCACCCACATGAGCACAGGTGACTACACCGCCCGGAAGATCCTTGACACCAGCGATATCCCCGCAGCCACGTGGGATGCAGCCTCAGATGTGCGCTTATCGGTCTATTTCATGGTGCGAGACTACTCCTGGCACGACCTCCCTGCGGTCAACGGGCTGGATGAATCGTACCAGATAGTCATAAACGGCAATATCCACGAGTATCCCACCAACGGAGGAGCCCCGATCTTCGCTGAGAACAGCGCTCCCAGCATAGCCTGGTATGATTTTGTCATCCCAAAGAGCGAGTTCATCCACGGTGTCAATGAGATACTGGTGCGTAAAACACCCGGCTGCAAAGGTGATGACTACCTGTATCTGGGCATAGATAACAGCGAGAAGCGCGGTAACAGCTCTGTGGCATTCGATGGGAAGACATGGACCCAGGAGATGCTGACGATCCCGGGAGGCAACGGTGAATACCTGATCCGCTTGTATGTGCTTGAGAAACCCACCAGCTTTGAAGCAAGATGGCGACCTGATAAGTCGTCTGCTACGGACGATCCATGTGGATTCTTTATATACACTGGAGGACGGGATCTTAAACCCCAATCCGATGGACTGAGTCTGGCTGCCGGGCAGAGCGCACGCGTCGAGTGGGCAGCTGAAAACCTGGATATGCTTCAGCCAGTGACTGCAACTGTTGAAGCTACTGGCACTGTGAAAATCCAGTGGATCAACCGTGACGGTACCGCTGCCAAGGATATTCCTGCTTCCATGGGTGTAGATATCAACTTACCGGCCATGCGTTCATTCCAACCCTCGGGTTTATTGATCACTGCAACTGACACACCAGTTGTCGTCCAGAGCGTGAAAGTCACCGGCAGTCGTTCATATCACCCGCTACCACCGGCTATCAACCTTACACCTGCAGTCAAGGTAGTGAAGGCTCCTCCTGCCTTGCAACCTGTGTGCAAGATCAATGATCGTGAGATAACCCTTGCCGGAGGACAACTCCGCGCGAAGTTCCAAAGCTCCAATCGCCTGCGTTTGACCTCGCTCTATAATATGGTCACCAGGACTGAGATGATCCATGATCCCGCTGCATGTGCTCTGTTTTTAGTCGAGGTCAATGGGAAGCGCTATTCAGGGAGCCGTGAATTCAAGATCACCAGCATTAAACCATCAACTAATGGATTTGTAGCACAGTTGGATATGTCCTCTCCCGCGCTCAGGGGTTTACTCACGGTGAATATGACCAATGAAGGGCTGCGAATGGGTTTCAGTCTGACCAACACCGGCAAGCAGTCGACCGATTTCAAATTGGCTTTCCCACATCTGGCCAGCCTGGCTATATCACCCCAGATAAAAGACGACTACTACTTCTTCCCTGCCGGTGGTGGGATTATCGCCGACACTTCTGCCTCAATACGGCGTGGTTATGGCGAATATGAGGCACTCTACCAGGTGATGGACCTTTACAGTCCGGCACTCGGGGGTGGACTTTCTATCCGGACGGATGACAAAAATGGATGGCACAAGATCCTGGCACTGCGCAAGCACATTCCCGGTGCGTTTGACTCAAACCAGGAGGAACTGACAATGCTCGTAAAGCCGGAGTATAAATGTGAGCCGGCTGCACTGGATATCGTGGATGGAACCGCTTTCACCTATGAGTACCTGCGCCGTACCCGCAAACCAGGTGCATCATTCACTCCTGCTACTGCTGTCCTGACTGCTCACACTGGGGATTGGCACAGTGCAATGGCTGATTATGCAAAATGGGCACACAGCGTCTGGAAGTTTCGACCTTATCCATCCAAACTAAAAAGTGTTCGCAATATGATGGCAACTGGCTGGGCGACTGATTACCTGTTCAAGGATGGCAAATATCGCACCGATTTCATACAGCCGAACACCGACTGCATCGAGTTAATGAGTTGGTGGGACTGGTCTCCGCTGGGCCCATTCGGCACACCCTTCGATCAACTTGAGAAGGTCCTCTCTCCGGCTAAGACCAAGGAATGGGAACCATACTTCGTAAACGACCCGGTTACCGGCAAGAAGATGTGGAACAACCAGCCCGGTGACTATCTGGGTTATAACGAACGATTTGGTGGACTACCTGCATTCCAGGCTGCTATAAAGAAATACAAGTCTATGGGATCCCTCACCACTCTCTATACGGATTTCTTCCGCATGGACTTCACATCAAAGATCGGTCTAGCTCACGGTAAGGAGTGGGGGGTGATCAATAAGGATGATAAGCTCAGCACCGAATATGATGTTTACAATCCATGCCACGACCTGCCCGAAGTGCGGGAGTGGGTTGCGAAGACCACCGGACGCGTGATGCGGGAGACCGGGGCTGACGGAATCCGCCTGGACGAGTATGGCCATCGCGGCTGGGCCTGCTATAACCCCTCCCACAAGCACAGTTATGCCGAGTTCGGAGTCACCCAATGGAATAAGGCTGTCTCTGAGACAATAAAGATGGTACACAGGGGGATGGATAAAGTCCGTCCGGGCCTTGTCCTCACCACCGAATTCCCAGCATTCGACTACATGATGCAATATCTCGACGGCTGCATCACTTACGATCTTACGGGGCAGAAATCACCACTGCGTCCTCTGGAGTGCAACCTCCAGCGGTTCTATTTTCCTGAATGCAAGGCTTATGAACTGGACCACATGAATGTAGATGTCAACAGTCATAAGAAGTTCTGGAATGCAGTTGAGTCATTCGGACGATACTATCCTGACAATATGTATACGATCCTTAACGAGAATGAGAATGTCTACCAGGGCCGCGACAATTATGCCCTCCTGCCAACCTTACAGAACTACCTTTACTGTAACCGCTTTAGAGGTGAAGGCAAGACGATTTACCATCTGTATAATGCGATGGGACACACTTTCGAAGGAGAGGCACTGAAACTGGACACATCCTTGCGTGATACCCACGTAGTCAATCTTCTGACCTGCCAGGAACTGCCTGTCATTTATGGTAAGGTCAGCCTCTACATGGAACGCAATGATGTAGCTTGCGTGGCAGTGCTATCCAAAACCATCTCAATGAAACGCAGCGGTAATGCCTTACAGGTAAGCATGAAGTCTCCTGGTAAGGTGTCAGAGCTGGTTATTAGTGATGTAAACGGCAAGCAACTGCTTAAACAGAAAGCAAAGGCTGGTGCACAGACTTTGGATCTGACGGGGCTTTTGAATCCGGTGTGCGTGAAACTTCTAAATAACGGGCAGCTTGTGGATGCGGTGGGGATAGTGGAGTAGTACGGGCCTGGTGCGATATGTTATCGCACCAGGTGCCGAACTGGGGTTCGGCGTGCCCGGGATTACGCGGTGGGCAGGTTTTCCGGGTAGGGTTGGGACATTGGTTCGAGTTGCCAGGCCTGGATTTCTTCGAACCTTGCTGAACCGGCTTCCACGTAGAAACCTACTCTGCCTTTGGGGGATTTATCGCTTACTATTCGGGTGAATTTCCAGATACCGTTTATGTAAACCTCGAAGTAGATGTCCCGGGCAATCAGGTCGAGTTGGTAAGTGCGGTTCGGCAGCGGAGCCTCATAGATTGTCTCTACGGGTGATATATGACTGCACCACGAATGACAGGGCTTGCCAAAGTGCCATTCTCTGTGTTTGATATCACCCTGCAGGGCAAGTCCAGCGTGGGTCGTTCGCACGTTGTTCTCGCGGTCTGTGAACTGACCTGGATCGCGCAAGACTACACCAAACCGGGTGGCATCGGCTGTGACTTTGCATTTGAGGTGGATATCCTGGTGTTCAAATCCCACAAGCGCCAACGATCCACCACCATCTATACTGCCGGTCAGACTACTGGAACTCGTGGATATCCAGGTTCCAGCTCCCATATTTTCTCCCTGGATATCAAGTTTATTGAGAGGAATATCAATAGCTTCAGCGTGGATCGACTCAATACCCGGCCAGTAACCGAGTTTCAGGGTGCCATCTTCATTCTGTATCACGCGCTTCGGCATACCTGAAGACGGATAAGGGAATGCCATGTGATGGTAAAGCAGTCGTTCCCCATGCCATTCAATGGTTCTACCAACATAGCTCTGGACCGTCCCACCGGCACCTATCAGCAGGTTGTCTTCAGGCACGCAGTAAGATCCATCATAGCTGTCTGACACAGCGTAGAAAGTCCCGCCACAGGTGCGGCGTGTTGGTGTATCACATTCGACACCCAAGCTTGAGGAGGTCGACCATATCAAATAATGCTTATTTCCTAACTGAAAATGCTCCGGAACCTCCATCAGAGCTGTGATGTTTGGACCGATAATAGGCGCCAGTGGTTCCCATTTGTCCAGTTGATCATTGAGGCTGCGATACCTGGCAATGCCTCCGCGCAGCAGCACCGGTCCATCAGTTAGATTTGCACCAACAAGAGCCTCAAAATGCTCCCCTACCTTGTGGATGTATGCATCTCTGAACGCCGGACTGCTAATACACCTGGTCTTGTCAGTCTCATAGTATGGAGGTTCAGCTGTAAACACCGGCTGCGGCCATTTCTTCTCCCAGTTAATGAGATCATTGCTGTGAAGAAAAGAGATCTGCTGTCTGTCACTGTCCAGATTGGCGGTATAACTCATCATATACTCACCGGGTCTATGCTCAAATACCATCCCGGTACCAATAACTCCGACATCATAACTGTCACCCGGACAACGTACCTGGATATTGGGCATATCCACCCAATGAACAAGATCTTCGCTGACAGCATGCCCCACCCACTCCCAATGCCCTTCAGGCAGGTTCGCAAGGTAGAACAAGTGCATTCTTTTACCATTGGGATCTCTGAACATCCATGTGTCCCAGAGTATTAAGCTATCTGCTTTTGGTCGGTAGTTCATTGTTTGTTCCTCGAGTATTTGTTTTACAAGACTTACAATTGCACATTGGGCTTGCTGTCACTGCCGGAATCAATCTCTACTAACCTTTGGAGCGTCAGGCAGAACATGTCGAACAGGTTTCTCAGAAGGGATTCATCTGTTACAATTCCATAACACTCGAAATATAATTCATCTACTCCATCAGGAAATGAGCCACCGAACCAGCCTTCATCGTCCTTGATTTCAAGACTGATATTCGGCTGATAGCGAATCAGGGCTTTCAAGCTCTCGTCTGAGAGGAGTTGTTTGATCTTGTCAGAATTATTGCCTCTAATAATAAAATCTAGATCAAAGAATGTATCGCCTAGCTCGATTTCCTGCATGCCGAAAGTCTTGGCGATTGCAGCAAAAACACCCTCGCGGTAGATCTTGAAGTAAAGACCGTCCTTGTTAACGAAGGGAGCTCGCATGCGGGTGTAGGTTTGACTGCTTCTCCCACTGTTGACCGTGTATGTGTCCAGGGTGATCTCCCACTGTCCGGAGCAGTAACGGAGAACATCACCCCCGAAAAACCCACTGTCTTCATAACTCCCACCAATATCATCTGCAATCTTGCCCCAGATCTCATCCTTTGAGGGACCAAAAAAGGATCCAAAAATGTCCATTGCGTCCTCCAGTATTTGAATATTAATGATATGACTGTTACGGGTGAGGTGGTAATATTCCTCTTTTTTGAGGAGACTTCGGGAAGGGGATATTAGAAATTATGAAGTATGAATTATGAATTATATAAGTAGGGAAGGGAGAGGGTGAGTCGAAATTTGAATGGGTGTGAATCAATCCCCCCTACCCCCCTTCTCCAAGGGGGAATTGGGTAGATGGGTTTCTCGGAGGGTTGTATTGGTCATTTTTTGAGCTTGAAAGTTGTAATTATGGGATAGTCTCCTATTAGTTCGAAGGTTTGTTCTTTGAGGGAACCTGGGATTCTGATTTTTACCTGCTGGACATCTTTGTTATAGGGGTTGCAGGCTATTACCAATGGAGTCTTTCCATCGGAGGAGTATTTGACCCGGATCAGGGGCTCTTTGTAGAAGTTGCAGTAGCTCGGGTAGCGGTCGTCTCCGGTTCTCCAGACTTTATTGGTTGATGTCCACAATTCCGGCATTATCCAGGGAGTATTGGCTTCGATAATGCTCTTGTTCTGACTTGCCTGCCACATACCCAGCACGTGGTAGTTGTAGAACCCAAAATACTTTATGTAATAGGTTGCATTCTTCTCTACGCCATTGACGATTTTGCGCTCAGAGGTCGGATAACCGTCCGGGCCTATTACTCCGGCATCTGCTACGTCTTCTGAGTAACCGTTACCGGTCTCCCAGCAGTATATTCCATCCATGCGGGTGTGAGCGAACAGGGAGAGAGCATACGTATATGTCGGTGGCGCCTGGTGCTTTGTATATCGCACCTGGGAACTGCCGTCAGGTTTGGTGAACCTATAACTGGATAGCGGGTAACCATCTACAAATTCTGTCTGTATCCAGTTTGAGAGCACATTCGGGACTTCGGGCTTGGCGAGTTTGCCTATCTCCCACTCCTGAACTACTGCATACAGATGCGCAGGATTTCCGCTGTTGATCCAGTAGACACTCGGGTTCCCGAAGTTCAGTCCGCAGTAGTCCAAAATCCTGTGCAACTGGGGTTTCGGGTTGTCATACTGAGACTTCCACTGGCCTGCTGCTTTTAGATTGACAACACCAGTCGGTCGGCCTTCATTGTCACGTTCGTCGAATATCCTGAAGGAGTAATTGGAAACTCCAACTCCCCAACAACCAATAAGACAGTCCGGTCGATCCTTCTTGAAATCCGAAACTAGAGCTTTAAAAGCATCAAACTGTGCCTGGTTCCACCGCCAAGCGTCGGCATTTTCAAAATCGGGGATAACTATCTTCATCCGCTCCCCACGACTCTTCCAGCCATTATTGTGCCACTTGGTCTGGTTGCCGCCATCCGACATATCCAGCCACTCAGCATCTCCAAACACCCGGCACTGCTCATCTTTTCCGGGGACGCTTCCGCCAGCGGAAATAGTGTTCTCAGCAACTTGTGTGAATCCGAAGTCAAACATCGGATTCCTGCCTTTTCGGTCTACCTGGTTATATTTTCCGGCGCCTTCCCAGCAGGCATATTTACCTTTTGGGAGCTTCCAACCGGAAGGGAACCACTTACCTTCATCAAAATCATAACCCAGCCGATTTTGTGGAACATCAAACCAGGCCGGCAGATTCAGTCTTCGCTTGCCCCCAAGTTGAACAATCTCCTGATATGTCTCAGAGACTTCCCAGGGTTTTGCAAGGTTGAATATCTCGACATTAATAGTCAGCTGCAGGCCGGAAAACTGTATGGGGAACTTGTAATTTATAAGAGGTACATCTGTATATGGAGTCTGGTTGAAACTCCATCTCTTTCCTTTGCCGTCGGGAGCAGGATAGGTGAGCCATGCGGTGTCGGTGACTGTTAATCCATCAGCAGCAATCTTGCAGTTCATAACGAGTTTGTTGTCAGCGTTATAGATGCCATCAGTTATTTGTGGGAAGAGCTTCCTTGCAACCCGATTTTTCTGAGCAGCGCCTGGAGGACTACTGACGAGTATTGCCGCGAATATAAGGTTCACAATAATCATATGCTGCATAATCGTTCGAAATTTCAAGAGTCTCATAACTCACCCCATGTCTATCCATCAATCGGTTACTCAATTGATATTATCACAGTTGCATAAGTTTTGAAAATTATGAATTATGAGTTATGAATGATGAAAGAAGGGATCTTTACTGTATGGAGATACGAGAGAGGAAAAGGGAAAGGTCTTGTGGAAACAGTTCTTGGCGCTGATGTGATCTGCGGCAAAGATTCCATGATTGGAATCAATTATTTTTATCGGAGTTGATAAATGTCTTTAGACCTTAATCTTAAATGTGTGGATAATATCCTGGATCTAGTCGGCAATACACCGATGCTGCATCTGTGTAATATGGGCAGTGGGTGTATTTATGCGAAAGCTGAGTTCCTGAATCCAGCTGGCAGCGTGAAAGACCGGGTTGCGAAACACATTATCGAACAATCTGAGATCAGTGGAAAACTAAAACCAGGAGCTACTATAGTTGAAGCTACAAGTGGTAATACCGGAATAGCTGTTGCGTTTGTCGGCAGATTGAAGGGTTATAAAGTCATTATCTGTATGCCTTCTGATATGAGTGAGGAGCGGAAGAAGATTATAAGAGCGCTTGGAGCAGAGCTTATTGAGACTCCAGCAGAAGCGAGTATAACGGGATCGGTTGAAAAGGCTGAGGAAATCCGTGCAGGGATTCCGGGATCATTCCTGCTGGGGCAGTTTGTGAATCCCCTGAATCCCGAGATCCACTACCTGACAACTGCAGCCGAGATTTGGCAGCAGATGGATGGTAATGTTGATGCATTCGCTGCAGGTATCGGAAGCGGAGGTACACTGAGCGGCGTGGGCAAATTCCTCAAGGAGAAGAATCCTAACATAAAGATAGCCGCTGTTGAACCAAAAGATCGGTCCGCACTACTCGGACACGAGCCTGGTTTCCATCAGATTCAGGGAATTGGCGATGGATTCATTCCGGAAGTGCTGGATACTAAGCTGATCGATGAAGTTATTACAGTCAGTGATGACGATGCCATATCGACTACCCGGGCTCTTGCATCTGTCCAGGGAGCATTGGTTGGAACATCATCAGGAGCAAATGTCTGGGCTGCAATGAGACTGGCAGAAGAACTCGGACCAAACAGCCGCGTAGTCACAGTCCTGCCAGACCGGGCAGAGAGATACTTTAGTACGAGCCTGTTATAGAATTATGAAGTATGAATTATGAATTATGAAAGGGAAAAGGCTGTAGTTCTGATTTCATAATTCATAACTTATAACTCATAATTCCTTCGTAGAAGGGATTCTTGAGCATGGTTGTAAAGACAGTTCCACCTATGATCTATCAGGATGACTTTGTGGAGCATGCGAGTATTGGATGGCGGATCGAGCAGGCGGTGCTGGATCCGGAGAATCCATTGCTCCTGCCTCAATACCCCTGGGAAGGTGCCACCCCATGTGCCGGGCATGGAACAGTGCTTAAAGATCCGATCGACGGTTTGTTCAAAGCATGGGTTGTAACTGTAGAGGACGAAGAACCGCTGGACTGGATGAGTAAGCCTTCTGAGGGTTATTTCGAACGTTCGGTGGTTAAGTTTCCTGCACGGCTTGCTTACTACACATCCGAAGATGGAATACACTGGGAGCGTCCTTTACTGGATAATGGAGTAACGTATCCCGGCTACGACAAGACCAATCTCGTCTTCCCGGATGCTTGTGGACGGACCACTATGGCTACCGTGCTTATCGAACCCGAGCTAAACCCCGATGAACCCTACGAAATGTTTGTATTTCACGAATCCCATTATATCGACGGCAAAGCAACGACTGTGCCTGGATTCACTACACCTGGAATGGGTTTGTTTAGATACCGTTCCAAAGACGGTCTGAGATGGCGACCGGAAGGTGAACCGATAAACTTCCTGGCGGATGGTGACGGATTGTTCATCTATCGGTCTGTCGATGGCACATATCGTATGCACCACAAAGTAGGTATAGAAGCTTTTCCCGGAGGTATGGTTCCATACGACTGTTATCCTGGCGGTGTTCGACTCATCTGGGAACGCACAAGCGTGGATGGAATCAACTGGAGTGAGAAGTTTCCGATTGGGGTGCCTAACTGGAAAGACCATCACGGGGATCAGTTTATCGACCTCGGTTATCACCCATACGGAGAAGGTATCATCGCAATCGCAAATATATTCCACACTGTTTCTCAGACATTTGAGCCGAGGTTTGCAGCATCCCGTGATGGCCGGAAGTGGTGGAGACCATCAGACCGCGGTTGTATTCCATTGCTCCCATTAGGTGATATCGGCGGTGGATTGATCTGGAACACTCGTGAACTGATAGAGGACGGGGATCGAGTATATTTATACTACGGAGCGACGGACGGCCTGCACGGGGATATCAATGCAAAGTGTTGGAATCTTTACACGTATTATGGTGGTATGTGCCGTGCAAGTTGGGAGAAAGGTCGCATGTGGGCAGCAGTTCCATCTACCGGAGGGCCCATTGAGGCTTATTTGACTACTCCCATGCTTAATTGTAAAGACAAGTCGTTGGTATTAAATGCTGTGACTCTGGAAGATGGAGAAATTACGGTTGAGCTCCTGGACGGTGAGAAGAAACCAATTCCAGGTTACTCCCGTGCAGAAGCTGTCCCATTCCACGGCAATGATAAGCTGGCTGTGTTCAACTGGAAGCGAGCTGAGAATATTTGCATTGATGAAGCACATATCCGCATCTATATAAAAAGAGCCAGGCTCTACGGATATGCGTTGATATGAAACGGGACTGGTGGGATAAAGAGTTCAAAACACTTTTAGCAGTAGGTGAGAGCACGACTGCTGGAGCGTGGGCAAGCTGCCGGGAGAGGCGATGGACTGATCTGCTGGCTGCTATGATCAATGATTACCAACGGCATCCAGTGCAACTGGTAAACGTCGGTATAGGTGCAAATGTTATCTCTACCAGGAGTCCATACTACGAATTAAGCAGCAAGCCTGTCTTGTCTGAAAGACTTGAACAGCATGTGCTTTCAAACACAGCCAATGGATCTTTGATAGTGCCTGATTTACTGATAATCTCATACGGACAGAATGACGCCAGCACAGGCACTCCAGTGGAATTGTTTTGTTCGGAGATGGAAGAGATAATCAGACGCATTAGAGAGAGAATTCAGCCGCTGATAGTCCTGGCAGGTCCGTATTACGTGTCAGATTTCACAGTCGGTGGGCCTGCCTGCAGCTTTGGGAATCTGCAGATTTTCAGGGATTATAATGAATCTATGAGGAAGATGGCTGAGAGGCTGGATTGTCTGTTTGTTGATCTGCTATCGGCATATGGAGAAGCGGACTGGCTGGTTCATCACGACGGTGTTCACGCAAATGATATAGGGCATCGTGTGGTAGCTAACAGGATTTTCGAGGTATTGGCTTCCAATTGTTCGGGAATGTATGATTCTAGAATGTGAATGGAATGTATTCTTCTAGAACTGATATATGCAGAAAGGCACCCAGAGAATGGTAAAACTTCTTCTGGGTGCCTTTCCGGATTTAATGATTATTTAGTTCGCCTCAAGCAGCTCTTTCGAAATCGGAGTCACTTGCATTACCTGGGTCATCCAGAGAAATGTTTGCCCCGGTAACCTTCTTTGTTGTATGAGCAGGACGACTCTGACTTGGACGCGCTGCTATTGCTTTTCTCACCGGCTTCTGGGAATGGGTAGTCTCCATTTTGAAGAACTCAGTCGTATCCAGGAGCTGTTGTGCTTGAGCACTGAGTTCCTCCGCTGTTGCAGATAGTTCCTCCGTTGCTGCACTAGCTCCCTGTATAACCTGATCCAGCTGCGAGACAGCTTTGGTAACCTGATCAATACCACTCGATTGTTCAGCTGATGAAGCATTTATTTCCTGCACGAGGTCAGCTGTCTTTTGGATACCTGGAACTATTTCCTGCAATATTTTTCCGGCATTCTGGGCGACTTCTACGCTGGAGGTTGAGACGGTGCCGATTTCTTTTGCAGCAGACTGGCTGCGTTCCGCCAGCTTACGGACCTCTGCAGCAACTACTGCAAATCCCTTCCCATGTTCACCGGCCCTTGCAGCTTCGATAGCAGCATTTAGAGCGAGCATATTGGTCTGTCTTGCAATTTCTTCAATGATGTTGATTTTTTCGGCTATGCTCTGCATTGCGCTGACAGTAGCAGCTACAGCATGACCACCCTCTTGCCCATCTTTGGCTGACTTAACGGCTATGGCGGATGTTTGCTGAGCGTTGTCTGCATTCTGTTTTACAGTACTGTTCATCTCTTCCATTGAGGCTGAAACTTCCTCTATGCTGGAAGCCTGTTCAGTAGTACCCTGAGCCAGTGACTGTGCTGATGCAGTAACCTGTGCACTTCCGGAAGCAACCGCCTGTGCCACTGTCAAAACATCCCCAATTGTCCTGGTAAGATTTTCGACCATACTATTGAGACTGATCGCCATCTGGTCTTTTTCTGATTTGAGCTGTGTCTTGACTGTCAGATCACCATTGGCAATAGCTTGAGCTACATTTATCTGGTCACGGATTCCACGGATTGTTGCGTTCAGATTGTTTTTGATGGTATTGAAGTCGCCATTGTAGTTGTCTGTGATCTCGTCCGGAACCATACCCTTACCAATCATATCAACATATTCAGCAGCAACATTGAGAGGTCCGATAACTGCGTCAAGTGTATCATTAACCCCTGAGACTATATCGCGGAATCCACCCTCAAACTGGGTGGCATTTCCTCTGGTGTTCAAACGTCCATCGACTGCGGCTTTGCTCAGCATGGTAGCCTCAGCAACAAGTCCACGCACAGACTCAATAACATTGTTCATAGCAATAGACAACACATCTTTGTCGGATCTGAGTTCTACATTCGCAGACATATCGCCCTTAGCTATCTGCTGAGTTACCTTAACCGTAACCTTAATGCCATCTACCATTCGTCGGAATGAATCAGCCAAAACACCGATCTCATCTCCTGATTTGTGGTCTATATTCTGGTCAATATCACCCAGTGCAATCTGGTCAGCTACTTTGGTCATCTGGTTCATAGGTATGGTGATAGACCGTGTGATAAACACTCCGAGTAATACAGCGGCGCATATGCCTACTATAGCGAGAATCGTGCTTACTAGAGTGACTCGCTTGCGAACTACATCAAAAGCTGCATCACCACGGTCACTCTCCTTTTTAAGTGAGTCAACAAGCTTCTCCATGGGTTTCTCTATACCGACAACATACTGGTCAGCCTGGGTGTCAAGCTTTTGGATGGCTGATGTCATTCCTGAAGTGGTTTTCAACACGGGAATGATTTTGTTATCGAATAGATTTTTCAGTTCAGCATACTGTCCCTGAGCCTCCTTAACCCAAACTTTCTCTTCTTCGGTATCAGCAAGTTTAGTAACCTTTTCAAAATCATTATCCGCGTCTTCTGTGGTCGTCTTCCAAGAAAGCTCGGTTGTGGCAAAGTCCCTGTTGATCTCTGCGTCAGCTATTACTCGGTAAAGCGTGTTACCCATTGATCCTGCTTCAATAGCACTTTGAGCACCCAGCGAACGAGTCGCACCTTCATCTTGCAATTTACCCAGGGTAGCTAGCTGTGTGCTGTTGTAGGCAACTAGAATAATCATTACCATTGCACATAGACCAAAGGCACCCATCAATTTTTTTCCAATAGTCAATTTCATTGTTTTGTATACTCCTGTAATATCTAGAGTGTGTACTGTATTGATTTGAACGGATTAGCAGATCATTATATTCAGCGTAATAACGAAAAATCGCAAACACTACTTACGTACTGTTCACGTATCTGCGGTTCTCTAATACACAAATATAGGCTGCGCATTACGGTTGTATGCCTAGTATATATTCGGGTATTACATAGAGTAGTTTTAGGGCATTTTTGACTAGTTTCTAAATTTTTTGCAGCTTAACTATATTGTATACGCGTTATTGCTTATGTTGCTGAGTCGTGCAGCAGACTTTATTGCACTAGCCCGCTTTATTCATGATTGACTAAGCTTTTGTCTTTACTGCCAGCCAAAAGCGAAGCTTGGTGAATAAAGCGGACTAGCTGTCTTTGCGGGGTAGTTTCAGGGGTTGCTAAATAATTAGGTATGATCAATGGTTTGGGTGTGTTAAATTGAAAGCAGGATGAGTTCAGAACTCATCCTGCTTTCACATCAGGCTGCTATATCTTTGCTTACTGCAGACTGCATACTGTTAATGTCACCCCGTGACAGGATCTTATCGATCTCAAGGATGATGACGAATTTATCATCCTGTTTCCCGATACCTTTTATGAACTCCAGGTTCATGTGTGATCCCATTGTGGGTGGTGGTTCAACGTTTGCGTGGTCGATATCAACTACTTCCTGAACGGAATCTGCCAACAGCCCTATAACAAGGGTGTCTTCTTCCAGGTCGATTTCTACTATTACTATGCAAGTATCGACTGTTTTGGTACCTGCCGTCATACCAAGCTGCAAACGCAAGTCCACAACAGGGACCACTGTGCCCCTCAGGTTTATCACTCCCCGCATAAAATCCGGAGTTCTGGGGACTTTGGTGACGTGTGTGAAGTCGAGTACTTCGCGCACTTCGGAAATACCGATTGCATAGTGCCCATCATCCAGATTGAAAGTTAAGTATTGATTAGTTGCGAGATCAAGATTCTCGTTCATTTGTCTCCTCCGTATGGAGTAGCCCGTACCATCCGTGTGGACAGTACGGGCTTCTTCTATGTCAGTTTATGCTGCTGTTCTCTCGAAATCCGAGTCATCAGCGAGCATACTATCATCTAGAGATATAGCTGCTCCTGCACTCTTCTTCGGACTGGAAGTTGCTTTAATCGGAGTCGGACGAGGTGCACTTACCTTCTTTGACGACTTCGAAGCTTGGGTAACTTCCATTTTGAAGAATTCAGTGCTATCCAGCAACTGTTGCGCTTGATCACTCAACTCATGGGCAGTTGCTGACAGCTCTTCTGTCGCAGCACTTGTCCCCTGAATTACTTGATCAAGTTGTGAGACTGCTTTTGTTACCTGATCAATACCGCTGGACTGTTCGGCCGATGAAGCATTGATTTCCTGCACAAGATCAGCAGTCTTCTGGATTCCAGGAACTATTTCCTGCAGTATCTTTCCTGCATTCTGAGCTACTTCAACGCTGGAAGTAGACACAGTTCCTATCTCTTTTGCTGCTGACTGGCTTCGTTCTGCAAGCTTGCGGACTTCAGCGGCGACAACAGCAAATCCCTTTCCATGTTCACCAGCTCTGGCTGCTTCTATAGCAGCATTCAAAGCCAGCATATTGGTCTGCCGGGCAATCTCTTCGATTATGTTGATCTTCTCGGCGATACTCTGCATAGCACTAACTGTCTCAGCTACTGCACGTCCACCCTCTTGACCATCTGTGGCTGACTTAACAGCGATTGCAGTTGTCTGCTGGGCATTGTCAGCATTCTGTTTGACAGTGCTGTTCATCTCTTCCATCGAGGCCGAAACCTCTTCGATACTGGAAGCCTGCTCTGTGGCACCCTGTGCCAGAGACTGTGCCGATGCATTGACTTGACCACTGCCCGAAGCGACTGATCTTGCTACGGTGACAACTTCACCTATAGTCTTTGTCAGGTTTTCAACCATTGAATTGAGGTTGATAGCCATCTGGTCTTCATCTGACCTCAGTTTCGTCTTAACAGTCAGATCACCATTTGCAATGGCTTGTGCAACACCCACCTGATCGCGTATCCCACGGACTGTAGCATTCAGGTTCTTCTTGATGGTGTTGAAATCGCCATTGTAGTTATCTGTGATCTCTTCAGGGACCATACCCTTGCCAATCATGTCTACGTATTCTGCAGCTACATTGAGTGGTCCGATAACGGCATCAAGAGTCTCATTAACTCCGGTTACTATCTTTCCGAAGTCTCCACCGTGCTTGCTAGCATCAGCTCTAGTTTCCAACTTTCCAGCTACAGCCGCTTTAGCGAGCATTCCTGCATCACTGACAAGAGCATTGACTGCTTCTATACACTTATTCAGGTTGTTTTTGATCTCATTGAAGTCACCATTGTAGTTATCAGTGATCTTCGACGGGATGTCTCCATTGGAGATTCTCTCGACGTATTCAGCAGCAACGTTGAGTGGTCCTATGACTGAATCGAGACAATCATTGACTCCGCTAACGATCTTGCCGAAGTCTCCACCGTGTTTGCTTGCATCAGCTCTGGTATCCAGTCTTCCTTCAACCGCTGCGACAGCCAGCATATTAGCATCAGCTACAAGAGCATTGACTGCGTCTATGCATTTGTTCAGGTTATTCTTGATCTCATTGAAGTCACCATTATACTTGTCAGTGATCTTCGACGGGATGTCTCCATTGGAGATTCTTTCTACGTATTCTGCAGCGACATTGAGCGGCCCTATGACGGAATCCAAGGTCTCATTAACTCCCTGGACAATCTTCTGGAAATCACCGCCGTGCTTGCTTGCGTCGGCTCTGGTGTCCAGTTTGCCTTCTACGGCTGCCTTTGCCAGCATTCCGGCATCACCAACAAGAGCATTAACAGCATCAATACACTTGTTCAGGTTGTTCTTGATCTCATTGAAGTCACCATTGTAGTTATCGGTGATCTTAGACGGGATGTCTCCATTGGAGATTCTCTCGACATATTCAGCAGCAACATTGAGTGGTCCGATGACTGAGTCGAGAGTCTCGTTAACTCCCTGAACGATCTTACGGAAATCACCACCATGCTTGCTTGCGTCGGCTCTGGTGTCGAGTTTGCCCTCGACGGCGGCTTCCGATAACATAGAAGCATCTGCTACAAGAGCATTTACTGCATCTATACATTTATTCAGGTTATTTTTGATCTCGTTGAAGTCACCATTATAATTATCAGTTATTTTGTTAGGAATGTCTCCATTGGATATTCTCTCAACGTATTCAGCGGATACATTCAAAGGTCCAACTATATTACTTATGGTGTCGTTGATTCCGGAAACGAGTTGGTTCCATCCACCCTCGAACAGACTTGCATTTGCTCTGGTATCAAGCTGGCCCTCTGCGGCGGCTGTAACAATCTTGTCTGTTTCAGCAAGCAGATCGCTCATCATCTTGACCATTGTGTTCAGGTTGCCCTTGATCACATTGTACTGGCCTTTGTATTCAGTGGTGATCGCTGGTGGGATTATACCCTTGGAGACCTTGTCCACATAGTCAGCAGTGACATTCAATGGATTGACAATGTTCGTAATGGTGTCATTGACGCCGGAAACTAACTGGTTCCATCCACCCTCGAACAGACTTGCATTTGCTCTGGTGTCAAGCTGACCATCTGCTGCTGCCTTAACGATTTTGTCTGTTTCAGCAAGTAGTTCGCTCATCATCTTGACCATGGTGTTCAGGTTGCCCTTGATGATGTTATACTGACCTTTGTATTCTGTGGTGATCTCTGGTGGGATTATACCCTTGGAGACCTTGTCCACATAGTCAGCAGTGACATTCAATGGATTGACAATGTTCGTAATGGTGTCATTGACGCCGGAAACTAACTGGTTCCATCCACCTTCGAACAGACTTGCGTTTGCTCTGGTGTCTAGTTGGCCATCGGCTGCTGCTTTTACGATCTTGTCTGTTTCAGCAAGCAGTTCGCTCATCATCTTGACCATGGTGTTCAGGTTGCCCTTGATGATGTTATACTGACCTTTGTATTCTGTGGTGATCTCTGGTGGGATTATACCCTTGGAGACCTTGTCCACATAGTCAGCAGTGACGTTCAGAGGATTGACGATGTTTGTGATGGTGTCATTGACGCCGGATACTAACTGGTTCCATCCACCCTCGAACAGATTTGCATTTGCTCTGGTATCAAGAAGGCCATCAGCTGCTGCTTTGACGATCTTATCGGTTTCGGCAAGCAGTTCGCTCATCATCTTGACCATCGTGTTCAGGTTACCCTTGATCACGTTGTACTGACCCTTGTATTCTGTGGTGATCGCTGGCGGGATTATTCCCTTGGAGACTTTGTCCACATAGTCAGCAGTGACGTTCAGAGGATTGACGATGTTTGTGATGGTGTCATTAACTCCGGATACAAGCTGATTCCATCCACCCTGGAACAAACTGGCATCGGCTCTGGTATCAAGTTCGCCATCCGCAGCTGCTTTGATAATCTTGCCTGTCTCTGAGAGCAGATCATTCATCATCTTGACGGTCTTGTTCAGGTTGTTCTTGATCTCGTTGAAATCTCCATTGTAGTTGTCCGTAATAATTGGTGGTATATCACCTGTTGAGATTCTCTCTACATATTCGGCAGCTACGTTGAGTGGTCCTATAACGGAATCAAGGCAATCGTTGACTCCACTAACAATCTTGGCGAAGTCTCCACCGTGTTTGCTAGCATCAGCTCTGGTATCCAGTCTGCCTTCAACTGCTGCAACAGCGAGCATACCGGCATCTTTCACTAGAGCGTTGACTGCATCGATACACTTATTCAGGTTGTTCTTGATCTCGTTGAAGTCGCCGTTGTAGTTGTCGGTGATTTTGGACGGGATGTCTCCATTAGAGATTCTCTCAACATATTCGGCTGCAACATTGAGTGGACCAATAACAGAATCCAGACAATCATTGACTCCATTGACGATTCTCGCGAAGTCTCCCTGATGTTTGGATGCATCTGCTCTGGTATCGAGTCTACCCTCAACAGCTGCCTCAGAGAGCAATGATGCATCAGCTACAAGAGCGTTAACTGCATCTATGCATTTATTCAGGTTATTCTTGATCTCGTTGAAATCACCATTGTAGTTGTCAGTAATCTTCGCAGGTACGTCTCCATTGGAGATTCTCTCTACATATTCAGCAGCAACATTGAGTGGTCCGATAACTGAGTCAAGGCAATCATTGACTCCCTGGACTATTTTACGGAAATCTCCACCATGCTTGGTGGCATCAGCTCTAGTATCCAGTTTTCCTTCAACTGCTGCAACTGAGAGCATGCCAGCATCATCCACAAGATCGTTGACTGCGTCTATACATTTATTTAAATTGTTCTTAATCTCATTGAAGTCACCGTTGTAGTTGTCGGTGATTTTGGAAGGGATGTCTCCGTTGGATATTCTCTCAACGTATTCAGCAGCAACATTGAGTGGTCCAATGACAGCGTCAAGAGTGTCGTTGACTCCTACGACTATTTCCTTGAATCCACCTTCGAACTGGTCTGCATTCCCTCTTGTGTCCAAACGTCCATCAATGGCAGCCTTGCTCAGCATTCCAGCTTCTGCGACTAGACCCCTTATGGACTCCACAACGTTGTTCATGGCTATTGCCAGGACGTCCTTTTCGGATCTTGGTTCAACGTGTGTAGTCATATCGCCTTTGGAAATCTGTTCTGCAGCACCAACTGTTACTTTGATACCATCAACCATATGTGCCATAGCCCGGGTCAGTTCAGAAATTTCATCTTTTCCACTGACTTTCAGGTCTACATCAACTTCACCCAGAGCAAGTTGGTTAGCTACTTCCATGAGCTGGCTGGTAGGTTTAGCAACGCTCAGCGCGATTATCAACCCAAGTGCAAGAGCCAAAAGTACAGCAACACAAATAAGGACAATCATCGTTGTTGTGCCCTTGTTTGCTAGAACAGTATTTGCGTCTGCGGTCTGCTTGGCATCTTCAATTTTCATCTCACCGAGTTTACTCAGTGCGTCTTGCGTTTTCTTAGCCAATGGAGTATTGGCCTTCATGTATGTTTTTGCTGCTTGCTCTTTGCCTGAGACAGCCAGTTCAAGTGTTTTGGTTATCACAGGATTATATTGGTCCATCAAACCAGTATATTCAGCGTAAGCAGCTTTCATTTCCTTGGAAACCATTAGCTTTTTGAACTCTTCACTCTTAGCATCCAAGTCTTTTTTCAGCGTCCCAGTACGGTCAGCAAACCCAGCGGCTTCCTTAGTCCCCGCTGCAATTATGGTCTCTCTGATATTTACTCTAATACGCTGGAACAAGGTACTCATATCAGCTAGTTGACTGATGGGAACCGTCATTTTTTCATACAGCATTGTGTCTGCTGCATCGATCTTTTTCATGTTGGTTATACCAACAACGCCAACAATCGCTGCGATAATTGCAACGATCAAGAAGGCTCCGATTAATCTCGGTTTTAGTTTAATAGAATTCAAACGCATCTTCATACCCCCACATGCTTAAGTGTGCTCTAATACTACTATGTAAACCGGTGCTTATACCGGTGCTTTAACCGCAGAAAGCTGGGCAATATTGCTTGTCTTGTAATACTGCTCAAAAATGCGGCCTACCCTCTGGCCCTCATTATTCATGACTGATTGTGTAAATCTGAAGCATTTACACTTGACGAACAAACCGGGCTAGTTTATAGATATTTATCACTAATACATATACACTAGTTAAGCTGCCAGTTACATATTGGCCATATTCTCGTTGCCCCCTTGATCCACCTAAAATCTTATTCTTCCTATATTCTAGAACACATGCAAAGACCAACAACTAAGTATCAGCCATATCTACATCTGACACTAGACATAACTACCATAAGGTATATTTGGCATTAACCACAGCAATACTTAGGGTTTATTCGTATTTTTTCTCACTATATATTACGCAACTAGAAATACTGTATTTATGTAGAAGATTCTCTTGCTTTACACATGGAGAGGGTATTTGCATAAGCTTCTGGATTATAATTAGCAATATTTGCGTCTATTTGCCACTGGTCTATCGCATATATCATATCTATTCTTATATTTGCGCAATATTGCACCATATGGTTAGCAGTGATACTCCAAAAAATCATTCACCAAAACACCTAGGTATTTTTAGTGCGTAAATGACAAGCATTGTTGTTTAGGTATAAAAGAATAGAGAGGTTCATATGAGATGATCAGCCAGCATAGACACAGCAGTAGGACGAGACAGTGGGAAACAATGTGTGTTGGGATGGATGGGGTTATGATTAGGCAAACAGTAGCCCTGGAACTTGATGTTTAGAAATTATCTCCACTCCCATTCCACACTTAAAGGAGGTGAACGAATGCAAGTGGAGATGAACTATTATTGTATGATCCCTTTACAACCAGTTGTATTACTCTTATAGGCGGCTTTGACTACTTTCAAAATTCTCAGCCCCTCTTCTCCGGTGTTAATGGTTGGCGGAGTGGAGGTTTCAATACAGCTAGATAGATAGTCCATTTGAGCTGCATACATATTTATTGGAGCACTTTCGATCTGCCTTATTGTGACATCCAGACCGGTCTTGCTCTGCTGAGGGTCATAGTCTCCGGCTGAATCACTTAGATAGGCTACCATTTTACCTGCTGGGAGCTGACTGATAGTGCCCTCTGCCTGGATGCTGCCCTTGTTACCGTAGATTTCCAGTCTGTCCTGACCTGCTGCGTCCGGGACATTGAAGAATGCATCTACAACTGCATGAGCACCAGATTCGAAGCGCAGGAGGGTCGTTGAACTGTCCTCTACAGGATATTTGAATGTCAGGGTGTTGGTGAATGCAGCGACCTCTTTGATTTTAGAACCAACGATGTGCTGCAGGAGGTCGTAACAGTGGCTGGCCATGTCTATCAACGCTCCTCCTCCACCTTTTGTTGGGTCCTGTCTCCAAGCTCCAGCTATATCCGGGTACCAGCAGGAGAGTTGAGCTCTGGCGAATACGACATTACCGATGTCTCCACTATGGACCATCTGAGCAGCTTTCTGGTGGAGATTGTGGAACTTCATCATGTAGCCTTCAGTCAGATATACCTCTGCGGCATTGCACGCGGCGATCATCTCCTCGGCTTCGGAGACATCCACAGCGATGGCTTTCTCTACAAGAATATGTTTGCCGGCTTTTGCTGCGGCTATTACCTGATCTTTGTGTAAGAAAACTGGAGTAGCGATGTAGACAGCCTGGACATTTGGATCTGCGAGAAGCTCAGCCTCGGTCATATAACCTTTGGCGCCGGTATCAGTTGCGACTTCCCTTACTGCATCCGGATTCACATCCATCACAGCTACTAATTTGCTGTGAGTGCATTCCGACATCGCTGGTATGGCTCTTCTGCGTGCAATACCTCCGCAGCCGATTATCCCGTAGTTAATCATTTTTGAGCCTCTTTTCAAGCTTTTCAACATACTCAGCCAAGGCAGTGGAAGCTTCTTTTGCCATTACAGCGCCAAGTTCGGCATTGGCTTCCTCCGGAACACCCATCACACCGACGCTCATTTCTTTGCTCTGAACCATCCGGGGGATCACAAATGGACTGTCTATTGCCTTGTGGAATGTCAGGTAGGCATCGGGATCTGTCCTCATTCTATCAACAAAGTCAGGATCATCCGTCTGAAGCCTGTCCATATGGACCAATTCCGGTTTCCAGTGGAGCATAAGAGAGGTTTCATATTTCGCTGCATGGTAATCGTGTTCATCGAAAGCCTTTAAATATGTTGGAGAAAGATCCCAGAAACCGATGATAGAGATGCTGATACCTTTGATCTCAGGACTGAGGCGCTGGAACATAATGGCTGCATCTTTGGCTGCCTGGGTATTCTCGGTCCCACCATGTCCAAGCAGGACTATAATATTCTTGAATCCCTGTAATACAAGGCTGCGGAAGATGTCCATCAGGACCTGAGTAACAGTGCTCGGGCTCAGGTTGATGGTACCAGGCAGAGTTCCTCCTGAAAAGCTGTAGTGTATGCAGGGAGCAACAAAACAGCCTGAGATATCGCTGGTTCTGTATGCAATCTGCTCTGCATTGTGGATATCCACTGAGAGAGGCAGATGGTACCCGTGCTGCTCTACGACTCCCAGCGGGACGATTATGGTCTTCATATCGGCAAGCCCTTTACGGACTTCTTCAACGGTCATTGTATACATGATTTTTGATTTCGACATTATGATTACCTCGTGTTTAATTGTTATAGTTAGTTCCCCCTTGGCGAAAGGGGGCTAGGGGATCGATTCCCTTCTCGATTCCGTTAGCCCTGAGTAGCCGCAGGCGTATCGAATGGCGGCTGCGGAGAACCTGTTCCGTTAAATCGTGCAAAACAAACCGCCCTTCGATACGCTACGCTACTCAGGACTAGCGGAACTTATTACCGTTAAGTTTTAATTACAGAAAAAGCGACTGCAAAGGATTGTTTAACTGTCGGCAAATCCACCCACCCCTTCGTCAAGGAGGAATGGGGTTCGTGATATCTCAATGCGGTCTTTGTTTACATATTATCCAGCAGGCCCCAGAAGGCTGCGGCGGTTTTTCGGAAGCCGGTTACTCCTGCTGTGTGGCTGCGCAGGACCATAGGCCCGGCGAAGCTGCGGCAGCGGAGCATGGAGATGATCTCCTTGACTTCCCCATTTCCCTTGCCTGGAAGTGTGGGATGTCCGCTGAATGTACCATCATCTACGTAGAAGAACTCTGTGTGCTTGCGTAGAGTTCCTCTGTAAAAGACTTGCAGGAACGCCTTCTCGCCAGCAACTGCAAACTGGGACGGACTGAAACCAAACCCCGGAACATCAAGATTATCTCCATACAGGCCTGCATAGAATGACGATGGCATACCGGCGTTGATCATCAAAGTTTTTACTCCGGAAGCCTGGGTCTCACATGCCACATTGAAACCTTCTTTGCTGCTTACCAGCATTGTCAATGGAACCCCAAGCCTGCGGGCAGCGGCGACCCCAATGGCATCGGTTGCAGATGCACATATGCTTACGACTCTGATTTTTTCGTCTTCAAGCTGCTTGCCAAAACGCAAATACTCGGTTGCGGACAATTCCAGTGCATCAATGCCTTCACCTCGGATTGCTGAGAGGATTTCATCCCAGTGCTCAGAGATATCTGAAGCCCTGGCTGCCAGAATGAAGTCTTCATTTTTGAGCCTGGCTTTCTTGATAAGCCCTCGCTGCATTACACAATCTTTACACTCAGGATTATCACAGAGCACAGCTGCAGGATCCTTTTGGAATGCTTCAAGCGAAACCTGGAGCATCGGGCCAGCTTCAATAAGCCTGCAAACAGCTCCACCTATCCTGCCTGTGCGCATAATATTGCGTTCTCTGAACAAGCGATCAAGACCGATAAAGTCCCTGTGTGGACCTGCCATATCGGTTATGGGAATGGTTATCTGCTGGAGTTCATCATCTATATATGTGCCTTGAATATCCTTTAAGTATGGAGAATGTGCGATTGACTCGACTGCATGCAGGGTTGTGTTGCGGTCCTGGTCTACTCCAAGCAGCAGGATCTTCCCTCCCATTTGTGTCAGTTTGTAGTAGGGAGTACCCTCGGCATAAGCGGTTGGAGCCTTTTCGTGGTCTTTGATGAGTTCCTCAGCGCCTTTGCCAATGGCTGCTACGGAGTGAGTAGGATGGAGGCTGCGAACTGCACCTGGACGCCGCCAGAGTCTGTCAGAAACGGCACCTAACGGGGTCTTTGAAGTGCATCTGTCAAATGGTGCTACACACGCAAATGTTGGGACGACGATCATTCCATCAGGCCCTACAGCATTGATAAGCGCATCTATAACCGCATCAGCCCCGCCATCAACTTCCCCAATTGCAGCCATCGAGGAGTGGACCAGTATCTTATCACCAGCCACTACCCCCAGTTCTTTCAGTCCAATTGTTATAGAATCAGTATCAAGCATTTTGGGCCCTTTCTGAATATATGATCAGTCGTCCATTTTTGCAATCAGTCTGCAGGGGAGTTGGATTACTTTGGGAAATCTTGGGAACAGGACTGTCAGGTTAACCGTTTTCCCATGCAGTTGATTGAGATTATCGGGTACACAGACTGTCGATATTCCCGCTGAAAAAAGATGCCAGAATACGTTTTCAGGCTCATTCGAGTTCTCGTAAACATCTGACACTAACAAATGAGCACCTTTATTAACCATCCACGCAATGGCATCAGCTGCAAACGAGACTGTGCAGCCGGGGATTTCATCAAAGCGTTTGTCACCGAGTGCGTGAACGATTAGCCCACCTATTTTACCATTTACTCCACACGCTGATTCCAATTCCTCTGCGTGGATTTTACCGGAATACGGGTCTCGGTCCAGCCGGAGCAGAACGCTTTCGACTTCACAGAGCTTTTCCAGCGGGTAGTTGAACGCGTCCATACCATCGTCCAGTTCTTTGATATGACCTGGAAAGTCGATATAGGTCCCGGACATTGACCAGTGGTTGAAATGGTAGACCATACCGGTGTACGACATCTCTTTGCCTGAAAGGGGCCATTCATCGGTTACTACCAACGGATGGTTATTCTCCCGTTGAGGGGTCGGTAAGGTAAGGTCTACCAGTTTCATATTTGCTCCTATTTTCTCATTTTTTCAGCTGCGCTTCGGATTCCTTTTATGGTGTCTTCTACTTCCTGGTCCGTCATTCTGGGATGCAGGGGGAGGTTCATTTCCCTGTTGTAGAAGAATGTCTCCGACAGCGGGCAGATATGATCTTCGTAGCCCATCTTCTTAAGACCGGTGAAGTGATAGGTAGGCTGGTAATGCAGAATCCCCTGGACTCCCTCTTCTTTATAGAGTACTCTCAAATAGTCATCACGGGTTGCTCCAAGCTCTGCCTCTTCTATGCAGAGAGTATAGAGGTGGTATACGTGATAACAATTGGGGTCTTCATATACAGGAGTTACACCTTTGATGCCTTGAATTCCTGCAGATATTCTGCGTCCGAGTTCCCGGCGTTTTTCATTGAGCATATTCAGCTTGCGAAGCTGAGCAAGACCTACAGCAGCCTGGACTTCATTCATTCGATAGTTGTTGCCCCACTTGCCTCTGACATCCACAATATCAAAATGAGAAGGCACCCAATAGTCGGTCTGGTTTTTCCAGTGGTCGAGGTTCATGCAGCGGAGTTTCTCTATCGGGTCTGCATATTCATCTTTATTGCAGGTGATCATTCCACCCTCACCGCACGTTGTCATGTTTTTGAGGGAATGGAAACTGAAGCAGCCTACATCCCCAATGCTGCCGGCCTTACGGCCTTTATACTCAGCACCCGGAGCGTGTGCGCAGTCCTCAAGGACATAGAGACCATGCTTGTTGGCTATCTCCATGATCGGGTCCATATCACACATCTGACCACCGTAATGGACCACATATATAGCCTTAGTCTTGGAGGTCACTTTCTTCTCGATCTCTTTGGGGTCGATGTTGAAAGTTTTAGTATCAATGTCTGCATAGACAGGGGTTGCACCCTCTTTGAGGATGACCAGTGATGTTGCAATAAATGTATTTGGAGTAACGATTACTTCATCGCCAGGGCCTATACCAAACATCTGAGTTGCAACGTGCATGGCTGTAGTACAGTTGGTAGTGGCGAATGCATATTTGGTGCCGCACATTGCAGCGAACGCAGTCTGGAATGCTTGCACCTGAGGTCCCATTGTCAGGGTGTCCTGCTGCATTGCCTCCCAGGCCATGTTCTTCTCGTCATCATCGTATATTGATCCCATGAATGAATATGGGACTTTGAGTACGACCCCATCGTTCATCGCATAGCTTGATGTAATTCCGCCTTCAGTATCTGAACCGGTAAAGACTTCGACTTCTTCTTTCATAGTAATCCATCCTCTTATTCTTCAAGAATACATGCAGAATAGCACAGATCAAGTGTCAAAGCTACAGGAAAACACACTATTACTACTGATTTTGAGGAATTGATATTTTAACAACAACACCAGCACTGTCTGAATCGACTGTCAGCTCTGATTTTCCAGGATAGTAATAGGCAAGTCTCCTGGCAAGACCAGCAAGTCCGGTGGTTTTTCCTTCGTGTTTGTTGTTGTGCAATTCTGATCTTAACTGTTCTAGAGCTAACGGTAAAATTCCTCTGCCATTGTCGGAGACGCAGATCTCGATTGTTCCGTTACTAGATGCAACATCAATCGACATACTGAACTCTTTACCCTCCACAAGTCCGTGAACCAGTGAGTTTTCGACAAGCGGTTGCAAGATCAGAGGCGGGACCTCAAAACCGGCAAGTTCATCCGGCAGGTTTACTTGATAGTTGATCATTTTGCGGAAACGAGCAAGATGGATATCAACACATGCAGTGGCACCGGCAATTTCTTCTCTGAGCGGGACCAGTTTACCCAATTGAGCGAGAGAACTCCTAAGCATTACTGAAAGATTCTCTACCAGTTCCCGGGTCTTGGGGGCTTTTTCAGCCATTGCATTGCCCAGGATAAGGTTTAGGGCATTGAAGAGGAAATGCGGGTTGAGCTGGGCCTGAACCAGCCTGAGTTCCATCTCCCTCAGGTCTCTTTCCAGCAGAGCTTTTTCTTCGGCTGATTTTCGTAGACGTCGCTGCTCAACGGTCAGTAAACGTTCCCTGCGGAGGGCAATCTCGCTGTCGACAAGGTGGTTACAGATAACACCGAGTAATCCCATTGCTACTTCCAGGCGCTGTTCATCTACTATGTGGACTTGAATATAAGCCTGCCAGAGTGAATCAGCATCTAGACCGAGTTCGTCAGCTTTTGATTTGATTTCATTAAAGCTCATCGAAGTGGTTGGGTTAAGGAGAGATTGTCCGCTGTAGAAGCACCCGATTTTGTCATCCCCTACGACGACAGGAACTACGACATCTATTAGCCCGGCATGGCAGGTGTATGCGCGCGGTTTGCCGTCTGTAAGGGCTGCTTCGGCTGCAGCTTTGTCAGACAACTGGCAGCGGCGGGAACCCTCAGGCGAACTTTGAACTATTCTGCAGAACTCACAACGCTCCACTGACGGGTAGAAGATGACATCTCCTTGATCGTTGTAGAAGGAGAGGGTCATGCCTGTTGCCTTATAGAACAGAGCGCCGGCTTCCTCGAATGCGGGCATATTTACTATATCTGCAAGGTCTATTTTGCCCAATGTTTCCCACTTCCTCTGTAGTCACTCGGTCGCATACCAGTTTCAGCAAGAAAGGCTTCGCTGAAGTAGTTGAGATCATCGTATCCGACTGCCAGAGCTATCTGCGAAATGTTAAGTGTGGGATCGTTCATAAGCAACTTGGCTCTAGTGATCCTAACCGACCTGAGATAGGCCCGAAAAGTGATTCCTATTTCAGCTTTAAAGACTCCTCCGATGTAACCCGGGCTGAGATTGAGCTTTTCGGAAGCTGTGGAGAGTGAGATATTGTCCATATATGTAGAGTCGATATATTCACGCACTGTGTGTGCAATTGAGGATGAACGGGTCTGCATGCTGGGCTGCGAATCCACAGCAAGCGACGGTAGAACCTGGCTCAAATGCTTTTTGGTGGATTCATTCTCACATTCACGGACCCGGTTGGCCTGTATTGTATTGATGGCGCGCTTGAGGGCTGCGGTTAGTTCAGGCTGGTGAATGGGTTTGAGGATGTAGTCGTGGGCACCCAGCCTGAGAGCCTCCCTGGCATAATCGAACCGGTCATAAGCAGTAATATAGATGATTACAGGAGAGTATGATGTCTGCTCGGACAGTTTGTTAGCCAATGACAGTCCGTCTGTATCACCCATTTGAATGTCCAACAGAAGCAGATCAGGATGGAAGGCGGAGATGGTTTGCATTGCATCGTCGGCAGAGAGAGAATGTCCAATAAAATTGACCGGCAACCCGGACTCTTTTACCATCTCCTCCAGCATGCTATGGACGATGGGTTCATCATCAACGGATATGGCTGTTATCATTTTTTGCCTATCATTTTCGCCTGCAGAACATTCCGATTAGTCATTTTTGACAGGATTAACAAGATTTACAAGATTAACAGGAATGGAATATTCATCGGGAAAGCTTGTTTTTTCCTGTAGTGGTAGTTCAGTGTTCGGGAGATGGTGTCATCCTGAAGTATGAAGGATCTGCTTTTCGGTTTTCAATAATCATAACAGCAGATCCTTCACTGCGTTCAGGATGACACATGATGCTTTCAGGATGATACGCGATGCGTCTGGATGACACATTTTTCTTATTAAGCGAGCATTTTCTTTAGGTTGTTGTAGCTTATGGCTACGCTTTCGAATGGGTCTCGCTGGCATTCGTCCTGCTCTACTATGTAGAACTCAATTCCGGCGTCAGCGCTGGCTTTCAGGATGGCTGGCCAGTTGAGATTACCTTCTCCGACTTCGGCAAAGACAGGCTTTCCTTCAAGAACTACATAATCTTTGAAATGAACAATGTTCTGACGACCCGCGAGTTTGTTGATCCAGAACACAGGGTCGCCTCCACCATACTGCACCCAATAGGTATCGATCTCTCCAAAGAGATACCGGGGATCGCTGTCTTCGTATACTACTTCAAGGCCCGTGCGTCCATTCTCTTTGATAAATTCATGGTGGTGGTTGTGATATGCGAACGGGATTCCATTGTCAAGCAGTTTCTTACCGATGGCTTTGCTCTCTTCGGCGAACCTGCGGTATCCGTCCATTCCAACATAGTCACCAGGAAGTCCACCGATGGCACAGTTCGGACACTCCCAGAGTTTGTGCTCTGCGATAATGGTATCGGGTTCGGCTTTGAGTCTGTCCCAGCTGACATGGGTTGCGCAGGCTTTGACTCCTGCAGCGTCCAGAAGGGCCTTGAGATGCTCAGGGCAGATTGGCCCCAGGCCTGAGAGCTGAACATATTCATATCCGATGGCTCTTACCTTTTTTAAAGTCTCACCTATGTCTTCTGGGGTTGTGCAGAAAGTGCGGAGCGAGTACAGGTTTATTGCGATCTTTGGTTGCATTGTTTGGCCTCCGGGTTGGAAGATTGTAATCAGAATATAGAATCCAGAATCCAGAATCCAGAATCAATCCCCCCTACCCCCTTCTCCAAGGGGGAATTAGGTTGTGCTTTGTCAAAGGGGGATTATTTAATTCATCACATCGAAAGCGACTAGATGCTTTCGGCTGCTTTTTGGCAGGTGGTTATTCGGTCTTGTAATTCGGCTTCGGTCCAGTCTGGGGAGATGCCGATGTAGACTACCTGCTTTAGCGACTGCAAAGTTTTGGCGCAGACTTCGGCACCGAATTCCATTCTCAGGCCCTTGTTGGCTTCGAAGAAGAACGGGTTCATTGCGGGATGGTGTCCGATGTTCTTTTCCAGCAGGCAGTCCCAGTTTGTGTAGACGTGCTTGCCGCTGTCTATCGGAAGCATTCCACCGGCAGCTTCTGCAAACTTGCGGGCTTTTTCTTCACAGCAGAACGAGAAAGCAGCTACAACTCCGCAGTCTCCATCTATGTCGTTGCTCGGGGCAACTTTGACCTTGCCTCCTGCAGCAACTGCTGACTCAATAGCCCGGGCATTTTTGCGCAGGTCTGCTAGAATGCCATCCAGTTTCTGCATCTGCATCCTCATGATAGCCCCGTGGAATTCATCTGCTCTATACTGCTGAGAGACAAAGATCGGAATACCGAGTTCGGCGGCTTTTGGTCTGAACGCAGCACCGGAATCGTGGTATACATAGGCCCTTTCGTAGACTGCTTCGTTGTTCGTAACTAAAGCTCCGCCTTCACCGGAGGAAATGATTTTGAAGAAGTTGAAGCTGAATGCCCCAGCATCTCCCCAGCTTCCAGTCCGTTTACCCTTATAACTACCACCGACCATCTGACAGGAGTCTTCAATGACTTTAATACCATACTGCTTTGCTTTGGCTACAATTGCTTCAAGATTGGCAGGACGACCGGACATGTGCACGGGGATAACAGCTTTGACATTAGGGGTCATCAGACGATCTATCTCGTTGGGGTCAAGAGCCAGGGTCTCATCAACGTCAGCCAAAACAGGGATAGCTCCAACTGTGAGGACCGATGTAGCAGTAGCCAGCCAGGTGTAGGCGGGAACAATGACTTCATCTCCAGGTCCGATACCCAGTCCTGCCATGCAGCAGACCAGGGCAGCGGTGCCCCCTCCGCACATCTGCAAGGCATACTTTGTGCCGATCTTTGCAGCCCATTCCTCTTCGAATTTCTCAACCTCTCCAAGGTGTCCTGCTGCAGGATCCCCCACTCTGAAAAGCTGACCACTGTTTATAACTTTTGAGATCTCTTCTATCTCTTCTTTGCCTATTCTGTACATTTTGGATTGGTTCCTTTCCTGTCAAGCCTATGTTTATACTCTCAACTAGAGAGAAAGTGTCTGTTTTATTGTAAGCATGATAGCAGTCTGCATCATATGGAGCAAGCTACCGGTAGAAGAGGGGGGACTAGGAGACTGGGAGAGGGGGGGATGGGGAGAAGGGAAGGGCAGATATGAATGAGGAAATAAGAGAAAGGAATTGCTGGTACAAAAGAACGACCGGAGAGATGAAGCTCCGGTCGTAACCAAAGGAGGTTGAAGATGAAAAGCACACCGACGTATTTATTGTGCCATTGCTAACTATGTAACGAACCTGGTAATAATCCCTGTTATTTACGTTTATAAGATATTAGAACACTGCCTGGCTGATTGGATATTGTTAGTTCAAACCCATTGGTCATCAATTCTGATCCGGTGTATGTGGTGACAATACCGGTGTCCAGGTCTTTGAGTTCATATACCGATTCAGGCAACAGGCCTTTAAGTTTAGTCTCCATTTTGGGGAACGGACTCTCCTGTCTCCTGAAAGCTGCTATAACTCCATCCCTTTCATCAGGTCTGTCGAACTGCCAGGCAGCCCATGCATCTTTTTCAAGGGAGAACGACAGCAGCGGATAGAAATCCCCAGTGCAACAGTCCCTTACTGTTTCAAACTGGTCAAACATCTTCTTCATCCAGTCTAATGGGAATGTATCAGGAACAGGATCCGGGGAACCAATTGTTGGAGTAAGGACGATCCCCTGCCCCAGCGCACTGCGGAAGCAATAGTCATCCGGACGGTCACAATTCCCACTACTTAACGGCACCCACATACCCAGACCATGCGTCTGTCCTTGCATCCCTATCGCATCATACTCCGGGAAGCATTGATAATCACTTCTCCATAATGGTATACTGCGGGTATTCATTTCAAGGTCTATTCTCCTGCCTCCGCTGGAACAGTTATCTATCATCAGACCAGGATGCCTGTCTCTGAGATCGTCCCACATTTTGTATAGACCCTCGATATGCCGGATTTCGCTCATACCTACTCTGTCTGGTGCGTCAGCATCCTCCCAGAACTTGCCCGGGTCTATGTTGAAGTCCTGCCTGTACCAGGTCAGCCCGGCTTCGGTAATGATGTTGGAGATCAGGTCTGTTACATACTCTCTGGCTTCAGGGTTACCAAGATTTAAAAGTCTGCTGCCTCCAGCCCACTCTTCTTCTTTATCTCCATACAACCATTCAGGATGCTCAGCGCAGAAGTATGTGCCTCTGAAGCATCTTTCTGGTTCAAACCAGAGGAGGAAGTCCATGTCAGCTTCTTTCACAGCATCCCCAATAGGTTTAAGTCCGTTTGGATAACAGGCCTTATTTGGCCACCAGTTGCCGACATGAATGGGCCATTCTGAGTTGAACACAGTGGAATCAGGCAGGAATTTACCATTACCATACCAGCCTGCATCGATCCAGAAGCAATCGAGCTTGAAATCTTTGGTCTTCCACCATTCGATTTTGGCCAGCTGCTTTTCGGTTGTGTTCTCTCCCCAGACAGCATCGCATATGGGAACTCTAGCCAGTTTTCCATTTCGCATAGGAGAATGATGGGCGAGGGTGAAACTGCGGAGCATATTGTGCCCGTGTATGGATTCACCTTCCCAGAGCAGAAGGACTATACGAGGGGTGCGGATTTCCTCCCCCGGGTGAAGGGTCAGGTTGGTTTTAACAAGACCGGCTGTTAAGTTAACAACACCTTCGATATCGCGTGCAAACGTAGCTTTCCATCCACCAGTCCAACCGATGGCACCGATTACCCCGTTCTTGCCAGTATGCAGATTGAAGTAAGGGAGTACACCATTGGAGGAGCGACCAAGCAGGGTCTCGAATGTAACATTGCCTCCCAACGGTAATTCGCCTAATTGAGGCTGGAAGTCATCCGTCCGGCACAAGCTGCCTTTGGCATAGTGGACGGTGCAGGGTTCTTCTTTGACTGTTGGGCATTTCCAATCCAGAGCCTGTATATTTGAGATGATGGGTGTATCTTTATCTCCAGTGTTCTTGAAGTATGCAACCCACTCTACTACCGGATAATCTTCATATAATGTAGCTTCAACTCTGAGCTGCAGGCCTGTATCAGGGTCTGTAAATTTGAGCTGAGAGCTGGAAGCGTCCATCTTCCACTGAGGTAAAAGATCGGAGGATTGTATGCCTCCATAGATAAACGAGATGGGCAGCGTTGCTCCATCACTAAATAATTCATTGAATAATGTGGCAGCGGCTGCCAACTCGTTCTGAATAGGTTTCCCGGACATGATGTCACCTCAAATTACTGTTCTAACTTCATAGAGTTAAACATAGCTATCGGGTTTCCTCTGATTAATTTCATGGAATCCAGAATCCAGAATACTGACCCGGTCGGTGGATGATGTAGTCCACTGGTGGTGAAGGGAATGTTATCCGCAGATTTCGCAGATTTTCGCAGATTATTAAGAGATGATTTTTCTTAATCTGCGTAAATCTGCGAAATCTGCGGATACTATTATTTGCGGAGTTTGCTGATTACGTGAATCTCTGGGTTGTTGTGTTTTTGCATCAGGATTTGGCCGGTGCCCTGGCGGCTGTAGTCGTAGATTATGTATACTGTGCCATCCGGGGATTCTATGGCATCCGGGTAGGATACACCCAGCCTTTCATCCAGTATTCTGTCTTCTATCCAGGTTGCTCCATCATCATTTGAATGGTAGATGGTCAGGTGGGAGCGACTGGTTCCATCAGGTGGATTGTGCCTTATTAGCAGTAATTCTCCTGATGACAACCTGCGTATATGAAAACGGGAATCAACGTGCGGGATTTTGGAAGGTTGACCTGCGCTCCAGGTAATTCCACGGTCTGTTGAAAAGCTCTCGCCGATTCCATAAGAGGTCCTTACGAGCATCCACAAGCTGCCATCCATTTTCTCGACGACCATATGCTCATCAAAAGTGACATCCGGTATGTCAGCTTTACCACGGACGTTCCAAGTGTCTCCATTGTCCTTAGTGCATATGACTCTTGATCCCAGTTCACCTGGAAGGTAGAAATGAACACCCTTTAAACTAGACCAGACAGCAGTCGGCAGTAACCACTCTCCCGTGGAAAGCACAGTCGGTTTGTTCATCATTATACCACTGCAAATCCTTACAGGAGCAGACCATTCAGGAGATTCAGAACCGGAATCGCTGGTATGCATCGCCCACACACCTACTCTACCGTCAAACAAACCGTGTGACTGAGCCCAAAACAGCCAGAGTCCTCCCTGAGGATCGTGCCAGAGAGCAGGGTCGAAAGCCCTCAACGGAATCTTCGGGGCGATTGCAAGTATCGGCGAAGACCATGTGTTACCATCATCGTTACTCGTAGCAAGCAGCACAAAGTTACCTGCCCCTTCATCCTCACCGCCGCTGTACCACGATGCCCACAGCCTACCATTTGGTGCACGCTCTATAGCCGGAATCCCCTGCCAGAGTCTGTTGTTTTCGGCAAATTCAGGTCCCGGGGAATAGTCTATATAAGGTGGATTCAGTGCAAGATCGATTGTTGAAGCCATGATATACCTCCGGTTTTATTACTTAGTCCTGGTATTTGGTTTCGGCAAATCTTAGTAGTTTAGTCATACCGGTCACTGTTTCAT
Source organism: Abditibacteriota bacterium (assembly GCA_942493375.1). Lineage (GTDB taxonomy): Bacteria > Armatimonadota > UBA5829 > UBA5829 > UBA5829. The sequence continues at coordinate 5,467,317 of OW818698.1, read as the reverse complement.
TGTCAATGTAGTTCCATGTGATAGCTGGAAAGAACGGACATACAGCGTGCGTTTGGCCTTCATGGGTAAGCTGGACTGTCATCATTTTGCGAGTTCTGTCGGTTTGAATGCAATACCCGCAGGCATCACACTTCTTGGTTCTGGCTATCACTAAATCCTTCAACTGCTTGTCCATGTCTTCAAACTGATAGACCAGTTCTCTGAACCTGGGAACCTGTAACTCATAGGCAATCTGGTTTACTTTGCGAAAATCAAACCAGATTTTGATCCCACCAGCATCTTTCTTGTTGAAGTTTTTATGCCAACTAACACATATCTCATTGTCTGCACGGGTCAGGGCTTCCTCATAGTTCATGCGCTCATATCCATTGTCTATGAAGAACTGTTCCAGGGCTTGAAAAACATCTTCATTGCCCGATAAATGCGCGTATATTTCACTGGGATGCTTATGGGTAATATCGTATATGCATCGGGAAAACAGCAGACCTGGATCTTTCGGATTCTGTGAAGCCACTGAAGAGAGAAGCTTCCACGCCGGGACCATATCCGGGTATTCATCGCTGTAGAAAGCCACCTGCTCTTTACTCACATCACTCTTAATTCCTAATTTTGCAAGATAAGCAACCATTTTGCTGGTGATCCGCATTTCACCTTTATTAACGATAAGCCTGTTGTCATGTATTACACCTGCATTGCCGATGTTGTACAAGAATGTATAGTAATTATCTACATTCTTCATTACTTTTCGCATAGACTTGATTAGTTCCGGTTTTCGGTTATTAACCATCCAGTTCTCATAGCTATCGTCAGGTTCGATTGGTAGATCAAGGAGTGTGGGATTCTCATATAGCTTGCTAATCACCCCAAGCAGAAAATTATACATCTGCCTCTGGGCAGGTTCACTAGCCAGGTCTGATTGAACAGGCACATAGTTTGGAAAAGTAGAAAAGGTCACATAAATTATACGCTGGGCTAAACTATCGAAACTTCCACCGATTTTGTTCTCACAGTTCAAGTTTCATTACCTCTTTGAAGATAAATTATTGCAGCCATTATTATAGGCTTTGAGGGCAATGGTTACAAGTGGGGAAATAGGAGTCAGGAGTCAGGAGACAGGAGTCAGAATGAATATACCGATACCATTAGCATCAACCGACTTGCATATTATGAATTGATTACTCTCTCCTCAGCCTCCGGTCTCCTGACTCCTATTTTACAGAACTCCAGATTGCATTCTATACTAAGTGTGATTTGTAAAGGCTTGATTGATTTACGTGCAATATTGTATTGTTTGCTGACTTTGTGGAGGGTGATATGCGAATGTATAGACTTTGTCTTTTGGTGGTATTAATTCTGTTGGCGCTAGTTGCTGGGAATGTCACTGTGGCGGGAGCGATATCTGCGGGTGATTTAAAATGTGAATACCACAGGATCCCATTGGGTATCGATGCTGTGGCTCCCCGGTTGAGCTGGATATTGAATTCCAGAGTGCGTGCGCAGAAACAGACTGCTTATCAGGTTCTGGTTGCTTCAAGCGAGAAACTGCTCAGGCAGAATAAGGGTGACCTCTGGGATACTGGTAGAGTTGAAACTGATCAGAACAACCAGATATCCTATGCCGGCAGTCCTCTGGCATCGGAACAACGGTGCTTCTGGAAAGTCAGAGTGTGGGACAAGGATGGCAAGGTATCAGGATGGAGTAAACCCTCCGGATGGACTATGGGATTGCTTCAGCCTGGTGACTGGAAGGCTAAGTGGATAGGTGTAGCTAATGTCGATAAAGACTCAATGCCTTGCTTCCGGAAAAGCTTTGTTATCAATAAGTCAGTAAAGCGTGCGACTGTCTATATCACGGCTGCAGGACTGTATGAACTGCATATAAACGGAAAACGGGTCAGTAAGGACTTCTTTACGCCTGGCTGGACTGAATACAACAAGCGCATCTATTACTTTACATACGATGTAACAAAACTTCTTCAGGCTAATCACGAGAATGTTATCGGTGTAATGATGGGTGATGGCTGGTATGGGCTGCATCATGATGGACGAAAGCTGCTTGCTTTGCTGGCTCAGTTACACATTGAATATGTTGATAACTCGGATGAAATAGTAGGTACAGATAGTTCTTGGAAAACCAGCCTCGACGGCCCGATAATGATGTCAGACATTTACGATGGTGAAACCTATGATGCAACACGTGAAATAGCAGGATGGGATAAAACCGGGTTTAATGATAGTGCATGGAAGTCGGCTACAACAGATGAACAAAAGCCAGCTAGAGTACAGATTGATGTTACTGATAAAATCAAAGCTGCAATAAACAACAACTCTCTATCGGTTCCTGTGTCTAATGACCTTGGTGGTGATCCGCTGTTTAAAGCCGTGAAAAATCTGACAGTAAGATATAAGCTTGATGGAGAGGAATCCTTGAAGGTAGTTCCTGAGAATCAGTTGCTTGAAATTGCAGGTGGCAGCAAGAAACTGGAAATCCTCAAAGCTTATTATGGTGCTGACAGACCATATATCGGATTCCGCAATGCAATCATTCAGGCTTATCCTGGGGTGCCAGTTAGAAAGACCCAGGAAATCAAGACGGTGAAGATTACTCAACCTAAACCTGGAGTGTTTGTATATGACCTTGGGCAGAATTTCTCAGGTTGGGTAAGGTTACGGGTAACGGGTCCGACTGGCCAAAAAGTCACAATGCGATTTGCAGAAATGTTGAATCCGGATGGCACTGTCTATACCACAAATCTTCGCAGCGCACAGTGCACTGACACATATACGCTTAAAGGTGGATCCTTAGAAACCTGGGAACCCCGGTTTACTTTCCATGGCTTCAGATATGTCGAAGTTACCGGTTATCCGGGGAAACCATCGAAGAGCGCAATTACTGGTATCGTCCTGCATTCTGATGCTGAACTTACAAGCACATTTGAGTGTTCAAACCCTATGCTCAACAAACTACAGCTGAATACAGTTTGGGGGCAAAGATCTAACTATTTTGAAGTGCCTACAGACTGCCCTCAGAGGGATGAACGTATGGGCTGGAGCGGAGATGCCCAGGTGTTTATCGGCTCAGCTACATACAATATGGACATCGCTGCATTCTTTACCAGTTGGATGAATACATTTAATGACAGCCAGGACGAAGCAGGTGGATATCCTAATGTCTCTCCGAAGCATTGGGGAGTATCACCAGCCTGGGGAGATGCAGGGATTATATGCCCCTGGGTGCTGTATCAGAGGTACGACGACACAAGTATAATTAAGCAGCACTGGGATGGGATGAAACGATGGATTACATATCTCGAAGAGCGTAGTAACGGTTACCTGAGACCTGATGAGGGATTTGGGGACTGGTTGAATATCAAAGCAGAAATGCCCAGGGATGTTATAGCGACGGCTTATTTTGCATATTCCACTCACTTGATGTCCAAAATGGCGACGATTATCGGTAAGCCTGATGAAGCTGCCGAATACGATAATTTATTTACAAAGATCAAAGATGCTTATAACAAGGCATATGTATCGGAGAACGGGATCATCAAGGGTGATACGCAAACAACCTATCTGATGGCTCTTAAGTTCGATCTGCTGCCGGAAAACAAAAGACAGATGGCAGCGGACAGGCTCATTAAACTGATTGAACAGAGGAACTGGCATACATCTATTGGATTCCTTGGAGTCAACCTGCTGCTGCCTACGCTGACAGATATCGGCAGGTTGGATGTGGCTTACAAACTGCTGCAGAACGAAGACTTCCCGTCCTGGGGTTATCCAGTCAAACACGGTGCAACTACAATATGGGAACGATGGGACGGTTGGACAGAGGATAAGGGTTTCCAGGACGCAGGGATGAACTCTTTCAACCACTATGCCTACGGTTCCTGCGGGGAGTGGATATTCTCGACCATGGCAGGTATAAGCACAGATGGCCCGGGATTCAAGCGGATTGTTATTCATCCAAGGCCGGGCGGTGGGATCACTTACGCGAAGGCTAGCTATAATTCTATTGAAGGGCTGATTGCCAGTTCATGGAAACAAAGCAAGACCGGATTTGCACTGGATGTAACGATACCGGCAAACACAACTGCAACGGTCTATGTGCCTGCAAAGAATATCGATGACATCACAGAAAGCGGCAGACCTACCGTCAACACAGGCGGCTTGAGCTTCTTGAGGATGGAGAATGGGTGCGCTGTATTTGATGCGGGTTCTGGGGAGTATAAGTTCAGGGTCAAATGATTTATTGACCGCGAAATACGCAAAACACGCGAAAAAAGAGAACAACAACCCGTTCATCTTTTGACAAGCTCAGGATGAACGGGTTGTTGTTCTTGCACTCGGTTTTCAACTCCTTGCATGAGAAACTTAAGACGGAGTAGAATACGAGCATATAGTTGTGTTGGAATAAACAAGCTTTGAGAGGAAATGGGTTATGAGTTTAGGTTTTAATAAAATACTTTTGGGGTTAGCGGTGGTTGGTGCCTGGCTGGCGGTTAGTCCTGTTATGGCGGATGTTCGGGTGCCTTCGGTGGTTGGCAGTGGGATGGTGCTGCAGCGCGGGGTTAAGGTGCCTGTATGGGGCTGGGCTGATCCGGGTGAGAAGGTGAAAGTCAGTTTTGCTGGACAGTCTGTTAGAGGTAAAGCAAACAAAGCCGGTGACTGGAAAGTATACCTGCAGCCTATGACTGCTTCGGCGGTACCGGGTGATATGGTAATCAGCGGTAAGAACTCCATTAATCTGACTGATATATTGGTTGGTGATGTCTGGATTTGCGGTGGACAGTCAAACATGGCATGGCCTACTATCTGGGGAATCAATCCGCAGACTGAGATAAACAATGCTAACTATCCAGGTATCAGGCTTATTGTGCTACCCAAAGCCGGGGCACTGCAGCCACAAAAGGACACCAAGGCAGCCTGGGGTAAATGCAATCCGGGTAGTGTAGCGTGGTTTTCTGCGGTAGGTTATTTCTTCGGACGGGCATTATATAAACATTTGAATGTGCCAATCGGCCTGATCGATAACTCCATCGGTGGTACACGTGCTGAAGCCTGGACCAGTGAACAGGCATTGGCTGCGAATCCCTATTTCAAGTTTGAGGCCGATAATTTGAAGCAGGCTATCGCGACCAATAACAACGATGTTAATGTAGCTTCGGCCTGTTTCAACAATATGTGCGCTCCAATAATACCGTTTGCTGTTAAAGGCGCTATCTGGTATCAGGGAGAGGGCAATGCGGGTGCTGCGGGTCAGTATTGCAATCTGCTTAATACGATGGTTAAAGACTGGCGGACGAGATGGGAGAATAAAGATATGCCTTTCCTGATTGTCCAACTGGCAAACTTCCTGGCTCCTCCTGTGGAACCTGGTCCTTCATCCTGGGGTGAGCTCAGAGAATCTCAGGTGCAAATGCTGAAGACAAAAAACACCGGACTTGCTCTGGCGATCGACATTGGGGATGCTGCAGACATCCATCCAAAGAACAAGCAGGATGTGGGTTATAGACTATTCCTTGCTGCCCGTAAGGTAGCATACGGAGAAGACCTGGTCTACTCCGGACCAATGTATAAATCGATGTCCAAACACGGCAACAAGATGGTGATCAAGTTCAATCACGTTGCATCCGGACTTGTTGCTAAAGGTGGGGAGCTCAAGCAGTTTGCGATAGCTGGAGCAGATCAGAAGTTCTACTGGGCGAAGGCTGTTATTGACGGCAAGAACGTCGTTGTATCCAGCGACAAGGTGGAAAAGCCTGTTGCAGTAAGATATGCCTGGGCTGAGAACCCTGAAGGCTGCAACCTTTATAATTCAGAAAACCTCCCTGCATCGCCTTTCCGAACAGACAAGTGGCCAGGGATAACTGCAGGGCTGCCTAAGAAATAGGTTTTTTTGACAGGATTAACAAGATTCACAAGATTAACAATGTTATAGATATAGACTTTGAGAGGAAATGGGTAATGAGATTTAATTTAAGCAAGGGATTACTAGGGCTGGTGGTGGTTAGTGCTTGGCTGGCTGTGAGTCCGGTGTTGGCTGATGTTCAGTTGCCATCAGTTGTCAGCAGTGGAATGGTGCTGCAGCGTGGACAAAAGGTCCCAATCTGGGGTACAGCTACTCCCGGCGAGAAAGTGAAAGTGACATTTTCCGGACAGTCCGTTGCCGGTAAAGCAGATAAAGCAGGCAACTGGAAAGTATATTTGCAGCCTATGACTGCATCGGCAACACCTGCTGAGATGGTTATAAAGGGCAAGAACTCTATCACTTTAAATGATATCCTGATTGGCGATGTCTGGATTTGTGCCGGGCAATCCAATATGCAGTGGGGGACAACATTGTGTGTAAATGGCGCGGAGGAATTGGCCAATGCAAACTATCCAGGCATAAGGCTTTACCAACTGCCAAAGATATGTTCACTTACACCACTCAAAGAGAATAAGGGTGCATGGGGCAAATGCAGTAAAGCAACAGTGGCCTGGTTCTCCGGAGTAGGCTATTTCTTTGGACGTGCACTGTATAAGCATTTGAACGTACCCATCGGTCTGATCGATAATGCAATTGGCGGAACACGAGCAGAGGCCTGGACAAGTATCGAAGCCTTGACCGCTAACCCGCATTTCAAGTTTGAAGCAGGCGAATTGAAGAAAGCAATCGATGCAAACAATAACATTACGTATATAGCATCTTCATGTTATAACGCTATGTGTGTGCCTGTTATTCCATTTGCTGCTAAAGGAGTTATCTGGTACCAGGGCGAAAGCAACGCGGGTGCTGCTGGCCAGTATAGCGAACTACTTAACACAATGATCAAAGACTGGCGGACAAGATGGGAAAACAAAGATATGCCTTTCCTGATTGTCCAGTTGGCTAACTTCCTGGCCCCTCCGGCAGAACCTGGACCTTCATCCTGGGGAGAACTCAGAGAAGCTCAGGTTGATGTGCTTAAAACTAAGAAGACCGGACTTGCTCTGGCAATCGATATAGGAGATGCAGCCGATATACATCCAAATAACAAGCAGGATGTGGGCTACAGACTGTACCTCGCTGCCCGTAAAATTGCATACGGAGAAGATTTAATCTACTCCGGACCTATGTACAAGTCGATGTCCAGACACGGCAACAAGATAGTAATCAAATTTGACCACGTAGCTAAAGGTCTGGTTGCCAGGGGTGGAGAGCTCAAGCAGTTTGCGATAGCTGGAGCAGATCAGAAGTTCTACTGGGCAAAGGCAACCATCGAAGGTAAGAGAGTTGTTGTATCAAGTGACAAGGTAGAAAAACCTTTTGCAGTGAGATATGCATGGGCAGAGAACCCAGCAGGATGCAACCTCTATAACTCAGAAAACCTCCCGGCATCCCCCTTCCGAACCGACAAATGGCCAGGAATTACCGCTGGGTTTGCCAAGAAATAGGGTTCAGAAATCTGTCATCCTGAACGCGGTGAAGGATCTGCTTTTACAAATATTGGAAACAGAAAGCAGATCCTTCACTGCGCTCAGGATGACAATTGATATTTACCTGTATACCCCATCAGTAACTGCGGTTTCGTACATAGCTACTACGTTTTCGGTTGGGGAGTTGTCCTGGAGGGCGTGGGTGGGTGCGAAGCAGTAGCCTCCTCCGGGCATCATTATATCCAGCGTCTGCCGGCAATCTGCTATAGCTTCATCCTTAGTTCCTACTGCTACAGGACCTGCGGTGCTGATACAGCCATGGAATGCCAGCCTGCCTCCAAAGTTCTTCTTAAGATATTCAGGGGACATATTTGCAGCTTCAGGCTGGAGGGTGTCCATTATATCTACACCCATTTCAATGAAATCCTCGAACGCCCAACTGCTGGATCCGCAGCTGTGCATCATTACCTTGACTCCGAATGATTTAGTCACATCGATGAATGGCTGATGGCGCGGGCGGATGTGTTTTCTAAACAGATCCAGGCTGATCAGCGGAGTATGCTGTGTGCCAAGGTCCTCACCCATCCAGACTCCATCCACTCCTCCATCAGCAGCTTCCAGACTTCTCCTGAGGACTTCCAGCTGGATCTCAAGGCGGCGGTCAATGTATCTGAGGCCGGCTTCATCATCTATCATCAAATCCACCAGCACCTGCTCCATTGTACGGATCATACCTGTGGCATTGATGATGTCCGGCATGCATCCATACATACAGAAATATTCACCGTTGCTGCGGCAGTCCTCTGCGATGCGGGAGTAATCGAAATCGTCCGGGGACGGCATCGGCCAGGCTTCTATTTCTTCAAGCGTGGCGTCAGCAAGCACAAAATCGCAGTAGTCCCAGTATCCCCCACTCTCATGCTCAATATACCTTGTTCGAATACCATAACATGGGTCAACCCCACGGTCGGGAACTTCAGCGTGCAACCGTGGACCGACATATGGGACTCCAACATTGCGAAAATCTACGTTGAGTTTTTGAAGGAGTCCTATGTGGTCATCGGGATTTAATCCGAAATGTAGTTTTAGCCTTGCATCTATCCCTGGGTTGGCAAGATAGTTTATAGGAACTCTATCCGGTTCCTGGTATGAGATTGCTTTATATACGCGTTCTTTAGAGGTCATGATCAACTCCGATAATATCGATACTGCAGTTTACCAATTTATTCGCTTGACTGCAATGATGATGCTTAGAGAATTTATTATCCGCAGATTTCGCAGGTTTTCGCAGATTTGGGAGTTATAGACCGCTAAACACGCTAAATACGCGAAAAGGGAGAGTTTTGGGGCGGGGGACGGTAGATATTGATATAGTTTGGTTATTGTTATATAGTTACTTCTAATATGGTTTTCGGGGTGTAATGCGGATTATGGTGAGTTGTTGGTTATGGTGAATTATCTTCCTCTTGCTGTTTTTATTGCTATTTTGGGGTTTGTGTTATTTAGAACGCTTTATCTTAGGTGTAATAGAACATGGATGCGGTTTGCGTTGATGGCGAATTCGGTGGTGTTGTCTGTTCCAGCTGTTTTATTTTTGTGCAATTATATGTGGGAAGTGCCATCCGGGGCATGGTTCTTTAGTTTTCACAGCCTGCCTGCGATTGAAGCTTCATCGGGGTTTGTAGGAGCGTTGCTTGGGGTGATGTTTGCGTATGCCAAATTGCATCCTCACCGGTTGAATTTGCCTGTATTGGCTGCTTCGGTGGTAGTTGGTGTTATATTGCTCCTGGTGCCTTTTGGGAAGCAGTTATTCTACACAAAGGTGGAGTATTCCGGACTTAAGAATGTTTGGAAAGATGGGGTCTGCAAACAGACGAGTGGAACTACTTGCATGCCTGCTTCTTTTGCAACTGTAGTCAGGTTGATTGGTGGGAATATCACTGAGCAGGAGCTGGCAAGGGAAGCTGGAACTAATTCCGGTGGGACTGAAGTATGGTATTTGATACGCGTGCTGCGAAGACACGGGTATGAAGTGGACATCCGGACTGCGAAGTCACTAAAGGATGCGTCAGCTCCAGCTGTGATTGGGCTTGGGATTATGGGGCATGTGGTGGTACTGATATCAAAGAGCGATACAGGCCCGGAGATAGGGGATCCAATCGGGTATCACAGGAAGTATACCTGGACGGACTTCGAAGAGGGTTATAAACCTAAGCCGGTTTATTTTGTTGTTAGGAAGGTTTTAGATAACCGCTAATCACGCGAAAATACGCGAACAGGGATTATATCAATTGTTGATGAAGGGTGGGTATTGATATGGATTTACAGGGGAAAACGGCTATTGTTACGGGGTCCAGCGCTGGGGTTGGGCGGGCTATTGCTGTGGAGTTTGCACGGCGCGGGGCTAATGTTGTGTGCTGCGCGCGGCGTGAAGACCGACTTCGTGAGACTGTTGGGATGATCGAAGCTGAGGGCGGGAATGCTATCGCTGTTAAGGCTGATCTGACTGTTAAGGACGATGTGCAGAATGTTGTTGATAATGCGCTGAAAGTGTACGGGCAGATAGATGTGCTGTATAACAATGCTGCTACGCTGCTGGCCATTGGAGCGCTCTGGGAGGTGGGCGAAGAGGTCTGGTGGGATGATATGACCAACAACGTCTGGGGCCCAATGCTCTGCTGCAAGGCTGTGCTACCCCATATGATCGAGCGCAATACGGGGTTGATTATAAACATGGACGGCGGAGGCTCATCAGGACCTTTCCCTGGAGCAAGCGGGTATGGTTCTTCGAAGGCAGCTCTGATGAGGTTGACTGATGCACTGGCAAGAGAGCTTGAGCACGATGGATATGATATCTATTCAGTAGGAATGGGACCGGGATCGGTCTATACAGAGATATGGGAACCTCAGCTAAACACTCCCGGTGGTAAAAAATGGATCGGCGAACTGCGGAGAATAGTGGATGAGAAGCTGTACGGACAACCCGAAGACTGCGCCCTGGCATCTGTAGAACTTATCCGGGTCATGTGCCCTGAGATAAACGGGTGTGTATTTGCAGTAAACACAGACTTTGATGAGATAGCCAGGAGAGCTAAGGAGATACGGGAAGGGGATCTTTACCAGATTCGGACCAGGAGATAGGTTATCTCTATGAGCAGGTATAGCACAGGCACGGGTTCAGAAATCGAATATGAGACTGGCTCACAGAATAGAGTTCTCAAGAACAAGCTTCATATCATCTCAAAAGCAAAAATGGATGCATTGGAAGCAGATTCGTTGGATAAGGTTCAATTGCGTTACTTTACAGAAGACATTGTAACCAAGGAAACCGCATTGAATACACAGATGATCTGTCAAATGCACTATGACTGGCTTGGGAGAATTTATGAGTGGGCTGGTAAATATCGCAGTGTGGATATTTCTAAGGGATATTTCACGTTTCCTCCGGCTTTTCGCATCCAAGATAACATGCAACATTTTGAATATGATTTACTGAACAATTTGACACCTTGTCATTCCGATGAGCGAAATAATGTATGTGCATCTGTAGCTAAAGTGCATGCGGAATTCCTCCTGATACACCCATTCCGTGAAGGCAATGGTAGGATAGCACGATGGATAGCAAATATAATGTTTGCTCAAGCTGATATGACACTCCCAAATTATGGGTTTACTGGTATAGGGTCTAAAAAACGAAGGGAACAATACCTTGAAGCAGTTATTAGAGGTTATTATAAGGACTACTTACGTTTAACTCTTTTCTTCGAAGAGGCTTTGGAAAGAGGGTATGCAGAGGATTTGATGCTGCCCAGTGCACTTGGAGAAGCACCCTCGAATACAGACGACTCATAGGTGCTTCGGGCGACCTTGATAGCCATCACCTTTGGATCACTGAGGTATTTATTTGTTTCAGATAATGAAGCCATACCTTATTATACCGGAGAATGGGTAATTTAGCACATTGAACAATAAGAAAAGGTTATTCCTTCTGGAGTGTGTAAATTCGAAAATGTTTTTCTGCCCGTATTCAATTGTCATTTACTCACTTAGTTATTTGTGTTGTTTTTCTCATTTTTCTCTGTTGCCAGATATCAATATCTTTCCAACGTTCATTGAGCCAGTTGAAAACTCTATATACGGCCCTGTTACAAGCATCTCTGTTTGCATATGCTCCAGATCCGTATTGCTGTCTCCGTAGTTCACGGAAAGTGCGCTCAATCGGATTAGAGGTTCTCAGATATTCCCAGTGAAGTTCATCGCAATTATAGAATGCAAACAGATATCCAAGGTCCTCTTTTACACTGGCTACTAAGTTAGGATACTTTTCGTCCCAGCGTTGCTCCCAAAGACGAAATGAATCCTTTGCTCCAGATAGATGCTTGGCATCATAGACAAGCTTCAAGCCTCCAACCACTTCACCACGATCCGATGCAGCAACAGCTTTGCGTACATTACGTATCCGATGTGCCCAACACAACTGCCCAGGAACGTCACCTAACACCTCAGAAGCAGCGTTAAGCAGACCGTTATGCTCATCGGAAATCACCAGGGCCAAGTCGCTTGGTTTCAACCCACGTTCCACCAGCCGACCAAGAAACCCTTTCCAGGAAGACTCATTCTCTGTTGATGTCCGTTCAAAACCAAGAATCTCCTTCACACCAGTGTGCGTTATACCAATTGCAGTCATTATACAAATACGTGTCGCAGTTATGCCTACTATATCCTTAGCCCAAGCCGCATCTAAAAACAGATATTGATATCGACCAAGTAGCTTGCGTTCTCGAAATCTCTTTACCTGCTCATCAATCTCAAGCTGGACTCGCCGTAATAACCTATCAGATGGCTTGCATCCTGTTGTAGATTCTAGAAGCCGAATCACCTCAGCTCGGGTTAGACCTGATAGGAATGCCTTACTTACCCAAGCCTCGACTTCGCGAATGGCACGATGGTTCGGCTCCAGAAAACTCGGCACAAAACCGTTACCCCGCAAACGGGGAATGCGAATCTCCACTACCTGGTAGCTAGTTTGAACCTTACGATGACGATAACCGTTGCGATAATCGGTTCGCATCTCGCCACGCTCATGCAACCTTACACCTGCTCGCTTTTCTATCTCAGATTCAGCCATGGCCTCAAAGATAAACTTTGTAACAGATGCAGTAGCAGAATCCAAATCTCCATAAGCCAGATTTTCACAATCAGGTATCCGACATGCAGCTTTCTCAAATACTTCTTTTAGCGTAAAATTATTCATGGGTGCTTCCTCTCTTTGATTTGTCTTTTCAACAATTTCATACGAGAGAAAAGCACCCGTTGTTGCATTTGGTTGAAAACAGCCGCTCACCTCCTTGCGCTAAATTTAGGAGCGCCGTCGGATCGCTGGGTCAGCCTAATAACCAAAAATAATTACACACTATAAAACTACGCTACCATAAGAAAAAGCTACAGATACTTCTATTAATAGCGATAGTGCTGCTTGGGTCTGGTATGTTAGCAGTCAAGATACCTACTAGTAGGAGAGTGATCCGACATGCACTGGCAAGACCTGCAAGGATGCTTACCGGCAAAACCAGCTTTAATTCTGTAAATTGGAAGAACACCTCTACTGTCTATAAAAGCCCTTATATACGGAGGCAGATGGTTGGGGATTTGATGGAGCATTATCAACTGGTTGGCATGAGCAGAACTGGTGTTATCAGTCTGCTTGGAAAGCCGGACGATACTTATATCAGTAGTGCTTCATGTTGGTATTTTCTGAATCCTGACGGTTGGGGTGATGCGGATATACTTGATATTCAATTTGATGCTTCCGGTAATGTGAAGGCAGCGAAGATCAGTAATAACTGAATAAAGCAGGAATATTGGGCAACCAAGTCCAATACAATATAGTGTTTCTGGGAACGAATTTTTACTACCTGTTTAGAAACACTTTCAGCCCATTCAAATGAAATAGTTTTTGAGAGGAGACATGTTATATGAAACAGAGCATACCGATTCCTATTGTCATCATTGTGACAATGGTGGTCATTGTTGCTGTATATGGTATCTATGCATTGACTAACAGGAAACCCGCTACCGCCACAGGAGGAATGGGTGCCCCTGGTATGAAGGGTGGCATGGGAGGCGGTATGCCAGGCATGCCCGGAATGCCCGGTATGCCTGGCGGTGGTATGCCTGGTATGCCTGGCGGTGGTATGCCTGGTATGCCTGCTGCTCCTGCAGGAAAATAGTGTATGGCGTCGGCAGTCGGATTAAACTTCACTGCCGACGTAACTATTACACCAGAAAGCAACTTATTCCGTGAGCTGGATCTGGGATAACCAGCCACCCCCAGTATAGTCAGTCTTCGCTTCTTTCGAATAGACTCAGATCGTCTATTGTGCGCGGCATATAGAATGGAAACCCATATATAAATGATAGTAAATGTGCTTTCCTTGTTCTAGCCGATTTTACATGCCCATCCACAAACGCAAAGTTTGAATAGTCATAATGCCTTGGGACTGCTGAACTTACTGGAGAACTGGAATTCCATCCTCCTTTTGCATCAAAGCAAGTCTGTATTGATTCTAGATTTTTCATATGGGATAAGGAGTCACCGTTAAGCTTGTTGTTATATGAATATGAACATCGAGACTGCGTATTATCCATCGGGCATTGGTATATATACGAGTTCTTTATGTAAGCACCTAGACTGTCTGACCAGCTAGTCTTCAACGGCAGCCTATCATCATAATCCTGGGAATATGCAATTGTTGCCAGTCCAATTTGCTTTAGGTTTGATATACAAGATGACTGCCTTAATTTGTCGTGGGCATGGGATCCTAATCTAAAAAGGGAAATAAAGAATAGAGCTATTACTCCCAGGATCGATCCTGTAGTTGCCATCCATCTGCCTGTTTCTCTCCCATCACTTGCCTTGATACGATTTATTGCTTTAGTTCCCAGTATAATCGGTATCAAAGCAATCGGAAGGAATAACGAAAGGATTCCCGTTAATAAAGCTGCCACTGCCAGTTTGCTGATAGTCTTCTTAGTGCACTGTTGGGTTGTATATGGGCTGTTATTAATTGGGCTTTTACAAACTGGGCAATTGGAGACATTTCCCGGGATTTCAATACCACATTTTGTACATACCATGGAACTTATGCCTCCACTTGAGTTCACGATTTCCGGGCGACCGCTGAGGGTCGCCCCTACGTTCGCATTTTTATATAGCGGCCTGGATTTCTGCTTTTAGAGTTTTTACATTGATCTGCAACTGGGTTAGTGGGGTGGTGTTTGAGAAGTTGCCGGTTTTCCAGTTGGATTTCAGTTTGTAGTAATCCTTGCTGTAGTCCCTTATTTTGTTATAGCGGGCAACCCAGGTTGGGTCTTCGCTGCCTGCGTAAATTTCGGTTTTGGTTTTCAGGATTGTGTGGATTGAACCGAAATCAGCCTTTATCATATTCAGTATTTTTGTTTGAGATGAGTACTCGGCATTGGCTGATGTGATGGCTATTTGTTTCTGAGTCGCTTGAGCCAGAGTCTTTTGGGCTATGTCTAGTTTGCCTGCAGAGGATTGGTTCTTTGCATAGGTTATAAGTTTATCCAGCGGAGCAGTGTCCAGTTTGGCTTCTTTGAGAGATACTGAGTCCTGCTGGAGGAGCTGTATTTCGGTTTCTATTTTGCGTTTTTGGATCTGGGATTTGATCTTGCTCCATGATTTTGCATCTGCTGCAAGGTAGATTGCTCCATCCCCCGGGCTCAGCATTATGGCCAATTTGGATTGCTTGTCCAGTGGAAGTGGTTTAAGAGTGACCAGGTTGTATAGCTTTTGACCGGCAGCTACTTTTGGATTTATGGTGCCGACATATTTTTCCTGCAGGGACTTGTTTACTACTACATATACTGTCCCGAATTGTGATTTTGAGCTGCTGAAGACCAGACCGGCTTTGCTGTACTGGATTCTGTCAGCATCGGTGGTGGTTTCTACTGAATCCATGATTGACGGCATTATTGGGATGACATCTCTGCCGATTCTTGCCATTTCACGATATGTCGGGTTGTCGTTGAACCAGGGGTCTATCGGGGTATCATCGAATTTCTCGGAGTTTCCTTCGACTACTTTTGGTGCAAGATACGAGCAGGAATCATCGTAGATGAAGAACACCAGTCCATTAACACCGGCAGCAATGGAGTTGAAAGTCTCCAGACGGATTTCTGCTGGAGTTGGATACCTTTGAGCTCCCCGGTCTCCATAACTCTGAGGAATGAACCAGACTTTTTTGCCTGCAGTATATTTTCTGGCTGCTCTTATTGCGTCTGCATGATTGAGTATTGGACCAGCTTCGAATGAGTTCTTGCGGGTTGAATAGATATCGATCATCGTAGTTTCGCAATATGGCCCCAGGTTAGCGACTGCATCCGGGGTGCAAAATGCACTGACTACAGGATGTTTGCTATCCACTTTATTGATCCCGAGTTTGTTACCCAACCAGGCTTTGTAATCTGATGGTTCATCAGGGCCATACCATGCTAGCAGCCAATTATCCTGTGAAGCTTTTTTTACTATTGCAGTCTCATTGGTGGTATCGGCTTGATGATAGAACTGAGCTCCGCAGAAGAGAGTCTCAATCAGATACATGCTATATTTGCTGCTGAGACTGAGCCGGTAATCGACATTTGCATCATCGCAGAAGTTGCAGTAAGTGTTCATATAATGGCGCTTCATGTCCCTTACAGATTCATCGTAGCGTTCTTCGGTGGTCTGACCGAATATTTGGGCGTTGATGATCTCGGCTATTCCCTGGTAAATGAAACCATACGGGAAGACTTTATCTGTTATCTCCTGCTTCAGGGGTGTGTAGATACCATCATAAAATGACTCCTCAACTGGGAGTTCCTTGACGGGTTCCGCTACATTAACGATTTCAAAGTCGCTGACACAGACTTCTGGGCCACTGGTTGCAATGTGAATGCTTTCCAGGTCATCTCCAACAAGGCCATCTTTCGGTATATCATCCTTGCCATAACGCTTGTATACAGCCTTTTTAATATATTTCTGAACGGTGACCCATTGATTTGATTTTGGGATCAAGAATGACAGGAAATACTCTGAGCCTTCCTGTTTGTCGTGAATGTTAAGCCCATATCGTCCCGAGTTACACTTGAGTTTGAACCTTACTATAGTGTTTTCGCTGATTGGGACAGGCTTGGCGAAGTTAAGAATAGGCACATTCCAACCATCGGCAACTGTATATTTTAACGCCGGACTGCCCTCTCCCCCATTCGGCATATATTCGATGGTCCAGGGTTTCTCCGACCAACCACTCCAAAGCGTCCGGTCATCATCAGCAAAAGAGCTCTTGTATAAAGTGACGTCACCAGCGGCCAGGCACAGAGTGCAAGTGCAGAGCAATAACAATATGGTTATGAATAGCTTCAAACGTGTATCCTCCGGTATTATATTTTTGGGAGTCAGGAGACAGGAGACTGCTACGATTGGTTGATGATAATGCCGACCATAATGAAGGGAGTATTATCCGCAGATTTCGCAGATTTGCACAGATTAGGGAATACTAGATTCAACAGTTTACAAATATAAACACTAGATGCCGAAGCAATAAGTGTTCATATTCTGACTCCTGTCTCCTGACTCCTGTCTCCTGTCTCCTGTCTCCTAACTCCCGACTTCCGTCTTCTCCCCTACCCCAGAAACACCTTTTTCACTGCTTCCAGGTACCCGTAACCGTAGAGGTCGTCTGGCTGCAGGTAGCTGGTTTCGGTCCATTCGTTCCAGCTGTTGATGGTTATCAGTTTAGGCTGGTTGGGATGGGAATCGGCGTATTCTTTGGCTTTTTGCATAGCCTTTTGGATGTTTTCCGGGGTGTTGTTTTTGACTACACCCGGACGGAAGTCAATGAACCTGGGGTTGTTGTCCCAACCTACGGAGATGTGAGGGAAGTAGGGAATGCTGTAGCTGCGCTCTATTCTAGCCCACTCCTTTATAACATCTTCCATTATGTCGTTGTAGTCCCTGTCTATGTCTGCGAAATGGCAGAACTGGTAGTGGGTCATGCTGTCGAAACCCAGCAGTTCAATAATCTCATTGGTCGTTGCAGTTGCTCCACCATCCACACCGCTTAGATTGAAGTTCATCTCACTCCACATTGTAAGCTGCAGATGGAGTCCGGGGAGTCCTGCTTTCACAGCCTGAGCGCGGAACCATTCCAGAGCGTCTTTGGTTTCATCGGCTCCACCTAAACCCTTGATCAGGTTAGCCAGATCGTAGATCATATAGACCGGTTTATCATCTATCGTGTAGTAAGATGGGTGCTTGAAATACTTGTCGATCAGACGGTTGCCGATTATCTCAAATTCTTTGCGGTCGACGGCTGCATCCCATATTATGGTGTCCTGGATATGAGAGCTGCGGATGTCCCATGTATAGTTGACATTGTGGTTTGCCCACATCAGGTAGAACTTCACCTTGTCATTGTTCCGGGCTTTCAGGTAACCATCATTCAGACAATTCTCCAAAAACGGGCGCCTGTCATACCAATACCAGTCATATATGAAAACGTTGACCCCATGGTCTATGGCCGCATTGATCTGCATCTCCATAACATAGGGATCAGCTTCATTCTGATATCCCCAGACAGGCTTCCGGGGCCAGTTATGCTCCGGGAATTTCTTGACAGAGTTCTTGACCGACTGCCACTCCCCCATCCCCTCAGGCCAGAACTGTCTGGTTCTTATTTCATCCCCTGTATAAGCAGGCCAAATATATGCTGCAACATCGTATGTATTACTCACCGAATCTCTCCTTACTGATAAAACCATGCTGAGCTTATATTATAGACTAATACTGGGAAGGTAGGGTAAATGGATGCTGTTGATAACAGCTCAGTATTTATGAGCAAAATTTCCGTCCATCCTTCGATACGCGCTTCGCGCTACTCAGCTTCCTATAATATTTGTAGGTCCTTACCTGAAATGTTAATCTTGAATTGTGAGATTCACAAAAACACACCAGGAGGACCTACATGGAAAGTATGAGACTTATCAAAAGTGAATGTCAAGAGGTACCGGATCGCAAGTGGGGATTAGTAGTCGGACTCGATATAAGCAAAGATAGCATAACATTTCGAGCCTGCAGACCGGATGCAGCCAGCAAACCTGTGACCATCACCCAGGATATGGGAGGATTTAGCAAGCTTACAGGTGTTCTAGAGGGTTACAAAAGTGATGGTTGTGATGTGTGGGTAGGATATGAACCCACCGGTCCTTATAGCTGCTGCGTGCTTGAGTATCTTGTGGAAAAGAATTGGAAAGTTGTTCAGGTAAATCCCAAGCACACAAGCAAGTTCAATGATATAAGGGACAACAGTCCTGGCAAAGATGATCCTCGCGATCCTCGTGCAATATCGGATCTTATATGGCAGGGTTGTTACCGTACTCCGTTGCATCTGACTGGGACATATGCAGAACTACGTGCAGCTTCAGCAGAATGGGAGATGCTGAAACGCGAGAGCACAGTGATAAAAAATCAACTACATTCCTTGATGGAGTTATGGTTTCCGGAGTTAAAGATGGTTTTCAAAAGTGGGCTTTGCCTGAGCACATTGGCAATAATGAAGAAGTATGCGACATGTGAATCATTGGCTAAGGCTGGTTTTACAAAAGTTCGAGCTGTTCTGCATAAAGCCAGCAGTGGTCGCACTGCTTCAAGGGCTCGCGAATTGGTAGATGCAGCTTCCAACAGCACGGCTCTAAAGAGTGGGCAAAAATCAAGACACAGGACAATGATGAACCATTTGGCAAGACTTGAGCTCATTGAGACCCAAAAAGCAGATCTTATATTGGAGTTGGAGAAGTTACTTCTTGAGCTTCCAGAATCAAAGAGTCTATTAAGTGTCAATGGTATCGGGATAATAACCACTGCTTTACTTTTGGGTGAGTGCGGTAACATTAGCGACTATAGCATGGGTCAACTGGAGAAGCTGGTCGGTCTGAATCTGTGTCACTTCTCAAGTGGCAGGCACAAAGGAAAAAAGAAGATTAGTAAGTGTGGGCGCTCCAGTGTGCGCTATGCTTTGTGTATGGCTGCAACACAAATGATGCGAAAGAACGGAATCTATTTTGATGTAGTTGAGGTTATGAGATCAAAAGACAAGAAGCCCGGAATTATCAGAATTGCTGTCGCGCGTAAGCTATTAAAGCTTCTGCACGCTTTGGTGTGCAGTGGTGAATGCTTTGATCGACAGCGATTCGTTGCGCGAAGAGGGACTGGAGACGATCTATTCGTCCTTAAAGACAGTCAGCCATTAACGGCTGCCTGATCTTCTAACTCAGCTTTTATCGCTCCAGTCCTCTTCCGTGACGATCAATTAAGGAAGGTTATGGCTCCCTTGGGAGACCATCGAGTAAGTAGGGTTATCGCAGGGAAGAGTGCAGCAGGATATCGTGGCGTAATAATGGCAACTTCAAACCGGTCAGACACAGTCTGGCAAGGAACACTGTATTACGCCTGGCTGCAGCCTGACCCGATCTGATACCATATCAGTATCCTTTTTCTACAAAATATATAAAAAAAGGACTTGACAATATTAGAGTAGGACGAACGGAAATTTACTATATTTCACATTAACACTGAACTATTTCGATGCTATTGCTTCTGAGCAGAGGTGAGTTCCTTTTCTCTGGCTGGTGAGTATATCGGGAAATCAGTATATGTCGGAAGATCGATTCTGGTGTTTTCTCCAGTGATACGTACAGTGTATGTGTGCTTGCCGGAAGGCTGCTGGGTGCGCTCCAGGGTTAAGACCATGTCTGATATTTCGTCTTTAGGCTTATCTGTTTCTTCCATGGAGTTGAATAGTTTAATAAACCCAAATGTATCCAGAGAAGCAAGTGGTATTCCATCTCTCATGGCAGTGTTTAGCTGCAATGAGGATAGCTTTGCCAGACTGTCCAGTGTAAAGCTTTGGTAATTGATGCTGCTCTGACCACTACAGGGTTTTAAGTCCGCAGTAGTATAGATCCATCTTTTTTGTTGATCTGTAAGTCTTCTTATATCAAGTAGATCGTTAAGTTCCAAACCCTGTCCAGTTGACTTAGCAATCCACTTTTCAAACAGCACTCTCGGAATGAGTGATGAATATTCCATTACCCAGGAAGTATCTTGTAGGCTGATAAGTTTTGCATCTGTGTATACACGCCAGTTGAACAGGTAGCTATATATAGTCTTTTTTACATCAACTAGAGACTTCCTACCAGCAAATAGACCTTCATAGGTTATTGGCGACGGAGTCATATGATCGTAGTAATCATCTGACAGAATGCTGTATCCTGAAGCCTTTGAAACCTCTTCTAACGCGTCAGCCAGCAGGATCTGATCTTTCTGAGGTTTTTTGAATTCGAATGTTCCCAACGTCTCCAGTTCGCTGTTGTCTTTTATCTGATTAAGCAGCCTTAGCGCTGTGGGTGGATCCTCCTGTTGTTTGGGTAAAAAAGATCCGGCTTTTGATGATGCCATTTCAAATGAGGTTAAATCGCCACCATGCCCCCCTGCCGTGAATTGACCAGCTATAATACTGGAGTTAATACTACTAAACCCCGGCATTATAGAGAATGTCATTTTTGCTTCATCACAATCAGGCTCAGACACATCAGACCATTGCTCCTTGGAATGCGACTTTCTGAAAGCAGTTTCCAGCTCATACCTGAGCTGGGTGTATTCCCTGAGTAACTTACCTATACTTCCACCTTGACTTGCACATAATGTAACTTTCTCACCGCTATACAACCGCGCAAGATCCGATTCACTTAATGACGAGAGTATCTTCCCATACATCCGGGTCTCATCAAATGCCATCCGTTCATACTCAGAGCCCTTTCCGTAATGACTACCTAAGGAGACATTGCTGCTTAATATCTCCTTGTATACATACTCAGACTCCTTGTCGGATACAGAACCTATCCAGAGAAGGACTTCTGTTTTAGCTTTACTATATTTCTCGGAAGCATTATCCCGTGCTCTAGCATAGTTATCCAACACCATTTGCCGCTCTTTGTTTCTGAAGAGTCTGTAGACCTTTTTCCCGCCAACTTCGGTATCAGAGAGTGATAAATAGTAGGACTCAGCAATTGCATTCAGAATCTTACCAAGTTCGATGTCATTGGCGCAGACAACAACCGGCATATCCCGGACCTGCCAATCTTTGCTGCTGAGTCCGGAGTATATGGTTACTCCGGTCTGTTTGCTGATTCCATCCACTGCATCGGACAACCTTACATATCCGCTGTAGTATGTGAGCTTTTTAGAGAGGCGGGAGTCGGGATTGGGTGTATCACCAGCATAGGTGAATGAACATAATGGTATGAGAACTGCGACTGCGAGCATTAAATGTTTCATATGTATCCTCTTGGCAGAATAATTGAACTACAACAGCCGATGCAGGTTTATTATAGTAACTATTTGCCTGTCAATACAACTACACCCATAACTTATCAGGTTTTTGTTAACATATATGATATTATTGCGTGTGTCTATTTCGATTGATTGAGGTATGGAACGGGACTTATAGGACATGCAGACAGAACTGAAACCGGCGCAACTAAAGCTTAGCAAAGGCATTAACACTTAATAGAGGAGTTCGATGTATGGGAGATTAGAAGTTATCAAATTACACATTTGTTGAAGAAAGACTACTTAATAATTGCAAGGCTTTCCATCCGAATTCCCTGTCATGTCTGGAATGACATATATGGTAGATTGCATTTACTTTTAGGCTTGTGTTGGTATAACCGTCGCACACTGTATAGACTGATGTTCACGCGGTATACTGGCCATTGTCCAGGTGAACTCAATTGGCTAATAACTTGATCAAGGACGTTTTAACATTGAATACAGTTGTTCACTATCTACATAAAAACCAATTGATGGCGAGGCTCACGCAAACGATGTCAATGGTCCTGCTGGTTGCTTTTGCGTTGAGTATGCCTGCAACTGCTGGTTCAGATCCTGTAGTGCAGCGTCTTAAACGTTTCCTCACAGAAACCAGGACACCAGGCGTCAGCATAGCATTAATGGCTGAGAATAGCCGCAAACCGAAGGTCTATGGTGCTGGTCTTGCGGATGTTGCTTTGAATGTGCGCTTGAAGAATGAAATGGCACTTCCGGTGGGATCGATCACCAAGCTATTCACCTCAATATCAATATACATTCTAGCCGATGAGGGAAAGCTGTCGCTGGATGACAGGATATCGAAATGGTTTCCAGACTATCCACGTTCCGGTGAGATCAGCGTAGATCAGTTGATAAATCATACATCAGGTCTGAAGGACTTTGTCATGATCCCGGCTTTTAATACCAACATGGCAAAAGCATATACCGAGGATGAATTGTTGAATATGACAGCTGCATTCCCGTTGGATTTCCCTCCTGGGACAGCGTATAGATACAGCAATACAGGTTATGTCATGCTAGGGCTGATTGTTGAGAAGATATCCAAAATGAGTTTTGAACAATTCATTCAGCAGCGAATTATCAAACCCCTTGGAATGACCGATACGCGGACGGGCAGTGATTCTGAAGTTATTATGAACCGGGTGACTGGTTACAGAGTAGACCCAGACAAATTGTGCAACGCCGTATTTTCAAGTGTGGAAGCTCCACATGCTTCGGGAAATATGATCTCGTCACCGAAGAGTTTCGTATTATTCGACAAAGTATTTCGGAATGGCAGCCTTCTGAAATCATCTACATACCAGATGATCAACCAGCCACCAACTGTAGAAGAGGCTCTTGCAAAGTCACAGGCCATGGAACTTGGCGGGATAAAGATAAAACGGCTTAGCAAATGGGGGATTGAATGGGTGAAAGTCGGAGATGGCGCATGGTTAGCTACAAAGGACGGAGTCTTCCCGGGGTACTCTTCGATGTTCATATATTCTCAACAAAAGGGCGTATGCATTGCGTTAAGTTGCAATAACGAAAATGCTGTATTTGACCTGTTGATGATGGGGAATGAGTTAATAAGTGCGGCCCGGGGTAAGTGATTTGCCGGGCGACCGCGGAGGGTCGCCCCTACAATTATTATCCGTTAGGCAGCTACTGGGATAGATACTGTGCTCGGAACACGGTTTAGCAGCAGACTGGCGACTTCCTGGAGGTTGTCATATAAGTAGAAATGTCCACCGGGGAACAGGTGTATTTCTATTTCGGCTGTAGTGACATCGGACCAAAGTTCAAGGCGAGACGTCAGGATCTCATCATCTCTTCCTGCTATTACTGTGATTGGCAGTTTCAGTTTGGTTTCCAGGGATGGGTCATACGTCTCAATGGCTTTGAAGTCTGCGTAAAGGATGGACTCAAACAGACTGAAAAGCTCCGGATGCTCAATAAGTTCAGTCGGTACACCTCCAAGCGATGTTATCATCTTTATGAAATCTTCCCGTGGTAACTCAGTGTATCGCTCAGTTTCTCTGACTACCGGGCTTTGGCGTCCGGATGCGACTAACATATCCGGCATTTCTCTACCGCTGGAGGCTATCTGACAGCATATTTCATATCCTAGCATTGCACCCATACTGTGACCAAATAATATGTAATTATCCTGCATATGGGATTTGTGGCGCTCAATAACGTCTCGGGCCATATCAGGTATTGATGTCAGCAGCGGTTCACCAATACGGGATCCGTGTCCTGGAAGATCTACTGCAACCAGATTTGTGTCAAGTGGCATTTCTTTGCGAAACATATGGTAGTTGAATGCAGCACCCCCTGCATGCGGTAGTGCAATAATTGTTGTTGAATCAGGCATCAGTTATCTCCATATGGGACTTTTTATGAATAGGCCAGGCAACAAGCGTAGCCGGGCATAATGTCTAGATCGTGGTAGTTCCAGTGTTTTATGCCAAGGGTTGCAGTCTTCGCATTGAAACGAATGGTATCCAGTTCAGCCGCAAATCCACACCCATCGGCTTTTATCACACTCTCTATGCGTGTCCACAAACGGAAAAACTCACCCTCAATATTAGAGGCAGCAAGGACAGTCCTGAGCGCAGATTCAGGCATAACACAATAGAAATCGTTAAGGTCTACCTGTGTCACCTTCTCAATATCTATACCCAGACGCCCTGAACCAATTGCACAGACGACTATATCCCCTGAATGCGAAATATTGAAATCATAACCTGGTCCTGGGTATTCATTTCCTGTACAAGGTCTACCGGCAGAATCACGTCTGAACATGTCCCAATTCCAAGAGATATTGTTATCTTTTATTGCTTCTTCCAGCAAACGTAATCCCAGAAGCGAGCGCTTTCTATCTACAATACGATGTAAACGAGATATCCGCGTTTGCTCCAACAATGGTAGCCGGGTCAGAAACTTGTCTGATAATAGGTCTGCAGGGATAGAGTCTATGCGGGCGACGTACACTATGTTGCCCATAATCTGTCTTGTCTCGAGCCACATCCGTCACTTTTCCTCTTTATGGGCCGTCTCAGACATGACTATCTCCGGATGACCTCTGACTATCTCATTGATGTATATATTCCGCCCCACAGCATCACCGTCTGCGGTAAACTCTATTTTGCCCTGCAGGGTATCCCAAGTTTTGTTTCGTAACACAATCCCCAATTGTTTTGGATAAAACGAACCGGATTCTTTTACTGCAGACAGATATAGATTCATCGTCTCATACCCACTAAGAAAGCCATAATGTGCAAACTTATCTATGGTAATAAGTTTTCTGTCCGCGACATCTACAACTCTTTTATATAACTTCGAAACAGGGGAATTATCTGCATAAGAAGATCGGGTGCTGACAAAACAAATGCCTTCTGCAGCTCTACCAGCTGTTTTCCATATCTCGGGAAAATCCAATGAATCCGATGCCAATATTGGTATGTTCACTCCTGCTTTACGCAGGTAAATCAGCATAGCAGGACTTGCACTCAGATCATCTATCATAAACAGAGCATCGATATCTCCATTACGTTTTAGCAATGGTCCTATGATATCAAGCACATCAGGATAGGTTGGTTGCATGTTCGGAGCATATGCATGCACAAACGTAACCTGAACTTTTTGCTTAGCAAGTTCTTCGACGATTAATGGGCTAACTGAGTTGCCGTGAGGTAGCATAGAATATATGATACCGACATTCTTATATCCCCTCGATTTCACGAATTTTCCCAATAGGCGCGCGAAGTCTGAATCATCCGGAGTCAACCGAATCAGGTTCTCGAATCCATGTTTGGTAAGTGCCGGCCACGTTGCCATAGGTGTGATTACAAAAACACTACGGTTTGATGAAGCTATCGCCGCTCTATGTGCATCAACTGAAGAAACAAAACCCAGTAACGCTGCAAGAGTCGGGTCATTCAACACAGATTTAAGTGACGAATCCAGATCATCTTCCTGAGGGTGCCCTTCATCGATCATTTTCAGACGAATGCCTTTACATAAGCCCTTCATCTGGCCTGATCTTTCAAAATCATCCACAGCATATTGGGCTCCTGCTGCAAATGTATATTGTTGCTCTACTTCCATAGAGGATTCCGGCCACACTAGTCCGATTGTCATCACCGATTCACTGGAATGTGCGTAGTAATTATTTCGTGACTTATCGACTATTGCATTGGTATTTATCTTCAGGAGACCCAGACAAGCCAGGACAACTATCAGAGCTATTGTAATTGGGTGCTTAAATATACGCATTGTGTAATAACCAGAGAATCAGGATTTGGTTCTGGTTGTTCCTCCACCCGTCGCCACTAGCAATAAGAGTCCCATAATGGGAGTTAAGAGCAGCGTAACAAAGAAATATCCCCAGAATCCAAACCGCTGTTCACGACCGCAAACACCTATAAGAATCGCCAGTGCGACATAAATAATTGTAATAGTAAGGTTCGGCATTATTTAACCTCGTTCTGTGATTTATTAATATAACTGTATAGAAGCCAGGAGCGACTAATCTCCACCCAGGATGATCGGCATACCTTTGGAACCATTGCCAATCACAACAACCTTGGCGTTTTTCGATTTAGCAAGCTCCTGCGTGGCTTCTATACCTTTCCATTTAAGGACGCTCGGGCTAATGGAACTGATAGTGTCGTTGTATGTGCGTATACCTTTGGCTTCGATCTGTTTCCGTTTAGCTTCCAGAGTCTCGCGCTCAATTTTATAAACATATGCTTGAGCAGCCTGTTGCTCAGCAAGCTTTGATTCAATAGCGATCCTGACACTTTTAGGAAGTTCAACAGATATTACCTCAACTCCGTCGAGCACGATATACTTACGAGCAATCTGCTCAAGACACCTGTTAAGCGCCTGTTGGAATGGTAGAGGAGAAGTAAATAATTCCTCCACGGTATACTGCCCGGCTGTAGCACGCAGTAAAGAGACAACTTCCGGGACAACTATCTTGTTCTTGTAATCCGGTCCTACATCAGTGTGCAGGAAACCAACGATTGATTTCTCCGGATAATACCTGATTGAGATTTTCATTGTGATTGGAAGCGCTTCTTTTGAAAGCACAGTGATTTTCATGGGTTCCTGATGAACTCTTACGTTATACTTTGTCAGCACATCCCAGGGAGCGATGATATGAAATCCCTCACCATATACCCGGTCAGTCACTGTTCCTCCCCGAAAACGAGAGTAAAGCACACCAAGTTCACCGGGATATATGCTTATAAAGATACGCGGCGCCAGAGCAACTATTATGAATAGAATGAACAACAATAGCAGTAGATAGGGAATCCTATTTTCTGCAAAGTGCTTATTGAATCGACTAATCATACCAGCGAACCGTCCGCTGTTTATAATCTCATCTGTCACCAGTGGTGGTGTTTCGATTGTGGTTGGCTCTGTCATTATGCTGTGACCATCTCCATTAATTCATCTGTGTCATGGGATACTCTTTTGCATTCCATGTCCGGTTCTACCATCGTGCCATATTCCAATCGAATAACTCGATCAGCCAGGTGCCAGTATTTTTCATCGTGAGTGATAGCAAGGATTGTCTTGCCCTGTGCTTTGAGTTGAGCAAGCAATACTTCGTAGAAATATGCACGGAAGTGCGGGTCCTGGTCTGCTGCCCATTCATCAAAAAGTATAATATCGCGGTCTTCTAATAGTGCCGCTACAAGAGCCACGCGTTTACGTTGACCAGTTGATAGCTTTATTGTTGTAAACTCGCCATCTGCAAACGAGGTTTTGTCCGATATCTGCAGCTGATTCAGGAGTGTATCAACTCTTGCAGGGTCAACATCCTCGTAGCCATACAGGCGCTGGAAGAGATGGAAATCGCTGAAGATGGCTGATATGTGATTGCGGTATGAATCTACATTATTGCGCGTAATGAGAGAATCGTTGACAAGCAGCTGTCCACCGGTCGGTTGGTAGAGGCCAGTTAGCACTTTCAGCAGTGTTGTCTTCCCACAGCCATTGCCACCCACAAGAAACACCATTTCTCCACGGTTAATATTGAGAGAGAATGGTCCTATCTGGAATGCATCGTTCTGCACACCATCACCGTTCACAACACTAGGATATTTGAACTCTATATTGTCCAGGCATATATTCTGAATCTGGGACAGTGCCTCTTCGTTGACAGTATCTGAACTGACAATTTTTTGTTTTAGACCACCATCCAGATATTCCTCAAGTTCCTCTAGATGGTCAATGGCTACTGTTGCACGCATTATCAACGTGCCGGAGGAGACTATTCCCTGCAGTGGAATGATAATGAACAGGATTGAAGAAGCTGACATCATAATCTTGCTTGCATCTGTTTTCTGGTAGTGTGGTAGAACAAGGATTATAGCTGCCAGTAAGACGTAGAAGAAGATGTCTGCAAACAACAGGTCGGTGCAGTAGTGGTCATTAGTCCTGACTCGTGCTTTATAAAGAGAGGAGCTTATGCTCTCAATATGTTCCTGCATTGACTCGCTCTTGCGTTTGTTGAGTCGGAGTTCCTTGAAACCGCTCACAACATCCTCAAGAGTCATCAGCATGTTGGTCTCAGCATCTTTCTGAGCGACAATTTCCCGTGCCAGGTATCTGCTGTGAGCATAATATAGAACAGTGACTATCATAATTCCAACCAGCGTCACAATGAAGTTCAGAGGAGAGATAAATGCTATATATATCAGACTGGCTACGAGCATCACAGACTGCTGAGCAGCGGCAATCAACATCATGGTTGCCGCAGAGATGGTAGTCGTATCCTGGGCGATATTCTGGTAACCGCCGCCATGGGATATGCTCTCGACTATCGGCAGTTCAGAGCGTCGGATTTTACCGGCAATACGAGAGAGAGTATCTGCAAGGACCTTCTCTGCTGCATTTGAGCCTTCAAGGATGGCAAATCGCTTGGCAATATAGAAAGCTAATGTTGAGATGGCAAACATGATTATGTAAATCATGGTGCTTTTATTCTTCATTGCAGCGGTTGCACCCAAATTCAAAGTACCGAAAACCAACGTATTGGCAATACCGCCGACGGCAGCGATCATCAGGACGCGTTTCCACCCGCCTTGCAGCGTAGATTGCAGAAATTGGAATAATCTCAAGAAAATACCTCTGTAGTTTAATGCCGATTCGAGGAATCTATCGGATATCAGGTACGTATATTTACCATATGCACTCTGCACTAAATAAGCAATGTATTGTATCCATATTATTATTCGGCATCTGACAGAGAGGACTTAAGTAGATTGACTATAGTATATTTATTTAGTTGCCGATAATTAGATATAGGACAACTGATATTACTAGTATTAAATACATTAGTGCTGCCGCGCATGGCAGACAAAGTTTCCAATACTTTGGGATGTTGAAAGGATAAATCTAAGATTATGAACAAGACAAATAACGAAGCAGAGGAAATCATTATCGACGCAGTTGAAGAACCCGTTATAGAAAGCACTGAGTCTGCTGAGCTATCCAGGACTATACAAGTTGAAAGACTCATCAATAAATACGTTTTGGGAGCAGCGGGTGTAGGTCTGATACCTCTACCGATAGTTGATTTTGCAGCCTTGACCGCTTTACAGATCAAGATGCTGAAATCACTGACGGAGATCTACGATGTAGAGTTCAAAGATGACCGTGCTAAATATATTATCGGTTCGTTAGTCGGCAGCGTAGTGCCAACAGGACTTGCCGGCGGGGTAGTGCGTTCATTCGCAATGGTCCCTGTTATCGGCCCATTGTTTGGGGCAACAGCCATGCCTTTACTTACAGGTGCATCTACATATGCTTTGGCACGTGTGATGGTCCAACATTTGGAATCCGGTGGAACATTCCTGACCTTTGACCCACAGAAAGTAAAAGGTTTCTTCAAGGATCAGTTCGAATCCGGCAAGCAGTTTGTGAAGAAACTCGGGAAATCCAAAGAGGAAGTTTCGGCTGCAGCAGAAGCCTGATGTTCTCCTGTCATCCTGAGGAACGAAGGATCTGCTTTGTCCGAATAGAAAAGCAGATCCTTCGTTCCTCAGGATGACAAATATTGTCAGTTCAGGGCATTTGCCTGTGCTGAAATTGTTGTGAACTTGAATAGGTCCGTTGCAGTGATGCGTCCCGGCCACTGGCGTTCGATTGCTGCATGCAGGCGGACAAGCAGGAGTGAGTTACCTCCGATTTCGAAGAAGCTGTCCTCTACCCCGATTTCATCAGAGGTCTCCAGAATCTCATGCCAAATGCCAAGTAGCGATTCTTCGATATCATTTGAAGCCAGACGGGTTTCTTTTTCGACTTTTAGCACGTCACCACTGCCCTGGAGCTTTTTGTAGTCGACCTTACCATTTTGGTTCACTGGTATTTCGTCTACTGTTCGGAATGCTGACGGCACCATATATTCCGGCAGTCGGTCTTGAAGATGAATACGCAGATGGGATGCGTCAATCTCCGTGTCTACTACAAGATAAGCAACTAAGTGTGCTGGTTCCATCTCCATTGCTACTACAGCGTTACGTATGCCTGTTATGGAGCGCAGAGCAGATTCTATTTCTCCCAGCTCAATTCTATAACCTCTCAGCTTAATCTGCTGATCTATTCTGCCCAGCATCTCAACATTACCGTCAGAGAGCCATCTGCCCAAGTCCCCTGTCCTATACATGCGCTCGTTGCTATCAAATGGGTCCTTGATGAAACTCTTTGCAGTCAGATCAGGGCGATTCAGATAATCTTTAGCTACCGATACTCCTGCAACACATATTTCGCCGGGAACACCGATTGGAACAGGTTGGTTATTATTCCCAAGAATGTAGATTCTTGTATTTGCAACAGGACGGCCTATGGGAATTTCACCAGTAATGTCTTTGGATGTGTCACACCAATAGGAGGCGGCATCCACGGTAGTCTCGGTAGGGCCGTATACGTTGCATAGACGAGTGCCGTAGGGTTGGTTGAATATGCGGTTGAACTCTGTAGCAAGGTCAGCCGATAAGCGCTCGCCTCCGGACAATAATTGCCGGAGTGTAGAAAGATTGTCCGTGGAACCGTTTTCCCGGATGTATTCAAAAAATGCACTAAGCAAGGATGGAGTCATCTGAATGCTTGTTACACCATATTTATTAATAGCTGCGGCAATAGCTGCGGGTGCGCGTTCATCACCGGGCTTTGCGAGTGCA
Source organism: Abditibacteriota bacterium (assembly GCA_942493375.1). GTDB lineage: Bacteria > Armatimonadota > UBA5829 > UBA5829 > UBA5829. Next base: position 5,436,288 of record OW818698.1, on the reverse strand, counting down.
AGCGCTGCTCCGCCAGCAAGTCCGTAAACCAGTTCGGATATGGAAGCATCGAATGATATCGATGCAAGCGGAAGGGTGACATCACCGGTACCCAGACCAAATTCCCCAGCTGCCCACTGCACATAGTTTGCAAGTGAAGAGTGCTCAATCCGCACACCTTTGGGTTCTCCCGTGGAGCCAGATGTGTAGATGATATATGCGATGTCGCTGGGAGCAGGATACTCCTGATGGAAATTTTCTACACTCACGGATGTGGGTTCGTCCGTCGAAAGAACAGGTATATTAAAACCTGCAAACCTGGCCGATGAATCTGGGTTAGTGATTATAAGTTCGCATCCTGAATCCCCAACCATATAACGCAACCGGTTGTCCGGATAATCCAGGTTCAGAGGAAGATAAACGCATCCTGCACGCAGTATTCCGTAGAACGCTGCAATCTGGTCTATCGAACGGCTCATAGCTACGCCGATAACGCTGCCTTTATGGACTCCATTGTTTATTAGGCTCTGAGCATATTGTTTTGAGAGTTGATCCAGCTCAGAATATGTCACTACACGGTCGTCGGAGAATATTGTCGGCTGGTCTGCATGTTGAGCAGCAGTTCTTTCGAAGATTGGAACGATGCTGGTATCTTCAACCAACTGCCGGGTATCGTTGAACTCGACAACAACTTTCTGCTTCTCTTTATCGGATATCATTACCAGATTTCCCACACTGCTTGATGGATCATCTACAGCAGAGTTCAGGATGTGTGAAAAATGGTCTGCCATGTGCTCAATGGTCTGCAGATCGAACAAGTCTGTATTGAACTCCAGTTCACAAGCGATCTGTTCAAGTTCTTCAGTAAATGTAAAACTGAGATCAAACTTGCTGATTGGCAATTCCGGAAGCAAAGGTGCAATCTCTAGTCCACTAATAGGCAAGTCCACATTTGGCAGGTTTTGCATAGTTACCATTACATCGAAAATCGGGGAACGGGATAGATCACGGTCATTCTTGAGATCATCAACCAATAGATCGAATGGATATCCCTGATGCCGGAATGCTTCCTCAACTGTGTGACTGGTGCGGTGCAGGAGCTCCCGGAATGTGATGTTTGGTTCGATTTGATTTCTCAGAGCAACGGTATTGACATACATACCGATCTGGTCTTCCAAGTCGGCGTGCTCCCTGCTTGCTACTGCTGTTCCCAAAACTATGTCCTCAGAACGGCTGTAGCGGTGCAGCAGCACTGTTACCAGACTCGTCAGTGATGCGAATAGACTTGCACCAGCCGATCTGGAAAGATTCTGCAACCGGGATAATCCATCAGCTCCTATAGCAAACATCAATCGGCTGCCATTATATGTCTTTTCCTTCGGGCGCGGATGATCGGTTTGGATATTCAGCACTTCAATGCTGTCCCCAAGCTTCTGCAGCCAATAAGTCCGGTCGGTATCATCACTGGAGAGCTGTTGGACCTGCCATGAGGCAAAGTCCCTGTATTGGATTGTCAATGGCGGTAGAGACTCTAACAGATGCTCATACAGGAATCCCAGCTCTTTAAAGAAGACGTGCATGCTCCAGCCATCGAATGCAATATGATGTGCAGTTGCGACAAACACATGAGTATCTTGACCTGTTTTGAGCAGGAGCATCCGCAAGGGATTACTGGTCTCCAGATCGAATGGCCGCATGGCCTCCCCGCTTGCCCGTATTTTTGCGATGCCTTCAGGATCAGACTCACCGGATATGTCGATATATTCCAAAACAGACTCAACCTGCCGGTCGATTACCTGCCATGGTTTGTCATCAATACTGACGAAACGGGTTCTCAGGGATTCATGGCGATCAATCAGATGCTTGAGTGCAGCTTCAAGCCGTTTTATATCGAGAGATCCTTTGAGTATCACTGCCATTGGGATATTGTAGGCTGCATTGTCAGGGTCCAGATATTGGAGTGCCCAGAGACCACGCTGAGCGTATGAAAGCGGGTATTTATCCGCATCCAGCACATGTTGAATGGCACTGGAACCTGATGAGCGGTCAATTGTTTGTGCCAGGTCAGCAAGTGACTGTGCTTGCAGGATTTGGGCAAGTGAAACGGACGCACCCATCTCGCGGCGGATCATATTCATCAATGTAACTGCGCGCAGGCTGTGACCACCAAGATTCAGGAAATTGTCCGCCCGTCCTACGCAATCAATATTGAGGATCTTTCTGAACAGATCTGCAAGCTGGATTTCAGTAGGTGTATATGGAGGTTCAAAATCGGAGCCATTGGCTAATGATAGATTGTCGGTACTGATAACCTCCAACTTTTTCCGGTCAACCTTGCCGTTTGGAGTTAGCGGGAACGCATCTATCGGTATATATACAGATGGCACCATATATTCCGGCAACGCTTCCCTGACATAGGATCGCAATTGTTCGATGCTTGATGGGTCACAGCCAACAATGTATGCAGCTAATTGCTTGTTTTCAGAAGATCCAGTGCACATCACTACTGCTTCTTTGACTGATCGATGCGTTTGCAGGACGGATTCGATTTCACCGAGTTCTATTCGGAAACCACGGAGTTTCACCTGGAAATCTATCCTGCCATGGTAATCCAGAGTGCCGTCTGCATTCCAGGAAACCAGGTCGCCAGTTTTGTATAATATACCATCTGAGATTGCCGGGAGCCTGACGAACTTCTCAGAAGTCAGCTCTGGTCGTTGATGATAGCCATTTCCAACGCCATCCCCGCCAATAATTAATTCTCCAACAGCACCTTTGGGTAATAGATCGCCTTGTTTTCCGATTACGAATACTTGTGTATTGGCGATTGGCTTACCGATGGAGACAATAGAATCGTCTTCCAACAAATCTGCCGGATTGACTTGATACAGAGTGGACCAGACGGTAGTTTCGGTGGGACCATACATATTCCAAAGCTCTTTACCCAGAGAAAGCATGGCAGCAGCAAGGGAAGAATGCAGGGCTTCGCCTCCTACAAGCATCCGCAGGTCAGATTTGCCTTGCCAGCCATTATCTATCAGCATCCGCCAGGTAGCTGGTGTCGCTTGAAGCATTGTGATGTTATAGCTGTCGAGTAAGCTTATCAGCCGGTCAGGGTCGGATGTATCTGAGCGACCAGCGAGGACAGTGCAGGCACCGCAGATGAGCGGCAGGAATAATTCCAACCCTGCAATGTCAAAACTGACCGTGGTAACTGCAAGAAGATGATCGTCACTTGTCAGACCGGGTTCTTCAAGCATTGAATATAAGAAATTGACCACGTTGCGGTGAGTGATTTCAACACCTTTTGGTTTGCCTGTAGAACCTGACGTATAAATTGTGTAGGCGATGTCTTCTGGTTGTACCTCGGGGTCATTGAGCTTGCTTGTATCTATTGAGTCCAGGTCGTAATCGTCCACCAGGACAACATTGATCGACAGATTTGAAATGTCACCGAGTGCATCCAGCACATTCCGTTCGGTAAGCACGACTGATGCACCGCTGTCTTCCAAAATGTAACGCAACCTGTCCGGAGGGAATAGTGGATCGAGTGGGATATAAGCAGCTCCCCTTAAAAGCACTGCAAGAAGTCCCGGGATCAGGTGTTCATCACGGTCAAGTAGAACAGCGACTGATCCGCTATGTGTTACTCCAGCATCATCAAGGAGTTTTGAGAGTGCACGTGATCTAACAATTAGATCAGCATATGTCAGCTCAATCTCACTTTCTTTATTGGGGACAATTACTGCTGTGCGGTCTGGTGTAAGTTTGGTCTGAGCAAAAATCAGCTCGTGGATCGTGGCACTGTCCGGGTAATTCGCATCTGTTGAGTTGAACAGTTTGAACAGTTCGGTATCCTCGGGAGTAAGTACGGGCAGAGAATCCATTACTGACATTGGATCAGAAGCAATGGAGCTGAGCATCTGGCGCAATTGGATTCCGAGGGTAGCTATAAACTGATCATCATAGGCATTTGCATTGTAAGCAAAACGTATATCGATCTCATCACCGGGAACAACTGTAATGCCCAGTTCGTAGGGGATCTGCTCTACTGCTCCGATACTGTCAATCTCTATTCCTGAGAGAGGGTTTTGCAGCAGGTTCTTATCCAGTGGATAGTTCTCAAAGACTAGTATGTGGTCGAGTAGGTTGGACTGCAGCGGTGAGTTTGCCTGGATATCGGCAAGAGAAAGCCACTGATGCTGTTCTGAAGCCAGGCTGCTTTCCTGCAGTTTGCGGGAAATATCTGCAAACGTTGCATCTGGATCGAAAGTCACCCGGCAAGGGACAGTCATGATAAATGCGCCAACCGTGCCTTCGATATTGCTTACATCTGAAGGTCGTCCTGATACGACCACACCAAAGACAACATCGTTTGTGTCGTTGTATCCTGCAAGGATTGTTCCCCACGCTGTCTGGAACAAGGTGCTCAGAGTAATTTCCTGCGATGCCGATACGCGCACAAGAGCGTTTGTTTCTTCCCGGGTAAGGTTCAAAGTATGGGAACAGTTTCTATAACCGGTGCGATTGCGACCTTTGGCAGTGTGCGGAATTACAGCAGCAGTGTCATAAGCTGCTAAATATCCATTCCAAAATGCTTGTGAGATTGATCTGTCTCTTTGATCAATCCATTCGGTAAATGCACGTAAAGACGGTGCAGTGGGCAGTCCAATATTTTGTTTGCGAGACAACGATTCGTAGATTTTAAACAAGTCACCGAATACAATTGCCAGGCACCAGCCATCCATTAGGATGTGATGGAAACTCCAGAGCAGTGTCCAATGATCGGTTGATGTCTCAATCAGACGAATCCGCATCGTCGGACCATGTGAAAGGTTGAATGGTTCATCAAGATCACGTGCAGCTATGTCATCTACATTTGAGCCATATTCTTCGCATACAAAGAGTACCTTTGGATCTCTCATTACTATCTGGACGGGGGATTCCAAAATTTCGTGCTGGAAAAGGCTCCGGAGCGATTGGTGGCGTTGTGCGACCTCCAGCCACGCGCGTTCCATCAGATCCGGCTGTATTCGTCCGATAAAGCTGATCCTGAACTGTTGGAAATACGTCCTGCTGACAGGAGACGAGATGTATGAATACATCATTGCTTCCTGTGAGGGAGTTAATGGGAATATGTCTTCCACGTCAGTTGGCTGAACATTAATACTTGCAAGCAGATTGTCGAACTCCGTCAGGTTGATCGATCCAGATGCACAATCCGAAGGCATCAGTTCCCAGGATTGCTGCTGTGAACAGTGTTTCACTATACTCTTGAGTGAATCTACTGTCTCATTCATAAAAGTTTCGGCGGTCCTGGCAGTGAGTACCTTTGGATGATAGTCAATCAGAATTTGAAGTTTATCTCCGATTACCATTGTGGTGAATACGATAGGTGCATCGTGTTGGAATCCCGGGCTCACTGTGTCTGCAGGAGACTCCGTCGATAATGAAAGCAGACCATCACCAAGTTGATTTCGCATCTGTCCCAGGTAGTTGAACACCAGTTGCGGAGTTGGCTGCAAGTCAGGCGTATTATTCAGATACCGCAATACACCATAGCCAATACCTTTGTTTGGCACTCTTCGGAAATGCTCTTTAGTGTTACGAATTCTGTCTCTGAGTGTCAGTTCTGAGCCGGTATCGAGCAATACCGGGAACAGAGAAGTGAACCAACCGACCGACCGGCTCAAGTCCAGCTCCGGGCTTATCGGTTCACGGCCATGTGATTCATAGAGTATCCGGTAGAGTTTGCCGTCATTGCACCTGCCCAGGCCCTCTGCCAAACCAGCGAGGAGGAGTTCTACGGTCTCTGTGCGATATGGTTGGTTGCCTGACCCAAGGAGCGCTGCAGTTACATCCGCATCCAGCTCAGCAGTAATCCGAACGAAATCCCCATGACATAAATTATCTGCTTCTCCCGCCGTCGGTAGACTGGTGCACGGTGTGTTACAGATACCTTGCCAATAAGTGGATTCATTGTTTGTTTTGGAGTATTCAGCAAGAGTATCTGACCATGCACGATAGGACGATGTCTTTGCAGGAAGCTGAATATCCTTTTTTAACATTGCCAGGTCGTAAGCTGTCGCCAGATCCTCCAGAATTACCTGCCAGGAATAAGCATCGACTACCAAATGATGGGCGACCAGATACAGACGGTCTTCAGTATCAATATGTAAAAATGCAGCGCCGAATACATTACCAGTAACTGGATCGAGAGTGCGGATCAAATTTGATGCGATTTCACGGATCCGATGGTTATGGTCCGCGACACTGGTTAAATCTTCGACTACCCAGACAAGAGATGGAGTGTCCGTATACTGCTGCGCATGATTATCAACAAAGCGAAGCCGGAGCGCATCGTGATGAGTTGCAACAGCTTCCAGAGCAGTATGTATGGCAGACTGATCGAGTCTTTCGCGTGCGATGAGATATGTCGCCTGTACAAATGGTTCATCTTCAGAGGGTTTCTGCATAAACCAGTGTTGGATCGGTGTCAATGCAAATGGTTCATCTGTTACGGCATTTGAGTATGCATCAGAGACAATCTCTGCTTTGGATATCACCTGAGCAAGCTCAGCAACCGTTGGGTGGGTGAAGATTTGTTTAGATGTAACCGCTAAGTCGAAAGCTCGGAGCCTGCTGCAGACTCTCATTGCCTGTATGGAATCTCCACCGATCTGGAAGAAATTGTCACCTATTCCTACAGGACACTTCCCAAGCACTTCTTCCCAGACCGATACTATGTGTTTCTCTATTTCACTTGTGGGAGCTGTATATGCATTGCCGGACCCGGATTCATCAGATACAGCAAGTTCCAGCAGAGCTTTGCGGTCTACTTTACCATTGGGGGTCATCGGGATGGAGTCCACTCTTATTATCTGGTGAGGAATCATATAGGCAGGCAGTTTCTCCTGCATATGCCGGTGCAGATCCTGCTTTGCTACTTCTCCAACCACAAATAGCAGGAGCGAACTCTCTCCATTTACAGTATCAATGAGAGCTACAGCCTGGCGTATACCAGGTAGAGTTTCAGCACAGACAGAGATCTCTCCGGGTTCTATGCGATAACCTCTCACCTTGGACTGGTCATCAATCCTGCCAAGATACTCAATGCGCCTATCGTCCAGCCATTTTGCTCTATCACCTGTGCGATACATTCTTTCACCGGGCACAAATGGATCAGGAACAAACTTTTCGGATGTTATCTCCGGACGGCTCCAGTAGCCTCTTGCCAGACCGGAACCTGCAACACAGAGTTCTCCCGCGACCCCATAAGGCAGCAGGTTTCCATTGGAATCTAGTATATAGATCCTGGTGTTTGCAATTGGTTTGCCTATACTGATATTTCGTGAGTCATCAGTGGCATTTACACTGCCAATTGTTGCACAGACAGAGCACTCGGTAGGGCCATATGCATTGAAATAAGCCAGGCGGGAAGCGTAATGCTTTGCATCTGTCGGGTTTGCAGATTCTCCGGCTGTAATCATCACTTTAAGCGTTGGGAAATCTGCTTGCTCGAAAACTCTCAAATAAGACGGAGGGAATGTAACTACGCTTATACCGTGGTCTTCAATGTAAGCTCTCAATCCCCAGGGATCTTCTACCTGTTCACGGGAAACCGGATACAGACATGCACCAGCGCCAAGTCCCATAAATACTTCTGAAAGACTGGCATCAAAAGAGGGAGAAGCAAACAGCAGCACACCATCTCCCGGCTGGATGTTGAACTCAAGTATCTGTGAGTGAATCATATTCACAAACCCATCGTGTTCCACAACTACCCCTTTTGGAGTACCTGTGGAACCTGATGTATAGATCATATAGGCTGCATCAGATGCTTTTATGTCTATGCCAGCATTCGTTTTAGAACCATCTGCATAGTCCTCAGGATGGATAACTTCCACTGGCAGGTCTATGTCGGTATCTACTAAATCTATGATTGCTGATGCCTGCGAATCTGAGAGCATCCACAGTATTCGGTCTTTTGGATAGGTTGGATCAATTGGCACATATACACAACCGGCTTTAAAAATCCCCAACATTGCTATTACAAGCATCTCACAGCGCTGACCCATTACTGCGACTCTGTCTTCTCTGCCCATGCCTTTTGCCAGAAGCACATTTGCAAGAATGTTTGCCTGCTGATCGAGTTGCTTGTATGTCAGGCTTTTTCCGTTGAAGTGGACAGCATTAGAGTCGCCAAACATCGAGGCTGCATACTCGAATAGACCGTGCATAGTGTTGGCGCCGATGTATGAAATTTCAGGCCCATAAGATATTGTCAGGAGTGTTGATTTTTCGGAATCATCCAACACCTGGAGGCTGTCGATTGGTGCATCTGCATGACTAGATGCCGATTCTATCAGGACAGCCAAGTGCCTGAGCATCTGTTCTGCCGTTTTACCAGTGAAGATATCCGTGTTGTACTCGATCATTAACACAGTGCCATCTGACCGCGGGGATATTGTGAATGTAAGGTCAAACTTTGCTATCTTGAAATCAATATCAAACCGACGTACTTCGCGGCCATTAACACTCCAAACAGCGGGATCCAGATCGTCCGAAACTACCATTACATCAAACAAAGGTGAATGCGAAGGATCCCGGTGCATTTCGAGCGATTCCACAACAAGATCAAACGGATAAGCTGACTTGTCCAGTCCATCCAGCACGCTGCCGTGCAGATGCCGGGTGAAATCGGCAAAGGTCTCTTTACCATCAATAACAGTCCGGACGGCAATCGGGTTCACCAGGTATCCGACCCATTCCGGCGCATTATAATGTTCCCGCATACTGGCTGGAATGCCTACAGTGATGTCGCTGTGGCTTGAGTATTTGTGAAGAAACACCTGGACTAAACTCAGAAACACTGCAAATGGACTTGTTCGGCACTTATGCGCAAGATCACCTAAGGCTTTACTCATTTTAGGTGACAGTGTGAGCGAAGTCCGGTCGCCATTGTATGTTCGATATGATGGATGCGGGTAATCTGTTGGAAGATCCGTCAATGGCTCAATGGGCTGCAATTTATCACGCCAGTATTCGCGGTGCAACTCAGCATTACGGCTCTGTAGATACTGTTCATCAGCTTGGAGGATTCTACCCAGCATAGATTCTGAAACAGGTAATGAGGCACCATCAATCAACGAGAATAATTCGTCGATTAGGTGTGCTAAAGAAGCTCCGTCTCCTGCGATATGATGCAGGCACAGGACAAGAATATAGCGTTTGGCTGATATACGTATAAGCCCGGCGCGAAGTAATGGAGCCCGGATAAGATCAAATGGAGTGGCACATATATTTGTAGCGATCTCCCGTGCTGATTCCATGCAAGATAGGTCGAATTTCTCAAGCCGGAAATCCACAGACTTATTAATAGTCTGCCTGGGGTAACCATCGACTTCGGTAAATGAAATACGCAGCGATTCATGGCGGTCAAGCAGTGTTTTAAGTGCAGATTCCAACGCGCTTTCGTCTAGCGGATTTTCAGTCTCTATCTCAAGAGCAACCGGCATATTGTAGGCGGGTGATGTTTTATCGACAGACTGCGCGAACCATATCTGCTGCTGCGCATGGGTGAGTGGAATTAGTTTATCCATTACTACATCATTGGCAATAGAGATCGTTTTGCTTGTATCTATGGTGTCGAGTAGGATTGCGAGTCCTGATACGGTGGCAGTATCGAAGAACTGTCGGAGCGAAGGCGACTTTCCCAGTTGCCGCTGAAGCCTGCCGCAGACTTTCATCGCCTGTATGGAATCTCCACCAATCTCGAAGAAGTTGTCATTAGTTCCAATCGGACGCTTACCCAGCACTTCTTCCCATACCAATACAATCTGAGACTCCAGCTCATTTGTAGGTGCAACATATGTGTCACCAGAATCTGATTCATCGAGCACGACAAGCTGCAGTAGAGCTTTACGGTCAACCTTACCATTGGGCGTCATCGGGATCGAGTCTACTTCAATTATCTGGTGAGGCAGCATATAGGCAGGAAGTTTTTCCTGCAAATGCTCCCGCAAGACCTGCTTTGCTGCATCTCCAACTACAAACAGCAGGAGCGAACTCTCTCCTTTTACTGAATCGATCAGAGCTACAGCCTGACGTACACCAGGTAGAGACTCAGCACATAACGAGATCTCACCGGGCTCAATGCGATATCCATGCACTTTTGACTGGTCATCAAGTCTGCCCAGATACTCGATCCGTCCATCAGGAAGCCACCTGGCTCTGTCACCTGTGCGGTAAATTCTATCTCCAGGCACAAATGGATCCGGTATGAACTTTTCAGATGTTATCTCGGGTCGGTTCCAATAGCCTCTTGCGAGTCCGATGCCTGCAACGCACAACTCACCCACAATTCCATGGGAAAGCATACCTCCGTTGGAATCCATAATATAGATTCTGGAGTTAGGAATCGGTCTTCCGATACTAATATTCCTTGTATCATCGTTAGCGTTTACTCTATTCATTGTTGCGCACACGGAGCACTCAGTGGGACCGTAAGCATTAAAATAAGTAAGCTTGGAGGCATAATGTCTTGCATCAGCAGGATTAGCCGATTCACCGGCTGTAATCATCACTTTCAGCGTTGGGAAATCTGCTTGCTCGAAAACCCTGAGATAGGACGGAGGGAATGTGGCGATACTTATGTTTTGAGCCTCAATGTATGTTCTGAGCCCCCAGGGATCTTCAACCTGTTCACGAGTGACTGGATAAAGACACGCACCTGCACCAAGTCCCATAAATGCTTCCGAAAGGCTGGCATCAAAAGACGGTGAGGCGAAGAGAAGGACGCCATCGGTGGGTGTGACATTGAACTCCACTATCTGCGAACGGATCATATTCACAAATCCGCTGTGTTCGACAACAACACCTTTTGGAGTGCCAGTCGAACCTGATGTATATATCATATATGCTGCGTCAGTCGGTTTAATATCGATATTGGGATTTGTGTCGCATCCATCGGTATAGTCATCAGAATGTATCACATCCACAGGCATCATTACATCAGATGACATCAAGTCTATAACCAGTGATGTCTGTGAATCTGAGAGCATCCACATGATACGGTCTTTAGGATATGCTGGATCTATTGGCACATATACACATCCGGCTTTTAGTATCCCAAGCATCGCAACGATGAGATTTTCAGAGCGTACACCCATTACGGCAACTCTGTCTTCTTTGCACAAGCCTCTTGCAAGGAGAATGTTAGCCAGAGTGTTTGCTTGTCGATCCAGTTGCTTATATGTCAGGCTCTTACCATTGAAGTAGACAGCATCAGAATCGCCAAAATCATCAACTATAGATTCAAATAAACCGTGCATAGTGTCAACGCCGGTAAAGGAAATAGCAATTCCTGTTCCCAGTGCAAGAAGTTCAGCCTCCGCAGATTCTTCTAAATACTTAAAGTCACCGCAAAGCATTGATGGATCATTTACATATTGAGCCATCAGGTCGAGGAGTCGTTTTGCAAATGTATTAATTTCATCCTCATTGAAACAGTCAATGTTGTAATCGACAAAAAGATCGGCATCTTCCTCATCATCGAATTCGCATAATGATATCCCCAGGGTTCGTGGTTCATAAAGGCTTGTAGCATAATGCACCACAGTGAGGTTACCACCGTAGTTTACTCCGAGTCGGTTAGTCAGGTGGTTGAATGATACATCAAAGAGCAAACCGGAATCTGAGGTGTTCTTTCCAAGTTCGTTTTTAACGAGAGATATAGGGCAACTGGAGTGCCTGAACATACTCCGCAGTGACCTGTTTACAGATTGGATGACTTCGGAGACAGGAGTATTCGGGTCGATGTTCTCGATGACCGGCTGCACGTGTGTGAAATGTCCAACAATCTCTCGCAATGATCTGGATCTTCTGTTCAATACCGGCATCCCAACTGCAATATCTGGGCGCCCGGTATAACGACTCAGGCATATAAACAACAGCGAAACGGTTCCGGCAGCAACTCCCATACCTGAATCTGTAAGCAGTTTTGTGAACGTGTTGAAAAGCTGTCTATCGACAGGTAAGTAGATTCGGCGGGACTGCGTTGAGTTATTTGCTGCTTTTACGTTATCAGAAAATAATGCCGGAGGTAGTGAATTCAGTAAATCGACCAAATAAGCTTTATCGTCTTGAAATGATTTCGAAGCGAGGTAATTATTCTCCACTGTCACAAAATCCATATAGGAAACACCAGGTTCGGCGGTAATCTCCTCGCCTGCCAGCATTTTGTTGTATGCTTCACCAAGCTCTTTGAGTACACCCATACCACTCCAGCCATCAGCGACAAGATGATAGTGCCTGATCATCATAAAACAGCTGTTGTCCCCTGTTGAAAGGTAAGCAAACTCCCAAAGCGATTCTCCTGACAAGAGATCAAAAGGTGTAGACATACGTGCCTGCATCCATGCTTTAGCTGTGCCATCAGGATCAGGGTAATCTGAAAAATCGTGAAGCGAAAAAGATGGGTAGCAGTCGGAATGCACTTCCAGGCAGTAATCGTCACCATCCATAGCAATTATAGCGCGCAAATTTTCGTGTCGCTGGGCAACAGATATGATGGCACGTCTCAGATATTCAACGTCAATAGGTCCGAATATTTCGACCAAACCTCCGATGACATAAGCTGGACTATCGAATGAAAGCAGTTGTTGGTCTGCCCAAACAGCCCATTGCACGGAAGTGAAAGGAATTTTGTTAGTAATCATGTATTTCTCTATACCCACACTGGGAAAGGCATATGCAAAAGCGCTTATTGAAAACTGTCAAATCATTCACTGAGGGTGATGCAGCTGTTGGTTGATGCGTGGAGAAAGCCGCTAAAGATATCAGCACTTTTACCGTTTTTCCCATTTTTATAGCCATTGTAACATTTACAGGGATACAACGTAATATACAACTACAGTAGCGGGCGTAATTCGCGCAGCTGTCGTACGTATTTTACTGTATAAATATATAATTAAATAGCGAGAACACATCTCCCAACGATCAGCTTTTATCACGGGATATGCGTGGGTTTATGTGATATCTGCAAATAATCTAAAATATTTTCTCTGCGCTATTGACTACCCACGTAGTCTAGGATATAATACCCGTGACTACAGCGGTAGTCTTTGAGGAGGAGTTTATGAGCAGGCAGTCTATTGGGGATCAGGAACTTGAGGTTTTGCAGTATATCAGTGACAATGCACCGGTCTCTGTCCGGGATGTGACGGAGAATTACGGGAAACCGCTGGGGTTGGCCAGGACTACTATTTTAACTGTGATGGAGCGCCTGCGGAAGAAGGAGTATATCAGGCGTGACAAGGGGGATGAATCGTATGTCTATTCGCCGTGTATACCCAAGCGCGAGCTACTGAGGGGATTGCTGGGTGACTTTACTAAACGTGTGCTTGGTGGATCCGTACAGCCGTTGGTTGCCTACCTTGCCCAGGATGCCCATTTGAGCGAGGAGGAGCTGGATAAGCTCCAGGATATCATCGATAAGCAGAGGCAACAGGCTAACCCGCATTATTCACGAGTCTCTACTTTCGACCGGCAGTAGGGGCGAAAGTGAGTCAATCACGAATAATGCGGGCTAAAGGAGATGATAATGAGTAGTGAGCTGTGGAGCAGTATCAGTGATGCCTGGCTGGGAGTCATGTGGAAAGTCCTCTGGCAGGGAGCTCTGTCGATTGGTCTGGTCTGGTTGGTATGCAGATTGTGGACCAGAATACCGCCGTTCTTTAAGAGCTGGCTCTGGAGACTGGTTTGTTTAAAACTACTTGTAACTTTCATCTGGATTATTCCTTTTCAGGTTACTGTTCCTTTGCATGTGACACCAGCACCGGTTACAAGAGTATTCAGCGCCAAGTCTGCTCCTGCACCTTATATAGACGGCGGAAGGCAAATGATCCGTATTAATCCGCTTGTAGGTGGGACTGCCAGGAAAAACAGAGTGGATCGAATCCCAATAACCAAAGCAATAGCTGAACCTTTGATGTTGGTGTGGATTACTGGAGTTTTGTTGTGGAGTCTACGTCTAGTCCGAGAATGGGCTATAATCCGCAGGTTGTCTGCAAAGTGTGCTTTGTTACAGGACAATAATCTGAATGCAGAAGTATCGGAATTATGTAAGAGATTCGGCATTCGAAAGGTCCCAACATTGATGGTGCACGACAAATATGGGCCAATGCTTACAGGATTGCGTGAGCCTATTATCATACTGCCAAAATGTATATTGTCGCAGAATGGCTTGACTGACTTACGGCCAGTTATTGCACACGAACTGGCACACTTAAAACGCAACGACCTGTTCTGGGGCCTGATAGCTTCTATTGCACAGGGGCTTTGCTTCTTTCACCCGCTTGTAAGACTATCTCAGCGTGAGTTCACACTGGCACAGGAAATGGCTAGTGATGCAGCGTCTATGGAGATCCTGGCTCTTCGACCGGAGGAATATGGTCAGTCACTTTTATCTACAATCAAAGACTGCTCTTCCAGTCGTCCAAACGTAGCAACTGCCGGTATCAGTGAATCTTTCCAGGCATTGGAGAGGAGACTGAAGGTTATGAGTAAAGGTATAAAGCTGTCTAAACGCATGAAAATCGGGCTGGTGGTGGTGATTGTTGGGCTTGCGGTTGTGGGATTGGTCCCTTGGAAAGCAAAGGCGCAATCACATAAGAGCATCCATATCGTATACACATTTGTCCGGTCTCAACCAGCTTTACCCAAGGCATGGATTGATAGTCATATCGCAGGCTTGCACAAGGACCTTGTGAGGCAATGGGGACCGAAATGGACCACAGGTAAACAATTAACAGAAAACGCATTTAAGGCTGGTTGGCTAAAGCGATATACACCAATGGCTGATTTTAGAGGGCAAGCTGATTATTGGGGAACACCTACTCAAATGATATGGGTTCATGATGAGACCAGTCATATTCCCCTAATCTCATATAATGGTGAGTTTGTTGTTAAAACGTCAGCCAATGTCTTTGGGCTTCGCCCTAAACGCAAGTATGACCATAGAACTCTGGATATTAGTGATCTCGATAGAGGTTATCTTGAAGAAGAGGTTCCATACCTGGGATTCATGGAACCTGGCATGCGATTCTACCGTTCGAAAAGACACATGACCAAAAGTAGTATGGGATGGGATGAACGCATAACAGACAAACATCCGGAGCTTGTAGTTCATTACAATCGTCTTCGACAGCCAGTATCTATGGAGTTATGCGCAGGTTCATTTGTATACAAAAAGTATGAGTATAGTAACTATATAAAATTCCAGGGCTGTTACTATCCCAAAACTGTGATCTATACAAAATACATACCAACCGCAGATAGAAAATCATTTATAGATGAAACAACTACATACAAGGTAGTTTCTATTGATAACGAGTCTTTGAGCGATGATACAATGGAAATGGAGCGCCCAGCAATAGGTGTTCATATAGCAGACCTGCGCGCAAAATATGCCAGAAGCTCCGGCTATAGTCTGAACTATACATATAGAAACAAAAGACGCACAATGACTGAAACAAGTGAAATGTGGGCTAGAAAGAACCGTTGACGTTGAGCAGCGGACATGGATGCCCGAGGTATTGGGACCGGGTTTTGGAACACTCGGTCCATCGTAAATAACAACCTGTAAATGTGTTGCTTTCTATCTTAACTGGCATTAACAATGTCTCTGAGAACGCGTTGAAGATCCCTTCTGCATTTATATGCCCCAACAAAAAAATTAACTACAATAGATAATGGAAACAAACTCATAAGATAGACTATAAGCAACGGTCCCAAAGAAGTGTCTGGTAAGAAATAGATTTTGACCAAACATGAGATCATAAAAATCGCTAAAATTCCAGTAAACAATAGAACGGCTAAAGAATGGTCAAACATCGTATATTCAAGTATTGATCCTTCTTCCGTTTCCATTACTGTGCCAGACAAACATGAATATTTATCCTGTGTTTCCATCCATACACCTCCATACCTATTGGCCATGTTATACCAAACAGTCATATAAACTTCGAAATTATTGTTTTTTACAGAGGAATATATGTGTCTTCCTTCAGGTGTAGCTCTGGGCATAAAGCAGCGCTTGTACTTCTCTTTGATAGAAATAACCTGACGGTTAGGCTCTGCTGCTTTATTTAATTTTTTTATGCAACGCAGACATTCAGACTGAGACAGATCTGTAAACAATCGTTTCTTTATCATTATTATGCTTACTCGTGAAATTGAGATATGTTAATATAACACAAAATGCAACTACCCTATAACCGGAAAGAATCATACAATAGCCTACATGCGTGCGCAACCTGCAATTGGGACAGTATCTTGGAACACCCGGTCCAACAGGCCTCCTCCGTTCATCCTTCGACTGCGTTCAGGACGAACGGAGGGCGTTGTATTTTTTCAGTGTATTCTATGTATTCCGTGGTTGATTTATTTTCCCTGCTTCAGTGTGATTTTCAGGATATTCCCGGGTTTTAATGCCTGGGTGTTCTGGAATACCACGGTTGTATCTGTCCCTGATTGTTCTATGGTGCAGGATATTGGTTTGCCGTTTATGACGGCTTTGGCGGTGGTGTTGATCCAGGTTTTGGGGACGGATAGGGTAAATTTGTTCAGGGTTAGAGTGCCATATCTCAGGTCCAGGATTCCGGTTTGGATTGTGGGTCTTCTGGTCTGTTTGAATAATCCCCAACCTTCTGCTGCCGTGAAGAATGAGGCGTGGTTTTCGGGATTCCAAGTGGGACGGAAACCTATCAGACCTGCTGGGCCGTCGTATATGAAGCCCTGGCAGGCGAGGAGCAAGCCCCAGGAAGACATTGCTCTGGCGTAGAATTTGCCGCACTCATCATCTCCGAACGGGTTTCCACTGTAACCCCAACTGGCCCAGTCTCCACCAGTCAGGTTAGTTCTCAGGACACCATCGTAGCGGTCGGAGATGGCTTTTACCATCTTGAAGCCTTCCAGCAGCAGTCCGGACTGGATCATAGCTCCGGCTGCTGAGTATTCGAATCCACTCATGACTTCATCGGAATAGACGGTGGTATGAGCACCATCTGGTCGTCCGCCTTTTGGCCAGGTGATCATCTGCATTGCAGAGTCTTCTTCATCAACAAACTGCCTGGGAGCCTGCTGGTTGCCTTTCATAGGCGACTTGAAGTTGCTCTTGAACAGTGAAGCAAGTGCTGTGCGGATGTGGTCTTCGGGGTAGAGTGCGCCCAGGTTAAGCTGCGTAGCCCACCATTGACCGAGTAACTGGTCTATAGAACAACCGGTTCTGAAGTCATTGTAGGCTTCGGCATCGGGAATCTGTATGAAATATTCACCGTTGAACAGGGTTGAGTCCTGTTTTGCAGAACCTGATGTACGGATTTTTTCGAATCGTTTGGCAGACTCAGGATCATTCTGCAGCAGCGCCATTTTCTCACACGCTGCAAGGGATGCAAGGTATAGAGAGCCGATCCAGGTGGTGGAGCCTCCAAGATTGGAGTCCAGCGTGTTCCATTGGGCACCGCTCAGAACCCCGTCTTCATCTTTATCCCAGGTGTTGACAGCATAACCCATAGCAGACTTGATGCTTGGCCAGTTTTTCTGGAGCCACTTGCCATCTGCACTGGTAAGGTATTCGCGATAAGATCCCAGGATAGCCCCAAGGTGACCATCTGCTGCCGGGGTGAAATCAGCGAGTTCACGGTGAGGAATCCCTCCATCCGGAGTCTGGAACGTGAACTCCTGTTCCCGGAACTTGCGTCCTATCTCAGGGAACAGCCTGGCGTGCGCCTGAGCATAGTGCCAAACGTGTACACAGTTGCCTGCGCAGCATCCTGAGCCTGAACCGCAGCCTTCAAACGCTCCTATAAATCCATTTGCAGCCCAGAATACTGTTTTACTGCGGAGAATTGCTACCTGTGAGGTTATCCTGTCCAGCAGATACTGGGGCATATTGCTCTGGTAGAAAGTGTCGTGATACAACCGGGACTGGTCGTAGAGCCTGGTGTGATTTGTGCTTACATAGCGAGCGACATCTGAGGCATCATTCCACCAGTTGAAATACATGTTGCTGGCTCCACCCCACCCCCGGCTGCCATAATCAACTACAGGGAAATACCAGGTGAGGGCAAATGTGATGGTCTTACTGGCACCGGGTGCAAGAGTAACAGTGGATGCCAGTGCCCCGCTGACGGTTTTTCCTGCGGGAGAAGCTGAGCTTGAACCCGGGCCCGATATGCGACCATCGGATGCAAAATCAGATATCAGAGAATCCAGATTTGTATAGGAAGCGCAGCCGGTTGTATTGTCTGATAAACAGGCAAGCGCCATGTTTCCAGCGATAGGTCCTGTTTTGGATGACATCGACAGGATGGTCTCGTTTTTAGAATGAGTCAACTGGTTGATGTTTCCACCGTAGCCGACATGCGAACGGCCCTCTATCATATGCAGTCCATCGAATCCGACTGCATTCTGCTGGGACTGCAGGACTGATGCTTCGACAGTGTGCGAAGTCTTGTTGACCAGAGTAACTCTGAAGATTGCGCATGGTATGGCGGAGTCTTTGGCGTTCATGGGAATGAAAGGGCTGTAGACTTCCATCTTTACAGAGACCGGGACTGATTTGTCCTTGAAATCATACCAGGCAAACGGATATTCAGCTTTCATCTGAACCGAACCCATTCCTTTTAGATTGCCAACATCAGTAGTCTGCAAGGCTCTTGTAACTATTGTTTCACCTGATTTTATGCGGACAGCCAGCAGACTCTCTGGAACTTTTGTGCTCAGGTAGTTATTGAATATCTGCCAGAGCGCCATTTCACCGTATCCATTGACCTGAATACAACCAGCGCCAATCCCTCCGACAGGCATACTGATTGCGTCCAGCGATTTACCGGAATAGACTTTGGAAGAGCCTCTGGCAAAGAGAACTTTTGGAGAGTTCAATTGGTCTCTAAGTTTTTTGCGTTCGATTATGAATGCATTACGGTCGATTTGTCCGCGTTTGGCTTTGCTGGCAATTGCATGGACTATTTTGTCCGTCGAGACCTGAACTATTTCCCCGTCAGCTTGAATATCATCCAGAGTTACATGCCCCCAGCTGCCGTTAACTTCATCTACTACCATCAAGAAGACGTTCTTACCGACATAGGCTTTGGCGTCCCAGGTGATCTCGTTGAAATGCTCATCAAATGATCCACGCGCAAGGAGCACCTCTTTAGCATCCATTGTGCACAGAGCGACATATGTATTCGGATGTCCACCACCACCGACAAGTAGAGTGATTTTCGGGCCTTTGAGCTTGAAAACGGGAGAGATCAAACGGCCTGTAAAGGAATCATCATAGTTACCGTCAGCTTTCTCTATAGTGCTGAGAAAATAACGCCCCTGCTTGTTCAGTTTCTCTCCAGGCCTGTTGCGGCACTCACTGCGCTCGGTGACCAGCGACCCAAAGCTTCCTGAAATAACTTTCCAGCCCTGCAGGTCTCCAGTCTCGAAATCAAACTGAATTTTCCCTGACTGTGCCAGGCAGTTTGTGGCTAATAAGAAAGATATACAGATAGTAAATAGCAGAAACCCGGATTTTTCCAATGTCGGTCTCCTTTTGGCTTATACGGTAATAGAGGTAGATTAGCAGAAATAAGGTTATACTGCAAGTGAAGGTCATAGAAAATAATTATCCGCAGATTTCGCAGATTTTCGCAGATTATGGGAAGGGATTTTTTGACAGGATTAACAAGATTGACGGGAATGGAGATATTTTTTGGGGTTGCATCGGTGTATTGTGGGCATTATCCTACAGGTTATGTTGCATCATCCTCTAGAACATCATCATCCTCTGCAGATAGCAATGCCATACGTTTGTTGTATTCCTCAAACATAAGATTAATCACCCCAGCAGGGGCTGCCACACCAGTTTCAAGACCTGCGAGAATTTGAACAATCCCCAAATGATATGTTCCACTGATCAAATTCAAAACACCTACAGTAATGCCCACAAGACCATGTAAAGGTAGTAGTATAAGCCAGCGTTTGAACATACCAACAATGCCAAATATAAACATGCAAGCAGATAGTACATAGATCACAACTGGAGGAATAACCAGTCTTTCATTTGCTCCCAGATGAAGTGACTGATAGTAGACCATAATCGAGTTGACTATTGCCCAGCAGATACTGATACATCCTCTAGTTCGAAGGGCACTCGTCAACACTCGATCAGGATCATCCATATGCATGTATTCACCTAATAACTCTGCATCGCATGGGACATTGGATAGTTCGTTTGACCATACACGGATAGCCTGTCCCTGAGCTCGCATGATTCGTTCATGATTGAGCGTCAGCCATGATGTCTTTACTACGAAGTATTCTACCAACTGCACCGCATTAGCTCCGACTCGAGCAGCTTTTAACCGCAATGCTTCACTGGCACATTGGACATCCGAAAGCGGAGAATCATAAGGGAGCCGTATTTCCACATTCAAGAAATCTACAGGAACAAAATCAACGGGGGGTTTTCCCCAGGTTAATCGGACGTCTTTGGAAGCCAGTTTGATGTCTTCGGTGACTTCAGGCTCAGGTTTTGATGGGGAAATGTAGCCAGCAATCATTACACCAGCCCAAGACAATATACCCAGGGGTGCAAACCAATACCATTTTCGACGTTTAGACCGGGCGATGAACATACATAGTATGACGGGTATCAACCAAAGCACGCCTATTCCTATCAATATAAAAAGGTCATCTTCCAATGCATATTTCCTTGAATGGTCGATTTTGTTTTGTAAGGAAGGGAATCAATCCCCCTAACCCCCTTCTCCAAGGGGGAAATTGATTAACGCATATTTATTGCTAGTACGGTCCCAATATCCAGCCTATTCCCCCAATATCCCGGTCTGCGGGATGGCGAGGGTGTAGTCTAGTTTTTCTCCTTCTATTCCCAGGTATCCTCCCCAGCCTACTACTATTGTGTTGATTGATTTCAGGTTTAGGTCTCCTTTGCCTGTTGCCCAGGGGGCTGGCTGGAGGCGGTTGATCGGGATAGATACCTGGTTGTGGCCTGCGGAGTTCAGGGAGATACCGGTGTCTACATAGTATTCGGCGCCGGCACTGTCCCGGACTATCATCAGGAGCTTTGTTGCTATGCTCTGGTTCTCCGGCATCCAGGCATCAATGGATATATATTCGGCTTTGCTAAGGTCAAGAGCTTTCGGATAGTTAAAGGCAAGCATTGAGAAAGTATCTACCTTGCTCCTGGTGATAGTTGCTGAGGTGTGCCATGCAGGTATTTCTGAGGTACCGTGGGATTTATCCTGTTCGACTGTGGCACGGACGAACTCTCCTGCTGCTATTGCAGGTTCTACGGTTGGAAGCGGTGTGGAAATCGGTTTTGGCATTACACCACTGGCTGCAGTTATCCGCTGAGGTCTCATTGCAGATTTAAACCGGTAGATGGTACCACCGTATGGTCCAAGCTTAAGATTGATGGATTTACCAGATGCTATTGCGGTTGTTTTACCTGTTGCAGGATCCCAGTTTTCGCCTGGACCATTTCCCAGCAGATCGATGGATCCCTCCCAGGGAGCAGAGCTGTCGTTGATGACAAAGTAAAGGTCGTATCCGTTTATTCTTCGGTGAGTTGAACGGATCGGAGTTCGGGAGCCGGGAAGCTTTATATCCTTTTCCAACACGGTATCGATCACTGTTGCCAGCATTGATTCGCTGCCTTTGGGCATATAGATCGCTACTCCGCCTGCAGGATTTACGGACACACTTATTCCAGTAGGATTGCCGAAGATCTCAGCAGCTAATTCTGTTACGCGTGCAGATGGGAACTCAGACTCGCTGTTCTGCGGAAGCGCGCCTGCTGCTATCACAACTCCTCCGGACTTCCAGAATGCTGCAATTTTCTCCCAGGCCTTGATAGGGAGGGTATCGACTGCGGGAAGCACCAGGACTCTCCAGTTGAGTTCACCGTGAGCAAATGCTCCTTTATCAACTGTGGCTTTGTCCAGTGCAGGGACATCAACATATGAGAAATCGCGATCTGCTGCGTAAAGAGTTGCAGCTACTGCATCATATGCCTGACTTACCTGGTTTGCTGAAGGGTTGTCTGATGGCCCGACGCGTGCAGGGATGAACCTGGGCCAGATGCTCTCTGCTGGATAGAGGACAGCGATATCAGCGGTGCGATATCCACCTGCAAGCATAGTGTTACACCTGCCTACCCATTCGTTGATCCTGCGGAGTTGATCTCCTGTAATGCCGTTAAAGGTATAGTAGCTTGTGATTGTGTTAATTCCACCCAGCATAAGTCGGTTGCAAGTGCCCCGGATTTCGGCTTCAGTTACATTAACCAAAGGACGTTTGTCCGCTCCAGTTCTGTAAACCTGCCCGAAGTCCGAGGTCTCGCACATTGTTACAGTCTTGCCTTCAAGTTCTGCTATGCTGCTGATCAACCTTGCAACCTGCCAGGGAACCTCAGGAGGAGAGCTGGTTAGACAGTCCATGCTGGGAGCGTCCAACCTGCGGATACAGCTGAAGAAGTTGCCATAACAAGCTACATGGTCGAGGATAGGCTCCTCCTGCACTAGATGCCCTCCGGAAGCGAAGTTGTGCTTTTGGCAGAAGTCCTGAATCTGACCGAAGTAGTTCTCCGTAACCAGCTCCCCAATGGTCTGCCAGAAATCGTATCGGACTTTCTTACCCTTGGAACCTGATTCAGCGAGCAGGAGAGGGATCAGAGGCTCTAAATCATAACCATGGCGTTTTTTGAACTCAGCCGGTAGATTAGGTGCCCAGGGAAGCCCACGAAACTCGGAACCTGGCAAGAAGCTATTCATCAGGGAAGGTTCATCAGTGAATGTAGAAACGAACCACTTGCCCAGATCATCCCCCAGGTGGTTTGCATAGGCCTGATGCGTAAGTTCGATAAATCTGGCGGTCGGCTCCGGCATCAGCAGGTTGATATAAGGCAGCTTGTCCCCGAGGCTGGCAGAATTATATGTATGGTCAAACAAGCGGTCATTTGTGACTAGCATTATATGCCAGCGACCAGCAGGTGCCTGCCAGGTCAGCTGCTGATTACTTATTGAAGAGGAGAGGTCGATGGGCTTTGAAGGGTCTATCTGTCCCTGCGATTCGGGAAATGCAGCTGCGAGTACAAGTTTTCCTAATGGTACTTTGACATTTACCACTCCACCATCGGTCACAGTGTCATTAGAGAGAAGTCCCTGGACTTCCCATTCAGGATTTCCCTGCATTGTAAGTCCGCCTGCTGTGCCTGATGGATATCCCTTTTCGTCGTATATCCACATCGTCATTCCTGATTTTTTGGCTGCAGTGACGGCGCGGACGAAGTCTTTCCAGCGGTCTTCACTTTTCAAATAATCTGTGAAGGATACATTACAGACTACTCCCCCGAAGCCGGTGGAAATGAGCGAACGGATGAGCATGCTCTGAGCTTCTGCTGCATCCGGCCAGGAGTGGATTATCTTCAAAATCCGAGAGTTAGCAGGCGGATTTGCGAATCTGGCAGCAAGCGGTCTATCTGCAGTTGGGAGTTTTAGAGGCACGCTGAGGGATTTCAAAGGAAGCAGAAACACAGGGGAACCTGAGATACCACCCGGTCCTCCACTGTCGAACACTCTGACTGCCAGCACATTTTCCTTACCGGGTTTGACCAGAGCTGGTTTGATCTTATATCTCCTCTGCACGAGTACAGGGACCTTAAAATTCTTGCCGGTCTCACCTATCAGCTTGCCATTGAAAAACGTGCGGTCCATGTCATCTACACTGGGCATGCTGAGAATTAACTCCTGTCCAGCCCAGTTTGCTGGAACGATAAACCACAGTCTGTACCACGCTGTTCCATCATATTCGGTGATTCCCTGCGATTCCCAGGATGCCGGGACGGCTAAGGTCCGCCAGTTTTTATCATTAAAAGCAGGCAACTGCCAGCCCTCACGCTCTCCGGTAATACTCGGGTCTGTTTTGAATTGCCAATTGCCATGCAGGTTGTCCATGCTGTTTGAAAGGACTAAACCGGCGCTGTGGCTGCACAGCGGCAACAGCATTACTATTAGAACCGCTAAAACTGACTTCCGTATCATTATCAACCTCAACTTGGGCGACTTATCAATATTATATTCTCAGTATAGCGGGGTTAATGGAAAGTGGAAAGTTGATAGTTGAAAGTGAAGGGAAGGGATGGGGTGGATAGAGATTGGAAGTTGAGAGTGAAGGGAATGGCAGTATATTGTATGAGTGGTGATTTGTGTTAGCTTATAAATATATTGAGGTTGGGGTGAGTGGATGCGTCTAATTATGAGGTAGTATATTAGAATAGTCGTCGGTGCTTTTTGTGGTTTGGACTGAGAGGGTTGATTTTGAGTAGAGCGTGTTTGTTGACATTTATATTGTTTGCGGTTGTATTGGCTGGTGGTTGGAATACAGCGGGTGCTGCTTTACGGGAGGATGTATTGCTGTCTCCGGGGCAAGGTTGGGAGATGTTTGTACCGGGCAGCCGGGATCCTACGATTCTGCCTGACAATCAATCCACTTGGTCTGCGATTGATACTTTAAGCCATCCTAATCCTTTGACATGGTACCGGAAACTTTTAGATCTACCGGCTGATTGGAAAGGCAAGAGAGTAGTTCTGGATGTGGGACCTGTTGCGTATGGGGCGGATGTGTATCTCAATGGCAAGCAGGTGGGCGCTCATGTAGGGGCAGCAGCGGCTTTTGATGTTGACCTGACACAGGCAGTGAACTGGAAAGGTACGAATGTATTGTGGATTGCTTCTATGGACTGGTCGATCCTGCTTAATCCGACTCTGGATAGGTCACGCAATTCGATCTCCATTGAATCTGTTCCTGAAAAGTCTATGCTGGGACCGATTGCATATGCTACATGGATGATGTATGGGATTTATGGTGATGTGAGGCTGCGTGCGGTTCCGGTGGTAAGAGTTACTGATGTATCAATAAGCACATCGGTCCGCAATTGGCAGTTTACTGCGGTGGTTACTATTCGGAACAATGACACATCGGCGCACACTGTAGTGTTGGCGACTCAGATTAGGAAATGGAAGGACAACACAGCAGTTAAGCGGCTTCCGGAATCCAGTGTAACTGTTCCGGCACGCAGCGAGATTGTGGCTACACTGAAATTACCATGGTCTGACCCTGTTCTGTGGAGACCGGGGAACCCTCAGCTTTATTCATTTACTACCAATCTCAGGGAAAATGGTGATCTGCTGGACTCTCTGCAGACCAGGTTCGGGTTCAGG
Organism: Abditibacteriota bacterium; assembly: GCA_942493375.1. GTDB lineage: Bacteria > Armatimonadota > UBA5829 > UBA5829 > UBA5829. The sequence goes on along the minus strand of OW818698.1, from coordinate 5,411,017 downwards.
GAGTTTTGGATTGAACAGAACAATGCAAAAACACAGAGCTGGTTTGTGCTGAACGGAGTCAGGCAGAACCTGCGGGGTGAAAGCATCTGGCATGCTCGACTTGGGGATGCCTATGTATCTACAGCACTGGACTGGTTTAAAGCTAACAACTTCAATATTATTCGAATGTGCTCGGGGGGAATGGAATCCTATTACGATATGGCTGATGAGAAAGGTACTCTGATTATCAGCGAGATACCTTTCTATTTCAACCAGAAATATGACTACTCCAATCCAGTTTTCTGGCAGAACGCGCTTAAATTCCAGCAAAGCCAGATCAAATACCTGCGAAACCATCCATCTATTGTGATGTGGAATATTGAGAACGAAGTGCTGCTGACTTCTCCTGAGGATCCTATTGGAAAGTATCTGTTTGACCTGGAAGCTAAAGCACGGGTTCTTGACCCTACCAGACCGGTGATGCATGAGGGTGATGCTGACCTGCGGGATATTTCCAAAAAGAATCTCGATAGCCCCAGTTCTGTTTTTGACGTCCAGGTAGTGAATATCCACAACTATGATGTTGCAGAACCTGGGCGGAATGCATTGAAGATTCTTGATTTTCCGAATGCCGGATATGTATTTGGTGAGACTACACCTGATAAACTTCTGCCGGGGTTTGCTTATGGTAAAGGGATTCCGGACAAAAGTAAGCCCTGGTATATAGGCGAATTCGGTACAGGAGCTGTCATCAACAGTCCGTTTGCTCAGGCATTTTTGACCAATGACAAATGCTTTGAGGATTTATTCGGGAAAGCAGACGGGCTATATACTGCAGAGGCAATGAATTATGGATTCCAGATGGAGGGGTATAGATATTTCAATCACGTCAGCGGGTTTGCTGCCTGGGATACTTATAGAGGAGATCCTCTGACTCCGCTGGGACCGAAGCTGCGGGATTATCTGAAACCTGTCTGCGTAAGGATAAAAGAATACACACACAATTTCAGGTCCGGACAGCGGCTGGATAGAACGGTGACTGTATACAATGATGACGTGCTTGCACCATCGAAGTTTATCCTTAGCTGGAAGCTGGAAGATGGCAACCAGACACTTCTGCGTGACAGTACCAGGTTTACTGCGCAGCCGGGAGTCCTTACCCGGTTGTCTATAAATTTCACCTGCCCGAATGTTTCCCAGAGGAGGGATATGCAGCTTGTTCTCGACCTGTCACTTGCAGGGGTTCGAGTGGATAGCATAGTGCAGGAGATATCTATATTTCCAACTAAAATGCCACTGCAGACGCCTTCAGGATTCAGAGTTATGATCATCGGCAACAATTCTACACAGACAATGGGAAAACTGACAAATAACGGGATTACTGTAACCCGGTATTCATCGCTGCGTGAAGCAATTCGCACTACACCCGGTTTGATCATTGTGCCTCCTAATACACTGGCAGACCAGGCTCTCACCCAATCGGACATTGAGTCTGTAAAGATATGGATACAGAAAGGCGGGACGATTCTGGTAGATGGGCTTCAAGCAACGATTCCATGGCTTGATCGTGCAGTAGCTGACGTGAAGGATGTTGATTCGACTATTGCATTCATTCGTTCACCCCATCATCCACTGATGGTGAACATTCAGAATGATGACTTGAAATGGTGGGCGAAGAATCATTATGTGACTAAGGGTAACTGGGTAAAACCAAGTGCAGGGGCAGTGAGAGTTATTGTTGATACAGGAGGACGCAACCAGGGGCTTGGGGATACTCCACTGTGTGAGATCCCGGATGGTCTGGGTTGCACGATTCTTTGCAGACTTCTGCTGTTTGATAAACTGGACCTGGAACCGATCTGTAAAGTCTTGCTCCAGAACCTGTTGAATTATGCAGCAAGTGCTGTTCGTAACCCTCCGCGTAAACCTGTCTGTGTTGTAGCTGCTCCGGAGAGTCCGATGCTGGCGGTGCTGTCCAAGATAGGGGTCCGTTGGGAATTGATGCTTGCAACAGACAACCTGGCAGAGCGGTATTCGGTGATTTTAGTAGCTAATGAAGCAGATATGTGGCTGGGAATAGAGAGCAACCGGGCTTTGTTAAAGGAGTTCGTTAATAAGGGTGGAATAGTGTATCTACACCGTCTGGACAGCGTTTCATCTCCATTTGCGTCTGCACTTACCGGGGTCAGCCTGCAGACACGTGCTACTTCTCTACAGCACCCTCAGCTGGAACGCAAGGGGAACAATCAGATCTGTGATGGATTGAGTAACTGGGAAACATTCTGGCCGTATCTGACTGACTGGCGGACACAGGCGTGGAGTCAGTCCATCGTAACGGATGTCATTACCCCTCCAACCGGGGGTTCTGTTGAAGTTTTATATGCCGAACCTGCACACACAGGCATCCTGCCAACAGATGCCGGGCAGCAGTATCCGTCTATCACTAACAAGGGAGTGACTATCACATCGCCTGGAGCAGGATTAGTGCGTATTTCGCAACCGGGTTCCAAAGGGTTCTATTTGGTTGACCAGGTGCGGTGGGATACAGTTGGTATACCGGATATACAGTCCAGATCAGACCGCTATATTACTACGCTGTTGACTAACTGCGGGGCGGATTATTAAGAATCTGTTATGCCAATCCTGTCATTCTGAATGCAATGAAGAATCTGCTTTCTTGAGATTCTTCATTGCATTCAGAATGACATAACTCCCCGGCATATACTGGATTCTATCCACATAAAAAATGCAGCGTCCTTTCCCTTACTGCTGTATACTATATGCATATATATGATAAAGGCGGAGTTTATGCGGGTGATTTTGAAGATTGGTTTGATTGCACTATTTGTGATTGTTGGAGGCGTGTTGATGTCGGATGTTGCTGAATCTGCGGAGGTTGGGATGGTTCCGGTGGATCCTAAGAACCCGGCCAAGGGGAGTTATTTGAATATCTTCCCGGAGAATGATAAATACCAGCGGACATTCGGCGAAGAGTATTTGTATGCATTGCATATGAGCTGGAAGAACCAGGATGCTGCGAAGCCTCCTGCGATTTTTTTGGATGGGGACTCTACCATTGCCGGGGCTTACATTACAGACGGCGCTTATCTGCCTCAGAACATATTGTTAACCCAGCTCAGGCAACGAGGGTTTGAAGCTAATATTACTAACCTGTCTGTCAGCGGGACAACGGTTGCGCAGTTCCATGTGTCTGATGAGAATATAAAGGCAGCTCAATGTATTATTATCAGCTTTGGAATAAACGATACTGAGCCTGTAGACGAGTTCATTAAGATATACAGGGAGAAGCTGGCGCATATCCGTTCTCTGAGAACATATATGCAGACAGCTATTGTGATAAAGATATCAAATGCAGTCGGAGACACTTCCCACAAGCGGGATGAGACCCAGGCGTGGCCTCAACGGCAGGCGCTTCGGCAGGCTGCGCGTGACTATCAGTGCTTCTATTTCGATACAGCGGGATACATTGCAGATGCACGAAACGGCGCCGGCGGGACTTGGAATGATACTGTTAAGCCATCTGCCCCAATAACACCCGGATGGATGGATGACCCTTTCCGAACTGACCCCAATTTCCACGATCCTGTCAGTTTCGGCAATACCGTGCATCCACTGGAGATTGCTAATTCCTGGATTTGGGGAAGACTAGCTGATGCTCTGGCAGTGCCTGGGGTGCGGAACTATGCTTTTAATAACCTGCAAAACCTGGGTTCAATGAGCCAGAGAAACGGTGAGGAACTGCCGTCTGCTTATCCATATGGTATAAGTGTATGCAGGGCTGCTGGGAGTGCTGTAAAGTGGCCGATCGATGGGATGGTGATGACTGTCCGGGCTCCAGACGGGATAACGGTGCAGTATCTGACTTCCTGGGAGACGGCAGCTTCACAGGTGTCGATCCGGACCAGTAAAACCGGAGGAACAGCCTGGGGAACATGGACAGCAGCCAACGGTGGCAGCGCCAAGGCTCCGGCTGCATTCATGTCACCGAAATTCCAGAATTCCTGGGTAGACGGTGCAACGGACGGCGGTGCTCGGATAGCAAAGCGTGATGAGTTTGTTTACTTCCAGGGAAACATAACCAGTGGAACACTGACTCCAGGGACGCTGCTGTTTACATTGCCTGAAGGATATCGGCCATTCAATCAAGTAACTACTGTTGTATGCGCTGGTGGGGTTGCGCGTGATGAATTTGTAGTGCTGCTGATAACTAAGAACGGCAATGTGACGCTGCAGAAACCACCAAAGACAGCGCAGATTTACCTGGATGGAGTTTCGTTTATTACTAGTGAAGGGTTGTTTTAGTTATCAGGGATTTTTTGACAGGATTAACAAGATTAACAGGAAGATAGATGTGGGTTGGATGAGATCCTGAAGGGAAGTTGAGAGTTGTGTTGAAAGTTGAAAGTTGAAAGTGAAGGGAATCAATCCCCCTGGCCCCCTTCTCCAAGGGGGAATTGGGTTGGTGGGTTTCTTATAAGTTAGTGTGTATATAATTGATCGTGTAAATCCTGTTAATCTTGTTAATCCTGTCAAAAAATCCCAGAAATGATCGGGGGGATTGATATGGTGTTGCGTGGAGTGTATTCGGGGTTTCGGGGGGTTGCGGTTGTTGTTGGGCTGATGATGCTGGTTGGCGGGAGTTTGTGTGCGGACGAGATATCTGATGCACAGACCAGTTCGGCACAGAGACCTAATCTGGCGAAGGAGTTTGTGTCTCCTCCAATGTCTGCTAAACCGCAGGTTTGGTGGCACTGGATGAATGGCAACATCACCAAAGAAGGACTCACAGCAGACCTTGAGGCAATGAAGCAGGCGGGTGTTGGCGGCGCGACCATCGTCATCGTTGACTGTGAGATCCCTGCCGGTCCGGTCAGGTTTATGACCCCGGAATTTCGTGCGATGTTCAAGCACGCGGTGACGGAAGCACATCGGCTGGGACTATTCCTCTCAATTGAGAACTGCGCAGGCTGGTCCAGCAGCGGCGGTAAATGGAATACACCTGAACACGCAATGCAGATCGTGGTTACTACTGAAACGAATGTTTCCGGTCCTTCGAAGTTTTCTGACCTACTCCCTCAACCGACTACCCGCTGGGAGTTCTACCAGGACATAGCAGTATATGCGATGAAGAAACCCTCCGGTACCGAAGCACGGATCAGCAACAGTGTAGGTAAAGCTGCTTTTGAACGGACAGACGGGATTTCTCTCGACACAAGTGCAACAATCCCGGCAAGTGGTGTTTTTCGACCTGAGGATGTAATCGACCTGACAAACAAGGTTGGAACTGATGGTCGTTTGAACTGGGATGTACCGGCTGGTGATTGGACAATCCTGCGTATGGGACATACTCCTACTGGTAAGAATAACCACCCGGCGCCGATCGAAGGCACAGGACCGGAAGTCGATAAGCTCAGCAGGGAAGCAATGGACCTGCACTTTGCAGGAATGATGGAGAAACTGCTGGATGATATCGGTCCTCTGGCCGGTAAAGGGCTAATGGACTCTCTGATCGACAGCTACGAAGTAGGCAGCCAGAACTGGACAGTAAAGCTCCCTGAAGAGTTCAAGAAGCGATGTGGCTATGATATGATCCCCTATTTGCCTGCATACACAGGTCGCGTGATAGGTAGCGTGGAGCAGACTGAGCGGTTCCTGTGGGATGTGCGGCGGGTTATATCGGATATGTTCGCGGAAAACTACTGCCTGCGGTTTACCGAACTCTGCCACAAGGCTGGTTTGACTGCATCTGTTGAGCCTTACGGCAACGGCACATTTGAAGACATTGGATATGGCGGCCAGGCTGATATTCCGATGGGTGAGTTCTGGTCCGGCGGTGGAGCTGACGGCACATGCAAGCTGGCTGCGTCCATTGCCCACACTTATGGCAGGAAATATGTTGCGACTGAGTCATTCACTGCGTCTCCTGAAAACGGCAAATGGACGAATGACCCCTACTCCTTAAAAGCACAAGGTGATTTGAACTACTGCATGGGTGTCAACCGTTTTATCTTCCACAGGTATGCCCACCAGCCCTGGATGAACCGTTTCCCCGGCATGACTATGGGGCAGTGGGGATTCCATTTTGAGCGGACGGTTACATGGTGGGAACAGAGTTCGGCATGGCTGCAATATCTGGCAAGATGCCAGTATATGCTCTCTCAGGGGTTATTCGTTGCAGACGCAGCGTATTTTGTCGGTGAATCCACTCCAGTCAGCCTGCGAGCAGGCAATCCGGCACTTCCTCAGGGTTATGACTATGACGGCTGCAACCGTGAAGTCATTATGAAGCGGATGGTAGTCAAGAACGGGAAGATAGTCCTGCCCGATGGGATGTCATACCGGATTCTGATTCTTCCTCCTGATGAGACGATGACACCTGAACTCCTGCGCAAGATCAAACAACTGGTAGCTGATGGGGCAACAGTCGTTGGGACTAAGCCTGTCCGTTCACCAAGCCTGAAGAATTATCCGGCTTGTGATGATGAAATTGCTTCACTTGCCAGCGAACTCTGGGGCAAATGCGACGGTCAGACAGTGACCGAGGTTAAGTATGGCAAAGGACGAATCATCTGGAACAAGCCTCTGACCCAGGTGTTTGCTAATATGGGGCTCAAGCCTGATTTCGAGTCTTCAATAGATCGTGTGCCATATATTCATCGCCGTGTTGCTAATGCGGACGTTTACTTCGTAGCTAATCCGCTCAAACAGGCACGTGAAGCTTATTGCACATTCCGTGTAAGCGGGAAAGTTCCGGAACTGTGGGATGCGGAAACCGGTCAGATGAAGCCAGCTCCAGTATACTCGGAGAAAAATGGATGTATTACGATTCCTCTGAGCTTTGAGCCTACCGGATCTGTATTTGTTGTGTTCAAAAAACAAGCTGTAAAGAAAGATCATTTTGTCGTTGTAAAGCGAACAGAGGACCTGTCTAAAGCTATTACTAATGCTTTGCCTGAATTGATAATAAAGAAGGCTGTATATGAAGCACTTGATGGTGCAGGTAGCGTCGATGTTACAAACAAACTGACATCACTAGTTAAGAGTAATTCGATATATGTTACAGCAAGCAATGAGCTAGCTGGTGATCCGGCATCGATGCATTTGAAACGTATGCGGGTTGACTACACACTGGATGGCAAACCTGCAACAGCAATAGTTGCTGAAAACAGCATGCTTTCCATACCTGATGGCTTCTATCGGATGTCTGGAGAACGTGTATCAGCTGTTCCCCAAAGCGAGATTATTATTAAAAACAATAAGCCGCAGATCACATTCTGGGAACCAGGCAGTGTGCAGCTTAAGAGTGCATCTGGAAAAGTAGTCAGTGCAAAGGTATCTGACTTACCTGCGAACGTGAATGTTGACGGTCCGTGGGAACTGAGGTTCCCTCCGAACTGGGGAGCTCCGGCTAAAGTCACACTGCCTGAACTGATCTCCTGGCCGGATCATCCGGACATCGGTGTAAAGTATTTCTCAGGCACAGCTACTTACGTTAAGGAATTGAATGTTCCGGCATCAATGATTGGCAAAGGCAAGGGAATATACCTGGATCTGGGCAATGTGAAGAACTTTGCACAAGTGACAATCAACGGAAAATACCTTGGAATATTGTGGAAGCCACCGTTCCGGGTTGATATCACTAATTGTGTGCATGCAGGCAGCAACCACATGGAAATTCGGGTAACAAACCTGTGGCCTAACCGGTTGATTGGTGATGAACAACTGCCGGAGGACCGCGAGTGGAATGGCATGCAGCTTGTGAAGTGGCCTGACTGGGTGCTTGAAGGTAAACCAAGTCCAACCGGACGGTATACATTCACAACCTGGCACCACTACACAAAGGACTCCCAACTTCTGGAGTCTGGTTTGATTGGTCCGGTTATGCTGAGGCCGGTGGTGAAGGTCGAAGGGAAATTATGACGGGAGAGGCTTCAGGCTTCAGGCTTCAGACTTCGGACTTCAGGAAGGAACAGGCTTCTATTATGATTGATGGTAATGAGAAGGAAATCAGGGCTATGGATCTGTTTAAGGAGGGAAAGAATGAGGAAGCATCGGCTTTGCAGGATGAGTTCCTGGAAGAAGTTAAGGCCTCCTGCCCGGACTATTGCTCCTGCCCTGCTGCCTGCAAGTTCCATGGGGAATGCATTGAGTGTGTTATCATCCACCGAGGCCACGGCGACCACCTGCCCCATTGTCTCCAGAATGTCGTGAAAAGTGACTTGAAACACTGATGGCATTGATGGAGAATTCTATTACTGATAACTGAATGTTGCTGAATAATTAATGTGTCACATCCCCCCGACACCTATGCAAGGGAAATCAGGGGGATGTTTTCTTTTGTTTACGCTTCAACTGCAACAAACTGAATGTATCGTTTAGTGTTTCTTCGGAATCCAGGTTAATCAGCAGCCATTTGCCATCGTGATAGGTTGTAGCTGATTCGTAGTCTTTTCGCACATTGGGGGTCAGTTCGTCAAGGATACCTTCGACTTTTTCTCTCTCCTGTGCTCCGAAAACTATTAGAATAGCAAGATTCTCTTTCTCCGGTATAAGGGTGCAGAAGGACTTTGATTTCTTAAACCGCAGGCACCAGCCGTGTTTCTTCCCACCGAAGAGCCAATCGGGCTCGAAGATTCCCGGGTAGTTCTTATTAATGAAATCGGTGATTTGTATCCAGAAACCATATGCTTTGCCACCCAACCATTCTGCCAGCACTGCATCAGTAGGTTGGGTGTTTTTGTCAGTCAGTCTTGCGTTTTGCTGCATATTAAAATGCTCCGGGATATGCGATAGGGTGCATCGGCACCGGACTTTGGGGGATGTAAGTTAGTCCATGACTGTAGAGATATCCCGTTGGCTCTGATACCGATGCACATATTATACTGCACATTCAACGCGTGGTATTATTTCTTCTGCACCGGAGCATAGATATATAGTCTGCCTTCCGGGGTGAAGTCGGATGGGTATAATTCGAAGAACGGACGCGTTGCGCATTCGCATCTGCCTGGGCCACACGTGCCTTCCCACTCGGAGCTTGCTTCCAGCCATTTTTGAGATTCCCCCCAGGCCGTAGTAAGTGCTGCAAGGTTGGCGACTTCGAAAACTGCATAAGTCCCCTGGCCAATTGTGGCTTCGATCATTCCGTCGGGTATTGAGGCGTCAGCAGCTGCGGGCAGGCATGCTATGTATTCAAAGCTTCCATCAGTTACTCCAGGAATGCACCTGCAGATACCGAATGAAACATGCTCTGCATCTTCCGGCATCTGAATCTCGCACATTCTCTTGAGAAATCCGTCCTCTGCTCCCCACATGGCAGCAATCTCCTGGTTCTCATTCTTGCCAATGTAGTTCATTCCGACTACCCGATATGGTCCGAACTCAACGATCTTTGGTTCCGGTATTACTGTATCAGACATGATATTCTCCTTGGCCTGCATTATTCATGATTATCCAGCTTTTGCCCTACTACCCGCCAAAAGCAAAGTTTGGTGAATAATACAGGTTACCCAGCTATACTATCTGCTGGAAATAAATGTATTGTTTGTATGCTGCACACTCAGGTATTTTACAATATTGGAAAGCTAAATTCAAGGGATATTAGCACATTTGTTCTATTTTTTTTTGCTGGCTCGCATTATTCATGATTGAATCAGCTTTTGCCCTTACTACCGGTCAAAAGCGAAGCTTGGTGAATAAAGCGGGCTAGTATGCAAATCTGGTCAGTAAGCAGACAAGGATGTCTGGGGAATTCTCCCGGGTCATGGATCGCCCGGGAGATCAGAACTTTCCACTTTCAACTCTTAACTCTTAACTCTCTCATACACTATCACAGCTACTCCTGGCTTCTCCGGGACCGTTATGTGGAGGCCGGAGTTTATTAGGGTGGAGCCTTTGGATTTCCAGGTTTTGTTGGCTAGAAGGTCCTTTATGGTGTATTCAGCTTTAGAATCCAAACCTCTGAGTTTGAACTGGTTGGCGTTGTCAGGACATTCTGCTCTTCGGAAGGCCTCTATTACGCCTTTGCCCTCTTCGGGATTATCGAACTGCCAGGCTATCCAGTCCTTTTCATCGATTGTATATGGAGTTAGAGGGTAGTAATCTCCGTAGAAACTCGGACCTACGTATTCTCTGAACCAGTTTATGAATTGGCGGAGTTTTGGGTAATCAAGGTCTTTGATCCTCAGATCAATGCCGGAGCCCAGGCTGGGGGCTGCGTTGCTGAAGAATGCGTAAGCTTCAACAGGGGTTTTGCCTTCTCCATCACCATAGTATCCTGCGTTCTGGCAGGCAACGGTCCCGGTACCGCTGTAGGGGATCCAGAAAGATATTCCATATGTCTGCGCCTGGGTGCCGATGCATCCGAAGGCACAGTCTGTCCTCCAGAGTGGAACTGAACGTCTGAGGGTTTCGATATCGTTTCTTCGACCGCCGGATGCGCAGGTGTCTATTAACAGGTTAGGGTGTCTCTCCAACAATGCATCCCAGTAGGCAAGGAATCCGGTTACGTGACCGATTTCGGTTATACCCATCCGGTCCTGTGAATCTGCGGCTCTCCAGTTTGACAATGGGTCCATGTTGAAGTCCTGCCGGTAGAGATCGATCCCCTGCTCTGTGATCATTTTGTCGACGTGGTTCGTCAGCCAAGTCCACGCGTCTTTGTTGCCCAGATTGAGCAGGCTGCCACTTAGAATCCATTCGGGATGGGCATTTGTCAGCCAGGTATCCGGAGTTACTCTCTCAGGTTCAAACCAGGTGACGATTTTAATACCCTTTGAGTGCGCATAGTCACTGACTGCCCTAAGACCGTTGGGGAATCTCTTTGCATCTACTTCCCAAGTTCCTGTATTCGGCCAGCCGGTCTTGTTTTCATACCAGCCTGCATCCATCCACCAGTAATCCAGCTTGATCCCCTCTTCCAGGTATCTGTCGATGAACATCTTCTGGTTCTGTTCATTGGCATTTATCATCTCTGCATACTGCCTGGAGCTGGATGCTACGAACTGAGGTGGAGGCACCTTGCCGTTGGGTTTGGGTGTGTTGTGTGCTACCATCCATCTGCGCCAGATGTTTTGTGCCCTTATCCAGTCTCCTCCCTGCCAGAACTGCAGGACGGTCATAGGAGTCCTGACTTCTTCTCCGGGATGAAGGGTGAATCTTGTGAGCTCCTGGCCAGCGATAACTCTCAGGCCGTCTTTTTCATCTCTGATCCATTTGGAATCCCACTGCCCTGGCCAGCCTACTACAATTATCACCCCTTTGCCGGACATATCCAGATTGAAGTATGACATGTCCGAGTTTGTCGGGCGTCCACCTGCTGCTCCTATATGGGTTATGGACTTGGGTTCAAGTGAAGTCTCCAACGGTCGATAGTCTGTAGGCAGACAAGGTGAACCTACAGCGTGATGCAGCAGGAATTCTGCACTGTCCCTGTTCCACTTAGCATCCAGTGAACGGATGTTTTCAAGTATGGGGGTATCAGTTTTACCTGTGTTCTTGAAGTGCAGCGTCCACTCGACAGTCGGGTAGTCAGAATATTGCACGATCTCACAGCGCAACTGCAGACCAGTTACAGGATCTGTATAGATTTGGGTTGTCTGAGTCCTGTTCTGATCAAGCTTCTTTGTGGATTTCTTGAATGTCCAGCTACCTAAGATATCATCTGACGCTTTGCCATTGTATATGAATGAAAACGGAGGATTGGAACGACTTCGCTCTATCACAGACTGACTGCCGATGAAGGGTAGATCGTCCAGCCAGATTTCCCTGCCATCAGCCAGAGTAACTTTTGCATCTGCCCAGTTTGCCTGGTCACATGCGATACCGTCCCCAGCATCACCTACAAGCAGAGTGAACTCTCTGGCTCCGTTAAGATCAAGTTTTACCGGAACGCCATTATCTCCGCCGTGCATGACAGCAGACTTGAAAACTTCTTTGCCAGCTACTTCAATAGACATTACAAGGCTTCCGCGTCCACCGGATGTCTGGTCGTTATTATCAGGACCGGCAACTGCAGTGAATGTGCTGCCTGCGGCTGGAAGACGAATGATTACCCGGCTGAATGCATGACAAAACAATCCACGTTGGAAGACCTGGTCTCCAACTTTTAGAGGGGTACCTGCTTTGGAGTTTTTCTGGACGGGGTCGTTGTTGGATATAACAATAATCCCAGCCTCAGGTTCCGGCAGTTTGGTTGATTGGGTGGATGTATCCTTAAACTGCTCGAAATGCTCAGCAGTCCATTGTTTGGCTGTTTTCAATTCAGTTTGAGTGGGTTTGACCGCCATGACCGGCATCGCAGACAGGGCAATCAGGATTAATACAATAAGCAATAGTGATATATCCAATTGGTTCACCTCAGGGAGATTGTCGACATTCGACATTGATTTTTACATCTGCATATTATAGCAGGTTTTGAATAAGACGCATAAAGAATACCCATCCGCAGATTTCGCAGATTTTCGCAGATTTTTTGGAGGGAAGACCGCAAAATGCGCCAAACACGCGAAATTCAAAACAGGTCCCATCTGTCCTATAGAAAACTGATCAGTTGATATAATATGATGCGTTCACCCTGGCTTACTTGAATTTCTGCTTTGTTAATCCCATAACATAGTCGCAGATTTCCAGTGCTTCATCTACATCTTTTTCCTGGTGGGAGAAGTTCATGAAGGCTACGTGCCAGCTTGACAGGTAGACTCCGTGTTTTAGGAGTTCGCTGAAGAAGAAGTGGAAGTCCTCATCTTTGATCAGTTGGACGCCGTTTGCGATTGTGCCCTCACGCCACTGGAGTCTGGGCATTGACGGCACTGGGTCTCCATAGGCCCTGGCTTCGTGCATACCGTGCTTTTGGAAGATCTCGTTGAGACCATCAATCAGCCGCTGGCCCATTTTGTAGAGATGTGGGACTACATTGTTATTTTTGATCTCTTTCAGCGTTGCAAGAGAAGCAGCCAGGGAGAGGCCTTCTACTGAGAATGTACCAGCTATACCCGCGCTTGGGAGCTCTTTGATTACTTCTTCTCTACCGACTATAGCCGACAAAGGGTAACCATTTGCGATTCCTTTCGAGAGCGTGGTTATGTCCGGCAAGACGTTGAGATATTCCTGTGCTCCACCCGGAGCTATCCGGAAACCGGATTTGATCTCATCGAATATAACCAATGCACCGTGCGCATGCGCTGCATCTATTATCCCCTGGTAGTTCTCGTGCGTGAAAGGCTTAACATCAGCCGGGCAGATCATTACAGCGGCGAATTCATGAGGGCTTTCTTTCAGGAACTTATCGAGCCCTTCTGCGGTGCCATCGAACGGCAGGACTTTGTCTGATGCGTCCTTATCGACTCCCGGTAGGCTCAAATGGCCCATAAACAGATCGGCCCAACCGTGGTAACCGTGCCTGGCGACATACATTCGGCCGGTGATGTGCCTGGCCAGGCGAACTGCAAGCTGGGTAGCCTCTGTGCCAGTCTTCATAAACCGGACACCATCCGCGCTGGGGACCATTTCGGTTATGATTTTTGCGACTTCGATCATTATCGGATGATTCATAGACGACTGGAACGAGGTTTTAACAATATCGCAGACAGCTTCATTTACCGAATCATACGAATAACCCAGAATGATCGGACCGATACTGCACAGGAAGTCTATGAACTCATTCCCATCCACATCCCACATCCGACAGCCCTTGGCACGGTCGAAGTAAATGGGATGCTCCGGATACTCCGGCTGCCTGGTCCCCTGGGAGCCTCCGGGTATATACTTATTGGCTTCAACCCACAGTTCGTTTGATTTTTTGAATGTGTATGCAGGTTTCATTGTTGCTCCGATCTATAGGACGAATAGGACATACAAGACTTATAGGACAGGTTTGTACGTAATTAGTAGCCCCACAGGTTTTTGTACAGGTTTTTTACAGCTCCTTTGGTAAGCTTCAGGCGATCTTTGGCGGTTGTGTCTCCGGCTACTGCGGACAGCATCAGGTTGCCTTCTTGTTGGCAGAGTTTGTCGTGTTCGGGGAAGATTTCTCTGATCAGGAACTGGGCGTATTTTACCAGTCTGAATGGTCCGTAGGCTCTGGTGGATTCTTCCGGGATGGATTCTACGGCTACTGAGTATAGATCTTTTACGTTGCGAACAATGTCTGGAAGATCATCGGTTTCGGAGAAGACTATTGTGTAGTACCAGCCGAATAGATCGGCGTTGGCACAGCCGTGGGAATCGCTTGCTCCTACTATGGGTAAACGCTTCCCCTTGGATCTTTCCTCGTGATATCTGGCTACTGCCAGGGTGTTGGATTCCAGTTCGTGTTTGAAGTATCCTCCGATTATTTCCAGCGCATCCCAGGGTTGTCTTTCCAACAGCAAGTCTGTCAGGTATTCGGGGACATCGTATTGGCGATTAGCGAACCAGTAGGGATGGCAGAAGATGGCCAGACCCCCACCCTCGCGTATCTTGTTAAAACAATATACGCAGGATGCATAGGTATACGGGTCTACTTCGGATGGCAGATCGGTCAGGGTGTCTATTATCGACTGGACTCCTTCAGCGAACTCATCCTGTGAGAAGAGTGCATTAACGCTTATCCTGCCTCCGAAGTTGACTATATGCACTGGATTTTCCGGAGAATGGACTTCCTCACCCGGGAATATCCGCATATCCGTGTCCAGGGCTTCCATGGCTTCGATAGCCTCAAGGGATGGGGCGTGCTGGCGGTGGTCGGTAATAGCCATGAAGTCCAAGCCGATCATCCGGCTGGATGCAGCAACGAACGCTGGTGACTCCTTGCCGTCTGAATAGTATGTATGCAGGTGGGTATCGCCTTTGTAAGCTTTGCGAGAGAACAGGTCCGGTTCCAGAGCGTATAAACGGAATTCCGCAACAGACTGCTCGATGCCATCTTTGATACTGTTCAAGACTACTACGTATTCTTGCTCGGATTCAAAATCAAAATTAAATGTCAGCTTGCCATTGGTAATTGTGAAATCAATGGGATTATGGGGGAGTTGGCGTGTTTGATAGTTGTATCCACCAGCAGGATGGCAGCTCAGGCGATATTCTACCCCGGGTTTCAAGCGGCAGTGGTCGAAGAGAGGTGCGATTGTGATGGTGCTGCGCTTATTTGCCGGTACCATTCTGGGTGTTACGGAATAGTATGTATTGATTGCTGACATATTACACTTCCTCATGCTGTCATCCTGTTTTTGTCATCCTGAGGAACGAAGGATCTGCTGTTCTCTATTTACTCAGAGGTTCCTAAAAGCAGATCCTTCGTTCCTCAGGATGACAATTCAGGATGACAGTTGTTATTGAATTGCGCTCAGTCCTACCAGGATTGGGCCGGATTCGGTGGTGGTGGAGCTGAATATGATGGATTTGACTTGCTTATCGGGATATGGGTTGTTCCATTGCAGCCTCTGCAGTGAGACTTTTTCGCCATCTTTTGTCAGTCCTTCCCAGGCTCTTTCGATATCACTCAGCGCTCTCTTATCTGTCCAGGCAACTATATTGTCCCCATAGACCAGATTTATGATCTCGCTGGTTCCATCCGTAAATACTACTTTATATGCCCCCATCGACCGCTTGATCGAATCAGTCCACGCGCAAGTGTGCAGGAACAGCAGAGAATTCACTTTCTGGCCTATACCGATCTCCACACTCTCCGGATATGCATTGTCCACATCCAGTGAACTGGCAAGACGAATTGCACGCGGATTTGCTTTGCTGCCTGCAATTCTGAATAAGTCACCTTTGAATCTCGTTTCACCTGCCGGGAGTTGCGACAAATCATGCAGCGGGCCAAGATTCATCCAACCTTTCCCATTATCCCTAAGGTCAATATTACAAGCCGGAGACAGGTCAAGAGTAAAACCCGACTCTCCTTTAATACTTATTGGTTTTGGATTCCACTGCTTGCGGAACTCTGCATCCCAATTGTATGGTAACCGGTCAACGCTGGTCTTTCCGCTGTTCCAGGCATATTCGGCTGCGAGAATAACTGCTGAGAACTGGTTGAAACTGTCCCTGATATTGTTTTCACTGCTCTCAAACCCAGCCCAGGTAGTCTGCAATAATCCTAAAGCTCCGACATTTTTTGCCTGCTTTGAGAAAGCTTCGATATTGGCTGGAGTAAACCAGGTAGCAGCAACTGTATCGTGACCTTCATCCATAAAGATCTTCAGGGATTTATATGCTTCGGGCTTATCAGGTGCATAGTGCCAGTCAGCTATCATCACGTCTTTCGGAAGCTGATCCCGCATCCATTTCGCGGACTTCTGAGTATCTGCATTTGTAGCATCCGGGCTGTCACCACGAGTCAGCAGCATATCTCCCCACATCATTATCCGGGAACCTGATTTGGCAATGTGCTCCCGTACTTTCAGAGTGTCATCAATGAATATCTGTTCAGCGCTGCGCTTCTTGCACTCCGCATCCCTCGGAAATCCACCGGGTTCCATTACTTCGTCGTGACCTATATGCACAAACTTCGGATTGTTGAAAAGCTTTATTGTCTCATCGTAGAACTTGAATATGTAGTCATAGATTCCAGGCTTTGTGGGACAGTAAGCGTAAGGAAGATCCGGGTTCTCTGCAAGGTTCTTATTCCTGCCATTGCAAAACAGCCAGTCACAATGTCCAAGGGATTGCAACAAAGGATTGATCTCAATAAAGTGGTCCTTTGCATAGGCAATCTCTTTAGTTATGTCTGATTGGTCTTCAGCCCAGGTCATAGCAATGGTGGGATCGGTGTTCCACTTCAGGAAATCAACTTCAAGGACCAGTTGGTTCATTTTATAGCGAGCCAGAATCCGATCTATCAGCTTCTGGTGGAAAGGCAGTGCTTTATTGCCGGTGAACAGGTGGAGTCCACGAAATTTCAGGCTTGGCCAGTCGCTGATCAGACACCCTGAGATGAATGCTCTCTTTATATCTGCCCTGACAAGCTGTTTGAGGGTCTGCATACCATAGTATGTGCCTTTGCGGTCATGACCAAGGACAAGTGCACAGTTCCGGGTGACTTTCAGGGCATATCCCTCTTCCTTTGCAGGAGCACGCAGGAACTCTTTGGAGGCTGCATCTGCCAGGAGTTTATTTGATGCTGCTTCTCCTACCAGAATGATATTCCCAGCTGCTGCTTCGCTTTCATGTATAACTTTTAGCTGAAAACCGTACAATAGTTTTACTTCTCCAGCAAATGACTCTGCTCCGAGAAGGTCTTCAGCAGCAGCTCTATTTGATACCACAATCCTGGTATTGGCATTTAATGTAAATGCTTCTTTTGTCAGCTTCATCTTCTGCGGTTCAGGGATTATGTATATCGGATCAAAATGAGCTGTCCTGAGATTTGAGACCTTATTGACCTTTGCTTCGATACTTGCAGGTGTAACAACCGGCTGGGGTTTACTGACAGGTGGTGTGATGGTGACTGTAATAGTCTGGTCGTATTCTTTGCCATATTCAAGATGCTGATTCATCCCGGACCAGAACACAGGAACGACATCGGATGCTTCATACAGGTTTCTCCGATAGTCCATCATAAAAATTGAACTCGGGTTGCCTGAGGCTTCGATAGTAATTCCACCGATACGAGAATCTATATGAAGTTTCTTAAATGGGTCTGGGGTGAGTTGGCACTTGAATGGATCAGATATGTGCGAATAAACCGGGACAATTCCATTGACAATGACGTCTTTCTCAGTTATGGCATTGAAAGACCTTCCGGTAATCAGCGCTGCACAAAAGGTGCCCAGGCAATATTCCAGGTCGGCATCCGGAATATCCCTGGCCAGCTTGAATTTGAGGCGCACAGTGAAGGTATTGCCCTTTAGGGTTACCCACTGAGTAGCTATAAAGTCATCATTTTTATGGGTAATGACCGCTTCCTGGCCACCTTCGATGTTTCTGATCTCGATCGGGTCTTTTATCTGGTTGTAACCATAGAACAAGTGGTTCCAAGCCGGATTGTGGACCCATAGTGAAGAGTTGCGGATTATGAAAGCTCCACCGTACGAAGCGGACAGGCAGTTACTGTCGGGATGAAAACTGACAGCCAGCTTGCCTGACACAAAATCAAACGAGCGTTGACCCGCAGAGCAACTAACAGCCACGCTTAACATGAGAGCTACTGTGAACCAAATAACAAACTTGTTTTCCATAGTGAATACTATAGTTGGTAGATGGTTAAAAGGCAATCACTACGTAACAGTTCAGTGATATTGATACCATGTCATCCTGAGGAACGAAGGATCTGTTTTTATCTTTTAAAAAGCAGATCCTTCGTTCCTCAGGATGACAAATCCCAGCAACTTTGAACCGTTACATCACTACAGATGCAATAGCATTAAACGAGGATACACCACGTCATCTTGATTTGAATCAAGTTCCATCATTGTTCCCTGGTGGGAATCTATGGACGCTGGAACACATCCAGCATAACGTGGTGTTGTGTAAAACCTATTCTATTTTCTATTATCCGCCGAACAGTCTCTTTAGTAGACCGTAGAAAGCTGATGCGTGACGGGCTTCGTCTTTGCATGCTTCGTGGATGGCGTCATGAATGGCGTCCTGATTCTCTGCTTTGCTTCGGACTGCGATGCCTTTTTTGCCACTGTTTGCTCCGGATTCGCCGGCAACAAGATTCTCAAGGTTTGTTTTTGTGCTTTCAGAAATTCCACCCAAGAGTTCACAGAATCTTGCTGCATGGTGGGCTTCTTCCCATGCGATTCTCTTCATTGTCTCTGCAACTTCCGGATAGCCTTCTCTCTCAGCCTGTCGGGACATTGCAATATACATACCGACTTCGGCGCATTCCCCATAGAACTGAGCTTTGAGATCCTCTTCAAAGTTCGTTCCCTTGGCCACTCCCAGCTTGTTGAAATCAATCAACTGCAGCAGCCCGGTTTCGGCTTTCAGCTCATCGAATTTTTCTGTTGGTGCTTTACAATTAGGACACTGGTCCGGAACGGCAGCTCCCTCGGATACGTAACCACAAACTCCACATCGCCACTTCATTATATATTTGATCTCCTTCTATTTGCTGCTATTCAATAGTTTTAGTGGCAGGCTAACCATTATGTGTAAGCCTGCTTAAGTTCTATACCCCTGTTTGGATTTGAGATAAACATGGTGTTTAAAAATCATGAAAAGAAAATATGGCTTAATTGACTTTCCAGGAAAAGGTTGTATACTTGCTCCATATTGAAGTCGGTTGAATAGAGGTTTTTATGAGCTTATACACAGTCCTATCTTGTATGCTAATCATCACGATCTTGAGCTGTACACAGGTTAATTCTGCCTCTAATGCCGGCGTTTCGGGCAAACAGCCTATATATGCTTTCTGCGGCGTAGGAGACAACCTATGGAATTATGAGGTTGAACCGGTTGACAGCCCAGCGACTATTAATGCTATGTTCGAGTGGATGTCCAGTACTTACGGCATTAATCGAATGTACTGGCGCGAGGAACGCATCTGGGACAAGTCCTACAAAGTGGGATATTTCGACATAGAAACCTATGACTGGCACACCAACTGGAAAAGATATCTGATAAATAAAATCAAAATCCACGAGGCCGCCGTCAAAGCTGCAAAGAAGAATCATATGGAAATATTCTTCTACACCGGCCTTTTTGAACACGGTGTGCAACCTGATACCGGCATCATATGTCCTTATCTATTTGAAGATGAGTTACGAATCAAACACCCTGAATGGTGTTCGATGGACAGATGGGGTGAACGCCGCAGTCCTGGCCCTCTTTCATTCGGTTACCCTCAGGTGCGAAAACTTCTTGTTGAACGCTACGCCAACCATGTAATCAAAAATGGTTACGACGGGATCAATTTCTATACTTATGTAGAAAACCTTGGGCTTCGCTATCTGGATGAATTCGGATTTGAGCAACCTGTTGTTGATAAGTTTAATAAACGCTATCCTGATGTTGATCTGCGCAAAGATACCCTTACCATTGAGCAGAAGAACCATTGGTATGACTGCCGGGGGAAGTTTGTAACGCAGTTCCTGCGAGAACTACACACTGCTCTGGCTCTGAAAGGTAAGAAAATATCAATGATACTTGATTCCAAAGAACCGGATTATGTGCAGCCCTGGTGGGGACATGACATACCCGGTACCGGTATGATCCGGTTGGACTGGAGGACATGGATAGCAGAAGGTCTGATTGATGAGCTCTGGGTGCAGCTGGGTGAGACTGAAGACCAGAAGAAGACTCTTGATCTCCTACTCAAAGAGTGCAAAGGTAAACCAGTCAAAATCACCCTGCGCACCGCAAGCCCTTATGCACCGCACTGGGTGCCTTATGTAGATGCCGGGATTACGCCTATTGCCGTTATTACATGGACAGTAAACGGTATTGAACGGTATTCACTTGAATCTGTGAGTATAGAATCCCTTAAAAGTGCAGATTGGAAGCTGCGTGCACAGACCCTGGATGATATTGCATCGGGTAAACTCGAAGTCGATGCTGCATTAGTAGCACCTCTGACCAAAGACCCGCAAGTCCTGGTACGACGTAAAGCTGCTTATGCTTTATCAAAACTGAATGATCCGCGGTTCCTTTCTAATCTCGAAGATGAGCTGTTTGATAAGGAATCATCAGTTCGTATTGCTGCGGCAAATGCTCTGAATAAGTTTAATGGGCCTAAAACCCCTCAGCGTATTATGGAAGCTCTGCAGAAGGACTCTCAGTTTCAGTTCAAGATCCCCTGCTCCATTACTCTGGGCAATATGAAGGAAAAGTCCTTTCCTTTGCTGCTACCTGGATTGAAAAATGCCAGTCCGGGAGTGCGTGAAGTTTGCATTCGAGCTTTGTACACACTCGGTAAGAGAGGAATGCTTGAAAAGGTATATCAACCAATGCGCGATGTTATGCATAACCTTAAAGAAGAGTATCAAAACCGATGTTGGGCAATTGATAGTCTGGTTGGGTTGAGAATGGAAATGAATGACTATCAGCGCTCACAGTTTCTCTCTGATTTAAGTGGTTTTATGCATGACAATACTGCTTGCAGCACAATTCAAATTCATGCAGCCAAGGGGCTGGGGTATATGGCTCCACTATTATCAATTGAACAGAAAGTAGAAACTGTTGAAAACTTGCAGAATCTGTTCTCAAAATATGGTGATAGATGCACCCGGGATGATGCAGCTTATGGTTGGCGGATAGTGGGTAATGCAATGCTGGAATATGGTGAACCGGGAAAGGCTGCTCTGGAAGTAATGAGAGCTCAAAGACGGGATAAATGGCTCGCATGGGTGGCATACGATGTAATGTATTCCGTGCAAAAAATTGCTCCAGGCTTTAATCTTGTTGATGAGAATGAAGCGATTTATAATCATAACAAATATGCTCCCGCATTCCCGGGTTGGAGAAAGTGGTAAAGATAAATATGCGATTAGCACTCCGAATGAAGCTTGTGCTCTGCTGGATGGCATGTCTGGTGTTGGTATTGTGCAACACAGCTACAGCTGTACCGATTGTATTATCCACCCAAACTCCTCCTGATATAGATGGCAAGGGTGACGATTCGTGTTGGGGATCCGCTGCTGAGTTTCGGCTGGACAACCCCGGGCCAGGTATCACGAGTATCTCAGCTTCAACTACAGTTAAGATCACTTTTGATTCGAACCGAATGTATTTCCTGGTGAAGTGCGATGAACCGGATACTTCCAAACTTGTTAGGAACTGCCAGGGGTATGACTCCCCTATCGACAACGATGACCGGGTTGTATTCTATCTGGCTGCATCTAAATTGTATCCTGAGCGCTGCTATTGGATAGGGCTCAGCCCGGGAGGAGGTATGGCAGACAGTGTGGCTGCGGATAAAAGTGTATATGCTCCCGGACCTGTATATAAGGCAGATGGCCACTACTGGCTGACCGATGGCAAATCTGCTGCTGTTATTTCCGACGGCGTATGGACTGCAGAAGCTTCTATAGCTTTATCAGCTTTTGGTTACTATCCGTGGACCGATGATACTATTCCAATGAACATCGTAAGAACTCGTATTCCTGTTTCTGAAGTATCGTCATGGGCAAAATCTGACGATCCGACTGATATCAAGAGCTTCAAGCAGGTGAAGTTCAACTCGATTGCGGATACCAAGGGAATTACCGATGCAGTGAAAGGATTTGCATCGAGTCGTGCAAAAGAATTTAATGAAAAGACTAACATACTTAAACAAAATATTCCTGGATCACCCAGAAGTATTGAGATGCGAAATCTATCGGCTTATCTCAGGAGCGCCCAAGTAGCAATGGGATCACAAGACTTGAAACAAGCATGTGAAGCTTGTGTTTACTTCGAAAAGAATATCGATGCTATGGTTTCAAAGGCCGTTGTAGCAGAATCATTGAAAGGTTCGTTCGACCTGCTGGCAGTCTCAAATATGAGGAAATATCGTTCTACTGAGTTGCCGATTAGAGGTGATAAAGAGGTAAAGCTGACGGCTGCAAAGGGTGAAGGGGAGTCTGCACAGATCATACTCAGGACTGCAAAAGATATGTCCAATGCAACTGTCAGCATAGGGCAATTCAAAGGGCCGAAAGGTTATATTATCAAACCGGAGCTGTATCTTGCTTACTATCTGAATATTGCATATCCAAATCTGTGGGGTTACTTTATATCAGGTTTATATCCTGACCCTTTGGTTGGACCAAAAGCATTCAGTGTTGAGGCGGGAAGATCGCAGTCTATTTGGCTGGACATTTACGTGCCACGGGATGCACCGGTCGGCAAATACAACGGGAATGTGACTGTAACTGTTGGCAAAGAGAAACGGACAATGCGCATCAGCCTGGATGTCCGCAATGTGACCATTCCGGTTACCCCTTATCTGAACACACATGTATGGTTTCTTATTCGACATGCTACCCCAACGGTCGGTGCTGAAGACTACAATGCGGACTGTATCAAAGGTCTAAAGTATAGATTTACCAGCCCCCCTAAACTGCCCTGGGATAAGACCTTGATCAAGGGCACTGACGGAAACTGGACGGCTGACTGGAAGCTCTTTGATAATGAGGTTAAAAAGTATCTTGATCTAGGAATCACATGCTTCCGGTTGGATTTTATAGGCTGGGCAGCTGATGAACCCCAGGGTGAGCAGCGGGAGGAATACAGAGCAAAGCTGAAGATTGTGTCTGAACATCTTAGGGCAAAGGGATGGATGGACCGATTTCTTTTCTATCACTTTGATGAAGTTCCTGTTGAAAAAGCTGCAGGTATAGCCAGATTCTGCGATTTCATTAAGGCAGTTGATCCCGGTTATCAGATACTTGGCACGGTTTATCCCGGTACATATTCGCAAATGACAGGCAGAGTCAATATCTGGTGCCCTCATAGCACTGATTTCAATCCGGAGTTCATGACGGAGAGAAAAGCCATTGGGGACAAGAGCTGGATTTACACCTGCATGGGTACCGGTCCATCGCAGTTTCCGGACCCCTGGAAGATAGACTGGAGAGGAACTGGCGCAAGCGCGATGGTCTGGTGGATGTGGAGCCAGGGAGTACAGGGATACTTATATTGGGCTGTTGACTGCTACTGGTCTGATCCCTGGGTAAGCCATGCGATCAACACCGGATTCAATGGCGATGGGTTTATGTTCTACAATGCCAGCGATCCTGATCAGCGAAACAAGGACTGGCTCACACCGGTTGTTCCCTCTATACGCCTGTGTGAACAGAGGGATGCTTTCGAAGACTATGACCTGCTGTATATGCTTGATAGCTACCTGAAAAAACACCCGGAGTTATCGAAACGATATGCATATTTACTCGACACTACATCCTCTGCAACTAAGGAACGAGGGTGCTATAAAGATACACCGGAATTGTATTCCAAAAGGCACGATGATCTTGTAAAAGCGCTTGATCGGATCGGTGTAAAGTAAAAAGCTCTGTATTTGACTCATCCCCTGCTCCAAGATTCAAGGGATGAGTCATCTGTAATCATTATTTTAAAGCGGGAATTGGAGGGGGCGGAGGTGCTATTCCGAGTAACAGTTCGAAATCCTGCTGTACATCACTATAGAGCCTGAGGTTGATGGAATCAGAGATATTTCCATCTTTCTCAGCATAAGCATAATAATTTCCGGATTGAGCAGTTATTGTGTATGCGCCATTATTATCGGTAGTGGCGGCATAATCCGACGGGAGAATTGTTTCGCCGGACATAACACTCGATATCAGATGCACTGTTGCACCGGCTGATGGGGTCAATGCGCCACTTGAATCTTTCGGTTCTGTTACCAGACCAGTGAGAGTGACTCTTGTATTTGGATTGACAGGAGTGGGAGTCAAAGCCATGTCAACGGTAATAGTCTGGTCTTGAACAATAGTCACAACCTGTTCTTTCTGATCATATCCCTCTGCAAAACAGTCAACTGCATAGGTGCTGGTTGGCACTCGCAACTTGTATCTGCCATTTTCATCCGTAGTGGCAGTTACGTCAAATCCAATACCCGTGCCTGGAACAGCTATTGCAGGTCCTTTGCGCACCGGCTTGCCATTATCTAAACACGGTCCGTAGATAACGGCTATTACAGTTGCTCCTGCTATCGGTTTTGTTGTAGACGCGTCGGTAATAGTGCCTGTGACGATACCAGTTGGAATCACATACATGGTTAAGGTGAAGTTCACCTTTGAGGACTGCTTTGCTGTGATTGTCACACTCTGCGTTGCAGTGTCGAAACCGGGACGCATTGCAGTGGCTGTATAGTCACCAGCAGGTATGCCATCGATCTGGTATGTACCGTCATCTGCAGTATAAGCATAGTATTGTTGGTACAACGGAGGCATAGGGTACAGATCGATCTTCTTGTCATTCTGACCTGTCGCATATGCCGGCATAGGTATAACCGGAGGAGGAACCTCACCATCCTTTGGTGTCAAAACTACGAATACTCCGCTGATGGTGCTCAGAGAACCGTCGGCGTTATTTCCATTGACCACACCCTGCATAGACCCTGCATTAGGATCAACAACTTTCAATGCTGTATCACCGGTTGCAGTAGAGCCAGTGGAAACGTATAGATCCAGAGTTGCAGCGATAAAACCATCTTTACTGATGGTGACCAGGTATTCTCCCTCAGGAATAGCATCCACTGTGTAACTTCCATTGGAGTTTGTATGGGCTTCCCGGACAGGATGTGGAGTGTCGCTGGATGTCGTTAGCGCCATTTCAGTAACAGTCACCAGGGCATCCGATACCGGACTCCCGGATGAGGAATCAGTAACCAGTCCTGCAATCTGTCCCGATCCACGCAGGACCATCTGGCCTACATTTGTCTCTTTACCGCCGCTAACCAGGACAACCATTGCTCCGGCCTTCCGATTTGCTTTGACCACCATTGTATGCAGTCCAGGAGGCACATTTTGGAGCATAAAACTGCCATCAGATTTCATCGGTGCAGAGATATTCATCCCATCCAAAGACACAACAACGCTGTTGGCACCGGAACCAAGCGAGGAAGTATCAACCGTACCCCGAACGCTGCCGTTGCTCTGAAGGTCCTGTGAACCACCCCCACCTCCACAACCAGCCAGAATACCCAACATGAGCAATAACAAAGGGATTGCCAAACGGTAAGAACGCAACATACTGACCTCCCGGGATATGGACAGACCGAACTGCAACAGTTCAACTTTAGGAAATTGGTACAATTGTATTTATATCATGAGTGGGGTGGAAAGTAAACAGAATAGAGATCACAGTAATTATTCATTCCCAGTAGTCACCGAATACTGCAACACTTCATCAAGTCCACCTATCAGAAGAAATTCGCTCTTTGTTTTCTTATCTACTGCGGTATTCATTGAAATACAATACTCAGGCAGGACTTCCTGGTAAACTAGTTTGTTGTCAGGAGAATAGATGTAGAGTATGGAGCGGTCCCATTGTATAAAATGTGCCAGTGCGGCAAAGTAGTCATTTTCCCCGGGATACAATTTGACCCAGATGCCTCTCATGTCTGCCAGTCTTGTGCAATCCGGAGCGGGGAGACTGGCAATTGTATTTCCATCATAATCAAATACAATAATACCTTGATTCCTGGGAGAGAGAATGAGTCGGTTGGATGTTCTGGCTGGCCATGCACAGAGCGAGAAATCATACAGAGATATGGCTGGTTTGTTCTGTTTGATTATGGTTCCTGCAGCGTCCCTTACCACTATCTCACCCGCAGAATCACTATTGATGATCTCCATTTTTCCATCTTTATTGATATCTTCCATTTCCACATGCCAGGCCTTCCGATGAGTTTGGTCCCATATTTCATTTCCGGAATGGTCAAATAAATGAAGATCTCCCCCGTCACCTAATGCAGCTGCAAACTCGAGCTTATTATCGCCATTTACACCACCAGCCGCAATTTTACCCATATCCGAGTTATACTTAAATTTGCACTCAATCTGGCCTCTCGCATCCAGCAATATCACCCCAGATTCCTCAGATCCGCAGGCCAGAAAGTGGAGATCATCCGTCCTGGTTTTGACTATTGAGACACTATTTACATCAAAATCCTGCCATCTAATACCAGACATGGGGACCAATAGATCCGGATTAATTACAGCCGCACCTAGTAGCCCTGCAACCACAATATTGCCCTTGGCATCAGTTGCCATGTCAGTAACATAGTAGACATCTTTTATAGAAATGATGGACGGTTTGGATATGTATCCCGTATTTGTTTTAACTCCAAGAGTGTTGAGGGAAGCTGGTCGCTTCAAACCGGAGATATTCCACAGCTTATATGCTGCACCTCCAAGCAAAATGAGGAATAGAACCGTAAAACTGAAACAACCTATTGCTATTTTCTTCCACATGTTGATGACCTTTATATTCGGTGCTTTGAATGTGCGTAGACTATCACAACAGAAATCTGCTGGAGCTGCGGCTCAGGCATAATTTATCCCATGGAACTATCGTATGACTAGCCCGCTTTATTCACCAAATTCTGCTTTCGACCGGTAGTAGGGTTGAAAGCGAGTCAATCATGAATAATGCGGGCTAGCTCATTCAGCCAAATTCCATGCTGATTTCAGCTCGTGTATGTCCAGGGAGACTGCTTTTGCTGGGGCTCCTGTGGAATACAGTTCCAGTTTGTGATTGTCTGCATTTGGGAGGTAGCAGGTGGATATGCTGACTTCTCCGTTGTTGCCGAAGATTTCTATGGATGTTCTGTCGACAAGTATGCGCAATTTTATCTTGCCGTTTACCGGTGTCAGATCGGCTGAGGCTTTGCGGTAGGTGAGTTTGTGGTCACTGACGTTGTATTTCACAACTTCACCCCTTATGTTGAACCCGATTTCCGAGGCTTGCTTTGGGTCTATTACAAGTGAAATATCGAACAGGTCGCCATTTATTTCTGATTGAGTGTCATCACCGGGGGTAATGACCAGGTTCTTCCAGCTGTGCTTCTTTCCATATAAAGACTTGATCTCTTTAATTGGATACCTGCACATCTTGATTCCGTCCGGAAGTGTTTTCAAGGTCAACTCACAGGGGAATGACATCTGCTGGTTGAATGGCATACCTGGATACTGGCCGTTTGCCATCCAGGCAATCTGGATCCTGCGTTGGTCCCTGGCAGGCATATCGTTCCAGGTCTGGGCTGCGTAGTAGTTTTCACCATAATCAGCTCTATGTTTTGGTGTCTCAGGAGAGAATGTGCGTCCATCGAATGAACCAACATAATAATCTCCACTTGCACCGTGGATTATCCACTTTTGGTTCTTTATATCGCCATCCAGAGGCAGTTGGAAAAGGTCAGGACATTCATGGAACCCCGGCAGGAAGCTCATGGCGGTCCAGTCCTTTAAGTTCGGAGAGTTGTAAATCCTGATACCATCAACTTCCTTCTCGGTTGCGAATAATGCCATCACCCACGTCTTTGCAGGTTCATACCAGAAGATTTTAGGATCGCGCTGGCCTTCCGGGATGACCGGATTGCCTGAGTATGTGATCAGAGTCTGCCCTCCATCATTTGAATATGCAAGGCATTGGATCTGTCCGCGATCCCCCATTGCTGTAAAGGCTGCTACTATTACGTCTTTTTTACCGGTCTTGAAGCCGGAAGTATTATCCCAGTCAACTGCAGCACTGCCCGATGCACGGTTGCCCAGGTGATCAGGATAGAGCGCTACGGGGAGCTCATTCCAATGGACCAAATCCTTGCTTACAGCATGCCCCCAGTGACTCGGAAACGCCCATCCAACCACACCTGGATTATACTGATAAAACATATGATACGTGCCTTTATAATAGACCAGTCCATTTGGGTCGTTAAGCCAGTCTTTTTTACCTGTAAAATGAAACTGCGGGCGTAGGGATTCAGTGTATGGGACAGGTGGGATTGCTGAGATACTGGTTGCTGCGATTATTGTGTTTATGAGCATTATCATTGTGATCCTCTCAGTAATAAGTGCTGTGGGATGCTACATTGCAGGAACATCATATGGGTCTTTTGTACATTAGTCAACTCATTGATAGGTTGAGTGATGCAAGAGTTTCAAATTATCACGCAAAGCCGCAAAGGCGCTAAGAAAGAGAAATGAATAACCCACAAATCAAATAGTATACAGATAATCCATCCCTTCTTAGCGTCTTTGCAGCTTTGCGTGATATTAAAAGACTTTTGTGATTGACTTTGTAGAGGGTGGTTAGTATTATGTTTCAGACCATATTGACTCTGGCTTATGCCGGGAGGTAGTTGAAATTATGAAAGCACTTTTAGAGAAGATACAATCCCTGGGACTGAAGAGATTTCCAATAAGTTTTTGGAGCTATACTAATCTTACTGAACATGGGGAGCATATGACTGAGGCTGAGGTGGAGTCATGGCTGGATGCCGGTTTTACGGTGCCTCAGAGCCCATCATTTGACCCAAATAATGCAGAAGAGAAAGCACATATAATCAGGCTTCTGGATTATGCGTATGAGAGGGGGATGAAACTCATTGTCACAGATCCCCGCGGATATGCAAAAGCAGGTCCTGATGGCAAACCGACTGCAGACTATGCCGATGGTATCCGGGCGGTTGTTGCAGATTTCGGAGACCACCCGGCGCTGTTCGGTTTCCACATAGGGGACGAACCAGAAGAAAACTTCAAAGAAGCATTCTTTGAGTGTTATAGGATACAGAAAGAGATAGCTCCTCACCTGCACCCGTTTGCTAACCTGCTGCCATATTTCCACTGGATATTAGAGCGTGCGGGGACTGATTCATGGCCTAACTATCTGGATGAGTTCGCAGAAAAGAGCAATGCTGACCTTGTGGGATATGACTGTTATGTTCAGATGAACCAGGGAGAGAGCGGTTGGGATGACTATTTCCGGAACCTGCGTTTCCACAGGGAGTCGGCTTTGAGAAACGGTGTCCCGTTCTGGAATACAATATTGTCGGTCGGACATTATAAATATAGATGTCCCAACCAGGATGACCTCCGCTGGCAGTTCAACACCTCGATCGTTGCAGGTGCCAACGGTATCGCCTGGTTCTTCTACTATATGCGTGAACCTGAACACAACTACAGGATGTCACCGGTGGATGAACACTGGAACAAAACACAGACATACTACGACATTCAACGCATCCAGAAGAGTTTCCACCGCCGCTACGGAGACCTGTTCAACCGCCTGGTGTCCACCAGGGTCACTTTCTATGCGAAGGCTTATGCAGAGGGTAATCAATTTACACCTAATGAACTGATTATGAGTGTTGAGGGTGAATCAGGCGTTCCGATGGTTATTGGTGAGTTTGCAGATATTGATGGCAAACGATATGCAGTGTTCGTAAACAACAGCACTACAGAAAATGAGCGCTATACCATTACATTCCAGAAGAACACGAAGATATTCTGTTATGACTGGAATGGAAAAGAAAACGACGCCAGCACTTACAGCAGGCTCAGAACAGTTCCTGACAACGATGGCTACCCGGTCCACTCTTCATTTCTTGCACCCGGGCAGGAGATAGTGTTCAGGGTGGAGGTTGGCGAATAGTGTCATTCTGAACACAGAATCTTGTCATCCTGAATGCAATGAAGGATCTGCTTTCCACGAATATCGGGTAGTTCCAAAAGCAGATCCTTCGTTCCTCAGGATGACAATGTGTGTTTGGAATGACAATATGTTATTGCATCAGCCGGGTCAGGTTTGTGGTGTCGGCGTCCAGGGTGTCTACTGATGCGCTGAGGTTGTTGACTTGTTTGCTGTACTCCTGACCTGCTGCTAAGGCTGCCTGGGCATCTGTGGTCTTTAAGGTGACCAGTTGGCTTCTCATATTGGTCAGAGTCAGTGCGGTGTTTTCCAGGTGGCTGAGTATGTGCTGGCATACTGTTTTGGCGTCGTTCATGTTATTGAGTTCGCCCTTGCATAAATCCAGAGAAGTCTTCAGACTCTCTAGTGTCTCCTGTGTGCTGGCTGCGATTTTCTGCTCGATATCTAATAACCGCTTATTGATTTCTTCGGGGTTGGCTTTTATTAGATAAGAGAGCAATTTTGACCTGCGCTGGGCCATTTCCAGGCTGCGGTTTACTAGTATCTTGGACTGCAGAGTCATTGCAGAGAACTCCGGGGTGATACCATCCAGCCCCATAGAATCGATCTCTTCCTCTATTTCATCAAAGCACCTGACTATGGTCTTCATCTGGACCCTGGACTCGGCATCAAGCTTTTCGATTGTGTGCGTCCGGTTCCATTTCTCTTCTGAAGACTCACGGGCCAATCTGGCTTTAGTGATTTTGGACTGGAAGCCGGCGGAATTGCGCACGATTGCTGCAGCTGCTAATGCTGTTCCAAACAACACCGCCCCAAGCGCCATTCCGAGGGTACTATGGAACGCCGCAGCAACAACAAATGCAGCCAATATAAGAACCAACGGCCCTGGTTCTCCCAGAGCACGTAGTATGCCGGGTCTTTCGTCATCGATCAATCTTGGATCTCCATGATGGATGTTTAAACAGTATATAGACATATGGCAGGCGAGACGCCTGCATCACAATATTCTAGATATCGCAGGCGAGACGCCCGCATCACAATATGTCCAGACTTACTTCAGGAACTATTCAATTCTCTTGTATTTAGAGAAGTCGGAACTGTCCAGTTCTACGAAGGTGCCTTCGGCGGTTCTTACTTCCCTTTCCAGGTATGCTATTCCATCACAGACTCCGAGGAATGTAAATACTTCACCCCTGGGAGACCTGACCTTATCCATTCGGTTTATACCATAGATACTGGGACCAGTACTTGTAACTATCTCTTTACGAACTACAGCTGTCGGTTTGTCTACCATTGTTCCTCCAATAAATCTACCACATGCAACGGTTGAATCGTGGGAGTATATTTATATATGTTACTCTGAACGTAATGGATAATACGGGTTAGATTCTTCACTGCGTTCAGAATGACAAGTTCTATTCAGAATGACAGTTTTTTTTCCAGAATGGCAGGTTTCGTTGATTATTACCTGAACATCCAGGCTCCGAATTTCGATGCATCCAGGAAGCCATCGAATACAGTGGACCAGGAAGACCACTCGTCTACCGGTTTTCTCTGCCTGCACAAGTTGGCAAAACGCGTTGAACCTGCTGCAGGATATCCACCTATAGCGCTCCATGGTATTGCAACTTCCACAGTCCATGAAGCCGCATTCTTAGTCACTGCACTCTGCCAGTCTGCGTTCCAGGTGACATCATTGTTCTCAGGGGGTGATTTGCCATCCCACTGTGCATTATTTGGATTTATAATGAAATGCCTGTTTTCATACGGAGTGTCTGCAGTTGTGCTGATGAATATCTCCAGGCAGTCGCCATTCCATACATCGGAGTCCTTCTCTGATCCTGTGTTCACAATTTTATCCATCGAAGGCTCTGAGCATTCAACCGCCAGGTAAAGATTCTTATCGTCGTAAGTTGTATAAGCAACGGTATCAACGACTGTTTTTCCAGCAGGCGCTGAAGCTGCAGGAACGAATTTATCAAGCAGCTTGGCTGACTTCCACGTTGCGTCATCCAGTTTGCCGTCAATTACCGGGGCAGAAGTTCCCTGTGCCAGTTTATCGATAGCTGCAAATCGTTTGACTATTCTATCGGCGACTTGCTTGTCTCTTCTGTCTTTAGCCCTGTTTACTAACTCACTGAGACTATAACCCAGACTCTTTCCTGACTCAAGTTTAGTCCGGGCACTGATGATTGCTTTGTCGGCACCGGCTGGAAAACTCGCATTCCACCAGGTTAGTCTTTCGCTATAACACCAGACATATTCGTCTGTGGTCTTCATTGCCCAGTACACCGCATGCTCGAAGTATTTGAGTCTTTCTTCAGGTGTCATATAGTAACTGATATAGCTGGCCTGCGGTTCGCGGAGCGCCAGGCTCTGATCCATATACAGCGCCATTCCAGCCTGGACTATCTGGTTGTATTTCCCCTTAAGTTTGGGATCAATCTTGTTCGGCCCGTCTATCCTCATTGATTTCCAGTCATTTATGTAGCTCTGGGGATCAGTGTGATAGTAGGAGAATTCGTTGCCATTGATAATCTTGGCTTTATTGCTGGAACCTTCGACCAGTCCATTACAGAATGCTCCGAGGAGTTTGTAGTATGGGCTCTCGTTCTGGTCTGGGAAGAAGTAGAATAGGAGCAAGTGCATATTTGGCCACTTCTCCTGAAGAGCCTGAATCCACTGCTTACCTCTCATGCGGGCCTGCTTGGCAACTTCTTCAAAAGGTCTATTAGGATAGTCACCGGGATGCGACCATGGGTCTTTTCCATAAGGTTCAGGATCAAAAACTATTCCAACACACTTGGCAGCTTTAGCTAAACGGGCAGATGCACGAGCGTTGCTCAGAACGATTTTCCACTGTTCATCATCAAACCAGTTCATTCCAAAGTCACTGGCAGCATACAAACATAGAAAATTGTATTTATATTTGCTCCACTTGATAGCTTTCAGATCGGCCTCAAGAACCTTGAGCTTATCTTCCGGCCAGGGTTTTGTATCAAAAGAAGAACCAATTGATCCACTGTTGATGCGGAATACCAGTCCATCAAACGGCCATTTCTCCATGGAAGCTATATTGGCTTTAAGGTACTCCGGTGTCGGAACATCCCATCCATATTCAACTATCTTTTTTCCAGTGTTTGAAAACTGCTGCGCAAATGCAGGGATAGTTAACACTAAGCATAATACTCCAAGAAGAACAATCAATCTTTTCAAAACCCACACTCCTATAAAACTTACCAATGTTAACAATACTGATAGCAACTCAGCTCTACTATTCAACATTCCACACTAACTTGTCATGTTCCTGCTCAACAATGGTTCTATTGCAAAAAGACGTTTTGGAAGTGGAAGTGTACAAGAACAAATATCAAGATTTGACTGCTATTTCCGTTCTATGAAAACAGCCGTATCATTGCCTTGTACTTTGATTGTGCATGTTTTACTTGCGTCAACTACCCTACCAGTATAAAACTCCTTCCATTTGCCATTAATACCAGGCATACGGACTCTGTATTCTGCCTGGTTGGCGCTTGGATTCATAATACACAACAACCGGGTATTACCATTGGTCAATAGTTGAACAGAGGATTCATCCTGATTGTCGACTCTGATCAATTTACCGTTCAGGAATGCATCTTCATAAGTTGCCATCAGCCTGCTAGTTTCGGCTGAAGCAAGCCATGTGCGTCCATCCACAGAATCTCGCTGCCAGAATAGAATCCCTCCCCGGGAATCCAGCACTCTACGCAGCATTTCGGCCTTTGATATCTGAGTTGATGGTGAGTAGTCCTGAGCCATGTATGGAATCAACAGAGAACCAAATATTACCTTTATGCCCCTTAGTCCCTTAAATGTAGCTGCAATCTCAGCCACAGGGCGCCCATATCCCACGCCTGCTACATCACAGGCATTGAGTTTGCCTATATAATCCCAATTAACCCCGTAACTCGCAGTCATATCATCACTCTGGTAGCCACTGTATACCCAGAACTTCATCCGGGGAGCCATGGAATGAAGAATGTCCTTCATCCTGCGGAATACCTGGGCATTTCTGTAGGCAATAAAGTCTATCCATAGTTTTGAATATTGGTCTTTGATAATTGCACCATCCAGTTTAGTATCAGACGTCAGCCTTGAATACTTCTTGAATGCTACCAGACAGCGGTCACAGTAACAGGAATGAGGACCGGTGAACGGGGGATGTTCGAAATCGTAGATTATACTTCCCGTTTGGCAATCGCCGATCAAGAGCTTGATCATGTATTTCAATGTTTCACTTGAAGTATCAAGAGCCGTCGTAGTGCAGATATTCCTGTCACTGGAAGAGCCATCGAAACGTATCAGGCGGTCATCAGGATGGTTTTTCAAATACTCATAGAATTTGGGGATACCCCGGTTATACACTCCGTCAAATGACAGGTAAGTCGTATTACTGATTCCATACTTTTCCAGCACAAATCGCTGGTTAACCATTTCTGTAAGGCTGGTGTTGAATCCTGCTGCTTTGTATATTCGTGCTATCTCTTCCTTCATTGCAGGATTTGTGATCTCGCTGAACATACCGCACATTACCATTAGTAGTTTCTTTGGCTGCCTGCCGTTCAAAGCAGGCAATACCTGGACCTGCACTGTGTGGCGAAGTTCACTTACTGTCCCACCATTTGCACTCGCCCAATATACAATTGACGCCTTGTCCGTTTTTATATTCTCAAGGCACTTGATAAACAGTAGAGCTCCGCTATACTGGTCGGACCCCGGAGCTCGTGTAAGCTGTTTGGGCACAATTTTGTAAACGTTCATGTTCCGACCATCGATTTTTCTTTCTCCAACAGCCCTCATATCAAGTATGTCACTATAACTGGTGCATCCAATCATCTTGAGTCCTGCAGGTATGCCTACATATATAATCCAGTCGCTGAGCTTTCTGTGTTCTATCTGTCCGATATTTATACATAACTGTTGTGTAGAACCTTTACAAATGTACCAAGCAGGAAGAGGCGTAGGCCAAATTAATGTTTTTTCAATAAGAACCGTGCGCCGAAGTATAACAGGTTTTCCTGTTTCTCCAATCAATGAACCGGAAATAACTGGAGCAATCTTCCAGTTACTATCCTCAGTATCCGGATTTACAGGATCAACTGCATCCGGGGGAGCAATCTTCCAGTTTTGTTTTGAATCATCAATCCCCGGTGCAGATATTTTTAACTCAGCAGTTCCTTTGTCCAGCTTAACTACAAACGCGTTTACTCCTTTTCTCAGAGACACTCTTGTCGGTTCGCCGTTTGCTGATTGGCCTTTGGCAATCAAGTCATCATTAAGATAGAGTTCATAAGGACCATCGCATTTTATTGATATTGTAGATAATGAACCTGATACTGTGCGAGTGAGTGATGGAGTAAGATATACAGGCTGGCAAGTTGCAGCATCCAAAACACCATATGCCACATTCAGGTTCCCTGCTTGTCGAACTTGAAACTCAGCATCAGATGCTTTGATTTTGCCTGGAATTGCATAATTGTAAGAATGCGTTGTTTCAGATTGTCCAGCAACAGATGAAATTATGTAGACTCCCGTTGGATTATCCTGTGGACTGGAAAACGATATCGGAATAGTATTCATTCCAGGCTCCAGCGCATCAGGCATATGTATTTCTATTCCACTTAGAGTTTGACCAAATCTAAGAATCCCCATTTTATTAGGTCTATGTAAACCTTTGAACGACTGATTCCAGGAAGATATCTCGTTCCTTGCCAGGGCCGCACGACCTATGCATATCTGCCAGTCATCCCCTGCTTTTGGCTGTTTTTTTGACAAGTCAGCAAATGGTAACGCAATCTCCAAAGACCATTGACCATTATCTATTGAGCCAAGTGCCCGGGTATTCATATTCCACTTGCTGTCTCTGGTTGCCCACAGATCGGTAGTCAGACAGTGTGCATCGTTTAACGTCCCAAGTGCATTTGCAAAGAAATCATACGCATCCTCACTTGTTGAATCAGGCTTTATGATTATGGCAACACAGTCATCCTGCATCACATCTCCATCTCGATTTTTTACAGTTGCCACAAACTCATGGAGACGCTGTCCAACCGGGTCTAATATTGTCTCACTGCAAACGAACAGGGCATATAAGTTCTTGTCATCGTAACAGAAACGAACAGTAGTTTGCCCTATCGCTTTGGTTTCAGTATCGTTGAGTAGAAAATCCGTGCAAGTGATAGTATCTTTCCAGCATTGATCATTACCTTTGCCATCGATTACCGGAGATTGCGAACACTTTACAGCAACTGCAAATGGTCTTCTCGGGTATAAAAGCGGGGCATTGTTAAGCTGTGAATCCGTAAGGCTAGCCTGGGTGCTGACAACGATTGAATCGATTACAGTAACAAAATTCGAGGTACCAGATGCATAATCGAGACCAAAGGAATAACCTGCTTTATCGGAGGATATATTAGAAAAACGCAACCATTGCCAGAAACCTGATTTTACTGGATGAACTGAGGCTGATATATGTTTCTGCCTTGAAGCGCTGCTGTAAAGCCAGTATGTTTCTTTATTGGAACCGGGTTTTATCCTCACATATACCGTGATGAGACGGCTGGTGCGTGGGAATGGAATCCCATCCGTATCTATCACTGTGGTGCAAAACACAGCTTTGTTGCCTAAAGCAGTGTTATCAGCTCTGACTCCTGTATTGGAATAGTCTTCAGCCTCCACACGCCATGGATTTACATTGGCATCCTCAGCAGGATTAGTCTGTTGGGCCTGGGCGACCATCGGGAGTATGATTAAGACAGCAAGCAGAATCAAATATGTTCTCATTTTGGTTCGTCTCCAAGAGAAAATATTGGGGATTGGTGTTTACACAGCAATTATCAATCCCCTATTATTTAGTCCTTGAATACCCACTGGCCGAAGGTGGCGGGGTCGAGGAAGCCTTCGAAGACGCTGGACCATGAGCTGAACTCTCTTCCGCTGCGTTGTCTGCAGATATTGGCGTATCTGGTGGTGCCTGAAGCTGGTCTGCCTCCGACAGCTGACCATGGGATACCGACCTCAATTGTCCATGAGTCTGCATTCTTTATAACTCCACTATTCCATTCCGCATTCCAGCTGACATCATTGCTGGCCGGCGGAGCTGCACCATCCCACTGGACGTTATTCGGATTGACCATGAAGTGCCGGTAGTTGTATGGAGTGCCTGACTCTGTGCTTATGAACAGCTCAAGGATGTCACCAGCCCAGACATTGGAATCCTTTGTTTCTCCAACTATAGCCAATTGCCCCATATTAGGCTCAAAGCATTTAATGGCCAGGTATATGTTTATGTCGTCGTAGGTTATTTGGGTTGTTGTCTGGGCTGAAATAGTTCCTCCACTGATGACAACCGGTGCGCTCGGGACAAACGCCGCCAGAGATTTTGTCTTCTGCCAGATTGGGTCATCGAGCTTGCCATCGACAGTCGGGGCTGATACATCCTGCGGAATCCGGCTGTTTGTTTCGGACAGTTTCTGCATCTGCATAGCGAGGGCTTCTGCACGGTTTCTTGAAGCATACTGGACGCGCTGATCCAGTGTGAACCCCAAGCCCTCACCTGTTTCCAACTTCTTTCTTGCAGTGCGGATGGCTTCATCTGCACCTTTTGGGAATGCAGCATCCCACCAATTCAGGCGTTCGCTATAGCACCATACATATTCGTCCGCAGTCTTCATCGCCCAATATACCGAGTGTTCGAAGTATTTGAGCCTGTCTTCTGGGGTCATATAGTAACTGATGTATTGTCCCATGGGAGGACGCAGCGCCAGACTCTGATCCATATATAACGCCATACCTACCTGGACAGTCTTGTCATACTTAGCTTTGAGCTTGGGATCGATTTTGGTAAGAGCCTTCACCCTCATATTCTTCCAGTCGTTTATATAGCTTTGAGAGTCTGTATGGTAGTATGAACCCTCATTTCCATTAATAATCTTGACGTTCGGTCCGGCGCCTTCCAGCAGTCCATTGCAAAAGGCTCCGAACGTGTAGCCTTTATTCTCTGACTGGCTAGGATCAAAATAGTAAAGCAGCAAGTGCATATTCGGCCATTTCTGCTGAAGCGCCTGGATCCATTGTTTGCCTCTAAAGCGGACCTGGGCTGTAACTTCATCGAATGTCTTGTTGGGATAGTCTCCAGGGAATATCCATGGGTCTTTTCCATAAGCTTCAGGATCAAAAATAATTCCTGCGCACTTGCCTGAACGGGCGATGCGAGCATACTTACGGGCATTTCCCAGAATGGTCTTCCACTGTGCATCATCAAACCAGTTCATTCCGGCATCATTCGCAGCATAAAGCAGCATAAAGTTGCTCTTAAACCTACGCCACTTGATTGCCTTTACATCCGCTTCCATAGGTTTGAGTTTGTCTTCAGGCCACGGGTTGGTGTCGAATGCCTGATTGTAGTTTTCCAGTCTGAAGATCAGTCCATCGAACGGGTATTGCTCCATTTTTGCAGAATTGGCCTTGAGGAATGCAGGCTCACGGATGTCCCAACCGGTCTCGATAAGTTTTTTGCCGGTATTGGAGAACTGCTGCGAGTATGCGGGAAGTGTCAACAGCAGACAAGTTAGTGCAATAACGGATAGTACAAGTAGTTTTTTCATTGCTTGAGCTCCTTTGAAGAACCTTACACACTATCCCTGCTCGGGTGTAATTTACAATTACACCCGAAAGAGAATAATTCGGAACCAGCATTCCGTTGCGGATGCGATTGCAAATCACGTCCGAGCGTTAACACCTGTCTAGTCTTTGAATACCCACTGGCCGAATCTGGCGGCGTCGAGGAAGCCTTCTATTACACTGGACCAGGACGCCCAGCCGCTCTGGGTGCTCTGCCTGCAGATGTTAGCATATTTAAGGGAACCCGGGGTCGGTTTGCCTCCGATGGCTTCCCATGGAATTTCTACTTCTATTGTCCAGGAATCTGCGTTCTTTGAGACTCCACTTTTCCAGTCAGCATTCCACGCGACGTCATTTCCGGCTGGCGGCGCGGTGCCATCCCATTGTGCATTGTTCGGGTTAACCATGAAGTGCCGGTATGAATATGGAGTGCCAGATCCTGTACTGATGAAAATCTCTACAGTATCTCCACGCCAAACATCTGAATCTTTTGCTGTTCCAGCAATAGATATCTGGCTCATGTCAATTTCCTGGCAAGATACAGACATGTAAAGGTTGGAATCGTCATAGGTTACCTGCGCAACTGTCTTGACCGGTGCAGTGCCTCCGGTAATAGCAGCTGGTGGAACAAAAGTTGCCAAAGGTTTCACCTTCTGCCAGAGCGAGTCGTCTAGTTTTCCGTCTATAACAGGGGCAGATACATCCTGGGGAATTCGATAAATATCCTCGGAGAGCTTTTGAACGTTTTTAGATATTGCTTCTTCACGGTCTCTTGTTGCGTTCTTTACTATAGGTTCAAGGGAGAATCCGAGACCCTCATCAGCTTCCAGTTTTTTCTTTGCGCTCCGAATGGCGTCATCTGCACCCTTCGGGAATGTGCCATCCCACCAGGTAAGTCTCTCACTGTAGCACCAAACGTATTCATCGGTAGACTTAAG
Source organism: Abditibacteriota bacterium (assembly GCA_942493375.1). Lineage (GTDB taxonomy): Bacteria > Armatimonadota > UBA5829 > UBA5829 > UBA5829. Next base: position 5,371,400 of record OW818698.1, on the reverse strand, counting down.
CGCCCAGTAGACAGTGGACTCGAAATACTTGAGCCTGTCTTCGGGTTTCATGTAGTAACTCACAAATGTTGCGCCGGGTTCACGCAAAGCTAACGACTGGTCTACATAAAGCGCCATGCCAGCTTGGAAATGCTTTTTGAATTGCTTTTTGAGTCTCGGATCGATCCGGTTATACCCAGTTTCAGTCATCCGTTTCCAGTCTTCCACGTAGCTATTGAAGTCAGTATGGTAGTATGACGTTTCGTTGCCATCGATGATTTTCACATTACCTTTGGCACCATCAATTAGTCCATTACAGAATGCTCCCAGAGTTGTATCCTGATTTGGACTGAAGAAGAAGAGTAGGAGTTTCATATCCGGCCAGTTACGTTGAAGGGCCTGAACCCACTGTTTACCTCTTTTGCGCAGCTGAGTGGCAACTTCAGGAAAAGGTCTGGTGCCGAATTCTTTGGGGTAGACCCAGGGGTCTCTGCCATATGCTTCCGGGTCGAATATAATCCCCACACACTTGCCTGCTCTAGCTATGGCAGCGGTGCTTTTGGCATTTTCGAGGATGTTCTTCCACTGTGCATCGTTGAACCAGTCCATGTCCGGGGTAGCAGAGTAGACAATGAGGAAATTACTCGTGAGCTTTTTAGATTTGATCTGTTTGATAGCATCCAGGTTGGGTTGAAGATCCTTTTTAGTCCACAGTAATGTATCGAACGCAGAACAGCGGTCCAGGCGAAACACCACTCCATCGAACGGGAATTTCTCGATGGTTTTGAGGTTATCTCTTATATATGATGGAGTCTGAACGTCCCATCCGTATTCAACGATTTTCTTGCCCTTATTAGAGAACTGCTGAGCAGATAATGGTTGCACTAACAGCAAAGCAATCACTGCTATTGCCGAAATCAATTTCTTCATGCAGAACCTCCAGATATTTTGTTGTTGTTAATTTCAACAAAAAAGTATATTCCTCCTGCTGTTATTTCACACCTGGATGATCTGCATAACTACTTTCACCTGCCTCCAGCCTGCCCTTACTATTAAGCATATCTTTATTGTTATACATCTAACAACTACGCATAAATACCTGAGGATATCCGATCATTTTCATCAATATTGTTAGCAGAAACAGACTGTTAATCTACCGGATTGGTATACAATAGGGCTAAATTAAAATTATTTGCTATCATTCTAACGATTTTTGTTGACACCAGCTTATAAGTAAGGTAAGATATATTCAGAGAACACCTTATCGATACAATGCAATCAATAGAATTAAGGTCATACTGAATCGCTACTATATTATGGTAGCGAACTTATAAACCAGTATGATCGCCTATCTTACTTTCTACTATTTTCAGGAGGAGTTATTATGAAAGACCAACAGATTAAATCCGCACCAATGCCTACAGTTCGCAGACTACCATCATACCTACGGTTTTTGAAGCTTTTACAGGCTAAAAACCGTGAATTTGTATCGTGCACGCACATTGCAGCGGAACTGGGACTCGATCCTACGCAGATACGCAAAGATCTCTCATCGGCAGGCGCTCATGGCACCCCAAAGATTGGGTACCAGGTTGACACACTGATTGCAGCAATTGAGAGTTTCCTTGGATGGGATGACCCGACATATGCTTTCCTGGTAGGCGCCAACGGTGTTGCAGAATCTCTTATGGAAAGTCCTGATATGCAGCAGCGCTGTGGTTTGGATGTCCTTGCAGTCTTCGACACTGATTCGGAACGAATTGGTGCAGAGATTGCAGGTAAAGAAATCCTCGCAGTAGAAAAGCTTCCCGATCTCGCGCATAGAATGCATGTCCATATTGGAATCCTTGCTGTTCCTGGCCCCCAGGCACAGGAAATGGCAAACACTCTAATTGCTTCCGGAGTCAAAGCTATCTGGAACTTCACCCACGAAAAAATAGATGTCCCGGAAGATGTGACCCTCGAAAACCTGGATATAGCAGCCAGCATGGCCGCGCTCTCCGCTAAAAGAGCAGTCGCAGAGCTTGTAAAATCCTGACGTTACATTCCGTTCGCCAGCAAATACTCTAGCAGGTGAGTTCTCTTTCTTCGGGGTTCTTATGACCCCGAAGTAGCCTTCCGACGTATGGTCCCTTGTGGCCATAGGCTTAATGAGATCACTTATCTTCACTTTCAACCTATAAATGGGCTGTCTGTCGGCTGCCCACGTACACTATATGCACATTATTACTAGTCTCTGTTTTCTAGCAGTTATAAGTCGAGAGTTGAGACATAAGATATTGTGCAAAAAACCGGAGTAACTGCAATGCCTAAAACACTGACCCGGATCAGACACTTCGAAAAAGTATGCGATATACTTGCCAACAACAACAACGATCCTACTAAACTCATACCTATTCTACAGCAGGTGCAAGATGAATACCGCTACCTGCCGGAAGAGGTCCTGAACTATGTTGCCACCTCACTTGGGCTTCCTCCAGCCAGAGTGTATGGCGTTGCAACATTCTATGCACACTTCACCCTGTTCCCCAAAGGAAAATATGTCATAAGGCTCTGCGATGGCACCGCCTGCCATGTCAAGAAATCTATCCCAATCCTTGAGGCACTACGCAAACGCCTTGGATTGTCTGCTGCGATGCCTACCACTCCCGATATGCTGTTCACAGTTGAGACTGTCTCATGTCTTGGAGCCTGTGGACTGGCACCGGTAATGGTAGTCAATGAGGATGTATACGGTCAGATCAGTCCGGAACGGGCTGTAGCTGTAGTTGATGGAATCGTCGCTGAGCAGGAGGCAAACAAATGAGCACAGCCAAAGTCGCCACTGTAAACCTGGAGGCCATAGCTGCCGAATATGAAAAGTCCTCTGCACAAATAACTCGCAGAGTAGTAGTCTGCGCTGGAACTGGATGCGTCGCCAATGGAGCGTTAAAGGTTATCGACGCTCTGCGCAAGTCGATCGCCGAAACCGGTATCAATGTGGTTATTGAACTGCGAGAAGAAAGCAAAGATGACTCACTCCACCTGTCCAAGAGCGGTTGCCAGGGTTTCTGTCAGATGGGCCCACTGGTTACGATTGAACCGGACAACATTCTTTATACAAAAGTTACCGCAGCTGATGCAGAAGAGATTGTTAAGACAACGCTGGTTAACAATGAATTAATTGACCGGCTTCTTTATGTCGATCCGCTCAGAGGCACGCACTGCAGGGGCAATGAGGACATTCCTTTCTATAAACTCCAGGCTAGAACAGTCCTCAAAGCATGCGGACACGTTGATCCTGAGGATATCAAAGAATACATACACAACGGCGGATACAGCGCTGCCCAGCTGGCATATGCCAAAATGTCCGCGCAGGCAGTCTGTGAAGAACTTCTGCACTCCGGTCTAAGAGGCCGTGGAGGCGGAGGCTTTCCGACTGGACGAAAATGGGACCTGACCCGCAAACAGCCCGGAGCAAAGAAGTACATCATCTGTAACGGTGACGAAGGCGACCCGGGAGCTTTTATGGACCGCTCCGTTATGGAAGGCAATCCTCACAGTGTAATCGAGGGAATGATGATTGCTGCCAGAGCGGTTGGAGCAGACGAAGGATATGTCTATGTCCGTGCTGAGTATCCTCTTGCTGTTGCCCGTATTCGTAAAGCAGTTATCGATGCGGAAAATATTGGAGTTCTGGGAGATGATATCTTCGGAACAGGACTGAGCCTCAAGATGCACGTAATGGAAGGCGCTGGAGCATTTGTGTGCGGAGAAGAGACTGCACTGATTGCATCCATAGAAGGTAAGCGCGGAATGCCGCAGCCCAAGCCTCCGTTTCCTGCACAGAGCGGACTTTTCGGTAAGCCTACAGTCATCAACAATGTTGAGACCCTGGCTAGCGTTCCACGGATTATTTCAGAGGGAGCCATTGAGTTCCGCAAACTCGGAACTGAGACCTCTCCCGGCACCAAAACATTCGCCTTGACTGGTCATGTAGTCAACACAGGACTGATTGAAGTACCGTTCGGCGCAACTCTGCGAGAAGTAGTATATAACATTGGCGGCGGTGTAATTGACGACGCGGGCAATGTGACCGGCGAAGGATTCAAGGCTGTCCAGATAGGTGGACCGTCCGGCGGATGTCTGACAGAAGAGAACCTGGACCTGCCTCTGGACTTCGATTCTCTGAAGAGCGTGGGAGCAATGGTTGGATCAGGCGGTCTGGTTGTTATGAACAAGCAGACTTGTATGGTAAAAATCGCCCAATACTTTATGACATTCACCCAGAATGAGTCCTGTGGAAAGTGCGTGCTGTGCCGTGAAGGTACGAAGCAGATGCTGGCCCTTCTGGACGATGTCACCGAAGGCCGCGCAACACCTGAGACTCTGGAACTATTAGAGAAAGTTGCAAAGGCAGTGCGTATTGGTTCACTGTGTGGACTTGGTAAGACAGCGCCGAATCCTGTTCTTTCAACACTCAGACAGTTCCGGTCTGAATATGAGGCACACGTAAACCAGAAACGTTGCCCTGCAGGACAGTGCAAAGCTCTGGCGACTCCGGAGATTGATCCGGAATTGTGCCGTGGGTGCACAGCCTGTGTCCGTAAATGTCCGGTCAAAGCTATTACCGGTGAAGTAAAGAAACCACATGTCATCAATGCCGATCTGTGCATCAAGTGCGGCGCTTGCGCACAAGCCTGTAAGTTCAACGCCGTGACTGGGGTATAACTATGAGCAAGAATGAGTATGTAACAATTGATGGAAAAGAAGTCCTCATAGAGGGAGAGCGCAATCTACTTGAACTGAGCCGGAAAGCCGGCATTGAGATTCCGACTTTCTGTTATCACTCGGATCTGAGTGTATACGGTGCCTGCAGACTCTGTTTGGTGGATGTGGAAGGCATGGGCGTAGTTGCGTCCTGCTCCACAAATCCTACCGCAGGAATGAAAGTGCGCACCAATACCCAGGAGATCCGTGAGATCAGAAAGATTGCAGTAGAGCTGCTACTCGCTAATCATGACAACTCATGTCCCACATGCCCCAAGAGTGCGTCCTGCCAGCTCCAGAGCCTTGCCCGAAAGCTTGGTATCCGGGAGGTCAGGTTCAAATCGACTCACAAGCCGCAGAATGTGGATAAATCATCAGCTGCACTGGTGCGTGACCCTAACAAGTGCGTGCTGTGCGGTGACTGTGTGAGAGCCTGCCATGAGATTCAGGGAATTGGAGCGATTGACTTCGCTTCCAGAGGCGCGACCAGCTGCGTTCAACCTTCTTTCGGCAAGAATCTAAGCCAGGTGGAATGTGTAAACTGTGGACTCTGCGCCAGTGTATGTCCGACAGGTGCACTGACTCCTAAATCCGAGATAGCTGATGTATGGAAGAGCCTGAGCAATCCGAAAAAGACAGTAGTTGCACAGATAGCACCGGCAGTCAGAGTTGCATTGGGAGAAGAGTTCGGTCAGGAACCTGGGACAATAACAACAGGACAGATAACTGCTGCTCTCAAGACAATGGGATTCAAGCAGGTATATGACACTTCATTTGCTGCTGACCTGACGGTTATTGAAGAAGCTAATGAGTTCCTAAGACGTAAAGCATCTGGCGAGAACCTGCCTATCTTTACATCCTGCTGCCCTGCATGGGTCAAGACCGTAGAGCAGTATTATCCTGAACTGATGGCTAATCTGTCTTCCTGCAGATCCCCTCAGCAGATGTTTGGATCACTTGCAAAGGATATGCTGCCGGAGAAACTTGGTATAGATGCCAAAGACTTGGTCGTTGTATCGATCATGCCATGCACAGCTAAGAAGTCCGAAGCCAGACAGGCTAAGTTTGAGCATAATGGGATTAAAGATGTCGACCATGTCATCACAACCCAGGAACTGGCCTTAATGATCGAAGAGAGCGGACTGCGCTTTAATAAACTGGAGCCTGAATCACTGGATATGCCATTCGGTTTCAAGACCGGCGCCGGAGTTATATTCGGAATGTCCGGTGGAGTTACCGAAGCTGTGCTCAGATACGCAGTTGAAAAAGTCAGCGGAGTGACGCTTGATTCGGTAGATTTCAAGCAGGTCCGGGGTGAAGAAGGTATACGTGAGGCATCAGCCACAGTTGCCGGACAGACACTCAAACTTTGCGTAGTCCATGGCCTCTCGAACGCACGGAAGATAGCGGAAAAAGTCAGAGCCGGGGAAGCTGATTATGACATAGTCGAGATCATGAGCTGTCCAGATGGATGCGTCGGTGGCGCCGGTCAACCGGTGACCAGAGACGTTACAGCCAAGCAGCTAAGAGCTAAAGGTCTGCGTGAGACAGACAAAATGCTTGAGTTCCACAAATCTCAGGACAACCACCTGGTTACGGAGACATATGCGAAGAACCTGGGTGAAATCGGTGGTGAGAAAGCCCATCACCTGCTTCACACTTCGTATCACAGCAGGAAGAGAATCTCAGATACAAACCTTGATCTGTTGGGCGGAGCTGAAGACGATAAGCTGCAGATCAGCGTATGCGTTGGAACCAGCTGTATGGTAAGAGGTTCACAGAACCTGTTGCAGCTGCTGGTAAGGTTCATTGAAGACCAGGGTCTGCAGAATGATGTGGATATCAGAGCTACATTCTGCTTCGAGATGTGCGACAGAGGACCTACGATTTCTGTCAGCGATGAGGTTATCGAAAAGTGCACTTTCGAGAAGGCAGTTGAAGCGCTGGAAAGACAAAGAGCTATCGCAGCGGCTAAATAAAAGCCGTTGCGTTTGATCCCCCGCGCAGGATATCGTATTCTGCGCGGGGTTATGATTTAACACCATTCGACAAGCTCAGGGTGAACGGATTTCAAGCTGTAACAGTTCAGGATTACTGGCAATAAAGTATACAACCAGCTAATTCCCCCTTTGAAGGGGGTAGGGGGATGTGAGTGTTGGTCTATTCACATTCATTAAAGTTGGATTCACATCCCCCCTGCCCCCCTTCAAAGGGGGAATTAGCTGTGCAGTATTCAAAACACTGAACTGTTACTTCGAATCTAACACTGATTTCTATATGAGGTGTAGTATGCCACAGAGTGCTGGACAGGTAGTTTATACGAACAAGGCGCATTGTCGGGACTGTTACCGATGCCTTCGGGTGTGCCCGGTTAAAGCAATCCGCATGAAAGATGGCCAGGCCTACGTTGAGCCGGACCGCTGTATTACTTGCGGCACCTGCGTGCGTGAGTGTCCACAGGGAGCCAAGACTTTCAGGGATGATACAGAAAAGGCTATAGCTCTTTTAAAAAGTCCAGGAAAAACAGCTGCAAGTATTGCACCGTCATTTGTGGCTATGTTCTCTGAATGGGAACAACAAAGACTTCCGTCAGCACTGCGCAGACTTGGTTTCTCATATGTCTCTGAGACAGCCGTAGGGGCATATCACGTCTCAACAGAAACCGCCCGATACACCTCCGCCAGGCCAGATCAGTCCCATGTCTGCACTTCCTGCCCGGCGGTTGTAAGCTTTGTTGAAAAGTATAGACCTGAAAATGCTGATCTGCTTGTCCCCATTTTCTCTCCGATGCTTGCCCATGCAGGAATGATGAAAGAGAAACTGGGTGAGGGTTCCAAAGTCATATTCATTGGTCCATGTGTCGCTAAAAAGGGCGAAGCTGAACGTCCTGAAGCCCACGGACTGGTGGATTGTGTATTGACATTTGCTGAACTGACTGTTTGGCTGGAGCGGGAAGGGATTAGTTTCACTGCGCTGGAAGAGAGTTCGTTTGACGACCAACCCGAAGGTGATTCAAGATTATATCCATTGGCCGGTGGCAGCCTGAAGACTGCTTGCATAAGCACTGACTCTTTTGATGCGCAAGTACTTGCAGTCAGCGGATACAACGAAATGCAGGAAGCTCTGAAATCTGCAAACCAACCCGGCAACTGTGTGATCATTGAACCCTTGTTCTGCTCTCAAGGATGCGTTAATGGTCCAGCGATCAAAGCAAGTTCCAATTTATACGGCAGGCGGCACGATGTATTGAACTATGCAGCTAACCATCCCGGCCGCACTCCCGATGCAGACGATGCTCAGATGGGTCTCAGCACTTCCTTTAAAGTCTGTATGGTGGATACCGGCCAGGATGTCACAGAAGCCCAGATAATGGAAGTGCTGGACAAAACAGGTAAGGCATCACCTGAAAATCAGCTAAACTGTGGGGCCTGCGGATATGCATCTTGCCGAGATAAAGCGATAGCTGTTGTGCAGGGAATGGCTGAGCCTGAAATGTGCATTCCATATATGAAACGTTTGGCTGAAGCGCGGACGGATAAAATTCTAGTTAACAGTCCCAATGGTATCGTAATACTGGATGAGTATCTGAATATACTCAGTATGAACCAGGCGTTCCGTGACTTCTTTATGTGTTCAGAGGCTATCTGCGGAAAGCCTATAAGTTATCTGATGGATCCTGATCCATTTGAAAGACTGGCAACCGGTGATGATGACAGGCTGGAGGTTACCGTAAAACACGATCGATATGGAATAGTCAGCCGCGAGATGCTCTACAAATTGCCACAAGAAAAACAGTATGTCGGGATATTCATAGATATTACTAAGATGAAAGCCGACAAGGAGCAGCTAGATTCTCTGCGTGTGCAAACGGCAACCCAGGCCAAGGAGCTTCTGGAACACCAGATAAGTATGGCCCAGACTCTGGCTAAATACCTGGGCGAAAATACCGCCAGAAGTGAGCAACTGCTGGAGAAGCTGATGACTCTGTCAGATGAAGATACACAAGGACCGGAAGACGGCAGGAAGAGCATATGGGATACATACACGTCGAAATAGATTCCAGGCAGATTTCCAAACGGACGGGAACTCCCTGCGGGGATGTGATAGGCTGGGAGCGTACGCCTGCGCACACTACTCTGGTGGTCAGTGATGGCCTGGGGTCGGGTGTTAAGGCGAACATCGCTGCTACTATGTGTGTTTCCCGTGTTCTGGAACTGCTGCGCAATGGGTATTCACTTCGCAAGGCATTCTCTAGTGTAGCGCAGACAATGAATCAGGCAATGGGTACTGACTTGCCATATGCTGTCTTCACAGTTGTTAGAGTATTGATTGATGGCGTCACAAGTGTGCTTTCATACGAAATGCCGGAGCCTTTGCTGGTAACTCACAAGTATTCAAATGTCCTGAAAACCAGGACTGTAAATATGGAGAACTCACTTATCCACGAGGCTAACTGCCATCTGGACCCGGGTGAAGGGATTCTTATCTGCAGTGATGGTATTTCACAGGCTGGTTTAGGCTCGGGGTTGCCGTCCGGCTGGGGAGTGGATGGCATAAGTCGCCATATTCAAGCTTTGGTAACCGGGGGATATTCTCCCAGGGAAATCCCGGACCAGGTTGTCACTGAAGCTAAGAAGCTCTGGGGACGAAAGCTGGGAGATGACTGCACAACGGCTCTGGCTTACTGCAGGCGCGGGAGGACGGTCAATATCCTCACAGGCCCTCCGACAAGAAGAGATAAGGACCACGAGACCGTCCGCAGGTTTATGCTGATGGAGGGTTCAAAGGTCGTCTGCGGAGGCACAACCGCCCAGGTTGTCGCCCGTGTTCTGGGAACCCAACTTGCAATGGAATCAACTCCTCAGAGTCTACTGGCACCACCAAGATCATTCATAGAAAATGTCGACCTGGTTACCGAAGGAGCAGTAACCTTAAACCAGGTCTACAACGTCCTTGACGAGGATGCGGAAGCATTCGATGAAGAGAGCGGAGTCACAGAGCTGCATGAGCTGTTAAAAGATGCCGACCGTATCAATTTACTTGTAGGGTCAGCTATCAACCCTGCAGCCGGGGACATCAGCTTCAGGCAAAGAGGCATATTAACCCGCCAGGCAATAGTCCCATTGATAACTGCAAAGCTGGAGAAACTTGGTAAATTAGTGGTTGTGGAACATATCTAGGGATGGTTTATGTCATCCTGAATGGTTTTTGTCATCCTACTCTAATGTAGTCAAGTTTAATTCTTGGTGTTCGCTATGCTTCTGTGTGATAACCCTACTATACTTGATGGTCCCACATTAGTGGCCCATAAACTTCCTTCATCGATCATCGCAGAAGCAGGCGGAGCCGGTATGTTGCTGAACGAGAAGATCACGCGACTTGTCGCGTCCCTTGTTGGATGACTAGACCGTCCTCCGCCTTAGCTTTTGCAAATTGCTGTGGATCAAACTCCGATTGATCACGTGCTATTGCATATATCAACTTTAGGAATTTTCGTGCCACAGCAATTCTGATTTGCCCTGTCTTTTTGCCTTGTGCTTTTACTTCTTTTGAATATGAGTCATATAAGCCACCTGTTTTGATCTGAATTATGGCCATATGACAGATTATATATCTTGCCAGTGCGCGTCCACGCTTACTTATGTGTTTTTCTCCACTGTGTTTGCCACTGGAGACTTCAAAAAGGTTCAATCCAATATATTTTTCAAGTGATGCATATGAATCATATTTGCTTATATCCCCGCACTCACCCAATAGACCTGCCACACTTACAACTCCCACGCGTGGCAGACTAAGCAGGCACTGCGCTATCTTGAGTGTCTGAAGGATCGCATCCATTTCACATTTCAGTTGTTCTCGGCGCAATTCGACCATCTCTAAATAATTCAGTAAGGATACCATCGCATTATGTCGTGTCTGTTGACCCAGTTTTGCCGCAATAGAACGCTTTGCAGCCAGGGCCACCACTTCAGCTTTGTGTGCCATTCTGCCGGAAGTCGCCTTTTTGAGCGTGCACCTTATACTAGTTATCCTCGAATTGGCTACTTCATCAGCATTTGTATACTTTCTAACTATACCTCTCACACTCTTGCAAACAGCGTCTTTGAAGATGTCTCTCAACTCTGGAAACCACACTTCCAGATGACATTGAAATTCGTTCCTGAGAGAAGTGCGTTTCTTAGTCAGAGAATCCCATTCTGCAATTGCGCAGCGTAGCTGCGCATATTCATCCGTCAGCTCCTGCACTTCCTGATAACATCCCTGCCAGACTAGATCAGCTATCACACGCGGATCCTTAAGATCATTCTTCTTGGGAGAGTTATCTCTCACTTCTTTGGTGCGTTTCACATGGTAAGGATTTACCTGGACTAACCTCAGTTCATTTCGTTGCACCCATTCCCTGAAACAAGTGCTGTATGGACCAGTCGGCTCGAAAGCAATCCAGAGATCGTAACCTGCATAAATCAGGATATTCACGAATGATAGAAACTCTGTGTAACCATCGGCATTTTGTAAGGATCGGTGCATAATGGATTTCTCAGCATACCGGAAAGCACCGTAATCGATCCATCCCTTGCTGATGTCTACACCAACAACTATACCATTCACCGGATTTGGGACAGCTTGACAATCTTTCTTGTTAATAAGCATACTTTTCATGGTAGGTTCTCCTTGGTTTTTTTGTGCACATTAATAATACCAAGAAGCACCTACTACATTATAGGAAGCTGAATGAAATGAAGGATCTGCTTTTTGGTTACGAACAGTCGTAAAAAGCAGATCCTTCGTTCCTCAGGATGACACTATCCGAGATCCTTCGCTGCGCCTCAGGATGACATGGATTTGAATGGCAGTTATGCACCGACGACTTCTTTGTATCTGTGTGTAGGTGTTGGGCGTCCCGGGCTCAAGCTTTCCATATCGTCCAGTTCTACCTGGATGTTTGCAGGGATACTTGTTTTAAGGACTTTTTCTACAATAGTCTGCAAGTCTTCCGGTGTCATTTCTACTCTGGCGTTTATAGTCAGATGAGCACTTCTTGCAGTGCTTGTCAGTTCACCTCGGAGTTTTGCATTACCATTTAGGTTAGTAACATTAGCCAGCACATTTTCCCCACACAAACATGACAGGATCAATTTGAGATGAGCAATATCTGCCTTTTTCTCTTTGAATACATCGTGCAGGTCATCAATTACATTCTGAGCAAGCGCTTTCCAGTCTACATCCTCTTTGCTGGTAAGCAGTGCTGTGCAGTTGAGCCAACCCAGGATAGCTTCGCCTTCGGCATAGATGTCATAGTCTATCTCAAGAATGTGGGTCCCGGCTGTTTGTCCGGCAAGCATTTCATCCAGCCATTCATCCATTCCAATACCGGTCTCTGAGGAAATCGCCATAACTTTTGCCAGCGGGAATGAAGCTGCAACCTCACTCTTCAATGATGCCAACTGCGCAGGATTAAGAGTATCAATCTTGCTGATGATTATATAATCAGCCTCTTCCAACTGCTTATGGTAAATGTATGCAGCGCTCGGATGCATAGTCGTTCCTCTTTCGGGATGAAGAACTTCTACAAGCTTAATGGGATCGGTCAACACACTGAATGGCGCTAGATGGAACCTGTCAGCATGAAGGTCCTTAATAGGCTGAAGGACCGTTGCTGATAGGTCAGTGCAGCTGCCTACTGGTTCTCCGATAATTACATCCGGATTCTGGCTTTCAATGAGTTTGTCGGAGGTATCGATCAACTGGTCAAACTTGCAGCAGAAACAACCTCCAGCTATCTCGCCGACTTCCATGCCACCTTTTCTAAGGAGTTCAGTATCAACCAAATCAGGGGCCTGGTCATTTGTGATAAGTGCAACTTTTTTTCCGCGTTCTACAAGATTCTTTGCAGCTCCGTATAGAAGAGTAGTTTTACCTGCTCCAAGAAATCCACCAACTAAAATTAATTCCATTAAATACTCCTTCGAAAATAGAATATTTTCGTCCCTTCGTAGCGAGTCCGGCAGGTTTTCGCTGCAGGCGAAAATCGAGAGGACTCATGCTACGATTCCTACTAGATATTCTTACGTGTTTCTAAACAGTTTCAGTAACGGGAAGACTTTCATTTCTCTCGATGGCATTGACGGCAGCCCGGAAGATTATCTGGCCTGTGACCGCTCCTATAACCGGCGCCACTATGTATACCAGAACGCTGGCCAATGGTGATACTGAAAATGCTTCTTTTCCCCATCCGGCGAAGAATGCGAAAAGTCTGGGAGCGAAGTCTCTGGCGGGGTTCATACCGGCCTGGGTAAGGGGGGCAACTACGAAGATGATAGTGGTTAATGCTACGCCGATTAATACCGGGACCAGGGTTGAACTGATAGCTCCATTTTTGCTGGAGCGGACAATTGAGAAAATAGCTACTGCAAGAAGCAATGTCCCCATAGCTTCTGCTATCATTGCCTGACCTATTCCAACTGTCATCCCAACCTTTGCCATTCCAGGATTAGGGAAATACTCACCATACATCGAACCGCTTAGGCTGCTTCCGGCCATTCCTCTGCTAATATTGTGAACGGATTCAAACTGGGATATCATTCCGGAGAATACTGCGTATATAATTGCTGCTGCGAGAAACGCTCCGAGGAATTGTGCGATGATGTAAGGAAGAACGCGTCTGGCAGGCATATCACCGTTCTTGAAGAAAGCCAGCGTTATCGCAGGATTGAGATGGGCTCCGCTCATAGGCCCAGTAACCATAATGGCTACAGCAACCCCCATTCCCCAAACTGCTGCTACATGGAGAAGTCCTGCACCACAATCGGTCAGACTGGCGACATGCACGGAACCAAGACCAAAGAACACAAGAATGAAAGTACCTATCAGTTCTCCAGCATATGCTGTAGTGTCTTTACCACGTGAAAGCATCAACCAACCTCCATGAGTATCTTATGTATTCTAGTATACCATGTATATTAGATGATGCAATAGAATCGCTAAATATTTTTTGATTTTTTTTGATATGCTGGGGAATGGAAATAAAACATGGATGGTCAGGATTAACAGGACTCCAAATATCCTGTTAATCCTAGCTGTCATCCTGAGGAACGAAGGATCTGCTTTTCTGTTCGGAAAAAGCAGATCCTTCGTTCCTCAGGATGACAGATCCCATATCTTGTTCTGTTAATAGAGCTTCTAGTGCTCCAGTTTTATCCACCTTATGTTGCTGACGCAGTCTTCGTAGCACCAGAAGGCTACCATCATGGTCTTGGAATCAAGTGCCAGGCAGGTGGGAGCGCCGAAGCGGAGGACGCTGAAGTTTACGGCCATGTTTGCCGAGTTTCCGGTCAGGTTGGATGAGCTGTATCCCCAGAGGGGCAGACTGTCAACTACTTCGAAATCGTCACCATTGACTCTGCATCTGGACGCCCAGAGGCCTGGTTCATCTATTCTACGATATACGCAAAGAACATCACCATCCGGAAGCAGCAGCGGGGATAGAGTCTGGCCGAGGATACCCATCGATTTTGGTTTTGACCAGGTTTGACCGTGGTCACGGCTCAGAGCATACTGATTGGGGAGATCGGCTGCGTTTGGTTCATCGTATCCCCAGGCAACAGCCAGAAGTGTTCCATCGGGCAGTTCTACAATCTTGGATTCCCAGTAGATCAACTTTTCGGGCACACTGTTCATAACTTCCATGTGCCTGGGCCAGGTCTGTCCCTGATCTTCCGAGACCAGCGCAACCATCCGGGCACCATCTGCAAGGTTGCCTTCCCAGTCTTTCCAGGTAGAGGTAGGCAGTGCCCATGTTCCATCTGAAAGAATTGTAATCGGGCTGCACATTTCAAACTCAGGGCCGACAACCGATGGATTCAGCGGTACCGGAGCAGAGAATGTTTTGCCAAAGTCATCGGAACGCATCAGCAGGAGCTGGGTAGGAACGAAACCTACGTTCTCAGGATTAGCCAGGCCGTCTTCGGGATGATCGGTGCGGTTGTGCCTTATGACGAAAGCTGCAACTCCACCATCAGGCAGAGCAGTCAGCCTGCAGGTGTCTGAGTAAATGCCTCCGCTTTTGCGCTCAAGCAATTCGCCCTGGAATGTCCATGTCTTTCCACCATCGCTGGATCGGGTAAGGTATGTGTGCAAGTCCGAGGACTCGAAAGCTTCTCCCAAATTGAAGCTTGCCAGCAGTTCTCCGTTGCTGAGTTTGATTACAGAAGGAAAGTAGGCGTGAATGCTGTGGACATGCGCCTTAGGATTTCGATATATTACACCAGTGTCCAATATTTGCATTGTTTTCTCCAGATGTCGATTTTAGTCATTATACAACTGTGGGAAGGATATCATAGACGTGTTTTTATGTCCAGTGCGGTGGAAACAACCAACCATTTCCCCCTTGGCGAATGGGGAAACTGGCTAGGCGTTTTTGTCGACTATTCAGACAAGCCCTCGAAGTTCCCTTTTCCACTATTTGACACTTGACGGTACTTTACCCCGCTAGTCCTGAGTAGCGCAGCGTATCGAAGGGCGGTTTGTTGTACACAATTTAACAGTATAGTCTCTCCGAAACCGCCCTTCGATACGCCTGCGGCTACTCAGGGCTAGCGGGGTTTAGATGGGAATCAATCCCCCTCGTTCACTGCACTCACGAGCATTCTTCTCCAAGAGAGAATTAGGTTGTGCGTTTTTTTGGGTTTGATTATCCTATTTCCTTATCACATCAGCTACCTGTTTCATCAGTTTCAGGTCTGGTTCATAAATGCTGCCGTCCTGGTAGCATAGCATGTTGAACGTTACGCATCCCTCGCAAGACTGGAATGCTTTTATGTAGTCCAGAGTCTCTTCCAGGCTTGGTGCAGGGACCTCCAGGTGCTGGTTGCCTATGTTTATCCCCCACTCTCCGCAGTCCGGAGATGCAGGAAGAGGATGCAGAGCAGTGAATGTATACCAGGGGAGACCTGCTGGGGTCAGCATTCCCTGCGGTCTGAAATTCACTCCTACGACCTCGCCTGCCCAGTAGTCCTGGATGGGTGTATACATTGTGTGATTTTCTATACCGGAGTTGTAGCATATCAGTCTGTCCGGATTTCCCTGTTTGGCTACAGCAGTCAACCTTTCCCAGGGAACATCACCACGAGCGATCAGGCTGTATCCAGCATCAAACCAGAGGGCTGAAATTTTAGGGCCAAAGTGATTCCCTATCCACCCTACTATATTGCAGTAGTTGTCATAGAACAAGCTCTGATCGACTAGTCCTGCTCCACAAGCCTCCCACCAAGGTGGGTCCTGGTAAGCTCCATCGGTGCCGTGATGGTAGTAAAGGCAGAACTTGATGCCTGCTTCTATCAACCCATCGGCAATCTCCATCAACAAATCACGCTTACACGTCCTGCCTGGAAGTAGCGCTTCAACAAAGGGATTCGGAGTTGGAAGATATTGCAGTTCGTGGCACGAAGTTATCAATACATGCCCTGCCCCACAATCAACCGCCTGCTGCACAAAAGCCCCGACATCAAAGCGTTCCACAGCTTCGTCAAACGGAAGCAACTCTCCTTCCCGGGGAGCTGTCCAGGTTGTCCAATGAAATCCAAGACCATATACGGTATCCCGAAGTGGGGCAAAATCTGCGCGTTTATATGAAGACATATTAATCCACCTATCTTTTGCATTGAATTAGTGCTAACGAATTATACTACAGGTGAAGGGAAAGGGTGAATTATGAGTTATGAATTATGAAAGAAGGGAGGGGTTGGATATGGATCTGGTAGGTTGTGCATCGGCATCGGCGCTTTGGGGATATTGGAATGTGCTGAGATGACACTCTAATATCCCCAAAGCTCTGATACCGATGCATATATTGTACCGTCCGTGCTTCGACTGGGCTCAGCACGAACGGATTGGCTTATTTCCTGGTTTTTACACATGGATTCGCTTATTCGTATCTTAATGACTCTATTGGGTCTAGTTGGGAGGCGGCTCTGGCTGGGTAGTAGCCGAAGAAGATGCCTACCATTGCGGAGAAACCGAATGACAGGACTACGGCTCCCAGGGATACTGCTGCGTTCAGGCCTGTGGCTTTGCTGATCCCGAGTGAAGCCAGCATGCCAACTAATATCCCCATTATCCCTCCGGACATCGAAAGTACAAGAGCTTCTACCAGGAACTGAATACGGATGTCCCGTTTTCTGGCACCTAAAGCTTTGCGGATACCTATTTCTCTGGTTCTCTCGGTAACAGATACAAGCATTATGTTCATAACACCGATACCACCAACCAGAAGAGATACGCTGGCTATTCCACCTAAAAGCAGTGTAAATACACCAGAGGTTTCAGTAGCCATCTCCATCATTTCTGCCTGGTTCCTGACTGCAAAGTCATCATCTGCTCCTGTTGCGATTCGATGGCGTCTGCGTAGCACCCGGGTGATCTGGCTGGTAGCCTGGTCCATTTTGTCCATAGTGACAGCCTGAACATTGATTGTGCGGACGTATTTTTGACCGAACAATCTGCTCATTGCAGTTGTAATAGGAATATAAACCCGGTCATCAGGATCAGCAAAACCACCGGCAGAACCCTTTGTGGAGGTTAGTCCAATCACGTTAAAACGTATACCCTTTACATTTATTTGTTTACCGATAGGTGACATCTTGCCAAATAACGTTGTTGCTGTCGTTGGACCTAATATCGCGACTGTTCTCATCGATTTTACATCTCTATTTGTAAAGAAACGTCCTTTTTTGACCTTATAGTTGCGGACGGAGAGATAATCCGGAGTTGTCCCCAATATTGTTGTGCTGGAGTTCTTGTTTCGGAACTCTACCTGCGCTGATTGACTGACTTCCGGAGCTGTTTTTAGGACAGCCGGACACTTCTCCACGATGGCCTCTGCATCCTTGAGAGTCAGAGTGTCCATACTTCCGAATCCACCACGCACAGCCCCGCTCTTGGACTGACCGGACATAATGAACAACACGTTTGTGCCCATTCCCTGGATCCGGTCCATCATACGACTGCTGGCGCCTCCAGCGAGGGCAAGCATGGTGATAACAGCTGATACTCCAATAATGATACCAAGCATAGTAAGCACAGCCCGCATCTTGTTGGCAGCCAGACTTTCCAATGCTACCGAAATGCTCTCTATGATGCTCATTGTGTTTCCTCCACCGGCAGGTCAGCCAGTATTTTATGGGCATTCAAGGACTTACCGACCTTTTGGTCGGAGATGATATGCCCATCCCTGAATCGGATTACTCTCTGTGCGTGCTTTGCTATATCTTCTTCATGTGTGACAATGACTACTGTCTTGCCCTCTTTGTGCAAGTCCTGGAAGATAGCCATTATCTCTTCGCTTGTCCGGGTATCCAGGTTACCAGTTGGTTCATCTCCCAATATAATGACCGGATCAGTCACCAGAGCCCTGGCGATGGCGACTCTCTGCTGCTGACCACCGGAGAGTTCATTCGGTTTGTGGTCAACTCTGTCTCCGAGGCCTACACGCTTGAGTGCCTGCCTTGCTTTATTTTCAGAATCGCTGCTGTTTGGGTCATACAGCATAGGAAGCATCACCTGCCGGAGGGCTGTCCTCCTTGGGATCAGGTTGAATGTTTGAAACACAAAACCAATCTTACGGTTTCGAACAGCAGCCAGTTCATCGTCATCCATACCCGCTACTTCAAGCCCGTCCAGCACATATGAACCATTTGTAGGTTGATCTAAACAACCGACGACATTCATAAATGTTGATTTACCGGATCCCGATGGACCCATAATGGCTACAAACTCGCCAGCACCGACATCTATTGAAACTCCCTTAAGAGCATGAACCGATATGTCACCCATATGGTATGTCTTCTGGAGATTTTCTACGTTAATCATTATTTCCACCTCTGCCTATTGTCATCCTGAGCTGACTGTCATCCTGAGCTGACTGTCATCCTGAGCTGACTGTCATCCTGAGCTGACTGTCATCCTGAGGAACGAAGGATCTGCTTTTCATTAGTAATGCTCTGCAGTAAAAGCAGATCCTTCGTTCCTCAGGATGACACGGTACGTTCCTCAGTCACAAATGTTTAACCACGGCAGGCAGGATGCCTGCATCACAAATGTCTTTCCAGTTCGCATTGCTGGCAGGCAGGATGCCTGCATCACAAGTCTATATTAGAATGGTGGAGGGCCGCCTGGGCCTCCGGGGCCTCCGGAAGACTTGGTAGGTGTTTCCTCTGGGATGACGATAGTCTCTCCATCTTTCAGTCCACTGGTTACTTCATAATTGTCATTGCCCATCAGACCGACTTCTACTTTACGTGCGACCTGCTGTTCACCATCAAATACTGTAACCATCGGACCTGAATCGGTATCTACTACCGCTTCTATCGGCACATACAGCACGTTTTCTTTTTGTCCCACTACAAAATCGCATGTTGCGTTCATCTGAGGTTTTAGTCTCGCGTCAACTTTGGACAGTTCGACAGTCACAGATACAGTTGTAACGTTCGATGTCACTTCAGCCTGAGGAGCAATTTTTATAACCTTGGCCGGTACCGCACCATCAGGGATTGCATCTATCGTTACACTGACAGGCATCCCGATAGAAATCTGAGATACATCAGTCTCATCAACATCCACCACAACTCTCATCCTACTGATGTCTGCTATCTCTACAATAGTTACACCTGACCCACTTCCCGCCATTGCCTGGCGTCCTGCGGTTACTATGGAACCCTGCTCAGCATATTTTTTAACAATAACTCCTGCTCTAGGAGCGACAACGGTTGTATAACCAAGCTGGGTCTGTGCATTTATCAACGCAGCCTGTACTTTATGCAACTGAGCTCTAGCTTGAAGGGTATCATCCGCCTTTATTTGATTCTGGTAAGATGACGCCTTAGCAGATGCCAGTGCTGATACAGCCTGCTTAACTGCGGACTTGCTGACTGCAAGTTCCTTGCGCTTGAGTGTGTCTTGAACGCTATTTAATTTTGCGGATTCCAATGCTGACTTTGCCTGGTCAACCTTGGACTGTGCACTGTTCAGATCCTGATCACATTCGTCTTTCACAGTATCAAGCTTGCTTGTCGATGTATCAAGCTGAGCCTTCGCTACTGAATATGCTGCCTGTGTCTCTTCCAGCTGACTTTTGGAAATGAACCCCTTTTCTAATAGGGCTTCTTGACGATTCAAGCTTTTTTCAGCTTTTTCAAAAGACGCTTTAGCCTCATCATGTGATGCTTTGGCTGAAGCCATTTTTTGCGGTATCAAGGCAGACTTTGTCTGGCTAAGATTGGCTTGAGCAGAATCTAATGCACTCTGCGCCTGTCTTATTGCTTCAGTTGTCATCCTCGGTTGCACTTTGGCTTCCTGTTCAACCTGCGACAGTTTGAGCTTCGCTGATTCCAATGCCTGCTCTGCAGTGGCAATGCTGGCATCAGTTTGAAGTGCCTGCATATTTACTGAGTGCTTTGCTGAATCTACTTTAGCCACAGCCCCGGCAAAATCAGCCTTGGCCTGATCCAAACTGGAAATCGAATCAGAAGGATCAATACGGGCTATCACTTGTCCTGCGGTTACCACATCACCCTCTTCGACCGGCATTTCTACAACCTGTCCACCCACGTTCGATTTAACTTCGACTGTGGTAATCGGTTCCAGGACACCACTTCCGGAAACGCTGGAAAGAACAGTTCCTCTGGAAACAGTTGCAGTCTGAACATTTGGCAGTTCACCATTCGATCTACGCATAAAAGCTACGGCACCGGTTGTAAGTAGAGCTGCCACTATAGCATAAATAATCAGGCTTTTATAGGTGATTTTCCGTTTCATAATAATCCTCCTTGCTTGCCCACAGCATACTCCATCTGGGCGAGGGCGATATAATAGTCATATCGCGCTTGAACATCATCATTTTGTGCGGTAACAGCCTGCACTTCGGCGTTTAACAGGTCGAGTGCTGTACTGAGTCCCTGCGCATATCTTTCCTGCTGGACCTGGTAGTTTTTGTTCGATGCTTCCAGGCTTACAATGCTGGCTGACATCCGTTCACGAGCATTGTTGAGGTTCAAATAGGCTTCCTCAACCTGTAGATGTATATCCTTAAGGATCTGCATTTCCTGGATCTGGGCATTTATCTGAGCCGTCTCTGCCTCATTATATGCTGCCTTGTTGCTACCACCGTCAAAGATGTCAAAGACTATTCCACCCCAAATCTGGGAACCACCAGCGTTAGTATTTCCGGACACCTGCTTCTGATACTGAGCTGTTACGCTTGGTCTCGGGTAAAGAGCCAGTTTTGAGGATGCTCTAGATGCTTTCGCAGCATCTGTAAATGCTCGATATTGCTTTATATCCGGACGCGACTCCAGTGCTACAGCTACATACTTGTCCATAGGTTCAATTTCAAAACTGGTATCTCTATCAACTTCTTCAACATCGAATCCGGGTTGTGAATCCAAACCCATTGTGCTTTGAAGCTGAATAATCGATGTACGGACTGAGTTCTGCGAGGAAAGCAGGCTCATCCTTGCAGTAGCCAACTGGGCCTCTACCGGAAGCACGTCAGTCTGAGCGGCATCACCCACATTTGCCCGTGAGAGTATCTGCTCGCGGAGGCCTTCATTGTATTTCACATTAGCCTGAGCGACTTTTTCAAGATGCCTTGAACGCAGGACTTCATAATATGCCTTGCTGACACTATACAAGACAGTCTGCATCGTCCGGGTCAGACCGGTGCTGCTTTGAATTGTCTCCTGGAATGATTTACGGACTCCTGCTTCACGCAATCCACCATCATATATGTTCTGGCTGACAGTCAGTGCAGTGCCATTGGAGACGCTGCTCTGGAACTTGGATGAGCTCCAGGTGAATGTGTTGTTCTGCACTGAGACCTGGGGCATGTATCCACTTTTTGCAGCAACCAGACGATTCTGAGAAGTAACTACACCATTCTTTGCAATCAGGACATCTATATTATTGTTCAGAGCGCTCTTAATACACGCCTGAAGAGATAATGGGGCTGCTGGTTCTACTGCTTGAACCAATCCCAACGACAGCGCCAATAAGGACACTGCAGCTATAATGGTATGAATCGACCTACACATAATGTTCACTCTCCTTCACACTTCAATTGTTACTTATAGAGCTCAATTGCTCTGTAGATATCACATTACTAAGCAAGTCCATGGCCAGACTGACTATTGTGCATTCTGCGGGTTTTAGCTGAGCAAGGACTTTTTTAAAATAGCTGATTTGTTCGGAACGGATCTTTTCCAGTGCCATTCGACCGCTATCTGTGATTTTAGGCGATGCTGGCAACAATCCGTCCTCACCGGGAGAGTATGTTATATAACCAATCCTTACAAGCTCCTGCAGAGTATGTGATACATTCAGAGTATTGAATGCGAGGCTTTCCGGGCCTATGCACTCGGACATAACCGGATCATTTTTTACTAAAACTGGTGTGCTCTCGAGTTGCTCCAATGCTTCACTTGGTCCCGCCAGTATTTCATTACTGCACAGGAATTGATAATACGAATATTTCCCTTCACCAATCGCCATCAACATAATTGTCTCCGGGATGGAGAGCGATTTTTCGCTCATAATCTGTAACATTGCGCGCATCAACAAAAGGCAAGTGTCATTAAGATCGATTGCGCACTTTTTCTGTATGTCTTCTGTCATGAAAGTGATCCTCTCAGTTCTTTGTGAAGCGGGAGCCATTGTCTTTTTTCTCCCGGTCCTGCATTCACAGGACCGGGAAATATCCAGGTAGATAATTAGAATTCATCAGAAGGGGGAGGTCCACCCTCACCTTCAGGTGGTGGGCCACCTTCGCCTCGAGGACCACCTTGGCCGCGTGTCCCTCTTGTTGGAGGAGTCATTGCTTTCTGCAGTGCAGTCAGCTGGGTATCAGAAAGGATTGCCCTTATCTTGACCCATTCGTCGATACTTGCAGTAATCAGGTCTGCTTCGGCTTTTTGAGCTGCTGTAGATAGTTCCTTAACTTTTACAACATCAAAGTCTGCAGCCAGTAGAGCAGTCTTGAGAGCTTTTGTTGCTTTGGCTGCTTTTTCCTGGAGGGTCTTCGCGGTCTTGTCTCCCTTTGTCATTACCTCGGTCAACTGCGTTAACTGATCATCGGCAAGTTCAAGGGATTCAGTCAAGCGATCCAGCATTGCTGCCTGAGGTGGTGCTACTGCCATTGCAGGGCAACTCATTGCTCCCGGTCCACCTGGACCACCAGGCCCACCCTGACGTCCTCCGCCCTGGCGTCCCCCACCCTGAGACATAACTGCTGACACACAAACTAATGTGGCCAGTGCCGCTAATACCAATACTCTAGTTTTCATTTCAGGTTCCTCCTGTGTTAAAGGGCTGATGTGTGTTACCCAAGTGTTTCTGTTTACTTTTTTGTTACGTTTTCTAATTCAGTTTGGCTTGAATAACATCTACAATCAATTATACTCCATATTTTGTGTCATTGTGCCTGTTTTTGCATCACACTTACATCACATGTTTATGTAAGATATATCGTGTAATTCGACCATTTATCCTCAATAATCACCCAAAAATGCGGAAATAGCAGTCAGACAGCAAATATCAGGTAAATTCCGGCAATTGGGGCAAAAATACAGCTCCGTACATCGCAGGTACATCACAATCAGATTAGAATAAGATCATATACACAAATGATTGCGCGCATGAGTTTAATAGTAATGGTTTGCGGAGACCATCATAGGGTGCTAGAATCTGATTGTGATAACGCTTATCCTGCATTATTCACTAACCCGCATTATTCAGGAGTACTGGCATGAGCATTCGAATTCTGATAGTTGATGATGATGCTGACCTGACCGAAGGGCTGCGATGGTATTTGGAAGCCGAAGGCTACCAGGTAATCGCCGCACCCGATGGCGAGGCAGCTGTTGAGGTCTTTCAGAAAGAAAAGCCTGATCTGGTAATTCTGGATGTCATGATGCCAAAGATGGATGGTATAAAAGTCTGTGAAATAATCAGTGGTGAGTCAGACGCAATGATAATGATGTTGTCCGCGCGTGATAACGAAATCGATAAAGTCCGTGCGTTAAAACTTGGCGCTGATGACTATGTAACGAAACCATTCAATGTCTCGGAACTTGTAGCCAGAATCCAGGCACTCCTGAGGCGCAAAAGCCGCAGCCAACCGGAACAACCATCAAAACCCAGTGTTTCTGCAGTTACACCGTTCAAATGGGGAAATCTGATCCTGTCTCTGGAAGAACACCGGGCAACTGTAGGAGGTATGGCCGTCGAACTGACAGCAATGGAGTTCGACCTGCTTGCGGCCCTTATGGGTTCTCCCCAGATAGTTTTATCGAGAGAGCACCTGGTAGAAAGAATATGGGGCGGTGATTTTTATGGTGAACTGCGGTTAGTTGATAACCTTGTCTACAGACTGCGTGAAAAATTGACTGGAGCAGGCTGTGCCGATTTCCCCATCGCAACAATCAGAGGAGTAGGCTATGCATATCGCCCCGAAGGTTAGTGTACGCACAAACCTTGCAATCGCCATATTGGCCACAATAGTATTGAGCTGGGTGCTAAGCACTGGCATAGCCAACTACGCCAACTATTTGAATATGCGTTCGTTCCGTCAGCAAATGCTTGATCGCCCGGACCTGTATCCACGACCATTTCCCGAACCACACTTTGGGATAATAGAGTTTTTTACCGGCCGTCCACCTTTTCCAAGAGGCCCCGGTCATCGCCCTCCTATGAATGAATCCAATGGCCAAATGCGGGATGGCTCCCCCAGGATAAATCCAGGACAGGCACCATCACCTATTGGTGCTCCTAACGGACCAATACCAGGTAGTTCACCGGGAATGAATCCGGGACAGGGAGTCCCACTAATGGGTGGTCCCAATGTGCCAATTCCAGCTGGCTCTCCAGGGATGAATCCGGGGCAGGGAGGTCCTCCGATGGGCGGACCTGATGGGCCGATGCCCGAAGGTGAAATGGAAACTTTCGAAGCCAAAATACTTGCACTGAGGTTCGCAATAGCACTGGGACTGGCAATATTGGCCGGTATTTTGCTTGGTCAGCGGTTCACTCATCCGTTGAGTCAGCTCTCCAGAGGGGCAGACGCATTTCAGGCAGGTGATTTTGAATATCGAATACCAGCCGCCAGTGGTGATGAGTTTGCGGCAGTAGCTGAGACAATGAACCAGATGGCAAGCCAGGTGTCGGCTCATATAAAAAGTCTGGAAAAAGATGCCGAAAGCCGCCGTAAATTCCTGGCTGACATAGCTCACGAGCTCAGAAGCCCTGTTACTACCATGCGTACAATGGCTGGAGCACTGCAGGATGGAGTTGCCGAGGAACCGGAGAGACGAGACCGGGCGGTGTCTGCTTTAGTGAGGACTTCGGAACGTATGTTGAGGTTGGTCCAGGACCTGATGGAACTGGCTAAACTAGACCTCAATGAGCTGCCGTTGAACGTGAAATACGTGGACTTGAGCGAACTGGTTGGATCAGTTGTTCACTCTCACGAAGTCGAGTCGAAAGATGCAGGCACCTTGCTGCAACCATTTGTATCTACTTCAATAATACGAGCGAAGGTTGATCCTGACCGCATTACACAGGTCCTGGACAATATCCTTGAGAACGCTGTCAGTTATGCTGGCAAAGGTGCAGAAGTCAGGGTTGCAATAGAAAAAGGGAAGAGTATTAAGATCACTGTTGCTGATACCGGAAAAGGTATTCGTGCAGAGGATCTGCCATATATATTTGACTCTTTCTACCGGGCGGACACAGCAAGAACCCCCAGCGACTCCCACTCCGGGTTAGGTCTGAGCATTGCACGCAAACTTGTGGAAGTACACGGTGGGACGTTAAATATATCCAGCGAAGAAGGCAAGGGGACAACGGTGACGATTGAGTTACCAAGTGAATCTGCGTAATATAAAAGCCTAATCCGTTCGTGCTTCGACTGGCTCAGCACGAACGGATAGATGACACCTCAATCCCCTGAATTCATAGGCATTTTTTTATCCCCATAACCTCATTCTGGGGTATGCGGGATCACCAAGGTCTGCCAATTCGTTCTCATCGAAGTGTATATGCACTATTCCGGTCGGGGTGCGACCTACTACTGCCCCTATAAGGTCACGTCTGGAAATCCACATTGCCCGGCTGACATACCAGACATTCTGGTTCATTTCGGGGTCATAGAGGCGTCCAAGGTCCTCATGTTCACCAGTTTGAATATCGATTCGGTGCAGGTGGGTAATTGTGCCCTCGGTTTTAGACCATTCAGTCATTGCGCAGACGTACAGTTTGCCATCCGGACCGAATGTCAGTCCTCCAACGTGGGTATTGTTTATCTCGTGAGGCTCATATCCGGTAAGGTTCTGGTGCACCGGACCAAGATCGGTCATTTTCCCGTGATAACCATCGCTCATGTCATACATCCACAGCCTTGGGAATGAATTCCAGCAGACTCCAACGACCTTAGTTGGATCAGGACAGGCTACTGCATCGTAGGATATATTATGCCAGCCTTTGTGGTATGGAGGATGCGGGGTGAAGGTGTCCAGCTCTTCTAATTTTTGGGCCTCAGCATTAAAACGCACCACCCGGCCAAAATCGTTGCAGGTGTAGGCGTTACCATCCGGATCAACCCAGATTGTCTGAGGATTGACTGCACCTATGCGGCCATAATCAGTATCTATGGCTGCTTCAATATCCCATACGTGGAAATGATTGAGAGGATAAGTGCAGGAATAGAGCCGTTTTCTGCGTTTGTCCAGTGCGAGGCAGCGGCAGCCTTCTTGAGGGTATAGCAGCTCCGTGCGGATCATTTCATCTTTGTGGACATCGTACACAGCCAGCGTCGCACCTGCAAAACTGACATGTGGATCTCCCCAGTTGCCCCATGGATTATATATCATCTGACCGAGCGGAGGACCGCTTAAATGCGTCCCGGCATACATAACTCCATCGTCATCGACTATCAGCGCATCATGCACTTTACACTGCGTGGCTCTACCGTTATCCGCAGGCTGTCCGGTAGCTTCCCCCATGTCTATAAGCGCTTCACGGGTCCCATCTGCACGATATCGAACTACTACTGCGGCAACTCCACCCAGATGCTCGCAGCAAGCCCCCACATATGCACATCCGTCCGGTCCGGCATTGATCGCCCAGGTAGTATCGTGCACTGGTAGTTCGGTAAAATCCACGATTTTGACTTGCATGAAGCATCCTCCGAGTATGAAGAGTATTATTGCTGATTATGCCGCAAGTCTAGCACAGCGAACGTGGCTAGTCAATTAAACAAGAGGATTTTGAGATTGCCAAACGAGTTTGCAGGATGATTCATTATTGTTAGTTTCTATGATTTCGACTTCCATCTCCCCGCGAACTGAGTTACATACTACAATACGGGTTGCTTTGGCTAGATCCTGTATAGTCAATATGCGTTCTGTCACTCTACCTTGAGATATTGCGTTCTGCCTCCAAATGCCAGGTAACAGTCCGCAGGCAATTGGGGGAGTGTACCATTTGGCATCTATTTCAAACATAATATTGGTAAAAGAGCATTCAGTCAGTTCATCGCGCTGGTTTGTGTACAACACGTCAAAATAGCCAATCTTTCGAGCTTGATATAGATCCTGATCGTATAATTCACGCTTTGTTGTCTTGTGATACAAAAAGACATCGTCGGAATTGGTTTTTCTTTGCGCCAAAAGCAATTTTACCGGTGTAATCGTCACAGCGCCTATATCAGTCCAAACAATGTTGATTTCACCGCTGATTGAGACAAGAAACCTCACTCGTGCATATTCAGATTCCAGTTCATGCTCAATATGCTCTTCTGCTATGTTGAGCAGGGATTTACGAATGCCGGATTGATCAAATCTCCAGCCAAAAAACGCAGCTGAGTTCTTCATTCTGGTCATGTGTTCCTCGAAGAACACATACCCCCTGTCCTTCAGATAAGCCAATGTTTCCAACAGCTGAAAATCTATTGGAGTCATTTTGAGGAATGAGCCTTTCAGCAGTGTCTCTTTCAATTCAGAATGAGGATCGGAATCGGCAACTATTCCGCTGCCTATCCCCATTTCGCAGGTTTCACCTCTCTGAATTATAGTCCGAATTGCTACATTCAGCAGAAAATCTCCGCCTGGCTGAAACATCCCGATTGAGCCACAGTAAACGCCACGAGAGGCGCTTTCCAGCTGGTCGATTATCTGCATTGAACGGATCTTTGGTGCGCCTGTTATGGAGCCCGCCGGCATTACAGATTCAAGGATATCAGAAGTTGTTAATCCGTCTTTCAGCGTTCCTTCAACTTCGCTTGTCATCTGAAGAAGTGACCGGTAACTCTCGATCTGGAATATCTCCGGTACACTGACACTGCCATATTTGCAGACTCGCCCGATATCGTTCCTCATAAGATCCACTATCATCACATTCTCTGCCCGGTTCTTGACATCCTGCTGCAGGAAATGTGCGAAAACTATATCTTCCTCATAGGACAATCCCCTTTTTATAGTCCCTTTCATCGGTCTGGTCTGGAGCCTGTCTCCGGTCCTCCTTATGAAGAGTTCAGGGGAAAGGGAGATCACTTGAAAGCTGCCAGTGTTGATATAAGCGGAGTGACAGACAGGATGTACCTTACGCAGGCGGGAGAATAATCCCATAGCTGTGCCTGCATTTTGAAATAGTAGCTTGCAAGTATAGTTCACCTGGTATACATCACCTGCAGCTATATATTCTTTAATCCGGGTAACACTGGTAAGATACTCCTCATCCGAAATATTGAGATGCTCATCGCTTACAAGTTCTGCTTCATCATATGCTGGAATACAGGCATCGGTATAATCTTTCCTGATCACGGAGTCATAGACACCAAACCATAGCAGAGGGACATTCTGCGTGTGTCGGGTAGATATTGGGGCATCCAGCATAAGTCCTGCATCATAGGAAAGATATCCCGCCAGATAATAACCTCGTAGTTGAAGATCTGAGATCGCTGCAAGTCCAGTATTCACCTCAGGGAACGAGGTTGCACTTATGATCTGTATTGGGTTGGAGAAAACAAATGTTGAGCCTGAACCGGTTGCAACGTCCCAATCGTCAATCAAGACCAATCCGGAGGTATCGTAATCAGGTCTGCTCAATTCAATGAAATCATAATATGATGACAAATAATAATCCTACCGCATCAGTATGCACGGAATTTTACTTACTATAATAATAACTCACTATCTCTGTGTATGCATATGTTACTACACAGTATCATTTCATATATTCGAAGAAATAATACGCTTACGATAAGCTGCGGGTGACATTCCGGAGACTTGCTTAAATACTCGTGAGAAATAGTATTCGTCAGCATAACCGACTCGTGCAGCAATCTCTCTACAGGACAGACGGGTGGTAGTCAGGAGGTTTCTAGCTGCTGTGATCCTGCACTTTTGCAGATAGCTGCCTGGAGTAACACCGAACACTCGTTTAAATTCGCGCGTAAAATGACCTACTGATACTTGAGCGAGCGCTGCAAGGTCATCATTGGTCAGAACACGTTGATAATCACTTTCCATTGTTCTTCGGACAAACTCCAATCGTTGGGCCATATCCAGTGAATACGAGCTATCCTCTTCATATATCGCCTGGATCAGTATATCGAATATATCAGCCAGAATAACCTGCCCGGAGAACAGGGAGTGCGGTAGACCTGCCGAAAGCACTTCGACTAATGCAAGTACACGAGCAGTTAATCGTGAACAGATACCCTCTTCAACAACGATAGGATAATTGACCGGTGACAATCTGGAACCTGTTATTAGAGCCAGTACATTGTGAACCGGCAAAGCCAGCAATTCTTCACCATGACGATACTCGAATGTAAACTCAATATATGTTAGTTCTCCTGCTTTACGGGGAGAGAAGTTGTGAGGTTCATCAGGACTCACTAGCAGAAGTGTTCCGGGTCGGCATATGTGGGTTTTCCCCAAATACGAAATCTCGTTTACGCCTTTAATATACAAGACTAAATGGTATATATGGTGGGCGTGCGAACCTTGTCTCGTTGTGTCCTCAGATGAGTAGAACTCTCTGCCTGCATGCAGTATCGAACAGGAATAGATGGTGTTTTGCCACTGCAGCTGCAGTAACTGAGGTGGTGAATCTGTCTGGAGAGTCTTCACATATAGCGGATTGATAAACATCAGTATTATCCAATTATAGAGCAATATAATCCATTTACTATGTATAACAAATAGCATTATACTACAATATCGCAGAAATCATGGACTGTATGCTCGGTAAATAGATAAGGATTACATAATGACTTCAATTTCCCAATCCTCTGATAATGAACACAAAATCACATGGCTATTGGAAGAGACTGCTAAAAACGCTGGTCTTGCGCCTGTCGATCTGGAGCAGTTTTGGATTGACCAGGCAGTTGCACGAGCGGAACCGTTTGGGAGTGAGATCCCGCAGATACCTATGGGGATTATGATGAGTGGGGAATGCGTATACGATGAGTTGGAAGTTGCAGAGGACTACTGGCGATATGACCACGATGAGCCATGGCGTCTGGAACTTAACAAAGCTTACAATGATAAAGCTGAAACTATTGTCGGACGTCGACTTCTGAATGAAGAACCTATTGATCCAAACATGCAGTGGCCGGCAGTCAAGAGTATTGTTGACCTGTTTGAAGCTGAAAACGTCTGGATTCCGGGAACATGGTCCTGGTGGCTGCAGGAATCTGCACACAGTGAAGAGGAACTGCAGGACTTGTTGGACAGGGTGAATGCACGTTTGGATGGCGACTTGCGGTCATTCATTTTGCCGGAAAACTGGGATGAAGAGAAAGATCGTTTGAATGTGCTGGGAGTTCCCCCACCCCGGCTGCGTGGACTACGCGGACCGGTTACTTTTGCAACATCCATATACGGGATTGAGAGACTTATATATCTATTTAGCGATAATGAACCTTTGATGCTGAGATTGCGCGATACAATACTGCGGGCGTTTCTGGCTGTCGCTGATTTACTGGATGCGGAGGCCGGAGGCACTGCTCCCCACGGTTTCTGGATTGCAGACGACAACTGCTATCTGATGACACCTTCTATGTATGAAGTCTTTGGTGCTCCTATTTTGCAGGGATTCTTTGACCATTTCAGCCCGAACCCGGGTGATATGCGGTTCCAGCATTCGGATTCTGCAATGGGGCATCTGCTTCCAATTTTGGCATCACTTGGACTGACAGAAGTGAATCTTGGCCCGACTGTGATGATAGACGAAATCCGCCAGCACATGCCGGATGCAATCATTCACGGGCAGCTGGCTCCATTTACATTCAGCAGAAATGAAGAAGCCAATATTCTGGCTGAGTTCCTTCGGGATTTCGATATGTCACGCGAGCGCAGAGGTGTAGTATTCAGCACAGCTGGTTCAATCAACAACGGCTCGCGATTGACAGGACTGCGGCTGATTATGTCTGCAATACAGCACTTCGGAAGATATTAGCCTGATTCACTTAAGTCATTATTAGACAGGATTAACAAGATTTTCAAGATTAACAGGACGGGAGTTTCAAGGAGATTTATATGGAAAACCAAACTGCGATACAGACCCGGCGTCAACCCGTTATTTCGCTTATTGGGGCGGGGAGTCAGGTGTTTAGTTTTTCTATGTGTACGGATATTTGCCAGACTCCGGAGCTGCGTGGGGCTGATATTCGGCTTATTGATATAGATGAAAACCGGTTGGAAACCGCATTTCAAGTATTCAAGAAAGTCAGTGATATCACCGGATGGGGCCTTAAGGTATCTAAATCGACAAAGCGTTGTGATCTACTGCCGGGAACCGATTTTGTTATCTTATCAGTTGCCGATGACCGGATTGAACGCTGGGATATTGATCTGGCTATTTCACGCAAGTATGGAATTGTTGAGACACAGGGAGAGTGCGGAGGACCTGGCGGGCTTTCACTTACACTGCGCAATATCCCGTTGGTTTTGGGAATTGCACGGGATATTGAACGCCTGGCACCCGGAACTGTTATTCTTAACTTCACTAACCCGATGACCCGCGTCAGTCATGCTCTGAGCCACTACACAAGTCTTCCAACAGTAGGCCTGTGCCACGGGTTACTCGGTGGACAGAACATGCTCAGCAAGCTGCTGGAACGTGACGTTATAGTGCAATCGTTCGGAATTAATCACTTTACTTGGGTCTTTGATGCAGTTTGCAAGGAGACAGGAGAGAACGTGTGGGAAGAGGCTCTCTCGAAGTTCCTGAATACAGAGGTTGAGGGAATGGCATACTCGCGCGACCTGGCTGCAATATTCAGGCGCATACCTGTCCCGGATGACACCCACATGACCGACTTCACCCATCACTGGCGAGGAGATGACAATGGACTCCGAGCGGCTTATCATCTGCATCCGAAAGATATGGCATTCTACCGGAACTACGAACGTAACTTCAAGGAACGCATGGGCAGATACATATCCGGTGAAACCAACCCTATGGATGATGTGCACGGACTTTCAGGTGAAGGCGCAATCCCGATCATCTGCGCACTCTCCGGGTTGACTCCGGTGTATGAAGAAATCGCGGCCAACATCCCAAACAAAGGTTACATCACCAGCCTGCCGGAAGGAGCGCTGGTGGAAGTCCCCGCGTTTGTATCATCAAACGGAATCCACGGCCGCAGGATGGGTGATCTACCCAAAGGCATAAACAGCCTTATCAGCCGCCAGCTGGATATAGCAGAACTGGCAGTAGAAGCAGCAGTTGAAGGCGACGCCAACAAAGCTCTGCAGGCACTGGTGATAGACCCTCTAATCACGGATATAGATATGGCTAGATCGTATTTAGATGACGTGCTGAGCGCGCATAAGGATGTATTGCTGCAGTTTGGATGAGAATAATTTAATCTGACTGATCCGCCGGATCGGACGGATCGGTCAGATTATTCGACTCAAGGCCTATTGCAGTTCAGACAGCTGCACTCTCAGCACTTCTACTCCCTCTTTTTGGCGGGAGACTATGATGTGCAGGGCGTTGTCGTGGAGTAGTGTGTGGGGGTAGCCGTATTCTCCTCCTTTGTAGAGGCCTTGTGTTAGTTGTTTGTACGGTTGATCGGCAAGGATGTAGTGTTGGTCGAAGGATATTCCGTCTTTGGAGAGTGACAATACCAATGGCGAACGCTGGTAGCGTGGGGTTGGGTCGGGGCAGCCTACGTAGTAGAAACGGCCATCAGGCAGGCGACCGAAGTGGAACTTGGTAGCATTGTCTGTGAATTCAGTTTCCAGTGGTTCTGACCAGGTCGTGCCATCATCTGTGCTTTCTGTAATCCACAGTTTGTCCACATTACTTCTAAGTAGCATATGTAGAACATGATCGTCAGTCTCGAAGAATGACCCTTCGCACAAGCCTACGGGCCATTCGGCTTCTTCTTGAACTAAGTGAAAGCTTTCGGAATCATCAACTATATCAGATGCCATCTCTGCCGGATATATCCCGGTCATCTTCCAACCTGAGAGCCCAGTGGGATCATCAGTATAGGGGAATGAGATATTTCCGCTGATTATGAGCCTACCGGACGATGTTGGTTGGGGGCCGTGGTTTGGAACTATCGGGATTCTCATGCTGATCGGTCCTTGCCAGGTAATGCCATCGAGTGTAACCATCGCCCGCAGCAGGGTATCCATATGCTCAGAATCGTCGGGCAACCTTGCTCCATTCTTCACACATTCCGGTTCGTATTCGTACTGCCCAATATAAGCTACCATAAAATCTTCGTATTTATGGAAACCGGCAGCAGTAAGGACCAGTTCGTTGTGCTTTCCGGGTTGGGAATCTAGCAATGGCATTGGATCAGACCAGGTGATGAAATCAGATGATCTGGAGATCAGCACTCTCTGGCCAACATCATCTTCATTGACATGTCCATTCGACCAGATTGCGTAGAAGCAGTCATTGAAATGAGTGATGTGGGGGTGGTGGGAATATGTCCACTCGGTAGAAGGTTGATAGAGATAACTGCGTTCTACTGACAGGCGTTTGGCAGTTTCTTTATTGTAAGTTGAATTGGTCGGAAAATTAGCTTCCATTTTATACCCCACATGAACTCTCAGCTAGCAAAGTGCTTCAATTATTCCTAGAGGTAGTACATCGGCATCGGCGCTCCGGGAACTGCGTTCCCTGCGCTCTGATACCGATGCATATTTCAACTGCTTTACATCCCCCCTACCCCCCTTCAAAGGGGGAATTAGCGGGGTGGTATTATACAGCTGGTAGAGAGCTATTCAATCTCAACTCTCCACTTTCAACTTTTAACTATCCACTTTCCACTCTCAACTAAAAACTTATGCTTTTGGGCCGAAAGTGTTTAGGGCGTAACCCATTTCTTCCATTATACCCAGATGCTGGGTGCATTTAGCTTCGCAGGCTCCACATTTTACACAGGCTTCGGCACCGGGGGTTTTCATTGCATGGTACGCATCTTTTGCAGATTGCTGGAAACCCCAGAGGCGGAAGTCGGATATGGCGGACATTACGGCAGGAATATCTATATCCTGCGGGCATGGCATACAGTACCGGCATCCAGTGCAGAACTGCTCTTTGTCCATCGCTACTCCAGTTATCGCTGCCTGGATAGATTCCATTATGGGCACGGTAAAGGAGCCGGCATTGACGGAGTTTATGGTGTTATCCACATCCGACATTTTGTTAATCCCGGCTATTATGGTGGTAACCGAGGGATTGGACATCAGGTATCTAATTCCAAGATCAGCAGCTGAAATAGAGCCCGACTTATTTACAAGCTCATTCAGAAACACGCTGGGGTTATTAAGAATGCCACCACCGACAGGGTTCATAATGACCGTGCCGATACCTTTTTTGTGTGCTGCTTCTATTGCCGGGCCATAGGATTGGTTTAGCAGGTTGTAGGTAAAGAGAATAATCTCACACCAGTCTGCTTCTTCTATGTATGTCAGCAGGTTCTCTACATTGTCGTGAGTGGTGAAGCCGGTATGGCCTACCAATCCATCAGACATTGCCTTCTGAACGCCTTCCAGCATTCCACCTTTGGCAATTGCCTGGTCATAATGCTCGCGGCTGTCTATGTTCCATATCTGGTAGTAATCCAGATAGTCTACATCCAGTCGGGTCATCGACTCTTCTATACGTTTGCGCATACAATCTGATGAAGTATCGTCTGACTCCTCGA
This sequence comes from Abditibacteriota bacterium, assembly GCA_942493375.1. Classification (GTDB taxonomy): domain Bacteria; phylum Armatimonadota; class UBA5829; order UBA5829; family UBA5829. The sequence goes on along the minus strand of OW818698.1, from coordinate 5,336,446 downwards.
CTTTCATAACCCACGGGCACCATTTGGTGGAGAGGATAACTTTCTCCCGGTAACCGTCTTTCAGGGCTTTACCGATTTTGATCTCGGATTCGCCATATCCACGGCTTGTGTCTATATATTTCATTCCGGAATCTATAGCGTGCCTGAGGAGTGCAACAGCTTCATCGTGGTCTTCCGGCAAGCGCATTGTCCCCATACTTGCACGCGGCACTGTAAATCCCGATCTCAGTCCGAATTTTATCTCTTCCAAATACTTCTTACCTCTTACTAAAACCTTTGATCCCGCAGGCGCAAAACCAATACGGACTACTTCATACTACCAAGAGAGTTGAATACGTGCAAGCTGGGTGTGGCAAAGGGGAAATTAATATCCGCAGATTACGCAGATTAACGCAGATTTTTTGGGATAGATAACCGCTAAATTCGCCAAATACGCGAAAAAGAGATATATCAGCGAATTTGGACGGGAGGCCGCGGAGGGCCTCCCTACGGTGAATCATACAGGTTGTAATATTACTTTTCTATTACCAATAGTCTCATGTATCCCCAGGGGATTGTGAGGGAGACTTTATTGTTGTTCAAGGTGAAGTCTTCCTCGAACCAGGTGTCGCGGACTTTGGTGTTCAGACCGGTGAATGCTGACAGATCCAGGTTGACTTTCTGTTCCTGCTGTGTCCAGTAGTTGGATACTACTAATACTAAAACTTTCTTGGTTTCATAGTAGCTGACGAAGATATCTTTGTTGTCGCTGACTACTTTATTGGACCTGGTGTAGAAGGGAGTGAAAGTATCAGATGTCAGCTGGTATTTGTCGTATAGACCCCAGACTTTCTGGGTCATCTGAACCCACTCTTTTCCTCCACCTACTGCAAGCCTCGGGTAGGTGTCCATTATCAGAGATTCTGCCCAGCTTGTATCCAGACTTACTTCAGGTCTCTTTATAAGATCGCACGGAATACCATACAGTTTCCCATTGAGTAAACCTCTGGTATCTTCCGGGCGAACACGGCTGGAAGTATCGAACAGTAAGGTCCCTTCACCTGTCCAATAAGAGCCAGCTAGTCCCATTGCAGGAGGTGTTGGGGCATTCAGACCGATATCTGTTGCAAAGTCAGGTCTGATTTTAACACCGGCGTTATAGATTGCTTCGCCCATTCGTCTATAGGCTCTGACTGGGATTGTCACGATCAACCGTCCATAGCGGTCAATAACACCACAGCCGTGTTTGAGGTTGGCGCAACCAGCAGCAAGTGGCCCTCCATCGTAGTAGACTCCGGCAAGGTTATAACGCTTGATTGCATCCGATACTCCCTGTATGTAACGATCCCCCCAGATGCTGTTATAACATACACCAAAAGCTGCCTGGTCGGGATCGCCCTGCTGGTAATATGCATATGGCATGAATCCATTGTCCGGGTAACCGCTGGGCTTGATCATTACAATATCGTGATAAAGAGGAAATTCAGGGATCTTATTGGAGATCAGGAATCCGAAGTAGAAGAACAGATCAATTCCGGCTTTTTTGGCAACCGGAATCGTTTTCATTATGTCAGCTTCATTGCAGCCGCCGTTCCAGTAGTTCTCAAATTCGGTCCAGCGCTCATGGCATAATTCTATCTTCACGCCTTCTTTAGCCAGCCTGTCAAAGAAAGGCATACTCTCTCCAGCAACAGTCTTGTCCATGCACTCATAGGCCTTTGGCCAGAATGTAAGATCCATGCGGAAGTTTTTATGGAAATCGTTCTTGTATTTACGGATTGGGAATGGTTCCAGACCGAAGGAGAACTTGATTTCTTTGGTTTTCCAGCGCGTCAGACCATCACTAATATGCATAACAAGGCTGACTCTGCCATCTGTTCCACGAGTTATCTGGTAGACATTGTCGTAGCTTTTCAGGTTCCAACCGGTAGGGCCTTCACTGGAGATACCCAATCCACGGTATTTTTCATCTGTATCGGTTGCGAGAGAAATCCAGGATGTGAGTGGGAGTTTAAGGTTCTCTCCATCTTTGAGAAGACGCGCGTGAGGGATGAACTTGTTGTTGTAGTCAATACCTCTGATATCCGTTGGAGCACCTATGTTGGTGATTTTCTGTTTACCGAAGAGTTCGTCATAGTAGAACATCTCGTTGCTCATGATAATGTCAGAGTCGAGTTTCAATGGGATTACTACATCCAACGGACCATATTCAAACTGTGTATTGGACTTTATGGTGACGTCATACCATGTGTAGCCATCATATTGATGATCGGCCTGCACAGTTACAGTCTTGTTGCCTGCTTTGCTGGTCGAGGTTAGACGGACCTGGTTCTTATTGCTTGATACTTTGCGAACGGTGCCATTCAACGGTAATGTCTTACCGTCGAAGAGTATGCTTATGGGCTTATCCAGCACCGGACGGTTTTCTACTTTGATCTGAGAAGGGAATATCCCTTTTGAAAGGTCATATACGCTTCGCGCAGCGGATACTCTATTGTTCTTATAACTAACTGGAGCATAGTAGCGGGATGCATTCAGTTTAGCGATTGTATAACCGGATTTTTCCTGTTTGAATGTAAAAACATTCTCAGAAGCTTTGGTGAAAGCTATTCCATCTTTGGAGAGGAATGTGTATTCGAATTTGTGGTCTCCGGGTTTCCATGTCTTTGTGCTGAGTGTTTTTTTGCTTAACTCACTCAGAAGACTCTTTAACACCTGTTTGCCATCAACACTGAGAGTAACTGAGTCAACAAACCGGGACATTACTTCAGCATTGCGAATTTTGACAGTAAAATCGTAAGGATTATTGGCAACAAGCTCGATCTGAGGGACAATGCTGTTTACCAATTCAGCATTATATTTAAACACTTCACCAACGGAGAGATTCATGACAGTAACCGACTTTGTGTCCAGCTTGATCTTGTCGGATATCTTAACCTCAGATCCTGCAGGGACTGCGGTGCTGCCACCAGGCATTGCAACAACCTGTTCTTTATCAGATGGGTTAAAAACAGTGTAGTCAGCAGTGACAACTGCCCCCTCCGGGCCATATATGATATCACTCAGGCTCAGACTCTTAACACACAGTGAATTGGTGGCAAGCCTCAATGTTCCGAATAAAGATACATCCATAAAATCAATCGGCAGTTGGTTCCATGTCAAGCAGAAAGTGTTTCCGGGTTCGTTGGAAGCAACTGCCACATTGCACTTGAATGTGTTACCGTCTCCAAGATTGAAGTCCATATCTGAGAAAGGCACCCTGATATGAACGTTCCAGCTGTCGGGATTGATTTGTACATTGTATGCAACTGAACCATTCCAGCCTTTATCTTTATCGCGGGAATCATACAGAGTCCCTGCTGCATTCACTATAAACTGATACATAGAAGCAGTTCCATAGGGCTGCAGGAATACTTCAATCCTGTCATCGTTCCATATAGCCCCATCTCGCACATCCAGTCCACCCGGTTTATAGTCAGCCTTTTTGGGAATATTGATATAAAAGATGACCGCCTGCTCATCAAAACTAGCGAGACAGGTAGCTTTTTTGATCAGACTGATTCTTTTGTTCGTATAATCATATAAGAATGGCACTTCGGCAGCGCCCATGTTAGCTCGTGGAATTGTTACTGTTGCCTCACTCTTTGTAATTGCTCCTGATCTATATCCAGCAATTCCAACAAGAGCACATACTATCAAGAGAATATTTGATATTTTACAAATGCCAGGTTTCATCAATGGTTTCCTTTCAAGTAAATAATGCAACGTATAACCTACACCCGCATTATTCATGACTGACTCAGCTTTTGCCCCTAATGCCAGGCAAAAGCGAAGCTTGGTGAATAAAGCGGGCTACATATATACTGACCAAGTATAACGGCTTCGAACTTGGAGCGTCAATGAGTCGACCTTGTTGACATCCAAATGCAAAACGATGCAAACTGATTGCAACATCATGTAAGCCTGTGTCAGACACAGGAGGAAAGGCCCAATATGAAGAATATCGTCACTGTTCTTGTCCTAACCGCAATTCTGGCAGCAACCGGGGCTGCAAATGCTGCCAAGTTGGGGGTTGGAAGCACCCCTCCGCCACTGAAAGCCTCGAAATGGGTCAAAGGCCTGCCCGTCACTAAATTCCTGCCAGGTAAGGTGTATGTTGTAGAGTTCTGGGCAACCTGGTGTGGCCCATGCCTACAAAGCATCCCACATCTTACAGAACTAGCAAAAAAATATAAAGGTAAAGTTTCATTTTCCGGCATTAATGTCTGGGATACACGGGACGTCAAGACCCAAGCCGAATATGTAGCAAAAATCACCAAGTTTGTAAAAGAGCAGGGTGATAAGATGGTCTACAATGTCGGATTGGACGATATGAAGGGTACCATGGCAGAGTCCTGGATGAGGGCAGCAGAAGCTAATGGTATTCCCACGGCGTTCGTAATCGGCAAAAACGGGAAGATCGCGTCAATTGGACATCCAATGGAGTTGGACGCTATTCTTGCCCAGATAGTAGCAGGAAAATATGATGCTAAAGCTGATGCTGCCAGGCGCGCAAAAGAAGCAAAAGCTCAAGAACTTCTGAATAAGCCATATACTCTAATTGAAGAAGGTAAATATAAAGAATCCATCGATGAGATAGACAGACTTCTTGTGTCCAATCCGGAATACGAAGCTCGCTATGCTATAGCCAAAATCTATGCATTGTTGTTCACGGATGAACCCGCCGCATATGCCTATGCACAGAAAGCTGCTGATGGATGTTATAAGGACGATGCAGACCGCATTGGCATGATGGCGTCCTGGTTATCCGGTAATTCTGAAATCAAGTTCCCAGGACTCAAAACCCCGGACTACAATATGACTCTTGCACTTGCTACACGGGCAAATGACATTGCAAAGGGCAGCAACCCCTTCGTCCTGGATGCTTTGGCTGCGATTCATTTCAAGATGGGTAATAAGGAAAAGGCTGTAGATTATCAGCAACAGGCCATTAATATCGCATCGAAAGATACCGATATCCCCGAACAAGCAAAAACACAGATGTCAGAACGCCTGGATAAATACAATAAAATGTAAACCTATAACTGAACCCCTGATACGTTGAGATATGGAATATAATGAATGGAATGGTACCAATAATATCATTCCATTCAATATGTAACTGATAGCATGAAACCCGGACCTACCAAGGAATAAGTAACTAGCATGAGTGTATCGTCGCCTGAATATGATGTTGTAATAGCCGGCGGTGGTGTTGCTGGTGTTGCAGCAGCAATTGAAGCGGCTCGAAACGGCATGAATACAGCACTTCTTGAAAAGACTGTGTTTCCAGGTGGACTTGCAACTTCCGGACTCATCAATATATACCTGCCTTTGTGTGATGGCCTTGGTCGACAGGTTGTGTTTGGTATAGCTGAGGAATTGTTAAAAGCCAGCATTCAATATGGTCCGGGTGATATTCCTGATCCATGGCTTGCTGATAGAGACATATCTCAGCGTGCAGAAACCAGGTATTATACAGCATTTAATCCTGCCTCTTTCACTCTTGCACTTGATGAGTTACTTGAAGAAGCCGGAGTTGATATATGGTTAGATACACTGGTCTGCGGGGTCTGTAAGCAGGGAAACCTGGTAACCGGCCTGGAAGTCGAGACAAAAAGCGGTAGGCTTCAGATTGATTCTAAATGCGTGATTGACGCCACTGGCGATGCTGATGTGGCATTTCGCGCAGGTGCCCCTTGCATAGAAGCCGACAATTGGCTGGCAATGTGGACAATGGACACCGGGCTTGCAATGGCTAGACTGGCTACGGAAGCAAACAACGGTGAACCATTGATGAAATGCGTTCAGCGTGGAAGCCATGTTGGTCAAGCTGAAGGTGCAAGTGATACAAAGTATTCCGGAACCGATGTCAGAGATGTCACACGGATGGTTCTGGACGGACGTCGGTTACTTCGAGAAGAATTCTTGGCTCTGCAAACAGCAAAAGGAATGACTGGTCGCCGGAATGAATATCCTATAACACTGCCGGCTATGGCCCAGTTTCGCACAACCAGAAGAATTGATGGGATTACTACAATATCGGGTGACCAGGTAGATGCAAGTTACGACGATAGTATCGGCATATGTGGTGACTGGCGAAGGGCTGGACCGGTATGGGAAATCCCATATAGTTGTCTGCTGCCGCGCGAGATTACAGGATTGTTATCTGCCGGTCGCTGTATCTCAACGAGTGGAGACGCGTGGGACGCTCTAAGGGTGATTCCTGCTGCAGCACTTACAGGGCAGGTCTCAGGACTTGCAGCCAGTATGTCAGTTAAGCAGGGAATTACACCTGATAGATTGAGCATAGACCAGCTTCAGGCAGAATTGGTAAGAAACGGCATTCATATCCATCGTTAATTATTGTGGGGTTGGCAGTGGAAATTCAAAACCTTATTGATCAGGATACTACCAAAGTCTACACGGGCAATGCGTATCTTATAACCGGTGACTGGAACACGATGGATGATGTGAACACACTGGTCGATGTGGGCCGTGATCCTGATATCATTTCCAAAATCGAACAGGCTTCAACTGGAATTGGTAAGAAACGCATAGCTCAGGTCATTATTACTCACGACCATTATGATCATACGAGTATGCTGGATAAAATACGGCAACTCTACTCCCCTGTAGTATGTGCATTCTCACGTCATTTTACGGGTGTAGACCGTGTACTTCACGATGGAGATTCATTGCGTTGTGGAGACAGAGAGTTCAAAGTCATCTGGGCTCCGGGGCACAGTTCTGATTCAATCTGCCTGTACTGCCCTGTCGATGGTGTTCTATTCACAGGAGATAACCCAGTCACACTAGCCTCCCGTGATCTGGGATACAACAAGGATTTCTACTCAGCAATTGACTACATAGCCACGCGTGACATACGCACAATCTATCCCGGACACGGGGAGCCGATTTTCAAGAAAGAACTCGTAAAAAGCCGCTAAATCCGCAGATATGAGTTCCCGCTTTTGCCGAAATGACATGAATTGTCATCGTATCTCCCTGTTAAGTGAACAGGATTGCCTATGTCTTTTTCTCCAACAGGGGAATCGCATTAGAGCTAACAGCATTTAAGTTATTAACAATTGTGCCATTCCCAGCTTAATTGGAAATCCAGAAAAATATATTGTTTAAGGGGTCAACTCACGAAACGAAACAAATCCTACGCTAAGGATTACCCCGAATTATTGTCACGTTGGATACGCCGACAAGACCTGCACACAACCCAGAGGAAAATCCCCAGGCAGACCGCTTGGAGCCGTCAGAAACAAACGACCGCGCTTCAAAACAGTCTTTTGAGCAGGCGTATAATTTAACAGGCTGCGGATAAGCTTTGGTATAATAGCATTTTAAGTTTACGCCTACGCAATAATCGAGGGAACAATGAAGCTGGCATTCCTTCATACAACGCAGTTCGACCAAGCGAGTTATGTCATAAATCACTCTCATCAGGCACTGGAAATTGTCTATTATCTCCAAGGCTCCGGCACAAGCACGATCGATGGTATTTGTCATCGTTATGCACAAAACACGTTCACCATTACCCCGAAAGGAATATTGCATGATGAAACGCATGATGATGCTGTAAATACTATTTGCCTTTGTCTGACACACGCCGGGTTGGATGCTTACCAGGGATGCTGGAATGATGTGGAATCGTGCCTGGGCTCCACAATGCAGAGACTTTTGCAGGAGATGAATAACCAACTGCCCGGTCATGAAGACATTTGTCAGGGAGTGCTCTGGCAAATTCGCGGACTTGTCCAACGTCTAGCCCATAACACCGCAAAAAAACACTCGCCCGCCATTCTCGTCGAGAGGGCGCTGACTCACATACTCCAGAACGAAGGTCAATTATCAGTCGAAGACCTCTCCAACCACCTGTTTGTGAGTAAGTCATACCTCCGCCACTTGTTTAATGAGTATTCCTCACAATCACCAATGCGTCACATTATCCAGGTACGACTGGCGCGTGCACAAACGCTCTTGCAACAAACGGATATGCCTGTCTCTAAGATTGCCGACGCCTGCGGATTCGATAATCCTTACTATTTTTCTCGTCTGTTCACTCAGGTATACGGTCAGACTCCGACGCAGTTTCGCAGACAAACTACGTATTCAAAGAACCAACAGCAATAAGCGATTTGTATATTTAATTCGCGCGTTTTCTTAATGGCACATACTACCCGCTGCGCTTATAATAATAGTGAGATTCAATGCTAATTTGGAGACAACTATATTATGATAAGACGTATCCCAGTCATATTAGATACTGATATCGGCACTGATATCGACGATACCTGGGCCTTGGCGATGATGCTCCGGTCGCCGGAAATCGATACAAAACTCATTGTGAGCGACACTGGCGACACGGTTTTTCGTGCCAAACTTGTGGCTAAATTCCTTGAGTGCGCAGGCCGTGCGGATATTCCGGTTGGCGTAGGTATTCCCTTAACACCGAATGGCCTTGTTGAGAATCAGCGAAAATGGGTCGAAGATTACGATCTTGCAAATTACCCGGGACCGATTCACATGGATGGTGTTCAGTCCATTATCGACACGATTATGGACTCACTGCAACCCGTGACTCTCGTTTGCATCGGGCCGGTTCCAAACGTGGCCGCCGCCCTGGAACGTGAGCCTGAAATCGCACAACACGCTCATTTTGTAGGTATGCACGGTAGCATTTACAAGAAATACGATGGTGTGCCTGGAACAGTCGCCGAATACAATGTTATTCAAGACGTTGCTGCATGCCAGAAAGTCTTCAACGCACCATGGCTAAGCTGCACAATTACGCCCCTCGACACGTGTGGAACAGTTCGCCTCGATGGAGAACATTACGCCAAATTGGCTTCGAGCACAGATCCAATTGTGAATGCAGTGCTTGAAAACTATCACATATGGGGCAATAATTACGATGTTACAGCAAGTTCGATATTGTTTGACACAGTGGCCATACATCTGGCTTATTCACATGCATATTTGAAGATGGAAAAAATGGGCGTAAGAGTCACCGATGACGGATTTACCGTGCCAGATGCAGAGGCATCGCAGATGGACGTTGCTATCGACTGGACAGATTTAGATGCTTTTCATAACTACTTGACCAAGCGGCTTCTCGGCGAGGTGACTGAATGAACTGTCAGGAGCGCTTCGCGGCGATCAATAATTATCAGCCATTCGACCGTCCGCCAATCTATTACTTCGGCACATGGCCTGAGACGATGCAACGATGGTTAGCCGAAGGGTTAGTAGATGGCGAACCGCTGAACAGTCTGATGGATCCTGACTGGGAAACAGCTCCTGATGGAAGGAACTGCATATGGAACAACCAGGGACTCATAATGCCTAATCCCATCTCAGATCAGAAAGAAATCGTGGTTGCAGAGACAGACTCAACTATAACTGTGCGCACAAGTCTGGGAGGATTGGAGCAGCGTTCTAAAAATGGAAGCTCCATCGCTTACCAGATGGAACCTGATTTGCAGCCCACCCGGCCTGATTGGGAGCGCTTCAAAAAGTTGTTGAACCCGCACGATAAGGCGCGCCGAGAACAAGGCTGGGAAATTCGACTCAAAGAACTACAAACACGCACACGAGCAACGTGCTTTCTTGGAGGTAGCTTATACGGATATCTCCGCGGGTGGATGGGGGTTGAGGGAATCAGCTATTTGTCGTATGACAACCCCGCACTTCTCGCCGAAATGGTCGAATATATGGCGGACTACTTCATGGTGATGAACACTGATATGCTCCGGCAGGTACAGTTCGATTTTGCTTACTTTTTCGAAGACTGCTGCGGAGCGTCGGGGCCGTTGCTGTCTCCATCGATGTACCGCAACATATTCGATCCTCACTATCGCAGGATGATTCAACACTACCGTGAGCTGGGTGTACCGTTTATGTTGATGGATTCTGACGGCAAAATCGATCCGCTACTGCCATGCTGGCTGGATTCCGGGTTTGACATCATCTTCCCAATTGAAGTGGGAGTCTGGAAAGCAGATCCTGTCGCTCTTCGCGCACAATACGGAAAGCGCCTTCGTATGCTGGGAGGATTTAACAAGCATTTAATCACGCAAGGCGAAGATGCCGTGCGGGCCGAACTCCTCCGCCTGAAGCCCCTGGTTCTGGAAGGCGGGTTCATCCCCATACCGGATCACCGAATCCCGCCGGATTGCTCACTGGCGCAGTTTGTAACTTATCTTAAGACGTTTCGTGAGGTTCTATGTGATGAGTATGCAACAAACTGAACCTGCTCCAGTAATTGTCACCACTGGGATGGGAGCACATCAACCTGACTGGGGATTACACCTGGCGGTAAAGTAGAAAGATCGAGACAGGCAAACTCAGGCCCTTGCGGCTATTTGCCAATTCTTAGCTTACGATTTTTTCCGTTTCGTGAGTTGGCCCCTTTTAATCTCTATTTTTTGGATTTCCGATCATATCGGAAATGACATGCTCCTTCAAGATAATCTTGCCATAACCTAACCCGCATTATTCACCATACTTCGCTTTTGGCCGGCAGTAGGGACAAAAGCTGAGTCAATCATGAATAATGCGGGCTAATGCGACACTGTCCCGCCAGAAAGTGTAGCATTAGGTTTCTAATGCAATTCTCCATTCTCCAACGGGGAATAAATATTGGATGTGGTTTTAATTCGCCAGTGGAATATATGCCTTTATTGCTGAAGCGTTTTCGTATCTCAAAGTCAGTATGGCTGATGGAGTCGCTTCGGCTTCAAACTCGACACGGGTAACCTCTGATGTGACTTCATCACCTTCACCAGTTCCCAGCCCTTTGCTGACTTCCTCAATTATAACAGGTCGTTTTTCCTGTTCCGGGTAGAAAGCAGCAGTTATAATACCCATTTCATCTGTGTAGTGCTGTTTGGCTGCTACAGATTCCCCTGAACCGACAAATACGAACTTTCTAGCCATATTGTCACTCATTTGCCAGCCTTGTATGTCTGCAGTCTGACCGGCATCCAGTATCCATTTGGTCGCACTGGAAGCCAACTCTCTCTTCTGAGCAATGGTATTTAAACCATCAATAAAGAGTGCAACAGCTGCTCTGCGTTTGCTGTTATTTGTGATTCGCAGGATATACTCTTCTGAGGCTTTCCCGGATATATATACATTCCCATTTTTGAGGTAGAGCGGCTTGCTTTTACCGTTTACTACGACTTGGAGATTAAAATCAGAATTCGAAAAAGGATTGTTTTTCTTGCTGACCGGTTTGAGTGCCTGCTGAACAATCTGCTGATTGTTAGTTGGCTTATCTGCAGGGACAGCTAGCGAAACACCAAACAGAGTGAGTAGATCAGCATCCAGAGCTAGTTCAGTTGACTTTGCAGCAACACTGGAAGCTCCGGAAAGCTTTACGACTTTACACATAATTCTGGCTTTACTGCCGGTACGTATTACGCTGCCCAAAACCAGACTATCAAGGCCTTTTATCTTCCCAAGCAGTTCCTGGCGTGTTTTCGCATCAGTTAAGCCAGACGCTTGAATCTTAGCCTCTTTCAGGACTGCATTCAACCGATTCCGCTCTATGACTTCAAACCCACCATCGGACTCATTTATAAGATACTCCTCAATCCTCTCAGCAAAATACTTGCCTGCAACACCAGTATTGCCCCCAAGATTTCCCGAAGCATTTGTAAACTCCGGCACACCCAACCTCTTCAACCCAACAACACTTACCCTGCCTCCCAAATCCTTGGCGAGTTTCTCAAGGGGGTCATCTATACCCGCAGCAGATGCCGAATTTGGCGTCAAACATACTAGAACTAGAAATATTGCAACAAATATCCGTTTCATTGTATCCCCTATAGCTTGAAGCTATTCTTCTGTAAAAACAAGTATTCCTTATTATGACCTGATTTATTACCAGAACAGTATCGTTTCGATGCTGTTATTTTGACTCGGGAGTTCTCACACAACGGAAACCAGTATCCCGGACCCGTTTTGTTGAAGGCAGATTGTAACGGAAAGCGCAGCGGAAACAATCGGTGTTCTGGTTGAACCATGATCCCCCACGCAATATCCGGTTATCTCCATCTACCGGGCCAGTTGGATTTTCTGCAGAAGAATTGGAATAATAATCCTTTGAATACCGATCCTCACACCATTCCCACACATTCCCAGCTATATCCAGGCATCCAAACTGACTTGCACCCGCAGGATAGATACCCGCAGGCTGTGTAGTCGAGAGCAATCCACCAATACCATTTGTTGATATGGAGCCATTCCAGAAATCGCCCCATGGATATGTTCGTCCATCCGTACCGCGTGCAGCTTTCTCCCATTGTGCCTCGGTAGGCAAAGATCCTCCAGCCCACTTTGCATATTCAACTGCATCCTGCCATGTAACCATCACCATAGGATGACTATCTACCCATCCCCAATCAGGAGCACCGGGCATCTCTCTCTTATTTTCCTGGCAGAATCTTTTATACTGTGCAACGGTGACTTCATTCTTGTATATCCAGTAGCCATTAAGATACACCTTGTGCTGTGGTCTCTCGTTTTCGTACCACTCTGGCTCAAAATTCATCTGACCACTCAGTACTTTAGCTATCTGTTCTTCACTGCTGCCCATCAGGAACGCACCATCCGGAACCCAGACCATTTCTGCGTCATCCTTTGGATTGGTAGCAATATCGCCGATTTTACTTCCTGCAGCAATAGTCTGATAGATTACAGCGGGTGTGATTACAGCAGATGACACCTCAGGTTCACTATTTTCCATAGCAGCGCTCTTACCTGTGGGTACAAACAGGAATTCACCTTCGGTGTCTTTATTGTATAGCTGAGGAGTCTGTTTGCCTTCCGTAATATTGCTTACCCCTCTTTGTACTTCAGTAAAAAGGTCCTGCGCAGTGAAGACTTTGCCAGGAACAGCGGTTCGAGCTGTGAGTTTCTCAAGAAGTTTATATGTGAAAGCGCCATGGCCCCACTGGCTTTTTTCTACTGATGTCTGCCCTTTACCCCCGGCTGTGATAACCTGCCGTGCAGGAGTCTTAGCCAGCACTTGAACTGAAGAATTGCTCATGTCTTCCAGACCACGGTTCTGTGCCAGAAGTCCGCTGTAACATACATCAGCCAGGATAAGCACGTGCTTGGCAGGGCACGGTTGCAAATACTCCCAGACTCTGGACATCGGAAGACAGGTCTTCATGAATGGTCCTGCATTGGACATATCGGACAACTTGACTGATGCATCATATGGCAGTAAAAATCCCATCTCACCACCCAGTGCTTTTACAGTTTGTCCATGACCGGAGAAATATATAAGGACTCTATCATCAGTTTTTATGGTATCGCTATCTGCCAGCTCTGCTAAGGCCTGCTCAATCCCGGCTCTCGTAGCTTTGGCATCAACCAGGATCTTGACATTTTCTTTGCGAAATCCATATGAATTGATCAATATCTTGCGGAGTGATGTAACGTCGTTCACGGAATATTGCAACCATTTATCTTTGGGAAGCTTTGGATATTGGTTTACCCCAATCAATAGTGCATATGAGTTACGATACAACTTAGCTGGTTTAGCTGCATGTGTTGCTCCACCACTCATAGCAATTACTGCAACTACACACATAATATATAGCAACCGCTTAATAATTCCGGAAAACTCCATCACGAACTCTCCACAATAAAATAGATATAAAGCCCAGAGACACTTATATTACAGACTACAAGGACGCATATATTTCTCATATATTACCACAATATTGAGGCAGGAAGCCGATTAAGGGCAATTCGTGATTAGAATAATCCTCATTCCGGTTCATCTCCATAAACACTATAGAAGTATTCCTTACTCACGTACCACTCCCTCATCTCTTTCCAAGTCGAACGCAAGCCTACTGTCCGTCGGCCCGGGGCTCTAGCTTTCAGGTGACCATCACAATACAGGTAGTTGTTCATCGGGGAATGCCAGGGCCTGCCGGAGTTTACCGTGTGCGAGATACCGTCTGCATATCCTGAAACACATGTCCAGTTTCCACAGCGATATATATAATCTATTTGATCTTCATATCCTCCAGCCAGGTGTAGACCTTCAAATAGTAGAATAGTATATGAAGGTTCTTCAAGATCGTTAATATTCACCCCTCCCAACAGCCTGATACTTGTCGGATACTCTATGTCTGCAGGTTTGCGCAGATAGCTGTTCATTGAATAACTTCTGGGGTCGTATTGTCCATTCCAACTGCGCAACAAGGGGCAACACCATATTGACTTCACTCCCTGCTGATGGATATATATTTCAAGTCCACCAATCCCGGACTGGGCCCAGTAGGCGTAGTTGCCCGTCAGCCCACCCGGGCTGGGCCACCATTCATCCCAGTCTTGAGCGTACATGGTATATGCATGCCCGAGTTGTTTCATATTAGAGAAACATCCTGAAGAATATGCAGCCTGTCTGGAGCGGCTTAGTAAGGGAAGTAATATAGCAACCAGTATAGCTATAATGCCTATTACTACCAGTATCTCTACTAGAGTAATACCAGCCCTGTTGCATTTATTATGTCTTAATGGATTGTTCTCTTTGGATACAATAACATATTCATCATTGCACATCGCAATTTCCCTTTATTGCTTAAGATCGATCACTCTTTATTACATATTTTTGTTGCATAACTTGGTATCATGGTCCAATGCAATATATAGAGGAAATGATATCACAAAACCAGTTTCTTGAAACACAATATTGGTTGTATATTTTCAATATATTTTTGCTGGTATGCAATATTGAGTTGCAATTACTTTGCAGCCAGAAAACGAAGGGCTGAAGTGAAAGCTATTTTATGCGATATTATACATTTTGCATCAGAAGTATATCTGGGGGACTGATGGCTTTCAACCAGGATTGCAGGTATACCGAACTGGTGGATTATGACCCGGTGGGAAAGGCCTGGATTGTTTTTGAGGTTGGAATAAGCAACACGACAGGTGGGATCACTATGCTTCTTTATCTGGTCTCTTATTGCACGGCAAACCGGTCCTACGAATGCAGAAGCCTTGCTGCCATCGTTATATGCCTCGATAAAGCTGCCAGGCTTCCCGTAATCGTGCATGTCCATGACAAATGTGGGATGAATAGCAGCGATGGTCGATTTGATTGCCAGTATCTCCGGTGCATAGGGTTTGTCCCACTGTCGGTTCAGATCGTTACCATTGGAATCCCAGCGAGTATAGTTAGCTGCTCCATCAGGGTTGGTTTCAGGAACTACGTATATATCCAGCTTCTTCAGGTAGACATCCAATGCACCGTCCTCAAGCGCTGCTTGAAGCAATTGCAGAAATGCGATCGTTGAACCTGGTTCGTGACCATGCTGACGGCACATTACGAAGATGTTCTTGTGCCTGACGCCATTGCTCAGTTTGAAAAGATATATCGATCGGTTCTCTGTAGAATGACCTATAGTTTTTACCTTGAGTATTCCCAGACGATCAGCTTTTTCATATAAATCAATAAGCTGTTGATTAACGAGCAGGGTGTCATCGGAGGATTGGAGTTGAGGTTGCATGTGTGCAGTTTCTGGCTTATGTCCCTGGAAAACGAGATAACCAATAACAACGCACAGTATGAAGAGCACAGTAGCGATTAATTGTTTGGATGTCATTGATGCCTCGTTATGTGAACTGTGCTATTTATAACACAGAAACAACGACAACCTCAACCCCGACATCCTTCAATTGCTCTATAAATTCCGGATCAGCTCCAGAATCTGTTATCAAAACATCTATCTTAGTGATGGCGGCTACCTGGGCGTAGGCGAAGTGGTTGATTTTGGATGAATCGCACAAGGCAACAAATTTGGCCCCATGTTTGAGGATAAGTTGTTCCTGACCGGCGGTGTTGCGGTTGTCCGTTGTGATCCCACGGCGGATGTCTATAGCAGCTGGACTCATAAACGTAACATCCCAGTAGAGGTTTTCCAGCGATTCTTCACAGTTTGTCTGCAGTGAATCCTTACGCACGGTTCCGCCGACTAAATCCACATCTGCAAGGTTATTGGATACCAGATGTGCTGCCAGGTCGAGGGCATTTGTCACCACACAGGTTTCCATTCTGGATTGAATTTTCAGTGCGAGTTGATAGGTTGTTGTGCCTCCACCCATGAACACGGTTCCGGACTCCGGCATGTATGCAAGCGCAGCTTCTGCGATGGCTGATTTTTCTTCAATGTGTTGACTGCGGGACTGTTTGTAGGGGATCCGGGGGGTTGCAGTCTCTTTGAGGATAGCTCCACCATGGACACGCACAAGCTTGCCTTCTTCGTGCAACGCATCAAGGTCACGGCGTATAGTGCTGATCCCGGCTTCAAAGGCTTGTGCAAGTTCTGTTACATTTACAGAGCCACGTTCCTGGGCCATTTTGCATATAAGAATTCTACGTTCAGCTGCTAGAGAACGGCTATTGCTGGAATCTTCCGGGTTCATCCTATATACCTTATGATATGAGTGATCTATTTTGGTGCATTATATCATATGCACTCTCAGTAGTCCAGAACATGGATAGCAACAGGACGTTATTTCAGGATATTCGTTCATTATACACCACTTTAGTTCATTTTCTACCATTTATGTATTGACATGCGAATAGTGCAGAGATATACTTATCGAGTGAATAGTATCTATCCTGCAGAACGGAGACTGATATGGAGCAGACTAATAAGACTCTTGATGTGATGTGCCTGGGGATTTTTGTGGCTGATGCTTTGGCTAAGCCTATCAAACGCATACCTGACTGGCGGCAGTTGGAACTGGTTGACCAGGTAGAACTACATACCGGAGGCTGCGCCAATAACACTGGGATCGGACTTGCGCGTCTCGGACTCAAAGTTGGCTGTATGGGCAAGGTCGGCACCGATGGTTTCGGCGATTTTGTTATGAAAAACCTGGCGACCGAGGGCACTGATACCCGCGGAATGAAACGTGACTCCAGCATCGGGACCTCTTTTACGTTTGTAATGATCGCCCCGGACGGTGAACGCGCGTTTTTCCACTTTATCGGAGCCAACGGAGCGCTGGTTATTGATGATGTAGACTTTGATCTGATCAACCAGAGCTGCATTCTGCATGTTGCAGGCACATTCATCCTGCCTGGAATAGATGGAGAACCAACTGCACAGATTCTTAAACGGACCAGAGAGTTGGGTGTTCTGACTTGCCTGGATACAGTCTACAACGGCGAAATAGACGCGTTCGGGACTCTTAAGTCCGCTCTCCCTTATATGGACTACTTCCTGCCATCGATTGACGAAGCCCGGTTGATGACCAACCAGACAGATCCTCACGATGTAGCTGCATTCCTTATTGACCAGGGGGTCGGCACTGTCGGATTGAAAATGGGAGCTGAAGGCAGTTATGTTATGAGCTCAGGATTCGAGAAACATATACCTGCATTCCAGACTGATGTTGTTGATACCAGCGGTGCAGGGGACTCGTGGGTTGCTGGATTCCTGGCAGGTGTAATCAAAGGTTACGACCTTGAACAGTCTGCAAGATTGGGCAGTGCGATGGGAGCCCATTGCTGCAGAGCTATCGGCACTACGGCTGGACTGAAGGGCTGGGATGAGACTATAGGTTTTATGAACAGCGCAAACATACTGGAGTTATAATGAGAAAGACAAAAACGGCTACGATTGCTCTCAAACAGCGCGGCAAAGCACAGCTTCTTGAAATGTACAGGATGATGCTGCTTGCTCGCAGGTTTGAGGAGCGTGCTAATCTATTGTTCGTCAACAGCGAGGTTCCCGGAACAGTCCATCTTTATACCGGGCAGGAAGCAGTGGCTGTCGGCGTGTGTTCCACGCTTCGCCCGGATGATTATATAACAAGCACCCACCGGCCACACGGCCATGCAGTTGCTAAAGGAATTCCAGTGCGCCAGCTGATTGCTGAACTCTTTGCCCGGACTACGGGTTGCTGCGGCGGATATGGCGGCTCGATGCATATGGGATCGATGGAATACAATATGCTTCCGGCTATTGCAATAGTAGGTGGAAATATCCCGATCGCTGCCGGACTGGCATTGGCCTGTAAAAGACTCAAAAACGACCGCGTAGTGGCATGTTTCTTCGGAGATGGTGCATCCAATGAAGGTGCATTCCATGAAGGGATCAACATGGCAGCTATATGGGACTTGCCTGTTGTCTATGTATGTGAGAACAACCTGTATGGCGCATCTACCCATGTTTCACGGGTGATGAAGGTCAAACACATCTCTGAACGCGCAGCTGCTTATGGAATCCCCGGCGTAACGGTTGATGGGATGGACGTGCTGGCAGTGCACGATGCCGTATCTGAAGCCGTAGAGCGTGCCCGGTCAGGCGGCGGACCCACTCTTGTGGAGTGCGAGACATATAGATTTGTAGGTCATTCACGAACTGACCCCGGGTTGTATCGCCCCAAAGAGGAACTGGAACACTTCAAGTGCCTGGATTCCATCAATTGCCTGCGTGCAAAAGTGCTGGATGCAAAACTGGCTACAGAAGATGAGTTTAAAACTATAGATGAATCGGTTGAAAATGAGATTGATGACGCGATAGAGTTTGCCCGGCAGAGCCCCCACCCTCTTCCCGAAGACTGCCTGAAGAATGTATTCGTTGGGGAGGGAGTGTAAAATGGCAAGGATTTTAACGATAGTTGAAGCACTTAAAGAAGCAATCCGGGAGGAAATGGATCGGGATCCGCGCGTATTTTGTATAGGGGAAGACATTGGCACACCTGGAGGCTGGGGAGGCGCATTTACTGTAACTAAAGGCCTCAGCGAGGTATATGGACTGGATAGGATTCTGGATACTCCTATCTCTGAAATCGGACTGGCAGGGGTTGCGATTGGTGCGGCAGTCGGAGGACTTCGTCCTATTGCCGATGTCCAGTACGGGGATTTCCTGTTCTGTATGATGGACCAGCTGGCAAACCAGGCAGCTAAGCTTACATATATGAGCGGCGGAAAACTTTCAGTGCCGATGGTGATGCGTGCTCCCATGGGTGCGACTACCCGCGCTGCCCAGCATTCCCAGAGTCTGGAAGGGCTGTTTATTCAGATTCCCGGCTTGAAAATCGTTGCTCCAAGCACTGCTTACGATGCCAAGGGACTTTTGAAAACTGCAGTGCGGGATAATAATCCGGTGATTTTCTTTGAACATAAGCTACTGTATGGTTCTAAAGGAAACAGGGCTGAGCACGGAGCGCTGAGTGCATCCTGCGAAGTCCCGGAAGAGGAGTATCTGATCCCGTTCGGTGAAGCAGTTGTGAGGCGTGAAGGCAGCGATGTCACTATTCTCGGCAAGCTGATTACTGTATATAGAGCGATGGAAGCTGCAGAGATGCTGGCCGGGGAAGGAATCGAAGCTGAAGTTATAGACCCCCGGACTCTGATGCCATTTGACTGGGATACACTGGTAAAATCGGTCAAGAAGACAGGCAGGCTTGTGATTGTTGACGAATGCCCTGCAAGCGGTGGATGGGCTGTAGATATAGCTGCCAAGGCAATGGACAGGGTCTTTGATTATCTGGATGCTCCGATTGTAAGAGTGACTGCTCCGGACACCCCGGTACCGTTCGCTCCGGAGATGGAACAGTTCTACCTGCCGGATGCAAAAAAGATCGTTGCAGCAGTGAAACAGATAATTTAAGTAAATTCTCACGCAAAGCCGCAAAGGCGCTAAGAAAATGCTTGTTCGACTTCTATACACTTTGTTGTTAATACAAGAGAAAGCAACTTGGATTCATTATATCGAAGAGGAATAGACAATTCCTTTCTTAGCGACTTTGCGGCTTTGCGTGAGATTAAAAAACTTTAGAATCTTGTCGAGTGAGGAGATTATAATGCCGCTTGTGCCGATGCGTGAATTGCTGGCTGATGCTGCGAAGCGTGGTTATGCTGTTGGATATTTTGAAGCGTGGGATTTGTATTCACTGGAGGCGGTGAAAGAAGCTGCTGAGGAGATGAACTCACCGATCATTCTTGGGTTCGGCGGAGTGATGATGCACCAGGAATGGATTGATAACGGCGGCTTGAGTGCGCTTGGGGCGATGGGAAGATTGGTTGCGGAAAGCGCGAAGATACCGACAGCTTATTTGTTGAATGAAGTGCTATCATTCAGCCATATAGAACAGGGACTGACATCCGGGTTTAATGCAGTTATGCTGGATACATCTCACCTGCCTATTGAGGATAATATCTCCTGGACAAAAAAAGTTGTAAATGCAGCGAAGTTATATGGAGCGGATGTCGAAGGGGAATGCGATCCACTGCCGGATGCATCTGGATTGATGGGTGAACAGGGAGAGTCCCGGATTACCAATCCGGAAGATGCCTTGCGGTTTGTAGAGGAGACCGGAGTCTGTGCTCTCTCGATAGCTGTAGGCAACGAACACATTAGGACTGTCGGTAAATCCGGCACTGACTTTGAATTGCTTACCAGGATACACAAGACAGTTCCGGTTCCACTGGTACTGCACGGCGGGACAGGATTTGCAGACACCGATGTGCCCCAGGCTATTGAGCTTGGTGTAGCTAAGTTCAATGTAGGGTCGATTATGAAGAAGCTTTATCTTGAAAGCGTGCGCGATGCAATGGCTTCTTTGCCTGATAAACCTGATTTCCAGGAGTTGGTTGGATCACATAAAGCTGGTGATTTTTTGCAGGTTGCTAAGATTAGAGTGAAAGATGAAGTCAAGCGCCGGATAGCAGTATACAAGAGCGCTGGTAAAGCCTGACATAGGAAAGAGGACACAGTATTGAGATTCTCTATTGATATAGATTATCCATTGGAAAAGATGGAAGCTAACAGGCTTCGAATGGAAGCACGGGGAAACTTTCAGTATGCAGACCGTGTGCCTGTGGCTTTTTGCCTTGTCCCACGCTACTTTGCACCGATTTTTGATGTCACTTATAGGGACCTTTTTAAGGATGTTGAGTTTCAATACTACTGGCATCTTCAGTTTGCAAAGTACAGGATGGAGAATATACCCGAAGACATCTGGACTGCTCCCGGCATTACTGTGATGCCCTATTTCGATAACGTGATAGATGCCGATGCCTTGGGCTGTGAAATCGGTTGGTCAGACCACGAGACCCCACGGGCTATACCAATCGTCAAGAGTATTGAACAAATGGAAGCGTGGGAGGCTCCTGGTCCTGGTTCGGGGCTTTGGGGAACAGTGCTGGACTGGCACTTTAGAATGAAAGAATTTGCTGAAGAGACCGAGGTCCGGATTGGCGGTGAACTGGCGCCGGTGAATGTGGGGCTGCCATCTATAAGCTTGAGTCCTCATATGAGCGCTATTGACCTGGTTGGTGATAATTTCTACTGGTGGATAGCTGAGTATCCCGAAGCCTGCCACAGGTTCCTGAAGAAAATCACAAATGCACTGATAGCTGCAGAGGTGTACTTCAGGGAGAAAGCGCCCGGCGTCAGAGGCGGATTCGGTTCGGCGGATGATTCGGCTACTATTATGTCTCCAGCGATGTACCGGGAGTTCTGCGTGCCTTATACCGGGGCATTATATGACCGTTTTGGTGCCGGGCTCAAAGACGGCAGGGGAATGCATATGTGTGGGGACAGTATTCATCTGCTTGATGTCCTGCGGGACGAACTGAAGATCTCCAGCTTCAATATATTCGGCTATATGGTCCCTCCCAAAGTTGCAGCAGAGAAACTGGGCAAACATGGTGTCTATCTTTGGGGAAATGTGAACCCCATGCTGATGCTCAGTGGCACAAAGGGTGAAGTCAAAGCAGCAGCAATGGCAGCGCTTGAGGGAATGGCACCGTGCGGGGGATTCATGCTGGGGGATGGCGCAAATGTCTGCCCCGGTACTCCTATTGAAAACCTGGCAGCTCTTACAGAAGCTTCTGAAGAATATGGTAAACCGGAGGTTGTAAGTTGAAACAGATATATGATCTCTCACAACTTAATTGGACGATAGCAGGTTACACTCCCTATCTGTGGCTCTTTGAACGCAAGTATGGGGGAATGAGTGGAGATACTAAGTGTGTTGATGTGAAACCGGTGCCTGCCAAAGTACCGGGATCGGTGCAGGGAGCGCTCTTGGAAGCGGGGATACTTCCGGATTGGAATATTGGAGTAAAAGCCCGGGACTGCGAATGGGTGGAAAACCGGCACTGGATATATAAGACCGAACTGCCGGATGAATGGATTAACCAGCAGTCTGTGTTCCGGCTGGAATGTATGGGGCTGGACTACTGCGGATGGGTCTATGTTAATCATCAGGAAGTTGGAGCATTTACCGGAATGCATATTCCCCATACATTCGACCTGACTCCGCATTTGAAGGAATCAGGCAATGTGCTGGAGATAGTATTCGATTTGGCTCCACGGTGGCTGGGACAGTTTGGATATACCTCCCGGATAACTGAGTGGAAAGCCCGCTTTAACTACACCTGGGACTGGGCTCCACGGCTCGTGCAGGCTGGAATCTGGGATACGATTTCTCTTGAGTCAGTATCAAACAGTGAGTTCAAAGATTTTCGATGTGTTACAGATGCAGATCCTGGGCTTAATCACGGCTTTTTGGAACTCTCCGGAGAGATAACACCAGGTGATGGAACCCGCGCTCTGGTAGCTCTGGAAAAGGACGGAGAATTGCTCCGCAAGGGAGACTTTTCCACCACTGATTTCTCAAAAGGCATAGTGTGGGATGACATTCCGGTAGAACTGTGGTGGCCTAATCTGGAAGGCGAACAACCGCTGTATAACGTCACATGCGTGCTTGTAGATTCGCAAGGAAATGAGCTTGATCGCAAGGTTCGCCGTATTGGATTCAAACATATTGAATGGAAGTCCTGTGAAGGTGCTCCTGCTGAGGCTGACCCATGGCTGTGCGTTGTAAATGGCCGCCCAGTGTTCCTGCAGGGGGTAAACTTTGCTCCCCTTTGTGTGAATTATGCTGACCTGACTCGTGAGGACTATGAAAAGCGGCTCCGGCAGTATAAAGAACTCGGTCTTAATCTATTTAGAATCAACGCCTGCCAGTTCCTTGAGCGGAAATGGTTCTATGACTTGTGCGATGAACTGGGTTTAATGGTCTGGCAGGAGTTTCCGCTGACATCTTCAGGGTTGGACAACTGGCCTCCGGAGGACGAAGATGCTATTGAGTCTATGGCACAGATAGCTGAAGCATATGTGATCCAACGGCGACATCACGTATCTCTGCTGATGTGGAGTGGAAGCAATGAGCAGATGGGTGATCTGGAGGGCAACAAGACCGGAATGGGTAAACCCTGCGATCTCAGCCATCCGATGCTGAAACGTCTTCAGGAAGTTGTCCAGAAACTTGATCCGAAGCGAAGGTATATACCGACATCTCCCCTTGGTCCACGTGCTGGTGCTAATCCTGCAGACTTCGGTAAAGGTCTCCACTGGGATGTCCACGGCGGGGCTGCTTTGGGAACACTTGCAGATGCAGAACCTTACTGGGCAGCGGATGATGCACTCTTTAGGGCTGAAGTATACTGCCCGGGTGCTAGTTCGGTTGAGCTCATCGAAAAGTATGCCGGAGATTTCTCCATTTTCCCGGCTACAGTTGATAATCCATACTGGGCTCGGTTGACTACCTGGTGGAACGATTGGGACAAAATGGTTGCAATTCATGGCAGAGAACCGGTTGATCTTGCAGAATATGTGGATTGGAGCCAGTCAAACCAGGCATTGATGATAAGCCGGGAGATGAAATCCTGCAAAGACCGGTTCCCACGCTGCGGAGGAATCCTAATGTGGTCCGGGCACGACACTTTCCCACTGACGATCAACACCTCCCTGATTGATTTTGATGGAAACTACAAACCCTCAGCTTTGGCAGTGGCTGAAGTCTGGAAAGGTGCAGGCAAATGACAGCAAAAGAACGAATGCTTATTGCAATGACCGGTGGACAACCAGATAGAGTCCCTTGTGCTCCGGATATCTCTACGATGATCCCTCAGCGGCTGACTGGCAAACCTTTCTGGGAGATCGAGATGAACGGGAATCCTCCACTGTGGAAAGCGTATATCGATGCAGTGAAATATTATGGTATCGATGGCTGGTTTATATACGGTGGAGTAAATTGCAGGACCGACAGCAAGATGACAATAAAAGGAGAAGTCACCAACCGGACTGATGAAAGGGTTATCTATCGATATACATACGATACACCTGCAGGCCAGATGACCGGTGAGACGACTTACTTTATCGCAGATTCCGCATCACCTACAGAGAAGATCATTAAGAACATCAAGGACGACTTTGAGAAGATCAAATATCTATATCCTGAGATCCTTGATGCTGATAATACAGGCCTTGAGGAAATGCGCAGTGAGTTGGGAGACCTTGGGGCATTTGGAATATGCGTCACTTATCCGGGTTTCATGGCATGGTTCCCATTTGTGCAGGGAGGTATTGAAGACCTTACATATACATATATGGATCATCCGGAGCTGATAGAAGAGTGGCGACAAATGGAGCACAAACGGCAGGTACGGATGATGGAACTTGCCATCGCGGCCAAACCGGATTTTATCCTGCTGGGAGGCTCAGGCAGTATCACATTGCAGTCCCCTGATTTGTTTAAGGAACTCTCTGTCCCTACAATCAAAGAACAGACCAGAATGGCTAAGGAAGCTGGGATACCGACTATGCTGCACTCCTGCGGCAAGGAGAAAGCACTGGTCGAGATACTGGCAACGGAATCCGACCTGAACTGTGTGAACCCTCTGGAAGTTCCTCCGATGGGAGACTGCGATTTAGCTGAGCTTAAGAGAGACTTCGGGAAAAGGTTCTCATTTATGGGTAACATCCATACGACTGAAGTTATGCTGTATGGAACTGTGGATGATGTAGAGACAACTGCAAAGAAATGTATAGACGATGCAGCAGCAGGTGGAGGATTTATCCTATCCACCGGAGACCAGTGCGGCAGAGATACCCCGGACGAGAATATTCGTAAACTGGTGGAAGTAGCGAAAAGCTACGGGAGATACTAGGCTTCAGACTTTAGGCGAGTATGCCTTTGCGTTTGATCTTAGATGAATGCTGTGAATGAGTAACGGTTCAGCAATATGGAAAGACTGTCATCCTGAGGAACTGTTACGTGAATAAATAGGACAAGTATTTTATATGTTTGATTATGCTGTTCGATGGTTGGATATAAATGCTGGGTTGCTTGATCAGATGGGGATTGCTGTTATTGAGCAATATGAAACCCCAACGGATGCGGAGGTGGCTTCGTTTCACGTTGACTTTGCCAGTTCAACAAGTGCAGGACGGCTTACACTGTGGGAAACCGGAGACTGTGATGTCGAATTGCTGGATATTCCGCTGGA
Source organism: Abditibacteriota bacterium (assembly GCA_942493375.1). Taxonomy (GTDB): domain Bacteria; phylum Armatimonadota; class UBA5829; order UBA5829; family UBA5829. The sequence continues at coordinate 5,311,071 of OW818698.1, read as the reverse complement.
TCAACCCCAGTATCTGGAACACCTTGAAGTTTACGACAACAGTGATATCGACTCAGCATACAGATTCCTGCTGGATGTGATACTGCAGCAGGGATAGGCTTCTGAAGGAAGACTTTAGGCTTTAGGAGAGAGTGCTTCCCGATCGGAAGGGTTCTTTTTCGGGTGTGATTTGAAATCACACCCGAAGAAGAACGCATAGAATCATATCCCAGGTAGTAACATAACTAACGACTACAAATCAATAACTAGGATTAACAGGGATTCTATTTCGGGTGCAATTACAAATTGCACCCGAGCGGGTTTGAGGCCTTAGGAACCGCGATGAATACTATTATATCTAGACAACTATTGCTTTTTGTCATATTGGCAATCGGCGTTTCGGTTGCTCCAGTTCCGGCTGCGGACATCCCAAAGCTGAACTGGACTGAACGTTCCGATTGGCTTAATGTAAAAACGGATGTCACTCCCGCCGCACATGGTGATGGCATAACTGATGACACTGCAGCCATTCAGAAGGCCTTTGATACATTAAGCGATGACTATAGTTCCCCTAATGGTGTGCAGTCGCGCGTAGTATATTTCCCACCAGGACGTTACCGCATCACGAAAACGCTGGTGATACGGTATTCTACCGGCGCCTATGTCGTTGGTCACGGTCGTGACACAGTGCTGCAGTGGGATGGTGCGAAAGATGGTGTGATGTATTGGAGCGATGGCGCCCAATATATCCGTTATGAAGGTCTAACATTCGACGGTAAAGGAATTGCTGCCATTGGTGTCCAACATCATTCCACAAGCTATTACGAAACATGCTTACGTTACCAACACTGCGCTTTCATTAATTTCACCGAACATGGGCTGGTAGTCGGAAAAGGGCTTGATGGACAACAAGCTGTCAACCAATCTGCCGAATTCTGGTTCAACAACTGCCTTTTCCGCAATTGCGCGAACGGGGTCTCTTTCCTGCAGTTCAACGATTATGACAACACCTTCGATGCATGCATGTTCATTGATTGCTGTGTTGGAGTGAACAGCATCAACGGAAATTTTTACCTGCATACAAGCCACTTTTTACGCAGCAAAGATGTGGATGTGCGTCAGGCTAGCGCTTCTCATTCCAGTGCAATCCGTCTATGTACCTCAGTGGGTTCTCGCCGTTTCTTCGATACTGGCTCCGGTATGCACCAATCAATCACCATCCAGGATTGCCATGTTAAGGGATGGACTGGCAAAGACGGCGCAGTCGTAATGGGACAGCGCGGACCGACGACTGTCTTCGACTGTGTCTTTTCCTATCCGCCAACCAACTCGCCGCCTATCCGCCTGGTAAATCCTCCCGCTACCCAGCAGGTACTCCTGCTGTCAAACAACACCAGTGTCGGTACGAATGCACTATTTGACAAGGGACCGAACTCAAGGATTATAGAGATACCGGTCGGCAAACGTCACCCTACCCTGAGAAGTGCGGAACAAACGTTTTTGCAGGACACTGCAATAGTTCCAGGAAAAGTATTCGACGCAAAACGCGATTTTGGTGCGAAAGGCGATGGTCAGGCGGATGATACCGCTGCGCTCCAGAAGTGCATAAATGCTGCAAAGACCCGTGGTAAAGGCGCTATTGCCTACCTGCCCAACGGCGTCTATTGCATTTCGTATACTCTTATTGTCGAAGGCTCCAACTACACCATCGGCAGTACAGGCTTCAACTCACATCTCAGGTGGACCGGTGGTAATGACGGTATAATGCTAACGGTCAAAGATCCTCGGGATGTAACGATTGAGCATCTGTCATTGTATCAAGCCCCCACGTCGGTGACACAGGTTCGCCAGACCAGTAAAGGTGGTAAATCCTCAATATATTATGATGGCTTATATGTCGGTATATGCGGTCCCAATGGAGTCGGAATGGAACTGATTGACCTGCCGAAAAATGCCACAGTGCGAATGGGACAGATCGTTGGACCGCTGCGAGTTATAGATTGCGGACGTGCCAACATCCTGGGCCGTATCCATTATTACGAGTTGATCGTTTCAGGCGACAAACATCCTAAAACCGGCTTTACCGGTTTCCTTTTCCATAACGATGCTGTCCACGGATATGCCCTTGAAGTCAAGGACAACCAAGATATAACAATTGCCGACTTCTACTCCGAAAGCAACCAGCAGTATCTGCTGGCGGAAGGAGGATTACGAAAAGGTACAGGACATATTACTCTGGGTGCAAAGAAAATCAGCACCCTAAAACAGGAAGTCATCACGATACACGATTATGAAGGTCGCATCTTCATTGGAGGCGGCGATGCGTGGTGGCAGAGCGATGCTTCTAAGCCCTTAGCAATCACGCATACCGGCAACCGACCTTTAGACCTACTTATGGTGGGCAACGGCTACTGGGGTAACGAGCCGACCTATGTGTTTGGCGCCGGCCTGCGATTCGTCAACCTTGGTAACATCCTCATCGAGAACAAGTATCCGGAGTATGGTGAGAAAACCATTGTCAACCAGCCAGCGCCTATAACGAACAAGGCGCTTTGCATTGTTGCAGAGGCTTTGGACGACTTTCGCGAACTGGCGGAACAATATCTCCGCCTCCGCTGATCGAAGGGACTATATACTATAGCGCACATTATTGCCGAAAACCGGAAATCAATAAACCGGTATAGTGCTATATTACTGAGAAATGCGATTTGAAATTACATCCATAAAAGAACTTAAAGCGTAATATATTGGAGGGATACATTGTCATTTAACAACAAGTTCAATGTTATTATCAACAATCTGAATACATATACAAGTGGTGCTTCTAAAGCACTAGACCGCCTGCGGGGGGAGTTGGAGTTTGCTTCTAAGTTTGCTGATCTGCATCCTGATCAGAAAGCTGAATGGCAGGGGCTGATCCTTAAGGCTGGTAAGTTTGTGACTGGCAAGCTGCCCTCTACTTCTCCGAATGATCTAGCTGGGCTGGTTGCTGAGGCTGAGGATATTCTTGCACCTGTCGGCAAAGTTGCGAAAGGCTATACCGTCCACTGCTGCGGGCATGCACATATTGATATGAACTGGACATGGCCCCTGGTAGAGACTGTTGCTACAGCCCATGACACTTTCTCTACACTTGACCGCTTGATGGACCTGTTTCCAGATCTGAAGTATGCCCAGAGCCAGATTACTATCTACCAGATGATGCAGGAGCACTGTCCGGAGATCTGGGAGATGATCAAGAAGCGGATTAGTGGAGATCTCTGGCAGGTTACAGCGGGTTCCTGGGTCGAAGGCGACAAGAATATGGCTTCAGGTGAGAGCCTGTGCAGACATATTCTCTATTCCAAGCGCTGGGTAAAAGAGAACCTGGGGATAGAATATGATGCTCAGAAGATCGACTGGATGCCGGATACTTTCGGACATCCCTGGACTATGCCATCCATACTCTCGGCAGGTGGTATCAAACGATATTACAGATGCAGACCGGAACGTGGCCCCTGGCTCAACTGGTGGCAGAGTCCTGATGGCAGTCAAGTTCTGGCTTTCAGGGACAAGGGCTGGTATAACGCAGAGATCAATGCAGAAGTAATTACCAGAAACTTCATAGACTATGTAACTGAAAACGGTCTCAAAGACTTCCTGTGGGTCTACGGAGTTGGAGATCACGGCGGGGGAGTTACCAAAGGGCATCTTATTAATGCGCGGGAACTGGACTCCTGGCCTGTGTTCCCTAATATGAAGCTATCCTCTATTGACTCCTATTTTGATGCAATTGAACCAGTGGCAGATCATCTGCCGATCAACAATGGTGATTATAACACTACATTCGAGGGCTGTTATACATCACAGAGTCGGATAAAGAAAGTAAACAGGCTGGCGGAGATGATAATCCCTGAGGCCGAAACTATCTCACTAGTTGCAGATGCTGCTGTGGGGTTCGGTTATAGATCTGACCAGCTTCAGGAAGCCTGGTCACATATGATGTTCAACCAATTCCACGATATCCTGGCAGGTTCCAGTGGACATGCTGCGATGGAAGAGGCTGAGATTCGTTTCCAGAAAACAGAAGCACTGACCGGATCGATCAAGATGAGAGCCCTGCGTAAGCTGGCTTCTCAGGTTGATACAGCGAAAGCGTTGGGCAAGACACCACCTCCAGTTGATATTGAATCCTACGCATCCAACTTTGGCAGAGGCGCTGGTGATGTCAGAACGCCGGGTAGAATGTCTACGTGGAGTTCGGGAAATACAGATATTGAACCGCTGGTAGTCTTCAACTCCCTTCCCTACCCCCGGTCTGAAATGGTAATGATGAAAGTCTGGGGGCGTGATTGGCCAACTGACAGGCTGGCGGTTGTGGACGATCAAGGTAACCAGACCGTCGGGCAGGTAGTCGGAACCAGCAGCGATGTCGGACACGCAGCAATAAATGTGCTCTTCCCAGCAAATGATATCCCGGCTATGGGGTATAAAGTATTCGGTGTAAGTGTAGCTTCCGAACCAGTTGAATGTAATGGGGTAACGATACCCAGTCCATATGTGATTGAGAATGAATACTTACGCCTTGAGATCGATGGAACATCCGGTGCTATCAAGCATTTAATAAATAAGGAGACCGGCTGGGACTGTGTACCGACTGGTGAGTTACTGGGCCTGCTGGAACTGTATCAGGAAGCTCCACATATAATGACAGCCTGGGAAATCGGTCAGATAACATCAAAAAGGGAACTCAGAGAAGGTGGAATACAAATCGATGAGAGCGATTTCCGGGATTCCCGGGATGGAGATTCCCTGGGGATGGTCTTCTCTGTCAGGCAGATGCAGAAAGGCCCTCAGAGAGCAGCATTTAGGACCCTGCATATGGTAAATAAATCCCGTGTAAGGCTGGAAGTAGCACTGAGTGCAGGCAGCAAAATGGTGGAAATCAATGTCTCTCTGGATTGGAAGGAAATCGGCAGCCCTGATACCAGCATACCAATGCTTAAAATGGCAGTTCCGCTGGATGTCACGCAACCTAAGTTCATAACTGAGATCCCATTTGGCAGCATGGAAAGACCGACTGACGGCAAGGAGTTTCCGGCGCTGCGATGGATAGACCTTTCAAACTCAGAGCAGGGAGCAACGCTGGTTAATGACTGTAAATACGGGTTCAGTGCAGATGGGAATAAACTCCGTGCAACTCTGATCCGCTCTACTTACGACCCTGATGCCTACCCGGAACTAGGTCGTCACGATATCCGCTTCGGCCTGCTCCCCCACTCCGGTCCGTGTGACACTGCTTCAGCAACCCGGACAGCAGAGGCGTTCAACCAGCCTATGTGCGTAATCGGAACTGATATTCATACAGGTCCACTGCCTGTTTCTTCAAGTTACGCTGAACTGCTGACTCCTAATGTTTCTATTGCAGCAATGAAGAAAGCTGAAGACTCTGATGCTGTGATCATTCGGCTTTATGAAACAGCAGGGATCCAGACTGAAGCACGCATTCGACTGACTGGTATCATCAAATCAGGAACAAAGTGCGTTGATGTGGATTTAATGGAACAACCGACCGGGATGTCTACTGCATGCTGGGATGGTGATATACTGGTTGTACCGGTAGCAGGTCATGGGATTTCGACTGTGATGATTGGTTGAGGGTTTAGCAGGAAAATGAGTCTTAGGGACCAATAGGACTTATAGGACGAATAGGACATGTAGTTGGAAGCAGGGCCTGGATTACCGGGAGCAGCATAAATTTACTGGGCAAAGAGGTTTGTTATGAGAGTAGCGGTTATTGGTGGGACGCGGTTTATTGGGCCTTTTATGGTCAAGGGGTTGGTTGAACAGGGGCACGAGGTGACGGTATATCATCGTGGCAAGACTCAAGCGGAGCTACCTGAAGGTGTCAGCCATGTTATCGTAGACCGTGAAGTGCCGGGGCAGCTGGCTATGGCGCTTGATATCAACCGGCCTGATGCTGTGATAGATATGTGCGGGTACCACACTAAACACCTTGCGGATATCATTGCAACCAGGATTCCACTGAAGCACTATGTCTTTTGCAGCACTACTGCTGTATACGGGCAGATATTTAAAGACACCCCAAACGAACTCTCTGTAGTGAACCCGAAAAGCGATTATGAGATCCATAAGATCGCATGTGAGAACCTGCTTCAGCAGGCACACTTGCTGAATATATTCCCGGTTACTATTCTCCGGTTGGCTCATCCTTATGGACCACTGGATGAATTGATATACACTACCGGACGGGAATCTCTGTTCCTGGACAGGATGCGACACGGCAGGCCTATCATCATCCCCAGTGCCGGTGATATGAGGATACACCCCATTTATGTGACCGATGCAGCGGATGCATTTGTCTATGTGTTAGGTCGCACTGAATGCATGGGACAGACATACAACCTGGCAAGTGATGAGATCCTGTCCCACAATGAATATCATGAGTCCATTGCCCGGGTTCTGGGAGTTCCATTGGTTGCAGAGAACATATTGGGAAGCTGGTTCGAGGATAAAGCTTATCTCTGGGAAGGAGAAAAACGAAGTCTGGCCTTCGCGGCATCCTGGTATAAATATGAATCCGGGTTCGATGTTTCGGCCCTGCACTCAACCGGTTTCCGATGTAAAGTAGACCACGACACCGGCGTCGCCAGGACAATCGAATGGCTGGACAAAAACAACATGATTCCAGCGTCCTCTGACGATGATATTGAGGATAGGGTTATACGTGTCTGGAAGGCTGGTTAGGGATTTTTTAACCACGGAATGCACGGAAATTTTAATTTGGGGTGAACTTGATAAATTTTTGTAGACTCAACCTCCTGATGGTTTTGTGTGTTGCTCTAGTTTCTGGTTTGCCGTGTTGTGCTGCAATTCGTTCATCCAGGCTAGAAGTTGGGCTTCTTAACGGCACGTTTGTATCTGTGAAGAATCTGCTAACCAGTGAGTCATACACATCCGGGGAGAACAATCAGTGTCTTGCGGGTGTTTATGCTGTTGATGGCAAGACCCGGATGTTATCTGAGACTAAAGAGGTTACATCAAAATCTGACGGAAAATCCATATCACAATCGGCAATATGGGATGCTGGGGCTACTTCGTGGGCTTCGGATTTAAAGTTTGATCCCTCCGGTGATTTGATTATCACACAGACCGGGAGGTCATCGGCCAAAGGGGTGTATGGGATATCCTGGGGGATTGTCGGAATTCCGGACTCCTTGACGGTACTCGTTCCTGGTGAAAGTGGACAGCGGTTTGGGGCGGATTCTCCATACGGCATTCGTTCATTTGATTATCCCTATGCCTGGGAAGCTCCGTTTGTGATTATACAGGGGAAGCTGGGAGGGATTATTGTATATGCCGAAGATCCTGCGCTGCAGTTCAAAACACTGTTTATTGAACATGCAGACCACTCTTTCAGAATCCGTCTGGAGAGCAGGAACCAGGCACCATTTGATGAGCTGACATCCATCAAGTCCGTAAAATGGCGGATGCGGGCGTACAAGGGTTCATGGCAAGCCGGAGCTGAGATATACCGAAAATGGATGGTATCTCAGCTAAAGCCGGTTCCCAAGACAGCCAAACAGCCCTCATGGGCGAAAGATATCCAACTGGTAGTGATCTCCGGAATGGATATCAATCCACTGATCGAACTCGCAAAACATGTCGATCCCCGCAAGACAATCCTCTATATGGCTGAGTGGCGCAGGGATGGATATGACCGCAACTATCCGGACTACACAGCTGCACCTGAGTTTGAGAACTTTGTGGAGCTGGCACATACGATAGGATACCGGGTAATGGCGCATGCGAATTACTTCGGGTGCGATCCCAGGAATCCTGTTTATGCAAAGCTGAGCAAATACCAGTTAAGAGACCCCTTCACTAAAGAGCCACAGTCCTGGTCGACTCCACTGGACCAAACGATCAGTGTTGCCTATATAAACCCGGCAAGCAAGGTCTGGCGGGAGTTATTCGTATCCAAGATGAAGGAAGTTGTGGACAAATACCACGTTGACGCGCTGCATATTGATCAGACCTGGGTGAACATTAACGATGCTAATGGGTTGATCGATGGTATGAGCAGTATTCAGGGAAACATTCAACTACACAAGGATTTACGCGCCGCGCTTCCACAGATAGCGATCAGTGGAGAAGGCTTGAATGAAGTCACATGCATTTATGAGTCCTTTTGCCAGAGACATGAAATGGCGATGGACACATGGACCGGGTCATGGAACAATCTCCGTCTTGCGCAAGCCCACCCGATCAGCTCATACATCCTTGCACCCTACACTACAATGCTGGGTCTGTGGCTGCCCAATCCTGATGACAATCCCAATCTTTTCTTGGCTTGGCGCAGAGGTTATGAACAATATGGTGTCATTCCGGCATTTCCGCACCCTGGAGTTGAACAGCTGAAGAATCCAACACCGCTAACTGCTTCCCTTATCAAGGATGCTTATTTCTTTCAGAACTACCAACCGACTATAGATTTCAAATCCACGTGGAAACCGACTGATATCTTCCGCTATATGCTAAACGACGGACGCAAAGCGTTGTATCAGAAAGATAACGGTGTGATCTTCGGGACAGAGGATAAGAATGGAAAACTCGATGTGCTTTATCGGCGTATATCAGGAGTTGGAGATATTAAGATCGGCGGTTCGATTCCAAACTGGCTTGCATACAACGAAAAAGAGATCATAGGGCTGAATCCTCAACGGGATTATGTATGGAGCACTAAACCGCGGGATAATGATGCTGTGCATATAGTCAATATTACGCCAGGAGATTATGTGTTGTCTAAGACAGACATAAAAGATGGTTCCCTGCACTTTATATTGGAAAGCAGATTGAATGCTATCAGTCTGTGTAACTACAGCGGGGATTCCTCTTGTGGAGTTATATTAACGTCCGGTGATGAAAAGAAGTACAGCGGGATCAGTTTTATAGACGAATCAGGCGGACGGACTCAAACAGAGGGTGATAATATATCCGTGCACCCTCCGTGGAAGTCGACCAGTAAAACGCTGGAAAACTCGGTTGGGCGGACATTCATTGAGTTTGATTTGAGCCTCCCTGCTGTGCAGAAGATCACTTTCAATGCTGGTGTGGCTGTGATGAAGGAAGTTGTCGGTAAGTCAGATGGTATTACGCTTGTTGTCACTGTGTCTGACGGTATTGATTCATTGACGGATACAGTCAACAACGATAAATCTGAGCCTGCAATGTTGAGTCTGGATCTGACGGAGTATGCTGGCAAGCGCGTGAAACTTAGGATGGAGATTGATCCGGGACCTGCCGGTTCACCACTGTATGACCTGGGTGTAGTAACTCATCCTGTAGTTTTATTTGAGAACAGTCAAGTGGGTAGCATAGACATTAAGAGTAAGATGCCTGTTACAAGTGTGTCTACTGCGCGTGGTAAATCTGACTTTACGAAAATAGACGGCAATACTTACAGGATCAGCGCAGAACTACCGAATGCTTTTACTGTTTTGATACCTGGTTTGCAGGCTGGAAGCCTGCATCACAATTGACTGGTAGCCTGAATCACAATTGAAAGGTATCCAAACAAGCGATGCGTATGTATAATGTAGTAAAGAATTTTCGGCATCACTGTGGATGCATACTCTAGATATTCAGAGAGGAATATACATGAAACGACTGTTTCTCACCCTTGAAGATGGCACAGTCTTTGAAGGATGGGGCGTCAATGAAACGCTCGAAGCTACTGGACTTCTATCTTTCTATACCGGGGTTGTCGGTTATCAAGAAGTGATATCCGATCCGGCTAACTCAGGTAAGATAATACTTTTCACCTTCCCTCTAATCGGAAACTATGGTGTCAACACTGAGGATTCCGAATCTGCATCACCAAAAGCTGCCGGGATTGTGACAAAGGAATACTCCAATATATACTCCAATTTCCGTGCTACCGGCAACCTTGCTGACTATTTGGAAGAGTCTTCTGTTCTGTTGGGTACTGGCTTTGATACCCGAGCCATTATGGTCCACCTCCGAGAACACGGAGAAATGATGGCTGCAATTTCAACAAAGTCACTTGACGCCGCAAACGCAGCAGAGCTATCCAAACAGAGTGTTCCTGGTGAATATGCAGCTGAGAACAATCCAATTGCTTGCGCTCAGGCTCATCCCAGAATCAAAGCCACAGTGGTAGACCTTGGTGCATCCAAGAGCTTCTATAAATACCTCTCTGCTATGGGTGTAGACGCCTGTTGTACAGATGAGGAAGCAACAGTCGTTATCGTAAGCGATGCACCATATTATGTGGTTGAACAGCCTTGGGCAGTCGAACGTGTCAACACAGTCGCAAAAGGAAGACCGACATTAGGATTTGGCCACGGATCTGCAATTGTTGCTAAGGCAGCAGGCGGCGGAGTAAAGCGCGTCGAGTTCGGCGATCACGGGTGCAATATACCGGTTATGAGCATTGCCGGCGGACGAAACGAGATCACCGTTCAGAATCACAACTATGAAGCAATCCCGGATGGCAACATCACGGCGATTTTCACCAATGTACACGACGGTACTTGTGAAGGCTTTAAGTGCAACGCTACACATGCAGCCGGAGTAAATTTCCTGCCCAGCACCGAGTGGTTTGGTTTGCTGCTAAAATCCGTGGGAGTAGAGTGAGATGCCAAAGAGAACAGATATACATAAAATAATGATTATCGGCAGCGGGCCCATAGTTATCGGCCAGGCATGCGAGTTCGACTACTCAGGATCACAGGCCTGTAAGGCTCTCCGTGAAGAGGGTTATGAGATAGTGCTGGTCAACTCGAATCCAGCCACTATCATGACTGACCCGGAAATGGCTGACCATACATACATAGAGCCTCTGACAATCGAATCACTGACAAAGATCATCGAAAAGGAACGTCCTGATGCTCTGCTGCCAACATTGGGTGGGCAGACAGGGCTCAACATGGGCACATTCCTGGAACGCGAAGGTGTGTTGAAGAAGTACGGCGTGGAGATGATCGGCGCTAACGAACAGGCCATCGCCAAAGCCGAAGACCGTAAACTCTTTAAAGAAACAATGCAGAGCATCGGTATTCGAGTTCCAAAGAGTGGAATAGCCGGTTCATACAAAGAAGGTATGCAAATCATTAAAGAGGTTGGATTTCCGACTATCCTCAGACCTGCCTACACAATGGGTGGAGCTGGTGGAGCAACTGCTTACAATATGGAAGAATTCGAGAAGATGCTGGCATTCGCTCTGGAAACCAGCCCTGTCAACCAGACACTGATTGAAGAATCAGTATTGGGCTGGAAAGAGATCGAATTCGAGGTTATGCGTGACTGCAAGGACAACGTCATCATAATCACAAGCATGGAAAATATCGACGCTATGGGCGTACACACTGGTGACTCCATAGTCGTTGCGCCAGCGTTGACTCTCACAACCCCTGAAATGACCCGCCTGGTAGACATGTCTAAAAAGATCATCCGTGCAATCGACATCACTGGCGGAGGCACCAATATTCAGTACGGTGTGAACCCCGATAATGGCGATGTTGTTATCATTGAGATTAACCCGCGTGTCAGCCGCAGTTCTGCATTGGCATCCAAAGCTACCGGGTTCCCAATTGCACGTGTAGCTGCCAAGCTTGCTGTGGGACTGACGTTCGATGAGATTAAAAACGACATTACCGGTAAGACATACTCTGACTTCGAACCGACTATTGACTATGTAGTCATGAAAGTCTGCCGGTTCACATTCGAGAAGTTCCCGGGCGCTGATGAGACTCTCAACACCTCGATGAAAGCAGTCGGCGAAGCAATGTCCATCGGACGGAACTTCAAGGAAGCACTACAGAAGGGCATCAGATCTCTGGAAATCGGCAGATATGGACTCGGTTCGGATGGCAAAGACCTGCCAGAAGACAAGCGTAGAGACATGGAAATAGTCCGCGAGAAGCTGATTCAACCGAATGCGCACAGACTATTCTATCTACGATATGCTATTGAGAATGGCATGAGCAATGAAGAGATTTACAGCCTTACAAAGATCGACCCATGGTTCATTGAGCAGATCCGTGAACTGGTAAACTTCGAAGTTGAACTCAAGGGTAAATCAGTTGTCAGTGTTTCATCTGCGCTGCTGCAGGAAGCCAAACAGCTTGGTTACTCAGACATCCAGCTGGCCCACCTCCTTGAGACCACAGAGGAGCAAGTCCGGGTCAGAAGAAAGATGCTTGGAATCGAAAGCACATTTTACCTTGTTGATACATGCGCCGGGGAGTTTGATGCTCAGAGACCATACTACTACTCTACATATGAGAGTGTAGATGAAAGCAAAGCATCCAATAATGAGAAGAAAGTTATAATATTGGGTGGTGGTCCGAACCGTATCGGTCAGGGAATTGAGTTCGATTACTGCTGTGTGCATGCTGCATATGCCTTGAAGGAAGAAGGCTATGAGAGCATCATAATCAACTGCAATCCTGAAACTGTTTCAACCGACTTTGATACATCCGATAAACTGTACTTTGAACCCCTAACTCGTGAGGATGTGCTGGATATCATCGACCGCGAGAAACCTATGGGGGTTATTGTTCAACTTGGCGGGCAGACTCCACTTAACTTGAGCTTGCCTCTCAAACAAGCAGGTGTAAAGATACTGGGTACAACTCCTGAGAGTATTGACCGGGCAGAAGACCGCAAGCTCTTCAGTGAACTGGTTAATAAACTTGGGCTTCGACAGACCGAAAACGATATGGCTTCATCGGTTGAAGAAGCCATCGATAGGGCTAAAAAGATCGGCTATCCTGTCCTTGTACGACCGAGTTATGTCCTTGGCGGCAGGGCAATGGAGATAGTCTATGATGATGAAGACCTGGCAAAGTTCATGGACAAAGCCACGCTGGTCAATCCTGATAGACCGATACTTATTGATAAGTTCCTGGATGACGCTGTTGAAGTGGATGTAGATGCTATTTCAGACGGTGAGACAACACTTGTCTGCGGGGTCATGGAGCATATAGAACAGGCTGGCGTGCACTCTGGTGATAGCGCTTGCTCTCTGCCTCCTTATAGTCTGTCTGATGAAACCATAACCGAGATCAAACGGCAGGCTTATCTCCTGGCTGAAGAGCTCGAAGTCCGCGGGCTGATGAATATCCAGTTTGCTGTTAAGAACGGTGAAGTTTATATTCTTGAGGTCAATCCTCGGGCGTCCAGGACAGTACCGTTCGTCAGCAAGACTACAGGGATTCCATGGGCCAAAGTAGCTGCTAAGATCATGCTCGGGCATTCCCTTAAAATGCAGGGCGTCACCGAAGAGGTAGTTCCTAAGCATGTTGCAGTCAAAGAGGCTGTGTTCCCGTTTGTCAGGTTCCCTGGAGTAGATGTGGTGCTTGGCCCTGAGATGAAGTCAACCGGAGAGGTCATGGGTATTGATGAGAGTTTCGGCCACGCTTACATAAAAGCACAGATAGCAGCCGGACAGAACCTGCAGCAGTCCGGAACAGTATTCCTCAGCGTAGCAGATGCACACAAAGCAGAGATTGTTGATATAGCAAAACAACTCATAGACCTTGGGTTCAACATCATTGCTACTGCAGGAACCGCTCAGACACTCAAGAAGGCAGGGATTGCTTCGAAGATTGTATCAAAAATCGGTGAAGGCCGACCAGATGCAACTGACTTGATCAAAAACAGGGAGATAAACCTGATTATCAACACTCCCAGTGGTAAAAAACCACGTGCACATGAAATAAGCATCCGTAGTGCAATTGTGGCCGGTGGAATACCGATCATAACTACGATTGCCGGCGCTAAGGCAACCGTGCACGGACTGAGAGTCGTCCGTGACCACGGAACAACTGTCAAGAGCCTGCAGGAGTATAACCAGGCAAAATAACTCTAGGGCTATGTCATCCTGAACGCAGTGAAGGATCTGCTTTTCCTACACGTTTGCTAATTAAAAAGCAGATCCTTCGTTCCTCAGGATGACAATGAATTTGTTACGCAGGTAGAAAACAGATCAAGGCAATGTCGTCTCCGGAACGGCTTGCTGTGTTAGTTCCACAACCTCGCTTGCTGCTATCTCTTGCTCTCCGTTGTCTGTCTTAATCCTGCCTACTACATTTACTTTTGCTCCGACTGCCGGGATTGTCGAGTAAGTGACTCTGATCTTTTCGGAGTTGTCCGGTTCTGAGATGTAGAAATACTTATCAGTAGATTCCGTAACTGTCTTCTCTGACAAGAACACCAAATCTCCATCGGCTCTCTGCTTTGCATCAGCGATTGTTGGATAAGTGTTTGGTGCTCCGACCCAGACAACAGTAGGCTGAGAATTGCCTTTCAACTTGTTTGTAGAGGCATCTATTGCAGTTGCTGTGACGGTGTAATATCCGGTTGGCAGACTCGTAGTGTCCCAATCATAATCAAACGGTGCCGTTTGGCCTGTCCAGGTTATATTTCCATTGATGCTTATCTGTGCCTCTTGTATACCGGATGCATCGAAGCCTACTATCGAGATTCGGACAATACCATTTACAACTGTCGCATTTAATGGAGAGGTTATTGTTACTATAGGAGGAGTCAAATCGACCGGGTGGAGTTCTATGGTTGCATAGAGTGCTCTGTGATCGCTACCAAAGTGATCACTGCGTGTTGGACCGTATAGAAATCCCCCCGGGCGCTTGCCGGATGAATCATAACTCCACCAGATATAGTCCAACCGCTTGCCAAACAGGTCCAGAGCAGAGGTTCCGAGGCATGAGTTGTGAGTGCACTGCTTGCCTGGATCGGTATAATCAAGATTCATCTCTTTCCATGTCGATGTATTAAGATTGGCGTTCATATCGGTGGTAATCACTCGACCAGTGCCAGGAAAACCAGACATGCCTGGTGAATCAGGTTCTCCATCTTTTATCCAGTTCTTTAAGTGAATTGCCTGCTGGCTGCGCTGTTCATCTGTTACTTTGATGCCGTTTTGGACAGCATCCTCCCAGACCAGTTTTCCTGTAAAGAAACCAAAAGCACTGTCGGTACCGACTTTACGGAACAGGCGTCCTACAAAGTTGATTACGTAACCGTTGTCGAGTTGCCCCAGCGTAGTCGTGCCCAGATACCACTCAGGAACGTGCTCCACTAAATCCGGTCTCCAGAAGATAGCTATTCCGCTGCGATTGCTGATTCCCTGGGCTGTGCGGATACCATTCCAGTCTATCTTTGTATATGTTTTAAGGCTTTTCTTGATCTGTTCACAATCAGTTTCGCTCAAAACTTCCTGCATGCCTATGACAGCGATAGGAGGGAATTTTGAACCGGGGGGATTTACAGATGCTACAAACTGGGCAAAGCGTTTGACGGTATCATAGGTAACAGCCTTCTTATTCTGACCGGTCCACCTGCCCCCATCGAAGATGTTGCACTGGCAGACTGTAATAGAATCAGCCTGCGCTTTACCTGCCATAAAGATTACCGCCAATAGAATTGCTAATAATATGTATGAACGCCACAAATAATCTATCTCCATTTACGAATTGCGATTATAAAGCCTCTCTGCTGATTCTCTAAGCAGGAATCTACCCATAATGCAGGCTTCATCAAGCGTGAAATAGCCACTATCTGTCAGGTCTGTTAATACTCGGGCGATACCTTGCCTGGCAAGTACAAGGTGACCATATGTGTTCTCCACGAACGCATAATCACCACCGAACCCCATTATCTTATTGATGGGAACGGTGCATAGCGCCTGTTTAAGGAATATAGCTGATGCCTCCGGATCGACAGCCCAGGACCAGCACATATCAGCATATAGATTCCTGAGTTGTTTGGTTGCAAGGATTAATTCATTCTGGAATGGATAGGCAATATGCATAACGATGAATTTCAATTCTGGATGAGAACGGGCGAGACTTACTAAATCAGCAACATTACGTCTGATAGGATCAATATCCGGAGCACCGGAATAGATACCAGTGTGGAATTTGAGCGGGATATTATATTCAGCTGCTCTACGAAGCACTTGAAAGAACAAATAATCGACCAGCGGACGGGCTTCAATATAATTCAATGGCGATTCCAAATGCTTAGTATATATTCTTTCGGCGTCTTGCCTGGAAACTCCAGAATGGAAATCTAACGAACCGCTGTATGCGAGTGCTATCTTTACACTGCAGCATTGATCAGCATATTTTTCAAAATACCAACCCATTGCTGATATCCAACCATCAAGTGCAGATACATCAATGCCGGTCTCGCGCTCGATGAGTGCTTTACCAGTTGGATATAAAAATACGTCAACGAACAGATCGGGCTTTAGGAGCTGTGTGTCTCCCCAGTTGCGCAGTGGATACCTGTTATCGTGCTGATCCCTGTCAAAACAGTTTACTGCACAGTAATCTATCCCTGCTTTCTCACGCAGCACCCACCTGTGAAAACCAGGTTTGATTGTTGACTTCATTCGCTTTGAGAGCTCTTCCATAGATTCTGATGTTATGCTCTCAATTCCATATAAATCTCGAATGGCAATCTGGGCGATCTTAATATAAGCAGTATTTGAAACCAGAGGATAGTAACGGGAAAAGATGGACCATTTGTCAGCGTGGGTGCTGTCAGGTGAGTATAGAATTCCGGATTCAATATCCGTCATTCCGGCACTTTTCAGGACTGTTTCGCTGTAGTGATAAAACAGAGTTGTCCAGTCACCCGGATTCTGTATCCTGTATTCCTCATCCCACAGATGCTCATGTGTATCTATAACCGGTATCTGCAGTAGATATTCGTATATTTTGTCATAATGCTTGCTCAAGATATCTCACCATTAAAACAGGTATCAAGGCTATGTTACGATGACAGGTAAAGGAAGTCAAGAAACCATTCAGTATAGAGCGAACGCATCAAAAATGATTATCCGCAGATTTCGCTGATTTACGCAGATTTTCAGAAAAGAGAACTGCAAAATGCGCATAACACGCAATATTTAGAGCATGTCACATCCGTTCTACTTGGAAAACTGAACTGTAGATAGAACAAGATGCGTTCGCCCTGCCATTCCGTAGAAATCACTTGACACCATAAAAACTGGCAGGCATACTTTGTACATCCTCTCGCATTGAATGTTGGCACGGAGACTGGCAATGAAATATTTCGTTTGTATATTCATCGGTATAATCACGATCATTTGCTTTGTGAATCATTCGGCATATGCTGCCGCTTTAACCGGATCCACATTACCAATTGCCAGTATTATTGGACCAGGTATTACAACCGACTCAGTATTGTTTGATTCAAGAGTAGACACCGGGATAACTATTGATAAAGGTATATATGTAATCAACCGGGAAAGCAAAGACTTGTTGATTGGTGTAGCTGTCCATGTCACTGCAAATGAAAAATGTAGTATAACGATCAAATGTGATGGTGTTATGGCCAGGGAGATTGCTATTCAATCTGGAAGTGACTGGTACTACCTGCGTATCCCATTCAGCAATACACGCGGGATAATCATCAACTGGTCAGGCTCAGGTGTGAAGTGGAACGAGGTTAAGCTGTTTGGACGAACGCCTTTATCCTCACCAACTAACCCGGAGTCCAGCAGCATCAAGGTTACACTGGGAAAAGATACCAGTGCATCTGCGGATGTTATGGGGTTTATGTGCAACTGGTTTGAGCATGGGATTACTGACGGAATGACAAAAAAAGGCACCCGGGAAGAGTTTATTCGCAGATTCAAGGAGTGTCATGCGAACTCCCTGCGCTTTCCTGGCGGGACTATGACATATGGGTATCCTGACACAAAGGCAGCCATTGCAGCTTTCAAGAAGGTCAGCCAGGACCCTTTATATTATGGGTTAACAGCCTCTTATGGGCTCAATAATCCTGCGTTCGGATGGGCAAGTGCAGAGGACTATTTTAAGTTCTGCAAGACGGCGGGACTGACTGCCTGGTATGAAATCAACCCCGGCTACTGGTACGATTCCAAGACAGACAAGGTTTATAAGACAATCGCGATGGACTCAACGTTCTATGGGAGAACACCTGATAACTACTCCGGGAATTATATTGATCAGGCTGTAGAGAGTGCAATGGATCTGGCCAGGTTGGCAAAGCGTATCGGGATAGATGTAACCTGGGAAATCGGGAACGAGGACTATTGTTATTACACACCCGCTACCTATGCGAAGTTGTGTTCAGCGTTTATTGGTGGCATCCGTAACGTTGATACAGATGCAAAGTTCGCAGTCTGCGGGGATGGTTATGACTGGAGCGATGAGAGCTGGGGAGATGCATTTCCTGGTGAATTATTCAAAACCGGAATAAGGAAAATCGATTACTCAAGTGAACACTTATACCTGTATGGTATCGGTGACTGGATTGATGGTAAGTGGCTGCCAAGGCTTTGGGATACACCTCAGCGTATCAGCGATACAATAGTCAGGGGTTGGCCCACAATACGTCCAAGATTTATGAACGGTCCCAAACGGTTCCAGAATGCCGGGGTTAATGTCAGTAAAGTTGCGGTCACAGAATGGAATTTCTATGCCGGTTCTGCTCCGGAGGAGATCGAGCATTCCACTGGAAGAGCGCTGGGAGATGCCGAAGCTTTATGTGAAATGATGAAAGATGGAGTTTCGGTATTCCAGCACGATTTAGTCCGGAATAGTGCTGCTGAAATGTGGTTTTGCAGGCTAGATTACTATCCGGACAACCCCGTTGGCTCTCGATATCACTGGTTCCCGGAAGGAGCAGCTGATACGGTTGTCCTGCCTCATCGAGAGGGCAAGATCATCTATAATTCTGATGGAGTCTGCATCAGCAACCACAAAGGCTTTGTCTATATAACAGCAGTCAATCGGACTCCAAATCCAAGAGTATTCGATATCCATTTACAGGATGCTCAATTCAACACAGGTAGAATAGAGCGCAATATTTTCCAGTCTGCTTCACTCGACTGCTGGGCCTTTGATTACTACCTGACAAAAAAGCTCATCCCTGCTACTAAGAGCAGAAATGAGCTCAAAATCGAATCCCCGGCGTTTAGTGTGGTTGGATACAAAGTGCGGACAAAGTAGCACGATGCAATCTTGAATTGTGGTGCGGGCTTCCAGCCTGCAGTTCCCGAGTTCATTGAAGATGATCCATACTAAATATTCTTCGGGGATGTGATTCTGTTTCGGGTGTGATTACAAATCACACCCGAGCGAGGGCAGGCTGGAAGCCTGCATCACAATTTGGTTTTCTGTATACCACACTCTACTACAACACTGTGATGACCCTTGTTTTTGTCTATGGGGATAAGGTTTCCATCCAATGGTTTACCGTCCAGCTCAACAGTGATGCCTTTTGCTTCGCTGGATGTGCTGATTGTGATGTCGTAGGTTGAACCTCTGAATATCCGGTGCATCTTTACTGAATCCCAGGATTTTGGGAGGACCGGGTCTATGAGGAGTCCTTCGTATGTGGGTTTGACTCCAAGCATATACTGGGTTATGCATCGGAATACCCAGCCGGTTGTGCCGGTATACCAGCTTCTCAGGGAGAGTCCTGCCCAGGGATTTTCGGGGCCCCGAAACATATTAGTGAATCCGTATGGTTCAGCGCCTGAGAGTTCGATTGGGTGTTTGGGGTTGACTGCCAGGATCCTGGTCAGGGTTTCCAGTGCAGCGTCACCATCTCCCCGCACGCAATCGGCTACAGCCTTGAATGCACTGACATGGCAGTAGGAACTGGCGTTCTCTCCCCAACCGGGAGGCAGTGTGGATATACGTCCGAAACGCTTGTCATAGGTCTTGAAAGCAGGCGTACAGACAATCATCCCATAGTCTGTCATCAGGTGCTTCTGAATCGAATCTTCGACAGTATCCCAGCGTTCCGGAGTGAGACCTGCCATTATCGACCAGGCCTGCGTCTCGGAGAACATCATGCCCTCCTTACATTCGTGAGAACCAACTTTGCTGCCGTCATCGGTGTAACCGCGCAGGTACCATTCACCATCCCAGCATTCCTGTTCGATAATGGTCTGCAGCTTGTCGGCCAATTCGGTGTAGTGGGCGTTGGTATCCTGCTCACCAATTATAGCAGCCAGTTCTGCAGTCTGCCGGGCAGCGACGACCAGGGCAATCGAAAGCCAGACACTCTCCCCTTCTCCACCGATACCGATATTCAAGGAATCGTTCCAGTCTCCAAACTGCATTCGGGTAAGTCCGTGTTTGCCGGGATTTTTGTAGATCCAGTCCAGTCCCTGCTTCAGATGCTCCCAGACAGTAGCGCTGCCGGTGTCGTAGTAGTCCACGCTCTCATCTAGGATCGCAAAATCACCGGTCTCTTTGATATATTCAACAACAGCATACGCCAGCCAGACTCCACCGTCTGCATATGGATTGGAATCGATAGGCCAATATCCGCGCAGCGCCATACCCTCATTCAGCTGGTGTTTGCACGCGAGAATTATTGCAGTCTTTGCCCGTGAACTGTCCAGAGAGCAGAAAGCCTGTGCGTCCTGGAGGGTGTCCCGGAATCCCATAGTCCATCCCCGGGACCAGTCCATCATCATCGATAACTGGTGCTTGGTCCAGTCATTGAGCAGCGGATTCAGGTATTCATCTTTAAGATCAAGTTGAAGGTTTGCAAAGCAGGCATTTTTAACTTTCCAGGCAGCAATGGAGTCATCAAAACATCCTGGAGTAAGGGATCGCACTCGTAGCGGTTCGATTTCGTCTTCATTCTCAAACGGACCGATTGCAGCGTGGATTTCAACTTTCTGACCAGGCTGAAGTTCATAATCATATTGCGCAACGCCTACCTGGGCTTCATTTGCTCCGGCAAAGCATCCGATATTATCTGCCAACACACCTGCCGGATTTGAAAGGTTTCCATATCTGCCTCCGAGGAACTTTATCTTACTGGTCTCAAAGCCTGCCGGGTTACCATCACAAGCAAAGAAGCAGTTGTTTTTGGTCCCTAGTCTGGAACGACTGTTATTGATTGCCAGCATGGTATTGCTGTCTTTCCAGAGCTTGCTGATGACGTTATTCTCCAGCCCTCCGTAGACATCAAAGCCTCCAAGATCGAACTCTGTGTATGGATAAACGCTTACCCTGCGCACAGTGTCCCCTTCATTGGTCACAGTTATGCGCCAGAGTTCTATCGGATCATCCGCTGCCGTTGTCACTGTAAATGTAGACCGTAAACCGTCCTCCAGCATCTCCAGCTTTGTATAACCGAGTCCATGGCTGCAAGTGTAATGAGAGAAATCCAGCTGGATAGGATCCCAGCCAATTGTCCATATACGGCCAGTATCGCGGTCCTTGATATAGACAATCCGGTCCTTTATCATATTGGTCCGCTCTCCGGAGAGGTTGCGGTAGATAGTCTCTCCCCTACCCCGCTGGTCTACTCCGGAATGGATATTTCTATTCCATATATAATTCATCCAGGGTTTCGGAGTATCGAACCGGGTGATGATATACTCGTCCCCTGTTTCATTAAAGTGCCCATAAGTGCTCTGTGTGCTAAAACTCATTTTTACTTCCTCACGATAAATAGAACTACACTGCTATTCGTCATCCATAGTGGAAATGCCTTCTTTCACACTGTCATTCTGAACGCGGTGAAGAATCTGCTGTTCTAAACCGAGATTCTTCACTGCGTTCAGAATGACAATATACACAAAATGCAGGAAGAATAATAGCCGTATGGTGAATACTACATCGAGTTACTAAATTACAATTTTTGCAAGACATTTTACAGTCCAATTCATAGGAGAATCCAATGAGCATTTCTATAAAAGAATTAGTGCTGCTTCCGATACCACAGAAGATGGAGTCAAGCAGTGGGGAGTTTTTGTTTGGGTGTGATGGGGTGATTGTTTGCGAGGGCGGTGGACAGACTCTGCTGCCTGTTGCAGATATCATCAGGGATACCGTTTGTGATACTCAGCATGTCCACATGGATATTCGTGCAGGGAAAGCTGGGCAATATAAGAATTGCCGGATCAGCATTAAATTAGATGGAAGCAAGGGGATCACTGCTGAGGGGTATGTGCTGGATGTCAGTACGACTTGTATTAGTATTACAGCATCTGCGCCTACAGGGGCTTTCTATGCTGCAGTTACACTTAAGCAGATATTGAGGCAGGTCTGCGGGAACATTCCGGCGATGCACATTGAGGACTGGCCGGATTTCCCTAACCGGGGTGTTATGCTGGATATCAGCAGGGACAAGGTGCCTACACTGGAATCTCTGTTCAGCCTTGTAGACATGCTGGCAGGGATGAAGATCAACCATTTTGAGCTGTATATGGAGCACACCTATGCCTATGTCAACCACCGTGATGTGTGGGCACAGGCTGATCCTGTAACGGGTGAGGATATTCTGAGGCTGGATGATTATTGCAGGGAAAGGTTTGTTGAGCTGGTCCCTAACCAGAACTCATTCGGACATATGACCAGATGGTTGAAGCTGCCGCAGTATAACGATTACGCAATGTGTCCGGATGGATTTGAAGACCCCTGGAGCCCTGGCAGACATGTAGCAGAGCCCTGGTCACTTGATCCGGCGAGTCCAAAGGCACTGGATCTGATTGATGAGTGGTATGGAGAACTGCTGCCCCACTTTACAAGCACCAAGCTGAATGTCGGTTGTGATGAGACATTTGACCTTGGCCAGGGCAGGAGCAAAGAAGCGTGCGAAACACTTGGGAAAGGAAAGGTCTATCTTGAATTCCTGCTGAAGATACGGGACCTGGCGCAAAAGCATGGAAAGACGATGCACTTCTGGGCGGATGTAGTAAATCATTACCCGGAACTGATCCCGGATATCCCAAAGGACATCATTGCTCTGGAATGGGGTTATGAGGCTGATTATCCTAAAGAGGAAAACTGTGCCAGACTTGCTGAATCCGGGCTTCAGTTCTATACATGCCCTGCGACAAACACTGTGGCTTCAATGACCGGGAGATATGATGCGTGTGTTGAGAACCAGCACAATGCTGCAAGGCTCGGGTTGCAATATGGGGCTATCGGGGTTTTGAACACCGAATGGGGGGATATGGGCAATTTCCAGTATCCTGCTTCGGACTTCTTCGGATACGCTCAGAATGCTGCGCTGACGTGGGCGTATAAATCGAACGAACGCAAGGATATTCTGCCTGCATTAAATAAGCACGTCTTCTTCGATGAAGCGGGAGTGATGGGATCGATTATCTGG
The DNA here is from genome assembly GCA_942493375.1 of Abditibacteriota bacterium. Lineage (GTDB taxonomy): Bacteria > Armatimonadota > UBA5829 > UBA5829 > UBA5829. The sequence continues at coordinate 5,287,902 of OW818698.1, read as the reverse complement.
GACTTCGGCGTCGACTATAAGCCTCTGGTTGGAATTGCCCAGTGGGACCTGGTGTTTATGAGTCTGCTCAACACTCCTGCAGGTGATCCGGTGTTAACTAAAGCAGATGAAAAGACACTGAAGATGGTGGAGGAAAATATTCTGTCGATAGAGGCCCGTTTGAAAGGTGCCCGGATGAACAGACCGGACGGGGCTTTGATAATAGATGAATACAGAAACTCAGCCAGGATGCAGATTCACGCCGTTCGCCGCGCACTGGCAAATGTTAGCGGAACAATAAGTACATCAGAAGCAAGAAACTCTCTGGCAGAGGAGATTCGGTTGATTCTGGGAGAGCACAGAAGATTGTGGACAGCCAGAAACCGGGTTGGAGGACTGCAGGACAGCACACCGGTGTTTGAGAATTTGCTGAAAGAATATACAACATAGTAAATGAATCTGGCTGCGGCAAATTGGTATGCGGTGCTTGGCTTGCGTTGCCGCAGTATAAACAGGTGTTAAGGTGAATATTAATGTGTGACAAGGAATCTCCGGGTGAGTGGTCTGTAGTATTGTATGATACATCATCTACACATCTTGAGGAATTTCTCAAGAAAGCAGAAAACGTTTTTGGCAAACAGGGACTTTCACTATTGGGGTTAATATTTGCAACTAAGGAACATTTTCCTACAGAGATCTGCGGTGGGCTCACTGAAAATGATGCAAAGCGTATTGCTGGAGAACTAAGTGGAGATAATCTGGTAATAGCCGCAAAACCAACATCTGAATTATGCGGGTTAAAGCATAGAGCTGATGAAGTATGGGCAACCCGTTGTGCTGGTGGTTATCATTTCACAGAAGTTGATGGACTAATCATTATTTTAGTTCCCATTAATGCACGTGAGAATGTCGCACGCATGAAAGGCAAGAATCCTGGCATAAAATCCTGGGAAATAGAACGAGCATTGAATCACGACCATATAGCATTCAACAGACCGGATGACCTATATATTGACGATAGTGAAAGAGAAGTAGAAAGGCTGAGAACTGCTCTCAAACTGGCATATCCTGATGTTACATTTACTATTTCCATCAGACCAGGCAGCATTATTTCATTCTGGCAAACGACTGAGGATTCACCAAAAGGTAGTTGCATTCCCGATGAGAAGAATGAGAGTGGCGAATCCTGGTGCCACAAATGTAGACAGAACCAGAAATATGAGACAATCGACTATGTGGACGATAGGCATCCCAATGTGGAATGGGGTAAGTGCCAGGTCTGTGGCGAGAGAATAATCACGCAGACTTGTGTGAAGCTGATACATATTTAGCATCGGGATGCTTCGGGCGACCGCGGAGGGTCGCCCCTACGGGGATATATTGTGATGCAGGCATCCTGCCTGCATCACAATATGCGGGCCGAACAGGAGTTCGGCGTTCCCAGGTGTTTATGGTTCTATTACTAATACGTCGTGGATTTCCAGTTTTTTCAGTTCCAGAGATAGAATACCGTTTTCGTACTGCATTGACTCAGTTTCTCCACCGTATGCCCATTCTACTGATTTGGGTTTTGAGTCCAGGCGGATCTTTAGTTTTATGTTGTGGACTTCAGGGATGTAGTCGATTATTGCGTAGGTTGGTGATGTCTGCATTCCTGAGGTGTTTACCAGATGCACCTGGAGATTACCATCTTTCTGTCTCAAGGCCACATCTACTACGTGCGGGGATATCACTTCGACTTTTGGGGATGGGAACAGCCGGGTCATAACTTTCTTATATTCATTGCGAATGGTTGGAGCGTGAGATTCGATAAAACTCTCTCCCAGATCAACATAGGCAGCAGCTATCGTTCCTTTTCCATATCTGTTTACAGTAGAGGCTACCATCGCATCTTTATGGACATTTCTTGCCGGGAAGCAATGACTTACTACTTCGGCTCCTGTAACTTCCACTTTCTGAAAAAGCCCACCACAGTCTGAAAAAATACCATCTGATTCGAGATTAATCTCAGTGAAGTCAGGATGAAGGAACATCAGGAACGGACTATCAAGGTTCTTCTCCAGTTCAGCATAGATCGCAGCCATATCAGTAACAGGGCCATCATATCGAACCCCCAATTCTTCCTGGAAATGAGAAGCCACCTGCGGACCGGTAAGGAACAGGTTGCCGCCATTTCGCACATACTCCCGCATTTCTTTTACTAGACTATCTGTAAGCAGATGCCAGTTCGGTACCACTATTATAGGATAATCATCCATATGGCCGGTTAATTGGTGCTCAGCTTTCACGTCAACACTGTATTGCAATTCTAGCAGCGCATGCAACGGACCCAGTATCGGCCGTTTATCTATGCCAGGATCAGTGTATACCCCAATATGCTTATCATATATGCTGCTTTCAGATAGTAACAAAGCTACCTGCGGGACAGTAGAGCTCTTGTGGCATAAAGCCTGCCTGTCTCTGATAAATTGGCCGACATCAGCGAGTGTGTTGGAAATTCCATCATCCAGATATCCCGAGCGTGTTCCCTGGTATACAACCTGCCAGCATCCACCTTGCGTAATTATAACTGCTGCCTCGTGCTTGTGCTGCAGGGCTGTCTTCCAACTCCAGTTTCGCTGGTTTGGTCCTCTATTTGCCCCCCAGGCCATCAGGTCCCAGGGCATTCCTGTCGATGACAAATAGCGAGCTTCCAGCCTGGCAATATTCATAGTATCACTGCCGCCATAATCGCCTGAAAGGTAATCCAGTGGAACGGAGACTGCCTCCGGCATAAAGGTAGTGAACATCCAGTTGCTGGTGATCTGCAGGTCTGGCTTGAACTCGTGAAGAATATCAACATACTTCCTCACATAACGCTTGAACTGATCTCTATGGAAAGTAATAAATTCTTTCCAGTGTGCATCCTCCGGTGATTTTGGAATCTTGGTGATGCCTGTGAATTTTGTAAACGCTTCAAGAGCCTTCTCGCTGTAGTCAGCTATAGTTCCCCAGCAATCACCATCTACCCAGATTCCATCTATATCATATTCAGATATGACTTCTTTTAGCTGAGGAATGAGCATTTCATCTATATATGGACTAAATGTACTGGCAGCCATTTTATCGATAGTTCCATCCGCATGTTTAGCTGCCCATTCAGGATGATGCACAATTGCTTCCTGGTCCCATACCCCGGAATAGTGAATAAAGAGTGCAACCCCATGCTTTTTGGTAACCTTACGCCATATACCCAGAGCATCTTTCCTGATCCCGGGTGATGGGTATCCAATTTTTGTAGGGTAACTGGCGAATCCATAATGTCCTTTGCAGTCAAACTGGACATAATCCGGTTTAACGACTTCCAGAAAATGTTCTACCATCTCTTCAGTTACATCAGCCCAGAGGACTGTATCTTTTTCATGGGCGTGAAGGTCGGTATGAAATCCAAATGACGCGTCTTTTCTTAATAATGGCTTCATAATAACTACCTTTCTGACTAGATTCTTAGCAATGCCCTGCCGGATTCGGGGGGGATTGTTATGGTTAGTTTTTTTGTTTTGGCTTCTATGGTTTCGTTGAAGCCGACGTTCTTGTAGGTTGATCTTGTATTGTCCGGAATGGTGATTGTTACCGGTATTTTGGTTGGGTTCAGGAATGCAAACCCGTGTTTGAACTCACGGAATAGTATCCGTTTGGGTTGTTCTATATCTCCGACTGGATTGCCGAGTTTCATTGAGCAGAGTTCACGGCCGAATTCGGAGGTTTCCGGTCTGTCCAGCAGTGCCATGCAGTCTGTCCACAGGAACCCATAGAGCCTGCCATACGCCATTGAGAAGAGTGCAGAATCTTTGAGTTTGTCCGTTGGCATTTCGGCAAGATATGGAAGAATGACCGGCACTTTGCCGTGTTCCTGTGCTCCTTTGTGCTCAATACCCATCCATCTTAGTTCAGACCAATCGTTGCTCATCTTTCCCGTGTTAAATGGCATTGACTCCGCCATCCAACTGTCACAGTATGACCAGTGGCTTGGAAGCATCCCATTTTGCATCACTATACGGTCATTGCCGAAGCTTTTGACTGTAGTATATATCTTCTTTTGGAGTTCCTCATACATTTTTGTATTACTCATACCTGGAGTATGCTTGTGTTTGCTGAATTTGTCGCCGTAGCAGTCGGGCACGGACATGGCGTTATCTATAAAGACCCCATCATAGCCAGCTTCCATTATCAACTTGATCTGTTTAATAGCAGCTTCCTGGAGGCCTTTCTGATGGAAACAGGTATAGTGCAAGCCGGGATTATTGGTGTTTACAGCGAATGCAGACCTCATTATATTGCCGCTGTTATCTCTGCAGAACCAGTCAGGATGATTCTTTAGGTCCCGGCTGTCGTGGTCTATAGATTCGCTCCACTCATAGTAGACTTCCCTACCACCTTTGATCAGTCTTTCGGTATCAAGAAGCTCCATATAGTTCACGTATACCAGCAACTTGATACCAGCTTTATGGCACATATTCAGTGCCTTTTTGTCCGGGGTGCTGCCTACGATCAGAGGGTAGTATTTAAGCTTGGAATTGAAGAGTTCATCTGTCCATGTGGCAGCTGGTTGGTAGTAAAGAGTATAATTTTCAGCCTTTTGCAGCCAGCCGGGAGATTTGTCGCCATACGCAGGCTTCTCTACCCCTGGAATGAATCCCAAAGCTGGAACTTTACGTTCAACTGCCTGAGAATATATTTCCCGGGCTTCCGCAACACTTGATGCATTTGCCAGTCCGAAGCTGCAGTTCTGGTAACCTCCGGGAGAGACATTGTATGAAGCTGGCACTGCATGGAAATATAAACTGCCATTTTCTCCCGGGCTTCTCCCTGTTTTAGCGCCTGGCATGACCATTACTGTGGAAGTGCCATTACTGCGCAACAGCATCCAGTCTTTATTGTCGTATGCCTGCCAGTCTTTTGGATCCACTTTAGTTTCTTCATCGCCTGTGAATCCGGGACTTATAAAGCTGTTGAAATTGATCCCAGTCTGCCAGAAGTAATACTCCCCTCTAGTACAATCCAACCTGGTCAGTCTGGTTACAACGAACACCGCTGGGATGCCTTTATAGGCACTGAGTTCAACAGTGAGTTTGCGCTTATCGGTTATCGGAAATACAGCCGAAGCAGTGACATAGTCTTTCCCTTTTTTTATGACAGGTTTTCCATCTGCTGAAGATAACGGATCCCAGCCTTCTCCTTTATCTGACAGGAAACTGCCGCTGATATTCCAACTGCCCTGAAGAGTTTGATATGTCAGTGTGCCATTAGTCAAACTCAGACTGATATTCTGATCCTTAACTCTGACAGTTATGAAATCAGAAGTCGAGGTAACATTGGGCATTTCATCTGCTGCAATACAATTAATTGTCGCAAACAGTATATATATGCATAATATTATCGATAATAGTTTCACTATTCAGCATCCTGCCTAATGTAAAGTTATCACTTCTATTGACCTGCCAGCATAGCTTTGAAGAACGTTACTTCCCTTCTGAAAGCATCCCTGAACTGATCTGCTGGAACTTCGAACTCACAATGTATAGAGAGTGGACCTGTGTAATTGCTGGCAGCGATGGTTGAAAAGACTTCCGTCCAGTCTACCATTCCATCACCTGCACATACCCAGTTTGTCTTAGCTGTTCCATAGGTGTTTTTCTGTTCACGCACACGAAGCACATCTTTTAGTGCAATGATGCTCAGGTAGTCCTTGACCATTGAAAGACCGACCGCAAATTCCTCACCCTCCAGCAACATATGAGCAGGATCAATATAAGCACCAATGCATTTCGGGTCAAATCCCTGCAACAGATGCATCAAGCTGGCGCAATTCAGACCCATGCAGCGGTTGGAATGCGTATGATAACATACTTTGACTCTATATCTCTGAGCAAGGAGCTGCCATCCATTGAATGCCTTTCTTACGTCATCTACCTGCTGCCAGTAACCTTTGGTTGGATCAAGGCTAAAGTAACCCAGCTTCAGAAGCCGAACATCTGCTTTGTCCATTGCTGAGAGTATCGGTTCCGCAGTTGGATGGTCAGGTTGGAGCAGATCGAAATTGCCGGTGACCATCGGCACAACAAGACCCTCACTCTTCATGTTCTCCACGACTTCCGGAAGCATGTGGGAAACATTATCCGGGTTTACAGGATAGCCTGGCCTGACACACAGGTCATATCCGTCCAACTGGTGTGCAAGAGCCAGGTCTATGAGACCGTTGAGATCTCTGTCTTGAAACATCTTCGAAAAGAGTATAAGTGACATAACAGAAGCCTCCAATATTTATCTTGTATTAATCACGAATCGTGACTAATACAAGATAGAGTTCGATAAACTATACCGCATCAATGAGCGCGGTGCAAGCCGTTCCTAATGCCGAACAAAAATGACGCTTAATGAATAATGCAGGTTAGCATAATCAAGATGTGTAATCCTCCCGATAATACCTGTATGTACTCTGTTCTATCAATTGTAGGGAAGATGGTAAAAGAACTTGACCGTTCGTAAGAAGGCAGTATTATTATTCGTAGGACTATTCGCGGGACTGTATTGTATTCTATATATATCGACGAATCTGGTTTTCCTGGATAGCTACCGTGATGTAGAGAGGAAACGAGCGATCGATGAAGGCAATCGTGCTACTGCTGCCATTCAAAACGAACTGACAAGACTCAGTAGTTCTGCCAAAGACTGGGCAGCATGGAACAGCACCTACTCCTATATGAAGACTCGAAATCCAGCATTCATACATGAGAATCTGGACGCCAGCGCCCTTGAGAACCTCGACATCAACGCGTTCATATTCATTGATCTAAATGCCAGACCAGTTATCGCCCTGGAACACAAAGCAGGACAATCATCAAATCACAAAATGCTCCCTCAGGATCTGCAAAAAATCATACAAGCTTGTACCCCAATACATACTGACGACAACACTACGGGTGTAGCCTTTTTATATGGAATGCCTGTATTGTTGGCAACCAGCCCAATATTGAAAGGAGACAGCACTGGTCCACCTCGTGGAATGTTAATAATGGCACGGTATATCGACCGGACAAAATCCAATAGTCTATCGAATATGTTAGGGCTCAGGTTAAATCTCTACCAGTTCAAAAACAATTGGCGTGCCGAATTGATTCGCAATATAGCAGAACAAGAAACAACAGATCCTATATGGGCAAATGAGCTTTCTAGCAAGACCATTGGAGGATATGCTGTTCTGCAAAAACCAAACTCTGAAATAAGTGCAATTGTCGAAACTATATCACCCCGTAGCACAATTCGGCAAGGACGCCAGACCCTGTCCACATTCCTGGCAGCATTCTTAATCACTGGGCTAATAGTAGTATTTGCTGTCCTTCTACTTCTAGACCGTGGGCTTTTAGTCAGACTAAAGAAACTGGATGTGGAACTGCAACGTGTTGGCACAACTCCAGGCGCATTCAGCCGCGTGAGTATAGATTCTGATCCCAATAAGGCTGACGAACTGACAAGGGTAGCGCTCACAGTCAACAGTATGCTGGCCTCTCTTGAAGCAGCGCGGCAAAACTTCACCAAAGCATTTGAAATTAATCCCAACATTATGGCAATAACCCGCACTTGCGATGGTGTCTTTCTAGAGGTCAATCAGGCATTCATAGACAAGATTGGCTACAGTAGAGAAGAAGTAATAGGGCATACGAGCATGGATCTGAGGCTATATGACCACCCAGACCTCTGGGACGGTATAACAGGCCTGGTGCGCAGAAACGGCGGTATTCTAAACCACGAAGTCATTATACGAAGTAAATCAGGAAGGAATATCGTAGGTCTGAGTTCGGCTCAGTCAATGGACATTGACGGAGCTGAGCAGGTTCTTGCAGTTGTCGGAGATATAACCGAGTTAAAGACAATCGAGCTTGAACTCAGAAATGCTCAGGAAGCTGCATTAGCTGCTAATGCAGCAAAAAGCGCATTTCTGGCCAATATGAGTCACGAGATCCGGACTCCTTTAAATGGAATCATAGGTAGCACTGGACTGCTCCTTCATACTGAACTGGACGAACGTCAACGGCGGTATTGCAATACAATTACTTTCTCCGGCGGTATTTTGTTAAACCTGATTAATGACATACTTGATTTCTCCAAGATTGAATCCGGCCGAATGGAGCTGGAAAACACCGAGTTTGGACTGGTTGACACCATTGAGGAACTACTTGAAACATTCACACACCGGGCAAATGAGAAGGGCCTGGAGCTTATCAGTCATATAGCCGCCAATGTACCTCTGCAGGTCCGTGGTGACCAGATGAGGTTGAGACAGATCCTGATGAATCTGATCGGCAATGCCATAAAATTTACTGAGCGTGGTGAAGTTGTTGTTAATTGTTCGATTGTAGATCCAGGTGAGAATCTGACTACTATAAAATGCAGTGTAAAAGATAGTGGCATGGGTATATCACCCGAACAGCAAAACCGTCTTTTCAAGTCATTTTCACAGGTTGATGCATCGACCACAAGAAATCATGGCGGAACGGGCCTTGGTCTAGCTATATCCAAAAACCTTGTGAAACTAATGGACGGCAAGATTTGGGTTGAGAGCGATGCCGGCAAAGGCAGCGAATTCCTGTTTACAGCACAAGTTGGGACTGTCGCAGATACTGAATTGGCACGTGGGGTAAGCCTTAAAAGCGTGTGTGGCAGCTTACGTGTGCTTGTTGTGGATGACAATCAAGTAAATAGAAATGTACTCAGTGAAATGCTATCTTCATGGGCAATTGACAGTAATTCTGTAGCCGATGTATATGAAATGATGCAAGCACTTACAAATGCAGTCAAGGAAGAGCGTGCATTTGGACTTGTATTATTGGATTATTCACCATCAGACAAATGCGTTTCAGAATTGCTTGAGCTCATCAGTAAATCACCGAATTCTGCTCAGATACCTGTAATATTTATGACTTCCACTGAGCCTTCTATAGAGGAATATGAGTCACTAAATACGGGGATCTTCAGGTGTCTCAGCAAACCCATACGTCAATCTGCACTACTAAATGCCATTCTGGAATCCAGTGGTGTACTGCCAAAGATCACAGCACCGGTGGTAAAAACGAATAAACAAACGGAACTAACACGTTATACAGGCGCTCATTTGTTGTTAGCCGAAGACAATGAGGTAAACCTGATGGTCCTTGAGGATATGGTATGCATGGCTGAGATGACATGTGATATCGTTACAAATGGGCAAGAAGCTATAGACGCAGTCAAAGGGATGAACTTTGATTTGATATTGATGGACTGCCAGATGCCGGTTGTAGACGGGTTTCAAGCAACCAGGCAGATACGCGAGTGGGAACACTCCTGTGAAGTACCACGCCATATTCCAATTATTGCCCTTACAGCAAATGCACTCTCCGGTGACCGGGAATTGTGTATTGCATCCGGTATGGACGACTATTTATCAAAACCTATAATGCCAGATGTTCTGTTTGGGATGCTGGATAAATGGCTTTCCGACAATTCGAGTAAGGTAGAGGTTAATATTGTAAATATACCCGGTAGCGATCTTTCAGATAAGAGCACCTGCGGTACACTTCCATACAATATCAATGCTCTATTAGCAAGATGTGCCGGTAAGAGTTCATTAGCGGAGAAGCTTCTTAATACTTTCTGCTCAAGAACACCTGACGAACTGGCAGAAATGGAAAAAGTCCTTGCTTCAGGAAACCTGGTAGAACTGGCATTAATGGCCCACAAACTAAAAGGAGCATCAGCAACCATCTCAGCTGAACCCCTACGTAAGGAAGCTGCTAGACTGGAACAATTAGCAAAGGAAAGAAATCTAGCTGATGCAGAGCTATGTATGGAAAGAGTTATACAGGAATACCTGCAGCTTAAAACGTATCTCGCAGACGAGATAGAGCCGGCAGCTTAGACCTGTGTTAATACGGAGGAATTGCAAGTGAAAATTCTAGTCCTGGATGATGATTCCTTGATCACTGATCTATTAGAAGGTCTGTTGACGGAATGGGGACATGAACCGTTAGTGTTCAATAAAAGCACAGAGGCATTGGCGACTCTGGCACGTGACGACGCCCCACAACTCGTCATTCTTGACTGGAACATGCCAATGTTGAATGGTCTCCATATCTGCCAGACTATCCGCAAAATAAGCGGTGATCGAACCAGCATCATAATGCTGACCAGCAACAGCGGAGGTCAACATGTCATTAAAGCTCTTGCAGCAGGTGCAAACAATTATATTGTGAAACCGTTTGAACCAGAAGACCTGAAAGCTCGAATAGAATCGAGTATACACGAAATCGCTCTCAAAGCGGCAACAAACCAAACACAATCGAGCGCAGCCTGAGGCTCTGTGAAATCAATCGACCGTAAGAATGTCACCTGCATCCACATTTAGCGTGACGCTTGAAATGCCATTATACTTAAAAATAGTCAGTGCTCCCAAACGAGTACTGACTATTTTTTTTGCATTAGGAAATGCTTTCAAAGACACTGTAACTCTGGCAGGTTTGTTCCTGAAACTTACCAATGTGACAACTGATCCGTATTTACCATCTTGAACTGTAGCTTCTACCAGATAATCACTGGTTGTTACTGGACGGACAGGCTTAAATGGAGACAGTAATGAAACAATTGACTGCCTGCGGTCCATGGGATAGTTCTCCGGCATTACGTAAGGATATCCCTGCTCAGTCATCACTAAAGCTGGTAAGACGTAGGCTAGACCAGGCAAAAACCCACACAAAACAGCTCTGCCTTTACCCACTGAATTACTTGCTGCGGCGACCTTTTTATCACTATATAGCGACAACACCTTCGCACTGTCGAGATTCAAGTCCGACCTCATGCATAAAGCTTGCATTTCCACACGTCCCATTTTTGCTATGCCAAGCGGTTCCTCTGTAGCAAGTGAACCAATATGAAGGATATCACCAGGTATAACGACCATTCTCGTTTGTTGAGTCTTGACGCTCGTAATGCCGTAGAGTCTGTTCATTTCAAGAATAGACTGTTGATATTCATCGACAAGACCACCACCACACAGGCCAACCAGCGTCCCTCCCCTTTTAGTCCAGTTGACCAGACCTGGAACTGCACTTCTCTGAATCTGTGAACCTACCAGAAATGCAGCCTTGTATCGATTGATGTATCCATTTGCGATATCGTCATCCGTTATTACATCCACCGGGATTCCCGCATGTCTCAACGCTAACCATATCGACCGCATCTCTTCCTGCTGCAACGTATAATTGCCTGGTCCAATGACCGGTCCAGCGTTGCTCTTAGGATTCTGAGTGGCGTCACAGGTGGCTTGTAGTTCACTCCATACGGAACCTGGTTTGGTAAAAATGATAGCTACCTGCGCAGGTCTCATTCGAGCATAGTACAGGCGTTTATCGACCTTGCCTACAGCCTTTGCTATTCTCTGAAACACAGCGAATTTTGCCTTACTCTGGGCATATTCTACATAGTCGCAGGTTGCATATCCTTGATGATATATACAAAAGTGGTTCAGATGTTTTACCTGGTTGGCGATGGCGAAGTAGTTCATGCGCAGCAAATGGTCTGCAGGCTCTGCATTATCAGGAATAGTGTAAAAGATCATTGGAGTGTTGTGGAAAGCCGCTGCTCTACGCATAACCCCAAAAACGAGTCCCCAGGACTGCGGAGAAACCTCCGACAAATCCCACCACCAGTCTTCAGCCCAAGGTGTCGTAAGTCCTCCATTCCTGAACATATCAACCCACTGGCTGGGACTAATACTGCAGGAATTGTAGTTACTACCCGTAAGGATATCTTTACCAAAGAATTGCCTTGCAAGATCGGTCCTTCGTTTGTTCTCTTCAAACCAGAGTTCATGTCTATAGATATAGGAATCATATACCAGATTCGGTTTGAGCTGCATTGCTTTCAGGTCTCTCAAGGCCTTCTCAGGGTCTCTCCAGAAAGCTGATTGCCTAAAGAGTTTCACAAAGCTCCATTGATCAGCCTTGGGCAATATTTTAGCCGTCTCTTCGTCCTCAGGACGAACGTATAACAATGGATCTCTGCCAGTATTCTTTACCCATTCAACAAACCTTGCATCTTGCTTTTCGATGGGCATCTGCAAAGTCTCGACAGTAACTTCATCTCCAAAGGAGACCAAACCAACGTATTTGTCCAGCCCTTTAGTCTTAAGGTTCTTGTATGAATCTGTAAGATGATCATCAGTATAACCATGGAAAGAGTTCTGGCGATATGTCGGATAACCCAGAGCTCTCAGGGCACCATCATCGCCGGGTTCGGATAGATACTGAGACAGGTTGGTGTACCCAATCGCTTTTGCAATTTTCAGATTAGTTTTTGCCAGTCTGGATGGATTCTTGAAGTCTACTCCTGAGGTCAATATTTTTGCGGAAACAAACCAGCAGTATACAGGAGGGTTCTTAACGGCTCCTGATTCCATCACCCATTTGAGCTGGTTTTCTGCGGCTTCTTCGAACGTAAGTATTTCCCCATCCTCTGGTGAAATCAACAGGCTTTGAGTAGGGAGTTTTGGAGGTACGTTTAAGAATATCCCATTTAGTATATAATTCGGATTGCTCTCATCTACGTCGATAGTTCGCACAATACTGTGTTGCTGGCCCTTGGCAATGTCAATTTTTAATTTTAGGCTTGTGTTTGCAGATCCAGCGGTATACATTGCTCCGACGTGGACACCTACATATCTCTTTTTCTCTTTGAAGTAAGTCTGGGTAGTCATGAAATCACCCATATCCAGCCACTCGGTCGATTGACCAGTGGGGAGCCATTTGTCTGATCCGGGGAGTTGCTGAGTCCATCCATCCTTACTGCCGTACATTGTGGCATTCCAGGGATCTCTATTGAGCATAAAGATCGTACGGATGCATACGGGGTATGATTTGCTGGTATTCGTGACACGCATATACCATACACCTTTACCCACATATCCCTGATCATTGCAGGATGCTGCAACAGCAAGGAACATAAAGAAAAGGATAAGGCTTATACGGCTTTTCATAGATCGATCATGCCCGGCGTGCCAGTATACTCTCCGTGTGCTTTCGGAGTCCATCCTGTATGCTGGTAGATGGTACTCGCAGACCGGATTCTGACAATACAGTCAGATCGTAAATGCGATGGGTCAGGAATGGTGCCAGCTCAGGATTGGCGGAGAGGCATTCATCGACTGAGGATTCTATAAAGGTTAGTTCCACCTCAAGAACGTCAGCAATGATCTTGTAGTAAGTTTTTGATTCGATAATATCAGGGCCTGCTGCGTTAAATATACGTCCATATGCAGACTTGTTGCCCACAGCACTGAGGATCAGGTTGGCAAGATCCTCGGCATATACAGGCTGTTGCAGGAAGTGACCTCCACCTACAAGGCTGACAGGTACATTATTCTTCAGCTTAGATACCAATTCAGGATCTCGAGCATGATTAGGCAAACATCCGAGTTCCGAACCTGGTCCGTATATATGGCATGGGCGGAAGACTGTAAACTCGGTGTCTCCAAGGTTCCCGTATGCTAGTTCCATTTCACACAGGCGCTTATTTCCTCCATAGCCCGATTCAGCATAAAAATCAGATTCTACAGGCTGAGGGAACTTGCGATTGGCTGGGTCGAAGACAAAATCTGTCGATATGAATACCAACTGCTGTGTACGGTTACGAAAGACTTCCATATCCTGGTGGACATCTTCGGGAACATACCCGATGCAGTCTACAACCATATCCCACTCAAGCTTGGAATCTTCAATTACCTTGGCAAACTGGTCTCTATCCATCCTGTCGGCAACCAGTGAATCTACTCCGCTTAGCATAGGTCTGATTCCACGAGTCACAACTGACACATCGTGTCCAGCATTTAAAGCCACACGGGCCAGAGTTCCACTGACGAATCCGCTACCACCAATTATTAATATGCGCAATTTTTGTTACTCCGGGGGGAAGGGAAGAAGACAGAAGTCAGGAGATGCTCCGGCCGTTGCTTGTATAAAACGTAATGCTTGTGCATATCCGAGATTCTTCACTGCGCTCAGAATGACACACCCGCTCCTGTCTCCTGTCTCCTGACTCCTGACTCCTGCTCCCTACTTCTCCAACGCTTTTCTTGCTCTCTCTACTTGCTCAATGGCTGCTATGTGCAGGTCCCGGTATTCCATTAGGGTGCCTCTCCAGGGGGTCTGGAGGAATCCTTTTAGTTTGTCGGGAGCTATGATTTTTGAGCAGTATTCAACAGTTCGCTCAAAGTTGACCGGGGTGGACCAGTTGCTGCCTGTAGGTACCTGGTCGAATCCCTGTGTATTCAGGGCATGATAAGCCTTTACATAGGAGACATCTTCATTGAACTCTTCAGAGTAGTACCAGTTGCTTTGCAGCACTGACTTAGGCATTCTCTCAGCAAACAGCTCCGGATGGTGCCAGATGTAGTCAGACCATATCCATGCCCTTGAACCACTAGCTTCAACACTCTCTACCAGTTTCAGAAAGTCGTGCCACCAGAGATCATACTGCCTGACGACCACATACTCATAAGCCTGCTGATGTCCATATGTTTCCTCATCCATCCCCAGGTGGAAGAACCGGGGTTTGTCGAAGATATCGCAAACTTCGGTAATGAGGTCGGAACATACCTGATAGTATGCAGGAGTGGACAAGCAGCGGGAGTATGGACCAAGCCATAAATCGTGTGCTGAAGAAAAGTTGAGTTTGGGTATCGGCTCAAGTCCCATCCCGCGCAGGCTGGCTAGCTCTTCTTTCAGATAGTCGATTTCCCAGGCGTCTGAAAGAGCAATTTCGGGATGGCTCTTATACTTGACGGCATCTCCCAAGTCGATTACGACCATGTTCATGCCGGCATCGCGCATTCTGACTTTGAGTTCATCCCAGAGATCCTTCTCGAACCTCATATAGGGTCTGCCGACTGCATTGCTGGTCCCCCAGTCATCGCACTCTCTATCACACCACATGTTTACACTAAGATGAAGTAAATTAGCCCAGATCATTTGTATGCTCCTTGGGGAAGGTAATAGAAGTCAGTAGACAGAAGTCAGAAGTCAGAATATGCTTCGGCCATTTCGGATTCAACTCGTAATGTTTCTGCTTATCTGAGATTCTTCGCTGCGCTCAGAATGACAATCCCGGCTTCTGTCTTCTGTCTTCTGTCTTCTAAACTCTACGCTTCCAACGCCTTTCTTGCTTTTTCTACCTGATCTATTGCAGTAATGTGCACTTCTCGACATACTGGGAGTGTTGGTCTCCAGATTGTCTGGAGGAATCCCTTGAGTTTGTCTTGAGCAATAGTTTTAGAACAATACTCTACAGTTCGTTCGAAACAGGTTGGGAATGACCAGTTGCTACCTGTTGGAATCTGATCAAATCCCTGAGTGTCCAGATCGTTGTATGCTTTTACGTAGTTAATGCCTTCGTTGAACTCATCCCCATAATACCAGTTGCTCTGCAGGACTGATTTCGGCATTCTCTCAGCAAACAGCTCGGGATGGTGCCATATGTAATCAGACCATATCCAGGCTTTGGATCCTGCTGCTTCGACACTGTCTACTAGCTTCAAGAAATCGTGCCACCAGAGATCATATTGCCTGACGACTACATATTCATAAAACTGCTGATGCTCCCATGTCTCTTCATCCATTCCCAGATGGAAGAATCGGGGTTTGTCGAAGATGGAACAGACCTCTTTTATGAGATCAGAGCAGACTTCATAATATGCAGGTGTGGATAAACACCGGGAATATGGACCCATCCAGAGATCATGTGTTGAGGAGAAATTGAGCTTAGGGATAGGTTCAAGCCCCATCTCCCGGAGCTTAACCAGTTCTTCCTTGAGTTGATCTACTTCCCAGGCTCCTGAAACTGCAAGCTCAGGATGGCTGTTGTACTTTACCCCATCGCCCAGATCGATTACGACCATGTTCATTCCGGCATCGCGCATTCTGGACTTAAGTTCAACCCAGAGATCCTGATCGAATCTCATATAGGGCTTGCCGACCACATGCTCAAGCCCCCATTCATTACACTCTCTGTCACACCACATGTTAAAGCTCAGATGAATCAGGTTTGCCCAGATCATTTCAATCCTCCCTTGATCGCGTCAGCCCGCATTATTCATGATTGACTCGGCTTTTGCCCCTACTGCCAGGCAAAAGCGAAGCTTGGTGAATAAAGCGGGTTAGGCGATTTTGATCTTTACCACTACCTTGCGGACAGGCATGGCTATACCATCCAGTATGCAGGGTCTATGGGCATCTTCAGGATAGAATATTGCAAAACTACCCGGTTCAAGCTTGATTTCACTCCCATCCCCATCGTACAAAGTACAGTCATTAGCTCTGTCATAAGGAGTAATCTCTTCCAGAGACATAGCTGATGCATAGTCAATAGATTCGCAGCCTTCAACAATCAATTGTATGTCGATGTACTTCTTATGAGTTTCAAAAGTGCATTTGTCCCGGGATTTGGTCACATATTCTGAAGCAATTGCATAGATTCCAGGAGCAATGTCATGCTTACCGACACTAAGTTCTGATGCAGCATCAGTCCGCAGGAACCTTAGTCCTGTTTCGATATCTTTGCTCAGCCCAAAATAAAGATTAGCATTTTCGAGTCTATCTGTTACCATACTTTCACCTTTTTTTATGATTGATTATTATTGAATTTACAGTTTGCTCAGGCGTTCTATCATCCTGGCGATTTTGTCCCTGTGCTCCAGCATAAGCCGGGGATCGGTTGTGAAATTGGTCATATCTTTGGATATTGCCTCAGGGACGATAAGTAGTCTTTCTGCCCTTGTTTTCAGGTCTGCCGGTATCTTTGAACTCTTCTCAGCAATAAGGTTCTTGAGCATATAGAAATACTCATAATCCTCCATTCCATCTCGCAGCGCTTCCCATCGGGTAGATGAAATCGGATTGCCCATATATGCTTCTGTTGCTGTATTCGGATCTCGACGTGGAGGGTACAGGAACCGTCCATCACCATTTCCCCAGGGCAGCTTAGCGCCTTTCGGTGTACCATAACCGTCCACATAGCTCATTGCATCTTCCCATGGGTTCTGCAACGAATCCGGGAAAGCTGTGCTGCTGGTCCACCAGTTGGTTGTCCAGATCAAGATACCCTTAACATTGTGCTGCCACGTCTGCCAAATCCATAATCTCATCTCAGTTCCGGGATGATCGATGAACTCTCCTACATACGGGGCTTTGGGACCACAGCAGATATACCACCAGACTTCCTCTCCGGCAGCGTTGCGCTCATCTATGGTTTTCTGGCTCCAAGCACTGGTAAGTCCGCACCAGATGTCCACATTACCATACAAAGGAGTTTCCGGCTGTTCAGTAAGCAATCTTTTCAGACCGGGAGCGTATTTTTTGAGTCTTTGCATTACTTCGATTACGAACGGATAGTCTTTCTCATCAGGTTCGTCGAACCAGTAAACATAGGCTTTTGAAAGCCAACCTTTTTCCTGTAAATGACTTTGAATCTGGCCCAGATAATCAGCCATCAGTTTTTCATATTCAGGAGTACCGGCCTTATAGCCATCCAGTTCGCCGGTCTGTCTGTCATAGAAAGTTCCCCCACCCAATCCGTTGATCGGCATTGAGAAACTGCTCAGGTTATATTTATCCAGGAACTGTTCTGCAGCTTTATCGAAAGCAGTCCAGTCCATCTTGACTTTACGGCTGCCCGGTTCACCTTCGATACTGAAGCCTATCGGAGCGTATGGGAAGAAGCTATATGGAGAGATGCGATGCTCTGCCCAGTTCTTCATATATTTGTCCCAGGTGGCAAGTTCCTGTTCTTTGTAGACAAGCTTATTGTATGTCTTCATTGGGTCTGCTGGAAGACCCAGAGCGCTGCGCAGAGTGGCAAACTTGGGTATAGCAAAATCGTATACTACTACTTCAAACGGGACAATAACGTCCCCTTTGTTGGTGTTAATCTGTATCTTGCCTTTGTAGGTTCCACTTTCAGTGTTCTCCGGAACACGGACCGACACCCACAGCCCCTGGTTCCGACCACGTGAGACATTAAGCTTACCATCCAGTTCGGGTAAAGGATCAGGATAATCTCCTACTTCACCCCAGAAGTCCGTAGGAATCTTAACCGGTACCGTCGCAGTTTCAAAAATCTGAATGTTGGAGGAATCAAGTGATTTCGTACCACTAGTGAGGTTTGAGGAAGTAGCTCCAGTAATAATTGTCCCGTACTGCCTGGGATTCAATATTACTTGAACTCCTTCAAACTCTCCCTTTGCTGCAGACAGGCTGACTGGCTTTTTGGAGAGATTTCCAGGTACTGGTCGAGTTGGTCCAACTTTCCAGTTACTCTCACACCACCATACATCCATATCCTTGACATTGGACTTCAACCGATAACCATAGTCGTCATTCTGCTGCACCGTGGTAACCATCTCAGTAGCACCAGAATAAAGAAGGTCTTCTCCTGATGCCAGCTTTACAGACAGGACATGAGTTCCCAGTTTCCTGCTGATTGCTATCTTCGATACTCTGCTGCCATTTGCAGGGATAAGAATGCGCTTGGGCTTGCCAGAGACACCGTCCATACCCGTAATTACAGAAGCTTTGAGTTTTGATGCAGTCTTATTTGTCCAGGTTACTCTCAACCCGTCAGCATTCTGAACCCATGCGACATCCAGACCAGCATTCTTTGTCGGTTCCTCTACAATAAGCGTCCGTCCATTCAGGGGAGGTCCCTGGTAGTCGGTCTTAGCGCCAAACTGATAGGTATCCACCTGCAAGCTTGCATCTGGTGATCCGGCTGATATCATTACATAGAGTTTTTTTGTCGGGAACACATCTGCCGGTATATTGAATTCACCTGAAGCTACCGAGGAAAACTCACCAATCTTTGTATAGTTGACCCCATCAACACTCACACTGACCTGCACTTTACCAGCTGTGTGATAGTTGCAGTTGATCCTCACCTGACCATATGTCATCTGGAAAGGCATATCATATAGATATACTACTTTCGAGTCAGGGCCGATTACCCAGCGGTTAGAGTTAAAATTACTTGATGGAGCACCTGAAAACTGGTAGAGTGTGCGGTGGATAGTCGATCCCTGCCAGCCATAATTGTGGATGTCCAGATACTGACCATTATCGACTAACTCTCCGTCCCCAAGCGTAATCTTATCATACTTGCTGTTTATCGCCTGTACTGGAACCACTGAAATATCTGAATAGTCGACTGTTCCATTCACCCAATACTGTCCCAGAGATATGGAACCTTTGTCGATATCGGTAGGAAGCCTGAAGACAAAAGAGTTGATGGATGGTTCCAGAGTTGGAGCAAAATCCCTGTTCACGCCAGCGAGACCACAAGGCAGGTTACCGCCCTGAGCAGTGCTCTTGGAAGTAAAACGAAGCAGGTATTCTCCACCAGGCTTCAATTTTAGAGCGGGACTAGCCCAACGCTGGTCATCGCTGCCGGTTCCGGTTACTCTGAAGATTGTCTTCCCACCGGACTGTATTACCTGGCCTTTTGATGCATCCGGTAGAACGTTCCAGCCGGTCATTTTCACAGGAATAGCTGACACTCCTCCCGACAAGGTAATTAACAACAGGATTGCTATATAAATCATAGGTAAATGATTTACTGACATCCAATATCTATTATGCATATAAACTCCCTCTTCAAACTATTATTCAAGAGACTATTTTCGGATAGTACTCTCCTTTATTCTTCACCAGACGGTCTCCAACCTTCAATCCGGGATATATCTCGTCAAATCCTCTCTGAGGAAAATCAAATTTACCTTTTCTTCCGGAGTCTGTTTTGTAGTAAAGTGTAATATAGTCCTCGTAATCGGATGGACCATCATCTGATTTGTTGCGGTCAACCGAGTAGGTCCGGAGTTTTGTAACAGAACCTTGCCATGATGAATTGCGCTGCTTCAAACTATACAGAGTAAAAATAACAGTAAGCACCACAAATCCCACTATCGCATATACATAGTCCATATTAGCACCTCATTCATTTGAAGTTAGAGTTTGGATGTTGGAAAATGAAAATCCATGCGCATTCCATTTTTTGAAGTATAACAGCAAGATGCAAAGCGTGCAAACGCTGATGTGTCGCAATAACACAAGTCTGGATCGCCTGCCAGTAAACTGCTTTCACAACCCGTGATCTGCCTACATGGTATAATAGTAGCGATTATTGTAGCCGGAGAGCACTTCGGCGATGAGTTTATACCTGAAGGGCACGGACGACTATTGCGTTCCCGTTTATCAAACATACTTACTAAGGCTGCTTGCTACCTGGAAAGAGTGGTAACCGGAGTAGACCGCCGATTTGGCGCGAAGCTGATCCGCGTGTTGCTCTGGCCGTTATCTATGTTGTATTGCGCCTGCCTCAGAATATATCTGTGGCTATACAAAACGGGTCGGCGCAAGCAATCACAGCTGCCTGTTCCCGTCATAAGCATTGGCAACCTGACATTCGGCGGGACCGGTAAAACACCTGTCGTCATTACTGTCTGCCGGATGCTGCAGAAGGCAGGCCATCGTCCCGTAGTACTTTCACGGGGTCACGGTGGAACATCCAGACATGGTGTTGTAGTCAGTAATGGCGCAGATATTTTATGCAACAGCAAAAGATGTGGGGATGAGCCAATGGAACTCGCCCGCAGCTTGCCGGGAGTTCCTGTTATTACAGGAAAAGACCGCAGGCACAGTGGTAAACAGGCCTGTGAAATGTTCAATCCCAGCGTGATAGTTTTGGACGATGGAATGCAGTACTGGCAGCTTCACAGGGACATGGAACTAGTCGTTATGAACGCGGAGAGACCTTTCGGAAGTGGAATGGTTATGCCCGCTGGTGATCTAAGGGAACCTAAACGAGGCTTGAACAGAGCAGGAGCAATACTGCTAAATGGCGCTGCCGAACTATCGAAGGACACTCGCACCAATCTTATAAATACTCTCTCTACATTAGCTCCGCAGATACCGGTATTTGCCTGCTCCAAGATCCCATCCGGATTAGTTAACACTAAGACTGGGGAGACTTTTGGAGTAGACTGGATCAGAGGACGTAAAGTAGTAGCATTCTGCGGGATTGGCAGCCCCGAGTCTTTTGAACGCATGATAAACGATTTCGGAGCGAAGGTTCTAGTGTTCATAGTGTTTCGAGACCACAGAAAATACACAAAGCAGGATATTGAAAAGATCATAACTGAAAAAACATCCTCCGAGGCCGAATTATTGATTACAACACATAAGGATGCCTCGCGATTCAAGATAAATGAAATGCCGGATGACCTGTTCGTGCTTGAAATTGAAATGGAAGTAGAGGAAACAGCCCGCTTTGAGGAGCACATCACCAACTGCATCAACACAGCGCATAAAGCAACTCCCAACGAAGAAACGCCTGATCAAACTGCTGGGTAGGATGGTCTTCTGGTGGCTAATTACCACCTCAAAACTCATTGGCCCTAAATCAGTCCGCTTCTATGGAACTATGATGGGAATGCTGTTTTACAGGCTATCGCGCAGATACCGCGAGCTTGTAAAACGCCAGTTGCTCCAGGTATTCGGGGATACATATACTCCTGAAGAGAGAGACAGACTCACCCGCCAGGTATTCATACATTTCACCAGCGAGGCCTATCAATTTTTCCGAGTAGTTTCTATGAAACCGGAAGCTATCGATAAAATGGTCGAGGGCGTGGGACTTGAGAACGTTGATAATGCCCTTGCCGGTGGTAAAGGCTGCATAGTTATCACAGCTCATTTTGGTAACTGGGAGATGCTGGGCCGCAAACTGGTCAGGCACGGATGTGCGGTGAATGTAATTGCCCGGGACAGTGACGATCCTGGAATGACTGGAATAGCTACCAAAGTGAGGGAGAGCGGTGGATATGGAGTTTTCGACAAGGACCAGCCGATCATCGGAGCTTTCCGCAAATTAAAGAACAATGAAGTCCTGGGGATATTGCCCGATCAGAACGATTACGACGGCATCGAAGTAGAGTTCTTCGGTCGTACTGCACTCACTGCTATCGGTCCTGCAGTTTTATCACTTAAATCTGGCGCGCCGATTGTTCCGGCTTTCTGCGAGAAAATCGGCGATGACAAATACAGACTGACAGCATACCCCAGCATTCAATATACTCCGACAGGAGAACAGGAAACGGATGTTAAAAACCTTACACAATTGGTGATGCACGCGCTTGAGGATGGTATTCGATTAAATCCAAGCCAGTGGTTATGGCTGCACGACCGATGGAAGACAAAAACCAGGAGCAAGACCTAATGACTCAGACTATAGAGGAACTCGAGAACAATCACAATGGAGTTTCGAATGATGCGCCAAAGCGGATACTGATCGTTAAGCTCAGTGCGATTGGGGATGTTCTGATGGCTACTCCTGCAGCAAAAGCAGTGCGTACAGCGTTCCCCAACAGCTATATTGCCTGGGTCGTTGAGCGTAAATCAGCTGAAGTTATCATTGGTAATCCCTATCTGGATGAAGTCATAGTATGGGACAGAGTCAAAACGAGTGGTCGCTGGGATAACCCCATCCGTAACCTGACCGGTTTTGTGAAACTCAAATCCAAAATGCGCGAAAAGCATTTTGATGTCTGCCTGGATATGCAGGGACTTATGAGAAGTGCGTTGGTGTCCGTAGCCTCAGGAGCATCCCGTCGAATCGGGTTCTCAGATGCCGGGGAGAAAGCCCACCTGTTTTACACAGAAAGATATGATCCTGGAACCGACCTGCTGGTTGCGCAGCAGCGGAATCTGGATTTGTTGAAACCGTTGGGGGTAGAGTCCACGGATATGGATATGCATATGCCGATCATGGATACCGACCGGACATTTGCCACAAAGTTTTTCAACGATAATAATATAACCCACAATAAGGTCATAGGATTCCTTCCGGCAACTACGTGGGTCAACAAGCATTGGACAGTTGAAAGCTGGTCTGCACTTGCTGATGTTGTTGCTACCAAATATGGCGCCACACCATTGATATTCGGTTCCAAAGCTGATATCAAAATGGCTCAAAATATATCTGATGGTTCTACACACAAACCTGTTATTGCTGCCGGCCAGACAACACTAAAGGAAGCTGGCGCTTTAATGGAGCGGTGTGATGTGGTCGTGGGGGTAGACACCGGTCTACTGCATATGTCTGTAGCTCTAAACAGACCATCCATCGGCCTGTTCGGTGCCAGCGTATGGAGATGTTTCCTGAAACGGGACAACTTTATATGGATATCCAAAGACTTCGACTGCAGCCCGTGCCTGAGACACCCTACCTGTGAAAACGTAGACTGCATGCGCGCAATCAAACCAGCAGACATAGACCTGGCGATTGAGAAATTGATATAATCTTAGCTCAACATATGTATTTGTGTTTCATATGCTTCTGTTCGTGCTGCGTAAATAGTGAAATAAGTTTTTGCAGTAAAAATTGCTAAAGTGGTATTCCATCTGCTGGAGGTAGCCATGCTGTGAAACTAAAGAAAATCGTTTGGGTTTTTATTGGCACGTTAATGCTTCTGGTATTTGTTTCTCTTGTATCGATTGCAGCTATTATATTGGGAATGAATCACGATCAGTCAAAGGTGTTGAGCAACAAATACTTACTCGTACGAGTATATGGCAGTGTTCATGATATCTGCCGTTCTGATACTCGGGAGGGGGTTATTCCAGCTCCCGTAGATTACTACGAGGTACACGACAACCTGATTATTGGGTATGTGGGAGAAAGCCTTGGTGGAAATGTTAGTGGATATTTTATCATTGACACCAAGACCGACCGCGTTTACACAAAAATGAAGTATAAAGCCTGCCACAATCTACTTGTAAAATATGGTTGTAAAGAATCTGCTCATTTGAAAAGACCTTATGCTTTTTGGTAACTACTACACTTCGGATATCCAAACCGAAGCGTAGTAGTTGTGAAAGCAGATTATTAACTGCGTTCAGAATGACAGTTCCAGTCTACTTCACCCAATATGCGGGAATTCAGTTATTCTGATGTTTGTGCAACCGTAGGGGATCAGGGTTAAGTCCTCCTCAGGTTCATCGGATGTCACCGGGCTCAACGGAGTCTCGCCTGCCCAGCCATTTTGAATCTGCCAGTCTGGGAGCTTTTTACCTTTGATCTTTGCGGTTATTGGAGCGCCATCGGGTGAAAACGGGCAGTTGCCGACTTTGTGCTCCTCGAATGACATGCTCGATTCAGGGTCAGATTCGTCTATCACTAACGCGTAATTCCACGTAGTAGTCGGGTAGACTTCGTAGTCGGCGTGGGGTTTCTCACGGTTCGGTTGCTGCTGGTTGACCTGAGTCCAATCCTCTCCGATCTTCAGCGAATAGACCAGAGGACCGCGTTCTACTGTAATAGCATTGTTATATCGGCGTTGGGTTCTAACATGCATTGGGAGTTTCAAGGTTACAGTGCATTCATCCTCCCAGACACGGTCGATTGTATGGAACGTGCCTGCTATAGGGTTGACTGCACTTTCTCCATCAATAGAGAGTGAAACCCCATTAGTCCATTCCGGTATACGTAGCACAAGGGGAAATCTGACCGGGGATGCTGCCTTCACTGTGAACCCAAGGACGTCGCTGAACGGATAGTCAGTTTCAAGACTAACAGTCACCGGAACACCGTTGATCTCAATACTGACTTTGCTGGGAGCATAGGCAACAGCTGCCAGGCCGTCATCGTCGGTCTTCATCCAAAGGTTGGCTGCAAATTTCGGCCAGCCTTGGTGCATGTTGGATGTGCAGCAGCCATAGTTGGGCTCCAAACCATAGAGATTTGCATCGGCTCCATTGTTAGACCACATAAACTCAGGATTGATAGTGCACTGGACCTGGTTAACCTGCTGATCATATTGATGTCCCCACATATCCGGGCTGAACGTAGCAGGCCAGGCGTTGAAGGCTATTCTTTCGAGCCTGTCACCAAAGGATGGATCACCCAGGACAGCCAGCAGATGCTCCAGAGAATACATATACTCTGCCACTGCACAAAGCTCTGTTCCCTGGACAGGATTCTTGCCGGATATACATTCATCACCTGTAAATACCCCCGTAACCTGACCGTGGTATCTGTCCAGCAACTCAATCATCTTTGCTGCCTGCGCTCTGTCTGTTTCGCAGTCATTTATCCTGGAATACAGGGGATAAGTCTTCAGTGCCATTGCAAGGTTCACTACGTGCTTGTCCCATCTCCACATCCCACGGCGCGGAGTCGGGGTCGTGATGTCTTCTGTTTCAAAGAACGCTGCCCAGTCGAATCCCTGCTCTCTATGTTTGGCAGCAAGATCCAACAGCCACTCTTCACCGGTCTGTTCATAAACATAATAAATGGAAATCAAAGCTTCAAACCAGCGCATCATCCCCCAGCCAAACAACGGCTGCTTGTCCATATGCACTGCACACATCTTCAAGCACTTCTTAACGGCCTCCAGCACGCTTGGATCACCGGTAGCTTCGTGATACTGACAGAGCATTTTGTTCGCCAGAAACAGCGCCCAGATATCGTAGTTATCATCAGGCTTCAGGTTCTTTCCATCAACAGCACCAGGCCCCAGCCAGCCATCCTCTTTCTGGTGTGCAACAATAAAATCCACATATTTCTTAGCTTTAGCTTTTAGGTTATCATCATCCAGAGTCCAGGCAAGCGGAATCAATCCATCCAACCAATAAGGCGCCCTCTCCCACCCCTCAGCCTTTCCACCAAACCATGCACTGTCCATAATATCCGGCCAAAACTCATCCAAATGCCCGCTTAAACCATCAGCTTGAATCTGCAGTTGCTGTTTCAGCCAGCCAGTTGGCTTTACGGATCCGAGGGGGAGCATTTTGAATTTGTTCGGGAATAATTGATTCATGATTCAGACTCCTGATTTTAGGAATTATCCGCAGATTTCGCAGATTTTCGCAGATTAGGGAAAAGGGAATTGCAGTGTATATGTGTTGCGATGACTATCTAATACATTCTCTCCCTAATCTGCGTAAATCTGCGAAATCTGCGGATAATAAAAGCCATTACACTCAACCCTACAATCTTATAACCCCATGAGCAGCCTTTCTCAAGATTACTGCATCTACTGCGGATATCTCCGGTGGGACGTAGGTTAGGTTCTCTACGTTATCATTGAACAGGAACTCGTACCAAACGCAGCCTGCCAGGTAGCAGCCTAAGGCGCTGGCGTGGTGACCGTCCATTTGGAGTGCGTTTTCTCCTTGTTCGTTTTTCGTCCAATACCAACCGTAGTGGAGGGAGTGGGTCTGGTCGGGCAGTTCAGGGTAGGTAGACTTGCTGGCGGCAGGTTTATAGCTCCAGGCTGGGATGTTATCGACCACATAGAATGCATCTCCTACCGGGATCATTCGGAGGACAAGGTCTGACGCCAGCCTCTGGTATGCATTGCGGAGTTTGACGTACATTTTCTCCTGGGAATCATCACCTGACGTATAACGTGGATCATCACATCTGTAAGCCCAGGTCTCGTGGATAACGATTTCCGCGTTCGGTGCATATAACTTAATGTATGCACACAGGTTACCGGCGTGTGGTTGATATGTGGAGTAGTCATCGCTTATCCAACTATACTGCTGGATTGTAATGATATCCCACTCCTCCAGCATCAACATCTCTTTCAGACTCTTGCGACCCAGATCCTTGCCGGGAATAACAGGCCAGTCCAGACCGTATGGTTTTCCATTGATATTGTCCGGATTTGCTTCTGCCAGCCCTGCAATTTCCAGATGCTTATCAAACGGGCATCCACCAATATCTGCATGCCCAAGAAGAATCTTATGCCCACCTGCTTTTGCAAGTTCACCAAGATACTGGCAGGCGTTTTGAGAGAAGCTGTTTCCTATGGTTAGTAGTTTCAATGTATTATCCACCATTTAAATCAATATGCGGCTTATTCGGAACCGCATTCCTTTGCTGCAGTATATAATGAATTGCATCTTCCGCCACATCATCATCCCTATTGGGCTCCCATGTTTCTCTGTCATTGAACAGGACCTGAGCATAATAATGATACTCCTGCTGAGGATAATAATATCTTCTCCTAGCATGACTAGATTTGCTGACTGAATAAGATGCTGTAATTCTACCAACATCTTTCCAGGCGTAATATTTCTCAACACTCATAAAGCGGTGGATATATATGCCTTGATCGGATATCCTCGTATAATCAGCCGTATATTTAAATAACGATATAAACAGGATTATTGGAATTACCTTTAGAGAAAATCGTAATAATTTACCGCTGTTCATATCCGTTAACTGGAGAAGATCGCAATATCCTGCTATTAATATCCTGTGGACTCCCATAAATGGCAGAAGCAGACGATATATATGACCTGATACTGATAGTACAAACATTGCCAGCAAAAATGCCATCCATATTGGATTAACAGCGAAGTAATAGACGGTGCTATCACCCTGTTGAACGTGCATATTACGAAGTATCTGATGCAGTTGTCCAGTATACGCGAGCCAGAGCGGTAGCATAAACAAGCAGAATTTTATCAGACTAAGTGCCCCTGTAAACCTCTGTAGTACGGCTATGTCCGAACCAGATTGATTGCGCATATATTCGGCTGCTGCTGGCCGGTCTGGAAATAGTAGATCGTATAGATTATATGTATAATTCACAGCTATATCTCATTCTTGTTTCATGGTGCGATTACTTCAGAGGATATTATAGACGATATCAGGCAATCCCAGGAACGCCAACCTCCCAAATGGCGAGATCTAAATCACCAATCAAGAGATTGGCGTTCCCGGGTGTTATGACGCCACGTTTAATGCGCTGAAGAGTATGTGTGGGGCGTACAGGTTGCCTTGCCAGTGGGACTGGTTTTCTATTGTTTGGATGTTGTTCAGGGCTTCGAAGACGTTGCAGGCTATCATTACGTCTTTTACTCTGCCGGTTAACTCTCCGTTTTCTATTTTGATCCCGTAGTGGACGTTGCCGGAGATTTGGCCGCTGCGGATGTTTCCGGTCCAGGAACCCATTGTCTGGTCGATCAACAGGCCATATTTTATGCCTTTAATCATATCCTCAAGGGATGTGTCACCGGGTTCTATTACTATCGAATTGTAACCCGGCCCCGGCAGCGAACCCAGACCTCTTTTGCCATTGGCTGTTGATTGCTTGCCTGCTTTGGCTGCACTGTCCAGGTCGTAGATGAAATTGCTGACGACTCCCTTTTCGATCAAAGGCATACGGCCGACCAGCAGGCCTTCATCATCGTAGGGCTGGGAACCGATTGAGAAATCTATGGTGCCATCATCGTATATCGACAGTCTCTCATCAAACATCCGCTGACCGACTTTATCTGAAACCGGGGTCGCTCCCTGCAGGACTTCCTTGCCATTGAATGCAAGAGTGATTGGGAGTGCGAGAGTGCCGGCGAAACCTTTTGGGGTAAATATCACGGGCATGGTTCCAGCATCTATAGGCACGATGTCCCTGCCTATTCTGGCTTTTTCAATGACGGATGCTGCGAGTTTACTTGAGTCTACGAGACTGCGTGACTCTACATCTTCCCAAATCTGCAGCATATCTGTGCCCCTGATGATCTCTATAGAAGCTCCTACAGAGTAATCTGAAGCTTGATATGAGACATCCAGCCCACGGGTGTTTATAATCCTCTGCCTGCCTTGAGACTTACCCAGACCAACAGAGACCTGTGCATCGGGTTCGGCGCAGCGGATTGCATCCAGAATCTCCTGACCGATCTCTACAAGCCGTTCAACGGATATCGCAGCTACGTTTGGGTCCATTACTTTGACTGATGGAGTTGTGGCTGGCATACCGGGAAATTCAAATGAAGCTTGCTGACCGAACTCGGCAGTCTCCAGCGCGAACTCAACCAGTTCATTCGCTGCGTTTGGTTTTGTGGTGGAAGAGAAACCTATCTTGCCATCCTTGATAATACGCAGTGCATAGCCTTTGACTGACCTGCTGAGGGCTGTTTTCAGTTTGTTGTTCTCAAAATGAACCGGGAACTCTTCACCCTCGACTCCAAGAACCTCTGCTTCGTCGGAGACCAGTTTGGCTTTCTCTAAAATCTCGTTTATCATCTCACTTACCCCCCACCACGCAGTTTCGGATTCTGAAGTGTGGTCCTGCAAAACCAACCGGCAGCGGTGCCTGGCCACCCTTACCGCAGCCTCCGCCTCTCTTCGGCCACGTAATATCGTTTCCGATGGCATCGATATTCTCAAGGGTCACAAAGACGTTTCCAGTTAGATTCACCCCGCGCACCCGTTCGGCAATTTTACCATTTCTGATCTTGAAAGCCTCTCGAGCGGAGAATGTGAACATCTCGCCGGAGGTCTCCCCTCCCATTGAATCAAGCACATAAAGCCCATCCTCAACCTCAGAAAGCATATCCTCCAGCGTTGCATCTGCAGGAGCAATGTAGGTGTTGGTCATTCTAACGATCGGTGGATGGTTGTAGTTGATAGCCCGTGCGTTTCCTGTGGGCGTCTCCCCCATCTTTGCAGCGCTTTCACGGGAATGCAGCCTGCCAACCAGTTCTCCCTCTCTTATCAGATAAGTTGGAGTCTTAGGTACACCCTCCTGGTCGTATTTAATACTGCCACCACTTCCGGGGATATCGGCACCATCGATGATATTCAAGTGCTTGCCACCGAACTTCCTGCCGAGGGTCATCAGTTCACGAAGATGCGGGTTCTCTGCATAATCATCAGCTTCGGAGAGATGTCCAAAAGCTTCATGGGCAAATATTCCTGCAAGCTGGGGATCGACTATAACCGTGTACGTGCCGCTTTCAACGTGCTCAGCTGATAGCATATCGACTGCAGCCTGAGCCATCCTGCGGACATCATCATGCCGGTTTTCAAATATCCCGAAGTCTCGCGTTGATGAAAAACTGGAAGCATTCGGCTGGATATCACCGTTGTTCCTGGCTACGGCCTGAATGGAACCCGTGACGTATATAGACTGAGTATCAATAAATGCGCCATCGGTATTGGCATAGTAGAGTCGGGTACTGGTATCTCTGTAGTTGACGACACTGGTCTGGATTTTATCTCCAAGGGAATATACAACGTCTGTATACTCCTCAACCAGCTTCTTTTTTTGTGAGAGAGAGACGCTGCGAGGGTCTTTGACTATCTCCGGACGCACTTTATCGACTACTGGTTCAACGGCAGCAAGCTGGGTCTTGTCCCGTCCGACAAGCCGTGCCTGTCTCACAGCCAGATCGACATTTGACTTGAGGCCTTCAATAGAGTTGAATGAAGCAAATCCCCAGCCTCCATTTACGGCTGCACGCACACTGCCACCAAGACCTGATGTGCGACTTAGGGAATCCAGCTCACGCCCACGATATGCAACCCCGGTATGCTCAGATTCCTCAATCCGAACCTCAACATAGTCGGCTCCATGGCCTTTAAGTGCTTCAGCAATCAAATCCCGCATATATTAGCCTCCATTGCAAAGCATTGCGTTTAATTTAATCGGGAAGGTATCTGCAACCTCCCCGATAAATTCCATATCCTAATCTGCGCAAATCTGCGAAATCTGTGGATAATTTTTCAGTGGTCTATTTTACCCCAAGTAGCTCTACTTCAAAATGCAATGTTGAACCGGCGGGTATTGGGCCGACTGGTCTGGAGCCATAACCCAGGCTTGCAGGGATCGTGAGTTCGCGGACTCCTCCGATTTTCATACCGGCAACGCCTTCATCCCAACCTTTTATGACCATTCCTGCTCCAAGCTTGAAAGAGAAAGGATCTCTACCGGGGTTCTTAGATGAATCGAACTGTTTGCCGTTGTCCAGCCAGCCTGTATAATGGACGCTGACGCTATCGCCAGCTTTGGCTTCGACGCCTTCGCCTACTGTCTTATCTTCATACATTAAACCAGAATCAGTTGTAATCACTTCATAAACCTCATACACACGCGGTTGCGTTGTGTTTTCTATTCTCTAATATGGTTTGCATATGGCAAACCGATTGCATGTTAACTTGCGGTGGGGATATGAGTCAAGGATCGGGGTGGACATTATATAAGAAATAGAGATCTTCGGTAGTCAGATTTTACTCGACTACCGAAGCACTCCATATATCATGTGCATTATCCAGTGTTACTGGACCCTGTTATTTCCGTAGTGGGAGTTTTACAGCTGATGCAACTTCTGTTGGAAGCTCATCTCCGGCTTTAATAGTAACTGGTTTGCCTACAACAAAGTAACCTCCGACCAGTCCCACCGGTCCCAGTAGAACCGCACCTCCGGCAGTGGCGCCTGCAGCTTGACCAGATTTACTCCCGCCCATATATTCTCCCTTTGAACGCGGGATCAAGGTGACCTTACCACCATAATTAGATTGGATAGGGTTGAACACAATGCGCATCTTGGCATTGATTCCATATCGCTTCCGTTTATCAACCTGGCTGATTGTAGCACTTACCTTCTTACCAGCTGGGATTATAATGTGACCGTTAACCTTCACATCTTCCTTAACATAGAGAGCTACGGACTCTCCAACTTTGGCTGTCTTGGAGCTTAGATCCTGGTCGAACGCAAGAATTACGGGAAGACCTTTTGGAACAGTTATATGCTCCGCCTTGGTGCTCATCGTTTTAGCATTCGCACCGACAGCCAGCAGGGTGAGCAGCATTACAAATAGAAGCCTTGATGTGACTTTCATGCAATTGTCCTTTCTGACTGTATTCAATAGGTAGTCGTGTATTTATATGAGTAATTTCATACTCTTAATTACTCCCATGTACAATTGACATACCCAGTACACAAAGGCTAAAACATGTGCTCTGTGCCTATGCCGATCCGAAGAGAGCTATGATTTTTTCTGCTGATACTTCAGCTAGTAGATTGTGGATATTGTTGAAGATAAAACCACCATCCTGGCTAAGGTACTTGCTGACTTCACTTGCTTCTGTCTTGATATCTTCAATGCTGCCAAATGCGAGTGTCTTCTGCGTATTGATACCTCCACCCCAGATAGATGCGCGCTTTCTAAGCTTGTCTTTCCATTCCTGATAAGTATGTCCGCCTGCGGGCCACTGACATGGATTGATGATATCAAACTTGCTTTCAACCATCAGATCCAACACCTCATATATAGCCCCACAGGTGTGTATAAATGTTTTTATGTCCGGCGCAAGTCTGTGTGCTTCATCGTTGACTTGTTTATAATATGGCAGGAAAAGGGTCTGGTATACCTCCGGTGATGCTATAGTGGAACACTGTGTTCCCCAGTCGTCACAGCCGGTCATTATGACATCGACATAATCCCGAATCTCAGGAAGCAGTGCCCGCATATCAACCATAGCAGATTCTATTGAAATCGCGTGCAGGTCCTGCACATATCCCGGTTCCAGCATACAGATCATGGGGAAGATAGCAATTCCGCCGTGTCCACAAATACCGATTCGTGCATTAAGATGGTCCGCATAAAATACAGCCTTGTCGGTTGACTCTCTGACCCGCCGACATAAATCGACCGCCTGTTTGATTTGCTCATCTGTCAGAGGATTGCTCATCATATCCTGCTTATACTGCTTCAGGTCCAGCAATGGCAGCGGTTGGTCGAAATCAAGCACAGAATTCCCTGCATGTTCGACATTGAAGACATACGCATTGGGTGACATCCTGGAAATGCCCCACTGCACGATGGTATCATCTTCTTCTACTTTAAAATTCTCCGGATATTGTACAAGTGCAGGCAGCCTGCCATTGAAATCATATTCGTGCCACTTTTCAGGCTCCTGAAAAGCGTTGGTAACTCCGCCATCTATGGTTACAACATCGCAACCCAGTGCATCCAGCACATCCAAATCAGGCAGAGCCAGCATCTGAGATGTATCGTGCATCCGTGGAAGCCGGGGAGGCAAGCCTAAGGCATCGACTAATTTCGGATATGCAAATGCACTGACTCCTGTCGAACGCATAGCCCCCAAATCCTTCGGTATGCGATCTGTCTGCTCAAAATTCAGTGATTTTAGAACTCGTTCACGTGATGTCATCTGTTTCATAATCTCCAGTCACTATTACATTGCGTCTATTTGTATATTATTAAGTCATTCTGATTCGGCGCGAAAGAAATCCAACGCTACATATTGCCCTGCTTTACCGAAGAACCAGTCGGACTCCAAAGGACTCTTCATTCCCCACGTAATCGGATACCACTTGATCTCAAGGTCTTTTATACCACCGCTTCCGATTATCTTCCGGAGATCGTCAGCATGATAATCATACACCTTGTCGAATGTCTCTGCGTAGGGTGTGTGAAGGGTTTGGGTACTCTTATCCAATATAGTAAGAATAAGCGAGCCGGCAGCTGTTCCTTCTCTTTGTCTCCAGCTAAGCCAGGGATATTTGTCCAGATCAATCTTCACATTGAGCACTAAAGGCTCATATGGACCTGATCCATTAGAATCGTAACGAAATAGAATAACTGCACCACTGCCATTCTTACTTATCGCAACACCCTTTGTATATTTTTGAGACAAACCTCCGATAAAACCGGAACCTTTCAACAGGTCCACAAACTTATCCGGACTTGCCTGCTGCTTGTGTCCATTCCATTCCGAGTTTGGCATTGGTTCATTGGCTTTTTTCAACAGTTCTTTCTTTGTATTTGATATCGCATCTGCTGTCTCTTTGTCTGTGAGATATCGGGTATCATCAATCGATCGCACGATGGGTTTCAACAACGATTTAGGGAGTGTATATCCATTGTCCGATGTGCCTGCAGCGAGTATGCAGTCCTTTACTGAAAATGCAAGGCTCTTTACACCCACGTTCTTGAAATACTTTTTGAGATCAACAGCAGGATCGATTTTTATTGACTGGCTTCCAACAAGTATACACCGCGTGATACTGATCGAATTTGGGACTTCCAGGCAGTAGACAGCACAGTTGGCGCGGCTGTTTCCGTTCGCTGAAACATAGCAATCATCTATTATGATAGATTCACAGATTTTTTTCTGGAACCATGGATCATTGCTTCTTACATATCTTGCAAAGTTGTATACAGGAGTAATACCGCCTCCCTCTGCACCAAACCTGCACTGCTTCATGGTCAATATACGCCCGTAGTTGTCAATCCACCTCTGGTTTTGACCACTTACCAGCGGTACGCCAGTCAGGTTCTCAATAGTCATCCGCAGTCCCCGGTTTTCGATTGCCGCCTTGTCTGCCATATTCTTGTTGCTGGTTATCCAACAGTCCCGCATAATAGACTGATCACACCGGTTCAGATACCACGCCTGGTAGCACTCAACAAACTCGCAGTCCTCAACTTTGACTGTTGTAGACAACACATCGGTCTTCAATCCAAAACCGGATGCATAAAAGAACTTACAGTCCCTGATTATCAGCTGACCTGCGTCTATGTTAGGGTTAAAAAGACTTACCTGATCCTTACCGCCCAGGAATGTTAGAGAACTGATTGTCATCCGCCAGGCATATTTCGATATGAAGCAACCCTTCGATGTGTCCAACTGGCGAATAACAGCGGTCCCTTCTCCCCTGACTATCTGAACGTGTGCTTCAATGTCAATCTCATCACTGATGACATATTCACCAGCAGGAAACACAAGGGAAGGTCCGGCAAGATAGTATGAAAGCTGACCAGGGACAGGCCTGCAAACTACAGCGGCAGCAGCCTTAACTGCACTGCGGATGGCCTCGGTATCGTCGGTAATCCCATCGCCTTTCGCACCATAATCCTTGACATTTACTATCCCTGAAGTCGTCTTATCTTCAGAAGCACCTACTGCATAAGGTGAGATCGACATTAATAGCAACACTACAACCAGGATCTGTTTCATATGTAAACACCCATCCCTGAACTAACACTATTTGGCTAATTCGATTCTTAGAACAAGCGTCAGAGTGCTGTCTGAAGGAATCGTGACTGTTATCCTCTGAGCCAAACGATCGATATGGACATCACTCTTACTTATTGTTTCCTTGAGAGGATCAGTTGCCAGAAACTTCACAGATTCTGTAAGCTTCAAACTATCAATCCCTGATATATGGACCGTCCTGGTACACGTTTGGGGTGTGCCGTTGACCATAGCAAGCACAAGGCGGTTGTCTTTTATGAACGCAGCTGAGTAGATGCTGGCGTCCTGCTTAATTGGTTTCAAAACATATGAGTCAGGCTGCAGCCTTGCACAAATGGCTTTCATAGCGTAGAAAACAGGCCTTGGTGCTCCTTTGTGGAGCGAATCCCCAATAAATCCTGCATTTCCGGGATCCCAGGTCTGGTCAGCTCCCTGCCAGTATACCAGGACATTGGCTCCTCCGTTGAGCAGAGAAAGCGTGTTCTCGACTACTCTGGCAGCAAAAGCCGGGCGATCAGCGGTCAGCATACCTTTCGGTGTAGGCTCACCGTGATATATGTTTGCCTGGTTGCAATACTCTGTAACAAATATCGGCAGGCGACCTTTTGGATCCTTGCGTTTATAGGATGCCATCTGGTAGGGCCAGACCCTGCGGACGAAACTCTGACCACCCTCAGCATCTACCGCAGCGGAGTTCCATTCCCAGGCATGACTAGACCAGCCTGCAAGCGAGCGAACTGCTTCCTCATCCATCGCGTTGACCATTGGATCACCGGCAGGATCACTGACTAAATGAGACAGTCCCGGACCGAGGATTCCAATTTTGTGCAGCCCGCGGGCATCCAGCTCTTTCCGGACCAGTTTGGTAATAGTGGCATTGTCTACAGGGAATATATGGACGTTCCAGTCACCATCAGGCTCGTTATAAAGCTCTACATAGTGTATTTTCACCCCGTGGGATATGTAGAATTTCATACAGGATACCAGCCACACAGCAAAATCATTAAACCGCTCTTTGGGCAGACTCTTGCCTGGACCTAACCAGGAACCTGGAGGATTGCCTATGGTAAAGATAGTCTTAGCACCATACTTTTTCAGCATGTCAGCTGACTGTATTACATATGGAAGCTGCCTGGAAGTAGCATATCCTGTCCAATATGCATCCATCTGCTCACGAGTCAAGTTAGTTGGAGGATCACCCGGATCAAACCACAATCGTGCCCAGGTAAGCTTCATGTCTTTATAGACACTGAATACATTCATGTCAGCCGGCCATATATTGGCGCCGAAACCCAATATTTTCTGGGCACGAATCCCTGCGTCGAACTCTATATCTGCAGGAGCTCCCAACACCGGTAATGTAGACAATATTAAGAGGGTAGTCAGTATCAGTAAACGACGCATGTTTCACCTGAAATCGGGTGGATTGAACGAGATATGCGCATTATACCATGCTCAAGCTCTGCAACGGGATATGGGCTTAAACTTAACAAGAACATCTAGAGTATAATATCAGTTAAAAAAGACTTGTAATGCCAGGTTAGGGGAGACAGATGTGATCAAAGTTCGCATATCTTTTTTATTAGGGTTTGTTTGCATAATAAATATCGCTTGTGCGGTCAGCTTTGCAGATTCAAAGGAGGCCTGGATGGCAACCTGGACGACTCCAAAGATACAAAAGAATATTGTTTCCTGCTGGGGAAGATCATACAACTTCAATTCAGGAATACTGCCGACC
Organism: Abditibacteriota bacterium; assembly: GCA_942493375.1. Classification (GTDB taxonomy): domain Bacteria; phylum Armatimonadota; class UBA5829; order UBA5829; family UBA5829. The sequence goes on along the minus strand of OW818698.1, from coordinate 5,251,279 downwards.
AGCATTGTGAGCCAGCGAGAGAATATTCTAGCCGGTCCTATGGACATCCTGGTAAGTGCCAACGGAAACAAAATCAAGTGGAAAGATATATCATTCAGGGTACTTGATTCAAACTCTGAGAGAGTCAGATATTCAACAAATGCACTATCACATTATCTCAATGCAGAATGCACATTCACAACAGAATTCGATGGAACAACCCGCGTTGATCTGACCATTTCTCCTATACGACCAATACGGTTGGACTCTCTTGATATTACAGTCCCATTAAAATCCCAATACGCCACACTCTTTCACCATTCCAATATCTATCCTATATGGGATTGGGAATGGATGAAGAAGCGGATGAACGCAGGCGCCGTAAAACCTGATGGAATGAAACTGCCGTTTGTATTCTACATCTGGCTGGGCAACGATGATCGTGGTCTACAGTTATTCTCTGAAACCGATGAGCCCTGGTCACCTGCCGATCCTCAAAATGCTATAACAGTGACTCCAGGTAAAGATGTTACTCTTTTGAAAATGAATCTCCTGAGCAACTATATGCTTGATAGTCCGTGGAAGTGGACTTTTGGGTTTATTGCAACACCGGTTAAGAAATATGATAATCAACACTATAAGCTGCATTACTGCAACGAGGGCTCCTATGGCGAGGAAAAGAACACCTATACAGGAGAGCCAGCAAGTAAAGATAATCCACCCTACCTGAACCTCCTGGCAGGATGGGGAGTAAAGTATCTCGGTTACTGGGAAAGATGGTCGGATGTCCAGAGTCTCTGCCGTCCGAAAGACTCTGATGAACCAAAACTCAGATCGCTTCTCCATGCTTGCAAGCAAAAAGGAATAGGCATGGCTCCGTATACCGGGTGCTATATTTCAACAAAAGCCGCTGAATATAACAAGGACTGGGACGTGCTGGCTTTGGGCGACAACTATCAATATCAAAGATCGGATAATAATGACATTTGCCGCGTTGTCTGTAATAATTCGGCCTATCCAGAGCTCCTGCTTGAGGAGTATACTGCCGGTTTTGAGAAGTACGGCTTCAAAGGACTCTATATGGATGGACTTACCAGCCCTGTTCCCTGCAACAACGCTAAACATGGCTGCGGTTACACGGGAAAAGACGCTAAACTGCACAATACACTCCCAATATGGCGAACACGCGAACTCATCAAGAACCTTTACCGGCTGGTCAAATCCCAGGACCCTCCTGGTATTCTGGCTGCTCATACGTCCGGAAGTATTCTGCTTCCTGCATTATCTCTGGTTGACTTCTATATCGACGCTGAGCATTTACTTCCATATAGAATAGGATCTGAGTATTTCTCAGAGGATGTGATGAGAGCGGAGATGAGTGGGCATAACTTCGGTATCCCCTCAGCTCAGATACCGAATCTTCCAACAGGCCCCGGAACTCCCGATGAAGAACGGGAACGTGGACGGACCATCTCTCTACTTTATGACTCACTCTGGTTCTACCATCCCAGGCACCAGATTGATATCTGGAAAGCCTATGATTCATTCGGCATGTCGAACGTTGTGTGGGTTCCCTTCTGGAAGTCCAGTGAACTTCTAAAGAACAATAATGCGACCGATATTAAAATCAGCGCATATCTCGATAAAAAACGCGGCGCTTTGTTTGTTGTAGCAAACCCGGGTGATAAACCTGCGGATGCAGTGCTTACTCCCAACAAGCGAAACCTGGGATTGAAATCCAATGCACTTTTACGTTGGAGAGATGAGATCGAAGGAACTGACATGGCGATGAATCTTGATAGCGTATCCTTAACAGTGAATCCTGGATTATTCAAGATGATCTCAGTGCAGATTGCACCTGGAAAATAGAGAACTTGCGAGATTGTTATCATTCAATCGCAACTGATATACTTTTAATATATGCCTAAGTCCATTTCTTGCTGGAGACCATAAATGTCATTCTTCGAAGAACGCAGCGCTTTTGAAAATGAGATCGACTCCCATTATTCTGATTATCCAACAAACCTGAGTGACCTGGAGCGTGAACTCCACGAAACCAGCTCCAATCACCCTGAATGGTCTCCATATACACGCAAGGCGTTCGGATATGACTTTATATCGGAGCATTGCAGGATAAAGATTTTCAAGCATTTTCCTTTCTACTTTGAATTGGATACCGGCAGGTTGCGCTCAGATCTGGGTGAAGGTGGAATTGGCGGATGGATGCGGAGAGAACCGTTCGGTCAACAACTGGAAAAACAGGGATCGGACTGGTGGTCATATTGCAATTCCTCAGGACTATCCACTGGATGGACTGTGATGGATACCAACCATCATAGTTTGGGCTTTGACAATGTCTTTCAATATGGACTGTCTGGATTAATTCAAAAATCTGAAGATCGGCTTAAGACAGTCTCTACACAGAAAGAAAGAGATTTTCTGGAAGCAGTCATTTCCGGCAACAGAGCTGTTATCAGCATCGCTGAAAGACATGCGCTGGAAGCTGAAAAAATGATTTCTGGAGAAACTGATCCGATAATCCGAAAGAGACTTCAGCGGATATCAGACACAGCGCACCGTGTTCCAGCAAACCCACCAGCAACGTTCTATGAAGCGCTGAATACCATTCATTTCATGCGGGAAATTGTGCAAGAGCTGGAAGGCGTTGGCAGTAGCGTCCTGAGCCATTGGGACCGGATATTGTATCCATACTATGTAAGGGATATTGAATCCGGATATATGACAAGGGAGGAAGCCCGGGACCTTGTCCAGTATATGATTGCTTTTCACGACATCAGGTTTGGAATGAGCAAAACCAGTGAGCACGCAGGGACCAATACCACTATAGGTATCGGTGGGTGTGACGCAAATGGCAATGTGATATTCAATGAACTTACTCAGATAATTATAGAAACTTATGTGGAGCTGGGACAGATAGATCCTAAGCTCAATGCCCGTGTATCTTCTGCGCATCCGAAAGCCTACTTTAATCTCCTTGCAAATGCCGCTGCAAAGGGTGTCAATTCACTGGCTATTTTCAATGACGATGTCCTTATTCCAGCAAACGTAAAGATGGGGAAAGCAATCGAAGACTGTCGGCTTTATGTTGGGGGAGGCTGCCAGGAGAATGTGCTGGAGAATACCGAAGTCAACAGCCGTGCAACAATATATCTGAACCTGGTCCAAGTCTTTCTGATGGGTATGTTTCCTGACCGCTGGTCGGTTTTCACGCAGCGCGAAGAAATACAAGTGGCGGAATATTCGAAGTGCCTCGATTTTGAAAGCATATATGCAGCATTTCTTGAAAACCTGCATTCGGTAGTTAATGCGCATATTCGTCAGAGAAACATGACTGAGAAAGAAGGCGCAAGATACAGCCCATGCCCATTGCATTCCTCTACTCTCAGCGACTGTATTGAAAATGCGCTGGATATGTTTGAGGGTGGAGCACGATATAATGCCGGCAGCGTATCATTGACCGGAGTTGGAAATCTGATAGATTCTCTAAATGCTGTGCGTGAAGTGGTATTCAGGCAGAAAACGATTTCCTTGACCAGACTTGGCGAGATGCTGGATAACAATTTTGAGGCAGAGGAATCGTTCCGACAGTATCTGATCAATCGGGTGCCAAAATTTGGCTGGGATGACGAAGAGATTCGGGAGTTGTCTGCAAAGGTATTTCACGACATTGCAGAAGTATCCTCCGGTCAACCAAACAGCCGGGGCGGTAAATATGAAGCCAGTCTGTTCCCGTTCCGGGCATTTATTCATTTTGGAAATCAAACACAGGCTACCCCGGATGGACGCAAAGCAAGCGAGCATTTGTCTCCAGGTATGAGTCCCAGCATGCTGGCTTTAGGAGAGAAGTGCGGGATCAGTCAGGTGATAAACGCACTGGAGCCTGTCGATATGACGGACTATCCCGTTGTTGCTGTTCTGGATATCAAGCTGCCGGTCGTGGCTGGTTATTTAGACCCCGATATCGTATCTGCTGTAATCCACCGGTTTGTCGAGAATGGCGGTTCGGTGATGCAGATGAACTGTGTAAACCCGGAAGACCTGATCGATGCGAAAGTCCATCCAGAGGACCATAAAGACCTGGTGGTGCGTGTCAGTGGATACAGCGCGTATTTCAACATCCTGTCTGAAACAACACAGAATGAGATCATTGAGAGGACACTTTTGAGTGTGTGATTTTTCTTAATGGTATGAGTTCAGTTTCATGGGAACATTGTCATCCTGAGGAACGAAGGATCTGCTTTTCATCTAAAAAAGCAGATCCTTCGTTCCTCAGGATGACAAATCCCCGCAACTCTGAACTATTACATTTAATGAGAGGCAGACTTACGGTCTGCCTCTCATTTGGAACGCAGGCTGGAAGCCTGCATCACAATTGGCTATTTGGCTCTTAGAACCACTATTTCAGCCAAACCAGTATTCTGTGTTTCATTTGATACTTTAGTTACGGTGAACTTCAGCCAGGTGATTATTTTTGGTGCGAATTTAACCAGAGTGCCTTTGGTTGCGTTGTTCACTAATTCACCAACAGCAACCTTGCTGCCATCGCTGAATTCGATCTCTCCAGCAAGGACTCTATCGGCGCCATTTAACCGGTCAAACAGAAGAATGCGATCTACTGTCTGGGGATTGGTCCAATCGAGCTTAATCCATGCACTGGCTTTTTCGCCTTTGGTTGACCACTCCTGGCTTCGGTCTATCGGATAACCACCTACAAAGCCATCATTTACGCCGTCTGTTTCAGGAAACTCGAATGAGCTGGCTGTTACAGTTGCCGACAGGGCTGCATTCTCTTTTTCATATCTGCTGAGATCTACAGTCTGGTTTCGCGGCTCTTCATATTCGAACTGCTTCCCACCGATCTTGACTACAGTCTGAAGCAACTGACCTTCATCATCAGAGTCGATCAAATTGGCTTCAACTGTTGCATGGATTAACGGCGATGTATATGTGCGGACGGTTTTGGTGTCCGGGAAACCATACGCAGTCTCGATTTTATCAACTGAACCGACACCAGCACTTGCAAGGATCATTTTCGGACTGAGATCTCCGGAGCTAGCAAGTGCAGTTTCCAGAAGATTGCTCAGTGAGTCTCCAGGGACAGGTGCAGGCAGACCAACCCGGCTTGCGAATGCTTTCAGGTGTGCTGTCTGCGGTGCAACGTTTTCGACTTTGAGCACAATACTGAAGCCCTCGCGAATAGATTTGGCGGGGACATGGATTGTGTTGATATTTGTGTTCTTATTATATTGGAGTGTCATCCCCTGCTTTATGGTTTTTTTGTCAGTGATTTCCAGTGTGCATGGAAGTTCGATTTTGTATGAACGCTCTGAAAGCTGCCCCTTGTATTCACCCTTGGTTGGATCAACGCTGATAGTGACTTTCTCTCCATCTCTGCGGTATTTGAGAACCGTTGTAGCAGACTCTTTCTTCTTGTATGCGTCTGTGATTCCATCATCCTCATAAAGTGTAAAGCTGCCAATCTTGCCATTATCACCCGGGTAACATCTTATAATAAGCTCGTTCAGCGGCTGAGTAGCCATATGCTGAGTGTATGCCTGGAGTGGAACCGGAACACCTCCACGGATATACAACGGGAACTCGTTGATTCCGGCAGTAACCAGATGCTCGGAGTTGTCGTCATATTTCTCCCCGGTGAAATAGTTATACCAATCGCCTTCAGGGAACCAGACTACCTGACGGGCCAGCCTATATCTACCTACGCCGGGTTCAGCAACCGGAGAGACCAGTATGTCATCTCCATACATATACTGCTGAGGCTGCTTGTAAGCTGCATCGGAGTTGGGATAGTCAATATACATTCCCCGGACAAGTGGAACGGAATCCACTGTCGACTGCCTGACAGATGAATATGTGTATGGGAAGAATATCGAACGTATATGGAAACTTATCCGCATAGAATCCTCAGCCCACTTTTCATAAGCCCAGGGCCTGCGGTCCATTGTGGCGTCACGGGTAGAGTGTGAACGCAGGGCAGCTGTGAATGCTCCGAACTGGCACCAGCGGGTGTAGGATTCCTCGTTGCGGCCGGACATGTGTCCGCCTATGTCGTGTGACCAGAAGAAACATCCTGCGTTACTGGATGCGGATGTAAATGGGACTTCAAATGCGAGCATTCTCCAGTTTGTAGAAGAGTCTCCGGAGAAGTGAATAGGATGTCTATGGTCACCCCAACCCGCCCATCTGCTGAAGGATACTCCCCTCTTACCGTTTGCTGAAGTATGTTTGAAGTAGTATTCATTCAGCCACTGCAGGTTTGTAAGATCGGGAATACCGTGGGTGAATGGATACTGCTGCCAGTCCAGCCACCAGAAATCAACTCCCTCAGCCTCAAGAGGTGCGTGAGTGTATTTGAACATGGTGTCCAGATATTTCTTATTACCTGCATCAAAAGGCAGCGGCTGGTCCTTAGTTGGATCTTTGCCCATTGCCTTCATAAAATCTGCATACATATCTTCATGAGGAAGCACGCCATCTGCCGGGTGAACGTTCAAGGTGACAGCCAAATTCTTGGAATGGAACCACTTCAGCAGTTCTTCGGCATCCGGCAGGAGGTCGCGGTTCCAGGACCATCCGGTCCAACCGTCCTTGTGCCAGTCCATATCCATTACCATTACATCGAGAGGAAAATCGTGCTCCGAATATTCTTTATAAATCTGCCGGTAGTCTTCGGATGTATAAGGCCAATACCGTGAATACCAGGCTCCAAGGGTATACCTGCGAGGCAAGGGAATACTTCCACCAATTGCAGTAAGGGACTTCAGTGCAGACTTGTAATCCGTTCCATAACCAAAGAAATACCAGTCAATGCCTGAATCAGCCGGTCTGGACATAACCCAGTCTTTAGTCAGAAGCGGAGACTTGGAATCATCCAGAAGATACCAACCATCACGTGAGATAACTCCATCATCCAATTTAACGCAGCCATCCACAACGTCCAAAGTCCTGATAGCACCTCCCATATTCGCCTTGCTCAGTATCCCAGGATGCCAGGCAATGGATGACCCGATATCGACTTTGAGGTTGTCAGCATCGAATGCCTTGCCATCATTTTTGTATGACAGCTTGATAACTCCGGTATCTATCTGCACAGAGTCAGCGTTTTTTTCAATCTTTGCAGCTGAATAACGGGCTTTGCGATTATAAGCAAAATAGGACGGAGCATCAATAAACTCCCCTGAAGGAGAATACTCCAGGCGGATGCATTGTGGGGAAATCACGGTAAAACGGGCCTTGTCCAGAGTTATCTGACTGGCGGCATTTCCCATTGAGCCAACTGTGGCTAATAACATAATGGTAATCAAAAACAGGTAAATCAGTATGGTTGTATTCATTGTATACTCCTCGGGGTGTATCCAGTAGTATATCCTGGAACTATCATATAGTATAGCTTGTAAACGAGGAATCGGGAAAACCGGCGGACAATCTAACTGTGGCTTGTGCACAAGCATCGTATGATGCCGGTGCACACAGCTCATTTCATTTTCACAAACACCAACCTGTCGAAACACACTTTGTCGGTGATCTTATCGTCTCCTGTGGGGGCAAACCAGACGTACATTCCGGGTTTGGGGGTTATTGTTCCCAGGTGGTATTCCTTGTATCTGGTTGGGTCTGCTTCGGTTGTTTTTAGGTTGCCCATTATGACGTCGCGTTTGTTTACACTGTCGTAGACACCATACTCCAGGACTGTCCCCTCTTTAATACCAGGAACCACTTTGGCATTGAAGTATATATCACATTTGGGGAATCTTTGAATGTCTCTGCTGCTTAGGTTGTACTGCACGACCCACCAGTTCGTATTTCCGGTCATTCTGACTACGCATTTATCGCTGGCTTCGGGATCATCCTCGTAGAATGCATATGTCCCGAGTCCGCAGAGGGTGAATGAATAGTCCTGGATTGACGCATATTCGTTAGGCAGCAGGTTTTTCGATTTGGCTATATCGGGGATCGTTTCTACAGCGAATTCGGTTTGAGCGGCGAGTTTTTTAACCTGTGCGTATTTTGAAGAATCCATCTCTCGGGCTTCTGTTGCGAAATTGTTGCTGGTGGATTTGATTAGAGGTTCATAGTATTCAGCTATTGGTTTGAATGAGAATCCAGGTCTGATTTTGGCCAGTTTGGCTACAGTCTGCTTTTCATTTATCAACACTGAGTCCAGAGACAGCCTCTGCACTTTTACTCTTTCCAGCAGCGTTGGATTGTCTTTGACTGCCTGTTCTGCCTTGTCGAATATATTGATTGCCTGGTTTAGATCGTTTTCATCCAGGTAGAAACAGCTCAGTGGCTGGTAAAGGGTTATGTTGGCGTTCTCACGGTATGCTGCGCGCTTGGTGAGTTCAATGAACTGCAGCATATACTTAGCAGCAGGGCCATAATATGCACTGCTGAATTCTTTCATCATTCTGGTAGTGTCGTATTTGAATGGATTCCAGGCAAGATGTGCTATGATATATGCCCTCATCCTGCCGAAGTTGATGTCGGTGTTATATCCATCTCCGTGCACAAAGATTGCATTGACACCGTTTTTCGCTAAATACTCAACATTCGGTTCGAGAGAATACCACGTTGGATGCGGGCCTGTGTAGTTGCTGAAGTTGCAGATATAGTCCCATATAAAAATATTGCTGGTCAGTTTCCTCCAGCCAACGAACAGGCTGTTGAAGGCCTTATTCCTGGGATCGGTGAATGGGTAGAGCTGATTTGGAGTTGAACTATAGCTGCAGAGTCTGATTTTGACCTCGGGATCGGGCTTGGTTACTTTTGGAGGAACTTCGGTAGCTGTGTAAGCGAGAGTCTCCACTGATATCTCCGGGTGGATTTTTCTTACAGCTCTGGAAACATCGTTGACGAATCTTATCACAGCCCCGGACTTTGAACCCTCGATTGCATTGATTGCCTGGCACTTGTCACATTCACAGGACCCATCCCGACCATCATTTCGACTGACTGAAAGTATGTGCTTATCGGGGTTTTTCGATATCAGATCCATGCAGTTCTTTATGAACTCCTGCTTCATCTCTTCGTTGGTCAGGCAGAGCTGAGATTCAAGCTCCGGACTAGCTGTTCTTTTACCAGCGATCATTGAATACCATTCAGGATGCTGAGCAAAGTATTTATCCGGAGGAAGGATTATATAGAATGTGTGGGCAAACCCGATAATACCCTCCTGTTTCCCAAAACCCTCAGCAACAGGATGCCAGTCTCCATTTACATGCATCTTCACAGTAAACGTGTTCGGACCAGCCATAAGCTCATGCAGGAAAAGCTGCCTGTATTTTACCTGAGGCGTGTAGTTGAAATCTATCGGCTTGATAGTTAGATTATGCTTGCTTGGGACTGTTTCATCTGAAGCAGTCCACCACCGGCAGCCAAGAAAGTCCTCGAGAAATGTATATACAGCGTATATAGTCCCCCGGTTGTTGTCTCCGGTGATAATCAATCCATCATCGGCTGTCTTTATGATCACCTGGTCCATCTGAGGTTCGGTAATACGCATCGATTTAAGTGTTTGCCTTACGTGAGGAGAAAGACCAACCCAGATGTTCTGATAGCCAGGAACTGGTCTGGCAACGATATCGAAGCTGGCTCCAGTTATCTGGTTCAGGTATTTCTGCAACTCTGAAGCTGCTGATTTGTCAGTGACGACAGCATTTTCGGATATTATGATTTTAGCTTTGGCTCTGCCCGATGCAGCCAGAGTAACGCCATGACAGTAAGAGCAAGACACTGCAAATAGTAGCATTAGGGATGATACGAGTATTGATCTCATAATTGATACCTTAATCCATGTCCGTTTATTCATTCAAGTATCTTACCTATGTTCAGTTCTTCCAGACGACACTTTTCACCATTGTTATAGGATACGATGGCTTTGTCTGCTTTTGGATGCCAGTCGCCAAAAACTATAGTTTTGTCTTTATTACTGGAACTTAACTCGTAGGTTTTCTTATTTACCATATTCAAAAATACAATGCCTGATCTTATCTGGTCATTCTCATTTGTATAGTAATCAACCGCTAAAATATTGGCTGATGAGGAGAGAACTGTTTCGGATGGATGGTTAACAGGTAGCTTTACAAGCACATTTTTTTGATTTGTCTTGATACTTTGACTAATAATCTCTCCGTTTCCATTATTGTAGATAATAGTATTCGTATCGTCGTCAACACATAATCCATATGTTGAAACATCTGCTGGTAAATTTGAGGCTAATATACTAGCTTTGTAATCTTTCATTGCAATACTCATCAGTGATATAGTTCCGTTTCTTGAGATTATAAAACGCAGACTATCACCAGAACTGGACCATCCTGCAAATCTGATAATGCATTTTCCTCCACTAAAACATTGTGTTGATTTACCGCTGCCAATATCTATAACTTTTATGCTTTTGCTCAGATCCGCAGACTTGTTGAGGATAGCAATCTTTCTATCAGCTCTATCTACCGAAGCATATTCGGGTTGAGCAGGCAATCCGAGTATTGTTTTATATCGTTTGGTGGATAGATCAAACTGTATCAATTCAACGGGAGAAGCAAGATATCGAAAAAAAGGAGGTGCAGTGCGTCTTTTTTCTCTATTTCCAAAATAGTAATAGTATCTACCGCTAGATGAAATCAACATGCTATAGGGGTAAGCTATAAGTGGTTTGTTCTCCGTCAATGATAAATCCACTGTTCTGGTCGATTTCCCATTTTCCAGCAAATAGATATGCAGTGACTTGTAGTATGCGATGGCACTACCATTAAGAGCATAACGGCATGCTTCTATGCCTTTGAAAGAACCCAAATTCCTGGCATTGTTCTGGCACCCGCCTAATGCCAAAAGTATGAACAACAAAACAAAAATAATTTTCACAGCATTCAAACATCGGAATGTGCCACGAACAAAATGAACAATCAAGTGTTTCTCCTTTTGCCTGACGTCAGGTATATTCTATGTATGTCATAATATAGCTCCGCAGGCTTAACTATATAACCTGCATCTTGCTACCAGCAGGAATCTTAACATGCATACCTGCCCTATTCCTATTCAAATCATCCAGTAAATCCGGCGGAATCTCAAGCGTATAGTTTATATGCATTTTGGTGTCGTTTATCAGGATCAACTCCGTGATTATTCTGTCTTGCAGCTTCAGCTTTATGCATAGTCCGCCCTGGACCCTCAGGTTGTCTATCTCCAGATTTTCCCAGTCACTAGGGATGCATGGGAGGATTCTGAGTTTGTCGTGTCTGGTGTGGCACAGAAATGCGTTTACAGCACTGACATAGCTGCCGTGGCAGGTGACGTAGTTGAAACCGATCCAGAACCTGTCAGGTCTGATCTTTTCACAGAAGGCCCCGATTTCACTGGTGTATTTAACTGCGTTTGCCAGTCTTTCGTATGATCTGGAATCTTTCATGTATGATAGTGCCCATGCAGCCAGGCAATCATTCCACGGCCATACCAGGTTTCTATAGGTTCCGGGATTTGAGAGCCCCCAGTCTGACTTGCAGACTTCAAGTCCCTGCTCTATGCTCTCATTCGAAATGCCATCCGGAAGACTATATATGTAATGAGTAAAGATAAGAGAGGTCAGCAGGTTTCCACCAAGGTATGACTGCAGGATGTTGTCCTTGTAGTTCATCTGGAGTCCGTTTTTCAGCTTGGGAAGGAGCCTTGCATACAAGGGATCGATATCTTTTCCCAACACTTCCGCACCCTCAATAATGGCTTCCAAACACTTAATAAGGCTAATCAGCTGGGCTGTGTCGTTAATCCTGTCTATGGACTCATCCGCTCCCTGCATCTCCTGTATCAAAGCATAGTCATCGTATTCAGCAACTATCTTGCTGATCAGAAATGCCAGTGTCTGCTCTATGATCTCCCAGCTCTTTTCCAGCAGTCCGATATCCCGGGTGTATTGATAGATACTGTAGATAGACATCGTAATACAACTGACATTGAGTTTTTTGATACCGGGGTTCTGGTCTGCAGTCTCAAAATCGGTTGACTTGCCTTCATAGTTCATAAACCAGGGATAGTATGCGCCTTTGGCGTTAATCTGACTGGCGTAGTCCTTCGCAGTCGGCATAGCTGAATTATAACCATTGATCATTTTGGACATTTCAGATATTCGGTTAGCACCAAGCAAAGCAATGCTCGAGAAATATTCATCTGAACCACAGGAAATGCCCCCACCCCACAGCTGAGGATAATTGCCGGTTGTGATGAATCCATATTTGGGGTTCTGGTTTGATTTGATCAGATACAGGCTGAGTTTGTAGACATATTCCATCCATTTGTCAGGCAGAGTGATGTTGGACTTGGAGGAATATTCCAGCCAGCGTTTCTCATGCTGCTGTTTGATTGCCGCATATGTCCCCTGTGAAATGCACTGGAACAGTTCATCGATAGTTGCAGATCCGTTTTGAATGTCCAATTCATCAACTACAGCCAGATATTTGGTAAAACTCATTCCCTGGTGGATGTTTTTGAGGACGATTCTGTTTCCCTGCCACCACTTATCAAACTCCACATTCCCGGCATCAGTGTAGAGGAATCCATTGCCGCTTAGCTTGCCTACTTTATATGTAAAATCAATAGAGTTGCTTGTGGGGTTCTCACTGAAGCTGAACTCCCGCTCATAGTTGTATTCAAGTCCATGATTATTCCAACCAACCCAGGTAGCGTTTATATTCAAGGCTATTTCAGGAGTGTTTGCAGGACATTTGAGTATGTTGTAATACTCAACCAGAACGTGCTCATCCAGCATGAATGTTGTGAGTTCTATTTCAAATTCATGTGCTTCGATATGGGTTGTCAGAATTGCTGTGTCAGGGTTGAAGGTCTGCTGATAGTGACCGACTTCATAGGCTTCACCACCGTTTGCATACAGCGTGTAATTGGACTTGATGATCGGGGACAGGACTTCCTTGTTTGTCCGGTGGTATGTCTTGTACCAGGCACAAACTGCGTTCTGGTGCTGCTCAGTATGCAGGTGTCCGGAATCACAGGACATGGAACCGGAATAATCGATCAATACAGAATCAATACCATTGCCCATCAGGAAAGGGAAATATGGTCTCATATTATTGCTCCAAAAGCTTCTTTGGTGAACCGCGAAATACGCTAAAGCACGCGAAATATGGTTTAGTATATGAATGTATCAGCCCCAGATTCCGGGCATTAGGACTATTTTTGGAAAGAGCAATCTTAGTGCCAATAGCGATTGATTCGAAAGCTGCTGCTGGTCTGATGGACAGGTGCTGTAGAACTCATCAAAACTATTGAGTCCCATTGCCAGTTTTAGCATTTGTACTTCGGGGATGTGGATTACTTCAGCATTTGCGATTTCGTCCTGTATCACAACTCTGTCTGCCAGAATCCGAATGCATGCATTTGATTTACCAATATCAATCTGAATAACCTTGTCGAATGATGCCGGCAGCATCCCATCTATCCTGTTTTCAAGTTCAGGCTTCAGGTGCTCCAGCAGGGATTTCAGATTGATAACCTGCATCATGTTTGTGCCGGTACCACCATAGGTTTCGCAGACAATATACCTGATATCGACCTCACCCAGCGCAGCTAACAGCTGAGTGTCGAAAGGATATCTTGCAGTAAAGTTGGTGCAGTTTTTATCGTAGCAGGAGTTAAATGTCTGTGCAGTCAGCCAGGCTAGCTGCTTCCCGCAGCCCTCTTTGTATCCAAAACACACAATATCCATTGCCTGCTCGAACTCAGTCCGTTTGGCCCCTCTTTCATAGACAAATACAAAGGCCTTAACTTCTCCCTCTTCTTCATAGACGATATTGAGGGGTCCATTATCGGGATATATGAATTGAGGGCTATCATACAACAGAGTTCCGCTGTATCTGGAGAGAGTTTCATTATAGAGCTTGTTGAATGCCTCGGTATCGATGTCTTTATCATACAGCCGTATGCATTTTAAGACATCCACTGGCAGTTCGGTCTTGCCTTCGATTATCGAACCACCTGCCCTGGGAGTTTCTTCATGAGTAATGAACTCAACGTAGTGCCTTGGAAATCTAAAATAACCGAACCTGCTGTAAAACTTAGCCAGTCCACCCAGCCTGGATGCTCCAAAGTCTGCCTCGTGCATCCACTCGATTGCTTCAGTCAGAATCCGGGTTCCATATCCTTTTCCGTGAAGATTCTTATGGACTGCAACGTCCCCCACTTCACCTTTGAGCAAAATCCCATTGCCTATCCTGATCCGGTCAGGTCTGATTCGCAGACACCCAACCATTTTACCTTCCGGTTCATATACCAGCCACCCACCCAAATCAGCATTGAGAATATCCCTGCGCTCTTGCAGCATTTTGCAGTTGTCGGTATAGGAAAACGCTGAGGAATGGATATCGATTATGCTTTCAATGTCGTCAGTTACAGCAGTTCTGAGCATATTTGCCTCCGGATGTGGGTTTCCAATTACACTTAAAACAACTTATACCATAAGTTATAAGCGATAGTATCACGGAGGCAATTGGCTGTCAACCAATATATATCCGGGAATATCCAATTATAATGATCCTATTCAGTAACATCCTTAAAGATATTCACAGGGCGTCCGGTTATTAAGTGTTTTCCAATTGCCTCGGTTACAACTTGCGGGGATGCATCCATCACAATGTAGAAAGGAGATTTGCCAACTGTTTGAGTATATCCGGAAGAATTGACAATCCTGGAATCACCAAACAAATCATACTCAATCTTCCTGCCGGTGGGCAGTTTCAATTTTATGCTTTGTTCATTCCCTGCACTCCACAAGACTAAAATGGACTTTTTGAAATTGTTTTTTCCGAATACTAATGCTGCCAAATTTGGATGCCCTAGATCGAACCGTCCGGCATATGGAAGGTTATTAACAATCTGAGCCAGGTTCGAATAGGCAACCAACGATGGTTTCGGGGTTCCGTCGGTCCGCCTGAGTCCAAAGCTGCCATTCATGTCATCCCAATATGTAACATCCTGAAAATTGAAAGGAAGAACCCGTTTAAGACCCTGAGCAAGCTGCAGGAGTGATGAACGCACTATATAACGTGCCTGATTCAGCTCAGTGCATGACCAGCCATACCCGGGATGGGTCGGCCAACCATATTCCGTGCTCCAGATATCGA
Source organism: Abditibacteriota bacterium (assembly GCA_942493375.1). GTDB lineage: Bacteria > Armatimonadota > UBA5829 > UBA5829 > UBA5829. The sequence goes on along the minus strand of OW818698.1, from coordinate 5,236,133 downwards.
CCTTATTGAGACCATAACTCTTGAGCAGTTTGTATGCAGATTCAAGGTATTCCAGGAGCCCTGCCTTTTCGGGACTCTCGGCCGAAGGCGGATTCGCCCACAGGGACATAGAGTATGGATGCAGAACCATAATATCGTACAAATGGGTTCCACCGGCATCATTAAGTGTCTTGAATGTACTCACCCACTCCAGATTTACTGCGATCTTGAAAGACGGATCAGCCTTGAGTATACCTTTCCTGGCAGCAGATAGCATCGATACAAAATCCGGCATCTTCAAACCAGGAATCTCGTTATACGGCTCATTCCAGATTTCTATGGTCTTCAGTTCACTTGCAGGCATTCCGGATTTTATCTTAGCAGTCCAAGCTTCTTCATATGCTGGCAAATCTGTCGGTAGTTGGTTATGAGCACCAGAGGCTATATTGTAGTAAAGTGGACGGGTCCAGGTTAATCCCAGACGCTGACTGACTTCCCCACCAAAAGGATTTCCACCAATAGACCAGCTAGTTGGAACAGCCAGCACTCCCGCTCCGCTAACACCTTTCAGCGTGCCAGTGATATCAGGTTGGTTGAATGTCTCCTGGAGTTTGAGTTCATAGTATCCCATCGAAGCAGGTTTATACGAGACCGATTTTGACAGATTCACACTACCAGTCTCGATCGTCTTACCGTATGGGTCTTGTATTGTATATTTAGCTGAGATATCCGGTCTAGAGCAGGAGGGAGCAACCTGCCAGGTTATTGTGTCTCCAAGGTTGTATATTGCGCCATCCTTCGCCTGGGTAACTGGCAATGCAATATCATATGCTTTGGCAGGTGGTATATCTGATGTTGGAATACTCAGCGAATCTTCTTTGTCGGTCTTCTTGAATGATGCAGAAGCTGCAAAGAACTCTCCTCCACCGTGTCCACAGAATCTTGGAGTCAGTTTGGCAACTCCCTGAGGCACAGTGACTGTCACGCTCAGTCTTTTCCAGTTGAATGTGCCTGCTTCCCACCTCTCTCCAAGCACCCAGTTAGTTATGTTTCCCTTATCATCCGAAGCATATATATTCAGACTGGCACCAGCGCTGGATAACCATCCAGTGTTACGGCCAGCGACAACAGCAGTAAATGTCCACACATCACCTGCATTCACGTCAAATGTGCTGCTGGTAAGTGCCCACTGCCCGGAATTGCCCATCCGAACTGCCATATGATTTATGGGATTTTCTGAAAAATCTACTGATGCACAATCCCTCAGCATTGACCAGAAGCTCCAACCCGCAGGAAGAGTATTCCCCTGAGATGGGGCAACAATCGGCGGTGTATCTGTTTCACTATATGCTGTGGTCACAGAGAGTGAGATCAACAATAATACTATCAAGCCGTATGTGCATATACATCGATTCATCGTCTGTTTACCTGTTTCACAGCTACAGCATCACCCCAAACAAATGGGTTCATATAGTTCTGCCCGGTACCGGACCAGGTCTCTTGAAGACGCCTTGGATAATCATCTTTGGTTGATGCTACACCAAGCTGGATATCAAATCCAAACCGATCACCTGGTTTTACATTTTTGATCCTAAAGAAATCCAACGGTATACTGGCTTCTATATCGTATCCCCCACCGGGATTGCGCACATATCTGGCATCAGAATACGGAATATCAGGATTTGCTCCGGAGATACCATTTGTAACTTTCCCTGTCATACCATCAATACCCGGAGCAATAAGGATGTGGTAATCCTCATCGCGGTAAAATCCAACGCACCGGTCATCCGGTTTTGGGGTAAGGTAAAGCTCCACGCAATCACCATTCCACAACGCATTTTTGTCTTTAGGGTTTATTCCTGGTGATTCACCTCTAGTGCTAGCCATAATAAAAAATCTATCACCGGAAATAGCCACACGAACCTGAGAGCTGAAATTTCTTCCTGGATCATCGAACTTGATAGACGGACCTTGCCATTCATCCAGTTTCCCATTGACTACAGGAGTCTTGGACAGGATAGGAATGCTCCACTTCTTTCGCCTGGTGTTACCCTCGAATATTCCACCGTTTAAGCCGGCGATAAATGGTATATTCTGTGCCTTCACGAACTTACTATATCCCTGCCTAACGCAGATATAATTAACAGATCCGGATGCAGTATAGCGCCTGATACCAGTTCCTGGCTTTGTAGTGCAGCCGAACTGGTCCATTTGGATGCTATTGCCAGGCGTTTTCAAGCTGAGCGGTTTAACTCCCTTGTCTGTCCAAAATGCTACCGTGGTCTCTTTTTCATCTCCAAAGACCAGTACGGCAAGGTTCTTTCCAGCATTGAACCTGCCTCTGTATGGGAGATTCTTAACCGCTCGAATCAGGACACCGTAGGACACAAAACTTGGTTTGGGGGTTAGATTGCCTCTACACAGTCCAAACCGTCCATCTACCTGCCCCCAGAAGTATACATCACCCATCCGGAACGGATTGATCTTATTGAGCCCCCCTGCAAGTTGTAACAGAGATGCACGTACATCCATTTGGGCCTGCTCTATTTCTGAGCATCCTCCGGTAGTACTACCGGTTGTATAACCATATTCAGTAGACCAAATCTCTTTGTTTTTCCCTCCACATGAATCAAGCCATTTTCGGGCTGAAATGCATGTCTCAAGCAGTGCACCATCCTCAGGAGTATTCCAGGGACCACCAATGGCCCAGGGATATGGGTGCAGAATAAATATGTCATAGGAATCCTGACCACCCAAAGCATTTACAGACTTAATCAGCTCTATATTGCTCCCGACAGCCATTCTTGCATCAGGTTTAGCTGCCTTCAAGCCCTTATATGCGGATACAATCGCATCTGTAAAATTCTTCGGAGTCCACAGTGGACTTACTCCTATGCGACCTTCGGGCTCATTCCAAAACTCAAACACTTTAACAAATCCATTACCTAGCCCAGCCAATTTTCCGTATGACTCACCATATGCTTTGACATCTGTCGGCAGGAAATTAACATCACCGATTGTCTCTGAATTTGATTTACTGGTTATGTTGTTCGAGACATGCATAGGCATTATATAATTGTCTTTGAAATCAGATATATTCTTGCTGTAGTCAGTATTCACATCAAGCAAATTCACATCATCTGACCAGTTAGTAAGTCCTCCCCTGCACCAGGTTCCCCCCAGCATTCTAAGAAGATCATTCGGTGTAGACTGCCCACCAAATGGGTTTCCCCCAGCCTCAAACTTCGGGACTTCACTCAGTATCGCTGCACCAAGTCTGTCATGAATCTGCATATCGGGATTGTTGATAGATAGGCTTCGAATCACAAGTTCGTAGTAACCAGGATGTAAGGGCTTATAACTGATATCTGCCGGAAAAGCACATTCTCCATGCGAATAGAATTTCCCGTAGGCATCAATTATCTTATATTTGAATCTCTTGAAAGCAGCATCTGATGGAGACTCCACTTTCCAGCTGACCGTTTCACCAGGCTTATACAAGGAGTAAGTCTTTGTTTCATTTATAAGGGATTTGAACTCAACCTGATCTCCGCCCTGAATCTGCGAAAAAGTCAGTTCCAAAGGGACATAGACAGGCGGTGACGCAGAGCCTGCGACTACATTCATATCAGCAATAAAGAAAACACCGCCACCACTGCCCAACAATTCTGCAGTTATCTTGTCAACACCCTTGGGAACTACAAACGCCGTTGTTAGTTTTGTCCATGATGTTGGACTCACAGGAATGGAAGCCAGCGCTTTGCCATTTCCAAGGATATTTAGTATTGCATATCCTTTTCCTTTGGGAGTCTCTGCCTTCTTCGGCTGGTTTTCCGGGCGAAAATTGGCAACATCAGGTGTTTTGCTCTGAAGTGCTTCCCCTGCACTGGCTACTGTAAAAGCGAAGGTATATCTTCTGCCGGTATTAACTTCCACACTTCCGAAAGCTAGTTTCCATTTCCCTTTGCCCCGTAGATCAAGTTTCAGACAAGGTGCATATTCCCGTATAACCCGCAGCTCAGCCTTATTCGGATTCAGCATACTAAACTTTATCTGTGAAGGTATATTGCCGGAAGTAATGGCTTCCCTGTCAAGCAATTCAGCAAAACAACTCTCAGAAAGACACAACGACAATATGAGAAGCAAGACTATTTTACTGTAGAACGATTTACACCCCATATATGTAGTAACCTCACGTCTACTTCGCCATAAATATGTATGTCGATCTTGCATTCAACGGGAGAGTTATTGTGCCGTTATTTAGTGTGTATATCTTATCACTCATCAACTCAGTCACTTTCCCTGTCTGCAACCTGAAGTGGAGTCTTCTCTCTCCATTTTCTGCTGTGTGGACAACTAACAGGTTTCCACTGCCGTATGTTATGTCAGTATCGAATGGATTTGCAATGATCACTCCGGCAGATTCTGCGACACCTCTGAGCAGAGGGGCAGGAATTGCAGTAGCAACTGAGAATACCGATGTCCAGTCTGCGAATCTCTTTATCACCAATCCTGGCTTATCCGGCATTGATTCAATTGTTCCCAGCTGAGTTCCGCCGGTTGGAATTAATATTGGACCATGCGGATTGAATGAACCATAGGTCGTGCTATTCGGCAGGTATTTGAAGATCGGATCGCTGGATACGTTGGTCTTGATTCTCAAGAGTACTTCTTTGTCCAGCAGACTCATGTTTATACCGGTGATCTCAGATACTCTCTGGGGCAGCAGTACTTTTTCATCGGTGATCCCCGGAGCGTATACAAAGATCAGAGTCTTGCCGGACTTCTTTAGCTTTTGTTCAATGACAGACTGCTGATCTTTGGTGATTCTGAATGTATTGAGGAACAGGTAGCACTTGTGATTGGGGATTTTTGCGATATCATCCAGAAGGTACATATCGAATCCAATGCCTGTCCGGGAGAGTTCTATGTATTGGTAGTTAACCATGTCGGAGTGTATCCCGCTGGCCATTCCAGTGTAGTATGTGGATTTTTCATCTATTATCACTGCCAGAGAGTTGCTCTTGTCCTCATTCGTGCGGTCAGTTTTAGCAACTAGCTGGTCTATTTTCTGCAGTTTTCCTGCCAGTTGCATGAGCCTCTTGTCACCTGACACCCAACCCAGGCTGAAATCATATAGTTGTTCAGAGCACGCATTTACAAGGGCATTTGCATAGTTTCGAATGATACCGGCCTTGTCATCATCCAGGCTCATAAACCTTGCAAGCTGCTGGGAATGATGTGTCCTCAAGTCTGCCTGATCGACCCACATCTTGTTATTGAGTTTCACGGAACCAACTGGACCCATTAACCCGCTCCCACCACCAACCTGCCTGTCACCATAATCCGATGGTGACATCAGGAAATCTATGTCCGGAGATGACAGGACTTTATGCATAGCAGTATGGCCGATCAACTGGTATCTATAGGGTCCAAGCACATGGGTCACATAGCCGTAGAAGACACCAACTGTGCTCTCTCCTTTAGTCTCTTCCTTCACTACTTTGGTTATGTGGATAATGTCATCTGCGACAAGTTCAGAGTAGTACTGCCTGTAATCTATCTCCCTCATACTCTTTTCAGGATCAAGGAAAGTCATGTAGTCAGTTTTCAGGCGATCCTCTTTGGATGGTATTTGGACATCGCTAAGTGAGCTTAAGTTGGACTTCCATGCAACATTCAACTTGCCTATATCACTGTATTTCACCTGCAGCCACTTGATAAATGCCAACCGCGCAGGTTCAGAATAATCTACAAACGCTGCCGGAGCGGTAGTCGATCCCCACTGCTGCCATTCATAAGTTACCCCGCTGCAAGGAAGATATCCAATGACTCTATCTGCATACTTGCCGGTCCTGGCATGACGAATTAGCTGACGCATCAAGCTCTCAGCCAGACTCATCCACTTCTTTGAAGCCATTGAAGTAGCATGACTGGGATTGTCACCATAATCGGGGATATCGATAGACCCAGTAGAGTCACGGACCAACTCATCCTTGTTACTCTCCATCCAACTGCGCAGGCCTGTGTTATATACACCATCGATAGGGACAATCAGGATTATATACGCATCCGGGTCCTGGGTCAGAAGGGAAGTGGCGGCTTCATCCATCTTTGCAAAATCGAACTTGCCTGACTTCTGCAGCATGGTGCCATTAACACCAAGCCAGTAGATGTGGAGGCCATTTTCCTTACAGTTCTGTATGAGACCTTTAACACTGGTGTCTTCTGCCCAGTAGTTCAGAGGTGTATGCGGTTTACCATTGATTACAAATGAAGGGTATCCGTTGACCATTTTAAACTTGCATACCGGAGTCTTGATAACTCTTGGTTTCTGCTGCACGGTAACCGGCATCGTCGCAAATCCGTCTTTAACTATGACGCCAGGAGCCTTTGCAACGATTGGCTTTGAGTTTGTCACACTGATTTTGAGATGGTATTTGCCTGGAGTTGTGAACACAGGGAGATTATACACACCGTCAATTTTGATACCTTGTGTGCTAGTCTTGTCACTCAAGTCCTGCCTTAACAGGGATGTACCGGAGGAAAAACCGTCTTTCACAAGATCAATAAACAGGAAGGTGCCGGGAGCGAATTTCTTCTGGCTGCTCAATGTCATACTGTATGGCAGTTTCAAACCGGACACGATCTTTTTCGCACAGTATAGATTCCTAAAAGCAACATCAGTAGATGGTCCAAGATAAGTGTACGGAACGATATCAGCCCAGGCACCTGTGGGTGGTTTGGCGATGGAAATGGAGTTGGACCAGCTGGTATCATCGAATCCGGATGCTGTCCAATTACTATCAACATTTTTGCTGCACTTCCATGTTGAATCAGACTTGAGGTAAACGACGCTCTTGTTACTTAAGTGTATTCCAGCTTCCAGAATCATCCCGGACGGACCACCGTGGTTGATGGCTGTCACTGCCAACACATTCCTGCCTGATTTCAGATAGGGTTTGATGTTGTATATATCGGGCTTTTTCCAATTGTTATATGAACGTCCACGGGGAAGATTGCGGCCATTTACAGTCAATGTATACTCATTGTCAGCTGTGAGAATTACCCGGGCGTCAGTTACTTTACGCAAGTCCGAAAGGTCGAATGATTTGCGGAAGTACACGGGGGACTGATCGTCTTCCTTACTGCCAGCAAGCCATATCCATTCACCATCCCAGGAAAAAGCTTTTCCGGAGTTCATTGTGGAAGCTTTGGAATTCTCCACACTATCGAGATTAAGTTTGATGTCGTCCAGATAAATCGAGCTTCTACCAGAGGCTGAATACAGTTTTACAATAAAGGACCCGGTCGCGGCTTTTTCTGGTATTTTGAAACTCTTCTTTAATGTAGACCAATCCGGACTATCACAGTTCAATTTCCATACAAGACTGTCTTTTATCGGATCACCCAGGATATCGAGATATTTGAGAGTGATCACAACCGTATCGCTATTGTTGATTTTCACCGGCAATGCGTCCAGTGAAATCATATAGTAACCGGAATAATCGAACTCCACCGGCTGCTCTATTGATACAGTAGATTTTGGCTGCGTTGTCTGCAGCATTCCAACGGAATCTCTTCCGGCAACGCTCTGAACTTTGAGTGATCCTGCTGTGTTCGGAGATACTGACCAGGATTCGACTCTGTCCGGAGAATATGCTGAAAAATCACCGTTCATAACAAGATTCAGTTTATCTGCTGCTGCCTTGGCATTTGTACGCAGGAAAGCTATCTGAGATACTTCAACACTGGCATTGGGAACATAAACAGTATCGAACCTTATCTGCTCTATGATCCCCTTCCACTGCGGGTTTATAGTAAGATCAACTACATAACGATGAAACTGACCATCTCCCCTGATCTGGAACGACAATGCCCTGCTGTCTGCCAGAATCTCACCCGCATGTCTGAAATATATACTGCCCATCCCCGAGCAGTTGGACTTAGCCGTAAAGGTCAAGGTCGGATATTGCTGAGAGTCGAGTGTAAGCACCGGAGAATTCAAGAAAGGAAACTTTGTAGTCGTACCCTTTATACTACCTCCGGACACAGCTACCTGAGTAAACCCTTCAGTAGTCCACCCAAGAAAGTCAGCATCTGTTTTGAAGTTCCATGAATATGGAGACTGATTGGTGTTGTCCTGCGCAAAGGATGAACAAGCAAGCAGAATGAAACAAAATGTTGTTACCAGCACCAAGATGGTATTCAAGGTCAAACGAGACTGATGATTATACATGTCAACTCCTATTTATCAAACGCCCAGGCAATCATTTCGCCTGCTCCTAAACTCAAATCCTGAGAGTGAGAAAAATCAAGACTTATACTACCAGTCTTTATGCCATCTCCCTTATACACAATTGCATTCACTTTGTCCAACAACCCATATTCCCTGGAGTTGACCTTGAACGTAAATGTAACAGGTTTGTCAGTAACATTGGCAAACAGGAATGCAATGCGATTGCCAAATTTCCAGGAGCCGGTAAGCACAGCTTCTGTGGTAACCATACTCACCCCGCCCCACTGCCAGTCATTAACAACCGGTTTGACACTACACTTGAGTTTCAACGGTCTTAACATTTGACCCGTTGAGATTATATCTCGAAGAGCATAACGCATCTTGATTGCACGGCGAATATATTCACTCTTGACTGGGTCAGAAATGATTCCAGGATCAGTCCAGCAGATCTGTTCACCATATACCAGTTGCTGTGCTGCTTTGGCTCTCACTGCACCTGCATCACCAGCGTATTTCCTGCCAAACACCATAATTTTGTCACTATAGACTGCCTGGAATGCCGGGACCATTCCTTCATACTGCCAGTTCCAGGCCAGGTATCCATCAAACCATCTTATATAAGGTTCTGCATTGCACTCAGCGGTCAAGAAATGACCTTTCATTTTCGACCTGATATCAGAGAGCATTTTATTATAACCATCAACCCACCAGTGTCCACCACCCAGCGGATGACCGTGAAACTTATCCATACATCCCAAAGGACCCGCTGCAGCTACCTGATCTATGTAAACACCATCTACTCCGATTTCGTTCATCAAACGAAGTGTTATATCCGTCATCGTTTTTTGCCAGACCTCTGTTGCTGGACACATAACAGCAAGTTGAACATCGCTGCCATCGCTTTCCTTGTAGCCATAAGTCTCCAGATAAGGTAATCCATTCTCATCCTTTGCAGTTGCAGGTTTAGCCACACTTGTATATTGCCAGTCCTCCAAACCTCTGTCTCTGGTATCCCACAGCCTGCCATTGATATATGGCATAATATATACTCCGGCATTGTGCAGTTTCTTAACACCCTCTACCATTCCGGGCTTTGCCGGTAAAAAGTGTGGGTAGTCGTCTACAGCATCGGGTGTCATGTGCCAGGAATATATGTGGTAAGCAGTAGGTACTCCCATATATTCCTTGAACTTGATAACATTATCAAGACCCTGATCAGTAATATGGTCGGCAACTTCCGTTGCAAGAGCCCAGGAGGACAGTTGTACTATTTCCCGGGGTGTTGCCGGAGTCCTGGGTTGACCTTTCCTGGGGTACCATTTAGCTTCTTTTGCAACCCATCTTTTATATATCTGGGCTGCGTCATACCAGTCACCTTTGAATATCTGCCAAGCCGTATCATAGTCAGAGCAGTATCCATTCCCTGGCAGTCCCATTCCAGGTGCATACTGTTCTGTGCTGAATCTTATTGATTCAGCAGAATCTCCCCGGGCGTCAACAATTCGGTATGATCCATATGGGTCCCGGGTAGTAAAGTGGAATCCGGATGAACTGTCGTACATTGCCATGTACTGCATCACAGCCCCAGCTCCCGGGTACACAAATGAGAAGTCGGTCTTCTTCACTTCTGATCCTGAATGAATGACTCCCGGACCCAGCGGATAGAATACAGTCCAGTAGCTTGTATTTGTTGATAAGACAACTTGTGGGAAACGTGCTCTTAGGACGGAAGCATTCAAAGAGACACCATCAACTTTTAGCCTTAACAGTATTGCTTTCTGATCGGTTGATTTGCTTGCGGTGACTACTGCATTTAGTGACTCCAACCCGGGTTCTTTTCTTCCGGACAATACAGCTTTAAGCCCTTTTGCAGTGACACTTATCTTAACGCGATTCCATCCCTGGTCTGCTCTTATAATTGTTTTCGCACCATTCACCAACATTTCCAATTGAAAAATAACCTGATCTTTGTTAGCTAGAAGGTTTCTATGAGCAATTGTATCAAGAATGGCAAATGTGCTGATGCCACCATCTACCTGCTTTATCCACAATTGCTGGTTTTCGCTGGCAACACTACCGAAGCTTTTTGGCGACTTAAATACTTCCTGGGTAAGAGTATGATCTGCCTTTCGTAATTCACCCAAATCCTGTGCAGAATATGCAAACCCAACTATTGAAAGTGCGGTTGCTACTGAGAACAATACAATCTGCAGGTATCTACTAAAGCAAGTGGGCATGATAGATCCTCCGATGTAGATATCAGAACGTATAATACACCCGATTATTCTACCCGAAGATTACATTTCATGCTAATCATCAATACTGGTGGTTGATAGTGGTAATTTAAGGCAGCAAACTGGAGGATTTGGAGGCATATGAGTGCATAATTGCATAAGTTCATGCAGAGTTATATCCGAACATTTAACTTCGGAATCGCTTATATTTAATATCGATAATACTTACAATTGTGCATTAGTTCATTGGTAGATATATATTTAACGCGGGTGCACACGTCATGAACGTATGCTAACCCGCATTAGTCACCAAGCTTCGCTTATGGTCGGTAGTAGGGTCGAAAGCTGAGTCAGTCTTGAATATGCGGGTTACTTTTTAACTGTATTCCCGCGCAAAACGGCGACGTTCATCGCCGGATTCTCTGACATCATCGTAAAGGCAGGCATTGCCATATACTCTGGCGCAGCCGAAAACTTCGGCATGGCCAAATACCTGGGCATTGCCGAATACCTCTGCAGTGCCGTATACACGGACCATATCGTATACTTTAGCAGTACCGGAGACTTCTGCCTGGTGGAACACCAGAGCGCTGCCATAGGCCCTTGCAGCTCCATACACCTTGGCAGTATCGCAAACTCTGGCATTGCCGTATACCTTCGCGTTACCGGCAACCTGAGCATCACCATATACCTGGGCGCTACCGGAAATCACAACGGTATCCCGCACCTGTGCATTACCATAAACCAAAGCGTTTTCTCCGACATGTGCGGTCTCTGCCACTGTTGCAGTATTCTGCACCCACCCACCACCATTGGCATGCTGATGCCAAGTCTGGGCCGTAGCGTCACAAAATATCTCCTGCAGCTCTTCAAGTGTCCTCATAAATATCTCCCCATCAAATGTATGACTATTATCTTTACCACATGTTATGGTTATTCATGAAACAGATTCACAATTTGCAGGAGAAATATTTCCAAAAAGAGGTCGTCTGGTAACAAAAACGCAGGTGTGTCATCCTGAACGCAGTGAAGGATCTGCTTCTGACCGCATGAGTACGTGTAAAATCAGATCCTTCATTCTTCAGGATGACATCTTTACTTACTTGCAGCACACTCCCAGGCAACTATCTCGGTAGGACCCAGGTCTATTGCCTGCTCTCTGGACAGGTCAAGGTTTATTTTGCCGATTCTTTTGCTCTCATCTCCGTGGATTTTGGCTTGCGTCTTATTGGATAGTCCATACTCGCCAGCGTTGACTCTGAACTTAGACGTAACCGGTTTTTCGGACACGTTGGCGAAAACGAAGACGACTTTCTTACCACGTTTCCAGGAAGCAGTCAGCACAGGAGCGGTTGTGACGATCTTTGGACCGTACCACTGCCAGTCTGCAGTAACCGGAGGGACGTTGCTGGAAAGAGAAATCGGCCTTAACATCTCGCCTTTCGAGATCACATCGCGGAATGTGTAGCGGATACGGATAGCTTTACGCAGGTATTCACCTTTTGGTTTATCGTTGATGATACCGGAGTCGCACCAGCCTATCTGCTCACCAAAGACTAACTGCTGGGCTGCCTTAGCTCTTACTGCGGCTGCATCGCCATTATATGCTCTGCCGAACATCCCAATAGTTCCACCATAGATCACGGGGAACGCAGCAACCATTCCATCGTCCTGCCAATGCCATGTCAGGTATGCATCAAAGTATCTTGTATATGGTTCTGCATTGCACTCGGTTGTCAGGAAGTGGTCTTTAGGCATCTTGTTTCTGATGTTCTGAACAAGTTTCCAGTAACTCTCTGTCCACCAGTGCCCACCTCCCAGCGGATGACCGTGGGATTTGTCCATGCAGGCTTTAGGACCGGCAGCAGCAATCTGGTCCATGTAGACTCCATTGACGCCAACTTCATTCATAAGACGGAGGACTATCTCTTCCATCTTGTTCTGCCAGATGGAGGTGGAAGGGCACATAATCGAGAGCCGGACATCGCTGCCATCTGTTTCCTTGCTTCCATAACTTTCAATATATGGAACGCCGTTTTCATCTTTAGTTGTGGCAGGTTTGGCTACACTGGTCCACTGAAAGTCTTCAGTCCCTTTATCTCTAGTATCCCAGAGCCTGCCATTAATATACGGCATCACATAGACTCCAGCGTCTTTGAGTTTCTTTACTCCTTCGGCGATCCCCGGTTTGGTCGGGAAGTACTGGGGATAGTCATTATCAAATGGAATCATGTGCCAGCTGTACCAGTGGAACGCAGTAGGAACTCCCATATATTCCTTAAACCTAATCACTGCATCTACACATTCCTCAGACGTGCCCCCACCCTGAGCCCAGGAGGATATCTCTTCAATAACTTTTGGTGTAGCAGGAGTTATTGACTGGCCTTTTCTGTTGTACCATTTGGCGTTTTTCGAAATCCAGGCCTTGTAGATGCGGGAGGCATCATACCAATCTCCCTTGTATACCTGCCAGGCTGTATCATAGTCTGACTCATAACCGTTGCCTGGCAGTGTCATATTGGGAGCGAATTGCTCGTAACTCAGCTTCATTACATCATCGGGAGTGCCTTTGGCAGTAATTGCACGATATGAACCATATGGATCGTGGCATGCAAAGTAGAATCCGCTGGATCGGTCATATACCGTCATCAACTGCATAGTGCACCAACCGTTCGGATACTCTCCGGAAAAGTCGAAGTTCTTCAGCTGTGGACCTGAAGCCAGAATCCCGGAAAACTTTGGATACAGTATGTTCCAATAACCTGGTTTAATAGATAAAGCTACCTCAGGAAACCGGACTTTGAGCACCGATGCATTCTGCGGTACCCCAAAGATTTTCAATCTCCAGAGGACTGCAGATTTGTCTGCGGAAACTTTGGCTGTGACAGTTGCCTGCATACTCTCCAAACCAGGTTCTTTTTGTCCGGATAAAGATATACGGAGTCCGTTGGCAGATGAAGTAATCTTAGCTTTGTTCCAGCCATAGTCAGCACGGACACCGACCTTTGTGTCATTCAGCTTCAACTCAAGCTGGAAAATGGACTGGTCTGCCGTAGAAAGCAGGTTGCGGTGAGCAATGGTATCGACAATAGCAAATACCCTGGCTCCATCTGCCTTTTGCTCCAGCCACAGTTCCTGAGTCGTTGTAGACAGACTGGCATATCGTGCAGGAGTATTACTTACCTGCGATGCAAGTGCAGCATCAACTTTGCTTAATTCCATAGCACTGGCTCCTATACAAAGCATACTCAGCATAACAAGACAAAACATTAATATACCCGATGATAGTAACAGATTCCTGGGCATAACTTACCTCCACCACGACAAAATCAAATTAACCTGATTGGACACCTTAGAACAACGTTACTCTACATAAATCATGTCCATTTTGCAAGTGCGAAATATATGCATACATTGCCGTATGGCCACTTATCATCTGACAACATTCATTCGCCTGTCACAGAACTAATATGTCCTCTTAATGCCATATCAAATTCCGAGCGTATTTATGGAAGAATTTGAAGATGCTATAGGGCATTTAAGAGGTTAATCATGGCATACAAGTTTACATTTGGATTAATAATTCTCCTATCGATACTGTTAGCTTCAGTCAACGTCCCATCGACCTGTGCTGCAGATAATAGCATAATCACAATTGCTGTCATGCCATTTCGCAATATTTCTCAGAGCAAAGATCTGGACTGGATCGGATATGGTTTCTCTGAAACACTATCCACAAAACTCTCCAATCTTTCAAACATAAACACAATTGAAAGAATGCATCTCACAGATGCTATCAAGGAACTGAAACTACAGGCTTCAGGTTTAGTCGATGCCAAGTCAGTAAGCAAACTCGGTAAAATGGTAGGGGCTAGATATGTGATTATCGGCAGTTTTCAAAAGTCAGGATCGAGGTTAAAAGCCGACGCCAGGGTTGTTGATGTGCAGACTGTAATAGCAACCAAAGGAGTTGAAGTTGTCGGCACATTAGATGACATATTCAGCCTCCAGTCAGATCTGTCGCTCAAACTTGCCATCGCCCTGGGACAAAAAGCCACCGATGAAGAGACTCAAGCAATCTCGAAGCCCGAAATCAAGTCAGTGTCTGCCTATGAATGGTATGCACGTGGAAATAAAGTATACGCGGAGAAAGACTTCGACACAGCTATCACTTGCTTCAATGAAGCCATCAAAGAGAATCCAAACTACATTGAAGCCATTAGTAACAGAGGTCTTGCATATATTGATATTGGAGACATCGAACATGCCCTGGCAGATTTCAGCAAGATTATAACCTTAAAACCGAAAAATGTCGAAGCATACAACAACCGTGGACGTGCTAATTACTTAAAGAACGATATTCCTCAGGCACTTTCAGACCTCAATAAAGCAATAAAACTAGATCCCAAATATGTTGAGGCGTATATTAACCGTGCAAGTGCATATTCACTAAAGGAAGACTATGACCTTGCCATTAATGATTACAGTAAAGTAATTGCACTAAATCCAGATAATCTGTCTGCATATGTTGAACGGGCAAATATGTATCGAATTAAGAAGGATTATGATCGTGCAATAGCAGGATATAGCAAGGCAATGGCGATAAACCCGGGTGATGTAAACCTGTATCTGCTTCGGGGAGATATATATGCGGACAAGAAGGAACTAGATCATGCGGTTGAAGACTACAGTAAGGCAATCGAAATTGACCCAAATAGTCAAGACGCATACAGTAAGCGTGGACTGCTCTATTACTTTGAAATTAAAAACTATGATTTAGCACTTTCAGATATGAACAAACTTATTGAATTGAAACCTGAGTCAGCTTTTAATTATACACAGCGCTCATGGGTATATAAATCCAAAAATGATATGATCCACGCCGAAGCCGACTTAAGCAAGGCAATTGAAGTAGATCCACAATCTTCCGGTTTATACAGTGATCGCGGGTCATTCTACTTTTTTGAGATAAAGGATTATGATAAGGCGCTATCGGATTTCATTAAGGTTGTAGAATTGGAACCTAAAACAGCATTTACTTACATTCAGATCGCATGGGTCTATGAAGCTAAAAGTGATTTGGATCAGACAGAGGTATACTATAACAAGGCAGTAGAAGCAGACCCAAAATCCGCTGATGCATATCGTTACCGGGGAGAGTTTTATAACACTAAGAAGAAAGACTATAATCAGGCGATCTCAGATTACAGCAAAGTGATTGAATTAGAACCTGACAAACCTTTCAGCTATATTCAACGAGCCTGGCTCTATGACGACAATAAAGATTACGACAATGCAATAGCAGACTACACTAAAGCTCTGGATTTAGGACAGAATGATAGTTACACTTACTTCAAACGCGGACTCGCTTATATTAACAAGAAAGACTATGTTCCAGCTATTACAGATTGCGACAAGGCTATAGAACTTGACAACAATTATGCAGACGCTTATTTAAACCGTGGAGTGTCCTACTTCAACAAAAAGGACTATGAACGGGCCATTGCAGACTACAGCAAAGTTATCACTATCAATCCCCAAAACGCACTCGCATTTTCTAATCGTGCCTGGTCCTATAAGGAATCAGGAGATCTCACAAAAGCCAAAGAGGACTTCATAAAAGCAAACAGTCTGGATCCCAATTACGCAATACCAAATAATTAACGCGCATTATTCACCAGACTCTGCTTTCGACCGGCAGTAGGGGCGAAAGCGAGACAATCACGAATAATGCGCGTTAGCGTGAAATACTCACTTCCCATATATGCATAGTTCCAGTGTTTACAATATCCATCAAATCATCTATAAATCGAGGTCAATATGCAGGAGTAGGAAGCGTCTATATGGAATAGATAGATTTAGTGGTGCTTTTTGCAGTTCAAGATATATGAGAGGTTAACTCTCCATCTATAGGAGGAATGAAAATGCGATTTTGGTGGCTTGCTGTAATTGCTATGCTGCTTGTGTTGTCTTCGTGTATCGTTATGGCAGAGGGAGACAAGTCCAGTTCCAGCGATGTGGATATGACTGTAATAGCTGAAGGTTCCGGGGCAGTTGTAGATGGAGACATGGCTAAGGCAAAAGACGATGCCCTTGCTGATGCTAAGAAAAATGCAGTCGAACAAGGCATTGGTGTGTTTGTCAGTGCAAAGACCCTTGGTGAAGATTACATGGTAGTTGAAAAAACCATTCTCACCAAATCAGAAGGCTATATCAGCAGTTGGACTATAGTTGCAGGATCTCAGAAAGTCGAAAAGTTCGAAGGTGATCGGCTTCTAACAATAAAGATCAAAGCTAAGATCGGACTCCTCAACCTTATTTCTGATTTATCTGACATGGAAGAAGTCTACAATGCAATGAAACGGCCAAAAGTCATGGTGCTGGTCAGCGAGAAGAACATGGGTAAAAAACCCGAAGAGTTGCCAGCCAGCGCCACTGCGATTATGTCCAGCCTGCAGGACCGCAGGTTCGATGTAGTTGATCCGGAAGTGATAAAGGAGCTCATACAGCAGCAGTCTACACGCGTTGCTCTTGAGACTGGAGACACCAAGGCCGCTGGTGTGATTGCAATGAAAAAAGGTGCACAGATACTGGTGCTTGGGACTGCCTCTGCCAAAGCTGTCGATCTGTCCGATATTGCCGGCGACGATGTCAAATCCGCCAGCGCACTCCTCAGCGTTAGAATAGTTTATGCAGATACTGGTGAAGTCCTTTATGTCACACCAAAGTCAGTGCAGGGAAGCGGCATATCGATCAGTGATAATGAAGAAGCAGGAACTAAAGCTCTAGAGGATGCCGGTGGCAAGCTGATTTCCAACGATGAACAGAGATTCACACAGCAGATACTTGCACGCTGGGCTAAGGAATCCCAGCAGGGACGCACGTTCAGATTGGTAGTCAATAAGGTCAAGGACTCTGAGTTTGAGAGTATCAAGACTGCAGTAACTAAGTTCAGGGGATTTGTGGACTTTGTAGGAGACAGCAGCTATGAAGGCAAGACCGGCAGTGTGGATGTAAAATGCACAATGACCCTCGACTCCTTCCGCAGCAGCCTCCGTAAAGTCAAAATCAACAAGAAAGTAATCGAAATCTCCCGCACCAGTGGCACCGTCACTGAGTGTGCACTGGAAAAACCCTAAAATACTCCACAGATTTGATGCGCTTCTGAACAAACACCGGTTCCGAGGCGCATCGTCATTTTAAGCAACCACAGATTTCGCAAACACACGCTGATCAGGCAATGGGTCATACGCAACCGTTTACTATAGTTTACATGCACAGTCATTTCATGTTGGACTATATCCAGCTTGACCAGTCCCATTAATAGTGATATTCTACGAAATAGTATTGCTAGAGGTGATTTTATGAAGCGTTTTCTCTGGTTGGTTATAGTCTTACTGAGTCTCATAGGAATCGGATCGCAAGCTCAAGATAGTATCACTATTGGTGTTTGGTGGGGACCGGGCAAGGATCAAAATGGTCAGCAGGCATTCAATGATCTGGCTGCTGCCGGATTCAACACAACAATGGTTGGCACCTGGAAATCCAGCAATGAAGAGATACTCAAGGTTCTGGACTACTGTAAGAATGCTGGAGTCAAAGTTATACTTGCAGTGGACGGGGATGAGTATGGCATTCCAGGTTATATGGAACGAATTGAGTCCTGGGTGAAAGCGTTTAAGGATCATCCGAGTCTCTATGCATATATGATAGGTGATGAACCAGGGGGTGACCGACTGAAGATACTCGGAGAAGTTGCAGAGCATATCCGCAAGATTGATTCCAAGCACGTAATATATAGTAATCTGCTACCTGCACACGCATGGGAACCTTATGAAAAAAACATTGAGACATATGTACAGGCTGTAAAACCCAATCTATTGAGCTATGACCGCTATGTACTTTTTCCAGGCAGCGAAGATATGTCAGGATATTTTGACAACCTTGGACGGATCAGAACTCTAAGTCTCAAATATATGATTCCATTCCACAACATCTTCCTCTCTATTCCCCATGGAGGATACCGCGATCCTACTGATGCCGATATGAGATGGCAGGCTTTTACTTCTCTTGCTTATGGTGCCAAAGGAATAACATATTTCACATACATCACTCCGCCACCGGGAAATCCCAACTATGTAGGCTGGGGAGAAGCCATCATTCGCTGGGACGGATCACCTACCAGTAAATACCCTATGGTCAAGAGAATAAACACCGATGTGAAGAAGCTGTCGCCAATATTATCGAAGCTTCGTACGACCGGTGTATACCACAGCCCGGCGATGCCAAATGTCAGCGAACCGCTGCCTGCAAACGGCCCCATTATTCGCATCGAAGGTGGAGAGTTTGTGGTGGGGTACTTCGAGTCTCCTGCCGGACAGACATACGCAATGATAGTAAACCGGGATTTGCGGAAATCATCAAATGCAAAGCTGGTGTTTTCCAAAAAAAGGCTAATTGGCTGCGTTGAACCTTCAACAGGCAAAATGCGGGAAGTAAAACTCTCAAAAGAAGGCAGCGCCTGGACCTGCAGTATAGATTTGTCGCCAGGTGACGGCAGACTCATTGGAATAGGAAACCTCCCTGGAAAGTTCAAAGGAGTACTATGGGGAAGGGTCTCCTATGTGAGTCCTGACGGGAAATACATATGCGTAGATGATGGCTCAGGCAAGTCCGATCCATACGGAAACACCGGTGTTGGAGTACTAACCGACCAAATACATAACTTCTCGAAGGGAGATTTCGTATCCGTAAGAGGTGTTGTGAGATACGCAGGAACAGGCACCCAGCGTACTCCCGTCTCGCCAATTGTACAGGCGAAAGAGATAATAATCGATTAAAGCGAAAAATCCAGATAAAATGATGAGCGCTTTGGGTAATATCTCGAAGCGCTTTTTCTTTTACTCGTGATTCTCCTTATCCATACATCCTCTCAAACAGTCCCAAATATCTTTCATAAGCCTCATTGTAATCTGCAACTACCCCTGGATTCGGATAAAACAGCTTGCCTGGTTTATGAAGCGCTTCAGAAGACTCTTTAATAGACGAAAATTTACCATCTCCCACTGCAGCTATCATTGCAGCTCCAAGGGTTGCTGCTTCTACTACTGATGGTCTCTCAACTGGTATATTAAGCACATCAGCTTTCATCTGCATCCAGAGGTCGCTCTTGGCTCCTCCTCCTATGCAGCGGAATTCATTTATTGAATAACCGTTTAACCTGTAGCTTTCAACGTGCTGCCTGGAGCTAAATGTAATAGATTCCAGGAAAGCATTATATACATCAGCGAGTTTAGAGTTCATACTCAATCCGTGTATGTGGCCTCTTGCACCTTCATTCAAATAAGGCGATATAAAACCATCCAGGTGATGCAGAACTGATACGCCATTGCTGCCTGGAGGAACATCCTGAGCCAGTTTATCTAGTTGATTATGACTCATTCCCCCTGCAAACTCTCTCACGAACCAGTCCAACGCTACACCGGCTGTCTTGGAATAGGCCAGAACAAACCAGTGATCTGGTATAGGAAACCTGCCTGATATCAATCCACGAGATATATCCCCCGGTGCTTTGTCCGTGAGGGTAACGAGCGCAAGGCACGTGCCGGTAGTCTCAGAAACAATACCGGGCTTGCAGTTTCCTGCACCCAATGCACCGGCATATTGGTCGTTGGTACCAACTACTGCCATCGCGTCCCTGTTGATTCCCCACTCCTCCGATGCGCTTTCAGTCAGACTTGAAAAAGCCGTGCCTGATGGAAGTATCTGCGCCACCTGATCTTTGGTAATTCCGGATGCCCTGAGGGCTGCGTCGTTGTAGTCAGGTTCAGTATCCGAATAAAGCCCGCTGCTGGCTCCAATGCATGGGTCAGTAGCTGCAATGCCGGTCAACCGGTAATATATATAATCAGGCAGAAGAAGATGCCTGCGGGATCGGGACATTGCATCGGGAAAACGTTCTCGCAGCCACATAACCTTGGGAGCGCTGGCTACAGCCTGCAGCAGAGGATACATATCCCCCCCGCCGATAGCGCTTTTCATCTGATCCGCCTGCTCCCCCGCCCTGGCATCATACCACAAGATGGCTTTGTGCAACGGCTGGTCGTTTTCGTCCAGCGAAACAAATGTCTGACCCTGGCTGGAAACAGCTAGTGACTTTATCTTTGCTCCAGATGCAGCTACAGCTTCCCGAGCGGAATCCCTGGCAGCATTATATATATCCTCAATAGGAATGTCCGTCAGTCCGTTCTCATCCGTTACCGGTTGATAACCACGCTGTGCGAATCCCAACTGGACTCCATCTATATCATAAACACCAGCTTTAGCGCCGGTCCCCCCAACATCAATTCCCAGATACGCTTCTCTTGCCAAACAAAAACCTCGCTTATTTTTCCATCAACTACTGGCATTTTACGCAAGCAACATGGCGACTGTCAAGCACAAGAGTTATAATAGTAGAATGAAAAAGTTACTTGTCCTCATTGCTATTATATTATGTATGTCCGTTCATGCGTATGCTGCAGAGAACGAGATACGAAGGATCCGGATTGAGAACACAGCTGGCGGACTGATACAGGTCAGCATCGACTGCGGTAAAAGCTACCGCACAGTTGGTCGCGTTCGACATCCGGCATTAGTAAGCGTGCTGGGGTTTGCTGCTGCTACATATACCCCCACCAGCGCCGTGGCTGCGGTGGCGGTTCACGGGATACGTATAAAAGTCGGGCAGGAGGTCAACTCCATAGGTAAGGCAGGTCAACCACTTATGTTTAGCCTGGTCCCTGCAGAGTTCCAGACTATCCCCAAACGCTATGGAGGGCACCAACCCCGCTCATCAGGCATTGATACCGATATCCATTCAGGCGCATCAATTTTCCGCAATCTTGCGCCATATGTCGGAAGCGCCGCATTCATTGAATCTGAAGGCAGGCTCAAACCTATCCCTGAAGCTTACATGCCTCAACCCGGAGATGTATTCGTAATTCAGGTGACCAGTCCTGCAAACCCTCCACTGTGGATTGAATTTGAGAACAACCTGAATGGTAAAGTCACTGCACGTTATGCCGATGGAGTCGATAAAGTGTTTGCCCGGGTTGTTCGTCCAGTCGAAGCAATAGGCAGATACGACGGCACAACATTCAACGGAGTGGGCAGCATAAATACAAACCATGGCGGAGTAATTACAGTCTCATCAGCACCCAAATGTTCATTTGATACCGTCGAAGGCGGTCCTGTAGAAACCCGTGGTGGTTTCATGATTCAACCGGTCTACCATACCGACGAACAGCGCGAACGCAAGCCACAGGTTATGGCAATAGCAGCTGACGACACAAACCGTCCTCTGCTGGAAGGCACGCAGCCACTGTTCAGTGGAAATATCCCTCTGACTTTCTTTGAAGATGATATAACTCATTCCTGCCGGGCAGAGGTTAAGATTGATAATGGGGACTGGGAGCTTGTGCCAAAGATAGTCGGTCGAGTGGATGATGCATTTTCGCCGGCATATTTGAGCAAAGCACTGAATAGAAAAGTAGTGACCGGAGTCACATCAGTAAGGTTGCTAATACCGGAGAATAATCCAACACTCGAGGCAAAGGTTCTGGATTCAGAGGTAGCAGACTACAATAAAACACTTGTCAAAAATGGAATAAAACCAGTATCCGGGACAGTAACAGTACGTCCGAAAAACCCGGTAACAGGTGCAATGACCGTTTTCTACGTAAATGGAGTAAAGATGTATTCCGGCAATATATCACCCTGCGAGTTCGCCTGGGACACGACTAAATTACCGAATGGTCTACACCGTTTAGAGATCGAGACTCCATACGGCAAGGAGATTAGAAGAATCCTGGTTATAAACGTTCTGTCGACGTTTGCGAGGTAACTCACTTACCGCTTGGTGGTTATATTGACCGTAAAACCATCGGATGATATACTCCAAATACCAATTCTTGTTATTTTAAGGTCTGGATTAGTTGTATTTAGTAAAGACCAAACTACAAATTGCTATATTTACGATTGTTATACTTTGTCCCTCGGTTGTATTCGGGCAGGGGTTGTCTGCTCGTGTAAGTCGAGTTAACATCGCTGGAAAGATGATCCCGGTCCGTATAGTAAGTGCTTCGTTTGATGCCTATCGTATAAAGGTTGCAATAGCTTATGACAAGATAGGAGCCACATCTTCTGTTGGTTCGATAGCGTCCAGAAATGGTGCAACAGCTGCAATAAACGGGACTTACTTCGATGCATATACATCAAACCCGTACAAACCGCCGTATAATACCCTCATCACTAATGGTGTTCTGAGAAACGCTGCAGGATTCGGAACTACACTGGGATTCGATTCTTTTGGCAACTATATGCTCGATCGTGTAAAATGGTCAATCCGCAACGGTCCCCGAAACACAAACACACCCGAGTTCTGGCTCTCCGCAAAGGAAGTAATGGGCTGCGGTCCTACACTTATGAAAGATGGAGACATTTGCCTGAATGTGCGCGGAGAAGGATTCAAGGATCCTAGAATTGTAAAAGCATCAGCGCTTCGTTCGGCAGTGGGACTCACTGCCAACCGGCAGATTATATTTGTCACCTGCACTGCTACTATTAAACAACTCGCACAAGTAATGAAGGGCCTGGGTGCAATTGATGCTATGAACCTCGATGGAGGAGAATCAAGCGCTATGTGGTGCCGGGGTAAATACGTAACAGGGCCAGGCAGAAATGTCAGCAACGCCCTGCTTCTGGTACCGGTCACCAGGTCTGTTCGTTCACCTCTGCCTGCAAATGCACTTGTTGACCTGAACAAATATGATCCTAATCTTGCTGCGCAAACACTGTTAAAACACCCTCAGCTACGCCTAAGCTACCAAATCATGGCAGATGCCATAGGCAGTAAACAACCTGAACGCCTAACAAAATTGTGGTCCTCATCATTCAAATGGGATATAGAGTCTCATACTCCCGGAATCCGTAAATCCAGGATGGACATTCTGGATTATACACACAGTATGGCCAGATTGTCCGAGTATCTGCAAAGTGGAATATCTCCCAGGTGGTGCTTCAGGATAATGCTGCTTAAACCGTATGATGACGGACATCAAATGGCTGTACTCGCTTACAGAAGCACTGTTCTACCATTCACTCCATTTGATCCATCAACAGGACGCAGTTCCGGTAACGTGGAAGCAGTAGAGCATATCTGGTCAATGGATGTAGAATCTGGCCGATGGGAGCTTATGTATGAAAGATCGAGACTCGTCGACCAGAGTGTGCTCTGGAAATACAAGTCATTCCCAAAAGGAGCAACCATCGGGAACTAAACACGTTTGACATTGAACAGCATTTACAGGAAAATACCTCTAGTTGTAGAGGTTCATGGAGGTGCTGTTTTGCGATTGGTTGTTGTCTTTCTTGCTTTGGTGTTGCTGATTTCATGCACAGGTGTTTGTGCTGACAAAGGGATCAAGGTTGTTCCGGAATCCGGAGTATTTGCGTATAAAGAGGACTTTCAGACTTCACGTTTTTTAACTGAAGGCTTCCCAATAAATCTGGGGCTCGAGCAATGGAGACCTGGAGCGATATTTAACAAAGGCCCGGAGAGCGGGCGAACACTTGTATACAGGTTCTATTCAACAACAGCAATCTCTAACATATCAATTACAGTCGACCAGCGCAGCAATGGTCCCAACCTGGGAGGCTCAACCGCACTGTATGTATCTAAGAATGGAATGGACTGGGTGCTGGCTTCATCTTCCTCCCAGCAGAAAGCCGATGCAAATGCCTGGCAATCAGAGCCTCTTAAATGCCCTTCTGAGACTACAAAACAGGTCATTGGCGACAGTGATGTCTGGGTAAGGCTCGTGATGGACAATACATGCGGGTTACCAACCGGGGATTCGTCTATAATCAGCGGTCTGGAAGTCAATATAACTACAACCTCTGAGAGCACAAAACAAACTGATCCCTATGCAAGCGCAAAGCTTCTATACTCACGGCTGTCTAGTAAATACAAAGCTACATTTAGTGCATCTTATCCAAAGCTTTGCTACCTGGAGGATGTCGACGGAGCCATAATCCATTCATCTGAACGATCGATGAAAAGCCAGCCTGGTTGTATCTACACCTGCAGAGAATATGAAGCGGGTATACGGATTCCTTTGGCTTCAGTGCTCTATCTGAAAACAACTAAAATTAAGCAGCCACTGTGTGCTGCAATCACGCTAAAATGCTCCAGAGACTCTTCACGTAAAGCAGCTATAATCTGGAATGGCAAGACACTAGGTGTTTTCGATACCGGGAGTTTTATTGAACAGGAACGGACATTCTATATTCAGCTATCCAAATCTACCCAGTCTGCAGTTAGTGAATTGCGAATTGCAGGGCAGGACTCAGGTGCAGTCCGGCTGGTTAACTGTGAATTTGCAGCTGGAAACGCTTTAGCAATTGTCTCGAAGCCAGCTTTACCTTCAGCAAAAAAACTCATACTACTGGATGCCTGTTATATACCGGATCCCTTACCACCAGCAGGTTCTCAGACAGTGGAAGGAAGACAAGAGGCTATCGGTTCTCAACTGGTATTCTCCGGACTTCAGAAACTATACAAAGAGCACAATGACTTCGGAGCTATCAGAATTAATCTAAAAAACACTGACAAGCGAACGGTGTTTATAGGGGACAAGATAGAACTGAATGGCAGGCCTATAGAAGCCTCATATGTTGACTTCGTAAGAAGCGATTGGGATGCAAGAGGGGTTGTATGGTACCGTGTAAACCCCAGGACTCTCAAGCCAGGCGAATGCGGACAGATATACATAAGATTTCGGCGACGTCCCGAAGGAAACTCTGCTGCGATAACGATTAACCCAACTAACTCCCCCGGCCTGAATATCGATATTCCATATGTGGAAAAGCAGGCTAATATCGATTACATGACCGCAGACAAATCAATGCGGAACCTGTATATCTATATCCGGAGCAGCGTCCCAAGTGGAATTAGGTCGGTGTCGATCAATGGAAATCCAGTAGGATCATCAAATCT
Source organism: Abditibacteriota bacterium (assembly GCA_942493375.1). Classification (GTDB taxonomy): domain Bacteria; phylum Armatimonadota; class UBA5829; order UBA5829; family UBA5829. Next base: position 5,210,644 of record OW818698.1, on the reverse strand, counting down.
CAAAACATTAAAAACGTATGGCGATATATCGTGCGTAAAAGTGCAGATGCCAGGCAGGATGAAAGTCGGAACTTATATGGTTGCACAGGTCCGGATGCAGAGTGGAAGCACCACGTCTGCACAGTTCAGAGTCCTGCCATACTGGTTCCCTAAAACCTCATACCACATACCTCCGGAAGTATGCCAGTCAGTAGGAATGAACCTGACGATGTGGTATCCACGCTCATTGGAGGAATGTAAGAAGTATAATATATACACTAACACTATGGATGTTTTCACGGGACACGAACGGACTGCATTAGTGCTTGGACCGGACGAACCAGATGCATATGACAATGTAGGTGGAGGCTATGACAAAGGTTTGGGCTATAACGCTCGCAAGCTGGTAGAGTCCGGTTGGCGAGAGTTGATACAACACTTTGTTCCACAGGCAGCAAGTTGGCTCATGATGGACGGGACTACCAGGCCGTTAAACTGGGCTGTATACAGCCAGATTGCAGATATCTGTGCATTCGACCCATATCCTGTCACGTTTTATGGCGCTGACCATGCCTATGTAGGAGAGAGTCTGGCACTGGCAAGGACTTATGGTGCTCCTAACCGGATGTATGCCTGCCTTGAAGCTTATGGGTGGGGTTCCGGGCAAGGTGTACCAACTGGCGCACGCGGCCCATCAACAGCTGAATATAGACAGAACGTCGTGCAGGCATTAGGAGCAGGAGCTAAAGGATTAACCAGTTGGGTGTATGTAGCTATGGCAGGTGGATGGCAGAACCGACCCGAATTCCGTCAGGAGATATTCAGATGTAACCGAATGATAAGCAAGGTTGAGAATCTGCTTGTGATGGGGACACCTGTAAATGGAGTGGTATCAACAGACGCTGGTCAAGTTTTGACAGGTACAGTTAACAACGAGAAATGGGCAAAAGACAGGGTAAAAGTCTCCTGCCTGATGTGTGGGCCTGACAATCTTGTCATCACTGCAGCCAACCACATCCCAGCGTTAGCTACGGAGCATGTGATCAAACCGGCAGAAAACGTAAAGATAGGTATTAAACTACCCAACGGATTCACGCATGTCAAAGCTTTCGAGGTTACTGACGTTGCGTTGATACCGATGAAGTGCACAATTCAAGGGGATGTCGCCACCATGCAATTGGACAAACTGGAGTCAGGAAGGGTGTTTGTTATTAGAAACGAGGAGAGCGCGATGTGACCCATTTTCGCGTTATCTGGCATGTTTCGCGAAATTCGCGATTCTATTTACGAGATTTTGCCACTTTCAGGAAGTAAAGCCCGCCTACCAGCATCATTATAATGCTTACCCACTGGGCCTGGGTCAGGTTCAATAGGGACAGTTGGGCTGAGTATCCGCTGCGCAGGAACTCGATCAGGAATCTATAAAGACCATACAAAGCAACATAAGCGGAGAAGACTCCACCAGTAGGCAGGTTGGCTTTTTCTACTCTGGTCAGAATCCAGAATATCAGCAGGTTTGTAATCGAGGCATATATCTGTGTTGGGTGAGATGGTGGAGTCAATGTCCCATTCTCAAGAAATCTGACACCACACGGTAAATCCGTCGGGCATCCATAGCAGCAACCATTGAGGAAGCAACCTATTCTAGTCAAGGCATAAGCTATTGCAATCGATGGAGCACAGAGGTCTGCTATTTTCCAGAAGTTCAATTTGGCCCGGACAGTATATAACCACCCACCAAGCATTCCAAATATTACACCGCCGTGAAAACTAAGCCCACCTTCCCATACTTTGTATAACCCTGTCAAAGATTCCGTCTGATAGTTTAACAAAACAAAGACTATCCTAGAACCTAAAACACCCGATAACAGCGCTATTAATCCTATATCATAGACACGGTCCGGGTTTATATCGACAGCCTTAGCACGTTTTGAAGCACGCCAGGCAGCAGCCATAAAACCAATAACCATCATCAATCCATAACTGTGGATCGGGAATCCAAATATGCTGAAGAGCACCGATTTCAAGTTGCAATCTCCAAATGGCGTATAGGCAGGAGCAGGTTCCTCATTGTGTTTATACTGATATATACGATATGGTTAACACTTCGGATCACAATCCTCTGGCTGATTATTCTCCGAATGGATTTTGGCAAACAAAACTGTCAGCAGCATACCGATTACCAGTGCTGCATCTGCAAGGTTGAATGTAGGCCAGGAGAGCGCTGAAGCAGCAGATCCCAGGTGCAGGTCGATAAAATCCGTAACACCTCTGCCGGGTGTCACAATTCTATCGATAACATTACCCAGAGCCCCGCCCATCAACAACCCGAGGCCAATAGCTAACGGTCTTATAGTCCCAACATGCCTCAGCCGCCATATAGCATACACAACAACTATCGCCATCACAATGAACAGCGGAGCAAACGATGGCAACAAGCCAAACGCTGCTCCGCGGTTGAAGCTGAGCCTGAGATCTGCAAACCCAGGAATGATTGTTATTGCTGATTCAGAACTGATATACAACCTTGCTGCAGCCTTGGTGACCTGATCAAGCACCAAAGTTCCTGCAGCAAAAGCAGCCAATAATAGAGTCATGTTCTGTTTAGGTTGCTGGGAATCGTTCGTTTTATTCAGCAGGTTATTCTGCAATATCTTTCACTACCTCATGACAGCGGTCACACAGACCCGGATGGTCTTCATGAGATCCGACTGATTCAAGAATAAGCCAGCACCGTTCGCATTTTACACCGTTGGGTGCTACGACTTCAACTGACAATGGATCATCGCCGGCGTCGACTAATTCCACCTGCGATACGATAAATACAGATGGTAGCAGCTCTTCGAACTCTTTCAAGAACTCGAACTCTGTAGCCGGAACATGCAGGACCACCCTTGACTCCATCGGCTTACCAATCTTACCGGACTGCCTGGCTTCTTCGAGTGCAAGCAATACTTGCTCTCTAACCTCAAGTATCTTATCGCCTCTTTCGGCAGTTCCCTTGTCCGTATAGTCAGGTCGCACAAACGGGAAATGAGCAAGTAGAACTGATTCCGCTTTTTCACCCGGTATATACTGCCAGACTTCTTCAGCAGTGTGAGGGATTATCGGGGCGATCAGTCTTGCAAGCACGCTGGTAACTTCATATAGCACAGTCTGTGCAGAACGCCTGAGTGCAGACTTCGGCGCTGAAGCATACAGTCTATCTTTGAGTATGTCCAGATACAGCGAACTTAATTCCTGAGAACAGAAACTGTAGACTAACCTGTATACCTTGTGGAACTCATAGGCATCATAGGCCGGGATTACATTCGCAACCAGATCCTCCAACTTATGCAAGGCATAGCGATCCAGCCGTTCCATATCTTCAAACGCAACTCTGTCCACTGCAGGATCAAAGTCACTGAGATTAGCCAGCATAAACCGGAATGTATTACGGATACGGCGATAGCTCTCCGTGACTCGTTTGAGTATCTCATCCCCTATTCGCACATCTTCAGAATAGTCTGTAGATGATATAAACAGCCTGAGAACATCGACGCCAATCTGCTGGATTATGTTCTGCGGAGCGATGGTATTTCCGATCGACTTACTCATTGCCTTGCCTTCGGAATCCAATACAAACCCGTGGCTGATGATCTCTTTGAACGGTGGTATACCCTTTGTGGCCATACCGACGATCAAAGACTTATTAAACCAACCTCTGTGCTGGTCTGAACCCTCACAATATGTGTCTGCCGGATACGAGTGATGGGGTCGTTTCTCCACAACTGCCCTGCTGCTGGATCCTGAATCAAACCAGACATCCAGAACATCCTCTTCCGAGGTAAACGTTTTTCCACCGCATGCCGGGCAGGTGAAACCGTCAGGGAGTATCTGTTCAGGTGTCTTTTCATACCAGGAATCAGCCCCATTTGCCTCAGAATCCTGATAGACTGCATCAATACTCTCTTTGGTCATGATTGCTTCATTACAGTCTCTGCAGTAGAAAACCGGTATTCCAACACCCCATGACCGTTGCCTGGAAAGACACCAGTCCGGAGAATTCTCTATCATCGCAGTCAGCCTGTTCTTGGCTTCCGGAGGATAGAACTGCACATTCTCTATAGCATCAAGGATTTTGTGGCGGAGATCCTCATGGTCCAAGTTCATAAACCACTGGACAGTTGTCCTGAAGATCAGAGGGTTGTGACATCTCCAGCAATGCGGATAGCTGTGAGAAATCTCTCCCGATGCAAGCAGGTTTCCGGACTCTGCAAGGGCATCTATCACTGCCTTGTTACCCTGTCTCAGGATATGAAGGCCCTCAAACTGCCCTGCATCCTTTGTAAAATATCCTTTTTCGTCCACCGGACACAATGGTGTCAGACCATATCTGCGTCCAGTCTCAAAGTCCTCACGGCCATGACCCGGTGCAGTATGGACAACTCCGGTCCCGTCCTCTGTCGTAACATAATCAGCATGAACAATTATGGACTTACGGTCGAAGAGAGGATGCTTGAAGGTCAAGTCCTCAAGTTTCGATCCCCTTATAGACTTTACAACAGTAAAGTCCCTGGCTCCCATCGCATCCATAGTTGCCTGGAGAAGTTCTTTCCCGATAAGATATCGATCTTCCCCAACATCAACCAGAACATAGTCTTCATCAGGATGGATGGCGACAGCAAGGTTTGCTGGAATAGTCCACGGAGTAGTGGTCCAGATTATGGTGTAACAATGCTCAGGTGATTTACCCTTGAAGTAACCGTTAGGATCGCTGATCAATGGGAAACGGACGTGAATCGAGAACGACTTATGGTCTGCATACTCGATCTCTGCCTCAGCCAACGCAGTCTCATCGTTGATGCACCAGTGTATCGGTTTCAGACCTCGATATATGTATCCCTGCTCCGCGAGTTCACCAAAGACTTTGATTATGGTAGACTCGTATCCCTTACTCATTGTCAGATAAGGATCTTCCCAGTCGCCCAGAATCCCCAGTCGCTTGAACTGTTCTTTCTGAGTATCCACCCATTTTCTGGCGTACTTGCGACACTCATGGCGCATCTCAAGTTTCGTTGGATGAATGTTCTTTTTGCGGAACTGTTCTCCAACCTTGTTCTCAATAGGCATTCCATGGTTATCCCAACCCGGGACATATGGAGCTGTATGGCCGTTCATAGCCATATACTTGATAACAAAATCCTTGAGAATCTTGTTGAGTGCATGCCCGATATGGATATCCCCGTTTGAGTAAGGTGGCCCATCGTGCAGGATGTACGCGCCTTTAGGTGCCGGGCGTGTCAGAAGCTTCTGGTAGATCTGCTTATCTTCCCAGGTCTTCTGTATGACCGGTTCCTTTTGGGGCAGGTTCCCCTTCATCGGAAAATCGGTTTTAGGCAGGTTTACTGTTTTACTATAGTCCATTCTCTGATAAACTCCGCTGCGGCCTCTTCCCAGGTTCTGTTGACATCATTCCCTGTCAGTTCTGACCTGTAACGTCTGAGGACCGAGTATTTAGGCCTAACTGTCGGTGTAGGCCACTGCGCCGACTTTATGGGCGCTATATTGATGTGCGACATGCCGGCAAGGTCGAGTATTTTCCGTGCAAACTGATACCACGAACAACTTCCGGCATTTGTAAAATGATATGTCCCGTATTTTTTTGAATCTGCAATAGATTCTATAAAACTTGCCAGGTCATCAGCATATGTAGGGGAACCAAACTGGTCGGAAACAACCTTCAACTCCTTGCCAGCCTGAGCAGCCCTTAGAATGCTGAGAGGAAAATTCTTGTGAGTAGGTGAAAACAGCCAACTCGTCCTTATTATGTAGAACTTTGTGAGCAATTCTTTTACAATGTTCTCGCCAGCCAGCTTGCTGGCGCCATATACATTAATCGGATTAGGTTGATCAAATTCCGTATATGGTCTGTTTTCTGTTCCATCGAATACATAGTCCGTGCTTACATAAATCAGTGAAGCATTTACTTCAATGGCAGCACATGCCAGGTTCGAAGTGCCGATTGCATTTATCCTGAATGCTTCATCCGGGTTTCTAGTGCAGGCATCAACATCAGTCATTGCAGCGCAGTGAACGATCAGTTCAGGAAGCTGCATTTTCAGGCATTCAAATACTGCATCAGAATCACATATATCAAGAGGTAGACGTGATGAAAGCAGGTCTGTTGGAATCACTTCATGCTTGCAGGATAGCGCCTTACAGACTCTGCTCCCAAGCATTCCATCGGCTCCGGTAACAAGGACTTTCATCTATATCCCTCCGGGTAATGCTGTAAAGCCCCTGTCTCTTAGCAGGGGCCACACACGAGATGCCTTTACATCAACAGCATGCAGAACTGGTTCATTATTTCGGCGTGCAGTTGCATAACTCACAGATAAAAATAGCAGTTATATCGCAGACGACTCAGTTACAAGTGTACTTAGTCAATTATATACCTCGGAGTCCGGGTGGGTCAAATACTGCAAACGGCATTTATGGCGAGATTGCGAAAAGGTATCTTTATAATTAAACTCACGGCTGAGACATCGACATTTCAGAAAATTTGCTTGTTAGTAATCATTCACCATACTTGTAGAAATGGCAGATTCACAATCACTATATTTGCAAGCTGTATGTCATCAATAGTCCTATGAGCACTATTTTTTACTATATAGCGAAAGTTATGTGAGCTATCTATTTACAAATATCAGGAGAAATCACACTCATCAAATTACCTCCAAAGAACATGCTATTTTTATTTGTTTTAACAAATAGTTAAATCAAGAGGCCTTTGGCATGATTCTTGCGAGAATATTACATGTTAGTCAACCTAAAATATTGGCAAACCTCAGCTTTCTGTTCCTGCCAGATAAGATAGCACAGATGTTTGCGTGTCTTTTTCGGTGGCTTTTTATACTATTCATATAATTGGACTTATAATATGGATCATGCCCAAATGGATGGGGTAGTTCGTATTTCTGATTTGCACATGGAGGCAAAAATGTTCGCGCTCGGTGGAAATATACTGGTGGTTGACGAAGGAGCTGGATTTTGCAGAAATCTGGCTGCCAAATTGGCTAGCAGAGGCTACAGAGCGGATTTCTCATTTAATGTCCCCTCGGCAGCAAGTAGACTGGCAGAGGGTGAAATTGATCTGGTTGTCATGAGTTGCGCAGGCGAATCCCCATGCCTTCAGATGATTGAACAAGTCAAAACGCTTTGTTTGGACATTCCAGTATTAGCATTTGAAGCACCCGAATGCGGACGCAAATGTATATGTCCATCCGCTACTCAGGACGTCCGTATAGTTGGACTCGGGTCTTGGGATATTGAAGAAGCTTCCAAGCATGTATACGAATGCCTGGAAGAGGTATTGAAAAAGGCTGGATCTGCAACCATTGGCAGCCAACTCCTTTTTGGTCTGGGGAAACAGGTTGATGTTCAAATTCTTGGTATGAGCAGAACAGGCAACATGACTAGTACCATAATGCAGAGAGACGATCGTTACCTTTACCTAAGCCCAATTAAAGATTCATCCAATAGAATATGTGAAGTTCCATTGAGAGCAAGCATACGGGTTGGAGTCGCTGGAAAAGATGCACATTACAGCTTCACAAGTCAGGTCGTTGATATTATCCAGGAACCCGTATTTATGCTCCAAATGGGTAAACCGGTAGTAATTTACAGAACTCAGAGACGAAAGCATCCCAGGTTTCCAATGAAACTCCCAATTCGAATGGCTGCATATTGCGACGAATCTGAAACAGATCCTATAAGAATTGAAGGGTCAACCGATGATATCAGCCGCGGAGGAATGCGGATTACTATTCCTGAATATGTAGAACCCGGCGAAGTCATAATGGTGGATGTAGAAGGTAAACCGAAGACAGAAAGTGTCACTGGTCTTGCTTATGTTTTACGTACCGTCCCTAATCCTTCAGAACAGGAAGGCGGCTACATACTCTCCTGCCGTTTCTCAAGGATTGATGACAGCATAGACACCCTACTACATACAGAGCAATAGGATTTCTGAGCGATTCAAGATACAATAATCCCGTCTGTATCAACCTCTTATATAACCTCATCCAAAATGCATTATTCAATGTGATAGCATAAAACACCTAAAATACCAGGATTTCACGAAGGTTAGTGCACCCGCCAGGAATAAGTCTATCCTTATAATCACTTGGAGGTATTGGATGAGCAAGTTTCGTTTATTATTAGCTCTGTTTATGGCAACAGTGCTTCTTTGTTGCCTGCAGGGACAGGCATTGGCCACTAATTCAATTACACAGTTAAGGCTAATCCCATTTCCAAAATCAGTGACACTGGAAAATGGTAGTTATAAAATCTCGAGTGGACTTGATATAACAGTCTCGGATACCCAGGCCGGTATCCAGGCAGCTACCGATCTTGCAGGTGACATTAGAACATTCTTCAGGATTAAATGCCGTGTCAAACCACTCCCACAAATGAAAGCTAACGCGTTTTCACTGCATATTGGAACGAAACTTCCAACCACAACCTCCTTGCCTACAGACATAGAGGGATATATTCTGAATGTCTCGGCCAATGGTATAGACATCAAATCTATCGGCGCTGCCGGGCTGGTAAACGGTATTCAGACCCTTCGGCAATTGGTCATTGCAAACTCTACGGGAAGTGGCATTCCCTGCGTTGAGATTCGAGATTATCCAAGCCTTCAATACAGAGGTTTTCAGGACGATATCACACGTGGTAGAAACTCGCAGCTCAAGACATTCGAGATGCAGGTCAGAAATGCACGGTATCTCAGGATGAACTTCTTCACATACTACCTGGAACACCAGTTCGCATTTGCCAAGAATCCCGTGATAGGACCAGCTAATGGAAGTCTGACTCCGGCTGACCTGAAATCGCTGGTCAGCTATTCTAAGAACTACGATGTTGATATTGTCGGATGCCAGCAGTCACTGGGGCATTTCTATCACATCCTAAAGCACCCCGAATATGCACACCTCAAAGAAGGTGGAGACTGCCTTGACCCAACTAACGAGGGAACATATAAACTCCTGGATGAGATGTACTCCGAGCAGTTGCCGTTGTTAGAATCCCCACTGTTTAACATAGACTGCGATGAAACCTATGAACTTGGCACCGGACCATCAAAACCTCTGGCACAGAAGATCGGCGTTGGAGGAGTCTATACTCAGCACATCAAGCGTGTTCATGACCTGATAACCAATAAATATGGTAAACGCATGATGATGTGGGGTGATATCATCCTGCAACACCCGGAGAATCTAAACGATATTCCGAAAGACACCATAATGCTCTCATGGGGATACCACGCCGGGGCTTCTTTTGATGATGCAGTAACTCCATTCAAGAACTCAGGATATGATTTCTTCGTATGCCCGGGTGTCAGTAGTTGGAGCCGGATTCTTCCGGATTTCAATACTGCCAACATCAACATCCGAAACTATGTGAGATCCGGAGTCAAATACGGCGCGATGGGAATGTTGAATACCAGTTGGGGAGATGACGGCGAGAACCTGATGGGTTACAACTGGCATGGGATCGCATGGGGCGCTGAGTGCTCCTGGGCCGGCTCCAAAACCAACATTGAGGACTTCAACAAGCGAATCGGCGCAGTGATGTTTGGAGAAAAGGGAGAGGAATTCGGCAAGGCAATCACCTTGCTTACTAAAACCCACTCACTCCCCGGTTATGGCGGAATGGGTGATGGAAGGTTCTGGCAGGGAGATTTTGGTTCATTTGCAGGACGCCAATCAGCTCTGAATCAGGCAAATTCACTCTTAAATCTGGTAAATCCGGCACTCAAGCATTTATACGCTGCAAAGAAGGATGCCAGGATAAATGCAGACCAGATAGATTACTTCATATTCGGCACCCAAAGAATGAAACTCATGGGTGATCGAATGCTTGCCTATATGGATGCTGCAGAGGCTTACCAGAAGGCTTATGCGAACCAGACAAACAGATCCATTGCTAAGGCAGGCATTAACAAAGCAATGACGATCTTTATGAAGACCAAAGCAGAGCACGTTGCTTTGCGGAATAGATATATCGAACTCTGGAACCGTGAAGCCAGACCCTATTCCCTGGATGGAATAGCAGGCAGATACAACACTCTAATTGAAAAGTATGATGTACTGATCAAGGGGCTGGGAGATGCACTTGAGTGTTTGGAGACAGGCAAGGAATTACCTGCCGGTGATAAGATCGGGTTGGGTGTAGTTGAGACATCAGTACGCAGGTCTATTCCCGACAGTCAGGCTAACAGCACATACCTGCCTGAAACAGCCTGGCAACTTGCTGATTTTGATAAACGTATTGGTTTCAGTGTATCCGCTGGTGAGTTTACCAGATCTGACCAACCAGTTGAACTCGATGTTACAAAACTGAACGCAATAGCCAAGGGTGTTCAACTGGTTCAGTTTGATCCTGTAACTTCCACTCAGTCCATTGTGCCTTCCCAGATCATAACGCAGGGCAAGGCAAGCAAACTGGTCTTCCTTGCAGCAGGGACACTGCAAAAAGGCACTGACAGAACCTACTTCCTGTATTTCTCACCTACAAAAGCATATAAGGCTTCAGAAGATACAACCATACGTATAACCGATGCCCCAAATGGCAAGCTGGTCGAGAGCGATAAACTGAGATTGTTGATTGGCACTGAAGGTGGACACATATATCGCTGGGAAGTGAAGTCGATGAACAATCTGGACCTCACACATCCTGGTGATACCGACTGGTCGGGATTTGCTGACATTAATGGCGTAAGCCGAAATGCCCCCAACAATATCGAAGTATTGGCGGATGGCCCAGTGCTTACACGAATCAGACTGAAAGATACTATTGATGTTGTAAAAACGATCACTGTTTGGTCAGGGGTTGAGTGGGCAGAAGTAAACCTTGATTCCGGAACATCATGGTTCTGCAACTACGACGATTACAAACTGATGGGTGTTGAAAGTAAGATCCCTGGAACTTACATAATGTCCAATGGAGAATCTGGCCCTCTAAAACCAATGGGAAATGGACTGAGCTGCACCAACTTTGCTGAAGGGCTCACCTGGGCTGCCAAGTATGTGCCTAATAGCGCAATGATAGGAATGCTAACCCCCGAAGTAGGGACCACAATGATCGTGGGACCAGGAGACGGGATGGGTGCTGTAAGTCTGAACTATGGCCCTGAGGCTTCACACTTTGTCATATATGGCGGCAAAGCTCCAGCTTCGCCCGGGGATACTCTGAGTGTTCTCAAAGATACACTTGACTACAGGCACTGGCCCAAAACCAGACTGTATGCCATACAAGAGCAGAAACAGAAATAGCATAATATTTCTCGGAAAGGTTGTGCATAGTTGTATAATTCAAAGCAATTGGGTATTCGGGTTGGCGTAGATTCCAATGGTGTATCAATCTCTGCTGCCGGTTGGGATGGTTTCAAAATTGGTCCTGCTGTAACTAAAATCACAGCAGCTAACTGCCTTTACACAATGCGTCTGGAAGCATTCAGCCAGTCTATCGAAGGAGAATGGCATCTTCGCTGGGAAAATCCGGACTGCCCGATTGCTGTTGAGCAGACTATCCAGCAGATTAATGAAACACGGGTTCTATTTACCAGTAAAATAACCAATACCAGCTCTTCAACTGTCACCTTTGATCATATTGACCTGTTAACGACTCAAGGTGTCCCAAATGCATCTTTTGACATCGGCAGCAATTTAGGTGAAGTGCGGATCATGGAAAATGCCGACACAGCCGGCCAGGTCCGCAGCATTGCTCAAATATTGTCAGGATGCGATGGGTTGCATTCTCTTGGAGGAGCCAAGAGAAGCTTCCAATCGCGCGGGATATCGGTAGTTTATAATCCGAATGATCAGGTTGGACTGCTGGTTGGATTTGAGAGCTACGACAGATGGTATGGCGCTATTGGTGGTGGATCTGAAGTGCAATCTCAGCGTAAACAGGACGGAATGGACAATGTGGATGGAGCTTGGGCTGTTTTTTCCAAGATGCTTTATGAAGTTCCTGCATTGAGTGATGAGGACCGAATTACCGCATGGAACGTCTCAATACCGGGTGGCGGAATTCCTGTTACACCTGGAGAAACTCTAGAACTCGAGGAGTTTTGCATAGAAATTGGCATGGATCCTTTCAAGATACAGGATGATTATGCGGATAGACTTGCGCAGCGTTATAAGATAAAGGACTTACCCGACCCCTTTGCCAACTGGTGCAGTTGGTATCCTTACCGGTTGGGGGTAACGGAAAACTTGATCCTGGAAACAGCTCGTGTTGCAAAAGAGCGTAAGCTGGATGAACTCGGATTGCGCTATATACAGGTAGATCTTGGATGGGAAAAGGGTGACATCGCCTGTTACTTCGAAGAAAACGAAAGGTTTTCCCACGGTCTGAAGTATCTATCTGATGGTTTGAAGGAAATTGGATTTGAGCTGGGAGTCTGGAGTGGATTTACTTGTATATCGGCAGACCATCCAATTTACAATGAACATCCTGAGTGGCTGTTGTCGGATGAGTCAGGTAAGCCACACACTGACTACAAGTGGTTTTGGCAACCTCACTATGATGTTTACAATCTGGACGCCACACATCCTGGTGCTGTAGACTGGATCAAAAAGAGCATAGAATCCCTGGCAGAGCGTGGAGTAAGATTCCTAAAGTGGGATTTCGGCGGTAACCTCCGAACATCCGGACACTTTCACGATCCCAGCATAGCTGCTGCAGACTCATTGGAAGCGTTCCGTAACGTAGCCGAAGTTGTCCAGGATGCTATGAACTCCCAGGGAGAAGAAGGCCTGGTGATCAACTGCACCAGCACCCACATGGGCGGCCTTGGGTTATTCAAGTTGATCTATGGCAATAACGACACAGGCAACACTGAATCCAATCTCGGGCATCTGAGAAATGTCTATATGGCGGTGGCAACAAACAGGTACAAGAACAGCAAGCTTGGGCTGGTTCAGCCATCGTGTATTGTGGTAGGGCTGCCAGGCACACTTGAAGAAGCAAGGGTAAGGTCAACCACAACATTTATGATGGGTGGACATGTAGACATAAGTGAAAATTTGATGCATCTGCAGGAAGATCGCTGGCAGGTGCTGCTATCAGCCATGCCTGCAGCAGTTACCAGCGCAAAAGCTGTGGATCTATTCTACCCTATAAAAATTAGCTCATTGGCTTACGACTCTGCCCAGGGAACCCGAATAGCAGCAGACCACCGAAGCCATCCACAAGGCGCCAATGTATGGCACAACCATGTAGTAGCTGACTGGGATGAATGGGATTTGGTTGCAGTGTTCAATATTGCGGACCCGGATATCGCATCGAATGGATATGTGACACCAAGACGTTTCGAGGTACCATTTGATATTATCGGACTGTCCCCTGATTCCTCCTACTGGGCACATGAGTTCTGGTCCTGCCAGTTCCTTGGAGAGATTCCCATTCCCAAACTTCCTGCTGGTGCGTACACACACCTTGGGGATTTGACTTCACTTGTAGACAGATCAGAACCCGGGATGCTGGATATTGTATTCGGAGCACCTGCTGTCAAACTACTGGTTATACGGAAACCCAGAAATCACCCGTGGCCGATTGGCACCACATTCCACCAGAGCGGAGGCAGTGAGCTTTCAAATGTGGCTTGGGATGACGCCAGTCACAAACTGACCGGTGAGTTGAACCGTCCAGAAGACCAGTCAGGCAGCATCGTAATAGCCGGAATTCCATTCGATTCAAAGTGTTCCGCGCTTGTAGATGACCAGGAGGCAGTCGTTACTCTATCTGCCAATGGTTCTCGCTTGATTCAAATAACCAGCAAAGGCAACGGGACGAAGTGGAGTCTAGCTGTTCAATAGAGTAGCAATCCAGTCAACATCTAATCCCATATGATAAATCCCTCCGGGCTATCTGGAGGGATTTATCTTGTGGTAACATATCATCATCAAACTCTGAAATTTGAGGTTACATCAGTGTTATTAAAATCCGCTATTCTCTGTATTCTGCTTCTAGCTTCGACATCATGTCTTGCTAGTTCACTCTCCATAACCAGCAAGTCAGTAGTTGTCCTGGGTAAAGATGCTACTGAACCGGAAAAATATGCTGCAAGAGAGTTTACCAAGTACATCAAGCTTATATCAGGCATTGAATTGCCTGTATCCGAGACTTCCTCTAAAGGTAAAGTCAATATATATGTTGGTCAAACCAGTATCACAAAGAGTTTACTCAAAGGTTTCGACTGGAAGACGCTTAAGTCGGATGGAATTATCATAAAGACTCTGCCAGGCGCTCTCATATTGGCTGGAGATCGTCCCCGGGGAACACTTTACGCTGTGTACACTTTCCTGGAAGATTATCTAGGCTGCAGGTGGTGGACTTATGACGCTGAGTATGTCCCCAGTATTAAGGACATAAAGATCGGCAGCATAAACAGGAAGTATACCCCTAAGTTCGCGATCAGGGAGAGCTACTTCAGATCCAATATGACTGATACCACTTACCCGATTAAGATGAAACTTAACGGTCACTTCAACAAGATCCCACCTGAGATGGGTGGGCATCTGGGTTTCATCGGGTTCGTCCATACATTTGATAATCTCATACCATACAGTGTCTATGGCAAAGACCACCCTGAGTGGTTCACCTATTCCGAGGGTAAACGTTTATCCGGAGTAAATCAGCTGTGTTTGTCCAACAAAGAGATGATTGCTGAACTGATAAAGAACACTCTGAAAGCATGCAAGGAAAATCCTGATACAGGTATAGTCTCAGTCTCCCAGAATGACAACTACAAGTATTGCCAGTGTGAAGAATGCAACGCTCTGGCTGAGAAATATGGTGGCCAATCCGGGTTAATGCTATACGCAGTCAACCAGGTAGCAGATGCTGTAAAGAAGGAATACCCAAGTTTCTATGTAGAGACTCTGGCTTATCTTTATACAAGAGGGATTCCCAAAGACATCGTACCAAGAGACAATATGATCATCCGGTTGTGTTCTATTGAATGCAATTATGCTGAGAACCTTAAGGGTGAGTCAAACAAAGATTTCTACAGGGATCTGACCCAGTGGAAGAAAATCTCTAAGCGGATGTTTATCTGGGACTATGCGTGCAATTTTTTGAACTACCACATCGCTCACCCCAATTACCATGTACTGGGTGATAACATCAATGTCTTTGCCGAAAACAACGTAATGGGAATCTTTGAACAGGGTGATTCCGCCAACTATAATTCCGGTTTCGACAGACTTAAAGGCTGGCTGATAGCTAAACTCCTCTGGGACCCCAGCCAGGACACCGATAAATTAATCAAAGAGTTCCTCGATGGATATTATGGAAAGCCTGCTGCTCCTCATATTTATGATTTCCTCAAGTACACCGAAAAGCTGGTAGTCGACAAGAAAGTAAAACTGGGCTGCTTTATGCATGATAACAGTTGGATGACCAGCGATGAAATGATAACGTGCTTCAAATACTTGAACGCAGCACTGGATAGCGTTACAGGTGATCCTGTCTACGAACCGAGAGTCCTTGCTGAGAGACTGGCGTTTCAGGTTGCGTGGTTGATATCCCCGGAGGACTACCGGACACGCATAGCTGACAGCGGAGTATTAAAATACAAGACCAGAAAAGACTTCATCAATGTATACGGAGCCTATTGCAAAGCCAACAATAATTATAACTTCAGCGAAAGCCAACCCATTATGTATTCAATTCTCGGTATAGACTTGAACCCGGATATGACCAAGACAGCCAAAAAGCCTGCAGAGTGTGCAAACCTGGCTGATACTGAGTGGTACGATATCCAGGACAAAGACCTTGAAACACCAATGGGTGAAAGATGGGTATATCAGGCCAATGACCCGGATGCGTCTGATGGCAAATGCCTGGTTATGCCTTGCAACCATGTTGACTGGGCAATTCAGAAAAAGCTGTTCCAACTGGTGCTGCTGGGAGTAGCTAAAGCCGACATCTACGTCAGTGCCAAAGTGACCAAACCCGCTAAGTCCGGAAAGGTCTTCGAAGTAGGCCTGTATGATGACGCCACGAAAATCATCGCTCCCACTATAGGAATAGACGCATCAACCATGCCCGATGGTAAATATGTGACCATTAAGCTTGGTACATTCGATATATCCGAAAAACTGATATTCTGGGCCGCCCCCGGAGGAGACCCCAGCACTGCTGAGTCAATTTCAATCGACAGGATATTTATTGTTCCAGTAAAAGGATAAGTAATTGTGGTGCAGGCTTCCAGCCTGCGATGAAACGGCAGGCAAGATGCCTGCATCACAAAATATCACCGGTAGATTGTGGTGCAGGCTTCCAGCCTGCCATCCAGTTCCATCATATTCAGTGCATAACACCAGTGTAAAGTGGTTCTATCCGAAACTCCGTTCCTCACATCCCTAATGCTGATATTATTTGACAACTCTGCTATTCGGGAATAAAATACGTCATCAAGTCTCTTTGTGTCACCCAAGCTATGAGCAACACGGAACTTTTTACACCATATTTGTTGAATCCCACGTTGAAAAGGATGGAAACGATGAAATATACACGCCATATATTCAGTATTATTTGCGTCTTTGTTATGTCTGCAGCTGTTTGCCATGCACAGAAAGTGGTCTTGGAACAAATTCCTTGGACATACACAGCAGATAAGGAATCCGATCCTCGCCTTGCACAGAAAATCGACTATGAAGTATGGCACACTCCTGTAAAGACAATCCTGGTTGATTTATCAAAGAAATCTGGCGTTGAACTGCACGCGGGATATAGTAAACAGGACTGGCAAGTCAGAGACCGACGTATGAATGTCTATGTAAAAGGAGTCAGCCTTGGAGAATTAATGGACTCCATTTCACGGGTAATGAAGTTCAAATGGACACAGAAAGAAGAGAAAACCTCCAGTATCTATACACTGAATTTGGATCGAAAACTTCTGTCAAAAATGCAGGCAGAGGCCGATAAACGTGCAAATGAGCTTTCTCAGGAAGTTCATAAACGCAGAACAGAAATGCTTGATTCATTTGCTGCAGCATCGAAGCTATCTGATGCGGATGCAGCAAAATTGAAGGAGACTGATCCATATCTGTATATGTGTGCCTCGACAGGATTCGCGCAATTAGTAACACAACTTATTGGAGAGTTTAGCGGTTTAAAAGAGATGATTGTGAGTGGTGATCATTATGCACAGATACCATATGATTCGCTATCACGTTCAAGCCAGTTGCTATATTGTGATGTGCTCCGCGAATATGAGAAATACGACAAAATACAGAGAAAAGCGGAAGCACTCCCTGCCGACTTGGAAAAACGGTTACCTGGCTGTGCTATTCAAGTAACCCCTGCACTTCCAGGTTATGAAAGCATTCAACGCACACAATTGAGTACATTTGGCAGTATTGGAAGCCCCATACATTTAGACGATCATACTGCTCATCACAAAGTTGGTTGGTTCTACTATCCTGGATCGGAGAACGCCAGTGTCAGGGCCTCCCTAGCCATGTCAGCACTGACTATGGATAAAGGGGGCTATGAATCTTACCAGGAAGGAATGGACAAACTGTATGATGTTGCCGGTTCAGCCAACAAAGATATAGACTACTACTTTATGTATGATCCGATTTTAGATTATCCTTTAGATGCTGACCTGACAAAGGAAATCAATGCACAGTTAACTGATGATATGTTGAAGTCTATTGAAGCAGCTACAAAGACTATTGGGAATATGGCATATCCCAGACTGTCCTACCAAATGTTGCAGAAGATCATTGCAGATGCATCAAAGATGAATATTGTTTCGGACAGTTATGCAGTTGTACTGGGTGATTATAAACCGGAAGCTAAAGCAGAAATCTCAAAGGTACTGAAAAATCTATGCAAGGCTTGTCTGTGCAATTACGAAAAACACGGTTCGACAATTGAGCTGCGCAGGCGAGATTGGTTCAGAAGGAGAACCTCACAGATACCTGATGAATTGGTAGAAGAATGGCGAAAAGAAATAACAAAGAACAATATTCTATCACTCGACACTTACGCACAGATGGTAACATTGAGTCGTGAACAGATTGAAGAGAATATCAACAGCGACACACTCCTGGACAAGTCCATCGGGATCTTCTGGGAACGTCGCGATACTGAGGGGCTTATGCGCTTCTATCTTCAGTTAAATCCGTGGCAACGCAAGTTGCTTTTCTCCGAAGATGGGTTGGATACTTCGATGTTGAATAAAGAACAGCGCCAATACTTCAAAGAGATGTTTCAATACGGACTTAGAACAGCCTGGTGGGAATGCAAGGACTTTGGCAATGCAGACAACCAGGCATTAATAAAGGCATCCACAAAAACCGCAGCCATAAATGAAATGGAAGTTATAAAAGACACTGGCGGGATTCAATACACTTTTGATGTAACAGTAGATATGGATGGAAACACAAAGAAGGATCTATGGACCATACACCTACCGTTAATAAAGAAAGACAAATTGTGATGCAGGCTTCCAGCCTGCCGTGACACAACCAGATGAGGTACCCATGAATACAACAAAAGCAATCATAGATAAGGATTTTATTATAGGTCAGGTAGATAAACGCCTGTATGGATCATTCATTGAGCATCTGGGAAGAGCGGTCTACCACGGCATTTATGAGCCTGAGCATCCTACTGCAGATGAAAATGGGTTCCGGCGGGATGTTATTGATCTGGTCAAAGAACTCGATGTCCCCATTATTCGTTATCCCGGTGGCAATTTTGTCTCGGGTTACAATTGGGAGGATGGTGTGGGCCCGAAAGACAGACGTCCCAAACGCTTGGAGCTTGCCTGGTTCTTGACTGAGACAAACGAATTCGGCACGAATGAGTTCGCCGATTGGTGTAGGAAGGTCGACAGCGAAGTAATGATGGCTGTTAACCTTGGCACAAAAGGGCCGGATGAAGCTCGTGCGCTGGTGGAATACTGCAACCATCCCGGTGGAAGCTACTGGAGCGATCTGCGTAAAGAACACGGTTATTCCGATCCCCACAACGTCAAGGTCTGGTGCCTGGGTAACGAGATGGACGGTCCCTGGCAGATAGGCCACAAGACCGCCACAGAATATGGCCGCATAGCCTGCGAGTCTGCAAAGGTTATGAAACTCACTGACCCAAGCATAGAGCTCGTTACCTGCGGAAGCTCCGGACGCTTTATGTCTACTTATCCAGCATGGGAAGCTGAAGTTCTGGAGCATACCTATGAGCACGTTGATTACATTTCGCTGCACACATACATAGGAAATCCTGATAACGATTTGGCTGGTTTCCTGGCTGCCCCAATCGGTATGGGAGCTTTCATAGATACAGTTTCCGCAGCATGCGACTATGTGAAAGCTAAAACCAGATCAAAGAAGACCATGCAGCTCTCATTTGATGAATGGAACGTGTGGTATCACGGTTCAATCCAACCTCAAGAGCGCTGGAGTGTAGCGCCTCCTGTTGTTGAAGATATTTATAACATGGCGGATGCCCTTGTAGTTGGTGGAATGTTGATAGAACTAATGAATCATGCAGACAGAGTTAAAATGGCGTGCCTGGCCCAGTTGGTAAACGTAATAGCCCCAATAATGACAACTAATAATGGTTCGGCATGGAAACAGACCATATTCTACCCGTACCTGCACGCATCCAAATACGGCAGAGGCACTGTGCTGAACTCCATATTAGACTCCCCCAAACACAGCACCAAAGAGTTCGACGATGTCCCCGAAGTGGCACTATCCATCAACCTGAATGAAGAAACCAACGAAATAACCATCTTCGCCCTAAACCGCAACCAGGAAGAAGATTCTATGTTGAATGTAGAACTAAGAGCATTAGCAGACAGCTACACAGTAATAGAACACACCACCCTGTTCAACGACAACCTGGAAGCCGTAAATACAGCAGAGAATCCTGATTGTGTTACGCCAAAATCATTGACCGGAGCTAAATGTGAGGGTAACTGCCTGATCGCAAAACTGCCAAAGCTGTCCTGGAATGTGATTCGGTTGGGAATCATAGGATGAGGGAGCATAACTGCAATTGACAATTGATAATTGAGAGTGGACAATGGATAGTACATACAACTATAGGTTGAGGATAACATATGCATAGCCACAGAAAATTGATGGAAGAAGCTGTTTCACTTCCGATTGAATTGAGAACTCAATTGGTCGATGAGTTATTAGAAAGTCTAAATCCATCTCGGGTTGAAATCGAAGATTCCTGGGCTGTCGAAGCCGAAAAAGAGCGACAAATAAACGAGTTAACAGGCAGGTATCTCCACAATTTAGAATGACTCCCAGGAATTGATTCCGGGGAGTCATTTTTGGTATTGCAGGTTGCATTGAACAAATTTTTACAGTTGTTTTGTAAGGTCGATGGCGATTGAGCGAAAATAGGGTTCATCGGCAGGCGCAACCAACTCTGCAGAGACAAGATGTCCATTAGTTGCAATGCTGGCTGTTCCACTCGCATGAATTGCCCAAGTCTGGTAGTTAAAAGTAATTGACATCAACCCAGCAGAAGTTATAGTACCAGTGATCGTGCATGGTGCATCTTCTATGATGTCGTGACTGATTCCTGTGATGGATCCATTATTGGTAATGTTAAGATCAAAAGTTCCACTCCAATTAGTTCCGTCTTCAGCCCAATCACCCATCCAATGACCAGCATATTTTGATTGAACCGGTCCGCCATCATTGCCGCCACAACCTGCCAATGCAATACACAATATCATCCCGAGAAGAAGAAGTCTTATCATTTATATATTCTCCATTTGTTATCTTTGTTGATTAGTGTACAGTATATCATGATTTTGTATGCAATGACACTAATTGAGAATAATATACGACAATTGTCTCGGAAACACACATGTATTAATCTGTTTGTATGCACATGCAGACAACCTGTCAGCATGGTTTAAGACTGAAGGAGATATATAATCGCTATTATGCATCTAAATCGTATGCCTGACTATTGGCAAGACCGAACTAATGAAAGAACACGCGGCGTACCCTACGGCTGAAGCATCAAAGCAGCCAGTTCATAGATGTTGTAAATTCACACTGCACCACAAGGAATTATCCCGCATATTACCGAAACTACTCGTAAGCTCGAACTTTTTTCTCTGTTAATGTATCCTTTCCATCCCAAATCGCACCTCTATTAATATGAACAACAATTGCGCTCCGGCAATGCAGAATCTACTTAGCAGGCATAATGTGAAACGAACAAATCAATCTGACGCGGAGCTTGTGATGGCGACTTTATCGGGCAGCAGGTTGAGTTTTGACTTGCTGGTCGATAGATACCGCGATATGGTCTTCAGACTGGCATGCTTCAAGGTCAGGGACACACATGACGCAGAAGATCTGGCTCAGGATGCATTCGTAACGGCTTATCGATCTCTTGAGCAGCTCAAAGAACCCGGCTGTTTTTCGGCGTGGTTACGAAAAGTTGCCGTAAACCAATGCAATATGCACCTGCGGCGAAACCATCCATCTATCATTCCGTTGACAGATGACATGCATCCGGTGAACGACCCGAACCAGTCTATGGAACAACGCCTGGTCTATACAGAGATAATGCAGGCGCTTGGGAATCTGTCCGAGACAAATCGGATGGCTGCAGTCCTGTTTTTTGTCGATGGTTTTACCCAAAAAGAGATCGCACAGTTTCTTGACCTGCCGATTACCACCATAAAGCGCCGTATTAACCTTACCAGAGCGCAGTTGAGACAGGAGATGTTGGGCGTAATGAAAGAAAATATTGGACAATCGAAACCCCACTCTGACTTCAGCGATAAGGTGTCAATAAAGATTGATGTGATCCGATGGTACCACCGATTCAGCGAATGCATTGCAGCAGGCCAGAGCCTTGTCTCTATACTCGCACGCCTTGCTGAAGAAGACTATCACGATACTATTCGCAATGAGACGCAAGCGATTCTAGATGCCATCCAAAGCGGGATGATGGTCAGTGACGCTATGAAAGAGCTGGCGCCAACACTTGGCACTCCAATGTCCATAATGGTTATACGTGCGGGTGAGATCGGTGGAGTTCTGCAGCACTCAGCAAGCATTATTACCTCCTGGATGGAAATGGAGGAGATGAGAGCAAGAGTGGATGCTGCATATTGGCTGAGAACTTTTTCCTTCATGCTGTGTGCAGGAGTGCCCCTCTTCACTGCTTTAGAAACAATGAAATCTGTTCCGGCAGTAGAGTCTCTTGCAGACCTAACGGATACCTTGATGGAGGCAGTCGATAACGGGGATTTTGCGGATGGATTCAAGGATTACCCGGTATTCGGAGAGAGCATAATTGCGCTGATCAGAGCTGGTATAAACTCAGGATTACTTGAGGATGCAATGGAACTTGCAGTTGCAGAAATGGTGCAGGACACCTATAGACAGGCAGTTCCTGCATCGATGCGTTCTCCCCAGGCTAGTCCGAAGCTGATTGATGCTCTTCGCTCGCAGATATCGAGTCCATCCCCGGAGACTCGTCTGGGAGCACTCAAGGCGCTTGAACATATAGCAGCGTTCCCTCTGAGTATTCAGAAGCCTCAAATCGGACACGGCAGTATGGATATGGCTGCAAACATAATGTCCGGAGAAAACAATCTTTCAAGCTTCATATCAGCACTGACAGATCCGGATACCCGTATCCGCAAATATGCTGCTCAAGTGCTGGGGAATCATCAATCACCCCGAGCAGTCACGGCATTGGTGCAAGCTGCCGAGGACTCCGATGCCAGTGTCCGCGTACACGCTCTACTGGCACTTTTTGCAACCGACACAGACAGAGCAATGGAGATAGCAAAGTCAAAGCTGCACGATGAGTCAGCAGATGTGCGCCGTGCGGTGGTGCGTGTATTGGCAGAAAAGAATGGTCCCGAAGCTGTTGGCCTGCTTATAGAAATGCTGGATGATTCGGAGTTACTGGTCGCTCAACCAGCATCTGAGGCTCTGATAAGGACAGCAGAATCGGCACTCGAACCATTACTGGAATCAATCCAGACAAGACTGCCCAATATACCGGACAGGCACTGGGAAACTCTTCAACACATCAGCCCAAATATCGCCAGAGATACCGTTCTCCAAGCACTAAGCTCCACGGATTCGGACCAACCGCTGCATGATCTGCTCCTCAGCAAACTGGCAAGAGTTGCAACAATAGAAGACGCACCAACTCTCATCCAGGCACTAAATGAACTTCCGTACAGCCTGCAATGGGAAATCATCAGAGCTATAGGCAGGCTTAAAATCCGCGAAGCCATACCGGGACTCATTCAATGGCTGGATTACCCAAACCCGGGTTTATGGTCCTGCGTCACCAATGCCCTGGCTCATATCGGCGATATCTCTTGCATACCGACTACCGCGGCCAAACTTGAAACAATACTAGATAAGGCAGAGGATGTAAACCTCAACACCGAAACTATAACAACAATATCCCAATTCACAGGCTTAATAAGTCAGTTCGGTTCAAACAATCACGCCGGACTCGTTCTAAGAGCGATCCTGACAACCAAAACCAACCCGGAACACCTTGCACCTATCGCAACCGTAAACGAAACCAAACATATGGCCAAGTTGCTAAACACCAAAGATGATCAACTATCAATCCTCTCCGCCCGCTTCTTCCGCGCTCTCGCAGACAGAGGAGTTGCCGGTAAGAATCTCATTATGGACGCAGGAGCCATGCCCGCACTCAAACGAGCCGCTAAATCAGAGCAGGTGAGTGTTCGGAAGATTGCTGGTGGGGCTTTGGGGAGATTGCTGGAGATGGGGTAGTAAGAAGCGTATTTATACGCTGGAATGGTCACTACAACATTATGTCGCGGTACGGCCTGAGATTGCCAACAGCCCAAGCACAACTGTGGAGCAAACGGAGGGAATGGGGTTGGTAGAAGGGAATCCAAATCAGGAAATCAGAAACAGGACACAATGCTGTGAATCCCTACAATGGAGTCAGCGGTTGCATGCTATCTTTAACCAATGATAAACTCAAAGACTGGTGTTAGGGTATTAGTTGCCGTAATTCCTGCCATATAAAAGAAAATCCAATGTCATTTAACACCATATTAGGATCCAATAATCCCGCGCGTCTTAAATCACGCTGTCTGCTTTCAGTTAAACCTAAAATCATTTTTTCAAATCGATTCCTAATTTCCTTTCTATCCATACGCATAGCAGAGATATTCCCTCCTATATCAGAAACAAACATCCTAACCAAATGGACTATTAAATCGTGTGTTCGAGCATCCACTACTCCTAAATCGCCATCTTTTGCCATATCTTTTCTAATGGAACCAAGCTGGTCTCTAAGCAAAGAAATCTCGGCTCGAGACTGTGCCAAATTAATATCCTTCTCTTCAAGACTTTTCAAAAAAGTGGTTTTTTCTTGATCTTGTAGTTTTGCTCTCTTGGTAAGTTCGTTCAATAGTTCATTTCGCTGCTTTTCTACTTCATCAAGCTTCTTCTGCTCATTTACAATTTCCTCCTGCACCTGTTCAGGCAAAGCGGAAGGTAGGCGATTAACAAGACCTGAATAACCCTCATCAAGGTGACGCAGACGTTCTCCAAAGCCAGCTTCAATCCTACCAAGTATCTCGGAAACATCGCGTGTAAATCGATATGTATTATCGTAGAATGCATTGCTTGTATCAGTTGCTTTCAGATAAAACAAAACCGACAGAGCCATTGCGAAAAGTGCCAATATAAGTGATAGCATATCTGAAAAATCGAATTTTGTTAGATCAATCTGAATTGGTGTCTCAATTAATTTCCAGACGAATACTATAACTATAACCACTATCACAAAAACGCGTAACCAACTATTACGGTTTCTTATATTATTATCGACATCACTAGTCTCATACTCATCTTTCATATCTCATCTCCAAATATTCAATCACATCGAAACATAAATGATACTTATGCACAAAACCATTGAACTACGGTCCCACAAAACCATGCGGATTATACTTCTGGATATCACACAATGTCAAGCATATTTTTGATATTATTTCGACAAAGCCAGTAATAAACGCACTCAAATAGCACCATACAAATCTGTTGGTATTCGCCATTGGGTTATCGAGAATGTAGCGTATCTGCTTTCACCTTTTCCTCCCAACAATCTCCAAATGCCCTCCCCAGGATATGTAGGCAGGATCATCACAATACTGTAGTTCCAATTTGAGGAGCCAATCCTGCACCGCTGGGGATTTGGAGTTTTTTAGGTCGAGTCGATGGGATATTACGGTTTTTCCGATGATGCGTTCTACTGATAGACCGTTGGATTCGAACAGAGCGGATATTTCCTGCGGGGTAAAGGCGTGTACCATGTATCCTGCTGTTTCACGGTCGCTGGGCACCATGATTTTGCCGGACTGCAGCAGTTGGTCAACTGCAGTGGGATCGTTGGTTTGTTTCAGCCAGTTCATTGCGCTCAGGCGATTATCTACTGAGGCAATGACTATTCCACCGGTGCGTACAACCCGAGACAGCTCCGATATTGCTGCTTTGTGGTCTTTGCAGTATGAGAGAGGATCACCCTGGCATATTGCCATGTCGAACTGGCCATCGGTAAACTCCGGCATTGAACAGATATCACCTTGCTGGATAGTAATGCGGTCATGGAAGCCTTGGTTGGTAAACTTAGCTCTGGCAACAGAGAGCATGCCTTCAGATATGTCATTCAGCACCACGCGAAATCCAAGTTTGGCAGCTTCCATAGCCCAGATACCGGTCCCACCGCCAGCATCCAGAATCAATGCGTCATGATCCTCAGGCATGAACCGCTTCAGGTTGTCCAGTGATAATTGATGATATATACCAAAATGTGCAAAATAATCAGCATCGTATTGATCAGCCCACCGATCATGCGTACAGATCATTATGGCCTGGTTTTCATTTGAATGAACGTTATCCATCGAGTATTTCCTTTATCAGAAGTTATGTATCCCAATCCCACTCGCCAATCAGGAGATTGGCGTTCCCAGCCTCCCAGTCCCCTAGTCTCCTCGTCTCCAAGTCTCCCCGTCTTCCTTCAGTATCTCGCCTCAACCGCCACTCTCCCCGTCTGCCCTTTCAGTCGTATGGTCTCCTTCTCCTTATCAAATCCAGTCCATTTCTTCCCGTTCACTGTGACGGATTTGATTGGTTTTGCCTGCGGGTGACGTAGTCTTAATAGGACTGCATCCGGGTGACCGCGCTTTGGTAACTCTATGGTTGCTTTGATCGTGTTGTGGTCAACATCTGATGTGATTTCGTAGGAGATGTCTCCGAAATGGGTAGGAGCGTTTTTTATGGATAAACGTTTACCCTGCTCCAGCCAGGCTCTGGGGGTGGCTCTTGCCAGCCAAAGGTTTTGTGTATCGTCCATTACCAGCAGATTGCGGAAGCGTTCCAGGAAGGCGGCTTCTTCGAAGATTTTGTCCGGGGGGCCGTGGACTGCGTGTTCGTTGAAGATATATCCATCGTTTGGCAGGATATCGATAGCACAGCAGTTAAAGAATGAACGCAGGAATACTGGGATGTCGTCTCCGGCAAGGTGGATGTTGCTGGTCCTTTCCAGTCCTCCCTGATACTGCCAGCCTGCCAGGAACCAGTCTCCATTTATTCGCTGACTTGCATATGCATTCTCCAGGAGCAGCCTGTCTTCCAGTACATCCAAATATCCCTGCACACGAACATCGTTTGCAGGTATGAGACCCGCTGGACTGATCAACGCTGCTGCTGACTGGACTGTCTCCCAGTATAATGGCCCTACATGTTCCCCGGAACCATCACGCTGATATCCCCAAGCACCTGTACTCAATCCTCTGACATAGCATGCGAATGGAATCACAGAATGGAATGTGCCATCACGGACCGGAACAACCGGTGAGAGTGCAATTGAACGCTCAACTGCTTTCCGTAGGTCTTTGCGATAGGCTTCTGCTTCGGCCTTAAGTTTGGCTCCACCTACCGGATCAATCTCGCTCAATGTGTCAGCCAGGCGTGCAATTGAAGCCCAGTAGTATGCCTCGCACTCGTAGAACTGCATCCACAAGCCTCCGCTGTCAGGAGTGACCTGTAAAGCTGGTTGCATACCTTTGCACCATAAACGTTTACCTCCAGGGACCGCACTCGAAATAACCTTGCGCTGTCGCAGCATCCATTCAGCGTTGGCCTTAATTCTGGGTGCGTAAGCCTTTAACCACTCCTTATCACCAGCCAGCCAGTAGTGCTCTGTCAGTGCCCAACCGATGGAGCCTGGTCCAAAAGCGTGAACTCCATCCATATGTCCTCCCCAACCCTCAGGGCCAACAGCGTGTGTCAGGCATCCGTGACCTTCAGTGAAGAGTCCATTTGGACGGTCGGGAAGCGCCCACGGATGATGCCCCTTGGAGTCAGGATCCATCGGCAGGGAGACCCATTGATAGAACCCATCCTCCGCAGCCTGATGTGAACCCATCAGATCCAACGCCGCAAGGACCATATAGGTTTCAGCACCCAGGATTCCATATGGGAAATCGTCAAACCACATTTTCCCGGTTACCGGATTCTTTTGAGCATGCCTGGTTAGATGCCAGACTCCCAGGTTCCACTGTGCCATCAACCTCTCAGATGGAACATCAATCTGCATTCTCGGTTCGAATCCGGCAGGAGCTGTTGGATGAGGAGGCAAATTGGCACCGCACATCGCAGTAACAGCACCTTCCCAGGTCTGTTCCGGGTGTTCGCGAATCTGCTGACGAATAGTTTTCAGTTTCTTAGTCTTAAGCTCCTTTATATACTCTTTTGCACTGACTGCCTTGGAGTCCATTTCTATAGGAGGCTCTGAAGCTGCAAAATTCATTACTGAGGACTTTTTGGTATAAAAATGCCAGACTTCCGCATTACCCTGACTGTCATTGTGAGGATTGCCGGCATGTATAGAACCAACCACATCATCTGTAAGGTTCCAAACCCTACCATCATCGCTGGCTACACTAAACTGGATTACAGTCGAATCACAATAGTAGGTGGTTTTTGGTCCGATTACCAGCGAAATCATATCACCAGGCTCTACCTCTATTGTATTGAGCGCTTTCTCATCACTTCCCCCTGATGGAATAATTTGCGAACCAGTACCACTGGTCGAACCATTTACCAAGCTTCTGCATTCTTTTCGGCTTTCATGTGTTACTGCCCATTCGATCCCATTACCTGTTGTTTGAGCATGTGTTACACTGGCTGCAATTTTAACAATGCCTCTTATTGGACTGCGCCAACCCACTGCTACATCAGAGCCATTCCATGGATGCATAGCCAGGCTTCTTGCAGGCATATTGATCCCCTGCACCGAAACAGGTTTATCAGAAGGATTACCGCCAAACCATGGAGTATCGTCGCTCCCCCACCCTATCAGTTCATTACTGCCTGCGATAGAATCCATCTTATCAACAAACAAGACCGGTGGCACTCTCAGTTGCTGCTCTGTCTTTTCTTCCTGCAGTATTTCGGATGCTCTGCGAACGAAAAACCCATACTCAGGAGCAAGGATTGGGCCATTTTCAAGGTCTGCTGCCAGGAACGAAAAATTGCCGGATTTTGTCCACACCGTAACAATAGAACGCGCAACATCGTCCGGCTGTGTAGTGAATGGCTGCACCTTTCGCCACTTTGATGTCCCCATGTATATCAAACTGGCCTTTATCCCACGCCGCGTGGAGCCTTTTCCAACTGAATGCCAGGAAGTAGAGTCTACTGTCGTACTAGCATCATCTGCCAGAGGTTTCAGATTGGAAATAATACCATCATAACCCTCTACCCGTCCGCTGTAATCCTTGTTAGCTGTAGCCTGGTCGAAGCCCCATTCGATCTCGATATCCATCTTCTTCCAGGTCTCATCAACCAGCACATTGACCGTTGGGACATCATATGCTGAAGCGTTCTTGCTACCAGCCACACTGACAACAATACCGCATGTATCCTGGTTCAGAGCATATGTATAAGTCCTGCTGTCGCTGGAGATCGTTGGCTTAATGGACTGTGTTACAGGATTGAGATTATTCCACCAGGAACTGGCAGAACCATTGTTGATCAG
Source organism: Abditibacteriota bacterium (assembly GCA_942493375.1). Lineage (GTDB taxonomy): Bacteria > Armatimonadota > UBA5829 > UBA5829 > UBA5829. The sequence continues at coordinate 5,181,553 of OW818698.1, read as the reverse complement.
TAAAGTGACTACCAGCTCATCGAGTGTGGGTATGTGTTTATCATTTGGATTCCAGTTTAGTATTAACTGTTTGACTGGCCGTATTTCCTCCCAGAGCAGTCCACACAGAGCCTGTTTGATCAACAAAGCTTTCCGGTCCAGGGGTTTATTGAGAGGCTGTTTGGCATAACTCATGAGAGCAAGCCAGCTCTCCGGAGGATTTTTGTCAGGTTTCCGATCTGCGCGGTATTGATAGGCACTGGAAGCAATATCAACCGGTTGCCCCACCAGTTTATCCGGATTAATCTGCTCGTGCCCGGACTTTGGATCACCTTGCGTTTCAAGACCAATCAGCAGCAAAACCAGCAAAAGAATGAACATAAACAACATTCTACCAGCCCCCATTTCTAACCGTCCTAACCTGTTAGTTTGGTGCAGTTTACTATGCATATAGAGGGATGTCAAATGGAGGTTATCATGCAACTTCGCATTTTGGTGTGAATGTTACGACAAGTTATAGATTCTCACGCAAAGTCGCAAAGGCGCTAAGAAGGGACAGGTATTCTGGCGTTTTATTAGCTTTGTGGAAAATATAACGCGAACAAAAAAAGAACAGTCGCACGCCATAGAAGAACATGTTTTTCCTTCTTTGCGCCTTTGCGGCTTTGCGTGAGAATAAAAAACTCAGGAGTTACTTGCTTCTGTTTTACGTTCAGAGGATTTGTGGTAGGCTTCCAGGACATGCTCCACTTCGCCGTCCATCCGGATCACTCCATAGTGCATCCAGATCACCCGGGTGGCTACTTTTTTCACTGCTTCCATATCGTGGGATACGAATATAATGGTCTTGCCTGCTTCCTGGAACTGGCGGACTTTGTCGTAGCATTTCAGCTGGAAACTCTCATCTCCAACAGCCAGCACTTCGTCTACCAGCAGTACATTCGGATCGACTTGCACAGCGATTGAAAATCCAAGTCTCATAGTCATCCCGGCTGAGTAAGTCCGGATTGGGGCATCTATGAAGTCTTCAAGTTCGGCAAATCCTACAATATTATCCATTCGGGCATTGATCTCTTTTCGGCTCATACCGAGGATTGCCCCGTACAGGTAGATATTCTCTATGCCTGTAAGGTCAGGATGGAAACCAGCCCCCAGATCGAGCAGTGTGGAGATCCTGCCATTGACAGTAACTTCCCCGCTGGTTGGTCTGTAGATTTTTCCGCAGACTCCCAACAGTGTGCTCTTGCCTGATCCGTTTCGGCCTATTACAGCAACTGTCTCGCCCTGGTCAATATCAAAGCTGATACCTCTGATAGCCTCGACAACATCGGGTTTCCGTCTTCTGAACGATAATGCAGCCTGCTTTAATGATATCTGCCCGCTGTGGGTGAGTCGAAAATTCTTCTTGAGATTTTTGATTGAGACTGCGATCATTATAGCTTCTCCGCAAACTGCCACTTACGGGAGTTGAAGAATGCATAACCCGCAATGCAAAAAATCAATGAGACTGCAAATGCTATTCCAAGAAATCCATAGTTTAGAGCGAAGTCCGGGAACTCCTTAACTTTCATCGGTTCAAGAAGTGTCTTGCGGTAAGCTGTAATTAGATATGACAGCGGATTCAACATATACAGGTAATATACCAATTCCTTATATGGAGCAGGCACAAATTTCGAGTAGTATACCTTTTCTATTGGATAGATAACCGGCATGGCATAGAATACCAGGTTCAGGAACGCCATCGCCATATACTTCACATCCTCATAGAAGACATTGGCACAAGACATAAAGAAAGCCAGTCCCAGATGGTAGAGAAATTGCATGAATATCAGCACAGGCAGCAGCAACCAGGTGACCAGCACAGGCGCTCTCAAATAGAGAATCACATACAGGAAAAACACCACCATAGCCAGGCAGAAGTGGATAAGGTTCGAGATGCAGACTGATATGGGCATGACTTCGCGCGGAAAATATGTCTTCTTTACCAGTCCTCCATGTAACAAAACGGAATCACACGCATCCAGCACAGAATAATAGAAAAATCCCCACACCAGATATGCACAGAACAAATAAGCGGAGTAGTTGGGTATTCGAATCTCCATTACATACTTAAAGATGACAGTAATGGTCGCAGCCTGGATGATCGGATTTGCCAACGACCAGAGAAAACCTACAGCTGAGTTCTTATATCTAACTTTAAGATCCCTGATAACCAAATTGACTATCAGTTCTCTATATCTATAAAGCTCTTTAAGTTCCTGAAGCATCGCGCCCCTTCTCTTTGAGGTTTTTGGGAATGAACCTTTACATTAGAGTTTACCGCCTACCCCCTCAAGCGTCAAATAGTAAGAATTCAGTAATATGGGAATTTGTCATCCTGAGGAACGAAGGATCTGCTTTTTCCGGATGAAAAGCAGATCCTTCGTTCCTCAGGATGACAAATTCCGGCAACTCTGAAATGTTACCCAAATATAACTAAATCAGAAAAACCGCTCAAGCAACCATGCTTAAAATAAACTGGTATTCCAAATAAGGTGTTTGGCATGAATCTTGCACTTATATTCCATATAGGGTTGTTGATTCAACGCTTAGCGACGTCACAACGTATACATTAGTCAGGACTTGTATTTACGAGTTCTGCAGGTAGAATTAATTGGAGGTATGAAGTATTGTATCCTCTCAGGCTAACGCGCGGAAGTATGGTATTGTTGTTTATATGCACACTCGATATGCTGACAACGCTATATTTCGTAACTCATGGAATGGCAGTGGAAGTCAACCCACTTATGAACGCATTTTTCAAAATCAGTCCACTTGCATTCGTAGCAGCAAAACTTATTAGTTTTGTTCCTTTTATAATAGCAATCGAGTTATACAAAAAGCACAATGCCAGATTCACTTCTTTGGCAACCCGCTTCACCATACTGGCTTACTCAGTAGTTTATGTGATAGCGACTGTTGGCGTTAACCGCGCATAGATTGCGGTAAAGCCAATTTAAAATAGACTTCAGAGGGTCGACACGCAGTAGTCGACCCTCGTTTTTATTATCTTATTATTCAACACTTGATTTACCTCAACAAATCAGGCATAATCTTGTAGCAAGATGGAGGGTTATTATTCACTATGACGATAATGAGCAGTAGAGAACGCGTCAAGAAATGCCTCACTTTCGACAATCCGGATCGCCCTCCAATGACTCTGCCTGCCCCCTATCCGAACGATATACTCGGTGGTGGAATATCCGAAGATCCTGACTGGAAACCCTGGCAGACCTGGGAGTTCGCCGACTTCAGACAATGGGAAGATGAATGGCACAATGTCTGGAAATGTCTGCCGACTACCTCAGGAGGGGAAGTTATCGAGGGTGTCCTCAAAGACTGGTCCACGTTAAGCTCCTACCAGATCCCCAGACTAGACCTGTGGTGCCGTTACGAACAGGCTGCCTTGCAGTTCATTGACAACCCGGATATGTATCACCTGGGAACCCTGGCTGGTTTTCCATTTTCCATAATGCGATATATGCGCACTGTTGAACAGTTCCTGGCTGATGTGCTTCTCTATCCGAAAGAAGTAATGGCTCTTCAGCGAATGGTTATAGACCTGCTGAAACGCTGCATGGACAGATGGGTTGAAATACATGCCGATGGAGTCATGTTCTACGAAGACTGGGGTACACAGGAAAGGCTCCTGATTTCTCCCAACCTTTGGCATGAAATGTTTGAACCAGGATTCCGGGAGCTTGTAGGACACGCCAGAGAACGCGGTCTGGATGTCTGGATGCACTCCTGCGGTTATATCAAAGACATTATCCCATCTCTGGTAGACATGGGCATCAACGTGCTGCAACTCGACCAGCCCAAACTCTCCGGTCTGGATTTTCTGAGAGATCAATGCCACGGCAAGTGTGCTGTCTGGTCTCCTGTAGACATACAAAAGGATCTGCCAACCGGTGATGAACAATATATCAGAGCCTGTGCCCGGGAACTGATAGACACGCTGGGCAAAGGCGGCGGATTCATCTGCGGACATTATGGTGCTCCTCTATCCCTTGGAGTCCATCCCGAATCCCAACTCTGGGCAGCAGATGAATTTGTGCGCTATTCAGGTGCCTGAATGTAGCTAATATCCAAGTTTATTCATTCTCACGCAAAGCCGCAAAGGCGCTAAGAAGGAAAATCGTATATTACTCCCCCATATTTATTCCAGTTCACTTTCCCACGCTAACACATAAACGCCAATCATATCATGTAAAACATGCTTGACATTGCACGAATCTGATTACATAATATTGTAAAGTGTGCTTTACATTAGGTGGAGGATAGCATGTGGAACAGGGTCAAGGAAATGAGGACTCAGAAGGGGATGACTCAGGAAGAGCTTGCAGACAGTGCAGAAGTCTCGCGCCAGACCATCATCTCCATTGAATCCGGCCGTTATAATCCGTCCATCATGCTGGCATACAAGCTTGCAACCACATTCGGCTTGAGTATAGAAGAATTATTCCTGTGCGCTGAACAGATCGATAAGGAGGGTCAGAATGAATAATCTCCGCATCCCAGGTCAAACTCTTGTTCTTAAAGTGATTGGACATTGCCTCGTAAGTGCTATTTTGTCATTCGCCTACGGTGCATTCCAAGCACATGGAAAAGGATTGGAACACGCTGCATTTTGGGACAGTACTTGGCGTTCCACTCTCTATTATCTACCATTTGTGCTGCTAATTCTACCCATTGCAATACTGTTACACAAATGGACTAATGAAATGTGTAAACCCGAAGAAGCAGGTTCCCCTGTTGAAGACGGAATAATAATATGGCAGCATAGGCGCATTCTGTTCACGATCATTGGTGTACCTCCACTAATCACTTTCTTTGTGCTTTTATATCATCAAACAGTGGCTGGGAATGTGAGCTGGTCTACAATGGCTTTATGTGTTTTCGAAACATTCTGGCTCATATATATGTGGATAAAACCAAATCCTGAAAAACTGTATGTAATGAGCACGGGGGACACCTCGCGGATCAACGATGAACATACCCAGGAAGTCAAGGGAAAGGCAGCCGTCACCACTTTGGATATACTGTGGCGTGCTTTACTCTCTGGTGGAATTCTATATGAGATGGCGGTATTGGGAACATGGCCAGTGCGTACTGCTGTTGCTATTTTGATCATCTCGCTAACCCAGGGAATAGCTACACGTTACTGGGACAAACGATTATAAACACGATACTATCGGGTTATCATCGGCATTCCGGAAGGATTAATACATTCACCTGAATAACTCCTTGTATGAGATAATTGCTGTATATATGCCCTGGAGGTCTGCACTATTATGAAGCCTATTGACAACATTCCGGATTGGGATAAGAGACTTGCCAGGCAGGATGCGTTCTGGGACAGGCAGATTATAGACCGGCCAGTAGTTCAGATGTCGGTCCCGAATAGAAGTTATGTTGCTCCGCAGCGGACACCGAAAGTCTATTCCTCTATCCGCGAACGTTGGATGGACACCGAAGCCGTTGTGCAGAACACACTTGACTATGTTGCCGGGACACTCTTCCTGGGGGATGCATTGCCAGGTGTTTTTCCAAATCTGGGGCCTGAAATTCTGAGCGCATTTATGGGTTGCGAACTTGAATACAGCGAAAGCACCGCCTGGGCGGTCCCGAATCTTGAAGACTGGAAAAATGTAGACCATATCAAGTTTTCAGAGGACAATTTCTACTGGAAGAAAATCCTGGAGCTTACAGATGCCCTTATGGAAGCCGGTCAGGGTAAATTCTATACAGGATTCACAGACCTGCACCCGGGAGCTGATGCCATTGCAGCATTTCGAGATCCACTGAACCTGAACTTCGATATGATTGAAGCAAAAGATGATGTAGTTGCACTCCTTGCCAAAGTCACTGAAGTCTATTTCCAGGTCTATGATTTTTACTACAATAAGTTCAAGGCAAACGATCAGGCAATAACCAGCTGGCCTGGTATAGTCTCCAGCCGCAAGTGGTATGTACCGTCCAATGACTTCTCATGTATGGTCAGCAAAGAAATGTTCGATGAAGTCTTCCTGCCTGGTATAATCGAAGAATGTCGGTTTATGGAAGCCAACATTTATCACCTGGACGGTCCCGATGCACTGAGGCATCTGGACAGTCTTCTGGATATCAAAGAACTAAACGCCATCCAATGGGTTTACGGTGCCGGTAACAACAGGGCTTCCGACTGGATCCCGGTCTACAAAAAGATCCAGGCAGCTGGCAAAGGTATGCAAGCCTGGATAGAACCCGATGAACTAGACATATTCAAACGAGAGCTAAAACCGGAGGGAGTATGGCTGGGAGTCTTTGTCCCGGATGAAGACACAGCCAACTCAGTTTTGAAGTCAGTGGAGTCCTGGGTGTAATGTCATCGTTTCATGAGTTGCATGATCAAGTCGAGTCATTTTTGACAGGATTAACAAGATTCTCAAGATTAACAAGATCAAGCCCTTTATATTCACTAAACTTTGCTTTCGACCGGCAGTAGAGACACATGCTGTGAGTGTAAATGCAAAGCAATTGCACAGTCAGTCATTGAATAATACAGGCTAGATTTCCCTTCTTGTTAATCCTGTGAGGTTATGAGCTTTCGTGTAATTCTACCAGATAGCTCGTAATCTCAAGTCGAGTATTTAGCCGTTACAACAGACGGGGGCATGTATCACAAAGCCTACCTGTGCTATACTAAGCATTATGAATAGAGTGCCATTTTATATTCCGATAATTACCGGTCTGATCGTGCTTAGCGGAAGCGCTTTGGGACAAACTGTCCCTGCCAAGCTGAGCATACGCCAGGCGCTGGATATGGCTATCACGGTCAATCCCACTCTCAGGCAAAGTTCTTCAGATCTTGGTGATACCAGGGTCAGGGCTGGTCTCGCCAGGATTGAAACATCCTTATCTGCCTCAGCTGAAGCAAAACAGACACGTGGAGAGATCGGTAATGACACCAATGCTGTTATCACAGGAAAATGGGACCGGTCAGACCCCAAAGGCGCAAAATCAAGTGTTGAGTTTGCACCAATCGGCATAGGTGGAGACCGCGGGTCTCTATCTGTCCAGCACCGCATACCCCTGAACCGCGGCAAAGACAAGCTCAGCACAAAGCTAAATGATATAATGGACGCCGACTCCGCATTCCGTATCCAGGAAAAACAGATATTCCTTACTAAACAGGCAACCGTTTTGTCCGTCATCGGGGCATATTTGAATGCAGTTCTAGCACGCGAACAGATCAAAGTCCAGGAAAAAGCACTATCAGTAGCGGAAGATGCAGCAACCAGCGCCAGAAAACGTGCAGACGCCGGGCTTATTGCCGAACTGGAAGTCTCACGGGCTGACATCAGCGTTGCACAGACAAGAGATGACCTCAACGGTCAGATTCAGGCCTATAAAGGTGCAGTGGATACTTTGATGAAATCCATCGGCCAGGGAATAGGGCAAAATCCTGAGCTGATTGATTCTGTCCCGGAAACCACGCAGCCATTACCTGCATTGGAAACAGCTGTAAGCACAGCCCTGCAGAACAGAGTTGAGCTTTCAGTTTATGATCAACAAATTTCGGATAGATCCCGCAAAACTAACATAACCGCCGACCAACTCAAACCGGCATTAGACGCAGTCGCAGGATTTAGCTCTTTCAATAACCGCACCGGGGTACTCGGTAGTTCGATATTTAACCGCAATTCATTGACGATCGGGCTTGAATACACTGTCTCTCTGGACAAGCGTATAATTACTGCCGAGAAAGAGATCAGTCAAAAAGACTTAGCACTATATACTGACTTGCGGGCCTATGAGATGGAGAAGATAGCTGCCGATGTCAGAGGCGCCTACAGATCGGTCGAGACATCCAGGGATTCTCTCAATATTCTTGGACAGAACCTCAACACGACGCTGGAGAACCTCCGGCTTGCTCAAAGAATGGTTGATGAGGGATTGTCATCCAACCGCGAAGTCCTGGATGCACAGACTGCTGTAACTCGAGTGGAGAGTGGGATACTGTCCGCCAAACTAAACCTCTATATGGCCGGCTTGAACCTTAAGGCTGCTATGGGAGAGGATCTAACAAAAACGGTGATGCAATGATAAGGATTCTGAAAACATGGATTCCCAGATTACTCTTTATAGCACTACTAATATATGCAGGCAATCGCTGGGGAATTCCGCTTTATAAGCAATATATGACTCCAAAAAAAATATCGACCTTTGTCCCTACATCAACTGTGAAGTCAGGCGCATTCGTAGATAGCTTTCACGAGATGGGCACAGTGCAGGCTGAGAAATCGGTATTTGTGACGTGCCCAATCAACGGCAAGATCATCACAATGGTAGATGATGGAGCCGTTGTGAAGGCCGGAGCAACTATAGCAACACTGGATATAACAGAATTGGAAACCCAGGCACGCAGCCAGAAACTCAATTATGAGAATGTTAAAGCTGATTCGGACAGGGCTAAGTCTGAAGTCGATATGCTCAAAGCTTCCAACAAGACCGATATCGACCAATCACAGGCTGACCTTGATTTTGCCAAGTCTGAAGTAGATAGAGCACAAAAGACTCTGGAAAAGAAGCAGAGACTGGCAGATGACAAACTGATACCTAAATCCGAGATTGAAGATGCAGAGTTCCAGCTCAGGAGCAAACAACTCGATGTCCGCAAACGTGAGATGAGTATGGAACTCAAAAAGCGTGAAGTCCAGTCTAAGGAAACTCAGAAAGACGCCGATATCCGAAACGTCAATTTCCGCACCGATATGGCCAAGATGAGCTATGATGAAGCTGTCGGGCGTTTGAAGAGTTCTATACTGAAAGCGCCTGCCGGAGGACTTATAGTTCTCAGCAAAAACTGGACACCGGACGGTCTGCGTAAAATCCAACCAGGCGATACCTTGAACCCTCAGCAGAGTGTATGTGAGATACCTGACCTGACAAGTATGGAAGTTAAAGTTGCTGTCGGTGAAGGGGATGCTCCAAAAGTCTTGAAGGGTATGAAAACCCGCATAAAACTCGAAGCTGTCCCCAACAAGACCTACACTGGATCAGTAAAGGATATCTCCAGTCTTGCTACCGAAGGCAGGCCGTGGGATACAGGTTCGACACCCGGCAAGAAGACTTTTGAGGTTATAATCAAAGTTGACCAGGTAGACCCGAAGACCCTCAAACCTGGAATGACAGCCGATGTAGAGTTCATCAGCAATCAAGTTGGGAGCGCGCTCTTTGTGCCTATGGAATCGGTCTTTGAGCGTGAAGGCGCCACCTGGGTCTTTGTTAAGAACGGACCCGATTTCAAGAAGACCAAAGTTAGAACAGGTCTGCAAAATGACAGTTATGTAGTTCTGACCAGTGGTGTATCAAAAGGTCAGACTGTTTCACTTATAGATCCAGCTAAGAGAGCAGAGACAAAACAGTCCGATAAACCAGAAACTGAAAACGGCAATGGAAAGAAATCTGTTCCAATACCGGATGCAAAGGCCAAATAGCTAATGGGCATTTTTGACGCCATACATACCGGTTTATCAGAGCTGCTCTCACATAAGATGCGTTCCATTCTCACAATGCTTGGTGTCATCTTCGGGGTTGCAGCTGTTATCGCCATGGTCTCGATTGGAGAAGGCGCCAAGCAGGAAGCGCTCCAGCAGATACGTGAGATGGGTGTTGACGTAATAATCGTCAAGCGGGCAGTGATTGCAGGCGAACTTCTGGAGAAAGCCCAGGATAAATCCCCTTATGGGCTGAAGTATTCGGACTGCCACGCAGTTCAGGGAATCTGCGATTTTGCAAAACGTGTGGTTCCCCTCCGCGAGGTTTTCGCTGACGTTAAGAAGGGCGAGAAGCCGCTGCAAGTCAAAGTTGTCGGCACCACAGATGGTTACGATGAAGTTGCAAGGTTAAGACTCCAGCAGGGCAGGTTTATAAACGCCAGGGATGTCACAGACCGTAGAGCCGTATGTGTGTTAGGGGTTGATGCCAAGAGAGACCTTTTTGGATTCACAGACCCCCTGGGTAAAATGGCTAAGATCGGCAAGAAGATGTTCAGAGTTATCGGTGTGCTGGACTACAAAGAAAAAGGATCATCAAACGTATTCGCTGCGATGAGAGACGCCAACATTGACATCTACATCCCGATAACCCTCTCAATAACCGAATTTCAAATATACTCCCAGCAGGCTGTCCCGTCCACGATGAAAACCTTGAGAGAGATGTTTCAGAAGCTGATGAGTAGAGTCAGTCTGGACAAGAGCCCTATATCCGAAATCATTGTGCAAGCCAGTGGTGAAGAGGCAACTGAGCCGACTGCTGATGTATTGAACAGGGTCATTAAGCGTCAACACCAAAGGATCCTTGACTACGAAATGGTCATCCCAGCCCAACTCCTTCGGCAGAGCCAGCAGACACAAAGAATATTCAATGTAGTCATGGCCGCCATTGCAGGGATATCGCTGCTGGTCGGTGGAATTGGTATTATGAATATCATGCTTGCCACAGTAAGCCAGCGCACCAGAGAGATCGGTATACGCCGCTGTATTGGCGCGACACGCTGGGATATAATCAGACAGTTCATGCTTGAAGCATTAGTAATCACCTGTATGGGCGGACTAATAGGGATAGGTCTGGGTGTCGGCGGGGCTAAGGCTATTTCAATATATGCGGGCTGGCTCACGGTCGTCAGTTCACAGGCTATTATTGTATCGTTTGGCGTATCAGTTATAGTAGGTGTCATATTCGGCCTCTACCCCGCCATCCGAGCCGCCCTGGTAGACCCAATAGAAGCACTGAGAGAAGGCTAAATTGGCAATTATAGAAGTGGAAAACCTGACTAAGCATTATATGATAGGCAGTGTAGATGTGCCTGCGCTCAATGGCGTCAGTTTTGCCGTGGAAGCTGGTGATATGGTGGCTATTATGGGACCATCGGGTTCCGGTAAGACTACCTTAATGAACATAATAGGCTGCCTTGATAGACCAACCTCAGGTAAATATATCCTGGATGGTAAAGATGCAGGAAGACTCTCAGATGCCGCACGAGCACACGTCCGCAATATCAAGATAGGTTTCGTATTCCAGAGCTTCAACCTGCTCCCCAGGATCACTTCACTGAAGAACGTTCTACTGCCCATGATGTATGCAGGCAGGAGACAGAGCGGAAAGCACGCGAGGGAACTGCTGGATTCAGTAGGCCTGAGCCACAGGCACCATCACACTCCCCTGCAACTTTCAGGAGGAGAACAGCAGAGGGTAGCCATAGCCAGAGCGCTGGTAAATGATCCCCCGATTATCTTCGGGGATGAACCTACTGGGAACCTGGATACATCCACAGGTAAAGAAATCATGTCCATCTTCCAGAACCTTAACAACTCCGGAAAGACAGTAATAATAGTAACCCACGAACCCGAAATAGCCCAGCACTGCAAGAGAATTCTACGTTTCAGAGATGGTAAACTGGAAAAAGACGAGGAAGTTATAGATCGGACCATTGTTGATATAGGGTGATTCTTTTTAGTTATCCACAGGAGTATTCGGAAATAGGAAATTGGATTCAGACTCCGAATACTCTTGATTACGCAGATTTTCGCAGATCAGGGAGAAATAGTCTGGGACTGCACAGTGATTTTGTTATTCTGATCGCAGTGTTATGTCATTCTGAATGCAGTAGGAATCTGCTTTTGATGAAGTATTCTGTCACTGCAGGCTTGAGATTCTTCATTGCATTCAGAATGACAAATTTCCTAAAATCGATTACTCTCCGCAAACATCGCTGACACCGACGACCATTTATTCTGTATCTCCCTAATCTGCGTAAATCTGCGAAATCTGCGGATGATTAAAAATCTACTCCGACTCTATCCTGGACTTTACGGCTACCAGCATATTGTCGACGTTTTCTTTCATTTTCTTGGCGATGATGCTCTTGATCAGCGCGCCGACCAGCGGGATATCGTATTCGACTTCAATCTCTGAATCGAACCTGGTCTTGCCATCTACATCAGTGAAGTTCCACTTTCCGGCATACTTGCTGTAGTCACCCTTTACCAGTGTGAATACGCATGTCTTGGCTTCATCGTCCCAGATATCCTCTTCAGTCCAGCGGATCTTGGTCTTGAACTCTTTTACAATCCCTACCCAGTCGCTGACAATTCTGGATCCGTCATCGCTGCGTTCTACAATGCTCACGCTCTCCAGATCGCTCATAAACTCCGGGAATGTCTCAATATTCCTGGCTAGTGCAAAAACTCTATCAATCGGTCCATCTATTTCTATCGAACTATTAACTACCGGCAATTTAGTCTCCTTATAACAATTACACAGTCCAATTCCCCTTGCGATAACACAACCCATTCCCACTTGGAGAAGGAGATCAGGGGGATTGATTCCCTTCCCGATTCACCATTTGAAGGGGAGCAGAGGAATGTGAACCTGCAATTATATCTATCCCTGCATTGGCAATTCTGCGGGAACGCTTATCTGTACAACGTTATGTTTGCACTGGGCTAAGTTCCCGCAGCAAATACACCTGCAAAAGACACTCTGATTATACCATCCTGCGCATAAGTCCGACTACTTTACCTACTAACCTCACAGTCGGAAAATACATCGGTTGCATTGTTGCGTTAGCAGGTTGAAGCTTGATCTGGTCCTTTTCTTTATAAAATCTCTTGACTGTAGCCTCATCCTCTACCATTGCCACAACAGTATCCCCATTCTCAGCAGACTCCTGCTGCCGGACTATCACAAAGTCCCCATCCAAAATGCCATCATCAATCATACTCTCACCGCGCACACGCAGCATAAATCCCTCTTCACCGGACAGCATATCTGCGGGTACCGGATAGGCATCCTGGATATCTTCAACAGCCAGCATAGGGTATCCAGCAGCAACCCGGCCCAGCACAGGTAGAGTTACGACCCCACTGGTAACAGATGGTCTATGCGTACGGGCAGGCAAAGTGATAGAGCGATTAAGCTCATTTCCCTTATTGATTAGTCCTGCCTCAGCAAGTTTGTTGAGATGGAACTGGACACTTGAGCTGGAACTCAACCCAACCACAGTACCTATCTCCCGAACTGTTGGAGGATACCCATGAGAATCTGCAAACTCCCTTATACACTCCAGAATCTTCTTTTGCCTTTCGGTCAATTTATCAGCTGAAAGCATATACATATCTCCTCTAGCAATGCCGCCACCACAACGCGAACGAATGTTCGTTCATTATACATCTTGCCCAATCAATTGGTAAAGTACTCATTTGAAAATATACAAATCAACCTGTAAAATATTCAGCCAGCTTCTTGATTAATACAGTTTTCATCACTTTACGAAGGAAATTCTATACATTCGTGGAATTATAGGTCATAAGAGTATTCTATGTGCAGTAAAGGAGAAAGAAAATGCCGGAAATTAATAATGGACCTCTGCCTGAAGAACTCAAAGGTTGGAACTGGGGCGCATTCCTGCTTAACTGGATATGGGCAATCGGACATAATGTGTGGTTGGGTTTATTATGCCTGGTCCCATATGTAGGATTTGTCATGGCCATTGTTCTTGGTCTCAAAGGCAATGAATGGGCATGGCAGTATAGACAGTTCAATAGTGTTGAAGAATATAAAACAATCCAAAAGGCCTGGATGAAATGGGGGATTATTGTATTTATAATCTCAATTGTCCTGGGCGTAATTGGTTTCATATTGAGTATTGTACTAGGTGGCATAGCTGCACAGATGCAACCGCCAAGTTAATATCACCAGATACAAATAATTGAATCATGTTATTAGCCTGGCTCTTATACGAGCCAGGCTTTCAAGTACTTATATCTAGTCATTTATATTACCTGTATTGATAATAGACAGACATCCGTAAAGGAGCAGATAATGCCGGAAATCAACAATGGACCACTACCAGAAGAGCTCAAAGGTTGGAACTGGGGAGCATTTTTACTCAGCTGGATATGGGCTATTGGACACAATGTGTGGATAGGATTAATCGCTTTATTTGGACCAGCCTCACTCGTTATGTCGATAATTCTAGGAATTAAAGGCAACGAATGGGCATGGCAATACAGGCAATTTAAGAGTCTAGAAGAATTCAAAGAGATACAGAAGGCCTGGACAAAATGGGGAATAATCGTAGCGGTAGCCCAATTAGTTCTCGTGATTATCTTTATGATACTGTATGCTGTTATATTTGTAGCCGCGATGAATCAAGGAAATGGTAGTATGTTTAGTAACTAACTAGGCTACATTGGTTGGTTCTACTTATCCGCTCGGATCACCCAAAATTCCGGGTGGATTATCACTTTGTGTCCAACACCCATGAAAATCGTGGGCATCACAGACAAGTAATCCAAAAAGGCAGTTTGACACTATGTTATTTTGGGCATTATACTATCAATATATCGTGATATAAGGATATGTCGAATGCAAGATACAACAACACTGAATATTCTAGACGATCAACAACCAATTACTGATGACGCATTAACTGAAGCTGCTGCTTGCCTTAAGGTGATGGCTCATCCTGTCAGACTTAAGATTGTCGATATACTAACAAGAGAAGAGCCTACTGTCGGTGAACTTGCCCTGATGTGCGATTTACCTCATCATCAGGTCTGCGAACACCTCAGGCTTATGCAGAACTGTGGACTGCTGACCAGCGTCAGATCAGGAAGATCAGTATACTACAAGATTTATTCCCCCCGTCTACCCGGACTAATAAACTGTATACGGGTTAATTGTAAGCAATCAGGTTGAACTCATATTTAGCAATACGAAACACCTATTGTCGGGTGATATTTTGTCGGAGGAAACATTAATGAGTGAGAAAACTAGACTAGTCATTATAGGCGGAGTTGCCGGTGGAGCATCCGCTGCAGCCAGAGCCAGAAGACTGGATGAAAATGCTGAAATCATAGTGCTTGAGCGAGGGGAATATGTGTCCTTCGCAAATTGCGGATTACCTTATCACATCGGTGGAGTAATCAAAGACCGCGACCGCCTGCTGGTTCAGACACCTCAGACACTGCACAGTCAGCTGCGCTTGGATGTCCGCACGCGGACTGAAGCACTGCGTATAGACACACAGCGCAAGGAAGTGGCAGTCAAGAACCTTGAGAATGGGACTGAATATTCCCTGCCATACGACAAGCTCATACTGAGCCCTGGCGCTGAACCCATAAAGCCTCCTATACCAGGAACAGATAATGCAAAAGTAAAAACTCTCCGCTCAATGGCTGACATGGACTCAATTATTGAGATACTCGACAGAGAAAAACCCGGGCGAGTCTTGGTAGTTGGTGGAGGTTATATCGGTCTTGAAATGGCTGAAGCGCTGGTAGAACGTAAAATAGGTGTAACCCTGGTAGAGCTCGCACCTCAGGTTATGGCACCGGTAGATCCTGAAATGGCTTCTCCATTGCACATCGAACTGGCAGCTAACGGCGTTGATTTACGGCTGGAAACCTCGCTTGTTGAACTCACAGAAAATGCTAATGGGCTGGTCGCCAATCTGAGCACCGGAGACAAGCTCGAATGCGGGCTGGTTATATTAGCTATTGGCGTCAAACCGGACACCAAACTCGCAGTGCAGGCAGGTCTTGCACTGGGTGAGAGGGGCGGCATCCTGGTTGATGATCATATGCGCACAAGCCAGGCAGATGTATTCGCTGTTGGAGATGCTATAGAAGTCACGGACTTTGTCGGAGGATTCCAGACACTGATCCCGCTTGCTGGTCCTGCCAACCGACAGGGACGCATAGCAGCTGACAACGCATTTGGGCGTGATTCAGTATACAAGAAGACCCAGGGCACCGGAATATGTAAAGTCTTCGGTCTGGCAGCTGGAATGACCGGTATGAATGAAAAAAGTCTCAAACGACTGGGTAAGTCTTACGAAAAAGTATATGTTCATCCTGCCAATCATGCGAGCTACTATCCGGGTGCTACTCCATTAAGTTTAAAGGTCATTTTCGATCCTACTGTTGGCACAATACTGGGTGCCCAGGCCGTCGGAGCCAATGGAGTCGACAAACGAATAGACGTGCTGGCTGTAGCAATTCGTGCAGGCCTGACTGTATTTGATCTGGAAGAAATGGAGCTATCATACGCTCCACCTTATGGATCAGCAAAAGACCCAATTAACTATGCAGGTTTTGTCGCTGGCAACGTTCTCAGAGGTGATGCACAGATATGCCACGTCGCGGATGTCATGCGTGTTTCATCCGCCGATTCGCAGCAGACTTCAACTGAAGCCCAACACGATTCATTCCTGCTGGATGTCCGGAATCCTCCGGAAGTTGCTGCCGGGACCATACCAGGCAGCGTGAACATTCCCCTGCCCGCTCTCAGGGACAGATTGAGTGAAGTACCAAAAGATAAAGATATTCTGGTGTTCTGCCAGGTGGGACTCCGTGGATATCTTGCATGCAGAATATTGACCCAATATGGTTACAACTGCAAAAACCTCACAGGTGGATTCAAAACATACACCCAGTGCACACAGTCGCTAACCTGCCGGGTCCCTCCTCCTGCACCTAAAGAGGTTACAGATGATTCCGGTTCTACCGGGTCAACCAGCAAGGAGTCCGACCAACAAAAGCCGGTTAACATAGTCCGGTTATTGGATACCTGCGGGCTGCAGTGCCCGGGTCCTATAATGCAGGTATCACTGGCAATGGAACAGGCTAAAGATGGTGAAGCAGTTGAAGTACTGAGCACCGACCCAGGCTTCTCTGCCGACATAGGCCCATGGTGCAACAGCACAGGGAACAGACTTGTCGAATCGGGGAAACTCGACGGCAAGTACCGAGCAGTAGTCGCCAAAGGCCATCCAAAACCAGCATCATCATCAGATGGTATATCAAGCAAGAAGAAGACAATCGTAGTATTCAGCGGTGAACTGGACAAAGCCCTGGCTGCATTTGTTATCGCAAATGGCGCTTCATCTATGGGTAGTGAAGTAACAATGTTCTTCACATTCTGGGGGCTCAACGTCCTGCGAAAGTCGGAACAAGTCTCGGTAAAGAAAAACTTGATAGAGACAATGTTTGGTTGGATGATGCCCCGTGGCGCGGACAAACTCCAGCTATCCAATATGAACATGGGGGGAATTGGACCTTTGATGATCAAAGGGATTATGAAGAAAAAGAACGTAAATTCCCTACCGGAATTCATCCAGTCAGCCCAGAGATCAGGAGTCCACATGGTAGCCTGCACTATGTCCATGGACTTGATGGGAATAAAACCGGAAGAGCTCATCGATGGAGTAGAATATGGCGGAGTAGCCGCCTACCTAAGCAGCGCCGAACAGGGATCAGTTAACTTGTTTGTGTAGAAATTGTTAGACAAACACGGGTGATGTGACTGTCATCTTGTAGGGCTTGTCATCCTGAGGAACGAAGGATCTGCTTTTTACGAACAGAAAAGCAGATCCTTCGTTCCTCAGGATTACAGAATTACAGGTTCTACACATGCGGCAGGCTGGAAGCCTGCACCACAATTCTATTTCCCCGCCAAAGCCTCTACCATTTTATCTCTCAACTCACCCTTGTTGAATGAGAACAGCACCCAGCCTCCCAGACCGGATTTTTCTGATAGCTTTGCCTGCTTAACTATGTCTTCAGGGGTATTTACCTGGGCATACAGGCCTACATAGACCGGTCTTTTGGCTTTCCATTTCTTGAACCCATCCAGCCAACCACAGAACCTGTAAGCTGCCTTTGCATGGTTTTGATAGTTCATCGGTGCAATCGAATCCAGGTATCCTGCTGACATCCACTTGCGCCAGTTCTGCAGTGCATCTGCATAAGCCATGGTTCCCTCGAAATTATCAGTCGCATTTCCCCAGCAGATCGTTGAAGCAGTTACCTGCGCTTTGGGACGAACACTCCGGACCGTTATGAACACACTCTTAACAAGTGCAGTAACCTGTGCCCGCCTCCAATCGCTCCATTCAGGATCAGTAGGCTTAGGCCGGTCTGTTCGGTTGCTTTCCTTTCGCCAGGCTGCCAGTGCACCTTCCGAATATCCCCACTCCTTACCAGGATACCTGACATAGTCCATATGGATTCCATCAACTTTATACCTGGAGGCAATATCCTTAATAACACTGACAATGTATTTCCTCGCATCGCTGCACCCGGGATCAAGATATACCCCATCAGCTGACCTCTTTTCTCCTGCATAGTTAATATTCAACCAGTCAGGATGCAGATTAACGACATGCTCCACATTTGCGGGAGGAGTTGGAGCTGTCCAGACACGATAGATATTGACCCAGGCATGGATCTTAATCCCCATTTTATGGGCCCTTGGAATAATATACTCCAGCGGATCAAATCCCTCTTGAATGCCAGATCCTGAATGCTCCATATCAGACTTATAGTAGGCATCTGCATTCTTACGGACCTGTATGAACAGGTTGTTTATACGGGCTTTTTTAGCTGCAGCAAGAGTTTCATCCACCTGCTCAGGTGTGAAGAAACCGTCAGTCCAGGCGGTAACCCAGGCACCATGAAACACCGGTTTTGGTGACCGTGCGAATGCTGCACTAGTCATAAGAATAGCTGCTGTGATGAATAATATCGTTCTGATCAATGTTCCATCCATTTTTTTGTGAAGATAATTACTGCTGAAGGCGTCTAATCAATATACGCGATAAATGGACGCAAGGAATACCTGCTGTCCTTCGGAGGCTGTGAGAATGTTAACAAGTAGTTTTTCCATAAAGTGCAAACGTGCTACTAGACAGACTATTATATCAGGAATATTTTCTGCTATGTTGGTCCTGGCTATATCTGCTGCGGCGTTGGCTGATGGTTTTCTTATACCCATAGTCAGACCAAGACCCATTGAGTTTCTTCCCCAGCAGATTTTTACGGTTAAATACCACTATGTGGACGTAAATATCGACAACCAGGCCAGCACTACCAAAGTTGACCAGATATTCCACAATGACTCATCCACCGACCGGGAGGGAATCTACATATTCCCAATGCCCGAAGGCTCCGCCATTACAAAGTTCTCAATGTATGACGGAGAAAAAGAGATCGTCGGCAAAGTCCTGGATAAAGACGAAGCCAGAAGCATATATGAGTCAATCGTCCGCCAGCGTAAAGACCCCGCACTGCTGGAATATGTTGACCGTAACACTTTCAAAGCCTCTGTCTATCCTGTCCCGGCAAATGGAGACAAACGGATCAAACTCGACTATACCGAAGTCCTCAAAAAGACCGGCACAACCTGCCGTTATGTCTACCCTCTGAGCACAGAAAGGTTCTCAGCCAGAGACATTGAAGATGTCCGGATAACAATCCACCTCAAATCCAGGCTCCCTATAACCAGTATATACTCTCCCACTCATAACATAAAAGTCGACAGAGAGAACGACAACAAGGCAACCATCTCATATGTTGTTAAAGACAGTAAACCAGATACCGACCTTGTCCTCTACTACACAGTATCTGATGACGACTTGGGAATGGACCTGCTGACATACAAAGAAGCAGGCGAAGATGGATACTTCCTGCTGCTGGCATCCCCAAGAGTAGCCATAGACAAGTCCCGTGTCCAACCAAAGAACGTTGTCTTCCTAATGGACAGGACTGGAAGCATGGCAGGAGAAAAGATAGAGCAGACCAGAGAAGCGTTGAAGTTCTGCCTGAACTCCCTTAAGGAACAGGACTCTTTCAACCTGATAACCTATAATGAAACCCCTAAACTGCTTTTCAATAATCTGCGGAAAGCAAGCAAAGCCAACATCAAAGAAGCTTTGGCTGAAGTAGAAGGTATCACGGCTGATGGCGGCACTAATATTAATGATGCCCTGGGTACTGCATTCAAACAATTCTCCTCCTACGAATTGTCACAAGTTGGTGGCCCGCCATACGGCAAGGGTAATATGTATATCGTTTTCCTGACTGATGGCCTTCCAACTGTCGGCATAACTGACAGAGCCAAAATACTTGAAAACGCAGAGACCAACAACCGGCAAAAAGCGAAAGTATTTATTTTCGGAGCCGGATACGATGTCGATGTGCATTTACTGGACAAGCTAGCTGAGCAGACCAGAGGAGATGCAGATTATGTGCGGCCAAAGGAGAATATCGAAGTCAAAGTCAGCGACTTCTTCGGCAAAGTAAGTGACCCACTGCTTGCCAATCCTGAACTCACATTTACAGGCCTTAAGACATCGGACATAATGCCAGGTCGTCTTCCGGACATATTCAAAGGTTCCCAGCTGTTGGTATTGGGTCGATATGCTGGAGAAGGTAAGGTCACAGTTACTCTTAAAGGGCAGTCAGCAGGTAAGACTCAGACATTTACCCTTAAAGCTGACACCAAATCCAGCGAAAACGGGAACGGTTTCATACCTCAGCTG
This sequence comes from Abditibacteriota bacterium, assembly GCA_942493375.1. Taxonomy (GTDB): domain Bacteria; phylum Armatimonadota; class UBA5829; order UBA5829; family UBA5829. Next base: position 5,161,164 of record OW818698.1, on the reverse strand, counting down.
TGGGCATCCAGAAAAATCGGATTCCTGCTCGATGAAATAAGACTGCACAGCAATAAGGAGCTCATTGACGAGGTAATACGGTTGTCCAAGAGATATGGAATACCAACCGAATATACATCAATATTGGCTGATGATCGACGGTTCTCAACCCTGAGCACATCGAAAGACATCGGAGAAGTGGCAGATAGATTTGCATGGACAAGTGCTACGACTGGAACCTCTGGTGTATCACAGAGTTCAAACAACGTTCAGCTCAGTACTGCAGCGCAAGCACCCGCAGCAATGCCTGGAATGGGTGGCGCAGCAGCAAAGGAAGCCAAACAGCTTGGTAAAGCAGCAGCAAACAGTAGAGCTGGTGGAGCATATTATGACCGCGATGACCGGTTAGTGGTAGTCAACAATGTCCAGAACGTATCGGGCAGGACATTCTACCAAAGAGGAGAATACTGGGAAGATGCTGACCTTAAAGTAGCTCAGAACTTAATGCAGATCAAACAGTTCTCCAGAGCTCATTTCGATCTGATTAAGGCCTACCCGAAACTGGCTCAGTTCTCCACACTCGGTAACCTGAGAATAATAATGCCCAACAACCAGGCCCTGGAAATAGGAACAGATGGCAAAGAAACCTTGACATCATCCGAAGTCCAGGAGTTACTCAATAAAAAGTAACCACCTTGTCATCCTGAGGAACGAAGGATCTGCTTTTTTCTATCCGTTACGTTTAATAAAAGCAGATCCTTCGTTCCTCAGGATGACAATTTTCTTAGTTTTGTCTGAACTCAAACGTTGTCCCGCCAATGTGAACCTGGTCTCCGTTCCTGAGAACTGTAAAAGGCAATTTGACCTGGTTTACATAGACCCCATTTGAACTGTTGTTGTCTGTGATCCCCCACCCCTGTGGTCCTAATGTTATCGTAGCGTGGTTTCTTGACACTCCTCCGTCCATACTCAATACTATGTTATTATTTTCCAGCCTGCCGATAGTTGTCGGGTTGGACAGTGTAAAAATACTCCCGGCGTAGACTCCCTGTAACCCTATAAGTGATGCTGAACCGGTCTGAGTATTCGGAACCTGCGCTTGTGGAGATGCAGGGCTGCAAGGGCACATACCCGTCACCGCATCTTTTGGTTGCCCGCAGAAAGGACAGATTGATGATTGCACCTGTATGGGAACTTGCTGAGAGATATTCTGCACTTGACTGGATTGCCACGGAAAATCCGGGATTATACTGGCCTGGCCTTTTTGTCCAAACGCCAGATTAGTGTTACCTACAGTTATTATGTCTCCATTCTTAAGTTTTACATTACTAACCGGGTTGCCATTGAGCAGGGTTGATGGAGTACCTGTCCGATCAACCAGTTGGAATGAACTCCAATCCGAAGTCTGGATCTCTGCATGGAGTTTGGCTACTGTGGTATCTGCAAATATGGGGATTTCAAATAACTCGTTACGTCCGATGCGTGCACACTGCTTGTTTATAACATACTGTTTGCCTTCATTCTTGCCTACCAGCCTGGTAACCCATGCAGTTTTTCTTGACTCCTCGATCAGCATCACAGCAGCACCAGTGAACGCTCCTATTGCAGTAAACCCCACCAACCGGCTGATTGTTCCTGCTCCGGTAATTCCGCTGAGTACATCAAACAGAACACCGCCTAATCCTCCACCAATCGCTCCGCCCAGTAGACCATATCTTACTCTGCGACCAGAATAGTTAGCAATCCCTACCGCCATCCCTACTCCAGCACCTAGCATAGCCCAGCCAAGTGTCCTGGCAGGCAACGCCGCAGCACCGAGAGAAACCGCTATAAGGATACTGAAGACTAATTGAGCCAGCACGCCGGACACTGCGCCAAAAACTAGTCCAAGCAATGCCCCCAAAGAAGCACGCAGCAAAAGTCTCTTGCTGGAACTACCTGTAATCTCATCAGTCACTGCAATTGCCAGTCCGGTCAACATACCGTTCAAACCGAACATATGCAGTACCTCTGAAAACATGCTGGACAGATCGTGAGCTGACCTGGTCAGTTCCGAAATCCTGACAGATGGCTCCAGTATCCCAAACGTGATCAGCCCCGCAGTCCCACCAGCAACAGCCGCAGTAAATATACGAGTTGAGTTCAAACTCATCAGTTCACCATTATTTCGATTCTAGAAGACAAAAATCAGCTCCTGTCTCCTGTCTCCTGTCTCCTGACTCCTGACTCCTGACTCCTGACTCCTGAATCAAGGATTCTTGATTATAATAAACCTGTCCACAAGAACTTCGTCTACTACATCCGGATTTCCTGCCGGGGCTACAAATGCTACCAAATTCGGATTCTGTTCATATGTTCCCAGACAATACTCCACATAGCCATCACTCTTAAGGTCTCCTATCTTTATCTCCTGACGGTTGACCTGGACGGTGGTTTTGGTATCTATGACTCCAACAAGTACCGCGTCACCGGACTTAGCTTTATGTTTTACTTTAACACTTACCCAGATGCTGTATTTGCCGGTTTTGACTTCTTTCAGATCTTTGGTTGACAGCTGGATCGCCCATTCCCTGTGGTCTGCGTTCATTCGAAGCGCTCTACCGTCAGAAGCTTCAGTATCGGATTCACCAAACACCCATATTCCGGGACGGCTGAACCCCATTTTATCTTCCTGACAATCAAACCACTGCTTCGAGTTAAGTCCCACAGTCTGTGCAGGAGGAGTTATATTCGCTCTCCCTTTAGGCATTGGAGGCATCACAGCCAGACTGCGCAGAGATGCCATATAGGTTGGAGTCATCCTCTCGCCTTCCACTATGTAATCGTTGCCAGTTGCAACTGACTGGCTTATAAAATCCTCCACCAGAGCCTTCATATTCGTATTGTGGAACTTAACAGCTTTAGAACGATCATACAATGGCAGCAGTATCCACATATGGTCAAGTGTCCGTCTCTCCGTGCGGACTCTATCAAGCTGTTTGGCATTGCTCTTAACTGCCAGCTCAGCCTTATCGAAACAGTCTGTAAAATAATCCATATCAGTCTGAGTGAAATGGTCCAAGCTGCCTTTGTTGAAACTGCTCAGGAACACATTCTGCCGGTCAATAACATCGCAGGTAGCATCCAGATATTTCATAATATAAGGACTAGCTTTGCCATAGTAACCATTGGCAAAAATAGTCATCAGCTCATGTGTATCCAGCGATGGATCCCACATCAACTTAGCCAATACCCAGGTCTTCATATGCCCGAATGTTGCATCCTTATTGAATCCATCCCCCTGTTCAAACATCCCGATAACCTTGTTCTGTTGGAATAAACGCATATTCGGGGCAAGGACTCTCCAGTTTGGATGGGCAATCAGACCATTCCAGAAGTTGACTACATAATCCCAGACAAACAATCTGTCCGTTATCCTGCTCCAGTCCTGTAAGTCTTTATAGAAAGCAGCATTGGTCTGAGAGTTAAGAGGCTTTGCAAAGTCTCCTTCAATCGAGCACAGTCTGATTATCACATTGTGCCGAGGTTTCACAAGCTTAGGAGCTTGCCTGCTGAATGTATAAGCCAGAGTCTCTACCAGAAAATCCGGATACTTCTTCTCAATATCCTCTGCAACTGCATTTACAAATCTAATAAGCGGTCCGGACTCAGATCCCTCTTCCTTAACCACAGCCTGGCACTTGTCACACTGGCAGGGGATGCCACCATCGGTCTGGCTGATAGATATGATACCGGCCCATGAATCTTTTTCAATCCATTTCAGAGCCTGCCCGACCATCTCATCCTTCATTTCCATATTGGTCAAACAAGGCTGGGTGTTATCCGGAGAGCGTTTGCCATTGACTACTGCATACCATTCTGGATGGTCATTGAAATATGTAGAAGCCGGAAGCAGCCAGGGCATAGTATGACAGAACCCTAAAATCTGATAGTGTGCTCCCAGGCTGTCCGGAATAGGTTGATTATGCCCATTCAACTTAAGCTTCACTGAGAACTCTGTGTTGGTATATAATACCGACTTATAGAATGTCTCCCTGTACAAAAAAGGTGGAACGTAACGTTTATCAAGTGCCTTCACAGAAAGCGTTGGTTTACTCGGTACAAAGCTTGAATCAGGTGTCCACCACTTACACCCGCAGTAGTCCTCTAAAAACGTGTAGACAGCATACAGAGCGCCTCTGGGCCTGCCTCCCGCCAGCACCAAGTCCCTGCCGACAAACTTAATAACAATCCCATCCGACTTAAATGACTTCCAGTCGATGTCTCCGAGAAGTTTTCTGGTTGTATTGGATTGCCCTATGTATATCTTTGGTAAATCAATTGGTTCCGAACCTGATGTATATACAGGAAAATCAGCTCCGGTTATTTGCATCAGATAAGTCGCAAGTTCCTTCGCAGCGGTTTGCTCTGCAATAATGGCATTTGGATCTACGATTATTGCAGCTTGAGGTTTACCCGCTTTAGAAAAAGTAAAATTGCTTGTTTCCGCATAGTTAACAAGTGTCAGCACCAAAATAACAATAATCAATAGAAACGTTAATGATTTCATATCTACCTCTTATAAACTAGACGAATGATCAATCACCAATAAACCAAAGGTACACATGCACCTCGTTGGCACAACAGACAATCAAGCTGCGGACCTCGGCCCAGAGTGTCTCTGCATCCTTCTCGGTAAATGATTCTTTCAACCGATCCCACTCATCTATCATCTCCTTTGCTTGAATTGGATTAAAAACAGTATTCCCGTAGGGATCAATGAAACGGACGCAACTGTAAGTGCAATCGTCTAAATCTGGTAGAGAATTAACGATCACACCCATACTGTCATTTACATATTCACTTATCCGACTGCCACTTTCATCTTGCAGCACTACCAAAATTGGCATATCAGTCTCCCCGCAAACTTGGATAAGCAGTGACGAGTATCCCTGTTTGTGTTGTAATGACAATGTACAGACTGGTCTGCTTACCAGATTGCGAGTCTACCCCTATAATGTGTCCCGCATCAAGAACACGCTTGAATTTGTCGCGTGACTGCATTGGAGATACAATCTCGGCGTTTTTGATAAGGACCCTAATATCTTCATCAGGATCAAATATGCTGGCTCCTGCATTCGATTTCCCGCTGACAGTATGCCTGTCAGTAATGTGCCTCGTTGCACTTTTTGTTATCTCGATACGCTGCAGGGTGCTGTCTGCTGCATAGAAGACTGTCCCAGTATCCGCCGGTTTCCTCTTTGATGAAATATTATACGCTTTGCCCTGGAAGCGCACTGTTGTACCGGACTTCACTGCGCTGAGTACTGCGTGATAAAGCGGTCGCATGTCCTTGTCCAGAACCTGAACTATATCACTGTTCCCGGGAGGACGGCTGGTATAGTCATATGATCGACCAGCCTCAAAAAGTCTGTTGGCACGGACATTCAGAACAGGTTGTGCCTTGCCTGATTCATCAATACGGTAGAACTGGTTATCGCAACAAATCTCACTGCCTGGTTTTGTATCTTTATATTCAGTAAGGAACCACTTTCCAGTGCCAGGCTCAAATAACACTACACGAATTAGTGGATCAAAGACGACGGGTGGCAAACTCCTAGGTGCTTCAATAACTGGTGATGATGCATTGGGTTTAGCACTCGTTTTCGCATAACCAGCCTGAGAACTGAATAGAAGAACAAATAAGAGAGCAAATATGGCACACCGCTGCAGGAAGCCCATATACTCTGCGGGTTGAAAGCTGCGTGATTTATATTGAAAATGATCTATGTTCATCATTCAAGACTCCTCCAAGTTGTAGTGGAACCTCAATCACCAGACACTCGTATGATAGCTAATATAGCACAGCAGGAGAGGTTTGTCATATAGCATTGACTATCTGTATAAAGTGGAGTATGGTCTAGAGGTAGTCAACATTTCACTACACTACATCACTAAACCCATCAAATTAACAACCTAAACCTTGGAGATCCCACATGAAAACATCTTTGTTGGCAACAACACTTCTAGCAATGTTAACAATATCGATCACCAGTGCCGCGGCAAAGAATCCAGGTAGATTCATTTCCGAAGCAGATGCACCCGAATTTCTATCAGCGCTTGTGCCCCAAGAGTATGCAAACTATGAGAAAATGAGAACCAAAGGTTACAACGTGGATACATGCAAAGCTGTAGTTGTGTTGGCCAATAAGGTAGTTAGAATGGGACACGATTATCGCATAGGCAAGATATCCAAACCTCCAAAAAAATCCCTCAATGGCGTAGCCCAGCTTATGGCATGGTTCCTGGTTGTCCGGACCTACAAATCTACGACTGATCCCAAAGGAAAGGCGATTGTATTAGAGGCCTGGAACGATACATTCAAAAATACTCCGGAAGAAGCCCGTGAACAAATGATGGCACTATTCGAAAATTACGACAAGACACTATTAACTAAAGAATGCCTGGAAGTTTTCAAGAATACCAAAACACAAATAATCATACATTCATTTTGTATGGTCTTCGGCAAATATGCTGGAGTAGAAGAAAAGAAATTACTCAAAGCGAAACTTGCTTTCGTAGATTCATATCCAAAAGATCATCCAATCTATGAGGGAAACCATGACAACATACAATCTGCACTGATGGGAATGCGCAAATCCGCAGGCGTTTACGTCGGAGAGCCCAAACAGCATTAGTAATCGGCCTTCCCAGGTGGGCGGACGTTGAAGTCCGCCCTCTTCTGACTCCTGACTCCTGACTACTTCCCCTTCACCACAAAAAACCTATCCACATAGACTCCCTCTACCAGATCATCATTTCCTGGAGGAGCTACGTATATGTACCATTTGTCGGTTGGGGTGAATGATCCGAGGTCGTATTCTATGTAACCGTCTTTACCCTGGAGTTCTTCTATTGTCACTGTGCGGCTGTGGATATACGCCTTGTTTTCTACATCGTATAAGCCTACAGTGAATGCATTCCCGGATGTTGCTTTGCACTTGGCTTTTATGCTGGCAAAGATGTTGACCTTTCCCTTTATCGGGTTGTTTTCTGCGGTCAGATATGCCATTGCAGCCCATTCGAGGGTGCTGCCTGGGATGCGTGCTGCTCTGCCATCAGATGCAACGGGGTCAGCAACGATCTTTGTCAGCACATCGAGCTGATACAGATTCATCTTCTCTTCCTGCATATCAGCCCACTCTTTTTTACTCAGACCCATTGCAGCCGCCGGAGCTTTTGCAGGGCCTTTGGCAGGCATAACAGGTAACACTTTGGCATAATTCCTGAGTTGATCGAAGTAGGTATCCGGCATTTTGTAGCCTTCACCGATGTAGTTATTGCCGGTAAGGACTGCCTGAGAAATGTAGTTTTCAGTGAGCGTCTTCATATCAATCCCACGTGATTTCCCGGCTTTTGAACGATCATACCGGACCTGTAGAATCCACATATGGTCCAGTGCCTGTCTTTCCAGTTTTACTCTGGCAAGAAGTGTGGGGTTGTCTTTCACAGCTTTTTCAGCTTTATCGAACAGACTACTGGCAGCATACATATCATTCTGGGTCATATAAGTCATGTTACTGCCTATGAAACAACCCAGTGTCCCTTTAGACCTGTCTATTGCATCTGATGTCAGGTCAAGGTATTTGATCAAATATTTCCCTGCAGCGCCGTAGTATCCATCAGCAAACTCATTCATCAACTTACGTTGATCGAGTTTAGGGTCCCACATTAGTTGACTCATAACCCATATCTTCATATGCGAGAAGACAGCATCATTGTTATATCCATCTCCCTGTTCAAAGAGACCTACTACACTATTGTTTGCAAAGATACGGATATTAGGAGCAATCACTCTCCAGTTTGGATGATTGACCAGCAGGTTTCCAAAGTTGACCACATAGTCCCAGATGAAAAGCCTCTTGGATATTTTGCCCCAGTCCTTAAGGTCTTTGTAGAAGCTCTCGTTGGTCTTAGAATCCAGCGGTTTGGAGAAATCACACTCAATTGAGCACAAACGGACTATGACATTGTCCCGAGGTTTGACAAGCTTGGGAGCGTGCCGGGTGTATTGGTATGCGAGCGTTTCAACAAGGAAGCCCGGGTATTTCGCGTTTACAGCATCTGCAACATCATTTACAAAACGTATCAGCAGTCCAGCCTGACCACCCTCTTCGTTAGCAACTGCTGTGCAGTTGTCACACTGGCAGAAGTTATAGTTATCATTCTGATCGATCGCTATCATTCCAGCGGATGGGTCTTTGTCGATCCACAGGAGAGCCTGTTTTATCAGCTCTGCTTTCATCTCTTCATTGGTCAAACACAACTGGCCACTTACCTGTCCGGCAATTCTTTTCCCATTTACCAGACTGAACCATTCCGGATGTGCAGCAAAATACTTGCCTTCAGGCAGCAATTGATCAGCGGTGTGCACAAAACCTATCAGCTTGTAATGCCCGCCAAGCGGATCCGGCACCGGTTGATGGTCACCGTTGAGTTTGAGTTTGACTGAGAAGTCCATGTTCTTGCGAATCACAGGACCATAGAATGTCTCCCTGTACAGGTAAGGTGAAATGTGTGTGAGGTTCTTCGCTGCTACACTCAGATTCGGTTTATTGGGAACCTTGCTTGCCTTTGCAGTCCACCATTTACAACCTACATAATCTTCAAGAAAAGTGTATACTGCATAAACTGTTCCCCTGGGCCTGTCTCCAGCAAGCACAAGATCCTTACCGACGAACTTTATTATAATCCCGTCGAATTTGAGCTTGTCCCAGTCGATATTGCCAAGCAGTTTTTTAGTTTCATCTGACTGCCCAACATATATCCGGGCTAGTCCTTTAGGCTGATCGCCCTGCGTATAAACCGGATAATTCGCTCCAGTCACCAGCTTAAGATAACTGGAAAGCTCCTTTGCAGCATTGCGTTCTGCTAAAGTGGCACCAGAATCCTGAACAATAGCAACCAACGGTTTACCGCTCTGGGCTATCTTAAAATCAAAACCAGCAGCCGAACAATTTGCGGCTATAGTCAATAAAATGACCACCAGCCATACCTTCAGAATCTTCATAATTTCCTCCCGCATATAGAAATTTGTTTCATAACAAGTGATAAGATGTCGACCAACCAATTCCCCCTTGGAGAAGAGGGAATTGGGTCGTGCTCATTTCAAACCTATAATAATCCCAGTCTCCAAGTCTCCCGTCCCTTCCCTCCTGAAGCCTGAAGTCTAAAGCCTATCCCTTCACTTCTCCATCACCACATAAAACCTGTCCACATATACTCCCTCAACCTGGTTCGCATCACCAGGAGCAGCTACGTAGGCGAACCATCTGGAACCGGGGGTATAAGTTCCCAGGTTATAGTCTATATAACCGTCTTTGCCCTGTAAGTCCTCGATGTTTACCAATTTCTGCATGATTTGTTTTGCATTGCCATCGTCATATATACCTATCGAAAATGCATTACCCTTTGCAGCTTTTGTTTCAGCTCTGACGCTCGCATATATAGTCAATTTCAAGTCTTTCAGGGGCAGCATGCTATTTGCCTTCAGTTGAACTGCCCACTCCGGCGACTCTCCCGGGATATATGCTGCTTTTCCATTAGAAGCCATATTGTCCCCAGCCAGCGTAGTTACAGTACCAAACTGATACAGGCTCATTCCGTCTTCCTGTATATCGATCCATTGATCACTTTTCAGGCCTTTTGCTGCGAGCGGGATATTCATAGCCCTGTTTGCTTTTCTATCCTGCTGCACCGCTGCAAAACTCCGGAGAGCCTTGTAGTAGGTCTCACTCATCTGGTATCCTTCTTTGATGTAGTCATTACCGGTAAGTATAGACTGATTGATAAAGTTGTCGCAGACTGCATTCATATCCATGCCCCTGGCTTTACCCACTTTGGAGCGGTCATATAATAATTGTTGGATCCACATGTGGTCCAATGCCAACCGTTCCAGTTTGACTCTCTGAAGAAGCGTGGGATTGTTTTTAACAGACTGCTCAGCTTTATCGAACAGGTTGTTAGCTCCATCCATGTCCTTTTGGGTCATATAGGACATATTGTCAGCATTGAAACATCCCATAAAAGTATTGGCACGGTCGATTGCTGCTGATGTCAGATCAAGATATCTAAGCAAATATGGAGCAGCAGGACCATAATATCCGTCTGAAAACTCTTTCATAAGTTTTCGTTGATCAAGTTTGGGGTTCCACATTAGATGACTCATCACCCATATCTTCATATGTGAAAATACAGCGTCATTATTAAAGCCATCTCCCTGCTCAAAAAGACCAGCGACACTGTTGTTTGCAAATAGTCTGATATTCGGAGCGATAACCTTCCAGTTGGGATGCCCGACAACCAGATTGTGGAAGTTAACTACATAGTCCCAAATGAAGAGACGTTTAGATATCTTTGCCCAGTCTGTGAGGTCTTTGTAGAAGCTGGCGTTTGTTTTTGAGTCCAGCGGTTTGGAAAAGTCACACTCAATCGAGCACAACCGGACCAACACATTGTCTCTTGGCTTAACGAGCTTTGGAGCTTGCCTGCTGTAAACATAAGCCAGTGTTTCGACTAGAATACCTGGATGCTTTTTCTCGAGTTCTTCGGCTACAGAGTTAACGAACCTGATAACCGTACCTGCCTCTGAACCCTCTTCTTTGACTATAGCCTGACACTTATCACACTGGCAAGGGTTATAACAGTCATTCTGGCTGATAGATATCATACCGGCAGTCGGGTCTTTATCTATCCACATGGAAGCCTGCTTGATAAGCTCCTGCTTCATATCCTCGTTAGTCAAGCAAAGCTGGGAGACTTCCCATGTCCGTTTACCGTCAATCAAGCTGTACCATTCCGGATGTTCTTTAAAGTAAACGCTCGGAGGTAGAAGTCTGTCCCAGGTATGGACGAACCCTATAAGGTTATAGTGTCCCCCAAAGTCTTCTGGTATCTGTTGATGATGTCCATTGAGCTTAAGCTTAACTGGAAAATCCATGATATCGCGCATTACAGGTCTATAGTAAGTCTCACGACAGAGGAATGGAGAAATATGCATCTGGTCTTTGTTCTTTACAGACAATGAATATTTACGCGGTACATATTTTGCTTTTGCAGTCCACCACTTACACCCCACATATTCCTCAAGGAATGTGTAGACTGCGTAAAGGGTCCCCCGCGGCCTGTCTCCTGCTAAAACAAGATCATTGCCAACAAACTTGATAGCTATCCCATCAAACTTGAGCTTGTCCCAGTCAATATCGCCCAGCAGTTTCCTGCTCTCTGCAGACTGCCCAACCATTATCCGTGAGAGTCCTTTGGGCTGTTTATCCTGCGAATATACCGGAAAATCAGCTCCCGTAACCTGTTTCAGATAGCTGGAGAGCTCCTTGGCAGCGGTCTGCTCCGGCACAGTAGCATCCGTACCAAGCACAATAGCAGATAGTGGGCTGCCTCCCTGAGCAAGCCTGAACTCACCCCTGCCCGCTGAACAACTCACAGCGAGGATTAAAAGCAAAGTAACCAGATACAAACGCACATATACCATTTAACAACTCCCAAACTCATAAACAACGTCATGCACTGAGTATATCATGCTGAAAGGAGTTTGTCCTATGCGCTGGTATGAATATTAGATCGTTAAATATCCCATAACCAATTCAAACGGGAACAAACTATTGAAACTTACAGTAAGATGTGTATACATATCATTCTGTGCAGACGTCCAATTACAAGACATCACCTGATTACAGGAGACACATATGAAGCGATTAATATGGATTAGTCTATTAGCATTATTATTCGCAACTCTAATTAGTCCAGCTCAAGCAGCAAATGGTCTTGTTCCTAAGAGTGCACTTCCGTCGATAATGATTGGTCCTAATGATATTCCCTGGGATGTTATATTGGCTGATTACAGTAAATCCTATGCAAAACAAACACAATCTACTGAAAAATATGATTCACCGTTAAATGCCTTGTTGCCACTCCACAAGAGAAGAGCCATCCAGTATTCGAGAGCCCATGCCACCATCCTAGCCACATATACTCAACGATGGCACGGACCACCAGTCGCTGATCAACACCGATATGCATACTCAGTAGAAATCAATGCAGCATATCTCCAAGTTCCACTGATGCTGCACTACTGACTCAGAGTATTGTGAATAGTATGTCAGCAATAATCCCAGAATCATATGACAAAACATATCGGGCATTTGCTGACAGAGCGTGGCCGCACAACGGTTTTGCGCTGAGCGGGGTCAGATTTTGCAGACATAATGTCACAGTCGATATGTATATAGGTTATCCCGGAAAAGATGTCTCTGGTGAGGTAATCCGGATATGTAGATTGCTGGGCCGTAAAATTGATGCTGCAGCAAATGGACATCCGGAACCAGCCCCTGCCCTTGTCTATAATGAAAAGAGCAGGTTAGGCTGGCGATATCACTGGATTAATAAGATGCTGACAATGCCTGCAAAGAACACTATTGTCCTCAAGTGTTTTGATCGAGATCCTGTCACTGTGTTTGCCCGAAAGCTTCCTGGTGGAGATTACATGATTAATTTGCATGCAATCGCTCTGGCAATAGGGGACATAAAGTACATTAATGCAGAATTGAATACAGGCAAAGCCGTAATTAAGCGCAAACAAATGACCTTCACGGATGGAAGTTCTATAGTCAATATAGGAAAAACCAAGATAGACCTGGATTATCCAGTCGAAATATCCATCAGTAAAAGCATTAATTTTCCTGTCTCATTCATCGAAAAAATCACCGGTAAACAATTAAAATGGAAGCTGGACGATAAGATAATGGTTGGAACCATTAAGTAACGCCCGCAGGATAACACCCGCAGTTTGCCGTATATCTTTATATAGCGATATTATCGCTGCGGAGGTTGTGTTATGAAGTTCTGGCTTGTTGTAGCTCTATTGGCCGTGTCGGTGCCTGCTTTTAGTAATTGGAATACTGATTTTAAGTATCAGCCTGTAAATGTGCGCCCAGGCATCGAGGTCAGGTATACCGACGCTTCACGGACAGGCTTTGAGATAGATGCGGAGTGCTATCGTATCAAGGCAGACCTGCAGTCCAAGTCAGGACAGGCAATCTCTTTCTTTGCTCCCGGTCACACCGATAAGACCGGCAATATCATGGGTAATGAGGGAGCTTTTCTGCGTGTGGTAGATCAGGCCGGGAGAGAGTATAAATCATCCAGCAGCACCGGAGCTTCCAGGATCAACATCTACCGCCGGGGACCCTATTATATAGAGACCCACTGGCTGGATATCACCCTCACAGACTCAGCAACCGGCGCAATCGCTCCGGTCAAAGGAGAGATCATCTTCTACTCATATCCTGAGAAGACCCACATAGGGATAAAACTGCACGTTACCGGACAGATCAGCATAAAGGAAGCTGGATTCTCTATCCCGCTCAAAGCCAATGAAATCAATTCCGACAAGCCAGGTAAACTGACCGGTGATGGATTTCAACACATTGTCGTTGATGCAGTCCGCCCGGTTAAATCATTCGCGTTGATTTATCCAGTAGTGAATGGCATGGACTCTGCATTTGTAGAATCCAACAGCAGCGCCCTTATATACAGCACATGTATCTACAATGCAAAAAGCCATAATGGAGAACTTGCACAGTGGAAATCCGGCGATATTAAGACTGCCTATATGGAACTATATCCGTATGATCAGCCGAAAAACGGTTTTACGCTTGAATCAGAACTAAAACCAATAACAAACAGCTCTGTCTCCGTGTTATCCGGCAAATATACCGGATATGATCACATCAGGGGCTGTTACGTCCTGAGAACAGATACCAAAGGTGGATTCACACATCATTTCAACAACCCGAACGACTACGAAGTCGCACAGGCATCACTGACATCCCAAACCGGTGGAAAAGTATATATGATGCACGATACCGGAGAGAGCCCGGGTTCAGTAGAATGTGGGATCGTACTGGATGAAGCAGGTTATCCACTCCCAATCACCGTTCAGATCAGTAAAAACTTTGCAGGAGAAGATGAAGAGCCTTACTACAATCCAGGGGACACAGCATTCTCTGAAACTATCTTCCCTTTGTATATGAGACCCAATGAGACCAGAACGTTCACCAGCCTGCATATGTATCAGAACTGGGGCAATCATATGCTCAAGCAGTTCTCATCCCTTGGGGCATGGATGGACTACTACCACATGTCTACTGGCGTCACCGAAACGACCTGCTATGTGCCGTTCCTATTTGGTGGACTTCCGGGTGTGAATATTGCCGACCTGCGCCCGATGAGCCAGCGGATGTGGGACTCTCAGCCTCAGCATGACAACGTCGCCGGGCACAGTTTTCTGCGTTACCAGGACGATCAAAATAAGTGGCACTACCTGGAATATGTCGGGACCACATTCCGCAGCACAGGACCGAACTGGGCAGATATGAGTCTGGACTACATCTCAGATGACAAAAAGGCAAAATTCAGGGTGGATGTTTTCGAATTGCCGCAAAAGGACGAACTCCGCAACTTTATGCATATACGCATCGACTTCAAATCCGGTATCAAGATTGCCAAGGGTGATTTTGCACAGAATATGAGAATTTTCAACATAGCGACCTGGGTGCAGCAGTTGAGGTATAAAACTGTGGCTTGCGGGGGACCTCAAGGTAACCCATTGATCAAGGATATAGCGCCAAACAATAGTTTCACCCTATCCGGAGCAAAGATACCTGCAGTGGGCGGATATGCAGTTATTTATCCTGAACAGCGAGGAGCAAACGCTTATGTACTGCGCAATTTCAAGGGGCGAATAGGCGGAAAAAGCGTAGAGCCAGGCGTTTCGATAGTCGGCGAAAAGAAAGGTGATTGCACACTGATGCTGGTTCCAGTTACCAAATCTACTCAAATCATCGCTGGTGACTACATTGAGACTGATATGTTCATTATGCCATATGGCGGTGGCAGTCAAGACTACAAGCCTGCACAGAAAGCATCACAGGACTACGCCATAAACCCGCCTAAGGTCACATCAGTCCGTAAAGGCACAAAGATCAACAACTTCCCGACCCGTATCAAACTGGATAAAAACGGCGCTGCAGATTTCACCATTACCGGCGGAATGGACTGCATACCAATCATTGTCGAAGGAGCCAAAGACTACAAAAACCTGCGGATATATGACGGTGACCATAAACTAATTGAGCTCTCCAGACCAGGAGAAAAAGATGGCTACCAGACATTCACCGACGGAAAAAACAACTTCGGTTCCGTATTCCTGGTAACCACCGACGGCAAAGAGCACAGGTATTTTGTAGAGTGAAGGAAAGGCTCCAGGTACGTAGGGGAGACCCTCCGCGGTCTCCCGTCTAGCATTTCGGGAGACCGCGGAGGGTCTCCCCTACTTTATGAATGTTTGCTATTTTGCATCCACAAAGAAGAACCTGTCTATATAGACTTCCTTAACTAATCCTTCCAACTTCGGCATCGTCACATGCAGGAACCATTCGGGTTTGAGCTTGAATGTGCCTATGGAGTAGTTGATATAACCCTCGTTAGGAATCTCCTCCAGCTTCACAGCTCTATGGGTCACCGCGCGGTTGTTCTTCCTGTCCCACAGCACGATGGAGAATGCAATACCCTTCTGTGATTTCTTAACAGTCTTAATGCTGGCGTAGACAGTAACTTCCCTGTCAGTAGGCAACTGATTCGTCGCCAGGAACATCCAACTGGCCCAACCAGGGGACCTGGCAGGCATCAATCCAGCGCGACCATCAGATGCATCAGGATCTAGTACCACTTCAGAATTGAATCCCGTCCTGTAAATAATCATCTTGTCTTCCTGAACATCCACCCAGTCAGACTTGCGCTTATATCTAACTTCAGCCGGGGCCTTCGGCTTGCTGGTTGTTGGTGGTATTTGAATTATCCTCGCGCATTCTCTGAGTGTCTTCAGGAACTTAGGCTGCGGATATCGGCCTTCGTGTTCAAAATCATTCCCCGTAGCCACACCCCTCGATATGAAATCCTCACAGATAGCAGGCATATCCATACCTCTGCTCTTGCCCGCTTTGGACCGGTCATATGTTCCGAGCATTAACCACATAAAGTCCAGGGCCCTTCTGTCAATCTTCACCCTGTCCAGATAGGTTGGATTGTCCCTTACAGCAGCTTCCGCTTTGTCGAACAAGTCAGTTGCGTTGTCCATATCCTGCTGCGTCATAAAGTAAAATGTTTCACCATTAAAACAAGGCAGGTTGTAATATGAACGCTTGACTGCCGCTGACATCAGATTCTGGAAGTCCACCAAATAATCCCCAGCAGCGCCATAATAGCCATTGGCAAACTCTCGCATCAGTTTCTGCTCATCAAGCTTCGGATTCCACATCAGATGGGCCATGACCCATATCTTCATATGAGAGAACCCGGAGTCATTATTGTAGCCATCACCCTGTTCAAACAGTCCTACGACGTTATTATTAGCAAACAATCTTATATTAGGAGCCAGCACATGCCAGTTAGGCTGACTGAGCATAAGATTCCCATAATTAACCACGTAGTCCCAGACATACAGACGCTTTGATATCGCTTTCCAGTCTTGAAGGTCCTTGTAAAAACTTGCATTGGATATAGAGTTAAGAGGAGACCCGAAGTCACATTCAATCGAACACAAACGGACAATCACATTGTGCCTGGGCTTCACGTGTTTTGGCGCCTGACGTGAATACACATATGCAAGTGTCTCCACCAGGAAGTCCGGATATTTCTTTTCAATTTCCTCAGCAACCGAGTTTACAAACCTGATGAGTGGCCCAGATTCAGCACCCTCTGCTTTTACGACGGCCTGGCACTTATCACACTGACATGGGAAATAACAATCGTTCTGGCTGATAGAGATCATCCCGGCAGACGGGTTCTCATCAATCCACTTGAGGGCATTTTTGATGAGTTCCTTCTTCATCTCTTCATTGGTCAGGCAGAGCTGGGCCTTGTCGAATGTCCGCTGTCCATTTATCAGTGAATACCACTCCGGATGGTCTTTAGAATATATCTCTGGAGGTAGTAAAGGATAGAAAGTATGGACAAATCCCAATATGCTGTAATGTCCACCCATCTCTTCTGAAATCGGTTCCATATGTCCGTTGAGCTTCAACTTTACAGAGAATTCCGGATACTGGTTCAAAACAGGTTTGTAAAAAGTATCTCTACACAGGAACGGAGAGACATGTTTCAAGTTCCTTTTACCAACTGATAGTGATGGCTTGCTGGGGATATAGCTGGCGGTTCCAGTCCACCATCTGCACCCGACATATTCCTCAAGAAACGTATAAACCGCATACAGCGTCCCGCGCGGTCTCTCACCTGCCAGAACCAGATCATTACCAACAAACCTGATAATTATCCCGTCATACCGAAGGTTCTGCCAGTCAATGTTACCTAACAGCCTCTTTGTTTCAACTGACTGACCGATCAATATTCGGGAGATCCCTGTCGGCTCCGAACCGGATGTATATATCGGAAAATCAACTCCGGAGACTTGCTTGAGGTACGTTACGAGCTCCCTGGCAGCAGATTTCTCAGCCATTGATGCATCCTTGTATACAACAATAGCTGTTCGTGCGTTTCCACTCTCTGTAATAACAAATCCGCCAGCTGCAAGTATACCAGTAGTCGATATAAGCAACCATACAGTCAATGACAGTATTAGCATTGCTCTGGAGATTGGATCACGCATAATCTATTACCTCACATTCATAGAAATCATAGACGTAACTTTAACAGAATATCCTGCCGCATGCAAAGATGCCTGTGCGAATTAACACACAGGCATCTTAATTAACTATTTATCCCATACATATAGATTTAGAATGGACCGGGTGGAGGGGCGGTCGGTGCTGGTATACCGAAAGTAGCAGTAGAGGTACTTGTGTGCCCTCCATTGTCTGTTACCGTAACAAGCACATCATACATACGCTCATTAGCGGTCGAATTACTCGGTATAGTAACAGAACCAGCATATCTCACACCAAGGTAGGACAGTGTTGCTGATTGCACTACTTTTGAGACCGCATCGGTCACATCAACTTTGACGTTGGATATTCCACCTTCAGCGGTAGCCTCAACTCTAACAGTAACAGGGCCACCAAGAAAAGTTGAAGGCGCCGTTACCTCGGTCTTAGTGATTGTGATGTTCCCATTGTCACTACCGCCTCCGCAACCAACAACAAACCCTAGCAGTGCAATTACACATACTACCATAATCAAGCACTTATCTATTTTCATACTGTCCTCCATTCAGGTGTTCACGTTTTATTATGATTTACTGAGCCTCGGGATGCGGTAGAATCAGATCACAAGCTACATTAGCTCTAATCCAATATGCTCTCCAAGGTAAAAGAACACCCTCATTACCCGTAACCAGCGTGCTGTCGTAAACCAGTTGATATTCACCAGTATAGGGATCATCGGCATTTTGCTTCCATCCCCATGCATAATCGGATAGCCACCCAAGGAACTTAGCATCTTTGAGCGAATGAACGTCATTTCCGATTTGCACCTGAATCTTCTCTAAGCTCCAGGTGACAGGTGAAATAAACGGTTGACCAATCAGGTTCCAACCGGCCACCAACTTAATTATAGCATCAGTTTGCTGTGCTGGCACGCAACCCAGAACATTGTGCTCGTATTCAGTCGGGAAACTTGCCCAGAAACCTCTGCCAGGAGCTGTAGACCTTGGATTAAAGAAGGTCTTGGTAGATGGATACAATGCCCATCTGTTAGTTGCGACCTCAAAACTCGTCCACAGATTATCTTTGAAGCCTACAACGAGTTTTGGATCGGTGTAATCCGGTATAACAGGAAGAGATACCATCATGATACCCTTCCAAATGTCTGTTGGGGAAGTCAGTGTGCAAGTAACTTTTGCTGATGCTTCTCCAACATTACCAGCTCCGTCAGTGACATGCACCTGAATGGTATTCTCAACATTAGGATTCAGGACTATTCCTTCAATGGTCCAGTCCGTCGTTCCGACACCATCTCCGGATTTTGAATCAGGATAACAAGACCATGTTACTTTGCTTATTACACCAGATTCATCCTCAGCGGTTCCGGACAGATTCAACTCGGTACTATTTCTCACATATGTATCAGCATCCGTCGGCACAATGACCTTAACTACCGGAGGTGTTATATCATAAAGAATAGTGTTGTCCGTGCTTGTGGACTCAGTATTGGTATTGCTGGCGACATCTTCGACTGTGCCATCCTTAACTGATGCCAGCACGGTTCCGCTCTTCGTCATTCCACTCACTGCAACATCGTAAGTCTTGCCGTCTCCCTTACTGGTAATAGTTGCTGTGGTAGCTCCGGCAGTTCCTGCAACCGTAACATCGATTGCATCGAATCCGGTTACCTCGGTTGAGAATACAGCTGTATAGTGAAGCAACTGCGCATTCGTAGGATCTTTCTGAGTTTCCGCCTGGTTTATTATCACTGTTGGCCGAACATTGTTAAAGTCGACCGTATTGTCGGTGCTTGTGGATGCTGCACTGGCTATTCCAGCAGCATCGTGCGCAACTCCAGCAGAAATTGTAGCTGTAAGCTTTCCGGGACTAGTCATACCTGCCACTGACACTGTATAAGTAGTGTCTGAGCCGGTAATTGTTTTAGTTATAGTGCCTCCTGTTGTCGAAACAACACTGACATCGTCTGCAATAAAGTCACTTACCGGTTTACTGAAAACAACGGTAAACAGTATCGGTCCGGCACCTATTGGATCACGTTGTGCAGCAGCTTGATTCACAGTAACTGTCAACGGCTTGCCATCACTATATATGACCTTGTTGTCGGTGCTGGTTGAATGCAGTGTTACATTGCCAGCTGCATCAAAAGCAGCATTCGCTGGTATTGTAACATTAACATCACCTGTGAACTTCATACCGCTCACAGCAATGTTGTATGTATCGCCACTACCCGTGACTACCGCAGCATCGGCACCGGACGTACCGCTGATAACTACATCACTATTCTCGAATCCTGTAACCGATTCACTGAATATTGCGGTGAAGTTGATAGGAGAGTTCAATGTAGGATCAGATTGTCCCGCGGCCTGATTCAATGTGACTGCCGGAGATGCATTATCAAATGTAACCTGGTTATCAGTGCTGGTAGAAGCCAGGCTTGTATTCCCTGCGACATCCTGAACAGCGCCAGCGATGACCTCAGCTGTTATCGTGCTCTGTCTTGTCATTCCTGATACAGCTGCATTATACTCACTGCCAGATCCGGTGAGAGTTATAGTAAGAGTATCTCCCGCACTACTACTGACATCGATACTGGATGCTGAGAAATTGGTAACTGGTTCATCCAACTCTATGGTAAAGTTGATCGGTTCGGAGAGAGTTGGGTCGGCTTGTGATTCTGCCTGATTTATAGTAACTATTGGACCAACGCCATCACTGAATAACACTTCATTATCCGTCGTAGTTGATTCCATATTGGCGTTGCCTGCTGAATCGTGTGTTACCCCTGCAGGTATGGAAGCAGTTATCAAAGTTGACTTAGTCATTCCGGAGATAGCAACATTATACGTATCACCACTACCGGAAACGGTTGTAGTCAGTTCCTCTCCAGAAGTCGATGTAACCGCTACATCAGCGGAGTCAAAGTCCACAACTGCCTTGCTGAAAGCAACCGTGAAGTTCACCGGTGATGTAGTCATTGGATTGGGTTGACCAGGTACTTCAGATATGTCTACAGTGACTTTTGACTTGTCGTAATATATAGTATTTTCCAGGTTGTATGAAGCTGCGTTGCCTTTACCCGTAGAATCATGAGCAGCATTTGCAGGGATGTTTACTATGACATCACCGGATGTAGTCATTCCTGCTACTGTTATGGTATATACTTTACCGGATCCGGATACACTTGAATATGTTCCGGATACCCCTGTCAATGTGACATCACTGGATTGGAAGTCACTTACATTTGCGTTGAATGTAGCAGTAAACCTTATTGGAGTTAAACCTGTAGGGTTCAACTGACCTTCAGCACGGTCTATTAATACAGTAAGCTTTGTAGGCTTGGAGTAAGCAATATTTATAGTATCTGATCCGGAGTTTCCTTCCGTATCTGTAGCGGTGATCTGTATCTGGTTCATACCTTCAATTAATACAGCACCGTCAATTTTCCAGTTTTCCCAATCGGGATACTGTGTGCATTTACCATGAGCACCTGTGGTCTCATTAACCCAGTAAACTCCAGTCAATCCAGTTTGATCAGAAGCTGTACCAGCAATGTTGACGGTAGACTGATCTGTTGAATACTTAGGCTCACTGCTTGGTGCTGTGATTGTCACCACTGGAGCAACTATATCCTGCACTTTGATAAGCTTCAAGTTTGCAACATTGGTACTGAGCGCAGGTTGAGGTGTAGTGCCAATCCATGATTTAGGATCTCCCTGATTCGTATTGGTACTGTATACCAGTGTACGGTTAGCATCAGTGAGTGTGTAGTTACAAAGTCCCGCTCTACTATGGCTGTCATTTTTGAATGACATGTCAACCATCAAGTTGGACATACCATCATACTCATAAGGAGTATCCAGAATGAATGTATTCCATCCTGTTGATGCAATAGTCCTCGTCGCACTGTAAACTGTAGTCCAGCCAGTTGCATCTCCCCAGTTAGCAGCAGCAAAAGATGATGAAGTCGTAGGTTTGATTCTGATGGTAAAATCAGAAAGTGACTGACCAGGGCGAGTATTAACATCCAGCGCTAATGATTTAATAACTCCGGAAGATCCTAGTTCAGCCTGTGTATATATACTCTCAGTCCTGGCTGTGGAATAGGATGTCCGTAGAGGATAATCCCATACTCCGGAACCAGCACCAGTCGTAATTTCATCGCCGACACCGATGGTATACTGCTCAGTATCAACCCCACTCGGTTTCAAATCCGATCTAAATGCTCTTGCGCTAACTACCATACTATGATCAACACTAATCGGTACTGAATAGAGTGGATCATCAATAGTGGGGACACTGCCATCGAGAGTGTAATGAATCGCAGCTCCGGATGTAGTACAAGCTATTGTTATTGTCGTAGGTGCAGCATATACGCCCCCAACCGGGGTAATCGTAGGGGTTGCCACATCAAATAAGACATCAAATGATATAGTAGCACCAGGAGTGCCGATATTTACAATATTAATTCCGCCCTGACCACCAAGAGATAAGAAACATGATGGTGAGGTGGAATTAGATATCGATGTTTTCCCTGCTGTAGTCCCTATACCATAGTTAGCCTCTGTAGGTGTTCCATTAGTCCTGCGTGTTCCACCTGGCCGGTATATGTATACTTCATCGGGTATATCACTACTCGACCCCTGCAGAATAGCCTGTGCATTACCTTCCCCATCACGTGTGGTGTTTATTCTATATACCAGCAAACCACTACCAGGCAAATAAGATTCAAATGTGCCAGTCTTTTGCCTGTATTCCACCATGAAGTATTCATCAGGTGTAGTAGGTGATTTGATCTTGTAACAGTTGTTAGTTTCAGATGCAAGGGAGTTTAGTGTATATGTCCCGGATTCTGTTATCTCCGGAATGGTATCAATCCATCCTACGTATCTGTACTTCATGTAGGCGCCCATGTGGCCTGAACCCGATTCCATCAAGTCCCATTCACTGACAGGAGCCGACCATCTACTGACATACTGGTAATGGTAGAGGTCAGGAGCTCCAAGGGAATGGAACATCTCATGACACAGTACTTCAACTTCCATCCAGCTCTGGAACTGTAAATTGTAAGTTCCTACATACTTATTGTTAAGCTTCGCACCAGTTGGTGACAAATCCCACATATGAGGCCATAGTACATCAGCCCACACGCTGCTGGAGTCGCCTTTGGCAAAGAAACAAATATTATCGACGTAACCATCATTATCCCCATCTATATTAATATCTGACGGGATTTGATTGTTATCGTTAAGGTATTTGACTGCTCCGGTGAGCACAGTGAACAAACGGTCGTATCCTTGATTATCATCGGTATAACCAGTGGTGTTTTCCGAAGAATAAGGCATCAGTTGATCACGGGTATAGGTGGCATCCTGATACGAAACGATCGTCGTCTGACCGGAAGGTGCTGTTGGATACAAACCGGTGGTAATATCCAGTTTGTTATAGGAGACTTCCTTATAATATGATTTCAACGATTGTGTGCCAGTATTAAATACTGCATCGTAATTAGAGTATTGTGAATTAGTTCCTGAAAACTCAGAATCACCTTTGAATCTAATGAATACAACAACATTATTCAAAGTGCCAGTCTGCGGGGCTTTCTGAGGTTTACTCTTAGCCTGAAGGGCATTCTTCTCAAATCCTGCAAAATGCATGCGAGCTTTGGTTATACGTTCAATCCGTTTATTCATTGCGGCTGTATCAGGCCTTATATTCTTAGCAAGGCCCAGGGTAGCCGGGTTGGCTTCTCCCACAACGTATTCACTGGGAACCACATCCCCATCTACTATAATGCCGTACGTGTAATAGGAGGTTTTGGGATCCTGGACAATCACATAACCCTTTTTGTCATGCAACCAATGGTAGTATTCATCTCCACTGGCAAAGCAGTTCAATGTATACCCATTAGGTTGGACAATGCGCTGGGGCATGTTCTTAATAAGAGCAGCTTGAGCTGCAACCCATGTCACAGTCACCAGAAACGCACACAGCAAAATAAAGCCAAACATATTCCGATTTTTCACAACAGTCTCCCGATATAGCACAACGTTGGGTGGAATACACACATTACTATGAGCTTGCAACTTTTCACAACCTAACCTAAATGACCTAGAAAGCTTACTCCACGTATAGACTTACTATAAGGTATTGGTCTGGTAACCGCATACTTATTGCATTAACTTCGCATGTAGGATGGATTTAATGCAGTTGCAACTTCCATTTTCAGACAGCGAAATATATTTTTTATTCAGGACTGCAAAAATAAGTATGATGCATGTTGAAAGCCTTGTCAGTTATGGTATCCCATAATATCTAAGATGTCAACATATTTCGTTACTAATGATATTACACGAAATACCAATTAAGTCCGCCTGATTTACTAGGTAATAGGGGTGATGGACACTTATATATATGTATCACCTTATCTTGCACACACTATATTTTCACTATTGTTGATTAAGCTACACATATTCATGAATTACGCCATATTTTCATAATGGTATTGTTACTTATTGCGGATGCAATGCTGTATCAATTCCTGTTAACCGTACGCATACATACGTTTACAATAACACAAGCTCATCAGCTTCAATGGTTCATATTGCAGGTATCGGTTCAATCATTCCATCCAAATATATTTTTGGCATTTTCAGAATAAAACGCTTGCCTGATTCCATCAGGTATATGCAAGTAGTCCATAATCTCTTCCGCAGCTTCCAACCATATCGATACAGGAGGATTGTCAGTCCCGAACACAAGTTTGGAAAAATAAGAAATGGCAAGGTTCTCGTCGGGATCATTCATATCGGCATCAGGAAGCGGGGACATGGCCTGTTTAATCAGTGTCCGGTGTTTCTTCGCACCACTGCCACCGCATATATCGAAATATACATTAGGAAAATTCAACAAAGCCAGCGCTTCTTTGGCATAGGGAAGTCCCAGATGTGCACCAATGATCTTCAAATCAGGAAATGACCTGGCGATCCGGTCCAGTGTTCCGGGACGCATTAGTTCAGAGGATTGCTGGTGTATTATATCTGATTCTGGCAGAGGTGCCACAAAACCCGTATGGAACAGGATAGGCATGTCAAGAGATTGAGCCCTTTCATAGTAAGGCATGTAGCAATCGTGGTCGTAAGGATATGCAGGCATCTCGAATTTAAGGCCGGAGAAACCCATGTCTTTAAGCCGATCAATATCATCCGGAGTTCCCATATACAAGCCTAACTCTACAGAGCCCATGCCTACAATTATATCAGGAAACTCTTCCATCCACTTGAGTACGCCGTCATTGCCAAGATATGTACTGTAAGGGGGTTGCCAGAACTTGCAGTCGGCCAGTGCGCACCATCGTGTGCATCCTGAGGCTTCCCATTCTTTAATTCTGGCTGGAACATCAGTGAATGTGTGAATGTGGCTGTGGATATTGATAACGCTACCGGGTGTCATAGTATCTCCTCCCAGTCAGCCTTATTCTCTAACCCGCATTATTCACCAAGCTTCGCTTTTGGTCGGCAGTATGGACAAAAGCTGAGTTAATCATAAATAATGCGGGCTAAGCTTTACTTTTACCCAAAGCAGGTAAAAAATCAAGCTATTTCTAAATAGTGCCGGCTAAGTAATTCATGTGAAGATACGCTAACCGATAGATAATGTCCTTCTAAAAACTCCAGACCGATTTATTCAACAAGCTTCGCTTTTGGCCTGAAGTAGAGCCAACAGCTGAGAGTATATACGCAGAGATTTATACCACTAATCAAGTATAAATAGAGTTAGTCTCCACCAGATACTCTCGAATGCATCACCACATGCGCAAGCATTCGAACAACACTCGGATCAAATCTGCCTCTGTCGTCATCAAGAAGAACCATTAGAGCTTCAGCATCAGTCATTCTTTCGCCATATGGTCTATCTTCTCTCAAGGCAGCATACGTATCGGCGACTGCGATTATCTTTGCAAGGGGATTGATCTGTCGTCCCATCAAGCCATTTGGGTAACCTGAGCCATCTTCCCGTTCGTGGTGCTGCAGTATACAGGCAATAACATCCGAATTCCCAGCAAATGCCGCAGATGCCATTTCAGCTCCCCAGGTGGGGTGAGATTCTATGCTGGTAATGTCAGAGAGAGTAAGGGTGGCTGTCTTATCCAGGACACATAGGGGGATGTGCATTTTACCTATATCGTGCAGTTCAGCCCCATATGAAAGGAGAGTCAGTTCCTTTCCTGTGAGACCCAGTGCCATTCCAAGGTATGTGGCTTGAATCCGAACCCGTATTGAATGCTCTGCCGTAGGACTGTGCCAGGCAGAAACAGATTTTTTCAGACGTTCATAGACAGCATTTGTACCAAACCCAGACTGGAAAGAATGCGACGGCTGGTTATGTGGTGAACTAAAGTTCTGCATGGCTTCTTCTCCTAATCAAATGATCAGTGGGCGATGAGAATAGCTAGTGCATTTGAAACTGAGTCCTGCACTGTTTCATCACTATTTGGTTTTTATTTGATCTGAGTCGATCAACAGTGTATGATCAGCCTCTATTGGGCCTGCTTAGTACGCATTATTCACGTTTCTTGAATAAAGCGGGATTGGTAGACTACTGGCGAGTATTCCACCAATTAGTATATCCGTCTGGACTGCGATAGTCGGCATATTTATAACAGGATACTTATTGATTATCCCCAACCAATCTTCACAAACCTAATCAGGATTTACTAAAGATATAATACCTGCATCAAATCAAACATGGAATGGACCTTTTGCCCTATTTTACATATAGGCCATTTGGCCTATATGCCTATTGCAATCTAGTATTGGAAGATATGACCGATCAATGAGAGATGAACACTGCAAAATTGATTTGAAGCCAAACAAGTAGATGAACCTACATTTACACCTTTGCAGGTCAGTTGCGTATGGAGCTATCGGATTGTGGGGTTATGAGTGCAAGGTGGCGTGCGACTGCAGCTGCGCGGTTACGGACGTTCAATTTTGCAAGTATGTTTTCTACGTGGTGTTTACAAGTAGCAGGAGATATGAAGAGCTTAAGTGCGATTTCTTTGTTACTCAACCCTGTTGCCATAAGTGACAGAACTTCCCGTTCGCGAGTTGTTAATGATGCCGTTGCTACATCAGGAGCTGCAGGTAATGTTATGTCCGGTTTTTCCATCTTTATCGACAGTGAATCAGCAAACCTGTCAGCCGTACATAATAGACCGAGAGCCGCTGCGGATTGTGAGAGTACTGCTCTTACAATTCCCCCGGTATTGCCATCATGTATAATAGCTAATGCTCCAGCAGTGCTGGATTCTTCCATTATTGGGCAGTAGGAGATAACCGGCTGATCGTCAAACAGACTCAACTGTCCGAATGATTCTGCCTTTGCATCCACACATATTTGCCCACTAATAGCAGAATATAGATCAGAGTCAGAGGGGATTATTCCTGGCAGATATTTAGTATAAGGTCCGGTCCCGGTCAGCAGCAAATATCCGTTACTAACCTCGGATATTCCATATACGGCGCAACTTATAACACTCGTTACTGTATTGAGAGCATCGCTGATGTCCACCAACAGTTCCCCGAAATCATGAACGCGGAGTATTGACGTGAGAACACGATTCATAACAGCGAGTTCTTCACGCGAAAACTCTCGCAGATCGCTGTGAACAGGATCGAACTCTCGGTCGGACTGGTGTTGTGATGCGTCAGACATTCACTTACCTGCTTTGCACGGGAAATATGAGGCCTACAACATATATCCCCATTACGCAGGTTACCATCAAAAACACGACATGTCAACATGATGTATGACAAATTCATCCTCAATCATGAAAACCATTCACTCTATGTCAATGAATAACTTTACATCATTCAGCCGAAATGGTTATTGGCATCTTCCTGGCTTTGTCTGTAGGACGAATTGAAGAGGTTTGAGAAGTAATCCTGGCTTCTGCTCTTTTATCTACAACACCGATAATTACAAGCTCAGCAACCAGTTTATTGTCTCGATATACCCCATATAAATCTCCAACCTTTACCGATTCTGGATTAGGCAACTCGACAAAAATTGTTGCATCCGAAACCTTATCTACCTGGATCTTTGAAGGTGTTGATGATTTTAGCTTTTTACTTTTTGATGGAAAATCTGCAGCATAAAGTGCATCCAGTTTCGCTACCAGCCTGTCAGCAGCCTTATCAGCAGCTTTACCGACCAGTGTCTCACGTATTCCAGGCAGGTTTATTCCACCGCCAGATATATCCCAGTTACGGTTGAGTTGAGCTATGGCGATAGTTTTTAACCCGCCAGCGCTTCCGCCCACTTTAACGGAAGACTTCAGCAATCCGGTTCGTACATCGACTATCTGACCATTTAAATCCACAGATGCCTTTACATAGTCACCAATAGTAACATTGCCAAAACCCAACGCTCCCTGTACACCAGTCATCTGAACCCGTGCTGTAAGCTCTAAAAAAGCAGTAGCACCAACCAGAGTATTTCCTTCGGATTTAGTATCCGGATCAACACCGGGGAGGTTTCGCTCATCTTGAATGTGCTGCATACGTTCGCCACGAACTACCAGCGTCCATCCCCTCTTCAGGAGATTATCCTCAATAATTGCAGGCAACCACTCCCTGACCTGCTCACTGCCTTCACCCGACACCTTAAGGTTCATCACAGCAACACGGTTAACAGGCATATTTGTGTCATCTGCCCCAAACGCTGAGGCAGCTGTAGGAATAATCAGGGATATCAAAACAAACAGCATCATTTTATACTTCAACATAATAGTCCACCTGCACATACATATTTCGCTCTACTATAATAGGACGATTCATACATAGTCTTATGTTCTGATTAAATAATCAATATTGCAGAACCATCGTGCAAAAATAATAGAACAGCGGTCCGGCAAACAGCAGGCCATCAAATCGGTCCAATACACCACCGTGACCAGGTAATATAGTGCCAAAGTCCTTGATCCCGATACTGCGCTTAATAGAAGACTTCGCAAGATCACCAAACAGGCTGCTGATAGCAATCCCCACGCCAATTATCGGTATAAGCATCCAGTCAATATGCAGTCCCCAGGAAAACAAGCCAGATACGATGCAACAAGCAACGATACCTGCAATTCCACCTTCCCAGCTCTTGCCGGGACTCAAAGAGGGTGCCAGTTTGTTCTTACCCCATTTGCGCCCGATCAAATAAGCAGTTGTATCTGATGACCATGCAGAAAACACGACAAAGAATACCAAATATGCACCTAGAGGGATGTTCCATGGTAACCAGTGCAATTTTACATCACCGGGCAGGTATCGTAATGCTGCAAGATAACTGAATAGCCAGACCGGGTATACTACTCCGAGGAATGTGCTCCCGATATCTCGGATAGGATCTCGGTTTGTTCGCGCTAACTCTATCGTCATAGTTATCAACACAAGTAGTGTCATAATACCAGTGGTTGCAAAACCTTTGGAGTGATAGTGATTAGTCGCCAGAAACACGAATACACCGACGAACACATAACCCACCCACTCCTGCGGATTTGCTCCGGTCATTTTGACTCCCCGGTAGAACTCAATCAAACCCAGTATTGAAAGCAACACAATAGTTATAGCAAACGGAAGTCCATTACCAGCAAACACAACTAACACCAGTAACGGCAACCCCACCACGCCACTGATAAACCGCTGAGCCATTCCACACCTCCAGCAACCAACTATTTTATGCCTCCCAGTATACCCCCAACAAACCTTAATAAACCAATCATATCTCACATGTCTTTACATACCGGGGGTAATGGCACATAATGTCACTAATAACACCCCAGACTTACATCGAGGAGTTCGACATGCGTATACATCGATCTCAGCATATATTAGTGCTTCTATTAACGACTATTGTTCTGGCATTCAGCATCCCAGTCGAATCCAAGCCAAACAATCTAATATCCAACCCGGGTTTCGAGCAGGATTTGATCGGCTGGAAAACAAAAACCGAGGCTATTTTCACTACCGACACCCAAATCAAGCGCAGTGGAAATGCATCAGGGAAAATAATAGTCCCAGACGGCACCAAACTCGAATACCAATCCCTCTCATTCGAAGTGGAAGCGACTCCGGGAGAGACTATATCAGCCGCATTCTGGATGAGATGTGATTCTGTGACCGATGGTAGCGGTCCTTATGGCGCTTTGGAATTCATGAATGGAGACAAACGTGTCGGCATATCCCACACAGCAATACCAAACGATCAAGGTGGACATAATATCCCCGCGGGAGTATGGAGCAAGCTGGAAACTACAGCGATTGTGCCCGCAGATGCAACATCAATGAGATTAGTCTGCGTGATGAACTCCCATGGAACCGCGTGGTACGACGATGCAGAGATATTGCGTGTCGGTGGTGCTCCGGTACCAGACAGCACCCGAGTGACACTCACATTGAAACCCAGTAACATCATCACAGACAACTGGCAAGGATTCGGTGCTCAGGGAGACCTGTTCCTGGAGACTGACAGAGTAATCCGCCAGGGACTAACACAAGCAGACAAAGAGCTTGTCCGAAAACGCATTATGGATATGAGACCAAAACTAATCCGACTGTCTTTTGGATTGATGAGCTGGGAATCCGAAAGAGGCAAGTACACTAAAGACAGCGAAGGCATGCGGGATCTCAAATCTACAATTGCATTCTACAAAGAAGTCGGATCAGATATTGCACTGACTGAATGGGGATATGAACTACCATCCTGGACAAAACCTGTAAAGCAGATCCCCAGTCCGGATATGAGACTAGCTTTCGCCCAAAGCTGGGCAGCTCTATTGAAGTATCTGCGGAATGACTGCGGTTTTACTAACATTAAGTATGTATTACTTTACAATGAACCAAACAGCCTTGACTGGGACGGTTATTCAGAAGTATACAGATCACTGGATAAATCCCTGAAAGATATTGATATCAGAAAAGATATAGCTATCATGGGTCCGGACGAAACCAGCAGCAACTGGCTTCTGCCCAAAGCTGTGCAGCAACTCAATGATGTCATCGACTACTACGATGCGCACAACTACAACTCCAACCTGGGCCAGGAATTCAAGTTCTGGGTAAAACCTAGAATTGATATCATGCCTGCGGTCACAGGATCAAAATCGATCCCACCACGCAAGCGCTTCCTTATCATGGAGTTCGGTATGGGTGACGGAATGGATACCTGGGCAACTCCGCACAACGGAGAATACCGTTACGGAACGTTCCTCGCTGATGCTGCCATTACCTCATGCAATGCAGGAATCTCCGGAATGGCAATGTGGTGCCTGATGGACACGGACTATGGGACTCGAATGAAATGGGGACTATGGAAATTCCTGGATGATGGTTGGATCCCCAGACCTGGTTTCTATGCATGGTCACTGCTAACGAAGTATATCGAACTCGGAAGCACAGTCAATACATTGTCCAGCGACGCTCCGAATGTGGTATCTGTGGCATTCAGAGCACCTGGCAATGGCAAGTGGACATTACTATCTGTAAATAGAGCAGACCAGAAAGTAGATGCCACACTGACAGGTCTGCCCGCAGGCTCCCGCTGGCAGCAGTTCACATATAGCGAAGCTACTGTCCCTACTTCGGACAAACAAATGCTCAGGCCATCTGTGCCAATCACTGCCGGTAAAAAAGGGAATCTAACCGCCATACTCCCAGCAAATTCCTTTGTAATGTGGTATCAAATCAAATAGCATCAGAATCGCATGCAGGTATGCAATATTGATTTGTAGAATGGTATTACTACACAAAATGCTATCTATAAATATAATGACTGTTTCAATAATTGAGAGGTGACAATAGTGAATACTGACAATAAAGCCCAATTGGCTCTTGACCAGGGCAAGGGTATACTTAGACTAGCACCAACCTGGGTACCCCGTTCGTTCTGTGTGCCAGGAAGGCGTATTAAACTGCACCCGGATGATTATTATGCACTGGGAGGAGTCCGGGGTGGAATTGATGAGCGATGGTTCTCGTCCACAACTCCTGCAGACAATGGTCCACTCACCAGCAAAAACGAGGGGCACAGCTTTGTCGTCACAGATGACAGCCAGATTATGCTGCGTGATGCTGTATCGGAGCTCAAAGGTAAGTTAATCGGCGACAGGTTGTGGGACGAATACGGTAAGTGGCCGATGTATTCAAAGTTCTTCGACAACAAAGGCGCTCTTCCGCACCATATACACCATAAAGACGAACACGCCGCCAGAGTTGGGCAGATGGGCAAACCCGAAGCTTACTTCTTCCCCACCCAGGTCAACAATTACGGGGCTGATTTCCCATACACGTTCTTCGGCTTGAATCCGGGAACTACCAAGGAAGACTTAAAAGAAGCCTTGATGGCATTTACCAAAGGGGACAACAAAATAACCAATCTATCCAGAGCTTATAGACTGGAACCCGGCACCGGTTGGGATGTTCCTCCTGGAGTCCTGCATGCCCCCGGTAGTCTCTGCACCTATGAACCTCAGAGAGCCTCCGATGTCTTTGCAATGTATCAGTCTCTGACAGGTGACCAGATAGTCCCGGAGGAACTGCTCTGGAAAGATACTCCGCCAGAACATGTAGGAGATTTCGACTACCTCGTCAGCATAGTAGATTGGGAGATCAACATTGACCCCAACTTTGCATCAAAACATCTTATGAGACCTGCGACTGTAAGAGACATCGATGAGATGAAAGCTGAAGGCTACATCGAAAACTGGATATGCTATCGGTCTACAGCGTTCAGTGCCAAGGAACTTACTATTCTCCCCGGCCGCACAGCCACAATTCACGACAGTGCTGCTTACGGAATGATTATGATGCAGGGTAGAGGAAGAATGGGCGCGTGGGACATCGAGACCCCCACCCTTATACGTTTCGGCCAGCTTACAAATGATGAGTTCTTCGTCAGTGAAGAAGCAGCCAAAGCAGGCGTTACAATCACAAACCCATCCACTTGCGACCCGATTGTAATGCTAAAACACTTCGGCCCAAACAACCCGGACTTGAGCATTCGATAATCAAAATTGTGGTGCGGGCTTCCAGCCTGCGAACTGCAGCCAAATTGTGGTGCGGGCTTCCAGCCTGCCATCCACTGGTCGCAGGCTGGAAGCCTGCACCACAATTTGCTCGGGTGCAATTTGCAATTGCACCCGAAACACAATCGGTCACCAACCAGCCACCCCGTTCGCCCTGAGCGCAGTCGAAGGGCAGCAGTATCGCTGCTAATATGTCCATAGTACTATCCCAGTGTGTCCAATGGAAATGGAGGCTTAGAGATCGGCCTTACAGCCAATGACAGCAGCAGCATTTCATTGTCATCTGCTGCAATCCGGTTCGAACTCAAATGCCCGCACTGGTTACACCGGTGAATGATAGCCCACTCACCACTGCTTCTCACCCACACAGCCACCGGTTCCATACTTGCCCCGCAACATGCAAGCCTGTCTCCGGGCACCCGGTCCAGATGTTTGCTCCACAGACAGCGTGGACAATGATTCCGATGGTCTGTTCCGGGAGCCTCCATCGGCACCTCTGTTCCACAGTGGATACATTGAAACGAACCGGTTTTCGACTCCGCAGATTGATCTGTAATAGACACTCCCGGTTGATTCGAATCAGTAAACACCCCAAGTTCAGCAGCCAGTTTTCTGTAGCTCTCATATCGTGGAATCGGCACATGCCCGTCTCTGACTGCCAGTTTAACACCGCAGTCCGGTTCGTGGGTATGCGAACAATCCGAATATCTGCATACTAAGTCATAGCCTTTGAACTCAGGGAAATATCTCTTCAGATCCTTGTGATCGATACCAATCAGTCCGATCTGACGGATCCCCGGAGTGTCAATGACAAGCGTATCCGGGTCTAGCCTATACGCTTTAGAAGCAGTAGTCGTGTGACGGCCTTTCCCATCAATCTCCCGGACATCACCAACCTGAATACTAAACACAGGATTTAGAGTGTTGAGGATCGAACTTTTCCCCACTCCACTTTGCCCCACCAACACACTCAGTTTTCCCTGAAGGTGATACTGCAGCTCTGCTACGGATTCTCCTGTAACAGCACTGGTGAGGAGAGTGACAATCCCTATCTGTCGGTAGGGCTCCAAAGACCTTTCAAGAACAGTCCTTGACTCACTATCAAGTAAGTCTACTTTTGT
The DNA here is from genome assembly GCA_942493375.1 of Abditibacteriota bacterium. Classification (GTDB taxonomy): domain Bacteria; phylum Armatimonadota; class UBA5829; order UBA5829; family UBA5829. The sequence goes on along the minus strand of OW818698.1, from coordinate 5,127,259 downwards.
CACGCAGACCAACCCCTGTGCTCCTCCTGACTGCGCTGCGATAAGCAGTCTGTCCACCAAACGCGAACGCACACCGGTAGCTATTGCAGGAACGACAACGACCACAATATCGATGTTAGCTGCCAGTATACGGACTCTCTCAGGAACGCGAGGATCTTTGCGGCCCAGGTAGGACGACCTCGGTAGAACACTCTTGATCGCAGTGCCGTCCCCTACTCTGTGAATTACGACATTGTCCCCTACGACAACATCCTTTCCAGGTCTGATGGATTCGAGTGGAATATTATAAACCTGGTCATGATCCAGGACGCTGCAACCCGAACGAGTAGTTGCAACCACAATCCCTGTATCAGATACCTGTTCATCTATGGATATTGGAATGGTATCTACGTAGTCTCTTTCTCCTCGTGTACTAAGCTTGCGTGCTCTACGTTCGGAGTCCTTACGCATACCAAACAGGACTTTAGCTACTTTATCTTTATCTTTCAACGGAAAATACCTCAATGTATTGTCTGTCATTTTGGGATTGACGCCCAAACACATATCAAATAGACAACAAAAAAACCGCATAGCGTAAACGCCCGCGGCTGAGGTAATCCTGTGTATAGTGAATGCAAGGTATCAACCCGGCTATCCGAGTAACCCCACACACTAAGCTATGTCTTAAGAGACAAAAACTTATTCAGCAGATCTCTTTCCGAGGCGTGTAACTACGGTTATGAACAACACCCTTTTCGATATAGCCGACATACAATACCTCCCGTAAGATTTGCACTAAAACTTAGTGACTCGTAAATTATAATATTTGCTTTTAATATTGTCAAACACCACAACTCTAATATAAATAGAATAGAGTATGAGCTCCACTATCCATTGCTCCTTAATGCCAATACCTATGCACCGGCCATTACGACAAAGAGCCTGCAGTTGACCTTGATACGTCATTGGTAGTAGATTATACTGTGAATCCAAATGGGAGGCAGCTTATCTATGGAGCAACTTTGGGCGCCCTGGCGCCTTGAATATATTGTCAACAATAATCCTGATGAGGGATGCATATTTTGTGAGTTTCCTAAACAGGATAATGATATCGATAACCACATCCTTATCAGAGGCAAGCACTCATATGTGATAATGAATGCTTTCCCCTACTCCAATGGACATCTATTGATTCCTCCCTATCGGCATATTCATGATATTTGTGAACTCACCGATGAAGAGAATCTGGAGATAATGCAACTGACATCACGGTGCTGTAAAGCATTGAAAGAGATCTGCAGACCAGATGGGTTCAATGTTGGAATGAACCTGGGCGCGGCAGCCGGAGCTGGAATCGCTGACCATCTACATTTACATATAGTTCCCAGATGGAGAGGCGATACTAATTTTATGGCTGTTCTATCTGACGTAAAGGTCATACCGGAAGCCCTTCAAAGAACCTACGAAAAATTGAAAACAGCATTTGATGGATTGGAATAACTGATTATGTCACAGATACTGGAACAAATAGAACCATTGAGAGCAGAATGCATCCAATGCACCAGGTGTAAGCTCTCCGAAACCAGGACCAACGTGGTATTTGGAGAAGGAAATCCGGAGAGTCCGCTGATGATTGTCGGAGAAGGACCAGGAGCAACTGAGGATGCAACCGGACGTCCCTTCGTTGGAAGAGCGGGTAAGATGCTTGATGAAGCTCTGGCAGCAGCCGGTATGTCCCGTAAGCACGTTTTCATCTGCAATATAGTCAAGTGCCGAGCCTGCAATATCGAAGGTAAAAAAATTATAAACCGCCCGCCGGAACAAGACGAAATCACCGCCTGTACTCCGTGGCTTATTAAGCAAGTAGAAATAATCAAGCCATTGGTAATACTGTGTGTTGGGGCTCCTTCCGCAAAGTTCATAATAAAAAAGAATTTTAAAATGACCGTCGAGAGAGGTATCGCATTCCCAACTCAGTATGCCGAGTGTGCAATAGCTGCACTTCATCCTGCATACATATTGCGGAGAATGAGCGTAACCGATGACGGTGGAAAGTCACTACTTTTTGCGGATGTAGAAGCAGCCAGAAAAAAGGTAATAGAGCTGCGCCACAAAAATGATGAATAGCTCAATACCACCTAATTCATCATGTTCAATTTGGTAACAGTTCAGTGTTGTGAGTATTGCGTAGCTAATTCCCCCTTTGAAGGGGGAATTAGCTGGTTGCACACTTTATTACCAGTAATCCTGAATTGTTATTCAATTTGAGCAGTCAAGGGTACACTCATACCTTGTGGTATAATAATCCTGTAAGAAAAACGATAGGTTCTCTGAACGTCAGTATCAGATTCAGCTTAAGAAATCTGCGCCAAACGGAAGGTTAGTAATGGAAGTATTTACAACAGCCTTTGAATCTCTTGGGCGATATAGCCCCTATATTATTGTTGTGCTTTTCATATGGTGCATGGTAATCACCGGCTACTGTATTAGCACTTCCAGGCGCTTGGGGTTGATGCTAAAAAAACGTGCTTTACGGTTAGAAGATGGCAATATTGGAGATATCTCTGATAGCATCAACGAGATCACAGATGAAATCGGCAAGATTGAAGTCAACATCGGACAATTAATACGCGGGCAGCGAGAGACCGACAAACGGATCACCGGATGCGTACAAAGATATGGAATGGTCAGGTTCGACGCATTTGTTGATGTTGGTGGTGAACAGAGTTTTGCTTTAGCATTACTGGACGACAAAGGAACTGGTCTGGTTCTGAGCAATATTTATGGCAGGCAAGACTCCCGAATGTATGTGAAGGAGATGGTGGACGGACAGTCAGACAAGCCACTATCTGACGAAGAAAAGAATGCAGTCGGACTTGCATTTGGCAGGGAAGCCACCCGGGTAACCACATCAGTGCGTTGAAAGATATCTTTTAATAATTTACGAGCTCATAATGAGCACTCACTGAGGCACAGTGTCTGGAAATATTGACGAAACATTACTGATACAGAGATGCAAAAACGGTGACAATGAGGCGTTTGATGAATTAGTCGCGCATTATGAACGCCAGGTGTTCAACTTTGCCTACCGCATTTCCGGCAGCCACGATGATGCTCTTGATGTTACCCAGGAAGCATTTATACGTGTCTACAACAGCCTCCGTACTTTCAGGGGAGATTCCAACTTTACTACCTGGATGTACCGCATTATCAAGAACGTTTACCTGGACTTGCGTAAGAAATCTAAAAGCCACAGGTTGACTTCACTTGATGAATCGATCGAACTGGATGAAAATTCAGTAATGAGGCAGATTGTCGATGAAAGACCAACCCCGGAACAGATCATTGAAACCCGTGAAAGAGATCATAAACTTCAACTTGCTGTTAACTCGCTTCCGGACTACCAAAAGATAATCGTAACCCTCTATCATGTCCAGCATAAGAGTTATGAAGAAATAGCTGTAATAATGGAATTGCCTATTGGGACTGTTAAATCGCGGCTTAATAGAGCCAGACTGGCTTTATCGGAAATACTGCGTACAGAACCGGAACTTTTCGGGTAAAGATAAAGTCATAAGACTGTGCAGCATAAATAATTGCTGATTATATTAGTTGACCAATATTGTGACTTGTGATAGTCTACTCGCAAGAGATTATTTGGGTAAATTTACCGAGTAATCTAGATTGTCAGGAACAGATGAACTGCCATCAGATGAGAGAACTCTTTTCGGAGTATGCTACTGGCTCGTTGCCTCGAAGTTTGAGCGATGCTGCCAGAGAGCATTTTCTCGACTGCTCCGAATGCCAGGAGGCATATGGGCATTTCACGGCTACTCTCAAGTTAATGGATAAAGTCTGTGAAGTCAAACCTCCTGCTAACCTGCACAGTATGATCATGTCCAGGATTGAGGAGAGCAAGTCACCGAAAAAGACAGGGATATTCGAAAAGTTCAGGCTCTTAGCACCTGTTTCGAATCTTCTTTCTTTGCGGGAGCGCTTTGAACTCCCATCCAGAGCTTTAGCAACAGGATTTGCATTGTTGGCTGTGTTTGGTATAGTTAACGGATTCTTCCCTGTGAAGCCGGCGCTATCAACTCTGCTCCAGACCAATGCCCCTGTTCAGGTGGCAACTACACCGACAGTCGTAGCATCTGCAAAACCTGTTTCAGGTACGGCTGAATCCGGGCTCGCAATGAGTTTTGCTTCCAGTGGAAATAACGCGCTGTCGATCAATCTCAAGTCTATCACTTCAGACACAACCCAATACAGTGTTCTCTACCAGACCGGTGGACAACCAAAGTATGGTAAGTTAGAAAACGGGCAGAATTCTGTCATCAGCATAGCCTCAGTCAGTGGCGATACTGCAGTTGCAAGAATTGATTGGAACTTCAAAGGTAGAGCATTCACCCGCAGCATTTTTGTTCCGGGGAAGATGGATAGCCTTGGTTCAGGTAAAAGGCTCAGACTCAATATCGGCAGCGGAAATGCAGCCGAGACCCTGAAATCCATTGCCGCAGCTTATGGCGTTGCAATCATCACATCGGGGGATGTAAGTGCAATGGTTCCCGGAGCAGATATCAGCCACGGTACTCCCGATGATGCCTTGTATTGCACAGTCGCCAGAGCTGGCTATACGTGGAGACAAATAGATTCATCTGTATACCTGGTTGAGCCGCGCGCATAACTAATCAAACAACTAGTTTATAACACCTAGAATTAATGCCTCCGGATATCTGAATCCGGAGGCATTAATTATTAGTTAACTCAGTTAGTTTCTATAGTGAGGAAATATTCGGTGTTACTAAAGTGATTTGTTGACTCTAATCCCTACCTTGGTCCCTCGTCTTCCTACAGAACCAGTGAATGCAGGTTTGTCACCTACCCAGAATTCCACATCAGATTCAGCAGGACAATCCAACGTTAAGATATCCCCTACTCGGAGATTTGTTACATCAGCTACACTAAGATTGGCACGTCCTAATACTGCCTTACATTCAACCTTTGTTTCACGAACTGATTCGCCCAGCACACCCATACCGGCGATATCGGCAAGAGATATGGTGTTTTCAGCCTCACGTAACTGCTCAGGCATCTTTGTAGTCGTATCCGCAAGTATACATATACTTATGGTTCCAATGGTTGAGGAAACTCTTACTTCATAGTCAAAGACAACTACTGATTCGTTTTGGGACATTGAGTGAGTAAACACACGTGCTGTTTGGCAGGACACCTGAGTGGTCTCCACGTCCACAAACCTTGCCCAGGACTTGCGATAGTCCTGCAGCATTATATCTATGACTCTAGATAGCATCACGCAGTCTACTGCTGTCAGTTCCGAATCGTTAGATCCACCGGCTCCAGTTCCACCCATAAGTATATCCAGACACGCATCAGCAATTGATGGACTAATCTGCATGATTATCCTGTCAGCAATCGGGGCACATGACACTTCGCAGAGTACAGAATTATCAGCTTGTGATCCCCAGAACTCGCGATACGGAATCTGGTTTGAGCCGGCAAAACGTGAATATGCAGGGACCTTCAAATATTCGGACAGTGCAGAAGAGAATGTTGAACCAAAGGAAGTATGGAGTTGTTTGAGATGTTTTAATCCTTCGCGAGAGACTTTACTGGGACATGAGAAATCGTAGGCTCTGACACGAGGAGAACCCAGCTGTATATCAGCCTTATCTCTCTCACCTAATTGAGCAAAAGCCCTAAGCAGTGCACCTACTTCGTCGGCTGTCAAAACATCAGACACTTCTTCACCATCCTGGTTCTATAAATGAATGCGTTAGTGAACAACTCCATGACCACTAACGCCGTAAGTAAAGGTCTCATTGTAGTATTATGAAATCAGAATGTATTAGTCTGCTTTATTCACGAAGCTTCGCCTTTGCCCGGCAGTAGGGGCAAAGGCTGAGTTAATCATGAATAATGCTGGCTAAGACACAGTGTCTTCGCCGGAATCGCGGAGACTGATTTCACCTGATTCATCCAGTTGCCTGGCAATGTTTACTATTCGCATCTGAGCTGCTTCTACGTCCCTTATGCGGACAGGACCACTATTCTCCAAGTCTTCCTGCAGGGTCTCTGCGGCTCTCTGTGACATATTTGTATAGAATATGTCACGAACGCTGTTATCGGTGCCTTTCAATGCAATTCGCAGGTCTTCCTGTGGAACTTCACGCAGGATAGCCTGTATTGCGCGGTTATCGAGTTTAAGAAGGTCCTCAAAGACAAACATACAATCCTTTATCTGCTGAGCTACTTCCTCATTGGTTGCCCCGACATAATCGAGTATCTTGCGTTCAGTGCTGCGGTCTACATTGTTAAGTATCTGCACGACCGAATCGTTACCGCCAACTTCGGTATATGTTGCGCTTTCAGTGTTGGCCATCTTTGCAAGCATTATCTGATTGAGGGCACGTATGACTTCAGGATCAGTGGGCTGCATACTGTGTAAAGCCATAACAACCGGTCCTCGAGATGTATCAGGAAGTTCCATGATAACCTGCGCAGCCATCTCACCGGGTAGGTGTCCGACTATGAGTGCAATAACCTGTGGACGTTCGTTTCGTATGGCCTGAGCAAGTTGCCTGGGTGGCACTCCCTTAACCCATCGCAGAGTTCCAACACCACCTCCGCTGCTGAGTTTGGCTATAATCTCGCGAGCTTTAGCCTCACCAAAAACTTGACCCAGTACTGATGTTGCATATTCGATTCCGCCAGAGTTGGTGCTCTCACCGAGAGAATGCCGGCATTCATCCAGCACTTGAGCACTCACACTTGGATCGACACGTTTCATCCTGAGTATTTCTGATGTCAGTCTTTCAATCTCATCAGGAGTAAGCTGTTGCATTACTGTCGAGGACAAGTCCTGACCTAATGCGATCAGCAATACAGCTGCGCGCTCTATGCCAGTAAGCTGAGAGAGACTGGCTTTAACGTCTGATGATCTTAATCCCGGAGGGGTATATTCTGTCTTGGCTTCCACTGTGCACTACCTTTTAAGAAGCATTATCACTATTACTAATCGACCACACTGAGGCAGAACATTAGCAGAAAGCAAGAAAATGAGGCATATTACGAAATATGTTTCAGCATAAAAATACCCCTCCAGAAAGGATACTGGAAGGGCATAGTCAAGTTAATCGTGATGTCACAAGACAAGGCTAATTAGCCTAGTTTGGTCACAGCGTCGGCTACTCTATCTAAACCTTTTTCTATAGCTGCCATAGACGTTGCGTATGACAATCTCACATACTTGTCAGCACCGAATCCGCTTCCTGCAACAACAGCGACCATTGCCTGCTCCAACAGATACTCGGAGAAAGTATCGGAACTGGTAATCAGTTTGTCCCTAAACTTCTTGCCAAACAGAGCTGAGATATTTGGGAACACATAAAAGGCGCCACCAGGAGTATCGCATGTTATTCCTGGAATTGCATTTAAACGATCAACAATATACCTGCGACGTTTGTCGAACTCAGTAACCATATCCTGCACAACCGATTGTGGACCCTTTAAAGCGGCTTCAGCAGCAGGCATTGTAAAAGACACGGGATTAGATGTGCTGTGTCCCTGGATTGCATCCATAGCTTTTACAATCTCTTTGTCTGCAGCAACATAACCTAGTCTCCAGCCGGTCATCGAGAATGCCTTAGACATGCCATTGACTGTAATCGTGATCTTTTTGATGTCTTCGCCCAGGGAAGCTATACTCACATGCTTTCGTCCATCATATATGATCTTTTCATAGATCTCGTCAGATAACACCAGGAACTGCCTGTTCACAGCCAGAGCTGCAATATCACGCAATTGGTGTGCATTGTAGACTCCACCTGTTGGGTTAGACGGGCTATTTAGTATGAGCATCTTGGTCTTGGGCGTAACGACATCCAGAATAGCTTCCACAGATGCTGTAAAGCCTGTGCTCTCATCTGTCTCAATATAGACAGGGATGCCTCCGGCCATTTTGACAATCTCCGGATAACTCACCCAGTATGGAGCAGGAATAATCACTTCATCGCCAGGATCAACAGTAGCTAATACAGCGTTATAGATAGAATGCTTAGCTCCAAGCGATACTATGATATTGGATTTCTCATAAGCCAAACCATTCTCACTGAGGAGTTTGTCGCATATCGCCTGCTTAAGGTCCGGGGTTCCGGAACTTGGAGTATATTTAGTGAATCCGGCAGTCAAAGATTTTATAGCTGCATCTTTGATAAACTGAGGAGTATCGAAATCCGGCTCCCCAGCCCCAAATGACACTACATCTATTCCGTCAGCTTTCATCTGTTTAGCTTTGGCAGTAATAGCCAGGGTAGGTGAAGGAGCTATTCCCGCCGCGTTTCTGGAAATCCACATATTAGCTATTTCTCCTGACTGAGTTGTAGTTAACAGTCAACCCGCTTTATTCACAAAGCTTCGCTTTTGCCCGGCAGGGGGGATAAAAGCTGAGAGTGTAAATGCTTTGCATTTACACTCTCAGTCATGAATAATGCGGGCTATCCTTCAAACTTCTTGTAGATCACTGTTCCATTTTGCCCGCCGAATCCGAATGAGTTGTTCATTACATACTTCACATTGACTTCACGAGCTGTATTCGGAACATAATCAAGGTCGCATTCCGGAGCCGGCTCAACAAGGTTCCGTGTCGGAGCAATAACACCCTCACTGATAGCCTTGAGACAGATTATACTCTCAACCGCTCCAGCAGCGCCTAACAAATGCCCGATCATTGACTTTGTTGAGCTGATCATAAGCTTGTATGCATGGTCACCCAATGCCAGTTTGACAGCTTTAGTCTCCTCGGCATCACCTACTGGAGTGCTGGTTCCGTGCGCATTGATGTAGTCAATCTTCTCAGCTGGCAGCTGAGCACTTCTGAGTGCACCCTTCATACTCCTGGCTGCGCCTTCGTGATTAATTGCTACCATATCGTATGCATCGCACGATAGACCATATCCTACCAGTTCACCATAAATTCTAGCATCTCGTGCCAGTGCATGCTCCAGTTTTTCCAGCACCAGGACTCCTGAACCTTCTCCCATGACAAATCCATCGTGGTTTTTGTCAAATGGGCGGCTTGCATGTTCGGGGTCATCGTTGCGAGTGGAGAATGCCTTAATTGAACAGAATCCAGCGCAGGACAAAGGACGTATTGCAGCCTCGGTCCCTCCAGCAAACATCATGTCTGCATCGCCTCTGCGGATCATGTGCCAGGCTTCACCAATTGAATGGGTACCTGAAGCACAAGCAGTTATGACTGCCATATTCGGTCCTTTAGCGCCAATGACTAAAGCCGTAACTCCACTTGCCATATTTGCAATAAGCATAGGCACAAAGAATGGACTTACTTTCCTGGGACCATTGTTAACAATGACGCTCTGCTGGGTCTCCCAGGTCTCAACTCCACCAATTCCGGACCCAATCAACACTCCTACGCGTGTAGGATCTTCTGTGCTGATATCCAATCCTGAATCTTCAAGTGCCATTTTTGTCGCCGAGACAGCATATTGCACAAAGCAATCGGTTCGCCTGGCCAATTTGGCGTCGAAGTAGTTGGCAGGGTCAAACCCTTTAACTTCCGCGGCGATCTTTGTACTGTGCTGGCTGGCATCAAAATGGGTAATGAGACCAACAGCATTCTTGGCGGCCTTGACGTTCTCCCAATACTCGGAAACAGTGTTTCCAAGCGGAGTAATCGCACCCATTCCTGTAATAACTACTCTACAATCCTGCATCGACACCTCAGCTCCTTGGAAAGTGGCTTACGCCATTATTGTTCTCTTCCCTGAACAACTGCAGCTTACACCACAGACGTCCTTAATAGTGGCGTGGGACATATCTACCACTACCTAACCAGCAATATGAGCACAAGTTGTGCTGACAAATCATAATGCGGCAATATCATTTTGCGACAGTGTTGCCAAACATTGTCGCTGGTTCCTAACCCCATTTGCAGTTGGGAGGTTCAGAGGATGCCCCAACCCTGGAACATCCTCTGAACCTCTCAGTTTTTGCATACCATGCGATCTATACTCGCGCGATACATAACGCGCATTATTCACCAAACTCTACTTTTGACCGGCAGTTGGGGCAAAAGTGAGTCAGTCACGAATAATGCGCGCAAAACGCTTCTCAAACTCCCCACGAATAATACGTGGAAAACATCTGAGTGCACTGATAATGTGAATTACGCGGTCAGCTTGCTGTCGATATAAGCAACTGCATCGCCAACTTTGGTAATTTTCTCTGCATCTTCATCTGGAATTGAAATCTCGAATTCATCTTCGAATCCGATGACCAAGTCTACGACGTCCAGAGAATCAGCTCCCAAATCGTCTATGAAAGAAGCATTATCTGTGACTTCATCAGCATTCCTGGAAAGCCTCTCTACGACGACCTTCTTTACGCGCTCAAGTGTAGTTGACAAGTTAACACACCTCCTGGTTTGTTTGTTTACATTTCGATTACGACAGTTCAAGACTGCCGGGTTAGATAAGGGCTAAAGCCCGTGTGAACGAGCGATATGCTCGCAAACTTAGTGGATATCTTCGACATCCACTATATGCATCACATAACCATTCCGCCATCTACGGAGATCACCTGGCCAGTGATGTAACTTGAAGCGGGAGAACAAAGGAAAAGCACTACATCCGCAACATCCTCAGGGGTACCCATTCTGGACAGCGGAATCTGCTTCAATATACCTTCTCTTATCTCCTCGCGAATCTCATCGGTCATTACAGTCTGAATGAAGCCCGGAGCAACTGCATTTACGTTGACATTTCTGGAACCGAACTCTTTAGCTGTAGTCTTTGTCAGAGCAATAACCCCTCCCTTAGAAGCGGAGTAGTTAGCCTGACCGGCATTACCCATAATCCCCATTACTGAGGCCATATTCACAATACGTCCACTGCGCTGTCTCATCATGACTTTTGCAGCAGCTTTAGTGCAGTTGAATACGCCTTTGAGGTTAGTATCCAGCACCATATCCCATTCCTGTTCAGACATGCGTAGAATCAGATTATCTCTTGTAATACCCGCATTATTGACCAAGATATCGAGTTTTCCAAATTTATCAGTAGCAGCTTTGACCATATTGTCAGCATCTTCAGGAACTGAGACACTTCCATACACAGGGAGGGCTTCATAACCCAGGCTTATGAGTTCATTAGCCAATGCATCGGCGGCTTCTGCGACAAAGTCTGATATAACAATTTTGGCACCCTCAGCTGCCAGCTTCAATGATATCGATCTGCCAATACCTTTACCTGCTCGTCCTGCGCCAGTTACCAACGCTACCTGTCCATCTAGAAACATTTCCACCCCAGTTCTCCGCCTTGCAGCGGTTTATAATCACTCAGTAAAGAGAGCTTCAATGGAAGCATTGTCTCCTGCCGAGTATACACTTACTTGTGCCGAGATTCTCTTTACAAGTCCTGCAAGAACATTGCCCGGTCCAAGTTCCACAAAAGTATCGACTCCAGAAAGGATGAGTTTCTCTATACAGTCAATCCATCTTACAGTACCGACTACCTGTCGGGCAAGATTAGCCTTGATTTCAATAGCTGTCTGTTCTAAATCTCCGGTGATATTGGCAGCAACGGGTACTCGGCTATCGGTCATTGTCGCAGCAGCAAGCACACTCTCCATTTCATCCGCAGCTGATTGCATCAGTGGGGAATGGAAAGCACCGCTGACTTTCAAAGGAACAATGCGTTTCGCGCCTATTTCCTTTGCTATTTCACAGGCTTTTTCAACCGCTTCAAGCTGTCCGGATATAACGGTCTGAATAGGGCTGTTAAAATTGGCAGCCACAACAATACCAGCTTCGGAAGCTTTCAAAGTAGCCTCTTTGACCTGGTCCGGACTCAGACCAAGTATTGCAGCCATGGCTCCACCATTCTCCCGTGCAGCCTTGTCCATCAACTCGGCACGTTTACGTACCAGTCTCAAGCCATCCTCAAAACTGAATGCTCCAGCAGCATAAAGAGCTGTATACTCTCCTACGCTGTGCCCTGCCGAATACGAAACCAGAAGACCTTTATTACGCGCCACTTCATATGCTACTGCACTTGCAACAAACAATGCAGGCTGCGTGTTTACAGTCCTCGTAAGTTCGTCCTCAGGTCCTTCGAAACACAATCCGGACAGAGAAAACCCCAGGATATCGTCCGCTTTGGCATACATATCAGCAGCAATACTATGTGTGTTAACCAAATCCAGTCCCATTCCCACCGACTGTGAACCTTGTCCGGGAAAGATGACTGCGATTTTTTTGTTCCCTAATATGCCCACTTCATAACTCCAGCACCCCAGGTAAGTCCGGCGCCAAATCCAACTACTGCGATATTGTCACCTTTGTGAATAAGCCCCTCAGACATTGCTTCATCAATTGCAATAGGTATCGAAGCAGCACTTGTGTTGCCATACTTCTGCAGGTTTACATAGAACTTCTCTTTAGGTATTCCAAGACGCTTAATTGCGCTGTCAATAATTCTTATGTTTGCCTGGTGTGGAACAACCATATCAAGATCATCAGGGCTCATCCCTATTTGCTCTAAAATTTGTAAAATAGCTTCACCCTGGATCTTTACAGCAAACTTGAAGACCTCACGGCCTTCCATATGGATCTTGTTGTGGTGGTTTTCAATATCTTCGGCCGTGCAGGGTTTCCGACTTCCACCAGCATGTATTTTCAAGACTTCTGCCGAGGAACCATCAGAACCCAACGTAAACCCCTTAAAGCCATAACCCTCTTCAACAGGACCAACTATGCCGGCTCCGGCACCATCACCAAATAATATACAAGAAGACCTGTCAGTCCAGTTAGTCAGCCGGGAAAGCAAATCCGCTCCAATAACCATTACGTATTTATAGATGCCTGAAGATACAAAAGCGTTGGCAACTGAAAGGCCATATGCCCAACCCGAACAACCTGCACTCAGGTCAAAGGCAGGAACTCCCGTAGCGCCTATTGCATTCTGAACAATACTTGCTGTTGCAGGAAATGGCATATCAGGAGAGATGGTAGCAACCAGTATCAGGTCTAAGTCAGTAGCTTGCAAGCCTGCTTGTTTCAAAGCTTTGTTGGCAGCTAAAGTAGCATAATCCGATGTTGCCTTGTCCTCATCCGCAATACGCCTCTCACGGATGCCGGTCATGTTGACTATCCATTCGTCATTGGTGTCAACAATCTTCTCCATATCGGCATTGGTAAGTACATGGTCGGGCACAACCGACCCCATTCCAATAATTCCAGCTTGTATAATATCAGACATCGCTACTCCGCTTTCATTTGCTACGTGTTTAAGCAACCCACATTACTCGACATATTTTCATCCAGAAGCAAGGATGAAAACTATCTTAATCAAGAACAATGAGGGCTATTCCGCCACGGCAGTCAGGAGGCCTATTTCCGACATAGAAGTCCTGATTGTTCCTACCAGGTCACCGGACACAGCTTCCCCAGCTGTTCTAATCGCATTAGCAATCGCCTGAGGATTACTTCTTCCGTGACCAATAATACACACACCATTCAGTCCCAGCAATGGTGCTCCACCGTATTCTGAGTAGTCCATTTGCTTGCGAAGTCTTTTTAACAACGGCTTCAGCATCGCAACGGGTATATAAGCAAGAGGATGGGATTTTAATTCCTTGGTTATCAATTCCTGAAGATGCTCCCACATGCCCTCAGCAACCTTAAGAACAACATTGCCCGTAAACCCGTCAGCTACAATCACATCACAAACGCCGGCCAATAAATGATTGCCTTCGACGTTACCGATGAAGTTTATGGGGAGATTTTCTAGTTCGGCATTAGTCAACCTGGTCAGCTCATTGCCTTTGCTTTTTTCTTCGCCAATAGACAATAACCCGACACGTGGACTAACTATACCCAATGCCCTGGTCGCATAACTACTGCCCATGACTGCAAATTGCACCATATTATCTACACTGCAGTCAGCAACAGCACCGGCGTCCAGTACAACAGTTGGTCCTGACTTGCCAGGAAAAACCGTAGCTATTGCGGGTCTATCAATGCCTTCAATACGTGAGAACTTTAAAGTGGCAATTCCCATAGCAGCCGCAGTATTTCCTGCGCTGACCATTGCATCAGCAGTGCCATCCTTTACTAGATTAGCACAGACTACAACCGAAGCATCCTTCTTAGTCCGGATAGCTGAAGCATGTTCACCCATTCCAACAACTTCACCAGCATGGTGAATTGTTATTCGCCCGGATTTAAGACTTGATGGACTGAGCAGGCCCCTGATTCGGTGTTCATCTCCGACGAGGATAATATCCACATCGTTCATCTGAACGCCTATTTCGGCGCCTTTGACGACCGCCTCAGGTGCTTTGTCGCCCCCCATGGCGTCAACGGCTATTCTCATTCGTACTCCCGGATTCATCTTAACTGGAATGCTATATTTAAGTTGTTATCTAAACACCAACATTATAGCATTGCACAATCATCGATCATCAATTCATTCGGAATAACGTCATAGCTCACCCTATTCCGAATACCCATAGAGTATTCGGAATAGATAGCCAATAAGTTCCATTACGGAATATTTGCACAGTATCCTGAATTGATATTAACTGCCTTCAATTCAAAACACTATTATGTATTCGCGAATTAAGCCAGAACTTATTCTTTGTCTTTCTTAGATGCATCTTTGATATGCAGGATCAAGCGGCCTTTGTAGTATCCGCATGAAGGACATGCATGATGAGGCTGAGCTGGAGCATGGCACCTGGGGCACTCGCCTACTGTAGGAACGTCCAGTTTGTAATGTGTCCTGCGGAGCCTTGTCCGCTGATTAGAGTGTCTTCTTTTTGGCAGAGGCATTTGAAATCTCCTTCAAACAACATAAATTGAGGAAACCACATTCACGGTTCCTTCAGGTGTCGTAATCATTTTTCGTCTTCAGTTTCATCTTCTTCAAGCAGGCTGGAAAGCACTGCAAAAGGCGAGGAAGTCTCGACTTCCTTGCACTCACATGGACCAAGGCCCAAATCTTTACCACACAACAGGCATATCCCTTTGCAGTCCTCTGAACAAAGAGTCCGGATAGGAATACTGACCGCCAGAGACTGGCGCATCAACTCTGTCAGGTTAAATATATTATCCTCAAAAAGAGGCTCTTTAGCTTCTTCTGGTAGATCAACCGCATCCGGATCATCTTCATCGTCCCACATCAACACACCTGTGATTGTGAAACCTTCATCAACCGGTATAGATATATCGAGGCTGTAGGGTTTCAAACACCTGCTGCACTCTACTTCGACAGCAGTTTCGAAACTCCCACGTACAACGATAAGCGTACCGGTATTCTGGAATACCAGATGACCAGTAATGGGTTTGACACACTTGATCCCACTGTCCAAATCCTCAAGTGGCGGCTCAGCAATGTCGTACTCTATGCGCTTCCTTAAATGGGTAGCTATTTCGTTTAAGTCTAATTTCATGGTTGGAAACTTTATTATACCAGAATTAGCGATTCAACGGAAAATCACAAGTCAATTTAGTCATTCTGAATGCAGGAAATTATCATTCTGAACGGTTCACTTGTCATTCTGAATGAAATGAAGAATCTGCTTTTTTCTGATGGAAATCAACCGGCACCGAGATTCTTCACTGCGTTCAGAATGACAAGTAAAGCGTTAGGAATAACAAGTGTTGCATTCCGAATGATATATGTATACTATTCTGCCTGCAGGACTTCTACTGTCTCACGGGCAATCATCAGTTCTTCGTTGGTTGGAACAAGCAGAGCACGGACGCGGGCATTTTCAACGCTCAAGTCCATCTTGGTTCTGGCTGACGCGTTCTTTTCAGCATCCAATTCCAATCCCAGGAACTCCAGGCCCTGACAAGTTATCGCACGCACATTGTCAGAGTTCTCCCCTATTCCACCTGTAAATACAACAGCATCCAGTCCACCCATTGCAGCGGCGTAGGAACCTATGTATTTTTTTATCCTATAACAGAATATTGCAAGTGCCAATGCTGCTCTGGCATCTCCTCTGGCTGCGCCTGCTTCAACATCACGCATATCGCTGGTGACACCGGATACTCCCAGAAGTCCACTCTTTTTATTTATAATATTATCAACATCGTCAGGGCTGAGTTTTTCAACACGCGCCATATGAAGAAGTATTGCCGGATCTAGATCACCACTGCGAGTGCCCATAACCAGTCCTTCAGCAGGGGTCATACCCATACTGGTATCAACAACCTTACCGCCCTTGACCGCTGCCATACTGCAGCCATTGCCAAGGTGACAGGTTATAATCTTCGTCGTTGCAGGATCCAGCCCGCGCTCTACCAGCATCTTCTGAGCCTGTCTGGTGACAAACTTGTGTGATGTGCCATGGAAACCATATCTGCGGATACCCATGTCCGTGTAATACTCATAGGGTAGAGCATATGTATAAGCATAATTCGGCATCGTAGCATGAAATGCTGTATCGAATACCGCAACCTGAGGCACACCGGGCATAAGCCTCATACATGCCTTAATGCCGGTCAGGTTCGGCGGATTATGAAGAGGAGCAAGTGCGCTCATCGCATCGATGCCTTTGAGGGTATCTTCATCGACTATCTCCGGCTGAACGAATTTCTCGCCGCCGTGTACGACCCTGTGTCCAACTGCTGCGATTTCTGTAACTGAGCTAATAGCACCCTTTTCCGGATTCGTAAGCAACGCAAAGACTTTATCCATTGCCCGGTCATGGTCGGCCATATGGACATCGACTTCCAGCTTCCCGGAAGCTCCAGTCTCATACTTGATCTTGCCGCCGCCGCCAACTACGCCGATACGCTCTGCGAGGCCCTTGGCCAATACTGTCTCTGTGTCAGTCTCAATGAGCTGATACTTAAGTGAACTGCTACCTGAATTAAGAACTAAAACTTTCATTCTGCAATCGCCTGTACTGCCGTTATAGCGGCAACATTAACTATATCATTTGCATCGCAGCCTCTGGAGAGGTCATTAACCGGTCTGCGCAGACCCTGCAGAACGGGACCATAGGCTTCTGCCTTTGCAAGTCTCTCTGTGAGTTTATAACAAATATTTCCTGCATTGAGGTCTGGGAATATCAATACATTGGCTTTACCGGCAACAGGACTGCCCGGAGACTTCTTCTGACCAATCCACTCAACCAGTGCAGCATCTCCCTGGAGTTCGCCATCAAGCAGGATATCAGGGCGTCGCTCTTTTGCTATTCTCGTAGCCTCAATCACTTTATCAGCGATCGGGTCAGATGCACTGCCTTTGGTCGAGAAGCAGAGCATTGCGACTCTGGCCTCAAATCCCAGCAGGCTATTCATTGTAGCAGCACTTTGGATGGCGATCTCTGCGAGTTCCTCGGCATTAGGATTAATAACCAGACCGCAGTCCGCGTAGATGAACACCCCATTCTCGCCATATTCGCAATCAGGGACTATCATCACAAAGAAACTTGAAACCATCTTGCAACCGGGGGCTGTGCGGAGTATTTGCAGTGCGGGTCGGACAGTGTCCGCTGTAGAGTGGGTAGCGCCGGACACCTGTCCGTCAGCTTCATCAGCATTGACCATCATACAACCAAAGTATAGAGGGTCCAGCATAATCTGAGCAGCTTTGTCTTCAGTCATACCCTTGGCCTTACGCATCTCATAAAACTGAGAGATAAACTTATCGCGCAAGTCGCTGGTAGCTGGATCTACAATACGACACCCGGAAACATTAGCTCCGGATTCCTTGCAGGCCGCTTCTATCTTGTCAACCGAATTAACCAATACAACTTCGGATAATCCCAACTCCAGAATCTTCTGTGCGGCAACTACTGTCCGCACATCGTCAGCCTCCGGAAGAACAATGCGTTTATGCGCTGCTCTGGCTTTGGCGTATACGGTATCCATAACGCTAGTCATTTTTAAAGCCTCATCAACCTAGTCTAGCCCTGGCTATTCGCATTGCGAACCAGGGCGGAATACTGTCAGCAGCTTATAACTGCAGACACACACGAAAACAGCCACAGACACCTCTGTCTGCGGTCTGTACAAACTCAAATATGTAAGATATTGGACAACCCGCTCATATGCTATTACAGCATGAACGAACGGATTGTCATACTATTCATAACAACTAAAGACATAAGCCAATAGATTCCGAAAGGAACTGCAAACAGCCCATCCCTTCCTGAAGTCTGAAGCCTGAAGCCTACCTTCTGGTCGTCTGTCGGTCCTGCCCGGTCACCATTGCTTCTGCTTCTGCATTGCCAATGCGTCTTCGCAGTTTCTCGGAGTCTTTCTTCAGGACTCCAAGGACATTGGCCATATGGCCTTCAAGCTGGCCCAGTATATCAAGGGCATACTCATCAGCACAGCGGCGTTCTTCACGGGCATCATTCTCGGCGCCATTCACAATCGCCTGTGCCTGAGCTCCAGCCATACGTTTAAGCTCACTTGCTTCGATCATGCTTTCGGCAATCTTGCGAGACTCCTCAACTATGCGATTAGCCTCAACTATTGCCTGTTCTTTTATCATTATGGCTTCTTCCTGCGCAGAGGCGACAATCTTGCCGCTCTCATTCTGCAGGCCTCGAGCCTTACGAATTTCGTCTGGTAATGAAGCACGAATTTTGTTGGTCAGCATATCATGCTCATCGATATCCACCCACAAAGCCTTGCCGAATACTTGTCGACAATTGCTTACAAGGTCTTCGAGCTCCTCAATCAGTCCGAGCACATCCTCATTGGAGCTGCTCCAGTTGGAAAACGGACTCTTACGAACAATATCAGCTTCTGTATTTACAGCCATACCCGCCTCCGATGTAATTACCCCGCATTAACAGCTTGGTGAATAATGCGTGTTACTGTTTGAGCTTTTCAATTATCTTTTGTTCAACTTCCTTAGGAACCAGTCCTTCCAAAGAAGCACCGAACATTGCCATCTCTTTTACCAGTCTGGAACTTAAGAATGAGTTTTCAGCACTTGTCATCATAAACAGCGTTTCAACTTCTTCGCTGATACGACGGTTCATGAGCGACATCTGAAACTCGAACTCAAAATCCGAGACTGCCCGGAGGCCTTTTACAACTACCTTGGCCTCTCTACTCACTACATAGTTTACCAGTAGTCCGTGGAAATAGTCCACTTCTACATTATCCAGGTGCCGACAGGCATTCTTCAGCATCTTGACTCTCTCGGCAACAGTAAACATAGGTTTTTTCTCTATATTGACTGCAACAGAGACGACCACGTGATCAAATATCCGCGCGGACCGCTCGATAATATCCAAGTGCCCCGCGGTTACCGGGTCAAAACTACCGGGATAAATTGCCTTCATGTCAGACATCCCTCACAAAATCAACTCACCACAGCAAGTTGAAAAGATTCATACTTGGCCAACAGTCTTTTCTTTAAGACTTTATACTCAGGAGCAGTTAAGGCACGGTCCTTTGATACTATCTCGAACGCCTCTTTTCTAGCCAGCTCCAATATCGGAATATCGCGGAACACATCCGCTATCTCAAAGGAGGGCATTCCACTCTGCCTGGTCCCGTAGAACTCTCCAGGCCCTCTGAGTTTTAAGTCCTCTTCAGCTATGACAAACCCATCATTAGAATCTGCCATAGTCTGCATGCGTTTGGCAGCTTCATCGCTGTTGGCTTCGCAGATCAGAACACAGAAACTCTGGTCGCTGCCTCTGCCAACCCGTCCCCTGAGCTGATGCAATTGCGCCAGGCCAAATCTATCAGCATCTTCTACAATCATACACACAGCATTGGGAACATCAACACCGACCTCGATAACCGTGGTCGCAACCAGTATGTCCAGTTCGCGATGTCTGAATGCTTTCATCGCCGCGTCTCGCTCATCGGTCTTCATCTGACCATGCAATAAGCCGACTTTAAGGTCAGGAAAGAGCTCATGCTGGAGCTCCTCTGCAAGATCGGTAGCTGCCCGCACCTGCAGCTTTTCAGACTCCTCAATCAACGGGCATACAACATATGCCTGTTTACCATCATCTATCAGCGTCCGCAGGGCCTTATAAACTTTCTTGCGCTCCCCTATCTGCTTCCAGTGGGTCTTAATAGGTTTACGGCCCGGAGGCATCTGGTCGATAATCGAGACATCCAGATCCCCATATAACGTCAAAGTCAGTGTCCTTGGAATAGGTGTTGCAGTCATCACTAGTATATCAGGATGCTGCCCTTTTTCCATCAATGCAGCCCGCTGCAAGACTCCGAACCGGTGCTGCTCATCAACTATAACCAGTCCCAGTTTATGGAACGCTACACCCTCTTGAATGAGAGCGTGGGTGCCTATAATCACGCGGGTCTCACCGGAAGCTATACGCTCCAGGACCTCACGCTTCTGTTTGGCTTTCAGGCTTCCGGTCAATAAATCAGTCGTCAAGCCCAGCATATCCAGATTTCCGAACATTTCGGACATTGCCAGATAGTGCTGCTCAGCTAATATTTCAGTCGGCGCCATCAGAGCAGCCTGGTAACCATTGCGCACAGCAACCATCATAGCAGCCATCGCAACAGCAGTCTTGCCGGAACCCACATCACCCTGTAGCAACCGGTTCATACAGGTCGGCTTGCGCATGTCTCCCAGAATCTCCTGGGTAACACGCTTCTGGGCGTCGGTCATTTCAAAAGGTAAAACCTGCTTAACATCCCGGGCAAATGTATCCGGAATTGCAAACACAATCCCCTCACCAGGAAGCTCCATTCCATGCTTACGGATAGCCAAAGCCAGCTGCAGCAGAAAAAGCTCCTCGAAAACGAGGCGCTTTCTGGCGGCTTCCAAGTTCTCCTTGCTCTCCGGAAAGTGAATGTTCCGGACAGCGTCCACTGCACCCATCAGATGCAATCTGTCGCGCAAAGCTTGCGGTAGAGTCTCCTCAACCAGCTCTGCGTAGCCATCCAGCACATGCAGCGCGATACTGCGCATCTGAGTCTGGAACAGACCATCGGTTAAAGAGTAAACCGGAACCAATCTGCTGTGAGCAGCTGATTCTTCATCTGCAAAGATCTCCCAGTCAGGGCTCCCAATCTCGGGTCCCCAGCGGTTAAGCTGTACAGTGCCGTATGCGACAATCTTGCGGCCCTTAAGCTTTAAAAACTGCTCTCGGCGGTATGGCTGATTAAACCAGGTGAGCATAACGACACCGGAGCCGTCGTCTATAGCCACTTTAGTCAGGACAAGGGTACCGCGCGTCTTCATGTTATCGACTGACAACACACTGCCGCACACCAACGCCGGTTCACCGTGCTCAAGTTCACCCACGCGCGCGAATTTTGTACGGTCTTCGTGACGTTTGGGATAGTGCGCTAAAAGGTCCCGTACACTAAAAACGCCCAGTTTCTCAAGCATTTTGGCAAAGCGAGGACCTACCCCTTTGGCATACTGGACTGGTGTGTCCAGTGTCCTTTCGGGTCCACTCCTGCCGGACGCTGTCTGGGCTTTTTCTTCTAAATCTTTGGTGTACGCCATAGCCTATCCGCCTCAGATAGTATAGTAAACCCAAGCAGGCACTGTCAAGCGGGAAGGGACAGACTTCGGGCTTCAGACTTCAGGCTTCAGGCCCTGGACATCGGGATGAGAGACGGGATTTTGCGGGGTGGATATTGGGGCTATCTTCTCCAGCCTCTTGCAAAGGCTTCTGACTTCAGCACGCAGTATGATGCTTTATCTTTGCCGGAGCCTTGGTAGGTTCTGAGTCCCAGTGTTTGTAGGAATGCCAGGAACTTTGGGTCGGAGAGACCGAAGTATTTGGCATTTTGACTGAGTGCTGAATCAGGGAGGTCGTGCAGCCAGGTGAAATCTACTAGAAGCACGCTATTTACGTGACGGTCCCAGGCCTTGAAAGTCTCCCTGATGAACTGAGCCTGCTTCTCTTCGGAGCTGTTCAACAAGGGACTGGAGGGATATCCCCACTGGTAGAAGCATATCTTCTTGCCAGGATAAGCTGCGACCAGTCTATCGAATATACCTCCGACGACTTTCGGGTCCTGCACTGCGAAACCATCAACGAGTGGATAATGCGAAACACCGATCAAGTCACTCGCCTTGTTTAAGTCCTTGAGATATATCCTTGCAGGCCCGGTGAAGCCCTTGAGAGTGGATTCAGCAGCTATCTTAAGCCCTGGATGCTTTTTGCGGGCATAAGCTCCTACTGCCTTGTAGAAGATGGTGAAGTCTTTCCACAGTGCGGGATCCTTGCCCAGATAGACATCGAACTCGGAACCTATGACAAGGGCATCCAGCTTGGTGTCCGGCATCTGGGAAAACACGAAATCCAGCAGCTTCTCGAATCGGGCAATCATCCGAGGGTCGTTGAAACGGACATCCATCAGGTCTGCCGGGACCATCTTTCTCCAGTTGTGGATAGGACGGAGTGTAACTGTTACAGCAGTATTGGTCTTGGGGTAGTAGGAGTTAGCGATGGCAAACCACTGCCCATTGTAGTTACCGGGGGAAGTCTCGACATCGCTCCAGTCCTGCGAGAGCCCTATATCCTGCATCCCAACGGCTTTGGCCTTTGCGAATGCAGCGTTATAGTCATTGTCCTCAGCCATGCCTACATCAACAGCCAGTATCCGACTGCCGCGAGGCACCACCTTCTGAGCAGTAAATCCGGCCTGGAGCAAAACCACCATAACAAGAACAACAGCCAAATAGACAATGAATCGCATAATCACTGCTCTCCAATAACGGGACAGACGCTCAGTGGGAGTTCGTTTCGGATTTTAAAATCGGGTTATCCGAGAACAGACTGAGCTCAGATTCTGGTATATCTGAGCTCAGGGGAGTTCGTTTTAACAATGTCTCGCGCATTTTTTTATCTACAGCTTCCCCAAATGCAACTGGATGCCGTTTTTTTTGCGCCAGCGTTATAATTTAAAAGGAGCTGTGGGAGGACACGTGCAAATGCTATCGAGAAAATAAATCCTACATGATTATAAGACGCCAGGAACACGAATTTGTATCAGTTTTTCGAGGTATATTTTCATAATATTTTGATGACGGTTTCTTAATGTGGAATTCGAGCTCAAATCTACGGAGTCAAGCTTGTTTGCTAAGCAGAATTATTCATGATTTACTCAGCTTTTGTCTTTACTGCCAGCTGCAACCAATGTTTAAGAACCCACAATCAATTCCGGATAAAAATATGAGGAATCCATCCCATTTACTCACCGGAAGGGATATAATAAAATGAAGACATTCCGCTCTATTGAATCCTTATGTAGAGGTAGAGAAATGCGCTGTTATGCGATACTATTTGCTGTTGTTCTTTTACTTCTTGTATGCGGAGTTACACCGGCTTTTGCTCAAAAGAAAGTTGCAGTATTGGTCGGGTGCAACGAGTATGATAGCAATATTGCGCCTCCGCTTAGCGGGTGCATTACAGATGTCAAAAACATAGCGGAAGCTCTACAAAAACAAGGATTCAAAGTTTGGATGATGACTGATGAGGCCATCGACCCTGAAACTAACAAGCCGAATATAGCAAGGTTCTATCCCCAGAAACTTAACATCGAAAGACAGCTTCCTATCTGGATTCCGACAGGCGGATTGGATAAGGGAGATACTGCCCTGTTCTTCTTCAGTGGGCACGGGGTACGGATGTCGGATGGCAATGACTACTTGGTTCCCCTGGGTTTCCAGAAAGTCGAACCATCGGATCTGGTCGGATTATCCAGAGTATATGAGATCCTGCGCAAGAGCGGTGCTGAGAATATAGTAGTAATCACCGATGCCTGCCGCAATATTCCAGGCAAAGCTGTCGGAGGATTGGATCAGTCCAAAGGCTTTGGGGAAAACTCGCTGGCAAAATCCAAGTCTATCGGCTCAGGTGAACAGCGCTACGCATTCCTGAGATCGTGTGCAGAGGACCAGAAGTCCTACGAACGGGCTGACGGCAATGGAGGCAACTATGCCTACTACCTCTGCAAAGGCCTTGATGGTGGAGCAGACGGCGCGGGCGCTAGAGGCAGCAAAGACGGCATCATCACCATCGGAGAGTTATACGCCTATGCCAAAGACAGGGTAATGACCGAAGCCCAGAAAAAGAACCAGATCCAGGTTCCCCAGTATGAACGTAAAGGGGATGACCCTGACAGCATAGCCATGAGCAGTGAAACCAGTCAGCCTGTTATCGCAGCAGTTCCGGAACAGACTCCGGATGTAACAACAACAAAGGTTATGCCCACTGAACCATCAGAAACCTCCAGACCTGACCTCACTCTGGATTCACCCGCTGCAAACCTGGAAGCAATCAACTGGGGAAATATGGAATCCTCTCCCAATATAAAGACCCAGAGTGCTAAAGAGTTCACACCATACAGCTTTTCTGAACCAAAGAAAACAGCTACAAGATATGATGTTGCCCAGGCACTGGGTGCTACTTTTAAGCTCAAAAATGACAATCCGGCTTTGAATGTTTTTAACGATGTGCCAGCAGATCATCCTGTTGTAGAAGCCATTTCTGAGCTGGGCAGAATCGGTATAATCCAGGGTTCTTCGGATTCCCTATTCCGAGGAAACAAAACTCTGACCAGGTATGAATTCGCCTCCATGCTTCACAGGCTGATAGTGCTAATGCCAAACGCAATGCGCATAACCCCGCCCGACCTCTCAACCAGGACCCGGTTCTCCGATATCCCAAATAATCACTGGGCATACATGGACATCCATCAGATAGGTAAGCTAATAAGCGGAGATAAATTCAACGGAAACAAAACCATCACCTGCCAGGAAGTAACAGCCCTACTGACAAAACTGGTAAAAGCCCTGCAAGCAACGGAATAATTGAAACAGGGATAGAGGTTGTTCGTATGCTACGGAACTTGCAAGGTGTTTCGGGACTTGAGGATTGGACTACAAGCGATCAAGATGTTCAACAATCTCTAATCCCAACCCGGAAGTCCCGAAACCGCCGTATGCACTTTAATTTATATTGTAAACCAAACCTTATGCTGTTTCCTTTCGGGATTTCCGGAGTGAATGTTCACTTTTGTTCTCCGCCATTACTTTGCATGCACTCCTTGACAGGCTGTCTCAAAAGTCTCAGCATGAAAATCGTTAAATAATTAACATCGCTAGAATGACCAAGAAACGGCTTCTATGAAGAAATACGATTCAGATGAAGTCCCGCTTTTGCCTATTTTGCCATATCAAACGACTTTTGAGACAGCCTGTCAAATCCCGAAAGACCGTTGGTTGTTTTTTATTATTGGACGTTCATATGCATAATGATGCATTCTATCAGGGTCTATATCCCAACAGATCCCGATAGACAGAAGATCACGTTGGCACAGTTACGGCTACCGATTCTCTGCTCCTGCGGTCGAGCCCATAATCTCCACGCTGGCCCCTTTGACTATCTGTACCGTCCTGGTGCTGGGGATCCACCGCACTGCAGCCATCAGCGACTCAGCTAGGAATCGGAGCGGCACCATCGTGCGTCCACGGGTGATGCGAGCGGGGACATCCATCTGTGTCTCTCTCCCGTTGACGAGTGCGTTCGTTGAATTGACAGGGAGCACGATTAGTCTCTCACCCAGTACTGCCATCACCGAACGGGTCTTAGCGTCCCATTCCACGGATACCCCCAGATGCTCAAACACGCCCCGCATCGGAACAAGCACACGCCCGGCCTCCATGTAGGGTTGAACAGGTGAGAATACGACGGGAGTCCCATTGACAGTCACACGTACCGGGAGGGTAATCCTGTTCTGAGGGTATACAAGCCTCTCCCTGGCACTCGAGACAGGCAAGGTGCAAATCAGTGACAAAGCAATCATTGGAATCAGAGTCTTTAAAATGTTCATGTTTTCTGTGACCTCTAGACCTCGGTTCGGTAATATTAGTCGCTTCTCAACCCGCATTATTCATAATCAACTTCGCTGTTGATTCTACCCAGCGTTGACCGAAACGAAACTACTCATATGCCGCACTAAGTATAAAGGAATGAGGGGGGAATGGTAATTAAAGGACCTAAAGGGGACTGCAGGGCTGATGGAAAAGTCGTCTTCTCGCTCAGATTTTGGTGCGAGCCTGTTAATCTGTGAATCCACAGCAATTTTAAGCTTTAGATACGGAATTCACTCCAGGATCAGGGCAATATTGCACCCATATGGCTAAAAAACAGGAATAAATGGCACAAGATATGAACCTTAATAGGATTGCAGATAAGAGAAATACTATTTCAACAGCTCTTCTGTGCCCATTTCCCCGGTTCCAAAAATGCAATAAACCCGCGCTCAATCAGATTTATTGCGTCGGTCAACAAATGGAAAAAACGTTCTGATGAATGCATATATCATTAAAACAGCTGCAATTGCCTGCACTACCTTGACGACTGTATGTGGCATTTGAATATCCTGGATATAGCGAGGAAGTAATCCGATTACTGACAGGATAGCCATCACCACTGTAATTAACAATACAAGACGCCACAGACTCTTAGGAAGATGCCGCTTTGTAACCCACTCCAATCCAATCATCACCAGCGGTAACAATATAGATAAAGCAAACAGGAACCACTCAAATCCTTCCAGCATCATACTTCTCCTAAGGCAACGGGTGATAATGTGAAATCCATTCTAGAAAATTCATTTCCTGTAATTATAGAATTCCATAATTACATTTAAGCCATTTCGTATGCTGCGGGAACGCCGGTCTGCACTGTCCTACATACTTCAATCAACTTGAGTTCCCGCAGCTAAGAGCACTATCTATTGGAATAACGCAGCCCAGTCCATGATAATGAGAATCGCTGGACCATATCCACTCTTCTGGTGCATCCACCAATCCTCGTTTTACTGGATTATAGTGCATATAGTTCAGTTTTACCACTACAGCGTCTTCTTTATCCAGCGCTACACAGCGGAATCGTTCTTTCCACACTTTATATGTAGCATCGCTATTAGCATGTTTCTTGAATACTGAAATCCATTTTACAGCTTCAGGCAGACCCATCTTAGATTGTATATTTAATCGTTTACTAGCGCGCATTATTCACCAAACTCTGCTTTCGACCGGCAGTAGGGGCGAAAGTGAGTCAATCACGAATAATACGCGCTAGATTCTTCTGATATTTCGCCAAGGCCATATTGCATGAACTTTCTTACCGAATCAGCACTTCCCCTTACCAGAATGTGGATATGTTCAGGCATTATGACAAAACCTTCAATTTCAACATCCCATCGCTTCCGGTGGCGGTTCCATATATCCAAAACAATCTGTTTGAGTCTATCTTCGTTAAATACTGGCAAATACTCGACAATACTGGCTCGTATTATTCATGATTGACTCAGCTTTTTCCCCAACTGTCGGTCAAAAGCGAAGCTTCGTGAATAATGCGGACTAGCTGTGCAAAAATGACTGCAGCCATCTATATATGTATTTCTATATCGACTATTACTCATTCTTTTTCATCCGTAAGCCAGTATAGACTGGACACCTGTTTACTTTGTATTTGTAAGGCAGTGCGCTAACCGTTACCTTGCTTCGGCAGTTCCGTTCCACTCGACTACCGATGCAACTAAAATTTGGCCACTTTATTATCCCGTCGTTCCCGCAGCATAGAATACCGTTCCGGCAAACAAGGCTATCAGTGATAACAACCGTTAGCCCTGAGTAGCCGGAGGCGTATCGAAGGGCGGCTGCGGAGAACTTATGCTGATAGTTTGTGTATAACCGACCGCCCTTCTATACGCTTCGCTACTCAGGGCTAACGGGGCTAATTTACCGTGAGAATAGGTGGCAATCCTCTTGTTTCCTGTATTTATTATCTTGTATTGTGCTAACATTTACTCGCTGCATACCTAATACTATTTCAAGACCGGAGATCCATTTTATATGACCAACATTCACCGGAAAACCATCTACCTATTAATCTTGATTATGGCATTGGCTGCCTATCTGCAATCGTCCGCACATTCCATGACTATCGCTAAAGGCGGAATCGCTCGGGTTGCAATCATTCTGGATTCCGATACCACTCCTGCTGAGAAGACTGCTGCTAAAGAATTGGCAGAGCACTTGAAGCTTATCTGCGGAGGGGAGTTTGTGGTATCTTCAGGGGATGCTGGATCAAATAGTCTGCCTAAGGTCTATATCGGGCAGACACAGAGAATTAGGGAAATGCTGCCTGGGTTTGACTGGAAGGGGTTGGGGCAGGATGGGGTTGTTATTAAGACAGTCGGGCGGGATCTTGTGCTGGCAGGCGGGCGGCCTCGGGGGGCTCTTTATGCTGTTTATACGTTTCTTGAGGATTATCTCGGGTATCGGTGGTGGACTGGGGATGCTTCTTATATTCCTAAGAAGAAGGATATCATAGTCGGTAAAATCGATTATTCATATACTCCTCAGTTTTACTTTAGAGAGGCACACTATAAGAGTATTATGGGTGCGAACTATGTGTTTGCGAGCAGGCTAAAAATGAATGGCGCTTATGAGACTATACCTGAGGAGTATGGCGACAGGTACAGGATTGCCGGTTGGTGTCATACGTTTGGTGAATTGCTTCCTCCATCTGAATACTATAAAGACCATCCCGAGTGGTACAGTGAGATCAATGGTAAACGAATTACCGATGGCGGGCAGCTCTGTTTGACTAACAAAGAGATGCTGCAGGAGATGGTGAAGCAGGTCTTGTACTGGATAAAACTTGACCCATCACCCGGGATTATCTCCGTTGCCCAGAACGATTATGACGGTGCCTGCGAGTGCGAAAACTGCAAAGAATTGGTTCGCAAAACAGGTTCTCAGACCGATGCGCTGCTGACTTTCATAAACTCAGTAGCTGATGAGGTCGAGAAGACATACCCGGACTTCCTTGTCGAAACGCTGGCATATCGATACACCCGCAAAGCCCCTCTTACAGTCAAACCCAGACACAATGTTCTGGTCTGCCTGTGCGATATTGAATGTGATTTTTCGGTCCCCCTTACTCACAAGACAAACAGGGAGTTTATGGGTGAGTTTACTAAGTGGAGCAAGTCAACTAAGAACCTGTTTATCTGGGATTATGTTGCCAACTTCCGAAACCTGCTGATTCCGCACCCTAACCTGCAGGTAATCGCCCCCAATATCCGCCTCTTTGTCAAGCATAACGTTACCGGAGTATTTGAACAGGGAGATGGTTATAATAGCAGTGCAGCCCTGGCACCTCTTCGCACATGGGTTATCGCCCACCTGCTCTGGAACCCTTCACTGGATGAAACCAAACTTACGAACGAGTTCCTGCACGGTTACTATGGTAAAGCAGCACCTTATATAAAGAAATACCTGGACATCATGGAAAACGCAGTCAAGCGGGAGCATTTCCGGCTTGCTTGCGACAGCTCCAGGCCGATCTATTTTAACTCCAGTGATCTTGTTTCGATGATGCAGCTGTTCGACAAAGCAGAAAAGGCAGTCTCAAATAACCCGGACGTGCTTAAGCGAGTGAAGATAGAGCGGATGGCGGTTGATCACTCATGGCTGCTGATGAGAGCTGGGGTGAATGATGAGATTCTACGGTCATACAAGACCGATGGCAAAAAAGTAGCCGAGGACTTTCTGGCGCTTTCTGACAGCACCGGCAACAATTACCTTTCAGAAATCGTTCTTATGGATAAGGAATACAGGGAAAGACTCATACGACTCGGTTCTGAGAAACTTACATCGCGAAAGCCTGTACCTCCTAAATACTGCGTGAACCTCAAACCAACAGACTGGGTAGACATTCAAAACACCAAATTCAACCTGGCAGGAGAACCGGTCTGGTCGACTACATCCAGCGATGCGACTGCATCAGATGGTTCAGCAGCCAGAATGCCGGGGAACCACTCCCAGTGGGGCATACAGATCCCCCTCTCCTGGCCCTCTATGCTAGGCAAAACCGTCGAATGCCATGTCAGCGTGAAAGTCAACGCCAAAGCCTCCAAAGGCCTTGCATTTATGGCAGGTGTCTATAACCCACAATCTGAAAAAGCCACCAACACAACCAGTATAAATATTGAAGACATCAAAGGCACGGGATACCAGGACTACAACCTCGGTACGGTCACCCTGGCCCCTGGAATGTACATCTGGCTGGCTCCTCCCGGGAGTACTGAGCTTGTGGAATCGGTGTATGTTGACAGGGGAGTGCTGGTCAGGAAGTAGTTTTTGAGCTGGAAGGCTGAGAGACAGGCTGATCAGGGACTCTGTTTCGAGTGTGATTGCTTATCACACTCGAGCGAAGGGTTTTATTACGTTTCGCACCCGAGCGCATAGCACTTGAGCGAAGAGTGCATTTTCCTCGTAAAACATCATCTATTATGGTCAATACCCCACCATATCCCCTTCAAGCAGCCATTCTATTTCTCCGTTTCGTCTACCCTGTTATCCCACTGTTCAATCATTATATATTATTATTTAATTTTATGCGATTATATTAGATATATTTTGAGATTTGTTTGAACTGATTTTGATGTGGGCATGATATATATGTAAACAGGATGCCTCAATCGAAGCAACCAACATAGTATATGTAAAGACATTCAAGACCTCTATTGGGGAGAGAATCCAATAATTCCATTACCTGAAACCGCAGCTAGCAACGGCAACAAGCATGGTTGGATCCGAGAAACTGATGTGAATACAGACAGCGTGTTCACCGGGGGTCGGTTTTGGAACTGAGACGCCCAGAGTTCCCATTCAGGGATAAACGATGGACTTCTAGAACAGAAAATTGGATTCAACATACGGACTACATTCAAACGCAGCCGTAAACATTTAAAAATACCTTATGGAGGTATTGAAATGAACAGGAATGTATCTTCAACAGCATTTACTACTCTAATGGTTCTAGCGACCATGTTATTGGGTTCGTCTGCGTGGACTGCAGACATCCGGCAGGTTTGGCTGGCTAATTCTCCTATCTTGACAGTTCTGAATGATGCAGGCGGATATTCGGTTGAACAGAGAGTCAATGACCTACAGCTGCGAGCTAACGATCTCCTACCATTCGGCAAGAACACTCCAACCTTTACAATAATGAAGTCCGGCAAGGATAGCAACATCTATGCAGACAAAGAATTTCTAATGACAGTAACCAACCAGGACGCCAGAGATCACGGGACAACTTCTGCAAAGCTGGCAACAGCCTATATTGCACGATTGAACAATGTTATTCCGGCGGTTATTAGCCTCTACCAACCTAGCGGAGTTAAACTGAGTCATTTGGACATCCCAAGGAACACTGTTATCCGGGTCAATATGGACAATTCCCTCAGTTCTTCGACAAGTAAAGTCGGCGACAACTTCTATGCATACCAACAGGGTATTAACAGTGGATTCCCTATGGACACCAGATTCACCGGCAGGGTTGAGTCTGTAACAAAGGCTTCCGGAAGAAGAGCCGGGCAGATTGGCATAAGCTTTGTAAACGCCAAATTACTCGACGGCACCCGATTACCAATTAAAGGACGACTGATTTCGCTGGACGACCAGAGCGTAATGATAGACTCCAGTTCAGGAAGACTGATCGCCACAGCGGGTTCTCGAAGTGCAAACAGTAAGTTTGTAGCTTCCGGAGCCGGAGCAGGACTGGCAATAGGTCAACCTATTGGTAACCGTCCCTTTCTTGGCGCAGTTCTTGGCGCTGATACATACAATCAATACAACAAGCAGAGTATCCGACCAGCTGTCGGCAGGAATGTTCATATCTCATCCGGCACTGGGATCGGAATACTTCTAGACCAGCAAGTCACCCTTGCCGATACATCCAATCAATCTATAATTGACAAGTAGCATGGAATTGATAATCCGGAGTCTTGCAAACAAACAAGACTCCGGTATTCACAGATACAAGCATTTAGAATGCTTTAGAGGAATCAAAATGAAAACGAACACAACACCTAAAGTACTAATCACAATCATGGCAATACTAACCATGTTCTCAGTCTCATCTGTATTGGCAGCGACGGACAGCCGGCAGGTCTGGCTGGCTAACTCTCCTGTTCTCCGGATACGCAATGATGCCGGTGGATACTCAGCTTCTCAGAGAGTCAATGCATTGCAGCTTCGTGCTAATGCACTTGTCTCAGACACCAGCAACACACCAGTGTTTACAGTCAGAAAATATGGCAATGATGCCAATATCTACGCAGACAACAACTTCTTCATGACTGTTACTCCTGCTGATGCACGGGCTAACATGACCACAACCGAAGAACTGGCCAACACCTGGGCACGCCGTCTGGCCGTTGCACTTCCTGGAGTCAAGAGTCTTTATCAACCAAGTGATGGCACACCTTATGCACAGAATGTTGATGCTCAGGTATATCACGAGGTTTCAACAACAGACGCCCATATAGTTGTCCCGAGAGACACTGTAATCCCAGTCGTTCTCGACAAATCATTAAGCTCAGCTACCAGCAGAGTCGGCGGCACATTCTATGCTCATCAAGAGGGTACTAATGCCAGCGGATTCCCTGAGCAGACCATATTTACCGGCAGAGTGGTATCGGTTTCAAGAGCATCCGGCAAAGTAGCTGGACAGATAGGCGTCAACTTCGTCAGCGCCAAGCTGCCTGACGGTTCACGGATCCCGATCACTGGCCGGTTGACATCTCTGGATGAATCCAGTGTCAGCACAGACGCAGACACTGGCAGACTTACCGGTAAATCTACATCGGGTAAAGCTGACAGCAAGTTCATTGCTTATGGAGCAGGAGCAGGACTTGTCATCGGCGAAGTCATCGGCAAAAAGGCATTCCTTGGAACTTTACTGGGAGCAGCTGCTGGATACTTCTACGGACAAAAGCAGGCTAAGCCAGCAGTCGGCAGAGACGTCCAGGTTGCAGCAGGAACCGCGTTCGGAATACTCCTTATGCAGGATGCCGCTTTCGTTGACACCACACCTGGCGCTATGGACAACGCATATAACAATCAGTAAGACAAAGAGCCTGGTGTTTGCAGGCAAAGTGTCCGGAATCCTGTCAATGACGACAGGATTCCGGCAACCTTATCAACCAAATCGCATACTACAAGCAACAATCCTGATCAAATCTTCATAGTATTTCGAGCCAAATTACCCCGAAAACACATGCCTTTCTTCCACAACAAATCACATACATGTTCCATTATTATACGTGCAACCGACCTTATTGTTCAGACATACTAAGATATTAGCAAATAATTCGTGATATTTTGAAAATATAAGTGAGTCAAGGTTGAATCTTGTATGAATTGGGCATGATATATTATGTGCAGGATGCCTCAAATGTTGCAAACGCACACAGAGACCTCAAGGAGAAAGAATAAAATGAAACAAAGTATCAGATTAACAATTCTATCAACCATCCTGGCAGCAATAGCTGTGCTATTGTGCTCATCAGTATGGGCTCAGCAAAGCAAAAAAGTATGGTTTGCAAACTCCCCTCTTTTCACAGTTCATAACGGTGCAGGTGACCTCACTCTAGAGCAGCGTGTTGATATCTTGCAGGGGCGTGCTAATGAACTTCTGCGAGAGCGCAAGACACTGCCTTCAATCACAGTTAGAAAATACGGAATGGGCAGCAGCATCTTTGTAGACAATTCACTATTTACTACTGTCACCCCAGCCGATGCAAAATCATATGGCAAAACTCCTACAGGCCTGGCCAATTACTGGGCGAAAAATATGCGCCGAATCCTGCCTCAGGTTAGAGCTCAACACAACCCGAACGTTGAGAATCTGTCCACTGGTCCAAGTTGGAAAGTGCCACTTGCAAGCACCAAGCCCTATATGACCGGACGAAACTTGATGCTTCCTTTCAAGCAAGTTATGAAGTCCATCAATATACCATTCGTATATGATGCAAACTCAAAAACAATCCGTGCCAACAGTCGTATTGCAAAGACCCAACACACTGTAGGGACAAGAACAGTCAATGTCAATGGAAAGACTGTCAGAATGAAACTGGCTTCCCGTATTTCTAACGGAACGATATATGTTCCTTCCAGCTATATTAATATGCTGACTGGCAAGACATCCTACTGGAACCAAAGATCAAAAATACTGCGGATTGATTAACCCAATTCTATACAGGATGGAATGAGGCGCCTGGGAATGCCCACCGCCTCCAACTATCACCCTCAGAATCACAAGACTCCGCAAGATTCCCGGGTTCAGGGTCAACGCAATGAGGAACACGCTATGAAACGCTTTACATGTTATATTTTTGTCTTAACACTACTGGCAGCCGCTATCGGCCCAGGCATGGCTCAGTCATTAAACGTAGCCATTAATGGTTCTCCAGTCCGTTTCCAGGGCACACAACCGATGGCAGTTCGGGGACGGGTAATGGTACCGCTGCGCGGAGTTCTGGAACAGATGGGAGCATTTGTTGGATGGGAAGCTGCTAGTCAAACCGTGTTCGCACAAAAAAGTGGTACTGACGTCCAGCTCCGGATAGGATCCAAAACCGCAACGGTTAACGGAAACACAGTGACCCTTGATGTTCCTGCACAGATAATCGGCGGCAGCACTCTTGTCCCTCTGCGATTTCTGAGTGAAGCGCTGGGATCTGATGTTGCGTGGGATAACATAACCCGGACAGTGATGATAAACACTACTGCGTCGCCAGTAACTCCGCCAACAGCGCCGACAGCGACAACAGCGAATATATCTTCATTCACCCAGAACTCGAATGGCTGGCTCAAAGCGGGATCGGTCCTTGAGGTTGTTATGGAAGCAACTTCCGGTGGTGGGGCTACATTTGAGATACCAGGAGTAGTTGATGGAGTCGTGATGAAAGAAGTCAGCCCGGGCCAGTATGTTGGAAAGTGGACAGTTCCAGCTGCAAAGAACCTGACGGTTACAGATGGTAAAGTACTGGGACAGTTGCGCATAGGAAACACACAACGCCTGATACAGGCGGGGAACTCGGTTTCAATTGACACTATAGCTCCAAAAATCATCAATGGGACGCCAGATCCAAAGAGCACTGTCGTTGCACTTCGCCCTAGTATATCGGTAGTCACCGAAGACAATGGCAGCGGAATTGACCCGGCAAGAGTGAGTATGTCTGTAAATGGTGTCGATGTAACGGACTTAGCCATCATCACCAAAAACTTTGCAACTTACCGACCTCAGGACTCTCTGCGGAGTGGGCTGAACAATGTAAAAGTGGCAACTTATGACCGGGCAGGCAACACAACGACTCTAGCATGGTCTTTCGATGTGCAGGGAGCAGAAAACATAATCAAATCGTTCACTCATTCTGACATATCCAACCTGCAACCCGGCGATGTAATTACTGCCAATCTGGTGGGACAACCCAATGGCAAAGTTACTTTCTCGATTATTTCACCTAAGGGCCTGCAACTTGTTACCCGGAGTATGCAGGAAACTTCCTCTGGTAACTACGAGGGCCAGTATACAGTCCGAAAGGGTCAGGACTTAAATATGGCATCAATTGCAGGTTCGTTTAAGACCTCATCCG
This sequence comes from Abditibacteriota bacterium, assembly GCA_942493375.1. Lineage (GTDB taxonomy): Bacteria > Armatimonadota > UBA5829 > UBA5829 > UBA5829. Next base: position 5,091,795 of record OW818698.1, on the reverse strand, counting down.
GACAGACTTATACAACCACTTCAGAGACAACTATAAACACTTCAACTGCGGTAGCTGCTGGTGCACCAGTAATAACTGCTCCTGTCGAAGGAAAGAGCATTGTCTCACCTCTGATTATCACCGGTATAGCGCCACCCAATTCCAGTGTAAACCTTAAGCTGGATTATACAACCAAGATCCTCGGACTTTTCGAGACAAATGGTCAGTTGTCAGACCAGACTATTGATGTGGACTCAAAGGGGAAGTTCAAATCAACTCCGATCAACCTTACAACGCTAATAAGCGGCAAGGGCACCGAGTATACAATCACCGCGACAACCATATATGCCAATGAAAACGAATCGGAACCGACCATAGTTACGGTCAAAGGAAACTAACCCGCATTATTCATGATTGACTCAGCTTTTGTCCCTAATACCGGACAAAAGCGAAGCTTGGTGAATAATGCAGACTGGATGATTACCATGAAAAAGAGAAGTATTCTAGTCTTGGCATTAACGACAGTAGTGCTGAGCTCTACATGGATGTCTGTCAAAGCTAACAGCGCCATTGATATTAATACGATAATGCCGTTTTTGTATCAAGGACTCAGCTATCTCCCTCTAGGCGGTGTTGCCGATTTATTAGGAGCACCGTTGCAATGGGATGCGGCAAACAACAATGCTACTATGAACTACCAGGGAGAGGAACTCGTTCTGACTCCAAACAGCCTTGATGCTATGTTTGCTGGTCAACCTGTCACACTTCAATCAGCTCCTGTGCTTATAAATGGTGTGACTTATGTCCCTGCATCCGCATTAAAGAAGTATTATGACATCCCAGTTAGCTATGACAGGAGCAAGTCCGAAGTAACAATAAAAGGTCCAAACGGCTGGAAAAAAATGAAAGCGAATACCCGTCCTCCCTGGAATTCCGGTCCCCCACCCTGGGCACCGGCATGGGGTGTGCGTGGTAACGGTAATCCGGGTCATTCAAACGACGGACGAGTAGACAACAATACAAAGCAAAAGACCAATAAGCATATTTCAGGGCAAGGTAGATATAACACCCTTGATAAATCGAAGAATGACAATATGAGTGGTCACGGCAAAATGAAAAGCAATAAGCCAACTTCAGGACAGGGTAAATATTATCCTGATAACCACTCGAAACGAAACAACAGCGCAAAGGAAAACGGGAAAAATGACTAACCCGCTTTATTCATAATTGTGCGTGGGAATACTGTAGATAGGTACTTATCATCTTACCGATGCTCAGTAATTAATGTGAGGTAGAAAAATGAATACAAGAATTAAAAGACTACTACTGGTTGCAACCTTAATCATATCTTTGACTACAGCAGCTTGTTTTGGCAGTTTGATAGGCGATGTAGTGAAGGTTGGGGGTATAGGGTTTGTAGTCAGTAAATTTGGTGGTCAGATCAATAAATTCGTGAATACACTGACCGCAAACAAGAACGTGGGCACCCAGCAGGCGACTGCTGTAGTGCCAATACTATCAATCGGCAGCGGCGGATATATTGGAGCTGCTCAGGTTATAGGAACCAAACAGAATGTTGCTAAGTGTAAAGCTGTCGTCCAGATTGAAGGCGATAAGGTTTTCGGAACAAATATCCGTGCTAAAGCCCTTGTCCCGGTAGGCAGCAAGACGACAAGTAACATAAAGAGGATCTATGGAGTCGGCGTAAGCGCGCTTATAGATATACGAATATAGAGTCGTATCGACAAATCAGCATCCAGGTCTGATTGAGTATTCAGACCTGGGAACCATTAGAAATTGAATGGAGTGATTGTTATGAGAACATACATAGTTGGTTCCTCAGATCCCTCATCAGAGGAGAGATCTGCCTGGACGGCAATAATAGCAGTCCTGGTAGTAGTAATCGTAGGGCTCATGATCGGGTATTTCGCGTGGTATGCCCCAAACCACCAAAACACAGTTGTAATAGCACAACCTGCAGTAACAACACCTGGCCCACAGGGTCTGCAGGGTCCAGCTGGAGCTCCGGCTGCCCAGGGTAACCAGGGAGCTGCCGGAACTGCGGGTCCTGCAGGAGCAGCAGGTGCGACGGGTGATACGGGTGCAACAGGAGCAACTGGCGAACAAGGTGAGCCAGGTCAGGACTCAGTGATACCGCCCAATTAACAGTAAATTATACACCTAATGATATATGAGTGACTATGGAATGGAGGTAACTACGATGATATGGACAGTAATCGGGGTTCTGGTAATCCTGTGGTTTCTAGGTCTGCTGGGGCACGTGGGTGGTAACCTTATCCACCTGGTGCTGGTTGTAGCAGTGATTGTGTTAATAATCAATCTGCTATCAGGCAGACGTAGTATGACATGAGTAAAGTTGAACGGTAGTGGTTATCAGGTGAGAATCGATAACCACTACCGGGTTTTTTATTATAAACAGAGGTGGTATGATGTTGCGACAACTATATCATAGCAAAGTGGGAATTGGATCGGTACTATTTGTAATTGGGATATTATCCCTTGTGTTATCGGTTGTTATGATAACCGGATGCGCAAAAAAGTCATCTGAAGCGATCGCCGGTAAGCGTGATATCACAGCTTATTTACCAGCGGAGGGAACAGTCGTTGCACCTGCTTCGGCAAGGGCAGATATTCGGTCACCTTACCAGGTGCCAATAGACAAAGTATATGTAACTGTGGGGAAAAGCGTCAGCCGCGGCGAGACCCTCATCCTGTTCTCGGCTCCTCAAAATGTAGTCTATTACGACCAGGCACGCACTGCGCTATTGAGTGCACAGAGATCCCTTGACCAGGCACGAAAACAATTCAGCCAGGACCTTAGATCCGCTCAACAGCAACTTGCATCATCCCGATCGATAGAAAGAAATGCAAGGGTCAGTCCAGTGGACACAACTGTCCCATCAGCGAACAGACAGGCTGACGAACAGGCAGTTATCGATGCACAAGCCAGGATGAACGAAGGACTTATCTCTTACCAACAGGCGGTTGTTACAGCCCAGGAACAGTTCCAGGCCGCAAAGGCCGGTGGCAAATCCGCTCAGGTCAAATCACCAATTAACGGCACTGTGCTTGCAGTGAATGTAAAAGTAGGTACCGTTCCCGACCCGGAAAGCGAGCAACCATTAGTAACTGTAGTCAATCTGGAAGCTTTGAAAGTTGCTGCTGGAATTCGAGAAGAGCATCTTGTTTTATTGAAACCGAAAGACCTTACCCTTGTAACGATTACAGAAGTACCTAACGTGGACTTTCCTGGTTCACTGGATGAGATCTACTCGGAAAAAGCAGGATTCCTGCAAGGGCAAAAATATGTTGCACTAGTGGACTTCAAGAACACCAAGGGTGAGGCTAAACCAGGCATGGAAGCTACAGTATCAATCAAAGTAGGCGAAGTTCAAAACGTACTTGCAGTGCCTGCAAACGCTGTATACGAAGTTGACAAGCACTATGCGGTGAAGTTGCAGGAAGGCAAGGAATGGAAACAGCGGATCGTAGAAATTGGCTTGAGCGACGGGAAGTATACCGAGATCAAATCCGGACTTGAAGAAGGAAATATAGTCAAGACCAATCCGTAGGTTAACCGTCACTCAACGTGCTCATCAAGATATGATACTAAACTAATACGTAAATCAGTGAGAGAAACAATGCAGAGAACGTACATATTTTCATTCCTGGTTGTGTTGTTTGCAAACTCTTGTATGGCACAGGAACTTCAAGTTAACACGTCTAGTAGTGAACCAACGCATACTCCAGAGATAGTAGCCATTCTGCCCTGGATTTATGAGAATGGGACAACCGGATCACGAGCATCTGTAAAAGAGTATCTGGAAACCAGTCTGATGAAATCACTCTATTTCCGTGAAGACAGTTTTTCAATAATCCCTGAAGAACAAGTTATTAATACCTGGACAAAGGAGATGGGACAGGATCTTGAGGCGCAGAAAACATCACTCCCATCTCCAAAAGAGCTCCTTAAACTCGGTGAAAAACTGGGAGCAGACTGGGTTATCTCAGGGTATGCAATGTGGCACACCCGAAGTGTCTGGATAGGTCTGGGACCAAAGACCAAATCCGATTGCGTTGTGGATATGCTGATTATTGATGTGAAGAAGAAAGAACTATCCCTGGATGCCAGGAAAGTTAAGATGGACAACGCCCCAAGGGAAAACCCATTAAAAGCAGCGACGACTATCTTGCTTGGAGTTGCCGGAGCAAAAGGCTTATTCTCTTCATCACTGCCGTTAACCATAGTAAGTGGAGGTCCAAAGACACCTCCTGAGAAGAGTGCAGCGCAATCAGCAGTCGCAAAAGCCATTCGTCCCTGGTTGGCATTACACCCGAATAATAGAAAGATTGATACAAGCGATTAGCCAGTCTTATTCTATACCTGCTTAAATGCGAGAGGAAATACATTGAATAATAAAATAGGTTTATGGATTGATCATAGGAAAGCGGTCTTAGTGATACTCATTGGTGAAACAGTGGAAATAACACAGTTATCATCGGATATAGAGAAACGTGTACGTTATTCAGGTGAGGCTGAGGAAGAGTCCGGGGAAGACCAGCGTGACAAGCGATACATGAATCATCTCAGTAAATACTACAAAGAGATAATCTCACGCGTTCGAAATGCGCATTCAATCCTGGTCATGGGTCCCGGAGAAGCAAAGGGGCAATTTGTAAAACAGCTCCAGGACGAAGGGTACAACGGCTCCATCGTTGGAATTGAGACTGTTGACAAAATGACTGATCGCCAGATTGCTGCTAGAGTAAAACAACACTTTTCAACTGAGAAATCGGCAGCAATATGATTGAGAATAAATATATATATAGGTATGATTGGGTAACTAATCGCCTGAGGATATTGATGCCAAGTGGGTGTTCTTGAAATTGCATGAAGTTATGCTGTCATCACTATGACAATGGCAGCCGAACTTTTCATGTGGATTTTTACCAGCAACGCTAATCCTGTTACTCACTCTGGGTCACTGCACGGGCAATGCTCGAAATTTTCTTGGCAATATCCTCGGGAGATAGAATAAAATCTATACAACCACTGGCAATTGCGCTTTCAGGCATATCTGGTTGTATGGCTGTCTCTGGTTTCTGTGCAATAGTAATGCCTCCAACTTCTTTAATGCCACATAGCGCTGCTGCTCCATCACCATCATAACCCGATACAATGACAGCGATCAGTTTGCCGTCCCACTGCTCTGTTAAGGAACGCATGAAGACTGTAATAACATCCGGCCAACCATGGGGTTTTGATATCGGCTCCAATCGGAATTCTCCGTCAAGAACGTGCATATCCCGCTTTTCCGGAATTATGTATACGTGGTTGGGTTCAATGTCCAGTTTTTCACTGATCAATTCCACCGGCATACCGGTAAAGCGTGGAAGAATCTCGTGGAGCAAGGTGGCTACGGTCCGTAGATGATTTACGATGACAATAGCAACACCCAGATCATCAGGTAGATGCTGCAGTAGCCGGGTATAGGCATCAAGTCCGCCAGCTGAACCGCCCACACAGACTACAGGAAAGTCTTTGGCTGTAATATTGGTTTTCATTGATAGTTACTCGTTTTCTGATGTCATTAGCTTGCCCGGTATAGGTGAGAAGGTAGATGCATATGAGGTTGCACAGAAGTAATCTCAAAAATACCCAGGACAACCACAGCATTACCGCTCCTTATACTATACCCAATCATACCAGGAGCTAACTAACCCGCATCATTCATCTATTGCACATAATAGTTCAATTATATTTATCCTGCAGTTAATATTGCAAATATCATCTGCAAATAAATCGCCCAGAACAGCCATTTATATTCATTTGTTGAAATAGTATATATGCGGGTATGATACAAATGATCCATTTTATACCAAGAAGGAGATATATAATGAAAGCCAGCACAAATAACAAAATCAAAGGTAGTGTTCGCGAAGCAAAAGGTAACGTAAAGGAAGCAGTTGGGAAAATAACAGATAATCCCAAGCTTAAAACAGAAGGCAAAATCGAAAACACTACCGGTAAAGTCCAGAAAAAGGTCGGTCAGGTTGAGGAGATACTGGGGAAATAAACCTACTGTAGGTTTTATCTCTTGTTGGTGTCAAGCTGAGCACTTCAATACCAGATCATCTCAGTAGAAGAACTAGACTCATTCTTTCGTACCTTGTTGCAAATAAAAGCGTATACTGTACCTGCAAGAAGTTGTATAAACGCATAATTTTCTCGGTCGATTTGGGTATACTCATATAGTTACAAATATATGGGTTAACTCTTTTGATACATTATGACCCGGATGATTATCCATTGTATGGCTTAGCAACAAGGGGTATGCATGAGTAGTGAACGTAAGCAGTCCAGGAAACAGAATGTAGTTGTGTCTCCTGTGGATACGCATCCACCCAGTGAGCCAGTCAAGAAGCCAGGATACATTGTAGCTGTAGGAGGATCTGCAGGTGGCTTGGAGGCTTTCGAGCGTTTTTTTGCGGGTATACCTCCGGATACTGGAATGGCTTTCGTGGTGATCCAGCATCTTGACCCTGACCACAAGGCCCTTGTCCCTCAACTGCTGCAACGCTCTATGAAAATACCTGTCAATGAGATTCAAGACGGGGTTTTAGTTGAACCAGATAACATCTATGTGATCCCTCCAAACACCAGCCTCTCCATTTCTAACGGCCACCTGAAACTAAGTGAACCAGTAGAACCTCACGGTCATCGCTTGCCTATAGATTCGTTCTTCAGGAGTCTTGCCTCAGAATATGGTGACAAGAGCATTGCTGTGATCGTTTCGGGCATGGGTAATGATGGAACACTTGGATTGAGGAGTATTAAGGAAGCATCCGGGATTGTTCTTGTGCAAAGCCCGGACTCCGCAAAGTTCGACAGTATGCCAAAAAGCGCGATCAGCACAGGCCTTGTTGATTTTGTAGCTCCAATCGATGAACTCCCTATCCAGCTTGTGGACTATGTAAACCATGTGCCTGTACGGCAGAAAGATGTCTTTGATAGTAGCAATCAACCTCCTGGTGAGTTACAACGGATTTTGCAGCTGCTTAAAACTCACACCAGCCATGATTTCTCACTTTACAAAAAGAGCACACTGTACCGACGTATTGAAAAACGCGCCAACTTATTCCAGATAAATGGCATATCCGGATACACTCGTTATATAGAACAGAATCCCGAAGAGATAGACGCCCTTTTCCGGGAACTCCTGATAGCAGTAACCCAGTTCTTCAGGGATCCTAAAGCATTTGATTATATTCAGGACAAGGTTATCCCTGAATTGGTAAAGAACGCTCCTCTGGAAGGTACAATTCGAGTCTGGGTGCCGGCTTGCTCAACAGGCGAGGAAGCATATTCGCTGGCTATATTGCTGCGTGAATGTCTTGATAGATTGCGACCAAATGCGGCAATCAAGCTGCAGATATTCGGCACGGATATCGACGAGCGAGCAATAGAAGTAGCCCGAAAAGGACTCTATCCGGCAAAAATTGCGAATGATATATCACCGGAACGCCTGCATGGATTCTTTAACCAGACAGAAAGTGGATACGCGGTTAAGAAATTGATCCGTGATACAGTAGTTTTTGCACGTCAAGACCTGACAGCTGATCCTCCATTTACAAGAATGAATATGGTCTCGTGCAGGAACTTGTTGATTTATTTTAACCCCGAACTGCAGAAAAAGGTCATTCCTATCTTCCATTATTCATTAAGCCCGGATGGTATTCTATTTATGGGAACGGTGGAAGACATTGGCAGCCTGGATGAGTTGTTTGCCACCATCGAAAAGAAGTGGAAAATCTTCAGACGCAAAGAAACCACTGCAAACCAGACACGCTTAATGAGTATCCCATTCCGTGCTCCTCTTGTTGAGACACCAAAATTTGAGGACCTGGAAAAATACGCCATAATGGATGTAAAAGAAGCGCTGCAAAAGACGCTTCTTGAAAGATACGCCCCTCCATCTGTTGTAGTAGCTGCAGATGGAGACATTGTGCTAATTAGTGGAAAGACTGGTAAGTATCTGGAACCGGCTGAGGGAAAAGCAAACTGGAACGTAGGAGCAATGGCCCGCGAAGGACTTAAGCTGGAACTACCAAATGCAATACGCAGGTCAGCTGCAAACAGAAGCATCGTATTTCTCAAAGCTTTGAATGTAAAGACTAATGGCAGCTATCAGAAGGTTGATGTAACTATAAGCCCATTACCCCGGCCAGTAGGTTCAAGTGAGTTATTCGTCGTAGCATTTGATGATGTGGAAACTCCTGAGGTTGCAGAGATAACCACACAGCTTTCAGGTGAACCTGAAGCCAGATACTCGGAGCTTGAACAGCAACTTGAGTTTACAAAAGAACGTCTGCAAACTACGCTGGAGGAGATGGAATCAACTTCTGAGGAGTTGAAATCGACCAACGAAGAACTCCAGTCAACAAACGAGGAGCTTCGGAGCACCAACGAAGAGCTGATAACATCCAAAGAAGAGCAGATGACACTCAATGGGGAACTCAAATCGAGAATTGACGATGTAACCGCTTTGAAAAACGACATAGTCAACCTGATGAACGGCGCACAGGTCGCTACTATATTCCTTGATAATGACCTACGCATCAAGATGTTTACACCAGCTGTAGTTGGAACTTTCAACATCCGCTCTATAGATATTGGAAGGCCGATAACTGATATCACTCAGAACTTGAAATATGACACTATTGAGCATGATGTCCTTAGTGCACTAGACACGCTTTCAGTACAGGAATGCCAGGTAGAGAGCACTGACGGGCGTTGGTTTATCATGCGCATCATGCCTTATATGACCCTGGACAATGTTATTGACGGTGTTGTAATCACATTCAGTGATATTACAAAACCAAAGCACCTGGAAACAGCGTTGTTAAGGAGTGAAAGTTTGAGCCGGGCGCTCAATGTTATCCACGTAGCAATCAGCTCCACTATGGATTTCGATAGTGTCATGCACGCTGTATTGGTAGAAGCTGCTGAAGCTGTTGGTGTTGACCTGGGCATGATCACTGTGAATGAGGATGGTCTCTGGGTAGTGCGATACGTTTCTAACGAAGCAAAGCTCTCCCCTGGACTGAAGTTTACTGCAGAGCAGGCACCATACCATGTGCTTGTCTCTGAAACGATTCAACCCACAGCTATAAATGATACCAGGTCAGATGTCAGGATCAGTTCTGAAATGTGCGACGAATATGGTATGCGATCTATCCTTGGCATACCTTTGATAGCGGGAAAGGAATTGCTTGGAGTCCTTTCACTTGTAAGCACAGCTAAACTCGTCGAATTTGCAGATGACGACATAGAATGCGCTCACAAGATGGGCCTTGCAGTATCTTTGGCTCTTATAGCCTCTCGTCTCCTCGAAGCTGAACACCAGGCAAAACTCGATGCAGAGGTAATCCGTAAATTATTAGCGGAGGATCACAGTATGCTCCAGCAGGCGCTGCTCCCTGGTGACCCGCATATAACTCCCGGATACCAGTTAGCTACCAGATTCATTCCCGGCGCCGCAGGTAAGCAGGTTGGCGGAGACTTTTACGATGTATTTGAAACGGAAGATGGCAAGACCGCCATACTGATAGGGGATGTCTCGGGCAAGGGGATAGAATCTGCAGCAATGGCCGCTGCAACCAGGAGCACTGTCCGCGCATTTGCATACGATATGGGAGACCCTGCACAGGCACTCAACCATGCAAACACAGTCATAATCCAGAGTCCCATTTATGAACGGTTCGCAACAGCGTTCCTGGCTGTGCTTGATCCGGAAACAGGTGGATTCACTTACTCAAGTGCAGGACACCCAACGGTTATGGTCAAAAAGTCAGCGGGTGATGTTGAGCTATTGAATAGTGGTTCATTTCCGATTGGAGTTGTAAATGATGGTGATTATACACTCGACAAATCCCATCTTGCTCCTGGTGACCAGATGGTTATGTACACCGATGGAATAAGTGAATCGCACAATAGCTCTTCCATGCTCAACACCGATGGTATATGTCTTTTATTGGAAAACTGCATCAGCAACTCACCCGCCGATACCCTGGAAGCGCTATTCAAAACTGCGCTGGACTTCAGTGGGGGACACCTGACAGATGACGCTGCTGTGGTTATTATTGAGAGATGTAAAGAGTAGTAGCAATAGTTTTCTGCTCGGGTCCGATTGCAAATCGGACCCGAGCGGAGAGTGAAGTAAAGAGTTCAGACTACCTCTCGAGCAAGGGCTTCGAGCGCGGCATCGTCGAGGTCTGCGGCTTTGGAATCTATACCGACCAGGAGTTCCTTGGCTCCTATCATGTCTCCTGCTTCCACAAATTGTTTCAGCTCAGCGGCTTCATCGGGCATCAGGTCTATCTTCAACAAACCAGCTTCACGGTTCACCAGCACACAGCCTATACCGGTCTCGGGACATAGTTCATATTGCAGGTCATCAGACATTTTTATCTCCTCCATAGTGCACTTGATGTGTATATCAACAATATGCTTACAGACATAGTATTCACAACAATACATTTCTGCCCAAATTGGGGGAGTTCTAAACTTCTCTAGATTTTGGAGAAGGGGGAACTGGTGTGGCTCTTCGGCAGAGGTTGTGCATCGGCATCGGCGCTAAGGGGCGATGGGTTGTGGTTAGCGGAAACCTGTACCCCCTTCGCTCTGATACCGATGCATCTCATCTCACACGGTTAGCACATATATATGCGATTTGTGAAGGGAATCAATCCCCCTGACCCTCTGACGAGGGGGAATGGGTGGGTGGATTTCTAGGCCCTGAATCAAGTTAAGGATGACGAGATTCTGTCTCCTGTCTCCTGACTCCTGGGTTCTGGGTTCCAATAATTGACAATATGGAGCATATATTACACAATAACAGCATTGAATGCCGAATGTTTTCTCGTATGATATATCTGGTGTATTTGCAAGGAGAGTTCCGATGAGATTTGCTGTCAGGTTGCTGTTGCTGTTGTCGCTGGTGATGTATGTATTGTCAGTGTTTCCTGCTTTTGCTGCTGATCCTCCCGGGCCTATGAAATCTGCGGTTGCTGCTAAGCTGCAGGGAAAACTGGTCATTGATGGAAAGATCGATGAAAAGGCTTGGGATAAAGCTCCACTGCAGACCGGGTTTGAGACACTTTTGGGAGCCGGTGAACGCAAACCTATCCCACAGGAGACACAGACCTCCTTTCGAGTGCTTTATGACGACGAGAACCTCTACTTTGGCATCCGCTGCAACGAACCTAATCCATCCAAGCTAGTAGTTGAGGCAGCACGCATACACGATGCAGCGATGTGGTCGGATGACGATGTTGAACTTTTCGTTGATCCTGTTGGTGACCGGGACCAGTATTACCAGCTGACAGTAAACTCCGAAGGGACAAAAGTAGACCTTTACATGATAGAAGGCGGGAATACAGGCAAAGCCGGATGGTCTTCTGACTGGAAAACAGCGACCTTCATCGGCAAGGATTTCTGGTCAGTTGAGATAGCCATCCCCTTCGCACTGTTCCACAACCGTCCGTCGAAAATGTGGGCTGACCGATGGGTTTTTTCAATGTCACGCACACGCTCGGTCACTCCCAACAACTACTACTCGCAATACAGCCCCGGATATGGATATAACAACATCAAGAACTACGGATATCTGGAAGGCATTAAGATAGATAAATCCAGATACAATCTGTATGCCGAATCTCCTGCTTTCCGGCTGGAACCCAAAGATGTCGGCTTTACTGTGATTCCGTCGCTGATGGTTGAAAATCGCGGTGACAAAGTGTTCGATGGTACGCTGTCGATGGAGATTGCTGTCCCGGGCGCGAAAGGCTGCGAGATGCCTTTGAAATTGGATGCAAATAGCAAGACGCGGATCACACTCCCTGAAGCTTTTGTAAAAGAAGAAGGCAAGTGGCCGGTCATCTTCCGGGCAATGCAGAACAAAATCCCGGCGCTGGTTACCCGGTTTGACTCCTGGCTCAGTTACACTCCTATTACCGTGAAAGTCACCCAGCCAAACTATCGGAACACTATTTATGCCACCCAGACTATCAACACTATCAAAGGCAACATCTCACTCGGTATGCCTCTGGAGAAAGTGAAAGGCGCTACTGCACGCGTCACGCTATCCTCTTCGCTGATACCCTCGAAGATGACAGAATCTCAGATAAATGACACAACAGTTTCCTTCGAGCTTCCGGCAGCAGACCTGCCCGAAGGAAGTTATGTATTACTTGCTGAAGTGCTGCAGCCCGTCGCAAATCCCAAACCGAATGGAGCAAAATTCGATGTTCTATTCGCAAAAGAAGTATCTCTGCGCAAACTGGCTTCAGCTCCTGCCATTGAGTCACGGATCGATGATCAAGGTAATCTGATTATAAACGGCAGTCCGGTCTTTATCCGCGGGTGGTATGGTTCTATGGCTTATATGGTCGGAAACTCATCATTCCCGATAGCACAACTCCCCCACTCCACCAACTTCATGATGGGTGCCAGCAATTATGAAACCAGCAATATGGGGCTGTATACCCTTGTTGATGTTTCGAGAGAGATTGATGAGGCTAAGGCAAAACTCGATCAGCCAATAGATGATCAGCTCAAAGCCAAGTTCCGCGAGGTAATAGCGAAAACGAGAATGAACCGCAATGTGATAGGCTACTACACTTCGGACGAACCGGAGTGCCGTGGACTTTCACCGGTCTTTTTGCAGAGCGTTTACGATTTTCTTGCGCAGCAAGACCCATACAGGTTCTGTAAGATAGTTTCGCGCTCTCCGGTGGAGTATATGCAGGCATGTGATGTCATGTGTCCGCATCCTTACATGAGCCCAATGCTGGATGAGGAAGGGAATCGCTCTTTTGGAAGCCCGATGCGGTCTATCCACAACAATATGGTCGATGGCTGCGCAGCAAACGATGGCAGCAAGGCTATGTGGGCAATGCCGCAGACATTCAGTTACGGCGGTGCACGAGGCCAGAACCCAACATTCAAGGAATCCCGCTGGTTCGTTTACGCCTCAATGGCCACCGGAGCCAAGGGGATTGTGCCGTTCATATTCAATGGCTACTGGAACCATCTGGAAAACCGCATTGCGATGGACTATATCTTTGAAGACCTTACACTGCTGGCCCCTGCATGGCTTGAGCGTGACTCTGCGACCGAAGCAAAGAGCGACAATCCCGATGTCGATGTCCTCGCAAAACATGTAAAGTTATCTGAAAATGCACAGACATACATCATTACCGCCAACCAGAGTTATGATGCAAAGACTGCAACATTCGATATCCCAGCGCTGGCAAAGGACAATGTTACCCATCTTCTGGTCGTGCGTGAAAACCGGGTGATTCCGGTGGTTAATGGCAAGTTCACTGATACCTTTGAAGGTATCGGCGCGCACCTCTACACCAGCTGCGAAGTGCTGCCTAATCTGAAGACTGTCGATGAGATCACGCAGGAGATTGCATCGGCACTTGATCGACCGGTAAAAGCCGGCAATCTACTGGCAAACAAGAAGATCAAATGGGCTGCTGGTGATTTCGGAACAGACTTCAGCAGCGATGATGACCTGGCAGACGGTGCTAACGATGCAGCCGGTTGGCTTCCTGTCTATGCAGAACGGGGTTACTGTCAGATAGTATTCAAGGAGCCTGTGACATTCAGCCGTGTGGAGATGATCACCCCGACCATCAAAGATGCTGACCTGCAAATCTGGAAAGATGGTGATTGGAAGACAATCCACCAGTGGCGAAACCAGCTTCTGCAGAAAGTCGAGTATTCCGGTGAAAAGGTAACAACCGACAAACTGCGCATAGTAGTCGTCACCCAGCGCAAGAGTCACAAGGGATGGGACTATCCGGAGATCAGTGAGTTGGGGATTTACGAATAGTTTCGCTGCAACTTACCTGGGTGCAGCTAATTACTGCACCCCAGCAGGGAATTGGCAAGAGCAAGAATATATAGTTATCGGGCTAAATGGGCTGGTTTGGGTCTGCTTAAAAGCAGCACGATCAGGCCTATCAACATCAGACTGGCAGTTGCAAGATTGAAATATATGCCCTCCGTTGGATCGAAACCAAAAGGATCCATACAACTTGCATCCCGTGGTGAGTTATACAGATTCCATGCCGTAAAAATATGTAGAAAACCTCCAAGCCCGGAGTAAGCGACCAACACCCACAATCCCCATACATGTCCAAGCCAGATAGCTATGGATGCAGCTGCGGGTATCAGCGCAGTCAGAATTATAGTGACCAGCTCAATCAAAAGAAAATCCCCTCGCGCAGATCCATTATTTTGAAATATAATGTAGTATACAGGTATTAATGCATATACTAACCAGCAACAGGCTATGATCTTTGATCCAATACGCATTTTTATCACCTCTGGTATCCAGATTTGCAAACAGCTATTGGTCTTTCTTGTGGGACATCGTGTTGATTGATACAGTATACCTCAAAATTTCGTGTATTTTGCGCTGACGTTAGGATATTGTCAATTCAAAAACTAAAGAAACAGGGCCCTAAGTGGGATAAAAACAACAGTTCGGCATTTTATGGCTAAAACAATATATTGCAATACTACCTGCCTTTATGTTTGATGGATTGTTTTTGTTCGTGTTAAACTGCAAATCACCTTGCATCATCTTGCGCGTTTGTCCGTTCAGCTTGCATTTTACGGGCGAGTGCAATGGCTTTTTGAAGTTTCTCCTGGAGTAATTCCTTTGGTGGAAGTGCAGTAAGGTATTCTGCGACATGAATGTCTGAATGGACGAGTTCCAGCAGTTCGATCTGTTCTTGCTTTTTACCCGCACAAAGGATCAAGCCAATGGGTGAATCCTCGCCTTCATTGCGCTCATATTTATCCAACCAGCGTAGATAGAGTTCCATTTGTCCTTTGTGCTCTGGTCGGAACTTATCTAATTTTAATTCGATGGCGACCAGACGCCGCAGGTTTCGGTGGAAGAAGAGAAGGTCGAGATAAAAGTCGTCATCATCTACCGTTATGCGTTTCTGCCTGGCAACAAAACAGAAACCCACACCAAGTTCCAGTATAAAAGACTCCATTTCGCGAATGATTGCAGCTTCCAGGTCTTTTTCCTGAAACACATCATTCAATCCAAGAAAATCAAGAACATAGGGATCGCGGAAGATAAGATCAGGGCTTAGTTTATCTTCTTCACGCAGGGAATCGAGTTCGATACGGGCCAGTTCTTCGGATTTTTTCGACAAAGCTGTGCGTTCATAGAGCATTGAAGCGATTTTTTGGCGAAGCGTGCGAACGCTCCAGTGTTCAATACGGCACATCTCAGCATAGAAATCGCGCTGCAGCGGGGAGTTTAGTGGGATCAATGCTATAAAATGTGTCCAACTCAATTGTCGTATCAGTGATACGACATTTTGAGATTGATTGCAAACATCGCCAGATTTGTTTATATCGCAACTCCTTAGTCTAGAGTCACAACCGGTGATCTTCCGTGTGCCAGTTGGGTAATGTGTTTATTGTTCAAGTCCATTGCCATTATTCGTCCACCCAGGTCCCATATGACTATGTCACCGGGCAGAACAGTCGCACGACGGCAGGTAGCACGCAGGATACTGCTTTCCAGTGCATAGGTTGTCGACCTGTTCGATTTCTTATCAGTAACTGTAAGTCCTTCTGCATCCCAGAATCCCACCCTTACTGTATATTTCATATCAGAATGTTTACGAAAATCCATTGCATACCAGGAATTTCTATTAGTGGAGTTTTGATGCTTTATGCCGTCATAGCCGTTGAACACGTCAGTCGCAGCTTTTGAAAAGCTTTTAACGAGAACTGTTGAAGTATCCCATTCCTTATCCATTACGCACAGGTCCCATAATAGCGTTGTCTTATTTGGACGTGCGAATATATAGTGCCACATTGTATCACCGTTGAAAGTAGTATGTACAGAAAATGGTTCCTGTTTGCCGGTAAGTGTCATCTTGCAAACTGCGTCTTTGCTCTGGTCGAAGTAATATATATGCCCCGGCCGCCCTTCTAAAAACGATGCTGAAGCATCATAAGTAGTCTTGGTCAAAAGGCTAATATTTCCATTGAGCAAGTACAGGATTATTAGACCAGTATATGAGATAATATTGACGAGAGCTGAGGATGAGAGAGTCTTCAGCCAAAGACGATCGAACGACGCTCCGGCTTTTTTAACAGAAAAATGCACAAACGGCCACTCAATTACAACTGTCAAAATGTATAAGCTGATAACAATGAGTATCAAAGCTTCAGGTATCCGGGAGAATGGTATGTTGCCATGGTCCGCGAAGATATTATGAACTTCAAGATAGTAACCTAATACAAACACCCCGCAAAAAGCCGAGACATAGTTGGCAGCAATCATCCATCCGCATTCGGATATCTTCGGCAGCTTCCACCAGCGGGCAAGTATTCTACCCTCTATAACCCCAATTATTGCATTCCCCAGTAACAAATGAAATGAAGTAAACCACATCAATGGAGTCCCGGCATTGGCATGTGCCGGAACCGCAGCAAATATTAATAATAACGAAAGAACACCAGCAGATTTTAAGAGATTACGGGTTTGCATTATTTGCTCCAAAGAAAGTTATCCAAAAACATCTGTATCACACATAACTGCCGTTACTGCTGATTTGCTTACGATTGTAATTGCACCACGGATTACCAAGTTACCCTTATCGTATAGGTAACTATTTTCTCACTGTTGGCTGGAATACTGACAGGAAGCTCTATTGTTGTTGCATCTTTTTTGATGCTATTTGTATTCGACTGAGTTATCTTCCAGTCTCCCCATGCATGATCGATTACTCTAACGTCGACAGATGTCTCTTTATGGTTTTTGATTACTACTTCAAATGATTCCTCGATAACACTTGCCGAGATTTTTGAATAGTTAGTCCTCTTGTATTCGCCAATTACGTCAAATGTATCTCCGATATACAACCTTATTTTTTCGTCTTTAGGGGTATGGTCTATTATATCTTCACCCACAAACTGTTGGCTGCCATCCTGATCCAGTTTGTAGACCCTGACTTTACCCTTGGGGAGAGGTATCCCCATATTATTGTCTTTAGAATTATTTAGAACCATGACAACATTCACTTTATGATAAGTCGAGGTATCTGATCCCGCACCGGGTTCCCCAGTTCTGCCCGGATAATACCACCTCCGAAACCAGGCACCTCGCCCATCATAAATCAACTCTTTTGTTACCGATGCTCCGGAAGCATTGAGTAGTGAAAGTTGCTTCGTCTCCTTGTCCGCAATTGTTGTCGGCCTATCCATCTTATACATATGATACTCAAAGAAAGAACTCTCCTGAAATTGTGATCTATTGGATTTGTCCAACAATGAACTATCAAGATCATATGCCCTTATACTGTTGTTCTCTCGCACTCTTCTTACATCACCTGCAATCAGTGAGAGTTTTGCATTATTATATGTTGCACCGCTCTGGTTGTTCATTGTCACCCAACCGGATATATCAGCCTTTGTGTCATCAGCATTTACTAAAGCAACATAATCTGCATTCCATTTGAGCCCTGAGGTTATATAGCTTAATTCAGTCTTGTGCTCTCCAGGTTGTTCGGTGGATATCAACCAGTTTATTGTTGGCTTGGATTTCAATCCTTCCGGCATCTTCTCTAGTGATATCTGCCCGGAAGCTCTTAGAACCACTTTTCCATCATCAGTTTTGATAACACCATCACCATATTTCATCTGGTTCAACAACACTCCGGATGTAGTATAAGGCTTTCCTGATTGATCATAGTTCGTGAATGTCAATCTTTGTCCAATAGACTTATTCAGTATATTTTCTGGATTAATAAGATCATACTGATAGTTCTGCTCCAATATAGAAACACCATTCGGAGCAGTCAGAGACTTGAATAGTATGCTTGTCGGGTCTATTCCGGATGCGACATCTTCCATATTGATCGGGGTAATGCCTTTATCAAGCTTGATTGTTCTACTTTCCTTTACCAGGGCAAAATTATCATTATAGACAGTAAGAGCAACACTATCCGGTGCGGTAAAAGCCGGAATCGAAAAAACAAGTAGAATCAAAACTGCAAAAAGTCTATTCACTATTCCGTTCCTCCATATTTCATATCATCAAGAGCTCCCAGAGTTACTTGACTTCCAAAATAGATATTGATGTTTCCAGGTTAGGATATTTTGCTTATAAACTATACTGCACCCATTCACCCAGGCCAAGATCTTTTATATGCGTTATCTCTTCGATTTTCTGATCCGGTAATGAAAGCTGTTTCCGGTTGTAGTCTATTATTTTCATCAAAACAGAAGCGGCAGCTTGCGGGTTTTTAGTATGTCTCAAGGCAATTCTGGATTGTTCAATGTACGGGATTTTTCTTCTATATATGAGATACATCAGACCAAGTATCGCGGCATATATAACAAAAAGCATCTTTAACCACTCCCCGTGATGAGCATATATTATCCACTGCATTAGCGGTGGAATCAATAGTACAATGATAACTGGTATTATTGATGGAGGGATTCTTTTTCCGGTTGATCCGGCTAATTCCCGACAGAGCATAAACTCCATTTCATCGTTTGTAAAATCCTGGGCGGCTCTTATTGACACCATAATCGATTTTGGAGAGTTCTGCGAAACCATCGGTATTGATAATTCATTGCCATCATATCGGATCTCCACTTTCAACGGTTCGCGATTCATTTCACCAGCTAGTCTGATTGCAGTGTCATTTAACTCCTGTTGTTTGGTCCGGAGCCAGTCCTGATCGACCAGGCTTGATTTGGTGAGAATTGTTCTTGCTCTGGATTTGTAGTAAGTATCGAATAGTTTATGGATCGATACTGACATGAACGTTATAGGACCAGCTAGAATACCGGCATATCGGCCTAGAAAACAATAACAGACAGCAATACATAATCCCCAAACTAAAAACCCAGCCGGCCTGCTAAGTATAATGGTCCAGGCTTTCAGCTTGATCATTTCCGGTGTGTGTGGTGTCTTTTTAAATGTAGTTTCCGCGGTTAACAGTTCAGAGCAAAAGTTAATAAATGTTCCGCTGGCCAGCATTGCCAGGAATGGAAATCCCAAAACAAGTAGAAGACCCCAACCTCCAATAAAGAGTGGGCCAAACCACATATCTGTCATTAAATTTGTATAGTCGAATGGATTTAATGCATGTGAGTAGAAGCCAATAACGGCTATCAGAATAATCGGGATCATATTCAGCACGCCTATCAGCGTGGAGCTATTTCTGTATTCTTCCTCAGTTTTATAAAATGATCCTAACGAACCCAAAGCACCGACTAGTGATATGAGTAAAGAGATAATAAAAAACGCCAGCAGAATCTTGTAAGGGTTGTCGAGTAGCGAAATATGTATTTTTGACATAGCAGGAGGTGATGACGGAAAGTATCCACAGTTAAAAGTAATACCAGATGAAAATGGTATCCAAAAGGGGTCTAGAGACTTAGCAGCAAACTTCTTTTCATCTTTTACGACAGGATTCCGGGCATTTTTCTTCCTGCCCATAATGACATCCAATATGGAATCCGGTGAAATGTTGTTGTCACTACTGATTCTACCTACTGCAGCATTTGTTCCGGATACGTGCAGAATCACTCCTTTTCCAATTGGGTATATCTTATACCGAGTGTTTGTTAAGCCGTGTTTTACGAGAATATTAATCAGTTTTGGAACAACCTTATATGCATAATCTGCTTCCGGTAACCTTGCTCCGACATCAATATATGTGGCACCGACATGCATAATTGCTTTAGTTGCATGCGGACTATATTCAGTGTATGGCGCAGTTGGGAGCATTTGAGTTATCTCTTTATCAATTTCACAGAACTTATCCAGCCAGATAGTATCCTGATATTGTTTATAAACCTCAAATAGTCCAAACACAAAAACACAGAATAAAACAAGGCCAATAAAGAATGAAGCATACTTTACGCGCTTATACATTGTTGTCTCCGTTTAAAGACTGAAAAATATACTGCGTTTTCTATATATATCTATTGATCCCATCAGATCGTCACAAATTCTATTTCGGGCACATTGAACCCCAGTTCGGCATGCCCGAAAGGGCCGAACTGGGGTTCAACGTGCCCAGGGGGTTAACCTTCCAACTTTATCCTTGCTCTTTCCACCTGCTCTATGGCTGCGAGGTGGTGGTCTTTGTATTGGTTGAGGGTCGCTTTCCAGGGGGTCTGCATGAAACCCTTTAGTTTATCAGGGGAGATGATTTTGGAGCAGTAGTCGACAGTCAGCTCGAAGTTGGTTGGGATTCCGAAGTTGCTGCCTGTGGGGACCTGGTCGTATCCCAGTTTCTCCAGCTCGTGATAGGCTTTGACATACTGTGCATCTTCACCGAACTCATCCCCATAGTACCAATTGCTCTGCAGGACGGATTTTGGCATTCTCTCTGCGAAGATATCGTGGTGGTTCCAGATATAGTCGGACCAGATCCAGGCCTTTGCTCCATTTGCTTCAACGGTGCTAACCAGCTTCAGGAAGTCGTGCCACCACAGGTCGTATTGCCTTATTACTACATACTCGTGGTTTGCATAGTGCTCGATCTGCTCTTCATCCATACCCAGATGGAAGAACCTGGGTTTGTCGAAGATATCACTGACTTCGTTAATCAGATCAGCGCACACCTGATAGTATTCCGGAGTAGATACCATTCTGGAATACTTCCCAAGCCAGAGGTCATGAGTAGCAGAGAAGTTGAGTTTGGGGATAGGCTCAAGTCCCATCTGCCGCAGCTGATCGAGTTCACCTTTTAACTTATCGACTTCCCATGCATCAGCAACCGGTATCTCGGGATGGCTCTTGTATTTCAAGGCTTCCCCGAGGTCGATGATAACCATATTCAGTCCTGCATCCCGCATCCTGGGTTTGAGTTCATCCCAGAGTTCCATGTCGAACCTTATATGAGGCATTCCGGTGATGTCAGTAGTCCCCCAGGAAGGATCATACCTGTCACACCACATGTTAAGACCTAAATGAAGTAAATTTGCCCAAATCATTGTTTTTGATCTCCTTTTTATCTGTGATTGCTTTGTTTGCTTCTTTTTCGTTGCATGAATACCCTTGATATTTTTTTAGACAGGATTAACAAGATTTTCAAGATTAACAGGAAGGGAGGGACAGTAATGACATCAAGTCATATTATTGCTCATTATCCCTAGTCTCAATTGCTATTCAATCTTCACTCAGTAGTTCAAGCCATGATCTACACGAGCCAACTCCATATAAAATGTCGTGATGGCTAAAAGCTATCACATAACTCGTATCATAATCAGTAAGATAGAACTCCTCATTGGATGTTTCACCTATTGCCGTGCGAAGATCGTTACCATTCTCGAAAAGCCACATGACTTCACCTTCACGCTCATCTAGGAAAAGGATAACTTTTTCTTCTGCAGGATATTCGCACGCTCTCTTCCATCCATCTACACGTCGTTTGCCTATATATTCTTGAAATCGTTCCCATAGTAATCCACGATTATTATTAGTGTATTTGTCCTTAACAGCATTACGTATTCGAGCAGAATCCTCATCAGATAATTCAGGCGCTAATACGAAAGCCCTTTTAATTGCTGCTCTGAAAGAATCAACATCAGACATAGAATCCCTCTTATCTTATATATCTTCAGCAGTTACTTCTGCTATAAACTCCACTGCTGAAGCTTCCCCATCCCTTTGCAGTCGGTATTAGCGAAGCTTGGAAAAATAGTATGGTTTGGGTTTTCACCTTGATTTTGCATACTAGAGCAAAAATACACCAGCGTACTTCAGTCTTTAACACTCCCCACCCTGGGTTATAGCGCGTTTCAGGGGAGGGCGGACGCGGTGGTGGTAGGGATCGTCTGTTTCAAGCATGCAGTGGTATATTTCGATCAGGCGTGTCATTGCAGCTTCGGCTGTTGGAGTTTCCAGTCCACCACTGGCGTGTTCATGCTCCAGCACTGTTCGCAGATATAGAATTTCCCATCTCCAGTTCTGCCTTGCCCAATCCGGGAGACTGGCATGCACTGTGTCTGCCAAATCGTATGCCTGTTGAACGTCTTCTGTGCTTACAGTCAGCCCCTTGAATCTGTTTCCTGCTGCGATCTCCAGAATGTCGATGATAGTCAGTACGTCTTGCGTGACATTCGGAGTGAATTCATATGCGATGTATTCCTCCAGTGTTGTGCGTGCAGACTGATCCCTGTCCCAATAGAACTGAACCGCTATCGCTTTGTTTATATCCTCGTAGATACCTTCACTGTAGGGGAAGCCTCCTTCAACCACGTGCTTGACCTGGTCCCACAGACGCTGGAATCGGGCAGGCAGCGGATGAGCTCCCACACCACCCCAGGGCCAGTTGCCCCACATGCTGATCTCAGGGAAGTTTATTAGAGGCAGGTTTCCGGGCACACAGGCATCCAGGGGATAGCGCGGAAAGTCCTCGTGGGAATCGGCAAGAATATAATCTATACACTCATTCTTCGTGGCCAAAGCGTCGGTTAGTCCCTGCCACTCACCCTCCGGAGGAGTATCAAACATCCATGTGCTCATAACCGTCTTCAGGTCCGGGAAATACTCTCGTCCGAGTTTCGTCAGGTCACACGACAGCTTCAGGTATGCATTGCTGCCCCAGGGCATGCACTTCTCGCAAGCACACCCGCCTTCATCGTAAGGCCAGAAGCACAAGGCATCTATCCCTACATCCGACAACTTCTCAAAAAGGATACGGGCATTTTCCATAATGTAGTCGTGCCCTGCCGGGTTGCTCGGGCAGACCGGAAACCCGCTGTTCCCCCGCCGTCCGGTTGGATCGGGCAGAGGTGTCGCCAGCAGGTCTGATGATACGCCTCTGAACATCGTATTGCCGACGCCGGTAACAAACATCAGTCCAAGGTCTTTGGTCGCTCTAGCGTAGCACCGAACCATGTCCATAGCCGGGGCAGCCTGTGGATCATCCCAGTCCTGCAGGTTGATCATCGGGTAGATGACCATTATGGCATTCACACCCCAGAGGGCAATGTCTTCAATGTAACGGGATATCTCCGGCTCCGAGGACTGATGGTACCAGTTGTGGAAATGCGACGCGAAATACATCCCGCGCAGTGATCCCTGAGGCACCGATGTCCCTTGCCACTGCGACGGTTGGAACACTCCATCATACCCGCTGGTCCGCAAAAACTTCCCAACACCATAAAGCAATCCGCGAGCAGACCCACCAGCAACTCGCACAGCCGCATCGACCTGGTCAATACGGAATGCATCCGGTTCTAAACTGTCATCGACTGACAATACGATCTGAGCCCCGGCATCTTTTTCGACCACAATCGATGAACACCGCTGCTCGATACGATCTTTCAGTATCTGAAATACTCTGGATACCAAAGCATCAGGATTAGCTCTAAGCTCAACAGTAACTTCACAAGACATATTCAGTTCCTTTCGCAGTTACAACACCACACCCGGATGATAAATATTGCAATTCTTTTTTTGACAGATTAACAAGATTAACAGGATTTACAAAATGAAAAACCCTTTCAATTGTCTCATCAGTGCTGAGATAATATTTACCCAGCAGCATAATCTCTAAGACCAAACCATTCAACAACAAAGACACAACCCCTAAATAAAGCTAAACAATTGTAACAGTACAGTAACATGGGAATTTGTCATCCTGAGGATGACAAATTCCGGCAACTCTGAACTGTTACAAACAATTCCCTTCCTGTTAATCTTGAAAATCTTGTTGATCCTGTCCAAAAACATGAAATCGGTTAAAACCACCCCTAGACTCGAACAACTATTATCCTCTCCACATATATCCCATTCGTGTTTGCTGGTTCTCCGTTGGAGAACAAAGGTCCTTCGAATTTTATGGATGCGTAAATTTCGTATTCCTGGTCGAGGTTTTCATTCATTGTTGGGGTCAGGTCCAGCTGCAATGTCCAGTCCCAGAACATGTTGAAATACTCGGACGGGTGGAACTTGGCTTTATTGAGTTTGTAGTAGGTGTATCCAGGTTTGATGTCTCCCTGTTTAATGTATCTGGTCTCCCCGAATACGTGTTCGCTGACGTTGCAGAGGCCCATCGGCATGCCTTCTGTTTCTGATACTATGAACTTCGCTGCATCTGAACCGGACATTACGTAGTCCAGTTTGGCAGCAGCTCCGAAGTCAGCTCCAGGGTCTTTGACTACTATCGGGCCAACCAGCCTGAAGTCTTTGGGGGAGAAATCGAAGACATTGTCCTTTGGCATTGCTGCAAACTGTTCAGGCAGCGGGACTGATACTGGTAGGCTGGAGACCATTTCAAGCACACCTGCCTGGTCATATCCATCTCGCGCGTGTTTTTGACAATCACCAAACCTGAGATCAGATATTTTGCGGAGTATGGCAGATGCCCTCTTGGATGAGACTTCCACCGAAAGGCCGAAATCGCCTTTGCTTCCGCCGTTTTCATACTCATTCACAAGGTCTTTTGTCCTGTAACAGATTGCCCTGTCTACTGATGTTCTGGCCATCCTGACTCTGTCTAATAGGAATTCATCACCCAATACAGCAGCTTCTGCCTTTTCAAATATTGCGTTGCAGGTGCGGATCAGGTCATAAGTTATATAGGAATACTTAGATGCAGTCCCTCCGAAGTTTATATAGCTTGGAGTTTTCTGCAAGGCATCGTGTGTTGCATTTAGGTATTCACGGATATAGAGGCCAGCGGGGCCGTAGTAACCGTTGGTGAAGTCATTTACCAGGGCTTCGGAGTTAGCATACGGGTCTTCGTAGAGCTTCGCCAGCATCCATGCTTTCATCTCCCACATGTCTGTAGTCATTATGTTTTCCAGCTCTATGAATACTCCCTCTACACCGTTAGCTTTGTATGCTTTGACATCTTCGGCATAGTCCAACTGGCTGGGGATAGGCAGGTTCGGAGAGTATATGACCCCGTATTTCCAGATGTTTGTGTGTTTGGTGATCTTCGCCCATTCACCCAGTCTTCTGAGGCCCTGCTTGTTGTTTTCGTGGGTAATAGGATGCATGACATCCTCACCAAAATCACAAACCCGTATCCTTACGTTGTCCCGCGGTTTGATAGAATTGGGAGCTTCTTCGTAGAACCAGTATGCCAGGGTATCGATCAGGACTTCGGGATATTCCTTTTCGATCTCTGCTGCGACAGCGTTTACGAACATTAATGAGAGCCCGGAGTGGTTCTCTTTTTCATAGATAGCTTTGCAGCAGTCGCACTCGCAGCTGCCTTCCCAATCGTTCTGGGAGATCGAGAAGAAAACAGGCCTGGGTTCGCCCTTACTGTCTGCCTCAGCATATGAAGTCTTGATGTATTCCTTCATCTTAGCTATCCACTCTTTGAATACATCCTTGTTAGTGAGACAGAGCTGGCCATTGCGGATGCGTTCGCCTTTGGACAGGGAGAAATACTCAGGATGGGTATCGTAGTATTCGTCCGGATGGAAGTAGTGGTCGAATGTATGCACATGGTGAGGAGGACCATACTGGATAGTCCCGCCATACTCCCATGGAACAAACGAGAAGTGGCCGTTGACTCTGTTCCGTGCGTAGAACTCTTTGGGCCATGGGACCTCGGCATCATATATATCCCGGTAAGCAAACCCCGGTTCACCCGAACGGTCGGTATCTGCTATTGATAAGCTGCTATGGTTGGGAACAGTCTCATCCCATATAGTCCACCACCGCACACCCAGATGGTCTTCCAGGAAGTGATAGACAGCATACAGAGTGCCTCTCGGACGGCCCCCTGTGAGGACCAACCGGTTGCCAATAGTCTTAATAACCCACTGCTCTTCTCCATCGGGGATTAGTCCGGCAGACTTAGCAAAATCTGTTCGTCCAACTAATATAGCTGGTGCATCCGGCTTTATGTCCGATTCATTGACAATCGGCAGCGTTGCTCCGGTGGATTTGGCTATGTATGTCTGCAATTCCTTTGATGCTGTAATTTCAGATGGAATCTGGTCCTCTGAGGCAGCGATTACGTATTCAGATTTGCCATTTACGGTTATTTCAAGTGACATCAAGTCATCCCCCTTCGAAAACTGAAATATAGCCCATTCAGGTAATACACGGCGATACTGTTTTCATAC
This sequence comes from Abditibacteriota bacterium, assembly GCA_942493375.1. Classification (GTDB taxonomy): domain Bacteria; phylum Armatimonadota; class UBA5829; order UBA5829; family UBA5829. The sequence continues at coordinate 5,065,631 of OW818698.1, read as the reverse complement.
ATACTTTATTTTATTGCGATAATCATATAAACTCACGCATCTTCTCAAACTCACCTAAAACCTCATCAAAAGATGGGTAATTGTACGTATAACATAGCCTATCGCACTGTATTTTGTATGCATTTGCCAAGATATGCCTAAGGTCCTTATCCGGAAAAAGTGCCCTGCTATCACATAGACGGTGTGTGTCAGGAAGTGGACTTTTTGGAAAATGCTTCTGAGTAATTGCATAATAATTTTCGATGATCTCTGCTATCTCATAAGGTGATCTTAACAGTTCCTGAACCTCCGGTGTACGTGCGAGTTGAACCAAATCATAGTAATGTCTAGCGTTGTCACCAAGACTCGATTCATTATGATTCAACATCAGTTCTACCTTGGAATATACTGTGAACAGCTTCTCAATAAAAGTGCGTTTGAAGTGCAACAACATCATTGGAAAAAGACTGATATCTTCAGCAATGTTATCCAAACCTTTACTGCGTAGAAACTCTCCCACATAAGAATCCAAGTTCACCTGCACACTGGGAAAATACCCACTCCTGACGCCCGCCTCCATCAATACTTCAGATGGTATCTCGGAATTAATTTCATACTTAGCATTATAGGAATACACATCGGCACGTGATTTTTTATCAACTCTGGAGTCATTTCGCAGCCAGGTAAGTCCCTGCCTACCTCCAACTATATCTCTCATTTCAAGCAGTTTCTTTTGTATTCTGCTTTCTCCCAATGGAGGATCAAAAGCTTTCGGATTCAAAAAAAGATCAACATCCTCAGAAAATCGCTGGATCAATCCCCAACCTTTTGAAAGACTTGTACCACCCTTGAACAGGACTGTTTCACCCAGCTTAGCTGCGATAATACGCAATACTTGAGTTACATAGTAATCTTTCTCTACAATCTGAGTAGTAATACGTTCAAAACCAGGTTTTCCCCTTAGCCAGGCAGTCGCTTCGGTCAATATCGGGCCAAAATCATCATGCTCATGTAGCATCATTTTGCTTGCCACTCCTTAGCGTATTTCAAACATTTCAATCTCCCGAAATCATACCTGGATAGTGGGTTGAGTGATAATTTTAGCTTCATCAGTTCTCGTTGTTCATTATTAGCTTCCTCCCCCAATGCCCCGAGCATAGCCCGTACTCGTGGGGGGTCATGCATTGATGCTTCGGTAAGGTTGGTGAATATTCCTGTTTCTCTGACAATATCCAGGAGTCTTTTAACGGTCTTCTCGGGAGACAACTCACTTGTCTCCCCTCTTTCACGCAAAAACTCCAGGATAGCAGCTTCACGTGTGCTTATATGGAGAGTTGGTAAAGGACGACGGACAGTCAGTTTTACACCAGCTATGCTTGCAGGTGCTTTAGTCTTGGAAATCGCATAGGACGGCTCAACTGGAACTTGGGTGTTTAACCCAAGCACCCGTGCAGCAGTATATCCAGTAGGCCGGGCATCGCTGGAAAGAAGCTTCGAACTCAAAGCAACGGGTGAAACACTACTTTCACCTAAAACAGTCTGTTTTGGGTGATAATAAAGCCCTTTTCTTACCCGTTTTACCATTCCTTCTCGATGGAGCCGCGACAAAGCCTGACTAACTGCCATAAGCGGTAAATCATGAAAGTCCGTGTAAGTCCAGATGCTATCAGGCGACTGAGAGATAATCTTCCTGACTTGCGATGCAACTGATCTCTCTTTTTTATCCATGTTTGTGGATTGCATAGTGTTAATCCTATAGTGCATACTCTCTATTCATTATGTCCATCGGCAATTATTATGTCAAGTTTTTCGTACTATATTATTGACACTTTTCCATTGTTTCGCTCTATTACTTGCATAGATTCGAGAAAATCGAAGTCGTATCACCATCTCACTGCTTCTGCACCACGATTATCCTATCTACCCAAATCGAATCCGGTTTTGATGGGTTGCCTTTTGGGAAGGATGGACCGTCGAATTTTATTGAGGCGTAGACTTCGTATTCCTGGTTTGGGTTGTTGTTCATGGCTGTTGTCAGGTCCAGTTGGATTGTCCAGCTCCATAGGAGGTAGAAATATTCTGTCGGTTTGAACTTGACCAGGCCCAGCTTGTAGAAATTGTAACCGGGTTTGATATCGTCTGGGAATATCATTGCTGGTGTGGATTCTACTTTGTCCTGGATGTTGTAGCTGCCCATCGGCATTCCCTGAGTCGGGGTTATCATGTATCTGGATGTATCTTTACCTGCAGCTGACACGTCTATCATTGCTGCGAATCCATATGCTGCTTGGGTGTCTTTGGTCATTTTCGGAGTGCTTACAAGACGGAATGCGTTCGGAGAGTAGTCGAACACTGTGTCTGCAGGCAACGACGCGAACTGTTTGGGCAAGGAGGCAGGCTTGGTTATATAAGAGTACTGGTCCAGGGCAGTTGCTTGATCATATGCGTCCTTTGCAGAATCCGGGTAATTGGCGAACCTTGTACCGGCTATTTTGCGCAGGATTGCAGCTGCTCTTATTGCTGAGTCTGAAACAGACAGTCCGAACTCACCCTTGCTGCCAGCTTTTCGGAAGTCTTTCTGCAGGTTGGCATACCTGTAACAGATTGTCCTGTCCAGGGATGTTCTTGCAAACTGAACACGGTCCAGCAGCGTCTGGTTGTGGGTTACAGACGCCTCAGCTTTATCGAACAGAGCACTGCACTTGCGAACGACATCCAGCGTGAGGAAGTTGTATCCTGATATATTTCCACCGAAGTTGATACTGCTTGGTATCTTTTGCAGAGCTTCATGCGTTACGTTGAGATACTCCCGGATATATTTACCGGCTGGCCCGTAGAAACCATCGGTGAACTCCTTAACCAGCTTAGTGGAATCAGCATCCGGGTCTTCATAAAGCTTGGCTGACATCCAGGTCTTCATATCCCACATATCAGTAGTCATCGCATATTCAAACTCAAAGAACACGCCTTCGACTCCATATTTTTTATAGGTCTTGACGTCATCTGAGAAATAAAGCATGCTCGGTGTAGGAAGGTTCGGAGAGTAAATTACCCCATATTTCCAGATAGCAAGGTGTTTGGTGATTTTTGACCACTCTTTTAAACGCCTCAAACCATCCTTGTTGTTATTATGATTGATCCCGTGCAGTATATCCTCAATAAAATCACACAGGCGTATTCGCACGTTGTCCCGGGGCTTGATGGTCTTTGGAGCTTCCACATAAAACCAGTATGCAAGGGTATCAACCAGTATTTCGGGATACTCTTTCCGGATCTCATCAGCAACTTTGTTTACGAACCACAGTGAAAGCCCGGACTCATTCTCTTTGTCGATGATAGCTTTACAGTTGTGACATTCGCAGCCACCCAGGCTGTCATTTGCTGAAATCGAGAAGAATGCAGGTCTCTCTATGCCTTTCTGATCTGCTGCTGCATAAGATGTCTTTATAAAACCCTTCATCTTGGCTACCCAGGCATCGAACAGTTCTGTGTTTGTCAGACAAAGTTGCCCCTGGGGATCTCTTTTGCCTTTTGAAAGAGCGAACCATTCCGGATGGGCTTCAAAATACTCCTCTGGAGGGAAATACCTGTTGAATGTATGCACATGAGAAGGTGGACCATACATAACAGTCCCGCCATATTCAATAGGAATCCCCGAAAACTCTCCATTGACTCTATTTCTTGCATAAAACTCCTTAGGCCAGGGGATCAGGCAGTCGAATATTTCCCGGTATGAAAATGTGGGCTGCCCGGACCGGTTGATATCAGTCAGGATGATAGAGCCGTGTTTCGGAACCGATTCATCCCATATAGTCCACCACCGGATACCCAGATTATCTTCCAAGAAATGGTAAACAGCGTATAGACTTCCCCTCGGCCTACCGCCCGTAAGCACCAGCTTGTTACCAATGGTCTTAATAACCCACTGCTCAGAGCCTTTGGGGATGATCCCGGCAGAGCGTGCAATGTTTGTCTGCCCAACTACTACAGCCGGAGCGCCGGGCTTAAGTTCAGATTCCTTGATAATCGGAAGCATCACTCCGGTAGACTTACTTATGTATGCCTGCAGTTCTTTTGAAGCTGTAATCTCAGCAGGTATCTGATTCCCGGCTGTAGCAATCACATACTCCGACCTGCCATTTTCAACCAATTTGAGCTTTGCAGTCGGTGCAGCGTTGGTGATACTGCTCAATACAATTAGTGCTAGCATTAACGAGAGTATAGTTTTCAACTGTTGCCTCCGAAAATTGTCATCCTGAGGAACGAAGGATCTGCTCTTTATGGTTGAGCTAAATGTCCAAAAGCAGATCCTTCGTTCCTCAGGATGACATGGTAATTATGACGATACCTGGTATTATTTACTCTTCACCTGCACCACTATTAATCTGTCCACTAGTATGGCGTCGGGTTTGGTTGGGTCTCCGGTTGGAAAAGAGGGGCCTTCGAATTTTATTGAGACGTATACCTCATACTCCTGGTTTGGATCATCATTCATTGCAAAACCCAGATCAGCCTGTATCACCCAACTCCAGAACAAATAGAAATACTCCTGGGGCTTGAACTTTGCAGGTCCGAGTTTATAGAAGTTATATCCAGGTCTTATATCACCTGGCATAAGGGTTGCTACCTTGCCATGGGTCCTATCGCCAACGTTATAGAAACCCATTATCATGCCTTGAGTAGGTGTTATTAGATACCTTGAGGATTCTGCTCCGGCAGATGATATGTCCAGTTTTGCCGTTGCCCCGAAAGCTGCAGCAGGATCTTTCACTATGTTCACCCCAGACAGTCTGAAGTATACTGGCGCACAGTCATAAACAGTATCCTCCGGTAATTTTGCAAACTGCTCCGGAAGAGGGACAGGTTTTGAGAAAGCAGTAAGCTTTCCCAATGCATCCGCCTGGTCATAAGCATATTGCACATACCCACCAAGACCAGCAAACCTGGCATCAGTCATTTTGCGGATAATGGCAGACGCTCTTCGAGTTGATGTCTCAACCGACAGGCCATAGTCTCCTTTTTTTCCGGTTTTTTTATATTCTCTGTATAACTCAACTGAACGATAAGTGATAGTCCGGTCCAGAGATGTCCTGGCCAGCTGAACTCTATCCAGCAACGTTTGGTTATTAACCACAGACGCTTCAGCATCATCAAACAGCTTATTGCACTTGCGGGTCAAATTAAGCGTCATGAATGAATACCCGGATGGATTTCCGCCAAAGTTGAGGGAATCTGGTTTCTCATCCAGGGCTTTATGAACCAGGTGGACATATTGATTAATATACTTGCCAGCCGGACCATAGTAGCCATCTGTAAATGTCTTAGCGAGAGTTTCGGTATCCAGATATGGGTTTTCATATAGTTTAGCCAGCATCCAGGCTTTCATTTCCCACATATCTGTAGTCATTATGTTCTCAAGCTCAGTGAATATACCCTCTACTCCATACTTCTTGTATGTCCGGACATCGTCTGCTGCATTCAGCATGCTGGGCGTAGGAAGATTTGGACTGTAGATGACTCCATATTTCCAGATATTCAGGTGCCTGGTAATCTTCGACCAATCACCCAACCGCCTCAAGCCATTCTTGTTGTTCTTATGGATGATGGAGTGCATTATATCTTCATCCATATCGCACAGACGGATTCTCACGTTGTCCCGGGGTTTGATGGTCTTTGGGGCTTCCTGGTAGAACCAGTATGCCAGTGTATCTATAAGAACCTCGGGATATTCCTTCTCAACACCATCAGCTACAGCGTTTACAAATGAAAGAGACAGGCCTGATGCGTTTTCCTTTTTATACACAGCTTTACATGAATCACACTCACAGTTGCCTGTAGTATCATTTTGTGAAACAGCATAGAAAACAGGCCGGGGGATACCCTTGCTGTCTGATTCTGCATAAGATGACCTGATGCTCTCCTTAACCTTGGCTATGCACTCATTGATCAGGTCTTTATTAGTCAAGCAGAGCTGGCCATTGGGAGAGCGTTTTCCATCTATGAGAGCATAATACTCAGGATGGGTCCCGAAATACTTTGCCGGTGGGAAATACATGCTGCATGTGTGCGCCTGGTCCGGTGGTCCATATCGAAGAGTCCCACCGTATTCCCATGGGGTCAGCGAATAGCATCCATTGACTCTGTTCCGGGGATAGAACTCTTTAGGCCACGGCATAACTCCATCGTATATCTCTCTTGAATCAAAACTGGGCTGTCCGGATAGATTGAGATGCCCAACAGATAAAACAGTCCGTTTTGGCACTGTTTCATCCCATATCGTCCACCAGTGAACTCCTACTATATCCTCAAGAAAATGATAAACAGCATAAAGAGTGCCTCGCGGTCTACCCCCGGTCAGAAGCAATCTGTTGCCAACTGTCTTGATCACCCACTGCTCCGGTCCTTTGGGAATAATCCCTGCAGAGCGTGCGGCTTTACTCTGCCCAACAATGATTGCTAAAGAGCCAGGCTTCAATTCCGATTCCTTGATGATCGGAAGCGTAACCCCGGTGGACTTTGCTATGTATGTCTGGAGCTCTTTGCAAGCTGTGATCTCAGAAGGTATCTGATTATCAGCAGCTGCAATCACATATTTAGATATACCATTCGCTGCTATTTTAAGCTTCACAACAGATGCAGCTCCGGCTACACCTCCCGATACAATCATTACCATTATTAATAGAAGAATTGATTTCAATTATTTACTCCAATTATGCGCCATTGTCATCCTGAGGAACGAAGGATCTGCTTTACCATGGTTCACTGAAAAAGCAGATCCTTCGTTCCTCAGGATGACAATGGCGCGTGAACGATGTGGGATCTTGTGTCTTATTATATTAACTCTTTACCTGCACAACTATAACTCTGTCCACGGATATCGAGTCTGGTTGGGTTGGGTCTCCATTCGGGAATGATGGGCCTTCGAACTTGACTGAAACATACACATCATAGTCCTGATCAGGGTTATTATTCAATGCCGAATCTACATCAACCTGTATCCCCCAGCTCCAGAACAGATAAATGAACTCTGATGGTTTGAACTTCCTCGGGCCAAATTTATAGAAGTTATAACCAGGCTTTATGGCGTCCCGGGTTATTGTTGTAGAACCGGCTTCTACTTTCTCTACAGCATTGTATTGTCCTATAAGCATCCCTTGAGTTGGAGTTACCAGATACTTTGCTGCATCCCCGCCGGTAGATGCCAGGTCCAGTTTTGCTGCAATTCCGAATGCAGCTGATGGGTCATTGACAATTGTCGAACCAACCAACCGGAAGTATTTTGGGGAACACTCAAATACTGTATCCGGTGGCAGGTTCACAAACTGGTCCGGGATTACCGCAGGCTTCGAGAAAGCAGTAAATTTGCCCAATGCAGTTATCTGATCATATGCATGCGCTGCATATTGTTTACGACCGGCAAATCTTGCAATGGCCATTTTGAGCAATATATCGGAAGCTCTCCTGCTTGATTTAACAGTAGAAAGGCCGTAATCGCCTTTTTTGCCGCCATTCACATATTCATCATAGAGTTCAGCAGAGCGGAAACAGATAGTCCTGTCCAGAGATGTCCTTGCAAATAGGACACGGTCCAATATTATCTGGTTGTCCGCTACAGAGGCTTCAGCTTTATCGAAAAGTTCATTACACTTCCGGACGACATCCAGTTTCATAAACTTATACTCAGACGTTCCCATTGTAAAGTTAATATAGCTGGGTTCATCGTGAAGCGCTTTCTGCAGAGTGATCAGATATTCACGGATATATTGGCCTGCGGAGCCGTAGTAGCCAGCAGTGAACTGCTTAACAAGGGTATCCGAATCTGCGTAAGGGTTTTCATATAACTTAGCCAGCATCCAGGCTTTCATATCCCACATGTCGGTAGTCAATACGTTCTCGAACTCCATGAACATTCCCTGCACACCGGCCATTTTGTATTCCTTTACATCATCGGAATAGTTCAACTGGCTGGGTGTGGGGAGATTTGGACTGTATACGACGCCGTATTTCCAGATATCGAGGTGTTTGGTGATCTTTGACCATGCTTTCAGCCGTCTGAGACCAGCTTTGTTGCCAGTGTGAGTAATCGAATGGAATATGTCTTCACTCGAATCACACAGCCGGATCCTTACGTTGTCTCGTGGTTTTATGGTCTTTGGAGCATCCTGATAGAACCAGTAAGCAAGTGTATCAACAAGGACATCGGGATATTCCTTCTCGATCTCCTCTGCTATATCATTCACAAACATCAGGGACAAACCCGAGTGCCCTTCTTTTTCGTAGATAGCTTTGCAGTTATCACACTCACAGCTGCCTTCCCAGTCATTTTGAGAGACCGAGAAGTAAAGAGGCCTGGGAACTCCCCTCTTATCAGCTTCAGCATATGAAGTCTTGATGTAATCCTTCATCTTGAGTATCCATTCGCTGAGCACATCCGGGTTCGTAAGACAGAGCTGACCATTGTATACTCTCTGGCCCTTTGAAAGAGAGAAATATTCAGGATGGTTGGCGAAATATTCACCCGGGGGGAAGTATAGATTGAATGTATGTACATGGTATGGTGGCCCATATTGAATTGCACCGCCATATTGCCAGGGTATCATAGAAAAATGCCCGTTTAACCGGTTCCTGGCGCAGAACTCTTTGGGCCAGGGTATCTCTGCATCATATATGTCTCTGTATGAAAACCCTGGTTCACCGGATAAATCCAGGGTGCCTACAGATAACACTGCCAGCTTGGGCACAGTTTCTTCCCACATCGTCCACCAATGAACACCCATAACATCCTCGAGGAAATGGTAGACAGCATATAGCGTGCCCCGTGGCCGTCCGCCTGTCAGCACCAGCCGGTTGCCAACTGTCTTGATAACCCATTTCTCAGGCCCCTTGGGTGTGATGCCAACCTTTTCAGCAAATCTGGTTGAGCCAATCATAATTGCAGGAGCCCCGCTCTTGAGGCTTGACTGGTTTATAATAGGTAGACTTACTCCAGTGGACTGGCGAATATATGTCTGCAGTTCTGTTGAAGCTGTAACCTCGGAAGGTATCGGCACATCCGGCGAGACAATCACATAACTGGATTTTCCATTTGCAACTAACTTGAGTCCTTTTGCAGGTACAACCGCAGCTTCGACAACCCCGGAAGATAATACTATCAATAATGCAAAAATCAATACTCTATTCAATGCCTGCCTCCAATCTGTTTTATGATATTGATATCAGATAGGATTGTGCCTATTTCTATTATCGTAATAGAAAAGTATGTCTTGATAATAGGTATAAATGCCATCTGTCTTTGAGAGTCATTCTACCCCCAGCATCTTTATACTCTGTATAAAATTCAAACGCAGTCCAAAATTTACGTCTTGAACATGCAATTTCAGCTTGTTGCTTCAACTCTCTAAGATGATCCTCGATTGTTTGCCCAGGTGTTCTCATACGGCCACCCCTGGTTATCTTCCAATTCTCAAAAGATAACCAGGCATTCTTGTCACCATCAAGTAACGGATAACAGTATCCTGCAATCAGATTCAGATGTCTTGTAACTTCGCTTGGAATTACATAATTGGCAAATAAATAACGTGGCTTAGTTACTGTATCCGGCAATTCCGGAAAAAGCGCCTCTAGCACTGAGTCCAGCTCAATGTCCTCATATATAGCAGTCTCAGTTGGTGATTTAAGAGTAGTGCCTAAATAATTACGGTTACAACCGATATGAATCCTGGAATTATCTGTATTTATACAACATCCATAATCGGAATCCTTGTATATGGTTGGATTCCATTTGCCCAGTATCTTTGGTGCTTCTTCGATTACGGTTTCTACTACTAGTTCGTTTGGTAATTTCTTGAACCACTTAGAAGAATCATTCATTAATCATTTCCTTGTGATGGACTTTCGTGTATTTTTGGGACGCACTTAAAACGATGCGTCCCAAATAATCCTGTCTATCCTGCAATTCCCATTAATCCTGTTCAATTATTTCTCTTCACCTGAACAACGATAATCCGGTCTACCAGAATCGCATCTGTTTTTGTCGGGTCTCCGGTTGGGAAGGAGGGGCCTTCGAACTTCACCGAAGCATAGACTTCGTATAATTGATCAGGATTGTCATTCATAGCAGTATCCAAATCAGCTTGAATCACCCAGCTCCAGAACAGGTAAAAATATTCAGATGGTTTGAACTTGGTCGGTCCAAGTTTGTAGAAGTTGTAACCAGGTTTGATCTGGTCATACGTAACAGTGGTAGTCATACCATGGAGCTTTTCCGCAACATTATAGACTCCCATTGGCATGCCCTGAGTTGGAGTCACAAGGTATCTAGCTGCATCTGCGTTACCTGCTAAATCGAGTTTCGCTGCAGAACCATATGCTGCTTCTGTGTCCTTTATCAGTGAAACTCCGCTGAGCCTGAAATAACTGGGGGAGCAATCAAACACAGTGTCAACCGGCAGGTTAGCAAACTGTTCCGGTAATTTAGCAGGTTTTGAGAACACTGTAATCATCTCCAGTGCAGTCGCCTGATCATAGGCATGTTGAGCGAACTGTTTTCGGCCTGCGAACCTGGTATCTGCCATTTTTCGCAGAACTGCAGCAGCTCTCTTGCTGGATGTTTCAACTGACAGGCCAAACTCGCCCTGTTTACCGTTCTTCACATATTCTCTGTTCAATTCTGCAGATCGGTAGCATATAGTCCTGTCCAGTGATGTTCTTGCCAGTTGAACCCGGTCCAGATACGCCTGTTTATTTGCTACAGCAGCTTCAGCTCTATCAAATAGTTCATTGCACTTGCGAACGACATCCAGTGACATAAACGTGTATCCCGAAGGTGTTCCGCCAAAGTTGATATAGCTGGGTTTGTCCTGCAAAGCTTTGTGAACTAAATTGAGATAATCCCTGATATACTTGCCAGCTGGTCCATAGAAACCTTCCGTAAACTCCTTAACAAGCTTATTAGAATCTGCATATGGGTTTTCATACAGCTTAGCCAGCATCCAGGCTTTCATATCCCACATATCCGTGGTCATTATATTCTCAACCTCGATAAAAACCCCCTCTACGCCGTACTTCTTGTATGTCTTGACATCATCTGAATAGTCCAACTGAGTAGGCGTGGGGAGGTTGGGAGTATAAATGACACCATATTTCCATATGTTGAGATGTTTGGTGATTTTATACCAGTCCTGCAAACGCCTCAGACCATTTTTATTGTTCGGATGGGTTATCGGGTGCATGACGTCCTCCCCGACATCGCACAGACGTATCCGGACATTGTCGCGGGGTTTGATGGTCTTGGGGGCTTCTTCATAAAACCAGTATGCGAGGGTATCTACGAGGATTTCGGGGTATTCCTTCTCAATCTCTTCTGCCACAGCATTGACAAACATCAGAGACAGACCGGAATGGCCTTCCTTGTCGAAAATAGCTTTGCAGTTATCACACTCGCAGCTGCCTTCCCAGTCATTCTGAGAGATCGAGAAGTAAACAGGACGGGGTAATCCCTGTTTGTCTGCATCAGCATAGGAAGTCTTGATATAGTCTTTCATTTTGGCAACCCATGCATTGAATAAGTCCTTGTTCGTCAGACAGAGTTGCCCCTGGGGATTTCGTTTGCCGTTTGTGAGGGCATAGTATTCCGGATGAGTTGCAAAGTATTGCTCCGGAGGGAAATATCGGCTGAATGTGTGCACGTGGTAAGGCAGCCCGTATTGAAGCGTTCCGCCATACGACAACGGTATGAATGAATAGTGCCCATTGACTCGGTTTCTTGCATAGAATTCCTTGGGCCAGGAAAGCTCTGCATCATAGATCTCTCGATAAGCAAATCCGGGAGTGCCGGATAGATTGAGAGTGCCTATGGACAATATATTGCGTTTTGGTACTGTCTCATCCCAGATAGTCCACCATCGGATACCCATTACATCCTCGAGGAAATGATAGACAGCATAAAGAGTGCCCCGCGGTCTGCCGCCTGCCAGCACCAGCCGGTTTCCGACAGTTTTTATTACCCACTGCTCTGTTCCTTTAGGTGAAATGCCTTTTTTACCAGCAAACTTGGTCGGCCCAAGCATTATGGCAGCAGTTCCGGGTTTGAGTTTCGATTCTTTTATAATCGGAAGCTTAACTCCGGTAGCTTTCAATATATAAGTCTGCAGTTCTTTTGAAGCTGTGACTTCGGACGGAATCTGCTTATTTGATACAGCAATAACATAGCTGGATTTCTTATTAGCAGCAAGTTTTAGATTTTTGGTAGTTGCGGCATTTGTGATTACACAACTTACCAAAACCATCAATATCACCAGGAACATGTTTTTCAATTACTGCCTCCGATTAGTGGGACCTTACCGAATTATTCCTTTATTAGGAACCACTGGTACGAGACTCTAGCACAGCTAGTCTTTTTGAGTCAAGGATATTTGCAGACTGTGTAGTAGATATTGAATGTGGGAGAGAGGAATTATGTGAAGTTGCCAGGGCAAACAGTAACCAAGGGATATACTGCGGGAATTGAGCATAGACATGATTCGGAACATCCAGTAAAACCGGCATTCCCGCAGTATATCCCGGCCTATTCTCTCGTGTACAAAATTAGATGCGTCCATCCTGTTGAAGTTTCTTCTACACAGGAAGAATTATCCGGAATATGCTGCCGTGTCCTTCGTTGCTCCTGACATCAACACTGCCGCCGTGTGCGAGGATTATGTTCTTGACTATGGCTAGCCCAATGCCTGATCCGCCTTCACGCTGCCTTGCTTTGTCTGCACGATAAAACCGTTCAAATACTTTTGGCAAGTCATCGTTCGATATGCCTTCACCTGTATCAGATACTTCAATAACCACCACATCCGGCTCTTGTTTTGCTTGCAATTTTATCTGTCCGGTAACTGGCGTAAACTTAATAGCATTATCCAGAAGATTCGATATAGCTCTGGCTATCCTGTCCCGATCAGCAAAAAGCATCAGGTCAGGATCGATAGTTGTTTCCAAATCCTGCTGCTTTTGTTGGGCACGAATCAATAAGCCAGGCATTATCTCGTCAATAAGGACTTCTATACTAAACGCTTCCTTATTTAACACCAGGGCTCCGGATTTGATCGCGGCAAGTTCCATTAGTTCGTTTATCATTATTTCAAGCCGCTGGGTCTCCACAATCACCGTTTGAAACAGCTTTGCAGAATCATCACCCAGCCTCTCTGCACGCCTTTGAAGCACTTCGCTGGTGATCCGGATGTTGCTTATCGGTGATCTCAATTCATGGGATACATTTCCCAGGAAGTCCCTGCGGGAGTTCTCAAGTTCCTGAAGCTGAGCAGCCATCGTATTAAGATCAGTCGCCAGTTCACCCAGTTCATCACTTCCAACTTTATCCAACCTTATCCCAAAGTCACCCTGGGCAATACGTCTGGATAGTCGTTTCATTCTCTTGATGGGAGATATCAATGCGTATGCAAGAAGCAGAGACAGTGCGATACAGAGGACCATTACCCCGGCAAGAGCAAATCCAGTAATCCGCTTGATGGGATTAATTGATGACTGGTAGTCCCGTTCGAGAATCCAGGTTCTGACTATGCCGACAACCTGATGGTTCTGCTCAATCGGCACATCGACAATAATCCTCTTCTGATCTGGGGAGTTTACTTTGGGATGGTAGACATTTGGCTTCCCACTGCTGAGCTTTTCCATCAGTGACAGCTTGTTTCCGGCATAAACCTCTGGAACTGTAGAAGAAATTACAGTGCCGTCTATCTCCATCACGGCAAACTGGACTTTCTCCTCCACTGCAAGCTCACCCATTGCATGCTTTATCTGGATTCGTCCGTGCTGAGTGCCGAAGTCAGTCTCAACAGCATCGGCCAGAGTGTAAGCACTTGATAGCAGGGCATGCTCACTGTAGTCAGCCTGCATTCTTGTAAATGAAACATAAATATAGCCTAAGGCTGCCATTGCGGTGAGTAAAGCAACACCCAGGTGACTGAGCAGCAAACGGGCCTTAATACTGACGAACATATTTATCCTCCCGAATGCACTTTATAGCCGACCCCGCGCACGGTCACAATATACTCAGGAGATGCCGGATTGAGTTCGACCTTCGCTCTCAGACGTCGAATATGCACATCCAGAGTCTTCTCATCACCGTAGAAATCATCTCCCCATATCCGCTGAAGCAGTTCGTCGCGTTCGAAAACTTTTCCAGGTTTACGTGCCATTACTGCAAGTAGTTCATATTCTTTCAACGGTAATGGCACAATCTTACCGGAAAGCCTGACTTCTCGCCTTGTGAAATCTATGGAAAGTTCCCCAAACTTCGCAGTGTCCGGAAGATCGTCTTGCTGGTAACCATCCATCTCCGGTCGTCTTAATGCTGACTTGATACGTGCAAGGAGCTCCCTGAAGTTAAATGGTTTCGTGATGAAATCATCTGCACCAATCTCCAGACCAATTATCTTGTCGATATCGTCTTTCTTGGCTGTAAGCATAATAATGGGCACAGGTGAATCTCGCCGGATCATCCTGCACACGGTCATTCCATCGATACCCGGCAGCATCAGGTCCAGAATCACAAGATCCGGAGACTTGGCTTTGAAGACGCTCAATGCATCTTCACCATTGCCTACGGAGGCAACTTCGAAACCTTCATCACTCAGTCCAGCGCTAAGTGAGGCTACCAGAGCATTGTCATCATCTACAAGAAGGATCGTTTTCATTGTATGTCCTGTTCTAAAAAACCGGTCGAAAGAATTAACCTAAACGTTACCATGGCGCAACCTTGCCATGGCATCATGGTCGTATTAAGACCATGTGATTGTAGCATTCAAGGAAGCTGCGTGCCAAACGGTTGGACCCGACGAAGGAGTAACTAGCCGTGCTTAACCGCGGGGAATCCGAAATACAAGACATATTAAAGAATCTGAAAACTGACTCTGACTATGGATTGTCCGAGGTTGAGGCCTATGATCGTCTTCGTAAATATGGGACCAACGAATTAGAACGTCCATATTTATTTTACCAGCATGTAAGATCAACTGGTTTGGTCTGCTTAGCCATAGGAATCGTTTTGGCAGTTGAATATGACCTGCTGTTCGCGCTAGGCTTTGCTATTCTTAGTGTAGTAATGATAATTGCGTCTTCAGTTTTGAAAAGACGATACAGGCAATCACTGATCTCATCCGGGGGCCAGTATCTCAGCGTATGCACAGGAATACGCGGAGGTAAATTGCTGCAGTTAGCTGTCAGTCAGCTGGTACCAGGAGACATCGTGAGAATACAAGCCGGAGAAACAATACCCGCTGATGGTCGTTTAACCGAAGCTATAAATCTGGTAGTGCAGGAAGAAACGTTATCGGGCAACTCAGAACCCGTAACAAAGCATGCTCTGCAACTAAATGACCAGTCCGTTCTGTCTGAGGAGAACCAAAATCGGGTATTCATGAATACGTTGGTCATTCGTGGAAGAGGAACCTTCGTAGTAACCGAAACCGGCAAGAACACACAGATTGGTAGATTGAAACCCCCAGCACAGAAAACCCGTTTCACGAATATATGATAGAGGAGAACCTAAAAAATGAATTGTCCGGTATGCGAAGATCGTATGAAAGAAGTCGATAGGAATGGTGTGACACTGGATGTCTGCCCGAGCTGTAAAGGCGTGTGGCTGGATAAAGGCGAACTGGAAAAGTTACTGGAGCTTAGTGTTTCCGAAACAACAAAGACCGAAATGAGTTCATCCAGACCAGAAGCAGCCAGGCCATATGATAAGCGTGATGAACACAGCCGCGAATACAGGGAATACGACAAAGACAATGACCGTCGTGAAGGCGGAGAACGCGGATATGGTGAACGTAAACGCAAAGGATCATGGCTGGGAGATATTCTGGGAGGATTAGGCGGCGACGACTAGTCCACATACCGTTCACTTAGTGAGTGGAATCAGGAAAAGGTTACGGAATTTGTCATCCTGAGGAACGAAGGATGACAAATTCCACACTCAGTTTATCGTCATATTAAGTGAACCGTATAGGACTGAACAACATTACTCACCTGCCTCCAGAAGCCTGCTACCCAGTCCTCCACCGGGTAGCAGGCCTATTGTCGTGGGTCTACAGAGGACAAGGCAAGCAAGTCCTCAACACAACCAGGGAGATTCTCAGTGGCAAAAGGCTTCGATATCAAGAATGTTATTGGTCTATCCCACGATGATGCAGATAGAATATTAAAATCGGATGGCCCCAATGAGCTGCCATCGGCCAAACCACGCAGCATTTTTGCCATTGCATTCGAAGTAATCCGCGAACCGATGTTTTTACTGCTGGTTGGCGGAGGTATCATATATCTTCTGCTGGGTGATTTACAAGAAGCTCTTCTGCTGATGGGGTTTGTGTTCGTAGTCATAGGTATCACGCTTCATCAGGAACGCAAGACCGAGAATGCGCTTCAAGCCCTCAGGAATCTATCGAGTCCCAGGGCACGTGTGATCCGTAGTGGTGAGGAAAAGCGAATACCGGGCCGAGAAGTTGTGCGCGGAGATTCCGTAATTATCTCAGAGGGAGACCGTGTTCCGGCTGATGGAGTAGTGCTCTCGTCCCTGAACCTGTCCGTTGACGAATCCCTGCTGACCGGTGAATCCATGCCCGTGCGGAAGAGTGAATGGGATGGGAACTCGACAATACAGCGCCCTGGTGGAGATGACGAACCCTTTGTATTCTCAGGCACACTCGTGGTGCAGGGGCAGGCGCTGATAGAAATCCAGAGGACAGGGATTAACACAGAGATCGGAAAGATCGGAAAATCCCTGCAGACACTTGTTGTAGAAAAAACCTCGCTGGAAAAACAGACATCACGCTTAGTCCGCAACCTGGCCATAACTGGTGGTTCAATGAGCGCTATTGTAGTCATTGCCTACGGATTGACCAGAGAAGACTGGTTACAGGGCATTCTGGCTGGAGTCGCTCTGGCAATGGCACTATTACCTGAGGAGTTTCCGGTAGTCCTCACGATTTTTCTAGCTCTTGGCGCCTGGCGTATATCACGTAAGCATGTACTCACCAGGCGAATGCCTGCAATAGAAACACTTGGTTCGGCTACTGTCCTGTGTGTGGACAAGACCGGAACACTCACACTCAACCAGATGTCTGTAGGGCAACTTTTTGCAAACAACAAGCACCTGTCAATAATCAGTGGTGATGGGCATGTTCTGCCTGAAGACTTCCATGCCCTTATCGAATACAGTATATTAGCGAGTCAGCGTGACCCGTTCGACCCGATGGAGAAGGCGTTCCACATACTTGGTGAAGAGCATCTGGCCCAAACCGAGCACATACATGGGGACTGGGTTCTGGTCCAGCAGTATCCTTTGTCTAAGGAACTACTGGCAATGTCCCACGTATGGAAATCTACAAAGGGAGAGAACTACGTTATCGCCACCAAAGGCGCTCCCGAGGCTATAGCTGATCTTTGCCACTTCAATGACACTCAGAAAAATGATCTCGCTGTTCAAATAGGAATAATGGCTGAGAATGGACTCCGGGTCCTGGGTGTAGCCAAAGCGCATTTCACCCAATCAAATGAACTCCCCGGAGAGCAGCACGATTTCGACTTCGAGTTTATTGGCCTTGTAGGATTGGTTGACCCTGTGCGTCCATCAGTGCAAGGAGCTGTGAAGGAGTGCTATGAGGCAGGTATCCGGGTTGTAATGATCACTGGAGACTATCCCGCAACTGCCCGCAATATTGCGACACAGATAGGGCTTAAAGATCCTGATCATATAATCTCCGGTGAAGAGCTCAATGCGATGTCAGATGAGGATTTAAATCAACGCATTGGAGGAGTCAATGTCTTCGCCAGAGTAGTGCCGGAGCAAAAGCTGCGGCTGGTTCAGGCGCTCAAAGCTAATGGCGAGACTGTTGCAATGACCGGTGATGGTGTTAACGATGCACCAGCTCTCAAAGCTTCAGATATTGGGGTTGCTATGGGTGGACGAGGAACCGATGTCGCGCGTGAAGCTGCCGGACTGGTGCTGCTGGATGATGACTTCTCATCGATCGTTGCAGCGATCAGAATGGGACGCAGGATATTCGATAACCTGCGTAAAGCAATGGCCTACATATTTGCAGTTCACGTACCTATTGCAGGTCTGTCTCTAATCCCCGTGATAGCTGACTGGACGTTGATATTGCTTCCCATACACATTGTGTTTATGGAACTTATCATCGACCCGGCTTGCTCTACAGTTTTCGAGGCAGAACCAGGGGAAACGAATGTGATGAAACGGCCTCCGCGCGACCCGAAGGAATCGATATTCGACAAACACACAGTCATAATGAGTATGCTGCAAGGATTGAGTGTATTAGTTGTGTGCCTCGGAGTCTTCATCATCGGTCGGAATATTGGTCTGGATGACAAAAACTGCCGCACTATGACATTCACGACTTTGATAATCGCCAATATATCTCTCATATTAACGAATGCATCATGGTCAAGAAGCATTATTGCTACTCTCCGTTCTAAGAATCAAGCAATGTGGTGGGTTGTTGGCGGCGCTTTCGTATTCCTGGGATTAGTCCTGTATGTGCCATTTCTACGCGAGATCTTCCGTTTCAAACACTTGAATGCTGCAATGGCAGCAACCTGTGTGGGAGCTGGAATTGCTAGTGTGGTTTGGTTTGAAATCCCCAAGATGCTATTGGCCCGCAGCGTGAACGCTCTTGTAATGCAGCAGAAGAATGCAGATGTGAAGGATATGACACCATAAGGTTATCTGAAGAGTTAACAAATGCACAACCAATTCCCCTTGACTTTATGATAGGTTTCCTATCCTCCTGACTTGGGGATAATATATATAAGTTAGGCACACCTAACTATTGGCATATGTAAACAATCTCCTTTCGTACAAAAACGACATTGGAGTTGTAAAAAACTGGATTCACTCTTCTCCATGTATAGGAGTAAGGAAACAGTGGGTGGATCCTTCATATGGAGTATGAATATGAAAAGACATGTAGCGATTACTTTCATGGTTCTAGCAACCATATGCATGTATTCAACAGTATGGGCAATTGACAGCCGTCAGGTGTGGCTCGCTAACTCCCCCGTTCTTACTATACGTAACGGTGCAGGTGGCTACACTATTGAGCAGCGTGTTAAAGAACTTCAGCAGCGTGCGAATGACCTTATGCAATTCGGTGGTAATACTCCGATGTTCACAACCACGAAATTCGGTGCAGATTGCTACATTTACGCCGACAATAAATTCTTCATGACTGTTACTGCAGATGATGCCAGGGCAAATCAGACGACACCTCAAAAACTGGCTAATGTCTGGATCAATCGACTGAACACCATAATCCCCAGGATTATGAGTCTATACAAACCTATGTTGCTCAGTAATGATCAGGCCAGAATTCCCAATGGCACAGTTATCAGGGTCACTTTGGATAGAACTCTGAGTTCTGCTACAAGTAAAGTTGGTGACAGTTTCTATGCTTATCAAAAGGATATAAGTGCTATCGGATTTCCCCAACATACGGTGTTCATGGGTAAAGTAGGATCTGTGACGAGAGCATCACTGAATACTGCCGGGCAAATCGGTATCAGCTTTGTAAAAGCGACTTTACCAAACGGTGTATCTATTCCAATTGTGGGACAGTTGGCTGCCCTGGATGAAAACAGTGTGAGAATGGACCCGATAACCAGCAGGCTTATGGGAACCATTAACTCGGGAACGGATAACCAGTTTATAGCATCCGGAGCTGGAGCAGGGCTGGCGATTGGTCAGACTTTCGGGAGTCAACCGTTTGTTGGAGCTGTATTTGGTGCAGGAGAGGGCTATCTATATGACCAAAGGCAAATCACGCCAGCAATTGGTAAGGATGTACAAATCCCAGCCGGCACCGGGTTCGGAATACTACTGAACAAGGATGTGGTACTTCCCAGCAACCAGCCTGCCAATGCCCATGATATCCTGATGCGCGATTTGATAATTGAGAAATGAGATTGCTGCGGAACCGTTACTTCGGCTGTTCACCCGGCAGCCGAAGTAACGTATGACAGTCCAGCTGGAGCAAAATACTGTAGCAGTTGCCAGTCTATGATGTTGCGTTCTGTTTCTGCGTTGATTGCAGTATTGGGCGTGATTCCTGTTGCACGGTGAAGTGAAGCGTCTTTTATACGTCTTTTTAGAGCTGTACCGTGACACTTTGCATGTAGCCGGAGATGGGAATCATCTTCTTTGCAGATGTAGAATGAGATGGTGCTGTTCGGTTTCTGATACTTCTCCCAGAGCAGCCTGTCGAGTTGTTCCGGGACGCATTTACCCGTTTGCAGCTTTTCGATAGCATTGTCCGCGTTATAAATCTCAATGACCGATGTGTATTCAATATAATCGCAGTTTATGCAGTCATATGCTGGAAAATCCGACATTGCATCCTCACCGAACAGCACACGATATGCTGCGAACAACCTATCTGGAAACTCTTCATAGGTACAGGTAAAGCGCGGGAAATCCACATCCACATGCATAAACCATATACGCCCCAGTGACTTGTAATCTATATTGAACATATGGACTTTGGATATGGGGGAGTCTGCATATTCGATGTAGTTCTCCCCTATCCTGCTGTAACTGGGATCAAGCCCCAATCTGTTGCATATTGTCTTGTATGTCTCTTCACTGAGGTAGTGAAGCAAACGGATATTGACAATCATACAGTTCCCTTCCTCCTATACCCAATGCTTATCTGTGAGGTTTGCTTGCAATCAGGATAGCAATCAGTATTATGAACTCACATATAAATCCTGCCAAAGGGAAAAAAAAGAATAAGCCATAATAGTTTGGTAGAAATACCAAACCCACCAGAAGTGTCAGAATAATAAGGAGATCATAAGCGAATGCAAACCAGCAAGCCCAGTTCAGTTTTGTGTATCTCAAAAACAGAAATATAGCAGCAGGCACTACTCCAAGGAAAAAATTAGGATAGGCAATCTGGGTTCCAATAATGTCTACATTATTTACACGGAAAAACAGAATAGTCCACGCAATCATTATGACAATGTGAACCCATCGCCAGACGCAGAATATCCTGGATTTAATGCAGTTTAATATGACAGTCATTCTATTTATCTCTCCCTGGAACCATCAGGATCATATTCTGCTGCTCTTGTTCTCTTAAACATTCTGTCTCTCAGGTCAGCGAGAACACTGATGGGTTTCCCGGCGTCTGCTTCCGGTATTCGCATTGCGACGAACGCTGCAGCAAGCTGGAATATTCCAACCAGTAGAAAAGTTATCCTGAGGTCCGTCCCAAAGAGTTTTGGTAGATATCCTCCAAGAGTAGGTATGGGTGCTGTAACTACTACTGCAATTATAGAGTGAATCGCCAGCTGAACACTTCTACCTTTTTCCGGAGTCACTTTATAGATTATCGTGCTTGAGCAGATTTGTATGCCCGCCATCCAAAATCCCTGGAACAGGTTGATCGGCACTATTAACAAATAAGCTTTCAATGCGGTATCTACAAATCCCCAGGCAATGCATGTAGGTGCGATAGCTGCGGCTGCGACTATCAATATGGGCTTACATCCGTGTTTATCGACCATTCTGCCCCAGAATGACGACGTAGCAATCATCATCAGACCTGAACTTGCTGACAGTATTCCAAGTCCGATATACGGCATCTTCAAGTCCCTGATAACGTACGCTGCATAAAACGGGCCTGCGATGTTCTGCAATGACCACACCAAAGAAAAAAGAGCCATCATCATGAGCCCTTTATTCTTGAAAGTATCCATGATCATTCTTGGAAAAGGTGTGGTCTCTTTCTCAGGCTTTAAGGGCACATCTTTTTGAGGGATAAACAAGGCTGTGTTGATCAGGCCAATCAACATGCCGAATATAAACAACCAGCTAAAGGCAGCAATTCCACCGGATTTGGCTACATCAAGAAACTTGCCTGCTACAACAGAGAGCGAAGCTCCGATGATCATACCGAACATGGTTATTCTTCCAAAGAATGAACCGCGTTCAGATGCTGGTATGAGGTCACCAAGCCAACTCGCCCTTGAATTGGCTGCCAGGTGGGCAAAGGCTGTGATAATACCCACAGTGGCTATCAAAACACCTATTTTTACGCCATTGGTCACTGATTTCAACAACCACGGCATCAGGGCAATCACACACCAACAGAGGACATTTATAAGCTGAGATACAAACGTTATCTTCTTGCGGCTGATTCCCTTTTCAACGATATACGCTGCAACCAGTTGAAATACTACTGCAAAGAGAGGGATAGTTGAGAGAAGCCCCAGCTCTACATCGCTTGCTCCCATCTTTAGAGCATAACCAACCAGGAACATTCCACCTGTGGATGCACTATAAATAGCCCCAAGCATCGCCTGTGCGCATGAGAGCTTTACTGCTTTTTGTACTTGAGATCTGGAAATACTATGTTCGGTTGTATTTGTATTCAATTTTATATACTCTTGCTATTTCAAAATTGCACAAACGAGGGAAGAAGAATTATTCTGACGGAGGCTTTACCTGGTTGTCTGGTGCTTCGGATTTTGTCTTCAACAGCAGTGATATTGACTCTGTATGCCCCTTCATTAATGGTGTCAAACAAGCAACCAATACGATATATATTGTTGAGTTGAGTTCATTTTTCACTCTCAAATAGGTTGTTATGGACAACACTATTAATAACGCTAGAAAAGACGTTACCAGATTGATCACCAGAGCACCGAATTCATCTCTAGTCATATCAGATACATAGGCCTTTTTGAGGACCTTTACTATGTCATATACAAAATACAATACAAATGCTGATACCAGAATGATACCTAATGGACCAAAATTACTGTTCATATGGTTAATGTTTACCTTTGAATCATCTGATTCTTCACTGAGTAGGATGACATGATTATGGATTATCGCTTTAGCTCTATATCTACATAACTCTCTGCTGGTACGGGATTTTTCAATCTGACTGCATCTTTTTCGTAGTGCAGGACGTAGCGGGTCTTGGTGCCTTCTGCACGGACTCTTATTTGGACTGGGCCTGTTTTGTATTTTGACAGGTCGATAAATGCATGATTTTCCTTTATGTTTGAGGCTGTTTTTTTATCGTTCACATATATTGTGAATGATTCAGCAGCAGCTCCAACTGTCCGCCATGTGACATAGACAGTTGGCCCAGTTATGACCTGCTTTCTGAGCGGACTTGCGATTGCAAGAACTGTAGACGTTGGTGTTGTTTCCTTATATAAGTCTACCAGAGCCTTGGTCATGTTTAGGTAAAGATAACCCCAGCCACCGTCTCCACGATATGCAGGAGTGTTCAGGGAGGTGGGTTCTATGTCATCACTCAATTCTACGCTATAGGAATCTACATACATGTTTGGAGGAGCTGCGGGCTGGCCCTCTATCTGACCAGCGAATTCGTTGAACTGGTGGATTGCAAGAAATCCGGGCTGATATTTCATAGCCAGCTGCCAGTCCTCTATAAGGGTAGCCCCCCCACGGTGTCCTCGCGCATTGGCAGCTTTCCAGCCTCCCTGTCCGAAACTGCCGGCGCTTACAGTAAGAGCCTCTGTCTTGCCGGTAGGAGGAGTAGGAACAGGGACTCTGTCCATCCAGGTCCAGAAACCAAGCTCATTCTGCTTCTGTGTATCCTGCTGAGAACCTGTAAATCTGATGGCAAACCGGTCATCAAGTTTGAGGTTCTCCCTTACGTAGGATGCGCCAAGATCCAATATCTGAATAAGCGGCTTACCATCCAGATACTGCCAGAGGCCGTCATATTTCGGATTGGTCACATAGTGGTCCCAGATATATTTGAGCTGGCCGTTGACCGCATTCGGGCCCTCTGGTCGGACGTGACTGACACCGATCAGGAACGTCATTTTTGGCACAACATAACCCTCGCTACGCATCTTGACCAGTCCGTCCATCATCAGAGTTGTGGTATCATCAAGTTCATACGTGCCTTTGCCAACATCGTCCCAACTCTTTGAGAACCATATATTGTTGGACCAGTCGACCAATAAATAATCAATCCCCGACTCAATGAACCATATCAAGTGCTGCCTGGCAACATCCGGATCATATGAACTATAAAAACCCATAACAGGAACAGCCGGAGCAGTAGACCAGTTGATATTCAGTGGAGTAAACCATTCCTCCCACTGCATGCCAATCAGCTTTTTCTCATCACGCTTGAAGGTCTCCAGCTTACGATTGCGGACATCAATTGACACAGTGTTTGAGACGCTGCACCCTTCGGGCATCTCCATGCCGGTGTTTCGTACCCTGGTGTAGTGTATGCTGGGCCAGTTTTCCAGGTTGTAAATAGCTTGCCCGATTTCAAAGACCACACGAGTCCGTTCTCCGGCAGTATCCGGAGCCAAAGGCCATGAAGCTGGTTTTGTTGGATAAACAGTCCATGATTCATCGGATACAATCGAGCCCTTATCATTGCCGGCAAAATCCATTCGCAACAACATTGCAGCAGGACCGGTACCATTCTCGGCTTCTACACACAGGGAGTTAGTTCCCTTAATGAAACTCTCGGGTTTGATATCGACAGGAATAACCGGATTCCAGCCATGCATCTCCTTGACCAGCACACCGTTCAAATATACGCTGGCTCTGTCATCCACAGAGAACCACAGTTTTGCGCCTTGAACATTAGCCACATCGAATTTCTTGACCATATACACAGTCTGACTATCCCGGATGTTTGCCGCCCATATCCACTTCTCATTAAATTCTCGCTTCATTGGGCACACTGCTACCGATATCTTTGAGGTTTCCATAACAGGCAGTGGAACAGGAAAAGATGCGCGACCGGTAGAATCGGTGAACTCATGCGAACCCCACCGCTTGCCATTGCGATAGGGATGAACTTCTATCCCGGCTGCTGGTTTTCCATTCATATCGGTAACCAGAGCATTAATTGTAACGCTCCTCCCGATACCCACAGACTTTGCGTTCGAGCTTATCCGTATATTATATTGCTGTGCTTCTGCCACTGAACCAGACAAAACCAGCAATAAAATCAACAATCCTGCAAATCTTCGCATCGGTATCTTCCTTCGTTTTTAGGAGTCAGATAATGACGTTCTACTGTTGGACTATTAGGCAGAAGGGTGGTAGAGTCCTTCAGGTTTGTGGGGGGGAGGAAGGCTTTAGGCTTTAGGCTTTAGGCTTTAGGAAATGATACCCGTTCGTCTTGAGCGTAGTCGAAAGACGAAACGGTTTGTGTAAGTCCGCGTCCTTCGACTGCGCTCAGGGCGAACGGAGTGCTATCTTGCACGGGGGTGCTCTCTTGTCCGGCATTGATTAGGCCGATAATTCTAAGTGATGAAAACCATTCAAATTTTATTGATTATTATCCTGGCGCTTGCTGTGGCTTCGGCTGCTTGTTGTGCCGGGTTTGTTATATCGGCTGAGGGAGAGGCACAGTGCGTGGTTGTGACTGCGGATATTGCCGGCAAGGCGACGACGACAGCTGCTAACGAACTGGCCCAGACTCTATCGCAAGTGTCAGGAGTTGAATTCAAAACCTTATTGGAGTCCAATTCCGATCCATCAGAGCCTCAGATACTTGTCGGGCGTTCACCCAGAGTTGAGTTTATGTTGAAAGACCAGGAATGGGGTGTGCTGGGATCTGACGGAGTTCTAATCAAGACTATCGGCAATAAATTGATCATCACCGGAGCAACAGATCGCGGGACAATGAATGCCGTCGGTGTATTCCTTGAGAGAGTCATCGGCTGCAGGTGGTGGACTGAATCAGACATCATAATACCCAACAAACCGGATATCAGTGTCCCAAACCTGGATTATGTCTACTGCCCGCCATTCACTTACCGTGGAATATCTGCAGACAACGCAGTAGGACTATTCGCTACACAGCTCAGATTAAATGGCAAAACACAGGATATTACACAAGAACTGGGTTCACACATCGGGATCCTGACAGGCAAACCAGCTCCCGGAATATGTCCTAATGACAACACAATGTGCAACTGGGTGGTCAACAGCCTGGACAGTAAGCTCCGGTTTGATGCCGTAGTAGCCAACAGACCCAATCGTCCCCGAAGAGCAGGCTATGTGTATCTGAATACAGTAGAAACTCAGAAGCCCTGCCAATGTGCCTGGTGCAGAGCACTTGGGAAGAAATACTCCACTGCTTCTGCTGGATATGTGCAATTCGCCAACCGCATCGCCACCTACATCGACAATCAGTACTCCGGAATCCAGTTAGTAATCCCTGTCCGTGCTGCGATGGGAGATGCCCCGCAAAACATAACGGTCCAGAAAGGCGCTATCCTCAGCATGGATCTGGGCGCTTGTGATATGTCCAAACCATTGGGCAATCCTGATGGTCCTGAGTGGAACAAACGGTTCGAGAAAACAATGGCTGGATGGCAGCTGATCTACCCGCAGTCATGGGTCCAGGGTCGGATTGTATCCTCAGGTGGACTTCCCCTACCCTATCCAAACATACTCTCCCTGCCGATAACCCTCCGGTACCTGGCAGCAAATAAAGTCTCAGGAGCGATGCTGGATATGGGATCAGTTCAGACACCCGTGGATTTCAGAGAACTGCGACTGTGGCTTGCTTCAGAACTGCTCTGGGACCCACAGGCAGATGAAATGAAGCTGATGAAACAGTTTACGGACGGTTTCTACGGTCGTGCAGGCAAATTCATACTCTCATACCTGATGCTGGTTAACGGGCTGGCGGGAAAATCCACTGTATATATCTGCCCGGGTAACACAGATTTTTCTTTCATGGATATTGCAGCAATGAACCGCGCACAGGTATTGATGGATGCCGCACTGAAAGCTGTGTCGGACGATGCTGTGCACCAGCAGCGAGTGGTCAGGGAAAAACTATTCCTGGATGCTCTGTGGCTTCTGCGATACAAGGAATTACGCACAGAAGCAGCATTATACCAGATGCCATTTTCAGGACCAGCAGATCCTGATACTGCCGCTGAATCGTTTAGACATACCGCCTCAGCTTCCGGTATGGAGCTTCAGGACAGAGTGGTCGATGCGCTTAAACTGATGGCATCACCCCGTCCGTCATCGCCTCCGAAAATTGAAGGCACATTGGTTGATAGACAGGAAACCTGGTTTGCTCTGAAAAGCTCTGATAGCATAGTAATTACTGATGACCCAAATGCATCGGATGGCAAAGCACTTGTGATGAGTCAGTCCGACGCATCAGGTATTTTGCGGGCTCCAGTCAATGTAATGGGCAAATATAAGTGCGTAGTCTACATGAGGGTTAAACCAGGGCTTGCTGCGGGCAGAGTATGCTCAGTCGGTATCGAAGACAGTGTTACCAACTCAGTGTTAGTTGCTAAACAGATCATCTGCGAACCTACTGAAAAGGATGAATACGTCGCTGTCGATATGGGTGTGCAGGATATGAACCAGGGATATGAGGTGGTGATCAGGCAAAACGGTGACGCAGGGGCAGCGGAATCTGTTTGGATTGACAGGTTCTGCCTAATCAAACAGGAAGAACCTAAAGACAACAAACCAAAACTTGCACCACAGAAACTTTAGCGCGCATTATTAGTGATTGACTCGCTTTTGCCTGGAAGTAGAGACAACAGCTAAGAATAGTGAATAAGGCAGGCTAGACTTCGCTCGATTTACGTTTTATCAGTGCAGACTGAAGGGTAATTCGTTCTCCGGTTGATCCCGTCTCAATCATTTCGGTGATCATTTTAACACTCTGAGCGCAACCTTCATCTATCGGCAGAGCAATAGTTGAGATGGGTACCTGTGCATAATCGGTGTCTTCTATACCATCAAAACCTAATACTGAGACCTGTTCCGGAACCTTGATACCGGCGTCAATCAGACCAGCCAGAGTTCCAATTGCTGTTTCATCGTTATAACAGAAAAGAGCTCCTGGCAGTGAACCTTCTCCAGCCAGTTCGCGCATGGTTTGTCTGGCATTTCTCCTAACGTTAGTAAAGGGTATTTCTATGCATCTTGTAGTGAATCCCAACTCTTTTGCTACTTCATTGTATATAATGTGCCTGGGGTCCTGTCTCTCAACCCAGTGATAGCAGGGCATGATGTGAACACAACCTATCTCCCGCTGCCCATTTGCCCACAGGTGCAATAGAGCTTCCCTTATTGCCGCTCTAGAGTCCAGAGCAACATAGGCATCCAGCCAGTTACAATCGACGTACCTGTCCCCAAGTCCAATAACCTTTGTCCCGCGCTCATTGATAGCAGTCATGCTGTCGATGAGAATGTCCTCTTCATTCCAGACTATTAGTCCATCAGGATTGAACTGGGAAGGGTTGAGCCGATCTTCAATCAACAGGCTATATTTGCTCTTTTCCAGGGGTGTTCGGATACCGTGAAGTATGCTTCCATACAGTTGGTAACCCATTCCATGGCCGCCGACAAAGCTGATGATATCGCTCTTGCCGGTAATCAGAGACCTGGCGAACCGGTTGGGTTGATATCCAAGTCTCTTAGCAGTTTCAAGAACGTTCTGCCTGGTTTCGTCAGAAACCGAGAATCCCTGCTTGGCATTCAATATTCTTGACACCGTGGCATTGGTAACTCCACACTCTTTTGCAATTTGTCCCAGAGTAATTGGCATGTATTCAGCTCACAATCATTCAGTATCCGTCAATTATACTACATTGATCGAATGAGGAAAGATTTTGTAATAGATCAGTAATATTGGAACAATGTCATCCTGAGGAACGAAGGGATCGCAGGCTAGAAGCCCGCACCACAACTTGGCCTCCCAAGACTAATACAGGTTTCTAATTGAAATAAGTTGGCACCCCCAACTTGGGGACTCAGGATGACATTGTTCCAGCGACTTTGAACTGTTACAAGATATTTCAATATCTCTTGCAATATTATACTACAGTTGTGGTAAAATTAGGTAATCGTTTACTTGGCAAATAATCAGTATGATTAATCTTAACTGTGGAGCTATTAAATGAACCTCAATGTTTATGTTCTCATACTACTCCTGATATTTGGGTTAGCCGGTATCAGTCAGGCACAGAGTAACTTTGGGTTGGATGTCGGCAAGATGAATGTCGGTTTCAACCGTGGCTCTGATGGCTTGAGCGTCAGCTATGGCGGAGTCCAATTAATTAGAGACTCCAGTATCTGGGTACATAATCCCCTCTGGTCACACCATTACTATGGTTTACCGTTCATCAAGGACCCTGTCCAGATAAAAGATATACCTGGAGGCAAGGAAGTCCTGATTACTCATAAGTCGGAGTCATTCCTCGGGTTCCAGCGTGTTACTATTACCGAACACTCAGTGAGTGTCGAGTTCAAATTCAAGCTAACCCAGGATGTTACAGATGCTGACATGGAATACTGCTTCGGGAACATCGTAGCTGCACCGATTTTTGGATGCGCATACAAAGCCACAACTGTAAAGGGAGAGACAAAAGAGGGCAATCTGGATGTGCATGCTACAAGTGCAGATATGGCAAAGACACTGATAACTGCGGATGCGATAAAGAAAATCGAGATACAGTCACGCATAGGTAAACTGACACTCGAATCGTCAAGTGATCCTGACGGGCTCAATATTTTCGATAACCGCATGTCTCCTTACGAAGCAGCCGATGCAACACCCATTTTTTGGTCTGGTATTCTGGGCATACACCTCGAATACGGGAAGGAATATACCCATACGGACATATTGTCCATCGAACCCCAGAGTGCAAAACCGGTAATAACTCAGTCCGGCGATGTAAAATCTACAACCATCGCAGATAAACCGGACGCAAGGGCTCCTGTCTCTGTGCCTGTTTATGTCATCCCTGAACCTCAGCAGATGAAACTGACCAGCGGCGATTTCGTGTTGAATGAATCCACTAAAATCGTGGTTGGAAACAAAGCCAAACGTGAAGACCTTTTAGGAGCTAAAAGCTTTGCCGAGGAAGTAAAGATCCTCTATGGTTTTGAACCGGCGATTATTAAGGAATCTGTTGTTACAAAAGAAAAGTCGTTGATCCTGGTCGGTGAATCTTCAATCAACAAGAAACTCTCCCAGGCTGCAAAAACGGCAAAAATCAGAGCACCCAGAAAAGAGGAAAGCTACATCCTTAGTTCAACTCCGGAGCAAGTTCTGGTAATTGGCAATGACCGCAGGGGTACATACTATGGAATGCAGACCCTCAAGCAGCTTTTAAAGCACGATCCTTCGAAGGTATATCTGCAAGGTTGCCTGATAAATGACTGGCCCAGCCTCAAGTTCCGGGGAGCCCATCTATTTACCGGCAACCAGGCGCTGCCTTTCCACAACAAACTGATGGACAGGATATTCTCACGCTTCAAAATGAACAACCTGGTCCTGGAAACTGATTTCATGAAGTGGAAGACAGATCCGGCGCTGGCTGTTGATTTCTCTATGGACCAGGAAGACATAAAGAAAGAGCTGGCTTACGCCAAAGAGCACTTCATTACTGTCTCTCCGCTGTTGCAGTCATTGGGACACAGTGACTGGCTTTTCAATAACGGCAAGAACCGTGATATTGCAGAGTGCCCTGAGAAGCCCTATTCTTACTGTCCATTGAACCCAAAAACCTATAGTTATGTGATGCCGTTTTATGATGAAGTAGTAAAACTCTTCGAAAATCCAAAAATGGTCCATATCGGGCACGATGAAGTCGTTGAGCCCGGTGGTTTCCCAAAACACGAAGCATGTAAAAAGGTAGGCGCAGAGCAGATATTCGTCGATGACGTGCTGAAAATCCGTAATCACCTGAAGAAACTCGGTGCAAGGATAATGATGTGGGGAGATATGATGCTGTTCCGTGGAGATGACCCGGACGCAATGAATGCAAAGAGTCCTGAAGCAGCCAAATGGATCCGCGACAGGCTCCCGAAGGATATAGTAATAACGGACTGGCACTATGCTCCTGATGAACCGGAAACGTTCAAATCCGTAAGCATCTTTCATAAAGCAGGACATGATACAATCGGAGCAACCTGGTATACTCCTGCGAATATTGAACACCTGTCCGCTCAGGTCAAGAAAGTTGGGGCTGAAGGCCTTCTCCAGACCACCTGGGCCGGTTTCAACAGCAACGAGAATAACCTCAAAGAAAACTTCATTCAGTTCTCAGCGATGATTCTGGCTGCAGAATACTCATGGAACAGCGGCAAAACAGACATCGATCACCTGCCCTATAAGTGGGATGATGAGTTCCGCAAACAGTGGAATCCATCTCCAGTGCAGAGGCTGGCTAGAAAGGGCTTTGTAATTGATCTTTCCTCAGCCTACAACGTTTCATTGGCGGATAATGACAATAAAACAGGCTGGCTTAGACTTGGTTCCGGAGATGATATGTCATCAGTTCCCACTGGAGATGTACGGTTGGACGGCGATCTGATCAAAATGCCTGCAGATACATCGAAACCATCTGCGGTACGGCTCTGCAGTCTGCTGGATACCGACCAGAGTTACCCGGACAGAGTTGAAATAGCAGTGAACAGAAAAGCAGGTTCACTACTCTTCATGCATACCTCCGCCTGGACCGAAAAAGGACGTGCAAAAATAGGAGCCTACAATATCCGATACGCTGACGGCACAGTTGAAGAGGTACCATTAATCTATGGTGTGAATATCAACAGCTGGATAGACCAGCGTTCTCTTAATGGAGCAACCAAGATCTGGGATGGTCGGACAAAGAGTGGGCAGAAAGTTTCTCTGTGGAGAGCACAGTGGGACAACCCCCATCCTGAAAAAGAGATCAAGTCTATTGAAATGGTCTCCACCAACACCACCGCCGGTCCGACCCTGATAGCAATCAGCGGGCTGGATTAGCGACCCATTCTCATGCAGGGGCAGATGAAAACTGCCCCTGCATGACTAACTCGCTTTATTACTCACTTCAATTCAATTGTCTTCCAACCTCTTCCAGTAATTTCAATATTTACTTTGCCAGCTGTCATATCCAACTTCTGGCCGCTTATCGGGTCGAAAGCCTGCACGGCAGATCCCAGTTTTGCCTGAACTCCAGAGAGATCCACAGTAAGTTGAACACTCTCCTGGGTCTGACTTCCAAACACAATCAGAGCGCTGCCTGTTTTCAAATATGCGCTGGCCAATATTTTGTCTGAGCTAAGCTGGTAGAGATTAGATTT
This sequence comes from Abditibacteriota bacterium, assembly GCA_942493375.1. GTDB lineage: Bacteria > Armatimonadota > UBA5829 > UBA5829 > UBA5829. The sequence continues at coordinate 5,033,494 of OW818698.1, read as the reverse complement.
TGACCAATATGGAATAAACTGCGTGGTAATGTCTTCATATCTAGCAAGCGTATTGACTAAAGCAGAGGGTGCGCCGCGAGTTTCGCAATCGTGGACTAGAGACAATGCCAGTCCCTCGTCTACACTAAACTTGCTGGGCAAAAACTCACCGCGATAGCCATACTGCTTACCCATACAAGCAGCAGCAAAAGATTCTGCCGGTAGACGATATCCATTCTTGTAACGAGCAAGAGCTTCTCCATCCAGATAAGCATCACAGAGCGATGAGGTCGCAATATTAATACCCCCACCGGTGTGAGTATCCATAAATACATCCTTACCACGCTGAACAAAAATGTTTCTTAGCCGCATAAGAAACCTGCGGGTAGCTCGAAGCGGCATGTGCGTTATATACCTGCCATCTCCAGCAGGTACTCCGCAACCTGGATGAGTCGGATTTTCACAGGGCCATGCTACGCTGGTACCATCCATATAGACCCCATCAATCCCTGCTTCATCGGCAATTTTGGCTATGCCATCGAGTAACAGGTCGCCGAATGGTCCATTGACGCAAGACATGTAACCGTTCTGCTTGATCTCATCATACTCGCGGCGGTAGTTTGTAAGCATTCCGCCAAGCCCAAAATCCCATTCCATTCCTTTCCATTCAGGTGCCGCATCTGACATATGCTGGTTGAAATAGATCAAAAAACGCATTCCCCGGGCGTGACATGCATCCGCCACAGCTTTTAGTTTTGGAATCTGTAACTGGTCAGGATAGCCCTGGTATCTGCTCCAGTTTTCGTGGAAAGTCACGATTCGAGTATTGTTTTTGGCCAGGTAATCAATAAACAATGCTCCGTCATCAGCAGACAATCCTTTGGCAAACGGACCTGGAACCTCCTTGCATCCTGTTAGTTCCGGACCGGAATTGGATGCTGTCTTTACAGGCATTGCAGGATTTGAAAAATCATCCATAAATAGAGTGTCAGAATCACAGACTGCTTTTTCCAGGGGAACACTTTCAAGGGCTCGTGCAATCCTGGATATTCGTAAGTCAGCCAATGAAAAATTCACTACATTGAAGGATATTCTGCCTAGTGAGATGTCACCCAGCACTGGGGCCTTGAGGTCGGTCTCTACGATCTTGTCATTAATCCGAAGCCTGAGCTTATCAGACCAACTGAGCGCTATGTAGCTCCATTTATCTGCCGGAAGCACGCCCATCCCCCCACCGAAGATGATCGGATATTTTCCTGTCCCATCACCTTTTACCAGGATAAAATTGCGGTGGTCGGCGTTGTAGTAAAGGTCTATTGACTGGCCTTTAGAATCAATTAGAGACATGAAATGCCGGTTGTATATGGAGCGGTCTTTGGCTGGATCGTATGTTTCACCGGGATCAAATGCAGGCTTCACCCAACATTCAAGCGTACCGATTGCAGTATCGATATTTCCTTTCGCAGAGATGGCAAATGAGCTTGGAACCTTGGCTGTTGGCAGATCGTACTGCGCCATTGGATGATAGATACTGTATTTCTTCAATGAGACCGGCTTAGTGGGTGTATATTGGAGAGCGAATTTCATTGTATACGGGGTAGATATGTTAGTCGGACTATCGATATAGTTGCACTTCCAGAGTGCAGAAAATTTACCGTATGAGATATCTATCTGGCGGGAAGTATCTTTGCTTTTGATCCATTCGTTGCTCTCCAGAAGCCATGATATCCCCCTGCTTTCATTTCCAATCCATACATTGTAGCTATCAGGCACCGGTCCACGCAGACCTTTCGGTGAAATCGCCCCGGCATGTTGGGAATCACCAAGACAATAGAGTTTACAGGTATCTGTGGTCATAGGAATAAGCAGGCTGACTTTGTCCAGTACTTTGGAACCGTGCGGAATTATAACGGCTTCGTTCCATGAAAAACCGTCGTAGTCGATGTTGGAAGTAACTTTTAAATCAAAATCTTTACTTCTCCAGAGGCTCTCCATTTTCGCGTGAGTTTCATCAGCTTCGACCATCTTTACAGTTTTGGATAACCAGGTAATCTGCCTTCCAGCATTTTCTAACTGAAGTTGAATTGGTGCGGACAGCATATTTTTGCCGGCACTGTTGATCTGACTGGGCAGAGCTGAATCAGTATATTTGAGTTTTCTTCCAATAATCTCGATTTCCTTGCCAAATACCTTAACCGGAGTCCAGGGAGGCAGGACCTTCAACGGCAGACCGGCTTTAGTCTGCATCCAGGGATACCGCGCAGGGATAACTGAATCTATCTTCCTTTCGACTAACAGCGTACTATCAGATGCAAAAACCTTCAGGCTGCCGCTGATTTTCTCCCCTGTAGACCCTGTTACCGGCATACTGATGGTTGTGCCTTTACGACCTATTAATCTGACTTCTTTCTTGTTTTGCCCAACTGTCAGCACTGCCCTGACAGCCTTCGAGTTTGGCTGCAACCTTATATCCGCAATAACCTTTGATGGAACTGCAAAATATCTCAGCAACACATCAATCTTTTGGGGCATAACCAGTCCGGTTTTACCGGATATCAAAGGTACACTACTTCCGGCCACTTTCGCGTAGTAGCTGGCAGATACCGAACCCTGATCGCCAAGGTTGTAGTTTTGCGTAATCTCTTTGTTTGAAGATGGCGCCAGTTGGATAGTTTTGATATCAGATTTACTGTCTGATCCAATAGCCGATAACTCAATGTCCTTTGGCTCAGTTGAATTATTTATAAGCACCATTTTGTGAGTATTGCGACCGGGTTTGGGTGTGCGTGTCAATAGTTCTCTGGCATACACCGGGGACGAGGATAGAGACATTGCACCGATTGGAAGAGGAGTATAACCTCCATAATAATGGTTCACAAAACCTGTGCGTTTAGCCTGCCGTATTCTAAAAGCATTGAACCCCCATAATGCATCAGCCGGTCGTGAGGCAAATCCAAATATTTTGAATGGGATGGCCATTTTGACTGTCCACATCCCTTTTGCTCTACCAACTCTGACCTGCCAGGTTGTATTCCAATCTCGATTATCATTCCAGCTATCACCAATTGAACCCTTGCAGTTGACCGCGAACTCATAGTAGTTTTTGATGTCGGTATACCAGTTATCAAACGAACCTGCATAACCACCATAACTCATTTCAGCTTGTTTCGTCTTTGTAAGGTCTTCTGGTGCTATATAGACTTGAAAAGAATCATCATCAGTGATGGAATCATCCCTGCTGCGAATATATCCCCAGGGACCGCTGAGGTTTGGTTCATAGAGTTTTGCCGCGACATATAAGTTCAATTCATCTGCCATCAGATAGATGACACTATTTGGGTCTGCCGTTGTAATTCCATCGCTGTCTATAAGATTGCTTATTGCAGCAGCTTCCTGCCACTGAGAAAAATCTGGTTTGGAGTCAATAATGGGCGGCCTGCTGCAAGGCGGAATAGTTACACAAGCACGGTCAGCAGTAAATACAATGTTACCCATAACAATAATCATGATCAAGCAGGTAAGGAATAATCGCATAGTAATCTCCCGAACAAAAACGCGGAAATGATGGTATACCCTGATTCATTACCAGAGCAACCATCATTCCCATAGCTTCAAGTATTCATTTTCAGGCAGAAGATTAATCCTCTGCAGGTGTAAACATCGCCTCATTCAATGATCCTGATTTGGCCCATTTCACATGACCATCCAGATATCCTATGTTAATCCCATCACTATGTCTGTATGCAAGGAATCCAACTGGAGCGTGTGGCATAGGTCTCCCAGGATTCCCTTGAACATACCCCTTACTGTCTGAACCGTCCCAGTTAAGGTTGGATACAGGTCCGAAAGCCCGGTTATACGCTGAGTCAGCAATAACAATCGTTTGTGCTGGAACAGGCATTTGGGACATTGTGTATCCAGCACACAAACCGGCGCACGCTGCGTTCAAATCATAACTCCTGGGAGTTGGATCGCAGCAAAATGAAGGCTTCTTCCCACTGGGACAGATGAAGACCTGCGTATTCTTGACATAAGGAGCGGTTGCACCTGTCCAGTGTCCCAGATTGCCTGGACAAACTACATGGCTGCCTGGATAACCCGCTGGAACGACTGCAACGGTAAAAACCAGTGTCTCATCATAGTCCTGAGCGTAACCCATTATCGCCAGCGATAACTGTTTGAGGTTACTGGCGCAACTCGACTGTCTTGCCTTTTCCCTCGCTTTGGCAAAAACTGGGAATAGAATTGCAGCTAGTATTGCTATAATAGCTATTACTACCAACAATTCAATTAATGTAAAACCATTTCTCTTTCTGACCATCTTTGCATCCTCCTTGGATTTCTCTTACAAAAAATATCCAACATCAATTTCAATAGTTCAATGTCATTCTGAACGCAGTGAAGAATCTCGTCACAGATTAATACTTGCGGTTAATACAACACCGAGATTCTTCACTGCGTTCAGAATGACAAAACCCAACCCATGCATCTGTTGTTTAGATCTACTCACTACACCGGGCAAACAGCTTCTGTGACAACAACTGTCGGTTCCAGCATCATATGCCTGAACTCTTTGTTACCACTTATTCCTTCAATGACCACATTAACAGCAGTCCGGGCAATATCTTCCAGTGGTTGAAGTACACTTACACTCGTCACATTATCGGGCCACGAATCATCCGGCGCGTCAAATGTGCACAGCGATATTCCGGACACATCAACTCCGGACTGCTTTATCGCATCCAAAACGCCATACATGATAATGGAGTTCATTGTGAAAACAGATAACTTGCTGGACTGCTTTTCCAGGAGCTGCATAGTCTCTGCTTTGGCACTTTCTACAATCTCTTCAAATATGGCAGTTTCTGAGATATCCAACATCCTTGTCTCACCACCAAGGCTGAGATCCTTTATCGCCGCATTGTAGCCCTTTTGTCTCAGATTACCAGGACCACTGGTAGATTCATGGTTGATCATGTAGATATCATTGAATCCGAGTTCGGAAAGACGTTTCACTGCCTGATATGCGCCTTGATAATTGTCTGTAGTCACGTAGCTGAGATTTGGATGGTCGGGATATGGATAGCAGTCGATCAAAACAAATGGAATATGCTTATCCTGCATCTGCTCCATCATATCAACATTGGAGAGACCACTAACCGGGTAGCAAATAATTCCATCTACAGCGCGATCTGTAAGGCCTTTCAAGTTATCCCTCTCGGCTGCCGGGTCATCGTTATCTATACAGAGGATAATATGGCAACCGGATTCTTTGGAATACTGCTCGATATAATAGAGTAACCAGGAAGCGACCTGCATACGCCCCAAAGCGTGGAGATGGGGCATGACGACACCTATGGTTTTAGGCTCCATTTTGCATTCTGCGACGAATGTTCCTTTACCCTGCACTCGATTCAAGAGTCCTTCGTGTACAAGGGACGCCATTGCTTCTCTTACCGTATGTGAACCAACACCATATTTGGCGCACAGTTCATTTTGTGAAGGGAAGCGATCACCTGCAGCAAATTCACCCGCAATCAGGGACTTGCGCAGTATTTCAGTCAGCCTTACATTTTTAGTTGTCTTGTCGAATAGTTCGTCTTCCACTGTTATCACTCTTTACTTATGTCATAAGTCACATTCAGAGTATACCAGCCGATTTTTGGTTTGTCAACGGGTTTATTTACTTTTATTTGAAAATGTGAAATATGCCATGCTTTGCGGTACATTATACAATATGTGCAATATGATATTTCATGCTTTCCATCAGTAAGGGTCAGCAATATCGGAATTTGTCATCCTGAGCCCCCAAGTTGGGGGTGCCAACTTATTTCGATTAGAAACCTAGACTAGTTTTTGTGGCTCAAATTGCCGTTAAAACCTAATGGTTTATTAGGAGGAACGAATGATCTGCTTTCCATCCAGAAAAGCAGATCCTTCGTTCCTCAGGATGACAAATTCCGGCAACATTGTACTGTTACTTCCATCATCATATACATCTAAAATTTAAATGAGGTTTCAAGTGTCATTGACAAAGCTCATAGTGTGGAATAGCATAATCATAGGAAATTTTGTTGCGTGTTGCATATTCCGCATTATTCATGATTGACGGTGTAAATACGCTGTATTTGCACTTTCAGCTTTTGTCCCTACTGCCGGACAAAAGCGATGCTTGGTGAATAATACGGGGTAGGATAACAACGCAGGCTCAGATCAGGATGTCTAAATGCCTCTTTCCAAAACAGATTGCTTCGTTCTTAACAGGGTTGTTGAAACTCTAACAGCTGGTGGATCTAACGACACTCTCATCACCCAGATACTACATATCCTAAGGGATGAACTGGGGAGTGAAGCGTTATTTGTCGTCATGAATAGGAACGGCAGCGACACACCTCTTATCTGGTATGACATCTCTGATACCAGTCGCGAGAAAAAAGCATATCTTTGCCAGGAAGCTATCGAAGTTTTCACAACACCCAAAACAGAGTTCTTCGACCTGGAGCACACACCAATTGGTTGGATGTCCTGCGATATGCTCATAGCCAATAATATCAGAGCTGGACTTTTAGGATATGGTTGTCCTGAAGGAACAGAATGCAGTTCGCTGGTTAAGTTGGTTTCCTCTCATCTGCTGTTGCTGCTAAGAAATGTGGACCTTATGGACATGTTGGTAGAATCAAGGGACACTGCAAACCAGCGGATGAAAGAGATTGCAGCAATATACGAAATAGGAATGGCTACAGGCGAGTCTACACTCTCCCCCATGCTAAACCTTATAGTAACCAAAGCTGCAACTGTAATGGATGCACAGACTTGTTCGCTTATGCTCGCAGACCGCGATGGCACACTGGTTATCGAGGCAAGTTATGGACTTGCAGATGACATCATCAACCAGACTCGGATCAATTTTGGTGAGGGAATAGCTGGACAGGTTGCCGTGTCCGGCGAACCGGTTCTGATCTCCGATGTAGTAGCCGACCCCCGATTCAGCAGTGATATAAGACCCAGGGCAAATATATCCGGATCCATGTGTATTCCACTTAAGGATGAGTTCGGACAAGTCTATGGGGTCTTGAGCATGCGCAGGCATTTTCCCAAACCCGCGTTTAATGAAGATGATCTCAAGTTGTTCCAGGTATTCGGCACTCATGCCGGGCTTGCACTCTCAAACGCAGAACTCTATTCCAGATTGAACCTTAAGATCAACGAGATGGCATCCATATCTGACGTGCTGCGGACAGTTAACTCCAGCCTGGCACTCGATGACCGCCTGGACCGGATTGCGGAGGCGATAAAAGAGGTAGTGGCATTCGATCGTTGCTGTGTCTACCTGCTTGAAGACGAAGGGATTGAATTTGTCGCCAGGGCACAGAGCGGATACGCCAATCCCGAAGAAATTGTCCAGCGCATTCCTGTAGATGAAGGGGTATTCGGCATAGCAGCCAGTGAACGGATCCCGGTCTTTACAATGGGACATCCAAATAATCCCGAAAGCCAGGACGTCATCGGTGGAGAGTTGCTGGTCGCTCCCATTGTTGTTAAGGACTCCTGTATTGGTGTTGTTATTGTGGACAATTCAATCACGGAAACTACTATAGGCAATGAACAAGTGGGGCTGCTTTCAACGTTCGTAAACCAGGCGGGTATAGCTGTTGAAAACGCCAGATTGTATGAAGCCATGCAGCACAAATACGATGAGCTGAACGTCCTTTACGAACACAGCCGCACAATCAGCGCCGCATATGGGCTTAAAAATGTATCGGATGCTCTAATGCAGACGTGCACACAGGCTGTTAAATGCAGCGGCGCCGGGGTTATCCTGTTGGATGTACTCCGAGGTAGTGCCAGATTGCTGACTACAAGTGGCGACATGACCCGGGTATCATCGGAAATCAATGCCATTCTGGACACTCCGCAGGGACTTCAGCATATCCGGTCTCAAAGACAACCAGAGGTAATGAACCAGGAAGCAGAAGATCGGATAAGTTGCCCAGTGACCCGCGCCTACGATAAACGCTGGCCCGTCAGCAGGAAGAACATTATCCTGGTCCCACTCATTACTGAAGATACAGTTATTGGGGCTGTCGTACTGACACGAAACTCTCAGGATATATTCGCCGACAATGATGTTAAGTTATCCTCAATCATAGCCGGGCATGCTGCAACGGTTATCCGAAACGCTTACACAGTCGAACAACGCATGAGCCAGAGAGTTCTTGAGTTGTCGGCGTTATATGACTTCTCAAGCCGCATCACCTCCTCTTCAACTCTTAACGAAGCCTTTGACTCGATATTAGCTATCCTGGCAGGTCTGGTAGACTTTGATGAGTCATTCGTATATGTGGTTGATCGGGAGAAAGAACTTGCGGCACCTATGGCTGCAAGGTTCAGGACAGGTGAAGGTATCTGGCCGGAAGTGGAGCTTCTGGAAGGGCATGGAATAGTAAGCTGGGTTGTCAATGAGAGCAAAGCCATCGTCTCTCCCGATCTCTCCAGAGACCGCCGTTTTAGTTCGTTCCATAAGGGCAGAGCCAAAGTACGGTCGGTGATGGCTATTCCGCTTGTGGTTCATGGAGAGGTTGTTGCTGCCCTGGTTGTCCACAGTGAGAACCCTAAACAATATACAGAAGACAATGTCAGAGTGCTCTCAATCATAGCCAGTCAGGGTGCTGCTATATTCAGTGAGCTCCAGGCACTAAACAGACTTGCAAGTTATACGGACAACATACTCGCGAGCATAGCTGCCGGTGTTGTCACACTAGACCAGCACCGTAAGGTAATATCGTGGAATGCTGCTGCGGAAAGGATATCCAATGTCAATGCGAAGGATATTATAGGCACACATGGAGAAGCTGCATTATCTCTATTGAATATTGCTCCCGAACAGCAGGAATTGATACACAATGCCATTGCAGGAGTAATTCAGACCCGTAGAACTTACAATGGATATAAACTGCGTTTTGTACATGCACCAAAAACAGATATGACATCGGATAGTAGTGAACCTGAAACAGTAACATATATAAATATGAGTATATCACTGCTAAGGGATAAAGCTGGGAACAACCAGGGACTGGTAGTGATCTTTGAAGACATCACTCACGAATTAGAGATGGAAACCAAGTTCCAGCGGATGAGTGAACTGGCATCTATCGGTCAGCTGGCTGCCAATATTGCACATGAACTTCGGAATCCATTGAGCTCGATCAAAGGTGCAGCACAATTCCTGCAAAACGAATACACAAGTGTCAACGCTTCTGCAATTGCACCTGATGATACCGCAATTACTGAGTTTTTGGGTATCATAATTGATGAAGTAAACGGTCTGAACAGTCTGACCACTGAATTCCTGGACTTTGCAAGACCACTTCAGATATATACTCGTTTGACGTCTGTGAACAAGCTTATCAAAAAGAATCTTCAGTTAATGAGAGTTACTATAGAAGATAACAATGTAAAAATCCAGACAGACCTGGAAGAAAACCTGCCTGAGATACATGCTGACGGTAAACATATAGAACAGGTCCTGCGCAACATAATACTGAATGCACTGCAGGCAATGCCTGGTGGAGGATCTTTGCGCATCGCGACAGAGAGCCGTCCAGGCGGCATCTGTATGAGTGTCAGTGATACAGGCACCGGGATCAAGAAAGATAAGCTGGACAGAGTGTTCCAGCCATTTTTCACTACAAAAACCAAGGGGACAGGCCTGGGATTGAGCATAGTTAACAAGATCGTAGAGAACCACAGCGGAAAGATAGAATTAGAGAGTGTTGAGGGCAAAGGAACAACATTCCGTGTTATACTGCCTTTAGCTGGCGAGGGACCAATAATAAGCAATGGGGAAGATGGTGCCATGGAAAGAAGGGTTTCCAGAGGATTACGCGAATTGTAAAAATAGGTAATAAATTTCACAAGCCCGTTTTACTCACTACTACAATATTTAATTAAGACACGATTATTCGGAGCAAGCGAGGAATATGCCCAAGAAATCTAGCACAATACTGGTTGTCGATGACGAACCAAATATCAGAAGAGTTCTGGAAGCAGTACTTTCCAAAGATGGCTATACCGTTCTGACCGCAGAGAACGGCAGGAAAGCTACTGAAGTACTCACGTCCCAGAGCGGAATAGATTTGCTCATCACTGACCTGATTATGCCCGACATAAATGGAATTGAGCTCCTTTCTGCTGCCCGAGAAATCGACTCCAATATAGCCGTAGTAATGATCACTGCCCACGGAAGCATTAAAAGCGCTGTTGATGCCATGCGTTTAGGCGCATTCGACTATATCACAAAACCATTTGACCTCGATGAGATCAAACAGGTAGCAAAAAATGCCATAGAGCGCAGACAACTGGATTCTCCGAAACAGGGGCAGCGCATAAAAAAAGCTATTTCACAGACGTCAAGCAATATGGTCGGCAGCAGTCCAGCCATGATGGACATCATCAATATGGTTGACCGTGTAAAAGACAGCCGGGCTTCTGTGTTGATCAGAGGAGAGAGTGGAACTGGTAAGGAACTAGTAGCCAAAGCCCTTCACTACAGTTCAATAAGGGTAGACAAACCTTTTATTGCTGTGGCTTGTGTGGCTCTTCCGGAGCAACTCCTGCAGAGTGAGTTATTCGGACACGAGAAAGGTTCGTTTACCAGTGCTATCAGCCAGAAAAAAGGCCGCTTTGAACTGGCTAACCATGGGACACTGTTCCTGGATGAAATCGGAGATATACCTCATACTGTTCAGATGATGCTGCTGCGTGTTATTCAGGAGAGAGAGTTTGAGAGGGTTGGAGGAACGGAGACTATCAAGACTGATGTCCGCCTGGTGACCGCCACCAACCAGAACCTTGAGAGACTGGTAGATGAAGGCAAATTTCGGGAGGACCTGTTTTACAGGCTTCAAGTTATCACACTGATGGTGCCCCCTCTCAGAGAGCGTCCTGATGATATAAAAACTCTGGCAGAGCATTTCATTGAAAAATACAGCCAGGAGAACGGGAAAAAAATCACCGGGTTAAGCAAAGCTGCAGTCTCTGTTATGCAAAAATACAGATGGCCAGGCAATGTAAGAGAACTGGAAAATGCGATGGAACGAGCCGTAGTGCTGGCAGATCCCAATGAAGTCAGTATATCCCCAGACTTATTGCCTACTTGTGTAACAGCTAAGCCTTAAAAAGCAACAACACTATTAAGGGTTTATCATCCTGCATGAATGCTAATCTGCAAAAGGATCGCTGCTCAATCTGCAGATCATTTTCCCATACAAGATAGTCAGGACATATTCTGTACTTTGCGTGTCTGGCGCATTTTACAATTCTCTCTTCTGAAAAATCTGCGTAAATCTGCGAAATCTGCGGATGAATATTTAGATGCATTCGATCTGCTACTTCCCCATTTGCTGCGTATGGAGTATACTGTTTTTCGTACGATATATTTTGTCCAAGCCGTGCTCAGTCTTTACTTATGCTAATGGCAGTGTGTGACGGACAGGTTGGGCATGTAATCCGGAGTTGAATATGTGTAAACAGATTAGAGTTACAGTCTGGAATGAGTTTATACACGAGCGCAGTGAATCTGAATCCCTACCCAAGAAATATTATCCAGAGGGCATGCATACAGTCATTGCAGAGTATCTTAAGACACTACCCGGTGTGTCCGTAAAGTGTGCAACACAGGATATGCCTGAGCATGGTCTCACCCAGGAAGTCCTGGATGCTACCGATGTCCTTATCTGGTGGGGACATGTCGGACATGGAGATGTCTGTGACAAAGTAGTCGAGAGAGTCCAGGAAAGAGTTGTGCTTGGAGGAATGGGACTGATCGTCCTTCACTCCGGTCACTATTCCAAGATCTTCAAGAAACTTATGGGAACAACCTGCAACTTGAAGTGGCGCGAAATTGGTGAAAAAGAGAGAGTCTGGGTATTAGATCCCGCTCATCCAATCACCAAAGGGCTTGGAGACTATTTTGAAGTCCCTCACTCTGAAATGTATGGAGAAAGATTCGACATTCCACAGCCAGATGAACTGGTCATGGCCAGCTGGTATGCTGGAGGAGAAATCTTCCGCAGCGGGTGTTGCTTCCACCGTGGCAGAGGAAAGATATTCTACTTCAGCCCGGGACATGAAACATATCCCATATACTACCAACCAGAAGTCCAGCTCGTAATAGGCAATGCAGTTGATTGGGCTGCTCCGCTGGCGACAACTGTTCACACATACGGAAATGTTGAGCCACTGGAAGCAGTAGAACCCTGGTCTGAATAACCCGATTTTCAAAATCTAAAATCCAACATCTAAATTCAAGGAGATTCATTATGTCTAAAAAACCAATAGCACTTCAGCTTTACACCCTTCGCGAAGCAGCGGAGCAAGATTTCCTCGGCACCCTGAAAGCCGTTGCTGAAATCGGATTCAAGGGAGTCGAATTCGCCGGTCTCTACGGAAATGCTCCTAAAGACATCGCAAAGTATATTGCAGACCTTGGAATGGTTGCCTGCAGCACTCACTCTGGCGTGGTTGATAAGGATACCCTTGCAGAGACACTCGATATGGCTGGAACCCTCGGTATCAAGCACATAGTCGGTGGATTCGGTCCTGATGACATGAAGACCGTTGACGAAGCCAAGGCTTGCGCTGCAAAGTTCGCTACTGCATCTGAATTGCTTGAACCACACGGACTGACATTCAGCTTCCACAACCATTTCTGGGAGTTCAAAGCTGTCGAAGATGGCAGACTACCTTACGACATCATTATGCAGGATGCCCCTAAGGCTTGCAGCGAACTCGACCTTTACTGGGTTGCTTTCGGTGGCGGAGACGCTATGAAGGTTTTCGCTGACTATGGCAAGCGCATCAAACTCGTCCATGTAAAAGACGGTCTGCTTGGTGGAGAGTATCACTTCGCACCAGCTGGCGCAGGTCAGGTTGACCTGGTCAAATACATCGGTGCTGCTGACTGTGAAACAGCCGAGTGGATGATAGTCGAACAAGACATGACAGACGGCGACATGATGACCGATGTCAAAACTTCTTACAACTATCTGGTTTCTAAAGGCCTCGCAGCGGGAAATAAATAGTAAGCGTTAAGTTACCTCTCCTATTCCCCCTTTGAAGGGGGAATAGGAGAGGATGTTTCTAAAACATTTGTCATCAGTCCGTTTCTTGAAAGGAACCCCAAAGATGTCTTGTGCATGTGAAGAGAAGTTTCAGGATCTTACCGAATATATATTATCTGTTCTAAATCCGGAGCATCCTCAGACAGCTCTGATCACCATTATGCACTTCGCCCAGGAGAAATATGGTTTCTTGAGCCAGGAGATAATGGAGCACATCTGTCAGACGACCAAAGTACCTGCGGCAGAAATATATGGGGTCGCAACATTTTATAGCTATTTTAAACTCCGCCCTCAGGGTAAGCATCAACTTTCAGTGTGTATGGGAACAGCTTGCTACATAAAAGGTGCTGCCAAACTTTTAGAGTTAGTAGAGGAAGAATTGGATATTACAGTGGGAGAGACCACCGATGATAACCTGTTCACCCTCAACGAGACCCGCTGTATCGGTGCCTGTGGATTAGCCCCGGTATTGATGGTAGATGAAAAGGTTTACCCAAGAGTAGAACCCGAACAAATCAAAGCCATTCTGGACGAATACCGGGGATAGGCTTCAGGCTTCAGACTTCAGGCGTCAGGAATTGAACACCCGACGCCTGCATTGCAACCATTCCCTTCTCTTTTCATGATTTATAATTGGTACGCCATTGAAGACAAGCAGACTAAAATCCTATATTGCCATTATTCCTGGCTTAATTGCGCTTCTTTGCAGTCATTCATATGCTCTTGATACTATCAAGCAGGTCACTGATGGGGTCACTCTGACCCAGACCACAAATGACAATCTATCTTATCCGCTTCTCACTAATACCCTCAGCATTGATCTCAATAAACCTGATCTAAAAGTGAAAGCAGCATTAGGCAAGGATGCTATCTTCACAGAGGATGTTTACAAAGGCCGGGAAAACATCGCAGCTATGGTGGAGCGCAGGAATGCCATTGCCGGCGTCAATGCAGACTTTTTTCCGATGGAATGGGGAGGAGATCCGCTTGGAGTTTGCATAGTCGATGGTGAATTAGTCAGCGAACCAGGTAACAACCGCGTGGCTATTGCTATCACCAAAGACCGCAAGGTTATATTCGATATTCCAACATGCAATGGATCACTGGCATTCGCAGATGGAACGACAGTCAAACTGGACGGAATCAACAAACCCAGAGGCACAGGACAGCTCGTTGCTTACACTTCTACATTCGGCCTGAAAGTGCAGTCAAAGTTCGCTGTCACATATGTCCGTTGCACCACAACTGATCTTCCTGTAGCAGCCAACAAGCCTGTAAAACTAACAGTTACAGAGCTTCTTCCTGGCATTCTGGATGCCGATATACAACCTGGGACGGTCATATTAGCCGGTGGTGGCGAATCTGCAAAGTTAATAAAGGACAACATAAAGGTCGGTGACGTATTGACTATGCGCTTTGACCTTAGCAGTCCGTCGGGCTGTGACTGGTCAACAGTCGATCAGGCTGTCGGTGGCGGTCCATGGCTGGTTAAGGACGGAATAGAATCCGTCGACGGAGATGCTGAGGGATTCGGGGCAGATATAGTTAAGTCTACCCATCCAAGGACTGCAGTTGGCATTACAGCAGATAATAGACTGCTGCTGGTGACTGTAGATGGTAGGCAGGACCTAAGTAAGGGCTTGAACCTTGCAGATATGGCTTCTCAAATGCGCAATCTCGGAGCTGTGAATGCGATAAACCTGGACGGCGGAGGCTCTACTACACTTTCCATCAGGGGGTTCGTAGTCAACAGTCCATCAGGCGGAACAGAGAGATATGTGGCCAACGGCCTGTTGCTCTTCTCCGATAAAACCGAACCTCCAACGACTGAAATACTTGGAATCACAGGCATAGGCGATACAATAATCGCCGGAGACTTTGCTCACCTTACACCTGTAATGGGGCCTGACAGCAATCCAATCCCTGAAGCAGATCTGAGCAAGGTTATCTGGGGCAGTAAGAGTGGAATGGGGTTTATAGACCAAATGGGCCGCTATGCCCCTACAAAGACCAAAACAGGAGCTATCTGTGCTTCTTACGGAGCGTTGGTAACCAAACGAACAATAAAAATAGACGCAGGTCCAGCAGATCGGCTGACCGTTAAACTCACCCCGGATGCTGTTGATACAACCAAAGCGATGCTAAAAATAACATCGATAGACAAACTGGGTAACCCCACTGCAGACCGACCAATCACATTAAACATCACAGGAGGAACCGTTGATACCGGCATCCTGCAAACAGACAAAGACGGTAAATACACGGCAACCATAATCTGGACACCAGATGCAGTGGAGCAATCTGTTGAAGTCACCATAGACAAAACCACCGTAACTACAAGACCAGTAGTAGCGAAATTATGAATTATGATTATGAAGTATGAAGTGGGTTAGGGAAAATACTGTTTACTTAATGTAACATTGTCTGGTAATTGTCATCCTGAGGAACGAAGGATCTGCTTTTTAAACTAGAAAAGCAGATCCTTCGTTCCTCAGGATGACAATTACCACTCCAACTTACCCATCCCAAAATACTCTCTATATGCATTAACTGCTGCCAGATAGTTTTCAGGTATAACGTCTTCGTGGACTGAGTGACTGGCGTGGAGGATGTGACCTCCCGGGGTAGTCTGACCCTTTTGCAGACAGTCTATAACTTCATCGTGTACCTGCCGGGTTGTTCCCATGCAAAGTGTATGCCTGGCATCCATGTTCCCGATTATGCAGACCCTCTTGTCGATCCCTGCCTCTATCAACCGTTCAAAGGTCATCCCGGCTGCCCTGTCAACCTCTTTATAGCCGTCAATTCCGGAATCAAAGAAGAACTCCTGCATGATAGGCCAGTGGTTGCCATCGGATGTATACACAGCCAGCGCCCCTGAGTCCTGGACTACTTTTACATGCTCTTGAATGACCGGCAATATGAACTCTCTGTAGGTTGCAGGAGATATGAAAGGCCCCTTGTCACTGCTGACATCGCCTCCCAGGGCTACTACCTCATGCCCGAATGATACAGCCTGTCTGGTATAGTGGAAAGCAAAATGCTTCTGCCTGTCCAGCCATTTGTGTATCAACTCCGGCTCAGTCAGCATCCACATCAACATAAATGGCGGATAAAACGCCACTCCGGTTCCAGCGCCTACTTCAGCCATATAGACAAACTCAATCCCCTCAGCTTCAGCAAGTTCTTTTACACGCGTATACACAGCATCAGGCTTTATCTCAGAGAGTTCGGGGAGAGTATCAAAGGACTCAATCTGCTTGCGGAGTGTATCTTCAGCCTGCTTGTCCGAATCAGCTATAGGAACCGCTGGTTCTACAAGCATCGTCCTGGGGTTTCTAATATAATTTACTCCATGCAACTCCCATTCAAACTGTCCAAGCTTCACGGGCCTGGAATAATTCTCCGGAGTAGCCGCATTCAATCGAACCATATCCAGCTCGAAGAACTTAGCAATATCAAAAGCTGCTCTGGCCTCAGCTTCCACCAGTTCTGCACGGTCAACACCCTCAGCCATAGCATCCCATGCCATCGACTGGTCAGTCCCTATGTTCTGTCCACAAACTTTCCAGTGTATAGGTTGATAAGGTTGAAATATCTCAAACAGAGGTGTCCTGTCAGGCACCTGATGCGCAAAAGCTGCAAGGATTCTTTCCCGTCTAGTCATTGTCTATCTCCAGGATATTATGTCGTTCTGGTTTGTGAATAAGTCTAGATTATTCTACACGATAGCAAGAGATTCAGCGAGTTCCCTTGTCCCAGAATTAGAATCATACCTGCACTCCTCTATCATCCAGTCAGGAATCTCAGCTAAAGATTGTATAATCTCAAGGCATGTGTGACGGCAGAGCGCACATGGGACTTTTTCGTAGACCAGCAATAGTGGCTCATTACCCTCAGGCACTGGATTTTCCTGATATGTATGGTTAGTATCGCCGCACAAGGCATGCAGATTATCCAGGTCATTTTCAGCTTCCAAAAGTCGCATAATGATCTGATCATCTCCAGTCTCATAGTTGCTTCTCAACAATCCAATAGCCTGGTCAGACAGTTCTGGGACTTCAATAATGCGCATAAACAATGCGCGGACATCCGGATGGTGGATTGTTTCAAGGTCAGTAAGTGCCCTCCATACGACTCCTTCATCAGGATAGTCAACGAGTTTAATTAGCTTGTTCGGATCAAGTGGAAACGGTCGTTTCACAAATAGCCGTAGGTATGCTGCAAGTTGTTTTGGGTCTGTAAAGCTCTCTAAATCAAGTGCAGCCCTTTCGAACTCAGAATCCGATGCCACACGAGACCAACTGGGGAGCAGTCGTCTGAACTCCGGTCTTTTCTTTAGTTCCTGCCAGGTAGTCTCTGATGAGATTGTATCACTGAGAGACTTGTGGCTTCCCCGCATCTCCTTACGTTTGCGAACAATCTCCTCCGCTGTCCATTCAATGGAGTATTCGTTAATACTGGCAAGCATTCTGGCAACAGCGGGTTTATTTTGAACGGCTTCAATAAGAGCAAGACGGACTTCCTCTATGCTTGTAACCTCCTCAGCCTGCCAAATCAACATATCATCTTGATATGCCCCTATCAAGTCCGGATTCGATTCGATATATTCCAAACAGTGAATCAGTCCTGAAATACCGTCCAGTTCGATAATCTGGCTTACACCTGACAAATCCCGCGGAAGTGCATCTGTGTTTCTCCGATGCAGTTTGTCATAAATTGCACTCCTGGCCTGTTCACATCCGTCTCGCGCAAACAAGACAGCAAAATCCAGAAGCTGCTCAGCATCATAATAATCTGTTTCTAGAGGAAGTGCACTGAGGATATTTTCCCGGTAATACTCTATTTCTCCCGATGCTTTGATAAGTGGATACAAATAATCTGCACGTTCATCCTCGCATTGCTTATCATAAGCATAATTGTGCAGGCAGGCATCCAGTATCACGTCGCGATATTGTGCAGTATCCTGATTCATAAGAAACAGAATAGCCCTGCCCATACCGGCATGGAGCATTTGTTGGAGTTCTATGGGGTTTTCGGGGTTGAGTTTAGTCATCTGATACAGTATAGAATGAGGATGTATAAGTGGCAAGTGTAAACGTGGGCTGTTGCTGCGATGCGCCGGAGGTTTTCGAACGCATCGCAGCAACCGGGCTTTTCTATCAGCTTCTTCTTCTCCTTACAAAAACTACCAGACCAGAAACCCCGCCAAACAGCACAACCAGTGAAGATGGTTCCGGGACTGCACTGTAGTCTGTGAGTGCTACCAGTTTCACATAGGTATTGTCATACTGAACATCAAATACACTAAGTGGACCTGCTGATAAACCATTCACAAAATCGAACTTTCCATTTCTGGTTCCGGTTGAGCACATCAGGAATATAAACTGATCTCCAGCGGATACTGTGAGAGTATTGAGCATTTTCACCGATAGAGTTCCAGCCAGATTCGCATCTCCTGTAATATTGAGCTTGTCAAAATCGGTAAGTGTAGCCAGTTCAATAGTGAGTAAACCGCTGGATTGCTGTGTATAGTTACCGTTTATGTAGAGTGTTCCAGGTGACAGACCCGGGGACACCTCTCCACTGGAAAACACATCGGACTCGATAGTCCCGTTTCCGGCCAATACTCCACCATCAATCAGAACATCATACGCAGCGTCTGTCGTCCTAATTGTGCCATCTTCCAGCTGGGTACTGCCTGCAGACTGTGTATAGTTGCCCTTAACACTCAGGGTGCTGCCGTTCTTTACACCTACATACCCGGAGTTGGCCAGAGCACCCTTTGTATCAAAGTCTCTGCCGTTTTTGATGGTAAACCCGCCGGTATTGGTTGCAAAGTTGGCTAGAGCATTAACATTGGCATCATCTACGAATTTCGATCCGGAACCGTTAAGAACAATATTACCACCGTTGGTGACAATATCAGCATCTTTCACCTTAAGGGTACTGGTGATGAGGTAGGTTCCTCCTGTCAGGACATTGCCTGAGTAGTTGGTCAGTCCTTTCCTCAGATTGATAGTCCCTGTCTGGGCATCGATAGTGCCATTATTCGTGAAATTCCAATCTATGTAACTGTTGTCGGTTCCTGAGGATTTGCGAAATATCCCTGTGTTGTTGAATGCAGCCGTTGAATGTCCTGCAACCTGGCCGAGTGCCACAATACTCCCCGCATGTTGCAGGTCGTAATGTCCGTGGTTGTTAATCACGGTAGTATCATAACCTGTGACATCAGCTGACCCTTTCCAAAGTATGGTCCCGGAGTTGTTTAGAATACCGTTCAGATATTTAGTGGATGGTCCACTAACCTCCATATTTCCGGATGTGTTTATAGTTCCTGTCATTGTTCCATAGTTCCACACAAATAAACTGCCGGAGAGTGAACCAACATTACCATCGAGAGTTGCTCCATCCAGCACCAGGTTCTCGGAATTCAGGGCACCGACCAGATTGAATGAACCATTTTCCAGGTAGGATTTACCTGCCCCGGTGAAATTGCCCTGTATATTGCCACCTCTGCGGAATCGTATACTACCTGTATTTGCTTCAACAGATGCACCGGAAGCATTGTTAAATATCCAGTCAACGTAGCTTATGTCTGTTCCTGAGGATTTGCGAAATATCCCTGCGTTGTTGAAAGCAGCCGTTGAATGTCCTGCAACCTGGCCAAGTACCACAATACTCCCCGCATGTTGAATGTCGTAAAGTCCGTTGTTGTTAATCACGGTAGTATCGTAACCTGTGACATCAGCGGACCCTTTCCAAAGTATGTTCCCGGAGTTGTTTAGTATACCGTTCAGATATTTAGTGGATGCTCCACTAACCTCCATATTTCCGGATGTGTCTATTGTTCCTGTCATTGTTCCATAGTTCCACACAAATAGACTGCCGGAGAGTGAGCCACCGCCGCCGTTGAGTGTTGCTCCATCCAGCACCAGGTTCTCGGAATTCAGGGCACCTACCAGATAGAATGTACCATTTTCCAGGTAAGATTTACCTGCCCCGGTGAAATTGCCCTGTATATTTCCGCCTCTGCGGAATCGTATACTACCTGTATTTGCTTCAACAGATGCACCGGAAGCATTGTTAAATATCCAGTCAACGTAGCTTATGTCTGTTCCTGAGGATTTGCGAAATATCCCTGTGTTGTTGAATGTAGCCGTTGAATGTCCTGCAACCTGACCGAGTGCCACAATACTCCCTGCATGTTGCAGGTCGTAAAGTCCGTTGTTGTTGATCACGGTAGTATCGTAACCTGTTACATCAGCCGACCCTTTCCAAAGTATGGTCCCGGAGTTGCTTAGAATACCGTTCAGATATTTAGTGGATGCTCCACTAACCTCCATATTTCCGGATGTGTCTATTGTTCCTGTCATTGTTCCATAGTTCCACACAAATGAACTGCCGGAGAGTGAGCCGCCGCTGCCGTTGAGTGTTGCTCCATCCAGCACCAGGTTCTCGGAATTCACGGCACCGACCAGATTGAATGAAGCATTTTCCAGGTAGGATTTACCTGCCCCGGTGAAATTGCCCTGTATATTTCCGCCTCTGCGGAATCGTATACTACCTGTATTTGCTTCAACAGATGCACCGGAAGCATTGTTAAATATCCAGTCAATGTAGCTTATATCTGTTCCTGAGGATTTGCGAAATATCCCTGTGTTGTTGAATGTAGCCGTTGAATGTCCTGCAACCTGGCCGAGTACCACAATACTCCCCGCATGTTGCAGGTCGTAAAGTCCGTTGTTGTTAATCACGGTAGTATCGTAACCTGTGACATCAGCAGATCCGATCCAAGTAAGCGTCCCTTGATTATTCAACGTCTGCTTGAGGTACTTCGCCGAGGCACCGGATATCGCGCCTGAATGCCCTGCTGTCAGAGTCAATGGTCCAGATCCTGAAATAGTTCCGCCTGTCCACAGCAGACCTTCAATGTTGAAGATCGTGGCTGCAGTCAACTCACCACCTGTGATCTCTAATACATTACGGATAATGGAATCCGTATTCGTCGTCAGATGCCCACCGGTTATCTTGATTCTTTCATAGGAATCCAGGCTGTTTATGGAGGAGGTGCCTGAGGAATATGTGATGACCTTATTTCCATCGATCAGCTCTATTAGAGCATCATGCGTGGAGTCAGGGACAAGTCCCAATGACCAGTTACCCGAATCTCCCCATGACCCACTAGCACCGAGGATCCATTTATTACTATCTGTTGCATTTGCCGGACAGCAGAATACCAAAAGTAAGGCAACCGCTGCAACCGACAAAATGAGTAATTCCGCAGATCTTACACATCTCATCTCTTGTTCTCCTTGTTATGTAACAGTCTTTTTGATATAAGACATATTAAACATGGCAGAAAAACAGTATAAATATGTGCGACAATACTCAATGAATCGAACTGGTTAATTCGATAATTATTACCTTATATATGCTTAATCAGCATAATTTATGCCATACTGGGGAATTACTCAAAATATTGAAATAATTTTATCGGGGATTGGAAGAAAAGCCAGTCATTATGATGGTAAAGAACAACCACGGATAGAATGATTACATCCATCCGTGGCCTATTTTTGAGCAGGCTGATGGCTACTTTGTCTCTCCAACCCAAACATAATAAACCCACCCAGCCAATAGCTCAGGCAGTTCTATCACACCTTTGGAAACAGTCAAAGACTCGTTCGTGTTAACCATTACTACTTTGGATGTCTCAGGCAATCCTAAAGCTTTCCAGTCTATACGCACCCCTGATTTGATCGGTTTCTCTGTGCAGTTGGAGACTATCAGCAGTGCATTTTTGCCTTTGTGGAGATATCCGCTAGCCAGAAGGTTCTTATCGATTGGTTTGAATGGGCACTGGTCAGGTTCGTAGTATGGCAGCCATTTGGCAGAGGCAGTATTGAATGCATCGGAAAGGCCCCATATCTTAATTGCTCTCGGCCAGTACATTGAGAACATTGCTGCAGGGGTAGTGCCGTGGACTGCGG
The DNA here is from genome assembly GCA_942493375.1 of Abditibacteriota bacterium. GTDB lineage: Bacteria > Armatimonadota > UBA5829 > UBA5829 > UBA5829. Next base: position 5,011,401 of record OW818698.1, on the reverse strand, counting down.
ATACTGCCATGGCATACTCCAATGGCACTGGCTGGTTATCCATAAACAGCGGAGCTGAATTGATACCAAACTGCCTGCCCATATAGTCGACACGCACAGCTTCCGGGGTTGCACGGGGCTTCCAGTTTTTGGCATTGCCCAGGTTCTCTCCACCTGTTGCTCCATCTGCAAAGGAGTGAGTCGGCAGATCAAAACCTGCTGTTGAGTGGATGAAGATCAGCCCGTCTTTCCTGTAGTGTTTGACCATGCGGTACATATCTTTCATATACTGCCGCATATCGAATATCCGCAACACTGGAACGTCTTTACCGGTGACCGGGTCTACTACCGGAGCGTGTCCGTGCATCGGGTTTGAACACAAGTCAGGATAGCATCCTGCCATATCCTGATAAACTCCACCAGCTCCAAGCTTCATCGCCTGGTCCATAAAATATAGACTCCGACGACCTCCGATACTCCCCGGACATACAAAGTAAGCAGACTCCCCCTTCTCCAGCCACATAGAAGCGGGTTCGATATCGGGACCGGTGCTGGAGGTGTCCCATTTGAAGTCCTCGAAGTCCGGTTCAACACTGTTTATGCAGTTGGCGCCATATGGGAGAGATCGAATCCCCTTCTTGTTGCCAATACCGATATATTTTGCAAACGTCTCAGGATCGCGCACACCCCCACTGCCCAGGATATCTACACTCCAATCGAAGAATATCGTAGCTTTATTGCGTGCAGGCTTCGGAGAACCTTGCCCTATATAGACAGGATTGTCAGGCAGAGCAGTCATCCAATGGTTGACTTTGTCATACTTCCAGCAACCTTTGAGATATGCCGGAGCTGATGACCTGGCATAGACAGGGGTTCCATAGTTTAGTGGTGTCGGATCGTGCTGCATGAGCTCGAGGTTCCTGACAGTTGGGTCAACAGTCCATCTTACACCTGGCTTAAACTCCTCCGGATTCCGGGGCTTGTCTGATACTCTCCAGCCTTTGATAGTGATGTAACCGCCGCCTCCGATGAAATCTCCTCTCAATGCCGGGACCGGATACGGGTCTTTTGCCGATATAACCTGCTTACCATCCAGATACACATCCAGAGTATCCGATATATTGAAAGCCAGCCTGCACCACTGCCCTTGCTTCAGGTCAACCGGCGCTTCAGCAATCGTGTTCATGCCTGCATTCGGAAACTGGTGGGTTATGCGGAGCGATTTTGTCTCAGCTGACCAGAGCAGGTTCACATAGTTCCCACCCCAGTCTGCACGACTCATCAGGTAGATATCTTTCTGGTATGGTTTTGGATCAACAGGGTCCCAATCAACTCGAAAATCGAGTTCAGAACAGCCTGGCCCTTTGCGATCATCCAGGCCCATAGGAATCTGCACATAAGCCCCGGACTTCGTAAAATCACTCTTGTCGGCTGGTTCAATATCGAACTCCTCAATCTGCGGAGGAGTAGGCAGACTCATCGCCCTGGGACCGGTCAGATCGTCATCATACATCCGCTTCTTTACCGGACTGGGCATCAAGCCGAACGTGAAACTCACTGGAGCTGATATTTTTCTGCCTGCATCAGCCAAATGCAAAATGAGATCAGTCGATTTTTTTGACCTGACTATCTGCCCAGTTTTCATGACGTTCTTCGATGTCCAGTCAGCATTGTGTTCAGCAAACCACTGGATACCCCTGGCTGTATCCCCAATCCACACAAATGGAGAGAATGCAAAAGACACCCCTCCAGCCGGAATATCCCCCATCTGGTTCCAGTCCCGTTCATCTTTATAAACAGGTGTCAGATATCCATAACGGGTATATGACTTACCGACTTTCGGACTAACCGGTACAACAAACCGCAGATTCGTAATCGTAACGGGTTTAGATGAAGGTACCAGCTTCCAGTCAATCCTCATCATCCCATCAAACTCAATCGTCGATTTTACGCTGAGTTTCAAAGTACCCGATGATGCTTCACACGCATACACAGCTTTTTCATCGTTTCTCGAAACTAACCGCCAGGAGTTAACTGTCCACTTTACAGACTTGCCGTTAACCTGACCTTCCAGCCGGACCGGAGAAGCCAAAACGTTCTGACCAAGGGATGTCACCTGGTCAAGAAACGGAGTCTTTCCAAGGCTGAACACCCTACCCCAGACCTGCGCCTGTGACTTCACAGCTTTGACTGGAGTCCAGGGAGCAGGAGCCAGCGGAGTAGTCGGAGGACGGAAACTCATCCAGGCAGGCATCTTCTCAGGAATCTTAACAGGAGTCCTGCCGATTTCTTTGCCTGAAGCGCTGTCCTCTACAGCTATATCTACAATCCCAGGTTCCCAGCCTTTGTAGCTGATAAACAGATAGTTGAGGCCTTTCATCCGGGCAAGATCCATCTTACCGGTCCACAAGGTCTTATCGCCGCGCAGAGCTTTAATGGTTATGGGAGTCCGTTTATCAGCCGGGATCGTTCGCGAATCGCACTGCACATAGATAGAATCCTTAGCAGGAGCCAGGACAGCAACCACCGGTATGGTCATTGTCGCTGAGAACTTAATGGCATAATAAAGATCAGGCCCGGTGACTTCGAAAGAGTAAGCAGATCCACCCCTGACGTTAATCTTCTCGCTGGCATTGCCCAATAATAGATAGGACTGCTTCGATCCATTCCCCAGATTCGTCAGATATCCATACACAACCCCTGCAAAATCTCCACTCACCTGCAGCAGTCTGCCTTCATCCTTTAAGTCCAACACCCGAATCCGCTGTGGTGAACCATTCCAGACTGCCACGCTCTCAGGCAGAGCAATCAAACTCATCTGAGTAACCGGCTGCCACAGGGCCTGAGGGTTAGACTTAGGCATATCCATCCCGACCTGCAGATGGATCTCATCTCCATTAACAGGAACCCCCACCCCAAGCTTCTCCAGAGGCATCTTGACCTCAACCATATAACCGTGCTTCCCGTTTTCATCAATAACCGATGCTGCAGTCTCCCAGGGACCGGTATATGACTGATCGCTGCCTTTTGCATCCAGCATAACGTTCACTGAGTTAACTATGATCTGATAAGTAACCGCTTTCCACCCGACAAAGAACTCTACCGCATCATCAAACCAGACTTCCCCATCGTGTTTAGTAGCCTTAGCAACAGGAGCCTTGGTCAGACTGTCCGTATAAAACGCCAGATAAAGGTCAGGCCCAACATGCCCAATATAGAAAACCCCACTCGGAGTAACAGCCTTATCCCCAGCCATAGACATCTGCACCGGACTACAAGAAGCCTGATCCCACTCACCAGGAGATAACTTCCCATCCAACACCGGAGCGCTGGTCATAGGGGCAACAGTTGTTTTCTGTGCAGCGCAAAGTGCAACGGGAAGCAGTATAAAGCAAATCAGAGCATATAAAACACGATTGAACATATCCTGTGATCTCCTGGAGACTGGTGTGTTTAAAGATTTCGATGGTGGACTATTAGGCAGAGGAATGGGTGAATCCTTCAAAGACCTATATCTCATATAAATCCTGTTCAACAGATCCACTCCCTGCTACCGGAATGGTATAATAATGCTTGCTCATTACAATTTGTTTGTTCATACACCAGGGGGATATTGTTTTGGATAGTCTTATAGATACACTCGACATCAATTTTGCCCAGGGTAAATGGGACCCTGATATGTTTCTCAGAGCTCGAAATCCTTATACCGATGTGTATGGAGACTGGGTGCAGGAGGTTGATTGTATAGCTAACAAAATCCCCGATGGATGCACCGCGAATGATGGACTGGGTCCCAGGGGTGATGAGTTTTATGTCAGTCTCATGACCAAAGCCAAGGTGAATCCCGGTGTAAAAGTCTCAAGTCGGATGAGTTTTTATCCACAGATGGCACCGGTGCTGTCTTTCTGCAACCAGTTCAGACTCCGCGAGGATGGTGACTTTGCATTCGACAAGCAGATTGAAGTCGTTATCTACAATGAAGGCATCAATGTCTGGAGACACTATGGCCCTTTAGCTGACCCTATCTATGTCCGCATCTGCTATGCCAGTTTTGAATTATTTCCAGATACGATCTATAACCTCAAAGTAGAGATCAAGGATGCCGAGATGAAGATATCCGTGGCTGACAGAATCATAGGCTGCTATGTCCCGGAACTTACACAACCGTTCCACGCAGGAATCCTTGGCTGTGAAGGACTAAATAGGTTTTACAACCTCTCAATCAAGCCTCTATGACAGGATGATCGTCCTCTTGCCTGTCGATTAATAACTAGAATTAATCTCATCTCTGCGTGAGCAAGTGGGAATTAACATGTCAATTCCCAATTACCTGATATTTCCAAACTCACCAACATATATCTCCACCCCTGATCATATGCTTACCGTGATTTCTACAATAAATCGCTATTCAATATCGCATTAGTATGTCCAGAAAATATGGAAAGAGGAAATGAGGAATAGTGTGTTTCTGAATCGAAATACTCAACAAGCATTTATTTCGGAGGCGTAATGACAGCAGCTGTCTACAGATCTAAAATTGGCAAGCGGTTATTCATCGGTATCACTTTAACATTAGTGACAATCAGCCTTGCTATAACAATGAAATTATACTCCGACTCCGCCGGCGCATTACATCAGCAGGTCAGGAGCCGCCTGATGCACGTTGCGTCGGTTATGGCTTCGCAGATCAATGTAGACGTAATCAAATCCATTACCACCACAGATGATGAGTTATCATCTGGGTATACCACACTAAAAAAGCAGCTTGCAAGAATGAACGATGCCAACAGTTCTGTTACTTATGTATACATAATGAGGCATACATCAAACCCCAAAACACTTCAGTTCGTGCTGGACAATTCTGCAGACAAAAATGACATGTCTCATGTGGGTGACAAGTACAATACCACTCATTGTCCGGAAATACTAAAGGCTTTCAAGCGCCCATCGGCAGATTTTGAAGCAACAAAGGACCAATGGGGTGAATTCATATCCGCATATGCACCTATATACGATAAGTCCGGAAAAGCGATTGCTATTCTCGGTGTTGATATGAGTGTAGCCAACCTGCGTGCAGAACAACACAGATTGTTTGCGTCAGTGTTTAAAACAGCGATATGGGTTGTTTTAGCGGCATTTGTCTTGAGCGTGCTGGTTACTGTTGTTGTCTTACAGAGGTTAGGAGAGTTTATAGACGCTGCTGACCAGGTAAGTTCCGGCAATCTGGACTACAGGATCAATGTTAAGTGGAAAGATGAGATAGGCGATTTTGCCAATACGTTTAATTCAATGGTGGCTTCCATCCAGGAAGCCCGCGAAAGGATAGTGGAATGTAGCTCGCGTGACTCTCTGACCGGTCTATACAACCATATGTATTTCCATACAAAACTTGAGGAGGAACTGGACAGAGCCAAGCGATATGACCGCAACCTCAGTGTTGTTATGATTGATCTGGACCGGTTTAAATCAGTAAATGACACATATGGACACATGGTTGGGGACAGTGCAGTAGCCCAGCTTGCCAGTGTTCTGGTTGAACAGTTGCGGACTACGGATATAGCCATACGGTACGGAGGAGACGAGTTTGCAGTAATCCTTCCGGAAACTGACTCAGAGAGTGCAACAACTACCGCCCAACGTATTCGTGAATATGTAGAAAAACACGAATTCCTGGCCGTGCCTTTCCACGATCTTATCAAACCAGGTATCAAAGATACCGCACCCAGGATGCGTTTGACTATGACTGCAGGTGTAGCATCTTTCCCAAAGGATCACGACTCCAAGGATGGCCTTGCTATGGCTGCTGACATTGCATTGTGTCGTGCCAAGCATATCAGGCGCAATAGTGTCTACGCTTACGAAACTCCGGAATCCGGGGAGTTGTTTGACCCTCAGAAACTGTTTGATGCACTCCACAACACAGGTAATTCTGCTATTGCTTCTTTGACCGAGGAAGTCGATTCGAAAGACAGGCATGACAGCGGGCATTCGGAACGTGTTGCAGAATATGCACAACAGATCGCCGAAGCAGTGGATATAGATATTGAATGGGTCAATGGCATGAGGATAGCCGGTCTCCTACACGACATAGGCAAGACAGGCGTTCCCGAATCGATCCTCAATAAGCCGGGCAGTCTTTCTGATGAAGAACGCAGTATGATCAACCAGCACCCGGTGATCTCCGCTGGTATCCTGAGAAGGGCTCCGCAGCTTGATCAAATACTTCCAGCCGTACTGTTTCATCACGAGAGATGGGATGGCAAAGGATACCCGGATGGCCTAAAAGGTGAGCAGATACCAATTACCGCCAGGATAATGGCAATCGCAGATTCGTTTGATGCCATGACATCCGACCGGCCCTACAGGAAAGCTATGTCTGTGGAAGAAGCACTAAATGAGATACTGGCAGGAGCCGGAGGACAGTTTGATCCTGACCTGGTAAGCAAGTTCATAGAGCATTACTCCGCCCCACAAGAGAAAGCAGCATAAACAATTCGGATATCGTTATGTGCTTAAATCCCTCCGGTACTTAGTCCACCGGAGGGATTTTGTGTGTACTAGCCAAGTCCCAAGTGTATTCCTTGAACCTACCGCAAACCAGACAACCAAGGTAATTTTATCTAATCCAATTGGTTGTCGTATACTATATAATCAATTTGACCAGTTCAGGTTCGGGAGTGATAGTATGTTGCACAAAAAATGGTTTGTAGTAAAACCCCCTTTCCTAACCGCGATTGTAGCTCTATTTGTGCTGGCTGCCCTGCTTATGCCAGGATCTTGTGCAGTTGCACAGAATGCCACTAACAGTAGAGTGCTTAGCGCAGTCAAGGACATTTCCCAAAAGCTTGGATGCAGCATCATGGTGCTGGGTTCGTGGGTATCCGGTAAAGGGTATGGCGATCCACTCAAGGGTGGTGCTTCAGATCACGATATGCGCCTTGTGTTGCCGAAAGGGACACCTCCGGAATTGGCTGCAGAAGAGTGGAGGAATGCACGCAACGCTCTGGAGAAGACTATCCGGGATGAGTTCGGCGACAAGGCAGACGAAATCCTCAAATCCACCAATTTTTATCCTCCGTCACAGCTTATGAATGGTGTCGAAAAAGCGGAGGATGCGGTTGAGCGGTTCAAGGAATTGAACCAAGTTCCTGGTATGTCGCAGACGGGTAAAACTGTCCAGATAACTGAGGATGTTACAGAAGGTCTGTATGGTAAAGGTTCTAAAACCTGGACACAGAACTATGAGTTAAAAAGAGGCAAGCTGGTATACTCCGTTCCACAAAAGTCCGCCGAAGGTAAAACCCTCAATAAGGTCTTTACAGGTGCAGCTGATATGACCCATCTTGAAGAGGGGATCGCAGAATATACGAGCAGTGGCATGGGCAATACATCCAAGCAATGGATTTCCCATGCTGAAGATTTCATGAGTAAAGGCAATGGAGAAAAGGTAGCCAAATATCTGGAACGCCTGGAGCGCGATCTGGCAAAAGGACGTGACCTTGCAAGACTTAGCGCCGGCGGTTCGTGGAGGGATGAACTTCGTGCACTTACAAAAGAGCTGCAGGATAATCCTATAAACCTTACACAACTTGAAGGCAGACTGCAAACCGTGCTGTCTCGTGCTAAAACTACTGCTGCAATCATGTCAAAGATAGACAATCGTTCAACAACCCAGCGCCTGGTATTGGGAAACCTGATAAATGCTGTCGACAATTCCCATGATTTTGCATCGGATGTTATGAAAGCAGCTCAAAAAGTGCCGCTGGATAAAGTGCTGGATGCTTTAATGCTGTATGTTTCTACAGTCGAAGTATCGCGCGCGGCAGGTGCAAGAGATCCAGCTGGTGTAATGCTTGGTTGTGCAGATTTTATGGCGCCGCTGCCTGCAAGTCTGCTTGCACATCTGACAAACTACTGTATGGACTCCACACGAGAGGCCGGGTATGATATGGCTGCAGGCTCCCAACAGGCATTCGATCTGCTTGCAGGAATCTATACAGCCAGAGGCAGGGAAAATGCAGAAGGCAAAGTATATACCATAGACCAACTGGCTGAGCGGTACAGAGAGGGAGATGAAGATAAACTCCGAGCATTTGTGCGCGGACTGGCTAATCTGGCAGCTGACAAACAAGCCGGAACTGCTAATGCTGTTCACGATGATGCAGTCGCTGAAGACATCTTTGATGAGTGTTGTCCCGTAATAGAACGTGCATGGAGAGCCCGAAGAGAACAGTGGATGATGGCTATACTCGACTATCGGGATAAATATATATCGAAGGGTATTATGCTAACATACTCTCCGTCACCAGCAATAATGCCGACAGACGGCAGCCAGATGGCTATTACTGCAAAAGTAGATACCTTGAGAGGAAAGCCAGGTGAGGAACTCGCACAGGTAAGGGGACTGTTAACCAGATTATATGGCAAAGGCAAATACTTCGTGGATGTTGAGGACACATGGAAACCGACAGGCCGTGCAGGCCAGAGTGACTGGATAAGGCATTTTGCATATGCCCAACCTGGCACATATCCGGTCACAGTCAAACGAACGATAAATATTGGCGGAACGAATATACCATCCGATTCTCCTCTGGTATCGACGAAGACTATGCTCGCATCTGTTGATATTGAAGTTCAGGGCACGCCGAAAAAGAAACCACAGGCAGTAAAGAACAAATCAAAAGTCAGCCCTCTTCTTGCAAAGCTGCAACAGATGAAGAATTTAACCTGCGGGATTAGTGTTGATGACTACAGGAGCGGGTATGGTGCAAGTTTCCCGGAAGCAATCTTTGACGGCCCCAAACCGATCATTACCTTGACATGGAATGGGACGCACTTTACATACAGCTACAGATCGAATAAGAGCAGCCAATACAATGGTACAAGTGCCAAAGACGGAAAGCAGATTACGGTTCAAGGTACCCAAAACGTTACCAGTATATGTAATATCAGCGGTGAAGTTAGCCCGAACGGCAGGATGATAAAAACCTTGTCGATATCTGCAAAGTACTCCGACATCAGCCCAAGTGCCGAATATATTACAAGCCGCAGTGCTACCCTTCGCAACATACCATTCAAAGAAATCAATGCCGATTCAGGGGGTATTGCTTTCTCGGTTCCTCAAAAACAGATACATTCTTCAATGGTCTCTACATCATGTCATTCGAGTGGTTACCAAACAATGTTTGAATCCAAATATATCGAGGAAAACCACAGCCAGGTGAAGTATTATTTCACTACCAAGGTTCCTCTACCATCATTAAGTGGGCCAATCGCACCGGTAGATAAGGTGATTTCCCTGACTGTAGGATTTGGAAAGGAATGAATCTTAAAAGTGGTCTAATATTATTGATTCTAGGCTTGATACTGGTCTCTCCTGTCCGGTCTCAGTCCGATATCAGGATCGAAACAGAGTCTATTCCAGGCATGGAACTACTGGATGTCTCTGACGCATCTGGCGGTAAAGTAGCTCGTTTGGGTACGGATATGGGAAGCTGGGCCTGGGCTACTGTTGATCTCGGGCGTAACCTGCCAGCCGGATCATACAAGGTCACTTTCAGACTGTATGGAGCAAAAGACACCGCGGCCAAAACACTTTTCTACTGGCAAAAAGGGGAGGACCATCTGCCGGCAAATGGTCTACCACTTCCCAGCTTCACAGACAACGAATTCCACGATTTCCAGCTGACTATAAATGCCGATATGCCTTTTCGGAATCTAATCCTGAAACACGGAAACGAAGTTGGTGCTGCAGGCATTGCTATAGACTGGTTGAAAATCGAACCAATTTCCTATACGCCACCCTATCGGGTAACTGCATATAAGCGTGCACTCGCATTTCCGTATCCAGCAGGCATTGATACTGCACATATGGTTGCCGAAGTAGAAGCATTCGATAATGCTGCCAGAAATGGTGGAGACGCAGGCAAGTATGTCGCCAGGATTGAGCGATGGCTTGAGTTGACTGCCAGCTTTGTTGATATCGATCAACAGATTCGATACATCCAAAACGCCGCATCAGTTCCAGATTTAAAACTTCGAAGCTTGCAGCCCAGTATACTCAAGTTAGTCCAGCAAGTTGAATACATCAAAAGCATCCTGAGTGCTGGAGAAGTGGACCTTGCAGCGAAAGAACTGAGTAACCTGAGTTTATCTACAGACGAACTTGTACAGTCAGCAAATAAGCGTGTTGGAGGGCAGATACTTCCTGATTATCAATCAGACCCATTTACCTGGCTCCGGGCTCCTATACTGCAGGGATTTGTCACAGATGGCACTGCAACAGGTGTTTCAGCCGACAAGTCCGGGGGACTATTTGCATCCGAGCCTACACCATTTAAGATTACCTGGCTGGGTGGTCCAACGCTGAGTTTGGCTAGTCCTGCCATGCATTTCTCGGTAGACCGTTCATGGATGGGAGCAGTGTGGAAAAGCATAGATTTCACGATGGCAGTTTCCGATTTTTCACCTGCAATACGATTAAACAACCTAGAAAGCCTTTCAATTCCAGAAACCAAAGTCATCATAAAAACCGGAAGACCTGATACTCTGATTGTCCAGGGAGAATCATGGCAGTTACTCATTGCTGCAAGCTCCGGAAAGTTGAATGCATCTGTTGATAATAACTCAGCACAAGTCTCACTCCCCAGGGGCGCCACTGTATGGATGCTTCCAATCAAGAACTTATCTGATGCAGAAACCTGGCGTAAGATACTGCCAGCGATACCAACTGATGCAGTTCAAATAAGGCGGGGAAACACGATCACGCAGTACTTCATCGGAGGCCAAAATAACATCGCGCCGATTCCTCCCATGCTCCAGCTTGCACTTACATCCAAATCACCAAGTGCTCCGAAGGCATTGTGGAAGTCGACAAGGAAAATTGTTGGAGGAAAATGGGGCAAAGCGCTCCGAAATGGTGAGTTCGATTTCCAGCTTCCATTCAGTTACATCAATGGCAAAACACTCTCTTATAGATTGCCCAAATACCCGGTTAATCCTTTAACTGGACGGAGGGGTATTAACATCTGGTCTAATATGACAATGCCGGAAGACATCGCCATCCTCGCAAAAGACGGCGTCAATTATATTCGCATCGTAGTCATAGACCCACCCAAAGAGGGTTTTGATGCCTGGTTTGCAACCCTCAAACCAATACTAGTCAATTGCCGCAGGTACGGTATTAAAGCTTCTATCGATGCCCACTTTATTGGTCCTGATGATGTTGAACTTAGAAAAGGGGATGCTACTCAAAAACTCAGCTTCCCGGATTTCTGGCAGAATGTTGCGCTGGCTTGCAAGGACTTCCGGGATGTAGTCACATTGCTGGATTTGCGGAACGAGCCGGGTGAACAGACGCTTGAGGAAAATAACAAATGGTTTGATCTTGCCGAAAAAGCTATCGCAGCCATACGCAGGATCGATCCGCAAATGCCGATCCTGGTTGAAGCCGGGCGTGGAGCCAACCCCAGTGGTTTCCCACTTTTACGCAAGATGCATGACAGCAATGTAATTTACGGTGTCCATATTTATTACCCTCATGGGTTCACTCATCAGTCAATGTTAAACAAACCTGAATCACCCGAAGATGCACCGGTCAAGCCCTATCCATCATGGATTCCGATCATTAACTGGCGCGATGAGAGCTGGGATGCTCCTGTTGAGTGGTGGGACCGCTGGACTCTGCGAGGAAGCTGCCTGCCGGTCTACCGTTGGTGGATAAAAAACGGGCATCCACCACTCGATGTAGGTGAATTCGGAGTGATTGGTTACGCGGAAAGCCGCACAGGTCACTCAGTAGCCCGTTGGACCAGGGATGAAATGCTGCTTAACGAGACCCTCAATGCCTCGTGGACGCTCTACGGTTATCACGGTGGTTTCGGCTGGACCGACAGCTCCAAGCCAATCGCGAGGCAGTTTTGGCAAAGGAACGCCAACTAGAACCAATGCTGTTTTCGCTACATAACCGATAAAGCCCACAGATACAGCGATGCAACAGATCCATAAGGAGAGTATCTCTTGCGATAGCGTTCAAACTGTTCTTTCGGTAGCGATTTCAGACCATACAAGTTCATCATCCCGCGTCGTATTGCCAAATCACCCCAGCTGAGCACATCCGGTCTGCCCAGAGAGAAGATCAGGAGCATTTCAGCTGTCCATAGACCTACGCCAGAAAGAGATACCAACTGCCGGATGATCTCTTCGTCCGGAAGTTCGTTAAAACCTGCGATATCCAGATCCCCGGAGACCACCGCATCGCCTATACCCCTGATGTAATTGGCCTTTCGGACAGACATCCCGCATTTTTGGATCTCGTCCAGGCTGGCATTTACAACGTTCTCCGGTGTAATCTCAACCAGCATCTCGCGCAGTCTGTTGCAGACAGTATCAGCCGCTTTACTGGATATCTGCTGGCTCACAATGCTCATAACAAGTGCGGCGAACGGATCAGGTACAACTCTTCGTTCAATTATCCCGATCCTGTCGATAGCAGCCCCAAGCTTCTTGTCACGTTTCTTCAGGTATTCAATTTCAACGCTTCCATATTTAAAGACTGCCATTAGTTCGAATGACTCCCACACCATCCCACGCTGTCATCCTGAGGAACGAAGGATCTGCTGTTTCGACTAAGTAAAAGCAGATCCTTCGTTCCTCAGGATGACAGTGTCTACACTCGGATATTATTCCCCTGACTCCAGTTCCAGTAACCTGTGCTTGATATCCAGTCCACCGCGGTAACCTGTGAGTTTTCCACTAGTGCCTATTACTCTGTGGCAGGGGATGAATATCGGAATTGGATTTCTGTTGTTCGCCAACCCGACAGCACGTGCAGCCTTTGGGTTACCTGCATTAGCCGCAATATCTTTATAGCTGGCTGTCTGTCCATATGGGATTTCACAAAGCAGACGCCACACTTTCTGCATATAATCTGTGCCAACAGGTGCCAATGGCAGCGTAAAACTCTTCAATTCGCCAGCCAGGTAAGCTTTTAACTGCCTGGATGCTTCTCTGATAGTTTCAGTCTCATGGACTTCAATATCGCTCGGGATAACATCCGTCTCAAAATAGACATTCCTGACAGAACCGGAATCTTCAGCTATTCCAATGCGCCCTATATCAGTCTTGTAAAAGAAAATATTCATTTGCCTACCAACCTCACTTCTCCGGTTTTCAGAGGTGCATCTGAATGGACAAGTTTACCTTCAGAATTAAATGTCAATCCGACAGGGGCAGGAGTTGGATCTCCGAATGTCCTGATCATAAATCTGCCTTTCTTTGCCGGAACTGTCGCAACACCGGGTTGTCGATATTTTCGACTTATACCCAGCAGGTCCGGAACCAAATCCAGCACCCCTGACTCCTTGTCTGCATACCAGATCGCCTGAAGTTGCAGCAGCAACAGAGTTTTGTTTGGTGATTTCCTATCCCCTATTGCCAGGGCTTTTCCATCAGAATCCTCAAGCAGCGGGATCAGGTCTCCTTTAGCAGGCAGCTCAACGTTGGCGACCGCAAGACCGACTGCGTGTTCAACACTCTTTCCATCGTCAAGCAATATCCCATATTTACCAGAGATGTAAGCAGGCTTATCGATGGGCATTAGCTTGCCACTCATTGGTTTAAATGGAGCTTTGGGCTGGAAAGGTCCACTTTTGATAGACAGCTTCCCTGCACTGCTGCGGAAAACATTGACACTGGCGTTAGCTAGATTGCCATTATACTTTTCTGCCTCAGTCGATATGAATCTATCCATGCCAATAACAAGCACCTGCTTCTTCGGGTCTTCCATCAACTTTCGAAACGTCGGGTGCTGCGGGTCAATGTCTGCAAAACCATTCCTAAGCCAGATCACTTTTGAACGCGTTTTTGGTGAACTTACGAACTCCCCAACGGTAATTACTTCATAGGTAACCCCACGGCTCAACAGCGATTCGGAGAGCGCTTCAATTGATGCCCAAGTATCCCAGCTATTCACTATTATGTCGGTCTCATTCATTATGATTGTGACTTCGGGAGTTGCCGGCTGCAGATTCGATTGTTGTAGCCACTTATTGAAATCCTTTGCCACATTATAACGACTGGTAGGTGTGCGGTCATCGTTTACCAGACCGTAAGGTGCAGCTACTGCGGGATTGTTCTTATAGTCCCACCAGAGGTATCCATTGGCACCGGCATAGAACGCAAGAGGTAATTCCTGGGAAGTATAAGTCCGCATCATCTCCGGGGTCCAGTTGCCGAAATCTGCATTGTCCAGATCGAAAAACATAAGGGGCTTATTGGCTTCGCTGAGAGCGTGTTTCATATACCATATTGCTGCAGGAAGACCGAACTGGAGCTTATACTCAATCGGCATAGAAGGCAGTGAAAGGCTCTCCGACCATGAGTCCATATCCGGGGAGAACCGAATAGCCGTAAAATCGGTCTTCACCTGGGGCTCTATCAATCGATCAGGAAATGCGATTCCATGATGGACTTCTGGTATCGACCATCTCCACGATCGCAGCACAGGCAAAAGCACTGGAAGCAGGCTGTTACAGGTCATCAGGTCCGGATCAACACTCTTTACAGTATCAGAGAGGAAGTTCACATTGCGGGTATACTCCTCAACCAGAAACCGTTGATAATCCTCCGAACGCCGCCATGAGCTGGGATATTCCTGTCCTGCATAGTAGTGGATATCACCCTCAAATGCCGGTCGCACTGTGTCGAAGTCGACTTCCTCAGGCCGCATGGCCTCGATCTTTCCACCGAGTGACCAGGAATCTTTCAACCACGAAAACAACCGGTATTTGCGTCTTAGATAGTCGTGCCATCGGGTTATTATTCCGGACTTCATATACTCAGCCATAAACCCCAGTTTGAGGGATCCAGTCTCACTTGCCCATGCATTGGTTGCAGGCTCACCAAAGATCACCCAGGCAAACAGCTTATCCCTATTCTTCAACCGTGTGAGAAATTCCCTTGTCCACTTAGCAGATTCCTGCATTATGATCTGACTGGCAAACCGTTGATCGCTGCGTGAATCTCCTTCACAAGCTGGTATTTTCTCGAACTCAAAACCAGCAGCCCAGTTATTTGTGCCGATGACTATATATATCCCCCGCTTATATGCACGTTCAATGAAATCATCTACATTCGAAGTATATGAGTCATTCCAGTGGTCATCAGAGGGCTCAAAGGACGCATAATCCAGAAAAATCATCAGGATGTTCATATTCAAGTCTTTGCATATATCCAGGTCCTTGTCTGCTATTTCCTTGTTATACTTACCAGCAAAGTCCAGATCTGTAACCACAGCATAACAGGCACCAACAGGGATGAACGGTCTATTATTCAGTTTAAATCCATTCTTATCGCACGTGAACCTGTCTGATGCACAAGCTGCCGTAGCAAAGAGCAGTAAAATGCAAATCGCGATCCTGGTTTTCAAATCCAATTCCCTCCGCCAACCACTGTGTCATCCTGAGGAACGAAGGATCTGCTTTGCTATCCGGGAAAAAGCAGATCCTTCGTTCCTCAGGATGACAGTTACGCAACCCTTTTCAAAATTCACACTAGATAAGGTTTAGCTATTATGCCTACTGTCCAAACGCATTCTATTCCGCCGCATTCCGTTTGTCAAAGACATGTAACAGTTCAAAGTTGCCGGTATTTGTCATCCTGAGGAACGAAGTATCTGCTTTTTCGGCTGGAAAGCAGATCCTTCGTTCCTCAGGATGACAATGTTCTCATATTACTGGGCGGTACCAAAGATATATACAATGTCACATTCGTTCAATTCAACAAAGGATTTTCACAATCGTTAGTCGTAATACTAACCCGAGGTTTCTTTGTGTATCAATGTTGTGGGATATACAGAAAGGATACAACAAGATGCAGAACGACGTGAAATACGTTACAGCTGGCAATATTCTAACTATCTCCAGACTGGTCCTGCTGCCGATTATAATAGCTGGAATCGCGCTGAAGATTGGATATATGTCGGTCATTGGAATGGCACTGGCAATGTTGACTGATTTGCTGGATGGGAGAGTATCCCGTTACCTAAAGCAGGCCTCCGAGTTTGGCGCCAATCTGGACAGTACCGTTGACTTCATATTTCTGCACCTGTTGTTTGTAGCCTTTTATGCAGCTCATGTAATCCACACTTACCAGTTCATAGTTATATACCTGGCAATGTTGATGACCCTGGCCGGGCAGTTCATGGCTAATCTTGTATCCGACAGAGGCGAAGTCATCAAGACAAAATTCTCCAAGCCAACCGGAGCCTTCGAATATCTATATCTGCTCTTCCTGGTAGTCCGTTTGGTAATCCCCAATACAATCCCGGTTATGATAGTGGATTCGGTCATATTCACTTTAATCGCAGTATTTGTTGTGCTCCATCTATGGGAATCTATCGAATGTCTTAAGCTGATCAGTAAACCATCTGAGAAGTAGGGGGCAGAATAATGGAAACTACACAACAACCAAAGAAGATGCGTGCTAAAGACCAGTTCTTTATGAGTGCGTTCTGGTTTGCTATGAACCTGATCTGGGGGGCATTACTGATGATGATCATCCCAAGTCAGATGAAGGAGATAGCCCCAAATCGTCCAGCGGAGACAACCGGGCTATTACTTGGTATGGGAGCAATACCGGCGTTTATTATACCCCTGCTCGCTGGCCCGTTCAGTGACCGGTGCATGTCGAAACTGGGCCGGCGCAGGCCCTATATGATCGTCGGCACTGCAATAAACCTTATCGGGCTGGCAATGGTCTGGATGGGTGGACGAACACTTAACCTCTGGCTGTATTTCGTAGGTTATTTAATCACCCAGATAGGTAACAACCTTGCCGGTGGAGCTTACAATGGGATCATTCCCGATGTAGTTCCCAAAGAGCAGCGAGGGAGCGCCAGCGGTTGGATGGCTGCAATGAGCCAGGCGGGAACAATTGTGGGAGTGTTATCAGCCGGATTGCTGATGAATGCAGGACAAACCGGACTAAGCTATTTAGTAATAGGTATCAGTATGGTGCTATTTCTGTTTGTGACAGTCATAGGTACCAAAGAAAAACCACGCACAGATCCACCTGGCAAACTGGACATGCTGGGTTTCATTAAGAGCTTATGGATAGACCCCAGAAAGCACCCAAACTTTGCCTGGGTCTGGATCACCAGGTTCCTGGTTGTAATGGGGCTATGGAGCGTGCAGGAGTTTATGCAGTTCTATCTCACCGATATGGCTGGTGTCCCCGAAGACCGCAAGGAGCTCTACACCGGCTATGTGTTGATGATAGTGCTGATCTGCGCTTCGATAACAGGTATGCTGGGAGGGACAATATCAGATAGAGTGGGCCGCAAGCCTGTGGTGTATGTTGCAAACACAGTCATAGCTCTGGCCTGTTTTGCATTCATATTCTCCAAGTCGCTGACGTATACATTCATTACAGCTATAGTTTTCGGACTGGGGTACGGAGCGTATTACAGTGTGGACTGGGCGTTGGGATGTGATGTGCTGCCAAACAAAGACGAAGCCGGGAAAGACATGGCTGTTTGGCATATAGCTTTCGTGCTGCCGCAATCGATTGTGCTGCCGATAGCTGGAGCATTACTCGGAGCCTTTGGCCATACAATGGAGAAAACAGCCACCGGTTCAGTTGCCCACTACACTTCCAATGGTTATATTGCTCTGTTTAGCATGGCTGCATTTTTCCTGCTGCTGGGAGCATTGCTGCTCAGGAATGTGAAAGGGGTCAGGTAGCGCGCATTATTCGTGATTGGCGGTGTAAATGCTTTGCATTTACACTCTCACTTTCGCCCCTAATGCCGGTCGAAAGCAGAGTCTGGTGAATAATGCGCGGTAATTACCTAAGCCACTTCAAGCTGGCAACCACGCTATCAAATGCCGGAGCGCAGGTCTTGAACTCTGATTCCCTGCACGCAAACTGAAAAGCGTAGAGAGTCTTGTCTTTCACAGTCAGCATCTGGACATATTTGAGGGTTGTGGGAGTCTCTGCAGATTTAACTGAGGTAACAAAAGTAAAGGCTTTCCCGGGAATTCCGGCAAGCTTTCCGTTCTGTTTTGAGACCAGCTTATATCCGTTTATCTTGCTGATATTCTTCAGCCACGCACTCACACACTGGGCCAGACTGGCAGTTCCAACCTTCTGGGAGAGCATAAGAATATTAGCATCATTTTCAGGGCAGGTAAGTAAAAGTCTATTTAAGCCACTGGGACTTTCGACCACCCATTTCTCAGGCACACTCACCTTAACCGTATTGGTTATATCTCTTGTGAACGCCGATTTCATTTGACCTGGTGCAGCGGTTGCCCAGAGCATCATTGGCAGCAAAACAATAATAAGCAGCAGAACCGCGGTATATATAGCTCTCATGCAATTAGTTCTCCCGGAGTATATACTATCATACCAGTAATTACTCATTCCGTGAAAGCTGACAAGAATACATAACAGTTCAGTAATATGGGAACATTGTCATCCTGAGGAACGAAGGATCTGCTTTCCATCCAGAAAAAGCAGATCCTTCGTTCCTCAGGATGACAAATTCTGACAACTCTGAACTGTTACAAGAATACATATGGGAAAATATCCTGGTAGTATAGTTTAGCCCCTACCCCCTCTTTATGATTTGGATTCCTGTATATAAATATGGAATAATAGACCAGACTATCGAGACATATAAACTGAATATAATCAGTTCCAATATAAAAGGAGTCCAAACGGAATGACAAAGCAGTTTCTACGCATTCACATATTGGTGTTAGTGATCTTTGTTATTGGTTGTGAACTAGCCTATTGCGGGCAGATGAGTTCGCATGTATATACTGCAATCAGGTCAAAGGCGCTGCTCTCTGGGAATGCAGCCAAATACGTTAATGAGAATGAAGCTGAATATCTGACAGGCTCCCAGGGACCGGATATAGTCGGTGTCGTCATGCCTGCGCTGGACTCGGCCTCCTTTTTCGATTCAGTAGGAGAAGAGACCCATTACAACTACAGGAAAAATGAGCTCGCAGTAAACATTCTGGATGCCGCCCGCACAGATAAAGAGAAAGCATATGCAATCGGTTGGATAACCCATTACTTCAACGATATCAATGTGCACCCGGTTGTAAATGAGTTTGGTGGGTTTTACAAAATCGCACCTGCACATCATAAGGAACTGGAGCAACTGGAGACCAAGCACGTCATCGCTGCACATTCAGATATAGTGACCAAAGAACGCAGTGAGTTGGATCTTGCAGCAATCCAGGGGAAAGTCACCACACCATATGTAAGAGCACAGGACCGTGATCCCGATGAACCAGTAGTAAAACAAGGTCCTACTTTTGGTGAGTTCATATTTGATGCTTACCACACCACATATCCGGACAATGATCTTTATAAAAACGACCAGTTGTTAGTCAAGAATCGCTCCTATTTCTGCGAAAGGATGCTGGAAGCTTCCGGGTATTGCGCAGATGCATCCAAACAATTTTATGATACTGCCACCAAAAAGGATAAAGAGGGCAAACACAGCTGGGCATTATCTACGTGGAAATTCCCGGATATGCCGAGTTTTGAGGCTTATGACAATTTCTTCAAGGTAATGGAACTCACAAAGCAGGAACCTGAGCGAAACAAACTGGCGCTGACTATTCAAGTAAACGATACTAAGATCTATGGAAGATTTTTGGCTGACTGGGAAGTGGCCGCTGATAAGGCGGTAAGTGATTCAAAAGCCGCACTCGCTACACTCTCCCGCTACATGGATGAAACCGATCCCACTAAGAAAGCAACAATTCGAACTGAGCTGGTCAACCTTGTCCCCAAAAAGAACCTGGACCAACCGAATCCGGACTTCGACCAGGACGAAATATTTCCTGGGGACAAACCCAGAAATAAGGTTTACTATTCCTGCACGATCACACCAATCAACGATCCTGAGTCCAGGACTGAAGTCCACGGAGAGACTCCGGAAATCACTCCCATCAGCCGCACATTCTCTGGCTCTGAGCAGGGTCTGGTTGACCTGGACATTCCGATCCCGGCAAATGCAGACCCTTACGAATATGATCTTAAACTCTCCCTCGGCGGTAAAGAGTCTTTCCTGGTTCCAAGGTATGAAAACCGCGACTGGATTCAGGTATGCGGGTCTTCTGATGGCTCTGATAGAGTCAAAGTGCAGATCGGTGAAATCTTTGATGTCACTCTTGCGCTGACAGACAAACTAGCGAAGATCCCGGGAAAACGCGTATGGACTATACTGGATGAAAACCCCAGCCGAAACAGCAAAATGACAACTGGCAAGATCAAAGGATTCCCGACTGCATGGGGAATTGACAGGGGATTCGTAGGAAAGCTTCCTGGCAACCCTGAGTTCATTCCGCAATTGGAGTCAAAACGATCTGATGTCTTTGTCGTAGAACAAAAAGTAGATGGTAACCTGATAAGAGCCAAACTTCAGTTCACTGATCCATTCTGTAACAAACTACTTGGTGACCATTCCCTTGTATTGGCATTTCAGGACAGAGAACAAGCCAGCTCTATGGAATATTCCAATGCCCAGCAGAAAGCTCAGGCAAGCCGCAAAGCAGCAAAGCCGGTCTGGGATTTGATCGATAAGAAAGTGGAATCTTTGGACGAAAATCAGCGTTCAACTATTCTAAATAGGATGAAAGAATGCATTGCCGAGTATGAAAAGCAGGGAATGACTGAAAAACAGATCGATAAGGCAATGGAAACTAACAATAGAGAAGAGCTCAAAAAGCTAGGATTAACGCTTACCCCGGAGCAGATAGCACTACTCGACGCAGCTCAGGCAGATGATGACTTGGTGGAATCCAAGGGAACTGGCTATCAGTGTGCATTTGGCAAGATAAAGCTGATCCCGGTAGACATTTCGGTTACCGCGCCTGACGGTTGGACTGCCGCGCCTTCGGGTGAAAATGCAGAATACGTGAGCAAGCAGTTTAGTAAGTCAGTCACGGTAAATGGAACTGGTTCCTCTGTTCTTGCATCATCGACTAGTGAGTTCAATGTATCATTCAAGAACGATCCGGAGATTGAATCGAAGTTCATGGAAAACCACACTGGAGATGATGAAACACAGTCCGGGCTCAAAGTAGGGACCTTCATCGGCACAGCATTTTCCAGGATAAGAGAAAGTGGCGGGGACGGTACATCACCTCTCGGGAGCAGTATTGAGTATGACTGCCTGCTGAAGAGTGGCAGCCTGTATATGAATGTCAGGTATAATATAATTGTCCATGGCTACAAGGAAACCAATGAAAAAGGTGAAGTTGTGAAGGACGGGATACCAATTGCAAAGGCTCTGCTTGAAACTCTGCATAAGGAAGCCGATGCAATGCTTAAAAGCACCAAACTGGCTCCTAGAAAGCCATAGAGCATATTTTTGTCATTCTTGAACGCTGTGAGGAATAGTAAGTTGATTATCCGCAGATTTCGCAGATTTGCGCGGATTTTTGAAAGAAAGCAGATTCTTCACTGCGTTCAGAATGACAAGTCTACCAAGGCAGCAAATTGATCATAAGCGCAAGCAGACGAACTGATATCCCGGCTTTCCACTCTGAGTGGTTTATAGAGAGTGTGAGAGCTGGATTTTGCTGCATTACAAACCCATACAACTCTAAACAGGCAACCAGAGTATCGCTTTTGCCAGAGGACATTGATGTTATTGTTTTCTGGACAAAAAATCCCAAACCGATGCTTAAAGACCTGGATGAACTGGAATCTAAAGGATATAGGTTCTATTTCCAGTTCACGGTAAACGATTATCCATATGATCTGGAACCGCATGTTCCCTCGCTGAATGATCGTCTGGACACATTCAGGGCACTGTCAGAGAGAATAGGCAGCGATAAAGTAATCTGGAGATATGACCCTATAGTTATCAGCAGACTAACGCATGTAGAATACCATCTAGAACACTTCCACAAACTCAGCCAGGCACTTACCGGTTACACAAAACGAGTCAATATCAGCCTCGTTGATGAATATAAGCAAGCAAGCAAAAGACTCAAAAGCCTTGATATCGGATATGTGGAAGCAATTATTGATACTCCTGGCATGTCCGGTCTGTTGTTCTCCATTTCAGAAAATGCCAGAGACGCAGGAATGGAAATCTACAGCTGCGCAGAACCCTGGGACCTGTCACCATATGGCATTTCACCTGGCAAATGTATCGATAACACATACGTTCAAAGCGTATTCAGTATCAAAGTCTCCTCAGACAAAGACAAAAACCAGCGAACCGAATGCGGATGCATCAAAAGCAAAGACATAGGCACCTACAACACCTGCAACCACCACTGCCAATACTGCTACGCCAACAGAGGTTAGTGGATAGTTGAAAGTGGATAGTTGAAAGTGAAGGGAGATAAAATCTCAACTCCACGTATATGACTCTTAGATTATCTTGTCCCTTCACTTTCCACTTTCCACTTTCCACTATCCACTATCAGCTCTCAACTATCCCCCACTTTCCACTCTCCACTTTCAACTATCAACTAAGTTGACTGTTTGGGTAAACGTTTATACAATACGTATATACAACATCCGGAGGCGGAATATGAGCTCTGAGAAACGGGTCACTATGAAAGACATCGGGGACAGGCTTGGAGTCTCCGTATGTACTGTCAATAAGGCACTTACCGGCAAGGGGAGAGTCAGTGAAGACACGCGCAAACTGATCATCGATACTGCCAACAAAATGGGTTACCACGCCAATAAACTAGCCCAGGCCCTTACAAGGAAAGCTGTTACCATAGGAGTTGCCTATCCGGACACCTGGCCCAGCTATGCTCAATCACTGCTGGCTGGACTCCGAGAGGGTTTGCAGGACATATCTGATTACAATGTCACCGGCAGATTCCTGAGAATGGGCAACCAGACATTCGCTGAAGAACTCACCCGCGCTGTTGCATGGTCCGGTAAAGACGCTTTCGATACCATGATAATAGTCCCCTACTATGAACACTTTTCAGCAACCGACTGGTCCCCGTTAGCTTCGCTGGATATTCCTCTGGCATTGCTTGGAATGGATATTCCCGATGCCCCAAGGCTGTTCTGCGTAAGACAGGATTCCATGCGCTGCGGGAGAATTGCAGCTGAACTGTTGGTTAAGCAGACCGGACCGGGAAAGATGGCAGCTATAATAGGCAGCAGAGAAGTTCCAGAGCACCACGAAAAAGCCGATGGTTTCCAGGAAGAAGCAGCAAGGCTATCGACCAGAGTAGTAGGAGTATATGAGACCCTGGGAGACCCGGATATCGCTTATCCTGTAACGAGACGCATATTCACCGACCATCCGGACATCAAAGGCTTGTACGTCGCAACAGAAAACATAGAAGGTGTCTGCAGGTATTTAACTGAACACGGACTGGGTGGAACTGTTAAAGTAGTAGCCACCGGTGCACTGGCAGAGGTAAAATCAGCCCTCGACCAGGACCTTGTCCAGTTCAGCCTCTTCCAAAACATGAACCGCCAGGGCAGGCAGGCTATACGTTTACTCTACGACTACCTCCTCGAAGACGCCACTCCTCCGGAAGAAGTATTAGTCGCCCCGGAGATAATAGTGAGGGGCAATTCGGAACTCTGGTAGTTTTTTTAGTTGAAAGTGGAAAGTGGAGAGTTGAAAGTGTAAATGCATCGGTATCAGAGCGGAGGGTGCATAAGCTTTCGTAAACCACAACCCATCGCCCCGTAGCGTCGATGCCGATGCGCCGCTCCTCGGTTCTACACATCTACAAATTCCGAATGATATTATACCCCGGTAGAGCAACCATTTTTTGGAGAACAAGCATGAGATTATTTATATCGATCATTTACATTTTCCTGATTAACATATGCCCTTTGATAGCTGTTGCAGCCATTTTACCACCTGACAATAACCCATTGGTAACAGCAACTATGGCAAACGAGAAACCGACGATCGATGGGGTTTTCTCCGAACAGGAATGGCAGCACGCTTCATGCGTTACCGGATTTTTCGAAGGTTCCTCATTGGCCTCCCGGCAGACCAAAACTTATGTTTCATACGATAAAGACAATCTCTATCTGGCATTTTTGTCACCGATTGCCAAAGATGGATTAGTCGCAGATGTAACAACGAAAGATGGCAATGTATGGCTGGACGATGCCATTGAGCTATTTCTATCCCCACGAGACAACGAAGTCTACAGGTTCATTTTTAATTCCAACGCAGCCATTTATGATTCCAAATTCGGATCTAATGGTGAAGACACTGCCTGGGACAGCTGGATATCAATAAAATGCGGTACACAGGATGCAACATGGGTCTCTGAACTCTGTATACCATTCAAGAATCTAGGCTTATCCGCTCCTAAAAATGGTGATACCTGGAGGGTTAACTTCTGCCGTGACTGGAAACGGCCGATGGAATGGGCTGCATGGTCACCATCGACATCATTCGTAAACTTTGAAACTCTCGGTCATTTAGTCTTTAAGGAAAATGCTCCATACCTCCAACTGCAGAATATCGAAGTAAAGAACGGCAAGGTCAGTATCAGTGGTAAGCTAGGTTCTATCGGCAGTGAGATTAAAAACATCGAAGCCAGTTTCAAAGTATACGAATCAGAGAAAGCCATTTCCAGTCAGGTAAATAGGCTAAAGATTGAACCCGGCAAAGATACTAATATATCTATAACAAAAGATCTCTATGACACTTTGGCAGACCGGCTTCTATTAACTGTAACTGACAAAGATACCCAACAGGTGCTGGCAGTGTTTACATACAGCAGCAAAAAAGCGCTTGCTCCATCTGCAATAAAAGTCGAATACATCCCTTATGAATACAAAAAGAAAGCTCTTGTTGTTGTAGACACTTCAAAAAGCCGCAGTCGATCCACAGGGATGAAAGGGTACGTTGAACTATTCAACCTGCGCACAGGCAAATTGCTTACAAAAGCCACGCTGGGTCCATTTCAAGCATCAAAAGCCAAAGCGTATCTGGACATTAAAGACGTCGTGCCAGGTAAGTATAAACTATTTGCTGCGGTTTCCGACTCAACAGGCAAAGTAATTCACAGGAAAGAGACAACCCTCACAAAACCATCAGATGACTGGGTTAGTGCAGGCAAGTTGCAGTCAGATGAAGTCCTTTGGCCCTGGACACCGATGTCTTCCACAAGCATCAAAAACAAGGTCCTGGTGAAATGTTGGGGGCGAGACTTCAGCTTTAACGGTTCTCCATTTCCGACTGGTATTGTAACTAAGGGTAAACAGATTCTTGCAGGTCCGATATCTATGTCGATCAAGACCAATAAGCAGCAGACCAACTACAGATCAGCAGCACTCAAAGTTGTAAAAAACAAACCTGCGACAGTAGGGTTAACAGCTGCAGGTAGAGCCGATAACATTAAGATCAATACAAAAGTCAGAGTCGAGTTCGATGGGCTTATGGTATTTGATGTGACTTTGACCCCCACCTCACCTACCGCAGTATCCAGCATTGCCCTGAACCTTCCCCTGAAAGCAGAATATGCAAAATTCATGCAGGTGCCCGGCAGGCATCTCATTTCAGGAGTAGGAGGTTTCAGCGGGGCAACGGGCAGTGAAGAAGGATGGAAATGGAAAGCGCCTTTTGCCTATTATATGTGGGTTGGGAACGAGGACTGCGGCATTCAATGGTTTACGGAATCTAACTCCAAGTGGAAAATCGGGGATATAGACAGCGTTACCGCCAGATTACATGGCGGGACCGCGCGGGGTGATGGGGTATTTGGCTACAGCCGCAATGACAAGGATACAATTTGCCTGACCCGGAATAAGGGTGTCATGCTATGGCAGTTTAACATAGTGCAAAAACCGATCATTCTGAGTAAACCCATGACAATATCTTTCGGGCTTCATGTAACGCCGGTTAAGCCCAGACCAACAGGCTGGAGGAGTTGGGGCATTCAAAGAGACTCAAGGCTGATCTGGACGACCAAACAATCCAGCAGTTTCTTCGGTTATGCGGAAGTTCCACAAGAAGGAAAAGTCTGGCATAAGGAACTGGTTGATGCTATTCATACCGAGAAGAAGAAAGCGCTGCAATACGCCATTCTCACCCAGCTTTCAGAAGGGTCTCCTGAATATCAATACTACCACAAGGAATGGGAATCTGTCCCCGGTTGGACTGAGGACATGGCTGCGGATGTGGTTGCAATGGGAAATGCTATTCACGGCATGTGCCCGGAGAGTTCGGGATGGATTGATTTCATATCACATAAACAGGCCATGTTTGTGAAAGACAACAATCTCGACGGGGTTTACTGGGACAACAGCTGGCCATGGTTCTGCAGCAATGAAAACCATGGCTGCCAGGATAAATACCCAATACTCGCATTTAGAGAGCTTTACAAGAGAACTTACGCCCAAATTAAGCGTATGGGCAATGACAAGCTGGTTTACATACATTGCTCCGGCGGTCTGGTAATGCCGATGCTCAGTTTCTGTGATGGTTATGTTACCGGTGAACAGTTCAGTGGTCAGGTGAGTAAGAATGACTTCTACATGGACAAATCCGACTGGTTCAAAGCCGAGTCAATGGGAAGGCCATATGGCCTTGTTCCTCTGATATTGCCGATGGCACGCGGAGTATGGGCAAACAAAGAGCTGACAGAAAACTTCATGGGAATGGCTCTTCTCCACGATGCCGGAAACATTGCTTTTATGGGTGGACTTGAAACTGGAACTATATTCAAGTTCTGGGGGATTGTAGATGCATTCGGTATATCCAAGGATGATGTCGAGTTCATACCCTACTGGTCTCCAGAAAAAAGCATGATCTCACCCTCCAGTAATGACATAAAGGCAAGTATTTATATGCGTAAAGGGTTAGGCAGCCTTATAGTCATTGGGAACTCAAGTAGTGAGTCAAAGAGCATCGTTCTGCAGCCTGATTTTAAACTCCTGGCTGTTAAGTTACAGGAAGCAACCTGCACGGACGAAATGTCCGGCCAGAAGATTACACTGGATAAAGGCCTAACCACTCTGGATATTCCAGCCAGAGGGTTCCGAATTATTACCATCAAGAGGGATGCATCCGCGACATTCACCGGTATATTGTTGAAATCTACCGGTGATGCCTTTATAGACAGCCGAAGTCCCGATGCTCCCAAGGGTGACTGGGATTCTACAAATCTCTATATCCTGAATACCAACGGCTCTAAAGTGCATACTCTAGTGAATTTCGATGTCAGCTCCATTAGACATCAGCAAAAAATAGTTTCCGCAGTATTGAAACTTCAAGTAAATCCAGGACTTAATACCATCGGATACAACCAGAAGATCCAGGTCCACGCAGCCAAGTGTCCCTGGACAGAGCTGCTGGTAACCTGGAATGCATCCAACTACTCCACCGCTCAGAAATGGGCTCTCCCCGGTGGAGACTACGATACTTCCATCTGCGGAGAATACGTTTCCCCAGCAAGTGAAGTCGCAAACCCTACAACCCTGGCATTCGACATCACTCCCATAGTCCAGGAATGGATAAACGGCACCAGTCCCAATTATGGCCTGATACTAACCGGTACAAATGGAACCTGCCTGGCTTTCTACTCCAAAGAAGCAAACGGATCCGGGCCAACCCTTGAAATAGAGACATTATAGGAAGAGTAACTATATGCATCGGCATCAGATATACAACCCACTGGTTTCTTGGATTTGCCCTTCGCAGGCAGGTAGTGCATCGGCATCGGCGCTGCGGGGATGAATACCTTGATAATTATCCATATAGCTTGTGCTCCCTCCGCTCTGATACCGATGCATTGTAACTACCCACTTTCCACTATTAACTATATGCCACTCGCAGAACAACAGACCGGACACTAACATTCACCTTATTCCCCTGCTTAATTTGGAATGCTATAACGTTATTCCCAACTAGATACAAGCCAGGTTCAGGTCGATACACAATCCAGCCATCTTCCAACATCTGACCCTCAGGTTCAACTGGGTTACCGTTCAGAGCCAATTCAACTTCGTCACAATGAGCAACCGGAGTATACTGCACATGAAGAGTCACGCCTTTCAGTCTTCCAACTGCATCCGTTGAGGCCAAGTCATCCCCAATGATCATATTAACCTTTCTTATTTCTCCGGAAGCATCTATCTCTACAGGCAGTATCTGATCCTGCACTACAGCCTGCTCCAGGCAACCGAAGAACTCTCTGGTATTGTCTATCCCAAATATCTTGTCCAGTCCGGAGAGTGTGTCTGGATCTCCGAGTGTCGTTAACAGTGGATCATTCGCGTTTCCGGGAAACCAGTTAAATAGAGATATCCCGTCAGCACCGGACTGCCAGATGTTCGCTGCCGCACCCCGCCAGGCCTCAAGCGCAGGAACCGCGGAATCTGTTTTCGGAGTGCCTACTGTATGCCCACCCCACTGCTCCATCCCGGATGCACTGATGATCGGATAGACCGGCACATCATATGCATGCCCCAACTCCACCATTTGTTTCACAGGCATGCTCAATGGTTGATATCCACTGCCCGTTATAAGAACATCCAGCAGTCCCTCCCGCAGCCAGCATTCAATATCAATCCCCACGTGCAAACACTTCTCAACATTTAACGGCACATGCGCAGCAACAAGTATAGGACGTCCCCGATACTCACCTTCACGCTGTGCCATCTCATAATTTCGCCTCTGAAATGCAGTCATAATCTCAAGTTGTGCAGGAGTCGCCGGCATGTGTTCCAGGTTCGGCCGGAAAAACAGCGGATGCCGGAAATAGTCGATCTCTATTCCATCAACATCATACTGTTGGCATACTTCTTCAGTCGCCAGGTAGAGATAATCCAGCACCTCAGGTTTCTCAAAATCCAGCGTGCTCCACATATACCGGGGATGGCTGATCTCGTATCTCTGCATATCTTCCGGAACACCCATCAAATACTCCGGATGCTCTCTTTTCCACTTTGAAAACAACCAATCGGTAAAGCTGTCATGGATATCGTTTATCCTGTGTGACCAGAACACCTCCAGTCCGGCTTCATGCACCCGCTGAGTAACCAGCGAAAGTGAATCCACCCCGGCCTCCCGGAGCATATGCATATTGGCCCGACGATTTAACGACTGCTGGGCCTCAAATCCCATCGCATCGTGAAAGTCATCGCTCCTCTCCGCTACATCAGTATCGTGATCGTACAGCGATGTTACTCCGGTGCAGTAAAAAATCGAATCCACCTGCGTATTCAGAGCCGGAATAATACGCTCAGCAAGAAAATCCTCCGGAGTAGCATGCCGGTTATTGAATATATCATTGCCGTCATTGTTATATATGATCCGTCTTAGCCTGTGTTTATCTCCTGACATAGACATAACACTCCAATTCCTCGATACTCACTTCTCCGTCTTTCATATCTGCCGCTGGGATAAGCTTGGCGGAGAGCCGGTTATCTCCAAAGACCATCGGTTGCCTGCGACCGGTCATCTCCCAGTTCAAATCTATAGTGTATTCGTGAAACGCCGGAAGAGGGTCACCTTCATAGACATTTTGACCGTCTTTATCAAAGACCCGGGTAATATAGTCGATTGGAACAACGTTCCCGTTGATCTTTATCTCAAGTCTTTCACCTTCAACCATTCCAACAGCCTTGAACTGCATCGTGCATCTCAATTTTGGATTGTTGAAGTCTTCTGCCATTCTGAAACGACGGCTGCCTTCGAGGAGAGTACTCCCCCTGTCGATGTAGATATTGTCATCCTTCGGAAATCCAGTTACAGCATCACCGTATTCTCTCTTGTTCAGTGCATAAAACAAATAGTGGCGATCGTGTTTGGCAACATCCTTCGCATCTCTTAAATCACCCAGCCAGCCAAGTGCTGCAGGCCACATATAGGATGCATAGGTAGAGGAACGGCTGGCGACTGCTCTTCTCTCAAAGGAGTATTGATAGTTATATGGAGATAATCCATCAGCCCCGAATGCATAGAAGTTCTGTGCTGCTGCCCGAAAGTTTTCCAGCGTCATCAGCTTGAAATGCTCGTTGGGTTTGTCCTGGGATATCCGGTTATGGACAGCTGGATATACCTTACATTTGGTCCCTTTTGTCAGGTTCACAAAGTCCTCGGTCTTCATATTCATGTCATTGTGCATAAAGTCGGAGGGCACAATATAGTCCACCAGCCCCTCTTTGATCCACGTCTTCAGGTCGAAGCCAAGGTAGTCACATTCTTCAAGAGTCTGAGGAACACGCACACCAAAAAGGAGTCTTTTGCACTTGCGACGTCTGGCTGCTTCATCCAGCAGTTTCCGTGTCTTCCTTGTAAAATCAATCAACAGGCCTGCGTGCTGCTTGCCTTCACCTGGTTTAAACATGTGACACCAGCGCATATAGTCATACTCGATCCCATCCACTTCATAGCCGTCCAGCACCTCTTTTGTGAAATCCAGCATCGCCTGCCGGACTCCATCATATGCATAATCATAAGCCCCGCCGAATAGCGCCCATTCAGGATGCTGCTTCATTATCCCATTGGGAGGGACTCCGTGCCGGTCGTTCATTCTAATATCGGCAACCAACTGCATTTTATGATGATGACAGCGGTCGATCAGCACTTTGAGCATGTCCATTCCAGCTGCATCCATTCCAGGTGGACGCCAGGGAAACAGGTCTGTCGTCTTCGAGGATGGAACATCACTCCAAAATGCTGTGAACAAACAGTAGCTAATGACATCTACATGCCCCGCCGCCTCTTCATCCACCATTTTTTCCAGTATCCTCTTGCTAAAAACCGCAGCATCACCGGGAATCTCCCGGTTAGGAGCACCGTATGCATCCACATTGAGTATAGTAGACCACATAGTGCATCCGTCCCATGCGTGAATAATCCGGTGCTCTCGCTTGTAGTTTGCTGCCATATTATCTCCTCCGGCCCTTAATGATGCCGGGATCACAACCATTACCAAAATCATAATACAGACAATTGATAGATCCGCCCATACTTTAGTATGATAATGCGATTGATCATATGTTGTCTCCTCTACTACGTCACGGACCATCAATCTGCATTTAACACAATCAGATTATCACATTCTTAAGGATGTTGGGGTTATGTAGAGCTATTTCTTCCCAGAGACTGATTCCTGCTAGCGTCTACATTTATGAAAACAAACAAATATACAACTCAGGGCATTGCATTTTGCACAATATAGAGGTATATTAACAAAAAAGTGTTTGGCCCGAAGATTCCAGATATCCTGGTGATCGGAAAAGCACTAGTTGAAAGGAAGTATACAATCTAATGTATTACAAAACTCTTCGAATTGTGGTCCTGATGACGGTCATTCTAGTTCTGGCTCAGTTTGCATGCACTGCAACTCCATCGTATTGGGGTTACACTGGGCTGATCCTAACTCCGACTGCAGATACAGTAGCCCAGAACGGTTTCAACCTGGGAGCTGCATTTCTCGACTCAGACGATTCTGATGTCGCTTTCTTCTCAGGCAACGCAGGTATAGCTGCCGGGCTAGAGGTCGGCGGTACGGTGTTTGACCCGGATGGAGGAGACAGTAAGACAGTATTCAATGCAAAGTATCGTTTAATGAACGAGAACCTGTCACAACCATCTGTGGCAATAGGAATCAGTGATGCAACCGATGAGCTGGATTCTACACCATATGTTGTTTTGAGCAAGTCACTTACACTAGAGACAGAATCATTTGTATCACCCAGAATCCATGTAGGTGTTGGCGGTGGTGGATTAGATGGTCTTTTTGGAGGGCTTTCAGCTTCATTTGGCCCCAAGACAACTCTAATGGCTGAGTATGATACAGAGGACGTAAACTTCGGTGCTCAGTTCGCTGTTAGCCAGTATTTCAGAATCCATGCGGATGCAATTTCCGGGGACAACTTCGGTTATGGTGTAAGTTTCAACATGGGATTCTAAATCCAATCGCAAATTGTTAATTCACAAAAACCGCTCACACACCACGTGCAGAGCGGTTTTTTCATTTAACCTGACTTCTCATTACAGGCAACAATTCAGAGTTGCGGGAATTTGTCATCCTGAGGAACGAAGGATCTGCTTTCTACGGATGAAAAGCAGATCCTTCGTTCCTCAGGATGACAATGTTCCCATATTACTGAGCTGTTACCATTACAGTTTGCCTATTATGCATATACATGGTAGCGTTATGTCTAAAATCACATATGACTGTTCCTGGAGGTAGATTATGAATGAATACACAATTGGATTATTGTTGATAATCGGATTGGTAAGTCTTTCGGTCTCAGCAGAGGCTAGCAGTGCGATGAAAGATGAAATGAGACAGGCTAAGCAGTGGATATCATCAGCATTTCAAGATAAGACGGCTACTCAATCCTCTCAGGGACCGCAATTGAATGGTATACCATTCTCATTTGTTTATGATGGTCACCCATTTACAGATATCAAACAGACATGGAAGAATTCTATCAGCTCAAAGAAGCTTGATACTAAACGCACGCAGCACACACTTACTTATACAGACACAAAAACAGGATTGTCCGTGATATGTGAAGCTATCGAATATAAGGACTATCCTGCTGTTGAGTGGATAATGCATTTTACAAACAACGGAGACCAGGATACTCCGATACTTGAAAATGTAAAACCGCTTGATGTCCAGGTCAAAGGATGCTCCGAAGGATGCGTGCTTCATCACACACTTGGAGACAATAACTCAGCAGAGAGTTTCAAGCCTATCGACCAGAAGTTAATACCAGGTGAGTCAGACCTGATCCTTGCTCCGAATGCCGGACGCTCCTCCGAAGGGACTTTTCCATTCTTCAATATAGACTGGGGCAATGGTGGAGCAGCAATAGCTGTTGGATGGTCCGGACAGTGGCAGGCTGATTTCGGCTATACAGAAAACAATACTCTCAGGATCCAGACAGGCATGCAGCTGATTCATTTGAAACTCCATCCAGGAGAGAGCATACGAACCCCCAGGATGCTCATGGTCTTCTGGAAGGGTGATAATTCTCTGCGAGGCAACAATCTGTTCAGGCAGGTGATGATGGCGCATTATTTGCCGAAGAGAGACGGCAAGCTGGTAATGGCTCCAATATGTGCAAGTGTAAATGAAGTCGATCCGGATGGTTCATATGAAAGTCCACATCTTCGCGCGATTGCACCTCTTGCCCAGAGAGGAGTCGAAGTGTTCTGGTCGGATATGGACCCTCAGCAGTGGTATCCCGGCGGCTTCCCTGATGGCACCGGTACGTGGGAAGTTGACAAGGCAAAGTATCCAAATGGCCTCAAACCTCTTGGTGATCTTATAAAAGCAAACGGGATGCAGTACTTATTATGGTTTGAACCGGAAAGAGTCCATGCCGACACCAGGATAGACAAAGAGCACCCGGAATATTTGATGAAACGTGAAAACGACCCCAACAGACTCTTTCATCTGGACATCCCAGAAGCCCGCAAATGGCTGACCGATTATATTGATATCACAATTACGGCTGCCCAGCTTGGCTGGCTCAGGTGGGATTTCAACATCCAACCTCTCAGTTACTGGAGGGCTAACGATACCACGGACCGCCAGGGAATCACTGAAATCCGTTATATCGAAGGCCTTTATGCTATGTGGGACGATCTTCAAAAACGGCATCCGGGGTTGGTAATCGACAACTGTGCCAGCGGTGGACGAAGAATAGATTTGGAGACCTGTATGAGAGGCCTACCCCTCTGGCACAGCGACAGGCAGTGTTTTGGCCCGGATGGAGATACCGATCAACTGCAGAATGTAGGGCTAAACCGGTGGATCCCGATGCACGGGTGCGGTAACTTCGGCCTTGAACCATCCTACGTTTTCCGCAGCGGAATGACCGCTGGGAATATCCTCTGCGTCGGGAACAGCAAGGGATATCTTTCTACGGCTGATGCTGACACTGAGGATGAAGTTAAGAAAACCGTAGCTATCTACAAAAAACTGCGTCCATATATGCTGGGAGATTTCTATCCGCTGTTTGATTATGATGCAAGCGATGCTGTCTGGTACGGATACCAGTTCCATAAATCAGACAAAAACGCGGGCTATGCAATGCTCTTCCGACGTAAAAACAGTCCCAACCAATCAACTACAATAAGTCTGAACGATATAAATCCTATTTCCCGCTATGAAATATCATTCGAAGACACGCCAGAGAAATACACCAAACAGGGTTCCGAACTATCAGCTCTGGAAGTTACAATCCCATCTGCACCAGGTTCGGCGATTGTTTATTACAGAGAAGTGAAATAAGAATCAGCAGTGTGTGCTTCGGCTTACAGCCGAAGCACACAACTACTCAGTTTCCAGCACTCTTCTTAGCAAGTTTTGGTTTCACATCTACGCACACCACATCCCCAACCGCGTTGCGTACATAAATACGTCCATTCGCCAGCACAGGCATTGCCCAGCAACGACCATCCAGTATTTGGACCTGACCCAGCTGTTGGTATTTCTGACTGGTAGCTGCAGCTGTGATTAGCATCCCGTTTTCTGTCAGCGCGATTAGTTTTCCATCTGCAAGTATCAATGAACCAATGCCCAGGTCCGGGACTGTCCACTTTACATCGCCGGTTTTCCAGTCCAGACAACTCATCTGCTTGTCATCGAACCCGTAGAGGAATCCCTTCCAAAGAACGCATGTGCTCAGATATGTCCTCATGTTCTTGTTTCGCCAGATCTCGACAGGTTTTTCCCTGGAAATATCAAAGAGCGCACAACCAACCCCGTGTCCTGTTGAGACAAACATCATTCCCTGGGAGATAATCACATCGGACGCGTTCTGGTCCCAGGTAGTCTTCCAGGGGATCTTCCACAACACCCTGCCAGTACCTACTTCACCAGCCACAATCTCGTGTCCGCTGATAAATGCAAAACAGGCAGTCTGTCCGTTATTAAATAACACCGGTGTAGAATATCCCGGGTATCCAGGTCCATTATCCCAGATCACCTTGCCGGTAAGTTTATTAAGAGCCACTCCAGCAGTGCCAACAGGCAGGATCAATCGATCACCAGCCACTACTATTGAACCTGCAAATCCCCACCATACATGATAATCAGCTTCTGTAGCAACCGGAGGCTCAAATTTCTTCTGCCAGATCACTCGCCCGGTCTTTGCATCCAAACAGAAACAGTGTCCAAACTTGCTGAGAGTATAGACCCGGTTGCCATCGACTGCCGGTGTAGAAAGAGGCCCACCCTCAAACGCTTTGGGGTCCAGGGGACAGGGATAGGAATAATGCCAGATCTCTTTGCCGGTCTTAGCATCCAGACAGTATACCGTATCAACATCATCGCTGTTCCCAATCGAATAAACCCGCCCCTGAGCCACCGCAAAGGATGAAAATCCCTTACCAATAGAAGCTTTCCACATGATCTTTGGAACATTGGTCTTCCAAACCAGATTCAGTCCAGTTTCAGAAGATATCCCGCTATGCGACAATCCCCGCCAACCAGGCCAGTCAGCCGCCATAGAATTGGATGCAGCGATGCAGAGAAATATGATCAAGAGGAAATATGTAAAGCTATTTCTGTAATTCATGAATTGGTCCTTATCCTAATAATTAAGTGCTCTGCGCATTGCGTGGTCTCGATATTTTGCAGCATGCCCGTCAAATACTTCCAGGAATGAGTAATACGTTCCAGCATATTCCCAAAAACTGGCAGGTAAGGCGAAAATAGGTTGATGACTAATACCTAGGGTATTCGCGTCCAAGCAATCTTTGCGTTTATGCAATTTGCATTCCAATTCTGACAGAGGAAACTCTATTGTTTTGGTAAATTCCGGCTCTGTAACGAGCAAGCGCCCAGTTTTTGCATTTTGACCAAATGTATCCGTCAAAGTGAAGTAAATCGTATTCGTGTTGTAATCGTCAGATTCATCTTTCTCTGTACCATTATCGAAATATGTAAAATCATACCATTCAGATAATGGGGTGCCATTCTTGTCTGTAAAAGGCGTAACTTTTAGAAATTTACTCCTGTATGTACAAGAATCAGTTACAGTATATAACTTTCCTTGGTACAGCATTCTGTTTTTCTGGTTAACTGACACCTCAAATGTATAAGGAGCGGGTTCTGTCAGCTTACCTTGATTGTCTTTGAGATCCCATATGAGTGTATGTTTATCACCAGACAATCCTTTTGTTCTCAAGGTACGTATTGACTTCTTGTGATTCTCCAGAGTAAAAACATTGATTGTAATATCCATCGGGTCATGAAGATCATTGTCAACCATTGATATTGTTATGCTGCATGGTGTTTCTGAATCTTTATTAATAACGACATTGTCAGGATAACAATTGAATATTGAAAGGTTGGTTATTTTAATCTGTGTATTTACAGTCAACAATGATTTTCTGAGCCTAATTTCAGCCTTAACTGTATATGTGCTGTTGTGACAACTGGTCGTATTCCAATTGTATATGTATTCATTCTGATTGTGTCCTGTGATAGTTGCAAGCTTGGTCCACTGGGTCTTGTGAACATTAGTATTTTCTATAGCAGATAAATCGACACTGATCACCTCAGATACAGGACGACCAGGTTTAATCTGTAAAATCACAATTCCACCATTGCCCTTTGTTTTGAGTAACGGCGGATTAGCGTTGCAGACAGCTGCTAAGCTCAATAATGTCGCTGTTATAACAAGTGCCCAAGGTCCTCGTCGAATGTTCATCATAAAGATCCAGCTTTCCAGGCAGCTATCTTTGTAGCTAATACCAAGCAATTATACATCACTTTGAGTGTGAAGTTATGGATTTGCACTTCGCAGGCAGGTAGTGCATCGGCATCGGCGCTTCGGGGATGGTTGCTTTGATACTCAACAATGTTGTTTGTGCTCCCCTTCGCTCTGTTACCGATGCATTGTAACTTTCCACTTTCAACTTTCAACTATCCACTCTCAATTTTCCTTCACAAACACCACCCTATCCACATAAATCGCCTTCACATTCGCCGGGTCTACTCCTCCGGTAGTTCCGAACCAGACGTAGTGCTGGTAGTTCAGGTTTTGGATTCCCAGGTCGTAGAGGTGGTATTCGTTAACTGGAGTGTCTTCAATATTTGCGATCAACTCTTTGATGGGTTTACCTGCTAGTTCGTCATAGATTCCTGCGGAGAATGCTACCCCTTTGTCCTTGATATTCTCACACCGGACGCTTGCATATACGTGCCATTTACCTGGAGTAACCAGACCTCCAAGCCCCAGGAACTGGACTGACCAGCAGTAGACTGCAGGGTCCATTCTGGCAGCGCCTCCGTCTGATGCTTTGGGGTCATAGACAAATTTAGCTCCCGGAACAAGAGTAAAATCCGGTTCCTGGACATCAACTATGTTCTTTCGCGGGACATTTGTGAGCTCAGAGGGCAACGGTGCTGGAGATGCTGCGTTTTTTGCCTGCTGACGGAGCTTAATAGCATACTCCTGCAGACCTTCGACTCTCTCTGGATAAATATCTTTGGGTTCGAGTTTTTCTATGTTGGAGATTAAAACATTGGTCGCCGATGTGATATCATTCGGTCCTAGGAATGGCATATGTTTGGACTGGGCTTCCTCCTTATATTTGGCATAATGCCTGAGCCACTGTCTGTCCAGCTGGATCCTTGTTCGTTTCACTCGATTGAGTAGTTCACTATTGTTTGCTACTGCTTTTTCCGCCTGATCAAATAGTTTGGTTCCCTGGTTCATTGTTTTCAGGTCCAACCACGAGGCATCAGCATCCCCACCCCGGAAATTGCATCCAGTCGAACCGAGTAAGACATCCTTACTCTTAGCATCAACCAGGTCAACATATCGTTTCAATATCGGTCCGGCTTTTCCATAATATCCATTCAGGAAATCCACTATTATTCGCTTTTCGTTCTGCTTAGGATTCCACAGCATGTGGGACATGAGATAGATCTTCAGTTCTTCAAAGTCACCTCGTGCACCTCTGCAGTAGTGATTCCCTTCAAAGAATACTCCAATCGCATTGTTATCGACATATGTGCGGATATCCGGAGTGAATACAGGCAGGTTTGGATGAGGAGTATATGGGTTGTGCAGGTTAGGGGTGTAGTCCCAGATAAACAAATTGGGGGCAACAGCTTTCCATTCTTTCAGGTCCGACAGTATCTTTACATTAGTTTTGCTGTCTATCTGCTGAAACGCAGTCCTCTCAATAATAGCAAGCCTTATAAGCACATTGCGACGCGGGTGAATAGTCTTCGGAGGCTTCCGGGAATAAGCATAAGCCAGAGTCTCTACCAGGAAATCGGGATACTGCTCCTCAACTGCTTCTGCAACCTTATTCACACAATAAAGCAACGATCCGGATGGAGACCCTTCGGCTTTATCTATTGCACTGCATTTGGCACACTGGCAATTGCCACCATCCCCATCATTCTGAGAGACCGATATAATCCCGGAATCAGGATTTTCAGCTATAGCTGCCAGTACATTTTTAGTAAGCTGGGCAATCATATCATCGTTAGTGCAACAGAGTTGAAGTGGTTCCCGTTTACCATTGATCTCGCTGTACCATTCCGGATGCTCAGCAAGATACTTCGAAGCAGGCATCAGAGATTCAAATGTATGGCAGAAACCAATGATATTATAATGGTTGCCCCAGTCAGGCGATATCTTGTTAAAGTGCCCGTTGAACTTACTGCGCACCAGAAACCGAACTTTCCTGATAGCTGAACCTTCGTCAGGTGATGAAGCATTAAGGCTGTCCAGTGCAAAATACAGCGCCTCCCGATATCTAACAGGAGGCACATAAGTTATGTCCAGCGCCTTAATATTCAGCGTTGGATTATGAGGAATATAGCTGGAATCCTGAGTCCACCAACGCACCCCGCAGATCTCTTCAAGGAATGTATATACAGCATACAGAGTCCCGCGCTTGCTGCCGACAGCACCAGTCAAGATGAGGTTTCCAGCAACAGTCTTGATAACTGTCCCATCATCTCCAAGTTTTGATTTCTCAAGAGATAATGCCGGCTCAACAACTTTAGCAGCACCCGGACCAACTGCAATCACCGGTTTACCAGCTGATTGTTTTATGTCCACGATCCCAAAATCAGCCCCGGTGATCTGCTTCAAATAGTCAGCCAATTCGGAAGCAGCATTCTTCTCGGGAGCGGAGGCATCCGAAGCAAGCGTGATGACATATTGAGTGGAGGATGATGAAGCAAGTTGCAGAGGATTAAACGATTCTGAGACACAAACCACGCTGAAGATTGTAGTAATGCCCCATAGCATAATCACACATAAAACAACTCTCATCGTACAAATCTCCAGCGCTATCTGATGCCTCCAGATGAGAAAATCCGGAGGCATGCATAAGACTCTATTTGACCAGCCTGATCAACTTACCACTCCCGGCAGGCAGGCTTAGCTCAATAGTCTTGCCTGTAGGTGATTTGGTCCATTTGTTGCTGCCTGTGTTGAACACTTCAATATCCGCTGGAGCTGAAATTGATATGGTTTTAGGATTTCTATAGTCGAGGTTGACTACCACAGCACTGGTAGCCTGCCCGTTATTTCCGAAGAGCCCCATTACATATCCTGTCACCTGCTGATTCAATACATATTCTCTCTGCGGTATTTTAGGGACAAACTGGAAGATTGAACCGGATGGTAGAGGAGTTCCGCCGGGTGGTATTATTCCAGCGTGATATGCTCCCAGCGATTTCAAATCCTTTAGCTGTTTCACAATAGCTATGAACTCTAGGTTGGTCTTCTGGGCTTCATAATACAATTCAGTAGGATTTCCATCCTTGTCCACCATATTGCCTGCATGCTCGGGATAATAGTAGACATACTGGCAGGTTGCTTGTGCCCCATATGCAATGGATGTGTATACTAGCCAGCGGAACTCTTTCGGAGTCGGCACCCGGACATGGGATGCCCAGGAAGAGCACTGGATTATATTCATAAAGGGTAAATTTGCATCCGAAGCAGCCTGCCTTATCAGGGCCAGGTTCTGGAAATACCAGTTCGCATCATAACTTACATTTTCAGGAGTCTTAAAGAAATGGTAGTTATCGTAACTGATAAAATCTGGTTTGATTATTGTAATAAAGTCATTTACATATGCTTTATATGCAAGCGGAAATTCACCTGTCTCGCCCAGCATTTCATTAGATGCATAGGTAGGAAAGAGATCGATATACGCTGCATGCTTAGGGTCTCTCTCCCTCAGATAAGCTACCAGTTTGGCGTAGTCCGGAAACAGCTTTGCACTTGGTTCATCGATCAGGTAATACATATACATATTAGGGTTGTCTTTGACCCTGTTGATCAATGCATCAAGCATTTCCCTGGTCAGAGGATTATCCAGACTCTGGGGAGCAATAAGTGGATCCCTGAGCAGCATTCTCATTCCGAACTCGTTAACAACCGGAATATCTGCCTCTGTGCAATGCACCAGGTTCCAACCGCCATCTTTGAGTTGCTTAGCATAAGCTGCTGTCAAAGGAAGAGCCCCAGGATATCCAGGTCCACCCCAATACCCAACTATCGGTTCCCCAATAGTCCATGACTGCCCCGCTCCAGATGGACTCCCAATAAGTACACCCATGCACAACACTAATGCTGCTACTATCAGAATCTCATTTCCTGTGCGCATATGCTTCCTCCAAATTGCCGACAATGTCTACTCATAGCCAGTTCTATTCATATCTCCATATAGGCAGATAGGTCGAAAGAATTCTCCAGGTCGGAGCTTGCGGGCAAGATTCAACTCAACTATTACTGAATATCTATCTCCCAGCTTCGCCGATCTGTAATATTTGATCACTAGTTTCTCTCCAAGAAATACAACCACGTCCTGTTTTATTCTACTGTCTTTGATGTATTTAGGATATAAGTCTTTTAGAGAAGGTGGAAGCTGTCCATTATGCTGGTTTCTATAATGTTTTATGGCAGTGCCAACATTATCCACAAAGCGATCAGCTTCGCGCCTCCATTGGGGAACGTTAGGGTGTTTCATGAAGACCGGATATAATATAACGGCAAGAAAAATGGCACACAATAACCCAACAGGCAGAAAAACACGAGGTGATTTCATTGCTTTAAACCTCCTTACTTGATCTACTGTCAATATGTATTAATAGCACATTTTACAGGCTTGCAGTAAGGAATCAATGAGGTTGAAAAGCAATCAGGCAGCTGAGTTAATATTGTGCAGTTGCTAATGAAGTATAAAATCACAACCGGTTGTATTTTTCTTTACTGACACTTTTTTTGTTGCAAAAGTCTTATTCCACTTTGCCTTTAATTTATACTCGCCGGGTCGGAAAGGATAGAGACTATACTTGCCTTGTGCATCGGTAACAACAGATCGAGGAACAGGTTCCCAAACATACCAATTTTCTGGTTCATATCCTGGAACATATTGGCCTGAAACCTCTATCGTTATCTCTTTGAATGCCAGTGGAGTCTTATTACTCTTATAGACATGTCCCTGAAGTTTGTATGTAGGCTTTCTTATACTAGCAACTAAGCGAACATTATCCAGGTTTCTATCTGTGGGTAAAACCACGTCCTTGCATCCGCATTTGATTAAATCTTTTTCATCACTGTCCGATAATCCAACTTGCAATCTATAATTTCCAGGGGGAAGCGGTCCCAGGGAAAACTTTCCATCACCTTCATGAGTCATTGCCATTGACTCCTCCATAATGGTATATGAGTAACTTTTAAACCCAAATTGGGATTCCCACATAGACCATTCGTCACCTTCAAATGATTTTCTTCCGGGATAGATCGGAATCCCTCCTATCGGAGTTCCATTACTCGATACAACTCTACCAGATATATAACCACCATCATGTAAACGTACAACTACAGGTTCTTCATTATACAGGGTTTCCTCTTCTGAATATTTGAGATTTGCGTAACCGACCCGACGCACAACAAAAAACATTTTCAATGGAGCAGGGCCTTGTGCATCTCGAATTACGACAAATCCATTAGCATCTGTTTCTAGACTTCCCGTACCAATTTGCATACCCCTAACACCATAGCGTATTCTCGTATTCGAGAGGGCTTTTCCATCATGGGATTCAAATTTTAGCAGTAAACCATTATGGGGACTGCTTATTACATAGATGGGTTCTAATATATCATCTTTAGACACCGAGAATTCTATGGCCTTACTTGTATTTCCCCGTGCCCACATTTTATATCTCCCAGGTTTGAGATTCAGAAC
This sequence comes from Abditibacteriota bacterium, assembly GCA_942493375.1. Lineage (GTDB taxonomy): Bacteria > Armatimonadota > UBA5829 > UBA5829 > UBA5829. The sequence continues at coordinate 4,969,235 of OW818698.1, read as the reverse complement.
GAATTTACCATCCTTTCCAGAATGCCAATATGGTTCAGGCTCGTGACGTGAGTAGCTTTGGCAGGAACCTCTGACATTAGCCAATGGTTTTCCAGTTATAGATATAGCCACACAATGAACTAATACACTTGTGGATTCTAGTTCAGTAGATCTCACATTACCAGACACACTAAACACTAGAACTACAATCAATAAGGCTAAGGCACCTTTCATATGGGTCTCTCCTGGAATAAGTCCACATTTAGTCAGTCACATATTAATTCATAACGAGACATGCAGTCTAAAAGTTACACAAAACATGGATTTTACATTACAAAACCCATCTCTCAGAGCGCCGCCCATTCCCTACTAAAGTCTTCCCCCCTGAAGCCTAAAGCCTATCCCTTCTCATAACTCAACCGCCTGCTTATGCTCCAGCAGGCGTTTTGGGCCGCTGTAAATGATGATGTCGATGGTATGAGGGCCTGGTTTGATCCGGGTCAGGTCCAGGGTGATCCTGGCGGATTCGGATTTGGCTGTCAAGGTATAAGTCTGACCCGCCAATTCCCGGTAACCGGAAGAGAGAACCGCATATAACTTTGCACCCTCAAGTTCACCCATGCCGCGCACATCCAGATCTGCAATCAGCATATGATGGACTTTATCAATAGTCACCGTCGGGGGTTTGGTTATCGCGATAAATATGCTCCTGCCTGCCAGAGGCTGCTCAATTGGCTTGGACTTATCTGAAACCAGCACTTTGATATCATAATCTCCGTGCTCTCTGGGTTTCATTTCGTTTATATTCTTCGTTGCACCGGGAGCCAGCTCATAGGTCTGGTCAGTGCTATCGAAAGGTTTCCCTGCTCTGGTTATTTCAACAACCGCACGCAGTGTTTTACTCTCCGCAGACTTATTGGTCAAGTCGATTACTGCTCCAATACTTGCCGAACCAGACTCTGCAGGAGTTCCCAGCCGGACTACCGGGCAACTTCCACTGATCACCAGACTGCCATATTTGGAAGCCTCATGGAATGAAGACGTTCCCAAAGGTGCCCAGGTATCAGAAGAAGGAGGCTGGTCCTGGACATCGGTGCAGAAGTTGAATCCCAAAACTGTCCCCACTGAAGGAACTCCGCCACCAAAATTGCTCCAGGGAACTCTGAGTTCAGCTTCCCAGTAGGATGTCGTCACCAAGGCAGCATAGGTCCACTCGCCGTTCCATTTGCCATCAGGCCCCTGGCTATCCCAGAAAACACCAGCAGCGTTGCCAATAAACTGGTAGTATGGTCCTACTCCCTGTTTGGGTTGAATAAATAACTCTACTGCATCATCCGCCCACAATGCCCCATCTCTTGCAGTAGCTTCACTCTTAGCGATCCTGGTCTGATACCGTCTCCAGGCAATATACATAGCGCTTGAATCATAACAGACGCGAATATCAGTCTTGTTATTCGAGAGCCGGTCATTCCCATATCGCAGAAGCCCCGACACCCCCGAAGCCCCCGTCCACTCCGAATCATTCATATGCCCATCAATAACAGGAGCACTGGAAATAACAGGCACCGCCAAATAAGGCAACCGTGGCTGATCCGCATAACCAACCACGCTCAACAATCCTATCAATACAACCAAAAGCAATCTTATAAAATAACATATACGCATATCGAATAATCTCCAAAAAATAACGCCAATTCTGTCCTGGTGCGATTGCTAATCGCACCAGAGCGAACATCTTCTGTCTTCTGTCTTCTGACTTCTGTCTTCTGACTTCTGTCTTCTGACTTCTGTCTCCTGACTCCTGACTCCTGACTCCTAAAGTCTAAAGCCTAAAGCCTATTCCTCAACAACTACCAGCCAACCCTTTCCAGGCTCCACCGGTATCGTTCCGCCGATTTTGAAGTCAGTTGCTTCCTGGAATCTGGCAACGTACGGTGCATACATTTTACACTTTGCCGGGTCCAGTCCTAGGGCTTTCCAATCGATTTCCAGTTTTACGTCAGCTTTCTGGGCTGCCCAGCTGGCAATCGAAATAAGGGTCTTACCCGCTCTTTTGTAGACTGTTGCCAATATATCCGGATTGTCTGTTTTTACTGGACACTTAGGATCCCAATATCCCAGCCACTCGGCATTCTGAATACCGAACTGGTCCCAGAGCTTCCACATTGCCGATACCGAGGCATGCTGCCTTCCGGTCATACCGTAAAGCATTCCCCTGTAAGCGTTTCCGCCGTTTTCGTAGTTGAGCATCTCACTGGTCAGGCCAAACGGGATACCGGAGATTTCTACAAACCAATAATCAGGCTTACTCTCATAGTCATACATCTCCCCAATCCAGAGGTTGGTAATGTAGGGGAAGTGTTCCAGATACTCGTTGACCGGACTGATCTTGCGTTCCATATAATCGTAGTCGTTACCGGCATGGAAGTTGGTCCGATACTCCGGGTTATTCCGGTTCATAACTTTGACGATACGCTTCATGATCTCCCGGTCGTATCCGATTCCGTCCAGATAAAGCCCGTCCAGACCGGTATTTTTCATCAACCACTGCATACCCTCAACATAATAATTGTGCCAGCGGGAGAGTCCCTGGGTGCCTATTGCAGCATCGTGCATTCCACTCCAGAGAGGCTGCCTCCAACCCGGCACATATCCTGTTACCAGGTGTTCCTTGAGCCACGGATAACCACCGCCTGCAGTGCTCATAACAGCACCCTTGTCGGTATAGAGCATAACATCCCCGGTTGTGAATATCTCATCTCCGAGGCTGCGAAGAGGCCACATTTCCACAACATAGTTGCTGAGTTCACGGACGGTGTAGTAAATATTCACACCCATCTTTTTTGGAACATACCCGAATGCTACCCGGGTCTTGGCGGTATCTGAACTCTTGTTTATTATCCCTTCAAACTGTCCATAACTGCCGGAAGTTATTTTCTCCGGAACCGACTTATCCGTTCCCTGCCACTTACTGAATGTGTCCAGCAGAAGAGTATCTGCATCCACACTCTGAGCAACAGCTCCACCATTGTATTGAGTAGATGTAATCTTAAGCGCATCTATGCCAAATCCGAGACCACTTAAGGTAATCTCCGCATTTGTCAGAGGAGTATCCAGGATTCCGGGATAATCACCCGACTGAGTTTTGAACTCGCCATCGACAAATATGCGGATCCTGTCTCCCCAGGTAACCGACACCAGGTGCTTCTCGCCCTGTTTCCATTCCGGGGAGTTGCTGACAAATAAGACAGGATAGATATTCTTCGATGGATCACCCAACCGCAGATAGGCTCTCATCCCCTTGTCATCTCTGTTCCAATAGAACCCAAGCTGGTCGCTGTTTGGATAGTCCACGCTGAACAGGTTCTGGTTGTGAGATGTAGCAGGATCAAAGTTTACCTGCACCCAGACATGAGCTGCTCCCTGCCTGGAATTGATGTTGCCTTCAGCTTTGTATGAAGCTTTACCAACACTCTGAGCACTGGCAGCAGTCTGAGCAGATTTCACAAGATTAGCAAACTCTTTGGCGAATATAAACGGATAGTTGATAAATGGGTTCTCAGCACTTGCATGGTGAACGTGCATTACGTTCCCGCCGTATTCAGGAGACCCATACCGCAGGTTCCAGTGCCTGTCACCCAATGGTTTCAAAGGAGTAACCATAAGCCGGAAACGGTATTCGACAGTCTCTCCGGCCTTAATCGTGCGGCTGCCGGAGTATGCATTCACCAGCACATAGTCCTGTTTTTCGGTTACATCACAGCCACCCTTACCACCATTGGACCAGCCTTTGGGAAGTCCGGAATCCTTAAGGTTAGATATCTGCCAAAGGTCTTTATCGGTCATCAGTTTGAACTGGACACCAGCGTTCCAGTCTCCCAGCCAGACCATGTTGTCAGGCCTGCCAATGTCCCATTTCCATTTCCACTCAACCGGTCTGAACCCGCCCCGCTTGCTGAAACCAACCATATACTTGGCAGAATCATATTCAACCGGTAGCTGCAGGCGTATATCACTGACCGAAGTATTCTTCTTAGCCTTAAGCAACAGCTTAACAAACACCGTTCCGTCGAACTCGGTCTTGGTGGATGTTGCCAGATTAAAGTTTGGACTGGTGGACGTAGTCTCACGGACGACTACTCCCTCAGCATGCTTAGTCACTTTACTCGGTCCAGCGGTGAACTTGGTAACACCTGATCCGGTAATAACATCGAAACTAATAGGCTTAGCCAGGACTTCCTTACCCGCAACAATGCTTACCGGCAGTCCCATTGGTCCGAATTTGATCTTCCTGCCCAGCATGGAAACCGTATTGCCATTGAGTTTGACTGGAGTATATGGAGGAACGATGCTGTCATCCAGACCCAGCTTTGAGTCCAGCCATCGAAGCCTCGCCATTTTCCATAATTCACTCTCACCATGATCTGCCAGCTGGGCGCCTTCGACCTTGATGTTGAGCTTAACAACAGTCGCCGGCATACCCTTGGGAGTAACTTTTACGCTTCCAGTGAACGCACCCGAGGCATCCTTAGGAATCATAACACCTATCCACAGAGCCCTGACAGCGCCTTTTCCTACATCGAAAATCTTCGTGAAAGGCTTGCCCAGCCAGTCATTACCACCCATATTGATGCAGTGGAACTCGGAACCTGGAATGACTTTACCTGAAGCAGACTTCAGCCCGGTGAACCCCAGACTCAGGTTGTCTATACGCTTCTTGGCAGCATACACACCAATCTGGAACACATAATACTCATTGGGCTGTGCAGTTCCTGTGAAAGCATCCGATGGACCGGAACGGATCCACTTCAGAGGGATATCGTCGATCATCCGTATGGGGTATTTCCTGTCTTCAGGAAAAAGCATGTAGGGTTTGCTGGTAGCTTTGGCAATAAGTCCGCTGACTTCTTCTGGAGTAGCAATCACTTCCATAGGGTCCATGCGGTCGAACTCTGTGCGGGCCTGGATTCCGGCTACTTCAACTGCCGGAATATTCTTCCATCCACTCTCAAGGATCTGTTCCGGGAGAAGCCCGTTAGTAGCGAGCCATAACCGATCCGCTGTAGCCTTGGGTTCGAAATAAGTGCCTGGATCATCGAAATTGGCAGTTCCGGGATTATAAGGCAGGTAATATATATAATATTCCCCGGCTCCGGAAGATGGCTGGAATACGATCTCTCCATATTCCCGGTTCACTGCAAGAGCAACAGCATTGGTTATCTGCTTGCCTGTCGAGTCGTATACCAGCACTGCTTTCTTTTCAGGATTAGAGTCCCGCCTGCGCCATTCAATATGTGCCCTGACAACATCAGCAGGAGCGCTGACTTTCACAACAGCTCTGTGGTTGCCAAACCCTCGTTCAGGCCATTCAACAACCGAGTATTTAAGGTCCTGCGCCACTGCACCGGTACTTAACAAGCAACCAGCGCTCAGAGCAAGAATCAATAACACAAATAATATCCACTTGTACATATATAATTCCTCCGTTATATCAACTGTGTGCACGAACACACTACTATTTTACCACTTGATTAACGATAGTGCATCTTCAGTAAAGTTCAGAGTTGCCGGAATATGTCATCCTGAGGAACGAAGGATCTGCTTTCCATCCGGAAAAAGCAGATCCTTCGTTCCTCAGGATGACAGTGTTCCCATGTTACGGAACTCTTACCACTTTCAAGTCCTACGGCTTTATCACATACCACCGACTGACCTTGACCGAATCGATATTGAACCTCACCTGTCCATTCTTCACTTCCAGTGTACGCGGTTCGCTGGTTCCGGTGTCGCTGACCTCATAGATCGTAACTTTCTTCTGCCATGCGTCAGGCATAGTGACAACCACCGGCACGTTCTTAATAGGTTTGTAAGTAAATCCCTTCTCATTCGAGATATACTCATTGTTACAGACAAAAACTATCATGCCATCCGGTGACCAGACAGTTTTACACCACACCCGCACTGGACCGGATGCAATCGGATGCTGCTTAGGAGTTCCCTTGAGCTCAGCTTTAGCCCAGTCAGTTGCAATTCCATTAGCAGCGAACTCAGAAACCTGCCGGACCCTGGCATTCACTCTTCCCATCGCTCGCATAAGTGCTGGATTATTCGCTACTGTCGGAGCATCTCTATACCACCAGTAACTGATCCCCTTGACCCCGGCAGCAAGCGCGTAAGCGTTCTGAAGCTCAAGTTCCTCAAATGTTATAAACCTCTGGAACCCAAAGTTCTTATCCGCACATGCATACAGCAGTGTGAAGGTAGGTTTGGGCTGAGCGTTGTCACCGAGTATCTTCATGTCAGCATAGACCATCATCGGATCTTTGCCGTCCTTTACATTTCCTGCATAATAAGGATCGTGCGCTATGATATCCCCCAACTGAGCGTAACACATCCAGTTTAATGGCTTATATGTAGAGTCCATATTGAGCATCTGGAGCGCTGTCGGGTTGGCTGCCAGCATACTCTGCCGTTTCTGAGCGCAGAAAAGGCCGGATGTCCCCAGCTTCTGCCAGCCATCAAGTTCAGGACAACTGTAATCAACACAATCAGGCTCATCCTGAATGAAAGAACCATAGACTGCTGGATTCCCAACCTCACCGGAGAATGTGCGGAGGCCATACTGTATAGCCTTATCTGCAGCAAGATCACACCAGGCCACTGAGTTAAAATAGTTCCTGGCAAGATCTTTCAGGAAGACCTCTTCCTCTACAGGTGGGCCAAACATACAGATCGGGAAGAAGGCGTCTCTCGCTCTGATCTGTGCAGTATCAACCTTGCCATCTCCGGAGATAACAGTCAGTGTGTGGAAGCTGCCGAATTTGAGGGGTTCAGGAAGCTTGACTATATAACCAGCCACGCCTCCGGGATTCCAGGATGACTGCATTGCAAACATGCCCTCCCGGACATCCTTACCATCAAGCAGGATAACTTCTACCGGCTTCACACTCTCGGAGATTCTCTCTACATAAATGTAAAGTCTGCGCATATCATAGGAGAATGAGTATGACTTCATCTTGAGCCCATTGAATGCATCAGTCGGTGTAAAATCTGCAGATTTGCCTGATCCAGCAACAGTCACCGATGAGAGTGATTTCGGATCCAAGCGGCATCTTACCGTAACTTCTGCACGGCTGTGTGCAGGAACCGGGTTTGGTTCGATGTTAAACCATACAGGATCTCCCACAGCAGTTAATCTCTCTGCTTCCGGACTTCCCGTTGTGAGTCCGAAGTGGGTGCTGCTGTAGAATATCTCGTTCTCATTCAAAGCACCCTCTTTTGTGTTTGAATGCTTGATAATCGCATCCTGGACCTTTACGCTCACATTATTTTTGGCATTGAGTGTTATTGAATCCACCAGCCAGGGATTGTCACTGTCATTGTATAGATGGACTTTAATGAACCCGCCTGGTCCAGCATCAGCAGGAAACAGAGGGTTGCCATCTCTCCATTTTTCATAGAAATAGCCATTCAGGGAGTTCGGAGGCAAAACATCAGGCTTATAAAACCCGTGTACCACCGACAATGCCGATTTCCTTGCCTGAGCAACCAGTGGAGTATCTTCGATAATAATAATGATATCACTCAGGGTCGGATGCACCCAGCCGCTTGGAACAATGTCGTAGCGGATATATCTCGCAAGGCTGGTCTGCATCTCCGGCTCAAACTCCCAGATCCTGATCTTCCCTCCATCTCTTTCAAAGTCAGGAAAACCCGGTTTCGAAGCAATCGTAGTCCAACTTGCATTGTCACTGCTGATCGAAAATGTCGCATTGGAAAAGTTACTCCAGGTCGGAACAATAGACCGTGCTTTTAACTTGCTTACAGGCTGCAGACTTCCGAGGTCGAAGGTAATGCTTATCGTCTTACCGACCAGTTCGTTCTGTCCATTGTTCCAGACTGTAATCGAATCATTCCTGCCGGAGAGTGCTCCACTCTTTAACGGAACAACGGTCTTCCCAGTATCCGGCCCCGAAGTAGGCGCAAGGCTATAAGTATATGTAGCTTCGGATGCTGCTCCGCATGGAACCGAAATCAACACCATCGCAAACATCAAAACCAGATAGATCAGAAGTCCTGTTTTTTTATACATCGTTACTACCCTACAATCTCCTAAAACACAATTCCAAACAAATGAACCAGGCTTTACTAAATATCCCTGATTGAGCAAAGTTTACTTTATATTACACCATCCTGTCCACTATAATACAGGCTCATGATTTCGCTTCCAGTTCAAGTGTAGCTTTTACTGAGTATGGGAAAACTCTATCAAAATAACACTAATTTGGAGCTGATTATTATGGAGATCCGTGGGATTGATTTTGTAGTTTATCCGGTAAGTAATTTTCAGAAGGGTGTTGAGTTCTACACACAGGTGATGGGACTTGAGGTCGAATCAAACTGGCACGATCAGATTGCTGAGTTCGATATCGCCGGACAGACTTTCAGCATAATGACAGGGATAGAGGGAATGACAAAGACCGGCGGAGCCCAGGTCGCATTCAACGTCCCCAACCTGGCAGAAGCCCTGTATGAGCTTAAGTCAAAAGGTGTAAAGCAGTTCGGAGAAGTCGTAGAAACAGCAGTATGCCGAATGGCTTTCATAAGCGACCCGGACGGGAATATGATCACCCTGCATGAAAAACCCAAAGTGTGACAATGGACTAGAGTTCCGATAGAATAATGGGGAGTGTAATTTTGGCGCGCATTATTCACCAAACTCAACTTTCGACCGGCAGTAGGGGCGAAAGTAAGTCAATCACGAATAATGCGTGCTGGTCAATTAATTGGAGCAAACAATATGGCGAGAGCTTGTCTGATTGCAATGGTAATACTATTGCTGGCACTACCTATTTTAACCTTTGCGAAAGACCAGGTGATCTCGCCTCTTATCGCCGGAACCAATGCAGAATATGATTTCGCCGGACTCTACTACGGCACACTGCCAAAGTCCAATCCGCAGTCCAGGCGGGTAGAATTCCGCAAACTGCTTGCTGAAATGAATATTCGTGTCATTCGTTTCCCGGGAGGAACGCCGGCAATCACCCAATACCTTGCAGACAATGCAGACCTTATGAGGAGTGTAATTGGAGCGGCAGGATATCCGGAAGGTGACCCGAAGAAGTTTACAAACCTGTGGGACTTCCTGGATTTCTGCAAAGAAACCGGCATTACTCCAATCTACCAGATCAACACCGCACTCTACTGCAATGGAACCAGCATCTATCAGATCGCAGGTCCTGAGAAGTGGTTCAAACCTGCTATCATCCGCGATACATCCAAACGAGCAGACGCTGCAGAAGCGTTGACAGCTTTCGTTAAGAAAGTCCGTGATCGCGGTTTTGTAGTAAAGAACTGGGAGCTCGGAAATGAAGAGTATGGAGTTGGTGTCGACGCAAGAGATTATGCGGACATCGCCACAAGGTTCACAAAAGCTATCCACAAAGCTGATCCCAAAGCAATGGTCTGGATCACTTTAGGTTCCAACCATGCCTCAGAATCAGACAGAAAGTATCTCACAATCTGGTCAGAAGCGCTCCTGGATGAACTCAAAAAGGCTGGTATGACACACGAAAAAAACCTCGGTTTCACCCTGCACTATGTATGGCCTGAGTATATCGATGTCCACACTAAAATGGTAAAGCGTTATTCATTCAAACCACGCTTTGCAGTCACAGAGTTCCATATGGCCGGTGGTGGTCCTTACTGGGACCTGAGCCCCCGGTACAAATATATGCTGGACCTCTCACAGTATCTGATCAGCATGGTAACCTTGCCTGAAGTCGAGATCCTTTGTATTCATGAAATGACAAGCCAGAACTTCGGTATCTTCCACTACAACCAGCACAGTTATGGACCACCGGGAATGGAGACCTGGGATGCATCCCTGGGTTACCAGTCAATGCCATCAGCCTACGCCTACAAACTCTTCGGCAACCTGATCGGTGGAGTAATCCAAAACAAGATATCAGACGCCAACCGCCTGGTCGTCCAACAGGCAAAAGAACGTCGAGTTTTCCTGGTAAATCCGACCGCAAATCCAGTAAGCATTCAGTGGGATCAGAACATTACAGGCAAGAACGCAATGAGATATGAATGCCGGACCATCATCCCAAACCTGAATACCGACCAGACGACAATCCCAATCGACCCACTAAGCGTCGACCGCATCACCCAGCAGGAACAATCTGGAAAGATCATCGATGGTAACCTGAAAGCAACCATCCCACCATACAGCATTAACTATATTCGGTGTTATGAATAGCACTCATCATTTCACCCCATATGCAAACACCTTAGGGATCCAGTCTCGATAAAATAACGCGTATAGGCTGTAGAAGAATGCGTATTTAAAATCGATGCCAATGCAGTAGAACATGTAACGGAAAGTATCAGGAAACCAATATGATCAAACTCAAACCGAAGGCATATCCAATACTGGCAATCGTGATTATCACATCTATACTCCTTGTCCACGGTGCTATGAGATTTCCCAAAATAACCGAAATAAGCGGAGAGTGGAAGGAAGTTCATGATTTCAGAGGCATTGGAGTGTCAGAACCTCCCGGCAACACATACGTTTTTACACTTCAAACTGGACAAGGATATGTATGGAAGACAGGATGGTCGCAGTGTGCGAAATATAGCATAAAACGTTCGGGAAATTGCACAAATTGCTATGAGATTGTATTAGATCCTGATGCCAGATATGCAAATGTATATAGGAAATTTTCTATCATCGCCATGTCCAAAGAAATACTATACCTTGAAGGTCCCGATTATACGTCAAGACTAATCCGCAAGTAATTATATGATTGCCCTATATAGACCGATCCAGAGTCCAGCTGGAATGTGTAAAGCAGTTCGGAGAAGTCGTAGAAACAGCAGTATGCCGAATGGCATTCATCTACGACCCGGACGACAACATGATCACCCTTAATGAAAAACCGAAGGTGTGACGAATATACGACCAGGAGCAAGGTTGGGTCGGAGTACCCTATTCAACGGATTTTAATAGTTCCAGGGAGAAGCCTACCGAAATGTCCGGTCTTGCTGACCTGATGTGTTTTATAGCTGCCAGTACTAGAATGTTGCTCTTACGCATTAACTCCATAGTCTCAGGCGTATGTAATTTTGGATCTCTGTGTTTATACGCAATATCACATGGTATCGATGCATCCTTTCTACCTGCATATATGAATAATTCTGCAGCGCCTTCAGGATTGGCCATGAATTCGACTTCATCCACCTCATTCCAGTAGGTGGCATAATTATTATTAATAGAATCCCTGTAACGAATACGAACACCGTTTTTATCTACGGCATAGGTTACTTTATTTACAGGATCTTCCCAGACCATTTCGTCAGGAATATTGTCAGGTATAGGCGTATGTAAAGACACTACATATTCAGAAACCAATAGTCTATCAGCTTTATGATATTTTAATGCGAAGCAGCACACAGCATACTCTACAACAGGAGAGAACAACATACAGGTAATGCGTTTTCCACTATGTAGTGTAATATCCATATAGGAGGCAGGTTCTGCAGGTCTAAAATCAATATGCAATATCTGATCCCATGGTATGATACGAATGAACAGTGGGTTTTGCATATATATCGCTTTTGCATCCACTTGGGTGTAATCTACCATTATTATAATTAGGAATAATGCAAGAAGATATCCTAAGCAAAACGCAATGCAGGGATTGATCACTAGCACTTCAATGGATGACGCAATTTTTACGAATAGCAATCCTACCAATAAACCTGGAACTACCAGCGTAGCCGCATTCACACCCCAACCATTCAACTGACCAAACGCTTTATCGGCGTCTATTTCTGGAGTCTTCTCAACCAAGTAATATTTTTTGTCTGGAATCGGTTGCTCAATATCAGGTTCATTTTTGGGATTACTGACTAATGCACCATAGGCCAAACGGATACCTTCAGCCTTACCGTGTTTTCTAAGGTGTATTAATATAGTCCTCTGAGTCGCCGCATTATGCATATTGGATAGATTGACATCTATTCTCTTGCGCTCCGCAAATCCAAATATTTTACGTAATATCCGTACAACCCCAGACACCTGGCTTTCACTACTTATCACACTGTCGCTTATCCAAATTCGTAAGTTCCAGTCTTCGTATACCAGTTTAGTTGAAGCTATGGCTGACCAATAAACAGTTATACAGTGAAAAGGTCGCAACAAAGTGAGGTTTTCTGAATCTATACGCCATCCATATTCGAAGCATGGTTGATTAGACAACCGAACAATAAAGACCGCTGTCAGAATGGCACATGCAACTCTTGAGACCAGTATTGCCTCCTGCGCACCTAATACTTGTCCGAGTAATGGTCGTGATAATACGCATGCACCCCACATTAGAAGCAATATAATAAAAGATATTACACCCCAAGCTAAATATGCAGTAACAGCAGAGGCTATCTTGTTTCCGGTCATATAGTCTAATGCTGACTGAACTTCTACTCTCGTATCTGTAGCTATATCCATTTTCTCTATATTATTCATAGTTGCATCTATTGTGCTTGCTCATTGCTGCCAAGAAGTCATTTCACCCCATAGGCAAACACTTTAGCCTGCTGCATAGAGAATTCGACTACCACGGACTTTCCGCGGGTCGCGGTAATATCGGTGCTGCCTTTCCATGAGACTACTTTATCGATATTGTCTCCCATTATTGGATCACAATCTGCAAATGAGTAACCTGGAATCGCGGCAGCGCCGTCTGAAAGTTGCACTTTGACCATACCTGCATATTCGGTGTCGACGTTCACGTGCAATGCAGATGCACTGTGAGTAAACGAGTCTGTAGCAAAGTAACCCGTCCCCTCGGCTTCTATTCCGATAAACCGGTCTTTCTTCCACATAGCCCAGAAGTATTCGCCTTCATGCTGCAGAGGAGTGTAGTCATTGTGGGTAGCTTTGAAACCGCAGCATGGAACGCCGTAGGTATCATTTCCCAGAGGCACAACACCGTCACCGCAGTATAGCGTGTGGTAAGGTGTCCCCTTGACTGATACCACGGGCTTGCTGCTGAAATATTCCCAGTTGATACCATTGGTGCTGGTTGCTATGTGTATATCTACAATATCGGAATCCCTGTTGTATTGTGCTGGGAACAGCAGATGCAGGTTCTTCTTTCCAGGATACAACACGTGGGCATTGGTATAGAAATCGCAGCCGGGACTCTCATTGATCCCAGGATACAGCACCACTTCCGGTCTTGGCCAGTGGTTAAAATCCTTGGTTACTGATCTGGCTATCGAACGCCTGCCGTACTTGTGACCTCTGAAATACCCGACATAGCTCTGTATGATCTCATCGTAGTAGGCTGTAACCTGGGTGTCCGAGAAGAAGTCTGTAAGAATAGGTTCCGGCAGGTTTTTCCACGAAATCCCATCAGCCGATACCGCACCCCTGGTGTTGTAGTGCCCGTCTTCCGGGACGATGAACAACCGCTTATAACGCTCAGAAGCAGGAGCAGTCGGATCAACAAACACCGTGCCGGACTCCGTTCCCGGAGCATGATGATAGGATATATTGTTCTCTTTGCTACCGTTATAGTCTATCAAACCCAGATTCGGTCTGGTCCAGGTGATGCCATCGGTAGACTCGGCGTACCCATATTCAAAGGAACCGTTCTTCGGGTAATTGTCCCCCAGAGATTCATACCACAGCCTGTATTTCCCGTTCTCAAAAATCACCGTAGAGTAACCGTTTATCCTGTCTGCTTCCCAGGCTTTCTCCGACTTAAACCACACTTCAGAGAGCTCAGCAGTCTGGGGAACAATCTTGATCCCGCTGGGGACAAACGATCTCCTGGGCACTTTGTGACCGTCCTGCTCAACAAAATCTATACGTCCGGCTTGAATATTAGACCAATCGAGAAATGGTTGAAACTGCACATCAGTTGAATCCATACCAGGCTCCTTTGAACTATTGGATAATCGATTAACTACCGGTTTCCGAACTGGAATTTTCTGAGTTTTCTTAGGCTGCGTAGTGCCGACAGCCGGTTTCTTCACCTGCGCTGCATTGGCTGCATAAAGACAGGACAGAGTAACAACTCCTGTCAGTATTCCTGTAATAACACTGCTAAATTTCATAACTCCGTCCTCCCTGTAGTAGGCACTATTTCTGTAAAAGTTCAGTTTTGTGAGAATTTAAAGTCCATTCATACTTCAATACGCGCTTTACGCTACTCAGCACGAACGGACTTTAGGTCAGTTCACAATAGACTGAACTCTTTCTTATTTCTTTTGGCTAAACTCATATACGTGGACAGCAAATGCATCAAAGCTGTCCTGGAATGTGTTGCTCGTGCAGGCAATCGATCCCCTGTTTTCAAACATCGGAGTTACCGATTCCACCGGATTTTTGGCAGTTAGCTGCACACGCACGTCCATCTTGTCTGCATTTAAATTGACTACCATCATCACATATTTACCGTTGCGTTCCTTTAAAAGAGCTCTTATAGGGTCTCTCGACGGTAAATACTGGCCGTTAACTTCCAATGAATCGTACTTTACATCCCCTTTGATATACACCTTGAAGTTATCTTGAGAAGTTGGAGATAGAATGTAAGGGGTCAGCTGTTCGATCTCATGGTTAATCTCCGCTACGCAGTCCCACATCTCTTTCATTTTGCGCATCATTGCATCGTCGGCTTTGAGGGATGACTTCTGACCCGGGTAGACTGACATAGGGGTCGGACTCATCCCTATGATGTCGCCTTCTCTACCGACATAGTTATCAATCATAAAGTAATCTATACCGGTTGCCCCGTGAACTATCGATGCATAGACCATCGAACGGATTTCTGCCGGAGTCGGGTACGCCCAACGGGAGGAGTCCTTGAAAGTCTGCAAAATCAACCAGACTGGCTTCTTCTGGTTATTCACCATATTAGCCAGCGTCACGCTCTCAGGAATACCATTAATACCGGATAAAGATTGCAACCTGTTTGTGGTGATAGGATAGTTATCATGGCAGGATATATCGCCTGCATGCTGCCACATAGCCCAGAATGGACCATTTGGTGGCATCGTCCATGCAACCTGATTCACAAACACCGGATGGGTCTTATCATATTTACGAATAATCTTGCGGGTCTTTTCGAAGATTTCCATCCGCCTGGGGTATGATTGCCATTCTCCGTCTCCATCGGGTTCATCGAAAACATCCCAACCTAAAATTGCAGGATGCTTTGCGAACTGTTTAAATGTCGATTCATCAGTTCCGCACTTGACCATTTTCAGGCCATTAGCCTGCAACCGGTCCATAAATGCCATATCGATAGGTCTGTTCGTGTGAACTCCATTGAATCCAGCTTTGCGGACAACATCCAGAGGTGTGAGAATTTTCCCCTCAGCATCCAGAGTATTCACACAATGATAAAGCAGAATCGGCAGGAACGATTTCTTAGCATCATATTTCATCCTTGTCTTGCCATTAGAATCAATATGTGGAACGCCGTCACGATACAGCACCTGTTGTGCATTCAAATGGTACTTAAATCCATCCTGTTGGGAGAAAGCAGCAGACGCTGCAAGCAGCCCAAGAATAGCGAAAATCACTAAATACTTCACAAAACTACCCTCATTACAAACACTAGACTTTTGCTCGATATTATACCATTCCCTTTCCCTTTCCGCGTAATCCACAGGCATCCGCGCCATCCGCGATTCAAAAACCACCGCACTGAAGGGATTGCCACCACGCTGTCGAACTATTACTCTATTCAACAATCAAAACAGGACGGTTATAAAGAATGCATATCTCTATTCTAACTATTGCCATTGCCGCTGCACTCTGTATTGGATTCGCCTGCCAGGTGGAAGCTCAAGGCCCGGTGTGGACTGATGCTAAGACGCTGACTATCGAAGGAAAAGGCTGGACAGATACCCCTGCGTTCTACGATAGAATACCATCCAAATACGTCGGCAAAATCTCGGAAAGCGTAACCTGGCTTGCAACTAACAGCTCAGGCATGGTCGTCCGTTTTATAACCAACTCCCCCACAATATCTGCAAAGTGGACACTCACTAGCCCTTCGCTGGAAATGCCGCACATGCCGGCAACCGGGGTCAGTGGTCTTGATCTATATGTAAAACATAAAGGTAAATGGGGATTCCTTGCAAATGGCAGACCTGCCGGAGTCGAGAACACACAGACAATGGTTGGTGGAATGCCGAAAGTAGATACCGAATATGCGCTCTACCTGCCTCTTTATAATGGAGTAAAGTCTGTAGAGATAGGCATCGACGCAGGCGCAACCATTAAACCGGCAGGCCCAAGAACCGGCGGAACCAAATCAGTCGTGTTCTACGGAACCTCCATCACCCAGGGAGGATGCGCTTCCCGACCGGCGATGGCGTACTCCACAATCATCGGCCGCATGCTGGATATGCCCACGATCAACCTGGGATTCTCCGGCAGTGGAAAAGCCGAACACGAAGCCTCCAACATGCTGGCTGAGCTTAATCCTGCAGTATATGTTATTGACTGCCTCCCAAATATGGCGGCTGAACAGGTAGATGAAAGAATTCGCTACATGCTCTCAGTGCTCAAAGCAAAACACCCGGAAATACCTGTGATTTTGGTTGAAAACATAATCTATCAAGACCAGTTTGTCAGAACTGACAAACCACCAAAAAATCCAATGAACGTAACCCTGGCTAAAATCTACAAAGACGAAGCTAAAAACTGGAATGGTAAACTCTACTACATTAAATGCGATAAGCTGACCGGAACTGATGGAGAAGCCACTGTTGATGGTTGCCATATGACCGATCTCGGGTTCTTGAGAATGTCAGAAGTGATGGTCCCCGTCATCAAGCGTGCACTGGGAAAGTAACTTAATGTATAGTCCATTGACGCGTGAACAGCTATCCAGCGTAATAGAAGGCAGGTCAATTGCAGACCGGGTGCCGGTGATGATCCATCTGTGGGTGCACCCGGACACATTCGGTGAGAGGGAACCTGCTGTGCACGATATCCTCAGCAGATACCCTATGGACGCCCAAATGCTACAGATCAATATGCCGGGGATATTCTCCGGCCTTGAACTTGATCCGAACTATCGCTGGATACCCTGGGACGATCCTCAAAGCAACGTATCCGCTGCAATGGACCAGCAGATTGCACTGCCAGACTGGGATCGTTTGGATGAAGTCTTGGCGCATTTCCCAAAGGCCGATTATCCAGCGCTGTTCAAGTATCATCAAGCTCCTGATGGACGTTACAGGATTGGGCACTGGTGGTTCACTCTGTTTGAGAGGCATTGGTCGCTGCGCGGTATGACCAACGCGTTAATGGACTACTACACCGATCCGGAGTCTGTCCACAGGCTGTTCCGGGCACTAACGGATTTCTACAAGGCAGTAATAATCCGTGCTAAACAAGAAGGCGATGTCGATGGCATCCTGATATCCGATGACCTGGGCACTCAAAGCTCTACGTTTTTCAGCATGGAAATATTCAGGGAATTCTTCAAACCATACTATGCTGAGATTATAGAGACTATCCATAACCTCGGTATGCACGCCTGGCTGCATGCATGCGGCTGCGTAGAACAGTTCATCCCGGAATTCATAGATATCGGACTCGACGTTCTGCACCCCATTCAAAAGCACACAATGAACGAGTATAATATTGTAAAAGAATATGGAGAAATATTGTGCTTTTGGGCTGGATTGGACGTTCAGCAGGTGATACCATGGGGCACGCCAAACGAAGTCCGAGCTGAAGTACGCCGCATGATCGACACCTACTGGAAGCCCGGAGGCAACCTTATAATGACAGCGGGCAACGGAATCAATGGCGACTGTTCCCTGGAAAGCCTGGAAGCCTTTTTCGATGAGTGCATGACATACGGAAGAGCAAAAGTTATGAAGGATGGGAAACAATGAAATACATAAACATATCAGAAATACCTGGAATGGTAGTTCCTGAGACTTATATTACTGACATCCTGACCCGTAAACTACGTGAGCGTGGGATCTCTGTAACTGAGTCGCAGGCTGATGCCATGGATCTGCAGCTTGGGGTAGCTGATTTTGGTGTAAAAGATGGGTTTCGGATAGAAAAGCTCTCCGAAACCAGTGCCAAGGTCGTAGGAAATGACCAGCGTGGGCTCCTTTACGGAGTCGGCAAGTTCCTGCGGGAGTGCAGTTTTGGTGATGGAGAGTTTACTCCGTGTGAATGGACAGGTTTTTCATCGCCCGCCAAACCGGTAAGGGGGATGTATTTTGCAACCCATTTCCACAACTACTACCACGACGCCCCAACCCAGGCTATCAATGAGTATGTGGAAGACCTGGCCTTATGGGGGTGCAGTTCTATCAGTGTGTGGTACGATATGCATCACTACACCGGAATAAACGATCCTGCAGCTCAGGAGATGATCGCAAAGCTGAAAGTAATACTAAAAGCTGCAAAGAGAATCGGACTTCAACCCGGACTTACATCCTTAGCCAACGAGGGTTACTCCACAACCCCTGATCACTTGAAATCAATTCCTACACAGACAGCTCATTATGGTGTAGAGATATGCCCCTCAAAGCAGGAAGGCCTTGATCTCATCGTAAAGCTGCGGCAGGAGATGCTGGAAGCGTTCAAGGAGGTAGAAGCCGAGTATGTCTGGATATGGCCATATGATCAGGGAGGCTGCACTTGCTCTGATTGCATGCCCTGGGGTTACAATGGATTCTTGAAATCCGGCAAAGCAGAAGCTGAAGTCGTTAAGCAGATTTTCCCAACTGCAAAAACAGTCGTATCCACTTGGTGTTTCGACTATTTTATAGAGGGTGAATATGCAGGATTCCAAAAATCCCTGGAAACCGGTGAACTGGATTGGGCTGATTACCTTATGATAGATGCCCATGGAGAGTTCCCACCCTATGTGATTGACCACGGTGTTCCCGGCGGTCTGCCTGCTCTCGGATTCCCTGAAATTAGCATGTACTATATGACCCCCTGGGGAGGATGGGGAGCTAATCCATTACCCAACCATATCCAGACTATGTGGGACACCAGCGGACACCTGCTGTCAGGCGGGTTCCCCTACTCAGAAGGTATATTCGAAGACCTGAACAAAGCAATCTGCTTCCAGCTCTACTGGGATCCACAGAAAAAGGTATCAGAGACAGTGAAGGAATACGCAAGGTATGAGCTTGGAGTCGATCCGGATATAATGGAACAGGCCTGCAACCTGATGGAAGCTGACCAGCATCACTGGAAAGGCGAGGAGAGTTCCCTGGAATACCACCTGGAACACGCCGATCATGCATTCGAGTGCCTGGAACTCACCCAAAAGGCAGCAAAGAACATTCCGGACTGGGCAGCAAAGTCCTGGAGATGGAGAATCCTTTATATAAGAGCCGCAATAGACGCAGCTCTGACAGAGAGTAAAGGTTTATCCACCCCCGCAATAGATGCAATGCTGGAAGAACTATCAGACATCTACTACGCCGATGGAGCCGAATACACAGTCTGCCCCCTCTCCATCCGCCACCTGAAACGGCTATATGGAGAGATAACAGATAAACAATAAGAAACGCACGACCCCATTCCCCCTTGGAGAAGGGGCTTAGGGGGATTGATGCCCTTCCCATTCGCTTTTCAGTGGGGATTGACCGTATAAGCACAACCAATAGTATTAACAGGAGCAGTAAAAAATGAACATACAACTTCTACTGGTGATCGCCTTATTAGCAATCATCGGATTCTCAATCCCGGAATCAGCAGTCGCTGCGCAGAAAACTGCAAAGCGCACCTGCTTGGTTCTGGCTGATGGATACGTATCTGAATATGCCTGGAGCATTTATCAGGAAGGCCAGTTGCCGCCAGACCATCCCGGTCACGACTACTGTATCCGTGGACTGCTGGACTACCGCCATCGCTTCAACAAATGGCTGGCCGGTTGGGATGTAAAGCGTATCGATCTTGAGAAAAACAAAGGCCCTCTGCCTCTAAAAGGCATTGACCTGGTCATCCTCGATGATGTCCGTCAGGTAACTTGCGATCCCTATGAGACTTCGCTGGTAGAATTCGTCCGCAAAGGCGGCGGTCTGCTTGTATATGCAGGCAAGTGGGGTATGGGTGGATGTCCAAAGGATATATACTCAGTCCTGACAGATGTCAGCAGTTTCAGCGGAACTCCCATTGGCAAAATCCTGCCGATAGAGATTTCAAACACTCCTGACTGGGATCCGCTGGGTTCAAACCCTGCAAGCAACCGCAATCCTGTATTCAAAGATGCCGCCCTTGGTAAAGGAATCGACACTGCCAACTGGCGCGTAATGGCGTTGCATACCGGCAAGTCCAACGGAGAGGTGCTAGCTGTACTCGACGGCAAACCTTTCATTTCCAAAAACCATTATGGTAAGGGCTCGGTGGTTGTGTATGCCGGCGATGATCTGGGCTGGATCCGTCAGGGGTTCTGGTCCGCTGACGATGGCGACACTAATATCAACAAATACTCCGGTACCCTCTGGAAACGTATGGCAGCACTGGCAGTCGGTGACACAAAACCCATCACTGCATCCGCTGACCCAGCAACCACATGGCAAAAAGGCCCGGCATTTGCTCATCCTGATCAGCCGATGAACATCCAGTGGGGTGGATACTTCTACTATCGCTTCCCGGAAATGGTCAAACAGTGGGCTAAGGACCTTGTAACCCGTTCGTCCACCGTATACTTTGGAGCACCTGAAGAGCTCGGTAAAGCCGGAGTGCAGGGCTGGGAATCAGTCGGAGTGCCTTTTAATGCCGGGGGAGCCAACGCAGATTCTGCTACCTGGATGGTTGATGCAGATGGTAAAGTAATGGAAAACAAACCCTGCTACAATAATCCAAAAGCCCTTGAGCTGATGTCCAAAGGTGTAAGCAAATGGGCTGCTGAAGTTAAGGCAAAAAGCCCATGGGTAGCGTATGGTCATATGGGTGATGAGACCGAATGGGGCAGCTGTTACTGTGACTACTGTAAAGCTGCATTCCGCAAGCAATTCGGCTATGAATTACCGCCACTGAAGAATGACTTCTCAAAAGAATACCTGAAGCAGTGGATGGACTTTCAGCTGTTCAAGAACGAATGCATCGGCAAAATGTACGCAAAAGCTGGTAAAGCCGCAAAATCGCAGTTCCCTGGAATCAAAATGTTTGCATCTTTACCTCTTGTCGGTGCAATGTGCCACGGTGATGACCTGTTCCACACTCAGTCTGGGTTCGATATCCTTTGGGATCATACCTACCCGGGTACAATGGTAATCCGTGTAGGACTCAATTCCCAGATCCTTGAAGAGACTGCATATCTGCAGGGGCGTCCATATGTGCCGATCTTCAATCTTTTGCAAGGATTCGACTCATACGACCGTTCACCAAACATGCCTCCGGCAGAGTATATGCGTGAGATGACCTGGCAGGCAATTGCACACGGAATAGACTCCATCGGTTGGTTTGTCTATAACGCCTACTTCTGGACTCTACCAGGGACCGAGGCATGGGACGAATGCGGACGCTTAGCCGATGATGTATTGTCCCCTCTCACTCCAACCTTGTATGAGATGCACAACTCAAAACAGTCAATCGGACTGCTCTACAGTTACTCCCAGGAAGCAGTAGACGGCCTCAAAGAGAAAATGATGGACAAAGACGACCCGTGGAAGGGTGTCATTCGCTGGTGGTCTACACACGCAACCCAAGAAGCATATGAAGTCTTGAAATACTCCCAGGTGCCGTTCAATGTAATCAGCGAACACAGAATGCTCGAAGGGAAAGAGCTTCCCTGGAAGGTAATCGTTATTCCATACGTCGAATACCTGCACCCTAAAACAATAGCAGCGCTGCAAAGCTTTATGGCAAAGGGTGGAACGGTTTATGTCGGAGGCAACTCCACACTAGACTTGCCGGGTATCAAAAAGCTCCCGTTCGGCTTCGATACCAAGTTCACCACAATGTGGCCTAAAGACAGGCTCAAAGAATGGAACCAACGCAGAGTGCGGAACTATATGATCGGCCCATTCATGGTCAAAGCCGAACAGATGAGCAAACTCTTTGCCAACTACAGCAAGGATGCTATGGTCAATGTTGATGACTCCGAAGTCGTCTACAACGTTCGAGAAGCCGGGACTGCAAAGTACCTGTTCTTCATAAACGATCACCAGCTCAATCCGGACTCAGCGGACTATCGCAAAAAACGCCAGAAATACAACCACTTCATGCTGATGCCGATGGAGTTCCCGACAGCCCAGACAACCGCACATATTAAGGGGAATGGCTACCTGTATCCCCTACTCTCCAAAGGCGCTCCGGTCAAACTGCAAAAGGCCAAAGCTACAGCTCTCAACCTGAAAATGAACGGTGGAGACGGGCATGTTTATCTTCTCCTACCTGAAAAAGTCACCGGAGTTGAGTTCACAGCCCAGCCAAAACGCACCAAGACAGGGGTAGAAATCAAAGCCCAAATCCTCGACCGAACCGGGGTAATAAAAGCATCTATTCCCCTTCAGATAGACATGATCAGCGGAAAAGTAAAACAGACCGTCTACGCCACAACCAAAATGGGCACCCTGTCCTGGACAGCCCCCTATCTGAAAGACTTCCCGAATGCCCCAGTTACAGTAACAATCACAGACCTGGCATCGGGTAAGAAAGTAACAGGCAAGACGTTGTAAGGATATATGATGCGTTTTAAACCCGTGGAATTCGACGGGTTATAAGTAAGTTAGATACAATGGACCGGAAGATCGATTTCCGGTCCATTTTTCATGCATCCCATGTTTGTTCTGCCTAATCCCATCGAATTCGATGGGATTAGAAAAGCATAATAATTCCGAACGTCCGGCACACTAAGATAAGGACAATATTTACTAATGACTCAAAAAAACACAATCAAAAACCTGCTCCTATTACTCCTACTCCTTGCCCTGTCAATCACCACGCAAGCACAAGGCTTATCTGTCTCAGCCAAATCCGCAGCAGACCAATCGGATGTTAAGAAACCAGGTTCGTTGGCTGCACTGCTCGTGAAAGTTGGCAAGAAACCGGCAACCATTGAACTCACTGGTTCTGGAGAATACAAGCTGAAATCCGGACTGACTGTTCCGAAGAATGTTACTCTCAGGTTTGACCGGGGTGCGGTTCTATCTGTTCCGGCTGGCAAGGAGCTTGTTATCAATGGTGGAATAGAAGCCGGACTCCAGCAGATATTCTCTGGGGAAGGCACTGTGACTGGAGCAATTCAAGTACCAACGATTTACCCACAGTGGTTCGGTGCAGCTGGAGATGCCGTTGCTGATGATACATTAGCTGTGCAGAAGGCTATTGACCTCGCCTGCCGGAGCCGGATACTGTCAGTCGATCTCAACCGTGGACAGTACAGAATCACAAAGACGTTAAACTGCACCAACACACGTGAACCAGGCACACTGATGCGTGACGGTTTGAAGATCTTCGGAGCATCCTTTACAGGTGCTGCCCTGGTAGGTGAAACAGGTGATGGGCATGCTGTAATTGAGACCAGCGGTGCTCAGTGGTTGACTCTGAAAGAGTTTAGTATCAATCCGGGTAAGAATAACAAGAGCACCGTCGGAATGTTTACCGGCTGCCCGAAGATACTCCCCCAGTCCCAGAACCAGACCTACAATCTGATGATCTTTATGCACGATGACCCGGCAGCGAATGATGGAAATGGCACAATCGCTGTCTGGAACTTTGCAGCCGAAGAGCACACCTACGACCGTGTGTATATCCACGCGAACCGTCCGGTTGTCTTGACTGCATACAACGGTGCCAACGGATTCGAATATAAAAACTCCTATCTGGAACTGCTCCCCACGCATTCGCTGGGTGTAACCACATTCACCGGAGAGTGCTTCCTCGCATCAATAAACAAACGGTTCCCTGCTGTTACAACCGTCGATATTAACTCATTGAACATGCAGAACACTTACATCGGAGTCACCTTTGGCAACGAAGGCGCCAGCACATGTGCATTTGACGTAAGAGGCGGGCTTACCGGATTTACTTATTCCGGCACAATCGAAGGATTTGCAGGTTTCGCCAAAATCAACGGGGCAATTGTCGCAGGAAACGTAACAGCAACTTTCGGAGGAGTAGCAGACCCAACAGCTCCTGTAATCACATTCGGTGAAAACGCTCAGATTGTAAACTCCGATATGAAGTTCACCTTCTGTGCTCAGCCAGACCGGAATCTGTTCAAAATGGAAGCCCCGGAGTCAAAAAACACTGGAATAATCAACTCCACAATAAAAACATCCCAATCCCCGGAATGGATCATAATCCCTGAAAAGCTGAAAGCCAACTCAACCACCAGCACCATAATGACATCGTTCGGAAAATAGCACTACCCCATTCCCCTTGGAGGGGGTTAGGGGGATTGATTCCAATGCATCGGTATCAGAGCGCAGGGGGTAACAAACCTGTATGATTTACACCAACAAATAACCCCGCAGCGCCGATGCCGATGCACCACCAACCTCCGCAGCGTCCCAGATCATTACAAAAGACTTGACTTCCCCAAATAACCTGATATCATACTGTTATCAGGTTATACTATCAATTTTCATCCTCAAGGAGCCTAATGATGGATAAACTTTTCCTTCTCTTACTCGCATGCATTTTAATCGCTTCAATACCCATGCCATGCTCTGCCAGTTGGAAACCACTTATTGTCCAGCAGACAAACGGCAACGCCCCGCGAAAAATGCTCAAAGCCGATATACAAATCGTGTCGGAGCAAATGAATGAAGTTACCGCGGTTCCATATATCACCTATATACCGGACAAGGACCAGATATTGATGCTTTTCGGATACCGGGCACCGCACGTTGCTGCATTAATGTCCAGTTCTGACCGGGGAGCTACATGGAGCAAACTATGGTTCATGCGGACGGACGACAAGGGCAATCCGTCCCTGGGTCTGCAGACAGGACTCAGCTACCTTGGCAATGGTAGAGTAATATCCGGGACCGGGTACGTCAGTGAAGATTATGGACTGACCTGGCCGGATTACCGTCCGGTACCTACTTCATTGAAAGATAAAGTATTCTATGGCTGGGATCCCATACTGATCGACCGGGATCCTAAAACCAAAAAGATAACCCAACTGACCATCGCAGACTACCGCCAGGTAGACCCAAATGAATTGTACAGTTCCCATGCGTCCGTATTCACCAGCACAGATGAAGGACTGACCTGGACTCCGCCGCTGGAGGTTCCACAATGGGACCACGTAAACGAAGTCGCATTTGTCAGAGCAAAAAACAAAGACCTGATAGCCGCCTGCCGCACAGATGCCCCTGAGCGCATTAAAACCGGTATAGATCACTACTGCGGACTGGCGATATCGATCTCAAAAGACAACGGCAAGACCTGGTCCGAGCTCAACAGACTCTATGAATGGGGCAGACACCATCCCAGTATGGTCGTAATGAGAAACGGTGACATTGTAATGACCTATGTTGTCCGATTGGGATATAAACGCTCCGCCGAAGGTTTCCCGCAGTTTGGAATAGAAGCAATCATCAGCCGCGATAATGGAAAAACCTGGGATCTGGACCACAAATATATCCTGGCTTCCTGGAAGGGAAACCGCACCGGGCCGGACGAATGGTGGACCAGCAGTCAGGCGACATCCACAGTGCTTTTGCCTGATGGGTCACTACTGACTGCATTCGGCACAGGTAATTCTGCTAAATACCGCTCATCCATTCCAACTCTAGGATCAACTGAACCCGAACCGCTAAAACGAGATATAGGACTCATTCACTGGAAACTTAATAACAGGGGCCTAAACAAAGATCACACATTATCCGACGCCCCCTGGAACTCCATCCAGCGCAACGAGTTCGACATAACACCCGAAACTGCAAAATAGGACTGTTCTTATTATATATTTCGATATCATAGGAGCCGTGCAATGAATAGAGCATTCGTCATTTTCATTACAAGCATATTAGCAGTGTCCATTTCCTTACCGTGTGCTGCTGACTGGAAACCTCACGTCATCCAGCAAGTCAACGGCAGAGGAAAACGAATAAAGCTTAAAGCTGAAATTCAGGTCGTAACTGAGCAGATGAATGAGGTCACCGGTGTGCCTTATATGGTCTATCTGCCGGACAAAGACCAGGTCCTTATGACATTCGCCTACCGGTCACCACACGTAGCCGCATTGATCTCCAGTTCCGACCACGGCGCCACCTGGAGCAAGATGTGGTTTATGCGCACAGACACTGCCGGCAACCCGGCTCTGGGTTTTCAGACAGGGTTAAGTTACCTGGGCAATGGGAAAGTCATATCCGGTACCGGATACATCAGCGAAGACTACGGTGCAACATGGCCAGGGTACCGTCCAGTGCCGACATGCTGGCCAGGAAAAGCCTTTTATGGATGGGATCCGATATATGTCGACCGCGACCCGAATACCGGGAAGATAAACCAACTGATAGTATCAGACTGGCGTCAGGTAGATCCTGCCCACGAATACACTTCCAATGCATCGATCTTCTTCAGCACCGATGAAGGCCAGACTTGGTCTCCAACCCAGGAAGTCCCCGAATGGAAAGATGTCAACGAAGTAGCCTTCATCCGTGCAAAAAACGGAGACCTGATAGCCGGCTGTCGGACCGATAATCCTGCCAGATTCAAACAGGATATAGATCACTACTGCGGTCTCGCGGTCTCGATCTCCAAAGACAACGGCAAAACCTGGTCAAAGCTCAACAGGCTCTACGAATGGGGCAGGCATCATCCTTCAATGGTCGTTATGCCGAACGGTGACATCGTAATGAGCTATGTAGTTAGATTGGGTTACAACCACACTATGGATGACTACCCGCAGTTTGGCGTAGAGGCTATAGTCAGCCGGGACAACGGACAGACCTGGGACCTTGACCACAAATACATACTCGCTTCCTGGAAAGGCAACCGCACCGGTCCCAACGAATGGTGGGCCAGCAGCCAGGCAACTACCACAGTTCTGCTCCCAGATGGTTCACTCCTCACCGCATATGGCACAGGATACCGCGGCACTCCCAGGGCATCGGATGGTGAACCATCGCCCCGTGATGTCGGACTCGTCCACTGGAATCTCAACAACAAAGGTCTGAACAAAGAGCATATGTTATCAGACGCAGTCTGGAACTCCGATCAGCGCAACATGTTCCAGCTTACCCCGATAGATTTCAGTAAATTCAGGTTTGTTGAATCCAAAAAATACCTGGTCGCCCGAAGCTTCGACGCCACAATAACTGCATCCAAAACAGATAAAGACCCTTCAGTGCTGATAATGAATGACTATAGGACCAAAGCCACTCTGACTTTCCGAAGCATGCCCTGCTGGCTCGATGTTAAGTGGAAAGAGCCGCAAACCATCAGTGAAATCCATATCCTTGCAGGGGAACCGGCTCAAATAAAACTCCCCAGCGGAGAATGTGCACCTCTGGAATACACTCTGCAGTATTTCGCGAATGGCAATTGGGTTAACCTACTGCCGCCAGTGAAGCAAGAGATAACTGATAAGTCCGAAAGAGATTTCGACAAAGGACTTGTATTCACCCACAAGTTCCCGGTAGTTAAAACAACTGCTGTAAGACTCCGAATAACCAACTCCAGCGACACCGGCAAAAGAATCTCCTCCCCGGACAAAGTCATAGTCCAACCAGAAGACAGAGCAACAACAATAAGAGGTTTCGCAGTCTACAGCCAGGGCACACCAATTGGCAATTTATAGTTGACAATGAGCCCTTTGCTCGGATGTAAATGCAAATTGCACCCGAGCGGAAGCCGATTGTGGTGCGGGCTTCCAGCCTGCCATCCCCAGGTTTCTTGAGAGGAACGAAGGATGGCAGGTATTCAATAACAGTATCTCCAAAGAATCTTGACGAGGTAAGATGGGCTGTGCTAGAGTTTCGTGAGAATTGGAGCCGTCTTCTGCGGCATGATATATCTATCTTTCGAGGAGTAACCAAATGGAATCAAAAGTTAACATAACTGAGCACACTCTCAAAGCAGGCGTCGCCAAGGTGGACATCACCTGCGAGGCTGGTGGGACCTATGACGAGTTGCTTCCGGAAAAAGCGAAGAAACACATTCCCCAGGAGTATCTGGGCAGCAGATTGATCGTCGATGATCCGCTGTCAGCCCGGGTTCTTGTGCTGGATGATTCCGGGAATAAGATTGTGCTGATTACAATGGATGTCACATCAATCGGTGGCAGGAGCATTACCCAGGACATCTTGAGCGACAGCGCGGACGATTTCATGCCGAACCTGCGCACCCGTCTGTCTACGGACTTCGATATCCCCGGTGCAAACGTGAGCGTATGTGCCTCCCATGTCCACCAGACTCCCCGCATGCTGTGCGACGATGCAGCCCAGATTGAACGCATTTCAGCAGCGGTGGGCGAAGCCTTGCAGAATATGGCACCGGTCACAATCGGGGTCGGTAACGGTTACGAGAACACACTCACATTCAACCGGACCATTATGCTGAAAGACGGGACGGACTATACCCTGACTCCATACCCGCGGGAAGAGGATATTGCGGGCCTGCGGCCTATCGATCCCGAAATCGGAATATTAAGAATCGACCGACTGGATGGAAGCCCGCTCGCAGTCCTATACAACTTCGGTACTCATGTACTGCTGGGTTCGCCAAAAGGAAACCAGGGACATGTCACAGCCGACCATGTTGGGGTTACACGGCACTACCTTGAAGCCGCCATTGGCGGCGGGGTTATGGCTTTCTTCCTGCAGGGTTCCGGCGGCGATGTCAATGAAATAACAATTGCGGATAACCACAACCGCAACCGCACCACGGAATTCGGCACCAAACTGGGACAGAGCGTTCTAGACGGTTATACCGGTATTGCTGCCAAGTCGAGTACGCTCGCACTCGTCAGCCGGAATGTGCAGCTACCCCTGCGTACAGACATACCTGATTGCCTGGAACGCCTGGAACAGCAGCAGAATGCTCTTAGAGCCTCATTAAACACACAATATGCCTACCTGCTCAGTTTCAAGGAATTCATGCCGCTTTACCTGCGCTACGCCTTGAGCCCGGAGTTCCCCTCCCACCCCTCGTTCCGCTATCTCAAAGCTGCGGAATGCGGCGACGGTTCCATAAACGAAGAAGACCAGCATAACCGACTTGAGATCCAGAAGTATCTAGAACGTATCTATGTTATGGAAGAGATGACCCGAAACGAATTGAAGATCTCTATGTTGAAGAAGCACCAGGAAGTCATTACGGGTGTCGGTACTCCCACGATTGCCGCAGAGATCAAGGGTTTGAAAATCGGCGAATGTGTGCTGATCATCGCACCAATGGAGCTTCTCACAGAAATCGGTTTGAACGTCAAGAAGATGTCCCCATTCCCAAACACCTATGTTGTTGCGATTTCCAACGGGTATCTGCACTATGCTGCCCCCGCATCCTACTATCCCAGGGGCGGATATGAAGTAAACGAATGCCTGTTAGCTCCTGAGTGGGAAGAGATTTACATGTCTACCGTGCGGAGTATCCTGGATGAGCTGTAACTTCGTAAGTATTCAATAAACCGTATTAGATCTCAGTTAATTCACCCTTGGAGATGGAGGGGGAATGATTCCCTTCTCCAAGGGTGGATTAATAGTTGAAATGGACAATAAGCACTTAAATAGTCGATTACGATATTCAAGAGGTATTCCTAATGGCTCTCACAGAGATGATCCCTTGTAAATATGTATCGCTGGTCTTATTGCTTATGTTGGCAATAGTAACAATCTCTAATTCCGCAATTGCAGCATCACGCCGTGTAGAGGTTCATTTGTATGGTGGAGATACTGCAAAGGGCGCTCCGCTGGCTGCGTGGTATCGCTCCATTGGCATCACGGATGTCTGGCTGCCATATGGAAAAGGTGCATTTCCTCAGGACACAGCCAACGATGGTTACCTGCCGACTGCCCAAACTCCTGAAGATATGGAAGCTGTTGGAACACTTGCTTCATACAGGAAAAACCACGTCAGGTACTGGTGGTTTGAGCGACCGGTACCTGATTTTCTATACGCAATCTCCAAAAGGGCAGACTTCCCGAAAACCCATCTGTGGGACTCAACCGCCGAGACCGATGCTGTCTGGGACAACATCTGCAACAGGATCAAATCAATCTATCCAAGTGTCCGCAAAGCGGGTTTCTCAGGATTAATCTATGACTCCGAGGCTTATTACAGCTACCAGGGGGATGAATCAGGCAAGGAAAAACCGTGGATATGGGGTGGTCACTCCGACCAATACGGGCTCACTGGAAACTACTACAAGCGCGGCCTGCAAGTTGGCAAAGCCATCAGCTCTGTGTGGCCGAAAGCTAAAGTCATCATCGCCTACGCATTTGGATACAAAGGTGAGAACTGGTTTTACCGTGGGATCAAAGACGGAGGCACCAATTTCTACATCGGCCCAGAGCACACTTATGGAGCTGGACCAGTCGAGAAAGACCTTGGAGAAGCCTGGTATCAGTCGTGGTGGCGCGGAAGAAAGCTCAAGGCAACCTGCGACTGGAAACGCACCCAGTTCCCATTCATCAAAGACAACCAGCAGGTAAACGCAGGCCTGTTCCCAATCGATTTCGGAGCAAAAAAGCCTAACTACCGTGCCAAATACTTCCGTGAACAACTGGAACAAGCAGCGAACAGCGACCCCAAAGGCCCAATCCCCGTCTGGATCTGGCCCCAGGGCCCATTCTCACAAGAAGCCTTCGAGTCCGTTAAGTACGCCCCAGGAGAATCCGCCCAGGACTACCTGAAAGCCCTAAAAGCTTACAGCAAAGCCTTTGGGAAATAGTTGATAGTTGAGAGTTGAGAGTTAAAAGTGGGGAGTGCAGGAGTTGCTCTCCCTATCCTTTTCCGTGTATTCAGTGTATTCCGTGGTTAAATATCCCTAATCTGCGTAAATCTGCGAAATCTGCGGATAATTAAAACAAGCATTCATAATTCCGTAAGTTAGGAGTATAACAGACAAATATTCTGACTCCTGTCTCCTGACTCCCAAGTTAAATGAGGCACCAAAACATGAAGAACACTAATCAGTGGTTCGGCGACAGTCCCATAAACCTATTGGTTGATTACTATCCCGAGGTATCGTTCAGGCCCTACGGTTCCGGGGCTACTCCTGAGAACGTGCTGCCGGTATTGAGGGATCTCAATCTTGGGTATTTAGTCATCTATGCCAAGGGCCATGGGGGCAACACCAGCTTCCGCAGTTCACTGAAGACTGAGCACCCAATGCTGGGACAGGATATGCCGGAAACGTTCCGCAGGACGACCCGAGAGACAGGCACAAAGCTCTTTCTTTACTACAGCGGTCTCCTGGACGGCAACGCTGGAGCCGCACACCCGGACTGGATTATGCAGGACGGTCAGGGCAAACCCATAGAGATGTTTGCGGATTTCAAGGACATGTTCACGGGCCATCCGATCTGCCCTCTGAGTGAATATTTCGACCAGTGGGTCTGTGTGCATCTCAGGGAACTGATCGAGCGATATGACCCGGATGGTTTCTGGATAGATGGAGACTGGCCGGGTCCTTGTTACTGTCCGAGGTGTTTGCAACTTTTCAAAGAAAGATATGGTTACGAGTTCGACCGGGAGCAGACAAAAAAGGACATCGAAGGCTCAGGCACGTTCTGGTTGTCATTGGATAAAGCATCAGACCAGTTCAAGGACTACACAAGGCACTGGGCTCAGATAACCCACGAGTGGAGAATAAGATTTCACGACTATATCAAGTCCCTGAAGCCAAGTTGCATGTATAGCGCAGGCAATGTCAGCACCCGCAGGGAGTGGCTGGAGCCTTTCGACTGGAGATCAGGTGACTGGTTCTCCCCCGGCAACCACCGGTACAGCATGAGCATAGTCGCCCGCAGGTATACAACCCTCGGAATCCCATATGATGCCTACACATGTGACACCTACTTCATCCATGTCAATAAACAGCAGCGCTCCCGCACCAAGACACTGGACCGGATGCTGCAAGAAGGCGCGACTCTCCTGGCAAATGGCTGCACCTGGGGATACTGGACATATCCAATGCCTAATGGAGCGTTCGTCCCGTCCAAGATAAAGCTGGCAAAACAGGCCTCCGAGTTCGCCCATACAAGAAAGTCCTGCTGTCTCCACACCCAACCCCTGCCCTGGACAGCAGTAGTTGAAGTCAAACCAGTCGATGGAGAGTTTTGGGGACCAACAAAAGCCTTGATAGAATCCCACCGCTCCCCGGTAATAATCGATGAAAGCGATCTCAATGCCGATATGCCATACGACCTGATCGTCCTCTCAAAGCAGTTCGGACTCGATCAAAAAATGGTCAATAACCTCGCAGCCTATGTCGAAAAAGGGGGAAACGTATTATCAACTGGCTCAACAATAGAATCGGAACCCTACCGAAATCTGCTGGGAGTTGAGCTCATTAAACGCCAGGCAGTCAACGATGGCCACGTTATCCTGAAAAACAGAGACTCCGCCGGAGTATATGCAGACTGGGATCAGCTGAATCTTTCCGAGGCCAGTGATCTCTATCCCCTCTACCTCTCCTGGGACCAGTCCAATCCACAGATAAACAAGATCACACAAAACTGGCCGATCCACGGAATGCTGGACGAAGTAAACCCCGAGCCAGCAGGCTTTCCGGCATGTGTCTATCGCCAAATAGGCAAAGGCATGCTGGTCCACATCTGCACGGACATCTTCAAGCCCTTCTGGCAATATGGAAACCGTGACATTCTATCCTGGTTCAAAGAGATCCTGGACTTCATCCAGCCCAACCCGCTCTTCAAAACAGATGCCCCATCCTGGGTAGAAATCTCGCTCAGAAAGCAAAACAACGACACCTTAATTCACTTCGTAAACGGCAACCCCGGCAGGGACATGAGCTTCCAAAACTCCACCGACCTCTGGGTAGACGAAATCCCCACCCTTGGCCCAATCACCAGCTCTATAAAGTGTCCAAAGCCAACCGAAGTCCTGCTGGAACCTGAAAATGAGCAGGTCGAATGGACCTGGAGCGATGGCATCCTGACATTCAAACTGCCGGCACTAAAGATCCACTCCTGCGTGCGGGTGAAGGGATAGGCTTCAGGCTTCAGGCTTCAGACTTCAGGAAGGGATTTTCACGCGGAGACGCGGAGGACGCGGAAAAGGGTGATTATGCATTACGAGTTATGAATGATGAAATGGGGAGCGGTGACGATGAGTCCCATCCCCAAGTCTCCCCATCTCCAAGTCTCCCCAGTCTCCCGGTCTAATATGCATCGGTATCAGAGCGAAGGGTATTAAAGCCTCCGCTAACCACAACTTAAGGCCCCGGAGTGCCGATGCCGATGCACCAGCTATGCCGAAGAGCCGCACCAATTCCCCCTTGGATAAGAGTCATAACTATCTAATAACGATAGCAGGGGCGATCCCTCTGCGGTCGCCCGGAGCACATTATATTACTCTAGGTGAATGACACAGTGTATCCCCCTTGGAGAATGGGGCAAGGGGGATACACTCCCTTCACATCTCACAAATCAAGCTATCACCCCAAACAAACAAGCCCTCAAAGCTATTACTCTCCCCTTCTCCGCGTTTTCCGCATCTCCGCGTGAAATTTTCACTCTCAGACCGAATCCAACTCATCAGCGATTGCATTTATGATTCGTGTCCTCGAAACTGCTCTTCTGGCAAGGTGCTGGTCTTCACCGGATTGTTCCAGCCATTCCATCGCACGCTGTACACCGGTGCGGGTGCAGGTTTCATCCCGGCAGTTGGCTATCAAGATCATCTGGATTTTCTGGACATTGTCAGCTATGTAGACGCCGAATGGTGCAGAAACCACAGTGGCATCAGGGAATCCCAGCATATTCATAGCTTGATTCTCGGTTATGTTTCGATGGCACGCTACAAAATGGATAGGCCCTACCCCACTAATCGCTCCAGGAGCCAGTACCTCGTGGTCTTTCAGGAATGGTTGACCAACCATTTCCCGTGCTGCTCCAACAGTCATTGCAGCTGGAACTGCGTGACAACACACGAGTATCTGCTCATCAGCCATTTTTATGTATACCTGCTCAGCAGAAGCACCATCCATTGAACCTGTCCGGTCGAGTAAAGCATCGTGCATAACCCGCACCATCTCTTCATACCGTCCCCGGAAATCCATCCGACTCCAATCAAGCGCTTCACCAGTGGAATACTGCCCTTTCCTTGCTTCACGAACTCCCAAACCAACCATACCGACAACAGCACTGAATAAAGCTTTCTTGCAGGCTTGAATCAGTCCCACACCATCATTCGCCTGTGAGTAGAACCGGTTGAGATCATCCACGTACTTCCGGAATCGTATATCCTTATCCAGCACTGCTGTTGCAGGGACCAATGGATTGAGTCTGACAATCCGGACCTTTGCTGGCTGAGTGGTCAAAGCTGTATGCAATTCCCCATGACATATACCAACCTCCCCACCATACTTCGCCCAACCGCTGTTACCGTTATAAATAACCAGGAGTATATCCGCACTCCTAACCTGCCTCATACACTCCGACCACCCATCTTCAGTCCCCTCAGCAGGAGGTGCATCCTCATTTATCCAAACCTCAAAAACCTGCTCCCCAAAAAGCTGCGCCTCCTCGAGCTCTACCTTGAGTGCTTTTCGGACTGTTGAGAGAGGTACTTTTATGCCATTATAATCTAGTTCGTCCGCATTGCGGCTGGATATCATAACGTTGATTTTTTGCATGTTTGGCACCTTCTGGTAGTTTCATTCCGACTCTTCCACTTTCAAATACAGTTCCTGATGGAGAACGATATTCATCTCTTACTTTTTCTGATTACGCAACATTTCATGCTTCTCAATATAGGGACCCAATTCCTTGTAAACATGAGCCAGCTGTTCTCTTCGTTCTTCTAATGAATAAGGAATAATTGCCTGTCCAACTATCTCTCTCCACATCCGTTCAATGACTGTTTCTTTCTCTGATACTGGCCAGTCATCATACTTAGCTAAAGACCATTGGGCAACCATATTGCATAATTTTTCATTTTTCGAGTCGATTAATAACCCTTGAAACTGCTCAAGATATTGTGTATTATCTTGGTACTCTCCCTGATTCAAGATGATCCAGCCTGGAGATAACTGATTTACAGCCAGATGATGTTCATATGGTCTTTCAAGCTTCAGATCCTCAATATCAATGTATTGTTCATTCAATAATATTCCGCGACCGGTAACTGGCATAGCAAGTATATTATTCAAATAAGTAATATAGCTCGCATTATCTATTTGGGCACCCAAACCGAGAAGAGAAATCAATTGTTTAAGCCTCTTTCGCTTAATATCTTCTTGCGACTCATAAATACTATCTTGATATGATATGTAGAATACACCTAAAGTGGATGGGAACACTGGTAATCTTTGATCAGATGAACTATCTGCTCTATATGCTATGACAATTGCTCTATCCAATTTCGCATTATGAAGATGCCAATATAGTGGGATCGAATATCCTTTACTTGTAAAAAACATATCGCCAGTCTCAGAAGCGACACGAGTTCCTTGATAATGAATTGCCTTTACTGCCATTCTGTCATGTCTACTTATTGGGTAAGTATCCGGCCCCATTACCATAAAATAGGCAATTAGATCCTTCGCCACATCCTCAAGCAGTATATCACCAAAAGGACATCTACAATTAGATACGCCTGTTCTTTGAAGTGTAAGAGGAAGCTTAACCTGTGAATCAAAAACTGAGATATTAGGTGGATCCATTGTCTCATCATCCCACATACTCCACCAAGTTTCCCAATTAGTCTGATTATTTATATTTGGGGTGTAATACATACTTACGACAATACCATTACACACGAAGTAAGGAGAAGAAGAGTATGTCCATTGAATATCCAGATAATCTTGATGTATGATACGATGCCATTCAGGGGACAACTCTGATTTTGGGAGCGGTAATGTATACTGTTGAGTAATAATCTCGTCCCGATTACCTGCACTTCGTATTTTCCTTATCACGCTTGGATATTCTAAGCAATACATGTCCATATCAGGTAATTCATACCCAATATGATTGCATGTATGAGCATTAATCCATTCCATCATATATTCAACAATATTCGGAGCAATAGGAATACAGATTGCAGTACCTACCGGGCACTTTGCTTTCTGCAATTCAATATTCTCTTCCTCAAGCGTCGTTCGAAATCTGATTCCTTCATCAATAGGTGAGTCTATGTGACGTGTTGTTACCTCAATCTCATGACCGAGTAAAAAAGCAGCTAGTGCACCAATACCAAACCTACCTGCTCGCAGCACACATGATTTGCCATCAGTACCTTCAAATCTACTCCGCCAGTCATCACTTTTTCGATAAGTAGCACCCACTTTCAGGAAATAATCTTGAATAATTTCCGCAGACATTCCTATACCACGATCACTTACTGTTATGTACCAACTGCCATTATCCAGTTTCTCAATCAATATTTGCACATCCGCTTCCTGATCAATAACATCAGGCTTCAAGTCCGGACGTTGCTTGACATACTCCCGCAATTCTCTTACTGCATCAACAGAATTCTGCACTAATTCCCTCAAGCCAATTTCAGGAGAATCGCCGTATAAAGGGCCTATGAGTAGTTTAAGAAGATCCGGATTCGATGCCTGGAATGAGGCTTTAGTAGGGATATAATCTACTTCCTTGGCAAATGAATCAACATCATCAATGTTTGAACGAATCCTGCGAGTAACTAAACCTAGATTTTTCAAGCCAGGTATTCTACCATATATCTCGCCTATTGCAGCCCATGATGTATCAAGCTCTTGTTGTATTCCGGATACCCATTCTTTGACTCTCAAAAATGATTTTACATTCTTGGGATGAGCTTCGACGAAAACTAATTCCGGATCATCGTTGTTATTACGTATATCTTCAATGGCCTCGTGTGCTGTCCACTCCCTGCTTGAGATAGGACTCAATAGACGTTTGATTTTAAGCAAACCTCCAGGTGCCCGTTCCTGTTGTATCTGGAGGTAGTCGGAAATACGGAGAATGGCCATCAGAAACGGAGGATGTACTTCAAAACATTCACGCTTATCATATGGAGACACCAGATGAGCAATACAAGAGCGCATGGGCATGCCATGGCTCCGGGCAATAATACCGGCGAGTCCCGCTATTCGATTCGATATTTCGACCATTCGCATATTGCCACCATCAACACCAGGAAATCCATATATTGAAATTTCATGTGCAAGTCGATGATGGTGTCTCCGCAAAAACTCACCGATTAGCAATTTATCGCGTTTTGTCATCTTGTCCGGTTGCAAGGTCGGGCGTTCTATGGGGTCAGAATTGCCAAACAGGGAGATAAGCTTGCGTCCATCGAATCTAGATGCTTCACTGAGAAAATCTAACCATAAGTCTGACCAAGGTCTGTCTTCAGACCAAATAGGGGCAAGTGGATTACCAGATATCGACACTAACGATATAAAACCGTCCTCGGTAATATGCATTGCCATATCATGGAGTAAGCAAGATAGTATTAATACAGCTGTATCGGAGGAGGAGATACATTTCCACGCATCATCACTGATTAACGAAGACGCTGTAGCCATAACGGATTCGATATGGTCTATACCATGATCTGTATATTCCGGAAAAAACGGCATCTTGTTATCTTTGATTATGGGTTCGAATGTACTGATTGTACTTAGGATACCACCGTGAAGTGTATCATCTTGCCCCAATAATTCTTGAAGTCTATTCGGTATTCGCATAATATATCTCCTCTTGGGAAACAAGCTGCTGGCGATTGTGCAATCTATCTTGCTGACAACATATCAATGACACACATAGTATACACCACAAAACCTTTCAGTTCTATCGAGATTTGAGAAGTAATCATAAGTGATGACATATGGGATCAAGGGATTAAGGGGACGCTACCCTTTTCGAAACACTGTAATCTCAAACCTTCCGTAGCCACCCTGTGCATTGGCGCATATGCACCAGGTAACTCGGCTCAAACTCCAAAACCATTTACCACCCAACCTCTCTTCCTGAAGCCCAAAAAATACTTTCAAAATCCCCGGAACATTCCCAGTTTTCCGGTGTCTAACAATCATGGACATATAGCACATCCGTTCTATTGTTGTATTCGATAAGAAAGAGTTACACCCAAACCAAAGACACAATATTTCAATATTTTGCCAGCCATGTCACTATTCGTCACCGTGGGGTCTTTGCTATGCAACAAACAAACTGTTAATAACAGGGCTGTTTCTGCAAATATCCGAGAGTTTCAATAAAAAACTCGCATGTTTGGGCAAATTACAGGGGTGTTATCAGTCGTTTCCGCAGTTTTCTTGAGCTCAAAACTATACATTCAAACGTGGTAATTCGGGTTACAAAATATTTTCCCGAACGAACTACCTGTCAAAAAGTGAAAGACTGTTGACTTCTGTGAATACTCAATTCAGTCCTGGAGGATTTAAAAAGTGCATGATGCAAACAACTAAAGGTCTGCTATCTGTCCCGGAGAATCACGTTGGTAAGTTCGGTATATTAGGAGGCGTGTGATGTTGAGGTTTGTATATATGGGGGGTAAAGGGGACTGCCACCTATAATTGGAAGACATATAGCCGAATTACTTAAGAGTCAGAATGATATAGACACACTAACTGTATTGGCTAAACATGCAAACGGAAAAGGTAAACATCCTGTAAGGAGAAAACTTGTCACGTCTCCTGGAGACGGGGAGCATTCCAGTTGGAGATTTTATGAACTCGGAGAAGAAGTCGGATCAAATATAGGTCCGTTATTAATATAGCCTGAGGTCTTCGTTTCGGGATTATTCGGAAACGGAAGAATTTGATTCAAGTTCCGAATAATCTTGGATTTCCGGAGCGGCTGGTAGATTGATGAAAGATAACAGATCATCAGCGCTCCTCAAATCCATAGAGGTAAGGGCAAGGTGCCCAACATTCTCAACGAAGAGGGAACTGTAGTCGTCGCTGGCAGGGAAAGACAGTTGACGCCGGACAGCCGCAACATTCCGCTGCGGCTGCAGCATGCTCGGAAGGAGAGACAACCATGAGAAAGGGCCTGGCATTGTGTGGCATTCTGGCCGTGTTGGCGTTGATGGCGTATGGGAC
Source organism: Abditibacteriota bacterium (assembly GCA_942493375.1). Lineage (GTDB taxonomy): Bacteria > Armatimonadota > UBA5829 > UBA5829 > UBA5829. The sequence goes on along the minus strand of OW818698.1, from coordinate 4,930,038 downwards.
GGATGCGCCGGGGGCTGATGACATGTTCCGGGCGGAGGCGCGCGGGTTCGGATCGGTCAAGGTCGAGTTGCGCTCTATGGACGCGCAGCGCAAGACCTCGTGGACGACGTTCACGGCCGAGGACGAGGAGCATGCGAAGGTCCTTGGCTCCAAGCGGCTGGCCGACCTGCTGGGCTTCGGCGATCTGAAGCGCATGCCGGACAGCAAGCTCCCTGGCACTGTGCTGGAGCTTGACGGCGCAGGGTTCTGGCTGCTGGGGCTTGAGGACCGGCGCTTCTATGAACTGTTCGCGCCTAGCGAAACCAAACTGCGTGCGCTGGTGAATACCGTAGCCGCGAGAGGCTGGGCCGCGGTTCCCGAACACGCCTACCCGCGCTGGCTGGACGCAACCGACAACGCCGCCATGTGCTTCTGGTTCTCCGGCTTCGGCGTGCTGCCCAAGGACCCCGCCGCCGATTTCCGTTGGTTGGCCGAGAACGGCTTCACAGCCGTCACCGCCTGCGGCGCCACCGAGGATCGCCTGATCGCCCCAGGGTTGATAGACACGGCCGCCCTGGACTGGCAGCGGAAGCTGGCCCGGCAGTACGGCGTGCCGTTCAAGACCATGGCGCACATGGCACACCCCGGACGCCCGTCCTGGCTGTGGAACACCACCCCGCTGCCCTACCTGTCGACCACTTTCATGCCGGTGGCGCAGACCGACAGCTACCTGATGGACTACCGCCGCCGCTTCGCCGAACACCTCGCTACCGATCCCAACTTCATCGGGCACATGGTCTGGCAGGAGGGGCCAGGAGGAGATCCGATGGGCCTGCACACCCTGGCCGAGGTCGCCCATACACCGCCAATCCAGGCGCTCTGGCGCGAGTATATGCGTGATGTGCGCAAGCTTAGCCTCAAGGACGTGGGCCGGCGGCATCGCGGTGACGCCACGGTCTTCCGTCGCTGGGATGAGGTGCCCATCCCCGCACTGAAGGAACTGGTCGGCTGGGATCCCACCAGCTCCATCGATCTACTCGGTATGTGGCTCGGACGCGCCGACCGCGCCGGCGTGGCGATGACGGAGCAATGGTTCTCGCCCGACACGCCGGCCGATGGCTGGGTGCAGGTTGACTTCCGCGACCAGGCGATCACCCTCTATGTAGGCAAAAACTCGCCCGGAGACTATTGGTTGCGCAAGAGCTTCACGGTCGGACCCAAACAGGCCACCGCCAAGTATCTGCACCTGCCGCGCGTGTGGTTGCCCGGTGCCCTCATTGCCACAGAAGGCTACGAGGTCTGGCTGAACGGCACGAAACTGACGATGATCGCCAGCGCCAATCCCTCCTGTTTCGGCTGGGATCTGTGCTACGACGCCGGCCCAGCGTTGAAACCCGGCGAGAACCTGATCGCAATCAACAGCAAAGGATTCGTGTTACCGGCTGACTACGGCTACGCCTTTCTCGGCCACCTGGGACCGTGGGTTTATCCCGGCGACTCCGAGACCCTGAACGCCTGCGCATTCGACCTGCTGGGCTTCCAGGAATGGCTGGCCTTGCGCGAGCTGGAGCAGCGCATGATCGGCATCCGCGCCGGCGATCCCTATCGGCCCATGAAGATCATGGCGCCGCACAACTACATAGACGCCGTCCTCGACCTCTGTAAGCGCTACGGCGCCTATCCGCACGACACCGGTGGCGCCGGTGCCTGGTGGGGTCCGTTCACCTACTCGCGCTATGCCATAACCCGCGGACTGACCAACAGCGTCGAGCCCGGCGGTGTCCCCGACAGCGCTGCGGGTATCCAGGCCGCTACGACCCGCTACTTGATGATGGGCACAGAGATGGTTGACTGGGTCGCCAGCCCAGAACTCTATCGCACAGGTGAAATCGGCGAGTGGATCGCGCAGAACCGCGAGCTGCTGCGCTGCTTCGGCAAACTCGACCTGGCGCCGCCGCGGATCGGCATCCTGCGCGTCGGGCGCGAACTGCGCATGGGCATCACCGACATCTACTCCTGGGACATGGGCCGTGGCTCGCTGCCCGCCATCGGCCGGCCGTTTCTCTACGTCACCCTCGGCGATCTGCGGAGCGGCCGCGCCAACCGCTTCCCGGTGCTGCTCGATTGCGGCACCTCGGTTCTCGACAAGGACGAGGTCAGCGCCATCGAGGCCTACGTGCGCCAGGGCGGCACCTTCGTTGCCTTCCACAACACCGGCATGCACACCCCCGAGCAGAGCTTCGTATGGCCCATCTCGAAGCTGACCGGCCTGCGCGTGGTGAACGGCGGCCGCGCCATCGGCGGCGCGAAGATCCGCTTCAAGGATGATCAGAACCTCTGGCCGCGGCTGCGCGGCGCGGAACTGCCCGGCTGGGGCCTGGTGCTGGACTGGCTGAGGAACGACCTGAGCGGCACTCCGCTGGTGCTGTCGGCGTCCGCGCCCGCCGACATCGAGGTGGTCGCCGAATGGCAGGGACTGAAAGACATCGAGGGTACTATCGCCGTGGCCGTCCGCCGCCTCGGTCAAGGTAAGGTCATAATGCTGGGCTCGACCTTCTACCGCCAGGGACGCGATGAGGATGGCCGCTATATCGAGCAGGGGACACTGCCCTATCTCGACGAGTTGCTGACCTCCCTCGGCGCGCCGCGCGAGACCCAGGCCAACGGCCTCTGGTCCGAGCCCTGGCGCAGCAAGAACGGCGTCTACGATGTCTGGCCGGTCGCCCAGATGGATCCGAAAGCGGAGTCGGGCGCTTTCGACGTCCGGCTCCGCCGCGCCGCCTCCGCCCCGGCCCTGCGTGAACTCTCCGCCCTGGGGCATCCACCGGTCGCCGCGAGCCACGCCGACGGCTGGCTGACGCTCCCCGGCGTGCAGATGGAGGCCATGCAGACCCGGGTCTTCGCCGCCCCCCGTGCCGATCTGGCCGGCGGCGCCCGCAACTGGTTCAACGTCCTGGCCCGGCGCTGGCATCCGCTCGAGAAGATCGAGCAGCAGAAGATCCGGCAGGCCACCATCAAGCAGCCCGACAACCTGCTGCCGCTGATCGAGGGCTGGTGCTGCGCCACCGGTGAAATGGACCCCGCCGCTTGGACCATACCCGGTAGCGAACCGGCCGGGAAATGGAAGACCGTACGCCTCGGCACCTTCGCCACCATGGGATTGCCGGACGATACCTTGGCCCGCTTACGCAAGGAGGTCAAGCTGCCGCCGGGCTGGCGGGACCAGGACGTCACGCTGGTTTTTGACGCTGAAGGCTATTTCTGGGGCATCAACCCGAGCGGGCGGCTCTGGATCAACGGCGAGTCGCCCGCCATCGCCCAACCGATACGGCCGGCGTCAAATGGCACCTTCCGCATCGCGCTGACCCCGGCGCAGACGGCGGCCGGCCGGCTGGTCCTCACACTGGAGGTCGACGGGCGCCAGTCCGCCTTCCCGCCAGGCGCGCGACCGAAGGGAGTGTCGGGCGCCTTCTTCCTCGAAGCCCGCCCGCGCTCGGTGCAGTCCATGCCACTCGACTCCTGGAGCGCCGCCAGCGACATCAATGTTCTGGCACCCGCGGTGGCCGGAAGCCCCCCGGCAAAACCGCTCTACTACGAGACCCGATTCACCCTGCCGGCCCAATGGCCCGCCAAGCGGCTGTGGCTCGCTTCGTCCGGCCTGAACCTGAGGAGGCTAATCATCAACAACTATCAGGTCGCGGATGCCATCTGGGCAGGTTTTATGCCCGAACTCAGCCTGACCAAACTCGACATCAGCGGTCTGGTCACGCGCGACGGCGAGAACGTCCTGCGCTGGGTGCCGGACGCGCAAGCCACCCCGACGATCCCGGACTTGAAGCTGCTGTGGACTGAGTGAAGACCATGAAAAGGAGACCGATCGTGATCTGTTCATATACTGCAAGAACGTTCAGTCTATCGGGATCTATAAAGTAAATAATGCGTGGTATTTCGGGGGGATAATGGGACAGACACCTTTTCCATATAGGGAGATAGCGGTTATGTCCGTACAGTTATTGCATGCTGAAACCCTTCGCAATCACGCAGTGCATCCAGAAACCTGTCCCTCCCCCTTTCATAATTTATAATTCATAATTTGTAATTTCCCTTCTGGCCTGAAGCCTAAAAAATATTTTTTTGAAATCCCCGGAACATTCCCAGTTTTCCGGTGTCTAATAATCATGGGCATATAGCACATACGTTCTATTGTTTAGCTCAAAGGGATAGAGTTACAGATAGACCTGAGACACGAATATTCATAGCTTTGCCTGACATGTCACTATTCGTCATCCAGAGTTCTTTGCTATACAACATATAAACTTTAGAAAACAGGGCTGTTTCTGCAATTTTCCGAGAGTTTCTGATAAAAACTAGCATGTTTCAACAAAAAACAGGGGTGTTATCAGTCGTTTCTGCAGTTCTCTTGAGCTCAAAACTATACATTCAAGCGTGGAAATTTTGGATTACACATGTTTTCCCAAACGAACTACCTGTCAAAAAGTGTGAGACCGTTGAATTCTGTGAACACTCATTTCTGACCTGGAGGATCTAAAAGGTGCATTATGCCAATCCAATTACAGTCAGCCCAATGCTGCCGGAGTATCCAAAAACCATCCGCAGACTCAAACTGGGGGAGCTCTATGAAATTCAAAACGTTTAAAACGCTAAAACGAATTGTCTCACGCTCATCCACAGCGATTCTGATCTCAATTCGTTTTGCAAAAATGCCCAAATTTGCACACTGCAAACTACAAAACAAATACCCTGTCCAGAGCAATACTCCGGCAGTAGAGGTAGGAGGTTGATCATCACCAATCGTAAAGTAGTGAGTCCCAATGTGTCCGCTCTTTAAAAAACTGGACTCCAGCGCTTGTATAATCCTGTTCATCGGCATATATTGTAAGACAGGATGAATCACTTTGGTAAGTTCGGGATATTTGGAGGCGTGTGATGTTGAGGTGTGTTTTTGTAATCATTCTCGTATTCCTGGTTGTGCCGGTGTTTGGTGATGTTTTTGATGATGCTCTTGCTCAAAAAGGGCTTACCAAGCAAACAGCCAGGTTTGATCAGATTGATCTTGGGATGTGGAATGGTGACCTTTACAAACTGCCTTATTTTGACATGTATCACAAAGATCCTTATCGCACACCTGAGCGCATAAAAACATTCCGGGAACAGGTCAGCACATCTGCGGGGAGTGTGTTTGGGTTGGTCAATTATCCAACTGGAATGCTTGGTGAGCTTGTCAGGAGATCGTTACTTGGAAATCCTGCTGCGGATTCTATAAAGCAAAGCGATGTAAAAGATGCTCTCCGTGCTTCCATAATCGCACTCTGGAATGCAACCGGCAAGAAGCCGGGGAAATCATATATCAGGAAGCTTGAAGCAAGTGCATCTAAAGTACCTGCAGAAATTGCTAAACCAGCCGCAATACTTATCTTTGCAGAGGTTGATGCCCTCAAATGGCGCAATCTCGCATTTTCACGCTTAACACCAAAATACAAACTTCAGGACCTGTACAATAATGTGATTAGCGAAATAGAAACTGACTATGATTTTACACGCGAAGACATGATGGCGCTTGTTGATCTCAAACTCCTGTTTGTGGGGGCAGAAAATCTTGCAGCAGGAGTGGATGCAGCCAGGGATATGTTGATAAATGTGAAAGACTGCCCGAACTTCGAATTCGAAATTGATACCCCTGCAGGTAAAATCGTCCTGAATAATAATGATAAGGATATTTACCAGCAGGATGAATCATATACCCTTATTATTGATATGGCTGGAGATGACACATATTACTCCGGCGCCTGCACTAATTCATTTGCAAATTTCGCAAGCATTCTTATTGATATGTCAGGGAATGATAAATATTTGGAGACTCCTGAACTATTGGCTAAATCTATTGCTGAGTTCAATGACCGCAAAAAATGGAAATCACGTCCCAATACCTGCGGGGCTGTGATGGGTTATTCATTCCTGCTGGATATAGCTGGCGATGATCTTTACAGGAGCGTCAACAACAGCCAGGGATATGCTGCATATGGGGCATCCGTTTTGATGGATTATGCGGGCAATGATGTTTATGACTGCTATCAACAATCCCAGGGGGCTGCGTTTTTTGGTATAGCTGCACTGTCTGACCGGATTGGCAATGATACCTATCGATGTTTTGCTAAATCACAGGGGTATGGAAGCACCAAGGGATTTGGACTGCTGGTGGATGCTGTTGGCGATGACAAATATACAGCAGATACTACTAATATCGATTTTCCAAGTCCTCAAGATGCCAAGCACAATTCCAGCCTGGCTCAAGGGATGGGATATGGTTCACGTGCAGACTATAAAACTGGCCATTCGCTGGCAGGAGGAATAGGTGCATTAGTCGACCTTACAGGAAATGATGTCTATGTGGCGGATCTCATGGCTCAGGGTATGGGTTATTGGTATGCCCTGGGGATTCTTTCAGACGGTGCAGGGGATGATTCCTATACCGGCTATTGGTACAACCAGGGTTCTGCAGCACATTTTGCAGTCGGCATTATTAACGATGTAAGTGGAAATGACAAATATAACGGGCCTTGCAGCATGGTCCAGGGTGCAGGACACGACTTCTCGCTTGGATACCTGCTGGATGAGGGTGGTAACGACATATATAACTGTTCGGGCATATCCCTCGGCGGCGGTAATGACAATGGCATAGGCATATTCTGGGATGTAGCCGGTGATGATACATATAATCCATCCGGCGGTTTCACCCTTGGAAGATCAAACATCACCAGCCGTGGTACAATTCGTGACTACAACTTGTGCCTGGGACTATTCATAGACACTGGTGGAATTGATACTTATCCTTCCGCATACCCATTTGCAGCCAACGGACAACACTGGCTGCAAGACGGCCTAAATGTAGAAAAGCCACTAAAGGCTGACACAGGAATCGGCAGGGATGTTGGGGATTAACCCGCATTATTCATGTCTGACGGTGTAAATGCAGAGCATTTACACCGTCAATCACGAATAATACGCACTAGCAGACTTGCCCGTCAGGATTAGATCTCATTATGTCAACAATATAATCCACGACTTCATTCGGTTCGGCTAACCAGACATCGTTTCCACCGATGCGCTTGATGGCCGCAAAACGCTCGTTGAGTTGCTCGGAAGTGCAGTCTTTCCACGGATGTATTGCATGATTCGGAACAGGACAGTGGCAGTAGTCAATTATCCAGCCACCGGTATCTATTGCCTGGTGAATCCGCTTATAAGGGTCGAACTTGGAGTAAAATGGCGGTGGATACTCGGTGTGAAGCGGCACGCGTCCCAGGTTAAGGATACCCGGCACGGGTAAATCATTTAAAATCCCAGGAGTTGCGGCAAACGGGTGAACTCGCCACATGTCTTCGGGAACGTTGACCATATCTGTTATGGTCATTATAGCCGTGTACCCAGCCTCGGTAGCCACATCCAACGACGCTGAATAGCTGTCATTGCTGTTGGGAACACAAAATAACGGCACGGGGCGTTTCAGCACTTCTTCGAGTACTTTCTTTGCCTCTACCACCTCGTAATGAGCATTCCCGGGATTGATGCCCGCGTGAGTCATACTGTGGCAGGAGACGCCCCAGCCTTCCTTCGCCAGCATATCTAATTCCTCACAGCTTAGGATCATCATCCCATTGTAGCTGCTGCCGGGACAATTGCGTGGGATGCCAACCTGAGTCGCCACCAGCGCCACATGTCCAGGGATGCCATACTGTCGATGCAAAGGCAAGGCATACTCCAGCAATTTCTGACAACCCTCATCATAAGTTATAGAATACACCCAGCGTTTGTTGTGTTTCCATATCATGTCACTGCTCCTGTAAAGAAATCCAATTTACCTGTGTAACCAAATGCTCCAAGGCCGCGTTTGCCAGCGCTGCCTGCGTGGCGAAACGCGGAGTGTTGCTTCCCGGATAAGTCGCAAGGGTAGCATCGCCGACAAGAAAGATGCTAAAGTCTTCCTGCAGGTTTTTGTAACCGCAGGTGGTGGCGATCACACACATGTCAGTGCAATAACCTGCCAGCAGCACATGGCGGACACCGCGGCTGCGCAAGTAATCGCGTACTTTTGCATAACCTTCTGCGTCATAGAATACGCGGTCACTCGAATTATACTGGATCGCGGTTGATACCGGCATAGGCAGGTCCCAGTAGCCTGGACGATTGTAATGGTCGTATGCATCTGTGGAGGTAATTTTCTTGAAATAGTCGTAAACAGGGATATTGTCGTCTACTTCAACTTCATCATATAAAGATCCCCCAGCAAAGGTCCAATCATCAAGCACCGCCTTCAGTTCCCGCTCACCAGATTCGCTGTCCAGTTGTCCGGGCTCAGTCAGTGCAGAGGCGTATAGTTTCTTTCTTATAGGATCCTCTGTACCGGGGAGGGAATAACCGATCATGTTTATCTGACCGCGCAACCGCTGCAAAAATGGAGCAATCACTTCCCGCATGTGATCATGTGCAACAGCGTTTTTCTCTTTAGTGCAGAAGAATGCGCAACCTGCAGGTTCCGGCGTCCGCATACCGTGGTCATCATCTATACCCCATGGGTGAACTACCAAAACAGCTGTCGCAGCAGGATCCAAACGGTTCTCGAACTCGATGATACCACGTGCATTATATGAATACCGCCAGGCACGCACATGCAGAGCTCCACAAGGATCGTTTACCAATGGTGGTGCGAGAAAGCGGTTCTCTGTGATCAGCGGTTCTATGTACTGTGGGTAATCCGCGAGAATTGGCGGACCGTTAGTGATTGGTGTAAGCACCTGGCGATAGATCATCAGTATTCCTCCATTGAACAACCCGGACCCAAAAGGTCGCTTTCACGAGCAAGGTCCTCCTGGTCTGTCATACCATCCATACTTATCTATGGCGTCGATCATAGCGCGGACATTTTCGGGTTTCATATCATCGGTCAGGCTGTTTGAGGACGATATCAGGTACCGTCCTCCTTTTCCTATCTCATGCAGACGCCTGCGGACTTGATCATAAATCTCCTCAGGATTTGCATAGACCAGATCAGTCATGAAGATGTTACCAACAATAGCAACCCGGCTGCCATACTTTTCTTTGATCTTATTAATATCCATAACATCGGGCTGGATTGGATGAATGGCCTGCTGGCCAAGCTGCAGCCAGTCATCCAGGATCGGGCTCATGTCTCCGTCGCTGTGGCTGATAAATGGTTTACGGAATGATGCTACAACTTCACGCTCTTTTGGCAGGATATATTCACGATAGAAACTCGGGCTGAACACCGGGCCACTGTTGAATGCCACATCATCGAACCCCCATATAATGTCGAATCCGATATCCTCCATTATGGGGACTACCTTTGCAGTCCAGTCTGCATATCCATCGTGAATATCCATTATCAGTTCCGGATCATCAACCATAGCATATGAGAACGCTTCTATACCCATACTCAGCAGCGTTGCGCCTATCCCCAAGCGGACACATGCAGCAGCACAATATTCGCCCTTGTTTGCAATGAACTCCCTGGCATTGGTTATAAACCCCGGATCATCCGGAGGCGGAAGCTTGAATACGCTTTCGAAATCCTCACGCGAACGGATCATGCCATCACCAACCAGCACCGGGCTACCATCGTCTGATTTTACCATCTTATGACAAAATACAGGTGCAAACGCAGAGAAGTTGATATTATCTTTGCCGAATACAGCGTTGACTTTTTTCTGCTCAGATGCAAGCTCATACCCAGGCTGCCTGGGGAACCCGTCAGGCGCTACAGACCAGTCGACACTGATAACCTGCCCACATACGGCAGATGCAATACCGTTGCCGACTATACCCTCTATCCAGGGAACCCGGTCTGGTATGCCGCCTGCAAGCGCTGTGATTACACGTTCTCTGGAAGTCATCGCTTAGTTCCTACTTTCTATTGCGTTCAGCCACTCTGCGGACAATCTCAGCAGCTATCTGGCAGTGTTCCTCTGTATACTTCTCACAGAATGTGGACCAGCGTATATAATTCTTCAGGAACTCATGGGCTGCCGGACAGGTGTTTTGGTCGTAGACATACTCCATTGAAGCTGGAGGAGTTGAATATGGGAACTCTTTCAACTTTGCTTTTTCCTGGAGGAATGTGAGAGCCTCCGGCATCAGGTAGTATTTCCCGAGACCTGCACCGGGGATTCCATCTGCTTCCAGCTGCCTGGCGAACTCCTCTGCATCGCAGTTGAACTGGGCAGGATCAATACTCAGCCCATACATCCAGCATGAGTAGACATTTACATAATCCGGAACAGGCGTAGGAGTAATGCCCGGGATCTCACCAATCAACTCATTCAATAGTCTAGCCATCCGATCTCTCTGCTGGACATTGGGCTTCACAATCTCGAGCTGTGCCAGGCTTACGGCAGCTGTGCAATTTGGCATTCTGTGAGCATAACCCCTTGCACTGTGGATTCTCCCAAATCCCGGTACATTCTCAGCTCCACGGCTGTGTCCGATGAAACGCGCATACTCTGCCAGGTCGTCATCGTTAGTGATAATGCATCCGCCGATATCCGATCCCATCGTCTTCTCTCCATCGAACGAAAATCCGGCAGCGTAACCGAGTGTCCCTGCGAACCTTCCCTTGTATTCACTGAATATAGCCTGGCAGACATCCTCATAAACTATCAGTCCATGCTTTCGGGCAAGCTCATTGATCGGATCCATATCGCAGACCAGGCCCGTCTTGTGAACGGTCAGGATAGCTCGTGTGCGGTCGGAGATACATGGTTCAATTGTTTCAACGCTCAAGTTCACAGTCCCTGGGGCAGTATCGGCAAAGACCGGGATATATCCTTCAAGTATTATGCCAAGGACAGACCCGTAGTCGGTAACAGGACTGACAATTATCTCATCTCCAGGATTGAATCTAAATGCGGCTGCGAGCACGGCTAGTGCAGGTGTGCAACCAGGTGTGGCAATGCAATGTTTGACTCCATAGGCCTCTGCAAATGCATTCTCAAACCGGCTTATCATATCTACAGTCAGTCCTGAATCCACAATCTCCTGCAGGTATTTCATGGCATTTGGACCCATTGTCCGGGGATATGGATTTGGCAGAGCGCCTGTAAAACCTGCTATAGCAGCTGCTCCATACTTTGCGCTATTTATCTTCTTTACCATTGTTGATCTTGCCTCCTGGATAAAATCTGGTATTCAGTGCGTAGGATGACAAGTGTTCGTCCCCGACAACTGTTTTGTCTCTATTGATACAAGAATGATCATATTGTAGCACCTTTATTGTTTCATATCTTTTAGCGAGTGAATGTTTAGGATCTCGTTTCAGATAATCAATTAAAAGCATCACCTTATGAAGTCGTTAGCTATGTATAAGATATAAAGCCATAGAATCGTGATTCAAGATGCGCAAGTTGTCGTTAGGTTACGCTCTGACACATTGCCTTTGTGTTTAACTCGACTCATATATTAGCATCCCACCTTAATAAAAATAGATAGCATCCCGACAGTTGCATCATCATTGTATTATTTGAGCTATATTCATCATTATCATTTATATTAATACTTATTATTGATCAACTATGGGTATAACGTGTATGGAGGTTTTGTGTGTCACGTTCAGTGAATTTATTTTACAGTAGTATGGAGGACTAAAATGCAGAAAAGAGGTTTTACCCTGATTGAATTGTTAGTTGTTATAGCTATTATAGCTATTCTAGCTGCAATTCTATTCCCTGTGTTTGCTAAAGCCCGGGAGAAGGCCAGACAGGCTTCTTGTACCAGCAACCTTAAACAGCTGGGACTTGCACTTATGGCCTACACTCAGGACTACGACGAGAACATTCCGAATGCTTGTTTGGGAGTTACCGAAGGTGGACTGCTCAATGGTTGTGGTACCAGAGAAACATACTTCACTGACTTTCTTGAACCATATACCAAAAGCAAACAGGTCTTTATGTGTCCGAGTGACGCTGACAGAAATGCCGGCTCATCACCATGTCGCTTTGCCGGTGTAAACCGCAGTTACAATATGAATGTACATGCTTCCGGACTAAAGACTGCAGCTGTAGCAGAAGTAGCCGGAACAGTTCAAATGGCTGACAGTGGTGTAGGACCATTCTTTGGTATTGGCGGTAGATGGTATGGGTATTGGACCGGAACCCAGACCGGAGAAGCAGAGGACTGGACTGGTTGGCCGTGGGTAAGCTACAGGCACAGTGATGGCTCTAACGTAATGTTCGTTGATGGCCATGTGAAGTGGATGAGAGGACATACAATAACAAGAGGTATGCTGACTCCGGAAGCTGGAGATTAGCACCGACAACAGCTATTGAACGTAATTAATACCTACTAAAAAGTCCCATACCCGGGTGCTTGTTTGGTATGGGACTTTTTTACATAGGGAAATAGACTGCCACCTTTAATTGGTCATAAACGCGGCCCTTTTTTTGGTATGCTGCGAGAACGTTAGTTCTAACAGGAAGGGGAGTTCCCGCAGCTTGCACAAGCTTATAGGTATAGGTCTTTCAGGACCAATGAGTGGCACAAGACCCGTTTCAGCCTATCAAGATACATAAAGTGCCGCAACAAGGAAAAAGAACACATTCCAAAACACCGCCAAAACATCCCCGCACTCACCCAGTACATCATAATCACTGCCAAAATGAGCATTAGACAGATCCGCCTCCTGCCTTCCAACCTGCCTTAATCACCAATCATGTATAATCCAAGTAACTAGTTTTTATATCTGATAATGGCGTCCAACACAGGATCTACTCCATTAAGGTATTCTGCAAATGTAGGTTCGACTGGGATATCTGTTGCTATTGAATCTGCAGCTTCCTTTGAGTATTGAAAGTATTTCGTTGAGTATGATACTTTGAGCTTTGAGTTTGGTAAGGTAAAACTCTTTACTTCACCAAAGTGATTCGGTGAACCTGTTGCTGCTTCACCAACAAAAATGGCATTGGTTTCATATCGCAGCCTGGCAGCATTTAATACCGCAGATGAAAATGTTTGCCGGCCTGTTATCACAAAAAGCCTGCCTTTGCGGTTTAAGTCTCCACTGTTTTTCAGGCTATCAATAAATGGGTCGAGAAGCGCAGAGCTTCCACCTGTATTGTGACGCAGGTCAATGACCAAACGGGCATCGCTGTGCTCTTCCAGAATCTCTGAGAGAGCTGAGAGCATTTTGTCGAAGGGATAGTCGGTCATATCATTGCACTGGTTGTATTGGAAATAAACCAGATTTTCCTTTTCCAAATATTTAACCCAATATGCTTGACCAATATTTCTCATGTGAAGTGGTATAGTATCAACAGTCTCGCTTCTTGCAAAGAGCATGTCGGCATCAGTCCCATTGGCCACTGGCTTGATTTTCACTACAATACTCTTGCCTTCTCCGTCCTTTAGTGTCAGTGATACATAATCTGTGGTTAGTATCAATTTTAACGATTTCATAAAATCCGGAGCATTGAGAAACACTGGTAAATTCTTTTTCCTACCGGAATCATTATCGTAGCAGAACAAAGTCGATACAGCGGTGCAAGCTTTGTCTATATCAACATCATCTACTTTAACTATGCGGCAGCTAAGTATGTTTTTATATTCCTGGGAGGCACCTATCACATAGATACCGTCTTTGAACCAATACATAATCAATGGCAGCGCTGTCAGTTGGTCACTCTGGAAAACATCTATGTCGGTATGCTGATCTCCAATAGGAGCAAAGAGCCTCTTAAGCCCAACCATTACCTCAGAATTGGTCATTGCAGGTATCTGGTCTTTTAAATGCTGGATATACCCTGCCCATTCCTTTTCAGTCATTTTGAAAAACAGGTTCTTATGCTTATGGGGGAGTTCACTAGCTAGATATTCAAGGTCTTCCTGCCATTTCGCAGGAGTCATTTCCTTCATCACCTTATCAGAACTACCTGCAGTAGAGAACTTCAACAGATAGGGAGTAACAGGAGTTCCTTCATCAGCGCTACGGAAACCTTGGTATTTAGAATTGTTAATACTCACAGCATATGTAGTTTCGGAAGCGAGTTTGACTGGGACAATACACAACTTATTGCCATCATCAAATTGAGGTTTACCTGTGATGACAATAGGTTCTCCCTGGTTTGTGTTTACAAGTGAATAGCTGCCTGTCCTTACAGGTTCACTGAAACGAATGCGTATATATTGCAGTTTCGGATCGACAATTGTGGCTCCATTTTTTGGATATGTGCCGACGACTAATGGTTCAGCAAAAACTGAAGTGTTTGATAACAGCAGAATAACCATGAACAACCATGTCAATAGACGCATAATTACACTCCTTGATCCATATATTGTGATTTTCAAATAAGTAGACGCTTTAATATGGACAAATGGTTGGACAAAAATATCGATTCAGAAAGAATATTCCAAAACGCATTTAAAACATTCTCCAGGGGCCAGTATGCTTACCCAAACTGGTGTAGAATGTGTATCCCTGATTCTGATTTCATGTGGTAATGGATTGGCATCAATGAAATGAGCATTTTCGGGTATTCTTATAGCCAGAATGTAAGCATATTCATGAATATCACTTGGTTGCTGATTCCACTCAAAACAATATCCGTTATCACCTGTGGATTTTGCATAATAGTCGTCCGGATGCATACGTAAAACCATGTATTGATCAACTCTCTGTCCAGGCTGGAGTGCCGTAGGCAATTGAGCTTCGTAATGGATTTTTCCTGCTTGTTCGGTATCTGGCAAGCGTGTGTAGACAAGGTCTTCGTCTTGTGCTATCCAGTGTAATAAATGGCATCTCTTTGTGGTGTAGAAATGCGTCATTTGTTGTATATCCTCAGTTATGTTTATCCAACTCCAGCTAAGATATAAAGTGATCAGACCTTGTTTATCGATGTCTATGAAATGCATCATCTTGCGGTCACCTTCTATGAGGGTGAGTGCATTCATTACACTGCGATATTCACTGACTTGTGTTTGACATAAAGCACACTCTTGAAGATGCTCTTCAAACAAAGCAAATTCCGGTTGTCCGGGAATTGAATAGACATATTTTAGAATACTATTTTGAGCACCTATAGGGCATACCAGTCCATATTTCTGGTCAGGGAATCCAAGATGGTGTTTGATTTTCTCTGCTGCAGCATTGACACGCCATTTAGCGGTTCCAACCGGGCAGTTTGTGCAGATGGCTATTTCTTCATATGTCAGCCCTGCATAGTGGTGCAATAGTATAGATCGACGCAGTTCTGGCGAAAGACTTGTGAGCGCATTTTGTATGGATAGTAGATCAACATGTGAGTTTGTACCAATATATTGTTTGTTATCATATAAGTCATCGGTCAGAGGCTCTCGTTCGCATGAGTAACCTTTACGTCTTGCATTAGAATAGAAAGCACTTTTTGCAATAGTGGTTAACCATGCGCGCGAATCACCACCTCGATAACCACAAAAGCCATCACAAGCTCGGAGATATGTATCTTGCAACAAATCATCTGCCAGGTCGAAGTCGTGTGTAAGGCCTATCAGAAACCGGTGAATGAAAGCCTGGTTCTGATTCCATATATTATCAATTGTATCACCAGCTATCCCATGCCGTTCCATAGTCTCCCTATCCCCTAGTTCCCTAGTCTCCCTAAGCCTCCACAACGATCTCCACCCACCCAATAGTAATCTTCTCAGTAGAAGTTAGCACGATCATATTGTAACCTCTCTTCATGAAACTGAGAGGGACATTGAACTTATGCAGTGGGAACCCAGGTCTGGGCATAGGCATCTCTGTATGACCTTCCAGTGTTACTATGTGGCCGTTGATGTAGACCTTGATGGTCTCAGACGTGATGGTTCCGGATTCTGCACCCAGGATCAATGCTGCATTTCCGGTAGTTGGTTTAGGGCCGGTATGCAATCGGAATTCATTCCAGCCGTTTGCTTCGCAGGTTGACGGGAGCGGGAACGCAGGGGTCTCTCCGGTAGCCCAGGTGTCGGTGTAGGTGATAACATGCCTGCGGGTCTTGTTCGCCAGTGTCTCCGGAGTCGCTAGTTCTCTCAGGAGGGTAGGATAGTTATGGAGATCGTCCATGGCGGTCTGGGAGTCCATGTAGTTAAACAGGTAGATTATATCAGCCCCCCGGTCCAGAGCCGATGCTGCATACCCTCTGGCTGTTTCCAGGGAGTTGGTGTGACGGGTCTTGAAGATAGACTCCGGGTTCGAGCTGTTGTAAGCAGGATAAGGGCTGAGCAGAATCTCAAACCCAGCCCCCAGGGTAACTCCAGTGCCGTCCAGCAGCTGCTTCCAGATCTCTATAGGCATATCGGTGTCGATGGTCGAGAAGAATGGAGTTATATTCATGGTGTCTATCAAGCCCCGTTTAGCCCATTCTATTGCGTCCATTCCCATAGCTCTGGCTTTCTCAGGAGTCGATGGAACTCTGACGCCGATGCTGATCTTGTGTCCGCGCTTAACTTCCCATTCATCCATCAGCTTGCGGACATCAGACATGAACTCATTGAGTATACCTATCCCCTCTCCCTCGCTGCCAGGGGCAAAGTGGAAACTGAAGCGCATCCAGTCCAACTCAAACCCATCAAAGTCATACCTCTCAACAAGCTCCTTCACCAGCAGCATATGATAGTCCCGGACTTCTTTATAGCTGTAGTCAAACGCCCGGTCATACCCGGAGGTGAGTTTGTAAGCAATCCGACGCAACTGAGGATTCTCACGCCAGAAGGTGCTGTGTATAGGATGCTGATCGTTCTCAACCGAGTGCACATCGTTCATCCGCATGGTGACCCATGGAGAGATTCCCACCTTCCGGCAGCCGTCGATCCACAACCTATACACATCAATCCCGGACATATGCAGCCTGAGTGCAGTATCAGTCCATATCCGCATCGGAGTAATTTCCTCCGGATTGTCCTTAAGCCCGGCAAAGTGAGGTTGATCATCCCCCAACTCCGGGTCATAACCCTTCCACACAGGATCCCAAACATCACTGGCATAACTGGTCCTCATTGCATTGGGATTAAGAAGAAGTCGCTCAACCTGAGTGCCGGCATACTGGTCAACCCAGGACTCCACGATCTCAGGAGTAAGTTCCTGGTCTGCTCTGGTAAAGAAATAATGGCTGCAGTCTTCATTAAGGGCTATGAATTTAGAGTTGCTCATTTTGACCTCGGTTATCTTGAATCATAATGTTTGTAGTATAGAAGCAGGAATGACAGTTGTCAAAGAGGTATTTACTATACATTGACATCCTGAATATCCATGCCTCTGGCACAAGCCAGGCATTAGTAGTATAGTCGGAGCCTTTGGAGGTTGAATAATGTATCAAACTCTGCACCGCATCAGTTTTGGACTCTTGGTTTTTCTCACATTACTGTGTCCCTTGTTGTCATTCGCTGCCGCATTGACCTCTAAACAGGCAGGATCCACTGGGGGACCTGGCGATAAACGTCAGTATGTGTCCCAGAAATACTTCCTGATATTGGACACTATAAAATCAGGATATCTATGGAATGCAGATGGTGGAGTAGTAAGTGCAGATGCGATCCCCGAACCGGGAGGACCAAGCTACTATTCCAAAAAACATCCCGGCTCGATTATATACGAACCATTAATACTGCAGCCTGTCTTCCCTTTAGCACAGTCTGTAAGTCAGTGGATAAGTGACTCATGGTCAGGTAAATCCACCAGCCACAACGGTGATGTTTTCTACCTTGATTATACTTTAACCAACAAAGAGCAGACCAAGTTCACAAATGCCCTGCTGACAGAAACCACCATCCCTGAATGTGGTGGTTCAAACAAAGATACAGGATATATATCAATGACAATTGCACCCGGTACTGCACTTCCGGTTACTCCAGAAAGTGTGGAGGCTTGGATCAAGGCATATAATGTAGGCAGCGTGAAGACGTGGATATCCAACAACTTCAAGCTGACAATAGATGGCCTGGACTGCACTAAGGTATCGAAAATCGACTCTTTTACGGTGAAGCAGACAGGATCAAGCAAGGTAGAATTTCCGAATCTGAAAATAACACTCGCATATGTTACTTCACAGAGCTGGAGAGACTGGCACAAAGATTTCATAATCAACGGCAGCAACGGTGAATCAAAGGAAAAAAACGGCACACTCATACTCTACGGAAAAAGTTTAACGGACGAGTATGCTCGAATTGAGTTCTACAACCTGGGCATTCTCAACGTCAGAGCATCGACAACAAAAGGCAGTGACCAGATCAAGCGCATTACGGCTGAACTCTACTGTGAGCGAATGGTGTTCAAAGGTCCTGGTTACACTGCCACACATGACACCGGATCTAAAAGCGATCCGGCCAAGGAAGAAACACAAGATTCACAGGATGCCAAAGAAGCTACGGATGATTGCCAACTGGGCCAGACTTATATAATAGGTAAAGAAAACCCGCTGCATTTGACCGTCAACAGCCTCGAATACATAGCCAGCCGCGTCAAAACGGGGACTCGATATACACGGCCTGAAGTTGGCGAGAAATTGTTGGTAGTACATTACACGCTACAAAATCCGGGCAGGTCGGATTTGCGCGTCGGTCGGACCAGCATAGACTGGATGGCGACTGACTCCAATGGAGTAAGCCGTGAACAGGGTTTTGTGGGTGTCGAGGAAACCGGTAATGCGCTAGACCAGCCCTTACCCTCAGAGCACCCGGTGAAGTGCTATGCTGTTATTCCCATGCCTGCAATAGGCAAAGCGACCAAACTGACTGCTCCATCACACGCCGAAAGCGTGAATGTCGCCCGCTACAATCTACGGGATAAAGTTACCGCGTTGCCGGCTCCTTTTGCTGATCCAAAAGACCCTACCGGCTCCACCCCTCTGGATATAATCCCAGGCAAAGTAGGAGTTACATATCCTGTTGGTGATTACGATATGACGGTAGAATCTGTAGCTTTCAGCGACAAGCCTATATCGGACTTGGAAATGCCTGAAAACAGCACTTACACAATGGTTTCTATCAAATACACAAACTTTGCAGAAGGGGCATTTGAGGTAGTAGCAAACGAGATCGAACTCAGGGATGTTGATGGCCAAAGCTATTCCAGCAGAGCTATTATTTCTGCTAATGCACTCCGCCCTATCACATTGAAGCCTGAGCCAGGTGAAACGGTTAAGTTCAGATTGATTTTTCCAACTCCTAAGAACACCGGGCTTCAGAGTTTGATTCTAAAAAGTGGACCAGGATATTCGGTGGCAGTCGATATGTCCAGCTACAAGACACCATAGCGAGTAACACTGCTGCTGAGGTACTTTTTATCAGGCGTATTCAACTCCTGCAATGTGCCTGCGTATCGCCTTTCTGTATGTAATATCCGGATGTCCGAAGATCACAAATACACCAGGCTGCATACCATTTGGCAGTCCGTATTTCTTTCTAAGGTTCTTGTCATACTTAAATATCAGTCCGGGGAATCCAAGCATGCAGTTTCCCAGTCCCAATGATTCAGCAGCAAGCATCGCATAGGTTGAGGCTATATAAGCGTCTGCCGGGTCGGAAATTTCATTGCCGTAGAATAATATTCCGAGTGGAGCATCATACAAGAACCAGTCAGTGCCTTCTTCATCGCATCTGAAGTACAACCCAAATACCGGCTTCACAAACTCCTTCATCATCCTTGCACTGGACTTACCCATAAATGGTCTCATCAGTGCCAGCGCAACTGGAGATATCAACCATTTTTTGGCATTCAAGGCCTGTGTCATATCTCTTCGCAACTGCTGGACTTTGTTTCTTCCGCTGAATACGATGGCGTGAACCTGTGATGGAGGCACACCCGATGGTGCAGTTTCTGCAGCTTCTATGATCTTGCTAATCAGTTCCGGTTCAACATCCCGGTCCTGAAACTCTCTTGTGCTGCGCCTCTTGGTAAGTAATGCCATTAACTGCTCATACCCGGGTAACTGATCGGGATTTGGTAGAGATATAGAGTCCTCAGTACTAAGTCCCCTACCGTTGACTTCGATACACCCAACCGGACATACAGACACGCAATGCCCACAAGCTATACACCCAAAAATCCTGCTTTGATCTATGGTGACCCGTCCGTCCTGCATCTGCAGAGGAGAACCTTTGCACACTTTTACGCAGGCTCCGCAAGCGATGCAACGGGTATGGTCGATAATAACATCTGCCGGGGCCGTATATTGTCCTATGGTAAATGACATTGGCTATTCTATCCGTTCCATGAAATACGAAATTACATATTGATCGGTGCTAAGGACAAAGAGCTCGTGAATAATACGGGCTAAACAGAAAAGCCTTCATTGGAAAAGTGCTTATCATAAGCCATAGCTGTCTCAATAGCAATGTCATGCATTATGACAAATGATGAACAGTCAACTAAACTTGGTCCATTCTTACCATAAGCCAGCATTGCTGCGGAAGCGGCAGCGTGAGTTTTTTGATCGACCCAGATAACCATTACCAAAGGCAGTAGATTACCTAGGAAACTACGCATAGCATCATCGCCTAACCGGTTCCTTACAAGTGCACAAGTTTCTACAACTACATAGTTGGATGTGCAGAATTTTGTAGCCTCATCATTCATGAATGTCTTCCAATCATTGACCGCTGAATCATGATTTGAATCCGTACTAGACAACAATGCATAGAACGCTGATGTGTCAATAAATACATTCAAGCCTGGTACGCCTCCGACAAATATTTATCGTGATTTTCAGAAACATCCGATTCGATATCCTTGTATATACCAAAAACCGCACACGCTTTAGCTCGCAACTCATTCATATCCAGCATTATTTCAGCTTCAAGTGTATTGTCCACCGATCGCCTTATAATTTCTGCAATCGACACTCCTTTGCTGCCTGCCATTGTCTTTAGTTTCTTGTATTGTTCTTCAGTCAACTGTATCTGAGTTCTAACCATAACATGCTCCTGTGATTACAGATTCAATAACATGATAGCATGTTATTTTGATGCTGTTAAATTTGGTTGCGAAACGTAGTTGGTCATCCGAGGCTTAGCATGTTATGATACGTTTACTGGTATTAATGGACAGTGGAGGTATTTGTGGTGGTAGTATTTGTTACGGGTGGCTCCGGGTTTCTTGGGATCAATCTGGTCAGGCATCTGCTTGCTAATGGATGTGATGTTGTATCTTATGATATAGCTCCTTTCGATTATCCTGAAGCAGATAAGATTAAATGTATAGCAGGTGATATTCGGGACGTAAAAGCACTCAAAGCAGCCATGAACGGGTGCACTCACGTAGTCCACACCGCTGCTGCATTGCCTTTGTATACCAAGGAAAACATATATACAACCGACATCGACGGCACACGCAATGTATTAGATGCGGCTTCAAAACATGGCATTGAGCGCGTTGTGCATATCTCATCAACGGCTGTTTACGGTGTCCCTGACCATCACCCAATATATGAAACAGACAAACTTGTAGGTGTAGGGGATTACGGCCAGGCTAAGATCGAAGCTGAGGCGGTATGTATGGAGTATCGAAGTAAAGGAATGTGTGTCCCTATCATCCGTCCAAAATCATTCATCGGCCCGGAAAGGCTGGGAGTTTTTGCATTGTTCTATGATTGGGCAAAAGATGGCAGGGGGTTCCCACTTCTCGGAAACGGCAAGAACAGATATCAATTGCTGGATGTGGCTGACCTGTGTGATGTGATATATACCTGTCTTACAGCTCCTGCTGAGCAAGTCAATGACGCATTCAATGTCGGTTCAGCTGAGTTTGGGACGATGAAAGAAGACTTCCAGTCTGTGCTGGACTATGCCGGGTTCGGAAAGAAGATCAAGTGCATCCCAGCTGGCCCTGCAGTTGCTCTTTTGAAGGTCCTTGAAAAGCTCAAACTGTCACCGTTATATAAGTGGGTCTATGATACTGCTTCTACTGACTCATTTGTCTCAATCGAAAAGGCCCAAAAAGTCCTGGGCTTTGCACCGAAGTTTTCCAACAAAGACGCCCTGATCCGGAACTACCAATGGTATCTGGATAACCTCGAAAGCTTCAAAAACGCCAGCGGAATATCCCACAGAGTCCCATGGAGCCAGGGAATACTCAAGATTGCGAAGAAGTTTTTTTAGTTTGTTTGTTCCCCCCTTCTTGAGAAGGGGGAAAGAGTTACAAATCCACTACCATTCCATCGTAAGCTATTTCTATTCCCTCGGGACGGGCTATAGCTTCGAATTCCTCATGAAGCATACCTATGTTGTGAGAGAAATGGGTGAGTATTGTCCTTGCTCCTTTAGCTAAAGCTCCGCACTTGGTCAGTCTGCCCCTGAGCTCAAGAACGCCTTGGAATGTTTGGTGGCCTATCGGTTCATAGTCCTGTGTCCCGAGCGTGCACTCCGCGATGAGTAAGTCCAGTTTCAATCCACTGAGATATTCCATTGTATGCTCACAATAGGCTCCACTGTCTGCTGTGTAGAGGAATGCTGGTGATGACTGCACGACATAGTTCAGGCAGACCTCATCGGCCATATGAGAGGCCAAAATGGGAGTGAATATCAGGTGGTCGGCTTTCACAGGTGCAAAGGTTTGAAGCTCTACGAGCTCTGCAGGCAGCCTCCCCTGCTCTATCACATTGGCACACTGGTTCTTGATTTTGTCGATAACAGCATCATTGCCATATATCTGAACAGGCGCATTTTTAAGGTTATAGGCAAACGGCTCTGCCATGTATTCGAGTTCAGCTACACAGAAGTGGTCTGCATGTGAGTGGGTAATGAATAGATGCGAAAGCGCTGATAGATCAAGGTTCTCGCGAATCATATGGTGAAAGGTGTCCGGAGGGAGATCGATCTTGTAGTGGTCATCAATCATTATAGAAGACCGGCTCCGCAGGTTCTTCCCTCTCGCTGCACGGGCCCTGTTACAAGTATTACAATTGCAAAAAACTGCCGGCCAGCCTTCCGCAGCAGCCGTGCCTAGAAATTGTATACGCATATAACACCTCAAAATAAAACGTCTTACCGCCTATTATAGTCACCTTTCTCCATCCAGTGCAAAAGATAAATTCGGTTTGACAACTCTCTGGCAATGTCATACAATCAGATCAGATACATCTGCACTTGTGCATTTGTATGAGAAACCGTGGAGTGCTGATTTTTTGTCAGCTTACCAGGGGGAATTCCGGTGAGAGTCCGGAGCTGTGCCGCAACGGTAATGCCCGAAAGGGACAAGTCCGACTACCTTTACACGGTTGATCAACCAGCCGGTTCATCCTGACTGGACACCCTTCGAGCAAAGGGCCGGATCGTATACGTTAATACGCATCTGCAAATCAGGCCCTTTCCCTCTCCCAATCTGGGTGAGAGAAAGGGCCTTTGTATTTACAGAAACTGCGGATCAGAGCATACGAGCGCACCTTGCCGACGAACGGGCCTGGTGCGCTTTTCGCGTTTCCAGCCCACTATTCGAGAAAAGGAAGTCGCGAAATGAACAAAGGTTATGTGCATGTTTACACAGGGGAGGGTAAAGGCAAGACAACAGCAGCACTCGGGCTGGCAATGAGGGCTGCGGGAGCAGGGTTCAAAGTTTTTATCGGACAATTCGTGAAGGGTATGGACTACAGCGAGCTGCATTCGTTTGCCAGGCTGTCTGATCAGATCACTCTCAAACAGTATGGGAGACCCAGCTTTATCTATAATGAACCAGACAGTGAAGACATTAATGCTGCCAGAAATGGTATAAATGAAATCCGTAAGGCCATCACATCAGGTGAATACCAACTCGTTATAATGGATGAAGCTAATATTGCTACACATTATGAACTCTTTAGTGTAGAGGAACTGCTTGAGCTCATCGACAGCAAACCTGAGCACGTTGAACTGGTAATCACCGGCAGATGGGTCGATAAACGCATAACTGAAAGAGCCGATCTGGTCACCGAAATGCGCGAGATCAAGCATTACTATAAACAAGGCGTACTGGCGAGAGTTGGAATTGAGAGCTAAACCCCTGGGAACGCCAATCTCCTGATTGGCGTCCCTACCAGACTCGCCAATCAGGAGATTGGCGTTCCCGGGGTCTCACTCATATATTAATCAGTGGTCTTTTTGTAAGCTACCAGGCCTCCACGAAGGCTCCAGGCACGGTCGAAACCGGCGCGTCTCAGCATTCCGGCAGCTAGCCAGCTTCTGGCTCCGGCTGAGCAGTAGAGTACTATCTCTGCTGCTGAGTCAAGTTCGTGCATTCTCCGGGTGAAGACGGGGTACGGCATATGAATGGAATTCGGAAAACCGGGATAGTCTTCCTGTTCCCATTCTTCCCGCACATCCACCAGCATCGGAGCTCCATTTGCAATACGTGAACGCAGGTCATCCGGCATCATCTCCCATGTGGAGCACTCATCACCGGTCGGTGCTGCCATCGAACAGTATTGGTCTTCGTCTGAAAGATCGGTAATAGTCGGATGCTCCCCGCAGATCGGGCAATCCGGGTTCTTACTCACACGGATCTCCCGAAGCCGCATCTCCATTGCATCAAACAAAAGCAGCCTACCGGAGAGTGGTTCGCCGATTCCCAGGATCATCTTGAGGGTCTCAGCAGCCTGCATTGATCCGATCATTCCGGGCAAGACTCCAAGCACACCACCCTCAGCGCAGGTTGGGACATTCTCAGGGGGAGGAGGTTCCGGGAACAGACATCGATAACAGGGATTATCTTTCCCACCAAAGACTGAAATCTGACCTTCGAACCTGAAAATGCTGCCAAACACCAATGGCTTCTTTAAGAGCACACAGGCATCGTTTAGCAGATAGCGGGAAGGGAAGTTGTCGGTACCATCTACCACTATATCGTAGTCAGCAATTATCTCCATTGCGTTAGCTGCTGAAATACGCTCAGGTATCGGGACTACATTGACTAATGGATTGAGTGCGTGCAGCGTATCCGCAGCTGAATCAACCTTCAGGCGTCCTGTATCCTGAGTGCGGTGAAGCACCTGACGCTGGAGATTGCTGATATCCACTACATCGGCATCAGCAATACCAATCTTACCAACTCCAGCAGCAGCCAGATACAAAGCAACAGGAGAACCCAGTCCACCCGCACCGACCAATAACACGCGCCCGCGTTTTACACGTTCCTGCCCACCCATACCTACACCGGGTAGAACGAGATGGCGACTATATCTATATTCTTCATCAAATGAAAGTGGCACAGCTTATATCCTCTCTATTCGTCAGAGACTACGTGAATTTTATCCCAGGGGATACTGACGTATATGGTATTGCCAGGCTGCCAGGCTTCTCCTGAAAATATCCCTGGTACAGTGATGGTTGAAGGGCCTGCCAGTTTTAATTCGGGACGTAAAACCTGAGGCAGACCTGGTTGAATGGATGCTGCAAATGTCAGCATTGAAGAATCATAAGATGGTTCAGTGTGAGACAGACAGAGACATTCGGTGGGAATAACTGCAATTGCAGGCCCTACCGGACCATCAACGTTTCGAATGTGCATATCCCCAGCAAAAAACGCACGCTCAGAACCAATCTCTCGAATTTCGCCTTCCCATGTGTTGGGTAAGCGCAGGAACTTTCCTACGAAAGCGTTATCCGGTCTGCGGGAAATCTCATTTGGCGTTCCGACCTGTGCAAGACGTCCCCGACGCATAATACCTACTCTATCTCCCAGAGCAAATGCTTCTTCAAGGTTATGGCAGATATGAACGGTCGTCGTTTCCATACGCAGGTGTATCCGGCGGATTTCATTTACAAGTGAATCCCGCAAGTCTTCATCAATCGCACTCAAAGGTTCATCTAGAAGTAAAATAGCCGGACGTATAACCAATGCTCTGGCTAATGCGACTCGCTGTCTCTCTCCACCGGAAAGTCTGCCAGGAAGACGTTTGGCCAACTGGCTAATTCCAAGGACTTCCATTATCTCATTTACTCTGGTCTGCATTTCATGTGAATCCACACGCCGGGCGCGGAGGCCAAATGCGATATTCTCACTGACAGTCTTGAATGGAAGCAGCGCATAGTCCTGTGGGACATAACCGATCTGTCTTTTGGAGGGATCAAGTCTCGTTACATCATTACCTGCAATAGTTATGGTACCGGAATCCGGAGACCGTAGACCACAGATCATCTCCATTACCGATGACTTACCGGAACCAGTTGGTCCCAGCAGCACAAAGTATTCACCCTGGCAGACTGAAAGCGAGATATCGGAGAGTGAAAATGCAGGAAAGTGCTTGCACAGACCCTCAATTGTAAGCATGTTGTATTCAGAATTCATAGTGCACTGCTGTCCCCAACATACTTCTTAACTATCGTGACTGCTACCATGGCGAATACAACTAAAAGAAGAGTAATAGCCAATGCTGTCTCTATTCGACCTATTGAGAGTTCCAGGTAGATTGAAGTCGCCAGTACTTCAGTTTTGCGACGGGTGGTACCTGCAAATATCATCAGTGGTGCAAATAGTCCGATCGCGTGCGACCAGGCCATTACTCCTGCGGCAAGTATTCCATTGCGTGCCATTGGCAGAGTCACCCGGAAAAAAGCCTGAAGCCGTGACCAGCCAAGTGTTCGAGCGACACGTTCCAGTCTGGGGTCTATCCCGTCAAAAGCAATTTTGATAGTGCGGACAGCATAAGCAGATACTACAGTAAACTGTGCCAACACTATTCCCTGGGGAGTATACACAAATCTGAAACCTGCGTTTTCAATCGCACGGCCAATCGCGGTCTGGAAAAACACCAGCAAACTAACACCAATAACCAGCGGAGGCAACACAATCGGCAGGTCCACAAGTGTATCTACTATAATCCGGCCCCGGAACCTGAATCGACTCAGTGCATAACCCACGGGCAATCCGACAATCAAGGACAGCAGAGCACTAATTGTGGATGTTATAAGGCTAAGACGCATAGCATAGCGAAGGTCTTCACTGCGGAACAGGGACCAGAAGTCCCTGGCGTGGATATAACCAACATCGACCAGTACCAGCAGAGCGATGAATGCCACATATATGAACAGCATCCCGCCTGCCATAATATCAAATACCGAAGGCAGGATACGCATTCTCTTATTCTTTTTTTCGGGTTCAGGCGTTATATTATGCATTATCTATCAAACAGAATTATAGCCCTATTTTTCTCGGATCAATTGTAGGGTAATGATACTTTTCTAGAATTGCTTTGCCAGTTTTTGATGTAAGGAATTTAAGGAACTCCAGGGCAGCCGGCTTATTTGGTGATGTGCTGACAATCCCTGCTGAGACTGTTACTATTACATTTTTGTCATTCGGTATGTTTACTATCTCTCCATCTTTTGGATAGAGCATAGCTATGGGTTTCCATACGATTACTGCATCAATAGATTTCAATTTGATGGCATTAGCTAGTTCATCCACTTTGGTTGCACGGTAAACAACATTTATCTTGTGAATATTAATGTTGTTCTTCTTTAGAACAGCAGCAGACACATTGCCTATTGCCCCAGTGCGCTCATCTACCAGACCAACTCGAATCGAATGATGTGTCAGGTCCGCTAGACAGCGAACTCTCAGCGGGTTGCCCTTTTGTACCATTATTACAGGTACTAGATATGCATATACTTTGGGTTTTTCAACTAATCCTGATTTGACTGCTTTATCTGTATAAAACCGATCTGCAGGAATAAATACATCGCCATGCGGACGCAGTTTAAGCTGCCCCAAAAAGACATTGGATGCTTCAAATGAAACCTGTGCACCAATCCCGGTCTCTTTCTTGAACTTGATCAACATTCCTTCGATTGGAGGACGCATTGCAGGAGCACACAGAACTTCGAGGGGCTGATTCGATTTACCGGAAGCAGATAATACTCCAGCCGACGCAATACTGAATAAAAGAATAATCAGAATTGCAGTGATAGAGCGTTTCAACACCAGGTATCCTCGTATCAAAATGGACAATGGACATAATTTAACTGTCCATTGTCCATTATCAATTTTCCACTCTCAATTGTCAATTATCCGTTGCATTGGCCCGCATTATTCAAGATTGACTCAGCTTTTGTCTTTACTGCCAGCCAAAAGTTTTGTCATCCTGAGGAACGAAGGATCTGCTTTTCTATTCTGAAAAAGCAGATCCTTCGTTCCTCCTAAGAAACCCGGGGTTCGCAGGCTAGAAGCCCGCACCACAATTTGGCCTCCCAAGACTAATACAGGTTTCTAATTGAAATAAGTTGGCACCCCCAACTTGGGGGCTCAGGATGACAAAACCGTAACTATTTTCCGATTCCACACA
This sequence comes from Abditibacteriota bacterium, assembly GCA_942493375.1. GTDB lineage: Bacteria > Armatimonadota > UBA5829 > UBA5829 > UBA5829. The sequence continues at coordinate 4,901,770 of OW818698.1, read as the reverse complement.
CTAAGTGAATTGTATTAAGGTTAATCTATTTCTTACTTGGATCGGTTGTAGGATAGTGATACTTTGCAAGTATTGCTTTTCCTGCTTTCGATGTCAGGTAGTTCAGGAACTTTTTGGCAGTGGCTTTGTTTGTAGAAGATTTGACTATACCAGCTGATACAGGCGCGACTACATTCTGCTTTCCTGGAATCTCGATGATACTGATATCTTCCGGATATTGTATTGCCACCGGTTTCCAAATAATTGATGCATCTATTGACTTCAGTTTGATAGCATTGGCCAGTTCATCAACTTTGCTTGCCCAATAGACCACATTCATTTTGTCCACTTTGATGCGATTCTTCTTCAGCACTTCAGCAGTTACTTTGCCGATTGCCCCAGCGCGTTCATCCTCCAGCCCAATCCGGAGTCCAGGTTTCATCATATCCGAAAGTTTACGAATTTTAAACTCATTACCTTTTTGGACTATTATAACCGGGACAAGGTATGCAAATATACGTGGGGATTCAGCTAATCCGGTCTTAACTGCTTCATCGGTATAAAACCTGTCAGCAGGGATAAACAAATCCCCGTGTGGGCTCAAACGGAGTTGTGCAAGCAGTGCACCGGAACCTTCATATGAAATCTGTGTGCTGACACCAGTCGATTTCTTAAAAGCCATCCGCATATCTTCTATTGCAGCCCGCATCGCAGGGGCGCAAAGGATTTCCAGTTTCTTCTCAGCAGTAAAACCTGTGCAGACCAATGTGGTACAGAATATCAATGCCAGAGCGATTGCACAAATAGCGCGTTTCAACATAGTATTAACCTCATTTGGATAGTTAGTTTGCTCTAAGATTAGGATACTAAAGACGAACAGACCGGGCACTCTGGATTGCGTGATATCGAGACTCTACGGAACTCCATATCTCTCAGATCCATCAATAGCAGTGTGCCTGCCAGAGTCCTCCCAATATTTGTAATTAGCTTAATTGCTTCCATCGCTGCCAAACAGCCAACCGTTCCGGAGACTGCTCCAAACACCGGGAACTTGCGTTTCCAAGCCGGCGGGTTCTCCGGATGCAGGCAAGCCAGACACGGTGTCTGCCCCGGTATAAATGTAGTGATCTGAGCTTCCAGATCGTACATGGCACATTCGATTAATGGCTTGTTCTGCCTGACAGATTCGCGGTTCATCAAAAATCTTTCGGTAAACAATGGTGCACAGTCTATGACTATATCGACCTGTCCAACCAGATCGGCTGCGTTCTCTTCATCCACATGCTCGGGAACAGCTACGACTTCAATAAACGGATTAAGCTCATTCAGCCGTTTTTTTGCACTTTCGACACGGGGTGTATCCAGTGAGTCATAGGTCATCAAGAGCTGCCGATTCAGGTCTGAATGGTTGACATTACCACCATGTGCAAGGACAATACGCCCTACACCTGCTGCAGCCAGCTCATATGCCACTACACCCCCGAGTCCTCCAGCTCTGGAGATCAGCACCGAAGCGCCTTTCAGCAACTCCTGCCCTGCTTCTCCAACACCCGGTACCCACATCTGCCATTCGTAAATCGCTCGTTCTTCATCAGTCAGTGGTCGGCCTGTGATATTCAACATACCCTATCCTCCAGCTATTGGTGAAAGTATCATCACACGAGTGCCATCCTGGAATGATACACTCTCACCATACGCTATCTGGCGGTCGTTGATTACGACAGGTATGCTCTTCCGCAGGCTGCCATCTGTATTGAAAACGAACTCCTTGAATCGATCTCCATAACTCTGCGCTAATTGGCTAAGCAGAGCATTTACATCCGCCCCGTCAGTGAGTTCTACTGATTCATTTCTAATTCCAGTAATGTGCTGTAACTGTCCAAAATATTCAACAGATATTTTCATTTTTTACCCCCAACCCGCATTCTTTTCGACCGTTGGTCGTAAAAAATGCGTGCTAACTATCCGACTCAATTATATCATATTCCGATTGGACTGCATTACTTTACCCGTAATAAGGTCCATTGTCATGTCATTCTGAACGCAGTGAAGAATCTCAAGTGATCGGGATTCTTCACTGCGTTCAGAATGACATGATGATGATTATTCACCGGGATATGATGGGATAGTTGGTATTGATCCTGGCTCACGGAAATTCGACACCCGGAGAGTGCTGGGACGCGACCACTTGACGTGTCCGTCATAGAAGAGGAAATTCGCTCCTCCGGAGTGCCTTGTCGGATAGTGGGTTTCGCATCCCGTCAGACCTTCAAATGGCAAAAATGGCGGTCTGGGATTACTGGTGTAGTTGGTAGTATCTGCACAACCCGGAGTCCGGCGATGGTCCCAGACGACTATGCGCCAGGAAGGATCGGTGCATGTAGAGTCAGCTTGTCCCATTGGAGACCCATATATATATGTCATTGCATATCCAACCTGCCAGCCACGATCTTCAGGACACTTGAAGATTTCTACATTTTTCGTATATGGATAGAGCAGACCAGTATTGTAGTTAACACCTGGAGTAGCATCAGGAGCAACCGATGGATCGTATGGCGCCCACCAAACATCCGGGGGGTAGAAACTGGTGGGTTTTGGATCAAGACTATTGCATATCCGATATACACAGTTGACTTCATCATAATCAGCCCGGTACATCGCAAGTCCAACTCCAATTTGCTTAAGGTTTGATGAACAGCTTGCCTGTCTTGCTTTTGACCTTGCCTTGGCAAAGACCGGAAAGAGAATGGCTGCCAGTATAGCAATAATCGCTATAACAACTAGCAACTCTATTAGTGTGAATCCCTGTTTCCTTATCATCTCTTCTCCTTTGATATAACTACTGCACAGATAGAAACGACACAGAATGGCAACCAAGTCTGCATATCTAATTCGTACAGCACTCTAGTAGCACCAATATGAGTTTTCCAAGGTTAAAGTTCCCAAGAAAGAATAATATTTTCAAAATTATTTTTAGAGACAATTACGACATCACATAATACTATATATTGTTATCTAGATGATTATGCATACTAGTGTAAACAAATACATTGAAATGTTTTTATTTTCGGGAACTTTCATACTGGAATTCTCATATTAGTCCTACCTGTGATCTATCGATGGGCAAATAGGTAGATTAAAAGGACAAAGGAGAAATTGGAATGGTTAAGAAGAAAGGATTTACACTGATTGAGCTGTTAGTTGTTATAGCGATTATAGCAATACTCGCAGCAATACTTTTCCCAGTATTTGCTAAAGCCAGGGACAAGGGTAAGCAGGCAGCCTGTCTATCCAATCTGAAACAGATCGGCATGGCAGTCATGATGTATTGCGAAGATTATGACGAGACCTATCCTTACCTATACTACACTAAAAGCATGACATGGCCATTTGGCACAATGCTAGCGCCTCAGTCCGGCCCAAACACCTACGATGGTGGTCCCTGGACATATCCGCTTACACCGTATGTGAAGAGCAATAACATTTGGTACTGCGCTTCCTCCCCACGCGATCCTGGTGACCATTCAAAGGACACTACCACAGGTGTATCACCTACAAACTACGGCATCAACTCGATGGTCGTTATACCAGACTACTGGATCTCGATAGGAAGAACGCTGCCTAGAGGCGGTCCTGTGAATATAGGATCTGTAGTTGATCCAACCAAAACATTCCTCTGGGAGGACTGGGGGCAGGGTTACACCAATGGCGCTATACACTGCGGTGGAACAAACTTCGGTTGCTGTGATGGCCATGCTAAATGGCAGAAGCAGGGGCGCAAGGACATTATCGGCGGGTGGTGGTAACTCGTTGCCGAACCGATCATCCTGTATACGGAGGTAGAAAGCCATATAAATTGTTACACTGTTCACATTTTAAAATATATTACTCGTAGAAAATGATTTATCAAGGGAGATATCAAATGTTGGATTGGATAAAACTAAGGAATCACACTCTATTTACATTGGCTTTTCTGGCAATGCTACTCACACTTACAATGGCACAGGTAAATGCAGCCGGAAAATTTTACATCATTGGAATGGGCACATCGCCTGACCTGGTTACAGTTCGTGGTGCACGAATTCTTAATCAAGCCGACCTCTTCGTGTTGGAAGGCGATTCAGACCGCAAAGCATGGGCAGAATACATAGGTGACAAGGAAACATGCATCGCCGAACACGGCTCCCGTGTTGGCTATGGTGTCGATCCAAAGTTCATCAAGGACCCGGAAGTCAAGGCCATGATCGTCAAAAATGCTAAGTCTCGCCAGCAGGTCATTGACAAAATCCGAGAGGCAATTGATGAAGGCAAAACAGTCGTAGCTCCGTGTTGGGGTGACCCTATGGTCTACGGAACTGTATGGTATCTTGAAATGCTTCCCAAAAGCACACCCTCAGAGATAGTCCCTGGTCTTGGTGCATTTGAAGCAGGCAGCGCCGCCCTCAAGAAAAGCACTACGTTCGGTTATGATACCAACTCTGTAGTACTTACAATGGCTGACTGGCCAGGCCGCATAGATACTAATGAAAAGATCATGAAACTAAAGACAAGTATGGTTTTCTACACCATGCATTTAAATTATCCTAAACTGTTCGCTCAACTTAAGAAATATTATCCGGCAGCTACTCCAGTTGCAGTCGTCAGTTATGCCGGTGATCCAGACGATCAAAAGGTTATATACAGCACGGTTGGTAAATTCCTCAAAGAGGTAGATTATGCTAATCTACCAGCTGATCTTCATATGCTCTATGTAGGCAAGTTTATTGTGAAAGGTCAGGCACGAAACGATGGTCTCGTCGGCGCAGCTGCATTCGAGGCTCAATGGCACAAGGGAGGCGGCGCGCCTCACAACAAAAAGTAGCATACTTTTCCAGTAAACAGAAGGCTGCAGATATGATGGTCTGCAGCCTTTTGCTGCGCTTGATTGAACCAGAGAGGAAGATCATCCATGAAATATTTAGTCGTATTCCTGGTCCTGCTACTGATGTTAACCAGCGCCCAGGCTAATGACGTAAGCTATAAGCAAGACCTGATCAATCGATTCCCCTTCTACAATGTCGCAAGAGACCTCTTCACCCCAGTTTATCCAGCATTGGCACAACAGCTCGTACAAGATTACAATCTACACGATGGTATATATGTGGACATGGGCGGAGCTGAAGGGTCACTGGCTATGGAACTAGCCAAGCTCACCAAAGCAACAGTGTATGTGGCTGACATCGACCCAGCAGCAGTAAGACTCTGCAATTTGCTGGTAGACGAAGCTGGATTGACTGAACGGGTAAGAGCAGTCGAAGCCGATGCACAGAATCTGCCATTGCGCGATAACTTCGCCGATCTAGTAGTAAGTCGCAACTCCCTATTTGAATGGCCTGACAAGTTGAAAGGGTTTAAGGAAGCATATCGCATTCTCAAGCCCGGTGGAGTCGCATATATGGGTGGTGGTTTTTCCCGACTAATGAAAGCTGAGGATGTTGCCCGTCTGGTAGCGTGGAGCGCCAAGAAGCGAGATCAAAAGCCAGACAGCTTCGTGAAAATGCCGGACGAGCTAGTGCCACAGTTACGCAGTGCCGGAGTAGCCAATATTCGATTACTCAAAGGCCCCACTGAGTTTGACTGGTGGATAGAGATGCGTAAACCTCTGAAATCTTCACCAATTGTAGGCAAGTCGAGTAATCCCAAGATTCAGAAAGCTGCCGATATGGGAATGCCTACCGAGACGATCCTGCTAAGACCGCTGGAAAAGAAAGAAAGAGTGGTTTTCTCACACACGACTCACGTGGATTACTCATGTACAAAGTGCCACCCGAAGCTCTTTCGCCGTAAAGCTGGTGGACTTATATCGATGATGGCCCTTCCGCACTCAGAAGGCGGATGCGCAGTCTGCCATGACGGCAAGACAAAAAGCCCTAAAGGTCATGTTGTATTCACCGCAGAGGGCAGTTGCAGCAAGTGTCACCCATCTGCGACGACTCAGGGGGCGGGAAGTTGAGTAACATATGCAAAGAACCACCAAAAGGCAGTGTTGATATCCATCAAATGCCTGAAGCCCCCGCACCAAAGGCTACACTTACTGTGACAGATGCGGTATCTGTCATAGTCGGTGTAGTAGTAGGCGTTGGTATCTTCAGGAGCCCTTCGCTTGTAGCAGCTAATTCCGGGAGTGAAGGAATCTGTATGTTAGCATGGGTGTTGGGCGGAATAATATCCCTCGCCGGTGCCCTTTGTTATGCAGAAATGGCTACTGCATATCCACATGCAGGAGGCGAGTATCATTACATAACCCGCGCATTTGGTAAGAATGTGGCATTCTTATTTGCCTGGGCACGAGTGACGGTCACCCAGACCGGTTCTATCGCTGCGGGTGCTTATGTTTTCGGAGACTATGCTGCAAAAGTATTTCCACTCGCCGGTACAGCTTCATCTCCACTGTATGCAGCAGCAGCAGTTGCCCTGCTGACCGGAATCAATATCGCTGGTGTTCGGCAGGGAAAAGCAGTGCAGAACCTACTATCACTGGGAAAAGTATTAGGCATATTCCTGGTGGTTGCCGCAGGAATTATGATGACAGCACCGACAAATACTGTTGCATCTGCGGGACTCGCTCCAAAAGCCAACTTCGCATTGGCTATGATCTTCGTCCTATACACATATGGAGGTTGGAACGAAGCCGCTTACATCTCTGGGGAGGTTATAAATCCTCGCCGCAATATACTACGTTCACTGGTCTGGGGCGTGGTAATAATTACAGGACTCTACCTCTTGGTGAACTTTGCATATATGAGAGGACTCGGTTTTGTCGCGGTTGGTAAATCACCAGCTGTAGCTGCTGATCTCATGCGTGCAGGTATGGGAGGGATAGGAGCTAAATGCGTGGCTCTCCTGGTAGCTCTAACTGCCCTGGGAGCTGCAAGCGCAACTATTTTCACTGGCGCCCGGACTACTTATGCCCTTGGCCGCGATACTCCTTTGCTTTCCTTTCTGGGAAGGTGGCACGAACGATCCGGAACTCCTGGGTCAGGATTGGTAATACAAGGAGTAGTTGCACTGGGGTTGGTCTTGATGGGAGCCCTGACACGTAAGGGGTTTGAAACGATGGTAGACTACAGCATGCCGGTGTTTTGGCTGTTCTTTCTACTTGCCGGGTTGTCGTTATTCGTTTTGAGAATCCGCGAGCCTGGTACCGAGCGTCCATTCCGAGTACCGCTATATCCGTTTACTCCATTGATATTCTGTGCAGTATGCGTCTATATGCTTTACTCGAGCCTTGCTTACGCTGGTATAGGTGCATTAACCGGACTAGTAGTCCTCGCTGCTGGTGTGCCGTTGCTGCTTTTATGTAGACGGCACGAGTATATCAAAGACAGAAATACACTGGAATCAATAAGCAGTCCAGGATTACCTTAAACTATAAAACGCTGCGGGAGTCGTTATTCCCGCAGCGTTCTTTTTCTTCGTAACGCCATTTTGGTATAGGTCATCAAACCACCATACAAAAATATCCCCTCGAGAACACGAAGGGACAAGTGGGGGATAGGCGCTAATATTTCTATTTATACGTTACTGATATAACGTATCATCTGCCACTGCGATGTGTGGGTCAATATAGGGGTTCTTTTCTGATGCTAATGAAACATCTGATCTATTGGAACGCTTAGCGCACTGACTCCGGCAATATGAGTATGGAGTCTCACTAGTAATAACCGGAAGAGGCTTATCGTTACCAATAGAATATGGAACATCCGAATCAACAGACATACCCGCAAACTTACCAGAGATAAAATCAGCCATAGCCATATTCTGATTTCCGGTATACTGTATTTTTCCGCTTCCCATACCACCATTGGTAAAATATACAGCAATGAAAAGTAGACTGCACAAAGCAGTAGCAAGCCCTGCCTTAGTGAAGCTACTAGTCAGACTTACTCGGTGCATATCCCAGAACAAGCGTATTCCATTGGGACTGGCAGTTACATTATCAAGACCCTGAAATATATGGCCAAGGAATTCATCATCTGGTGTTGCAGGGGTCAGCTCTGAGAGTGACATTTTCACCTCTCTGATGCCCGCAAGTTCTGTTGAACACGCTTCACAACTCGACAGGTGTCGACGGACAAGCATCATCTCCTGACCAGTAAGCTCACCATCAAGATACGCAGACAATCTGCTAACCGCACGTCTACAATTCATAACACACCACCAAATCTATGTACATCAATCCATATCATCAAGAATTTGTTTTAACATCCGGCGACCACGGAATATCCTGGAGCGAACCGTCCCCACATTTGTCTTTGTTGCTTCGGCAACTTCCTCATAAGATAGTCCCTCAATATCCGCATATATAACTGCAAGCCTAAAGACATCCGGCATAACCTTTAGTGCATTTTGAAGTCGATTCTCTCTTTCATGCAGGAGTAAGGTTTCTTCCGGACCATCTTTTTTGTCCGGTATCTCCATATGATAGTCTCCATCTACTCCATGAATCGGAGCATCCAGTGACCATATCTTTGCTTTAGGTTTTCTTCTGAGTTTTTCAATAAATACATTTAACATTATACGATAAAACCAGCTCTCAAACGGCATATCCTGCTTATAATGTCCAAAAAAACGAAAAGCTCTTATAAATGATTCCTGCGTCAAATCTTCCGCATCGGAATGGTTACCTACCATTCTGAAGGCGACATTGTATGCTTGCTTGTGGTGCTTCACTACAAGCTTATCGAATAATTTCCTATCCTGCCCTTGTGTTTCATTCATATCAGAGCAGGCAAGCTCCATTTAACATACACTCCTGATTAACCCTGGCCCGTATTATTCGTGATTAACGGTATAAATACTCTGTATTTATACTCTCAGCTTTTGCCCCTACTGCCGGTCGAAAGTAGAGACTGGTGAATAATGCGGCTCAGGATATACTATCGCTATTTGTTTCTTAAAGTTCCCGAGATACAAACTATTTTTGAAATATTTATCACCTTAGCAATTAAGCAGCAGGTATTAAAAAATACCCCAGCGAATTGACGCTGGGGTATTTCCAAAGGAGATTGGAAAAGGTTTCACACTAGTAGTTAGTATGCTATACACCTCGAAATAGTTCCACGTTTTCCAGATATTTATTGTTTTTTACAATATTATATTAACAATAAGCAGGCATCCACGGCATACACACTAATTATAACGCTGCAATATGTACATCATTGTGTGTACAACACAATCATTATGGCAACTGATGGAAAATGCATCGGATCCTGAATTGCATGAAATCATTTATACCATACTACGGCATGGTATATAGATACGATAATATCAATCTCCACCAACACCCGGGAAAAGCCAGGGGGTAGCGGGATAATACCAGGAGCCGCTCATTGACTTCACGTGTCCATCAGCGAACATAACGTTAGATCGTGCACTGTGGCGTAATGCAGGCGCAACCCAATCATAGCTGCCCTGATCTGCACTGTAGGACGGGTGATTGCAACTGGTGCCATCCGGATGCGACAGGATCCATCCACGATCTCTTGCAGGGGAGTTCTCTGTAATGTATGGCGCTAGTCCGAAAGAAGAATTAGCCATCGTTCCAGAATCACACGATGCAACTGTTGACGCTGGTTTCACACACGCAGCCTGTGTATTCCAGGCCAATCTTGCAATGAACGCATATGATGCTCCATACTCCTGATAAGTATTACTTCGGCAACCTACTATAAACACGATTGCCGAAGTAACATACATATTGCCAAAGCCTACTTGACATGCATTCTAGTAAAAGTGCCGACCAAGTCTTCTACCATATAGCAAAATTCAATATAAACTTCTCATTGTGTATGCAATATAACTGAACCAAATGTGTCTGATCCGAACAATTCGGATCAGTCCAGATTTGGATCCCAATATCTAACATTGCATAGACCATCACTGGCTCTTCTCAACCACTTAACGTGACCATCGACATAGGCCATATTTGTCCCCTCACTATGTGGGCATGTAAATACAGATGAACCGGATTCGTACCAAACCATCCAACCGGTGGTTGTTGTCCCTGTTGAATTGGTTGCTGCCTTAGTAGGATAACAGCCCATGGGTCCTCCCCAGTCACCCACCAGGCAGATCTCAGCAGGACGCTTGATATCACCCAGTTTACGCGTGCTGAAATCTCCTGTGAATCCACCAATACCACCACTGATATTTCCACTGTAGCCATAATCGGGCATCCCGCCATATGAAGCGCCTGGACTATTAGGGCATTTGTAAACCTGTATACTCTTGACATAAGGGAATATTCTATCCATCCATGAATATAGATTCAGGCCGGAATAACCATCAGCGCCCCAGTCTTCAAAATACCATCCTGCCATGCTTGGAGTACCATTAACTGAAGCAGGTAGACCACTACCCGGGTTGCGTTCAATGTTATATGTGCAGCTTGGGAATTTCTCATCGTAGTCCTGACAGTATTGGGAGAATCCCAATCCTATCTGTTTCAAATTGCTTGCACAAGAAGTCTGTCTTGCCTTTTCCCTGGCCTTTGCAAAAACCGGGAAAAGAATAGCTGCGAGTATTGCTATAATTGCTATAACGACTAACAGCTCGATAAGTGTAAATGCTTTCCGTGATTTCATATAATCTCCTTTTGAATACAATCAGGTCGGCGCAACAACAGCAAACCCAAATAATTCATATTTCATTGTGGATGTTTATCATATATATGGAAAATGAGCCTATTTGGAATATGCTGGTATAGCTATATGCTGCCAACTCCAAAATAGTTCCCATAAATACGAAAAGGAAAGATTTTTATTCAGGATGAAAATAACTGCATTGCATTAGCAAACCAGTTGAAACAAATACCTCCAGACAGCACCTCGCGATGATATCCTTGCGGTTCCGCTAGTGGTTCCTGTCACCAAGATCCACAGAAGGACTGTTCCCCCCTAGTCGCAGCGCCCTGCCGGGCGCACACAAAGAAAAAGGCCCCAGTAAACTGGAGCCCTCCTGAAACATATATAAAGGAGTTATAGAAAAGGTTTCACAAGCAACCAATATGAGTGCAAGGGGCAATAAGTTCCCGACACGCTTGATTAATTGTAAATATTTGTGAATTTCAGCATATATTGCAAAAAAAACGAGTAAGTGAGTTGAACAATAACCTCACTTACTCCGAATTGCTCAATATTTTATTTCAGTTCGCAACAGATACTAAGGACAACTTGTAGGGCATGCTGTCAGTTTCTTGCTTTTCACAGCATTTTCGGATCCATTCATTCTGGTTCCGATAGAAACCAGATGAATATATCCATTAGCAATCGTAGTCTTGAGTTTTGCTTTTTGCTTGCTGTCGAGTAAATTGATTGCTTTGAATGTGCTAGAAACAGCAGCATTGCGGATAGTTGCTCTGTCACGTTCGATACCAGTTATCAGTGACTTAACCTTTGATTCATTGCCTTTTCCGGAAGTCCACAAAGCAGACAGTTCTCTCATCTTGGATTGAAGGCTAGCTCTGGCAGCCTTAGTGCTGCTGATAAAACTGGCATGTATGCTGTTGAGCTTCTTGACTTGAGAGGCGCTTGGCTTAACACCTACAAGAGCCTTCGGTCCAAACCCATATCCCATACCTGCAGTGCATTCACTACTACAGAGATCAGAACAGACTGTAGCGCATTTAGCTGGTGTCTTGGCGGCATGCACACTGGTTATTACTGCAATGGTTGCAATCGCCAACACCAGCAAAAGCGCTATCAAATAGCTTCTCTTCATAGCGATACCCTCCATATTTTCCATACATTATCTGCCTGGATAATTATCGACAATATATCATGAGTCCAAACAAACTAAGGCATATTTACTTCCATATTGACGGTGCAGGGCAAGCTATGATAGGCTTGCGTGAGTGTTCCAACCATTTGTAGCCAGGAGTGCCTAGATGCTATCTACCCGATTATTGATCCTTGCATCCGTTTTAATCGTCACACTTTACTGTCCCTTGAGTGCCGGTGTTAAGATTGTAGATAACGGTAAACCGGTCGCTGTGATTGTAGTACCGGATTCTCCTACCCCTGTAGTGAACTATGCAGCCCAGGAACTGTCTTATCACATCGAACAATCTACTGGTGCGAGACTTGAAACAGTGTCGGAAAGCAGTTGGAATTCTGCTACACCCGCTGTCATTTTAGGTACTACCAGGGCAGCTGAAAAGGCAGGCATACAAGCAACAGGTTTGAAACCTAACGAGTTTATCCTGCGCACCATTGGTCAGAATCTATTCATTATTGGTGAGGACACTCCTGGTGATGTCTTTGGTCCTTACAATGTATTACACGAGAACTATACACATGTTGGCACACTGCTTGGAGTGTATGACCTACTGAAAAATCAGCTTGGGGTCAAATGGCTGTGGCCAGGGAAGCTTGGGGAAGTCATACCCAAATGCACCAGAATCGAGATAACTAAACTAAACAGGCAATCAGCCCCAAGACTTATTCATACCCGCATCCGCGATGGAGTATATACTGTGGCAAATCCAGCAGGATGGTCTTCAGGGGATCAGTATTATATATATACTGTTAATCAGACCATCTGGCTTCGCAGGCAGGGTATAGCGATGGCCCTTAGGATGGATCTGACGCACTCATTTACGGACTGGTGGACTAGATATTCCAAGACTAATCCGGAGTTCTTCAACCTGCTGCCGGACGGCACTCGAAGACCCAATCCATACTACTGGGGTGGAGATCCTGTATTAATCGGTATGTGTGTAAGCGAACCGGGACTCTGGAAGCAGAAAGTAGAGAACTGGAAAGCATCCAGAAGTGCCCAGTCTCCTTACCTTGATGCCAGTGAAAATGACACAACCGGCAACTGCACCTGCGATAAATGCATGTCCTGGGATGTGCCAAACGGTAAGCTGGATTTCCTATTCGACCAACGCTTAGCTAAAGCGAAAGAAGCATTTGCAAAGGCTGATGAAGGCTGGGCTAATAAGCTTGGCAATGTTTCAGACAGATACGCCAAATACTACATAGAAGTGCAGAAAGAGGCACAAAAGATTGATCCTAACGCAGCAGTCATGGGACTTGCCTATGCTAACTATACTGTGCCTCCGGTACAGACCAAACTTAACGATAAAGTGATCATAGCAATAGTTCCGGCACTGATGTTCCCCTGGACATCTCAGAAGATCAAAGACTTCCGCACTCAGTGGCAGGGTTGGGCAAAAACTGGATGCAGACTCATGCTCCGGCCTAACTACACACTGGACGGCGGCAATATGCCGATATTCTATGCCAGAAAACTCGGTGATGACCTGCACTTTGCCGGTAAGCATGGGATGATAGCAACTGACTTCGACAGCTTGACGGGTCAATGGGCAACTCAGGGACCTAACCTGTATGTATTGGCCAGGATGCAAGTGCAGCCAGAGCTGACCGTAGATCAGGTTTTGAATGAATACTACTCAGGTTTTGGACCAGCAGCAAATGCAGTCAAGGCTTATTTCAATTATTGGGAGGGAATCTCAGACAGCATCACCGACAAACAATATAACAAGGCTGCAGTAGATACTACAGGTGACTGGCCAAGATTCATACGAATGGCTGGCAAGTTTTTCACTCCCAGTGTAATGACCAAGGGCAAAATGCTCCTGATTAAAGCATCGGCAGCTGCATCCAATGATCCACAGGCAAAACAGCGCGTTGAGTTCTTGTCTCATGGCCTGGAAAACGCCAGGCTTACTCTCGCAGTCCAGGACGCATTTGTCACCTACAAAGCCGGAGGGAGTATAGAACCCTATCGGAGTGCTATAAACACCCTGGATTCCTTCCGAAAGGCAAATGAATCTCTGGGCATTGCCAACATGGGATTCCTGTCCTACTTTGAAGGTATGACATGGGACCGAAAGCTGCTAAAAGCAATGGAAACGCCTGGTGAAGAGATCGGTGGGACATGGAAATTCAAATGGGATCCGGATAATTTCGGCATGGCTATGAACTGGCAGTCGGACACGACAGATGCCTCCAAATGGCTGGACATTACTACAAACGGTTCCTGGGAAGAACAACCTGTCGGGAAAGCATGGCAGGAAGAGCACAAATCCCCTTACGACGGCTTCGCATGGTATCGCAAAGAATTCAACGTAACAACCGACCAGGCTACTAAGAATGTTAAGCTGGTGTTCGGGGCTGTCGATGAGGCCTGCATAGTCTTCTTGAACGGCAAACAGATACTCGACCGCCCGTTTCCATTTGAAGGCAACAATAACTCCTGGCAGGAAGCTTTCAGCGTAGATATCAAACCTTACCTGAGGACCGACAAGCCGAATAACCTGGCTGTGCGTGTTAGTGATAGTGCGGGTGCCGGAGGTATCTGGCGACCGGTGTGGCTGGTTGTTGAGTGAAGGAAGAGGCTTCAGGCTTCGGGCTTCGGGAAGGGAATCGGTATCCGCAGATTTCACAGATTTACGCAGATTAGGGAAATGCGGGAGATTTAGACACAAGTATAAATGCTGGTAATGGATAGTTGTGTTGGACTTCTGGCTCAGTGAATGAAATCATATTCTTGAATCACATCCCCCTACCCCCTTCAAAGGGGAATTAGGTGGTGCGTTGCCAAGGAGAATTTGCTGCAGACTTTTTTGGAGGGTGTTTACTGAATGAGATATTTTTGCCGCGTTGCGGTTTTGTTGTTGGTTGCACTTGTTAGTGGGGTTGCATGGGCGGATGATGCTTCGCTGGCTTTGGTGTCGGACAATCCTACTTCAAATATATGGATGATGCTGATGCCGTCGGACACTGCCAAGATAGTGACCGGCGCTACATATACTCTGGTGCGTGAAGGGCCATATGCAACTGATCCATCCACAATCTCTACCGATGAAAGCGGCTTGCAGGCAACTGACAAACAAGACTCAGGGGATAAGTCTCCATTTTTCGACGGTCGATGGGTATTCACCGGAAGCAGGACATTTAGCGAATGGAGTGGCGGACAGTGGATCAGCATTATTATTGACCTGAAAAAACCCTATCCTGTTGCTAAAGCCCAGTTGTGGTCATTGGTCGATACCCAGTGCTTCACTGAAAGCTATGAGGTACTGACCAGTGATAACGGCACAGACTTTACCAGCAGAGGAGTATTCAACAACAAATCCCCCCGTGAAGCTATGATGTTTGTGCGAACGGATGGCTATCTCCCTGAGCCGGTTACTGCAAGATATATTCAAGTGAGAATACACAGGTTACCGGGTGCGTATCAGCAGCAGATCGGTGAACTGGCGATATGGGCGGTAAAGCCCGGAATGACATTCACTCCGCAGGCGCAGAAACCAGCTCCAGTAAAGTTTGATGTTCAGATGGTCGGGAGCGGTGTTGCTAAGCTGGACTTGTCGAAGTTTAATGCAGATGTCGTTGCCTGGCGTGTGTATCGATCAGATAAATCTGCTGAAGACCTTGAGCAGAACGCAAAACCAATAGCTACGATGCCCGGCAGTGCACGGAATTATCTACTCTATCCTGTGAAGCCGAAGAGCCAGACATGGTTTTCAGTATCGGCTATATATAACGGCTCCGGGGAAGAATCTCCAAGAACAGAGCCTGTGAAACTGGTTACTCCCGGTGTATTTGACTGCAACACATTTGGAGATATGCTGGCTGTTAACCACTTCCCAAATGGCGGAGGATCGCATATTGGACGGCTTAATGAACAGGAATGGCAGATAGTTGCCCTGGACATGCTGGCACGAACTCCTATCAAAAGTGACAGATGGTGGAGACAGGATGAGTTCTGGGTTAAGATGTTCTATGAGAGAGGAATAAACATGTTGGTCAGCTCCAGTCCGGAGACAGCCAACCCTCTTGGAATATATGGCTTCAGCCTGGGCAATGAACCGGATATGATCGGAATTCCACCTGAGACTTTCCTTGAAACACTCAAAGCTGGTTACAAATCCATCAAAGCTGCAAATCCCGTGAATGTTGTTACTGCTCCTACTTCAGGGACGGAACAACACTCCATCGACTGGCTTGAGTCTCTGTATAAGCTTGGTGCGAAGGACTACTTTGATGTCCTCGACTTACACCCCTACTGCAAGACATCGGGAGGTCACGAAGTTCCACCCGGAATTCCAGCTGGTGCACCTGAAGCGCTGCTATCGGATATCCCCAAAGTTAAGGCTATAATGGCTAAGTATGGAGACCAGGATAAGCCGATCATCGCTACTGAACTGGGATACGCAACTACAATCCACGGCAACCCTGGCGGGTTAATCACCAAAGAGATACAGTCCCAGTATATTGTCCGCGCCTTGGTGCTTTGCAATATGCTCGGGTTCAAGCGGGTCTACTGGTACTCATTCTTCGATGAAGGGACCAGCATCTATGATCCTGAGCATAATTACGGACTGATCGACTATTACATGCAGGCTAAGCCGGCGTATTATTCACTAATCACACTTGGTGAGCAGATAGGTAAGGGAGTTCTGATTGGTGCTGTTAAAGGCGCCAAGAACCCGGTTTACGGCTATACATATAAGGTCGGAGATGAGTTTGTCAGCGTGCTCTGGGACGGCGGCGGTGACTCTGCGGCAAGCATCTCCATAAGGGATTCCGAAGTTACGGTGGTTGACCTGCTTGGGGAGAAACACACAGCGGTGCCGACCGATGGCATACTAAAAATCAAACTGAGTCCGGGTGCAATTTATATCCACAGCAGGACACCGATCTCAGTAAAGAGCGCGAAGAGAGTTGCTCCGCGGGAAGATCGGAAAGTCACTATAAGTGTGCCGAAGGATGTTTTCATCCTCAATGCAGGTGAGAAGGCTAAGCTGGGTATTAAGCTGGCTAACGGCCTGCTTGATCCGGTTACAGGATATGCAGAGCTGCTTAACTCCAAGGGAAAGGCTCTTATTAAACAGAGACTCAGCCTGAAGAGCGGGGAGAAGACTTCACTGGCTCTCTCATTCAATCCAGGTGCATCGGCTCCTGCACTCCTGGATTATAAACTTCGGGTTGTGTATAGTTCTGAACTGGACTCTGTGTCTACTGAAAAGAAAATCTGGGTGCGGACACTGGCTAAGGAATCTGCAGGAAAAGTCACGATCACAAAGATGTCTGCTCCGGGTGTTGCTGAGCCTTTTGTGGTTCTCAGCAACTCCCAGATGGAAGTCTCAATCGCGCCTGGTATCGGCGGAAGGATTATAGAGATCATCGACCGCAAGACACGTGCGAACCAGCTGCGAATAGACTACAGCCAGCTCAAAGGCCTTCCTGAGCTGCAGTGGGCGTACACCTACTGGGACACCCTGAATGACGAACTCAAGAATGCTAAGTTTGCTGTCGAACTGAAAGCATCGTCAGCAATACTCACCGCGCACGGTACCGGTATTGACGTGAGGAAGACATACACGATGGACGGTATCAAGAACGGGTTCAACTACGATATAGCCGTAACCAACTCCGGCGATGAGAACAAGGACGTCACATACCACTGCCATCCTGAATACAATGTCGGAGGGACAGCGGACAACATCGATGATGTGATCCTGCTTCCAACTAAGTCCGGAGTGACGAAGATTCAAGTCTGGCTGGGACTTGGTATCAGGACCCACAATCCCCTCTCTGAAGGCTGGTATGCAGTTATGGACAAGAAGCAGAAAACGGTCTTCGGCCAGAGATTCGACCTGAACACCATCGATGATGTTGCAGTCTGGCTTGGTGAGAGCTTCTACAACCTTGAGCTCAAAGGTAAACGCCTGACGATAGGGCCTGGAAAGACTCAGACCATTAAAACCAGCTTCTTCATGCAGCACGGGGAGAAGGCTTTAGACTTTAGTCGTTAGGATTCAGGAAGGGAAATGTCACTGGAGGTATACTGTGACTAAAATAGCGCTTATTGTGCTCTTGTTGTCCTCGGTTATGGCTTCGGCGGATGTGTCGGTTACTTTGCCGGAGGTGTTGGAGCCTGGGTTGACTGTGCGGGCTGGGTTGAATGTTACCAATGATACCCCTTTGGCTGCTGCCTGGAAGGTGAGTTATTCACTGCAGGTTGATCATGCTTTCTATAATGTGCAGCCTCCTGACCCGGTGTTTGGTTCTGATCATGCGCTAGGCGCTAAGAGCTGGACTATGTTCAACGGTAAGACTATTGAACAGAGCTCCCTGACGGATGGGCTGGACTATACTGATGCCTCGACTGACTGGTCAAATGACGGAATCACAGAGGCCTTCCAGTATATTGACCTCGGAAAGATTCGCAATATCAAGCGGATAACCTATACATCCGGCGATGCTAACCATTCATGGAGAGTCGATATCGCTGTGTCGATGGATGATAAGACCTATATCACTGTTCCGGATGCTCAGGGTGTAGATATCTATCAGAAATGGGGACGGAATGAAATCCCCCTCAAGCAATCAGTTAAGGGCCGGTATATCAGGCTGCGGTATCACAACAACGGTGAAAAGGTTCCGGTGTTGCGGATGCCTGTGAGTTTTAGCGTGTATGACGGTGTCTCCGATGAGAAATGGGACATACCCAGAGTTGGTGAAGTGATATCATCCGGAACGCTTAACCTTAAGATCCCAGCTGATTCGGCATCAACTACCCCAATCCCACTGAAAAAGCCTCTGCCATCCGGTATGTATCTGCTGGCTATAAGGATGGAGGGTAAAGCTTCCAGGCAGCTAATACTCCGGCATGTCATAGTGCTCCCTGAACCAATGAAGAATGTTTCCCCTGAATCCAGATTTGGCATCAATGCTTCAAACCCCGAATGGCCGAAGATATTACGCAGGCTGGGAGTCGGGTGGGTGCGGTTTGAGAACATGAAATGGCCTTTTGTGTCTCCTGAACCTGGGAAATACTACTTTGACGGCACAGTCCAACCCTGGGTTGTGAAATTTGATGAGATTTACAGTAACTACACCAAAGAAGGACTGAGTGTGCTGCCTTTCCTGTTTGAGACTGCTGGATATGCATCCAGTGCTCCGGATAGTGTACAGGGTGAGCGGAGATATTTTTATCCTCCTAAAGATGATGCTGATTATGCTGAGTTCACCTATCAGGTGGCTGCACGATATGGCAGCACCAAACATCAAGCCGATGATTTAAAGACAAGCGATGCTGTGTCCGGTCTAGGGTATATACATAACTTCGAGCTCTGGAATGAGCCCAACCTAACGGATCCCGGCTGGGGACCATGGGTTTCAACCAGTGCGCGGTTCCTGGAAATGTTCCGGGCTGGCGCTGAAGGTGTTAAGCTTGCTGACCCTACTGCTAAAATCAGCAGTGCAGGTTATGCTGGTGTGCAGATCAAAACTGTCGATGAGCTGCGGACATATACATATGCTGACGGTAAACATCCCTTAGACTTTATCGACATCCTGAATGTGCACTATTACAGCGGGCGAGTGGCCCCGGAACTGGCGACAGATGACCAGAATGCCAAACAGACCGGCAATATTATAGTTGAAGACGAGTTCCGGAACCTGGTAGAGTGGCGCAATAAGACTAAACCAGGAATGCCTGTCTGGCTCTCTGAGACTGGATATGACAGTGCAGGACCTTTCGGAACAGATGAGCATACACAGTGTGCCAGACTTCCCCGGGTGATTATGCTTGCACTCTCAACCGAGATAGATAAAGTCTTTGTCTACCGTGAGGGCGGCTCTACACCCAGCATGCACGCAGCCTCCGGCTTGCTGCGCAATGACGGCACATATAAACCCTCCTATCTGACATACGCTACGCTGATCCGGGAGTTGAATGGAGTTACGGGCGGCGCTATCAAACTGCCAGTCAGTGACAAGAATATGCGACTGTATGCATGGAAGAAAGGTAGTAACTGGATACTGACAGGCTGGATGGTCGAAGGCACCAGTAAGCTCAATATTAACCTTGGGCGTGCGACTGTGACGGATGCATTCGGGTATCGCAGTCAGATGGACTTGACGAAGGGTATTGAGCTGTCTATCTATCCGGTCTATATAAGGAATATTGGCAACTTGAAAGCTTTGCAGGATTTGGTGCATTGAAAATATTATCACGCGGAGACGCGGAGGTCGCGGAGAAAAAATAATTCTGTCTCTGGTGCGATTGAGCGGGGATGGCCGAACTGGGGTTCGGCGTGCCCAGGGATTAAAACACATTAGCTAAGGTTACTGTTTTGCAGGTTTTATCAGCTTCACGTGTCCGTCTACATAGCAGCAGTTGTATCCTCCAAAATGCCTGGTGACGGCTTTGGTTATCGGCAGTGCTGAGTTCCATCCTCCATCTGATTCGAATAGCATTGGCGTAGTATTTGGGTTTGGGATTTTCTTGATGACTTTCCGGTCCAACTTGCTTGAAAACGAGAAATCACAGGTGTTAGGTTTGGCATCGGGACAGTTAAAGAGATCACTGCTGTATTTGGCATAGGGGTTTACAGCATCAGACCATTTATCAGCAGGGGGCAGTTTGCCATTATAATCCTGGGTGTATTGGTCGAAAGCCAGCCACAACATTTTCATGCTGCAAGCACAGGTAGATTGGCGGGCTGTGTTTCTGGCATTTATAAACATAGGGACAAGAATAGCTAACAGGATACCGAATATTAAGAGACTAACCAGCAGATCCAGCTTTGTAGGCCTCCAAAATGATGGTGTTTTTATTTCCACATTATGCTCCTACTTTCATGGTCACTGTTACTTCTGTCTTGAGAACGCCTGTCCAGTTACTGCCTGGTATCATTGGTGCAATGATAACTTATATGACTGCAGTATGTAAAATGCGGGGCGTAGGCAATGTGGTTTTGGGTGCGGATGGGAACCGCACCCGATTCTATGGCTGTTGTTTGTTATTTAAGTGTGAATGTATATGCGACGTATCCGCCGAGATAATCGTATGTATCTCTCAGGGATGCTGTGTTGTTGTGTGCCCAGTAGAGACCCAGGCTTGCGGCTTTAGAAGCCTGCCAATATATTCCTGCGGTTGAATACTGACCTACGCCGGTTTCCCAGTCAGCAAGGAGACTCACACCACTACCCAGATCATAATCGGCTCCGAACATCAGGTAATTCTCCCCATCCTGTGTTTCTGCGCCGAAGTGTAATCTGGCCTTCTCAAATGACCTGTATCCTACAGCATATAAACTCGTCTTGCAAACAGCGGATATGCACCTGGCGCCTATGGCAATAGCCGGGACATTGTCTTTCTCAGCAGTCACAAGGTACTTTGCATTGTAAAACGCCTCATTGCTGTGGCGGATATCATATAAATCGACGCCAAATTCCAGCTTATCACCTATACCTACCTGAGAATAGATATACTCTGCCTGTTCATCACCAAAAGGTTGGTTGTGACCATCAGACTCATATGAGAGTTTCAACTGATTAGCTCCCATCATGTCAGCTGTCGGGACAAGGTTTAGGGCACTGGGGTACGCACATAGTGCAACAGGCAATATCAGCGCAAGTAACGAAACCAAAATAGTGTACGTAATTACTTTTCTCAAATCAATCCTCCGGTACAATTGGTACTTGATCCCGACGCCGATTTTGTAAACGACTAACGGTTTGTCAAACACTAGGCATCTAGAGTGACGCCATTAAGTATATGCCCTATGTCAGTATGTATTTGGATATATAATTCACTCGGCATTTAAATTTCACTGGAGGATTCACCAGTTATCAGAAGGATAATGTACTATCTATCACTGGTTGAGAGAGTTATGCTTACGGCAAATATTGCTGTTTTGATATCCTGGAAATAGTGAGGATCCATTTTTTCGAGGTCCTGCACTGTGTTCAGATGACAATACATCCTGGACATTGAATTGCTGCACTTGTGTTTGTGCTTGACAATAGTTTTGGGCGGTTCTACAATACCTACTAACGCGCGTTATTTACCTGTCTTTCGATGTATAGTAGGTGATGGCTTGAGTATTCAGACTACTTTTTCTCATTATCCCGGACGTATTTCTCTGCTTGCCTTCTTGATAGCTACGCTGTTGACGGTTTTTGCTCTCCCTGCTGTAACCGAAACTACACTTACAGTAGTAGCCAATGCCTATACCCCCGAAATGTCTACTGGTGATAATCCAAATCCTCTGCACGAGTTTACCCGAATAGCACGGGAGTGGGAACGGATGCATCCCGGGGTGAAAGTGCAGTTTATAAAGATGCCTACTGGGGATTATCACACGTGGTTGTTGACTCAGCTCAAGGGTGGGATGGCTCCTGACCTGGTCTGGGCACACTCATACTGGTCTAATGACGATGCAAAATACGGGTATTTCGTGCCTTTCGATAAATACTTGAGCGCTCCTAACAAGTATCTTCCCGGAAACAAACAATGGCTGGATATTTTTTACAAAGATGCTGTGGAGTCCAAAAGAGCGGACGATCACCACATATACTCGTTGCCAATCGATATGGTAGGGGCAGGTTTTTACTACAACAAGGATATATTCCGCAAGGTTGGAGTGAAGGCTCCGGAAACCTGGGCTGAGCTAATGAAGGTAAGCAAGAAGATCAAAAAAGCAGGTTATGTCCCATTTTTGTGCACTGGAGGAACCTTCGGAAGTGCAATAACCTTGATGAGAGCCGCAATTAACGACCAGCTCTGGGATGATATACTCCCCCAGATACACGTTATGAAAGACCGTATTCCAGGATATGAAAAGGTCAGTCCACAGGAGTTTGTAAGGGCTTACAAGAAAGGAATATGGAGTATCCACAATCCCAGATACATAGAAGAACTTCGGATACTTAAGGAGTTCGCACAATACTGGAATGAGGATGCGATGGCATCCGGTAGCGGGGACAGGCTTTTTAGAGTTGGAAAAGCTGCAATGTATCTAGATGGGAGCTGGTATGCCCCGGCACTGCAGAGAGATAAACTGAGGACATTTGATTTCGGAGTCTTCCTGATGCCCCGGCTGACTAAGGAGACTTCAAGGTTTGCAAACGGACAACCAATGCGTGATCTTGGAGGACCCTACTCAGTGCAGTTTGCGATAACTTCGGAAGCAGCTAAAGGTGGTAAGGTTGAACTCGCGGTAGATTTTCTGCAGTATACGACAATACCAAGGAACCTGGGACCTCTGGTTACAGAAGCCGGTATGTTCCTCCCAAACTCTCCGGGTTTGAGTGGGAGTCCAGTGCTTGATCCGTTTGTTGAGAGCTTGAAACAAGGGGAACTGCGGTTCAATGGAGAACCATCGATGTCCCAGTACAACCAGGAACACTTCCGGACAGTGCAAAGCTATATAGGTGGTGAATTCACCCTGGGACAAACATTGAATCTGTTAGATGGGTTCCTTAAAAAGGCAGTTATTCGCCTAATGGCAGAAAATCCACAGTGGCGATTTAGTAAAACGTGGGAAATCCAACCTGATGCTCCCAAAAAGCCGATCACAACAGAAACTAAAGCTCCAAAAGCTGTCCGAGATATTCCGTGGTTCATCCTGATAATTGCAGCCGGAGCTATTCTGGTCTCATTCATACGCAATGGAAAAGAGATAACCAGACAGATCCGAAAAAAGAAATCAGCCTATGCGTTTATAGTTCCTACCCTTTTTATGATTGCTGTGTTCTGCTATTACCCGATTATCTCAGCGTTC
Source organism: Abditibacteriota bacterium (assembly GCA_942493375.1). Lineage (GTDB taxonomy): Bacteria > Armatimonadota > UBA5829 > UBA5829 > UBA5829. The sequence goes on along the minus strand of OW818698.1, from coordinate 4,878,201 downwards.
TACCACTCCTTGTTTGAATGGAAAGGTGGTGGAGAGGCTTCATGGGTTGGGTTAGCTAACTTCAAGGAACTGTTCGGCGATCAATTGCTGGCGGATGCCTCTGTGCGGATGTTAAAGTTGATGCTGTTTGGCATTATTATCTCTCTGACTATTCCATTTGCGGCAGCTGAACTGGTATTTCATCTGGCAAATAAGCGTATGCAGTACTTCTATCGGGTGCTGTTCGTGATTCCGATGGTAGTTCCCGGTATAGTTTCACTCCTGATATGGGGATTTATATATGATTACAATATTGGTGTTGTCAACGGGTTGATGCGAGCTATTGGGTTAGGCGCTTATGTACAGGCTTGGCTGGGGAATCCACGAATAGCGCTTTATTCCCTGATGTTTGTAGGATTTCCATGGATAGGTGGATTCTCACTGCTGATCTATTATGCAGGCCTGCAGGGAATACCGACATCCGTGCTGGAGTCCTGCAAGCTGGATGGCGCCAGCGTGTGGGAGCGGATACGGTATGTAGATATTCCTCTGGTAATGGGACAGACCAAGCTTCTTGTGATTCTGGGATTCATCGGAGGCTTGCAAGGGTTCCAGACCCAATTGATACTCACCCAGGGAGGGCCGGGCTACGCGACCACAGTTCCCGGACTGCACCTCTATCAGAATGCTATGGCATATGACCGCATGGGTTATGCCTGCGCGCTTGGGGTAGTGTTGTTTGTGGTCATTTTAGGACTGACATATCTGAATACAAAGTATCTAAAATCCAGCATGGAACAGTGAGGTTGGATTTTCTGTTTTTGACAGGATTAACAAGATTTGCAAGATTTACAAGATGGGATTGCACATAGTTGAGCAGAATACGGATTATTTCATTCTAGACCAGACGTAATTAGTCATTCTGGATTCAGTTGTTGCATCTCACTGGGTTAGCACTGGTTTTTATATAGGAGATTTTCTGTGAAGAAGAATGATACTTGGTTGCATTTAACCCTAATGGTTGCAGCAGGACTTACATTTTATCCGTTCATCTTTATGCTGATCACATCATTTAAGACCAATGACCAGTTCTTTCACCAGTTCTGGAGCATCTCTTTTCCGATACAGCTGGATAACTATGTGCAGGCCTGGAAAGCGATCGATCTATATATATTAAACAGTGTAATTGTAAGTGTGTTCTCTGTTGTCGGGGTAGTCGCTATCTCTTCACTCAGCGCTTATTCATTCGCCAGACACAAGTTTCCCGGCAGCGGATTTTTCTTTTATGCTGTTATTGCTTTGATGATGGTGCCTGGGGTGCTTACACTGATCTCGTCATTTATGTGGATGAAGCACATTCCATTCTTTGGGGGAAACGACTGGTTGGGGAACGGCGGGAAGGGTCTTCTGAATTCGCATCTCGGGTTGATACTGCCATATATTGCAGGTGGGCAGGTATTCTCTATATTTATACTGCGCAGTTTCATTGCAGAACTCCCGAATGAACTCTTTGAGGCTGCCGAAGTGGACGGCGCGAGTGAGTTCAGAGTTTTTATTAGCATAGTCTTGCCATTATCGAAACCGATACTTGGTACGGTGGCGATTATGACACTGTTGTCTGTTTGGAACGATTATGTGTGGCCATTGATTGTGATCTCAGATGACCTGAAAAGAACACTGCCAATCGGGTTGTCATTCTTCCAGGGACAGCATTCTACAACTTATGGTCCATTGATGGCCGGATATATGATAGCCTGCCTGCCTCTGCTGATATTGTTCTTCTTTACTATGAGGTACTTTGTTGAAGGGTTGACTTCGGGAGCAGTCAAGGCTTAAAAGGACTCCAGTCATGACTTACAAAACCAACTGGTGGGTTTCACGGCTTTCTTCAATGCCCCAATACCCTTATGGTTGATTATTCCCTTATCAGCCACATACGATCAACCGTAACCTGTCTCACATTTGCGTTCTCAGAGGCTTTTAGCCATATCCATATCCAGCCGGCGGAGAGGTCGTGGACTCCGAGGTCGTAGGTCTGGTAGCCCTGGGCTTTTATGTCTCCGATATTGAAGGTTTTGGCTTCCATAATTACGTTATCGTTGCCCTGTTTTATTCCCACCGAGAATACGGGGGCTTGTTGGATGTTGTTGTCTCCTATAGAAAATGTCCTGGTCTGGTTGCACTTGACGGACATTTTTAGCTTGAGGTTTTTGCCTCCGCTGGTAGTCAGGAACGGGACTCTCCAACATTCATAGACCAGGTCCACACCGGCTGGCAAGACTACCATTTTGCCATCTGAAGCTTCGGGATCATCCAGATAAGTTGTGCGAACGAAACCTCCATCCTGCAGGTCAGCCCATTTGTCTCTGGACAGGTTTTCGCAACCGGGAGGGGGAGGAGCTACTTTTCTACCGAGTTTCTGTGTGATACTGGGCATCCAGTCCCTTACACCTGCTTCAGAAAAACGCGTTATGCCTGCTTTTTTGGCTGTATCCATGAACTGTGCGTAGGTTTCATCCAAGGTCTGAGGCAGAGGCCAGTCAATCTTGTTATCTTTGGCTGTGAACCAAAGTTCGTCCCAACGGCACATGAAGACATATTGAATACCAAGCTGTAGAGTCTGCACTCTCAAGCGTTCGGTGTCATTGGCTGCTGCGGATTCAGCACTTTTTAAGAGACTGTTTGCTTTTATGAGGGTATCGAATATGAGGTATTTGGCGGTGGGTGGTTCCCCCATGTCAAGCGGGAGGTTAGCTTTATCTGCTGAGGCCTGGATGAGTTTGATATATTTCTTAATATACTGAGCGGAGCTGCCATAATAGCCTTTGATGAACTGATTGGTCAGCGTGTCACTGTTCAATGATGGGTCCCAGTAGAGTTTCGCCTGCACCCAGGCTTTGAGTTCGGAGAACTCTGCTCCTACTGCGTCGTGAGATCCCTGCCCTCTTACCCCTTTGACATTGTTGTGTGCAAATACAGCTGCATTGGGACCAAGTGACGAAATATTCGGATGGGGCTGGAGGTAGTGCTGGAAGTTGGTAAGGTAATCCCATATATAGATCCTGTCAGCAATCTTTGCCCATGACTGCAGCCTCTGGTAGAAGACTTTATTGGTCTCGGATGTCAGGGGCTTTGATCGGTCACAGCCGGTAGTTGCCAGCCATATTACAACGTTCTTGTGTGGTTTAATTCCTTTTGGCGGGACTTGCGTCCAGTCGTATGCGAGGGTCCAGATGTCGGTGTCCGGGTAGTCCTTTTGAAGGTCTTTGGCAACATCGTTTACGAAGTCGATCAGCAGACCTGCCGGGCTTCCGTACTTCGCATTGGCTGCTTTGCACCCGGAGCACTGGCAGTTGTTGTACCAATCATTCTGAGAGATCCAGAGTCCTTTGGGTTTGAATGGTCTCTGCCCGAGTGACCATCTGACGCTCTTGATGAACTCTGTGCGCATCTCTTTGTTTGAAAGGCAAAGCTGGGTCTGGGCTGGAGGCAGCAGGCGCTTGCCGTCTATCTCACTAAAGAACTCCGGATGCTGACCGAAGGCATCCCACTTGGAGTATTGATCAAAAGTGTGCCCATATCCAATGGATGAGATCGAGTTCCAGTCGGAGTCGCTCTTCCATGTGGTATCTGCAAGCTCATTTACTGAACCAGAAGCCAGGCAGCTTACGACTTTGTTTCTTACTGTCCAGTCTTTATCTCCTCGAACGCTGCCCCACATGGGTTCACGGTATTCGAACTGCGGTATGTATTTCACATTCAGTGAGTTAATTTTAAGGGTAGGTTTGTGAGGGATGAAACTGTCATCAGGTGTCCACCAATGGCATCCGATGATGTCTTCAAGAAAAGTGTAGACAGCATAAAGCGTGCCTCTGGGTCTTCCGCCGGCTAGAACAAGATCGCTGCCGATAGACCGTATGACGATCCCATCGGTGCCAAGGGATTTGATTGAGAATTTTGGATCTGCGAGTTTGGCTGCGTCCGGACCTACCAGAATTCGGGACATAGCTGATGAGCTTAGTCCTGATATTTGGAAGTCTGCTCCGGTGACCTTATTCAGGAAGAACTGAAGCTCAGTTGCGGCATGACGCTCAGCTTCGGTAGCGCTATTAGCGACAACTATTACTGCTTTACTCATACCATTTGCTGCAACAGTCATCTTATTATCCTGAACAGCAGAGAGAGCTGGTACGGTGGCAGTAAACGCCAGTGCAGCAGCTAAAATGGACAACATACTCCCTCTCATTTCTGAACACTCTTGACTGCGAACGAATAGAGTTTGGCATTCTTGAGCACGAACTGCAGCTTCATACCTTTGCTATCGGATGCAGGGAGGGTCTTCTTTTTATCCCAGACCAGGACAGTGTCGATTGAATCTGACTTGCAGGCTTTACACTCTTTGGCTGAATAACCATCGATTACCTTGCCATTGAGACCGAGTAACTCTGCTTTTACGTATCCACCATTTGATACTGCTGCATTTATGTGCAGTTTCCCTGATTTAAAATTGATTGGTTGGGTTAACAGAGTGCCTTCCCGGTCACCTGCGTCCATCGAAACGAATCCATCTTTTCGGAGGGTTGCAAGTCCTATATCCCATTTGTGAGAGGAAATGTGTGGATTTGGTGAACCTGCGTAGAGGAACACTATTTTATCATCCATTACAACCAGCGAGGAAGCCGGACGTATCTGGCGGTGATCGAATGAACCTTTGGGTCCAAGCGGGATAAATTGTTTTCCGAAATCGGATTCCTGCCAGTTCTCCCCATCCCTGCTGGAAGTAAGCTCCATCCAGGTGACCGGGGTATCTATGTTTGGATTTTTGGAATCTTCAGTGTCAGGGAATATCCAGACAAGACCTATGTACTGTCCTTCGTATGGTGTGACAGCAAGACCGTAGAAATGGCGGTTCAGTGCGGCATCCTGAGCTGTGGGAACATAGATCAGCCTGGGTTCGGTCCAGTGTTCGAAGTCCTTACTCCTGGTAATGCCAACCGACCTCCAGATGTCTGAACGGATACGGATGTAGCCTGCATAACTGGTTGTCTTCTGATCCCAGATCAGACTCTGGCCGGTGTCACTGTTATACTCCTTGATTACCGGATTGTCCTTTGCAGGGGTGAAGTGGATACCATCGGGTGAGTATGCTACATCCATACCCTGAGGACCATTGTCGAGTGGAACCATATATGCAAATGCGCATGTGAATAGTTTATATCTGCGGGATGGATCCGGGTCGTGTTCATCGCGGATTACACTTGGTCCGCTGACATAGTATCTGCCCGGGAATATAATATTGGATTTCTGTCCTTTGTATAGATATATATCGAGTTCGGGTTTGATCCATGTGCTGCCGCCGTCGTATGACTCTGCATAGGCCAGTTTGCCATTGTATGGTTCATCCATTGCAGTGTAGTAAAGCTGCAGGCGCTTTTTGACCGGGTCCCAGACACAGCTTCCATACAGTTCACATCGTGAGTTTTCCCAGGGTTTGTCTCTCTTTACAACGGGATTGTTCGGGTGCTTTGTCCATACTCCGAGTGAACGCTGAAGGTTTTTTGTGTCTCCAACAATCCAGTCATCCACGAATAATTGCTTGTTGTTGCCAATTTCACGGACCTGTTCGATTTTGTTTTCCTGGACATAGAGAGCAAGCCTGGACCACTCGGCTTCACCAACTCCTGCTCCGGTCGGGTGTCCGAACATCAGTCCGAAACGTGAAGAAGTGGGATTGAGATCGGATACTTTGACAGTCAACGAAGGCTGGGGTTTGTTGTCGATCGATACATTGACGACGTATTCTCCGGCTGTATTTGTGGTGAATGCAAGAGCGTATTCTCTTTTGATATTGACCGGCATATTTACACTTGAGAGCATGCGCCCCTGACCGGTTGGATCAATCATCATTACCTGATCTTTGCTGTGGTCGGTTTCATTGGTCGAAAACCCGAGGACTATGCATTTGGCTTCACTGCTGCCTATGAAGCTCTGATAACCTTCACCGTGGCTTCCGAGATTCAACGGGCTTACAGCCCTCTTGCCTCCGATTGGAACATAGATTGCAGTTGCACACAGGTGGCCGGATGACTGGATGATACGCGCGGTGATCTCAAGCCGTCCATCCCTAATATCAACCGTATTTGCCTCAGGCCAGTAGTAATAGCGTCCGTCATTTGGACCTGCATCTGAAGTATGTAATGCGTCACTAGTGAATGAAGCTTCGCCTGTCCCGGATGAATGGAATCCGATACCGGAAGCATCGGGTTCCATTTTGCTTTCTGCTGAATATTCCCAGCGCGGAGATAAAAAATGTGCTGGAGTCTGGCTGTATGTAACGGTTGCCAGTGCCATCACTGCCACCAAAATTAATATGACATCAATGGTATTAGTGGTAGCGAGAGACAAGATACCCATGTTCACAACAAACTCCTCAAAGACCGATTCACCGATAGGGTCACTTCCAATATTTCAATTATTGAATGCAGTATTCCTGCTTACCGGGAATTCGTTTTGTCGGTCGCCGAGACTCCGCAACTGGTTGTTATTGCTGATGTTCATTAAATCCAGTGAGATATACTACTAAACAAACACAGGCAATGCTTATATTTATCAACCAGTGCTATTTTACAATAAATATCTGATTGAACCGCAATTCTTGTGTTGACAGAGATAAATATATAAATATTTAAAATAACTAAATGGTTGTTACGTTTATTCTTTCCAATACAGTGTGAATACATTTTTTAATTGTGCGAAATGGCGTAGAACTATCTGCAAAACACTATATCAAAGGTCTAGATAGATCTAGAGGAGCAACAAATGAGTGGGATACGTATTTGTATATTCATTTTGTTAACTGCTGTCTTGTTAGGCAGTTTCATGTGCATTACAAACCAAACAGTTTATGCACAAAGTCCTGTAATGGCGCATTGGGTTGACCCTTTACCAGTCCCACCTGTGGCTACCCAAACCTACAAGCCATTGGCATCGCTGTGGGCTGACTATTATGAGATAACAATGACAGCCAGTCAGCACCAGTTTAATTCCGGATTACCAGGTCCAGCTACTGTATGGACGTATGGACAGCCGGGAAAAGCACCAGTCTTGCTTGGTCCAACTATTGTGGCCACATCAGGAAGACCAATCGTTGTGAAGTACATTAACGAGCTTCCGACGAACATGGACGATTTTCCGTTGAAGGACTCAATTGACACTACTATCAGTGGTGCGATGGTACCAACAGGTGCTGCAATTCCTCACCTGCATGGCGGGCATACAGCCGCTCGTTATGATGGAACACCTGACCAATGGTGGACAGCGGATGGCGTAAAGGGTATGGATTATGTGACTAATGAATTCGTATATATGAACGACCAACCAGCTTCTCTTCTCTGGTACCACGACCACACAATGGGAGCTACCCGACTGAAACCCTATCTAGGTCTGGCTGCTGCTTATGTTATATTCGATAAAGTAGACAATGGCACAACAATAAATGGTCAGAAGGTGCCCACCGGATATGGTAAATATCATCTACCGATTGTATTACAAGATAAACAGTTCAACGATGATGGAAGTTTGTTCTATCCAACTGAAGGTCTACCTGGGTCAATTCATCCGGTATGGGTGCCAGAATTTTTCGGTGATACTCCTGTAATTAATGGTAAAGCCTATCCATATCTTGATGCTCAGCCTAGAAGATACAGACTGCGTTATCTGAATGGAGCCCAGGCACGCTTCTACAACATTCATTTTAAACTGGACGGAAATGATCTGCCGTTCTGGGTGATTGGTTCTGAAGGGGGCCTATTTCCAAAGCCAGTGCAGAAATATAGTCAATTGATAGCCCCAGGGGAACGCTTTGATGTAATTGTGGACTTCACAGGTATAAAGCTTGGAAGCACAATAATGATGACTAATGACGCGCCGGCACCATATCCTATGGGTGGAGACGTTGATGTTCCCGAATTAATGCAGATCCGGGTAAACACAAAGGTACCGAAAAATGACCCGGATAACTCCGTGTTACCGGCTAATCTTAAACTGCCAGCGATTCCTCGTTTGGTTCCAACCAAGAATCTGCCGGCTCGTGATGTGGTTTTAAAGGAGACTGAGGACGAATTAGGAAATCCGGTCGAAGTATTGCTCAATGGATACCACTTCATGGAACCTACGACTGATTTCGTAAAGGCAGGGACGACTGAAACCTGGCAGTGGATTAACTTGACTGGGGATGCTCATCCGATGCATACACACCTGGTATCTTTCCAGGTGCTGAACAGGCAGAAGTTCGATGTGGTAGCCTACGATAAAGATTGGCAGGCTTATCTGGCTTCGGGTAGAGAGCCCCGGTTAAAACCCAACGTCGACAAATATCTTCTTGAACCTCCAATTCCTCCCGATTCTGATGAGATGGGGTTTAAGGATACGGTGAAGGCCTATCCGAGCCTGGATCCTATGGATGAAAGCTACAGTTATGTAACAAGAATCAGGGCAAAATTTGATTTGCCTATTACTTCGCTGCAGGACTATGACTGGAAGACCAGAAGCTTTGGAAAGTGGGTCTATCACTGCCACATTCTTGAGCATGAAGAAAATGAAATGATGCTACCGTTTGAAGTTGTTTTCTAATTTCAACCTAAAACAAACAACCTCCAATCTGTTTAGGCTGCTTCGGCAGCCTCTCTTTTTGTGTCGGTATTTGCTATGCAACCTATGGTGTTGTAAACTTGCTAAAAACAACGACCAACAGGAGCACTTTCATGCGCTTTAACGCTACTGCTGCGATTAATATGTTGATCGGAGGCATGCTGCTTATGTCCCCCACTCTATCTTCTGCTTCGGATACTATAAAACTGGATATCACCACGAACTCGGTGCTTGTGAGCCACGATGGCTTGTCGATACCGGTGTCTCTCACTAGTAAGCTCATTTTAGGAGACAGAGAGATAGTCCTGAAGGTATTACCAGAAAACAAAGCTATTGATTTGAGTTCCGGGCGTATAATCAGCCTGGGGTGCAAACCGGTTCACATTGGTGAATTGAGTCTGGAATCGTGCGTATTGCTTCAATGGTCGGCTAAGGAAAAGGTGTTGCGGAAATGGGTCCGGATTCGTGTTAGTGATTCTTCGGTAACTCTCAAGAAAGTCATATTGGACGAATATGCGGGTGCCCCTAAACCGATTGCTTCTTCTCCGGTTCAACCATCGGATGGGATAGGTCAGCCTGATCCTCAGAGTTATCCGGTGTTTATAGACGGTTTCTTTGCAGGGGTTGAATTCCCCTTAGCGTCTACCAGTTATGTGAAAGGCAAGCTGGTATTGGCACATACACCGGCTGTGAGTTTGCAAGCCGGCAAATGGTTTGAGAGCAAAAAGGCCGTGTATGGCGTTGCCCAGAAAGGGACAGAGCGGATTACATTCCAGCGGTACGTGTCGGCTAATCGCCCAAAACCTCGCACTTTGCATGTGAACTACAACTCCTGGTGGACTTCTCCGGTCCCTTACAGTGAGGCTGAAATATCGAAACTGATGGGTGTATTTAACGGGAAGCTTACAAAACCGTATGGAGTATCATTCGATACTTTCTGTATTGATATGGGTTGGTCTCAGAAAGAGGCTGTCTGGGAGATTGACCCGAAGACGTTCCCTAAAGGATTTACCATAATCAAGGCTGATGCGGAGAGGATGAAATCCCGGCTGGGGCTGTGGATATCTCCCAGCAACTGCTACTCTCCTGGTTCGTTCGACAATGAATTGGCAGCTAAACAAGGGTATGAGATGCTCAAAGGTGTGCAATGGGACGGAAAACCTGCACTGTTTGCATGCCTTGCAGGACCTAAATATCAGGCCCGGTTTGCTCAGCAGTTGTGCGTTATGGCTTCGCGCTGGGGAGTGCGGCAGTTCAAGTTTGATGGTTACCTGCCTACTTGTCCGGAATCTGATCACGGGCATGCTCCCGGAATAGAGTCAGCTGAAGCTGTTGCGAATGGATTTCTGTCTGCTATCAGTAATCTCCGAAAAGCTGCTCCTGATGCATGGCTGGAGACTACGTGCATGGGTTGGAACCCCAGTCCGTGGTGGCTTTTCCATGTAAACTCTGTGGTCGGCACGTATGGAGATGATGCACCTTATGGACGCGTACCCTGCCCCGTATATCGGGAGAGTTACACAACCGGCAGAGATTATTTTAATCTGCAGGGCGCTGCACTGCTGCCGATTCCGATTGCGGCTCAGGAAGTATTGGGTATTATTCATCAGACCAGCGAACCTCTTGAAAATGATGCTGTTACAACAATATTGCGCGGAAATATGTTCCTGCCGGTGTATTTGAACCCAGGATATATGAATGATTCTCGCTGGAAGTCGTTTGCAGGAACGATTGCCTGGGCACGAAAGAATGCTTCCATACTGCAGGAGACTACGCCCATCCTGCCAGCTTCATGGGGCAATGGCAAGGTACCTCACTTTACAGCAACTGAACAGATGCCGCGGGAGCCCTACGGTTATGCCCATTGGAAGAATGGCAAGGGCATTATTATGCTGCGTAACCCATGGATTGAACCTACTACTTATAAGCTCAGGTTGGATTCATCTATTGGGCTGACAGGCAAAGCGACAGGGCTCTCTGCCGTCAGTGTTTATCCTGAACCACGGCTGTACGGCAGTAATCTGGACGCTGGGCAGACACTTGATGTGCCTCTTGCACCTTATGAGACAGTTGTTTTGTCGATATCTGGGAAACAGTCCGTAAAGGGCATTCCGAGTGTTAGTGAGTCGTTGAAACAGTGCATTGATGCGAAGATAATTACAAAGGAAATCAGGCGTGTAGAGTTTGATGGGCCTGCGGAGAGTTTTGGTCCGGACTGGACCAGCCTGACCGGTGATATGAAGTCTGCTACTGAGGTGCACATTGTAACCGATATCGATCTAAAAGCTCCTCAGGGGGAAATGCTCCTGCTGCTGGAGTGCAATCAGCCTCCGACAGTCCCGGTATCGCAGGTCCTCTTGAACGGGAAAAAGGCGGACTTCACGATGACTGGTTCGGAGTTCGGCTGGGCGGCTTCGGGAGTGGGAAAGGTCGGTCACTGGGTGTTTCTGAGAGTTCCACTTACCAACGGCAAAAACAGTGTAGATGCAAGCATGCTTGTGGACTCTGCATTTACAAACGTTTCAGCATGGGTCTGGGCCACGCGCGATAAATCAATCATATCTGCGAATTACCCGAACACTATTCCGAGCCCGGAATTAATTTCGCTGAATTCTCTGGCATTACTTGAACCTATTACTCCTGATGATGTACCGAACGAGGTATTGCATAAAATTCGACCAGTAGAATGCATCGATGGTATCTATCTGGACACGATAGAACCGGAGTCGGTTGTCCAGGGCTGGGGAGTTCTCCAGAAGAACAAGAGTGTCTGGGAGAAGCCGATGACCATTGCAGGGCAGCGGTTTGTGAGAGGGCTTGGGACGCATGCAAAGTCACGGATTATATATAATCTGTCTGGTAGAAAATATGGCAGGTTCCAGTCATGGGTTGGAGCGGACGGAGCTACATCCCCTACTATTACATTTGAAGTCTGGGTGGACGGAGTGAAGCGGTGGGAATCGGGATTGATGGACCGCTCTACTCCCGCGAAGTGGGTGGATGTGGATATTGCTGGTGCCAGTAAGTTGGAACTGATTGTTGGTGATGGAGGGAACAGTGTGATGGGAGACCACGCCAACTGGGCTGATGCGAGGTTGGTTAAGTAGGGTGTGGGCTCATTTTTGACAGGATTAATAAGATTTTCAGGATTAACAGGAAGGGAGAATTGAGATTGATTGTACAGGAATGTGATCGTATTTGTTATTGAAGGCTTGAGATTCTTCACTGCGTTCAGAATGACAATATTTGGATGCGTTGGATTTCTACCTGCTCCTGTTGCCTAAAAGGGGGTTGTGTGTTAGCATCGTAGCGAATGTTGTTTGCTCTGGGAGGGTTGTTGATGTCTGTTTTGCATGTTATTTCGCACACTCATTGGGACCGCGAGTGGTATTTTACGTTTCAGAAGTTTAGAGTCAGGCTTGTGGACCTTATTGACCATGTGCTGGATATACTGGACAGTGATCCTGATTATAATTGTTTTAACCTGGACGGGCAGACAATTGTGCTGGAGGACTATCTTCAGATCAAGCCTGAAAACCGGGAACGAATAGCAAAATATGTTAGGGAAGGCAAGATACTTGTTGGACCCTGGTACCAGCTCAATGATGAGTTTCTTGTCAGCGGGGAATCTACTGTGCGAAGCCTGCTTATCGGGCACCGGATCAGCAGGGAGTTCGGAGCTACGATGAAGTTGGGGTATCTGCCGGACCAGTTCGGGAATATCTCCCAGATGCCTCAGATATTCAATGGCTTCGGTATCGACACTGCAATATTCGGGCGTGGACTGCAGCTGGTTGGAGACCGGAAGATGGAGTTCTACTGGGAATCTCCGGACGGCAGCAGGGTTCTCTCCAGCCTGATGGCGTTTTGGTACAACAATGCCCAGCATTTTCCGGCTGATACTGATGAGGCTGTTAAGTATACGGAAGCTATTCGGGACGTTATGAAACCAGTATCGGCGATTGATCAGTTGCTTTTTATGAACGGTGTCGACCACCTGGAGGCTCAGCCTGATCTTTCTGGGATTCTCAAACGGGTCAATGAAAGGCTTGATGGCGATAAGCTGGTGCATTCTTCTTTGACTGACTATATGGATGCGGTCAAGGAAGCTGCTGAGAAGACCGGAGTTGAGCTGGGGGTTGTAAAGGGTGAACTTCGTGAGGACCGGGGTGGAAGCTGCCTGGCGGGGACACTTTCCAGCAGAATGTATCTGAAGCAGGCTAACGAAAAATCCCAGACAGCACTCGAAAAGTATGCGGAACCGGTGTCTTCCTTTGCATATATGCTTGGAGGAGATTATCAGCAGGGGTTCTTGAATTATGCATGGAAACTGCTTATGCAGAACCATCCGCATGACTCTATCTGTGGGTGCAGTATTGACCAGGTACATAAGGAGATGGTTCCCCGGTTTGAACAGGTTCAGCAGATTGCGGATGAGGTTACGGGACGCAGTTTGAAATCTATTGCAGACCAGGTGAACACTGAAGCTGAGTCTCTAGTGGTATTTAATACCCTCAACTGGACACGGACTGACAAGGTGAAGGCTACGGTGGACTTCTATACATCTGACCCATCGCGCGGTCGTCCGACATATGATCCCAGCAGGGAAGTTAACTGGATCCGGTTGTTTGATGATGCTGGAAACGAAGTTCCGATAGTATTTACCAGTGTGCTGTCTACCAGTAAAGCAGTTACTGACCCTCACGAGCTGCCTCTTGTGGTTTTGATTAAGAGATTTGTGATTGAGTTTGTGGCAGTGGACGTTCCAAGCTGCGGGTATAAGACTTATCGGATTGAGAAGTCGGTTAGTAGGCCGATTTATGAGAGCATGAATACCTTAAATATACACACAGGGTCGATTAGTAACGAATATCTCCATCTATCAATTATCAGTGACAGTATTCAACTGATGCGTTGCGATGGATCTTATGGCTATTATGATTCGAACATTAATACCTTTGAAGATGACGGAGACGTCGGAGATGAGTATCTGCATATTAAACCGATTAGCAACACTACAGTAAGTAGCAAAAAATCTAACTCACAGATATCGATGATAGATAATAACCCAGTTTCAACTACCATGAAAATGGAGATGGCCCTATTGGTGCCTGCAGAAGCTGATCTCAAGCATTCATCGAGATCAGATCAATCGGTTGAATGCCCGATAACCAGTTATATGACTGTTACCAAAGGAGTTCCGAGAATTGATATCGTCACTGAGGTAGACAACAGAGCGAAGGATCATCGCATTCGTGTTCAGTTCACAACCGATTGGGCTTCGAAAGTATTTGCTGATGGGCAGTTTGATGTTATAGAAAGATTAGCAGAAAACCCAAAAGACTGGGAAAATGCCTCCCCATTCCATCCTCAGCAGAGATGGGTTGATGTCAGTAATGAGGAAGAGAAGAAGGGACTCTGCATAATAAATAAAGGGCTTCCTGAGTATGAGGTTTATACTGATGAGTTCACGACAGTCGGACTGACTCTTCTGCGGTGCGTAGGAAATCTTAGCGGTGGGAATGAGGCTCCGGGGGCTGAACTTACTCCGGAGGCCCAGTGTATTGGGAAGCATACGTTTGAGTATTCGATATATCCACATGCTGGGAACTGGGAAGAGGCTAAGGTCTGGAAGCAGGCTCATCAACACAATGTGCCTTTGCTGGTGCATCAGACTGGTGGGCATGAAGGAAGTTTGCCACTCATTCACAGCTTCCTGGAGACCAGCCATGATGAGTTGATTATATCGGCTATTAAGAAGGCTGAAGACTGCGATATGCTGGTTGTCCGGTTCTATAATGCGACTGATAAAGCAATAGAAAATGCATGGGTTAGAGCTGCGGGGACTAAGTCTGCCAGGCTGCTTAACTTGAATGAGGAAGAGATCGGGATTGTGGATTTCAAGGACTCGACTGTAAGCCTGACTGTTGGCGCTAAAAAGATTGTTACGCTTGGGTTTGAGATCTGATGGATGGGCTGCTACTTGACCGCCATCCGTCCGTGCTTCGACTCGCTCAGCACGAACGGATGGCTGGGCTCGTACGTTCTTGTTGCAGGCATTTAGGTTCTTTTAGCTTGTTGGTTGTTCTTGCTGTGATATCAGCTAGTGCTTTGTTTGCTGGGGAGGGGAAGATGTTGGTTAAGGGTGATCCGGAGGCTATTCCTGTTGGGCATGTTAAGTTTTTCAGGCCTGGTGCTGTTTGGCCGGACAACAATGGGGTGCATATTAACGCTCACGGCGGCGGGATGATAAGTGTAAATGCAGAAGGATTTACACCTGTTGTGGGTAAGAAGACTTACTGGTTTGGTGAGCATAAGATCGAAGGGGATGCAGGGAATGTGGCTCAGGTCGGTGTGCACTGCTATTCTTCTTCGGACTTGTATAATTGGAAGGATGAAGGGATTGCGCTGGCAGTTTCGGATGACCCTGAGAGCGATATTATTAAGGGATGTGTGCTTGAACGGCCTAAAGTGATCTATAACAAGAAGACCCGCAAATATGTGATGTGGTTCCATTTGGAACTGAAAGACCAGGGATATACAGCGGCCCGGACTGGTGTGGCTGTCAGTGACAAGGTGACCGGGCCTTATAAGTTCATAGAGTCATTCAGACCTGATGGTCAGGAATCGCGGGATATGACGGTATATGTGGATGATGACGAGAAAGCCTATCTACTGCATTCATCTGAGAACAACGCGACATTGCATATATCGCTGCTGACGGATGATTACCTGAAGCCTGCGGGTATGTTTGAACGGGTGTTTGAGGGGCGGTTTATGGAAGCTCCTGTGGTATTTAAGTGTAAGGATAAATACTATTTCATAGCATCAGACTGTACAGGATGGGCTCCCAATGCGGCGCGTTCGGCTGTGGCGGATAAGATAACCGGACCCTGGACAGAACTCGGTAACCCCTGCATCGGGACCGTAGAGCAGTGCAGCGTGACATTTACATCACAGAGCACATATGTGTTACCGGTGCCTGGTAAGAAGGACGCGTTCATATTTATGGCAGATCGCTGGAGACCGGAGAACGCTATAGACGGACGATATATATGGCTGCCTGTAGAGTTTGAAAACGGCAGGCCAGTGATCAGGTGGGTTGATCAGTGGGATTTGGGTATTTGGGAACGATAACTGTATAAATTCTCACGCAAAGACGCAAAGACGCTAAGAAGGGATTGTGTGCTGTCTTTAGCATTCTTTGTGGGTTACCAATAGAATAAGCAACTGGGACATCATATTGTGGAGAGAAATAATTGATTTTTTCTTTGCGACTTTGCGGCTTTGCGTGGGAATAAATATCTTCAGAATCCGCCACATTCATATCTATTGCGCCAGATCAACACGGGATGCTTTCCCAGGTGTCAGGGAGGTAGCCTAATGGTATTGTTTGCTCGTATTCATTGATTTCTTTGAGAAGGATTATTGTTGTGCCTTGTGAACTGGTATATAGATATATCTGGTCACAAACATCCAGCATTATTGAGTAACCAAGCCCCAGAGATGGTTTGGTTGAAAAACCGCGCATCAGGACTGCTTGCGGCAGTATAATTGACTCGATCCCATTTCCTTTGTCTGATATACCTATCCAGACACTATTATCTGACACGCCTGCATATACGGTACCTTCTATACCGTGTTTCAATGCATTATTTGCAGCTTCCCCCACACCAATTATGAATTCCTTAAGACGCTCTCCATTTAGCCCTCTTGCACTGCAAAACTCAACAATATCCTGCCGACCGTGGTGGATATCGGCAATAGATGAAAAGGTCTTCTTCATAATAGCTTCGGATTTGAATCTCTCTACCGTGCATTTATCACACACATCGAACTTCCCACCAGTTACACTAAGTATGGTATCGTGGAAGAACTGCTGCTTCTGCGATTCTACATTCCTTATGGCTTGTTCGGCTAGCTTACTTTCGGTTATATCCAAAAATGTAACCATTACTTCCTTCAACTCAGCGCTGACCGGATCTAAAATTGGTTCTGAGTTAATCAACAACCATTTTGTATTTGCGGGATCATCAGCATATGTCCCCAACACCACATTGCGGACTGGCTCACCTGTTTTTAATACAACCATAGCAGGATGCTCTTCTCCCGGAGCAGGAGTGCCATCCTCCCAGACAGACTTCCAGATATAATCGCTCGAGGTTCTACCAAGCAACTCATTATAGTGCAAACTAAGTATTTCAGAGGCAACTCCGTTAGCATATATGATCTCCCCGGTCTTGTTATGCACTACAATTCCAGCGGGAATGGATTCATAACGCATACGGAGCAGTTTTTCATTGGCAGCTATTTCAGCAACTCTTGCAGCGACAGCGGATTCCAAACGCAAGTTTTCATCTGCCAATAAACGGGCCTGGTGACGGTTTTCAAGCACAATTGCTAGCATGCGTATTGCGTTTGTTATAACTGCCAGCGAATCAGTGCTGAGTGTATCGGTATTGCCTTCTATAGAGATTCGACCATAGCTAATATTGTGGGATGCTACGTCAATGGTGATTCCTGCAGGTGGAGCTTCCGAGGATAAAAATCCAAG
Organism: Abditibacteriota bacterium; assembly: GCA_942493375.1. Lineage (GTDB taxonomy): Bacteria > Armatimonadota > UBA5829 > UBA5829 > UBA5829. The sequence goes on along the minus strand of OW818698.1, from coordinate 4,861,019 downwards.
TCGAATTTCAGAGAGCGATGAGTTCATAGCATCTATAAAAACACTTCTTATGGTGCCCTCATCCTTGAGTTGGGTCAGATATAACATTAGAAGAAAAATATCGTGTGTAAGCTGTTTATCCAAGATACTCTTCTTTCCTACTATGAATCTCCCAGAAACTCAGGAGCATTTAGCTTCAACCATTCTGTAGGATCTTGATAATAGGGGTTTTCTGTTATAACGCCTCCAGTGATCGTATATGGATGTGTCCTGAGGACACCCATTATTGTAGACCCTGGAAACTTGGTGACATTGTATAGGCAAATACTAATCCATGGTTTTCCAGGTATGAAATAGTTTAGCCGTGATTCATATGCCATGAGATCTTCGACTCCAGGAATGGCCTGCAACGCCCAGACCATTTCAGCGGTAGCCCTGATATTCTTCCTGCCGTTTTTCTGACTGTTTACAAAGAACTCATTCAACCCTTTGTCCATTGCTCTAGGAGAAAACATACCATCAGGATAATATAGATCATGCGGTTCCATCAAGATAAAATGATCGGTATCGTGGGTATGACAGGCACATTCCGGGTAGAGTTTTTCATATTTAGAACGGAAGTCATCAGGTGTCCGTTCAGCGGGACAGTAAAGCTGCAGGTCTGATACCATATCACCTTTGTGTAGAAACCCAAAGACTATTTCGTCCCGTTCTTCAGGGGTCTCATACAGCCCGCATATATGCAGTCCCCAATTACAGGTATAGTTACCAAATCCCAGATCGAGGGGTTCTTGCGTTGATGTAGTGATATGCATGTATTTAGACCTTACACAAACGATGTTGACAAATTACAGGTGATATTACTTTCCCCATATATTAATGTTATAAAACGTATAAACTACAGTTGAGCAAGCAGTCCTGCTTTATATTTGGAACCGCGAAATACGCCAAAGTACGCGAAAAACGAGACTGTAATATTCCTGTCATGAGTTAATCAGCCTATTGTAGATTTATCTCGTATTCACCTGCTTAATCAGTCTATATTTTCCTGGTTTCAGCATCCAGCCTGCTCCTGAACGGTTTATCTGTTCTGATTTCCCATCTTCCAGCCTTGCACACTTGGCATTCTCCCATCCCTGCAGTTTGATGGTGAATAGATGCTCGTTCGGCTCAAGTTCAACAACTGGGGATGGGAAGGAACTGTGCCTGGAGCCCTGCAGCACTTTGATGTCCGGATTTATGGTTAATAGAAGGGTGCTTTTGCCTGCATGTGTGATGGTATAGATTCCGTTGCCATCGTAACTTACATATGGGGAAGAACCGATACCAACAATATCGGCTGGATTTTTTGGCAGGTGGATTGGCTGCCAGTCTGTGATTGGGTTTGAATGCATTACTGTGTTCGGTGTGATCAGCATGCTTATATTGTGATCGAAAGAGGTTGCCATTGGACCTATTTGCAGGTCGGATTGACCTGCCTGGAATTGTACTCCCCGCGGGAGTCTGTGGAAAGTCTCGCGAGCAACCATAAAGCTGACTGTTTTCCAGGGAGTGTATATCCAGTTCAGCCAGTGGACATCCCAGTCTGTATTGTATCTGGCTGTGGCTATGCTATCATACTGGAACTGACAGGCTACCTGCACCTCCCCTGAACGGAACATGGCTGCCATTGCAGGATATAGATAGCAGCCTTTGGTCATGCCGGGGGCATCGAACTCATAGACCAATCGCGCTTTTGCTGAGAACCTGGGATCGACTCTCATCGGGCTGATTCCCGGGAGGAGGTTATTGAGATCATTATCCACCCAGCCTCCGGGGTAGCTACCATACGTTACAGCCTCACAGTCGGAATCAGCTATTGCCTGGGTGAGTTCATCGGGTTCAGCACCAACAGCCGAGATGGCTATTGGCTGCCTGGCTCCGGTTGAACGGATAGCCCTGGTCATTTGACTAATATAACTGCGCATCAGCTGGTATCTGAACAGCTTAAAATACGCCGGGCGTTCATCCAGCTTATTCTCCGAGAGCCAGGTTTTCCAGAGTGAACGAAATATCGAATGGTCGCGGTCCAGGAGAGCTTGTGATTCTCCCTGAGGGTAGTATGTACTGGTGTAGATATCCCCATAGTCGAAATATGCGGGCTCATTCATTACTTCAAGCAGGCAGAGTGATGGTTCGTCTTTGTAGAGCTTGCCTGAGTATCGGTTTTTGTGATTCATGAACTGTTTCAGGTAGTTTACAGCAGCGTTTTTTGCATCCGGAACAAACATCATGCCTGGTTTGGTGGTTGCGGAGGTAAAGTTACCCTCAAGGTTGTTCGGACTCCCCCACCAGGCGATCGGGGTGAAGAACATATAGATCCCACGCCTGCTGCATTCGGTAACTATGTAGTCCAGCAGGTCCAGGTGGATATTCGGGAGTATATTGCCTTTACCATCAGTTATCTCACCTGCAAAAACGTGAATTCTAATAGCTTCAATCCCCATCAACTGCAAGTGGTCCAGGTCCTGTCGGATAGTGGCTTCGTAGTCTACTTTGAGCGTCTTGAAGTTTTCGAATTGATACCAGCTTTGGGGGTAGATGTTAGTTCCCCAGAGGGCTACTTCTGTTTTATCCGGGTATCGGAGGATTCCCTTGTCAACGTGCATTGGTCTCAATGGAAGCGGAGTACCAATCTTTCCCTGCTTCGGACGGATACCATATTTGGTGGCGGATACTGCCGGGGGATTGTCACCTGCCAGTAGCATAATCGGCGCTTTATAGAGCCCTCCCCCAGCGTTGAAGTTCTCTACCATTATGGTTATAAGGTTCTCTTTGCCCCAGTGGATGAGATTGTCGGGTAGAATATATTCACGGCGAAGGTCCCAACCAGTCGTCCGGCCTATTTCTACTCCGTTCAGGAATGATATGTCGTTGTCATCGATGGCTCCTACTACCAGGCGGACCTTGTGCGATTTCCACTGCTCTGGAATAGTAACGCGAATCCGGCACCAGGAGTTTTCATTGTCATTCCAAAGAAGCGGGGGATGGATCTCCGGCCAGTTGCTGTCATCAACATTCTCAGATGCCCATTTTGCATCGTGTGGTATTGAAACAGGAATGAGTTTACGCTTCCATGCTACATCGCAGAGGTCGATGCCGGGAATGATTGCAGTAGTAGTAGAGACGCTACCTGACTTGCATATGAGCTGACCGCTGCTGGAATTGTTATTTAGAGAGACCTGTGCGACAACGATCTTCTGTGTACCCGGCTGCATTGAATATGATACTTCAGCCGGAGTTACTTTGCCATTCTTGCACGAAAACACCAGTTTACCTGACTGCGCTAATTTCCCTGAGTTCTGCAACAGAATCGCTACCGGTGCCGGAGAACCAGCCTGGAGGACCAATGGAGCGTGTGGATGGATTTCTATTGCAGCCTGGAGATTGGATATTCCTATTGAGAAGATTATGGAAATCAGAAGCAGTGTGCGTTTTAGCATAGTGACTGATGGCCTTTCGAAGGTTGGTGCAGTTAAGTAACTGATGTGATTATACTCAGAAAATGGAGGATTGTGCTAGTTGATGGCAGATATAGATAATTATCCGCAGATTTCACAGATTTACGCAGATTTTCAGGGAGGAGAAACCGCAAATGCATAGTTCTGACAACTAAGTTGTCCGCTGCCACCTGGTGGTCTAGTATCGCTGCTCCGTAGAAACCTGGGTTCGGCAGACTGGAAGCCTGCATCACAATATTTAGTGCATCGGCATCGACGCTCTGCTCTGATACCGATGCATATTGGAATTTAACAGCAGATCCTTCACTGCGTTCCAGGATGACATAGGTGGGTATTCAAATGGTTGTTTATTTCCGTTTGATGCTTACTGCGGTGTCACCCTGGTATTCTGGTGATGAGATTTCTGCTGATCCTCCTGTTTGCGTCATCTGCTGGTTTTTCAGTGTTTCTCCCGTCCGTGTGTTTACCCATTTCACCTGATATTTGCCTTGTGGCAGGTCTATTTTTATGGTTGTTTGGTTGCCTCCTCGGATGTAGATGGCGTACTGTTTGCCTGGTTCGGATAGGGCACGGACTGTGATTCCATCAGGTGCTTGTATGGTTTTGTCCGGGGACATTTTGATGAAGTTGAAACTGTTTATGAATTTTCTGAGTGCGGACATTCCTGCTCTGAAAGTTACCCCGCCACCTCCTGGAGTCGGATGGTCTACTTTAGCTGTTCCATCCGGGTTGGATATGGTGAATGAGTAGTCCAGGTTATTGTACAGCGCTCCTCCAGCCATTATAAAGTCCCAGCCTTCTTCACGGTAAGGAGAGTCTGCCTGGCCCTGGAAACCAGTCTCGTCGCAGCCAATCACACCTTTGAATGAATTGTTTTCCTCTACTGCTGAAGGGGGATTTGCATAGTGGAAGTTTAATATGGATACATTTGGATCGGGATTTTTTACTCGCTCGGAGCCATTAGCTATGTTCTGGGCTATTAAGTGCTTTGCGGGGAATTTGGACTCTGTCTCTTTGATTACTGCAGCTATATGTTTCTGCCATTCGAGTGTGACTCCGCCGAAATATGGTTCGTTGCAGATTTCATAGAATATGTTATCGAAATCGCAGAGTTCGGAGACAATCTTTCTAGTCATTTCATCCTGGATTTTCGTTATGTCTTTGTGCTTTAGTGAATATGCTTCCTGGCTTGAAATCTCACTGAGACCATTTATGTTATTTGCTGATTTCATCGGGCTCAGGTTCCACATGGAGTCCCCGTAGAAGGGGCAGAAGAGTGAGATTTCAACAACTATACCTCGCTTGCCTGCTTCTTTCAAGAAAGATTTGAGGCGTTTGAAGTATGCATCATCCCACTTGCTCAGGTCATATTTGTTTCCGCCATTAGCATAACCAGGCTGGTTGCTGCGTGACCAGGGGCAGATCAGTTTGCCTGCTGCTGGAGCTAAGGTGTTGTGGGGAATCTGGAAGTCACCCGGGCTTTCGCAATAAGCTCCGGTGAATATGCGAGTGTAGTTCATCCCGCTGCGTTTTAGCTCATCCAGATATGCTTTCTGTTGGAAATCGAGATTAAGTACTGCGCCGTAATGTTCTGCAGATGTGATAAGCACAGTGGGTTTACCCCGGAACAGAAAATATTTAGCATTTTCCGGGTGGAGGGATATCGGTTTCACAGATGCTGCTGCACTGTCGGTAGTTAGCAGTATTCCTATGGTCAATATCATCACAGCAAGCATTAAGTTATTCATTATTTACTCCCTTACAAATATGATCCGGTCTATGTAGATGGCTTTGATGTTGTCTGGGTTTACGCCTCCGGTGGTGCCGAACCAGACATAGCACTGGTTGTTCAGATCGTGAACCCCGAAATCATACATGTGGTATTCTTCATCCCCTGCCCCTTTGGCAGTGGATATTGATTTTATGGTTTTAACATTTGGATCTACCTGCGAAACGCTGTTGCCGTCCTCAAGGTTTACTGAGAGTCCGACCAGGTTTGTTCTGGTAGAATCATCATATATACCTGCAGTGAATGCAACTCCGGTGTCTTTGATTTTCTCACAACGGACACTTGCGTAAACATGCAATTTTCCCGGCAGGACTATTCCTCCAATACCCGGGAACTGCACGGACCAGTTGAGCACTGCGGGATCGATTTTTGCAGCAAAGCCATTCGAAGCTTTTGAGTCTGATGCCAGAGAAGCTCCTCCCTTGATCACCATATCCGATTCCTGCACGTCAACGACTGATTCAACAGGCAGGCTGGCAAAGGCTGCGGGCAAAGGAGTTGGATTGGCGATAGTATCTGCCCTTTTGCGCAGTTTTTGAGCGTATTCCTCCAGGCTGCTTGATATGTCTGCTGAGAATATGTTGAGACTGATATTGTTGCCCTCATATTTTTCCAGACGTGAGATAAACGCTTCTGTTGCAGGCTTTATGTCAGTTGGTCCATGATATGGCGTATTTTCTGCTTTTGCGGTCTGGTGATATATGCTCCAGCCGCGCAGCCATTGATGCTCCAGTGGAATTCTGGCTCTTTTTACACGGTCCAGGATCTTTGTATCCTTTGCGACTGCAGATTCGGCACGGTCGAAGAGTTTTGTTGACTGATTCATTGCATCAAGATCGAGCCATGCAGCATCCGGACCACAGTCCCAGGAACCCAGGACTACCTTGCGGCTCTTGCTTTCAAGGAGATCAAGATACTGGTTTAGTATCGGTCCGGCTTTGCTGTAGTAACCATTCAGAAAGTCCATAATGATGATCTTTTCGTTCTGGTTGGGATTCCAGAGCATATGGGACATCACATAGGTCTTGAGCTCATCGAAATCACTTCTTGCGGCTCCTGCATAGTGGTTACCTTCATTGAATACACCTACTACATGGTTTGCAGCATAGGTGCGGGCGTCCGGTGCGATGACAGACAGATTGGGGTGCGGGGTGAATGGCCAGGGCATGTTGGCTGTGTAGTCCCAGATGAACAGGTTGGGAACAGCTTTCTTCCAGGCTGTGAGATCGTCCATGAGTTTTTGGTTATATGGGTTATCTATGGGTTGATCAGATCCTCTTTCGATCAGTGCCAACCTTACAAGCACATTGTTTCTTGGTCGGATAGATATCGGGGGTTTGCGGGTGTGCAGATAGGCGAGGGTTTCTACCAAAAACTCCGGATACTTTTTCTCAACTGCTTCAGCAACTTTGTTGATGCAATAGATTAGAGAACCAGATGGGGAACCCTCAGCTTCGTCCATTACCTTACAGTTGGCGCACTGGCAGTTGTTTAGCCAGTCATTCTGGGAGACTGAGATAATGCCTGCATCCGGTTGTTTTGCGATGGTTTCCAAGACGTTTTTTGTGAGTTCGGCGATCATAGCATCGTTAGTGCAACAGAGTTGAGATCTCTCTGCAACACGTTTGCCATTGATCTCGCTGTACCATTCCGGATGGTCTTTGAAATATTTACTCGGAGGCATGAACACCTCGAATGTATGGCACCATCCGATGATGCTGTAGCTCCCTCCCCAGTCTGCAGGGATCCTGTTGTGGTCTCCATTATACTTCTCCTGCACAAGAAACTTTGCAAGCGCTGGATTGCTGCTTGCATCTGTGAGGGTATTATACAGAGCTTCGCGGTACCGGAATACAGGGACATAGGTTATATTCAGATTGTTTATAGCAAGATTCGGTTTGCGGGGGATGTATTTATCTTTTGATGTCCACCACCGGACACCGCATATGTCCTCAAGGAAAGTATAGACTGCATATAACGTTCCACGCTTGCTGCCTGTGGCACCGCTCAGGACGATATTTGAACCGATCGACTTCATTACTATGCCATCATCACCCATTTTGGATTTTTCCAGGGACAGTCTCGGCTGGATGACTTTGGCAGCGCCAGGGCCTACTGCTATTACTGGCTTTTTGCCTGACTGATTTGGAGAGGCAATCTTGAAATCTGCACCAGTGATTGCTTTGAGGTAAATTGACAGCTCTGACGCTGCATTCTTCTCGGGTGCTGAGGCATTTTGCGCAAGAAATATAACATATCTAGTTTTGCCTGATTTGGTTAACTGCACCACGGATGATGCTGGAACTGAACTTACGGAAAGTAATGAGAGAATAAGTGCCAAGAGGATAACATGATCATTCTTCATTGCGTCGACCTCAACATAATGCCAATGGCATCGGGTACGGTAGTCTAGCATGGCGGTATCTGCTGAGTCAATTCTGAAGGGAAGGGACTTTTACAACAACGGAATACACGGAATACACGGAAAGGGGGAGTAAATGAGATTATCTGGCAAGCAGGCTATGCAGTCACCTCGAAGGCATGTTATTGATCTTAGTATGCTTTAACTTTAGTCCCTTCTTTTTCCGTGTATTCCGTGTATTCCGTGGTTAATAAAAAAAGTGTTGACAGGTGCTGAGGTGTTGTATATAGTGTTATATAACACTATAACACTTGGGTTGGATATGATTATGCGGATAGACACAACCAGTTCCGTACCGGTGTATGCACAGATCATTGAGCAGGTGAAGAGAGCTATAGCAGTTGGCGCGCTTAAGCCTGGCGATAGTTTGGGTTCTCTTCGGGAAACTGCTGTGAAACTGCGCGTACATCCATTGACTGTCAGTAAGGCTTACAAGATCCTGGAACAGGAAGGGCTTGTGGAGAGCAGGCAGGGATCTGGGAGTTTTGTGGCAGATGGGATTGCTGTTCCGACTGAGAAATTTAAGCGGGAGAGCATATCCATCAGCCTGGAAAAAGCTATGTCGGACGCTGTCCACCTGGGACTGTCCGGCGATGAGTTAAGAGAATTAATTGACGAGAAGTTGCGCAAATTTCAGTTCTAAGACGGGAGATTGAATTATGGCTTTACAAACGCAGTTAGCAATTGAAACGGTAGACCTTATGAAGCGTTTTGGTAAGCATCAGGCAGTAAACGGATTAACGATGCGGGTTCCTGAAGGGAGTGTCTTTGCATTCTTAGGGCGTAATGGCGCGGGGAAGACTACAACTATAAGGATGCTTCTGGACCTGCTGGACCGCAGCGGAGGAAGTGCCAAGATACTGGGATTGGATACACTCAGAGACTCCCTGGCAATCAAACGTAGAATTGGTTATGTGGCTGAAGGGCAGAGGATGTATGACTGGATGACTGTGGATGAGATCATCTGGTTCTGCAAGGGGTTTTATCCGACTTGGGATGATGGGTTTGCCGAAGACCTGAAACAGAAATTGGAACTGCCCGGAGACAGAAAAGTGGGCCAGATGAGCCGGGGTATGCAGGCTAAACTTGCTCTGCTTCTGGGAATGTCTTACAGACCTGAGCTTCTTATACTTGATGAACCGACAGCAGGTTTAGATGTAGTAGTGCGGAGGGATTTCCTTGAAGGGGTCATAGAACTTATACAGACTGAAGGCCGAACAGTATTCTTCTCCTCACACATTGTGCATGAAGTTGAGAGGGTAGCTGACTGGGTCGGAATAATTGATGCAGGTAAACTGATCCACTGCTCTACGATGGAAGAGCTTAAGGCTAGTGTAAAACGCATTGTATTGAGTTTTGAAAAAGTGCCAAGCACATTCCAATCTATTCCGGATGTACTCGGTATCGAAATATCTGGTCGTTGTGTGGAGATCACAGTCAAGAATTGCGGGGATAGGACGCTAAACGCAGTGAAAAGATTACTGCCGAAAGATATGTGCATAGAAGATATGAGTCTTGAAGATATATTCGTTTCTATGGTAGGTGGATAGGAGATGGACAATGAAAGATAATTCATCACTACGACTTATCTGGAAAGAATACCGGGAAGGATGGCCGGTGATCCTGGCATTTCTTGTGCTACCTGGCATTACGAGTGCTTTATGTGTACGTTTCCCGGAGAGTATATTCCTGGCATCGATGGCTCTGGCAGTAGTAATTGGAGTTCCATTTACAGCAGTGTTGTGGGCAAGTGAAAAACAGAAACTGGTGAAACAGGGAAGGGACATTTTAGAGGCTTTTTTGCCTTTTACACCAATACAAGAGTGGTTGTTTTCGTTCCTATTGCCCTCGGTGATTGTAGGAATATGCGGCAGTTGGATGTATATGCTCTACAAACAAACGCTCTTTGGTGAGGATCTTCATCCCAGTGTATTAACGGGCATACTATGTACCACTTCAGCATATATGCTCTCATCATTTCTATCGAGATACATATCCAATCTGCTGGGAATATTAGCTGGAACTGTTTGGATACTCTTTACATTTACCATAGAACCGCCTATTTGTCTCATTGTTGTTCCAATCGGACTAGCATTAATGGCGTTGGGAATGTCGAAATACCGCAAATTGGGTTCTCAACCAATCAGCAGCTCTGCTATTACAGTTCTGATGATAGTTTCAGGTCTAGTGATAGTCTCAGCATTCGTCATTCCCAAAAATGTTTATATCCTGCTCCATAATTATGTGAATATTAATAGGACTGGAAACTTTGGTATCAGAACAACTTATTTCTCTGGAGTCGGTCGGTACAAAACATCAAATAATACTGATTACATCAAATACCAGGATATCAGGAACGGATTTTCTGCTTCTCCCAAAGCTATGTACATGAAGGAAAGCAGTCATGGGTTTCCATCAGAATCTGTCCCAATAGCAGTTGATGAAAACAGACGAGTTTATATATTGACCCAAAAACCGAAAGATACCAAAATATCGGTTAGTCGTTGGGATACTGTTTCGGGGCAAGTGGAACAAATAGGCAGTTTCACCAGCAGACGGAGTATTAATATGAAGACAATAACGCGCTGGTCACAAATTGTTGGAGGAAACTGGGTGGGTCCGGTTGGAAAAAGGTTGTTACTCAATCTCCAATCACCAATGGGCAGTAGTCATGATCTCTGGCTTATTGATCTAAAAACCGATAAATGTAAGTTATTACTCATGAATGAAGAATTTGCATGGTTAAAGACTACATGGACCGATGATAAGGTATATCTCACAGAAACTGCGGATCAAGGGGAAATCGAAAAGAATCCATTAGAAATCAACACCAAAGATTACACTGTGAGATCATTGGTTGGGGAAAGGAATACCAGGTAATGAAAAGGTTATTCTGGAAAGAATGGCAGGAGAAAAAGCTGTGGCTGGTGGTGTTCTTTGCATTTGTTGCACTTACCCCATTTCTGTCTCGCGATGGCTTTTCTTTCTGTGGGCGGATTGAGACCACTTCGATGTGGGTTTTTGTAATGTTGGCTCCTGCACTTTTGCTGGGACTGTCAACATTCTCCAGTGAATCCAGAAATGAATGTCAGAATTTTATTTACTCACGGGCAATTGGTTGGAAAAGAATCCTTGCTGCCAAGGTGTTGATTGATATATGTATTATGTTGATGGCAACAATAGCTGGGGCGATTTTCTTCTGGTTGCATACTCCACTTGAATACCTACAGTTTATCGGATTCGGTAGATTTCTTGCAGGTATTGGAATTGCTTTCGGGGTGTCGTTGATAGGATATTTGCCAGGATTTGGGGCGTCCTTTGTACTGCCGGGAATGCTTGGTGGAGGACTGGTTATATTCTTGATAGGTGTTGTCATCGATGCAGAGGCTTCAATACTAACAAAGCTAACAAACAGCACTTCGATTCCTTATGCGCTAGGCATATCATGGGTCATAGCTCTCGTTACAGCTTCAATCATAGTGACAAAGTGCGATGTTGGAATTTCGGTAAAGGAACGCGTGAAGAAATACAGTATATATATTGCTGTCATATCTTCTGTAATGCTTGTTTTTGCTGTACCCATATCTATTCATTTTGGACCATACCCCGAAACGCCCAAATTTGGGTTCGCTTCAGAAACGCTTGTATCGGAATCTTCGGAGGAGATCACTAGAATTGGGATAGACGTCAGTCCTGGTGGCAAATATCTGCTTGAAGGTGCACTAAGATCAGATGGGAATATCGCTAGTCGGATGAAACTGGTTCGCCTTTCAGATGGAAAAACTGTATTCCTGAACATAAATAGCCGTCGATTGCGGAGTAACAAACGTTCATATGGTTGGTGTACGCCAGACACATTGATATTCTTTCCATATGTGCGTGGAAATGGAGATGATCCTCTGATCAAACTAAATATGGATGATTCCGGTAAAATTGTTCGCCAGGAAATAAAACCTACATTCAGTGGCTACTTCAATACATTGCTCTCTTCGAGTGGTAGTATGGCAGTTGTTACCGGTATTCTTTGGGAGCGTTCTAGAAATAATACAAATGCTAACCCGGTGGAACCACACTGCGTGTGCATTATAGATGTGCGTCGTATGAAACAGATATATTACCGTACCTTTGCGGATGAGGTAGATGATGTAATATGTCGCTGGGATTCAGATAATGATCTGCAAATACTATCAGTATCAAAAAAAGGTGATCAGAGGCAATATCAAAGAATGGCTATTCACATATCGTCTGATGGTGAGATAAGTGTGGAGAATGACGGCAAGAGAGTGCTTAGGTGAGAAGACACTGGGCGACGGGGGGGAAGGATTTCCAGGTTGTGGAATTGTGCCTGGATGATATTCGTAGCAATGGTCGGTGGATCGGAGAGCTGGATATATGAGAGAAAACAACTCCGGACGGTTGCTTTGGAAAGAATACCGGGAAGGCTGGCCGGTGATCCTGACTTATTTCTTATTACCTGGAATATTCTTCCCTATCTGCAGCCGCTTTCAGAAATCTGACGTGGCATCTGCAATAGTTACGACTATTCTCTTTGCTATGCCCTTTTTGACGGTATTGTGGGGCAGTGAGAAAAAGAGAACTGTTAAGCAAAACAAAGATGTCCTGGAAGCTGTATTACCAGTCTCTCCTCTGCAGGAATGGACATGCACATTTTTGATTCCAGCATTGGTCATTGGTTTATGCGGTGGATGGGCAAGCATGTTGTTCCCTCGAACAATAAGTTTTGATGGGAACAGTTACAGTTTTTTTGCAGGCTTTTTGATTGCTGCCATTACATATCTGATTTCAGCTTTTCTATCCAAATATGTTTCTAATCTGCTGGCAATAATGGTAGGCACTATATGGATCTCTTATTCGTTATTCCCGTCTGATATACTACCTACATATGTATATTTCACCACATTCATCGTGATCGCTATAAGTTCTCTCCTGGCTTTTGAGTTCAGAAAAATGGGACAACGTTCCAGAAAAACTTTCGTCCTGGTAATCTCCATATTATTCATCATATCTATGAATACTCATGAGCTTTCCTATATTTATGGCGACATACTTCATGCTACAAGTGGCATCAAAGGAATTAGGGTCGGCAGATATTTTCTCAATCCATTTGACACATATTCGGATTATAAAAACGATATCAGTATTTCACGCTACACCAATCTCTCTGGAGTAGACCGAATAGAATACCAAAATGCATCCCATAGAAAGATACATACTCTTACAACAACAATGCCGTCTACTTCCATTCCAGCAGCAATTGATGGACAAAACAGAATATACATTCTGACAAAAAGGCCATTTTCACAAGAGATAGTTATCAGGCGCTGGGATATAAAATCAGGCAGCAATAATGTAGTCTGTAAACTTGCAAACGTAAAAAGAGTCAACATCAAATCCCGAGTTTGGTCTTTCAATGAGGATTCGTATATTTCGCATATTGGCAGTGTTGATTCCGCTGGAACGAGAATGCTGTTGAATCTGCCATCTAAGCTCGGGATTGGAACAGGATGCGATCTCAGGATTGTAGACTTATCCTCGGGTAGAAACAAACTCCTGTTGCTTAATGAAGACTTCGCATGGGGCGAGATCACGTGGTTTGAGGACAAAGTATATCTGACAGGATATCAACCTGCAATAGAGATAAACACGAAGGATTTTACTGTCAGGCGTATTCCTTCGAGTAGAGGCAGCATACAATGAAAATGCTTATCTGGAAAGAATGGAGAGAAAAAAGACGCTGGCTGTTTATGTTTACAGCCTTAATAATTGCTGTTCCGTTGATTAGTCAGACTGGACTTTCCTTTGGTGGTGATATATCTACTACCTCCCACTGGATTTTCATATTAGTATTGCCAGGTTTACTACTTGGTCTATCCACGTTTGCAAAAGAAATGAGTTATGAATGTCAGGACTTCATTCTTTCAAGGGCAATAAGCTGGAAGAAGATTCTGGGTGCCAAGATTCTAGTGGATAACTTTATCATACTGCTCGCAGTTACTATTGGAACAGTAGTATTTTGGCTTATGGCTCCTTCTGATTATATAGCAATGATTGGAATAGAGCGTGTACTATTTGGTGCACTAATCACATACGGAGTAGCACTATTAGGGTATCTACCGGGATTTGGTGCCTCTGTGATACTTCCTGGAATGTTGGGAAGTGGATTTGCCCTATATATGATACAAAATGTAGTTGGTGTGGAAGCAGCATTGCTTATAAATTATGGTTCACATGAATCTGCACTCTATGGATTAGCAGCATCATGGATTCTGGCTGTTGTAATAACTGCTATCATAATGACAAAACATGGGTTGGGATTGACTGCTAAGGAACGTGTTATAAAATACGGCAAATATGTCTTTGCAATTTCTACACTGCTGCTGGTTATGTTGGTGCCTCTCGCTAACCATATATATCATCAATACTACGTCAAAACTGACCGGCCATATACTTTAGAAACAGACATAAGCCCAAACGGCAAATATTTATTGTGCAATATGCACAAAGTGCCTGACGAAGAAAGTGAAACGTATGCGAATCCACGTGGAACATATTATCCATTTCTGATCCAATTGAAAGACAACAGATCAATAAAGATTAATATCATCAGTGAATATGACTTGTTGCGCAATTACCATTGGGTTGGAGATAAATCAATTGTCTTGAATCCAGGTGTTGATCCGGAGAATAAAACAAGCTACGTAAAACTGCAAGTAAATGATTTTGGTGAAATCAAAAAAACCTATTCCACTCCTTTACCATTAAACAGATTGATGATTTCCGCTTTAACTCTAACTCCAAAATCCCGGTATGCGGCTGTTTCAGGCACACAGAAGAATAGTGCAACAGAATTAGGCCATAGCTCAAATATTAATAACAACGACAAATATAGTATTTGTATAGTTGATCTGAGCCATATGAAAACAATAAAAACAATAAACACAGACAAAGATGAGATATGCGGTCTACGTTGGAAGTCTGAAGATCTTCTTGTTGCGGCAATCACAACAGGAAGTCAGAAAAGCAAAATCAAATATCTCCTATATATTCAAGTTAGTCCAAATGGAAAGGTGGCGATAACAAAGATCAAAAGACCTTTAAATGCTAAATAAGTGATACATCACCTGCATTAAGGATGAACCATAACTTTTGACAATAGTCATTCAAGCCTTGTTGCATCAAAACTTCAGGAGAGCAGTATGAAATCCTTACATAATATTATTCTAGTTATGATCCTAATATTCCCAGCCGCTTGCATCCAAGCAAAAATGGGAATTCGGGCTATGTTTGATGGGTCTCAGGTTATTGAGGTGGCTGAGATCAGGCAGATTACTACGCTGGATGATGGGAGTGTGGGGAGTTTTCGATTTTCTCCGGACGGGAAGTCGATAGCTTATATTAATATTCAGGAATCTGATTCCGGCAATATTATCCAAAGGGCCAGATTAGCGCTGGTTTCTCCTTTCGGTGGGCGATCCAGCGTTCTACTTGATGCACAGCAATATAGTGACAATGCAATTCCTGTTGGCAGGGATGTTATTGAACCCGGGAGCGTGCAACAAATTGCTTGGTCTCCCGACAGCAGATCGGTTGCAGTGTGTGTCAGCTTGTATCGCGATACTCGGGATAATCATTGGGGAGCAATTCTTCTTTTGAATAGAAATGGAAGCAAGCGTACTACTTTTAACTTGCCAAAAAACGCATATGTAGTTGGTCCTTTGGTATGGTCGCCAAACGGTAGGAAAATCGCTGTGACGATTTTTGGGATGGCTACAAATCCTCAGGAAAAGTCGACAAGTAAGATTGTCCTGTTCGATACTAATACAAACATACCATCTATATCAATCGATGCACCGGAACATATGGTAAACTTCGAGAAGTTTTCGGAAGACAACAATGGATTGATCTGCACTATAATAAAAGACAGGGCATACTCACGGGTCGAGATACCGATATCCGGACAGCCTGTGAAAACCCTTGAAGAGAAAATCTCACGGGAGAAGATGTCTCCCAATGGTTTTTACAGGGTGATCCCTGGTAAACCTGGTGTAGTGCTGGAACATATAGCTTCTAAGAGAGAAATACCTTTGATTGTAAAACCTGATTCGGCTTTCATCAACTGGTCACCTGACGGTAATTTGTTCTTATTCGCCAAAGGTATGGAAATCAAGGATGATACGGATACCAGAAGCGAAACACTTGGTTCTTTGTGGATAGGACTTGTTCGAGAAGGTAAATACAATCATATGTATGTCACCACATTGGATATTATACCAGACAGAGAGCTGCAGACCGAGTGGTCGCCGGATGGGACGGTCCTTGCATACTTATCACAAGGGCACCTGTATACAGCCAAACTGATTGCCCGTCCTCCTAAAGCTGATGAGAAGCCAGACCTGGGGATTCCGCTTGATGAAAAGGAAATGCAGTCGGCTCTTCTCAATAATGCCAAACAGATCGGGCTGGGGATTATGATGTATGCTCAGGACTATGATGAGAACTTCCCTGACGCAGCTGGATTTGAGAAGGCTATTGAACCATATGTAAAAAGCATGGACGTGTTCCGATCACCAAATGGCGGTGCGCTCAGCTATGAGTATTATCCACAACCCAACACCAGCCAGATTGAAAAGCCAGCGGAGACTGTTATATTCAGGATACATACCAGTTATGACTGGGAAATTGAATTGTATGCAGACGGACATGCGCGGAGTGTAAAACGGGGGGAGTGAGTGGTTGGCGCAGACATCCCCGCCATTATCATCCTGAGGAACGAAGGATCTGCTTTTTCCGAACAGAAAAGCAGATCCTTCGTTCCTCAGGATGATAATGGCTAGACTCTTTATTTGAACCCATACACTAGATTAACTTTGTGTTTCTCCCCTACTTAAATAGTAACTTTGTTGGATTACTTTCTGGGTTTGGTGAGTGCTTCGTATACATCAATCTCTGTAAAGAATGTTCCCTCTACTACGTCTTCGGATATCCATAGTAGGTGGCGGTAGGGGCCTAAGGGTTTGTTTTTGCCGGTTACGGATGATCCTTGGATTGCTCCGGAACCTAAGGGCCAGGTGTCTACTTTGGTTAAGAATGTCCATCCGGATTTTTTGGGGTTGGTGAAGAGCATTGATGGAGCTATCTCGGCGTTGGAAACCCATAGGCTGAAGCGCTGCGGGGCGCGGTTTGAGCGGTGCCAGGAGTAGGTATTTATCCTGTCGATGTTTATGCTCTTTTTGAGATCCATCTGGAATCTGCCCTCGTGGTCATACCAGACGCATCTGTTTACATCATCATTCATGCGGGCATAGTCACCATCGTTCAGCCTAGGGAGCTTGTTGCCTACAGCACCTGCCCTAACATGTGGGGCTAACCGGCCTCCAGCATCATCAAATATAACCTCCACACCGTTATCGGATGAAGCATCAGCGTAGTCATTTTTGCTGGGTGCTCCTATTATGAGGGAATCGAAGCTCTCTTTGCGGTCTATCGTTACGTCGGTAATCGGTTTTAAGCCTTTGGTAAGATCAATTATGCCGGTCTCGACCCGAAGATCGATTGCTCCCCGGTTGGAGAAGTCATCGTACAATGGTTGTGCAGGCCGGATGTCTGAGTTCTCTGTTGCTACACTGACTGCCATTAATTTGATCTGAGGATCGTCCGGCAAAGTCAGCGTTTTTGTTCTGGGAGATACTGGGATACGCTTGATAAACAGATAGCTGAACTGGTAGGCATCATTTCCGGCTGGAGAGTGCCGATGGGTGCAGAACCAGGCTACGGGATCACGCTGTATGTAGCCGGGAGTGATGTCGATAACCTGTTTGCCTGATGAATCCCAGACCCTGTTGTCATATTGGCCGATAAAACCGGTCCAGGATGGGATTGTCAGGTTAGTTGCAGATTTCCCGGTGATAAATTTGGCATCTGTTCTCTTTATAGACGCAACCAGTAGGTAGACTGAGTTATATTCACCGCTCAGGAGTTCGATTTTCTGTCCACGGCATGCGAGGGCGTTCTTCTGGCCGTCTGATTTACTTCCGAGTGTGAAGCTGATACCTTCACAGTTGATGGTTGCCGGCAATTCTTCGGCTGGGATTGATTGGCCGTTGATGTCCAGCTTACCATCGGTCCTGTTGTTATCTGTGCTTATGACGTCTTCATTGTATTCCAGCGAGACTGGTCTGGATGCAATTGCCAGAGAAAGGTTGGACGGCGATTTGAGTTTGACTGCGAATGACCGGATGGCGTATGGGGACATATCAGTAAACAGCTTGCCATCAACGATATCTGCATCCTCTATTCTGCTCTCCTGGCCATTGACTTCATAGGCGTCAGCGACCTGAGAAGGGAATGTCAGCTTAACACCGGATGCAGATTTTCCGAAGAGTTCCTGTATACGGACGATGAACAAGTCGGTGTCTTCAGCTCTTTTGAAAGCCCGGACATCGACCTGTGGGGTGCTTACTGACAGGATGGAAAACTCATTGCCCAATGTGCCTGTGTGTTTATCTGACTGGAAGGCTACAAGAGGCTGATTAATGCTGCGGCCCTGCCACTCGCTGGCACCGTCCTGCCAGGAACCTGAATGTCCATATAGAGCATACAACATATCGTGCCTGCCCCAGTCCTGGCTGTATTCGTCCTGGAATCCTCCCCTGACACCAGGAGTGTAGAGCAGGGTCAGCCTTAGGGTGTTATCCGTCGGTTTGTCTGAACCGAATTTGCAGTCTTCAAGCACGGAGACACCATATTTACCATCGCTGGATGTCAGATCGAACCATTCCCTGGATGGGACTTCGTATTTTTTGGGATCGTTGGTGCTCCTCTCGATGGTTGCAAGCCCCAGGTTATAGGTTGCCATTGGATTTGAGACTGTCAGCGGGAATGAGGCTTTAAGACTACATTCCATAGAACGCCAGTCGATGAAAGTCTTGAACTCAACTCTTTTACCGGCATCACCGGTTGATAATCTTATCTGCTGGACAAATATGGAATTGCGAGCTTTTCGAGTGATCTCCAGAGCAACTCTGACAGGGCTGTTTTCAACTATTCTGACTTTCGCAGGACCGCTGACTACCTCGACCGGAGGCTTCTGCCTGTCGGCCCAGTCCATATTCCAGGCAGGATAATCGCTGGGGTTTTCATACAGGAACTGAAGCTGCGCAGGACCGGAGAGGAGTTCCTTGCTGGCCAGTTTGTCTATGATGCTGCATACATCTCCGTTTTTATCGATCGAGACTTTGTAGTACTCGTTTTCGATAGTTTTGCTGGAAATCTTAAGCCCGGTTGGGGTGGAATATGCAGACTGTGAAGGTCGAACATCATATACTGCGTATCCGACAGACTTAACCTTTGCCGGGAAGATGATTTTGGCTGAATTGCCCTTGCGCTCCGAAATGCTGGATGGGACTTGCATTCCTTTGGAATCGAAGACAGACACATATTGCGGCGCTTTGCCTGGGAACTGGACTGTTGCCTCAACAACGTCGGTCCTGTCGATTGCCAGGGGATTGTAGACTACTACTGGAGTGCCTTTTGTGCTGGTGTCCATTGAGCGGATTACTGCTCCCGCGGAACGTTCCAGGACTCGGCTGAATATATTGGATGCGATAATTTCGTCATTCCATGAATATTCATAGGCTTTTGGAATGCTGGTGCCGGGCAGAATGTCGTGAAACTGACTGCCCAGGACTCTTGTCCAGGCTATGTTGAGCCTATCTATTGGGTAGTCCTGTGCTCCAAGCCAACTCGCAGCAACTGATGCGCGTTCTGCTGAGTCTGCCAGGAGTTCATTCTTGCGGTTCCAGCGTTTCATATACGCCTGAGATGTAATGGAACCTGCTGAGTGCTGAGTAAGCAGCAGATCGCCTTTGTAAGTGGGCAGGCGGGTGGCCTGGGAATCGGTTATATCGCGGAACATCTGGTCAGATGCAGCCATAACGACTTTGATCTGTCCATCGGGATTGTCCATGCTTTTAGATGCCATATCGACGTCATTGTCCCTGGGCGCTCCTCCGATATCACCTGTTCCGAAGTAGTGGTAGTCAGCAAAGATACCATATTTCTCGCCGTTCTGGTTCACCCTGCCGACCCAGTAGGGATCGATATCCAGACGGCCGTCTACTCCTCCACCGTAGCTGCCTGGATCGAATGCACAGATGACGCCCTTGCCATCCGGTCCAATCCACATTCCTACAGGGAACGGGATTCCAACTGCTGAGCCCCAGGAGAGTTTCTGGGTAGAAAATCCCCTAAGTCCACAGTGTGCCCAGATGGATGGCAGAGAGGCCTGGAACCCGAAGCAGTCCGGCAGCATGTAGTCTACACTCTGCACCCCCAGTTCTTTCTTAAACCAATGGTTGCCATAGAGGACCTGACGAATCACGGATTCCGGGGAAGGTACATTGACATCTCCCTCCTCAGCAGACGATCCGCCGACATGCCATTTACCCTGGTTAACATATCCTTTGAGGCGCTGGAACTTGTCCGGGTAGTACTCCTTCATCATCGCATACCGTATAGCCCCGGTGAAGGTGAACTGGTATTTGGGATATTTATCGAACAACACGAAGTTATCGTCTAACGTGTTCTTTATAAACTCATTGATGGTTGTAGGATAATCCCATCTCCACTGGGTGTCCAGGTGTGCATAAGGGACACAGTAGAGGACCTTCTCTTTGGAGAGATCGGGAGATGGGGCTTGGGCATTTACAACAGTTGATAATGCAAGGGTGATAAACAATGTTATTTTGTATATATTGTTCATTTTGGACACCTCAATTATGGTAGATTTACTGATAGACGGGGTAGTGTCCTTCTGGTTTTTTGGGGAAAGGCTTTAGGAATGAATTTCACGCGGAGGCGCGGGGGGGCGCGGAGAAGGGGCGGACTGGGGGAGGGGGAGACTAGGAGATGGGGAGAAGGAAGGGAGGCCGAACTAGGGTTCGGCGATCCCAGGGAGTTTTCGATTAGTAGGGATTATTGGGTTGGTTATTATTACTTCTGTAGCTATTTCCACTCGAATGCTGGGTGGAATTGTTGGTACCTAGTTGGTTTAGAATATTGGCTGGGCCGGTGTGGGTTAGTTGGAATTTATCGAGTATTGGTTTCCTGGTTTCTATTGGAGTTGTCCGTGGCCTTGTATTCATATCAATCGGAGTGAAATCGGCTGTTGGGATTGGGGTTGGTTTTGGAGAGATGACATAAGCTCCATCGTTAATTTTATATACCAGCCCGCAGGCTCTTGTTATTATGCGAAGAGCGGTGTCAAAATCCACATCCTTCAAGTGCAGTGTCAGCATTCTACCATATGATCCATTTTCCACAATCAAGCTCTTGTCTGATCCTTTGAATAGAGCTTCAATGGCTGTTACTGAATCTACATCCTTAAGGTCGATTGTATAGCTGCGGTCCATATCGGCTCCTGCATAGCTGAACGTTGTTGCTATAATCGCTATTACTGCACACACTATCATTAACAACATTTTTAGTGATTTCATTATCATGCCTCCGTGTTTTATTGAATCTCTAATAGGACGTATGATATGGGGGTGGTATTTACACAGAGAGTAGGATTTTATTTAGAGACTTCAGGTTTCAGGAAGGGATTTTCACGCGGAGATGCGGGGGAGCGGAGAACGGGAGGACATGGAATTCCTGAGAACAATGCCCGAGTCATGGATCACTCGGGCGAACAGGGGTTTGGCACGCGAAGAAGCCAGTGCTGGTTTGTTTGCGGTGGCATCAAGCAGCTCTGTCAACGACCGCTGAGACAATTTATCGCCTGATTCACCAAAATGATCGGGTGAAATACACATCAATATCGCTCCTACCATTATTAACACTATCAGATGATTCATATCATAACACCGCACAAGCAAAAAGTCTGATTTCAACAACACCCGTAGAACGGGATCATGTTGGATTTCTTTTTTTATGTTGCAGTGTCCTTCGGAAATTTATTGTGAAGGTGGGACACAAATACAATGAAGAGTCAAATGAGATGGAGCAGGATGTCGTGTGGATAATACCAGGTCTCGATCACACAAGTGATCAAAACCCTATGAGTGATTATTCTCAGGTTGCAATATACTCCAATCAGGTGCCATACCTGATTGGAGTATTTGTTTTACACTCAATTATGTTCTGATCAGAATGGATCAGTATTACGCGAACTGAGAGGTGGAGCAATATTTGTTTCTACTTCCTTGATCAGTTCGTTGACAACATCGTCGTTCTTTATTGTGTCTGCTGCAAGCTGACGCAACTCATCCGTTGCATATGGTTTTTTCAGGTAATAACCAGCAATGTTCCTGGTAAAAATCTCCCTTAAACCAATAAGCTCGTTCATCAATAAAGCTATATTTCTAGCTTCGATCTGCTCTTCCTGCTTTTTTAGTGCTTCTTCTCGTCCAGGAGAACCTGCTGGAATATCGAATTTACTAACACCGGGTACAACGGGACGCGAATCATCCTTCGGTATTCCATTTTCCACAAGGAGTTTCAATGCATCCAGCATGGGTACAATAAACTTTTTTCTTGCAGTGGGATATTCATCAGAATGGATTCCGATATACTTTACAGCTTCTACATTACCTTTATCAAAATACGCTTTTGCCGTCCGCAGCATGCCAGCAAGCAAAACGTCCTTTGCTATTCGCCTTTTTCCTTCTGGTAGTGCTTGATCGGCCTTGGTAGATTTCTGAACTATTGCTTCACATGTATTCCTGGGGATGTTTATTCTCTTTACACCAACTCTAGTGGTGAATTTGCAACCAGATGTCTTTTCTAACATCTTACCTGCAGCAAATGAAATGGTTGTAATGCAAGTAAGCACTAATCCTGATGCTACAATCAGCGAGAGAACTGTCCTAATAAATGGCATGGTTGATGTTCCTCCATCATAGTATTATATAAACAAGACGGGCAACACAGACGATAATTCCGGATACTTATGTCACACCACACAATAACCCTATAGACTATACTATTAGACACCAGCCAAGTGACAATGTTGCACACTCCGATTGAAATACGCGCCATTAACAATGGTTTGAGTCAATATAGAGTAGGTTCTTTTCATATTTATCAGGTGTCATTCGCCCTATCTCTATTCTATCGCGTCTTCGTCCGATCTAGTTCCAGCAACCAATTCCACACACAGTTTACGTTTCTTCTCCACATCAAAGTTCTCAAGAGCATTTTCCCGCAGGATTCGCCTGGCGGCAGTGATGACGTATTCTTCGGTGAAGGTGCCGTCTGATACCTTTTCTGCCAGCACCCTTGAAATCTCGCGGCGGGCTATTACTGAGTGCCCGTAGCTGCCTTCTACAAAGATGAAGTCTCCTCCGAAACCGTGGATCTTGTTAAGGGGGATGGTTTCGAGCATATCTGATAGATATCTGCGGGATGCAGGTGGGTTGAATATCCAGGCCCAGCAGAAGTCTATGTAGACATTAGGGAAGTTCTTGCAGATTGAGATAAGTTCCTCTGTATATGGCCAGGAGATGTGATAAATATCGAACCTGGTCTTTGGGTACTTGGCGAAAAGGTTCACAAGCAGGCCAGCGCGGCTGTTCTTGATATCGTTGCAGTTCCCCTCCTGAAGGCCTGTGTGGAACTTCACGGGTAGATCATACTCCCCTGACTTGCGGACACAGTAATGGATAATGAAGTCCTCCAGTGCCTGAATATCACGCCTGGCCGGACGGGTTTCGGGATTGATCCACTGGGTGAACAGGCGGGAGGCATCGGGTGTAGCTATGTCCTCAAATGCCAGGGTCCTGTCGTATGCGCGACCTATTTTGAATGCTGAGGCCTGGTAAGCAAATTTGTCGAAATACCAGTCGATCACCCTCAGATAATCGTGCAGACTGTATACATCGATACCGGTCTCACTGCACCATTCGAAAGAACCGAGTGAGCTGAAACAATCGACCATGTCATACAGAAATAGTTCAGGATAGGGTTTGCGTGGGAAGACAGGGCCAAGTGAGAGACTGTGCTGCAGGGCTATGTCTATATTGGCTTTATCGAAGATATCTCGTGTCCATGTCTCCCTTGGAACGCTGTTCATCTTTTCACTCAGCGGTCCTACTGTGTCATCACGTAGATCATCAATCCCATATATATCCTGCATAGCGATCCGGATGCATTCGCAATAGGCTGTGTTCCATGTTTTCTCATAATATGGCTTCACAGCCTGCCATTTGTGCATCACTGACCAATCGCACTCCTGACTTCTGACCTGCTCCATATCTGCTGGAGGCATACCTGCGGAGACAAGATCACTGCTGGCATAATGTGTGAACAGCCTGCCAAAATCTATGTCCTCCAACCTCATTAACTCGTGAGGATGATTGAGGTGTTCATGGCAATCAATTATGGGGATTTTGGTGACTTCTGCAAGGATTCGCTTGTATAGGTCTGTGTTATACATTTTGGTCTCCTTTTACGTTTGCCATCTCGATTGATGCCTGCTTATTTTAGACAGGATTAACAGGATTTACAAGATTATTTACCTCTCCTCACATCAATGGGATTTACTGAAGCCACTTCTGCTGACCAGGGGGGCATTTCCTGGGATACATACAGTATTCCATTTGTTATTGTTGCCCATGTCGATGAAGTGGTATGGGTTGCTGACTGGTCTATATTTAGATCTGCTAATGGGATTTGTCCGGCTATTATTCGGGACTCATTGGACAGGTTAAACAGGTTTATTACGCATGCATTTTCATCCGGCAGCGAGTGGATGTGGATTTCTTCGGTTATACCGTAGAAGTCTCCTCTTTTATAGAACCTGACCAGATTCTGGTACAGGCGCATTGCTTCTTTCTGGGACTGGACGACTTTGGGGTCGGCGTGTGTGCCTCCTATACCCAGGTGGCGGCAGGTTGACGCGAAGTACCAGAGGACCACACAGTTCTCATTGTCTTTTCGCAAGTCTATATGCAGATAGATCGGGACATTGCAGCCGAGGTTGTAGTAATAGAGAGCTCTGGAACGTCCGCTCTGCAGGTCTGCCATCGGATCCCACATCAGTTCGAAACCCCAGTTTTCATCGTAGCTGCCGGGGAGTCCATATTTGTAGTAGACCGGAGTCATACGCTGCGCGGCTCCTCCGTTGAGCATATCGTGCATTTCGATTATTACGTTTGGATAATGGTCGTGGATGCGCTTTGTAAGATCAACGCAGGCACAAATGTGGTCTTCCTTGCGGTAGGGAATGGGATGACCGTGCCCGGGATCGGTGCATTCACCATTCCACCAGGTGCCATCAAACATGAGGAACGCAACTCCATCCGCACAGTGCTCCAGTAATCTCTTTTCTGCCTCTGCAAGAAATTGCTGTGAACCCATACACAACACCGGTCCTGTTCTGGCATCCAAGAGTTCCTGCTGAGTAAACGTTTGAAATGGAGATGATTCACCGGCTTTGTAGATTTCAATGCTTCCAAAATGGAGCATTGAAACCTTGTCCAGGGACTCGATGCGGATCCAGCGGGTTGTGGTCGCACCAAACTCGTATACTCCAAGAGAACCCAATTCATCATCCTGGGCTGCTAATCTCCAGTCGTTAGTCCCGGCTTCGGAGGGTTCGGCGACTAATATACGCAGCTTCATGTTGACGTTGGTAAGACGGACTTTAGAGACCTGGTAGTCATCTCCCAGATCAATATTCAAATAGGATGATTCCAAAGGGAGCACGCGGCGACAGTCTTCTGGCCAGTCCTGCAGGTTTACTGGACCCATTTCCAGGCCAGCGTGGGTGGACCAGGGAGGCATCGGGCAGTGCAATGCGATTTTGAGACCGAACTGTTCTTTGATCCGTTGAATCCATTGGTCTCTGGGTCCTAACCAGTCTTCTCCCCAGAGAAATGAACCGAATGTTGTGTCCCAACCTGGATCGAGATACAGAGCATCGCAGGAGTATTCACAACCCTTTGCTGCTTCTTTATCCAGAGCATCCTGAGTATAGGCATTAATACGACCATTCCAGGCACCTTCCATGTCGTAGAGCTGTTCCCAGTGGACTGGAGGGTCGTAATTGGATGGGAACCTGCAGCCCTTTTCATCCAGCATTGCCCGAAATGCGTAGTTTGCCTGCTTGAAATCTCCCTGGACGGTCTGATATCGGATTATACCGAGATCTACTGTTTGACCTGGTGTTATTCGAGTCAATGCTGCAGGTTCTCTTGCTATCATTGCAGTACCACCGAAGCATAACGCTTTACCATCAGGAGTATCTTCAACTGAAACGACACTAAACAGCATGTTTTCCTGGCTGAAACAGAATATCCCCAGCGTGTTGTCTCTGTGTGTCCAGGCCCATGCTTCAGAGACGTGGTGTGATGAAGTGAGGGCTTTGGGGGTTGTCCAGGATTCGGCTGGCAGGTATTCACGGCCTGGCTTTACGAGCAAATCTGTAAGACTATAATCGAGCGGGTTGACTACGTCTGCACGGCATCTCATCGGCAAGGCTACCCAGCGGTCATTTGCTAGCTCCGGGAGTTCACTTCCTGTTTGGTCTGTGAGCTTACGCTGCAGGTATATGCGGAGTTCTGAAAGAGCGATGTCTACCTTTGTGTTGTTATGTAGTTGTATTGTTTCCTCTAATATAGGACGGTCGGCAGGCAGGTGGAATGTGTGTTCTATGTCTAGTCCAGCGAGTTTGCCATGTATTGTCAGGATATCCTCTCTTGTTGATATAACAGGATTATGGAGTATCTGCTGTGACTTTATACATTCACGCATTGTCCGGTAGATACAGGGACCGTCAGCTACTTTGATGCCCAGCAGAAGGTCTTCCAGGATTATGTGGACATAGCTATCGATCACCTGCGCTGTGATACGATATGCGGAGTTTTGCAGCTGCTGGTATTCGTTGGGGTTCATTGTTCATATCCTTTGCTGGGGCTGAATGACGTTTACTCATTTTAGACAGGATTAACAGGATTTACAAGACTAACAGAGGGGAATATGGGATGTTGATGCTGTAATCCTGCTGGGATTGTCATCCTGAATGCAATGAAGGATCTCAAAGCAGGTGTAAATGCTAACACATTTACACTAGATCCTTCATTGCATTCAGGATGACAATCACCGGTAGGATGATAAAGTTCTGGATGCTTATTCCAAGACCAGATATCCTGCTTCTGACATGTTCCAGGTTTGGGCCAGAGCTCCTACCCAGATTATCCATTCGCTGGTCTGGGTTCGGTTTACTCCGGTGTTGAAGGCTAGTTTCAGGCCTGGTTTGTAATTAATACCGGCAGCGGAGAGTGGGATGGCCCATTCTCCGGTCCACTGGGTGGCGCTGACTTTGGCGGTGTATTTTACTGCACTCCCCAGTTTTTTTACTGCATTGTCCGGTGCTCCGGCTTCGGTGCTGCTTTCAAATTTGCCTGATGCGAAACTGTGTAACACAAAGACAGGGCCGAAATTGATACCAGATACATCCTGGAAGCAGACCTCTGCACCATCGTCCGTACCCCATGAACTGCCAAGTTTCAGCTTCTTTGAGTCCTTTATTGGAACTGTTACTGTGAAATAAAGATTCGTGTCGTCGTGGCAGGCAGTAGCTGTGCACGGTTCACTGGATATCGGCATTCTACCCGGGTCCTGTTTCAAGATCATTTGAGCTTCCGGCCATTCTCCGGAGGACGCTACACCATCAATGGTAATTGGAGTTGCAGTCTTTTTGACTACGAACGGTGTCGTGTTGCGTGGAGGCGCGGGCGGTTTGTTTTCTCCTGACCAGTCTATTTTCATTGTTTCACGGACACCGACTGCCTGTTTAATCGGCCAGGTTGCACGGAGTTCGTTCTTGTAGGGTCCTATTTTCTCAACTGGAATCTGTTTGAAACCGAGTTTGAATGCCGGTGAGTTGGGTTTGAGGCGGTAATCATCTTTGGCTGCGTTGACAAACAGTGGGTCGGCAATAATGGAGTGCTTGTCCAGACCTAGTGACTGCCAGGACTCCCATTCGCTCATAACCATTACTTTCTGAAGCTTTACATCATCAACCCAGAATATGCCCCCTTCCTGCATTACATCCAATCGTACCCGAATGCTTTTCATTTCGGGTTTGTAGTCTGCATCACCGGGTGCTGGGAACTTGAATATGACTTCGAGTTCCTTCCAGTCAGTTCCAGCTCTGTCGTTTGTGCCCTCTCTGTCATTTATCCCTTTTCCCCACCAGAAAAGGTTGGGACTGTAGGCCTGTGCCATCATAGAGATGTGAGTATTCGGCGCTGATGCTTTTATGAATGCACTGAGCCTATAAGTCTCTCCCGGTGTGATAGGTATTTCATCACTCATCAGACTCGGTGATAGAACCTGTCCACTGGCATCGGTAATAGTCCCATGACCCTCGAAGCGAATTGATTGTTTTCCGGAATGAAACACCTGAGTATCTACTCCGGCTTTTGAGCCTTCGGGCTGTATCTGCCACATCCAGTTGGTGGGCATTTCGCCGTTGGCACCGTCTTCAAAGTCAGTATTAGGAATAAGGTTCGGGCCGGTGGTCCCCTTTAGCGCGGCGTTTCCCGTCAGGATTGGCAGTTTGTTATGCCAGATCAGGTTGTAATCGGCTTCGGTCTTGTCATATGGAAGGTTGTAGTGGGCATACATTTTTGCCCTGGGATTGGAGTAGGCTACGATGTTGCGGTTGAATTTGTTGCCTGACATCTGCCAGGAATCTTCAAGGCTTTTTTTGAGTTCGGCTAAGCCGGGGTATTTGTCATAAGCTGGTGTGCCGGAGAACTTTTCCCAGAATGACGTTATGTATGGGACTGGATGCCCGCCTTTGACATAACCACTGAACTGGACCTGGGAATCACGTCCGTCGATCAGGATGTTGTTCTCAACCACATTGTCACGGCCTCCGTGATAATGGACGCCGCCTAAAATGGTTCTGGCTACAATATTTCCGTATACATGGACTCCGCAGGTACCATCGTCCATGTAGATACCCCAGTTCATGGTCGGATAAGTCCACTTGCCATTTTCCTGACCGAAGCCGATGATATCGTGCAGGTAGTTGTAACGCATTATGGTGCCACGCTTGGTCCAGTCCATCTGCCAGGAATATATTGCCCCGGTATCGGCTGTCTCAAGTGTGCAGTGCCTGATCTCGTTGTATTCGAAGATATGGTCGTTTCCACCCCATGAAATGCCGAACCTGGGGCAGTCATGGATTAAGTTGTGCGATATTCGGTTGCCGACACCATTACAGGCTACACCGACACCCTGTTTATAATATATCCCTACATGGTGGATGTAGTTGTTATCTGCATAGTTGCCTGCCGGTTCAAGAGTGTTGTAATCGCCACCCTCCAGTGAAACGGCATTGCAGCCAACTTCACTGATATCATTTCCTGCCGCACCGTTGTTCTTGCCGCCGTTGATGGCAATCGCCGCTTCACCAGACTGGGCGTGGGCACTGACATTGCGGATTGTGCTTCCGGCTATCAGGCAGTTAGTGCAATTATCAAGGACTATAGCAGTGCCATCTGCGCACTCCAGAGTCAGCCGACGGAAAGTTATGTTGGCAGTTTCTTTCATATTTACCAGCGTCTGAAGTGAAGGTGCATAGACTGTGCCCTTTTCAACATCAGACGGCGGCCAGAAGTATAGCGTCCATGTCCGGTTGTCCAGATACCATTCTCCAGGCATATCGAGCTCTTCCAGAGCGTTTTGGTAATAATAGCGGTCGTTATACCTGTTACCGAAGGATGCGTCACCAGCAAGAGTGACTGTGCGGGTATCCCGATCGATGGATGCGATGCGGATGATGTTGTTCCACCAGTTGTAGCGGGGGAAGATCATCACTTCTACTTCGTCAGTATGAGCCCAGTCCCGTCTATCTTCCGGCTTGTATACGAACGTGCGCAGGTTTTCATTTTCTATGTCTTTATACATAGGGACCTTGTCGCCGTCCTGATAGAGCCATCCACCTGCGGCTGGATTGTTAGCATCGTAGTTCGGGTAGCGGGCGAGGATCTGCCGTTTACCATTGAAGAAGAGCTGGCGGAAATAGATATCCTTGAGTCCCTGAGAGCTGACATCAGCTTTGACGATATTGCCCTTGTACGGCTGCCAGCCGGTGATGGTGCGACCGCCGATTATTACAGGTTTTTCGTTTCCATATGCTTGGTAAGTAATGGGTGTCTGAGTGGTACCGGAATCGTCTTTGCTCAGCGAAAATGCTTGCTTCAACTCATATATGCCGCCGCGTATATATACGTTCACCGGTTTGTCCAGCGGCCCTGAAGTTTTGAACTTACGGATTTCGTCTCTGGCGCGTTCGAGTGTAGCAAATGGAGCTGCCAGTGTGCCTGAAGCATCATCATTTCCATTGACTGCAACAACATAGTTGATTGCTGATTTTGGTAAAGCTATGGTTTTCACAGGCTTTTTCCTTAATGCAGGCAACTTTGTGCTTGTGCGGCTTTTTGCTGCAAATGAAACGGTTCCAAGTGCGAGTGCAGCGAGGATTACCATTAATCCGATGCACAGATATTTTGTGGTTTTTATTACCTGCATTTCTTTACCTCTGGTTATATTCATTTGGACCGAATTATGTATTCACCGATTGATTTGAGTTGGTTTATGTGGTCTTCGGGGATCAGACCTGCTTTGGAGATCGGGACATCCCAGGAGATTACTCCACCTTTGCTGATTATGTGTTTGGTATATCCTGAGACCATTTCATCCGGGAACCTGGGTTCTCCCCTGCCCCAGAAACTGCCTAGATAGGAGAGGATGTGATAAAGATCCTTGTGTCCGCTATCTCCGGTTACGAATTGGCCGGGGCATTCAGGGAAAGCATCGGATATCTCCCCTGCGGTGAAGTCCTCGTGGTCTGTATAGTGAAGTACAGGCACCAATACGCCTGGATTGAAAGCGATTAATGCGTCCGGGTTTCCTGCTCTGAGTGCTGCAGCATAACTCTTGAAATTCGGTTCCTCATTTTCCGGATAGCGGATATGAGCAGCGTAGGCTCCATCGATCCACCAGCCACGGACTTTATTACCCCAGCGAATAGCCCAGTCACGGCATATGGCTTCCCAGTTGCTCTGGAACTCCGGCAGGCGGTATTCAGACCAGAATTCATCCGTGTTGTAGGGATGTGGATTTGGATCACTCCAGTGTCTAATCTGCTGAAGGCCTGCACGGGCTTCGTGGTCTGCCCAGGAACCGTCTGCAGGTGCATAGACAAGAAGCTCAATACCTAATGGCTGCAGAGCATCATAGAGGTCGAAAACAAGGTCACGCTGAGAACACTTGCTTGGATTCACACCGGCGATGCGGTCGTAGGTTTCATTTGGAGCACAATAGAAGCCTGAACCCTGGCCTATTGTTATAAAGAAGTAGCGGGCATGGACTGATTTCAGCTGCTGTGCAAGCCCTGCTACATCGAAAGCATCTATTTGTCTGTTCCATTGCTCTGCGGTTAAATCGGGTTCATCACCACAACTTGCGGGAGCTGCCAGGTAATGGCAAAATACTCCCCAACCGCAGTCTGCAAACCATTTCACATCACGCATAATATTGCCTTTCCGGTGAATAATTTCAGAGACGTCAGGAGATGAAATGATGCCGCCCTAGTGACAAGTATACAATAGTTTAACGCAGTATGAAATATGGGGCGATACCAGCGACTGTTAAGCCACACAATGGGATTACACCGTGCACTTATTATTCAACAGGATTAACAAGATTTGCAAGATTAACAAGATGGGGATTTAGGAGGCTTGTAAGTCTCATTATTATGTGGATGGTTTACCAGCAATTTCTGATTTATGCTCTGATGTCCAGCTTTGGACTAGTTCTTCATCCAGTTCGGCATTGCAGGAGACGATGGCACCTAAATCAATTAACCGGTTTCTTAGCATATCAGTATTGATCTTGCTGAAGCCAGCACCGGACTCAGCATTCCATGCTGCGGCGATTCCTGCTGCCTGGCCCATTGCAAAGCAGGCGGGTTGTATGCGGACCGGGCCTAATGCGTCCCGTTCTACTGAGATACATCTGCCTGCTGCTATCAGGTTGTTTATACCTTTTGGGACCAGAGTTCTGTATGGGATTTCAGAGAACGGGTGACCGAGTTTCTTACTGAACATAGGCTGGTGCGAGGGTTTCTTTGGATCGGATAAGTCCCAGCCAAATCCGGTCAAAGCTATTGTATCCGCAAATGATGTTCCATTTATCATATCTTCGACTTTCAGAGTGTATTCCCCCACTATTCTACGGGTCTCGCGGATGCCTATTCTGGATGCAGTGGCTACCATTCTGGCATTGTAGAATCCTGGAACATAGTTCTTCAGGAAATCCATTAATATGGCTGCTTCAGTCCGCTGCTGGATGGATGCCTGGGTCAGGCTGACATCGTCTGTCCCATCTACTCCACACTGGCACAGAGCGTTTACAAAGAAACTCCCTCGGTGCGGCATTTCACACAGGACGACAGTATCGAATGGAAACGACCATTTTCCATTTGCTTTGAGTGGATTAATAATATTGGATAGTCTTACATCTCCGGTCTGATTACAGTAGTCCTCCCAGGCCCGCGAATCAGCATCTTCTACGCGGAAGATCAGAGTGCCAGGGGTCATCAGTCCGTCTTCATCACGGCCTTTAATCGTTGGACAATTGCAGGAATGGGTGACATCGGCATCTCCGGTGGCATCGACTACTGATTTTGCAGAGACGTAACTGAATCCGGATTTCCCGTGCAGGAAGAGTCCTTTGATGTGGTTATCTTCGACATCAGATTGTATAAAGGAGGTAAAGTAGAGTAGTGTTACGCCTTCCCGGATGGCCAGCTGTTCAAGAACTCTTTTGCAGGGCTCGAACTCGAAAGGAACAGTGGCACCGTGAATGGCGCCGTATCCGACGTGCCTGGTCCTGTTTGGTCTGTCATTTTCAGCGGGGATTGCGGAGCCTTCAGCAACCAGTAGGTCCACGATTTCCTGAAAGATACCGGCAACGACTTTATGCTTATGGTCCCGCGTAAAGCTTCCCAGCCAAACTCCTACAAGGGATTGTGTAGCAGCACCCCCAAGGTATCCGGACTGTTCAACCAGCAGAGTTTTGGCGCCTTCGCGTGCAGAGGAGATAGCAGCGGCTACACCAGCAGGACCGCCGCCGCAGACAACGACATCGAAAGCACCGATGTTATTAGCATTACATAGAAAACTGTGATTTGTTTTCAATGATGTTTACCTGGATATGGCAGGCTGGAAGCCTGCACCACAATTTTGGTTTCGGCAGGCTGGAAGCCTGCACCACAATTCTGATTTTGGCAGGCTGGAAGCATGCATCACAATTTGATTTCATGCTGAAAGATATAATATGGATATACAGGATGGACAGGATACTTTTTTATCATGTACATCCTGCGTATCTATGTTGATGTTCTTGTTCTATGATTGGGTTATTTTTCCTTTACGAATATCAAACGGTCTATGTATATTTTCTTGACGTTTTCGGGGCTGACTCCTCCGGTGGTGCCGAACCAGACATAATTCTGTCCAGCCAGATTGTGCACTCCCATGTCGTACAACTGGTATTCGCCGTCACCAGCGCCTTTTAGGGATGTGACTGTTTTTTCCTGTTCAATGTTCGGATCAACCTGAACCGTGGTGTTGGTATCCTCTATATTAGCAGTCAGTCCTACGAGATTTTTGGCAGTAACTGAATCATAGATTCCACCGGTAAACGCAATTCCTGTATCTTTGATCTTATCGCAGCGTATATTGGCATATACATGCCACTTTCCGGGCACAACCAGACCACCTATACCGCGGAACTGTACTGTCCAACACAACACTGCAGGATCCATCGTGGCAGCAAAACCATTTGATGCTTTAGCATCCTGAACTATATCTCCCCCATTAGCCAGTGTAAAGTCCTGCTCCTGGATATCTACAATCTGATCGCGTGATAGACTCGCAAACTGGGTTGGAAGAACAGCTGGTTTAGCTATATCATTCGCACGCATACGCATCTTCATCGCATACTGGTCCAGATTCATTGCTCCCTCAGCAGATATTTCTTTACCTTCATATTTTTCTATACGAGAGAGAAATTGTTCTGTAGCCGATGCAACATCCTGAGGTCCCAGGAATGGTTTTCTGCTTGCACTTGCTGTTTGTTTATAAATTGGATATCGGCGCAGCCACTGGTGATCAAGCTGAAGTCTGGCACGTCTTACACGATTCAACACTACAGAATCATTAGCCACTGCTGCTTCTGCCTGGTCGAATAACTTAGTACTTTTATTCATCGTGTCCAGGTCCATCCAGGAAGCATCCCCATCACCACCACAGGAACTTAGCCACACCTTACGGCTCTTTGTATTAATCAAATCAAGGTATTTCTTTAAAACAGGTCCGGCTTTGCCATAGTATCCGTTCAGGAAGTCTGTGATGACCTGTTTCTCATTTTGCTTTGGATTCCACAGCATATGAGACATCACATAAGTTTTAAGTTCATCAAAGTCTCCCCGTGCATCACCGGAATAATGGTTGCCTTCGAAAAATACACCGACAACATTGCTTTTGGCATAGGTTCTGGTATCGGGTGCAAACACAGACAGATTTGGATGAGTCGTAAAGGCTCCCCACATATCAGCCGTGTAGTCCCAGATAAACAGGTTCGGTGCAGCTGCTTTCCATTTCTGCAGGTCATCCATAAGTTTGTTATTTAAAGGATCATTCAGGGGCTGCACTCCGGAACGTTCGATAACAGCAAGACGAATAAGCACGTTCTTGAGGGGTCGAATCGTTTTTGGAGGTTTGCGGGAGTAGGCATACGCCAGTGTCTCAACCAAAAATCCCGGATATTTTTCATCAACAGCTGCAGCTACTTTGTTTATACAGTAAAGTAAAGAACCTTGAGGTGAACCCTCTGCTTTATCTAGTGCCGCACATTTTGCACACTGACAGTTACCTCCCCAGTCATTCTGGCTTACAGAAATAATCCCTGCTTCAGGCCGCTGGGCAATGGTTGCGAGGACATTCTTAGTTAGTTCAGAAATCATCTCATCATTAGTGCAGCACAACTGTGAAGTATGGGCGACACGCTTGCCATTGATCTCGCTAAACCACTCAGGATGCTGTGCAAATAGTGTTGATGGGGGCATAAAAGCTTCGAAAGTGTGGCACCAACCTATGATATAGTAGCTACCGCCCCAGTCTGCCGGGATGTCATTGAAGTGTCCGTTGTATTTACTCTGCACAAGAAATTTAGCCTGGATAGTCTTTTTGATTGGATCCTTGCTAGTATCACTACCAGCGAGAATTTTATACAAGGCCTCTCGATATCTGAAAGGTGGAACATAGGACACGTTTAGTTTGCCAATTGCAAGGTCATGTTTACGGGGAATGAAATTGGTTTCCTGTGTCCACCAACGGACTCCACATATGTCTTCCAGGAAAGTATAGACAGCATAAAGTGTCCCTTGTGAACTGCGTTTGGCACCGGTAAGAACAAGGCGCGATGAGTCTGTTTTCATTACTATGCCATCATCGCCCAATTTAGCCTTGTCCAGCGCAATCTTTGGCATAATGTTTCCGACTGCACCCGGGCCCACAGCTATAATCTGTTTGCCATTAGCCTGCTGAGGAGTTACGATTTTGAACTCTGCACCAGTTATTTTCTTCAGATAGAAAGCCAGCTCAGATGCGGCGTTTTTCTCAGGGACAGATGCATCTGATGCCAGAGTAATAACATACTGCGTGCGGCCTGATTCTGACAACTGCAGCTTTGATGGAGATTCAGCAAAGCACGCGGTTCCCAGCAGAACCATGAGACAAAGATAAACTAATGTTTTCATATAAAACCTCATTGTAAAAACTCGATTCAACATTCCAGATTACTTTTCTTTCACGAAGATACAACGGTCTATATAGATCCCCTTCACGTTCTCAGGGCTGACTCCTCCGGTAGTGCCGAACCATACATAACACTGTCCACTCAGATCATGCACTCCCAGGTCGTATAACTGGTACTCACCATCTCCAGCGCCTTTAGATGATGTTACTGTTTTTTCTGTCTGAACATTGGGATCAACATCAGTCGTGACGGTTGTGTCCTCTATATTAGCGGATAGTCCAACCAGGTTTCTGGTGGTTACTATGTCATAGATACCACCGGTAAATGCAATGCCTTTGTCTTTGATCTTTTCGCATCGGACACTGGCGTATACATGCCATTTGCCCGGCATCACTAATCCACCGATACCTCTGAACTGCACTGCCCAGCTGACCACTGAAGGGTCCATTATAGCGGCAAATCCATTTGATGCTTTGGAATCCGGTCCTATAACAGCACCAGCCGAAACTGCGAAGTCCTGCTCTTGTATGTCAATAACCTGATCCCGGGGCAGTGATTTAAACTGACTCGGCAGGTCAGTTGGCTTAACCATATTCTGCGTCCGCATACGCATTTTTATGCTATACTGCTGAAGATTCCCTGCCCCTTCAGCTGCAATATCATTGCCTTCAAATTGCTGCACACGGGCAAGAAATGCGTCGGTTGCAACCATAGCATCCCGCGGTCCAAGGAAGGGCTTATGCTGCGTAGTTGCTGTTTGCTTATATCCGCTATATCGGCATAACCATTGATGATCTAACTGCAATCGAGCACGTTTCACACGATTGAGTATTGTGACGTTATCTGCCACTGCTGCTTCTGACTGATTGAACAACTTAGTGCTCATATTCATTGTGTCCAGGTCCATCCAGTATGCGTTACCATCTCCGCCACACGAAGATATCCACACTTTGCGGCTTTTGGAGTTTATAAGATCCAGATAGCGCTTGATATATGGGCCAGCTTTGCCATAATAACCATTCAGAAAATCAGTCACAACACGGTTTTCATCTTCTTTTGGATTCCAAAGCATGTGGGCCATAAGATACGTCTTGAGTTCGTCAAAATCTCCACGCGCATCTCCTGCGTAGTGGTTACCTTCAAAAAACACCCCTACAACGTTGCTTTTCGCATAATTCCTAGCATCCGGAGCGAATACTGACAGATTGGGATGTGTTGTAAAAGGCGCCCACATGTCAGCAGTATAATCCCAGATAAACAGGTTAGGTGCAGCAGCTTTCCAGCTCTGCAGGTCTTCCATGAGTTTTTTGTTCAAAGGATCATCAATTGGCTGAACTCCCGAGCGTTCAATAACTGCCAAACGAATCAGCACATTATTGCGCGGTCGGATTGTTTTTGGTGGCTTACGAGTGTATTGATATGCAAGTGTCTCTACAAGGAATCCCGGGTACTTCTGTTCTACCGCTTCAGCAACCTTATTAACACAATACAGCAGAGATCCTGATGGTGAACCTTCGGCTTTGTCCAGTGCACTGCATTTGGCACATTGACAGTAGTTCTGCCAATCGTTTTGCGACACGGAAATGATCCCGGCGTCAGGTTGCTTTGCGATAGCTACCAGTACATTTTTGGTTAGTTCGGCGATCATCTCATCGTTGGTATTGCACAATTGGGACAAGTGACCAACGCGCTTACCATTGATTTCACTGTACCATTCAGGATGTTGTGCAAAATATGTAGATGGGGGCATGAACATTTCGGAGGTATGGCACCAGCCGATTATATAGTAACTGCCACCCCACTGCGCTGGTATAGCATTAAAGTGTCCATTGTATTTACTGTGTGCCAGGAACTTGGCCTTTGTGATTCTCTGGGATTCAACTGAATTGTTTACATTTCCATCGAGATTTCTATAGAGGGCTTCTCTATATCGGAATGTGGGAGTATAGAATGTATTCAACTTGTCGATGTTTAGGTTTGGTTTGTAGGGTATAAACCTATCATTCTGTGTCCACCAGCGAACTCCGCAGATATCTTCCAGGAAAGTATAGACAGCATATAATGTCCCACGTGAACTACCGGTAGCGCCAGTGAGGACCAGGCGTGTTGAGTCGGATTTCATGACTATTCCATCATCACCCAACCTTGCTTTGTCCAGTGTGAGCTTTGGCATGGTCTTTTTGGCTGCTCCGGGGCCTACGGCGATAATATACTTGCCCGAAGCCTGCTCAGGAGCTGTGGTTTTAAACTCAGCACCGGTGATTTTATTCAGATAGTAAGCCAGCTCTGATGCGGCGTTTTTCTCCGGTGCTGATGCATCAGATGAGAGCGAAATAACATACTGCGTACGGCCTGAATCGGCTAACTGCAACGGAGACGCTGTCAGCGCAGTACAAGTGCCCAACAGCAATGATGCTAACACCAGCAATACTGCCATATATTTGTTGTGCTTCAATACTTAGTTCTCCTTAACGAAAATGATTCGATCTATGCAGATTGCTTTTACATTGTCAGGATTGACTCCCCCGGTAGTGCCAAACCAGGCATAATCGTCACTGCTTAAGTCATGAACGCCCATATCATACAGTTGATATTCACCATCTCCAGCACCCTTTGCTGAGGTTGCCGTTTTTTCTTGTTCTATTTTCGGATCAACCTGAACTGTAGTGTTGTTGTCTTCGATGTTAGCGGTCAATACAACGAGATTTTTGGCAGAGGAACATCTATATATTCCTCCGGTAAATGCAACCCCTTTATCTTTGACTTTGTCGCAACTGACACTCGCATATACATGCCACTTACCCGCTGCCAACGACTTCCCAATCCCTTTATACTGCACTGACCAGGATAGAACACCAGGATCCATTCTGGCAGCAAAACCGTTTGATGCTTTAGTATCAGGTTCTATTGAACCACCTGGATAGAGTGAAAAATCCTGATCCTGAATATCCACAACCTGATCAGCAGGCAGGTTTGCAAACTGGACCGGTAGATCAATGGGCTTTAGGCTTGTTTGAGCACGGAGCCGCAGTTTAATGCTATATTGTCTCAAATCTCCTGCACCTTCTGCTTCAATGCTACTGTCTTCATAAGATTTAAGATTTGAGATGAAAGTCTCTGTACCACTGACAATATCTTGCGGTCCCATAAATAGTTTATGCGCAGTAACGGCATCTTTTTTGTAGTTGTTATACTGGCGTAACCACTGATGATCAAGCTGCAAACGAGCACGTTTAACACGATTGAGTATTACAGAATTGCCTGATACTGCTGCTTCTGCTTTATCGAACAATTTGGTGGCTTTGTTCATTGCATCCAGATCCATCCACTTAGCATCAATCTCTCCACCACAACAACCGATTATGACTTTCCGGCTTTTTGCATCCAACAGGTCAAGATAATTTTTCAGAACAGGTCCGGCTTTTCCATAATATCCATTTAGGAAATCTGTGATTATTTTCTTTTCATTTTGTTTTGGGTTCCAGAGCATATGGGACATCACATAGTTCTTTAGTTCATCAAAATCACCACGTGCATCACCAGCGTAATGGTTGCCCTCATAAAATACACCAACTACGTTATTTGTTGCATAGGTTCGAGCGTCCGGAGCTAACACTGAGTGGTTCGGGTGAGGAGTAAATGGGCTTAACATATTGGCAGTATAATCCCAGATGAAAAGATTCGGAGCAGCAGCTTTCCACTTCTTCAAATCATCCATTAGTTTCTTATTCAGAGGATCATTCAAAGGCTGGGCTCCGGACCGTTCGATGACAGCCAATCGTATGAGCACATTGTCGCGGGGACGGATTGTTTTCGGTGGTTTGCGAGTATACCAATATGCGAGAGTCTCAACAAGGAATCCCGGATATTTCTTATCTACTTCAGCTGCAACCTTGTTTATGCAATAGAGCAACGATCCTTGGGGTGAACCCTCGGCTTTGTCCATCGCTGCACATTTTGCACACTGGCAGTTACGTTCGCTGTCGTTCTGTGTTACCGAGATAATACCGGAATCGGGGCTCTTTTCAATCTCAGCCAGGACATTTTTGGTAAGCTCAGCAATCATCTCCTCATTCGTCATGCATAACTGAGCTTCAGTAAATATGCGTTTGCCTTTGATTTCGCTGTACCACTCCGGATGCTGCGCGAAGTATACAGATGGGGGCATGAGCATATAGGATGTATGACAGAAACCTATAATATTATAACTCCCGCCCCACTGGGCAGGGATTTTGTTGTAATGCCCATTAAATTTGCTCTGTACCAGAAATCTGGCCAATGTTTCATTGTTAGCTGCATACGCAAGTTTGGTATATAAAGCCTCCCGATATCGAAATACGGGAGCGTAGGTTATGTTTTGATTTTGGATTGAAAGGTTCGGTTTGCTCGGAATATAGTTGTCTTTGGAAGTCCACCAACGGACTCCGCAGGTATCTTCCAGAAATGTGTAAACAGCATACAGAGTTCCGCGCTTGCTGCCCTCGGCACCGGTAAGGATGAGATT
Source organism: Abditibacteriota bacterium (assembly GCA_942493375.1). Classification (GTDB taxonomy): domain Bacteria; phylum Armatimonadota; class UBA5829; order UBA5829; family UBA5829. Next base: position 4,820,967 of record OW818698.1, on the reverse strand, counting down.
GGATCCATCGGTTTTGATCACTATCCCGTCATCACCCAACCTTGTTTTATCCAATGTGAGCTTTGGCATGGTTTTTTTAGCTGCACCGGAACCTACGGCGATAAGATCTTTGCCTGAAGCCTGCTCAGGAGTTGTAATTTTGAACTCTGCACCAGTGATCTTCTTCAGGTAAGAAGACAATTCTGATGCAGCGCTTTTTTCCGGAACTGACGCATCGGATGCCAGCGTAATGACATACTGCGTGCGTCCAGAGTCGGCCAACTGCAGCGGCACTGTGGATGCAGCAAAACATGTGTTGGTCAAGAAAATCATCAGTATGAGGAATACTAATGTTCTGATGAATAATTTCATTGGAAAGAGTCCTCCGATGGGTAGTATATAACTGTCTGTGATGTTTCGTGAGTCTAGCACGGGAATACTGCATACGTCAATATGCGGAGGATATTTGCTTCTTTCTGAAGAATATATCATTATAAGAGATATTTATCTCTATTTGTTTGATCAGCATAGTTTTTGGTTACATATTGCTCAGAATTAGAATGTACCTGCTGAGCCAGGTAACAGTTCAGTTTTGTGTGAATTTAAAGTCCATTCATACTTCGATACGCGCTATGCGCTACTCAGCACGAACGGACTTTAGGCCAATTCACAGCAGACTGAACTCTTTATGAGCCAGAATGATGGCATATGCACTACGGGAGATGTGAAATGTATCATGAAACCCTCTGCGCTGTTGGTGATGCTGCTAGAAGAAAAGCCGATTGGTTCAAGAGTAACCCGTTGGGATATTTTGTATCTTCCATGCTGGCTGGAGCGTATGTAGGGATCGGAGTATTCCTGGCGTTTGTCGTTGGGAGTGCGTTTGCAGATGGACACTCGCCCTGGCAGCGGATTGCCATGGGTGCGTCATTTGCTGTAGCCCTGTCTCTGGTTGTATTTGCAGGAGCTGAGCTATTCACCGGAAATAATATGGCGATGGTGGTGGGGTGTTCTCATCGTAAAACTTCATATTTACATCTGGCAAATATATGGGCTGTATCCTGGATTGGAAACCTGTGTGGTGCTGTTTTACTTGCTGCATTGCTTTACTATTCTTCTGCATTGAATGGAAAGGTGGAAATGTCCCTGGTGCAGCAAATAGCCGAGAAAAAAATGCACCTTACTGTTGTCGAACTGCTCAGCCGAGGTGCTTTGTGCAACTGGCTGGTATGCCTGGCTGTTTGGTGCACTTACAGGATGAAATCTGAGACCGGAAAATTGATCATGATCTTCTGGTGCCTGTATGCCTTTGTAGCACTCGGGTTCGAACACTCTGTTGCGAATATGGCATCTCTCTCCCTGTCTTTGCTGCAATCTCATACTGCTGCTATATCCTGGCAGGGAATGGTATATAACTTATTCTGGGTGAGTATAGGTAATATGATCGGTGGTGGTGTCTTTGTAGGAGCTGCATATCTCATTGCAGGCCGCCAGTATGCTGATACCTGCGAAATCATTGACGCTTCACCAAGCGTTGCAGTTGACTATCAACAGCGGATAGAGTTCAAGTGATTCACACGATAGCTTTCTAGTTTTCACGCAAAGCCGCAAATGCGCTAAGAAGGAATAGGTGTTCTGATTTCTATACGCTTTGTGGATCAATTCTAAGCTGTAAAGTTACGGGGCTGTCAGACACATACTCTCACCAATTCCAACGATCTGCAGTAGGTCTGCGAAGGACTACTTTGATCCGGGAGTCCGGTTTGAGGTCAAAGTGCAGAACCATGTGCACTTCCCCATCGGTATTTCGTACCAGTTCATATTTGGTTGCATTGGTTTCGATGTCTGATGATTGTGAATTGTAGTTGATTGGCAGGTTCCAAAGAGCAATGGCATATCTCGGGAAGTATTCCTCTGTATTCATTGTCAGGTTTATTGTGAGTCCGGTATCTTTGTCATAACTCTGAGAGCGCATGATTAAGACATCCGGAGTTGCTACAGCGTTGATTACACTACCATCATGATTTACGTCATTGCGGGTGTAGTCGAACCACCAGATCGGGTTTGGACACTCTCTTTCAAACCTGATTGCACGCTTCGGCTCTTCGATCAGGATGAACTCACACGACATTGGGTCTTTCAGTGGGATTAACCCCTGTAGTTGTGGAAGGACTGCATTCTTGCGCATTTTATGAACCGTAGAGATCATAGTTATCCACGGAATCTTCTCAGGGGTAACCATTACTCCATAGTTTGCAACGGTTCCCTGTGTCCACCAGGCATCATACAGAATATGTGGAGTTTTACTTACATGCACAGTCCTGGGAGTTGTTTTATAGTGCCTGAGATAGTAGTCCACTATGTCGATAGATCTTGCATAGACTACTTTATATTTCTTAGTAAACTCAAATGCAAACAGGCGCTGGTAGTCTTCTACATATTGGAATATTTGGTCGGTCCCATAACCGTCTTGAAAGACAGGATTTGGATAGGTGGGATCGGGATATCCACTGCTATATAAACCAAATGCCTGGTTTTTCTCTATACCATCATAGAGCGGTGTAACAAAAGCCGGGTGTCCGCTCATTTGAGCCAGGTTGGCGAACTCATCCATACCGCGGCGGAGGCATTCCTGGGTAACCTCCATTCGACCTTCACTTGCAGCGTAGTGCCACTGGACTGGTCCCAGGAAATGGAAACCTCCACAGAAATCCCACTGGTGAGAGACAACTGAGCCTCTGTCGCTCTGATCCATCTTCCGGCAGTCTTCGGGGGATGAGTAGTATGGGAATTCGGGCATTCCCAGCCAGGGTTTACAGTTGGCTTCCCAAAGCCCGCAGTGGTCGCTGACACCGATCTCTGCAAATGTCCGGGGATATCCGGGATCTGCTTCATGTTGGGCTTCCACGCGGATGGAGCGCGTATCATTTGGATCAGGCATCAGGTTTCGGACTCTCTGTATGCCTTCGCCGTAAAGCTTGACTCGTTCCTCATGAGTGAGGGTGGGAGTGTCGGCAAACAAGGGGACTATCAGATCACCGAAGCGCTGATTATAACCGAGAAGCTTAGTGAATATAGGACTATCCGGATCGAAGGCATCAACCGGCAGTCTATAATCCAGCGGAATACCGGTTGCATGAAGCGATGGTTCTGATTCAAGACCGAAGAACGTAGAGAATGAAAGGACGATATAGTCATCCTCCACTACTGAAAAATAGCGATAATATTTCTCTTCTCCGACCAGCCAGACAGCGAGATAGCTTCCGGGCAAGGTCGGGCGATAGTTATAGAATGCATGGTTATGGATGAACTCCAAATGCATTGCTTCGTGCTCAAGCTCCTGGACCCAATTGAGATCCTCGCCGGCTTTGAATGCTTCACCGGGTTGGGCATTTTCGAGATAGCGCGGATAGATGATTAGATCGCCTGAAGACAATCCTTCCGGCACGCGAAATTGGAAACCGATGGACTCCCCAAGCTTGAGGAGCCTGCTGCTGGTAGTCCAGATTGGGGAATCAGTCGGCATATTGCACCAGGCTTTCTTTGAATTTCTGATAATACTTTTTATACTTTGCAAGAGTTTTTGTATCCGTGTATTTTATGCCGAAGACTTTGCGTGTTGAGGAATCTTTTATATCCAGTAGAGAGCGAGTATAAGTGCCATTCTTCGCGGAAATAGTGGTCCAGGTTGTAGTTTTATCTTTGCTTTTGACTGTCTTCTTGGAGATCAGTTTCTCGGTATCTGGTTTGAGTGCAACATCAGTGTGCTCTCCTGACCATTGCGGTGAGTATATATAGAACTCTATCTTATTGTCATGTGAGGTAAAGAAAGCGCTGTCAAAGCCCTTACCACCAGTTGTTGCGCTTTTCATTGACGGATGAACAATAAACCCGGGAGGATAACTGATACTAAACCATGCCCCTCTGAATGTCGGCCAGGATTTCGCATTGCTCTGAACTGGTGCTATTGCTGCGAGTAAGACTGCAACTATTATCAATATGCAAAATACTGGCCGGTTATTCATTGGTAATCTCCTACTTATCATAACGAAAGAGCGTCTGCTGCTATTTTGCGGATTTGTTCGACTTCATTCTGCGGCATTGTGGCTATTGAGTCCAAATTGCCCTCAGAATCCGCATATTTATTGACCATAGCTAGTATTTTACTCCAGGCTTTCTTGTATTTCTCTCCTGCCTTGCCTTTGGTCTGGGATATGCGGTTTTTCAGGGTCTGCAGGTAGCACATATCATAGAATCCCTGGCGGTAACCTTCCCACTGCAGTGTTGGGACCGGTTTGCCGGTAATCGGGTCCGGATAGGTCACATTCATATCGGGACAGGTGCCATCGAAGTCGTTATATGGGTCCATTACCGATCCCTGATAACAGTGTCCGAAGTAGCTGGCATATGGTGAGAAATACAACGGAAGCCCGGTGGTCATTCGAAGACTCGAAAAACTGGGAGTCCATGTCTGGCCATAAGAGCTGAGTCTGCCCTTCCAGTTGCCGGTATCGTTCGCCTTTGCCAATTTAGATGGACCTGTCCCAACTGGCATATCCATAACCGTGCGGAGTTCATCAAGTTCGCTCTTGTCTTGTGTATATGACATAGTCACTGACTGGAGTCCACCTGCTGCTTTGACGATCTTAGCCAATCGCATGTAGCCACTCATCCGGTATTCTCCACCCCAGGAAACCTCATCATCCATTGCATATCTGATAGGCTGGTAGCCCTTTTCAGCGACTGCTTTGTTGATGGTCTTTACAGTGCGGGTAAGGAGTTCTTCGAACTTAGCATTCAGATTGCAGCGTCCGTGCCAGCCGATCTCTTCCATTGGAACTCCGGTCAGCGCTGCAATCGGACGCCTTGGACCCTGGCAATAGATCATCGACTGATCTACGCCATATTTGTGAGCTTTGTCGAACACTTTCGACAGATAGGTAGTGTCTACAGCGATTTCACCCTCTGCGAGGCTCTGATATTTCTTTTCCTCTTCAGGGGTTGCGGATCTGGTGCCTTCAAACCCCCAGTAGACGATCAACTTGCCCTTGTTGCGCAAAACAAACTCAGGACCATCGCAGAAGAACATGCCCCGGACTCCGTGTGCGTGCATGTCTGCATACTGGGCATCATAATGCTCGAAAGTTGTGGTCGGGTTGAACATCCACCAATTACCGGATTTGCCGTAGTGGAACACACCCAGCAGCTTGTTTTTTGGTTCCTGGAGTTTGAATGGTAGAACGGTAACCTGAATTGGGACTATTGCTGGTTTGCCCTGCTGGGGAGTTATTGTCAGAGAGCCTTTGTATACCCCAGGAACTGCATTATCCGGCGGTGTGACAGTCACCCATATCTGACGGAAATTACCAGACGGTATATCAATTGGTTGTGCCGGATCCAGTATCTCCGGGATCGGGTCTGAAGGGGCGCTTGTGTCGTAGCCCTTGCGTTTGACCCATATTCGAACAAGTCTTATATCAGGAGCCGGGAGCAGCTTTCCTTTAGCAGAACGAAGTTGGGAAGAAGAGATTTTAACGTTCTGAATATCTTGTTTGGCATAGACTGCCAATGAGAATGGCTGGGTCTGACCTTTAGCGGCATATATCCGGGTGTGAGCAGGAGTTTCCCATATTTCTGGTGTAGGCCGGTAGTCTCCGTTGACTTTAGCATCAAGCGGGACGGAGATAACTCTGCAGGTTTCCGATTCGGTGAACGCAGGCTCGTAGGAGACTCCGTAGTTTGACTTCTGGCGAAGCAGGAATGTAGTTGATCTATCCTGGTTAGCTGGTTGTTTTTGACCTATGTGACCTGAGAGGAAACAGGTGACGGTTGGGTCTGTCTGACCGGTGCCGTCAAGTAGATATACACCATCAGGACCGCTCTGGGTGATCAGACTTCCACAGGAGATACGGGCAAGACTGACCGGATTGGCTTTTTCATCTTTTACTGTTCCAAACAGGCGGATGTTGGATTCTGCGGGTACGTTCTGCGCGAGCTTTAGGGTACCAAACAAATCACGATCTAGCAGGCTGCCTCCGGTCGGTGACCAACCGGATATTTCACCGGTCTCAACATCTTCCCGTGCGAGATTGAACAGGTAGGACTGGTCTGTAGAGAGGTCATCGAGTTTCATTGGCTTTGCCGGTACGAATGCTTCGATTGTCCATCCAGAGTCGGTAGTCTTTGTGCTTACTGTTACATCGGAGTCCCATAATTTACCATCCGAACCCCGTTCGTCATATACGACCCCTTTGCTGTTGATGATCAGGTGACCAAAGTCGGAGTCTGGTTTACCAAGGAAGACTTCGAAGCAGTCATCTTCCCATACATTGCCGTCATGGTTGGTGATTTTTGCGACAAGCTTTTGCGGGTTGGTCATTCTGCATTCAGCGAATATATAGAGGCCTTCTTTGCGGTAACCTATCCAGGCTTTGCTGGCGTTTTTGGTCTTTGCTGCTGTGACTGAATGGACCAGGGTGACTGATGCTGCTTTGTCCCAGATTTCAGGATCTTTGATTCCATCGATAGTTGGAACCGAGGACATAGGGGCGATGGTCAATGTTGGGTTGCTGCTGGTGACCGGATCATCGATCTGCTTCACCCAGCCTTCCGGAATATTGCCGGCTGGAACTATGGCGATTGCATCCATAAAGCAACCTGCCCGGGGACCATCCATTTCTACCTGTATTCCGAACTTCTGTGGATTTTCGGACTTGGACAATTGAACGGGGGCTGCGGTAATACGACGCCAGGTGTGCATATCGTATGGTGATGATATGCCAGTCTTGATCTCTACTTCGTTTTTTCTATCAGTAAACGGGCTGTTGTTCAGCTGCCAATTCATTTTACCTGCGAATGGGTTGTCCAGTAGCCAGATGTGGTAGGCTCCATCGGCAGGGACGTGGAAAATCCATCGGGCATACCAGGGACCGCCTTTTTCTGGGGGAGTTGTAACATTGAGGTTCAAATATCCACGGCTTATGCAGCCTTCGGAGCCTGGTTTATCGAGTTGCGGTCCATACAGGAAATTTGTGTCATATGTGCTCTCGGCTTCGACAACAACTGAGCCTTTGGTTGGATTGCATATAACCGACGTATTTGCGGTTGAGGGTGTACATATTGCAATGATACAGACTATAAGCAGATTTCTGAGCATTTGACTACCACCTGGAACATGACTATAGAACAAAGGTAGATATTCTGGTTTGTTCCTATACTTTCCTTCAGAGATGATTTGTGGAGGTTAATGTTCCGGGCAAATGGGCAGGATGATTAGGGGTGTGTTATGCAGAACAAACTTGAGCTTATTGCTAATCGATTGATTAATGAGAAGAGTCCTTATCTTTTGCAGCATGCTTATAATCCTGTGGACTGGTATCCGTGGGGGGATGAGGCTTTTGAGACTGCTGCCCGTGAAGATAAGCTGGTCTTTCTTTCCATAGGGTATGCAACCTGCCACTGGTGCCATGTGATGGAGCGGGAGTCGTTTGAGGATGAGGAGACTGCTAAACAGTTGAATCGAGACTTTGTGGCGATCAAGGTTGACCGTGAGGAACGACCTGATATTGACAGCATTTATATGGATGCTTTGAATGCTACAGGTCAACAAGGGGGATGGCCTCTGAATATGTTCCTTACTCCTGACAAGAAGCCAATGCTCGGGGGTACATATTTTCCTCCTACCCGCAGATACGGTATGAACAGTTTCAGGGAAGTGTTGGAGATAGTCAGCGAAGCCTGGCGTACAAACCGGAGTCAACTTATAGATGCTTCTATGGAGATCACTCGACTTCTTAAGGATAACCAGCGGAAGAGTCCAGGTGGCGGACTGCCATTTAAAGATTGCTTTGTGCAGGCTTACAGGATGTATGAAACATTCTATGACAAGATGCAGTTTGGGTTCAAAACAGATCCCCGGAACAAGTTCCCTCCAAATATGGCGATGTCTTACTTATTGGACTACTACTACCGGACGGGAAATGCTCAGGCGCTGGAGATGGTTGAATGGACGCTTGGTGCGATGAAACGGGGTGGGATTTACGACCAGATCGGCGGTGGACTTTGCAGGTATTCAACTGATCATAGCTGGCTGGTGCCCCATTTCGAGAAGATGCTGTATGACAATTCGCTGTTTTTGAAGGCACTGGTGGAGTGCTATCAGCTATCGGGTAAGGAGTTCTTCAAGCAGGCTGCATATGATGTGATAGGGTATGTGCAGAGGGATCTGGCGGTGTCAGGTGGCGGTATTGCATCGGCGGAGGATGCTGACAGTGAGGGTGTGGAAGGCAAGTTCTATTTGTGGAGTCTGGACGAGTTCATGGAGGTTACGGGTGATGATTCGGGATTTCTTGAGAAACTCTGGAATGTGACTGAATCCGGGAATTTCGAGGGGCATACTATCTTGAACGAAAGTACCGGGACTCCTCCTCTGACGCATTTGGAAAAGTTTGGGCTTGAGCAGGCTGAGAACATTAAACTGAACCGGCAGAAGCTTTTTGATAGACGGAGCGTAAGAATCCGGCCGTTTAGAGATGACAAGGTGATTACTTCCTGGAATTGCCTTTATATACACGGCCTGGTCAAGGCTGGCATGGCTTTTGGGGATAGTGAGTTTATACACAGTGCAGAGAGTATCTATTCGTTTATATCCGACAATCTGTTCGATTCCGGTGGAAGGTTGATGCGGAGATACAGGGATGGTGAAAGTGCAATCAAGGGTTATCTAGCGGACTATGCAGAGCTGGGACTGGCAGCCGTCGAGTTATTCAAAGCGACATCGAACCTGGAATATCTGAATAAAGCCAAAACGCTGACGGAAGATGCCATCCGACTGTTCAAGTCAGAATTTGGTCCGTTTTACGAGACCGGGGCAGATGGAGAAGAGCTTCTGCGGAGGACTATTAACGGTTACGACGGAGTGGAGCCATCGGGTAACAGCAGTATGGCGAAACTTATATGCCTGCTTACGTCTCTGGGGATAGAGAGCGAAAGATATAATTCCGTTGCGGAAGGGATCTTCAGCTATTTCAGGGATGAACTGGAAAAGCAGCCAATTGCATGCCCTGCATTACTGGATGCTTATATGTTCTATACTCATCCAACAACTCAGATTGTCATGATTGCAGATAAAAACAATTCTGAATTGCAGAAGAGCCGGGGGTATATATGGGGTTCCTATATGGGTGATAGCCCGGTCATTTGGGTGGTCCCGGAGGAGCTTAGCACGATGCAGTCTGCGGTTCCGATAGTCGATAGCAAAACAGCATTAGGTGATTTCACTGCTTATGTCTGCATTGGAAATACGTGCAAAGCTCCGGTGTTCAATTTTGAGGATATGAAAAGCTTATTAGAGGCTGAGCATTGAAGGATTATGTCACGTATTGATCGTCCGGTTATGATTCATATAAGAAGATAATTCTGGACAGCAACTGTATCAAAATAAATAAATCCTGGCTTTCACCTTGCCGTAATGGTGGAAGCCAGGATTGACTCTAGTATCAGTTAATTCCTGCGTCGGCGGAGAGTTCCTATCATTCTTGGTGCAAGCATTGCTAGAGCAGAACCCAAACCAAGAAGTGATGAAGGCTCAGGTACAGCAGAAGTCGGAGACCGTGATCCAGCAACATTAATTGATGAAGAAACAAACAAACCTAATGGCATTGTTGATGTGGCAGTCCAATTTGAAGGCCAACCAACAACTTTGCCCTGCGAGTTAACGGTGGAACTCACGGATGTTGTCATACAGATCGTATCGCCAATATGTGCAGTGAAAAATCTTTGGCCGTCGATTGGCCCCATATTAATACCATTTATCGAAAAAGTCGGACTGATGGGATTATTTGTTATGTCTTCATTTTTAATAGCAGAACCATCAGGTCCTCGCCAGTTCTCTTCATGCTCAGTCCAACCTTCAACTGTCAGCATTACCTCATCACCCTTGTTTTCTCCACTAAGGGGATTTATAAGGTAGCATGCAGTTGCGGATGTGGTCGCAGTAAGCTGGTAAAAATAATCGTGGGCAGTGTACCATGCAGGTTGATAGAACTCTAATTCCGGTCTCTGGTGAACGGAGGTGTAGATCCATTCATTACTGCTTATATCTTCAGTAGATTCCCCGGAGGAATCACGGAATATTTTTGTTTCTGCCGATTGAAGATGGTCAAGCTTGGCCAACCACTCAGTACCAGTTTTTATTGAGGGAGTGAGAGAAAGGGAACTTGATGAAGTATCAATTGAAGTTGAGTTCATATCCCAATCTCGAACACCCGGATCAGAGGGAGTGCAATTGAGTGAAATATCATAGCTAAAGTCGAAAGTAGAACCGACTTTCTCAAAAGTGAATGCCTGGCAGGTTATGCCCAAACAAAGCAATAGCATACACACCAAAATTGTTCTAACAGCACACATTCATTTTCCTCCAAATTATTGATCCAAAATCAAGTTAACTTCCATTTTCAATCTTTGTGTTAACATTGACTTATTTTGGAGGATATCATGCCGTTTTTTGTTTGTCAACGGTTTTGAGGGTTTTTAGCAAAATTTATTTTTTATGGTTTCACACAATCTGCAGTTTGATCTATTTACGTGATCTGCGTTTTAGTGGGCGAGGGTGTTTGCGCGCTGCAGCAAGGTCCCAGCCTTCAGGTAATTCGATTTCCCCTGCCTCTATACGCAGCATTTCGTCCTCTGTTACGAATGCAATTTTTGTTGTGAATGGAGTATTGATAGTTGGCTCAGTTGTGATTACATCCACCTGTCCGGTTTCAGGCGTGTCCTTGTTCACAGCTAAAAGTTTTATGGGTTCTTCATCTGTGAGTTCCTCAGGCGAGATGAATCTATATATAGCCACGGTTCCTGGTTCAATATTGAAATGGCATTCAATTAGTTCAAATGCGGTTTTATTTTTGTTATAGAGCAATGTATTCTCCTGCGATAATGTTTATGTAACTATTATCGTATTGTTTACGAAATAGTTCCATGGAGAAGGGAATCAATCCCCCTAACCCCATTCTCCAAGGTGGAATTGGCTTGTGCACTTTCCCAAGGGGGAATTGGGTTGTGCATTACTTACGTTGCAGCCATTGTGAACAATCTTGTGTTCTTCATGTGGAACCTTATTTGGATGGTCTGGCCTTTCAGGGTTGTTAGTTTTCGGTCCTGGGGCCATTCTACTGTTCCTCCGTGGATTCCGCCGCGGGAGTGGGTGTTGCTGTGGTAGTGGGCACTGTTGTCTCCGCTCCATTCGGGTATGGGTGTGCCATTTGCATCCAGGATCTCTATTGTCATAGTGCCTCCACCGGCTGCCGGGTGGGATTCGTATGATGTGCGCATATCGGAGTTCAGCAGTAGTTCTCCCCCGGGCCATTCAATTGGTTTGGTTGTGAGTTGACCTATGGTTGTAGTTTCAAGCGCACAGAAACGATCGAGCGGCATTGAAGCATATCCTATAGCACCGTGCTGCTGGGCGGAATCATAGTGGTGGCTTGTATTGCGTCCGCCAAAATAGAATACCATCTGTTCATTGATAATAATCGGGCCATTGCTGGCGCAGCTGTTCCACTTGCGATTCCAGTCATAAGTTGGTGCTATGAACGGTTCACGCGGGATGGGATGCTGCCAACTGCGGCCATCACGGCTGAATACAAGCTGGATTTCAATGGCATCTATTGAAGACCTCCAGTATTCCAGCAGGCCAAAAAACATTCCGTTGCGTTCAAAAACACTCATCCCATAGTATTCGACATCCGGGTCATCAACAAGATCCGGAGCCAGGACCAGTTCAGGGTCAGACCATGTCTTGAAGTCTTCACTCTCACTCAAATATATCGCACGTGCACCGCAGTGCTCGAACATATCTTTATGACGAGTATACACGCGATATTTACCATTATGTTTAGGTACCCATTAAGTTGCTTCTATCACCAGCACGCAAAAGCAGGTGCGGAGTTGTTGGTGTCCAGTTAACACCGTCAGCGCTCTCATAACCATAGAGCCCCCACTTTTCACACCATGTTTCACCATCACATTGAAAAATCATAGCTTTATATGGATGAACGGGATCATCGGGGTCATACATCATACTTGGACCATCATTCAGAACTGGAGGAGCGATGATAACATTGTTCGCTTTACTGCCATTGAAATCGGTAATACCCAGCTCCGGCTTATTCCAACGGAATCCATCCTCACTTGTCGCAATGCATGTTACGCCCGAAACCTTAGTTGGCCAGTTGTAGTAATACATAAAATAGCCACTATCAGGTTTGGGAATCACACTGCCAAACATCGCCAGGATTCTATACTCCCAGGATTTGTCGGAGTTTACTACTGGATATGGGTATATTTTCGCAGGCAGCCAGTGACGTTGAATCTTCCTGCTGTCGGCTATAAGGAAATCATCCATGAAGTACTGCGGGACTCCGAGCTCGAGTTTGATTGGCGTTTTTGGGTTGGTAGACATAGTGTTACTCTCCTGTGTCCTGTGTGAACGGATGATAATGCGACAGAGCTTTCAGCCATTCACTATTGTTTAATATGGTATCAGAAACCGTCTCCGGCCAGTATTTAGCGCGTGACTCTCTGGTTACATCAAGATAAATCTTGAGTCTTTCTGTTACCTGGTCATATGTTACATCATCCGACATACCTTTTAGTATGAGATCGAAACCGGAGCCTATGAGCAGTGCACCGGCGGCAATAGTGTCCGGGATGGTTTCCGGGTTCTGCCCACCAGTCACAAAGATCGGACAGTACTCAAATGCGGGTTCTGCGCGGCATCTTTTCACCAGTGAAATGTCAGAACCAAGTATCTTGATAAAATGCGCTCCGGCTGAGATCTGCTGGAAGGCTTCAGTTGTTGTGGAGGCAGTTGGAATGATTATTCGAGTTGGAGAATACTTTCGAATGCTATCCTGTGTCCAACCGATCATCGAGACAAATCCATCAACACCTATCTCGTCCAGTTCAGGAACAGTTAAGAGCTGCGAGTATCTTTTTTTGCAATGGGTAACGATGTTGGCATCATCAAGTGTGCTTCCTACTAACAGGAATAGGTCAGGATAGTTGCGACGGATCCATGGGATCATTTCATGGGCATCAGAACGCCTGAGAGTGTATTCGATGCCTTTTGCTCCGGCATTCACGCAGGCTTCTACGAGCATTTTGGAATCCAGTCCATTATCAACAAAAATCGGCATGAACCCCTGCTCATGGATTGCCCTGTAAGCCTCAATAATTCTGCTCAAAACTCAATTCCTTTCATCGCGGGTATTTGTCATCCTGAGGAACGAAGGATGACAAATACCGATATTACTGAGCTGTTACGCTATGTTGGATTAGTTTGTCGAGTGCCCGCATGAAGGCCTTTCGTTGGGATTCCAAAGTGACGCCTCCCATATGCGGAGTTATAATCACATTGTCGTGTGTCCTAGCATATTCGACAATTGGATGTTGACCAATGCTGGTATTTAGTTCGCCATCTAAAACATCCAATCCGGCACCCATTACTTTGCCGGTCTCTAGAGCATCAAGAAGGGCAGGCGTATCAATGATTGCCCCTCTGGAAGTATTTACGATGACGACTCCCTTCTTCATTTTTCCAAACTCAACAGGACCAATCAGTCCTTTGGTCTCCTCATTCAGATGAACGTGCAGGGTGATTATATCAGATTCCTGCAATAATTCGTCCAACACAACCTGACGCACATTTGGGCGATTTATCTGCTTATACGGGTCACAGACAAGCACATTCATACGGAACGCCTGTGCATAATCAATCACAATGCTTCCCAGTCTTCCACAGCCCAGAATACCAAGTGTTTTTCCCTGCAGTTCAAATCCCCTGAACTTCGCAGGTGTCCAGTTACCATCCAGAACATCCCTGTAAGCAGAAGGTATTTTCCTCATTACATTCAGGATGAGTGAGAATGCTAGTTCTGCTGTGGCTGTTATTCCTGATAGAAACTCAGTGTCATCTTTGAGTGAAAATACATCCATACCTAATCTGGTGCAGGCGTCATAATCTATATGATCCGTGCCTGTGGATGGGGTTGATATTGCCTTTAGATTTGCAGCTTTTGCGAGGATATTTTCATCCAACCGATAGCGCAATGACGGTATCAGGTAGTCGTAGTCTCCTATATTGAAATCACATTCACCGCAAATATAATCTGTTTCGAAATATTGTGAGGCTTTTTGCTTAAACTCAGGTAAATGATCCAGATTATCGCATACAAGAAGATTCATGATATTGCTTCAACCTTAACTCAATTCTCGCGCTCCAGAGATTGCCGCACTTAATATTATATCAACTGCTTCAGGAACTACCACACAGGCACAGGTCTCATAGTCACCAAATGGGTGTTCGTCTGCAGGAGGAAGATAGCCGATATCTCCGTTACATTCTCCGGCAGTCAGCGCAATGAGACCGTCTTGCTCAATTGTATCCCTGATGGTTCTTCCGGTAGGAAGGAACACTTCACCAGGCAAGGCACAGAGCAGTAAGTCACCAATGCGGATATTCACTATATCGGCTGAAATGGCCCGTTTAGCCAAATCCTCCGGCCACAAATACCGCCAATCTCCATAGAACAGAGGGTGATAGAGGTAGAACACCCACCTGTCTGCTGCATGTTTAACTTCAGATAAAGGGGCACGCGATGCAACGAGACTTTCGAAACGCTCCAGCCACTCATCACGCAGTTTTTCTGCAGTTTCTATGTCAGTCAGGTCATCCCGCATCGGTAGATTGAGCTCGGATCGATTTACTCTTACATTATCTACCGGTTTGAATTTTGCTGGATGGAGATTGGCAAGGAGAGCATATTTTTGTAAAATGCTGTTACTACCGGAATCACTATCTTCAGAGGCATTATAAGTGCGATCAATAGCAGCTATTACATCATCTTCGGTTGCAAGAGCTGCTATAACTTTCTGTGCACCACTGAAAATGCGTATTTCCTGAAGAGCGACCGGATTATTTGGATCTACCATGGCTACCATCAGAATGGGACCATTCTTACCCATTGGCATAACCTTGTGTTTTCTGGCTAACTGCTCTGAGATAAATCCCGTCACTGAAGGATCAATCCTATATGTACTCAGATCCGCAAATGCCATGTTCATGGCCTCTGCGCGTGCCTCAGCCAATGTGCGTTCATCAATCCCCCGCCCACCCGGAGCAGGATTCCGGAAAACTAGAGACTCAGTTATTTGCTGTTGATATGTTTTACCTAATGTGAGACCGAGTCGTTTTACTTCAGCCTGGGTGGCATCGTCGCTTATATGGCGCATGCAGATTGTGGAGGTGGGTGTTGGTTCTGATTGCACGGTTGGGAATGTGAATTCGACCTGTTCAAAGTCCGTGATGTCTCCACATGGGCCATTCATGGTCATACAGACGCCGCCGTATTGTTCCTCTATCATATTTCTTAGAATGCCGGGGAAATCGCTGCTGTAGTGCGGGACCGGGGAATGTCCCGCTGCTATAACGTGCCCGGCAAATCTAGCTATTGAACCTAAGGGTTTAGCCGATGCATTTCGAAACAGGACAAGGTCCAGATCATCAACTGGTTCATCATACGGCATGGAATCCGGCAACTCAGGCATCTTATCAAATCCCCCATACCATTGGGCAACTCGGTTTTTGTTGATTCTTGCTGCGTCTGCTATGCCGTCCTCAGTAGAATCGAAACCCATGAATACGCACATCTTGCCTAAATCATCTATTTTCTGCCGTCTGCGGACGAATACTCCGGGAGGAGTTGGGCATCTGAGGTGAGTATAGTATGCTGGTTCGGCATTGCTGATGGCTTCATGAGAGGCGTCTGCTAACATTTCCAACCAGTCATCATATCCTGAGCCCAGCAGAGGGGTATCGTCCAGGCTGGTGTGGTTGTGCATTACGTGGATAACTATAGCTTCGGCGGGGATATTCAACTGGCTGGACAGGTCTGCTCGAAGTTTGGAGCACAAAGGAGCAGACAGCATTAACATATCGAGTGAAATCCACAGAGCACTCTGATCACCACCGGCAAACATCACCTGGCCCATCAGAGGGTTTGCGAAAGGCTTGGTCGCTGGAAGGCAACTACTTATATCAAATGATGCAAATCCGATTTCTGCTGGCATTGAAAGTGCTCCTTTTTTGTCATTCAGAAGGGATTTATTATCACGCAAAGCCGCAAAGACGCTAAGAAGGGAATTGTCTATTTCATTATCATTTGTTGGTTTTTCAGTATCCATTGTTTGAGTCCCCGTGATATATAGAAAGTATCGATCTATTTTGGCGGCTTTGCGGCTTTGCGTGAGATAGAAAAGATATAGATATTCATTTATCTCCTGCGGCGTTTACTCCTCTTATCAGCCAGCCGTAGAGTTGGGTCATATCCATTGAGACTGATGAGGAATCTTCCTTAACTGCATTGTAGCAGTCCAGCATTGCCTGTTTGTAGACTTCTTCACCGGTGTGCAGATAGACGTAGGCGTGCAGGCCTCCGAGGTTTACTGACCAACCGTTGGTGGATGCTGCGGTGCCTGGGACGTTACATTCCGGGAAGGGTGAGTAGCGGGTGTAACCGGGTCTGGTGATGCATTCGGCGATGATTCCATCTGATAGAGCACGGATGAGCTTTCCTGTTTTCTCACAGCCAGTCAGGCGGTGATATCTGGTCAGACCATAGAAAAGATAGGCAGTCATGAATGGGACGGCTCCAGGATAGTTCCAGCAACCGTGGATTTCATCGAATATGCCTCTGCGGGAACGTGTGAAACTGATTGCAGCTGAAACGAAGGCCTGGGCTTTATCCAGAAAGCGGGTGTCACCGGTATGATCATACCAGTTGCAGACCTGAGCGAGGGGCCAGCCGACGGCCCTGGCAGAGCGGGCATAGGGTTCACATTTAAGAACATGTTCAGCTATCTGAGTCGCAGCATCCAGGCTCCAGCGGTCTCCGGTCAGCAGGTAGTGTTCTAACAAGTCATCTGTGTTCAGACCTATATGATGCATCGGGCCAAGGGTGGCATGGTCCGGGCTGTATTCGTGGGTTGCTCCTACCCAGTCCGGATGCTCGGGGTTGAAGTGAATATGATCGACATCCCTGCTGTGTCTGCAAGTGGCATTAAAATATCTCAACCATTCAGGATTTCCTGTTTCGACCCAGCGCAACAGAGAGATGTGTGCACGGCTGCGGTAGTTGTTTATCCAGGCAGTGTCCAGGTATTCCCTGTGACCATAACGCGGGAGATTGTATCCGGTAAATGCGCACTCATCATCCAGGATTTTCTCGAACACTTCGGTCCGGCTATGTTCATCCCCTGCCCCGGTCTCCAAAGCCTGGGTGTAACCGAACCAGGATTTCGAATATAGCACTGGCTGGTCCTGCATACAGGCGTTGAATTTCTCAACATCCTCAAATGATATGCTGTCAGCAAACCATAGAGCAAACCTCTGGCGTTTGGCTTCTCCTCTTCCGATTCTTACGTGTGGACAGTCGTGCAACCAACCAGCTACATCCTCTGGATTTGGGGTAACACATATCTGCATCTCATCGCGTATGAACTGGTAACCCTTGGGGTACTGTTCGGCAAACCACATTGTAGAGGCTGCGATGCATCTGTTGTCTTTGGTTATCCTGGCAAATCCAGGGGCTTTTTCTGTAAATCCAACAATCGGTCTGCCCCTGTTGATCTTGGCGAAGTTTTCGTCCAGTTGACGGCACAGGACATAGCTGTTGGGCATCCACTCAACTGCTCTGAGGTCTGGTATGTGTGCAGGTTGCGCTGCCCTGGATAGGAAAGCAGTATCCATCCGGTGGACTTCCAGGCTGGTTTCTCTGAACTCCCCAAAGTCCAGCTTGCCCCGGACAAAGTCTTTAAGTTGAAAGACAGCTGACCAGTCGAACAGGTCTGCTACATATTGATCGGACTCATTGATAAGGTCCCAGTCTACAATCAGATAGGGAAGGTCTTCCCATAGCTCAATACGTGCGGTCCACGGTCCAAAGCGTGTGCTGTTTTCATCTACCATCTCCCCAGTGAGCTTAACAACACAACAGACTCTGTTTCGCTTTTCAAGTTCAATCGATATTATGACCCCTAGATATGGCCGAAGTTCGCCACCTGCACTCATTCGTATTTTGAACTGCAGAGAGCCGGTAAAGCTAGTGCCATCATATTCGATTCCACGCAGTATGTCAGTTTCTCCCAGTTCTCCGAATTCTACGTTTAGCAATCCATTGGATAACTCACGCAATGGTTCGTTGGTTTTTATATCGGGATCAGTTGATGAGACATCGGATTTAGCGAGAGAGTATTTGCCCTGCTTTTTAGCTGGATATTCGCACAACACCCAGCGAATGGAGCTATCTTTCCATCTACTCGTAACTTCAAAAGCTGCCGGTATTGCATTGCCACCAGGGTCTACCAACTGGAGTTTGTTTTGGTCGCAGAGCCACCCCATCGGTAATGGGATACCGCAGCGGACAGGAAAACCAAGTGCGGGTAGACCAGATGTCATGACCAGATCAAGTTCGGGCAATGGGATAGATGAATTACTGAGATCATTCACAGGAGTTTCGCTAATACACCTGATAGTATCCGGACGGAAAGTCGGATCAACTGTAAGGACAAAATCGCCTGTGTAGCAGTTGGTTTTGAACCTGGGTCTGGCGTATTCAGGGGTTGTCTCGCTCCAGGCAAACCTGTGGAAGTCGTCTTCGGGCAACACAATGCTGCTGGCGATTCGATCAACCATAGTAAAACTGAGGGTTATGGTATCGCCGATGTATTTTGTAACATCGAGGCAGAGATAGGGGTCAGTATATAATGGGATTTCTATGGATTCA
The DNA here is from genome assembly GCA_942493375.1 of Abditibacteriota bacterium. GTDB lineage: Bacteria > Armatimonadota > UBA5829 > UBA5829 > UBA5829. Next base: position 4,802,146 of record OW818698.1, on the reverse strand, counting down.
TCATATCCTCCATAATCCCCATCGGGTCCTGTCAGCATTTCATTGTCGGCTACATCGCTCTCCCAGATGAGCTCACCATTTATGCGGAGCTCTTTGAACCTGTGCCCAATGAAACGCTGTGTACCCATCCATTCATTGTTACCGGGGACGTGACCCATATAGTCATCTGACTGACTGAGAACCAGATATACTTTTTCGGAATCCTGCAGAGCTGGATCTATATGGACATCAACTGAAAAACGTCCGTAACTGCCCTCTATGCTCTCTTCCCAGGGATGATTTATCTGCAGCAAGCTCCGGTGGTCCAGCCAACCACTATAATGCTCTGAACCATCAAAAACCCACTGCTCCGGATTTATATACTGCTTTGTCATAACTGCCTCCCTGGAAATACTGCTCCTGGTATGCTTTCCGGTTCAATAGTAATGATGCTAACTCCTTCTTCAAATTGACTGGTTAACGTGGCTGTGCTAGACTTCCGGCATATAGTAGCTTCTTTTATACAGGAGAAACATGAAATGGCGAAAAACAATGATTTCTCAGAAATAAAATTTCGACTATCTGACAATCCTGATTTTCGATATGTCTCCGGGATGGCGGTTTATCAGGAGCAGTTTATAGATACCAAGCTGGTTGGAAGGCACTGGTCGGCGTGTGGGAGGATAATGGATAAATGCGAGTTCCAGCCAGTTAATCCGGATGTCCCTCAGCAGGCATTTTCAATCAACATAGACGGGCAGTCTATGGACTGGGGATGGGAGTTTGATGGCGCTGAGCAGGACGATAACCATTCCACACTGAGATTACATCACAGCATCCGACCAGTAAGTGTGAATGTGCATACCAGCGTAGACGGGACCGGGTTTATTACGAGATGGTTGCAGATAACCAATACGTCGGACAGACCGGCTGCGCTGTCGGATTTATCGGTGTTTTCAGGGATTGTTGCCCAGACTAGTGGGCTTGGTGGTGCAGATTATGTGAAGACTCCTATGCAGATCGGGAGATTTACTGGGAACGGATGGGCGCAGGAGGGCAGATTCGAGTGGTCTGATCTGCAAAACGATGTAATAACGGGTTTGGAGATGACTGGACCGTACGGGACAAGCGGGTTCCAGTGGCCATTTTTCATATTGAGAAGCAAATCAGCTTCTACTTATTTTGCGTTCTATCTAGGTTGGTCAGGGGCATGGAAAGCTGAAATTGTTTGCGATACGACTTTGAGACAGATGGCTCATGTGAAATTCGGACCGAAGTCCTCTTCAGTTATGCGTGTTATGGATCCTGGTGAAACAATAACTACGCCAGCGGTGCATATAGGGTGTGTGCAGACGGACCTGGATGGTTGTGTGCAGGCAGCACATGAGCATATCCATAAATCCGTGGTTCCGAAGACTCCTATACATTCCTTGCCTGTGGTATCTTATAATTCTGCGGGATCTCTGTTTTTAACCCGGGACCTACATGAGGAGACTGTGCTTACGGATATCGAGATAGCTTCGGAACTGGGTGCTGATGCTTATATCATTGATGCCGGTTGGTTTGGCGGAGATGCAAGCGGAGAAAGGGTTGATTCGGCTTATTCCAGGTTTATGGGAGACTGGACACCAGGGAGAGACTGGTTCCCGAATGGGTTTGCTCCAATAGTCAGCAAGCTCAAGGAAAAGGGGATGCTGTTTGGTTTGTGGATTGAGCCAGAGGGGATTGGGCTCCACAGCAAGATTTATGCGGAGCATCCTGACTGGGTTGTGAAGAGAGAAGGGAAACCTTATCCGGATGTTTGTGAGCGTTTTAACCTGGACTACACTATTCCGGAAGCTGCAGCGTGGCTTGAAAGTGAACTCAATCGGATCGTCCGGGAGTATAGCATAGATATCCTGAGAATCGACGGCGCCCCGATGTCGTCGGGACTCGGTGACCGTGTGTATGAGAACTACAATGAGAACACGACTTTCAGACACTACGAGATTCTTTATGGGATTTTTGACAGACTGTTGGTTACATTTCCGGAGCTGATTATTGAGAACTGCTGCGGTGGTGGGGGTAGAGTGGACCTTGGAATAATGTCCCGGTCCCATAGGACGCAGATGACAGATGAAAACCACCCACCGCGAAGCATTCAGATATTGAACGGCATAACTATGAT